>NZ_JBYSWL010000001.1:0-3475967 GCF_058781105.1 Rhodanobacter sp. FW510-R10 | reverse complement strand
GCTCGAGGCCCTGATCGCCGACATGTTCGAGACGATGGAAGCGGCCGATGGCGTCGGCCTGGCCGCGCCGCAGATCGGCGTCGACCTGCAACTGGTGATCTTCGGCTTCGAGCGCAACGAGCGTTACCCCGATGCGCTTGCGGTACCGCGCACCATCCTGCTCAACCCGGTGGTCACTCCCCTGTCCAAGGACATGGAAGAAGGCTGGGAGGGATGCCTGTCCGTGCCCGGCCTGCGCGGCGCGATCAACCGCTACAGCATGATCCGCTACGAAGGCATCGATCCGCATGGCGAGCGCATCGGCCGCGCCGCCGAGGGTTTCCACGCCCGCGTCGTGCAGCACGAATGCGACCACCTGATCGGCCGCCTGTACCCCTCGCGCATCACCGATTTCTCCAAGTTCGGCTACACCGACGTGCTGTTTCCAGCGGAGCTCGCGCCCGAAGCCTGAGCGCACGCCGCACGCACGTTCAATGGTTGCGGTAGTGGTTGATGGTGTCGCGCAATCGCCGTGCGGCGGCGCGCGCGGCTTGGGCGAAATCCTCGCCATGGCCGGCGTAGAGGATGGCGCGGGATGAACTGATCATCAGGCCCTCGCCGCCGGCAGTCTGGCCCTGGCGGACCACGGCTTCCACGTCGCCGCCCTGGGCGCCGACGCCGGGCACCAGCAGCGGCATCGGGCCCACGATCGCGCGTACCTCACCCAGTTGCTCGGGCCAGGTGGCGCCGACCACCAGCACGCAGTTGCCATTGGCATTCCAGTCGCGCGCGATGCGGGCGGCCAGGTGCTGGTAGAGCGGGCGCGGCGCGGCGCCGGCTTCGGTCACCGGCAGGTCCTGCAGGTCGCTGGCGCCGGGGTTCGAGGTGTGGCACAGGATGATCACACCCTTGTCGGCGTGGTCGAGGAACGGTTGCACCGCATCGCGCCCGAGGTACGGATTCACCGTGACCGCGTCGGCGCGGTAGCGCTCGAATGCCTCGCGCACGTAATGCTGCGCGGTGGAGCCGATGTCGCCGCGCTTGGCGTCGAGGATGACCGGGATGCCCGGATGCCGCGCATGGATGTGCGCGACCAGGCGTTCCAGCGTGTCCTCGGCGCGCAGCGCGGCGAAGTGCGCGAACTGCGGCTTGAACGCACACACGAGGTCGGCGGTGGCGTCGACAATGGCGCTGCAGAAGGTGAAGACGGCATCGGGCGCGTCGCCCAGCTGTGCCGGAAACTTCGCCGGATCGGGGTCGAGCCCGACGCACACCAGCGAATCATTGCGCCGCCAGGCATCTTGCAGGGTTTGCATGAAGCGCATCGGTGTCTCCCGTCATGCGAAAGCCGGCCTTGCCTCAGGCCAGCTTCTTGTACCTGACGCGCTGCGGACGCGCGCCTTCCTCGCCCAAGCGGCGCTTCTTGTCGGCCTCGTACTCGTTGTAGTTGCCAGGGAAGAATTCGACGTGTGAGTCGCCCTCGAAGGCAATGATGTGGGTGGCGATGCGGTCGAGGAACCAGCGGTCGTGTGAGATCACCATCGCGCAGCCTGGGAATTCCAGCATCGCGTCTTCCAGCGCGCGCAGGGTCTCCACGTCGAGGTCGTTGGACGGCTCGTCGAGCAGCAGGACGTTGCCGCCCTGCAGCAGGGTCTTGGCCAGGTGCAGGCGGCCGCGTTCGCCGCCGGAGAGGTTGCCCACGATCTTCTGCTGGTCGGTGCCCTTGAAGTTGAAGCGGCCAATGTAGGCGCGTGACTGGATCTCGAAGTTGCCGATGGTGAGGATGTCCAGCCCCCCCGAAATCTCCTGCCACACGTTGTTCTTGTCGTTGAGCATGCCGCGCGACTGGTCGACGTAGGCAAGCTTGACCGTATGGCCGATCTTCACCTCGCCGGAGTCGGGTCGCTCCTTGCCGATGATCATCTTCATCAGGGTGGACTTGCCGGCGCCGTTCGGGCCGATCACGCCGACGATGGCACCCGGCGGCACCTTGAAGGAGAGGTCGTCGATCAACAGGCGGTCGCCGAACGACTTGCTGACGTGCTTGAACTCGATCACCTCCTGGCCCAGGCGCTCGCCCGGCGGGATGAAGATCTCGTTCGTCTCGTTGCGCTGCTGGTACTCGACCGAGTTGAGTTCCTCGAAGCGGTTGAGGCGCGCCTTGCCCTTGGACTGGCGACCCTTGGCCGCCGAGCGTACCCACTCCAGCTCCTTGGCGATCGCCTTCTGCCGCGATTTCTCCTGGTTCGCTTCCTGCTTCAGGCGCGCATCTTTCTGCTCCAGCCATTCGGAGTAGTTGCCCTTCCACGGGATGCCGCGGCCGCGGTCGAGTTCCAGGATCCACTCGGCGGCGTTGTCGAGGAAGTAGCGGTCATGGGTGACCGCCACCACGGTGCCGGGATACTCGTGCAGGAACTGCTCCAGCCAATCCACCGATTCGGCGTCGAGATGGTTGGTTGGCTCATCGAGCAGCAGCATGTCGGGCTTGGACAACAGCAGGCGGCACAGCGCCACGCGGCGCTTCTCACCACCGGAGAGCGGCCCGATCTTGGCGTCCCACGGCGGCAGGCGCAGCGCGTCGGCGGCCACTTCCAGCTGGCGCTCCAGCGCATGGGCGTCGTTTGCGGCCAGGATGCCTTCCAGCTTCTCCTGTTCCTTGGCCAGTGCGTCGAAGTCGGCGCCGTCCTCGGCGTAGGCGGCGTAGACCTCCTCCAGGCGCTTTTGCGCGTCGAGGACCACGGATACGCCTTCCTCCACCGCCTCGCGCACGGTCTGCTCGGGATCGAGCTGCGGCTCCTGGGCGAGGTAGCCCACCTTGATGCCCGGCTGCGGGCGCGCCTCGCCCTGGAAGTCGGGATCCACGCCGGCCATGATCTTCAGCACGGTGGACTTGCCGGCGCCGTTCAGGCCGAGCAGGCCGATCTTGGCGCCGGGGAAGAACGACAGCGAGATGTCCTTGATGATGTGGCGCTTGGGCGGGACGATCTTGCTGACCCCGTTCATGGTGTAGATGTATTGCATGGGGACTCCGTGGGACGGGTGCGCCGGCTTGGGCGCACGGCGTCGAAAACCCAACTGGGCAGTATAGCTGGTTGTGCCTCGTCGCGGCCGCGAACGCGCCGGGCCGAGGGCGGTGATTGGCGCGCGCAGCGGCGCCAGCGCTGGCCGCGGCAGCACCCGGGAGCTACACTGCAAAGCTCCATCCTGTGCGCGGTGCATCGAGGTCGACATGTTTTCCAGGGAGTGCAAGATTGCCGGCTACGACGACGAATTGGCTGCCGCGATCGCGGCCGAGGGCCGGCGCCAGGAAGACCACGTCGAGCTGATCGCCTCGGAAAACTATGCCAGCCCGCGCGTGATGGAGGCGCAGGGTTCCAAGCTCACCAACAAGTACGCCGAAGGCTATCCCGGGCATCGCTACTACGGCGGCTGCGAACACGTCGATGTCGCCGAGCAACTGGCGATCGATCGCGTCAAGCAATTGTTCGGCGCCGACTACGCGAACGTGCAGCCGCATTCGGGCTCGCAGGCGAACCAGGCGGTGTATTTCGCGCTGCTGTCTCCCGGCGACACCATTCTCGGGATGTCGCTCGCGCATGGCGGCCACCTGACCCACGGCGCCAAGCCGAACATTTCCGGAAAGTTGTTCCACGCCGTGCAGTACGGCGTGAACGAGCACGGCCTGGTGGACTACGACGCGGTCGAGCGCCTCGCCGTCGAGCACAAGCCGAAGATGATCGTGGCCGGCTTCAGCGCGTATTCGCAGGTCATGGATTGGGCGCGCTTCCGCGCCATTGCCGACAAGGTGGGTGCTTATCTGTTCGTGGACATGGCGCACGTGGCCGGCCTGGTCGCGGCCGGGGTGTATCCGAGCCCGCTGCCGCATGCGCACGTGGTGACCTCCACCACGCACAAGACGCTGCGCGGCCCACGAGGCGGCTTCATCGTGGCATCGCGCGCCGCCATGGGTGAGGCCGCCGAGGACATCGAGAAGAAGCTGCAGTCCATTGTCTTCCCTGGCCTCCAGGGTGGGCCGTTGATGCACGTCATCGCCGCCAAGGCGGTGGCGTTCAAGGAAGCGCTGGAGCCGGCGTTCAAGGCCTACCAGACCCAGGTGGTGAAGAACGCCAAGGCCATGGCCCGCACCTTCATGGCGCGCGGCTACAAGATCGTCTCCGGCGGCACCGAGGACCATCTCATGCTGCTCGATCTCATCGGCCGCGGTGTCACCGGCAAGGACGCGGAGGCGATGCTGGGCGCGGCGCACATCACGGTGAACAAGAACGCCGTGCCGAACGACCCGCAAAAGCCGTTCATCACTTCCGGCCTGCGCATCGGCACGCCTGCGGTCACCACCCGTGGCTATGGCGAGGCGGACGTGGTCGAGCTGGCCGGGTGGATCTGTGACGTGCTCGATGCAGCGGGCGCCGAGGCCGTGACCGCGCGGGTGCGCGACAAGGTCGTCGCCCAGTGCCACAAGTTCCCGGTGTATGGCTGAGCGAGGCGGGAATCGGGGCGGGGGAATCGGTCAAGCCGCGCTGTCGGCAGTTGCGTGTTTCCGCCGATCCTCGATTTCGGGCACCCGTTTCGTCGAGCTAAGGGCAGGGCAAATTGCGGGATGGGCAGCGGCGTGCTTGCCCCGCCTCACGATTCCCGACCATCGCTTTCCGTAACCCATGCATTGCCCGTTCTGCCAGCACGACGATACCCGCGTCATCGACTCGCGCCTCGCCGACGATGGCGGCAGTGTGCGCCGTCGCCGCGAGTGCCCGCGCTGCGGCGAGCGCTTCAACACCTTCGAGACGGCCGAACTCAAGTTGCCGACGATCGTCAAGAGCGGCAAGCGTCGCGAGGCGTTCGACGAGCACAAGCTGCGTGTTGGGTTTGAGCGTGCGTTGCAGAAGCGCCCGGTCAGCGGCGATGCCGTGGACGCGGCCGTACTCGCCATCATCAACGACCTGCGCCGCGGCACCGAACGCGAAGTGTCCTCGCGCCAGGTCGGCGAGTTGGTCATGCGCGAGCTGAAGCAGCTCGATCACGTGGCTTACGTACGCTTCGCCTCGGTGTACCGGAAGTTCGAGGACATGCAGGCGTTCCGCGAGGAAATCGAGCGTTTGGAGCGTGACCTGCCTGGCCTGGAGAGCTTGCAGTTGCCGCTGCTGGGTGACAAGGAGTGAGACGCCAGGCCGCGGGCCATCCGCTGCCGGGGACCGTTGGCGCATGACCGGCTTTTCCGCCCTGGACCATCTGCACATGGCGCATGCGTTGCGCCTGGCCGGGCGCGGCCTGTATACGACCCAGCCCAATCCGCGGGTTGGCTGCGTGATTGCCCACGGCGCCGAGGTGGTCGGTGTCGGCTGGCACCAGCACGCTGGCGAGCCACATGCCGAAGTCCTGGCATTGCGTGCGGCCGGCGCGCGCGCGCGCGGCGCCACCCTCTATGTGACCCTGGAGCCGTGCGCGCACTATGGGCGCACCCCGCCATGCGCGCTGGCCGTGGTCGAGGCCGGGGCGGCGCGGGTGGTCGCGGCAACCGGGGACCCCTCGCCAAAGATTGCCGGGCGCGGCTTTGCCATGTTGCGCAGCGCCGGTATCGAGGTCGAGGTCGGCTTGCTGGCCGCCCCCGCGCGCGAGCTGAATCCAGGCTTTTTCAGCCGCGTCGAGCGTGGTCGCCCCTGGCTGCGCTTGAAGCAGGCCATGAGCCTGGACGGCCGGACGGCCCTGGCCAATGGCCGGTCGCAATGGATCACCGGCGCGGCCGCCCGCGCCGACGTGCAACACTGGCGCGCCCGCAGCTCGGCCATCCTCACCGGCAGCGGCACCGTCCTCGCCGACGATCCCCGCTTGACCGTCCGCCTCCCGCACTTCCTCCCCGCCGCGCCTGCTGTCGCTGACTCCGCAACTCCTGGTGCCGACGGACTTGAGACTGCCGGGAAAGGCCTCCTCTCCGCTGGCTCCGCCGGGGGAGAGGGTGAGGGGGCGGACTTCCCGGGTGCCGCGTCAGGTCCAAACCACGGAGTTGACTTCATGCCGCCGCTCCGCGTGGTGCTCGACGGCCGCCTGCGCACGCCCGCCGCCAGCCACGTACTCGACGGCAGCGCGCCAACCCTGCTCGTGCATGCCGTCGGCGCGGCTTGTACCGACGAGCGCTTCGCCCGGGTCGAGCGAACCGTCGTGCCCGCCCACGATGGGCGACTGGATCTCCCTGCGGTCCTGGCGCTGCTCGGCGCGCGCGGCTGCAATGAGGTGCAGGTCGAGGCCGGCCCGACCCTGGGCGGGGCGCTGTTTGCCGCCGGCCTGGTCGATGAGCTGCTGCTCTATGTGGCGCCGCTGCTGCTCGGCGATGCGGCGCTGCCGCTCCTGCATTTGCCGTCGCTGGCCGACATGGCGGGGCGCTGGCATCTGCGACTGGTCGAGCAACGCATGCTCGGCACGGACTGGCGCCTGCGCTTGCGCCCCCGACCGCCGACCCCGTAGCGCCGGGGATTTGCTAGGGGCGCGCTGCGCTGTCGCCCTTCTAGATCAAGAGCTCGAAGGGCTTTCGGCTGCCGAAGGCGCACGAAAGCTCTTGAGCTTGTCGGTAGGGCCCAGGAGGCCCAAGCCATGTGGTGCGCGGCTGGGAGTGCGGCGCAGTGTTAGACTGCGCGCGTCGGTCGGGTGTGTGACCGATGTTCAACGTCTTCAGGGCGGGGCGAAACTCCCCACCGGCGGTAGGTCGGGCGGCACGGCCGCTCGATGAGCCCGCGAGCGCCGGCAACCAGGCCCGTCATGGCCAGGTTGCGGGGTCAGCAGATCCGGTCAAATGCCGGAGCCGACGGTTGGCAGCGGCATGCCGCTACCGCACAGTCCGGATGAAGAGAAGACGGTCGGGCATGCGCGCTCGCGTGTCCGGTTGCGCGCCCTGGGACGTCGGTTGTTTGCGTCTGCGCGGGGTGTCGCATGAAGTCCATTGCCGATGCTTGTCCAGTCGTCAGTAGCGCGAGGTGCCGTTGATGTTCACCGGCATCGTTCGCGGCGTGGGCCGGGTGCTGGGCCTGGAACGGCGCGGCGGTGACGCGCGGCTGCAGGTCGAGGCGGGCGCGCTTGGCGGGGACGACGTCCAGCCCGGCGATTCCATTGCCGTGGGCGGGGTGTGTCTGACCGTGGTGGAGTGGCGACAGGCCACGGCCGGTTTCGACGTCTCCGTCGAAACCTTGTCGCACACCACCCTGGGCCGGCTTGTCGCCGGCGATACGGTGAACCTGGAGCCCGCGTTGCGCCTGGCGGACCGCCTGGGCGGCCATCTTGTGTCCGGCCACGTGGATGGGGTGGGCACGGTGCTGTCGATCACGGCCGATGCGCGTTCCCAACGCTGGACCTTCGAGCTGCCGGCCGGCCTGCAAAAATACGTGGCCAGCAAGGGTTCGATCTGCATCGATGGCGTGAGCCTCACGGTGAACGAAGTCGCTGGGCGGCGTTTTGGCGTGAACCTGATCCCGCATACGGTCGAGCACACCACGTTTCGGCTCCGGCGTGCCGGTGACCCGGCGAACATCGAGGTCGACCTGCTTGCGCGCTACGTCGAGCGCCTGCTTGGCAGCGGCGAAGCACCGTCACTGGACGAGGCCTTCCTCGAACGACACGGCTACATGTGAACCCCACCAGCATGCCAGCCGCGGCCGCAACCAGATCTTCTTGCCCGCGAATCAGCAAACGGAAGGCGTCGGGCTCCAGCCGGCGCTGGAATGACGATACTCCCTGAACTCCGGAACCTCCCATGCCATTCAACACCATCCCCGAAATCATCGACGACATCCGCGCCGGCCACATGGTCGTCATCCTGGATGACGAGGGCCGGGAGAACGAGGGCGACTTGATCATGGCCGCGGTCAAGGTCCGCGCCGAGGATGTCAACTTCATGGTGCGCGAGGCGCGCGGCCTCCTGTGTCTGACCTTGACCGAGCAGCGCACCCATCAGCTCGGCCTGCGGCCCATGGTGAGCGAGAACACCTCGGCGCAGCACACCAATTTCACCGTATCCATCGAGGCCGCCACTGGCGTCACCACGGGCATCTCGGCGCACGACCGCGCGCGTACCATCCAGGTGGCGGTGCAGCCGGAGGCCGGCGCCGCCGACTTGAACCAGCCTGGCCACGTGTTCCCGCTCACGGCGCAGCCTGGCGGCGTGCTGGTACGGGCAGGCCATACCGAGGCGGGCTGCGATCTCGCCGCGCTGGCCGGATTGGAGCCGGCCGCGGTGCTGATCGAGGTGATGCGCGACGACGGCACGATGGCACGGCGCCCGGACCTGGAAGTCTTTGCCGCCAAGCATGGATTGAAGATCGGCTCCATCGCCGACCTGATCCGCTATCGGCTGGAGACGG
Organism: Rhodanobacter sp. FW510-R10; assembly: GCF_058781105.1. Taxonomy (NCBI): domain Bacteria; kingdom Pseudomonadati; phylum Pseudomonadota; class Gammaproteobacteria; order Lysobacterales; family Rhodanobacteraceae; genus Rhodanobacter; species Rhodanobacter sp. FW510-R10. The sequence goes on along the minus strand of NZ_JBYSWL010000001.1, from coordinate 3,467,625 downwards.
AGAGGACCGTGCACCGGGTGTATGAGGAGGACGTACTCACGGACCTTGGCCCGTTCCACCTCGTGGTCTACCGCGACACGCTGCGCGGCGAGTTGCACTTTGCGCTGACCCGCGGCGCGCTGGCCGACGCGGCTCCGCTGCTGTGCCGCGTCCACGTGCGCAACACCTTGTCCGACGTATTGCACATGCAGCGCGACGAGCTGGGCGCTACGGTCAGCAGCGCGCTGCGGCGGATTGCCGAAGCCGATCGTGGTGTCTTGCTGGTGCTGGCCGGTGATGACTCGGCCGCGACCGTGCTCGCACGACTGGCGCGCCAGCCGGTTGCCTGCGTCGCCGCAGCGGCGCAGCAGCGTGCCTGGCGTGAGCTTGGCGTGGGCGCGCAGATCCTGGCGGACCTCGGCGTGCGTCGCCTGCGCGTCATGGGCACGCCGCGCAATTTCGTGGGCCTGGCCGGCTTTGGGCTGGAGGTCGTCGAATATGTCTGAGCTGCCGCCCGCGCCCCTGCACGGTGTCCACATCCACCTGGTGGCTCCCTCCGGCTACGCGCCCGACCCGGTCGTGATGACCCGTGGCGTGGCGCGCCTGCGCACGGCCGGTTGCGAGGTGAGCGGACTGCAGGTGCTCGGGCGCAGCGACCTGCGCTTTGCCGGCAGCGATGCCGAGCGCGCGGCGGACATCAACGGCCTGGCCACGCTCCCCGAGCTGCCCGACCTCGTGCTGGCGATGCGTGGCGGCTATGGCGCCACGCGGTTGCTGCCGCAGCTGAACTACGCGGCGCTGCGCGAGCGCCTGGCCGGTACCTCCACCGCGCTGGTCGGGCACAGTGATTTCACCGCGCTGCAGCTTGCGCTGCACGCGCGCAGCGGCTTGTGCACCTTCAGTGGCCCGCTGCTGGCCGACCTGGGTGCGGAGCCCTTGGATGAACCTACCTGGCGACAGCTCTGGGCCACGCTGACCGCGCCGGAAATGACGGTGGCCTGGGCCACGACGGCCGGGCGTGAGGTCGACGTGCGCGGGCCGCTGTGGGGCGGCAACCTGGCGGTGCTGTGCAGCCTGCTGGGCACGCCGTATTTCCCGGCGATCGAGGATGGCATCCTGTTCGTCGAGGAGCTCGGCGAACCGCCGTTCCGCATCGAACGCTGGCTGTACCAGTTGCAGCTCGCCGGCGTGCTTGGCCGCCAGCAGGCCTTGGTCCTGGGCACGTTCGAACACTGCCGGCCGGGGCCGCGTGACCACGGCTACGACCTCGCCGCGGCGTTTGCGCAGATTGGCCGGGTGGCGGGCATCCCGTTGGTGGACGGCTTGCCGCATGGGCACGCGGGGCGCCAACTCACGCTGCCGTTTGGGGCGCCGGCGCGGCTGCGGGTGGCTGGTGGCGGCGCGCAGCTCGAGTGCAGCGGCTATCCGCATCTGGCGCGCGCCGCGCCGGAACCACCACCGGGGCCGTAGTGCCGGCCATATGGTCGCCGCCGCCAGCGTCCCCGTGCCGGGGCTCCTCTGTGCCGCGTCCGGCCACCCGCAAGCAGGGGCGGGGTCAAACCCGTAAAATGTCCGGCCACACGGCACACCGCCAAGGAACAGCGCAATGAAGATCATCGAAGGCGACTTTGCCGCGGCCCCGGGGCGCTACGCGCTGGTGGCGGCGCGCTTCAACGGATTCGTGGTCGAGCCGCTGGTGGCGGGAGCGCGCGACGCGCTGTTGAGGCATGGCGTCAAGGAGGCATCGATCGAGCTGGTGCGCGTGCCTGGCGCCTGGGAACTGGCACCGGTGGTGGGCAAGCTGGCGGCTTCCGGGCGTTATGCGGCGATCGTCGCGCTGGGCGCGGTGATCCGCGGGGCAACGCCGCATTTTGATTTCGTGGCTGGGGAGTGCGCCAAGGGCCTGGCCCGCGTGGCGGCGGATTCGGGCGTGCCGGTCGCCTTTGGTGTGCTCACCACGGACAGCATCGAGCAGGCCATCGAGCGCGCCGGGACCAAGGCCGGGAACAAGGGCGCCGATGCCGCCATGGCCGCGTTGGAGATGGCCAGCCTGTACCGTCAGCTGGGATGAGCCGCGATCCGCAGGCGCTGGATCCGGCGGCGCGCTCGCGTTCCCGTCGCCGTGCCCTGCAGGCGCTGTACGCCTGGCAGATGAGCGGCAACGCCATGACCGCGGTGATCCAGCAGTTCGAGCACGAGCAGGACATGCAAGTGGCCGACCTCGAATATTTCGAGGACTTGCTGCGCGGCGTCGAGCGCCATGTCGCGCTGCTGGACGCGGCCTTGCGCCCGCATTTGGACCGCGAGGTCGAACAGGTCGATCCGATCGAGCGCGCGGTATTGCGCATGGCCGCCTATGAGCTGAAGTTCCGGCTCGATGTGCCGTATCGGGTGGTGATCAACGAGGCCATTGAGGTCACCAAGCGTTTTGGCGCCGACCATGGCCACAGCTATGTCAACGGCGTGCTGGATGCGCTGGCCGGCGACTTGCGCACATTGGAAAAAACCGGTTGACTGCCCTGGTGATGGCCTGCGGCGTGTCGGCGATGCGCCGGTCGCGGCGGTTCACGCTGTTGCCAGGCATGCTTTGACTCCCGGAGGCGCGCCGCGGCGCGGCAAGTGATGGGCACCGAATTCGACTTGATCGCCATGATCCGGGATCGCACCCAGGTGCCGCGTGCGGACGTCGCCGTGGGCATGGGCGACGACGGCGCTGTGGTCCGCGTCGCGGCAGGCCAGGAGCTGGTGGTGGCGCTCGACACCATGGTCGAGGGCGTGCACTTCCTGTCCGGTACGGCGGCGGCCGCGCTGGGCTGGAAGGCGCTGGCGGTGAACCTGTCGGACCTGGCGGCGATGGGTGCGACACCGGCCTGGGCCCTGCTGGCCCTGACTTTGCGCCGGGCGGACGCCGCTTTCGTGCAGGAATTCGCCGAGGGTTTCGCGCGACTGGCGCGTGAATACCAGGTGGCCTTGATTGGGGGGGACACCACCAGCGGTCCGCTCAGCATCAGCGTTGCCGTGCATGGCCTGGTGCCGGCAGGCGGTGCCTTGTTGCGTTCCGGAGCCCGGGTAGGCGACCTGGTGCTCGTGACCGGCACGCTGGGGGATGGCGTTGCTGGCCTGTACGCGCTGCGTGATCCGCCGCGCGATACGCCGGAGCGGGCGGCGTTGCGCAAGCTGCTGGTCGAGCGCCTGGAGTGGCCGGTGCCACGCGTGGCTGCCGGCATCGCCCTGCGCGGCCTGGCCAGCGCCTGCATCGACGTTTCCGACGGCCTGCTGGGCGATCTCGGCCACATCTGCACCGCCAGCGGCGTCGGCGCCGAGCTCGACGCCACGCTGCTGCCGCGTTCGCGTGCACTGCGCGAATTGCACGGCGAGAATGAATCACTGGAGTTTGCCCTGACCGGCGGGGACAACTACGAGTTGTGCTTCACCGTCGCGCCGGAGCATCTGCAGCAGGTGCTGGCCGACCTGGGGCGGGTCGGTTGCGGGGTCACCTGGATTGGGCGCATCGTGGCTGGCAGCGAGGTGCGCGTGCGCGACGGACACGGTGGCTGGCTTACCCCAAGCACGCACAGCTGGGAACATTTTGCGTGAGCGCCCGCACGACGCTCAGCGCGCAGCAGCGGAGGCGTCTGCTGGCAAGTCCGGCCGGCTGGCTGGCCTGCGGCTTCGGGTCCGGCCTGGCGCCGGTGGCACAGGGCACGTCTGGTTCGCTTGCCGCGCTGCTGCCCTGGCTGGTCCTGCGCGAGCTGGCCTGGCCGTGGTACCTGTGCGTCTTGCTGCTCGCCTTTGGCGTCGGCGTATGGGCCTGCGGCGTCGCGGGCCGTGCGCTGCAGGTGGCCGACCACCGCAGCATCGTCTGGGACGAATTCGTGGGCCAATGGGTGGCCCTGCTGCCGCTGTTGCTGCCGGGATGGCTGCCCGCGGGGCATGCCGCCCTCGCCTGGTCGATGCTGGCCGGCTTTGCCCTGTTCCGCCTGTTTGACGTGTGGAAGCCGTGGCCGATCCGCTGGCTCGATCGGCAGGTGAAGGGAGGCTTGGGGGTGATGGTCGACGACCTGCTGGCCGGCGTCTTTGCCGCGCTCGTGCTCGTCTTGCTGGTGACATGGGTGGCCTGACTGCGCGTGCCGCACGGATGCGCCGTGGCGTGCACGGCGGTGCCGGCAGGTGCAGGATGACGCGATGACACGCATGACGCCAAGGTATCGGCACGCACCGGCGGCGGCACCCGTCACGCCGGACGACGGCGTGGGCGGCGCGGGCCGCTGACGTGCGGCGGGCCGCGTGAACGCCATCGCCAGGCCCCCGCATGGCCCGTTCCAGCCCGCCAGTTTGCCGCTGGCGACCCTCGGCCTGTCGCTGGCCACGTTCATGCAGGTGCTGGATCTCACGATCGCCAACGTCTCGTTGCCGACGATCGCCGGCAATCTGGGCGCGAGTCAGGACCAGTCGGTGTGGGTCATCACCTCGTTCACGGTCGCCAACGCGATTGCGCTGCCGCTGACCGGGTTTCTCGCGCGCACGTTTGGCGAGGTGAAGACGTTTGTCTGGGCCACGGTGATGTTCACCCTGTGCTCGCTGCTCTGCGGCCTGTCCGAAAGCCTCGGCATGCTGGTGTTTTTCCGCGCCGTGCAGGGTGCGATGGCCGGGCCGATGTATCCGTTGACGCAGAGCCTGCTGGTGTCGATCTACCCGCCCGCCAAACGGGGCATGGCGCTGGCGATCCTGGGCATGGTCACCGTCGTGGCGCCCATTGCCGGCCCGGTTCTGGGCGGCTGGATCACCGGCAATTATTCCTGGGAATGGATCTTCTTCATCAACGTGCCGATCGGCATCTTTGCCGCCATGGTGGTTGCCGGGCAATTGCGCGGGCGGCCCGAGGACATCGACAAGCCGCGTATCGACTGGGTCGGCCTCATCACCTTGATCCTCGGCGTGGGCTCGCTGCAGATCATGCTGGACAAGGGCAACCAGCTCGACTGGTTCCAGTCCAACACGATCGTCGTGCTGGCCATCGTGGCGACGATTTCGCTGGCGATCTTCCTGATCTGGGAGCTGACCGACCGCGAACCCATCGTCAACCTGCGGCTGTTCCGGCACCGCAATTTTGCCGCCGGCACGCTGATCCTCGTGCTGGCCTATGCGGTGTTCTTCTCCATCGGGCTGCTGATACCGCTGTGGCTGCAGAACACGGTGAATTACACGCCCGTGTGGGCAGGACTGGCGACCGCGCCCATCGGCGTCATCCCGGTGCTGCTGACGTTCTGGGTCGGCAAGTATGGCCCGCGGGTGGACTTGCGCTGGCTCGCGTCGTTTGCCTTCATCGTGATGGGCCTGACCTGCTTCATGCGCGCGGTGTTCACCACCGAGGTGGATTTCTACCACGTGGCGATCGCGCAGCTGCTGCAGGGCCTCGGCGTGGCCTTGTTCTTCATGCCGATCCTGACGATCCTGCTGTCCGACCTGTCCGGGCGCGAGGTGGCCGACGGCTCGGGCACGGCGACGTTCCTGCGCTCACTGGGTGGCAGTTTCGCCGCCTCGATCACGACCTACCTGTGGACACGGGGCGGCGTGGTCAACCACGCCAACCTGGTCGAGCACATCAATCCCTACAGCAGTGACGTGCGCGACAGCATTGCGGCCAGCGGCGGCAGCCTGCAGCAGTACGCGGCGGAGATGAACCAGGTGATCACCCAGCAGGCGGCGCAGATTTCCTTCAATCACCTGTTCACCGCCATGGGCGTGATCTTCATCGCCCTGGTGGCGGTGGTGTGGCTGGCCAAGCCGCCGTTCATCGGCCGCAGCCGGGCGCCCGGCGGGCATTGAGCGCCTCAGGCGTCGAGCACGATGCGGTAGCGCGCCTTGCCGGCCTGCAGGTGGGCGAGCGCCTCGTTGACGTGGTCCATCGGGAAGTGTTGGACCTGCGGGCGGATGGCATGGCGCGCGGCGAACGCGAGCATCTGCGCGATATCGGCCGGGGAGCCCGTCGGGGAGCCGGAGACGTCGCGCTGCCCGCTGATCAAGGCGAACGCGGGTACCGGGATCGGTTCCGGCACGACCCCGACCACGTGCATGCGGCCGCGCTTGTCCAGGGTCTGCAGCAGGGCGTCCCAGTCCATCGCCGCGTTGACCGTCACGATCAGCAGGTCGAGTGAGCCGGCCGCGGCACGCAGCGCCCTCGCATCGCGACTGGCCACCACATGGTGCGCGCCGAAACCGCGCGCCTCGTCCGCTTTGCCCAGGTTGGAGGTGAACGCGGTGACTTCGCAGCCCCAGGCGGCGGCAAACTTGAGCGCCAGGTGGCCGAGGCCGCCGATGCCGACCACGCCGACGCGTGCCGTGGGCAGGATGCGGTATTCGAGCAGCGGCTTGAACACGGTCATGCCGCCGCACAGCAGCGGCCCGGCGCTCGCCTGGTCGATGCCTTCGGGCAGTGGGATCGTCCACGCCCAGTGCGCGCGGACCTTGTCCGCAAAGCCGCCGTGATGGCCGACGATGGTGGGCACCGATGCATCGCACAGCACCTGGTTGCCGGACAGGCAGCGCTGGCAATGCATGCAACTCTCGGCGGTCCAGCCGACGCCGACCGCCTGGCCGATGTGCAGGCCCTTGGCGTTGGCGCCGAGTGCGCTGACCGTGCCGATGACTTCGTGCCCGGCAATGAGTGGGTACTGCGCGTTCTGCCACTCATTGCGAACCATCGACAGGTCGGAATGGCACACGCCGCAGTATTTGACCGCGACCTCGACGTCATCGGCGGCGAGCGGTCCGGCGTCAAACGTGGTGAGCTCGAGCGGCGCATCGGCTGCACTCGCCATCCAGCCATGAATCTCGGACATCGCGAACTCCCGTACAGTGGAACGCGCACATCAGCCGTAGCTTGATGCAGACTACGTTGTGCATTGGCCATTATCGCGCGCCACGTGCAGTGCGTGCGCGCCGAGTGGCCGACCTGACCATGGCGTTGGCGCGGCAACGATCCAGGGCTCCGGCTATTCTTGGCGCGACCCTCGCGGTGAACGAGGGATGGAGCAGGGGATGCCCGACGCACCGGAACAACAAGCCCGCGCCAGGATCGACGCGCTGCTGACGGCGGCGGGCTGGGCGATCCAGGACATGGCCGACTTCAACCGCAACGCGGCCGAAGGCGTCGCGGTGCGTGAGTTCCATCTGGAAAGCGGCCCCTGCGATTACCTGCTGTTCGTCGGCGGCAAGGCCGCGGGAGTCATCGAGGCCAAGAAGGCCGGCGTCACCCTTTCCGGCGTGGCCGAGCAGGCCGCGCGCTACAAGCTGGCGGTGCCAGCGCACCTCGCCCGCTGGAACGACTTCCTGTACTTCGACTACGAATCCACGGGCGACGAAACCTATTTCTGCGACAGTCGCGATCCGCACCCGCGCTCGCGGCGCGTGTTCGCCTTCCACCAGCCGCGCACGCTGCACGCGTGGCTGCAGGAACGGGAGACCCTGCGCGCCCGCCTGACCGCGATTCCGCCGGTCGATCCGCACGGCCTGCGCGACTGCCAGGTGGATGCCATCCGCGGCCTTGACCAATCGCTGGCCCACGCCCGCCCACGCGCCCTGATCCAGATGGCGACCGGCGCCGGCAAGACCTTCACCGCCTGCACCTTTTCGTGGCGGCTGCTGAAACACGCCAAGGCTCACCGCATCCTGTTCCTGGTGGACCGCAACAACCTCGGCGACCAGACGCTGAAGGAGTTCCAGAACTTCGACGCGCCCGGCAGCGGCCGCAAGTTCACCGACACCTATATCGTCCAGCACCTGCACGGCAGCCACATCGACCCGGACGCCAAGGTGGTCATCACCACCATCCAGCGCCTGTACGCCATGCTGCGCGGCCGGGAGCTTTCGGAAGAGGACGAGGAACGCTCCGGCTTCGAGACCGAAACCAGCGATGACGGCGAAATCCCGCCGATCGCCTACAACCCGGCGGTGCCGATCGAAACCTTCGACTTCATCGTGGTGGATGAGTGCCACCGTTCCATCTACGGCCGGTGGCGGCAGGTGCTGGATTACTTCGACGCCTTCCTGATCGGCCTCACCGCCACCCCCAGCAAGCATACGTTGGCGTTCTTCAATGCCAACCTGGTGTCTGAATACAGCTATGAGCAATCCGTGGCCGACGGCGTCAACGTCGGCTTCGAGGTGTTCCGCATCCAGACCGAAGTGAGCGAGCAGGGCGGCACCGTCGAAGCCGGCTACGCCGTGCCGATCCGTGATCGCCGCACCCGCGCCCTGCGCTACAAGGAGCTGGACGAGGATCTCGCCTTCGCCAAGGAACAACTCGACCGCTCCGTGACCGTACCGGCGCAGATCCGCGCCGTCCTGAAGTGCTACCGCGACCGGCTGTACACCGACCTGTTTCCGGGCCGCAGCGGTGAATGGGTGCCCAAGACCCTGGTCTTTGCCAAGGACGACAACCACGCCGAGGAAATCGTCACCGCGGTGCGCGAGGTGTTCGACGCCGGCAACGACTTCGCCAAGAAGATCACCTACCGCACCGGCGATGACCCCAAGGCGCTGATCAAGGCCTTCCGCGTCGATCCGTTCCCGCGCATCGCCGTCACCGTGGACATGATCGCGACCGGCACCGACATCAAGCCGGTGGAATGCCTGATCTTCATGCGCGACGTGAAGTCCGCCGGCTACTTCGAGCAGATGCGCGGCCGCGGCGTGCGTTCCATCGACAAATCCGACCTGCACCAGGTCACGCCCGACGCGAGCGGCAAGGACCGCTTCGTGCTGATCGACGCGGTCGGCGTCACCGAAAGCCAGAAGACCGTCAGCCAACCGCTGGAGCGCAAGCGCAGCATCGCCTTCGACAAGCTGATCGACCAGATCGCGCAGGGCCGGCATGACGACGACGCCATTTCCAGCCTGGCCGGTCGGCTTGCTGCGCTGGATCACAAGATCGACGACGAAGACCGTTCGCGCATCGCGCAGGCATCGCGCGGCGCTTCGCTGAAATCGATCACCAGCGGCCTGTTGAACGCCATCAGTCCTGACCTCGTCGAAGCCAGGATCATCGAACGTCACGGCAGTTTGGAAGCTGCGACCAAGGCGCAGGCGCAGGCCATTGCCGATGAGTTGAAAGACACCGCCTGCGCGCCGCTGGACGACCCGAAACTGCGCAACCTGCTGAAGGACATCAAGCAGAAGACCGACATCGTGATCGCCGAGCGCACGCCCGACCAAGTCACCAGCGCGGGCTATGACCTGAAGTACGCCGGCCAGCGCGTCGAATCCTTCAAGCAGTTCATCGAAACGCACAAGAACGAACTGCTGGCGCTGCAGATCCTCTACGGCCAGCCGTACGCCAAGCGCCACCTCACCTACGCGTCCATCCGCGAACTGGCGCAGCGCCTGGCGGACCCACCCTATCGCCTGACCACCGCCGATGTGTGGCAGGCCTACAAGCGGCTCGAAGCCTCACTGGTGCGTGGTTCACCGTCCGACAAGGTCCTCACCGACATCATTTCGCTGGTGCGCTTTGCCACCGGCCAGGCCGACGTGCTGGAACCCTACTCCGTCCGCGTCGAGCAGAAATTCAACCTGTGGATCGGCCGCCAGATCAAGGCCGGGCGCAGCTTCAGCGAGGAACAGATGAACTGGTTGAAAGCCATCCGCGACTACCTCGCGGCGAATGTCGAGATCGCCCCTGCCGATCTGCAGCGCGATACGCCGTTCAGTGCGTGGGGCGGCGTGGTGGCCGCGCGGAAATTGTTTGGGGAAGGGTTGATCGGGATGCTGGATGAGATGAGCGAGGCGCTGGCGGCATGACACTCATCGCTGCGCTTGTTTCTTCGCTCGTCATTCCCGCGAAGGCGGACTGCGTTGGCAGGATTGCCAACGCGAACGCCGCAGGCGGCCCGAAGGGCGAGCGCCATGGATGGCGTGAGTCAGTCCAGTGACTTTGCAGATCACCTCAATGCCCGAAAGGCACTGGATTCCCGCTTTCGCGGGAATGACGACGGTGGGGGTGTGTCGTGGCTGATGCGTTGCCTACCGGCTGGGCCACCACCGCTCTCTCGAACCTCGGCGAGTGGCGCGGAGGTGGCACTCCGTCCAAAGCGGTATCCGACTACTGGGAGCACGGAACGATTCCTTGGGTCTCACCCAAGGACATGAAGCGACCCTTGATCGACTCAGCGGAAGATCGGATCACCGCCAGAGCTGTCCGCGAATCCGCAACCAACCTGATTCCGCCGCATTCGGTGCTTATGGTGACCCGCTCCGGAATATTGGCGCACACGTTCCCGGTCGCAGTGAACACCGTCTCCGTCACCATCAACCAAGACATCAAGGCCGTCACGCCCGTCGACGGCATGAGTTCGACGTATCTCGCGCACTTTCTCGGCGCACGATCACAGCAAATCTTGCGCACCTGCTCGAAGGACGGCACGACAGTTAGCAGCATCGACACGGACCGATTGGCAGGGTATCCAGTCTGTGTTGCACCTGCCAACGAACAACGCCGCATCGTCTCCAAGATCGACGAGCTGTTCAGCCGGATCGACGAAGGCGAAGCTGCGCTTGCGCAGGTGGAAAAGCTGGTGGAGCGTTACCGGCAGTCAGTGCTGAAGGCGGCAGTGACGGGCGAGCTGACGCGCGACTGGCGTGCCGCACAGGCACGTGCCAATGCCGCGGGAGACAGGACGTCGGGGGCGGCCGAGGCGCGCAAGCGCGCGGGCGAGCCGGTGGAATCCGGCGAAGCATTGCTGGCGCGCATCCTGAAAGCCCGCCGCGCCGCGTGGGAAACCGCCGAGCTCGCCAAGCTCAAGGCCAAGGGCAAGCCACCCACCGACGACCGCTGGAAGCAGAAGTATCAAGAGCCCGCGCCGCCCGACACCACCGACCTGCCCGAATTGCCGGAAGGGTGGGTGTGGGCGTCGATGGAGCAACTATCGCGGTCGTCTTCATATGGCACATCCACCAAATGTGCTTATGGCGGGACGGGTGTCCTGGTGCTACGCATTCCAAACATCCGCGGCGGGCGCCTCGATTTGTCCGACATCAAGCACGCCAACACCGACGTTTGCGCCGGCGCCGACGATTTCCTGTCATGCGGCGACCTTTTGGTCGTGCGTACAAACGGCAGTTCATCGCTCATCGGTGTGGGCTGCGTAGTGACGGAACCGATGCCTATGCCGTGTTATTTCGCGTCGTACCTGATTCGTTTCCGGCTCGTGTTACCAGCCGCGCTTTCCGCGTGGGTGAATCTTTGTTGGCAGTCTCACGTCGTCCGCAAGTTTGTTGGAGAGCGCAAAGCGACGAGCGCAGGCCAGTACAACATCTCACAGTCATCGCTGATGGAGCTGTGCCTCCCGTTGGCGCCGGTGGCCGAGATGCAGGAAGTCGCCGCAACCGCGGCGCGGATGGCTTCGGAGGCAGACTCAGCGCAAGGATGCTCAACCAACGAACTGCAGCGATCAGCCGCCCTCCGCCAATCCATCCTCAAGGCCGCCTTCTCCGGCCAACTGGTGCCGCAGGACCCGCATGACGAACCGGCGTCGCAATTGCTGGAGCGCATCGCCGCCGATCGGGCGCAGGCGCCTGCCAAAGCGCGCCACAGTCGCAAGACACGCGGGTCAACGGTTGGGCTACAATCGGACTGAATTCAGACCGGGGTACCGCCATGGCCACCGAAGACATCATCAGCCTGACCGAGTTCAAGAGCGATGCCAGCGGCTGGATTGAACGCCTGCAACATCAGGAAGCCGTGGTGTTGACGCAAAATGGCCGTGGCCGTGCGGTGGTGCAGAGCTACGAGGCGTACCGGCAAACCCAGGAAAGCCTGGCGATGCTGCAGGTCGTGGCGCAGGCTGAGGCCGATCTTCGTGCCGGGCGGGTAACGCCGCACGAGAAGGTGTTTGCGGGTTTGCGGCATGACTTGAAGGCGCAGTTCGCGGCACCGGCGCCCGGCCGTCGCAAGCGTGGCTGAACGCCGCGTCGAATGGGCTGACGCCGCGCGCGACGATTTGCGTGCCATCGCATGGCATATCGCGCAGGACAGTCTCGACAATGCCTTGGCTGTTGCCGATCGGATCGACCAACGCGCCAGGGCACTGGCCACGCTTTCGACGCGTGGCCGTATCGTGCCGGAACTGCGCCGCATGGCCGAGACGCGCTACCACGAGGTGATCGAGGAGCCGTGGCGCATCATCTACCTGGTGGAAGGGCCGGTCATCCGCATCGCGGCCGTGGTGGATGGGCGCCGCGACGTGCAGGCGTGGTTGCGCGAACGTATGGCGCGTTTCAAGGCGAATGAGCGATGAGCAATGATTCCCCCGCGCTGGTTTCCAAGGTCTGGAACATGGCGCACGTGCTGCGCGACCAGGGCATCGGCTACGGCGACTACGTCGAGCAGATCACTTTCCTGCTGTTCCTGAAGATGGATCAGGAGCGCAGCGACCTGCTTGGCGAAGCCTCGGCCATTCCTGCGACGTGGCGTTGGGCCAAACTCGCGACGCTTGCCGGCGATGAGCTGGAGCTGCAGTACCGCCGCACGCTGGAAGCGCTGGGCCGCGAGCACGGTTTGATGGGCGCCATCTTCCGCGGCGCACAGAACAAGCTGACCGACCCGGCCAAGCTGAAGCGCGTGGTGTCGCTGATCGATGACGCGGAATGGATTGGCCTCAAGGTGGACGTGAAGGGCGCGATCTACGAGGGCCTGCTGGAACGCAACGCCGAGGAGGTGAAGTCCGGCGCGGGCCAGTACTTCACGCCGCGGCCGTTGATCGACGCGATGGCGGAAGTGGTGAATCCACGCATCGGCGAAACCGTGCACGACCCGGCCTGCGGCACCGGCGGCTTTTTGCTTTCCGCCTACGCGCACATGAAGGATCAGAGCCGCGACCGTACGCTGCAGCGCAAGCTGCGCGAGCAATCCATCACCGGCACCGACATCGTTGCAACGGTGGTCAGACTTGCAGCGATGAACATGTACCTGCACGGCCTTGGCAACGGCGACAGCCCGATCGTGCAGCGCGACGCGCTGGCGAGCGATGCCGGCGAGCGCTTCGACGTGGTGCTGACCAACCCACCGTTCGGCAAGAAATCCAGCTTCACCGTGGTGGGCGAAGATGGCCAGCTCGACACCGAGCGCGAGAACTACGAGCGCGAGGACTTCAAGTTCACCACGTCCAACAAGCAGCTCAACTTCCTGCAGCACATCATGACGATCATGGCCGACCACGGCCGTGCCGGCGTGGTGCTGCCGGACAATGTGTTGTTCGAGGCCGGCATGGCGGGCGAAGGCATCCGCAGGCGCCTGCTGATGCAGTTCGACTTCCACACCCTGCTGCGCCTGCCGACCGGCATCTTCTACAAGCCCGGGGTCAAGGCAAACGTATTGTTCTTCGACAAGAAGCCGCCACGCGCCGACGGTTCGCCCAATTCCAGTGCGGTGTGGATCTACGACTTCCGCACCAACCGCCACTTCACGCTGAAGAAGAACCCGCTGACGCGCACCGACCTGGATGATTTCGTCGCGTGCTACGCCGCGGGCAACCGTGCCAAGCGCAAGGAGACGGAGCGCTTCAAGCGCTTCGCCGTCGACGACCTGCTGAAGCGCGACAAGCTCAACCTCGACATCTTCTGGCTGAAGGACGACAGCCTGGAAGATGTGGACAGCCTGCCGCCGCCCGAAGAAATCGCCGCCGACATCGTGGACAACCTGCAGGCGGCGCTGGAAGCGTTCCAGTGGGTTGCCGACGAGATGGTGTCAAGCGATGGCGAAATGATGCGGGGCGAGGGTGCCGGGTGACCGCCAGTCGGCAGGGGTCCGCGGTTGGGCGGGCGGCCACCGGGAGCCCCAGGCGTCGGTCCTTGCCTGACTGGCGGGTGTAGCTTCCGTGCCGCAACGGGCCTCGCCGGCCCGCAGGTGGCAAGGGTGGCGTTGACTTCGAACGTGCACATCACCGTGGCGTGGCGCAGGCTACGCTGTGCGCTGACCATTCCCGCGCGCCGGCGGCGCGAAAGTGCTCGGGCGCGCGGCGCCGATGCCCACTTTCCTGTCAGGAGGTTTCCCATGCAATACCGTCGCCTTGGTCATGCGGGCCTGCAGTTGTCCGCGTTGTCGTTTGGTGCCTGGGTCACGTTTGGCCGGCAGGTGGATCGCGCCGCAGCGCGCGACATGTTGGCGCTCGCGCACGAGCGCGGCGTCAACTATTTCGACAACGCCGAGACCTACAACAATGGCGTAGCCGAGGAACTCATGGGCGAGGTGCTGGTCGCGCTGCACTTCCCGCGCGACAGCTACTGCGTCTCCAGCAAGGTGTTCTTCGGCGCGGTGGACGACCCTCTGCCCACGCAGCGCGGCCTGTCGCGCAAGCACGTGATCGAGGCCTGCGATCAGGCACTGCGGCGCCTGCGCGTGGATTACCTCGACCTGTATTTCTGCCACCGGCCGGATCCGGACACGCCGGTCGCGGAGACCGTGGCGGCCATGGACACCCTGATCCGCCAGGGCAAGGTGCTGTATTGGGGCACCAGCGAATGGTCGGCCGGGGCGATCCGCGAGGCGCACGCCGTGGCGCAGGCCAATCACTTCTACGCGCCGGTGGCCGAGCAGCCGCAATACAACCTGCTGCATCGCGAGCGGGTCGAGGTGGAGTACGCGCCGCTGTACGCCGAGTACGGCATGGGCACCACGATCTGGTCGCCGCTCGCCTCCGGCTTGCTCACAGGCAAGTACAACGATGGTGTGCCGGACGGTACGCGCCTGGCCCAGCCCGGCTACGAATGGCTGCGCGACAAGGTGCTCGGCGATGGCGGCGCGGCGATCGCCAAGGTGCGCCGCCTGCAGGGCATCGCCGATGGCCTGGGCGTGGGTCTCACCCAACTGGCGCTGGCCTGGTGCCTGCTCAATCCGCACGTCTCCACGGTGATGCTGGGCGCCAGCAAGCTCGCCCAGCTCGAATCCAATCTCGGTGCCCTGGACGTGCTGCCGCAGCTCGTCCCCGACGTGGTGCGCGAGATCGAGCGTACGGCTGGCGGCTGGGAACCATGACTGATGTCCCATGCCGCGGCCGATGCGCGCGCGTACCATCGCAGCGTTCCCGCCCGTGGTCGTGCATGGACGGGTTTGGCCTCGACGGCCATCCGTGGACATGGGAATAAGTGCATGACCAAGCTGATGATCCGCCCGCTGCTGCTCGGCGCCAGCCTGCTGGCGACGTTCGCGGCAGGGGCAAGCGCCGATCCGGCGGCCGCGGCTGGCGGCATGCTGGGTTTCAGTGCCGCCAATGCTGCCGCCCAGCTCAGCCTGGAGCAACGTTTCGACGCCCAACTCGATCCCGCCGACCAGCGGGCGTGGCTCAAACGCATGTCGGCGCGACCAAACCAGGTCGGCGCACCCTACGACAAGGCGAACGCGGAGTTCATGCTGGCCGAGTTCAAGCAGTGGGGCTGGGATGCGCACATCGAAACGTTCAACGTGTTGTATCCGACACCGAAGAAGGTCGCGCTGGAGCTGCTCGGACCAAAACCCTATAAGGCGAAGTTGAGCGAACCCGCCGTGGCGGGAGATGCGACGTCCAGCATCCGCCAGGACGTGTTGCCGCCCTATACGATCTACGGCGCCGATGGCGACGTCACCGCCGAGCTGGTGTATGCGAATTACGGGCTGCCGGACGATTACGCGGACCTGGCGCGCCACGGCATCAGCGTGCGCGGCAAGATCGTCATCACCCGCTACGGCAATGGCTGGCGCGGCCTCAAGCCCAAGCTGGCGCAGGAACATGGCGCCGTCGGCTGCCTGATCTATTCCGATCCGCAGCAGGACGGCTACGCCAAGGGTGATACCTATCCCAAGGGCGGCTGGCGCCCGGCTGATGGCGTGCAACGCGGGTCGGTCGCGGACATGCAGCAGTATCCAGGCGACCCGTTGACGCCGGGTCGTGGCTCCACTGCCGGTGCCCAGCGCCTGGCACTGAAGGATGCCAAGACCCTGATGAAGATACCGGTCTTGCCGATTTCCTACGCCGATGCGCAGCCGCTGCTGCAGGCGCTCGGCGGTCCGGTGGCACCGGAGCGGTGGCGTGGGGCGCTGCCGGTGACCTATCACCTGGGGCCCAGCGTGGCCAAGGTGCACCTCACGGTCGAATCGAACTGGAACCAGCAGCCGGTGTATGACGTGATCGCCATGCTCAAGGGCTCGAGCGCACCGGACCAGTGGATCATCCGCGGCAACCACCATGACGGCTGGACCTTCGGCGCCTGGGATCCGCTGGCCGGCAATGTCGCGCTGATGGCCGAGGCCAAGGCCATCGGCGCCCTGGTCAAGCAGGGTTGGCGCCCGCAGCGCACGCTGGTGTACGCGAGCTGGGACGGCGAGGAACCCGGCCTGCTGGGGTCCACCGAATGGGCCGAGACCCACGCCAAGGAGCTCCAGCAGAAGGCCGTGGCCTACATCAACTCCGATACCAATGGCCGCGGCTTCCTCAACGCCAGCGGCAGCCACTCGCTGCAGCACCTGGTCAACCAGGTCGCGGCCGGGGTGATTGACCCGGAAACCAAGGCCAGCGTGCAGGAGCGCCTGCGTGCGCACATGCTGGTCGCCGGCTATGGGCCGCATCCGGGCACCGAACCCATGGTCGAGGGTTACCCCGCCGCGGCGGGCAAGCCGGCGCCGGTTGCCCTGGCCGATCACGTCGCCGCCGGCGGCGACCTGCCGATCGGTGCGCTTGGTTCGGGCTCGGACTACAGCGCGTTCCTCGAACACCTGGGCATTGCCTCGCTCGACCTCTCGTTCAGCGGCGAGGATGACAACGACGGCATCTACCATTCCCGCTACGACTCGTTTGACCACTACGTGCGCTTTGGCGACCCGACGTTCGAGTATGGCGTGGCCCTGTCCAAGGTGGCCGGCCACCTCATGCTGCGCCTGGCCGATGCGCAGGTGCTGCCGCTGCGGTTTGGCGATTTCAGCGACACCTTGGACAGTTACGTCGCCGACCTGCATCGACTGGTGGAGCACACCAGCCAGGCCACCGCGCACCAGCGTCGCCTGTTCGCGGCCCGTGCCTATGCGCTCGACAGCGATCCCACGCGTCCGCTCGCGGCGCCACCGCGTGAGAGCGATGTACCGGCCATCGATCTTGCGCCGCTGGACCAGGCGGCCAGGCGGTTGCAGGAGAGCGCAAAGGCCTACCAGGCAGCCTATGCGAAGCTCGCCGCGGCTGGGCTGCAGCTGCCGGCCGCGCAGCAACGGCGGCTCAACCAGTTGATCGGCAGCATGGAACAGGCACTCACTGATCCTGCCGGCCTGCCGGGGCGGCCCTGGTTCAAGCACATGATCTACGCGCCTGGCATGCTCACCGGGTACGGCGTGAAAACCGTCCCTGGCATCCGCGAGGCCATCGAGGGCCGGCGCTGGAGCGAGGCCGACCACTATGCCGTGGTGACGGCCGGAGTACTCGACCGCTATCGCGCCCGACTGGATGAGCTGACCAAGCTCCTCTAGGCCACACGGGACGCCTGTCCACCCGGTGTCCGCATGGGTGTCCGCGGACACCCGGACGCGCGGCGTCCGCCGGCGCGAACCGCGGCCGGACGCGGTTTGGCGGGGTCGGCCGAGGCTGGCACGCTGGTTGCAGCGTGGGCGGTGAAGCCGCGCATGGCGTGGCAAGCAGCAGGCCGATGATCCGCGATACCTCCGCCACCGACCGGCTGGTCGAAGTCAAACCAAACCGCCGCCGCCAGCTCATTTTGCTCGGCACCGGCATCCTGGTGCTGGTCCTGCTGGCGCTGCTGGCCCCGCGCATCGGGCGGCTGTTTTCCGCCTCCGCCTCGGTCAGTGCTTCGCGTCTGTCCTTCGCGACCGTGGAGCGTGGCCCGTTTGTGCGCGACATCGCGGCCGAGGGCAAGGTGGTGGCGGCGGTCAGCCCGACCCTGTATGCCACCTCGGGCGGTGCGGTCACGCTCAAGGTGCATGCCGGTGACACGGTCAAGCGCGGCGAGGTGCTGGCTACGATCGTCAGCCCCGAATTGACGAACAAGCTGGCCCAGGAACAAAGCAACGCCGACGCCATGGCGGTCGCCTACCAGCGCGCGCAGATCGACGCCAACAAGGCGCGGGCGCAGCAGCAGGAAACCTACGACAACGCGCATATCGACGAGCAGACTGCCGAGCGCAACCTGGACCGCTACCAGAAGGCATTTGCCAAGGGCGCGGTTTCCGACATGGATGTGGACAAGGCCAAGGACGCGCTGGAAAAGGCGCGCATTGCCGCCGCCCATGCCAAGGCCAACCTCGGCCTGGACAACGACAGCCTGCAATTCGACGTCAAGGCGAAGAAGCTCGCGCACGAGCGGCAGCTGTTGCTGGTGGCCGACCTGCAGCGCCAGGTCGACGACCTGCAGGTGAAATCGCCGGTCGACGGCCAGGTCGGGCAGTTGTTCATTGCCGAACGCGCGACGGTGGCCAAGGACGCGCAGCTGCTGAGCGTCATTGACCTGTCGGCGCTGCAGGTGGAGATGCAGGTGCCGGAGAGCTTTGCCCGCGACCTGGGCATCGGCATGGCCGGCGAGATCAGCGGCAACGGCCACACCTGGAAGGGCCTGGTCAGCGCGATCTCGCCCGAGGTGGTCAACGGCCAGGTCGCTGCCCGCCTGCGCTTCGATGGCGCCACGCCCAAGCAGCTGCGGCAGAACCAGCGCCTGTCCGTACGCGTACTGCTCGACCACCGCGAGAACGTGCTGACCGTGCAGCGCGGCTCCTTCGTCGACGAGTCCGGCGGCGCCTACGCCTATGTGGTGAACGGCGACATTGCCACCAAGACGCCGATCCGCGTCGGCGCCTCCAGCATCGACAAGGTGGAAATCCTGCAGGGCCTGCAGGCCGGCCAGCGCATCGTGATTTCCGGTACGGACAACTTCAAGGGCGCGGCGAAAGTCGTGATCAGCGGCTGATGCCGCGCCATCCCCCATCGCTGTCTGCGGCAGCTTCCACCAAGGCTCCCGGCGTCATCCCCGCGAAAGCGGGGATCCAGCGGGTCGGTGGGACAGGAAAGCCCTGGATCCCGCTTGACCAGCTTCGCCGTTGTGAAGCTCCTCATGGGGATGACGAGGCCGGGGAATCCGGCTTCCGCTCGACTGCATCGACTCCATCACTGAACCACCAAAGGACGCAAACATGTTGAAGATGACCCACCTGTCCAAGGTCTACCGCACCGAAGTGGTGGAAACCTATGCCTTGCGCGATTTCAACATCGACGTGAAGGAAGGCGAATTCGTCGCCGTCACCGGGCCGTCGGGCTCCGGCAAGACCACGTTCCTGACCATTGCCGGCCTGCTGGAGAGCTTCAGCGGCGGCGAGTACCACCTCGACGGCATCGAGGTCAGCAACCTCAACGACAACGCGCGCTCGAAGATCCGCAACGAGAAGATCGGCTTCATCTTCCAGGCGTTCAACCTGATCCCTGACCTGAACGTGTTCGACAACATCGAAGTGCCGCTGCGCTATCGCGGCATGAAATCTGCCGAGCGCAAGCAGCGCATCATGGAGGCGCTCGAGCGCGTCGGCCTGGCCTCGCGCTTCAAGCACTACCCGGCCGAGCTGTCCGGCGGCCAGCAGCAGCGCGTGGCGATCGCGCGCGCGCTGGCCGGCAGCCCCCGTTTGCTGCTTGCCGACGAGCCCACCGGCAACCTGGATACGCAGATGGCGCGTGGCGTGCTTGAACTGCTGGAGAACATCCACCGCGACGGCGCGACCATCGTCATGGTGACGCATGACCAGGAGCTGGCCGCGCGCGCCCAGCGCAATGTGCACATCATCGATGGCCAGGTGGTCGATCTGGCCGAGGAGCCGCGCTTCCACGCGGGCGCGCCGGCGCATGACCAGGCGCAGGTCGGCTGACCGGGCCATGCGCAGCCCGTGGCCCTTACTGTTGGTCCTGGCCGTGCTGCCGCTGACCGCGCGCGCCGATGACCTCCTCGATGCCTATCGCCAGGCCGTGGCCAACGACCCGGTGCTGAGCTCGGCGAGCGCGGCGCAGCGGGTTACCGCGGAAAACGTCCCGCAAGCGCGTTCGGCCCTGCTGCCGCAACTGTCGCTCGGGCTGGGCCTGGAGCAGATCCACGGTGGCAGCGGCTCGGTCACCAGCTCCAACGGCAACATCGTGTCCACTGGCGGTGGCCGTACGCGCGAGCGTGACCTCAGTGGCACCCTCAGCCAGCCGCTGCTCGATGTCGCCGCGATCGCGCGGCTGCGCGCCGCGCATGCCAGCCGCGACGCTGGCGAGCAGGTCTACCGTGCCGCCGCCCAGCGCTTGTGCGTGCGCGTCGCCGCGGCGTATTTTAACGTGCTGGTCGCCGAAGACGAGCTGGATGTGTTCCGCTCCTACGAGGATGCGTACAAGCAGGAATTCGACCAGTCCAGCGTACGGTTCCAGAATGGCCTGGCCATGGCTTCGGATGTCAGCCAGTCGCAGGCCTATTACCTCTACATCAAGTCGCAGCGCATTGGGGCCGAAGCGCAGCTGAAGGATGCCCGGCATGCGTTGGAACAGATCACCGGCGCGCCTGCCGGAGAACTGAAGAAGCTGCGGGAGGATCTGCCGCTGGTGCCGCCGCAGCCTGCCGACGCCACGGCCTGGGTCGACGCCGCCATGCACAGCAACCCGACCGTACTGGCAGCGGACTATACGGTGAACGCGGACCGGCATCGGGTCGCGGCCGCGCGCGCCGGCCACCTGCCCACGCTCGACGCCAGGCTGCAATACGGCAAGTTTGGCGTGTGGTCCAGCGCGGTGCCGGGTGCCGCGGCCTATGGCCCCGGCGTGACCACGGTCGGCCTGACGTTGAACGTGCCGATCTTCAGCGGCGGCCTGACGCGCTCGCAGGTCCGCCAGGCCCTGGCGCAGCGCGACGAGGACGAAGGCGTGCTGGAAAGCCAGCGCCGGCAGGCGGCGCGCGACGCCAGCAATTACTACAACCTGGTGGTCGATGGCATCGAGCAGGTCCAGGTCGCGCGCACTTCGGTCGACGCTGCGCGCAAGGCCGTGGCCTCGATGCGCGCCGGCTACGAGATTGGCACGCAGAGCCTGACCAACGTGGTGGTGGCGATCGGCACGCTGGCCAACGTGCAAAGCGAATACACCGTGGTACGCCACCAGTTCGTGCTCAACAAGCTGCTGCTCAAGCAGGCTGCCGGCACGGTGGATCTCCACGACCTCGAAGACGTCAACCGGCTGCTGCAATGACCGCCGCCATGTCCATCCCAGCATCTAGCGCCTTTTCCCTCCCCGCCCGGGGGACGGCACCCTTAGGGCGGGAGAGGATGCGTGCGAAGCCACGACCCCTGGCGTTCGTCGCCCCGTCTACTCAACCCCTGCTCCGGGGCCAACGGGACTTTACGGCTGCGCCCTCACCGCAACTCCTCTCCTGCCGGAAGAGGGGTTTGGGCAGGGAGGGCTAGGGCGATGTTCGCGTACTACTTCGAGCTGGGACTACGCAGCCTGCGCCGCAATCCGGCGCTGACCGCGCTGATGGTGCTGGCCATCGGCTTCGGCGTGGCGGCGTCGATGATCACCTATTCGGTGTTCCGTGCCGTGTCGGGCAACCCGATTCCGGACAAGTCCGCGCAGCTGTTCACCCCGCAGATCGATGCCTGGGGTCCGCGGCAGAACCTGAAAGGCGAGCCGGCGGAGGCGCTGGGCTACATCGACGCCATGGCGTTGATGCGTGCGCACGCGGCGAAGCGCCAGACCCTGCTGTACCAGGTGCTGCTCTCGGTGATACCTGACGGCAACCGCGACCTGCCGCTGAATGCCATCGGCTACGCCGTCTCCAGCGATTTCTTCCCCATGTTCGAGGTGCCGTTCCGCTACGGCGGCGGCTGGGATGCGCGGGCCGACGAGGCGCGGGCCAGCGACGTGGTCATCAGCAGCGAACTCGACCAGAAACTGTTTGCCGGCGCAAACAGCGTGGGCCGCACGCTCAACCTCAGCGGCCATGACTACCGCATCGTGGGCGTCACCAGGCCCTGGGATCCGCGTCCGCGCTTCTACGACCTGTTCAGCACCAGCGGTTTCGCTGATGCGCCGGACGTCTACATGGTGTTCAACCGCGCGCTGGATCTGGAGATGCGTCCGGGTGGCCGCAACAGTTGCCGCGGTTCGCTCACCTTCACCACCTGGCAGGAGTACCTGCAAAGCAACTGCGTGTGGATCACGCCGTGGGTGGAGCTGGACAGCCCCGCCGAAGTCGCGGGCTATCACAGCTTCCTCATCAACTATGCAGCCGACCAGCAGCACGCCGGCCGCTTCACCTGGGCGCCCAACGTGCGCCTGCGCGACGTGATGCAGTGGCTGGACTATGAGCACGTGGTGCCGCCCGAGAGCCGCATTTCGCTCTTCGTGGCGTTGGGCTTCTTCCTGATCTGCCTGGTCAACACCATCGGCCTGCTGCTGGCCAAGTTCATGCGTCGGGCCGGCGAGATCGGCGTGCGCCGGGCCTTGGGCGCGTCGCGGCGGGAGATCTATACGCAGTATCTGATCGAGGCCGGCACGGTGGGTTTGGCCGGCGGTGTCCTGGGCCTGCTGCTCACCGCGCTGGGCGTGTCCGGCGTCGGCATCCTGTTCCAGCCGCAAATCGCCAGGCTGGCGCACCTTGACGTCTCGCTGGTGGGCCTGACGCTGGCCGTGGCCATCGCCGCCACCGTGCTGGCGGCGTTCTACCCGGCGTGGCGCGCGGCCCACGTGCAGCCGGCGTGGCAATTGAAGTCGAGTTGAGGAACGAGCCATGCATATCCAGATCAGGCCCATCCTCACCGCGCTGCGCCGGCACAAGGCGGGCACCTTGCTGATCGCCCTGCAGATCGCGTTGACACTGGCCATCGTGTGCAACGCCCTGTTCATCATCCACCAGCGCCTGGCCAACCTCGCCGTCCCCAGCGGGGTGGACGAGGCCAATGTGTTCGTCATCACCAACCAGTGGGCCGACGTCAGCCGGTCGACGCCCGAAGTCGATGCGCAGGTGCGCGCCGACGTGCTTGCGCTGCGGCAATTGCCGGCCGTGCTCGACGCCGCTCCCGCCAGCGGTTACCCGTTGCAGGGCGGCGGCTGGGACAACTTCGTCACCATGACGCCGGAGCAGACCGAGCCCACCACGGACACTGCGGTGTATACCGGCGACGAGCATTTCATCGCTGCGCTGGGCCTGAGGCTCGTTGCAGGGCGCAATTTCCGTCCCGACGAGGTGATGGTGATGGGCACCCAGCAGGCCATTACGCCGCCGGCCGTGATCGTGAGCCGCGCGCTGGCCGACAAGCTGTTCCCCGATGGTCATGCGCTGGGCAAGAGCTTCTACGCCATGAGTGCCACGCCGAGCACCATCATCGGCATCGTCGATCCGCTGCATCGGCAAGGCGTGGATCAATGGAGCAACAGCTATGCCGGGCAGGCGTTGATCTGGCCGCTGCGGGCGGATGACTCGCGCGGCATCCATTACATCGTGCGGGCCCGGCCCGGCCAGCTCGCCGCCGCCATGCGCGAGGCGCCCAAGGCGCTGTATACGCAAAGCCGGCTGCGCATCATCGACCCGAAGGACGGCATCCGGGACTACGCCACCATCCGCCACCAGGTGTACGACCGCGACCGCGGCATGGCGATCCTGATGGGCATCATCTGCGCGGTGCTGCTGGCGATCACCGCCGCCGGCATCGTCGGGCTGACCAGTTTCTGGGTGGGCCAGCGGCGCAGGCAGATTGGCGTGCGCCGCGCGCTCGGCGCGACCAGGCGCGACATCCTCAATTACTTCCTGACCGAAAACCTGCTGATAACGGTAGGCGGCGTGGTGCTGGGCGTACTGCTGGCGCTGCTGGTCAACGGCTGGATGATCACCCAGTTTGAAATGACGCGGCTGTCGCTGGCCTATGTGGCCATCGGCGTGGCCGTGCTGTTGCTGCTCGGCCAGGGCGCCGTGCTGGCGCCGGCCCTGCGCGCCTCGCGCGTGTCGCCGGTGGAGGCTACGCGTTCGGTGTGATGGTGGATGCTTGAACTCTCTCTCTCCCCCGGCAAGCCAGGGGAGAGGGAGCACAACGCGACGGCCGTCTGGATGGCTGCGGTCGCTTGGACCCTCGCCCCTGGCCGTGCCGGGGGAAAGGGACTTGTCCGTGCCGGGAGGATGCATGTTCGCCTATTACCTCGAACTGGCTCTGCGCAGTCTAAAGCGCAGCCCCGGTCTCACCATCCTGATGGTGCTGGCCATCGGTTTTGGCGTGGCGGCATCGATGACTTCGTGGTCGGTATTCCGTGCGGTCTCGGGCGATCCGATCCCGTGGAAATCGTCCAGGCTGTTCGTGCCGCAGATCGACATGTGGGGACCGCAGGGGCGCGACCCCGACGGCGAGCCGCCGAACGCCATGGACTACACCGACGCGGTGGCGCTGATGCGTGCGCACCGGGCCACCCGGCAGTCGGCGATGTACCAGATTTCACCCTCGATCGTGCCGGCGGGCGCGGGCAAGCATCCGCTGAACGTCAGCGGCCATGCGGTCTATGGCGAGTTCTTTCCGATGCTGGATGTGCCGTTCAAGTACGGCAGCGGCTGGAGCGCTGGCGACGACGCCAATCGTGCGCAGGTCGTAGTGATCAACGGCAAGCTCAACCAGAAACTGTTCGGCGGCGCCGACAGCATCGGCAGGATCGTCAACGTCGAAGGCCGGGATTACCGCGTGGTCGGCGTGCTCGACGACTGGAATCCGCAGCCGCGCTTTTACGACGTGGTCAACAGCGGCGGCTTCGTCACCCAGAACGACGAGCTGTTCATGCCGTTCCAGACCGCGATCCAGGCCGACATCCCGAACGATGGCAATACGAACTGCAACGCCGTGCCCAAGGAGCCGGGCTTCGTCGGCATGCAGCATTCGGCCTGTGTGTGGATTGCCTTCATGGTCGAGCTGGACGATGCGGCGGCGGTGCAGGCGTATCGCGCCTACCTCGACGGCTATGCCCACGAGCAGCAGCAGTCTGGTCGCTTCAGCTGGCCGCCTAACAACCGCCTGCGCGACGTGCCGGCCTGGCTGGACAGCCAGCACGTGGTACCCAGTGACACCAAGGTGTCGTTGTTGGTGGCGCTCGGCCTGCTGCTGGTGTGCCTGGTGAACACGGTGGGCCTGCTGCTGGCCAAGTTCCTGCGCCGCAGTGGCGAGATCGGGGTGCGGCGCGCGCTGGGCGCACCGCGTGGCGCGATCTACCAGCAGTTCCTGATCGAGGCCGGCGTGGTCGGCGTTGCCGGCGGCGTGCTCGGGCTGCTGCTCACCGGCGCCGGCGTGGCCAGCGTGGGCTGGGTGCTGCCCAAGGACATCGCCGATCTGGCGCGCCTGGATGTGTCGCTGCTCGTGCTGACCCTGCTGGTGGCCGTGATCGCCACGATGCTCGCCGGCCTGTATCCGACCTGGCGCGCCTCGAATGTGCAGCCCGCGTGGCAATTGAAGAGCAACTAGGCATGCGACATGTCCGCCGTACACCGAACCATCCAATCCGTCATCCCCGCGCAAGCGGGGCTCTCAACAGGCGAACGTCTGGTCATCCAGTGCCTCGGCTTCTTTGCGTTGAAAGCCACTGGATCCCCGCTTGCGCGGGGATGACGAAGCGATGAGGACGTCATTATGAAACTCCATCCGATACTCGCCGCATTGCGCAAGCACAAGGCCGGCGTGGTGCTGATCGCGTTGCAGATCGCGCTGACCCTGGCCATCGTGTGCAATGCGATCTTCATCATTGGCCAGCGCATCGAGCGGGTGAACCGGCCCACCGGGCTGGACGAGAGCAACCTGTTCCTGGTCACCCAGCAATGGGTAGGCGCACCCAGCGCGGATACCGCCGACGGCGTGGAAAAGCTCGACGTGATGCAGCGCGAGGATCTTGCCGCATTGCGCAACCTGCCCGGCGTCGCCGCCGTGGCGCCGACCAACTCGGTGCCGTTGCTCAATTCGTCCTGGACCGGTTCGGTCTCGCTCAAGGCAGACGCCACGCTGGGTGACAAAAGTGGCACTCGCACCGCGTACTACTTCACCGACGACCAGGTGCTGCCCACGCTGGGTCTGAAGCTGGTGGCCGGCCGCGCCTTCAACGCCGGCGACGTGCAGCACCAGGGCTTCCGCGACCAGCCGCCGCGACCGATCGCGATCGTCAGCAAGGCGCTGGCGGACAAGCTGTTCCCGCAGGGCGGCGCGGTCGGCAAGGTGATGTACAGCGACGGCAGCAGCTCGCCGACCACCATCATCGGCGTGGTGGAGCGTCTGCAGACACCCGCAACGGGCAGCTGGGGCAACAGCTTCGCGTGGTACTCCACGTTGCTGCCGACCCGGCTGGATGCGAACTTCGCGCGCTATGCGGTGCGCACCAAGCCCGGACAGCTGGAAGCGGCGATGCGCGCGGTGACGCCGCTGCTGTACAAGGTCAACCCGATGCGCGTGCTGGATGACGACAGCGTCAAGCCGTATGCCGACATCCGTGCCAAGGCCTATCGCGCCGACGTCGGCATGGCCGTGCTCATGGGCGTCATCTGCCTGATCCTGGTCGCGGTGACCGCAGCCGGCATCGTCGGCCTGACCAGTTTCTGGGTGGGCCAGCGCCATCGCCAGATCGGCGTGCGGCGCGCCTTGGGTGCGCGCAGGATTGACATCCTGCGCTACTTCCAGATCGAGAACCTGATGATTGCGGGCGGCGGCGCCGTGCTTGGCGTGGCGCTGGCGATCGGACTCAACCTGTGGCTGATCACCCGTTACGAGATGACCCACCTGCCGGTGCTGTATGTGCTGACCGGCGTGGTCGCCGTCCTGGTGCTTGGGCAGGCCGCGGTGTTCGTCCCTGCGCGCCGCGCCTCCAATGTGCCGCCGGTCTCAGCCACGAGGGCTGCATGATGGATGTCCGTTTGCCGGCGACCATGGTGCCGGCCGGACCTGGTCGTGGGAGCCCGCTGGCGGATTCCCACGGAGGGCGGCCGTGATGTTTGCCTATTACCTGCATCTGGCCGTCCGCAGCCTGAAGCGCAACCAGGTTCTGACCGCGTTGATGATCCTGGCCTTGGGCCTGGGCATCGGCGCCTGCATCACCACGCTGACGGTGCTGGAGCTGCTTTCGGGCGATCCGATCCCCCAGAAGAGTGCACGCCTGTTTCATCCCGAAATCGACCCGCTGCCGGCGCAGGGCTACGTGCCCGGCCAGAGCAAGCCGCCCTGGGGCGGCCTGATGCCCTATACCGACGCGATGAACCTGCTGCATGCAGGCAAGGCGCAGCGGCAGGCGGTGATGGCTTTGACCCAGGCCAAGGTCGAGCCCCGGCAGGCAGGCCAGAAGCCCTTCTTCAGCGACGGCGTGATGACCACAGCCGGCTTCTTCCCGATGTTCGACGTGCCGTTCGAATACGGCAGTGGCTGGAGCGAGGGCGATGGCGAGAGCCGCGCGCGGGTCGCGGTGATCGCGGACTTCCTCAACGACAAGCTGTTTGCCGGCAGGAACAGCGTCGGGGAAACCATCCGCATCAACGACCACGACTACCGCATCGTGGGCGTGCTGAAACCATGGTCGCCGCAGCCTCGCTTCTACGCGGTCGGGCTCGGTGGGCGCAGCTACGGCAATGGCGACGCGGTGTATCTGCCGCTGCAGTCGGCTCGCGCCGATGCGATGGATCCGCAGAACGTCAGCTGCTGGGAGGCGGCCGACATCAAGCACCTGGAAACTTCGCCCTGCGTGTTCGTCTACGTGTGGGTGGAGCTGGGCAGCGCCGCCGATGCGGCGGCGTACCGGACCTGGCTGTCGAACTATGCGCAGCAGCAGATCGCCTTGGGTCGCTTCCATCGCCCTGAGGTCGCCTTGCCCGACGTGATGCGGTTCATGCGCGACATGCAGGTGGTGCCCGACGACGTGCGCCTGCAGGCCGGGCTGGCGTTTGGCTTCCTGCTGATCTGCGTGGTCAATACGGTCGGGCTGCTGCTCGCCAAATGCCTGCGCCGCTCGCGCGAAATCGGCGTGCGCCGCGCGCTCGGCGCCACCCGCCGCACGATCTTCGCCCAGTTCATGGTCGAGTCTGCCTTGATCGGCCTGGCGGGAGGCGTGCTGGGCCTGGCCTTTGCCGAACTCGGGCTGTGGGCAATCCGCCACCAGCCGGCGCAATACGCCGCACTTGCCCGCCTCGACCTCGCCATGTTCGCGTTCACCTTCGTGGTGGCCGTGCTGGCCAGCCTGCTGGCCGGCCTGTTGCCGGCGTGGCGCGCCTGTGTGCTCGCGCCGGCACCTCAGCTCAAGGCGAGTTGAATGGACATCCGACCCATCTTCGCCGCCCTGCGCAAACACCGTATCCCAGCCGCCTTGATCGTGCTGGAGATCGCGCTGGCCTGCGCGGTGCTGTGCAACGCGGTGTTCATGATCGGCCAGCGCATCGGCGAAATGCACGTGCCGAACGCGATCGACGAGGCCGGCATCGTCGACATCGCCGTGCAAGGGACCGATCCGCAACTCGCCGCCGCCGATGTGCCACGCAATCTCGTCGCGCTGCGGGAGATTCCCGGGGTCACCGCCGCTGCCGCGATCAACATCGTGCCGCTCAGCCAGAGCGGCTGGAACTCCAACGTCGCGACCGGGCCGGGCGAGCTGCTGGAGAAGAACACCCCCAACGTCGCGCAGTACCTGTTCTCCAGGGGCGGCCCGGAGGCGCTCGGCATGCGCCTGCTGCGGGGGCGGTTCTTCGATGACGCCGAATATGCGGACAGCCAGCTTGGCGTGAGCTACCTGCCGGGCGGGCACGTCGCACTGGTCACGCAAAGCCTGGCCGAACGCCTGTGGCCCGGCCAGGACGCACTCGGCAAGCAGGCCTGGATCGGCAACGACAACCACTACACGGTGGTTGGCGTGGTGGCCGACATCCTGCGGCCCGACCGCAACGGCGAGGGCGCGGCTGGCTTCCATTGGGCGATCTTCCTGCCGCTGAGCCCGTCCTCCGTGCTCAGCACCTACATCGTGCGCAGTGCGCCCGGCGAGCGCGGGCGCGTGTTGCGCGATGGGATCGGGAAACTTGAGGCGCTGTCGCCGAATGCCGTGGTCAAGGGCGAGAGTTTCACCGAGGTCCGCGACAAGTACTTCGCCGACACCCGCAGCATGGTTGGCATGCTGGCCCTGGTGTGCGTGGTGATGCTGGCGGTGACCGCCTTCGGCATCGTCGGCCTGACCAGCTTCTGGGTCGGCCAGCGGCGCCGGCAGATCGGCATCCGCCGCGCCCTGGGCGCCACGCGCGGCCACATCATGCGCTACTTCCAGGCCGAGAATTTCCTGTTGACCGCCGCCGGCGTGCTGTGCGGCATGGCCCTGGCCTTCGGCATCAACCTGTACCTGATGCAGCACTACGAGATGCAGCGCATGCCGGCCTACTACCTGCCTGCGGGCGCCGTGGCGTTGTGGCTGTTGGGCCAGCTCGCGGTCATGGGTCCGGCACGCCGCGCCGCCGCCGTGCCGCCCGTGGTGGCCACGAGGAGCGGCTGATGTTTGCCTACTACCTCGATCTCGCGCTGCGCAGCCTCAAGCGCAACAAGGCGCTCACCGCGCTGATGGTGCTGGCGATCGCGCTCGGCATCGGCGCGGCCATGACCACGCTGACCGTGCTGCACGTGCTTTCCGGTGACCCGCTGCCAGGCCGCAGCGGCACGCTGTATTACCCGCAGGTCGATCCGCGCGACAACAGCGGGCTGTTTCCTGGCGCGGAACCGCCTGAGCAGGTCACCCTGATCGATGGCCAGAACCTGCTGCGGGCCAAGCGCGCGGACCGCCAGGCGCTGATGACCGGCGGCTCGGTGCCGATCCAGCCTGATTCCTCGACGCTGGACCCGTTTTACGTGGAGGCGCGTTACACCAGCGCCGATTTTTTCCCGATGTTCGACACGCCGTTCCTGTATGGCCAGGGTTGGAACGCCGCCGATGACGAGGCGCGGGCGCGCGACGTGGTGATCAACAGCGAGCTGAACCAGCGGCTGTTTGCCGGCGCCGACAGCGTGGGACGCACGCTGCGCATTGCCAACACCGCGTTCCGCATCGTCGGCGTGCTGGATCACTGGGCGCCCAGCCCGCATTTCTACGATCTCAATGCCGGCTCCTATGGCTATACCGAGCAGGTATTCGCCCCGCTGCAGACGGCGCTGGGACTGCACATGGACCACAACGGCTCCAACGATTGCTGGGGCAATGGTGCCGGCGGCGTAGGACGCATCTACCCGTCGGAGGAGTGCGTGTGGCTGCAGTTCTGGGTGCAGCTGGATACTCCGGCCAAGGCCGCGGCCTACCGGCAGTTTCTTGTGCGCTATTCGCAGCAGCAGAAGGACCTGGGACGTTTCGTGAAGGCGCCGAATGTGCGTCTGCGCAATGTGCGGCAGTGGTTGGCATTTGAACGCGTGGTACCCGACGACGTGCGCCTGCAGACCAGTCTGGCGTTCGGCTTTCTGCTGGTGTGCCTGGTCAATACCGTGGGCTTGATGCTGGCGAAGTTTCTGCGCCGCGCCGGTGAACTCGGCATACGCCGCGCACTGGGAGCGTCGAAGCGAGCGTTGTTTACGCAGTTGCTGGTGGAGTCGGGGGTGGTGGGACTGGTTGGCGGCGCGGGTGGCCTGCTGTTGGCGCTGCTCGGCCTGTGGCTGGTGCGACACCGGCCATCCGACTATGCGCCGCTCGCGCATCTGGATCCGACGATGCTGCTGGTCACCTTCCTGCTTGCGGTGGGCGCCAGCCTGCTGGCGGGCCTGTTGCCGGCATGGCGTGCCTGCCAGATCACCCCGGCCCTGCAATTGAAGAGCAATTGACATGGAATGGCGCCCCATACTTTCCACTTTGCGCCGACACCGGATCCCGGCCAGCCTGCTGGTCCTGGAGATCGCGCTGACCTGCGCCATCGTGTGCAATGCGGTGTTCCTGATCGGCCAGCGTTTGCAGCACATGGACATGCGCACCGGCATCGACGAGCACGCGCTGGTGCAGATCCAGTTGGCCGAGATCGAACCGTCGCCGGACATCTACGCGCGGGCCAGGGAGGATCTCGCCGTGCTGCGGCAGGTGCCGGGGGTGCAGGCGGCGGCGTTGACCAACCAGCTGCCGCTCGGGAGATCCTCCTCGAATTCGAGCATCAAGCTCGACCTTGCGCAGCGCCAGCCCACGCTCAACGCCGGCACCTATTTCGGTCTGGATCTGACGCAGACCATGGGTGTGCGCCTGGTGGCGGGACGGCACCTGCAGGCGGATGAAGCCACGAACGCGGACATCGTGCTGAAGGCGCTCGCCACGGGCGACACCAAGCAGCTGCCGGCGGTGACGGTGATCACCCAGGCCATGGCGCAGCGCCTGTGGCCGGGGCAGAACCCGCTGGGCAAGACGCTCTACATCGGCCCGGTCGGCGTGCGCGTGGTCGGTGTGCTGGCTGACCTGGCGCGCGCCAATGCGTACGACGATGCCACCGCGCATTACTCGATGGTCCTGCCGCTGTTCATGGGCGCCGGCCAGGACCAGAGCTACATCATCCGCACCCGTCCGCAGGATCGCGAGGCCGTGCTCAAGGCTGCGGTCGCCGCGCTGAAGAAAGCAGACCCGCAGCGGGTGGTGACCAGGCAACAGACCTACGACCAGGTACGCAGCAAGTTCTTCGAGAACGACCGTGCCATGGCCGGCATCCTGGTCGGCGTGATCATCGCGCTGCTGACGGTCACCGCGCTCGGCATCGTGGGTCTGGCGAGCTTCTGGGTCGCGCAGCGCCGGCGCATGATCGGCGTGCGCCGCGCGCTGGGCGCCACGCGCCGCAACATCCTCAACTACTTCCAGGCCGAGAACTTCGTGCTGGCCACGTTCGGCATCGTGCTCGGCATGGTGATGGCCTACGGCATCAACCTGTTCCTGATGCTGCACTACGAATTGCCGCGGCTGCCGGCCGTCTATTTCCCGGTCGGCGCCATCGTGCTGTGGGTGATCGGGCAACTGGCCGTGCTTGGCCCGGCACTGCGCGCTGCCGCGGTGCCGCCGGTGGTGGCGACGAGGAGCGTGTGATGACGGTCAGGATGCCGGTGGCGGATCTACCCGAACAAGATGCGGACCAGCGCGGATTTCTCCACGCGGTGATGCGCCGCAACTTCGGCAAGGATGGCATTGAGGGTGCCCGGCTTGATGGGCGAATGGTTCGGTATGGTGACCGAATGGGTGCTTGGGACGGAGCAGGTCACGCGCAGGTGCGAGCCGCTTTGCCGGGTGACGCTGTAACCGAGTACCGCAAGTGCTTTCACCAATTGCCGCGCATCAACATCACGCGGCAGCTTCATGCCGCCAGCACTTCGTCCCGGACGAAATGCAGCCGGATCAACTTTGGCCCGGTGCCTTCATCGAAATGGCAACGCACTGCGTCGCGAACGTTGTCGCGCAGTTCGTCGAGGGATTCGGCTTCGGTGAAGATCGCGTGGCCCAGCGCACGGGCCATGTATCCACCCTCGTCCGCCTCCTCGACCTGGAAAATGACTTCGCTCATGTTCCACCTCATCAAGGCCTCTGAGTCTACTTCAAAGCCGATGGCGGGGGAGCTGTAAATGTTCGGCTATTACCTCCACCTGGCGTTCCAGAGCCTGCGGCGGAGCCCGGGGCTGACGGCGTTGATGATGTTGTCGATCGGCTTCGGCGTGGCCGCCTCGATGACCACCTGGTCGGTATTCCGTGGGGTGTCGGGTGATCCGATTCCGTGGAAGTCGTCCCGGCTGTTCGTGCCACAGATCGACGCCTGGGGGCCGGTGCAGATGTCCGGGCAGGGCGCGCGCAGCGAGGGCTACGAGCCGCCCGATGCCCTGGTCTACACCGATGCCATGGCGCTGATGCACGACCATCGCGCCCGCCATCAGTCGGCGATTTTCGCCGTGGCGCCCACGGTGTTGCCGGCGGGCGCGGGGCGCAGTCCGATCCCGGCCCTCGGCTTCGGCGTGTACAGCGAATTCTTCCCGATGGTGGACGTACCGTTCCGCTACGGCGGCAGTTGGCAGGCCGGCGACGACACGGACGGCGGCCCGGTGGTGGTGATCAGCGCCGCACTCAACCAGCAGGTGTTCGGCGGCGAGGACAGCGTGGGCCGCAGCATCGACATGGACGGCAAGGACTATCGCGTAAGCGGCGTCATGCAGCCATGGAATCCGCAGCCGATGTTCTTCGACGTCGTCGACACGGGCGGTTTCGGCGGCAACGGTCCCGACGTTTTCGTGCCGTTGCAGCGGGCCATCGCCAACGGCATGGAGAACGCCGGCGCGGTGAACTGCCCGAAGGGCGTGCAGCCGGGTGCGGGCTACGCCGGCCTGCAGCGTTCGAACTGCGTCTGGCTCGCCTTCATGGCCGAGCTCGACGACGCCGACGCCGTGCGCGCGTACCGGCAGTACCTCGACCACTACGCGCGTTCGCAGCAGGACCTCGGCCGGTTTGCATGGCCTCCGAACAACCCCCTGCGCGACGTGCGCGCTTTCATGGCCTTCGAGCAGGTGGTGCCGCCCGACACCCGGGTATCGCTGCTGGTCGCGCTGGGCCTGCTGCTGGTGTGCCTGGTCAACACCATCGGTCTGTTGCTGGCCAAGTTCCTGCGCCGCAGTGGCGAGATCGGTGTGCGCCGTGCACTGGGTGCATCGCGCCGGGCGATCCATGTGCAGTTTCTCACCGAGGCCGCCGTGGTCGGAGTCGGTGGTGGTGTCCTGGGACTGGTGCTGACCGCCATCGGTGTGCTCGGTGTGAACCAGGTGTTGCCACCGCGGCTCGCCGATCTGGCACGCATCGATCCGGCCTTGTTCGTGCTCACGGTGGTGGTGGCGATTGCCGCCAGCGTGCTGGCAGGCGTGTATCCGACCTTGCGTGCGGCGCGCGTGCAGCCCGCATGGCAGCTGAAGAGCCAGTGAGGATGCGACCATGAGCCTCCATCCCACGCTTTCCGCATTGCGCCGGCACAAGGCCGGGGTATTGCTGATCGTGCTGCAGATGGCCTTGACCTTGGCCATCGTATGCAACGCCGTGTTCGTGATCAGCCAGCGCGTCGAGCGCGTGAACCGTCCCACCGGCGCGGTCGAGGAGGGCCTGATCCGGATTTCACAAAGCTGGTTCGGCGCGCCCACCGGCACGGATGCCGCGTCGGTGGAAAAGCTCGATGCCCTGCAACGCGCGGATCTGGCCGCGTTGAGGAACCTGCCCGATGTGCAGGACGTCGCCGCAGCGACCAGCATGCCGCTGCAAGGCATGATCTACAGCGGTTCCCTCAGCCTGAACCCCGCGCAGACCGGGGTGACGGTGAACGCCGCCTACTATTACGGCGACGAACGCCTGCGCCCGGTACTGGGTCTGCGCTTGATCGCCGGACGCGATTTCACGGCCGGCGAGATCCTGCATCACCCGCTCAGCAGTGATGTCGTGGCGCCGGTGGTCATCGTCAGCAAACCCGTCGCGGACCAGCTGTTCCCTACTGGCGATGCACTGGGCAAGACCATCTATCAGGACGGCAAGCCGGCGACCATCGTCGGTATCGTCGAGCGGCTGCAGACGCCGACCACGGCCAAGTGGGGCAGCACCTGGGAGTACAACTCGGTGCTGGAGCCGGTGCGCCTGGACGGTGCTTCCGCCAGCTACGCGGTACGCGCGAGGCCGGGCCGCGAGCAGGCGGCCATGCGTGAGGCGCGCAAGGCGTTGCTGGCGGTCGATCCGTTGCGGGTGATGCCGGAGAGCTGGGGTATCCAGTCGCTGTCGGAGATCCGCGGCAAGGCTTACCGCGCCGGTCGCGGCATGGCGCTGGTGATGGCCACGGTCTGCCTGATCCTGCTGCTGGTGACCGCCGCCGGGATCACCGGACTCACCAGTTTCTGGGTCGAGCAACGGCGCAAGCAGATCGGCGTGCGGCGTGCGCTCGGCGCCAGGCGGATCGACATCCTGCGCCATTTCCAGGGCGAAAACCTGTGTATTGCCGCTGTCGGTGCGGGGCTGGGCGTGCTGCTCGCCGCCGGGCTCAATCTCTGGCTGATGACGCACTACGAGATGCAGCGCCTGCCCTGGGCCTGGGCAGTCGCCGGCATCGTGGCCCTGCTGGCCATCGGCCAGGCGTCGGTATGGGTGCCCGCGCGCCGTGCATCCAGGGTGCCGCCGGTGGTGGCGACGCGAAGTGTGTGATGCGTGAACCCTCTCTCCCGGCTTTGCCGGAGAAGAGGCGGAAGGTGGAGAGGAAGTTCAAACAAGGGAGCGGATCATGTTCGGCTACTACCTCGATCTCGCGCTGCGCAGCCTGAAGCGCAACAAGGCGCTCACTGCGCTGATGATCTTGACCATCGGTTTTGGCGTCGCCGCGTCGATGACGACGTGGTCGGTGTTCCGCGCGGTATCGGGTGATCCGATACCGCAGAAGTCCGCGCAGTTGTTCGTGCCGCAGATCGACAACTGGGGACCGACGGGCCACGAGCCGGGCAGCAACAGTACCGAGCCGCCCAGCGCCATGAGCTACACCGATGCGATGGCGCTGATGCGCGCGCATCGCGCCAAGTACCAGGCGGCGATGTACCAGATTGCCGATTCGGTCGCCCCGAAGAACACCAGCCAGTCTCTGACGCTGGTTTCTGGCGAAGCCGTGGGCAGCGAGTTCTTCCCGATGCTGGATGTGCCGTTCGCGTATGGCAGCGGCTGGAGCGACACAGATGACGCGAACCGCGCCCAGGTCGCGGTGATCAGCAGCCAACTCAACGCAATCTTGTTCGGCGGCGGCGACAGCGTCGGCAAGACGCTCACCTTCGGCCAGCACGACTACCGCGTAGTCGGCGTTACCGACGACTGGCATCCGCGGCCGGTGTTCTATGACGTGGTGAATACAGGCGGTTTCACCCCATTGGCCGCCGACATCTTCCTGCCGTTCGACACCGCCATCGCCAACGACGCCAACATCAACGGCAGTACCAATTGCAACAAGCCGCCGGCGGAGTCGGGCTTCAAGGGCCTGCAGAAATCCGAGTGCGTGTGGATTTCCTTCATGGTGCAACTGGATGACGCGGCGGCAGTCCGCGACTATCGCCAGTTCCTGGTCAACTACTCGCTGGAGCAACAGCGTGCGGGCCGTTTCAACTGGCCGCCCGAGGTGCGCCTGCGCGGGCTGATGGCGTGGCTGGCCGAGCGGCACGTGGTGCCGTCGGATACGAAGGTTTCGCTGTACGTCGCGGTAGGCCTGCTGCTGGTGTGCCTGGTCAACGTGATGGGCCTGCTGCTGGCCAAGTTCATGCGCCGCAGCGGCGAGATCGGCGTGCGTCGCGCGTTGGGTGCTTCGCGCGGCGAGATCTACCGCCAGTTCCTGGTCGAGGCCGGCATGGTCGGGCTGGCGGGCGGCGTGCTGGGGCTGGCGCTGACCTGGCTGGGCATTGCCGGTGTCGGCTGGGTGATGCCGCCGGAGATTGCCGTGCTGGCGCACATGGACGTGTCCTTGCTGGCCACCACGCTGGTCGTCGCGATCGTGGCGACGATGCTGGCCGGCCTGTATCCCACCTTGCGCGCGGCGGCGGTGCAGCCGGCGTGGCAATTGAAAAGTAATTAGGAGGACACGTCCGATGAAATTGCCACCGATCATCGCCGCATTGCGGAAACACAAGTCCGGCGTCGTGCTGATCGTGCTGCAGATCGCGCTGACCCTGGCGATCGTGTGCAACGCGGTGTTCATCATCGGCCAGCGCGTCGCCACCGTGCAGCGGCCGACCGGCATGGACGAGCAGAACCTGTTCGTGATCCAGCAGCAGATCGTCAACGCGCCGACCGGCAACGATGCGGCGTCGCTGGAGCGGCGCTACGCGATGATCCGCAGCGACCTCATGACCCTGCGCGGCCTGCCCGATGTGGATTCGGCGGCCCCGGTCCGATCGCTGCCGTTGCTGCAATCCTCGAACAATGGCGGGGTCGGATTGCAGCCGAACCAGAACCACGGCACAGCCACAAGCACGTTCTACGGCGGCGATGAGCAGCTGCTGAAGACCTTGGGCGTGCACCTGGTCGCGGGCCGTAATTTCACCGCCAGCGAAATCACCCACGGCGACCACGGTGGCGACTACGAGCCGCCGGTGGCCATCGTCACCAAAGCGCTGGCGGACAAGCTGTTTCCCGCGGGCGATGCGCTGGGCAAGGCCGTGTACTTCAACGGTGGCGCCACCCCGACGACCATCATCGGCATCGTCGCGCGCCTGCAGACGCCCAACGTCGGCTGGGGGAGCGACTACAACTGGAACTCGACGCTGGTGCCGACGTTCCCCAACGACACCTATACGCGTACCGCGGTGCGCGCCAAGCCGGGCCAGCTTGATGCGGCCATGCGCGATGCCCGCCGGGCTCTGGTTGCGGCCAACCCGCAGCGGGTCATCCGCAACGGGTTCGCTGGCTTCATCGGCATCTATCCCTACTCCGACATCCGCGCGCGTGCCTATCGCGCCGACATCGGCATGGCAATCCTGATGGGCGTGATCTGCGTGGTCCTGCTGTGCGTCACCGGTGCCGGCATCGTCGGACTCACCAGCTTCTGGGTCGGCCAGCGGCGCAAGCAGATCGGCATCCGCCGTGCGCTGGGGGCGACACGTACCGACATCCTGCGCTACTTCCAGGCCGAGAACCTGTTGCTTGCCGGAGTGGGCGTGGTGCTTGGTGCGATTTTGGCGGTGGGCCTGAACCTGTGGCTGATGCAGCAGTTTGCGATGGACCGGATGTCGCTGCTGTACGTGCTGGCCGGCGTGGTCGCGCTGCTGGCGCTGGGGCAGGGCGCGGTGTTCGCGCCGGCGCTGCGCGCCTCGAAGGTGTCGCCGGTGGCGGCGACCAGGAGCGTGTGATGTACAGCGGCGCGAAGAATGTTCTTGAACCCTTTTCCCCGATGCAGGGGGAAAGGGTGGTTGCACTGACGGAGTGAAATCATGCTTGCGTACTACCTCGACCTGGCCTTCCGCAGCCTGAAGCGCAACAAGGTGCTCACCGCGCTGATGGTGCTGGCGATCGCCGTTGGCATCGGCGCCTCGATGACCACGCTGACGGTGATGCACCTGTTGTCCGGCGATCCGCTGCCGGGCAAAAGCGCGCAGCTCTTTTTCCCACAGGTGGATCCCACCCCTGCCGATTGGAACAACCCGAGGCATCCGCTCGCCATGATGGACGATCGCTCCGCGGTGGATCTGTGGAGCGCGCATCGGGCGGATCGCCAGGCACTCATCGTGCAAAGCCCGGTAAAGGTCAGCGCGCCTGGCGCGGACCGGGCGCCGTTGATGTTGTCGATGCAATCCACCACCTCGGACTTCTTCCCGATGTTCGGCGCGCCGTTCGAATACGGCGGCGCCTGGACGCCAGCGGACGAGACCGGTCGGTTGCGGGTGGCGGTGATCTCCAGCGACCTCAACAACAAGCTGTTCGACGGCAACAACAGCGTGGGCAGGAATCTGCGTATCCGCGACAGCGACGTGCGCATCGTGGGCGTGCTGAAGCCCTGGCGGCCGCATCCGATCTTCTACGATCCGGTGGGCAGCATTACCGGAAACATGGCCTCCACGGGTTTTTACGGCCAGCCGGAAGACGTGTTCATGCCATTCTTTGCCGGCCTCGAAGTCAATGACGGCAATTTTTTCCAGTACACCTGCTGGGGCGGCGGCGCGTCGACGCCGGGACATCTGCGGGAATCGCCGTGCCTGTGGGTCGCGCTGTGGGTGCAGCTGGACAGCGCGGCCAAGGTGGCCGGCTATCGCGCGTTCCTCGACAACTACGCCGAACAGCAGAAGACGCTCGGGCGTTTCGCCAACACCGATACCCGCATGCTGGATTTGATGCAGTGGCTGGATCATCAGCAGGTGATTCCAAAGAACGTGAAACTGCAGGCCTGGTTGGCATTCGCGTTTCTCGCCATCTGCCTGTTCAACACGGTGGGCCTGCTGCTCGCGAAGTTTCTGCGCCGCGCCGGCGAGATCGGCTTACGCCGTGCGCTGGGGGCGTCGCGCCGGTCGGTATTCGCGCAATGCCTGACCGAAGCGGGCCTGATCGGCTTCGTCGGTGGCGTGGGGGGCTGGCTGCTGACGCTGGTCGGCCTGTGCCTGGTGCGCCGGCAGCAGGCGCCATATGCCGACCTGGTGTACATGGACGTGTCGATGTTCGTGGTCACCTTCGCGCTGGCCGTCGCGGTGAGCCTGCTGGCCGGTGCGCTGCCCGCGCTGCGCGCCAGCCGCATCGCGCCGGCGCTGCAACTCAAGACCCTGTAGTGCGCTGCCCCTGCGCGTGAAAGCGGCCATCCGTAGCCGCACCACTCACAAGAGCTTATCCAGGACACCTGTCATGCAAATCCAACCTATCCTTGCGGCACTGAAGAAACACAAGCTGGCGACCTTCCTCATCGCTATGGAAATTGCGCTGGCCTGCGCGGTATTGGTGAATGCCGTATTCCTGATTGCCGGCCGGCTGTCGGCCATGCAGATCGACAGCGGCGTGGACGAGGCCGCGCTGGGCACCATTGTGGTCACGGGTTTCGAACCCAGCCAGGCAGCCGATCTGAATGCGCGGATGGTCACGGGCCTGCAAGCGGTTCCCGGAGTGGAATCGGTGCACGTGATTTCATCGGTACCCTTCGGCCCGCAGGCGGGCGTTTTCGGCACCACGCTGGACTCGGCCGGCAAGCAGGCCGGCGCGGTGATCGAAGGCTACCAAGGCGGCCCGGGTACGCCCGAAGCCTTGGGCTTGCGGCTCGTGGCCGGGCAGATGCCCTCCGCAGACGATTACCAGCCGATACCGGAGCAGGGCTATTTTCCGTCATCTTCCCGCGTGCTGATCACGCGGGCGCTCGCGGAAAAATTGTGGCCAGGCCAAGACCCGCTGGGCAAGGTGCTGTGGAGCACGCCATACCAGTTCCGCGTGACCGGCGTGGTCGCGAACCTGTCGGTGTCGCAGTACACCGAAAATGGCGAGCGCGGCGCCGGATGGTGCATGTTCGTGCCGACGCAACCCGGCGGGCTGCTTGCCGGCACCTACCTGATCCGGGCCCAGCCGCAGGTCCTGGAACGCGTGATGACCGAGGCGCGCGCCGCGATCCGGAAGATCGCGCCCAACGTGGTGCTCAACCATGACGACAGCCACACGATTTCGTTCCTGCGGGACCGCTTCTTCGCCACCGACCGGTCGATGGCGGGCCTGCTGATCGGTGTCATCGTTGCCCTGCTCGGCGTCACCGCCTTCGGCATCGTGGGGCTCGCGAGTTTCTGGGTGGCGCAGCGGCGCAAGCAGATCGGCATCCGCCGCGCGCTGGGTGCATCGCGCGTGGACATCCTGCGTTACTTCCAGACCGAGAATTTCCTGATCGTCACGTTCGGGATCGTCGTGGGCATCGTGCTGGCGGTCGGGATCAACCTCGCGTTGATGAAATGGTTCGAAGTGTCGCGCCTGTCGTCATGGTACCTGCCGGTCGGGGCACTGGCGTTGTGGTTGCTGGGGCAACTGGCGGTGCTCGCCCCTGCCTTGCGCGCTGCGGCGGTGCCCCCGGTCGTCGCCACGCGCGGCGTGTGAAAACCGGGGTCAGAGTGCATTTTCGGCGGAGGTGACCTGAACCACCGATACCGGCGTCGAAAGTGCACTCTCGCCCCGGTTTTGTCACCATGACCATCTGTCGCCATCCGTCCACCAGGTAAGCAGACATGCGTACGGTGCTGATCATCGATGACAACCCGGCCGTCGGCGAAGCCCTGTCGCTGGCGCTGTCGCTGAACGAGATCTCGGCGCGCACGGCGGCAAGCCCGGAAGAAGGGCTTGCCCTCCTGGCGCGCGAACACGTCGACGTGGTGATCCAGGACATGAACTTCACCGCCGATACCACTTCGGGCAAGGAGGGTGAGGCCTTGTTCCGCGCCATTCGCGAGCAACACCCGGACCTCCCGGTGATACTGCTCACCGCGTGGACCCACCTGGAAACCGCGGTGGAGCTGGTGAAGGCCGGCGCAGCGGATTACCTGGCCAAGCCCTGGGACGACAACAAGCTGCTGACCGTGGTGGAAAACCTGCTTGAGCTGGGGGAATCCACGCGCGCGGCGACGCACGCACGTCGCGAGCAGCGCCGCCGGCGCGAGGCGCTGCGGGAGAAATACGACCTCGACGGCCTGGTATTTGCTTCCAACGGCATGGCGCGCACCCTGGAGCTGGCCTGTCAGGTCGCGCGTTCGGACGTCCCGGTGCTGATCACCGGCCCGAATGGCAGCGGCAAGGAGCGCATCGCGGCGATCGTGCACGCCAATTCGGCGGTGAAAGACGGGCCATTCGTCGCGGTCAACTGCGGTGCCTTGCCGGGCGAGCTGATCGAGGCGGAGTTGTTTGGCGCCGACGCTGGCGCCTACACCGGGGCCAACAAGGCACGCGAGGGACGGTTCGAGCTGGCTAACGGCGGCACGCTGTTTCTCGACGAGATCGGCAATTTGCCGCTGGCTGGGCAGATGAAGCTGCTGCGCGTGCTGGAAACCGGCGAGTACGAGCGCCTCGGCTCCGGACGCACGCGCCGCGCCAAGGTCCGGGTGTTGTCGGCGACGAATGCCGACCTCAAGGCGATGATCAAGGCCGGCACGTTCCGCGAGGACTTGTACTACCGCTTGAACGTCATCGAGGTGAATCTGCCCCCGCTGGCCGAGCGCGGCGACGACATCCTGCCGTTGGCCGAGCATTTCCTTGCCGGGCGCGCCGAACTGGGCGATGCCGCGCGCGAGGCGCTGCTCGACTATCCCTGGCCGGGGAACGTGCGGGAGCTGAAGAATGCGATCGAGCGCGCGGCGCTGCTGGCCGGTGGCGGGACGGTGGTGCCGGAGCTGTTCAATCTCGCGTTGGACCATGCGGCCGTGCCACGCAGCCTGGACGAGCCGAGTCGCGAGGCGGTGGAGGCCGCGTTGCGTGGGGCCGATGGCGTGGTCAGCCGCGCGGCGCAGGATCTCGGCTTGTCACGCCAGGCGCTGTATCGACGCATGCAGCGCTACGGACTGGATGCATCGACTTGAGCGGGCGCGGCGTGCAGACCGGGCTGCGGGAAGGAGTGGGGATACTCCAATGAGATTGGCCGTGATCTCCCTGCAAACCCGTCTGGCCCTGCTGTTGGCGGCGGCGGCACTGGTGGGCGCCATGGTCTATACCGGCGTGACCCGTTGGCCGCTGCCACAGCTTTTGGCTGCGGTGCGCGCGGGCGTGGGCGTGGACCGCCAGCCGGCCATACCGATCGGCATTTATGCCGGCTTGCTGGTCAGCGCCTTGATCGTCCTGGTCCTGTCCTGGTGGTTTGCGCACGTCGCCATGGCGCCGGTGGTGCGATTGTTGCGGGCGCTGGAAGGCTCGGTGGCCAGCTATCGCGATGGCGATTTCAGCCTGTCGATCGCGATTGACCGCCGCGACGAGCTGGGCCGGCTGATCCGCATGCACAACGAGCTGGGCCAGACCTTGCGTGAGCAGCGCCAGAACCTGGTGCAGCGCGAACTCCTGCTGGACACCGTGGTGCAGAACACGCCGGTGGCCCTGGTGCTCACCGATGCGGTCGGCCGTGTCGCCTACGCCAATATTGCCGCACGGCACCTGTTCAACGATGGCCGAAGCCTCCTCGGCCTCGACTTCATGCAGGTGTTGTCCGGTGCGCCGGAAGGCTTGCGCGATGCGGTGGCGGCCGGTGGCGATGCCCTGTTCAGCGTAGAAATGGACGGCAGCGAAGAGCGCTTCTACCTGTCCCAGCGGGCCTTTCGCCTGCAGGGCCGGCCGCATCGCCTGCAGTCGTTCCGGCGCATGACGCGCGAGCTGTCACGCCAGGAGGTGGCCACCTGGAAACGGGTGATACGCGTCATCAGCCACGAATTGAACAACTCCCTGGCGCCGATTTCCTCACTATCGCATTCTGGTGCGGAGCTGGCGCGGCGCGGCGACGTGGCGCGCCTGCCGGGCGTGTTTTCCACCATTGGCGAGCGGGCCCAGCACCTGCACGATTTCATTGCCGGCTATGCGCGCTTTGCCAAGCTGCCGGCGCCGCAAGTGGCCGCCGTCGACTGGGGGCAGTTCGTGAACGCGCTGGTCCTGCAATGTTCGTTTCGCCAGCTTGGGCCGTTGCCGGTGCACCCAGGGTACTTCGATGCCGTGCAGATCGAGCAGGTGATCATCAACTTGGTCAAGAACGCGCACGAGGCGGGAGGGCCAGCCGAGGAAGTCACGCTGGCGATCGTCGAGCACGGCCGAGAGTGGCACATCGAGGTATGCGATCGCGGCAGCGGCATGACCGACGTGGTGCTCAAGCAGGCCTTGTTGCCGTTTTATTCGACCAAGCGTTCGGGCACGGGGCTGGGGCTGGCCTTGGCGCGCGAGATCAGCGAGGCGCACGGTGGGCGCGTGCTGCTCGCCAATCGCGAAGGCGGCGGCTTGCGGGTCAGCCTGTGCCTGCCCAAATTCGCCGGCTGAGACGATGGCTCACCTATACTGGCAACTCCAGCGATTTTGCGGATACGCACGATGCGTTGCGTCCTGGTGTCGGTGAGCCACGCGGCATGAGCACGGGATTTCCCAAGCCGCCGGGGCCGCTGACCGCGACGGACGCCCAGACGCGCATCAGCTTCCTGCTCGAACTTGCCCGACGCCTGCATCAGTACGGCACGAGTTCGCCGCGCCTGGAGATGGCGGTGGCGGGTGCTGCGCAGGCCCTTGGCCTGGTGGCCGACGTGTGGTCCAGCCCGACCGCGCTCATCGTTTCCTTTGCCGATGCCGCCCATGGCGATGAAGGGCTGGCACAAAGCACGCAGGTGATGCGCATGCCGGTGGGGGAGGTGAACCTGGCGCGCCTGTGCGAGGCCGACACCATTGCTGACCGGGTCATTGCCGGCGAGCTCGATCTGCGCGAGGGCTTTCGCCGTCTGCGGGCACTGTCGCGTCCCGAATCCTGGCGCTCGCATGCGGCCATGGTCCTCAGCTACGGGCTGTCGGCCGCCAGTATCGCGGCGTTGTTCCTGCACAGCGCGTGGGCGGACCTGGTGGTGGCCGGAGCGATCGGCCTCATCATTGGCTGGATCACTGTATTGTCCGCGACCCGGCCACGCCTGGCGGTGGCCAGCGACCTGATCAGCGCGATGGTGGCGACGACAGTGGCGACGGTGATCAGTGCATTCGTGG
Source organism: Rhodanobacter sp. FW510-R10 (assembly GCF_058781105.1). NCBI lineage: Bacteria > Pseudomonadati > Pseudomonadota > Gammaproteobacteria > Lysobacterales > Rhodanobacteraceae > Rhodanobacter > Rhodanobacter sp. FW510-R10. The sequence goes on along the minus strand of NZ_JBYSWL010000001.1, from coordinate 3,423,499 downwards.
TGCCGCTGGCGATCAAGTCGGTGGTGTTGTCCGGCCTGATCATCCTGATCCCGGGCATGTCGCTCACCACTGCAGTGCGCGAGATTTCAAGCCAGCACCTGGTGTCCGGCATGGCCCGCCTGGGCGGGGCCATGGCGACCCTGCTCAAGTTGACGTTTGGCACCGTGGCGGCAGCGCAGGTCTGTGTGGCGGTTGGCATCCATGCGCGTGATTATGCCCTGCCGCCATTGCCGGCATGGACTGATTTTCCGGCCTTGCTGGTGGGTGCGGTGGCGTTTGCCATGCTGTTCCGTACCGCTGCCCGCGATTATCCGGTGGTGATTGTCGCGGTGGCGCTGGGATATGTCGCCACGCGCTGGGGCGGGCTTATTTCCGGATCCCTTCCGGCGGCTCCGTTTGGCGTCTTCATCGCCGCCTTGCTGGTCGGGGCCATGGCCAATCTGTATGCGCGGTTTGCCCATCGGCCTGGGGCCGTGATCCGCGAACCTGGCATTCTGCTGCTGGTACCGGGCAGTGTAGGTTTTCGCAGCATGTCATTCCTCATGGAACACGACACGCCGCTCGGCCTCGACACCGCGCTGCTGCTGTTCACTCTGCTGGTGTCCATTGTCGCCGGCTTGATGTTTGGCGATCTGCTGGTTTCCGCCCGCCGCTCGCTGTAGGGCAATGGGAAAAGTCCGCGGTCCGCGCATGAAAAACGCCGGCACGGGGCCGGCGTTTCCGTTTGCGTAAATGGCGTCGCGCTCAGATCGCCAAGTCTTTTTCTTTCTTGCCCGCCTTCAATGCAGCGCTGAACCAGTGCGGGCGCTTGCCGCGGCCGGACCAGGTCTGCGTCGGATCGGCCGGGTTGCGATATTTCGGCGGTACCGGGACGCCGGCACGCTTGCTCTTGCCGCGCGCATGCCCGAATACGTCTTCAAAGGTATAACCCTCGGCTTTCAGCAATGCGTGCACCTTCTCACGCAATTTTGTGACGCGTTCCTTGCGCAGCTCCACCTGACGGACCTGCGCCTTGCTGATCAGTTCGTTGAGCTGCGCGTTGTTGAGGCTTTTGATGTCAACTGCCATGTGCCACTCCCGGCTGGATATGTGATTTGCGGATTTGCATTGGACAATCGCCGCCTGCGTTGGCTTTCGCATACCCGCAGGGTCACTACGTACAGATTTTCGCCCATTCGTGGAATGGTTGTAAAGGGCCAGCACGGTGCCGGGGCAATGCTGATAATGATCCGGGTATCTCCTGCGGAAAGTATGAATCAAATGTGAAAGCAAATGAAACGCCCGTTTACATGCATTAGTGCCGACTGACTCAGCCGAGGAGGGCAAATAACTGTTCCTCACTGAGAGTCTGGCTGGTCTCTGCTTCGCGGGCGCGATATTCCAGCGTGCCCGCCGCGACGCCACGCTCGCTGACCACGATCCGATGTGGGATGCCGATAAGCTCCATGTCCGCGAACATGGCACCTGGGCGCAAGCCGCGATCGTCCAGCAATACCTCGATGCCGCGTGCCTGCAATGCTTCATATAAGGCCTCGGCAGTGGCGCTGACCTCGTTGGCCTGGCGCGAATTGATGACACAGATGACGACGCGCCATGGAGCCATTGCGGTCGGCCAGATGATGCCCTTGGCATCGTGGCACTGCTCGATCGCCGCGGCGACGATGCGGCTGATGCCGATGCCATAGCAGCCCATGCTCATGACACGGTTGTTGCCGGCATCGTCCAGCACCGTGGCATGCATGGCCTGCGCGTACTTGGTGCCGAGCTGGAAGATGTGCCCGACCTCGATCCCCCTGGCGACATGCAGTCGGCCGTGGCCATCGGGGGACGCGTCGCCCTCGACCACGTCGCGCAGGTCGGCAACCCGGGTGATGCGGGCGTCGCGGTCCCAGTTCGCGCCGGTGAAATGCTGCCCGGCGACATTGGCGCCGCAGACGAAGTCAGCGAGCACGGCGGCGTCGCGATCGACGATGACGGAGACCTCTGCCGGCAGCCGCACCGGGCCGATGAAGCCGACGGTCGCGCCGGCGATCGCGTGTACTTCCTCTTCGCTGGCGAACGCGACTTCACCGCCCAGTTCGGGGAGTGCGGCGGCCTTGATTTCGTTGAGCGTGTGGTCGCCACGCAGGCACAGTGCCACTAGGCCAGCGGGCCCGCGGAGCAGCAGGGTCTTCACGCATTGGCTCGCCACCACCCCAAGCAGGGCGGCGACTTCGTCGATGGTGCGCTGGGTCGGCGTAGCCACCAGCTCGAGCGCTGCATTTGGCAGCGGACGGGCCTGGACTGGCGGCAAGGCTTCGGCTTTTTCCAGGTTGGCGGCGTAATCGGAGCCATCGGAAAAGGCGATGGCATCCTCCCCGGAATCGGCCAGCACCTGGAATTCGTGGCTGGCGTTGCCGCCAATGGCGCCGGTGTCGGCCTGCACGGCGCGAAAGGTCAGGCCGAGGCGGCTGAAAATGCGTGAATAGGCCTCGTACATCACCGCATAGGTTGCGGCCAATGACTCGGTACCGAGGTGGAACGAGTACGCATCCTTCATCAGGAACTCGCGCGCACGCATTACACCAAAACGCGGCCGGATTTCGTCCCGGAACTTGGTCTGGATCTGGTAGAAGGTGATTGGCAGTTGCTTGTAGCTCTTGAGTTCGTTGCGCGCGAAATCGGTGATGACTTCCTCGTGCGTGGGGCCGAAACAAAAGTCCTGCTGCTTGCGGTCCTTGAGCTTGAGCAACTGGTCGCCGAATTTGTCCCAGCGGCCGCTCTCCTCCCACAATTCGCGCGGCTGGATTGCCGGCATGAGCATTTCGATGGCGCCGGCCCGGTTCATTTCCTCGCGCACCACGTTTTCCACCTTGTGCAGCACGCGCAATCCCAATGGCGACCAGATGTACATGCCGGCGGCGAGCCGGCGGATCATGCCTGCGCGCAACATCAACTGGTGGCTGACGATTTCCGCGTCGGCAGGCACCTCCTTGACGGTTGCCAGGTGGAATTGGCTCAGGCGCATGACTCGACTTCCGGCAGGGAGAAAGCGCCCATTGTAATGGCAGCCGGCGGCGCGGCAGGGTGGCGTCCTGCGATGGGCGGTGCGGATGCCGCTATTGGGAGTTCTGGCAATACCGCTGGTATTGCGTTTCCGTCGAGCTCAACTGTGCCTGGCGCTGGTTATTTGGCAGCACCACGTCCACGCCATCCTTGTTCACCACCAGCGGCGCACTCCCGCGGAGTTGGGCCAGGTTTGCGGTCAGCGTCGCGCACATTCGGGCGCGGTTGTCCGGGGTGTCGGCCGTGGGCGCTGGCGGTACCGTCGTCGCCGTCGTCGTGCCGGCCTCGGCGTCCGCTGCCGTCGTCGCCGTGGCTGCCGCGGGGGATGTGCCGGCTGGCGTCGTGCTCGTGCCGGCCAAGGATATTTGCTTGTAGTGGACGCCTGCTTCGGGCGGGCTTTCCGAGTAATGCACCGTGCCGCCGGCGTCAGTCCAGCTGTAGATCTGGGCAAACGCCAGGGGTGCCAACATCAGCAAAACGATGGCAAGAGGCAAACGCTGCATGGGTGGCTCCGGCAATTGCGGGCAGGTGGCACTCTTGTTAGCACCAGTGGGCACCGGACTCAAGACCCGATGGTCTACACTTTGCGCACTAGATCACGGATAAGCCCATGGGCGTTTCAGTACCGGTCAACCCGCCTCGGCACAAGGGCATCTACCTGCTGCCGAACCTGTTCACCACGGGGGCAATGTTTGCCGGTTTTTTTGCGATCATCGCCGGCATTGACGCGCGTTTCACCGAGGCTGCCGTGGCCGTGTTCGCCGCTGCCTTGCTTGATGGCCTGGATGGACGCGTGGCGCGGCTGACCGGCACGCAGACTGATTTTGGCGTGCAATACGACTCGTTGTCGGATCTGGTGAGTTTTGGTTTGGCGCCGGCCCTGGTGATGTATACGTGGTCACTTTCGGCACTGGTCCATTACGGCGAACCCTGGGGCAAGGTGGCGTATGCGGCCGCCTTCATCTACGCCGCTTGCGCCGCATTGCGCCTGGCGCGCTTCAACACCCAGGTGGGCGTTGCCGACAAGCGCTATTTCCAGGGCTTGGCCAGTCCGGCCGCGGCTATCGTGTGCATGTCTTTCGTGTGGAGCGCGGAAAAGACCGGGTATACCGGGGCGGAGCTGTGTTTTGTCACGCCGTGGATTGCGGTGATCGTGGGCTTGCTCATGGTCAGCCGCTTTCGCTATTTCAGCTTCAAGGCGCCGCCGGGTGGCGAACGCGTGCCCTTTGTGTGGATGGTCGTCGCCGTGCTGCTGTTGGCGCTGCTGGTGCTGGATACGGCGCGGGTGCTGCTGGTCGGCTTCACCGTGTACCTGCTTTCCGGACCGGTATGGACCATTTGGAGCCTGGTGGCGCATCGCCGCGCGCGGCGCGCCAAATGAACGTGCGCAGCTGCACCCCGGTGGATGCGGGCCATCGGGCACGGGTGTTGCGCGCGCTGGGGCTCGTGCCATGGACCAGGCGGACGCGGCCGCAGCTGGAGCGGGCGGATGGGGTGACCGGGATGCAGGGATTGCAGTCGGCGCCGGCCCCCGGCGTGGCCTGTGTGATCGTGCTGGCTGAGCATTGCAGCCCAGCCGCGCTGGATCTGCTGGGGCGGGTGATGCGAACGGGAGGGCCATTGTTGGCGCGTGCCGGGCGCATCCAGGCCCATGCGGGCAAGCTGGACCGGGTGCCGGCTGCGGCGACCTATCTCGTGTTTGGTGCGGCGCAGGCCGAAATATTGCGGCAAAGCCTGCCCGCGGCGCTTGCGGCTTCCGCATCCCTGGTGGTGGTGGACGAGCTGGCCGCCGTGCTTGCCGAGGGGCGCGCCAAGCAACGTTTATGGGTGGCATTGCGCGGCTTGCGCGCCAGGCTGGCTGCGCCAGGCGCCTGACAACCCGTGGCCAGCGTACCCAAGCCGCAGCCCAGGATACGTGCCATGTGCCCGGGCGACGTGGCGGCGGTCAGTGCCATGGAAACCGCGTCCTATGAGTTCCCGTGGACGGCGGGTATTTTTTCCGACTGCCTCAAGGCAGGGTATTCCTGCTGGGTGCTGACTGTGGACGAGATGACCGCAGGCTACGGCATCCTGTCCATTGGGGCCGGCGAGGCGCACGTGTTGAATCTTTGCGTGGATCCCTCGCGGCGCAGTCAGGGGCTGGGCTGGTACCTGCTCGCGCGGTTGCTGGATGTCGCGCGCTGGCATCACGTGCAGCGCATCTTCCTGGAAGTCCGGCCGTCCAATCTGCACGCCATCGCGCTTTACCACGCTGCCGGTTTCGCCGAGATTGGCCGGCGTTCGGGCTATTACCCCGCACGCGGCGGTCGCGAGGACGCGATCGTGATGGCGCGCGACATGGGGTCCGAGATGGGGTCCGAGATGGGGTCAGGTAGATTTCTCGATCCCCTTTGCTGAATTTCCCAGCGGCTACCGGTCGAAAAATGTACCTGACCCCGTTTCCACAGTTCAGAGTCTTTCCGCCTGCGTGCGCAGGCCGTTCAGCGTGACGTTCCAGTCGGCGATGCGTTGGTGCTCCTGGGCGACCACCTCGGCCGGCGCGTGGGCGAGGAAGTTGGCATTGCCGAGCTTGCCTTCGCACTTCCTGATCTCGCCTTCGACACGGGCGATTTCCCTGGCCAGGCGGGCCCTTTCTGCATCGAGATCAATGAGGCCGGCGAGCGGCAGCAGGATGCGCAGGCTCCCGACCACCGCGGCCGCTGAGGCGGGTTCGGTGGCACCGCGGTCGATCCACCGGGGTGCTTCGGTGTGCGCCAGGAAGCTGATCTGCGGTGCGAACTTCCCGACCCGCGCCCGGTCGTCGGCGTCGCCATCGGCGAGCAGCAGGGGAATGGTCTTGGCCGGGGAAATATTCATTTCCGAACGAATCCGGCGGATGCCGGAGAGCGCGCTCTTGAGCCACTCGATCTCCGCCGTGGCCTTCTCGTCCGCCGTATAGTCCGCTGCCACCGGATACGTGGATTCGATGACCAGCCCTTGCCCCTTTTTCAACTCACACCAGATTTCCTCGGTGATGAACGGGATGATCGGATGCAGCGCACGGAGCACGGCCTCCAGCACCGCCAGCAAGGTATGCCGGGTCGAGGCAGCGGCCGCGACATCGTTTCCGTTCAGCGCTGGCTTGGACAGTTCCACGAACCAGTCGCAGTATTCATTCCAGACGAACTCGTAGAGTGTCTGGGCGAGGTGGTCGAAGCGGTAGCTGGCAAAGTGTTGCCCGGTTTCGACCAAGGTCTGCCGCAGGCGGGTGAGGATCCAGCGCTCGGCCTCGGTGGCCGGTACGCCGCCAGCCAAGGGCTCAGGGACGGCTTCGTCCCCCACGTTCAGCATCACGAAACGCGCCGCGTTCCACAACTTGTTGCAGAACGCCTTGTAGCCTTCGGCGCGCTTCAAGTCGAAGTTGATGGTGCGGCTGTAACTGGCCAGCGCGGCGAAGGTGAAGCGCAGTGCGTCGGTGCCGATGGGCTTGATGCCTTCGGGAAATTCCTTGCGGATGCGCCTTTCCACCTTGTCGCGCACCTGCGGCAGCAGCAGCGAGCGGGTGGACTTCACCACCAGCGCCTCCAGCTCGATGCCGTCGATCAGGTCCATGGGATCGAGCGTATTGCCCTTGGACTTGGACATCTTTTGGCCTTCCGCATCGCGCACGATGGCGTTGATGTAGACCTCGCGGAACGGTATGCGGCCGGTGAAGTAGCGCGTGGTCATGATCATGCGCGCGACCCAGAAGAAGATGATGTCGAAGGCGGTGACCAGCACCGCGCTGGGCAGGAAAACCTGGTCCTGCACCCAGTTAGCCACGATCTCGCCACGTTCATTCCTCTCCGGGCCGTCGGCCGGCCAGCCCAGGGTGGAGAACGGCCACAGCGCGGAGGAGAACCAGGTGTCGAGCACGTCATCATCCTGGCGCAGCATGCCGACCGGCGCGGTACCGGCGTGCGCGCGCGCGTCGGCTTCATCCTCGCCGACGAAGATGTTGCCGCCCTCGTCGTACCACGCCGGGATGCGGTGCCCCCACCAGAGCTGGCGGCTGATGCACCAGTCCTGGATGTTCTCCAGCCACTGGGTATAGGTGTGTGCCCAGTTCTCCGGCACAAACTTGATGTCGCCGCTGCGTACGGCCTCGAGCGCCGGTTCGGTGATCGCCTTGCGACCGCCTGGACGGCCATCTGTCTGGACATCCGTGGTCAGGTCGACAAACCACTGGTCGGTCAGCATCGGCTCGATCACCGCATCCGAGCGCTGGCTGACCGGCACCTGCAGCTTGTGCGCCTTGGTTTCCACCAGCAGGCCGGCGGCGTCGAGGTCGGCCAGCACCTGCCTGCGCGCCTCGTAGCGGTCGAGCCCGCGATACTTCTCCGGTGCGTTGTCGTTGACGGTCGCGGCCAGGGTGAAGATGGTGATCATGGGCAACTGGTGGCGCTGGCCGATCGCGTAGTCGTTGAAGTCGTGCGCCGGCGTGATCTTCACGCAGCCAGTACCGAAATCGCGGTCCACGTAGTCATCGGTGATCACCGGGATCTCGCGTCCGGTCAGCGGCAGCCTCAGCGTCTTGCCTACCAGGTGTGCGTAGCGTTCGTCCTGCGGGTGGACGGCCACGGCCACGTCGCCAAGCATGGTCTCCGGCCGTGTCGTCGCCACCACCACGCTGTCCGTGCCGTCGACGGTCGGGTAACGGATTGACCACATGTGGCCGTCGCGCTCGACGTTGTTCACCTCCAGGTCGGAGATGGCAGTGCCCAGCGCCGGGTCCCAGTTCACCAGGCGGTTGCCGCGGTAGATCAGCCCGGCGCGATACCAGTCGATGAACACCTTGCGCACGGCGGCGGAGAGTCCGGCGTCCATGGTGAAGCGCTCACGCGACCAGTCCGCCGTGGCACCGAGCCGGCGCATCTGCCGGGTGATGGTCGAGCCGGATTCCTCCTTCCAGTGCCAGACGCGTTCGATGAAGGCCTCGCGACCAATGTCCTGCCGGCTCGTGCGTTCGGCGGCGAGCTGATTCTCCACGATCTTCTGCGTGGCGATGCCGGCGTGGTCGGTGCCCACTTGCCACAAGGTGTTGCGGCCGCGCATGCGCTGGTAGCGCACCAGCATGTCCATTATCGTCTGTTGGAACGCGTGTCCAATGTGCAGCGTGCCGGTCACGTTTGGTGGCGGCAGCAGGATACAGTAGGGCTCGCCCTGGCCCGACGGCTGGAATGCCCCGCTGGCCTCCCAGCGTGCATACCACTTGGCCTCGATCGCGGCGGGCTCGAAACTTTTTTCCATGGGGCAGGGCTCGGTGGCGCGCGCAGGGCGCGCACTCGGTGGGTGGCAAAAGCGTAATTGTACGGTCACCGCAGGGCACTGCCAAAACACGTGCCGAAATCGGCGCGGTCCCGATCGGGCCGCACCTGGCCGTGCGCGGCTCCCGCGAAGCGTCGGCATTTTGCCGCGTATCATCGGAGGCGTGGTGCTTCAGCTTGCCTCACCTCGACTCGCCGCGCCGGCGCAATCGTCGACGCAGGTCCTCGACTGGAAACTGCCATGTCCACAGCGTTCCCATACCGCATGCCGTCGATCAGTTGCATGGACCCAGCTCGCTGTGGCGGGCGACGCCCAGACCCGGGCGGATCGCTCCGCTTGCCAGTCCGCGGCGTCACGCACGATCATGGGGCCGCATGATGAGGCGGCGGACGTTGCTGAAGTGGGTGGCCGGCATGCCCCTGTTCGCCGGGCTGCTGCCGGATTTGCGTGCATCCACACCCGGAGGTGCGGCTCCTACGGGGAAACTGTTCCGCCGCGTGCGGCCCGGAACGCCAGGCTGGCCTTCCGCGGCCGAGTGGGAAAGCCTGAACGGGCAGGTTGGTGGCCGGCTGATGAAGCTGACGGACCCGCTGGCCGCCTGTCGTAACGATGCATTCGGCAAGGCGTGCGGCGGTTTCTTCGCCTCGATACGCAATCCGTACTACATCCTCGACCATCCGGCCCTGACCCAGGCTTCGGGCTGGGCGGATGCCTGGAGCTCGCAGCCGAGCGCCTATGCCGTCGCGGCCAGGCATGCGGCTGATGTCGCGGCAGCCGTGGATTTCGCGCGTACGCACCGCCTGCGACTGGTGGTCAAGGGCACGGGCCACAGCTACCAGGGCACATCGAATGCCCCGGATTCATTGCTGGTCTGGACGCGTGCGATGGACGACATCGTGCTGCACGATGCCTTTGTGCCGAAGGGCTGCGCCGGCAGCGTGGCAGCACAGCCCGCGGTGACCGTCGGGGCCGGACAGATCTGGGGCCATACCTACAACGCGGTGACGACCCAGGCCGGGCGCTACGTGCAGGGCGGTGGCTGCCTGACCGTCGGCGTGGCGGGCCTGGTCAGCAGCGGCGGTTTCGGCAGTTGGTCAAAAAACTACGGGATGGCCGCGACCAACCTGCTGGAAGCCGAGGTCGTCACCGCGGATGGCGAGATCCGCACGGTCAATGCCCGCACCGATCCGGATTTGTTCTGGGCACTCAAGGGCGGTGGTGGCGGCAGTTTCGGGATAATCACGCGGCTGACCCTGCGCACCCATGAGTTGCCGGAATTTTTCGGGGGAGTCAACGCGACCGTGCAAGCCAACTCAGGCGCGGCGTATCGACGTCTGATCGGGCGCTTCCTCACGCACTATCGCGAGCACCTGTTCAACCCGCATTGGGGCGAGACCGTGCATTTCCGCGGAAATAACCAGTTTCGCGTCAGCATGGCGTTTCAGGGTTTGAACCAGGCAGCGGCTGAAGCAGCATGGAAAACGTTCTTCGACTTTGTCGTGGGGGCGCCGAAAGATTACGTGATCACGAAGCCACTGCAGGTCATCGCTGTACCGGCGCGAATGATCTGGAATCCAGAGGCACTGAGGAAAGTGCCGGGCCTGGTGGTAGCCGATCCACGTCCGCATGCGCCGATCGACAACATCGTGTGGGCTGGCGATGCGGACCAATCTGGCCAATACATCACCAGTTACGCCTCGGCCTGGTTGCCGCAGGCGTTGCTGCGTCCGGACCGCCGGCAGCTTCTGGTCGATGCCCTGTTCGGCTTTACGCGCGAATCCGGCTTGAGCCTGCATTTCAACAAGGGTTTGGCCGGTGGCCGAAAGTCGGCGGTTGCGGGTGCCGGTGACACGGCCACGAATCCCGTGGTGATGGATGCGTTCGCGTTGGCCATCAGCGGCGAGAGCGCGCCGCCGGCGTTCCCCGGTACCCCCGGTCACGAGCCCGATCTGAAGGCCGCGCGCGCCGAGGCCAGGACATGCGCCAGCGCGATGCAGGCCTTGTACAGGATCGTTCCTGACGCTGGCTCCTATGTTTCCGAAAGTGATTATTTCCTGCGCGACTGGCAGCAGGCGTTCTGGGGTCCGAATTACGCCCGCCTGATGGAAGTGAAACGACGCTATGACCCCGAAGGCCTGTTCACCGTGCACCACGGCGTGGGCTCCGAGGGATGGAGTGCTGACGGCTTCACCCGGAGTGGATGACGGGCCCAGCCACGCGCGACGCGGCCAAGGCCTGGAGCAAGGAGGGCGGCCGATAGGTCGGGTCGGCCTGCCAGCGCTGCCATACCGAGTCGTCGACGGTCTCGTTGACCGAGCTGCCGACCACGCGGTCCACCGGACGGCTGAACCAGCGGTATAGCCCGGACAGGAATTCCCGGTAAGAGTTGCGCGGCACGCCGGTCCACGCATCCGCCACCGGAACGAACGGGGCGGCGAAGACCAGGCCGCAGTCCATTGCCTTGCGTTGCAGCCAGGCCAGGGATAGGTCTGGCAGGGGATCCGGTGCGCGCCCGGCACCGTCGTGGGCATAACCGCCGCCGACGTCGGCATGTGCGCCGATGAACCAACGCTGTTCGATTTCGATCTGTTCGCGTTTTTTTATCATCGGTGATTCCCCGGGCGCGAGCGTCGCCGGGTTGCGGGTCCACAACGTCGGGCCGAAGTCCGCCCGATGCTCATCCAGGGCCAGTGCCTGGTACGCACACCGGACGATGCGGCTGAGCTCGGTGTCGTGGAAGCGGTAGCGGGCACGGGCAAACGGAAACCATGCAGCGACGTCGGGTATGCCGAGTCGACCGACGGTCTCCCACACGCCCATGTAATGGATGTCGGTTTCCTCGGCGTGCTCGGCGCGGAACGCAACCGCGGCCTGGTCACCCGGCTTGACCGTCGCGTCGCGATAGAACGTGTACGCGGCAGCGACGTCACGCCGGTCGATCGCGGCCCGGCCGGCCCGCCGCCACAGTCCGCATTTACGGATCATGCCGCCGAGGCTGCGGGCGGTGTACGCGCCGCGGCTGTAGCCAATCAGGTACAAGCTGTCGCCTGCCTGCCAGGTGTCGCACAGCCAGCGATAGCCGTCCTTGATGGTGTCGGCAAAGCCGTAGCCGAACGCGCCGCCGAGCCAGTGACCGATGCCGGGCTTGACGCCGACGCCGGGCAGGTAGTTGGCCAGTTGCGGCACGCCAGTGGCATCGTGCGCCGGGATCAAACGCCACAGGCGCTCGACGTTGGTGTGCGACTCGGGCTTGCTCCAGGTCCCGTCGCACAGCAGGACCAGCCTACGCATCATCGTGCGCCGATTTCGCTGGGCGCGGACTCACCCCCGGCAGGCCGCCAGCGGGCTGCCTACGGTCCGCTCGCCGAGGGAATGGCGAGGGCGGCATGGTGGCGAACCTGATATTCGTCATGGCTGTGACGACCCGATCGTGGCTTGATGGCTGGTATCTGGACTGGTCCATTTTTTGGCGCCTACGGCGCGGGCGCAAGCGGCGTACGCTGGGCAGTGGTTTTTGACGAGGGAAATCCGATGGACAGGGAAGCACAGGCAGGGCGCGCCGAACAGCTGCGGCGCATGCACCACGGCCCGCACCCGCTGCTGCTGCCGAACGCATGGGATGCTGGCAGCGCGCGGCTGTTTGAAAAGCGCGGATTCCCCGCTGTGGCCACGACCAGCGGTGGCGTGGCCTGGTCGCTGGGGTACCAGGATGGCGAGCAGGTGCCGCTGGAGGAAGTGCTGGCCGTGGTGGGGCGCGTGACCCGCACCTGCAGCGTGCCGGTGACCGTGGACTTTGAGGGCGGCTACGGGGCGACGCCGGCGGCGGTCGGCGCTTCGGTGCGCCGGGTGATCGAGGCGGGCGCCGTCGGCATCAATATTGAAGACGGCACGCCGGGGCATGGCCCGCTGCGGCCGCTCGACGAGGCCGCAGCGCGCATTGCGGCGGCACGCGCTGCCGCCACGGCGAGCGGCGTGCCCCTGGTGCTCAATGCGCGAGTCGACCTGTGGCTGCATGAGGTCCCCGCCGCCGAGTCGCCGGCGCGCCTGGACGCTGGCCTGCGCCGTGCCCGCGCCTATCTGGCCGCGGGCGCCGACTGTATTTACCCCATTGGCCTGCATGAGCGCGAAGAGCTGGCCAGCCTGGTGCGCGCGCTCGGCGCCCCGGTGAACGTGATTGCCGGTCCCGGCATGCCCGCGCTTGCGGAATTGGCGCAGATGGGCGTAGCCCGCGTGAGCACCGCGACCCGCTTTGCCACCATGGCCTTTGGCGTCGTCGCTCAGGCGGCCGCGGAGTTGCGTGCCAGCGGGCGTTTCGACGGCCTGGTTTCGAGCTTTACCTACGACGATGCGCAACGCTTGTTCGCACGTTGACCCTTCCGCCCGCCTCTCCATCGATTCGACCAAGGAGTCACCCATGCAAGCCCGTCTCGACTATGCCCATGCCGCACCGGCCGCATTCAAGGCCATGCTGGCGCTGGAAGCGACCGTGCACCAATCCAGCCTCGAGCCTACGCTGATCGAGCTCGTGAAGATGCGTGCCTCGCAGATCAACGGCTGCGCCTATTGCCTGGACATGCACAGCCAGGACGCGCGCGCCGCCGGCGAGACCGAGCAGCGCCTGTATCTGCTCCCGGCGTGGCGGGAAGCGCCTTTCTACAGCCCGCGGGAACGCGCCGCGCTGGCCTGGACCGAGGCGCTGACCCAGGTGTCGACCGACGAGGTGTCCGATGCACTGTATGCGCAGGTGCGCCAGGAGTTTTCCGACCAGGCCATGGTGGAGCTCACCCTGGCGATCATCGCGATCAATGGCTGGAACCGCCTGTCGATCGGTTTCCGCTCCCAAGCCGGGACCTACGTGCCGCCGGGCCAGGCGAAATGATGCAGGGGGCATTGGGTGGAGTGCGCGCGTGATGGCGCGCACACGCAGGGTCAAACCGCTGTCACGCGCGTTCTACCGCCGCGACTCGCGCGTGGTGGCGGTGGAGTTGTTGAACAAGGTCTTGCTGGCGGCTGACGGCCGCAGTGGCCGCATCGTCGAAACCGAGGCCTACTGCGGCTCACTCGATCCCGCGGCGCATGCCTATCGCGGCAAGACCGCACGCAATGCCACGATGTTCGGTCCGCCCGGCCATATGTATGTGTATTTCAGCTACGGCATGCACTGGTGCGCCAATGCGGTGTGCGGCGAAGTGGACGAGGGCGTGGCCGTGCTGCTGCGGGCGCTGGCTCCGCTTACCGGCCTGGAAGCCATGCGTGCGGCGCGGCCCAAGGCGCATCGCGACCGCGACTTGTGCAGCGGGCCGGCGCGTTTGACCCAGGCGCTCGGCATTACGGGGGTCCTCGATGGCAGCGACCTGGTGACTGGCGCAGGCGGCTTCCGCATCCTCGATGACGGTACCCCGCCACCCGCGCAGCCGGTGGTGGGCAAGCGCATCGGCATCAGCCAGGCCGTGGATGAACCGTGGCGCTGGTACGTGCCCGACGACCCCAACGTCTCCAGGCGTTGAAGTCGGGCCGCCTGTGGCTGGCTGCCGCGCCATAGCGGCACGTGCCAGTCAGGCGGCCGATGGTTCCGTGGCGCGCACGTTGCACGGTAACGAATGCGCGCGCAGGAAGGCCTGGGCCTCGCCCGCGTCCTGGGTGAACCAGGCTTCGGCGCTGCCGAGCCGGAACGAGTAGCCCCAGGCGTCCATGTCGCGCATCAGGCGTGCGCGCCCGACGCCCGGCAATTCGTCGGCCAGCAGGATCTGCAGATAGCAGGTCGCGTCTTCTTCCTCGACGGAGTCGGTGGCGTCGGTGTGCACGCGCTCACGACGCTCTGGCGGCAGCACGATGAGGTGGCAGGCCTCGTGCAGTACGGAATGGATGGGGGTGTCCTCGCGCGCATACACCGTGCTGCCGATCACGCCAGCCTCGGGCTCGCCCCAGTAACTGCCGGGAATGGCCGCATCGGCAGCGATGAGCTGCAACTCGAGGCCGTGGCGGGCAAGCAGCGCCGCCATCGTCTCCCGGCCCACGTCCCCAAGGTGCATGACGGCGGGGTCATCGGGGCGGTCGCGCGGTGCGGGCGAATCGGGGTGCATGCAGGATGTCGCCGTTGGGCCGCTCAACGGCCCTTGGATTTCTTGCCGCCGGCCTTGCCCGGCTTGCCGATATGCGCGTCCGCCGGCTCGGCTCCGGCCAGGGTCACGGACAGCTCCAGGATCTCGTGATCGGCGCCGCGCTCGACGTTGATGTTGATGTCTTCAAGCTGCACGTGCACGTACTTCTTGATCACTTCCAGCAGTTCATTGCGCATCATTGGCAGATAGTCCGGAGCGCCGCGCGTGGAGCGTTCCTGGGCCACAATGATGCGCAGGCGTTCGCGCGCCACCGAGGCGGTGGGTTCCGGCCTGCGCTTCAGGAAATCGAGTATGCCCATCGTGATCAGCCCCCGAAGACGCGTTGCAGGAAGCCCTTCTTGGGCACGTCGATAAAGCGCATGGGGCGCTCCTCGCCAAGGATGCGTGCGACCGTATCGCTGTAGGCCTGCCCGGCCTGGGACTGGGCGTCGACGATTACCGGAATGCCGTTGTTGGACGCGGTGAGCACGTTGGCCGACTCGGGGATCACGCCGATCACGTCGATGCCGAGGATTTCCTCGACATCCTTCACGCTGAGCATTTCCCCGATTGCCACGCGCTGCGGGTTGTAGCGGGTCAGCAGCAAATGCTGGCGCACCGGATCCTGCCCGCGTTCCGCGCGTCGGGTCTTGCTGGCCAGCAGGCCGAGGATGCGGTCGGAGTCGCGCACCGAGGACACCTCCGGGTTGACGACGACGACGGCCTGGTCGGCGAAGTACATGGCCAGGTGCGCGCCCTTCTCGATGCCGGCGGGCGAATCGCAGACGATGTACTCGAAGCCATCGGCAGCCAGGTCGTCCAGGACCTTCTCCACACCTTCGGCATGCAGCGCGTCCTTGTCGCGGGTCTGGCTGGCGGCCAGCACGTAGAGGTTGTCGTAGCGCTTGTCGCGGATCAGGGATTGCTTGAGCGTGGATTCGCCGTGCACGACGTTGACGAAATCGTAGACCACGCGCCGCTCGCAACCCATGATCAGGTCGAGGTTGCGCAGGCCCACGTCGAAATCGATGACGGCGACACGCTTGCCGGCCATGGCCAGGCCAGTGGCCAGCGAGGCACTGGTCGTGGTCTTGCCCACCCCACCCTTGCCGGAAGTGACGACAATGATCTCAGTAGCCAATGGCCCTACTCCGCGTGGTGGTATGTGGTGGGGGACTATGCTCGGTCACAGTCTGGCCAACAACAGTTTTTCGCCATCCAGCCAGCATTGCACGGCGTGGCCTTCCAGGTCGTCGGGAATCTGCTCGAACACCCGGTACTGGCCGGCGATCGCCACCAGTTCGGCGTGGAATTCGGACACGAAGATCCGCGTCGATTCCGCGCCCTGGGCACCGGCCATGGCCCTTCCACGCAAGCTGCCGTAGACGTGGATATTGCCATCGGCAATCACTTCGGCGCCATTGGCCACTGCCCCGGTGACGATCAGATCCCGGTCGCGAGCGTACAGCTGTTGTCCTGAACGCACCGAGCCTGCATGCAGCATCGCCAGGCGGGGTTCGTCCGGTGCCGATGGCGGCGGCGCGGGCTCAGCGGCAGGCTCGTGGGCTTTTGCCGCGGCGGCCGTGCTCGCCGCCGGCCTGGACGTTTCTTCCCGCGCCGGCTCGTAGGCGGCACGGAACTTGGCGATCAGAGGCAAGCCGACGCGCTCGGCCAGGCCGGCGGTCTCGCTGGTGCCGTAGGCGATTCCGGCCGGAAGCATGCCGGCGCGGCGCACGGCGTCAAGCAGGGCGAGCACCGTGGTGTCATCCGGTAGTTGCAGTAAATTGCCAAGGTCGAGGACCACAGCGGCACGCCCAAACATTTGCGGCGCCGCCTGCACGCGCCGCAGCAACTCGTCGTGCAAGGCCGTGGCGTCGGCGCGGCGCACCTGCACACAGGCCATGCCGACCTGGCCGAAACGCAATTCGCAGGCATCGCTGGAGGCTTGCCGGGTCTTCACTGCTCGCCGTCTCCTACGCGCCGCGGCGCCTCGACGACGGCTGCACCAGGCCGGGCGCGCTCGGCGAGCCATGGCACGTCCGGCAGGCCGCCATGTTCCAGCCAGGTGTCGCGAACATAGGCGTAGCTTGGCAACTCGCGCGCCAACAGGCTCACCTTGGGCCCGTCCTTGCCCATGCGTTGCTGGCTGACTTCCTGGAAGCCGTAGGTGCCGTGGAATAGCAGGACCACGTCGTCGCGCGGTTCGAGGAACACCTCGCAGGCCAGCAACGGGACACGCACCTCGGCGTAGCTGTGCACGTCGCAGTAGAACACGCGGCCCAGGCCGTGGCGGCGGTAGGCGTTGGCGATGACGATACGATCGATGTATACGAACTGTGGATAATGCTTGACGAACCAACGATAGTTCGGGCTTGAATAGGTGCTGCCCTCACGTAGTGCGATGAGGAACCCAGCCAGATGACCATCGATTTCTGCCACGCGAAAATATTCGGCGGACTCGTAAAAGTAGCGCAACTGCGCCATGTCCATGGCGAGGATGGAGCGGCCTGCGCCATTGTTGAGCGCCAATACGGCATTGAGATCCTGCTCACGCACGTCGCGGATCGCGAGGGCCATTCGTTGCTCCGCATGGATGGACATCGGCGCGAGGCCGACTGCCGGCCTCGTGCAGGTCGGCATTATGCCATGCGCCGGCAACGCCTATCGCGGCACACCGGTGCGTCGTCGCTCCGTGGCGCATCGCGGCCGGCCTCTACGCGGGTTCCATGCGGCTGGCACGCCGTGGCGGTAAGCCAGTGATGCGCAGCAATGGGCGACCGCATCTCAATCATGTGCGGGTATTGCGCTATACGGGACTGTTCACCTACTTGTGCTGCAGCGTGCCGCTGTGGCAAGGCAGCTGGGGGCTCGAGCACGCCAGCGCGTGGTGGAGCAGTCCGACGCAGTCCGGCTGGTTTGTTTCCTATGCCTTGTTTGGCGTGGCCTATCTCGCCCTCACCAGCCGCCGCATGGCCACGCAAGCCTCGATCTGGCGCCAACTGGCCCGGTTGGCCGGCCTATTGCTGCTCACCGGTTCGGCCATCGCGGTAGGCTGGTTCAGCCAGAGTGGCCTGTCGGCCATGCTCATGCTGGTGATTGCCGTGGTCTTGCCCTGGCAGATGCCGATGGTCACCGGCCTGGTCTGGCTGCTGGTGCAGAACCTGCTGCTGATCCCGGTGATCGCCAGCTATGTCGGCTGGACGCCGGGTATGGCCATCCTGCAGGTCTGCGTGTATCTGGGCTTGTCCGCACTGGTGTTCTTCACCTCGACCGTGGCCCACCAGCAGACCGAGCAGCGTGAAGCGCAGCGGCGCCTCAACGCCGAACTGCACGCGACGCGGGCCTTGTTGGCTGAAACCAGCCGCCTCAACGAGCGCATGCGCATCGCCAGGGATTTGCACGACCTCGTCGGCCATCACCTGACCGCGTTGAGCCTGAATCTGGAGGTCGCCAGCCACCTGACCAACGAGGAGGCCCGAGTGCACGTGTGCAAGGCGCAGAGCACGGCCAAGCACCTGTTGGCCGATGTGCGTGAAGTGGTCAGCGAGCTGCGCCAGGACGATGCCATCGACCTCACCAAGGCCTTGCGCAGCCTGATCAACGGCGTGGCGGGGCTGGCCGTGCACATGCAGGCGCCGCCCCGCTTCAGCCTGGAGGATCCACGCCGGGCACTGGTGTTGCTGCGCTGCGCGCAGGAAATCATCACCAATACCGTCAGGCATGCGGACGCGCGCAATTTGTGGCTGGAATTCGTCTATCCGCAACCTGACCTGCTGGAGCTGCACGCCCGCGACGACGGCCACGGCGCCGAGCGCATTGCGCCAGGCAACGGCCTCTCCGGCATGGGCGAGCGCCTGGCCGAGTTCGGTGGCAGCGTCAGTCTGGATGGTGGCGCAGACAAGGGTTTTGCCTTGGTCGTGCGTCTGCCGCTGGACGGCCGTGAGCCGAATGCACCTGCCACGCCGACCGCCCTGCACGAGGACGCATTGGCCCTGGGCCTGCCCTGACCGCTGGCCGCCGCTGCTCGGGGCGCGCAGCGTGATTGCCGTCCAGTGCTGCGTTTGTCCTCACAGGCCGCGCCTGGGCCGTTATGCTTACTGCAAGATCATGGTTGCGCCTGTAACCCATGGCGCTGTCTCCGCCGCTTGCGCTCGTTGAGGGACCGTAATGATTTCGGTATGTCTGGTCGACGATCAGAACCTGGTTCGCCAGGGCGTCCGTTCATTGCTCGACCTGGACAAGGACATCCGCGTCGTCGCCGAATGCGCCGATGGCAACGAAGCCATGCGCGATATTCCCAGGGTCAAGCCGGACGTGGTCCTGCTCGACCTGCGCATGCCCAACATGAGCGGCCTGGAAGTACTGCGCGGGCTCTCGGCGCGCAATGCGCTGCCGCCGACCATCATCCTGACCACGTTCGATGACGATCAGTTGGTGCTGCAGGGGATCAAGGCGGGTGCCAGGGGATACTTGCTGAAGGACGTTTCCCTGCAGCAACTGGTCGAGGCGGTGCGCATCGTGGCCGCTGGCGGGTCCCTGGTTGCCCCCATGGTCAACCAGCGCCTGACCGCCGGCGTGGCCCGCATGCAGAACCACTTTTCCAGCCTGGAGCATCCCGATCCCCTGACCGAACGCGAGACAGAGATCCTGCGCCTGCTGTCCGGCGGCTTCAGCAACAAGGAGATCGCCAATTCACTGCGCGTGGCCGAAGGGACGGTAAAAAACCACGTTTCCAACATATTGTCGAAACTCGGCGTGCGCGATCGCACCCGTGCCGTGCTCAAGGCGCTGGAGCTGGGGATTGTCTAGACGGCCATCATGCTGCCGACGAGGCAGGGGTTGGACATCCGCGCCGGGGGGGCCGGGTGCGCCGGACGGTCGCACAAAAGCCGCCATTGATTTGGGCGGCGATATTGCATTGCGCGATGGCGTTCCGGCCCGTGAACCGGTACCATCCGTAACCTTGGTACGTGTCGACCCTTCGGTACGGCGCTCTTGGGGACTCTCGGGGGCTCGCGTGGGTGCTGATTCAACAACTTGGTATTGCGTAGACGCTCGGAGAACTCTGGAATGATGCGTTTCCTGGAATTCATTGTGGCTTTGATCATCGTCGCCATTGCTGCGGTGGTGTTCGGCGTGTTGAGCCCCAGCAGTGGCCACGTCGAGCGCTCGGTGACGGTCGGCAAGGACTTGCGGCAGGTATACGACGTGCTCGACAACATGCGCCGCCTGCCCGACTACGCAACCTTGCGTGCGGACGACCGCAACATCAAGTTCGACCTCAGCGGCAAGCCGTTCGGCCCTGGCTCGAAGATCAGCTGGACCAGCAATTCCTTGAACGTCGGCAATGGCTCGCTCACCATCGTCAGTGCAGAACCGAAGTTCGACGAAGTCGATGATTCGACGACCAATGCCAAGATCGTGTGGGATCTGGAAAACGACTGGCGCGGCCAGGACAAGCAGTTCACCCTCGGCCTGGCGCGCGATGGCAGCCGTGGAGAATTGACCGAGCTCACCGTGGCGTACGACGTCAAGTACGGCTGGAACCTGATGGATCGTTTCAGCAACCTGTACATCCATGGCAAGCCCGACACGTTCATCCAGGGTGCGCTCAACAACCTGCAAAACGTGGTCGCGGCGATCCCCAACGTCGACTACAGCGGGCTGACCCCGGCCATCGTGCAGACCAAGCAGCAGCCGGTATTGCTGGTTTCCACCTCGGCGCCGCGGACCGGTGGTCTCGAAGCCGTGCATGACGCGATTGCCGCGGCCGTCGGCAACATCCAGGCCGAGGCGAAGAAGCTGAAGGTCAACATCATCGGGCCGCGCATCGTCACCACCACCAATTATGGCGACCAGACCTACTCCTTCGACGTCGCCCTGCCGATCGACACCAATACCCTGACCCTGACCAAGGACGGCGAACCCCAGGAGCTGACGCCGCCGAGCCCGCCGTCGCTGACGCCGGCCGAGGAGCCCGCTTCCGACAGCACCAGCCCGGAGGCCGCAGGTACCAGCGCCGTGGCCGAGGCAGCGCCGGTCGTGGGCAGTCGTGACGCGCGCGGCCGCCTGGTGATTGGCAATGGCGTGCTGGGCGAACTCGCGTTTGGCGACAATGCACTCACCGCGCCGTGGACCGGGACCTTTGCCGGCGTGGCCACGATTCGCGATCAGCTGCGCGCCTACGCCCAGACCCACGGCTATACGTTTGATGTGGTCGTCCATCCGCCGTACGACATCCAGACGAGTGCCGATGTGGTTGGGCCGAAGGGCGACCTGATTTCCAAGGAGCGTTACCAGATTTACCTGCCGCTCGAGAGTGCTCCCGAGCAGACCCCCGAGCAGGAGGCTGGCCTGGTGCCGGAACCGGCGCCGGCGAGCACGGCAGCCCCGGCCGAAGCGGCCCCGGTGGCTGGAAACGCCGACAGCAAGAAGGCCAACAGCAAGAAGGCCGGGAGCAAGAAAGGCGGCTCCAGGAAGTGATCCGCACCGGTCGGCCCACGCATCTGGCGTGGGTCGACCAGGTTCTCGCGTGCTTCGACCCGGGTCGCCGCTGCTTGCGGTCTGCCCCTGATCATCGCCGACCGCCGTCGGCCGACGCGCTGGGCAGGGTGCGGGGGTGGCGTGCCGATGCGCGCTCGCCTGATGCGGTGCGACGGGCATGATCGAGACCGACCAGCTGACACGGTGCTACGGCAACCTGACCGCGGTAGATGCACTGAGCATCCGCGTGGAGCCTGGTCAGGTACTGGGTCTGCTTGGCCCGAACGGCGCCGGCAAGTCCACCGCCATGCGCATGATCGCCGGATTCCTGGTGCCGACTTCCGGTACTGCGCGCGTCTGCGGCCACGACATCCTGCGCGAGCCCCTCGCGGCCAAGCGCGCGCTCGGCTATCTACCGGAAGGCGCGCCGGGTTATGGCGAGATGACCGTGCGCGAGTTCCTGCACTTCATCCAGCACGTGCGCCGGCTGCAGAGCGAGGCGGACTGGCGGCGCTTTGATGAGGTAGTCCAGCAGCTGCAACTGGAGGAAGTCCTCGACAGCTGCATCGATACCCTGTCCAAGGGCTTGCGGCGCCGCGCCGGCTTGGCCCAGGCAATCCTGCACGATCCGCCGGTATTGATGCTGGATGAGCCGACCGACGGTCTGGATCCGAACCAGAAGCATGCCGTGCGCCAGCTCATCGACGTCATGGCGCGCAACCGCACGATCCTGATCTCCACCCATCTGCTGGAGGAGGTCCATGCGCTGTGCAACCGCGTGGCGATCATCGCCCACGGCCGCCTGCTGGCCGATGCCACGCCGGCCGAGTTGGAGCAGCAGTCACGCTACCACGGCGCGGTTTCGTTCAGTGCATCGGGAAGCGGCATGGCGCAGGAAATGCTGGGGCGCCTGCCGCAAGTGGCGTCCATCGAGGTCGATCCGCTGGACGGCCGCACGACGGTGTTTCCAAAGCCGGGCGAGCGCATTCTCGGGCCGGTACAGCAGCTGCTGCGTGAGCAAGGCCTGGAGGTATCGGAAATCCAGCTCGAGAGTGGCCGGCTGGACGAGGTGTTCCGTCATATCACCACGGCTGGCGACGCGGCCGCGCCGACGGAGCAGGTGCCGTGAGCCCGGTGACCGCGGTGCTGCGGCGCGAATTGCGCAGCTACTTCGTCACCCCCGTGGCCTACGTGTTCCTGGTCATGTTCCTGGTGCTGAGCGCCGTCCTCACCTTCTTCGTCGGGGACTTCTACGAGCGCGGGCAGGCCGACCTGCAGCCGTTTTTTGCCATGCAGCCGTGGCTGTACCTGGTCCTGGTGCCCGCTGTCAGCATGCGCATGTGGGCGGAGGAAGCGAACGCCGGGACGCTGGAGCTGCTGCTCACGCTGCCGGTGACCCTGGCCCAGGCCGTAGCCGGAAAGTTCCTGGCGGCTTGGCTGTTCATCGGCCTGGCGCTGGTGTTGACGTTCCCGCTGTGGATCACCGTCAACTATCTCGGGCCGGCCGACAACGGGGTGATCGTGGCCGGCTACGTCGGCAGCTGGTTGATGGCCGGCAGCTTCATCGCGATCGGTGCATGCATGTCGGCGCTGACCCGCAGCCAGGTGGTGGCGTTCATCCTCACCGGGCTGGCCTGCACGTTGTTCGTGCTGATCGGCTTGCCGCAGATCGTCGACTTGTTCCGCGGGCCAGTCATGGGCAAGCTGGTGAAGGGTATCGCCCACCTGTCCATGCTGCGCCACTTCGCGGCAATCTCGCGCGGCGTGCTGGACCTTCGCGACTTGTTGTACTTCGTGCTCACCACGTTTGGCTGGTTGCTGGCCGCGGTGCTGTTGCTCGATTGGAAGCGGACGCGCTGAGTGATGGACCTGCTGCCCCGACGCGATCGACCATCGTCCCTGCGACACGCCCGCCGCAGCACGTGGCTGCTGGGGTGGCTGGCCTTGCTCGTGCTGGTGTCGGTGCCGCTCATCATCGCCAGCAGCCGTTGGTTGCCAAACTGGCGCGTCGACCTGACTGCCGATCGCCTGTATACCCTGACCCCGGGTACGGTGCACATCATCGACCAGCTGCAGACGCCGCTGCACTTGACCTTGTATTTCTCTGCGCACGCCGCGCGCGATCTGCCGCAGTTGCGCAGCTATGAACTGCGCGTGCGCGAGATGCTCCAGGAGATGGTGGCACGCTCGGACGGGCGCATCCACCTGCAGTGGGTCGACCCGGTGCCGTATTCGGACGACGAGGCCAGCGCGCAGAGCAGTGGCCTGATTGCGGCAAGCGGCGGCAGCAATGGCGAGCGGGTGTTTTTCGGCCTGGCCGGAAGCGTCGTTGCCAGCGATGCCAACGTCGCCCCGGATCAGGTGCCGGCACGGAGCTTGTCCATACCGTTTTTCGATCCGTCCCGGGAAGCGTTCCTGGAATACGACATCGCACGGCTGCTCTACGAGCTCGACGAGACGCACAAGCCCAACGTCGGCGTCATCAGCTCGTTGCCGGTGGCGGGCGATCCAGGGCACGGCGAGCCGCCATGGACGATCATGCGCCAGCTCGACCGGCTGTTTGCCGTGCACATGCTTGATCCCGACACGCTCAAGCAGGTCGACCCCGACGTACAGGTGCTGCTGGTGATCCAGCCCAAGCACCTGTCGGTGGACGCCCAATATGCGATCGACCAATACCTGATGCGTGGCGGGCACGTGATCGTGTTTGTCGATCCAGACGCCGAGCTCGATACTTCGCCCTATGGGCCGGGCAGCCTGACGGTGCCGGATCATGGCTCGGACCTGCCGCAGCTGTTCAAGGCCTGGGGCGTGGTTTACGACCCGGGGCAGGTCGTGCTGGACCGGTCACTGGCCCTGCCCATCGAGCTGGACGGCCACAGCCTCAAGCACCCGGCGATGCTCAGCCTCGGCACCCGTGAGCTCAACCTCGCCGATCCGATCACCGCCAGCCTGCAGAATGTCAACGTCTCCACTGCCGGGCACTTCGACCTGGCGGTGGGCGCGCAGACGCGGCTGGTGCCGTTGTTGCAGAGCAGCTCCGACGCGATGCTGGTACCCACGCAACGGGTGCTCGATGCGAGCAACGACCCCAGCGCCCTGTTGCAGAACTACCAGCCTGGCGATGCCAACTATGTGCTGGCAGCCCAGTTGCGCGGGCCGTTGGTCAGCGCCTTTCCCGGGCGTGCGGCGGAGTCCGGTTACCAGGCACGAGCCGTCGATTCGGCCCGGGTGATCCTGGTTGCCGACACCGATCTGCTGAGCGACCGCCTGTGGGCCGAGCCGCAGACCGTGCTCGGCCAGACGATGCTGCGTATCTTTGCCGACAATGGCGATTTCGTGACCAACATGGTGGATAACCTCAGTGGCTCGTCGGCCCTGCTGTCGATTCGCAGTCGTGCCACTTCACGCCGTCCGTTCACGCGGGTGCAGGCCTTACGCAATGTCGCCGATCGCAAGTTCCTGCAAAAGGAGCGCGAGCTCGAGCAGGAGTTGGCCGAGATGCGCCAGCGGATCGACGCATTGCGCCCTGGCAGTGGCGGTGGTGCCGGCACCGAGCAACGCCGCGAGATCGAACAGTTCCGCCAACGCCAGCTGGCAATCACCACGGAGCTGCGCAGCGTGCAGCACCAACTCAACGACGAAATCGATGCGCTTGGGCTGCGCATCAAGATCATCAACATCACGCTCATTCCATCGCTGCTGATCTTGTTTGGTCTGGTCTACGGCTGGCGCCGCACGCGCCGCAGCCGTCGCCGCCGTCGCCGCTGAGGGCCGCCGGCAGCCGCTGACGTTTTCGTCGAAGTTCCAAAGCGCCCCCCTCACCCCGACCATCTCCCCCGACGATGAAGCTGTCGGCGAGTGGGGTGTGATGCAGCCACCAGAGGCCGGGCGCCGCGTGGACTTGCCTGTGGCGAAACAGCGCGCCTCGATCCCGCCGAGAGGCTGCGGACGTCCGGGCCATGCGGGTTTGGCGCGCTCCCTCGCAGCAGCCCGTCCGGGCGCGAAGGCGAAGGCAGCGCGGCGGGCGGCTATGATGGGGGGATGAGTGTGGCGGATTGGTCGGTGCGGTGATGGCGAGCGTGTTGAAGTGGGTGGAACCGTGGGAATTTTCGTGGGTGTTCCTGGCCACGTTCATTCTTGCCGGCGTGCTGTACCTGCGCGGCAGCCAGCGCCTGCGTGTCGGGACCTGGCGCCGCGTGGCGTTCTGGAGCGGCATGGCGATCATCTACCTGTCGCTGCAGACCTACCTCGATTTCTACGCCGAGCACGAGTTCCTGGTGCATCGGGCACAGCAGTTGTTCCTGCATCACCTCGCCCCGCTGCTGGTGGTCGCATCCTTTCCCGCCGTGGTGCTCCGCGCCGGCTTGCCGCTGAAATGGCGCCTGCGTTGGCTACGTCGGGTGCGCCGGTCCTGGCCTTGGCGTGCGGCCACCGGCGTGCTGCTGAATCCCGCGGTGGCGACCGTCCTGTTCATCGCGTTCATCCTGATCTGGCTCGTTCCGCGCATGCAGGAACTGGCCATGCTGGACTGGCGCATCTACCGTTTCATGAATTGGAGCATGCTGATCAGCGGCTTCGCCTACTGGTCCCTGGTGCTCGACCACCGGCCGCACCCGCCGGGGCGCATGCAGGCGGGAATGCGCGTGTTGTCGCCAGGCATCACCATGGCGCCGCAGATGCTGGCCGGCGCCATCATCACGTTTTCCAAGTCGGACCTGTATCCCATTTTCGAGATTTGCGGGCGCGCGCTCACGCTCAACGTGATCACCGGGCAGATGATAGGCGGGCTGATCATCTGGGTGCCGTCGGCCATGCTGGAAACGCTGGGTGCGATGCTGGCGTTGCGACAGTGGTTGCGCCTGTCGCGCAATGGCCGGCTCTCAAGCCGCCGGCGGGCCGGCGCGGCCATGCGCGGGCCGGTGAACCGACACCTGGCCTCGGATTGACGGGGCAGCAGCGCCGCCACGGACCGCGCCCTCAGGGTGAATCGGGGCCGAGCGCGTTGGCCGGGCGGGTGCGGAAATCCACCGGCAACGAGCTGCCATCGCTGAATTCGAGCGTCAGCCGCACGAGCGTGCCGGGTGCGACGGGTGCGATCGCGTGCATCAGCATTAGGTGATAGCCGGCCGGCGCAAGCACCACCTGGCCGTGCGCGGGGACGGCAAGTGACTCGAGCCCGCGCATGTGGCTCATGCCGCCGGACATGGAACTCTGGTGCAGCATCACCTGTTCGTAGCTCGTGCTTTTGGCCCCGGTCAGCTCCACGGCCTGGTTGCCGTCGTTGCGCAAGGTGACGTAGGCGCCGGCTGGCAGCGTTCCCGGCAAGACGCGGATCCAGGCCCGGCTGGCGTGCACCTGCTCGGCCGCGGTCGCGGCGTGCAGGCTGGCGGACGGCAGCAGGCCGGCGAGCAGCCATGCAGCGGCCAGAAGCCAGACACGCCCGCGCAAGATACTGACGATGCCGGCGATGCGGTTCCGGTTCATGGCTTGGCTTCCTGGCCGATCAGCAGGCGC
Organism: Rhodanobacter sp. FW510-R10; assembly: GCF_058781105.1. Taxonomy (NCBI): domain Bacteria; kingdom Pseudomonadati; phylum Pseudomonadota; class Gammaproteobacteria; order Lysobacterales; family Rhodanobacteraceae; genus Rhodanobacter; species Rhodanobacter sp. FW510-R10. The sequence continues at coordinate 3,397,067 of NZ_JBYSWL010000001.1, read as the reverse complement.
AGGTCGTGGACGATGTCGTCCTGGGCGGCGGCCGGGCTGGCCAGCACGCGCGCGCGACCCTGGGCGTCGAAAATGTACACGCCGGCGCTGTGCGATACCTCGTAGTCACCGTTGGCCTGGTCCGGTTCACGGCTGAACGCGGCGCGGTAATCCTTGGTGAGCCGTTCCAGTGCGCGTGGACTGCCGGTGAGGCCGACGGCGCGCGGGTCGAAGGCCGTGACATACGAGTGGAGGATCGCCGGCGTGTCGCGCGCCGGATCGACCGACACGAACAGGATACGCGCCCCTTCGGCGAGTGGCCCCAGCCGCTGCATCACCACGTGCAGGTGGGCCAGGGTGAGCGGGCAGACGTCGGGACAATGCGTGTAGCCGAAGTACAGCAGCACGACCTTGCCCAGGTAATCGCTGGCAGTGACCGCCTTGCCCTGATCGTCGGTAAGTGAAAACGAAAGGTCGGGCATGTGTCCGCTGAGGTTGGTCAGGCGCAGCGGCAATGCATCTGAACGCTGGCAGCCAGCAAGCGTGAGCGCGGCGAGCAAGGCCACGCACGCCAACAGCAGGAGCGAGTGGAGCGGGCGACGACGTCGGGGCAGGTGGGACGATTTCACGGCATTCATCGCCCGCAGCATACGACATTGCTGCACGCCAGGCTTGCATACGGCGCACATGCGCCGTGGCCCGGTGCGCCGGCGCCCGTCATGCCGTGTGTTTGCCCTCATGCGGCCGCGCTCGCTACGCTGTCGCTTTGCCGGAGTCTGCCTGATGTCCTTCGACCTGCCGTCGGTCACGCGCAACCTGCTGATCGCCAACGTGGTGGTCTTCCTGCTGCAGCAGGTGGCGGGGGACACCCTGATGGCTTATTTTGCGTTGTGGCCCTGGGGACCGGATCGGGTGTTCCAGAGCGCCAGCGGCCTGGTCTCGATCGGTTTCCGCCCCTGGCAGCTGGTGACCTATGCCTTCATGCACGGCGGCTTCACCCACATCGCGTTCAACATGATCGCCTTGTTCATGTTCGGTGGCGCCATCGAGCGCACGTTCGGCACGCGCAATTTCCTCGTCTACTACTTCGTCTGCGCGATTGCCGCGGCCGTTGCGCAACTGCTGGTGCTGTACTACTTCTCGCCCGCCAAGTTCTTCCCCACGCTTGGCGCCTCGGGCGCGATCTTCGGGTTGCTGCTGGCGTTCGGCATGCTCTACCCGCACGAGAAGATCTACCTGATGTTCCTGCCCATCCCCATGCCGGCATGGCTGTTCGTTATTGGTTACGCGGCGGTGGAGCTGGTCATGGGTGTCACCGGGACGCAGGCCGGGGTGGCGCATTTCGCGCACCTGGGCGGCATGTTGGCCGGCATCGTCATGATCGAATACTGGCGTGGCCACCTGCCAATCAAGCCCAAGCGCCAGCTGTGGCGTTGAGCGCAGCCGCGCTTCAACGCAGGCGCAGGAAATCCGGGCTGACCACGAAGCGCACCGCGTCCAGCCGCAGGCGCGCGGCGGGCAGGGCTGCCAGCACCTCGCTGCGCTCGACGCTGAGTGCGTTGATTTCGCCGGCGCTGATCGACGGATTGACCGCGCGCAGGGCCACCAGTCGCGCAAGTTCCGCGTCGAGCGTGGCCGCGGCCTGGGCCAGGGCAGCTTCGATCACCGCCGTGGCACGCGCGCCGGCCAGGCTCTCGGCGCGCTCGAGCATCGGGGGCACCAGGCGTGCGAGCACCTTGCGGTAACGCGAGCAGTCGATGTTGCGTGCCGGCGCGCGTTGCAGCGCCAGGGCGCTGGGCTGAAACTCAGCGCGCTCGGCCAGTCGCGTGTCCACGGTGACCAGCAACGGCTGGGTGGCGAGAAAGCGCTCGATGTCCAGGCGCCGGTCGGCCACGCATTCGAGCAGGTAGACCACTTGCAGCAAGGCGGTGTGCGGCGGCAGCGCGTCGTCGATCATGAACGCGGCATTGCCCAGCTCGCTGGACAGGGCCAGGTCGAGCGCCCCCAGGATCAGCGGATGATCCAGGCGCAGCAGCGGCAGGTCGTCCCGGCCCAGTGCGATTTTGCGCTCGAAGGTGACCGACATGGGCCCGTCGGTAAACCCGGGCAATGCATCGGTGGAGAGGTATTGCGGGTCGAGCCGGGTGATCTCGCCGCCCAGGTCCTCGGCATGGATGCCGAAGGCCTCGAGCAGGCGTTGCACGAAGGCATCGCGCGCCGGGTCGGCATCCTCGCGCGCGAAGGCTGCGGCCAACTCGTTGGCGTGGGGATCACGGCTGGCAGCCAGCTCAAGCAAGTGGTCGCGGCCGCGGCGGATCAGCTCGGTGGCGCGTTCGTGGCTGGCTCGGGTGGCGCCGAGCAGTGCATCCAGCTCCTGGTCGCGGCTGTCGTCCCCGCGCGCATGTTCGTCGGCCAGGCGGGTCAGTGGCTCAGCGTAGGTACGCAACAATTCGCGCGCATCGGCCGGGCTGCGGCGGAACGCGTCCATGCCCTCGTCGTACCAGCGCGCGAGCACGTGCTGGGCGCTGTCGGCGACCAGGAGGATATGGATGTCGATGGCGTGTTGCTGGCCGATGCGGTCGAGCCGCCCAATGCGTTGTTCCAGCAGGTCCGGGTCGAGCGGCAAGTCCCACAACACCAGATGATGGGCAAACTGGAAGTTGCGGCCTTCGGCGCCCACCTCGGCACACAGCAGCAGGCGGGCGCCATCGGCCTGGGCAAAGTAGGCCGCGTTGCGGTCGCGCTGCACCAGGCCCAGGCCTTCGTGGAAGCGCGCCACGCGCACGCCGCTCTTCTGGCGCAGGGCATCCTCGAGCGCGCGTACCTTGGCCTGGCTGCGGCAGATCAGCAGGAATTTGTCGTCCGGATAAGTCTCCAGCACGGCGATCAGCTGGTTCACCCGCTGGTCGGCGTGGTAGTCCAGGTCGATGGCTGCCGGCGGCTGTTCCACGTCGGCGTGGAACTCGGTGAGCAGGGCCTGGCGCGCAGGCGCATCCCAGTCGCTGGCGGCGGCAATGTGCCAGTGCGGGATGCGTTGCGGGAAGCCGCCTACCCCGGCGCGGGTGTTGCGGAACATGCTGCGGCCGGTGCCGTGGCGGTCGATCAGTGCCGCCAACAGGGCGTCGACGTCCGCGGGTGCATCGGCGGCGGCCAGCTGTGCGGCCAGTGGATGGTCGCGGCCCAGCGCTTCGACCAGCATCGCTCGCTGCTGCCCATCCAGCGTGGCGCCCGCGATCAACTGGTCGGCCAGGGCGGAGAGCGCGAGCCAGGTGTCGGCTTCCAGCAGGTAGTGGTCGAGGTCGGTGTAGCGCTGCGGATCGAGCAGGCGCAGCCGGGCAAAGTGACCGCTGCGCCCAAGTTGCTCGGGGGTGGCGGTGAGCAGGATCACGCCGGGAACCAGGCCCGCCAACTGCTCGACCAGCAGATAGCGTGGGCTGGGCGCCCCCGGCGCCCAGGCCAGGTGATGCGCCTCGTCCACCACCAGCAGATCCCACGGCGCGCTCAGCAACTGTCGCGTGCACTTGGCCGAGCCCTGAAGGAAATCGAAACCGGCAATGACCAGCTGCTCGTCCTCGAACGGGTTGCCGGTCTGGTCGGTGTCGGCGTTGGTCGCGTCCGGCCCTTCGCAGCGCTCGCGGTCGTAGATCGCGAAATTCAGGTTGAAGCGCCGCAGCATCTCGACGAACCACTGATACACCAAAGCATCGGGCAGCAGCAGCAACACGCGCGCGGCGCGGCCGGTGGCGAGCTGGCGGGCAATGATCATGCCGGCCTCGATCGTCTTGCCGAGGCCCACTTCATCGGCCAGGAGGACCCGCGGCGGGCGTCGCATCGAGGCGATGCCGGCCACGCGCAACTGGTGTGGGATCAGGCCGATGCGGGCGCTGGACAGGCCCCAGGTTGGCGAGCGGTGGCCGGCAGCGCGGCGTTGCAGCGCCTCGAGCCGCAGCTCGAATTGGGCCACGCTGTCGGTGCGCCCGCCGATCAGGCGGTCATTGGCGCGGCTGACGCTTTGTTCGTCGTCGAGCTGGCCTTCCTCCAGCTCGCGTCCCTCTCCGCGGTAGACCAGCAGCCCGTCGTGGACCTCGACGCGCTCGACCAGGAAGGCAATACCCTTGCCGCAGACGCGCTGCCCGGCGCGAAACTCGCCGCGCAGCAACGGCGCCGACTCCAGCGCGTAAGGGCGCAATATCCCGGATTTGGCGAACAGCACCTGCACCGTGCGGCCGTCCACGCGCAACACGGTGCCGAGGCCGAGTTCGGGTTCGGCAGAGGAAATCCAGCGTTGGCCGGGGACAAACATTGGACCGCCTGGTTACCGCGCAAAGGGGGGACGAATTATCCGCCCATGCGGCTGCGGTGCCTAGGAGCATGGACGGTAGAAGCCGCCCAGGCTGCAAAGCCCCGGGCGTTTCTACCGCCCAAGCTACCAGGCGCCGAGGTCACGCGCCTGGCGTGGTGTGCGTCCACAGACGAAGCGCCGCGCTCGGGGCGCGGCGTTTGTCCATGGACCTGGCATGGGTGCCTGTGGCGTGCTACCAGATCTTCACCTGCTTGTCCGCCGGGCGGATCATGGCGTCGCCCGGCTTGCACTGGAATGCCGCCGCGAACGCCGGCATGTTCGAGGGCGCGGCGATTGCACGCAGCGCATTCGGTGCATGCGGGTCAGTGTTGAGCGAGAGCAGTGCCTGCTTGTCGCGGATGTGGCTGCGCCACACGCGTGCCCAGTTCAGGAAGAAGCGCTGGTCTTCGGTATAGCCGTCTATTTTCTTCCCGGCTTCCTGGGGATGTGCCTTCAGCGCGGCCTGCAATGCATCGTAGGCGACATTCAGGCCGCCCAGGTCGGCGATGTTCTCGCCCAAGGTGAGCTTGCCGTTGACGTGGGCGTCCGGGTGGTCCTTGAGTGGCGTATAGGCGTCGAACTGCTCCACCAGTTTCTGCGCGCGGGCGTCGAATTTCTCGCGATCCGCCTTGGTCCACCAGTCGACGTTGTTGCCGGCGCCGTCGAACTGGCTGCCCTCGTCGTCGAAGCCATGGCTGGCTTCGTGGCCAATCACTGCGCCGATGCCGCCGTAGTTGACGGCATCGTCGGCCTTGGCGTCGAAGAACGGCGGCTGCAGGATGGCGGCCGGGAAGTTGATGGTGTTGTCGGTCGGGTTGTAGTACGCATTGACCGTCTGCGGCGTCATGAACCATTCCTTGCGGTCCGTCGCCTTGCCGATCTTGCCGATGTCGTAGTCGTAGTTGAACTTTGCCGCGGCCATGACGTTGGCGTAGTAGTTGCCCTGGTTGATCGTGAGGCCAGACCAGTCGCGCCACTGGTCCGGATAGCCGATCTTCGGCAGGAAGGCCTCCCACTTGGCAATCGCCTTGGCCTTGGTCTCCGGGCTCATCCACTCCAGGTTTTCGATGCGCGCTTTCAACGCGTTGCGGATATTGTCGACCAGTTCTTCGGCGCGGGCCTTGGCCTCGGGCTGGAACACCTTGGCCACGTAGAGTTGTCCCAACGCCTGACCCATGCTGCCATTCACCGCCGCCAGCACCCGCTTCCAGCGTGGCTTCTGCTCCGGCTGCCCGGCCAGGGTCTGGCCGTAGAAGGCGAAGCGCGCGTCTTCAAGGGGCTTGCTGAGATAGGGTGCCGCATCGTCGATGGTATGGAAGCGCAGATAGGCGCGCCATTGCGCAATGGGCGCCTTGGCCAGCAACTGGTCGAACTCGGCGAAGAACTTCGGCTGCGACAGAGAGAATCCGTCCTTGATCGTGACGCCCTGCGCGGCGAAGAACTTCTCCCAGTTGAAGTGCGGCATCAGCTTGTCGGCCTGGTCGATGCTGACGAAGTGGTACTGGTTGGCCGGATCGCGCAGGTCCTGCGGTGCAAACGAGGCTTTGGCCAGGCTGGTCTCGAACGCTAGTACCGCATCCGCCTGGGTCTTGGCCGCGCTGGCCGGTGTGCCGGTCAATTCAAACATCCGGGCGACGTAGTCGACGTAGGCTGCGCGCTCCTTGGCGTATTTCGCGTCGAGGTAATAGTCCTTCGTCGGCAGGCCCAGGCCGCTCTGGTTGGCGTAGCCGATCTGGGTGTCGGCGTGCTGGAAGTCCGCGCCGGAGCCGAACTGGAATACCTGCATGTCGCCGTCGACGAAACTGCTGATGAGGTAGTTGGCGACGTCGCTGCCGTTGTCCAACGCCTCGATCGCGGCAAGCTTGGGCTTGATGGGATCGAAGCCGGCCTTTTCGATCGCCGCCGTGTCCATGCCGGATTGATAGAGGTTGCCGATCTTCTGCCCGATGGAGCCCGGTTTGGCTTGGGTGGCGCCGTGCGCGGCCGCCTCGGCGATCTGATGCTGCGTGTTCAGGCTGGCTTCGACCAGTTCGTCGAACGCACCCCAGCGCGTGCGGTCAGGTGGGATGGGGTTGGCTGCGATCCATTTTGCATTCACGAAGCCATCGAAGTCCTGACAGGGGTTGATTGCCGGATCAAGTTCGCCAACATCGAAGATGCCCTTTTCAGCGGCAGCCGTGGCGGCCGATGCGCTGCTGGCCGCGGCTGGGGTACTGCTGGCGACAGGCGGCGCCGCCGCGGACGATGGCGACTCCTGCTTGCCGCAGGCCGTCAGGGCAAGGGTGATGCTGGCAGCCAAGGTCAGAATCCTCAGGTGGTTATTCGTCATGGAAGTCTCGATGGTTGGATACGCCTGGAGGCAGGCAAGCGGCGGATGGCCTGTGCGCCATGCGCAGGTCCGTTTTACCAGCACGCACCCTACGCCAGGCGTAGGTGGGGGTTCAAGGCACCTGTGTGGGCGGGTCAATCGGCGGCGATGGCGCGGGGAGATCGCCATCGCGGTTGGTCGCGGCCGCGGCGGCGGGCAGTGTCTCCGGCGCCATGGCGCCGCCGGAAATGATGAAGGCCATGGCCTGGTCCATGGTCCAGTCGGTGGGTGTCAGTTCCTCGAGCGGCACCACTTCCAGATAGCCGCCAGTCGGGTTGGGCGTGGTCGGGATGAACACCGCCGCCATCTCGCGCCCGCTGCCTTCCTCGGGCATCACCCGGGTGACGAAACCGACCACCCGCATGCCGCGACGCGGAAACTCGACCAGCACCACGCGCTGTACGCCGGTCGGCTTGTGTTGCAACACGGCCATGAGTTTCTTCGTGCCGCCGTAAATCGTCTGCACCAGCGGAATGCGGGCGAGCAGGCCGTCGAATGCATTGAGGAAGCGCTGGCCGATGACGCGCGTGGCGATGAATCCCAGCGCATACAGCGCCCCAAGCGTGAGCAGCAACGCGATGATGAAGGTCAATGATTGCGTGTTCAGCGCATCGGCCATGCGTGGCGCCACCAATGCCAACGCGCCGATCAACGCCTCGACCAGCGGCGCGCCAATGCCTGCCAGGAAACCCAAGACGAACTTGAACACCTGCCAGGTCACCCACAACGGGATGAAGGTGAGCAGGCCGGTGATGAGGTAGCGCTTGAAGTGCAGCGAGTTCATGGGCTCATTCGAGAGTTTGCGCAGGCCCAGTGTAGGGGTGCCGCGGGTTCATTTGGCGCCACTGGACCAGGCGTATGGGCCGCGCCGCCACAGCGGGCGATGGCGTCGATCTGCCGTTTGCACGGCATTGTCGACAGAAGGTGGGCCCGGCCGTGCTCAGGGCGTTCTCGGACCGCGCCCATGACCAAACCCGTCGAGGAACTTGCTTGTGGTCGGCCGTGGCTTGTAGCCGTCGTGGAAATGCCGGCGGCGCGACGATTCACGTGCCTCATGCAGGCGTTGCGCATGGGCGGCCAGCACGTCGCCGCGTGTCAGGAAGCCGACGAGCTTGTGCGGGTCGTCCTTGCTGACCACGATGAGCCGGCCGATCTTTTGCGCAACCATGTGGTCGGCGGCTTCGCGCAGCGAGTGGGCTTCGGTCACGGCCACCGGAGGCCGGATCGCCAGCTCGCCGAGTGTCAACGTGTAATGCCATTGCGGATCGAGCAGCGCGCGCCGGGTCAGCACACCGTGCACGCGGCCGGATTCGTCGACCACCGGGAATCCCTGGTGACGCGTCTCCGGGCCGCCTTGGGCGAGCCATGGCCGCACTTCGGCCAGGGTTTGCGTGGTCTTGAGCGTCACCACTTCGCGTGAGCAGACCTGGCCAACGGTCACCTGTTCCAGGTAGTCGGCAGCGTAGCCGGTGGGCACCCTCACGCCGCGTCGCGCGATCTTCTCGGTCATGATCGTGTCGCGCATGAGCAGCGCCGAGATGAGGTACGCCGCGGTGCAGCCGCCCAGGAGCGGCAGCAGGGTTGCCGGTTGGCGCGTGGTCTCGAAGGCAAACACCACCGCCGTCAGCAGGGCCCGCGACGAACCGGCAAAGATTGCCGCCATGCCGACCAGCGCGGCGATGCGCGGGTCGACATTGGCTGCCGGCAGCAGATGGTCGATGCCAATGCCGATCACCGCACCCAATGAACCGCCAATCATGAACAGCGGTGCCAGCGTGCCGCCCGAGGTGCCGCTGCCGAGTGCGATGACCCAGGAGAGGAACTTCAGCATGCCGAACGTGAGCAACATCGTGAGGCCGAACTGGCCTTGCACCAGCGCATCGATGTTGTCGTAGCCGACGCCCAGCGTGCGCGGCTCGATCCAGCCGATGAACCCGGCGACGATGGCGCCGAGCGCCGGCCACCACATCCAGTGGACCGGAAGTCTGGCGAAGCTGTCCTCGACGAAATAGACCGCACGGCTGACCCAGATCGAGGCGTAACCCACCAGGCTGCCAATCAGCACCAAGCCGGCCAAAGCGAGGCCCCCCGGCTCCGGTACATCCGGCATCAGGAATACTGGACCGGCGCCATAACTTGCGTAACGCACACCTACCGCCACCACCGTCGCCAGCGCAACCGGGATCAGCGAACGCGGACGCAGTTCGAACAGCAGCAGTTCGATGGCCAGCACCAGCGCGGATACCGGCGCGCCAAACACTTCGGCCATGCCGGCCGCGGCACCGGCGGCCAGCAGCACCTTGCGTTCGTTTGCCGTGACGCGCAGCAATTGGCCGAGCAGCGAACCCAGCGCGCCACCGGTGGAGATGATCGGACCTTCGGCGCCAAACGGGCCGCCGGTGCCAATCGTGAACGCCGAAGACACCGGCTTCAGCCAGGTCATTCGCGCCGGGATGTTCGATTCGTTGGTGAGGATCTGTTCCATGGCCTCCGGGATGCCGTGGCCCTGGATCGCGCGGGACCCCCAGCGCGCCATGATGCCGGCGATCAGTCCACCGATGACGGGCATCACGATCACCCATGCACCCAGTTGCGTGTTCGTCGGCGACAACACCGATCCCGGTTTGTGCTGCGGCCCGAGCACGTCGGCGACCGTGCCGTAAAAAGTCACATCGGTGATGAGGTTGATGAGCAGCATCAGCAGTTGCGCGATCCACGCGGACACCAGACCGACCACGACCGCCAGCAGGCTGATCCACACGATGCGCCGCGTCACCAGCGTCGATTTGCGCGGCATGTCGGCCGCGTCGAGTGACAGGCCGAGTTCCGGCGCGACGGGCAGCGCATCGGTGCTGCCTGCGGTGCGCACATCGACCGGGCGCTCGGGTGGGGTAGTCGATGAGCTCATGAAGCCAGCATTTGTGCGACGAAAAACCTGTCCATTCTACAGGTTGCGCTGCAACCCGCGGGCTGGCGTGGCGTTGCCTCCGGCGCATGCCACGTCAGGCCGGGCCTCGCGCCTTCCTGGAGCGGCAGGCATCAGCCGGCTGCTACATGGCCGGCCGCGTACAGCCTGCGGTACGCGTGGTGCACGCCGGCAGCGGCGACCAGCAGCCACATGACCAGGCTCACATACACGCCGGCGGCGGGTATCGCCAGCAGGAAGTCGGCGCGCAGCGCATGGGCAAGCTCGTACGTGCCCACCGTGTACATGCCGATCGGAAACACGATGTCCCAATCATCGGTCTCGTACTGGAATCGCACATGTCGGCGCAGATGCCGCCACGCTTCGAGGATGACCAGCAGCGGTATCCACCAGGTCGCCGTCGCCCAGAAAAACATGGTGAAACCTTTCACGAATGGCAGCAGGTCGATGAGCGGTCCACTGGCCGGTGCCTGCGTGACGATGAGGCTGCCAGCGAGCGTGGTGATCGCGAGCGCGCCCATGTCGATCCAATACGGCGGGGTGAATTCGCTGGCGCGCAGTGGAAAGAACACCATGCGGTACACCACCAGCGTGATGATGAGGAGATACAGGGCGGCGCCGAGCATGTACAGGCCGAGTGCCAGGAACCGCAGGTGGGCCGGATCGGCATGGCTGGCGGCAAGCAGGGTGAGCAGCGCCGACAGCGCTTCGGTCGCCACCACGGCAATCAGCCAGCCGCCGTTGATGCTGCGCGTGAAGCCTGGCTTGAAGCGGGCCGTGATCGTGGCGGCGAAGAAAAGATAGGTCAGGGCGGCCCAGGCCGCCGCGCCGACCGCGGCGAGCACGCTGGCGAGTGTGGGTAGCGGCACCACTTGCACGCACTGGCTGCCGAGCACGCACGTGCCGGCGGCAAAGGTGAGGAAACCCGCGCCGCGCGACGGGTTTGCGAAATCGGCGACCAGCTCGCGGCGGAAGTACAACAGCCGGAGCACGGTGAGGGCGAACAACCAGGCATACGCCAGCACGTTGAAGACGAACAATGCCTGGGCAATGTCCGCCATGCCGTGCTGACTGGCATCGATCGACACGATGCCGGTGGCCATCACCAGGGCAAAGCAGCCGGGGTGCAAGTGGCGAGCGCGCGGCAGGATGATGTCGGCAAGCTTCATCGCGGCCTCCGTGGTCGGGCGGCAATGCGCTACATAGTGCACCCGCCAGGCAGGCTGTGATTTTTCCCGCGGCCGGACGAATCATGCGATGGACTGCGGCAAACCCCTGCGTGGCTGAGCGCGGGGTGACGCTGGCGATGCTTCAACGCAGCCGGCGCAGGCATGGAGGCGGCTTGTACAGCATCTCCAGCGGGCATGCCTGGAACGGAAGGCGGGCGGGGCAACCCCGCCAGGGCTGTGCCGGCGGGCGGCCGTCAGAACAGCATCGAGGCCATGCGCCGACGGTAGCGGCCGACCAGGGCGGTATCCTCCAGCGTGGTGAACGCGGCCAGCAGACGTTTCTTGGCCTGGCCGTCGTTCCATTCCGGGGCGTGCTGCAGGATGGCGAGGAATTGCTCGAGCCCGGCTTCCGCGTCGCCCGCGGCCAGCAGGCGTACACCGAGCTGGTCACGGGCATCCCAGTCGTTGGTATCGGCTGCGACGCGCGCTTGCAGGGCGGCCAGATCGGGGGCGCCTTGCGCCGCCTGGGCGAGCTCCAACTTGCTGCGCAGGCGCACGGCGCGCTCGTCCATGGCGAGATTCGCTGGCAGGCTGTCCAGCTCGGCTGCGGCGGCATCGTCCCGGCCGGCCTGTTGCAGGGCGACGGCCAGCTCGAGCTTCAGCCCAGCGTCGTCTGGGGTCTCGGCAATCGCCTGTTGCAGGCGGTTGATGGCCTGCTCGGGCGTCTCGGGCTCGATTTCCCCGGCGGTCGCGGCATCCGCCGCAGGCAGCGGCTGCACGTGCGGGGCCAGGAACTCGCGCACCTGGGCCTCGGGCCGCGCGCCGGCAAAGCCGTCGAGCACCTGGCCGTCCTTGATCAGCACCACGGTTGGGATGCTCTTGACGCCAAACATGGCGGCAAGCTCCTGCTCCCGGTCCACGTCCACCTTGCCCAGCCGAAAGCCGCCGTTGTACTCCGCGGCAAGTTTTTCCAGGATCGGCCCAAGGCTCTTGCAGGGTCCGCACCAGGTCGCCCAGAAATCCACCACGATCGGCGTTGTCAGCGAGGCCTGCAGCACCTCGCCCTCAAAGGTCTCCTGGCGGACTTCAAAAACGTGGGTAGTTGCGGCTTCGCTCACCTGTCGGCTCCTGTGCTTGGCCCCGGTTACATCGGGGCTCGGCGCAGCATATCAAGCGGCTTGCGTGCGGTTCAGCGTCACGCTCGCAGATTTGCGAGAATCGCTGGATCGATCGGCAGCCGACAATGACGAAGGATGGCATGGACTCCGGCGGCTCGCGGCAATTGCTGGTGTGCGAGTACTGCGACACGGTTTACCGCCGCCGCCCCTTGGCGCGCGGCGAAGTGGCCGAGTGCCCGCGCTGCCTGTGCGAGCTCGAGCGCTACCAGTGGCTGAACCCGGCGGTGCTGCTGGCGTTGGTCCTCACCGCGTTGCTGGTCTTCGTGCAGGCCAACATTTTTCCCATCGTCACGCTGGGCCTGAACGGACAGCACAACAGCGTCACCCTGTGGGGCATGATCGTGATCATGTGGCGCGAGCAGGCGCAGGTGGTTTCGGTGCTGACCGCGGCGACGCTGTTCTTTTTCCCGCTGATCAAGATGAGCCTGCTCGGCTGGCTGCTGTGGTTCGCCCGGCTTGGCGCGCGTGCGCCGGGGTTTGCGCGGCTCATGGTGCTGCTGCACTACGTCAATCCGTGGACCATGAGCGAGGTGTTCGTGCTTGGTGCCCTGGTGTCGATCGTCAAGGCGCATGTTTATTTCCAGGTCGTCGCCGATCCCGGCATCTACGCATACGCGGCATTGACGGTGTTGATCACCTTGTTTTCCGGCGTCGACCTGCGCGGCCTGTGGGATCTGCCCGAGTGGGATGCGCCATGACATCGATGCCGCGGGCCATCGACATGGGTGTCATTGCCTGCCGCGTCTGCGGCCTGGTGTGTCGCAACGTGCCGGGCGACCCGATACTGGACGGCGATGGCGTGGGCGACGCCATGGCCTGTCCGCGCTGCGGCGCGGCGCTGCGCCGACGCAAGAGCGCCAGCCTGTCGCGCACGTGGGCGCTGCTGGTTGCGGGCTTCCTGCTGTACATACCGGCCAACGTGTTGCCGATCATGCGCACGGCCAGCCTCAACGAGATCGATGACAACACCATCATCAGCGGTGTGGTGGAGTTGTGGCAGAAAGGTTCGCCATGGCTGGCGGTGATCGTGTTCGGCGCGAGCATCGTCGTGCCCATGCTGAAGTTCGCCGTGCTCGCGTTGCTTGCCACCACCGCGCAGCGGCACAGTCGGTGGGCATTGACGCAACGTGCGAGACTCTACCGGCTGGTGGAACTGATTGGCTACTGGTCGATGCTGGATGTATTTGTCGTCTCGCTGCTTACCGGACTGGTGCGCTTCAACGTGCTGAGCCGGGTCGAGCCCCTGCCGGGGGTGATTTTTTTTGGCCTGACCGTGGTGTTGACGATGCTGGCGTCCATGAGTTTCGACCCGCGCTTGATGTGGGATGGCAGTGACACGGATGAGTGACGAGACTTCCGGACGTGAATTCGCCGACGGGCTGCCCGAGCCGGTCGTGGTGCGCCGTCGCTCACATGCCGCGCTGGTGTGGCTGGTGCCTGCGCTGGCAGCCGTGGTCGGCATCGGCCTGGTCGTGCACAACTGGCTGCAGGCCGGCCCTGAGATCACCATCAGCTTCCAGAGTGCCGAAGGCCTGGACGCTGGCAAGACCCAGGTGAAGTACAAGAACGTGGTGATCGGGCGCGTGCAGACCATTCGGCTGAGCGCCGATCGCAGCCAGGTGCGGGTCAAGGTCGCACTGGAGAAGAACGCCGAGAGTTTTGCCACCAAGGACACGCGCTACTGGGTGGTGCGGCCGCGCATCGGCCTGGGCGGCGTGTCGGGCGTCGGCACCTTGTTGTCCGGCGCCTACATTGGTGCTGACATCGGGGACTCGAATGTATTCCAGGACGAGTTCAACGGCATGGAGACACCGCCGCCGGTCGCCCATGGCGAGCCCGGTCGCAGCTTCATCCTGCACAGCGACGACCTGGGCTCGCTGGACATCGGCTCGCCGGTGTACTTCCGGCGCATCCAGGTTGGCCGTATTGCGTCCTACGACCTGGATGCGGACGGCGACGGTGTCACCCTGCACGTCTTTATCGACGCGGCGTACCAGAAATACGTCACCACCGACAGCCGGTTCTGGAATGCCAGCGGGGTCGATGTGTCCGTCGGCGCCGATGGGCTGAGCATCAACACGCAGTCGCTGGCCACGGTCCTCGCCGGCGGTGTCGCATTCCAGGATCCGCCCGGCCCCCGGCGCGACGAACCTGCAGCCGAAGATGCGAGTTACAAGTTGTTTGCCAACCGGGCCACGGCCATGGCCCCGCCGGACGGCGAGCCGTATTACATCCGCATGCGCTTTGGACAATCGGTGCGCGGCCTGGCGGTGGATGCGCCCGTGGAGTTCCTCGGGGTGAATTTTGGCAAGGTGGTGTCGGTGCGCCTGGATTACGACGAGCACACCCAGCGCTTCCCGGTCGTGGTCGGCGCCGTCATTTATCCGCAGCGCCTCGGTTCGGCCTACGACAAGCTGATGGCGCAGGCCAGTGTCGGGGGCAGGAAAGTCGAGTTGCCACAACTGCTCGCCGGGCTCATCGACCATGGCCTGCGCGCGCAGGCGCGCACAGGCAACCTGCTTACCGGCCAGTTGTACGTTGCCTTGGATTTCGATCCACATGCACCAAAGACTACGTTTGATCCCGCAGCCCGGCCGCTCACGGTGCCCACGGTGGCCGGCAGCCTGGACAAGCTCCAGGAGCAGATTGGCGGCCTGGTCAGCGAGTTGTCCAAGGTGCCGTTCGCCAGCATCGGGCGCAACCTGGACCAGAGCCTGAGTGCCCTGAGCGCGACGCTCAAGCAAGTGAACGGCGAAACCTTGCCCGAGCTGGGCTCGACCATGCGCGGCGTGCAGCAGACCATGGGCACCGCGCAGGACGCCTTGTCTGGCGACTCGCCCTTGCAGCAGAACCTGGGCGTCACGCTGGAGCAGCTGCAGCGCATGGCGCGCTCGCTGCGCGTGTTGACCGATTATCTCGGTGCACATCCGGAAGCGCTGTTGCGTGGCCGGCGTGCCGACCGGAAAGTCGACACGCCGCCAGCGTCGGCGACGCCGCCGGCACAACAGCGGCAGCCGCAGCCGCAGGGTTCGGCACCGTCGCAACCGGAGGACAGGCCATGATGCGCATCGCCGTTGCCTGCTTGGCATGTCTGGGCGCCGTGCTGCTGGCGGCTTGCGCCTCCGCGCCGCTGCACTACTACACGCTGATGTCGCCGGAGACTGCAGGCGCTGCCGCTCCGGCGGCGGGCAGCGCGGTTTTGCCGTTTGCGGTGTTGCCAGTCAGCGTGCCGGCCCAGGTCGACCAGCCACAATTGGTGGTGCGCGACGGGGCGCAACAAGTCCTGTTGCTGAATGGCGAGCGCTGGATCGCGCCCCTGGCCGACGAGCTGCGCAGCGCACTGGCGGTTGACCTCGCGCGCGAGCTGGGTAGCCAAAACACTACTGGCTTGCCGGACAGGGGCGCGCCCGGCTTGCGCATCAAGCTCGAGGTCCAGCAGTTCGACTCCTGGCCGGGCAGTCACGTCCTGCTGGCCGGCGCCTGGAGCGTGCGCGTGGTGCATGGTGACGCCAGGGGGAGGGCGGTGGCCAAGGCCTTGACCTGCGCCAGCAGTCTCCGCGTGCCGGTCGCTGCGGGTTACGCCGCACTGGTCCAAGGTCACCAGCGGGCGATTGCCATGCTTGCAGCCAGGATGGCCACGGTTGCCCGCGCGCTGGGTGCTGACCAGGCGGCAAGCTGTCCGGCCTGATCGGCCTGCACACGGATCGGTGTCGCCGCTCGTGGCCGACGCTGGCCCGCATCGACTGTTGCCTCGGGACAGGGATGGGTGCGTGCGCACGTCGGCCTTGGCCCCCGCGGCTGGCATGTGCTGGAGATAAGCCCGTGGATGGCCACGCCATGCCGCGCCGAATGCCTGCGGGATCGTGGCCAGCGGGTGCGACCATGGCCGTGCGCCGCGGTTTCCGGCTTGGCGACCGGCACGCTCTGGGCTAGGCTGCGACGTTCAGCACGGCAATATGCCGAACGGTACCTCTTGGACTGGCAAGACAACCATGCACGACACCCGAACCACGAACGCCACCGCCCCGGTGACGGCCGGCACCAGCGAATATGATCCGCACGCGGTGGAGTCGGCCGCTCAGGCCTACTGGAATGTGCGACACGCCTATGTGGTGACCGAGGACCCGGCGAAGCCGAAGTTCTACTGCCTGGCGATGCTGCCCTATCCGTCCGGGGCGCTGCACATGGGGCATGTGCGCAACTACACGATTGCCGACGTGATCAGCCGGTTCCAGCGCATGAACGGGAAGAATGTGCTGCAGCCCATGGGGTGGGATGCGTTCGGCCTGCCGGCCGAGAATGCGGCGATCAAGAACAAGACCGCACCGGCCAAGTGGACCTACGCGAACATCGAGCATATGCGCGCCCAGCTGCAGGCGCTGGGCTATGCGATCGACTGGAGCCGCGAGTTCGCGACCTGCCGCCCGGAGTATTACCGCTGGGAGCAGCTGATGTTTACCCGGCTGCTGAAGCAGGGTATCGCCTACCGCAAGAATGCGGTGGTGAACTGGGACCCGGTCGACCAGACCGTACTGGCCAACGAGCAAGTGGTGGACGGGCGCGGCTGGCGCTCTGGCGCCGTGGTGGAGAAGCGCGAAATCCCGCAGTGGTTCCTGCGCATCACCGATTACGCGCAAGAGCTCCTGGACGGCCTGGACGCACTGCCAGGCTGGCCCGATGCGGTCAAGATCATGCAGCGCAATTGGCTGGGCCGCAGCGAAGGCCTGGAAATCGCCTTCCAGGTGCTCGGCACGGACATGCCGCTGCGCGTGTTCACCACGCGGCCGGACACCTTGATGGGTGTCACCTTCATCTCGATTGCCGCCGAGCATCCGCTGGCGTTGGAATGTGCCCGGCAGAATGAGCAGATTGCCGAATTCGTCGCCGAGCTGCGCCGTGGCGGGGTCTCCGAGGCCGAGCTGGAAACCCAGGAGCGGCGCGGCATGGGGACCGGCCTGTACGCGGTCCACCCCTTGACCGGCGCCGAGCTGCCGATCTGGATCGCGAATTTCGTGCTGATGAACTACGGCACCGGCGCGGTCATGGCGGTGCCCGGCCATGACCAGCGCGACTGGGAATTCGCCCAGCGCTACAGCCTGCCGATCAAGATGGTGGTGGTGGACCGCTCGGTGCTGGACGCCGCGCGCGAAATCCATCGCGACCTGGGCCAGGGCGCGTCCGCCAATCCCATGCAGGCCGCGTTGCGCGGGAGCTCCACCGACGCCTACGACGCCGGTTCGGCCGTACGCCTGATCGAGGAGTTCGAGCGCCGCATCATGGAGGAGGGCCCGTACCTCGAGCACGGCCTGCTGGTCAATTCAGGTGCGTACGACGGCCTGGACTTCGATGGCGCCATGCAGGCCTTCGCCGCCAAGCTGCAGGAACTGGGCAAGGGCGAGCGCCGCGTCAATTGGCGCCTGCGTGACTGGGGCGTGAGCCGGCAGCGTTACTGGGGTTGCCCGATCCCGGTGATCTATTGCCCGGCCTGCGGTGCCTTGCCGGTGCCCGAGGACCAGCTGCCGGTGGTGCTGCCCGAAGACGTAGCGTTCAGCGGCGTGCACTCGCCGCTGAAGTCGGATGCCGAGTGGCGCAAGTGCACGTGCCCACAGTGTGGCGGCCCGGCGGAGCGCGAGACCGACACGTTCGACACCTTCATGGAGTCGAGCTGGTACTACGCGCGCTACACCAGCCCGGGCGCCACTGCCCAAGTCGACGCGCGGGCGAATTACTGGCTGCCGGTCGACCAGTACATCGGCGGCATCGAGCACGCCATCATGCATCTGCTGTATTTCCGCTACTACCACAAGCTGCTGCGCGACGCCGGCATGCTGGCCAGCGATGAGCCGGCGACGAACCTGTTGTGCCAGGGCATGGTGATTGCCGAGACCTTCTATCGCGACGATGCCGACGGAGTGCGGCAATGGCTCAATCCGGCCGAGGTCGATGTCCATCGCGACGAGCGCGGGCGGGTGGTGGGTGCCGTGGCCCGCGCCGACGGCCAGGAGGTGCACATTGGTGGCGTCGAGAAGATGTCCAAGTCCAGGAACAATGGCGTCGATCCGCAACTCATGATCGAGCGCTACGGCGCCGACACCGTGCGCATGTTCTCCATGTTCGCCGCGCCGCCCGAGCAGTCGCTGGAATGGAACGAGGCGGGCGTCGAAGGCATGGCGCGGTTCCTGAAGCGGTTCTGGCGCGAGGTCGTCCAGCACGCCGCCGGCGCCGATCATCCTGTGCTCGGCGCCGCCCCCGGCGCGCTCGATCCGGCGGGCCTCGATGCCGGGCAACGGGCGCTGCGCCGGCAGTTGCACGAAACGATCCAGAAGGTCAGCAACGATTTTGGCCGGCGCCACGCGTTCAACACTGCGATTGCCGCGCTGATGGAACTGCTGAACGCGCTGAACAAGTTCGACGACCAGGGCGCGCAGGGCCGCGCGGTCCGGCATGAAGCGCTGGAAGCCATGGTGCTGATGCTGAATCCCGTCGTGCCGCATATCAGCCATGCGTTGTGGCAGGTCCTGGGCCATCCTGAGGCGATCCTCGAGGACCAGCCCTGGCCCAGCGTGGACGAGGCGGCGCTGGTGCGCGCCAGGCTGACCATCGCCGTGCAGGTCAACGGCAAGTTGCGCGGCACCATCGACTTGCCACCGCAGGCGGACGCAGCCGCGGCTGAAGCCGCGGCCTGCGCGCAGCCGCAGGTGCAGCGTGCGCTGGAGGGCCTGGCGGTGCGCAAGGTCATCGTGGTCCCCGGCAAGATCGTCAACATCGTTGCCGCATGAACGCCATGGCCCCAGTGTCCATAAGCAGGTTGCTGCGTGCCGCATGCTTGCTGCTGGTGGTCTGCGCACTCGGCGCCTGCGGCTTTCACCTGCGGCGAAGTGCGGCCCTGCCGCCGGGCATGCAGCGGGTGCATGTGGTGGTGAGCGGAAATTTCGCACTGCAGCAGCGGCTGGTGCGGGCGCTGCAGATCTCGGGTGCCAGCGTGGAAGACCAGCCTGGTGCCGGCGTCGCCGAGTTGCGGGTGCCGGTGGCCGCGTTCAGCACCGAGACCTTGAGTGCTGGCGGCTACGCCCGGGTGAGCGAGTTTGCCGTGCACTTCCAGGTACAGTTCGAGGTGGGCGATGGCGGCGGCCGGACCTTGGTCGCGCGGCAGCGTATCGACATGTCGCGTGAATACAGCTATGACGCCACGAACACGGTCGGCAATGCCTCGCAGGTGCAGGCCATCGAGCAGGGATTGAACGACGACATGGTGCAGGCGATCCTGTTCCGCCTGCAGGCGGTTGGCCGGAATGCACCGGCGACGCCGGCGGGAAGCTGATGCCGGCGACGCCCGCTCGTTGGCCCAAGCTGCTGGCCGCCGATTCGCTGGCGCCGGTGTACCTGCTGGCCGGCGTGCCGCTGCTGGTGATCGAGGCGGCCGACGGCTTGCGCGCGCGGGCACGCGAGCTGGGTTATACCGAGCGCGAGGTGCTTGAGGCGGGGCCCCGTTTCGACTGGGATGACCTGGCGCGCGCGGCCGCCGGCATGTCGCTGTTTGCCACGCGCCGCCTGCTTGACCTGCGCCTGCCCGGCGGCCGGCCCGGGGTCGATGGCGCCAAGGCGATCACCGCGTTTTGCGCCGACCCACCCGAAGGGGTCAGCTTGCTGGTCACCGCACTGGAGTGGAGCAAGAAACACGAGGGTGCCTGGAGTCGCAAGCTTGACGCAGCCGGGGTGATGGTCGTGTTCAACCCGCCGCAGGCCGGCGAGTGGCTGGCTTGGATCGGCGCCAGGCTGGCGGCGCACGGACTTTCAGCCAGCCGCGAGGCAATTGCGCTGCTGGGCGAGCGGGCCGAGGGGAACCTGCTGGCAGCGGCCCAGGAAATCGACAAGCTGGCGGTCCTGCACCAGGGCGGCCGCCTGGATGCCGACCGGATGGCCAGCCTGGTGGCCGACAGCGCGCGTTACGATGTCTTCAAGCTCACCGATGCGGCCTTTGCCGGCGACGGTGCCCGCGCGCTGCGCATCCTCGCTGGATTGCGTGCTGAGGGCGACGACTTGCTGGCGTTGCAGGGCTGGCTGGTCAACCAGCTGCAACTGGCGCTGCGGCTGGCGAGCGCGACCAACCTCAACGCGCAGATGCAGGCTGAACACGTGTTTGCCACGCGCGAGAGATTGCTACGCCAGGCCCTGCGCCGGGCCCCCCGCGGGCATTGGGTGGAGTGCCTGCGCCGCGCCGGGCGCATCGACCGCATGGTCAAGGGCCGCGTGCAGGGCGACCCGTGGCGCGAGGCCGAGCGCCTGGTCGCCGTGATTGCCGAGCCGAGCCTGGCCGCGGCCCTGGCATGAGCGTCGCACGCGCTGCGGCCGTGACCGAGCCCCGCCCGCTGGGCGTGTTTGGCGGCACCTTCGATCCAGTCCACCTTGGCCATCTCAGCGTGGCTTGGGAAGCGGCGGAACTGCTGGGGGCCGAGGTGTGCCTGGTTCCAGCCAATGTGCCGCCGCACCGCCCGGCGCCGATGGCCAGTGCTGCCGAGCGCGTCGCCATGTTGCGCGTGGCCTTGCGCGGACAGGATCGCTTGACGCTGGATACGCGCGAGCTCGAGCGCAGCGGGCCGTCCTATACCGTGGACACGCTGGCTGAATTGCGCGCGGAAGTCGGCCAACGTGCCCTGGTGCTGCTGGTGGGCGCCGACATGTTTGTGCAGCTTCCGGCTTGGCACCGCTGGCGCGAACTGTTCGCGCTGGCGCACGTCGGCGTGCTGAGCCGGCCCGGGGTGGGCGCGCAGTTGCCTGTGGCCCTGGAGCGGGAACTGCAGGCCCGCAGGCTCGCCGACCTGGGTGCCCTTGCGCACCTGCCCGCCGGGAGAATCGTGCAGTTGGAGGTCACCCCGCTGGAGATCTCGGCCACGCGCGTCCGTGCCCTGCTTGCCGCCGGGCGCGACCCGCGCTACCTGCTGCCGGCAGGCTTGTTCGAGGATCCCGACCTGCTGCGGGCGTATCGTGCCTGATGCCGGTGGCACGGAGGGTGCGCACGTTCACGCCGGTTTGCGTCACGATTGCGTACCTGGATCAGCATTGGCAGGAGGGCAACATGGCTCCAGAGATTACCCACGATCCCGAGCGTCGGCGCTTGCAGACCAGCGTCGAGGGCAAGGTGTGTGTGCTTGACTATGTGCTGGATGGCACGGTCATGATCATCACCCACACCGAGGTGCCGCCCGAGGTCGGCGGCCGCGGCATTGCCGCCGCGCTGGTGCGCACTGCCCTGGAGCTCGCCCGGGATGTCGGCTGGAGCGTGTCTCCAGCCTGCTCCTATGCGGCGGCGTGGATGCAGCGCCATCCGGAATTCGACGATTTGCGGGCGCCGCAGTGATTCGGACATGCCTTGGCCGCCCATGCAGGTGGCGGCAATTTTGCCCGCCAAGCGCCGCGCTCGGGAACCCCGTCGCGCCCGCGGGCTTGCACCGGAGCCGGCTTGGCCCGGCGCTATACTCATCGCTCCCAACAGTTGCCACCGCGCATCGAGGCCTGACCACTTGAGCAAAAAACCACACTCCCGATCGGCGCTTGGCGTGGCCGAATTACGTAGCCAGGTGCTGGATGCACTGGAATCATTGAAGGCCAGGGATGTGCGCGAAATCGACGTGCGTGACCGCACCTCCATTGCCGACCTGCTGGTGATTGCCTCCGGCACCTCGGCCCGCCATGTGAAATCAATTGCCGATGAAGTGGGGCGCTTTGCCAAGCGGATCGGGGTCGCGCCGCTCGGCGTCGAGGGCGAGCAGGAAGGCGAGTGGGTCCTGATCGACCTGGGAGATGTCATCGTCCACGTCATGTTGCCGCGGATCCGGGAGTTCTATGCGCTCGAGCGGTTGTGGGCCGTCGGCGGCAGCGAGCCGGACGTGGAGGCGGCGCAGGCCGAAGCTTGAACACGCCGTCCCGGTTGCCTCCGCGCATGACGCGCGCCGCGCCACGGGCCTGAGACCATGCGCGTGCGCCTGATCGCCGTCGGTGAGCACATGCCGGGCTGGGTCGCCGACGGCCTGGCCGAGTATCGCAAGCGCTTGTCGCAGGCCATGCCGATTGAACTGGTGGAAGTGCGCCCCGGTCACCGCGCCAGGCATGGCGACGCGGGCCATGCCACGCATGAGGAAGGGGTTGCGTTGCTGGCCCAGCTCACGCGCGATACCCGGGTCGTCGCCCTGGACAGCCGCGGCAAGGCCTGGTCCAGCGAGGATTTGGCAGTGCAGCTGGGGACGTGGCGGATGGCCGGGCGCGACCTCGCGTTGTTGATTGGCGGCGCCGACGGCCATGCGCCGGAAGTCCTGGCGCGCGCAGACCAGGCCTGGTCGCTGGGCCCACTGACCTTGCCGCACATGCTGGTGCGCCTGCTGGTGGTCGAACAGCTGTACCGTGCGCACACCATCCTGGCCGGCCACCCTTATCATCGCGGTTGACGACCGCCCCCTGCGGTCGTGGACAACGCCAGAGTGAAACGGCGTTGCTACTCCATCCCTCTGGATTCATCAGCATGAACTTTTCCATAGGCCAGGCCGGCATTCGCGATCTCGATACGGTGGCCGGCCTGTTTGACGCCTATCGCCAGTTTTACGAACAACCAGCGGACCCCGATGGATCGCGCCGCTTCCTGCGCGAGCGCTTCGAGCTCCAGGAGTCGCTGGTCCTGCTCGCCCGGAACGGGCAGGGCGCTGGCCTGGGTTTCACCCAGTTGTACCCCTTGTTTTCCTCGGTGCGCGCCGTGCGTACCTGGCTGCTCAACGATTTGTTCGTCGCGCCGCAGGCGCGCAGGCAGGGTGTGGGCGCCGCGTTGCTGCGCGAGGCAGCCATCCGCGCGCATGAGCTTGGGGTGGGCAGCCTCATGCTGTGGACTGCGCTCGACAACGTACCGGCGCAGGCGCTGTACGCATCGCTGGGCTGGCACCGCGAATCGTCCTGCGAATACCTGCTCACCTTGTGATGCCACGCACGAGCAGGACCGTCCGACCGCCCATGCTTTATCTTGCCTCCCAATCGCCACGCCGCCGGGAACTGCTGGCCCAGATTGGAGTGGCGTTCACCGTGCTCGACACCCAGGTACCTGAGCAGCGCGCGCCGGGCGAGGTGCCCGAGGCTTACGTGCGCCGGGTATCCCGGGCCAAGGCAGTGGCCGGACTGGAACTCGTGCGGGGCGTCGATGGCGCGCTGGTACTTGGCGCCGACACCGACGTGGTGCTGGACGGCGAGGTCTTCGGCAAGCCGCGCGATGCCGTCGACGCGGCGGCCATGCTGCGGCGCCTGTCGGGGCGCACCCACCGCGTGATCTCCACCGTGTGGCTGCTTGGCGCGCGTCGCGAGTCCTGCGCCGAGTGCATCTCCAAGGTCACCTTTGGCCCGCTGCCGGCGCGCGACATCGACGCCTACGTGGCCACGGGCGAGCCGTTGGGCCGGGCTGGCGCCTATGCCATCCAGGGCCGTGGCGCCACCCTGGTCGCGCGCCTTGAGGGCAGCCATTCGGGCGTGATGGGCTTGCCCTTGTTCGAAACCGCACGCCTGCTGCGCGAGGCGGGGCTCAGCCCGGCATATTCAGCGCAGTGAACAGTACGGTGAGCGCAAGCGCATTGTTCGCGCCGTGGGCCAGCACCGCTGGCCACAGGGAGCGGCAGCGCAGGCGCAGCCAGGCCAGCGCGACCCCCAGCAGGAGCAGCTCCGGCAGCGCGTACCACTGCCAGCCCAGCCCGGGCAGGTGGATGGCGGCAAATGCGGCCGCACTGAGCAGCGCCGCCAGCGCCACGCCGCAGCGCGGGATCAGCGAGGACAGCAGCACGCCGCGAAACAGCAGCTCCTCGACCAGTGGGGCCAGGGTCACTGCCATGAGGGCGAGGGCAAGGCGCCATCCCGGCGGCGCGTGCTGCGCCAGTTGCTGCACGTTCTGCGTGAGGTCATGGTCGCCGGCCAACAGTCGCGTCACCAGGCCGCCCACGAACGGCGCCAGCAGGCCCACGGCGAGTGCCGCGGCCGGCCAGGCGCGGCGGTGCGGACGGACCAGGCCGAAGCCGGGTGGCATGGGCTGCGACCACAATGCCGGCCACTGTCGATGGACCTGCCACATCACTGCGGCAGCGGCAATGCACACGGTGACGATGGCTTGGGCGACGACCGCGCCCGGCTGCGCTGCCAGCGAGGCCAGCGCCGCGCTCACCGCAGCGCTTGGCGAGTGCCGATGCTGCAGCAGTGCCAGCACGCCGACCATCACGGCACTACCGACGACCTGCAGCGTCAGGTAGGACGCCACCAGGCCCAAGGCCATCCATACGGACGGTGCGGGCGACTGGAAGCGCGATGGCATCGGGGGCGCAGGCAAACGTCGTCACGCGTCGCGCGGAGCGGACGGCTCAGCCTGCGAGCAGCGCCCGGACGAAGCCGATCGCCGCCATCACCAGCAGGACCAGGAAGGCCAGCATGCCCACGGTGAAACCAGGGCCGCGCTTGGCCGCGTCGCCCCAATAGGCGATGGCGTACCAGGTCCGGCCAGCGACCCAGACCAGGCCGACGATGCCGGCCCAGCCACCGAAGCCGTAGCTGGCCGCCAGCCACAACGCCGGCAGGAACATCATGCTGCCCTCGATCGTGTTCATCTGCACGCGGTAGGCACGCTCGTACGCCGGATGGCCGCTGGTCGCCGGGGCCTTGATGCCGTACTTGTACCGTGCGCGCCCGGCCACGGACGAGGTGACGAACAACAGCAGCACGGTGAGCAGGGTGGCCAGGGCAGGCAGTTGGTTCATGCGGCAATCCTCGCGGGAGACGGCTTACTGTAGCGGCAGTGCGCGCCTGGCGTGAGTCGGCGCGGCGGGTTATCTTCCGTTTCAGGCACCGGTAGGGCTTGCGCGGCGGGGGCGGCATGGATTGGCGAAAGGGCGGCAGCAGCAGCAACATCGAGGTCGGCAGTGGCGGCGGCGGACGCGGCTTTGGCGGCGGGCGCATGGGCCTGGGTGGCCTGATCGTGCTGGCCCTGATCGGCTGGATCTTCTTCAAGAATCCGTTGGCCTTGTTCGACCAGGGTGGGGTGCCGCTTGACGACCCGGGGCAGAGCGCGCCGACGCAGGTCGATCCGGAGCAAAAGGCGTTCGTCAGCGCGATCCTGCATTCGACCGAACAGACCTGGGGCGCGATCTTCCAGGCCAGGGGCCTGACCTATGTCGACCCGACGCTGCACCTGTTCAGTGGCGAAGTGGCAACGGCCTGCGGTGGCGCGACCGCGGCGGTCGGCCCGTTCTATTGCCCCGGCGACCAGAAGGTGTATCTGGACCTCGGGTTTTTCCAGCTGCTGCAGCGCCGCCTGCATTCTTCCGGCGACTTCGCGCGGGCTTATGTCATTGCCCATGAGGTCGGCCACCACGTGCAGAAGCTGACCGGCGTGTTCGACCAGGTCGCTGCGGCGCGGCGCCGTGGCCTGCCGATGGACGGCGCCGATGGCTTGTCCGTGCGCCAGGAATTGCAGGCCGATTGCTATGCCGGCGTCTGGGGCAGCCACAGCGAGCAGCAGTTGCAGTGGCTGGAGCCGGGCGACATCGAGTCTGCGCTCAACGCAGCCAGTCAGATTGGCGACGACACGCTGCAACAGCAAGCCCAGGGCCGGGTACGGCCGGACTCCTTCACCCACGGCACGTCGGCGCAGCGCGTGCACTGGTTCAAGGTCGGCTTCGCCAGTGGCGAAATGGCCAAGTGCGACACATTCGTCGGCACGCTGTGACCCCAGCTAATGCGGGTGCATGAACCCTCTCCCCCAACGGTGAAGCCGTCGGGGGAGAGGGGGAGGACGAGGACCTCGTCGCGCGCTATTTGCGCCGGGGTGGCTTGAAGCCGCCGGCAGACGGCTTGCGTGCCGCCGGCGCGTGCTTGCCGGCATGCGGGACGGGTGGCCTGTGTGCAAGGGACGAGCCCGCTTCATCGGGCCCTTCCTGCCCGTCCCATTCGCGGATACGCAGTTGCTGCTGCATCACCCAGACCTTCTTCAGGTGCTCGAAGATCTCGACGGGCATGCCCTCGGGCAGGTCGATCAGGCTGTAGTTGCCGCGGATGCTGAGGCGGCCGATGTAGCGACTGTCCAAGCCCGATTCATTGGCGATGGCGCCAACGATGTTGCCCGGCTGCACGCCGTGCTCGTGGCCCACCTCGATGCGGTAGGTGCGCTTGCCGGTTTCCGTGGCGTGCGCGCGCGTCGGCCGCTGGGCGGATGCCTCCGGGGCGGTGCCTTTGCGGATCGCTTTCGCCCGCGCGCTGCGCACCGGTGCAGCAGGATGCGCGGCCGGCGTGCGGGCCGCAGCATGCCGGGCGCCGGGTGCCGCGTGGCCGCGCAGATCGTCTGCCTCCGCGGGCTTCCGCTGGCCTGTCGCGGGCGCGGCCAGCAGCAGCGGCCGGTCACCTTGCACGACCCGCGCGAGCGCCGCGGCAATACTGGCGGCGGGTACACCGTGCTCGCGCTCGTACTGCTCGACCAGTTCCTGGAACGTCTCCAGCCCGCCTGCGGCCAGGGCGTCGCTGATGCGCTGCTTGAACTTGTTGATGCGGGCGTCGTTGACCGTGTCCACGGACGGTGGCTGCATCGCTTCCATGGGCTGTCGGGTCGCGTGCTCGATCGCGTGCAGCATGCCCTTTTCCCGGGGCGTGATGAAGGTGATCGCCTCGCCGCTGCGGCCGGCACGGCCGGTGCGGCCAATGCGGTGGATATAGCTCTCCGGATCGTAAGGGATGTCGTAGTTGACGACGTGGCTGAGCCGCTCCACGTCCAGTCCGCGCGCGGCGACGTCGGTGGCGACGAGCACGTCGAGCTTCCCGTCCCGCACCTGCTGGATCACCCGCTCGCGCTGCGCCTGCACCAGGTCGCCGTTGATCGCCGCGGCTGCCAGGCCACGGGCCTGCAGCTTGCCGGCAAGCTCCTCGGTGCCCTGCTTGGTGCGGGCAAAGACGATCATGCCGTCGAATGGCTCGGCCTCGAGGATGCGCGTCAGCGCGTCCAGTTTGTGCATGCCGCTGACAAACCAGTAGCGCTGGCGGATGTGCGGGGTCGTGGTGACTGAGTTTTTGATCACCACTTCCACCGGATCACGCAGGTGCTTTTGCGCGATCTTGCGAATCTGGCTGGGCATGGTTGCCGAAAACAGGGCGACCTGGCGCTCGGTCGGTGCCGCCTGCAGGATCTTTTCGACATCGTCGATGAAGCCCATGCGCAGCATCTCGTCGGCCTCGTCCAGCACCACGAAGCGCAATGCCGAGAGGTCGAGCGTGCCCTTGTCCAGGTGGTCGATGACGCGTCCTGGCGTGCCCACCACGACGTGAACGCCACGCTTGAGCGCGTGCAACTGCGGACCGTAACTTTGTCCGCCGTAGATTGGCAGCACCTGGAAGCCGGGCAGATGCGCGGCATAGCTCTGGAAGGCCTCGGCGACCTGGATCGCGAGCTCGCGTGTCGGCGCCAGCACCAGGGCCTGCGGCTTGCCGGGTCGGCGATCCAGCAGGGACAGGATGGGCAGTGCGAACGCCGCGGTCTTGCCAGTGCCGGTCTGCGCGGTGCCAAGCACATCGCGGCCCGCCAGCAGCGGCGGGATGGTGGCGGCCTGGATGGGCGAGGGGGACTCGTAGCCCACCTCGGCCAGTACCGCGCGCACGTCGGGATGCAGGTCAAACGCGCCGAAGCCGGCTTGCACCGGGGCGTCATCGGGGATGGGGGCAGACATGGGGAACCTCGAGGCGGAAGCGCGGCACGCAAATCCGACGCGCAGGGGGAAAGTTTAGCAGCCAGGCCAAGCGCAGCCGCTCAGGTTGTCCAAGCGTGCAGGTTGGCTACACTCGCTCCGTCTGCCTGGAAGGATAATCGGTATGCTCGAGACCCTAAGCGAACAGCGCTGCCACGGCGGCGTGCAAGGCGTTTACCGGCATCCATCACGGGCATGTGGCGGGGATATGCGTTTTGCCTTGTTCCTGCCGCCGCAGGTCAAGGTGCGTTCCTGCGCCTCGCTGTATTTCCTGGCCGGGCTGACCTGCAGCGAGGAAACGGCGACGATCAAGGCTGGCGCCCAGCGCCTGGCCGCGCAATTTGGCCTGGCCCTGGTGATGCCCGATACCAGCCCGCGCGCCACCGGCATTGCCGGTGCCACGGGCGACTGGGAGCTGGGCGAAGGCGCGGGCTTTTATCTCGACGCCACCCAGGCGCCCTGGTCGGCACGCTTCCGCATGGAGGAATACCTGACCCTGGAATTGCCGGCCTTGCTGGCGGCCAACTTCCCGCTGGACGTCGCACGCAGCGGCCTGTGCGGGCATTCCATGGGCGGCCATGGCGCGCTGACCCTGGCCTTGCGGCATCCGCGGCAGTACCAGTCGGTATCGGCACTGGCGCCCATCGTGGCGCCCAGCCGGGTGCCCTGGGGGCGCAAGGCGTTCACTGCCTATCTCGGCCCGGACGAGGCTGGCTGGAGCGCGCACGACGCCTGCGCGCTGGTGGCGCGGCAGCGTTTTCCCGGCACCATCCTGATCGACCAGGGCGAAGCCGATGCGTACCTGGCGGAACAATTGCAGCCGGAGTTGTTCGAGCAGGCCTGCGCTGCCGCCGGGCAGCCGGTGCTGCTGCGCCGCCATGCCGGTTATGACCACAGCTACTATTTCGTGACCAGCTTCATCGATGACCACCTGCGCCACCATGCGACGGCGCTGAACCTGCTTTGAGCCGGCGTCCGCGCCTTCGCGTGCCGGCCGGCAGGACTGGGTTGCCGGGCCGGCGGACCGTTCACGGGCTCAGGCGTTGGCGGCGGGCCGTGGCCCCGATGTACGCCGGCGTTGCTGGTTGCCGGCGCCTCGCGCGCCGCGACCCTGCGCCTGGTGCGGCTTCGGGTTGGTGACGCTGGCCGATTTGCCCTGGAACGATGGGCCGCGCCGCTGCCCGCCGCGCTGCGGGCGGGGCGCGCTGGCATCCAGGCGCAAGGGGGTCGACGGTTCGTAGCCGCTGACCGGGATGATCGCGATGTCCTGGTGCAACAACTTGCGGATGTCGCACAGCAGTCCGGCCTCGTCGTGGCTGACCAGCGAAATGGCATGGCCCTCGAGGCCAGCGCGCCCGGTGCGGCCAATGCGATGCACGTAGTCCTCCGCCACCATCGGCAGGTCGTAGTTGATCACGATCGGCAACTGCTCGATGTCGATGCCGCGCGCGGCAATGTCGGTGGCCACCAGCACGGTGGTGCGATGGGCCTTGAAATCATCCAGCGCGCGCGTGCGCGCGTTCTGGCTCTTGTTGCCGTGGATTGCCGCAGTGCGCAGCCCGGAAGCATTGAGGAACTTCACCAGCTTGTCCGCGCCGTGCTTGGTGCGGCTGAACACGAGGGTCTGGCGGCGGCTGTCGGCAGCCAGCAGATGCAACAGCAGGTCGCGCTTGCGTGACGCGTCCACCGGGTGCACCTCATGGCTGACCAGGGTCGCCACCGCGTTCGGGTTGCTGACGGAAATTTCCTGCGCATTGCGCATGAAAGCCTTGGCCAGCGATTTTATTTCCGGTGCGAACGTCGCCGAGTACAGCAGCGTCTGGCGCTTGGCCGGCACGGCTGCCAGGATGCGCTTGAGCGCCGGCAGGAAACCCATGTCGAGCATGCGGTCGGCCTCGTCAAGCACCAGGGTTTCCACTGCGGATAGCTCCAGCGTGTGCTGCTGCATATGGTCAAGCAGGCGTCCGGGAGTGGCGATGACGATGTCCACGCCGCGGCGCAACGCGCTGATTTGCGGCCCCATGCCGACGCCGCCGAAGATGGTGGTGCTGCTGACGCGCAGGTGCTTGCCGTAGCTGCGGAAGTTGTCGTGGATCTGCGCGGCGAGCTCGCGCGTGGGGGTGAGGATCAAGGCCCGCGGGCGGCGCGCCACGGTCTGGCCGGCGCCGGCGAATCTCTGCAACAGCGGCAGGGCGAACGCAGCGGTTTTGCCGGTCCCGGTCTGCGCCGCGGCCAGCAGGTCGCGGCCTTCCAGTGCGGGCGGGATGGCTGCCGCCTGGATCGGGGTAGGTTCGGTGTAGCCGTATTCGGCAAGCGCGCGCAACAACGCGGGCACGAGGCCCAGCGATTCAAAAGACATGTGACACTCCTGAGCAACCCGGAGTGTCCACACCGTGTTGCGAGATGAAGGAAGGCGACTGGCAGTCGCGGCAGCCGGAACGACTGCGCGGCGCAGTATAGCGTGTGCGGACATCCCGCGCATCCGCTGGCATCTATCCGACGGGAGTCCGTGTGATTGGGACGGATGAAGACCGGTGGCGGCGGGCGACCACCAGATAGCTGTTGTACGGCGTGCGGCCACGCAGGGGAGCGATGTGCACGGCGAGCCCGGCTGCTGCCAGTGGTGTGCGCACTTCATCGGCACTCGGGTAGTACTGGGCGCCGCCAGGAATCCAACCGCTGTAGCGCAGGAAGAATTCCTCGATCCGGGTGGCGTGGAAACGCCAGTTGGGCTCGCGCAACACGTTGCGGATCACCAGCAGGCCATCCGGAGCCAGGTGCCGGGTGATGGCCTGCAACAGCGGGCGGTGGCGGGCGCCCGGCAGGTAATGCAGGATGTCCAGCAACACCACGTGGCCGTTGACCGGGGGCAGCGTGGCGGCGTCGGCACAACGCAGGTGCAGCTCCTGCTCGAGCCCGGCGTGGCGCGCTGCTGCTCGCGCGATCCCGATCTTGAAGGCGTCGTGATCCACGCCCTCGTAGCGTACGCGGGCGCCACTGGCATGCAGGTACTGGCCGAGCAGGCCGATGCCGCAGCCCACGTCCAGCAAGGGCAGGGCCGAATCCTTGAGCAAGGCGGCAGTGGCCGCATAGACTGGATCGGTTTTGAGCTTCCAGCGTGCGTAGAGGCGATGCCGCCGCTGCGCGTAGTGCGCAACGATAGCTTCGCGCGCCGCCCGATCCAGCAAGTGCATGGTGCGTCCTTGGTGCGCGGTACGATCCCGGTTGGCAGCCATCATGCCACCGTGCGGCCGGCAACCGGACAGATCGCGACGCTGGTCAATCCGGTGTGGTAGCTTGCGCGGGGATTTCCTTCCGGGACAGGGGTCATGCGGATCTTCTCGCCGCTGCGCGAACTCGACCACGAACAACGTCACACCGTGGCAGCGAGTTTCCTGGGCTGGATGCTCGATGCGTTCGACTATTTCCTGCTGACGTTCGTCATCGTCGCCATTGCGCAGGAGTTCGCGGTCGAGAAGGTCGAGGTCACTTTTGCCTTGTTCCTGACTCTGGCCGCCCGACCAATCGGTGCCTTCTTGTTCGGGCGGCTGGCTGACCGCTATGGCCGGCGCCCGATCCTCATGCTCGACGTGGTGCTGTTTTCGATCTTCGAGTTTGCAACGGCGTTTGCCCCCTCGCTCACTGCCTTGCTGGTGTTGCGCTTCCTGTTCGGTATCGCCATGGGCGGGGAATGGGGCATCGGCGCCTCGCTGGCCATGGAATCGATCCCGGCACGCGCACGTGGCATTGTTTCCGGTTTGCTACAAAGCGGCTATCCCTGCGGCTTCTTCCTGGCTGCGCTGGTGAACTGGCTGCTGGTCGACCACATCGGCTGGCGTGGCCTGTTCATCGTCGGCGCCTTGCCTGCCTTGCTCGTGCTGTACATCCGCAGCAAGGTGCCGGAATCGGCGGCCTGGCAGGCGCAGCAGCGGCGGCCGCGGCAGGGTCTGCGCCAGACCATGCGCGGGCGTTGGAAGCTGGCCTTGTACCTAATGCTGCTGATGGCGGCGTTCAACATGTTCAGCCATGGCTCGCAGGACATGTACCCGACGTTCCTGCAGACCGACCTGCACATTGCGGCCGGCTCCGGCACCGCATTCCTGCTGGCCGCGCTGCTCAACCTGGGCGCGCTGGCCGGCGGCCTGTTCTTCGGTTCGCTCTCGCAGAGCATCGGCCGGCGCAAGGCCATCGTCATCGCGGCAATGCTGGCCATCCCGGTCATTCCGCTGTGGATGTATGGCGGCTCGTTGCTGTTGCTCGGCCTGGGTGCGTTCCTGATCCAGGTGATGGTGCAGGGCGCCTGGGGCGTCGTGCCGACGCACTTGAACGAACTCTCGCCTGGACCGGTGCGCGGCACGCTGCCCGGCTTTGCTTACCAGGTGGGCAACCTGCTGGCGGCAATCACGGCCACGGCGCAGACCTGGATCGCGGATTGGCACGGCGGGGATTTCGCGTTCTCCATGTCGCTGTGGATCGGCACCGTTGCGGTCATGTTGGCCTTGCTGGCGTGGCTGGGACCGGAGGCCCACGGGGCGTCCCTGGGCGGTGAAGCGGCGGAATCGGCGGCGACGCCTGGGTGATCTGCTGCTAAACTTCGCGGCTGCTTTTCGCCAACGGGGCCCATCATGCAGGCAGGCAAGGACAAGGTCGTCGCGCTTCACTACACGCTCAGCATCGATGGTGGGCAGGTGGAGAGCTCGCATGATCGCGGTGAGGAGCTTTGGGTCCTGCTCGGCCGCGGCCAGCTGATCCGCGGCCTGGAAACCGCCATCGAGGGGCACGAGACGGGCGATACGCTGAGCGTGGACGTTGCGCCGGCCGATGGCTATGGCGAGCGCCAGGAAGGCCAAATCCAGCGCCTGTCCAAGAAATATGTGCCGCTGGCGGACCGGTTGAAGCCCGGCATGACAACGGTGCTGACGCTCAAGGATGGTGGCCGCCGCGTGGCGACGGTGCACAAGGTCGGCATGAGCACGGTGGACCTGGACATGAACCATCCCATGGCGGGCAAGACCTTGCACTTCGAAGTGAGTCTTGGCGCCATCCGCGATGCGACGCCCGAGGAACTGGCCCATGGCCACGCGCACGGCCCGGATGCGCAGGCGCACTGATCGCGGCTGAGGTTCGCGTGGCGATAGCCGCTCTGTCCGCGGCTTGTTGAACGCAACTCACCGGCGGCTGGCAGCTCAGTTCAGCAGGCGCTTGCCGTAGGCAAAGTGACTGCGCCAGTAGGGGCCGTCGAGGTCGTCCAGGCGCACGGTGCCGCCGCTGTCCGGCGCATGCACGAAGCGGCCCTTGCCGACGTAGACGCCAACGTGGCTGATCGCGCCGCCAATGGCGAAGAACACCAGGTCGCCGCTGGCCAACTGCGTCATGCGGCGGATTTTTTCGCCGTTCACCCCTGCCATGGCGCGCGAGGTGCGCGGGAGCTTGATCGCCGCCTCGGTGCGGTAGATGTAATCGACCAGGCCGCTGCAGTCGAAACCGCCGTCGGGCGTATTGCCGCCCCAGCGGTAAGGCGTGCCGACCAGGCCGATCGCCCGGAACAGGATGTCGTTGGCGGTACCGGCGCTGGCGGCGGACGGCGCCCGCGGCGGCAGCTTGGCCAACGATGACGGCGCCGGTGTGCCGGCGGGCGCACGCCGGGCCGGGCCGCTGGCACAGCCGGCAAACTGCAGGCCCAGCGCCAGCACCGGCAGCAGGCGCCACAGGGAGGTAGGCATCAAACCGATGCTCGGCGATGGTGATGGCGACTGATGCATGGCAATCCCGGCAGGCTCGGCCTGGAGGTTAGCAACTCGTCCCGCCCGCCGAAAGTTTGCACATACATCTCCGTTGCGCCGGTGGCTGGCCGATGCTGCCGGTTGCCGCGTCGTGGGCGGGGCAGGCTGGCCTGGTCGACGGCAGGCCGGCATGGGCTTCAATCCGGTGGTACCTGCAGGACCTGGCTGGAGAGCGTGCGGCCAAACATGTTCGCGGTGCGCAGACGGTAAGTGCCAGGGCGCAGGTACAGCGTGCTGCCTGCCGGCGCCGCCAGGAACGCGTAGCGGTCCGCGGCGATGGCGTCGTCAGGCTCGTCTGTGTATAGCGCTTCCACCACGCACGGCGTGACTGCCCGGCATAACGCCGTGCTGATCGGGATGGGATGGCGCTGGCCACCCAGGCCCAGCCAGGATGGGCGTTGCATGAAGCCACCCGTTGCGGGGATTCGCGCCGGCTGCGGCGAGCCGTCCGCGTTGCGGGCGCGTGGCGCCGTGGCCGCGTTGGCGGGCACGCCAAACGCCGCCAGGCTCAGCACGGGCGGCAGGATGACGTTGACGTCATACAGCTCCGGCTGCGCACTCCAGGGCTTGCCATCGGTGCGGGCCAGCAACACTTGTGGCCCGGTCGCCGGGAACGCCTCGACCAGCCGATGGTAGGCATCGCCCTGGTCCAGACCGACCTCGAGGAAGGCCGTCTGGTCGATCGACAACGGCTGCTGTCCGCTCAGTTTCTGCAGGATCTCGCCCATGGGCTGCACATCGCCCAGGCGACCCGGAGCCTTGTCGATGTGCGCATATCCCGCGTGCACGAACAATCGCGCGGACGGGTCGCGCTCCAAAGTCTGCCGGTAGAGGTTACGGGCCTGTTCACGCTCGCGCCCTTGCCCTGGGCTGACCGTGTCGTACGCGATCATGTGATAGCCGAGGCGCAATGCGCTGCGCACGATGTCGCCGTAAAGCGGCTCGCGCAGGTACTCGGTGCCGCTGCCCTTGAGCGGATAACCGCGCGCGTTCAAGTCCGCGTCCCCAGGCAGCAGCGCCTCGGCGGCGAAATAATTGAAACCGAGCGCGCGTAGTCGTGGCAGCAGTTCCAGGGTGAGCTGCCGGGTGTGGGCGTCGTGGTGTGCCTCGTTGATCAGGACGATGCGGCGGTCGGCGGCCAGGGCGGCAATGCTTTCGGCGGCAGGTGCTGCGCGCCATTGCTGCGGATCGGGCAATTCCAGGGCGGCTGGCGGCGTGATCACCAGGGGAAAGCTCAGCACGGCCTGGGTATAGATGCCCAGCTCGCACTGCGAGAAGGAAAGGTATTGCGCCGCCAGCTGGCGGTTCCGCGCGGACAGGCCCGGCATGGCCTGCGCCAGGTAGACGTAGCGTGCCAGGTCGGTGGGCTGCTTCTGCATGTTGCGCAGCAGGTCGAGGGCTGCACCATCAAACATTTGGGCGTGCGCCGTTGCCGCACCGATGAGTGGCGGCAGCACCAGCAGCAAGAGGGCGAGTTTGGCCAGCATGTCGATCGTCCGATGGCCGCGATCCATGTCGGGTTGGTGATGCGAAAGCCCACGGCCCGATCATGCACCGATTGCCGGCGGCTTAGAACCCGCGGCGGCGGTTTTTCGCAAGCGGCTTGCAGCGCGCCGTGCGGCGTGGCGAGCAACTACAATCCGGGGCATGGACACCTATACCTTGCACCGCGGCCATGTGCCGCTCCTGATCAGCCTGCCGCACGACAGCAGCGTGATTCCTGACGAACTTGCGGCGCGCATGGTGCCGCACGCGCGCCGTTCCGTGGACACCGATTGGCACGTCGGGCAGCTGTATGCGGTCATGGCCGAGGAGCTGGGGGCCAGCGTGCTGACGGCGAAGCTGTCGCGTTACGTGGTCGACCTGAACCGGCCGGCGGACGGCGAGCCGCTGTATCCGGGGCGACAGGAGACGGGCTTGGTGCCGACCATGGGTTTCGATGGCCAGGCGCTGTACGCACCGGGCCAGGAACCGGATGCGGCGGAGGTCCAGCAGCGCATCGAGGCCTATTGGCGCCCTTATCACCAGGCCATCGAGCTCGAGCTTGGACGCCTGCTGGCGGCCCACGGGCAAGCCGTGCTGTGGGATGCCCATTCCATTCGCGGCCGGGTGCCGGTGCTGTTTTCCGGACGTCTCCCTGATTTCAACCTGGGGACTGCCGGCGGTGCGAGCTGCAGTCCCAGCCTGCAGGGACGCCTGGAAGAATGCCTGCAACGGCAGGACACGTTCAGCCACGTACTGAACGGACGTTTCAAGGGCGGGCACATCACCCGCCATTACGGCCATCCTGGGCAGGCCATCGATGCGGTGCAGCTGGAGCTGGTGCAGGAAACCTACATGGACGAGGCGAGCTTCGAGTTCCTGACCGGGCGCGCCAAGCCTGTGCAACAGCTCATCCGCCAGCTGCTGAAATTGTGCGTCGACTACGCCCGGCGTGGCTGACCGGCACGGGCCGCCTCCAGGCGCGTGGGCGGTGGAAGCGGTCCGGGCTCCTAGGCTTGGGGTACCAGCCGCTGCACGGCGTGCTCATAACTGGCTTCGAGCGCGTCGAAGCGGTTGACGTCGGTGCCCAGGTCGTGGATGTAGCCGTCCTCCAGGCCGTAGCACCAACCGTGCACGGTCAACTCCTGGCCGCGATCCCAGGCCTCGCGCACGACCGTGGTATGGCAGGCGTTGGCGACCTGCTCGATGACGTTGAGTTCGCACAGGCGGGCATGACGCTGGCCGACCGCGACCTGGTCCATTTGCGCCTGGTGCTTTTCCAGCGTGTCGCCGATGTAGCGCAGCCAGTTGTCGATCAGCCCCAGGCGCTGGCCATCCAGGGCCGCCTTGACGCCACCGCAGCCATAGTGGCCCACGATCAGGACGTGCTCGACCTTCAGGACCTCGATGGCGAATTGCAGCACGGACAGGCAGTTCATGTCCGAATGCAGCACCAGGTTGGAGATGTTCCGGTGCACGAACACCTCGCCGGGTGCGAGGCCCAGCAACTGGTTGGCCGGCACGCGTGAATCGGAGCAACCGATCCACAAGTACTTTGGGGCCTGTTGCTTGGCCAGTTCGGAGAAAAATTGCGGGTCTTCGTGGGTGACGCCAGCGGACCAGCGCCGGTTGTTGTCGAGTAAATTCTGCAGTGGGCTGTTCAAGATGGTTTCCATGCGTGCGGTGACGTTTGCCGGCATCGAGGGGGACGACGGCTGGGTCGAGCGGGGTGCAGACGGATGCTGGAGCCGATGGGGCGGGTGCCGCGGATCGGCGGAGCGCATACAAGTTTAAATCCGGTGCGGCCTGCATGCATCCCTGGGCCAGGCTTCATACACGCAGCGGAGGGCTGGCGATGGCCGTGCCGCGCTCAATGCAGCAACAGGCGCATGCCTACCGCGGCGAGCCAACATAGCCAGCCTAGTCCGGGAGCAAAGCGCCAGACGCGTCGCCAATTGGTGATGCGGGCATCGTTCAACGCCGGCAACACGGGCGATTGCAGCGCGCGCTGCAGCTGGATCCAGGTCTGGAACGCCGTGGCCTGCCCACGCTCAGTGGAGGCGATGATCTGCCACTGCCGCGGATGCGCCCTGCGCATCCGTTGCGCCACGCTCCACTGGGCGACAAACGATGCCGCAAACGAGACCAGGCCCGCGCCCAGCAACCCCAGGTAGAGGACGATCATGGCAGACCCGCACTGCTGGCGTGGGCGGGACTCGAGTGCGCCGGGCTGGGCACGGCGCTACCGCCCCACGGCACACTCGGCATGGCGCTGCGCAGGGTCTTGATCACGCCGTCACCGGTCTCTGGCTTCTTGCAGATGGCGCTGTCGAGGGCGTCCGCGTAAGCCTTGTCCATGAGGCCGATCCACACCGTGCCGTCCGGCCCGTGCGGGACGTTGAAGCTGCCGGCCGAGTTCATCTGCAAGGTCGCCGTGTTGGAAAACGCCGCCGGCGACTGTTCCCAATAGGTCTTGCCAGCCTGTTGCGCCGCGGAGCTGTAGACGAGCAGGTAGCGGGCCTGGGGCTGGGTCACTTCCAGGCTGCCGAAAGCGCCGGTGGTGTCCGAGCTCCAACCCATGTGCTCGCACAGGTTGATGTCCTGCTTGAGCAGCGGCTGGAAACCCGAGTCGAGCAGGATCATGGAGGGCGCAAACAGGTAGCTCGAATGCAGCCAGCGGCCGTTCAATTCGGACTTCACCGCGATGCGGTAGGGCAGCTTGGTCGCGGTGGGCAGGCGGAAGGCAAGGAAATAACTGTGCGTACCATCGAGATTGGCCACCATGCTGCCCGGGCCCAGGTTGTAGCGCTTGGGCTGCCAGGGCAGCATGTTGCGATAAGAGAAGTCGGCCAGGTTGGTGCAGCAGGGGGTGGCCTGTTGCAACGCCGCCAGGGCCGCCTTGCGGCCGTCCTCGGTGTTCTCCGCCGATCGCAGGTTCGGCGGGATGAGTACCTTGGCCGCATGGCAGCCAACCAGGGTGGCGAGCACGGCAGCCAAGGCAGCGGGCGCGGCGAGGTGGGCGCAGCGGTGGAGCATGGAGAGTGCCGTCCTCAAAATTCGGCGCTGCCGGCGGCGCGTGGATAGGGAATGGCATCGCGGATGTTTGCCAGGCCACAGATGTACGCCAGCAGGCGCTCGAAGCCCAGCCCGAAGCCGGAGTGCGGGACCGTGCCGTAGCGGCGCAAGTCGCGGTACCAGCCGTAGGTGGTCGCGTCGAGCCCGAACTGCTGCATGCGCTGGTCGAGATGGTCGAGGCGCTCCTCGCGCTGGCTGCCGCCGATGATCTCGCCGATCCCAGGCGCCAGCACGTCCATGGCCGCCACGGTCTTGCCGTCGTCATTCAAACGCATGTAGAACGCCTTGATTGCCTCGGGATAATTCATGACCACCACCGGGCGGCCCACGTGTTTCTCAGTCAGGTAGCGCTCGTGCTCGGTCTGCAGGTCGATGCCCCAGGCGACGGGATATTCGAAGCGCTGGCCGGAGCGCTGCAGGATGTCGATTGCCTCGGTGTATTCGATGCGGGCAAACGGCTGGCTGATGAACGCCTCCAGGCGTGTGACCGCATCCGGGCACACGCGTTCCGCAAAGAACGCCATGTCATCGGCGCGCTCGTCGAGCACGCTGCGGAAGATGGCCTTCAGGAACGCCTCGGCGTAGTCGGCGTTGTCGTTGAGATCAGCGAAGGCGATTTCCGGTTCCACCATCCAGAACTCGGCCAGGTGCCGCGCCGTGTTCGAGTTCTCGGCGCGGAACGTGGGACCAAATGTGTAGACCTTGCTCAGGGCCAACGCGTAGGCCTCGACGTTGAGCTGTCCGGAGACGGTGAGGAACGCTTCGCGGCCAAAGAAATCCTGGCGGAAATCGATCTTGCCGGCGGCATCACGCGGCAGGTTCGCCAGGTCCAGGGTGGAGAGCCGGAACATGTCGCCGGCGCCCTCGGCGTCGGAAGTGGTGATGATCGGGGTGTTGACCCAGAAGAAACCCTGCGCCGTCAAGTGGCGATGGATCGCCATCATCATGCAATGGCGCACGCGGGTGACGGCGCCGAACAGGTTGGTGCGCGGGCGCAGGTGCGCAACCTCACGCAGGAATTCCATCGAGTGCTGCTTGGGCTGGATCGGATAGCTTTCGGGATCGTCGACCAGGCCGACCACCGTGATCCGGTCGGCCTGGATTTCCACGCGCTGGCCCTTGCCCTGGGACGCGACCAGGGTGCCGTGGGCGATAACGCTGGCGCCGGCGGTGAGGTGTTTCACCTCGCTGGCGTAGTTGTCCAGGGTATCGGCCGCGACGATCTGGATCGGGTCGAAACACGAGCCGTCGTACAGGGTGACGAAGGACAAGCCGGCCTTCGAATCGCGCCGGGTGCGCACCCAGCCGCGCACGCCCACCACACTGCCGACCGGGAGCGCGCCAGCCAGGATTTGTTTCACGCTGTATGTCGCCGGCTTGGGTTCCAGCATGGGTTTGCCACTCCAGGAATGATCGGGGGCGAGCGCAGGTGCTGCGCGGAGACGCCACCGCGCATGATAATGTAGTCGCCACACCCGCCGCGACCGGCGCGGTACCCGCCCATCGAGCAGGTCCATGCCATGAACATCACGATTACGCCCGCCGCTGGCGAACGCATGCGGCGCTTCCTTGGCGCGGCTCCGGCTGCCGCGGGGGTACGTTTCGGTGTCAAGCGCACGGGCTGCTCGGGGTTTTCCTATGTGGTGGACCTCGCCCAGGCCATGGATGCGGACGACCTGCTGGTGCAGGTCGACGGTGTGCCACTCGTGGTGAGTGCAGCCAATGCCGCCCTGGTCGACGGCACGGTGATCGACTTCCAGCGGCAGGGCCTGAGCTCGGGTTTCGTGTTCCACAACCCGAACGCGACCGGCGCCTGCGGTTGCGGCGGGAGCTTTACCGTCTCTTAGGCCCTGCCGTGCCCGCCGCTGCTGGCGCACCGATCTTGCGCGTCCCCTGGCTGCACCAGTATCATGGCCGGCCTGCCCGCGCAATTCATGGCGGCAGGATACTTGCCTCACCGCAATGACGGGAGGCTGCCAGGCCATCATGGCCGCATCCACAAGGAGCAAGTCCCGAGATGACCCTGCGTCATTACGAAGTCGTGTTCATGGTCCATCCGGACCAGAGCGAACAGGTCCCGGCGATGATCGAGCGCTACAAGGCTTTGATCGAGGCCGATGGCGGCAAGGTTTATCGTCTGGAAGATTGGGGCCGGCGCCAGCTGGCTTATCCGATCGCCAACCTCGCCAAAGCCCATTACGTGTTGCTCAACATCGAGGCCAGCCAGGCAGCGCTTACCGAGCTGGAGTCCGGATTCCGTTTCAACGATGCGGTGCTGCGGCACCTGATCATCCGTCGTGACGCGTCCGACGTGGCCAGCGACAGTGAGCCCTCGTTCATCATGCGCAGCAAGGAGAAGGATGACGTCAAGTCCTCCCGCCACCGCCATGACGACGATGATGGCCACGATGATGACAACGACGATTGACGCCTGAACGGGAGCCCAGACATGTCCAAATTTTTCCGCCGCCGCAAGTTTTGCCGCTTCACCGCCGAGGGCGTCAAGGAGATCGACTACAAGGATCTCAATACGCTGCGCCAGTACGTCAGCGAGAACGGCAAAATCGTACCCAGCCGCATCACCGGCACCAAGGCGCGCTACCAACGGCAGCTCGCCACGGCAATCAAGCGCGCGCGTTTCCTTTCCCTGTTGCCGTATACCGACAACCACAACGTGTGACATCGATGGGAAGGGTCGGTGGGGAACCAGCCAGGCGCTGCCCCATCGACCACTCCCGCTCTTCGGACAACCCTTCATCAGGTTGCGTCGGCTCCGGTCGGCGCTAACGAACAGGAAAGATCATGGAACTCATTCTTCTGCAGAAGGTGCGCAACCTCGGCACCTTGGGCGACAAAGTCAACGTCAAGCCGGGCTACGGTCGCAATTACCTCCTGCCGCAGGGCAAGGCCGTGCGCGCCAATGCCGCCAACCTGGCCGCGTTTGAAGAGCGTCGCACCGAATACGAGGCCAAGGCCAATACGGCCCTGGCCGAGGCGCAAGCCCGCCAGGCCCGGCTTGCCGACGTGGCGGTCACCATCGCCGCGCATGCCAGCGCTGAAGGCAAGTTGTTCGGTTCGGTCAGCCCGCGCGATATTGCCGCGGCCTTGACCGCGGCCGGCCATCCCACCGCCAAGGGCGAGGTCATCCTGAGCGAAGGCCCGCTGCGCAACATTGGCGAGTACGTCGTGGCCTTGAGCCTGCATGCCGACGTACACGCCGCGGTAAAGGTTGTCGTCGTCAGCGACAACTGAATCTGCGGGCGCGGGCGCGTCCGGCTGCTGCGAAGCGGAAAACGGATGCCATCGGCATCCGTTTTTTCGTGTGCGGAATCCCTTCGCCGCAATTCTGGCTTGTGCGGCTGGTTGGAACGTCATGGTTGAGCGCTGCGCCGCGCGTGCACAGCTTATCCACAAGGAATCACAGGATTTCCACAGGCTTGTTGTCTCGGCGGATGAGACGGCGCCGCGTATCATGACCGTCGGGCACGGGCCATGCGTATTGTCCGGGCGCCGTCCGTTTTCCCGTGAGGTCATGTGATGCCGTCGTTTGCGTCGGAACGCCAGCTTGCCGCTGCCGCCATCGAGGCGTTGCGTGTACCACCGCACTCCATCGAGGCTGAGCAGGCGGTGTTGGGCGGCTTGATGCTGGCGCCGGACGCCCTCGACCGGGTGGCCGACCGCCTGGCCGAGCAGGATTTCTACCGCAAGGATCACCGCCTGATCTGGCGCGCCATCAACGAGCTGGCCAACAAGGGCATGCCGTGCGATGCGGTCACGCTCGGCGACTGGTTCGAGAGCGGCGGCCTGGCCGACATGGCCGGTGGTGCGGCCTACCTGATTGAGCTCGCGAACAACACCCCCAGCGCGGCAAACATCACGGCCTATGCCGGCATCGTGCGCGAGAAGTCGGTGCTGCGCCAGCTGATCGACGCCGGCACCTCGATCACCGAGGATGGCTATCGGCCCGAAGGGCAGAGCGTGCAGGAGGTGCTGGAGAGCGCCGAGCAGCGCGTGTTCCACATTGCCGAGTCCGGTGCGCGCGGGAGGCAGGATTCCGTCTCCATGCGCGAGGCGGTCAAGGACGCCTTTCGCCTGCTCAGCGAGCGCTACGAAAACCGTGGCCAGCTCACCGGTATTTCCACCGGCTTCGCCGACCTCGATGAGTTCACCTCGGGCCTGCAGCCCGCCGACCTGATCATCGTCGCCGCCCGTCCTTCCATGGGCAAGACCGCGTTCGCGTTGAACATTGCCGAGACAGCGGCCTTGCGCAACAAGAAGCCGGTAGCCGTGTTCTCGATGGAAATGTCCTCATCGCAACTGGCCTTCCGCCTGATCTCTTCGGTAGGCCGCATCCACCAGCAGCGACTGCGCAACGGCGACCTGGAGGAGGAAGACTGGCCGCGCGTCTCCAATGCGATCTCGATCCTCTCGGAGGCCAAGATCTTCATTGACGACACGCCGAGCCTGTCGCCGGTGGAACTGCGTTCGCGTGCGCGCCGGCTGCATCGCCAGCATGGTGGCCTGGGTTTGATCGTGATCGACTACCTGCAACTGATGCAGGTTCCCGGCAGCCAGGAGAATCGTGCCACGGAGATTTCCGAGATCTCGCGCTCGCTGAAGGGGCTGGCCAAGGAACTCAATGTCCCCGTGGTCGCGTTGTCCCAGTTGAACCGCTCACTTGAGCAGCGCGCAGACAAGCGGCCGATGATGTCCGACCTGCGCGAATCCGGCGCCATCGAGCAGGATGCCGACGTCATCATGTTCATCTACCGCGACGAGTACTACAACAAGGACACCCAGGACAAGGGCATGGCCGAGATCATCATCGGCAAGCAGCGCAACGGCCCGACCGGCATGTGCAAGCTGACCTTCCTCGGGCAGTACACCAAGTTCGAGAACTATGCGCCCGACAGTTTCGTCGGGGCGTTCGATTGAGCGGGCGGGGAGCAGGTCGCCGCAAGACCGCCCCCTGCCAGGCGCATCGCCTGGATCATCATCTCGGCGACCAGTCGAGGCTGCCGTCGATGACGGTCCGGCACGGGCCGCCGACCCAGATCGCATCCGCCTCGATGCTTACCCGCAGGCGGGCATCATGGCCGATTTCGCGGCCTTGGCTGACCGCGTAGCCCCGTGCCAGCTCACCCCCAGGCTCGGCCTGGGCCAGGTAGGCGGCAAGCAGTCCGTTGGCTGCGCCTGAAGCAGGATCCTCGGCGATGCCGGCGCCCGCGGCAAAGGCGCGCACTACCAGCTGATAGGCAGCGTGTCCGCCGACGGTCGTGGATTTTTCCGGGTTGCGCGCAAAGGCACACACGCCCATGCACGAGCTGGCCTCGGCCAGCGCCTTGATCGCACGATGCTCGGGTTGCCAATGGCGCAGGCTGGCGACATCGGCAATCTCGGCCAGCCACCAGCGCCGGCCGCCCTCGACCAGGGCCGGTGGCAGGACCCCGGCTGGTGCGCCGGCGAGCGCCGCCGCCAGCAAAGCATGCGCGTCATGGCCGACGGCCAGCACGCGCGCGGGAGGCGTGCGCAACAGCAACTCACGCGCCGTGCCTTCGCCCTCGACGCGGATGGGCAGCACGCCGGCCAGGCATTCCTGCCAAAGAAGCCGGTTCCGCACCTGGGCCAGGCCGCAATACAGCGCCGCGTGGGCACTGCCGACACTTGGATGCCCGGCAAAGGCAATCTCTTGCCTTGGCGTGAACATGCGTACGCGATAGCTGGCGGCAGCGGTGCTTGGCGGCGCCAGGAATACCGTTTCCACCAGGTTGGTCCAGCGGGCGAAACCCTGCATGGCCGCATCGCTCCAGCCATCGGCGTCCACCACCACGCCGAGATGGTTGCCACCACCGGGACTCGCCGCGAAGACATCCAGGTGCAGGTAGCGAAAGGCAGCCATGGTTGGGGTGCTTCAGAGCTTTGCCGCAAGCTTTGGCTGCGGCCGTAGGGTGATCGGGTGCGTTGGGGGCAGGCGCGCCTTCGCGCCGATCCATGAAGTCGACAAGGCGGCGCGTTGGCGCCAAGATGCCGCGTTGCCAACCAGCCTAGCGGAGATCCCTTTGCCGGTCACCCTGATCATCATTGCCATC
The DNA here is from genome assembly GCF_058781105.1 of Rhodanobacter sp. FW510-R10. Taxonomy (NCBI): domain Bacteria; kingdom Pseudomonadati; phylum Pseudomonadota; class Gammaproteobacteria; order Lysobacterales; family Rhodanobacteraceae; genus Rhodanobacter; species Rhodanobacter sp. FW510-R10. The sequence continues at coordinate 3,352,936 of NZ_JBYSWL010000001.1, read as the reverse complement.
ACCTGCGTCGTCTCGTTCATGGCGCTCAGGAACCATCGCTTGCTGGAGGACTTGATCCTGTGGTCGCCGGCCATCAGTCGCAAGCACGAATACCACCGGCTGGTCACCTATGGGCTGGTGCATGCCGATTTTGGCCATCTGCTGTTCAACATGGTGACCCTGTATTTCTTCGGCCGCATCATGGAGGACTTCTTTGGCGCGCGCATCGGCCCGTTTGGTTTTGCGCTGTTCTACATCGGTGGCCTGCTGGTTTCCATCCTGCCCAGCTACTGGAAAAACCGTGACAACTTGCAGTACCGCAGCCTGGGCGCATCGGGGGCCGTGTCGGCGGTGTTGTTTGCCTTCATCCTGCTGGCGCCGTGGCAAATGATCATCGTGCTGGTCGTGCCCCTGCCGGCGATCGTCTATGCCGTGGCCTATACGGCCTATTCAATTTACATGGACCGGCGGGGAGGCGGTTACGTCAACCACAGCGCACACCTGTGGGGCGCCGCCTATGGTGTCGCGGTGACGCTGTTGGTCGAGCCACGCGTGCTGCCGTATTTCCTGGATGCCCTCACCCATCCGGCATTCTGATTTTGTCGTGTTGCGGGACGGGAATGGCGGACCTACCCGCATCGGCGATTGCTGCCGCGGTGGACCTAAGTGCATACTGGTCGTGGATCGAAGTACCCGCCCAGGAGAGAAGACGCATGGCTACGACTCGCAAGTCAGCTGCGAAGAAGTCCGCGGCAAAGAAAAACGTTGGTGCCGGAAAGAAGCAACCAGCACGATCCGCAGTCAAAGCTGCTGCGGCCAGAACTAGCAAGCCTGCCGCCAGGAAACCGGCCGTGAAGCGACCAGCGGCAAAGACGGCCGCGGCCAAGAAACCGAACCCGAAGAAAGTCGTGGCCAGGAAGGCGGCGGCGAAAAAGGTCGTGGCCAAGAAGGTCGTGGCCAAGAAGCCTGCAGCCAAGCAGGCCGCCGGAAAGAAGCCAGTGGCAAAGAAGGCCGTAGCAAAGAAGTCGGTCGCGAAAAAGGCAATCGCGAGGAAGCCGGTAGCGAAGAAGGCAGTGGCCAGGAAACCGCTGGCCAAGAAGGCAAGCGCGAAGAAGCTGGTAGTGAAGAAGCCAGTGGCGAAGAAAGCGGCCGCGAAGCAGCCAGCGGTCAAGAAGCCGGTCGCCAAAAAGGCGACGGCGAAACCGGTCGCGAAGAAGGTCGTCGCGAAGAAACTGGACAAAGCCACAGCCAAGCCGGAAACGACTGCCGATTCCTCAGCGGGCACCCAGGGGCGGGATGCGCCGGTTCAGCACATCAGTCCCGAGGAGGCCCTGGCACATATCCAGGCCTTGCTCGATGTCAAGCAGGATCGCGCACGCCAAACGCCCGGATGGCCGGGTGCAGGCGATGCCATGGCGGCGGCAAAGGCCCCCGAGGCGGCCGCTGCGCCAGCCCCGAATCCGGCGCCGGCCGGCGGCACGCCGCCCATCGAAGCACCGCGCGACGACGTGGGCAAGCGCGGCGACTGAGGACGCGTGCTGGATTCGCCGTGGTCACTGGCGGTTCAAGCATCACGCTATAGCGTGGATCGCGTCATCGTGATGGGAGATGCCACATGCTGCGTCTGCTTGCCGGCTTGGGTTTGACCGCAACGGCCCTGCTGTTGTCGGGCTGCTACCTTGGGCCGAGCTACAGTTATGTGCGCCAGCCCGGTTACCAGAGCGGCGCCTACTACGGCCAGTCGCGGGTGTATGACGATGGCTATTACGTCGGGTCCGGTTATACGCCGTATTACGGCGCGGGCTATGGCACCCGTTATGGCTACGGGTGTTGTTATGCGCCCGGGGTCAGCGTGGGCGTTGGCGCGGTCTGGTACGACCGTCCGCATTACCGCAGCTATGCTTCGCCGCGTTACCGCGACTATGCACCGCCGCGCCATTACCGCCAGATCGACAACTGGCCGCGCGCCGGGGACGGGTGGCGTGGTGACGCCAGGCGCGGGGCGGCGGGTCCGCGCCACGATGGAGGCCGCACTCGCGACGGAGATCGCACTACGGCGAGGCGCCATCGGTCAGACATTCCCTGACGCCGGCCCGCAAGCCGTGTGCCGTTGCCTGCGTTGAGCGGATCAAGGCGCGCCTGCCTGTACCTGATCGTGGCTGGAATGTCCGCCCTGCCGCTGGGCGCCTGCGGTAGCCTGCACTATTACGGCCAGGCGGTACGCGGACAGGCCGAGTTGGTCCTGCATCGGCGCGGGATCGAGGCCGTGGTCGAAGATCCCACGGTTTCCCCCGTCGTGGCCAGGCGCCTCGGGGTGGCCCTGCGCGCACGGCATTTTGCCAGCAGCAAACTCGGCTTGCCGGACAATCGCAGCTATACCACCTACGTGGACCTGCGCCGCCCGTATGTGGTGTGGAACGTGTTTGCCACCAAGCCGTATTCCGTGGAGGCGCTGCCGCAATGCTTTCCGATTGCCGGCTGCGTGGCCTACCGGGGCTGGTTCAGCCAGGCCGCGGCGCAAGTCGACGCGGAGCGACTGCGGGCGCGCGGCGACGATGTCTGGGTCGGCGGGGTGACGGCCTATTCTACGCTCGGCTGGTTTGCCGACCCGATCCTCTCCAGCATGCTGCGTGGCGACGACACGCAGCTGATCGGCACGATCTTCCATGAGCTGGCGCATCAATTGATCTATGTGCGGGGCGATACCACGTTCGACGAATCGTTTGCCAGCTTTGTCCAGGCCGAGGGCCTGCGCCAGTGGCAGGCGGCACAAGGCTTGCCCGCACAGGCGTCGTGTGCTGCCGCGCATGAACAGGCCTTCACCAGCCTGGTGCTGGATTTGCGCGGGCGCTTGAAAGCGCTGTACGCCAGCGGAGCGCAACCTGCCGAGCTGGCGCCGCGCAAGCAGGCCGAGTTTGCCGCCTTCCGCGCGCGTTACGTGCGCTGGCGCAATCCGCATTGGCCGGACATCCAGACGTATGACGCCTGGGTGGCGGCGCCGCTGAACAATGCGCGGTTGGTGCCTTTCGGCTTGTACTCGCGATGGGTGCCGGCCTTCGCGCAGCTCTTTGCCCGCAGCGGTGGGGACTGGCTCGAGTTTTACCGGCGCGTACGACTGCTGGCCGGGGCAACGAAGCCAGAGCGTGACCGGCGATTGCAGGGCCTGCTGCCCGCCGCGGGCGCCGTCGATCCCTCAACCTGTACGGAATCCTAACCCCAGGCTGTCGTGGAGCTGAACACGCTTGCCAGTAGACATTGAACTCACATTGGGCGGGCCACACTAAGCACCCGTATCGCCGTGACGGCGACAAGAAGCGGTGCAATACATCGCACTGCTGAGGGGCCGGCCTCTCTCCCCTGGTGGCCGCCTGACAAACCTCGTTAGTCCTCCCCTGGCTAACGAGGTTTTATTTTGTGGCTACCATCCCCGACAACCACCCTTCGGGCCATCGCTGCGCGATGTCAAAAATCGTTCCTGACGATTTTTTGCCTGCTGGATGCAGGCTGTCTGCGGCACGTCGGCGTGCCGGCGCGGATAATGCGCAGGACTGGGCCATGACGGCATCTGACTGGGCAAGTGATGATCATTGAATCCCTGCTGGACACGGATCTGTACAAGTTCTCGATGATGCAGGTCGTATTGCATCAATATCCGGCGGCGCAGGTGGAGTATCGCTTCAAGTGCCGCGACCCTGGCATCGATCTGGCGTCCTGTATCGACGAGATCCGTACCGAGCTGGCGGCCTTGTGCCAGTTGCGCTTCACCTCTGACGAGCTCGATTACCTGCGCAGCCTGCGCTACATCAAGAGCGATTTCGTCGATTTCCTCGGGCTGTTCCAGCTCAACGAGAAATATGTCGACATCGCACCGTCGGCGACGGTACCTGGTCAGATCGACCTGCGCATCCGCGGTCCGTGGTTGCACACGATCCTGTTCGAAGTGCCGTTGCTGGCCATCATCAGTGAAGTCTATTTCCGCCGGAACCATCCGGACCTCGTCCTGGACGAGGGACGGCGCCGGCTGCGCACCAAGATTGCCCTGCTGCGCGACACGCCGGGATATACCGAGTGCAAGCTGGCGGACTACGGTACCCGTCGACGTTACTCGCGCGACTGGCACCGTGAGGTCGTTGCCACGTTGAATGGGGGCCTGGGACCACAGCTGGCCGGCACCAGCAATGTCTGGCTGGCCTGGCAGCTGGGGTTGACGCCGCTGGGCACGCTGGCACACGAATACCTGCAGGCACACCAGGCGCTGGGCCCGCGCCTGCGCGACTCGCAAGTCGTCGCCCTGCAGGCCTGGGCCAGGGAATACCGGGGCGATCTCGGCATTGCCTTGTCCGACGTATATGGCCTCGATGCCTTCCTGCGCGACTTCGACATGTATTTTTGCAAGCTGTTCGATGGCGCCCGCCAGGACTCTGGCGATCCTTTTGTCTGGGGCGAGAAGCTGCTTGCGCACTACCGCGCGAACCGCGTGGATCCGCACGGCAAGGTGCTGGTCTTCAGCGACGGGCTGGACATCCCCAAGGTCATGCAGCTGTATGCACACTTTCGCGGCCGCTGTCAGCTGGCGTTCGGGGTCGGTACGAACCTCACCAACGACGTCGGGCCGGCGCCGGTCTCCATCGTGATCAAGATGGTCCGCTGTAACGGCCAGCCTGTGGCCAAGCTGAGCGACTCACCGGGCAAGGCCATGTGTGATGACCAGGCCTACGTCGCCTACCTGCGTCAGGTGTTCGATATTCCGGGCGGGCAGGGAGCCTGACCCCCTGCCCGTCGTGGCGCGGTGCGGCAGCCCGGCACACGCTGGCGTAGACTCGGGCATAGCGCTCGCGTCAAGGATTCGCGCCATGACCAGCATCTACGATTTCAGCGCCCGCGATATCGACGGGCGAATGCGTTCCCTTGATGAGTGGCGCGGCAAGGCCTTGCTGGTCGTCAACGTGGCTTCGCGCTGTGGATTCACCCCGCAGTATGCAGGGTTGGAACAGCTGTGGCGCGAGCAGCGCGAGCTTGGCCTCGTCGTGCTCGGTTTCCCCTGTGACCAGTTCGGCCACCAGGAGCCCGGCGACGAGGCGCAGATCAAGGCATTCTGCCAGACGCGGTACGCCGTCAGCTTTCCGATGTTTGCCAAGATCGAGGTCAATGGCGAACATGCCGACCCCATGTATCGGTGGCTCAAGGGCGAACGCAAGGGCGTCCTGGGCAGCGAATCGATCAAATGGAACTTCACCAAGTTCCTGGTGGATCGCAAGGGGCAGGTGATCGAGCGCTACGCGCCCACCGACACGCCGGCGAAGATCGGCAAGGATACCCTGGCGCTGCTGCAGGGCAAGGCGGGCGGCTGACTTCGAGGGCGCGACGTCGGCGCCACGCCGGCGCGCAATCGACACATGACAGGAGCGCTCAGTACCAGTCGAGCAGCGAGATGCCGACGCCCAGGTAAGTCGCGTTGTGGTTGTAGTCGATCATGCTCTCGCCGTAGCCCTTGAACGCCTGCAGGTAGCCACGCAGGTTCCCTGCCAGCGAGAAGCTCCAGGTGAAGCGCGCAGCGCCGTGGCTGCGCGTGCCGCCGCGCAGCGAATGGCGCAGCATCATGGAAAACTCCTGTCCGTGCCACTCGTGCACGATCTGCACGTCGCCGCGCCCCATGTAATCGCTGATGTCAGGGTTGTTGTCGTCGCTCCGGCTTTCCGGGATACGCCACCATGGCCGGAACATGACCACCCAGTTCGGACGCTCGAAACCGATGTTGGCGACGATCCGGTTCCAACTGCGGGACAGGGGATTGTTGCGGCCGTTGGACTGGTGGTTGAAGCCCACGCCGAGCAGGCGGCCGTCCCAGCCAAACACGCGATACTGAGTATTGAAGACCAGCAGGGCCTCCGGTTCGTAGTTGGTCTCGCGCATTGGCCGTGAAAGGGGCTGGTTGTAGAGCTGCCAGCGCGAGGATTGTGTATAGCCGAGCCACAAGTCGCCGGCATCGCCAAACAGGCCTTGCCAGAGCTTGGTCTTGAAGCTGAGCTGGAAATTCGCCTCCAGGTTGCCGAGGTGTTCGCGTTGCGCGACGGTGTTGTCAGGATTCGGGCTGTGCGGCTGCGCGTTCTGGTTGCTGCTGGCGAATACGGGCATCACGTAGATGGGCTTGTAGCCACGCAGGTTGAACGTGCCGAGCTTGCTTCCCGGCGCCAATTCCCAGCGGCTGTCCAGCAAGGAGCGCGCAGGCGTGGCCGCCGGCGTTCCGGAGGCGGTGGCTTGCGCGGTGTCGTGTCCGAAGACGTTGGCGGCTGCGGCAGCGGTGCGCTCGGCTGGTGGCGCCTCGGTGTTTGCCCGGCCGGTCGCCTGGTCGTAGCAGGCCAGCCGCGCCGCGTCACTCTCGATGCTGGTGCAGGCGCGGATGTCCATGGGATCGGGGTTTTGCGCGGCACCAGGACTTGCAAACAGGACGGCAAGCAGCGCCAGCGCCAGCGTCACCGCGGCAGGACAGGTTTGCATCATGTACTCCCTAAGGGCGCCGGCACACGGGCCGCGCACCGGCGTTTCGTTCGCTGTCGGCGGTCAAAGCGGCTGCACCAGCCGCCTCCGACCCAGCGACGGGTCATGACCCGCCGTCAGCCGGGCCGCGCAGTCGCCACCATCGCTGATGACCGCCAGGGTCCTAGCGCTGCTTGAGCCAGCTCTCGTATTCCGACTTGCTGATTTGGTTGTTGCGGTTCTTGTCTGCATGCTCGAAATCGTTGGCCAGCGGCGGATAGGCATCGGCCTGGTCGGCGCTGATCGACTTGCCGCCTTGGCTCAATTGTTCGAAGGACGGCGCCTGTCCGTAGCTTGGGGCGTTTGCTGGCATGCTGTTCACCGTGAGCTCGCCTTGCGGGGTCTGGTACACGGCGGTATGGGTGGCCGCGCCGGATACGCCGGACGAAGTGTCCTGCGCCAGCGTACCGCCAGCCACCAGCAGGGCGCCGGTGCACAGAGCGGCCAAGAGCGGCAACTGAGGTTTCATGATGGATACTCCTTCGGGTTTGACCAAAATAGCGATCGGGTCCTTGTGGGCCCGGGCGTTGCGGTGCCGGTCTAGGATCGGGTGGAAACCGACGCTAGCAGAGAGTGCGTAAATGCCGCCTCAACACCATGCCGCCCGTGCGGTGAAACTACTGTGTCGTTCAGATTCACGGGGCGGCAGGACCGGGGTCCTTTCGGGGACCCAGGCCCGCTACCTGCATCTGGCCGCGCAGGGGTTGTTGCAGCCATTGCGGCGGAGCGCGCAGCGACGGGATCTGGTCGATGCTGTCCAGCGCATGCGTCTGCTGCAGATCGATTCGATCCACGTGCTCGCTCGCAGCCAGCATCTGGTGTTGCGGGCGCGCCTCGGCGACTACCCAAGGGAATGGCTGGACCAGGCCCTCGCCAGCGGACAACTGGCCGAGTGCTGGGCGCACGAGGCGTGCATGGTCCCGGCGGCCGATATTGCCCTGCATCGGGCGTGGTTGGCACAGCGGGAAAACCACTGGTCGTTCCGGCGCGCCGTGTCTGCCCGGCAGCAGCATCGCCGCGAGATGGAGGCCTTGCTGACGCGGATCCGGGCCACAGGGCCGGTGAGCGCCGCTGATTTTGCCCAGTCGCGTGAGGCATCCGGGCCCCGCTCCGGCTGGTGGGACTGGAAACCCGAAAAGCGATGGCTCGAGGCATGGTTCGTCCTCGGTGAGCTCATGGTGGCGCGTCGCGAGCGTTTCCAGCGCGTTTACGACCTGGCCGCCAACGTGCTGGCGCGGCTGGATCCGTCGCCGGGGCCGATGCCCGAGCCGGATGCGGCAGGTCTGCGCCGGCGCTTCATTGTCGACGCCGTGCGCGCTCTGGGGGTCGCCCAATCGCGCTGGATTGCCGACTACCACCGCCTGCAGGCGGCCGTGACCGCAGACGAGCTTGCGCCGTTGGTGGCCAGTGGCGAGTTGCGCAGCGTGCAGGTGCAGGGCTGGCCGAGCCCGGGTTATGTCCACCGCGATCACGACGAGCTGCTCGAGCGGGCGCTCCAAGGGCGGCTGCGCGCGACCCATACGGCCTTGTTGTCGCCGTTCGACCCGGTGGTATGGGACCGCCGGCGGGTGCGGGAGTGGTTTGGTTTCGATTACGCGCTCGAGTGCTACACCCCTGCGGCAAAGCGACGTTACGGATATTTCGTGCTGCCGATATTGCATCGCGGCAAGCTGGTGGGGCGTCTCGATGCGAAGGCGCATCGGGCGCAAGGGGTGTTTGTGGTCAACGCATTGTTTCTCGAGGACGGGGTAGCCTCGACGCCGCGCCTGTTGCACGAGCTCGCCGCCGCGCTGCGCGCCATGGCGCGCTGGCATGGGACGCCTGAGGTGCGCGTGCTAGCGGCCCGCCCGCCGGGGCTTGCAGCTCGCTTGCGGGCCTTGTGCCACTGAGCTCGCCGGCCATTATCGGCAGGCGCCGATCTTGCGGTGCAGCATAAAAGCACCGCCAGAATGGCCTATTGACAAATCACCAATTGTCAAAAAATCCGTTATGCTTGGCGCGCTGTGTCTGCTCGGCGCCACGCGTGCACGGTTAGGATTCCTTGTGATCCGCATCGTTACACCCGATCGCGGCATGCCCAGTAAACTGTTGGCCAGCAATGGCCGTTTTGTCAAAGCGTCAAGCGAGGATCGGAGCGAGTTATGTCGGATCGTGAAGTAGGTACAGTCAAGTGGTTCAATGATGCCAAGGGTTTTGGCTTCATCAGTCGTGAAAATGGCCCGGATGTATTCGTGCATTTTCGGGCTATCAGTGGCTCGGGCTTCAAGAGCCTGCAGGAAGGCCAGAAGGTGAGCTTCAAGGTCGTCACCGGCCAGAAGGGTTTGCAGGCGGAAGACGTTACGCCGGCTTGAGTGCCACCCCAGCCAGATGGGGCCGGCTCGCCGGCCCCATCTGGCCAAGTGATCGGTTTGGGGAAGGTTTGCACGTCCTGTCGAGATCGCCGGCACTTGCCGGCGTTTTCGTCGGGTAGTGCGCGCTTGCCCGACCGAAGTCCCCGCGGACGGCCCGCGACGGGCCGAGCCTCGTCTTGAGCCGGTCTTCCCGGTATGCCGGACGGGCATACCGCCGATACCCGGAAGTGCCGCGAGCCGAACCTCTGCGGAGCGGCGCAGGCCATCCATTCTGGTGAGCCGACGCGAGGGTATCGATCTCGCCCCAAGAGTTGTGTTCGCCGCCAGGTGACGACCTCTGGACTCGCTTCAGCGAAAGGAAACCGCGTGGAACGCTTTGCCCCGTTTCCCCGGCATGGCCTGGAGTCGCGTGCGTGGTGCGGCTGGTGTGCGAGAACCCGTGCGGCGGCGGCGGGCTTGTGATGCGCGCCATGGTCCGGAGTCGATGCACATGAGTTTGGGTGAATCTGCCGCCGAACGGTTTGCCGGAGTCGAACGCCTGTACGGGCGCGGCAGCCTGGAGCGGCTCGCGCGCGCGCATGTCTGTGTCGTCGGCATTGGCGGTGTCGGGTCGTGGGCCGCGGAGGCGCTGGCGCGCAGCGGCGTGGGAGCGTTGACGCTCATCGATGCTGACGAAGTATGCCTTTCCAACACCAATCGGCAACTGCATGCGCTGGACGGCCAATACGGCGAGCCCAAGGTTGCGGTCATCGCGGAGCGTGCACGGGCGATCAACCCCGCCATTGAAGTGACCGGCATCGAGCGTTTCCTGACCCCGGCGACGCTGGATGAGTTGCTCGATCACGGCTACGACGTCGTGTTGGATGCCTGCGACGCGTTTCGCGTGAAGCTGGAGATGATCGCCTGGTGTCGCCGGCGCAAGTTGCCGATCGTCAGCGTAGGTTCGGCGGGCGGGCGCACCGACCCGACGCAAATCCGCGTACGCGACCTTTCGCGCACGGAACACGACGCCATGTTCAGCCTGATCCGCAAGAAATTGCGGGCGGACTTCCATTTTCCGCGCAACCCCGATCGCTACTTCGGGGTGGCGGCGGTTTATTCGCTGCAGAACGTGCAGTATCCGCAGGCCGACGGCAGCGTATGTGGCCAGCGGCCGCCTGGCAGCGAATCCTTGAACCTGGCCTGCGGTGGCGGCCTGGGCGCCGCCACGCATGTGACCGGCGCGTTTGCGTTTGCGGCGGTGGGCAAGGTGCTGGAGAAACTGCTGGCTTGATTTGCCGATCGGCGTGACTTTCGGCCGCTCCTCGTATTCCCGTGGCCGCGGCTTGGCTGGGCGCCGCCTACCAGCCCATGTAATGCCCGCCGTTGATGGCGAGATTGGCGCCGGTGATCCAGGCCGCCTGCTCGTCCAGGAAGAATGCGACCGCGTAGGCGATCTCGTCGGGATTGCCCAGGCGCCCGAGCGGAATCTGGGCGACGATTTTTTCGCGCACTTCCTCGGGCACGGCCATGACCATGTCGGTGCCGATATAGCCGGGCGAGACAGTATTGACGGTGATGCCGAGCTTGGCGTTCTCCTGCGCCAGCGAGATCGTGAAGCCGTGCATGCCGGCTTTTGCCGCGGCGTAGTTGGCCTGGCCATATTGGCCCTTCTGGCCATTGATCGAACTGATCTGCACGATGCGCCCCCACTTGCGTTTGCGCATGCCCTCGATCACCGGGCGGGTCACGTTGAAGCAGGCATTGAGGTTGGTGTTCACCACCTCCATCCACTGCTGGTAGCTCATCTTGTGGAACGTGCTGTCGCGGGTAATGCCGGCGTTGTTGACCAGGATCTCCACTGGGCCCAGCTTCTCCTCGATCGTCTGGACCATGCTCGCGCATTCGTCCGGGTCAGACACGTCGGCGCGCACCGTGAATACGTCGATGCCGTCTGTGCGCATGTGTTCTTGCCAGGCTCGGGTCTTCTCTTCGTTTCGGTAGTTGGTGGCGACCTTGTGTCCCATGCGGGCCAGGCGCCGGACAATCGCGGTGCCGATGCCGCCCGTGCCGCCGGTAACGAGAGCCGTACGCTGAGTCATGTCGTGGTACCTCCTGGAGTGGGTCATCGCTGGCCGCGACACGCTCTTGCGCGGGCGATGTGGCATTTATAGCCGTTTGCGGGATGGAGTGACCGCTGCAGTGCGACATCGGCCCGTGATTGTCCGGGACGGGCGGCTCGCCACTTGCCCGACGGGCCTTGAAACGCGGTGGACCCGCCCGGATGTTCCGCCTCGCCGGTGCGCGCCGATTGGCTCGCGCCTTCTACCCTCCCGATGGATCCAGACGCATGAACGCCACTGCAGAAACCCGCCCGTTTGAAGCCGAAGTTGCCCAGGTGCTCAAGCTGGTCACGCATTCGTTGTATTCGAACAAGGAGATTTTTCTGCGCGAGCTGGTCTCGAACGCGTCCGACGCGTGCGACAAGCTGCGGTTCGAAGCTATCGCCGACCCCGAGCTGATGGCCGGCGACGGCGATCTGCACATCGACGTCAGCTGGGACAAGGCGGCGCGGACCGTCAGCGTGCGCGACAATGGCATCGGGATGAGCCGCGATGAGGTGGTGGCCAACATTGGCACCATCGCCAGCTCGGGCACGCGGCGCTTCCTGGAGGCCATGTCCGGCGAACAGAAGGCCGACGCACGATTGATTGGCCAGTTTGGCGTGGGCTTTTATTCGGCGTTCGTGGTCGCCGACCGGGTCACCGTGCTCAGCCGGCACGCCGGCGCGCCCGCCGGCGAGGGGGTCAAGTGGGAAAGCGATGGCCAGGGCGAATACAGCCTGTCCACGCTCGAGCTGGCCGAGCGCGGGACGACCGTCATCCTGCACCTGAAGGCCGATGAGGACGAATTCCTCAGCCGCTGGCAGCTGCGCTCGTTGGTTACGCGCTACTCCGATCATGTCGCGTTCCCGATCCGCCTGCCGCAGGAAAAGGATGATCAGCCGACAGGTGAATGGGAAACCGTCAACGCGGCGTCGGCGTTGTGGACCAAGCCGAAAGCGGAGATTTCCGACGCGGATTACAAGGCGTTCTACAAGTCCCTTGGCCACGATTTCAACGACCCTTTGGCCTGGACGCACAATCGGGTCGAAGGCAGCCAGAGCTTCACCACGCTGCTGTATCTTCCGGCGCAGCCCCCGTTTGATTTACTCATGGGTGGGCGCGACGAGCGCAAGGGCCTCAAGCTCTACATCAAGCGCGTCTTCATCATGGACGCGGCCGAGGACATGCTGCCGAACTACCTGCGCTTCGTGCGCGGAGTAGTCGATGCCGACGACCTGCCGCTGAATGTCAGCCGGGAGATCCTGCAGCATAATCGCCAGCTCGAGCGCATCAAGGCAGCCTGCGTCAAACGCGTGCTCGACCTGATCGAGAAGCTGGCTACGGACGAGCCGGAAAAATTCGCCACGTTCTACAAGGCGTTTGGCAATACCCTGAAAGAAGGCATCAGCGAGGACGCGAATCACCGCGAGCGCATCGCCAAGCTGTTGCGCTTTGCCTCCACCAAGGGTGAGGGCGCCGCGCAGGCGACCTCGTTCGACGACTACATCGGTCGCATGCCGCTGGGACAGGACACGATCTGGTACATCACCGCCGACAGCTATGCCGCGGCGCTGGGCAGCCCCCAACTGGAGGCATTCAAGGCCAAGGGCATCGAAGTGCTGCTGATGTCCGACCGCATCGACGAATGGATGCTGGGCAGCCTGCAGGAATACACCGGCAAGAAGCTGCGCAACGTGGCCAAGGGCGAGTTGCCGCTGGATGAGGCGGACAAGAAGAAGCAGGAGGAGGCCAGCAAGCAGGCCGAGCCCCTGCTCAAGAAGCTCAAGGCGCTGTTGGGCGAGCGCGTGGCTGAGGTCAAAGTCTCGGCGCGCCTGACCGATTCCCCCTCATGCCTGGCGCTGAGTGATTACGAGATGGCGCCGCACCTGGCGCGGCTGCTGCGCGAAGCAGGGCAGGCTCTGCCGGAGTCCAAGCCGACACTGGAAGTCAATCCGCGGCACGCGCTGCTGCAGCGCCTCGAGGCCGAGACCGACGAGGCCAAGGCGAAGGATTTGGCCGTGCTGTTGCTGGAGCAGGCGGAAATCGCTGCGGGCGCCCAGCTGGCCGATCCGGCAGCCTTCGTGCAGCGCCTGAACCGCGCTCTGTTGGAACACTAGGCTGTGGGAGCCCGTCGGGTTCCTCCATGGCCGGATGGGGAGGGCCGGTTCAGGGCTGGGCGAACGGGCGCAGCATGCGCTCGAAGACCTCCGCCGGCTGGCCGCCAGAGATCAGGTGCTGGTTGTTGATAATGGTGGCCGGCACCGAATGGATGCCTCGCTCCAGGTAGTACTGCTCCTGTTTGCGCACCTCGGCCGCATATTCGTTGCGCGCCAACACCTGCGCCGCGCGTGATTCGTCGAGACCGACCGTACCGGCCGTCCGCACCAGGGTGGCGTGGGCGCTTACGTCTTCCCCGTCCGTAAAGTACGCCTTGAGCAGGGCGTGCTTGAGTGGCAGTTGGCGCCCCTCAAGCTCTGCCCAATGCAACAGGCGATGGGCATCGAAGGTGTTGTAGATATGGGTGCGCCGGTCCAGGTCGAAGTTGAAGCCCACGGAGTTGCCACGGGCGCGCAGCATGTCGCGGTTGGCCGCGACCTCCTGGGCCGAGCTGCCGTACTTGCGCATCAGGTGCTCGGTGGCGTCTTCGCCCTCAGGCGGCAGTTGTGGGTTGAGCTCGAACGGCTGCACGTGGATGTCGGCATGCAGTTCGCCATCGAGCTTGTCCAAGGCCTGCTGCAAGGCGTTCAGGCCAATCGCGCACCAGGGACAGGAGACGTCGGAAACGAAATCGATGCGGATCTGGGCGGGTGTTGCGGGCTGGTTCATGCGTTGGTCTGCAGTCGAAAGGTCAACATTTCACCCGGCCCCCCGCCAGTTGCGTGCAGGGGTGATAGGCCGGTTCGTTTGCTGGTGGCTTGCCGTCACCGCGGTGGTCGTCGCGCCGCCGGTTGCCATAGGGCCAGTAGTTTGGCGCCGGGTTCCAGTAGAGTGGCGCCGCATTGTAGGGGCGTGACAGCTCGGCTTGGTACTGGCTGTTCTGTTCGCGCAGCAGCTGGTTTTGCGCGCGCAAGGCCGCGCTGTTTGCGGCCTGCTCGGCCAGGGCCTGCTGGCGTGCCAGCTCGGCGCTTTGCTGCGCGGCGGTGGCCTCGGCGGCGGCCTGTTCAGCGCGCTGGGTCAACTGCTGCTGGTAGAGCGTGAGCCGCTGCGTGTACAAGTCATCCAGATGGTGGGCGTGCGCATAGCTCTGTGCGCGGTCGCCCTGTCCCAGCCGGAGGAACTGGTCGATGATCTCGGCGTCGTTGGCCTGGTGCAGGAGCTTGCCCGCCTCGCCGGCGCAGGGCACGTCGGTATAGCTGATGTGGCCGTTGCTGGTGCACTTGTAGATGTTCTGGGCGTGGCCCGGGCCCAACGGGCTTATCGCCCCGAGCAGGATGGCTGCGGTGCAAGCGAGCTGTGTGCGAGCCAGACCGTTCATCATGGCTGCCATTTTGCATCAACCTGCATGAATGCAGGTAGCCCGGAGCTTCGGTGGCAGGGCGCATCTGCGTCCTGCCCTTAGCTTACAGGATCGGGTCTGCGATCAGTCGGCTCAGCCGCCCAGTCGGGTGAGCAGGACATGCCAGAAATCCAGTCCGGCGGCCACTTCGCTCGCCGGCAGCTTTTCGTTCAGGCCGTGGGCGAAGGCATCGTTCGGTTTGGTGAAGGCCGCATCGACGCCGTAGCTCGGCACCCCGGCATTGCGGAAGTACATGCTGTCCGAGGCGCCAGCCGACATGCCGGGCACTACCTCGACGCCGGGAAAGCGCTGGTGCACCGCGCGCGTCACCGCTTCGGTCACGTCCTTGCGCAACGGTGAGGCTGGGCTTTCGACCGGGGGTGGCGGCAGGACCTCGATCTTGGCCGAAGGGTCGTCAATGACCTTGACCAGCGTGGCCTGCACGGTGCTGACCGGGGTGCCGGGGAAGATGCGGCAGTTGATGTTGGCGCTGGCGGCCTGCGGCAAGGCATTGGGTGCATGGCCACCATCGATCAGGGTGGCCACGCAGGTGGTGCGGATCTGGCCCACGTAGCCTGGATCGGCTGACAGTGTGGCCACGGCCTGGGCATCCTTCGGGTTGGCCGCAAAGGCGCGCATGGCGTCACCGATGGGCCCCGGCGTATATGCGCCCAGGGCACGCATCGAGGCCACGGTGATTTCGTCGCTCATCACCGGAAACTGGTAGGCGCCCACTTTGTCCAGCGCGCGCGACAGCCGGTAGATTGGATTCTTCGGCGGGCTTGGCTGGCTGGAGTGGCCGCCGGGCGAGGTAAGCGTGATCTTGAAGTCGGCGTAGGTCTTTTCCGCGGCCTGGATTTCGTACAGGGAGGGCTTGCCTGTCGTCGGGTCCAAGGTGCCGCCACCCGCATCGGCGTTCAGCAGGAACTCGGCATCGTGATAGCGCTTGGCCAGCTCACGCGTGGAGGCCATGTCGGTTTCCTCGTCGCCCGAGAGCAGCAGGACGATGTCGCGCTTGGGCTTGAAGCCCTCCTGCTTGAGCCGGATCAGGGTCTGCACGAGCACGACCACGCCAGTCTTCATGTCGGCGACGCCGCGACCGTACAGGTACCCGTTTTCCTCCACCAGGGTGAACGGATCGCGCGTCCAGTCCTTGCGATTCGCCGCGACGACGTCCATGTGCCCGGACAGGTAGATCGGCTTGCCCTTGCCGGTGCCGCGGTAGCGTGCCACCAGCGCGGCAGTCTCGCCGACCGGGATGATCTGGACGTCCTCGGCGGCAAAACCCGCGGCCTTGAGCTGGTCAGCCAGGTAGGCCGCGAATTTCGGCACCTGGCCCTGGCCTTGCACGGTGGGAACGCCGATCGCATGGCGCAGCATCTGCATGGTCTGCGGCAGGACCTGGGTCGTGGTCTCGGCTTGCGCCATGCTTGTGCCGGCGCCAAAGGCCAGGGCTGCCGCAGCTGCCCAGAGTGCCTGTCCTGCCTTCATCGGTATCCCCTCGTGATGCGTGGTTTGGAGCTGCGAGTATGCATGATGGAGTGCGCGTCGGTTTACTTGGCCAGGTCGGTGAGCAGGTAGTGCCAATAATCCAGCGCCGCCGCAACTTCGCCCGCCGGCAGCCGCTCGTTGAGGCCGTGCGCGAAGGTGTCGTTCGGTTTGGAGAACATCGAACCCACGCCGTAGCTCGCGACCCCGGCAGGCCGGAAATGCTTGCTGTCGGTCGCGCCGGCAGACATGCCTGGTACGATTTCGACACCGGGGTAGCGTTGGTGCACGGCGCGACCCACGGCATCCATCACGTCCTTGCGCAGCGGCGAGGCCGAGGCGGGCAGCGGTGGCGGTGGCACCACGGTGAGTGTGGCGCTGGGGTCGTCGATGACCTTGGCCAGCGTGGCCTGCACGCTGCTGATCGGTGTGCCGGGGAAGATGCGGCAATTGATATTGGCGCTGGCCGCCTGCGGCAGCGCGTTCAAGGCGTGACCGCCGTTGATCAGGGTGGCGACGCAGGTGGTACGGATTTGCCCGACGTACGCCGGGTCCGCCGACAACGTCGCGGCCGCCTGCGCATCCTGCGGGTTGGCGGCGAACGCGCGCATGGCCGCGCCGATCGCGCCCGGCGTATGCGCACCCAGGGCCTTCATCGAGGTCACGGTAATCTCATCGCTCATCACCGGGAATTGGTATGCGCCTACCTTGTCCATGGCGCGCGCGAGGCGATAGATCGGGTTCTGCGGAGGATTCGGCTCGCTGGAATGGCCGCCGGGAGAAGTGAGCGTGACCTTGAAGTCCGCATAGGCCTTTTCCGCAGCCTGGATCCGATACAACGATGGCTTGCCCGTCGTCGGGTCCAACGTGCCGCCGCCAGCGTCGGCGTTGAGCAGGAACTCCGCGTCGTGGTAGCGCTTGGCGAGCTCGCTGGTGGAGGCCATGGTGGTTTCTTCATCACCCGACAGCAGCAGGACGATATCGCGCCTGGGCTGGAAGCCTTCGTGCTTGAGGCGGATCAGGGTTTCCACCAGGACGACCACGCCGGTCTTCATGTCGGCCACGCCGCGGCCGTAGAGATAGCCGTTTTCCTCCACCAGGGTGAACGGATCGCGGGTCCAGTCCTTGCGGTTGGCGGCTACCACATCCATGTGTCCGGAAAGGTAGATCGGCTTGCCTTTGCCGGTGCCGCGATAGCGCGCCACCAAGGCCGCGGTCTCACCGACCGGGATGATCTGGACGTCGTCAGCCGCAAAGCCGCCAGCCTTGAGCTGGTCCGCCAGGTAGGCAGCGAAGGCCGGGACCTGGCCGTGGCCGGCCACGGTCTGCATGCTGACTGCATGGCGCAGCACGTCCATGGTCTGTGGCAGGACCTGGGCCGTGGTGACGGTCTTGGCCAGGCCGACGCTGCCATACAAGGCGAGCGCGACGGCGGCGGTCAACAACAAGTGCGATTTCATCGTGGAAGTCTCCGGGTCATAGAAATGGAAGGACACGGCGGCGGGGCCGTGGCGGTGTCCCCATGTAACGGCGCGCCGCCCTACTTGGCGAGTCGCGTCAGCAGCGTATGCCAATAGTCCAATCCGGCGGCAAGTTCGGACACCGGCAGCCGCTCATTGAGGCCATGCGCGAAGGTGTCGTCCGGCTTGCTGAAATGACCGCCTACGCCATAACTCGGCACGCCCTCGGGACGGAAGTACATGCTGTCGGTGCCGTAGGCGGACATGTTTGGCACCACCGCGACCTTGGGGTAACGCTGGTGCACGGCGTAGCTCACGGCATCGAGCACGTCCTGGCGCAAGGGTGAGGCCGGGCTGGCCGGCCGTAGTGGGGGCAGGCGCACGAGGCTTGCCTTGGGGTCGGCAACCAGCCCGGCCAGCGTATCGCGCACGCTGTCCACCGAGGTGCCGGGAAAGATCCGGCAGTTGACGGTAAGGCTGGCACTTTGCGGCAGCGCATTCAGCGCGTGCCCGGCAGCGAGCGTGGTGGCGACGCAGGTGGTGCGGATCTGTCCGACATAGGCCGGGTCTGCGGAGATGACTGCGGCCGCCTTGGCATCGTCCGGGTGCGCCGCAAACTGCTGCATGGCGGCGCCGAGTGTGCCGGGCGTACGGGCGCCCAGCGCGCGCAGCGAGGCGCGGGTGATGTCGTTGCTCTGCGGCGGAAACTGGTACTGGGCAAGGCGCCCGATGACCTGCGCCAGCCGGTAGATCGCGTTGTCCGGACTCGGTTCGCTGGAGTGTCCACCGGGCGAGCTGAAGCTGATGCGGAAGTCGGCGTACGTCTTCTCGGCCGCCTGCAGCTCGAACAAGCTGGCCTGCCCGGTGCTCGGGTCGATGATGCCGCCGCCCCCGTCGGCGTTGAGCATGAATACAGCGTCGTGGTAGCGCTTGGCCAGCTCGCGCGTCGAGGCCATGGCAGTCTCTTCGTCGCCCGACAAGGCCAGGATCAGGTCGCGGCCGGGCGTGAAGCCTTCGCGCTTGAGGCGGATCAGGGTCTGCACCAGCTCCACCACGCCGGCCTTCATGTCGGCCGTGCCGCGACCGTAGAAATAGCCGTTTTCCTCCATCAGGGTGAACGGGTCGCGCTGCCAGTCCTTGGGATTGGCAGCCACGACGTCCATGTGTCCGTTGAGCACGATGGGCTTGCCTTTGCCGGTGCCGCGGTAGCGTGCCACCAGCGCCGCAGTCTCGCCGACCGGGATGATTTCGACGTCCGCTGCGGCAAAGCCGCCAGCCTTGAGCTTGTCCGCCAGATAGGCGGCGAATGCCGGCACCTGACCCTGGCCAGCCACCGTATGCAGGCTGATCGCGTGCTGCAGCATGGCGCGGGATTCGGGCAGGATTTCGGCGGTGGTGGCAGCTTGCGCCGCACCGATGCCGACAAGCAGACCGCATGCTGTGCCAGCCACCCAATGTAAGCACGCCGTCATTGTCATCCCCTGTGTGGTCGGGTACGCGACCGCCAGCGGTGAATATACGCGGTCATCCGTCGCATACAAACAGTGGACGTGGGAGATGACGGAAGCGGTGCGGAGCGGGCGGCATGCTGCCGCAGCTTGTCTGCAGTCACGCCCGTCCGGCCACTGCCCGCTCCGCGCGCCGCGCGGCTGCCTGCCAGTTGCGCAAGCCGGCGACCGCGAGCAGGACGAAGCCCGCATAGAGCACCGCAGTGATGAGCAGGTGTTTGTAGACGTACTCGCCGATGTACAACACGTCCACCGCTATCCACAGCCACCAGCTGGCCACATGGCGTTTGACCTGCCACCACTGGGCGACCAGGCTGAACGCGGCCAGCGCCGCATCCAGCCACGGTAGCGCCGCATCGGTGTGCCGGTGCATGAACCAGCCGAGTGCCAGCGCGCCAATCATGCCCAGCGCGATATGCAGCATCGCCAAACGCGGCGGCAAGGCGGCGACGCGCACGCGGCCATCGTCGCCCAGGTGCTGCAGCCAGCGATTCCAGCCATAGATGATGGCAAGCGCGAACACGCATTGCAGCAGCATGTCCGAATACAGCCGCGCGTCGATGAACACCCAGGCATACAACGCCACCGAAGTCAGGCCCACGGGCCAACACCACGGGTGCCGCTGCGTGGTCAGCCACACCGCCCAGACGCTGGTCAGTGCCGCCAAGGTTTCCAGCCAGGGCATCTCAGAAATCCATCGTCAACGACAGCCGTGCCAGGCGCGGCGCACCGGGGAACAGGTAATGGTCGCCGCCGGCACTGCCGGTGTCGCGCCAGTAGAAGTGGTCGAAGACGTTGTCCACGTTCAAGCGCCAGGTCAGTTCGTGTCCTTGCCAGCGGCTTGCGTAGCGCAGGCCCGCGTCGAACACGTCGGAGGCCGGCGCGCGTGTGGCCCCGTCTGGCGTGGCCGGGTTGCTGGCGGCATGGCGCCAGCCGGCCAGGAGGTGCAGGTCCGCGGTGAGCGGGAGGCGATAGTCCGCATACACCACGCCGCGCAGCTTGGGCACGTTGACGACCTGGTGGCCCTCGTAGCCGGGCGTGCCCGTGTCCTGGGCCCGGGCCCGGATCAGGTTCAGGCTGGCGGTGAGGCGCAGGCGTTCACTCACCTGTCCGGCCGCGTTGAGTTCCAGGCCACTGTGCACCTCTTCGCCCTGTTGGACGAAACTGAAGCCGGCTGCCGAGTGATCCGGCTGGGCAAACTGGTAGGGCTGACGGATCCGGTATAGGGCTGCTTGCACGCCGAACGCCGGACTCCAGGCGTATTTCAGGCCAGCCTCGGTCTGGCGGGACAGCAGCGGCGCCAGGGTGGTGCCACCATTGGACGTCCAGTACGGCGCCGCCTGGCCCAGGGCCAGACTCTCGCTGTAGCTGACGTAGGCAGTCAGCACCGCGGTCGGCTCCCACATCACGGCAGCCTGCGGCATGGCCTTGGACAGGCGGGTATCGCGTACACCGAGGCCGCTGGTGACGTCATAGGCAAGCTCGTGCAGGCGTACCAGACGGCCGCCGGCAAGGACCTGCCATTGCGGAGCCAGGTGCATGCGGTCGAGCACGAAGACCGCGCGTTGCCAACTGCTCAGGGTGCGCATCGACGGCCCGGGCTCGTTTGGCGACGGGGCGAAATAGGGGGGGGCGACGTCATCGATGTTGGCGGTACCGACGTAATCGTAGACGTAGGCGCGCTGGTCGAGCTGCCGATGAAACGCGCTCGCGCCCGCGGTGAGCTCATGGCCGAGGCTGCCAGTGTGAACGCTGCCATGCAGCACCGCGCGAACTTCGTCGTTTCGGCGGTTGTCGTCGGGACTACGGAAATCGTAGACGTCGTAGTCGCCATTTGGCGCGAAGAAGTAACCCGGCGAGCCGTCGGCGCAGGCTGGTGAATAGAAGCAGCCGTAGGCAAAGGCGACGTTGTCATCGATCACGCTATGGCTGTGGCTGGCCGCGAACTGCATGTTCCAGTCCGCGCCCAGGCGATGGTCCACGCGCAGCGTGGTATTGCTGGCGTCGATGCCCACGGGCCGCTGCCACGGTTCGAAGCCGAGCATGCGCGTGCGACTGGGGTGCGGCGGGATGGTGGTGCCGCCAAGCAACTGGTAACCGGAAACCGAACGCTGGCCGCTGGTCTGGTAGTCGGTATCGAGCTTGATCGTGGTTGCCGCGCCAAGCTTCCAGTCGGCAGCCAGCGAGAAGAAGCTGCGCCTGCCATCGGCGTGCCGGACGTAGGAGTGCATGTCCTCGTGCGCCGCGTTCACGCGCACGCCAAAGTCGGGCGAAAGCCAGCCACCGAGGTCGACCGCGACGTAACGCGAGCCGTGGGAATCGGTGCCGAGCGTGGCGGTGCGCACCTCGGCCGGCCGTTTGGAGACGTAGTTGACCAGGCCACCCGGGGCGATCACGCCGGCCTCCAGGCCGCCCAGACCCTTCAGGATCTCGACTCGCTGCTTGTCCTCCAGCGCGATTGACTGCTCGCCGGTGAGGCTCATGTCGTTGAGCCGGTAGCCGGTGGCGAGATCCAGAGGGAAGCCGCGGATGGCGATGTCCTGGTAATAGCCAACCGGCGCGTAGTTGTCGCCGAGCGCGGCGTCGCTGCGCGCCAACTCGCTCAGCGTGCGCGGCTGGCGGTCGTCAATCTGTGCGCGGGTGATGACGGTGACTGCCGCGGGTGTGTCCTGCAGCGGTGCCTGGCCGAAGCTGCCAAAGGTATCCATTTGCGAGGCGTCGGCGTGATAGCCCTTGTCGCCGCGGGCGCTCACCTCGACCGTACCCAGTTCGGTCGCCTGCGGTGCGCTGGACGCCTCCGCGGGCTGTCCTGCGACCGTGATGACGTGCGCGCTCACGCTGCCGCCCGCGACAAGGGCGAACAGGAGTGCGGGGACCAGGGCCTGGCGTGGGAATCTCATCGGCATCGTCCTCAAAGGCTGTGGACGAAGCGACGGCGACCCGCACGCCCGAATGGGGGTGCTGGATCTGCAAGCTCCCTACGCCGGTACAAACCGGATCAGGTTCCAAGGGTCTCTCTCAGCCCGGCCACACCGGGCACCCCCGCTTCAATCCCTGCATTGAAGCATGGATGACCCTCACCTGCAAAGCTGCGGGGTCAGGCGACGCCGTGGATCGCCGCCAGCAGCGATTGTCCTGCCGGCGTCGCGAACCAGGCGGCGTGGCCGCGCAGGAACGTGTCGTAGGCGACATCGGCCGCCGCCGGGGGATGGCCGGTCGCGAGCAGGTATTCGACTTCCGACAAGGCAAAGTCCAGATGCACCAGGGGCAGCAGGTCGGCCAGCAAATGGACGTCCGTGGCATCCAGGGGCAGCACGTGGCGATAGCCCTCGACCAGGGCCAAGGCGATGCCGACGCGGGCAGCGTCGCGCCCGCGGCCGAGCGCGAGCCAGGCAATCGCGTTGCGTTCAATCGCGGTGGCGAGGTCGAACAGCGCGAAGGTCTCGGCGGCCAGTCCAAGGTCGAGTACGGCCGTAATGCGAGCCGTCTCATCGACGCTGCTCCAGCACAGGTTGGAGACGTGCCAGTCACCGTGGGTCCACTGCGCCGGCTGTCGCTGCAGGCGCTCGCGGAGCGTGCCATGCCATGGCGCCAGCGTCGCCGCCAGCTCCGCCTTCCAGTCACGCCGGGAGAGGTAGGCGGCCAAGGCTGGACGAGCGGGCAACTGCGCCTCGAGCGCCACGATGGGATCGGCGGCACCCAGCAGTTCGGCACGGGCGACGAGCAGGTGTGTGCCGCGCTGCGCGGCGCCGTAACTGGCTGCTGCCACGCCGAGCCGAGCGAGCATTTCGCCCGCGGTTCGCGCATGCGCAGCGCTGTTCGGCGCGGCCCAGGAAACGCTGTCGCGATAGGCGTCATCGCCGGCGGCACGGGCATGGACCTCGTAGACCCAGTCACCGCTGCGCGTCGCGCGGCAGCCATTGCCGGCGGCCAGCACGCGTGGGATGGGGATGCCGCGGTCGCGCAGATGGTCCATGAAGCGGTGTTCCTCGCCCAGCGTCACCACGCTGCGCACCCCGATGTGGTGGCGTTTGACAAAAACCGTGGTGTCGGCGCCCCGTACCAGGCAAGCCGCCGACAAGGGGCGTGGGCTGTGCCAGACGATTTCCAGCGGGCCGTGGATACCCGGGTAGGCGGCCAGCAGGCCTGCCACTTCCGCGTGGGTGAGTGGCGGCCAATGCGCGGGCTCGCAGTGGCCGGCCATGCCGTGTACTTGGTGGACGCTGCCGCTCATGGCTTGCCCGGGTCGCGCTGTGGATCACACCATTATGCGGATGGTTGGCCGCTGCCAGGGTCCGCTGGCGTGGCGGGCCTTGCACGCACGCGGGCAAGTGACGAGACTACGGGCTTGGCGTTCGGAGTATGCCATGGCGCAGCCCAGCCTGATGAGACGCATCTTCGGAAGCGCGCGCCCATGGGAGCGGCGATATTGGCCGCGTGCGGGTACGCCACGTGGTTTGCAAGTGCTGGTGGTGGATGACTCGGCGACCACGCGTGCCGTACTGGGCAAGATGTTGATCCAAGACGGGCACGTCGTGTTCAATGCCGACGGCGGTGAAGCGGGGCTGGAGCTTGCCCGCCAACGTGTCCCCGACCTCATCTTCCTGGACGTGGTCATGCCGGGCCTCAACGGCTGTGCGGTCTTGCGCGCACTGCGCCACGAGGCGCGTACGCGGGACATCCCCGTCATCATGATCAGCGGCAATCCACAGGCCACCGAGCAGTTCTACGTGCAGCGCTTCGGGGCGGATGATTTCATGAAGAAGCCGTTTGGCCGCGGCGACGTCTTCGGACGCATTGCACGCCTGGTCACGGCCGGACGGCTGAGCGCGCCGACGCGCGCGCCGGACTTCGCCGCGGACCGGGGCGGCGCGGTCGAGTCGCCGGAACTTCATGGCTGAAGGCGAGCTGCGGGTTGACGTGTGGTTGTGGGCTGCGCGGTTCTTCAAGACCCGGCGCCTGAGCCACGAGGCGATCGTCGGCGGCAAGGTGGAAGTCAACGGCAGTGCCTGCAAGCCCGCGCGGACGGTCAAGCCTGGGGACCGCTTGCGCTTGTTGCGCGGTCACGAGCGCCTGGAAGTGGAAGTGCTGCAAGTCTCAGCCAAGCGCGGGGCGGCCAGCATCGCCCAGGAGCTTTATCGCGAAACGCTGGAAAGTCGCGCGGCGCGTGAGTTGGAGCGCGAGGCGATCCGGCTGCAAGGCGCGAGCGGGCCGGAGCGCCGCCCGGGCAAGGCCGACCGCCGCCTGCTGCGGCGGCTCAAGCACGGCGGTTGAATCGCGGCGAGCGGAGCTTCAGCGTAGTTGCTTGAGCTTGAACAGGACTTCCAGCGCCGCGCGCGGGGACAATGCCTCGGGGTCGATGCGCTCCAGCTCGCGTTCCACTGCGGATGGGACCGCGGATGAAAACAGCGCCAGCTGCGCCGTGTCCGCCTGCTTGGCGGCATGGCTTGACGGCTGCGTGCGCATGCTGCGCTCGAGGTCGTCCAGGGTACGCCTGGCCTCGGTGATGACCGCGCGTGGCAGTCCGGCCAAGGCCGCCACCTGCAAGCCGTAGCTACGGTCTGCCGGCCCAGCCTTCACCGCATGCATGAACACGAGTTGCTCGGCGTATTCGATCGCATCCAAGTGCACGTTGGCGATCGCGGTGTGCTCGTTGGCCAGCTCGGTCAGTTCGAAGTAATGCGTGGCGAACAAGGTGTAGGCATGATTGTGCTCGGCCAGGTGCACGGCCACGGCACGGGCCAGCGCCAGGCCGTCGTAGGTGCTGGTGCCGCGGCCGATCTCGTCCATCAGCACCAGGCTTTGCGCGGTGGCGTTGTGCAGGATGTTCGCCGTCTCACTCATCTCCACCATGAACGTGGATTGCCCGCGCGCCAAGTCGTCGCCGGCGCCAATGCGGGTGAAGATGCGGTCGATCGGGCCGATCACCGCGCGGCTTGCCGGCACGTAGCTGCCGACGTGGGCCAGCAGCACGATCAGCGCGTTCTGGCGCATGTAGGTGGACTTGCCGCCCATGTTCGGGCCGGTGATCACCAGCATGCTGCGATCCTCGCCCAGCCGCAGGTCGTTGGGCTCGAACGGTTCGTCGCGGACTTTTTCCACCACGGGATGCCGGCCGCGCTGGATGTCGATGCCGGGCTCGTCACTGAGTTCGGGAGCGTTCCAGTCAAGGGCCTCGGCGCGTTCGGCCAGGGTGGCGAGCACGTCGAGTTCGGCGAACGCACTGGCCGCAGCCTTGAGCGGCTCCAGGCTGTCGGTGAGCGTGTCGAGCAGGCCCTCGTAGAGCACCTGCTCGCGCATCAGCGCGCGCTCCTTCGCGGACAGCACCTTGTCCTCGAATGTCTTGAGCTCCTCGGTGATGTAGCGCTCGGCGTTCTTGGTGGTCTGCCGCCGGGTGTAGTGCACCGGCGCCTGCGCGGCCTGGGCCTTGCTGATTTCGATGTAATAGCCGTGCACGCGGTTGAAGCCGAGTTTCAACGTGGTGATGCCGGTCGCGGCCTTCTCACGTGCCTCCAGCTCGACCAGGAACTGGTCCGCGTGCGTGGCGAGATTGCGCAGTTCGTCGAGTTCGCCATCGTACCCATCGGCAATGACGCCGCCGGCGCGCAGCAAAACCGGTGGCTGGGGAACCAGGGCGGAGGCGAGCAACGCAATGGTCTCCCGGTGGTCACCGAGGTGCGCCACGAGCGAGTCCAGCAGCGGCGCCGCTTCCCGCAGCGTGCGGTCCAGGATGGCCGCTTCCCGATGCTCGCAATCGAGGACGAGCGCGCGGGCAATCACGAGGCCGTCGCGCAGCGTGGACAAATCCCGCGGCCGCGCGGAGCGCAGCGCGACGCGGGCCAGGATGCGCTCCAGGTCGCCGATGCCGCGCAGGATCTCGCGCAGGCCGGTATGGGCGTGCGCGTCGAGCAGCATGCCGATGGCCTGGTGGCGTTGACGCAGGACGCTGCGCGAGCGCAGTGGGCGCCCCAGCCAGCGCCGCAGCAGCCGCGCGCCCATGGGCGTGACGCTGGTGTCGAGCACGCCGAGCAGCGTGTGCTCGCTGCGCCCCGCCGGATTGCTGTCGATCTCCAGATGGCGACGGGTCGTCGCGTCCATGGCAATGGTCTCGCCCGCGCTCTCCACGCCCATGCTGGTGAGGTGCGGCAACGCGCTCTTCTGCGTCTCCTGCAGATAGCCAAGCAGGCAGCCGGCCGCGGCGATCGCGGTTGGCATGTGCTCGACGCCGAAGCCGCCGAGGTCCCGCGTGCCGAAGAAGCGGTTCAACTCGCGGCTTGCAGCGTCGCTGTCGAAATGCCAGGGCGGGCGCTTGCGCAGGCCGGGCAGGCCGGTCACCAGGCGCGGCCAGGCGACATCCTCGCCGACCAGGGTTTCCACTGGCTGCAGGCGCGCGAGCTCGGCGGCCAGGGCTTCGGCGTCGGCGACGGTACTGAGCAGGAAGCGTCCCGCGGACAGGTCGGCCCAGGCCAGGCCGTAGCTGCCGGCGGGACCGGCGGCGATGGCCAGCAGCAGGTTGTCGCGCCGCGCATCCAGCAGGGCCGCGTCGGTGACCGTGCCCGGCGTGATGATGCGCACCACTTTGCGCTCGACGATACCCTTGGCCAGTGCCGGGTCGCCCATCTGCTCGCAGATCGCGACCGATTCGCCCAGACGCACCAGCCGCGCCAGGTAAGTCTCCACCGCGTGGTACGGCACGCCGGCCATCGGGATCGGTGCGCCGGCCGATTGCCCGCGCTGGGTCAGGGTGATGTCGAGCAACTGCGCGGCCTTGCGCGCATCGTCATAGAACAACTCGTAGAAGTCGCCCATGCGGAAGAACAGCAGGATATCCGGATGTTCCGCCTTGGCCGCCAGGTATTGGCGCATGAACGGGGTGTGTTCGGCGGCCGTGTTTCCCTTTGCTGGCGGTTGCTGCACAGAACGCTACTCGCTGGTTCCGGATGGTGGATGCAGGCCCGGGCGATCCACCCTTGACCTGGTCGAGCATCCCAGTCTAACCGTCGGCCGTCGGGCCGGCAGGCCTGGTTGCAGTCGCCTGGCGAACGGCCGCGGGCGCCGATCCCGTGGTCAAGCGGCCCCCCGGGCCGCGGCGCTGCCCTTGTTCAGGAAGACGAACTGGCCGTTGCGCCGCTCGATCAATTGCACCGCCGGGCTGCCCGCGAATTCATCCACCGCCTTCTTGACCCCGTCTGCCCACCAGCCGCCCTCGGTGTAGCCATCCCCGGTGATGTAGCCGCCCAGCTTCACCTTGCGCAGGGACAGCTCCAGATCCTTCTTCACGTATTCGTAGAGATGGTTGCCGTCGATGTACACCCAGTCGAAAAAATGGTCGGGGAACTCATCGAGGACATCGGCTGAATAGCCGCGATGGACCTGGACCTGGCCGCTGCGGATCTTCCGCTTGAAGCGCGTCAGCACGTCGCCGTAGCGTTCGTCCATCTCCGCCTGACCGCGCGTGGCGGCGCCGCCGTACCACGCATCCTTGTATTCGCTGGAGGTTTGGTGTTCCCAAGGGTCGATCAAGTGCAATTGTTTGGGCGAGATCGAGTCCAGGATTTGTTTCGAGAAATCGCCGGAGAGCACCCCGACCTCCGCGCCCACCGAGTGTGGCGGCAGCAGGTCGAACAGGAATTGCCGGAAATGCCTGGTGGTCTCCTCCGGCGCCAGCCCAAACAGTCCAGCCAGTTGCCGGCCGCCGGGGATTTTGCTGATCAGGTTCATGCGCATGGCCATTGCGTGACGGGACGGGCAGGAATGCGGAATTGAGCGCGGACCGCTGTGCGAGGTTCTGTCGGGGTGATCCTCTGCCATGGTACCTGCTTCGGTCGCCGCGTCAGCCATTCACTGCCATGGATTCAAGGCCGACGAGGGGCCGTGAGCAAGCCGTGGCCGGTGGGTGGCGATGGTGGGAGCGCTGCCGGTGGCATGATGCGGCGCCGCAGCCGCCGATCCTTGAAGTACCAGTTCTTGCGACAGCGGATCGGGCGGCAGCCTTCGAGGAAAATGATCTCTTCATCCTCAGGCAGTTCCTTCAGCTCCTGCGGCAGCAACAGGGCCCGGCGTTCTTCGGCGTGGGTCCAGTTGGTGCCGCCCTTGCCGGTGCTGCGGTTGCGCCGCTTGACCGTGGTGTCGCCGAGCGCCGTCGAGTAGGCCTCGGCGTCGTGTTGCTCGCGCGGGGTGAAGACCACGCTTGCAGCGTGGTTGGTGATGAAGCTGCGCGCCTCGTCGGCCCCATAGGTGGCATCGAGCTGCGACAGGCTTTGGATGATCGACAGGTCGCGTATGCCATAACCGGCAGTGAGCGCGATGCGCGCGGACAGTACCTCGACCCGGCCCATGGCGGTGAACTCATCCAGCAACAGCAGCAGCTGGTAGCGGCTCGACGGGTCCGCCTGCGGCGTCTGCCGGAGGTTCTGGCCGAGCACCATCGAGAAGAACAGGTTGAGCAGCTTGCGCGCCTCGCCAAGGCGATGCGGCGGGATCACCACGTAGACGGTGCTGGGGCGGCGCCGCAACTGTTGCAGGTCGAAGTCGGTGGCATTCGTGGCAGCGGCCAGGGTCGGGCTCAGGAATTGTTGCAGCGGCGCCTGGGTGCTGGCGAGGACCGAGGACAAGGTCTGCTCCGCCATGTTGGCCAGGCTGGCAAGCGCGGCGCGCGTGGCGGCGCTGGCGAAGGGCGCCCCGCGCCGCTGCTGCAGGAAGGCCTTCAACTCGCCGCCGTCGCCAGTGGAAAAGCGGTGGATGCGCTCCAGGCTGGGAAACGCCGGGCGGCCGCTCAAGCTGTCCAGGTTGGTGCCGGCAGCCGCCGGGGCCCCGGCCTCCCAGGCCTCGAACAGCCAGGCGGCGAACGCGACGAATGCGGCGCGCGACTGCAAGCTCCAGAAAGGGTCCTTGCCGGCCTCGTCGGGATACAGGATGGTCGCCAGCGTCTGCAGTTCGGATATACGCAACTGCGGGTCGGCGGAAATGGCCGTGAGCGGATTGAAGCGGTGGGTGCACCCGTCCTCGGCGTAGGGCGCAAAGCGGTAGACCGCCTGCCCGGTCGCGGCGCGATAGCCGCTGGTCGTCTGGTAGAGCTCGCCCTTGAGGTCGAGGCAGACCACCGAATGCTGGTAGGTCAGCAACACCGGGATGGCAACCGAGCTGGTCTTGCCACTGCGCGTCGGGGCAGTCAGGATGACGTGCCGGGTGCCGCCGAGGTAGAGATAATCGCCATGGTAGCGGCCGACGAGGATGCCTTCGGGGCAAGCTTCCAGCAGGCCGGCGCGTGCCATGTCGCCGCGCCTGGCAAAGCGGGCATTGCCGTGGAATGCGCGCTTCCGCGGCCAGAGCGTGGCGGTGACAGCGATCAGCCACACCGCAAGCGGCAGGCCGAAACCGGCCCAGCCGGCAAGGTGGATCCTCGTGGCGTACGGGCGGACGGCATCCAGGTCCAGCGCCAGCGCATAAGCGAGGTAAGTGTCGAGCTGGAGTGGCCTGCGCAGCCCTAGCAGCCACAAGACAAGCCAGCCACTGAGCCACAGCCCGGCGGCCAAGACCAGCGGCAGCAGTCCGCCCAGGACAATCGCCTTGCCGCGTAGCGTGCGCATGTGCAGCCTCGTCGTTGCCTGCGGGATGTGCCGGATCGACGCGCCGGATGCAAGGCATGGTGGCGGTTCGCCCAGGAGCCGCAAGGGGTCGAGGCCCTGGCCAGGCGTAGGGGATCGGCACGCCAGGCGCGGTCCCCGAGTGGCGGTCTACACTACGTCAGCCCGATGGCGCCGGCGCCGATCAGAGCACGAGGACTCCGTATGGCATTGCACTCCGATCCGTGTCAGGCGGACCTGCTGGACCTGGTCCGTGGGCTGGCCGAGGTCATGGGGCGCCGTGGGCTGCGGCTGGTGACGGCGGAATCCTGCACGGGCGGCTGGATCGCAAAACTCGCGACCGACCTCCCGGGCAGCTCGGCCTGGTTTGATGCCGGCCTGGTGACCTACAGCAACGAGGCCAAACGCCATCTGCTTGACGTCTCGTCGGCGACGCTGGAGCGGCTTGGCGCGGTCAGCGCCCAGACCGCGCGGGAAATGCTGGCCGGCGCGCTGGCCCGCTCCACGGCAGACGTGGCCGTGGCGGTGACCGGCATTGCCGGCCCGGATGGCGGGACGCCGGACAAGCCGGTTGGCACAGTGTGGATTGGCTGGCAGCGACGTGGCGCCGAGGCCGCTGCACAGTGCTTCCACTTCACCGGCGATCGCGACGCGGTCCGGCGCCAGACCGTGGCTGCGGCGCTCAGCGGCTTGCGTCATTGCCTGACGGCGTAGTTCGCCGCGTCTCGCCTGGGCCGGTGGCGCAATGTGGGATACTGCATCGAGCACCGGCGGCCAATCGCAGCCCCTGAGACCGTGCCGGCGGATCATGCCGCTGCCGGCACCTCGACCGGGATGCCCCAACTGGAACCAAGACGATGGATGACAACAAGCGCAAGGCGCTCACTTCGGCGCTCAGCCAGATCGAAAAGCAATTCGGCAAGGGCGCGATCATGCGCATGGGCGACCATGCCCATGAGCCGGTGGACGTGATTTCCACCGGTTCGCTCGGCCTGGATATCGCACTTGGCATTGGTGGCCTGCCGCGTGGCCGCGTGGTGGAGATTTACGGCCCCGAATCATCCGGCAAGACCACCATGACGCTCCAGGTCATCGCCGCCTGCCAGCGGGCCGGCGGCACGGCCGCCTTCATCGATGCCGAGCACGCGCTCGACCCGAGCTACGCCGAGAAGCTGGGGGTGCAGGTCGACGACCTGCTGGTCTCCCAGCCCGATACCGGCGAGCAGGCGCTGGAGATCGTGGACATGCTGGTGCGCTCCGGTGCCGTCGACATGGTGGTGGTCGATTCGGTCGCTGCGCTGACGCCCAAGGCGGAAATCGAGGGCGAGATGGGCGATTCCCACGTCGGCCTGCACGCGCGGCTGATGAGCCAGGCCTTGCGCAAGCTCACCGCCAACATCAAGAAAGCCGGGACGCTGGTGATCTTCATCAACCAGATCCGCATGAAGATTGGCGTCATGTTTGGCAACCCGGAAACCACCACCGGCGGCAATGCATTGAAGTTTTATGCCTCTGTGCGCCTGGACATCCGCCGCATCGGTGCGGTGAAACGTGGTGAGGAGGTCATTGGCTCGGAAACCCGGGTCAAGGTGGTCAAGAACAAAGTGGCGCCGCCGTTCCGCAAGTGCGAGTTCGAGATCCTGTATGGCGAGGGCACCTCGCGCGAGGGCGAGATCATCGATCTCGGCGTGGCGGAAAACCTGATCGACAAGTCCGGCGCCTGGTACAGCTACAACGGCGAGCGCATCGGCCAGGGCAAGGACAACGTCCGCCAATTCCTGCGCGAACATCCCGAGATTGCCAACGAAATCGACCTGGAACTGCGCAAGCGTCTCTTGGTGTCGGTAGGTGAGCCCGCCGCCGCCGCGACGGAAAAGGCCGCCGAAGAGGCTTGAACGCGGATGCCGTACGCGTGAGGCGGGTGAAAAAATGAAATCCGGCCGGCGCGGTATGTCGTGCGACGCATCGCCCGCGCCCACCGGTGCTTACGACCGTGCCGTGCGCATGCTGGGGCGACGGGAATATTCCAGCCGGGAGTTGCGTGGCCGCCTCACCCAACTGGGCTATGCGGAGGCCGATGTGACGGCGGTGCTGACGCGGCTTGAGACCGAGCACTACCAGGACGACCAGCGCTTTGCCGAGATGCTGCTGCGTAGCCGGATTGCCCAGGGTTACGGCCCGCTGCGCCTGCACGCCGAGTTGAAGAGCCATGGTTTTGCGGACGCGCGCATCCGCGAGCTGCTGGATGCCGCCGAGGTCGATTGGGATGCCTGTGCAGCCCTGCAGTTGCGCCGCCGTTACGGTGCCGGTGGTGCCGGCGACCGCGCCGCACGTGTGCGCCGTGCGCAGTTCCTCTTGCGTCGAGGCTTTGCCGCCGCCACAGTACGTGCTGCCACCCAAGCCGACATGGGCCCAAGCGCCGATCCAGAGAACTGATCGCGCCGGGCTTCTTGCGGC
The DNA here is from genome assembly GCF_058781105.1 of Rhodanobacter sp. FW510-R10. Taxonomy (NCBI): domain Bacteria; kingdom Pseudomonadati; phylum Pseudomonadota; class Gammaproteobacteria; order Lysobacterales; family Rhodanobacteraceae; genus Rhodanobacter; species Rhodanobacter sp. FW510-R10. Next base: position 3,320,990 of record NZ_JBYSWL010000001.1, on the reverse strand, counting down.
CTTGGCCACCTGTCATCGCCATAGACCTGCATGAAGACTTCCGAGATTCGCGCCGCCTTCCTCGATTTTTTCCGCGCCAAGGGCCACACCATCGTGCCCTCGAGTTCGCTGGTGCCGGCAAACGACCCGACGTTGCTGTTCACCAATTCCGGCATGGTGCAGTTCAAGAACGTGTTCCTGGGCAGCGAGAAGCCTGGTTATGCGCGCGCCGCGGACGTCCAACGCTGCCTGCGCGCCGGCGGCAAGCACAACGATCTCGACGCGGTCGGCTACACGGCGCGGCATCACACATTTTTCGAGATGCTTGGCAATTGGTCGTTTGGCGATTACTTCAAACGCGAAGCGATTGCCTATGCCTGGGAACTGCTGACGACGCGATTCGGTCTGCCGGCCGACAAGCTGTGGGTCACCGTCTACCACGACGACGATGAGGCCTACGCCATCTGGCACGAGCAGATTGGCGTGCCGGCCGAACGCATCGTACGCATTGGCGACAACAAGGGCGCGCCCTACGCTTCGGACAACTTCTGGCAAATGGCCGATACCGGGCCGTGTGGGCCGTGCAGCGAGATCTTCTTCGACCACGGCCCGGAAGTGGCAGGCGGGCCGCCCGGCTCGGCCGAAGCCGAGGGCGACCGCTACATCGAGATCTGGAACCTCGTGTTCATGCAGTTCGACCGCGCGCCGGACGGCACGTTGAGCCCGCTGCCGGCGCCCTGCGTGGATACCGGCATGGGCCTGGAGCGTATTGCCGCAGTGCTGCAGCACGTGCACTCCAATTACGAGATCGACCTCTTCGTGCGCTTGATCCGCGCTGCTGCCGAGCTCACCGGCACAGCCGACCTGGGCAACAAGTCGCTGCGCGTGATCGCCGACCATATCCGCGCCTGCGCCTTCCTCATCGTCGATGGCGTGCTGCCGTCGAACGAAGGCCGCGGCTACGTGCTGCGGCGGATCATCCGCCGCGCTCTGCGCCATGGCTGGATGCTTGGCGTGCGCGGTGATTTCTTCTGGAAGATGGTGGCACCGTTGATTGCGGAGATGGGTGCGGCGTACCCGGAACTCGCGGCCAAGCAGGTGTTGGTCGAGGAGGCCTTGCGCGCCGAGGAAGTGCGCTTTGGCGAGACCCTGGAGCATGGGATGCGGGTCTTCGACGAGATTGCCCGACAAGCCAGCAAGACGATTGCTGGTGCCGACGCGTTCCGTTTGTACGACACCTACGGTTTTCCGGTGGATCTCACCGCCGACATAGCGCGTGAGCGGGGATTGGCGGTGGACATGCCCGGCTTCGAGCGCGCCATGGGTGAGCAGCGTGCCCGCGCGCGCGCTGCCGGCCGCTTCACGGCCAAGAGCCAGATGCCGGCCGAGCTGGCCAGCCAGTTGCCGCCGACCGTCTTCCTTGGCTACGAGGCTTTGCAAAGTGCCGCCTCCAAGGTGCTCGGCATCGTGCGCGACGGCCGCCAACTGGCCGAGCTGGCCGATGGCGAGGCGGCGCTGCTGATCCTCGACCGAACCCCGTTCTATGCCGAATCCGGCGGCCAAGTCGGCGACACTGGCGAGCTGCGCAATCCCTCTGGTCGCTTCGAGGTCGATGACACCCTGAAGCTGGGCGGCGTGTTTGCCAGCCATGCCGGGACCTGGCATGGCGAGCAGGCGCTGCGCGTGGGCGACGTCCTGGATGCGCAAGTGGACGTCGAGCGCCGCCAGGCCATCGTGCTCAACCACTCGGCAACCCATTTGCTGCACGCCGCGCTGCGCGCGCTCCTGGGTACCCACGTCACCCAGAAGGGCTCGCTGGTGGCGCCCGATCGATTGCGTTTCGATTTCTCGCACTTCAAGCCGGTGAGCGCGGCGGAGCTGGCGGCAGTCGAGGCGCTGGTGAACGGCGAGATTCGTCGCAATGAAGCGGCAGTGATCAGGCAGATGCCGTATGACGAGGCAATCGGCTCCGGGGCGATGGCCTTGTTTGGCGAAAAATATGGCGATGTCGTGCGCGTGCTGAGCATGGGCGCCTTCTCCACCGAGTTGTGCGGCGGCACCCACGTGCAGCACACCGGAGACATTGGCTTGTTCAAGATCGTCAGCGAGGCGGGCGTGGCCGCCGGGGTGCGTCGGATCGAGGCCGTGACCGGAGACGGTGCACTGGCCCGCGTCGCCGCCGAGGAGCACCGCCTGGCCGAGGTCTCGCGGCTGTTGTCAAGCAGCGCCGAAGATGTCGTGGAGCGGCTGAATCACCTGCTCGAGCGGCAAAAGAAGCTCGAGCGCGAGCTCGAATCGCTGCGCGGCAAAGCCGCTGATACGCTTGGCGCCGAACTGGCGCGGCAGGCCGATGATGTTGGCGGCCTCAAGGTAGTCGCGGCACGTCGCGAAGGCCTGGACGCGAAGGCCTTGCGCGACATCGTGGATCAACTCAAGCAGGAACTGGGGGATTGCGTGGTGATCCTGGCCGGCGCCAGCGAAGGCCGCGTGGCCTTGGTGGCTGGCGTGCACGGTGCCGCGCTCGAGCGGGTGAAGGCTGGCGACGTGGTGGCACATGTGGCCGCCCAAATCGGCGGCAAGGGCGGCGGTCGCCGTGACTTGGCCCAGGGCGGCGGGGTGGACGGGCCGGCGCTGGGCAAGGCCTTGGCGTCCATTCCGGCCTGGGTTGCGGACCAGGGACGCTAGGAGCGGGGACGGTAGAAGCCGTCCGGGTGACTGCAAAGCCCTCTGCGCGGTCCTCGCGCACAGGGCTTTTCGCCTCGAACGTTTCTATCGCCCACGCTTCTGGGCGCCAGGCTGAGTGGCGTCCCAGCTTTTGTGTACCAATACCGACTGACGGTCGGCGCGGGCATCGCCGCGCTCCCGGCGAGTCGGTATTATCCGGGCAATGTCGCAGCCAGGTGGTGCGTCCGGCGCCAGTCTGGTATTGGCCCAGCAGCCTTGACGCTGCGGATGTCTTGCGTATCGCGGCGTTGGCGCGGGGAACGAGCAGCAGGTGCTGGTGTCCCAGTCGATGAGTGGACCCGCAATCAAGCTAGGGAGTGACGGACATGTTGATACTGACACGCAGGGTGAGCGAGACTTTGATGATCGGCGACGAAGTCACGGTCACGGTTCTGGGCGTGAAGGGCAACCAGGTCCGCCTTGGTATCAACGCGCCCAAGAACGTGGCGGTCCATCGCGAGGAAATCTACCAGCGCATCCGCGCCGAGCAGGAAGGCACGCCGGCACCGACGGCCGACTCGACTCCTCCTCGGGCCCCCGCGACGCCGCCAGAGGGGTGAGGGCCCGACCTTTACCTGGGCCAGCCCGATCAGTATGCTTGCCGGCTCTGCCTGTGTGCAGACGCCGTCCGGAGAGATGCCCGAGTGGCTGAAGGGGCTCCCCTGCTAAGGGAGTATAGGGTTTATAGCCTTATCGAGGGTTCGAATCCCTCTCTCTCCGCCAGATACGCAAAACGCCCCTCGTGGGGCGTTTTGCGTATCTGGCGGAGAGAGATATGGACGGACCCTTCGGTTCGACAACTTCGTCAGGAACGAAATTGGACAGCCGCAGGCTGGCCCCGTAGCGCGCAGCGCGGAGGGGCGAGCCCCATGGATGGGGCGAGCACAACTTCGTCAGGAACGAAATTGGACAGCCGCAGGCTGGCCCCGTAGCGCGCAGCGCGGAGGGGCGAGCCCCATGGATGGGGCAAGCACAACTTCGTCAGGAACGAAATTGGACAGCCGCAGGCTGGCCCCGTAGCGCGCAGCGCGGAGGGGCGAGCCCCATGGATGGGGCGAGCACAACTTCGTCAGGAACGAAATTGGACAGCCGCAGGCTGGCCCCGTAGCGCGCAGCGCGGAGGGGCGAGCCCCATGGATGGGGCGAGCAATTCCCGTGCGATATGCAACCGCATCGCTGATCGAAGCGCACCCCTGACCGGTCGTTCCATATACCTGGCGGCGGAACATGCATGCATGGACACGCCCTGCATGCGGCCTTCACGCGCCGCGCGACACGCTTGTCGACACCCCACAAGAGCACGCGTCATGCCCAATCATGATCGCAAAGAGCTGCCGCATTCGCGCGGTGGCCGTCCGGCCGCCGGCAAGGAGGCCGCCGAGGACAAGGCCCGGCGCAAGCGCAAGGAAAGCGCCAACCAGGACGAGGCGCTGGAGGAAACTTTCCCAGCCAGCGATCCGGTATCGCCGTTTATCCCGGCCAAGGCGCCGGACGACTGACGCCCAGAAACGCGCCATGGCCTTGCATCCGACCGGCGAACGCCGGCACTAGACTCATGTCCGACGAGATGAGGGCGATCCCTGCCGGGACATCCCTCCATCAGCCTCATCGCACCGCGCCCACCTTGTGCGGCTGGCGCGGCATTTGCCTGGCGGCCGGCGGTTGCGACGCAGCAGCCTATACTCGGGGATTGGAGGTGCCGACATGTCCAATCCTGATGCTTCACGCAGTGGAGAATTTTTGCTGGGTGGCGAGCTGCCCATCCACCGACTCGGGTATGGCGCCATGCGCGTCACGGGAGCGGGGGTCTGGGGCGAGCCGGAGGACCGCGCCGAGGCGCTGCGCACGCTGCGGCGGGTGCCGGAGTTGGGGATCAACTTCATCGATACTGCCGATTCCTATGGGCCGGACGTGTCCGAGTTGCTGCTCGCCGAAGCGCTGCGCCCGTATACCGGGCTCACCCTTGCCACCAAGGGCGGGCAGGTACGCCCGGGGCCGTCGGAATGGGTGCCGGTCGGTCGCCCGGACTACCTGCTGCAGCAGGTAAAAATGAGCCTGCGCCACCTCGGTGTGGAGCAGATCACTTTGTGGCAACTGCACCGCATTGATCCTGGCGTCCCACGTGACGAGCAGTTCGGCGCGATCAAGTCGTTCATCGACCAGGGCCTGATCCGCTTTGCCGGCCTGAGCGAGGTCACGGTGGAAGAAATCCAGGCGGCGTCGAAGGTGTTTCCGGTGGCGACGGTGCAGAACCATTACAGCGTGAGCAGTCGCATGCGCGAGGACGTACTGGACTATTGCACCGCCCACAACATTGGCTTCATCCCGTGGTATCCGCTCTCCGGCGGTAACTTGGCGCGCACCGATTCGCCGCTGCAGGCCATCGCCCGGCAGCATGGCGCCTCGCCGAGCCAGATTGCCCTGGCCTGGTTGCTGAAGCGCAGCCCGGTGGTGCTTCCGATTCCCGGGACGTCCAAGGTGGCACATCTGGAGGAGAACGCCGGTGCCGCCGGCATCACGCTGAGCGACGATGATTTCGCGGCGCTGGGCCGGGCGGCGCAGATCGAGCGTGCGGGATGAATACGCCGGGTGTGACGTTGTCGCGGTCGTGCTGGTAGTGGGTCAGCCATGGATTGATCGGCGCCGAAGCGAGCATGGACGAGACCACGTCGGAACCTTTGGCGACGGCTAACGACAGGCAGGAAGTCGCGTTATCCCATTGCTGGGGCAGGCAACGCGAGGGTTCGAATCGCTGCCGGTCCGGCGGGTGATTGCGCATGGTCCGCTGTGGGGTGATGATCGGGCTGGCGAGACAGAGCTCGCTTGTCACACGCTTGCATGCGGCGCGAAATTCGATCCGTTCCGAACATAACCTATGGTCATCCTGGATCGGCTTCCACCGTAGTAGGTAAGCAAGAGATAAGGGGTTGAGGCCTTCGCCACATCCACCTGTGGGAGATTTTCCCCCTCACCGGAGCCAAGCATGTAAGCCTGCTTGCAGGCGGTGCCCTTGCCTCGGTCGATACTGATAGCTGACTTGCCGGTGTCGACTTGGCACAATCGACATTCGCCCCAAGGTGTATGGCATGTCATATCAAGTACTCGCGCGTAAGTGGCGGCCGCGCAAATTCGCCGAGCTGGTGGGCCAGGAACACGTGGTGCAGGCGCTCAGCAATGCGCTGGATACCGGCCGCATGCATCACGCCTACCTGTTCACCGGCACGCGCGGCGTGGGCAAGACCACGATTGCGCGCATCTTCGCCAAGTCGCTCAACTGCGAGCGAGGCCAGTCGGCCGAGCCCTGTGGCGAGTGCGCGATCTGCCGGGCCGTGGACGAGGGCCGGTTTGTCGACCTGCTGGAGATCGACGCGGCCAGCAACACTGGCGTGGACGATGTGCGTGAGCTCATCGAGAACGCGCAATACGCGCCGGCGCAGGGGCGTTTCAAGGTGTACCTGATCGACGAGGTGCACATGCTCTCCAAGAGCGCGTTCAATGCGCTGCTCAAGACCCTGGAAGAGCCGCCGGCACACGTGAAATTCCTGCTCGCCACCACCGATCCGCAGAAGCTGCCGGTCACCGTGCTCTCGCGCTGCCTCAAGTTCAACCTGAAGCGCCTGCTGCCTGTACAGATTTCGGGCCAGCTGCGCCACATCCTGGAAGCCGAGCAGGTGGCGTGCGACGACGACGCGATAGCCGAACTGGCCAAGGCGGCCGACGGTTCGCTGCGCGATGGCTTGTCCTTGCTGGACCAGGCGATTGCCTACGGCGCCGGCGCAGTACGCGGCGACGACGTGCGCGCCATGCTGGGCGGCGTCGCGCGCGCGCAGGTGCTGGCCGTGCTCGAAGCCGTGGCCGCCGGTGATGGATCGGCGCTGCTGGAGGCATGCGCGCGGGTTGCCGCCTACGCGCCGGATTATGCCGGGGTGCTGGATGATCTCGCCGGCATGCTGCACCAGGTGCAACTGCTGCAACTGGTACCGGGCTACCAGCCGGCCGACGGCGTTGACGACGACCACGCGCTGGCTGGGCTTGCGCCCGGCCTCGCAGCCGAGGATGTGCAGCTCTATTACCAGATGGCGACGGCAGGGCGACGCGACCTCGCGCTGGCCCCGGATGCGCGCACCGGTTTCGAGATGACCGCATTGCGCATGCTGGCGTTCCGACCGGCGCCGCCGCCTGCCGATCAGCCGCAGGCCGCAGATCGCGCGCCCCCCGCCGTCCGCCCTGCGCATCCGCACGGAGCGGCGCAGGCCACCGCACCCGCTCGCGGCGCGCGCAGCGCGGCGCCGGAGACGGGCCGCGCGGTAACGTCGCCCGTCATCGCCGCGCCGGTATCGATGGCGCCGGTGGCGGTTGGCGCCGACGGGCTGCCTGACTGGGAGCGCTTGATCGAGCGCGCTGAGTTGCGTGGCCCGCTGGGCATGCTGGCGCAAAATGCCGTGTTGCGGGCGCGCGAGGGCCAGACCCTGGTGCTGGCGTTGAAGCCGCTGCATCTGCACATGGCGGTGGAGCCCATGGTGAGCCAGATGGAGGAACGCCTCAGCCAGGCACTGGGGGAAGCCATCCATCTGCATTTCGTGCCCTTGGCGAACGCGGCCACGGCCGCGCAAACGCCGGCGGCGCGGGCTGCGCAGGCACACGATGCGGCGCAGGCGGCGGCGGAGCATGCCATCGCGACGGATCCGCTGGTGCAGACCCTGCAGCGTGAATTTGGCGCCCGCGTGGTGCCACAGTCGATCCAACCCATTGCCAACGGAGCGGAAAACGCATGATGAAAGGGCAGATTGGCCAGTTGATGCAGCAAGCCCAGCGCATGCAGGAAGACATGAAGCGGGCGCAGGAAGAGATCGCCAAGCTCGAGGTCACCGGCAGTGCCGGTGGTGGCCTGGTCAGCGTCGTGATGACCGGCGAGCATGCCGTGCGCCGCGTGCAGATCGATCGGCAGACTTTTGCCGACGATCCGGAAATGGCCGAGGACCTGGTGGCGGCGGCGGTGAACGATGCGGTGAACAAAGTTGCCGCGGCAAGCAAGGAACGGCTCGGCGGCGTAACCGCCGGCATGTCCTTGCCGCCCGGTTTCAAGATGCCGTTTTGACGGTGGGCCTGGTCATTTCCCTGGTGCGGGTTTCTTCCACGACTGGGCTACGGCGGGTTGGTACGCGACGGGCGGGTCGTCGATGAGCGCCTCGCGCCTGTTGGATGAGCTGATCGAAGCGCTGCGCTGCCTGCCTGGCGTGGGCGCCAAGAGTGCGCAACGCATGGCATTTGCCTTGCTGGAGCGCAATCGTGATGGTGGCCTGAAGCTGGCCAACGTCCTGCAGCAGGCGATGCAGCGCATCGGCCGCTGTGAGCGCTGCCGCAATTTCAGTGAGACGCCGTTGTGCAGCCTGTGCGCGAGCAATGACCGCGATCGGCGTACTTTGTGCGTGGTCGAATCACCCGCTGACCTGGCCACGATCGAGCAGGCCACCGGGTATCGGGGTCAGTATTTCGTGCTCATGGGGCATTTGTCGCCACTCGATGGCCTGGGCCCCGAAGAGCTTGGCCTGCCGCAGTTGACCGCGCGCCTGGCGGAGGGCGAGATCGAGGAGATGATCGTGGCCACCAATCCCACGGTTGAAGGTGAGGCGACGGCGCATTACCTGGCCCAGCTGGCGCGTGCCGGCGGTATCCGCCCGACGCGGCTGGCGCATGGCGTGCCACTGGGCGGCGAACTCGAATACGTCGATCGTGGAACGCTGGCCCACGCCTTTGGTGGCCGGCAACTGTTGGAGTAAGCGATGAGCGAGACGATTTTCAGCAAGATCATCCGCCGCGAGATACCGGCCGACATCGTCTATGAGGACGATACCGTGCTGGGTTTCAGCGACGTCAACCCACAGGCGCCGGTGCACGTGCTGTTCATTCCCAAACAGCCGGTGCCGACCTTGAACGAGGCGACGCCGGCCGATGCGGAATTGCTCGGCAAGCTGATGCTGGCGGCGGCAGCCTACGCGAAGCAGCTCGGCCTGGCCGAGCGGGGTTATCGGGTGGTGGTCAATTGCAACGAGGAAGGTGGGCAGACCGTGTTCCACCTGCACCTGCACCTGCTCGCCGGGCGCCGCATGCATTGGCCGCCCGGCTGAGCGTGCAATCTCCCCCTCTCACCTGATTGTCGGGGGGGGGAGGGAGCGAGGGGTTGTTGGCTCAGGGGCGCGGGCGTGGCGCCGGCCGTACGATGATCACTGGCGGGCGGCCCCAGTACGGGTTGCCCCACGGGCCATAGCCGCCGTAATACGGCCCGAAGCCCGGGCCCCAGAACGGGTCATAGAACGCCGAGGGGTAGTAATTCACCGGCACGCGCTTGGGCCACAGGTAGATGACATTCGCCTCCACCCGTGGGTAGGCGTAGTCGAAGTCGCCGACCTTCTTCGTGACGATGCCGTGCAGCGTGCCGGTGACCGTCATCTCGCGGCCGCGCACAAACACCTCCGGATCATAGAAGCCCGCGTGGCAGGCGACGAAGCGACCCTGGCTTTCGCCGGCCTCGCCGGCGCGCGGTCGCGCCTGCGCATCCAGCGGCTTGGACAAGAGGTAGAAGCAGGTCTGGTCGGGTCCAGGTTCGGTCTGGATGATTTCCCCGCCCCAACGTACCTGCTGGCCACCCTGCCCCCCTTGTTGCGCGCTGGCCAGCGGCACAATCGCGTAGGTGCCCTGCAATGGTTGGGGGATGGTCACGCACCCGCCCAGCAGACCCAATGCGGCGACCAGTGCAAGCGGACGGTACATGGACACGGGGATTCTCCAACGCACGTGCGGCCAGGCCGCGGGATGCTTCATTGGACCACGCGCGCCGCGTGAAATTCACGTGCCGCGCGGCGAAACGCACGCAATGGTTCAGGCGGCGCTTCATTGGCACCATAACGCAGGTGCAGGTAGTCCGTTGACAATTGCGCCAGTATGCCGCGCTGGGAAGGGAGCGCACGCGCGGCGCGGGCCAGGTAATCGCGCGGGCCTTCACCGCGTCGGCGCACGATGCCGCGCTGCGCCAGCTTGCGCTCCAGCACGCCGAACGCCTCGCGCAAGGCATCCCGGCGTCGCCATTGCCACAGCGACCACGCCAGGCCCAGCGCCATGAACAGGACGCAAGTCAGTGTGATCAGCAACGCCATGGTGCGCGTGCTCGTGTCGCGTATGCCGAACTGCGTGAGCATGCCACGCTGGCGCAGCGCGTCGAAGCCGACCACGCCCTGGTCCCACCAGCGGTTGACGATGTCCCAGTGGTTGCGCAGGCCTTCCAGCCAGGGGCTGTCGTACCAGTCGCGCGCCGTACCCAGCGCCGCGGCAGCACCCTGGGTCACCCGCTCGGGCCGCGCCGCTGCGGTCGGGTCGACACGGACCCAGCCGCGTCCACGCAGCCACACCTCGCTCCAGGCGTGGGCGTCCGAATAGCGCAGCAGGAGGTAATTTCCCAGTTCGCTCCAGTAGCCGCCCTGGTAGCCGGTGACGACGCGGGCCGGGATTCCGGCGCTGCGCATGAGCACGGTGAAGGCTGAAGCATAGTGTTCGCAAAAGCCTTCGCGGGTGTCGAAAAGGAAATCGTCCACGCTGTTGCGACCGAGCGGGGGGGGCGTCAGCGAATAGAGGAAGTGGCCGGTGCGCAACAAGGTGAGCCCGGCGCTGACGATTGCCGCGTCGTCGTTGCCGTAGCGCGTTCGCCAGCTGTCGGCCAGGGCCTGGGTGCGTGGGTTGAATCCTGCTGGCAGCTCCAGGCCGCGTCGGCGGCGCTGCGCGTCGAGCGCGGGCTGCAACTGGTAATGCAAGGCCGAGCGCAGCTCGTAGCTGAAGCCGTGGCTCACCGGCTCGTTGGCCAGCACCTCGTGGTCGGCCAGCAGTTGGGCATGGGCGGGCGCCGCCACGGCGATGTCCAGCGCGGGCAGGATGCGCCGCCGGGTGGGGGTCACCATGGTTACCTGGTAGGCGATGGTTTGCGTCGCCTGGAGCGGCGCGGCCGGCTCGGGCGAACCGCGGCCGCGGCGCCATTGCCGGCCGTCGAAGTCCCACATGACGTAGGCGCGGAAGTAGCGCAGGTCGCGCATCGGCACCGCGCCGTCAAAGCTCACCCGCAGCGCCGGGCTGTCGTCGATGAGCAGCGAGGTGAGGTTGCCCGGCGACATCGTGTCGCTCAGGCCGGTGCGCGCCTCGTCCGGCGTGGGCGCGCCCCACAGCGGCGAACCCAGGCGCGGCACCAGGGCAAACGCCAGCAGCGCCAGCGGCAAGGTGGCGCCAAGCAAGGCCAGGCCCGGCAGCAGCGTTCGCGGCAGGGTCGCCAGCGGCTGGGCCGGCTCCATCGCGCGCATGGTGGCCAGTGCCGGGAGCACGGCCAGCACGACCACCGCGGTGGTCACCAGGTTTTGCCGGAACAGCAGGGCCGAGACCAGGGCGAAGCAGGCAAAGCTGACCGCCACGCGGACGTCCCGCGTGCTTTCGCACTCCATCGCCTTCAACACCAGCAGGCCGATGGCCAGGGCCGCACCCGGTTCGCGCCCGAAGATGCTGCCGTAGCTGCCGATGACGGCAAGGGTCAGCAGCCCCAGCAAGGGCAGCTTGATCCAGCGCGGCACCCGCCCCGCGCGCCGGCGGCGCCGCCACCAGCGCCATGCCAGCAGCGCCGCCGAACTGCCGGTGAGCCACCAAGGCAGGTGATTGGCGTGCACCGCGAGCACCAGCGCGATGCTGATGCTGAGCAGGCCGAACACGCGGTTGTCGACGGCGACTTCCCGCCGGCTGCCGGCGGCGCGGCTCATGGCAGTTCGGCCAGCGCGTTCATGCAGCGTGCGTAATGCAGCGGACCGCTGTCCAGTGGCAGCTCGTTGCCGGGCAGCCACAGGCTGTAGCGCTGCCGCTGGACCTGGGCCTCGCCCAGCCAGCGGGCCAGCCGGGAGATACGTGCCTCGTGGTCCAGGCCCGGCAACTCGCGCCAGTCCAGGCGCCATTCGGTTTGTCCCCGGGGCTGCGCGAAATCCCTGACCAGCAGGCTTTCGTGGCGCGCGCTGGCCTTCCAGGCGATATGGCGCTGGGGATCACCGGTGCGGTAATCGCGCAAGGCCGCCCATTCGTCGCCGAGACCCGGCCGGGCCCGCCGCGCAATGAGTGCCGAGGCTTGCGGTGGCGGGCCGGAGCGTTCGGCCCGTGGCCAGATCAGCATGCGCTGGTCCGGGTGCACCCAGCTCCACGCGCGAAACATGCCCAGCGGCCAGGTGGTCCAGATCTTCAGCCGCGGCACCGGGTACCAGCCGCGCCGCATGGTGGCCATGTTGACCGTGACCGCGACGCTGCCCTGGGCGGGCACGGCGAAGACCTGCCTGGCCTCGTCGGCGTCAAGGCGCAGCGCAGCACGGGCGGACGTCGAGGCAAAGCGCAGGGTCAGTTCCACCGGTTGGCCGGCAATCGCGTGGCTGGCCTGCAGGCTGCTGAGTTGCAAGCCATTGAGGTTGCGGAAGGCCACCAGCATGCTGGCCGCGCTGGCCGCACCGAGCAGGCAGGTCAGCAGCAGGGCCGCATTGTTTGCATAGTTCAAGGCCCCGGCGAGCATGGTCAACAGCAGCAGGGCAAAGCCGACGCCAAAGCCGCTGGGCACGATGTAGATGCGCTGGCGGTGCAGGCTGACCGGCAGGTTTTCCGGGCGCCGGTAGCGCGTCAGGGCCGGCAGGCGCCGCTCGCCCCACAACATCACGGGCTGCAGCCAGGCGCGCATCAGTCCACCGCAACCTCGGCCAGCAATTGCCGGGCGGCCGTCTCGCCGGTGGCGCCGTGCGCCGGCAGCAGGCGATGCGCGGCCAGCGGGACGAACAAGGCCTGGATGTCTTCCGGCAGCACGTGGTGGCGGCCGCTGAGCAAGGCCCAGACCCTGGCGGCGCCGAGCAGGGCCAGGCCGGCACGCGGCGACAGGCCGACGCGGATTTCCGCGTGTTCCCGGCTGGCCTTCAGCAGGGCTTGCAGGTAGTCGAGCAGGGCGCTGCTGGCGGTGATGGTCTGCGCCTGGCGCTGCAGCTCGAGCAGCGCTGCGGCATCCAGTTGCGGCACCAACTGTTGCAGCAGGTCGGCGCGGTCGCTGCCCGTGAGCAATGCGCGTTCGGCGGCGAGGTCCGGGTAATCGAGCGACAGGCACAACATGAAGCGGTCGAGCTGTGAATCGGGCAGGGGAAACGTGCCGTTGAGGTCGAGCGGGTTTTGCGTGGCGACGACGAAGAACGGCCTGGGCAATGCATGCGTTTGGCCGTCTACGGTGACCTGCGATTCGGCCATCGCCTCAAGTAGCGCGCTCTGCGTCTTCGGGCTGGCGCGGTTGATCTCGTCGGCCAGCAGCAGGCCGGTGAAAATCGGTCCCGGATGGAAGCGGAATTCGGATGTCTCCCGCTCGTAGACACTGACCCCGATGATGTCGGAGGGCAGCAGATCGCTGGTGAACTGCACGCGCTGGAAATCCAGGGCAAAGGTCGCCGCCAGTGCGCGGGCGAGCGTGGTCTTGCCCACGCCTGGCACGTCCTCCAGCAGCAGGTGGCCGCCGGCAATCAGGCAGGTGAATGCCAGCTTCACCTGGGCCGGCTTGCCGAGCAGCACCCGGTTGACCTGGGCCATGGCCGCTTGCAGGCGCCGCTGCACGACGAGGTCGCATTGCTGGATTTGGATGTTGGCAGCCATGGTTCCTTCGATACGGTGGGTTGGTGGCCCAAGCAGGCTCAGTGTAGTGGCGGGCTGGGGTCGCATGGCCGCAGCCGGTACACTGGTTATCGGCCACATCGCCGCAGGTTGAAGCGACCGGGGACAAGGCGACGCGGTAACCTTCAGCCTTGCGGCTGCGCAATCAGCTTGCGGTACTGGCGTGGCGTGATGCCCGTGGTCGCCTTGAATTTGCGGTCGAATGCGCTCTGGTCCACGAAGCCGCAGGCCAGGCTGACCGACGCCACCGATTGCTCACCATGCAACAGCTGCATGGCGGCATCGACCCGCAATTTGGTCAGCATCTGCTGCGGCGTGAGCTGGAACACATGATTGAAGTGGCGCTCGAGCTGGGCGACCGACAAGCCTGCCAGCTTGGCCAGGCCGGGTATCGGCAGTTTCCTGGCGAAATGCGCCTGCATATGGTCGAGCACCTTGCGCAGCTTGTCGTATACGGGGTGGCGGGCGTCCAGCACGCCGAGGTCGCGGGAGATGCCGATCAGGCCGCAAATGTCGCCGTGGACCTTGAGCGGCCGCTTGAGCGTGATGCACCAGCCGGAACTCCGGTTGTTGAAGATGTGCACTTCCAGCTGGTTGCCGATTTCCTCTCCGGCGAGGACGCGCCGGTCCTGCGCCATATAGGCCTGGCCCATGGCGCTGGGGTACAGCTCGGCCGTGGTCTTGCCGAGCAGGTCTTCGCGCCGCTTCATTCCTAGCCGCTGCACCAGGGTCAGGTTGACGTGGGTGTAGCGGCAGGCCGTGTCCTTGGCGAAGAACACGACCCCCGGCAGGGCATCGAACAGGGGTACCAGATCGTCGATGGGTGCCTTGAGCTTCATGGCGTTCGGTTTCCTGGCGGTTCCGCGTCGGTCGCGTGGCCGGACACGGCCGTGGCGCGCTGCGAGGCAGCTCAATGGGGACGGAAGGCCGCGGTCGACCGCGACGGCGGCGCATTTGCCGCTATTATGCCGATTTCCGCATTTGGCATCGGCAAAGCATGCTAGACGGCGCGTATTCGGATGGTGACCATGGCGCGTATGCATATCGTTGAATTCGTGGACTCGCATACCGGGGGCGAGCCGACGCGAGTGGTCGTCTCGGGCTTCCCTGACCTCGGCGGTGGTGCGCTGGCCGAACGCCTGCAGCGTTTGCGTGGCGAGCATGACCGGTGGCGCCGTGCGACGGCACGCGAACCGCGTGGCTCCGACGCCATGGTTGGTGCCTTGCTGTTGCCGCCGCAGGATCCGCAGTGTTGCGCCGGCGTGATCTTTTTCAACAACGTCGGCTACCTGGGAATGTGCGGGCACGGCACGATTGGCGTCGTGCGCACCTTGCAGCACCTGGACCGCATTGCGGCAGGCAAGCACTGCCTGGAGACGCCAGTGGGCTGCGTTGGTGTCGAGTTGCACGAAGATGGCCGCGTCACCGTGGACAATGTCGAGAGCTACCGGCACGCCAAAGACGTGGTGCTCGACGTCCCGGCTTACGGCAAGGTGCGCGGTGACGTGGCCTGGGGCGGCAACTGGTTCTTCATCAGTGCCGACAGTCCGGTGCCGCTCCGCTTTGCCAACGAGCCGGCGCTGACCCGCTACACGGAGGCCGTGCGTGCCGCCCTGGTGGACGCGGGCATCACCGGCGCGCATGGAGCCGAGATCGACCATATCGAGATCAATGGCCCTGCGGAGGACGAGGGCGCGGATGCACGCAATTTCGTGTTGTGCCCGGGCCTGGCTTATGACCGCTCACCGTGCGGCACCGGCAGCAGTGCGAAGGTGGCTTGCCTGGCGGCCGACGGCAAGTTGGCGCCGGGCCAGGTCTGGCGCCAGGCCGGCATTTTGGGCAGCGTATTCGAGCTGCGCTATCAGCCGGGTGCCACCGGCGTGCTGCCGCGCATCACCGGCAGCGCCTTCATCACCGCCCAAGGGCAACTCCTGATCGAGGAAGCCGATGCACTGGCCTGGGGCATCGGCGGGGCATGAGCAGCTTCGACCTCATCGTCGTCGGTGCCGGCATCGTCGGCGCCGCTTGCGCCGATTACGCCAGCGCACAGGGACTCAAGGTGGCGATCGTCGAGTCGGCCACGATTGGCGGTGGCACCACGGCTGCTGCCATGGGCCACCTGGTGGCGGTCGACGGGGTGCCGGCGGAAGTGGCGCTGGCGCATTATTCCCTGGGTTTCTGGGAAGCCTTGGCGGATCTGCCTCAGGCCGAATTCAGTCGCTGCGGCACCTTGTGGGTGGCGGGCGACGAGACTGATTGCGCGCGCATTCCGGACAAGCTGGCACGGCTCGCCGCCGCCGGAGTGCATGCCGAGGCGCTCGATGCCCGGCAGTTGTATGCGCTCGAGCCGGCGCTGGTGCCGGGCCTCGGCGGCGGCGTGCTGGTGGCGGATGAGGCCGTGGTCTACCCGCCCGGCGTGGCGCGCCACCTGGTCGATCGCGCGCAACAACAGGGCGCCAAGCTGTACCGGCACCGGGCCACACTTGCCGCCGATGGCGTGACGCTTGGCGATTCGACCCGACTGCACGGTCCGGTACTGGTGGCCACCGGCAGCGTGCTCGCCGAACTGCTGCCTGGGCTGCCGCTGCGCTTGCGCAAGGGCCACCTGGTCATCACGGACCGCTATTCCGGCCTGATCCATCACCAGTTGCTGGAGCTGCACTATGCGGACAGCGCGCACGGCGAAGCCGATGCCAGCGTGGCGTTCAACGTGCAGCCGCGGCCAACCGGACAGTTGCTGATCGGCTCCTCTCGCGAATTCGGCAAGCTTGGCATGGAGGTGTCCATGCCTATCGTGCGCCGCATGCTGGACCGCGCGCTGCATTTCCTGCCCGCGCTGCGCGACTTGCAGGCGCTGCGCATATGGACTGGCCTGCGCCCGGACAGCATCGACGGGCTGCCCTACATCGGGCGGGTGCCGCGGCATGCCGACCTCTGGGTTGCCGCCGGCCACGAGGGTCTCGGCGTCACCACCTCGCTGGGTACTGCCCGCCTGCTGATCGACCAGTTTCTTGGCCGCGTGCCGGCGCTCGATCCGGCCCCTTACGATCCAGCGCGGGTGGCGGCATGACGGCCCGACGCGTGCATCTGGAGGTCAACGGCCAGCCGGTGGAGGTGGCCGAAGGCAGCAGCGTGGCTGCGGCGATTGCGCAGCTTGGGGTGCCGTTCCGGCGCTCGGTGCGCGGGCAGTGGCGGGCACCGCTGTGTGGCATGGGCGTGTGCTTCGAATGCCGGGTGCGTATCGACGGGCTTGCCCAGCAGCGCTCGTGCATGGTGCCGGCCCAGGAAGGTATGCAGGTGTGCACCGATGACTGAGCGCTACGACGTGCTGGTGGTGGGCGCGGGCCCGGCCGGCCTGGCGGCCGCGCAGGCGGCTGCCAGCCATGGCGCGCGCGTCGGCCTGCTCGATGCCCAGCCGCGCGCCGGTGGGCAGGTGTGGCGGCATGATGTGGTGGCCGGCGTGCCGCGCCTGGCCCGACGCAGCATGGCCGCGGCGCTGACGTCCATCGGCGTCGAGTGGCTGGCGCAGACCCGGGTGGTCCTGGCCGAGACTGGCAGCTTGCTGGTGGAGGAGCCGCATCGGGCGCGGCGGCTGGAGTACGCCACCCTGGTCCTGGCCACGGGTGCGCGCGAGCTGTTGTTGCCGTTTCCGGGCTGGACCCTGCCGGGCGTCACTGGCGCCGGCGGCTTGCAGGCCCTGGCCAAGCAGGGCTGGCCGCTGGCCGGCAAGCGCGTGGTCGTTGCCGGCAGCGGCCCGCTGCTGTTTGCCGCGGCGGCCACGGCACGCCGTCACGGTGCGAGGGTCTTGGGCATCTACGAACAAGTCGGCCGCGAGTCGGTGGCGCGATTTGCCGTCGAGCTCTGGCGTTGGCCGGGCAAGCTGGCGCAGGCCATGGTGCTGCGTACGCAACTGCTGGGCACGGGTTACCACTGCGGCAGCGTGGTGCGACGTGCACTGGGCACGGAGCGGGTCCAGGCGGTTGAAGTTGAGGGTCCGCAGGGTCTGCAGCGTATGGATTGCGACCTGGTGGCCGTGGGCTATGGCCTGGTTCCTGACCTGCGCCTGGCACACATGCTGGGTTGCGCCAGCGAGCCGGAAGGCGCGCACGCCCGGGTTTGCATAGATGGCGCGCAACGCACCAGCGTTGCCGGCGTCTACGCCGCTGGTGAGGTCTGCGGCATTGGCGGCCGCGATTGTGCCCGCATCGAGGGCGCCATGGCTGGTCATGCCGCCATGGGGGCGCAAGCCGAGACTGCGCGGTTGCAGGCTCGCAGGCAGCATGCGCGTGCCTTTGCCGCGCAGTTGCGCCGGTATTTCGCGCTTGGTCCACAGGTCCGCGAGCTGGCTGAGGCCGACACCGTGGTTTGCCGCTGCGAGGATGTCCCCTTGCGCGCCCTGGATGGCTATACGGATTCACGCAGCGCCAAGCTGGCTACGCGCTGCGGCATGGGCGCCTGCCAGGGACGGATATGCGGCAGCGCGTTGGCTGAGCTCGGGCGTTTTCCGCGCCGCGGCGACCGCCCGCCGTTGTTCCCGGCGCGGCTTTCCAGCTTGAGCAGTGAAACGGCGGGAGATCCCGGTGACCGCTGACGGAAGGAACGCCAGACGGCATGCGCGCCGCCCCATGTCGAAGGTCACTTGAACCGGCCTGCGCAAGGCAGCACCATGACCGCGGTTGGCTGGGGCAAGTGGACGGCTGCACGATCATCTGCACGCTGGTTCACACCTGGCCGGCGCAGGCCCCTGACCCGCAAGCCGACCACGACCGCTCATCAGCAAGGGATCCCCATGAAGATTGCCCACCGTCCGCGCGTCCTCGCCTGCATCGGCCTGCTGGCCTGCCTGCTGGCCGCCGCCGTCCCGGCGCAAACTGTGCCCGCCAGCACGTATGCACAGATGAGCTGGCGCCTGGTCGGGCCCTTCGACGGTGGCCGCGTGCTGGCTGTCGCCGGGGTGCCCACGCAGCCGCAGACCTATTATTTCGGCAGCGCTAACGGTGGGGTGTGGAAGACCACCAATTCCGGCCTGTCCTGGCAGCCCTTGTTCAACGACCAGCCGGTGTCCTCGATTGGCGCGATCGCGGTGGCGCCGTCCGACCCGAACATCATCTACGTGGGGACCGGCGAGGCCGACCCGCGCAGCGACCTCACCTTTGGCGACGGCGTGTACAAGTCCACCGACGCCGGCAAGAGCTGGACCAACATCGGCCTGCGCAAGACCCTGCACATTGGCAAGATCGTCGTCGATCCGCACGATCCAAACATCGTCGTCGTGGCCGCGCTCGGTCGCGTCTACGGACCCAGCGAGGACCGCGGCATCTACCGCTCCAGCGACGGCGGGCGGACCTGGACCAGGACGCTGTACGTGGACGACACCACCGGTGGCATCGACGTGGCCATGGATCCGTCGAATCCTTCCGTGTTGTATGCCGGCATGTGGACGGTGCAGCGCAAACCCTGGCATCTTTCCAGCGGCGGCGAAGGCGACGGCTTGTTCAAGTCGATCGACCAGGGCAAGACCTGGATCCGGCTGCAAGGCCACGGCCTGCCGACCGGCGTGCTGGGCAAGATCGGTGTCGCGGTGGCCGGCGGCGAATCCGCGGGTCGGGTCGTCTACGCGATCATCGAGGCCAAGGATGGTGGCTTGTTCCGTTCCGACAATGGCGGCGGCGACTGGAAGCTGGTCAGCAACGACCAACGCATCATGGGCCGCGCCTGGTATTTCATGAACGTGTTCGTGGACCCGGTGGATGCCGACACGGTGTATGCGACCAACACGGGGTTCTTCAAGTCCACCGACGGCGGGCATAGCTGGAACGCGTTATCGCTGCCTGGCGGCGACAACCATGCATTCTGGATCAATCCGCTGCATCCGCACCTGATGGTGCAGGGGCACGACCAGGGCGTGGTGACCAGCGTGGATGGCGGCAAGACCTGGGGCAAGTACTACAACCTTCCGATTGCCCAGCTCTACCATATCTCGGCCGATGACCGTTTCCCGTACAACATCTATGGTTCGGTGCAGGACTGCCCTTCGGGCTGCGCGTTCGGCACGGCCAGCCGCGGGGTGGGGGGCATCACCGCGAAGGAAGTGTTCAACGTCGGCGGCGATGATGGCGAGTCAGGCTACGTGTTTGCCGATCCGAACGATCCCAACTACATCGTCGAGGGTGGCTATGCCGGCGGCTTGACCCGCTACAGCCTGCGCACCAACACCCTGCAGGACATTGCCCCGTGGTCAAACGCCAACGGCGGGCACGCCGCGAAGGACGTCAAGTACCGCTTCACCTGGACCGATCCGTTCGCGTTTGCGCCGTGGAAGGACGGCGATACCTATCCGCTCTATTTGGGTTCCCAATACCTGATGGTGAGCCACGACAGTGGCAAGAGCTGGAAGGTCATCAGCCAGGACCTGACCCGCAATGACAAATCCAAGCAGCAATCCTCGGGCGGTCCGATTACCCAGGACAACGCCAGCGTCGAGTACTACAACGTCATCTACGCGATTGCGCCCTCGCCGGTGAGCAAGGGCCAGATCTGGATCGGCACGGACGATGGCCTGGTCTGGCTGACCCGGGATGCGGGCAAGACCTACAAGCGGATCACGCCGCCGAAGATGCCCGAGTGGGCGCGGGTGGACGCGATCGAGGCCTCGCATTTCGATGCCGGTACCGCGTTCGTCGTGGCCGATGCGCACAAGCTGGGCGACAACACGCCCTACGTGTTCGTCACCCACGACTACGGCGCCACCTGGACGAGCATCGTCGATGGCCTGAGCGCACCAAATTACGTATACGTGGTGCGGCAGGATCCGGTGAACGAGAACCTGCTGTTTGCGGGCACCGCGAACGGCATCATGGTGTCGTTCAACGGCGGCCAACAGTGGCAGTCGCTGCAGCTGAACCTGCCCACTTCGCAGGTGCGCGACATCGCGATCAAGGGCGCCGATCTGTTGGTGGCGACCCATGGGCGCTCGGCCTGGGCCATGGACGATATTTCCGCCTTGCGCCAGTTGAGCGCCGAGGTCATGGCGAGCCCGGCGCATCTGTTCGCGTCGGCACCGGCCTGGCTGCTGCGCATGCGTGGCGGTCGGAGCACGGGGGCGGGCAACCTCGCCGGCGAGAATCCGCCGAACGATGTGATCTCCTATTACCTCAAGGAAAAGCCGAGCGGGAAGATCACCCTGGCCATCTACGATGCGGCCGGGAACCTGGTCAACTCCTTCGACAACGTGCGCAACACAGGCGCCGCGGAGAGCGCGGGCGAGGGGCCGTTCGCGCGGCATCCGCTGGGCGACAAGTCACTGACGGATCACCCGGGGATCAACCGCTTCGTCTGGGACCTGCGCTTTCCGGCGGCGCCTCCCATCCATGCCAAGGCATCCTACGTCGAGGGTCGTGGTCCCAATGGCGCCTACGTCGTCCCCGGCATGTACAAGCTGGTGCTGACCGTGGACGGGCAAGCGTACACGCAGCCCTTGACGGTCAAGGCCGACCCGCGCTCCCTGGCAACCCAGGCCGACCTGGTCAAGCAGTTCAACCTGGCCAGCAAGGCGCAGAACCTGCTGTGGCAGAACCACGCCGTGATCAATCAGATCCTCGACCTGCGCGCGCAGCTGCAGAAGTTGCAGCAACAGGCTGGCAGCGGCAAGGCCGTCCAGAAACTGCTTGCCGATCTGGATGCCAAGGCGTTTGCACTGCAGGGTGAGCTCTACCAGTACCATGCCGCGACCGGCATCGGCCTGCTCAATTACCCAGTCAAGCTGGGCGAGCGCATTGCCTATCTGTCGAACGAGGTCAATGTCATGTCGGCCGCCGCGCCGACTCAGCAGTTCCACGCGCAGTACGCCGAGTATGAGCAGGCCATGGCGCCGCTCGTGCAACGTTGGCAATCGCTAAAGGACAAGGCGCTGCCGGTGCTGAATGTGAAGCTGCAGGCCGGTGGCTTGCCTGCCCTGGTCATTGCCGACGGCGCGGAAGAGCGAATGCCGGGCCCGCCGGTGCAGGTCCAATGAAGGACGGATCGCGATCCCGCCGGGCCGCGTGACCAAGGTCATGGGCCCGGCAGGCAGGGGCACTGCATATCAGCGACGAAGCTTGCGGAGCGTGCCGGATGTGCAGGCAGGGGCGCTCCGGGCCGAATGAAACAATGTCTTTGAATGAGGAAACGCGACATGCCCGAGCAAGGCAAATTTCTCAAGAAGCTCAGCCTGACTGACCTTACCTTCATCGGGCTGGGGTCCATTTTTGGCTCCGGCTGGCTGTTTGCCGCGAGCTACGTGGCGGCCTCGGCCGGCCCCGCCGGCATGATCTCCTGGCTGATCGGTGGCGCCGCCGTGCTGCTGCTCGGGTTGGTGTACTGCGAACTTGGTGCCGCGTTGCCGCGGGCGGGGGGCGTGGTGCGTTACCCGGTGTTCTCCCACGGCCCCTTGCTTGGCTATTTGATGGGGCTGATGACGGTGATCGCGTTTTCCAGCCTGATCGCCATCGAGACGACGGCCGCCCGCCAATACGCCTCGGCCTGGTTTCCGCAGCTGACCCAGGCAGGTTCCGATGCCCCGACCTTGCTTGGCTGGCTGGTGCAGCTGGCGATCCTGGTGTTGTTCTTCCTGCTGAATTATTTCAGCGTGAAGACCTTTGCCCGGGCGAACAACATCATCAGCATTTTCAAGTTCGTGGTGCCGGCGCTGGTCATCGTCGTGTTGCTGTCGGCGTTCAACCCGGACAACCTGCACGTGCATGGCTTCGCGCCATTCGGCGCCCAGGGCATCGAAGCGGCGGTCGCCGCGGGCGGCATCATCTTCGCCTATCTCGGCCTCACCCCGATCATCTCGGTGGCGAGTGAAGTGCACAACCCGCAGCGGACGATCCCGATCGCGCTCATCCTGTCGGTGATCCTCTCGACGATCATCTACCTGTTGCTGCAGGTCGCCTTCCTGGGCAGCATCCCGGCCGACATGCTGGGCAACGGCTGGGTCGGCATCGACAAGCTGTTCTCGCTGCCGTTCCATGACATTGCGCTGGCCCTGGGCATTGGCTGGCTTGGCATCCTGGTGGTTTCCGATGCGGTGATTTCGCCCACCGGCTGCGGCAACATCTACATGAATGCGACGCCGCGCGTCATCTACGGCTGGGCCCGGGGCGGCACGTTCTTCAAGCTGTTCACCGGCATCGACGCCAAATCCGGCATTCCACGCGCGGCGCTATGGCTGACCTTGGGGCTGTCAATCTTCTGGACCCTGCCATTTCCGTCCTGGGGCGCGATGATCCGCGTCGTGTCGGCAGCGCTGGTATTGAGCTACGCCACAGCGCCGCTCACCGTGGCGGCCTTGCGGCGTACCGCACCCGACATGCCCCGGCCGTTCGTGGCCCCGGCGCTCGGTGTGCTCGGGCCGCTGTCATTCGTCATTGCCGCATTGATTGTCTATTGGTCCGACTGGGCGACGCTGTCATGGTTGATGGCCTTGCAGATCGTGCTGGTCATCGTCTACGTCGGCTACAAGTGGGTGTCGCCGTCGCGCCGCGCCGAGCTGGGGCAGGAACTCTATTCGGCATCGTGGCTGATCGGGTTCTACATCCTGATCTTCGTCATTTCCTATCTGGGCACATTCGGTGGCCGCGGCATCATTGGCCATCCATGGGACTCGCTGGTCGTCGTGGCCATTGCCCTGGTGACCTACTACTGGGGCGCAAACACCGGCCTGCCAGCATCCAAGCTCAACCTGGGCACGGGCGACGACGACTAGCAACGGGCGCCAGCAAAAGAACGCGTTCGAGAGGGGACGTGGTCAATCAAGTCGCTGCTTGATTGGCCACGTCCCTTTTTTGTTTGCCCGTCTTCACGTCGTGTAGACGTCTAAATGAACTGTGCGTATTTCCGCATCGATGCCGCGGAGATTGCACAAGACCCACCTTCGGGATGGTGGGATCGTAAGCAAAGGGATGCCTTTTCGTAATGTCAGGGCGGCTGCACACGCGGGTCGACCTTGGCGTGAACAACCTGTTCAACAAGCGACCTCCGATCCTGTATGTGAACGATACCAACAATGCGAATGCGCTTGCTGGAGTATTTGATTATCTGGGGCGTTATTACTGGGCAAGGGTGACGGTAAGTTCCTAATATTTTGGTATATGCAATGCCGAGCAACTGCGCAGCAAGTGTTGCGCGGTTGCTTGTGCGTCCCTGTGAATTATCCAGATTGACTTGGATGTCACACGATCAATGACTTTCGGCACTGGTCGCGATATTCCCCTGTCAATAGTTTCCAGTGGCGGAAAGCGCAACACCCGTCCCGTATCGGAGTTATTTCTTGGGGGAGTCTTTCATGAAGCTCAATAGCCTCAGCATCGCCATTGGCGCCTTGGTCTGGTGCGGCGCCACCGCCTTGGCGGCCATGCCGGCCGGGCCTGCCCCCGGCACGAACGGCGACAATTCCAGCTCACCCGATGGCCGCCTGGTCCAGCGCCTGATGACGCCGATGTCGTCGGTCACGCACGGCACGGTGAGCGTCGAGGGCAAGTCCATCAGTTATGACGCCGTCGCCGGCACCCTGGTGGTCGATGGCACCGGCAACGACGAATCCAAGCCCGAAGTGGCGATCGGCTACTTCGCCTATTTCAAGCAGGGCGCCGATGCCTCCAAGCGGCCCATCACCTTCATCTACAACGGCGGCCCGGGTTCCTCGACGATGTGGCTGCACATGGGGGCCTGGGGACCCAAGCGCGTGGTCACCAATGACGACACGCATACGCCAGCAGCGCCCTACCAGGTGGTCAACAACGACTTCAGCCTGCTCGACGCCAGCGACCTGGTGTTCATCGACATGCCGGGCACCGGCTTTGGCCGCCTGCTGCCGCAGGGCGCCGACGACGCAGCCCGGGCAAAGAGCCACAAGGATCTGGCGAGGAAGATCTGGGGCGTGGACGGGGATGGCCAGGCGTTCTCCCGCTTCATCACGCAATTCCTGACCCAGCACAACCGCTGGAATTCTCCAAAGTACCTGTATGGTGAAAGCTACGGCACGACGCGTTCGGCCGTGCTCGCCTATATCCTCGAGCATCAGGACCTGGTTGACCTGAACGGGGTGATCCTGCAGTCGCAGATCCTGAACTTCGGCACCAGCGTCGACGGAGCCGATCGCGATCCCGGCAACGACCTGCCGTACGTACTGACCCTGCCGACCTATGCGGCGACGGCGTGGTATCACCACAAATTACCCAAGTACGACGGCGGCAGCCTGCGGGTGGTCATCGACGCGGCCATCAAGTTTGCCAAGGGTGACTATCAACAGGCGTTGTTTGCCGGCTCGATGCTCAGTGCGCAGCGCAAGCAGCAGATTGCGCAAGGCCTGCATGACCTGACCGGACTTTCTGTCGCCTACCTGCTGAAGGCAAATTTGCGCGTGACCGGCGGCATGTTCTATCAGGAACTGCAGAACGATGCTGGCCTCACCACTGGCCGCCTCGATTCGCGCTTTTCTGCCCCGAGCATGGATCTGCTCAGCAAGACCGCCCAGGTCGATCCGCAGTCGGCGGCCATCAGTTCGGCCTACGTTGCCGCGGCCAACCATTACATACGCACGGAACTCAAGTTTGGCCAGGACCTCAAGTATCGCCCCTGGGTACGCGGAGCCGATGACTTCCAATGGGATTCCAGCCACAAGCAGCCTGGTTCGAATTTCCCGTCCCGCAGTGCGCTCAATGTCATGCCGGATCTCGCTGCCGCCATGAAATACAACCCCGACCTGAAAGTCATGTTGAACGAGGGTTTCTACGATATTGCCACGCCGTTCTACAACGCGACCTACGAGGAGGAACACCTGCAGATACCTGATTCATTGCGATCGAATATCAGCTATGCCTATTACCCATCCGGCCACATGATTTATTCCCATCTTCCTTCATTGAAGGCGCTGCATGACAACGTGGCCAAGTTCATCGAGGAAAGCAGCAATATGAAGCGCTGATGGTGGCGTCCAGGGGACGTCATTGAGTTTCGGTCTTGGTTGCCGCCCCGCGGCGGCCAGTGTGAAAAATCAACGGGGAGTATCATGAATAACGGAATCAGCAAGTTGTCATTGGCAGTCGGCATGGCGCTGTCGCTCGGTGCGGCCGCGGCCATGGTGCCGACCCCGGCCAACGCGCAGGATGCGGCGCAGTCCGCGCCAGCGCAGGGCGCGGACGTCGCCGCTGCCCAGGCGACGACCCTGAAGTCGGTGGTGGTCACCGGCTCGCGCATCCGGCAGGTCGACCTGCAAAACCAGCAACCGATCATCAGCATCGACCGACAGCAAATCGCGAGCACCGGCAAGATCAGCGTCAACGATGTTCTCGACCAGCTCAACTTCATCCAAACGTCGCCTTCCGCCAACCGGCAAACGACGCAGGGAGGGACTTCCGCGTCCTACGCGGACATGCGCGGCCTGGGCCCCCAACGCGTGTTGGTCTTGGTCAATGGCCACCGCTGGATGACCAACAACAGTGGCATGACGGATCTCTCGACCATCCCCTCTGCCGTCATTGACCACATCGAAGTGCTGAAAGACGGCGCCTCGGCGGTGTATGGGTCCGACGCGGTGAGCGGCGTGATCAACATTATTACGCGGCAGAATTTCGAAGGATTTGAAGCCGATGGTTCCGTCGGCGCCAACGAGGCTGGCGACGGCGTCAATCAGAAATACAGCATCACGATGGGCTCCGGACCCTCGGACAAGGGCTCGATCATGATGAACCTCTCGTATGACAAGCAGGGCATCATGTGGGACAAGACCCGGGCGCTGACGCGCACCCCCGACGGCCCACGACATCCGACCACCTCATTCTACGGGGTTGGCCCCAAAGGGAGCTTCACCGACAGCACGGGCACCTATGTCCTCAATGCCCCGGGCCTGGATACGACCGATCTTGCCAATTATCACTTGGTGAACTCATCGAAGCGGCCATTGGCGGACCAATACAACCTGAATCTGGTCAAGCCCTTCCGGACGCCACGCGAGACAAAATCCGCCTACATCCAAGGGCAATACAATTTTACGGACAACATCTCGTTTACAAGCACCACCATGTATGTGGAGAAGCGTAATTTCAACCAGATGGCTGGATTCCCATCGCAGTCGCACTTCTTCAACCTGTCGGACGGCCTCTTGTCGAAGGACAGCATATATAACCCGGTGGATCAGGATGTCGCGGTAGGGGTCAACTTCATCAACCATCCACGAACGGTCACGGGCATCAGCAAGTCCGAGCAGGAGATTGCCGGGGTTCAGGGCTTTTTCACCCTGAACAGCCACGATTGGAATTGGGACGTAGGGTTGAATTACAGCAAGACCAGCAGCGTCTCCAACACGATGAACAATTTGAATTATGGATACATGGCGAATGCCATGGGGCCGTCCTATTACGATGCCGCCGGCAATCCGACCTGCGGCGTGCCCGGGAGCCCGGTAGCCAACTGCATTCCATTGAACTACCTGGCGGGTGACCAGGCGATCATCGCTACGCCCGCGCTGGAGGACAAGGTCTTCATCATCTCCCAGGACAACGTAACCAACAAGGAGATGGCATACAGCGCCAACATCACCGGGGGATTGTTCAATATCCCGACAGGGGGTGAGGTCGCTGTCGCAGCCGGAGTGGATCACCGCAGCCTGACTGGGTACGACGTACCAGATGCCTATACGCAGTCGGGGCTTTCGAGCAATAACGTGGCCGCCGGAACCCGCGGTGGATACGTCGTCAATTCGGCTTACGCGGAATTGTCACTTCCCGTGCTCAAGGATTTCGTGGGCGCGAAATTGCTGTCTTTCGACCTAGCAAGCCGGTACTCGCACTACAGCAATTTCGGCGGTACCACCAACAGCAAATTCAGTGTCGAATACAAGCCAATTGACGACTTGATGATACGCATGAATTATGCGCAGGCCTTCAGGGCGCCAACGATCAACGATATAGATCAGGGTGTCGGTCAAGGGTTTGGAAGTTTCACCGACCCGTGTGATGCCGTTTATGGTGCGAACGTATACGGCGCAAATGTGCATGGTGCATGCGTCGCGGCGTTGGGCGCCGCCGGTTACCCCAATCCAGCCGGTTTCCGCCAACAAAACAATACGGGCGGGGCCATTGCGGCACCGAATCAGCAGACGAAGAACCCCTTCTACAGCGGTGGTACACCCGGTTTGCAGCCGGAGACCGCCATTGACAAGACGCTGGGCCTGGTCTACAGCCCGAGTTACATTCCCGGGCTTGGGCTGACCCTCGATTGGTACCAGATAAAATTGAGCGACATCATCAGCCCGGTGACGGCGAATGACGTGCTGCAGGAGTGCTATCAAGGGGTGCAGTCTTTCTGCAATCGTTTCGAGCGGGATTCTCAAGGCCAGGTGTTGAATCTGCATACGGGTCAGGCGAATCGGGGTACGGCGAACGTCAAAGGCTACGATTTTGGCTTGGCCTACAACCTCCCGGATTTTGGGATGGGTCAATTCCAGTTCTCTTCCGACGTTGCCTACACTGACAAATGGCAGGCTCAGGCAGTTGCCGGCGCTCGCATTGACAACCGGGTTGGGCGGGCAACGAGCGCCGGGTACTTTTGGCGCATACGCAGCACGACGGCCTTGAACTGGAAGTTGGGCAGCTTCGGCGCCACATGGAGGACGCGCTATTTTTCGAGCCTCACCGAAGGCTGCTTCTGGGGGAAGACGACCGAATGCAACATGCCCAACCATATCGATCCGTTCAATGGGGTTTTTCCATCGAACCGTGTCGGAGCGGTTGCTTTCAACGACGTGAGCGTCAACTGGCAAGCGCCGTGGAATGCCCGCGTGACCGCCGGCGTCAACAACGTTTTTGGCCGCAAGCCGCCGATTGAATACCAGCGGCCGACCGGCAGCCCTCCGGTCAATCCGGCTTATGACATAGATCGGTACTACTTCGTGAGCTACGTCCAGAAGTTCTAGGCGCCATTCCCATTCCCAGTTATCCGGCCGGCCGTGGTTGCCTGTGGCGGCGTTGTGGCAACCACTGCTGGGCCAGCGAATTACGGAGGCAGCACGATGAGCAAGCGCGGACTCGCGTCCATGGTGGC
This sequence comes from Rhodanobacter sp. FW510-R10, assembly GCF_058781105.1. Classification (NCBI taxonomy): domain Bacteria; kingdom Pseudomonadati; phylum Pseudomonadota; class Gammaproteobacteria; order Lysobacterales; family Rhodanobacteraceae; genus Rhodanobacter; species Rhodanobacter sp. FW510-R10. The sequence goes on along the minus strand of NZ_JBYSWL010000001.1, from coordinate 3,292,502 downwards.
GATGCTTTGCCTGGGTTTCGCGTCGAGCGGAACTTATGCTTACGCCACACCAGACAAGCCGGACAAGCCGGTGGTAAAAGCCGATGCGGCAACGACCCGCACGCCGGATTCGGTGACCAAGGGCAACGTCACCGTCGGTGGCCAGCGGATCGACTACACCGCCACAGCCGGCACGATCATCCTGAAGAACGAAGAGGGCAAACCCACCGGCAGCATGTTCTACGTCGCCTATGTAAAAGACGGCGTCAAGGACGCGAGCAAGCGGCCGGTGACGTTCTTCTACAACGGTGGCCCTGGGTCCTCGACCATCTGGCTGCACATGGGGGCGTTCGGCCCGCAACGCGTGGTTACCGACGACCATACCCATACCCCGGCAGGGCCGTATCAACTGGTGAACAACGAGTACAGCCTGCTCGACGCCACCGATGAGGTCTTCATCGACATGATGAGCACGGGCTACAGCCGCATCCTCGACAAGGACAAGGGTGGCGTCGGCAAGTGGCAGGATTTCTACGGCGTCGACCCCGATGCGCATGCGTTTGCCCAGTTCATCCAGCGCTATCTCAACCTCAACAGCCGCGCCATGTCGCCCAAGTACCTGTACGGCGAGAGCTACGGGACCTTGCGTTCGGAGGTGCTGGCGAACTATCTGCAGCAGGAGGACGACATCGACCTGAACGGCGTGGTGCTGCAGTCGGCCTACATGGGCGCGGCCATTCCGTTCGGGTCCGACATCCAGTACGCAACCAACCTGCCGTCGATGGCGGCGGATGCCTGGTATCACCACAAGATCCCGAATGCGCCGGCCACGCTGCAGCCGTTCCTGGCCCAGGTCGAGGACTTTGCCATGGGCGAGTACACCTTGGCCCTGGGCAAGGGCAACAAGCTGGGCGCAGACCAGCGCAATGCGATCCTGCAGAAGCTGCATGCGTACACCGGCCTGGATGTGGCTTATCTCGACAAGGCCAATCTACGCGTGACGCCGAGTGAGTTTTTCCACCAGCTGTTGAATGACCAGGGCCAAACTGTAGGCCGGCTGGACGGACGTTTTGCGCAGGCGTCGATGGATTTGATGAGCCAGAACATGCAATACGACACGCAGGCGGCGTCCGTCAGCTCCTCGTACATGGCCGGCTTCAATCACTATGCACACAACGTGCTCAAGTACGGTCGGGACGAGATTTACCGGCCGGAGGCGTACGGCATCGTGCACGCCCATCCCTGGTCACAGGACGACGAGAACCTGAACAGCAGAGGCAGGCCACGGCCGGTCAATGGAGCGATCAATCTCGCCCAGGCCATGAAGTTCAATCCCAACCTGCGGGTCGAAGTGGAAAGCGGCTATTACGACTTTGCCACGCCTTATTACGGCATGGAATACAGCGTTGCGCACATGGATTTGCCGGCGAACCTGCAGCCGAACATCCAATTCAAATACTATGAATCCGGGCACATGATCTACGTGCGTATTCCCGATTTGAAGGAGTTGCACGCCAACGTGGCCAACTTCATCCGCAGCACGGATAACCTGCAATAAGTAAGGTGGGGGTAAAGCGGAAGGAACCAATTAAGTTGCGACTTAATTGGTCCCGTCCGCTTTATGTCCTCCCTTTACGTCCTTTATCTTGACTTGTGCGGCGCACAAACGTAGTATTCGGCGGCTATGGTGACCAACCTGCCCGATTCGGTCGACGCATGGCGCATGGCTTCGAGCCGGCGTTCGTTCTCTGGGCGCCTGCCGGTCAGGGAGCTCGACCGCTTGGCCGAGGCCCTGGCGGATACCTCGGGCGAGGTTGGTTACGCGCTGGACTTCGGTTGCGACGAGCAGCGGGTGTGTTACGTGGACGTTCGTGCTGACGCGGCCCTGCAGGTGACTTGCCAGCGCTCGCTGCAGCCGTTTGCCCTGCCGCTGGCAGTGAACACGCGGCTTGGCATGATCAGACATGAACACGAAGAAGCAGGGTTGCCGCCGAACTATGAGCCGCTGCTGGTACCATCTGACGGCTTGATCCGGCCTGCCGATCTCATCGAGGATGAGTTGCTCCTGGCCATGCCGCTGGTGGCGATCAATCCCGACGGCAGCCTGGAGCCGATGGCGGACGCCAGTTTATCCGTCGCTCGCCCAGCAGAGGAAAGCCCATTTGCAGCACTGCGCGGGCTGAGAAAATCGAACCGTAGCTAGTACGAAGACGAACAAGCAGGGACGGCCCGCGGCAAACGGCGGGTTGCCTATAAACAGAATCAACCGGACTTTGCTGGAGAACCGCCATGGCAGTTGCCAAGAGCCGCCGAACCCCATCCACCCGCGGCATGCGCCGTGCACACGACGTGCTGCAACCCGTGCAGTTGTCCACCGACCCCACCAGTGGCGAGGTGCACGTACGTCACCACGTCACCAAGGATGGGTATTATCGGGGCAAGAAATTGATCCAGCCGAAGGCCGCGGTCACGGTCGACGACTGAGCCGGCCCTCGGGAACGCGGCGGTTTTATGTCGCGATCCCGGCTGGCGACGATTGACGCGCTTCGGGCGGACGAAGCAGGCAGGCGGCGCGACCACGCGCCGCTTTGCGTTCGCGCGAGCACGGGTCAACAGCCGCATGGTACAAAGGCGGTCGCCGGTTCATAACCGGGTCCTCACGGGTGGGTAGCTGAATGTCGCAGATTTACGCTCGTATCGTGGCTACCGGCAGTGCCTTGCCGGATCGGGTGGTGAGCAACCACGATCTGGAAAAGCTCGTGGACACCAGCGACGAGTGGATTCGTACACGCACCGGTATCCGCGAGCGGCACATTGTCGCCGATGGGCAGACCACGGGTGATCTCGCCTTCCTGGCAGCGCAACGCGCGCTTGAGGCTGCCGGGGTCGAGGCCTCCGAGCTCGACCTGATCGTGCTTGGCACGACCACCCCGGACATCGTGTTCCCATCGACGGCCTGCCTGGTGCAACAGCGCCTTGGCGCCAACGGCTGCGCAGCGTTCGACGTCAATGCCGCGTGCTCTGGTTTCATGTATGGGTTGGGTATTGCCGATAAGTTCATCCGCAGCGGGCAGTCGAAAAAGGTGCTCGTGATCGGCGCCGAGACGCTGACCCGGATGGTCGATTGGACCGAACGCGAGACTTGCGTGTTGTTTGGCGATGGTGCCGGCGCCGTGGTGCTGGAGGCAGCGAATGATCCAGGTATCTACGCCACTTGCCTGCATGCCGATGGCGGCTACAAACACTTGTTGTACGCCCCCGTCGGCGTGTCGGTCGGTTTCAACGACGAGCCGAACCATGGTGTACGCATCCACATGTCCGGTCGGGAAGTGTTCAAGGTGGCAGTGAAGACGCTCGATGCCCTGGTTGGCGAGACTCTGGCTGCTGCCGGCATGCAGGAATCGCAGATCGATTGGCTGATCCCGCACCAGGCCAACTTGCGCATCATCGAGGCGACGGCCAAGCGCCTGAACATGCCCATGGAGAGGGTGGTGGTGACCGTGGACCAGCATGCCAACACCTCATCCGGCTCGGTGCCGCTGGCGCTGGATTACGCCGTGCGCTCGGGCAAGGTGCAGCGTGGCCAGAACCTGCTGCTGGAGGCCTTTGGCGGCGGGTTTACCTGGGCTTCGGCGTTGTTGCGCTACTGATTGGCGCAAGGCCGGAGGGTTTTGCGGGCGATCGGCGCACCCTGCGCTCCCGCCCGGTCCGCAAGACTCCAAAGGGATTGTTTGGCCTGCCGGCCGGCGTCGCATCCGCGGGTGATGGCGATGTCCCCGGCACCATGATGGGTATGCCATGAACAAGACACGATCGACGCTGGCGTTCGTTTTTCCGGGCCAGGGTTCGCAATCCCTGGGTATGCTGGCCGAGCTGGCAGCGGCCCATGGCGAGGTGGCGCAAACCTTCGCCGAAGCCTCCGCTGGAGCCGGTACCGACCTGTGGGCACTGGCCCAACAGGGGCCGCTGGAGGAACTCAATCGAACCGAACACACCCAGCCGGCCCTGCTTGCCGCCGGCGTCGCGGTGTGGCGGGTGTGGGAAAAGCTCGGCGGCGCGCAACCGGCGCAGCTCTCCGGGCACAGCCTGGGTGAATACAGTGCCTTGGTTTGTGCCGGCGCCCTGTCGCTGCACGATGGTGCGGCCCTGGTTGCCGAGCGCGGCCGCCTCATGCAAGCGGCAGTGCCCGAAGGTGTAGGCGCCATGGCGGCCATCATTGGCGGCGACGACGCGCAGGTCGCCGCCGTGTGCGCGGAGCTGGCACAGGGCCAGGTCGTGGCCCCGGCCAATTTCAATTCGCCTGGGCAACTGGTCATCTCCGGCCATGCCGAGGCGGTCGATCGTGTCTTGGCCGCGCTGGCCGGAATGGGTGTAAAGCGGGCAATCAAGCTGCCGGTTTCGGTACCCTCGCATTGCGCGCTGATGCGCGAGGCGGCCGATCGCCTTGGGGAGCGCATGGCCGCCTGCCAGTGGCAGGTGCCGGCGATCCCGGTCATCCAGAATGCCGACGCACGCAGCTATGCGACCGTCGCGGAAGTTTGTCGCGCGCTGCAGCGCCAGTTGTACCAGCCGGTGCGCTGGACCGAGTGCGTGCATGCGCTTGCCGCCGGAGGTGCGACCGAAGCGGCCGAGTGCGGCCCAGGCAAGGTATTGAGCGGCCTGATCAAGCGCATCGACGGGCGCCTCGTCACGCACGCCCTTGCCGCGCCGGCCGGGATGGACGCCGCGCTGGCGGAATGGGTATGAGCCCTGCGGTATCCTTTGGGTTCGATCGCGCCGACCCGTGCCTCGGGGCGGGCGCGCCGACCGCGTGGCGCCAAGAGAGGAGACGTTCGTGAGCAGGAGTCTGCAGGGAGAAATTGCCCTGGTGACCGGTGCCAGCCGCGGCATTGGCGCGGCCATTGCCGATCACCTGGCGGCATCGGGTGCGATCGTGGTCGGCACCGCGACCACCGAGGCGGGCGCAACATCGGTCGACGTGCGCCTGTCGCCGTACGAAGGCTGCGGTCGGGTCTTGGACGTGACCGACGGCCCCGGGGTCGAGGCGCTGGTCGATGCCGTCGGCAAGGAGTTCGGCCCTGTCTCGATCTTGGTGAACAATGCGGGCATCACCCGCGACCAGCTCCTTCTGCGCATGCGCGAGGAGGACTGGAACCTCATCCTGGACACCAACTTGTCCTCGGTGTACCGCCTGTCCAAGGCCGTGCTGCGGGGCATGATGAAGGCTCGCAAGGGACGCATCATCTCGATCGCCTCCGTGGTCGGTTTGATCGGCAACCCTGGCCAGGCCAACTATGCCGCGGCCAAGGCCGGCATCATCGCCTTTTCCAAGTCCCTCGCCCGCGAGATTGGCGCGCGCGGGATCACCGTGAACGTAGTGGCCCCGGGCTTCATCGACACACAGATGACCGAGGCGCTGCCCGAGGAGTCGCGCCGTGCGCTGCTGGCGCAGATTGCACTTGGCCGGCTCGGCACGCCGGCCGATGTCGCCGAAGCGGTGGGCTTTCTCGCTTCGCCCGCGGCGGCCTATATCACCGGCGAGACGCTGCACGTGAACGGCGGCATGTACATGCCCTGACGGGCGGTGGTGCCGAAGGAGTCGCGCGCGCGGCGGTTTTGCAGGATAATTGATTCTTCGTGCTGGTCGAGATGACCAGAGTCCGGGTTCCCTCGGCAGACATGGCGGCCTTGCGGCTTAGTCATTACAATGCGCCGGCGTTTTGCTACGCACATGCGGGCAGGGCAAACCACTACTCCGTGAGAGGTATTGGCAACATGAGCACCATCGAAGAGCGGGTCAAGAAAATCGTCGTCGAGCAATTGGGCGTGAAGGAAGATGAGGTCACGGCGAACGCTTCGTTTGTGGACGACCTGGGTGCGGATTCGCTGGATACGGTGGAGCTGGTGATGGCGCTCGAGGAAGAGTTCGAGACCGAGATCCCGGACGAGGACGCCGAGAAGATCACCACCGTGCAGCAGGCGGTCGACTACATCAAGGCGCACGCCAAGAGCTGATCAGGCTTGGCTGGGCGGCGTACGCCGAAACCTCGACCTGCGTCCAGCCCCCGGCCGCCATCCGGTACTGTCGAATGCTGCGCCGACCTGGCGCAGTTTTCGTTTGTGAATTTCACGACGTTCGAACCCGTACGGCTGGTACGCTCAGGAGAGCATCCTGCAGCCGGCCGTGCGCCAGCATGATGTCCGCAGAGGCTGGCGTTGCCGGGACGGATTTCAAGAAGGACATGTGCAGTATGAGCAAACGACGCGTGGTGGTCACCGGGATGGGTGTGATCTCGCCAGTCGGCAACGATGTTGCCACCGCCTGGAAGCAGGTCCTGGAGGGCGTCAGCGGGATCGGGCCGGTCACCCACTTCGATGCTTCCGCGTACGCCACGCGGATTGCCGGCCAGGTGCGGGATTTCGACCCGGCCGAGTGGATGGCGCCGAAAGACATCAAGAAGATGGATCCGTTCATCCACTACGGCGTCGCGGCAGGCACCCAGGCGATACGCGATTCGGGCCTGACGGTGACCGACGCCAACGCAGAGCGCATCGGCGTGGCGGTGGGGGCGGGTATTGGCGGCCTGCACACGATCGAGGCCACGGCGCTTGAACTTGCCGCCAAGGGGCCGCGCCGGGTGTCGCCGTTCTTCGTGCCAAGCTCGATCATCAACATGGTGTCTGGCCAGTTGTCGATCATGTTCGGCCTGAAGGGGCCAAATATCGCTTGCGTCACGGCCTGTGCCACGGCCACGCACAACATCGGCCTGGCCATGCGCATGATCCAGTACGGCGATGCCGACGTGATGCTGGCCGGTGGCGCCGAATTCGCCACCACCGGCACGGCCATGGCGGGGTTTTGCTCGGCCAAGGCCATGTCCACCCGCAACGACGACCCAACCCATGCCAGCCGTCCGTGGGACCGTGATCGCGATGGCTTCGTCCTTTCCGATGGCGCCGGCGTGCTCGTGCTCGAGGAGTACGAGATGGCCAAGGCGCGTGGCGCACACATCCACGCGGAGCTGGTCGGGTTTGGCATGAGTGGCGACGCCTACCACGTCACCGCGCCCAGCACCGGCGGCGACGGTGCCGCGCTGTGCATGCGCAACACCTTGCACGATGCCGGACTCAACCCGGCCGACGTGCAGTACGTGAATGCGCATGGTACGTCCACGCAACTGGGCGACCTCGGCGAAGTGTTGGCAGTGAAAAAAGTCTTCGGCGAGCATGCCTACAAGCTGGCAATGAGCTCGACCAAGTCGACCACCGGCCACCTGCTTGGTGCGGCCGGAGGCATCGAGGCCATCTTCAGCATCCTGGCCTTGCGCGACCAGTTGATGCCGCCGACCACGAACCTTGAGGTGCCAGGCGAAGGCTGCGATCTGGATTTCGTCGCCAATACGGCCCGGGAAGCCAAGCTCGATGTCGTACTCTCCAATTCGTTCGGGTTTGGCGGCACGAACGGCAGCCTGGCCTTTCGCCGCCTTTGAGGTGACTGCCGCCCACGCTCCCCGGGCGGGTGTTCCGACGGAGGAGTGGCGATGAGGCTTGTCCGCTGGCGTGGGATGACGTGGGGTAGGGTGTCGCCCTGGCGCCTACTGCTGGTGCTCGTCGTCCTGGCGCTGGCGGGCGCGATGGCGTGGACCTGGCATGACTTCAATCGCTTCGGCGATGCACCGCTGCAAGTCAGCGCGCAGGAGCACAGCCTGGACGTCGCGCGCGGCAGCAGCCTGCGCAGCATCGTCGGGCAATTGCGCCAGCGCGGGGTGACCCCCGCCAGTCCCTGGTACTGGCGTATCCTGGCGGCGCGGATGCAGGTGGCTGGCAAGCTCCGCGCCGGCGAGTACGCGCTGAGTCCTGGGCTCACGCCGCGCCAACTGCTGGCGAATATGGCCACGGGCAAAGTCATCCAGCACGATTTCACCATCGTCGATGGCTGGACCTTCGGCGAACTGCGCCAGGCTCTTGCGGCGGCGCCGCTGCTGCACCATGACAGCGCCGGGCTCGATGCGGCCGAAATCATGCGTCGCATCGGTGCGCCTGATGACGCGCCGGAAGGCCGCTTCCTGCCGGAAACCTACGCCTACGTGAAGGGCGACAGCGATCTGGACTTGCTCGAGCGGGCGCACCTGGCGATGGCCAGGACCTTGGCGGCGATGTGGTCGACGCGCGATCCGGGACTGCCGCTCGCCACGCCCTACGAGGCGCTGATCCTGGCCTCCATCGTCGAGCGCGAGACCGGTCGCGCCGACGAGCGGGCGCGCATTGCCGGCGTGTTCGTGCGTCGCCTGGACAAGCACATGATGCTGCAGACCGATCCCACGGTGATCTATGGCATGGGCAGCAGCTATGCCGGTAACCTGAGCAAGATCGACCTCACCACCGATACGCCGTTCAATACCTATACGCGACCCGGGCTCCCGCCGACGCCGATTGCCTTGCCGGGCAAGCCGGCCCTGCAGGCCGCCTTGCATCCCGCATCGGGCAGCGCGTTGTATTTTGTCGCGCGTGGGGATGGCAGCCATGTATTTTCGGACACGCTGGAAGAACACAATCGAAACGTGCAGTGCTATCAACTCAAGCGGTGTCGGTAGGCCGGTGCACGGCTGCCGTGGTCTTGCGCAGGTGTGTCGTCAATGAGTCCTGAGCGCGGCAAGTTCATCAGTGTCGAAGGCGGCGAGGGCGCCGGCAAAAGCACTTTGCTTGGTGGCCTGCGTGCAGCCATCGAGCGGCATGGCGTGGTCGTGGTGCAAACCCGCGAACCCGGCGGCACGGCGTTGGGGGAGTGCGTGCGCGGACTGGTCCTGGATCCAGCGCTGCGCGGTATCGACGCGCAGGCCGAGTTGCTGCTCATGTTTGCATCCCGCGCGCAGTTGCTCCGGGAGGTGATCCGCCCGGCGCTGGAAGCGGGGCACTGGGTACTGAGCGATCGCTTCACCGATGCGAGCTATGCCTACCAGGGCGGTGGCCGCGACCAGCCCGTGGCGTTTATCGCCGACCTGGAGCGCTGGATCTGTGCCGGCTTGCAGCCAGATTTGACCCTCTTGCTGGATGTGCCGGTGGCCGTCGGGCGCGGGCGCGTCGCCGTACGCGGCGGTTCCGATCGCATCGAGGTGGAGGCCGACGCCTTTTTTGAGCGCGTGCGCACCACATATCGGGATCGCGCGGCGGCAGAACCGCAGCGGTTTCGCGTGTTCGATGCCAGCCAACCGCCCGCGGCGGTCTTGCAGGCGGCGTCTGCCGCGGTGCTGGCCCTGCTTGGCGCGGGGGTGACATGAACCTGCCACCCTGGCAGGCGTTGCAGTGGTCAAACCTGCAGGCCCGCCGCGATCGGGGCGCCTTGCCACATGCGCTGCTCCTGACTGGTCCCGAAGGGCTGGGCAAACGAGAATTCGCACGGGCCTTTGCCTGCGGCTTGCTGTGCGCGCAGCCGGTGGGAGGACACGCGTGCGGGCACTGCCGCAGTTGCCTGTTGCTCGCTGCAGGTACCCATCCCGATTGGCTGGTGCTCGGTCGTGGCGTACGCCGCGATGGCACGGCGCGCAGCGAGATCGTGATCGACCAGATTCGCGAGCTGGCTGCCAAGCTGGCCATGAGCAGCCAGTTTGGCGGGTGGCAGGTGGCCTGCATCGATCCCGCCGACGCCATGAACACGGCGGCCGCCAACGCGCTCTTGAAGACGCTCGAGGAGCCGTCGACGCAGACCCTGCTGATGCTGGTTGCCGATGCGCCGTGGCGGTTGCCGGCCACCATACGCAGCCGCTGCCAACGTATCGAATTCCACGTGCCGCAAACAGCGCAGGCGCTGGCTTGGTTGCGCGATGAACAGGCGGGCGAGGATGGTGTCCAAGCCTTGGCGGCAGCCGGAGGCAATCCAGGTCTGGCACGCGATTGGCTGCGCTCCGGGATGCTCGAGCAGCGCGCCACCGTGCGTGACGACCTGGCTGGACTCGCGGCCGGCCACAGCGATCCGGGTGCCGTCGCCAAGCGCTGGGTGGAACACGAACCGGCGCCATCGCTGTGGTTTGCGGCCCAGGCGGCGAGCGACGAGTTGCAGGCCCGCGCAGTCGGCAACCGGCCTCCGCTGGGCAGTGCCCTCGATGATGAGGGTTTGTGGCGCTGGCATATCGCCGCCAACCAGGCGCGCGAGGAATTGCGCGGACCGATACGCGCGGATTTGCTGATGCTCGACCTGCTTGCGCGCTGGCGGTGATGGAGCCGAACCCGTCGAACCCGGTGACATACACGGCACATACCCGGCTGCTGGTCATCGCCCCGCACCCGGACGATGAAACCCTCGGTGCCGGCATCCTGATCCAGCGCGTACGTGCGGCTGGCGGCCGAGTCGATATCGCATCGCTGACTGACGGCGACAACAATCCGTGGCCACAGCGCCTGCTGGAGCGGCGCCTGCGTGTTGGTGGTACGGGCCGCGCGCGCTGGGCGGCGCGGCGGCGGCAAGAAATGTCGCGCGCGCTGCGGGAGCTCGGGGTGCCGCCTGACGGCCTGCACGCATTGGGGTGGCCGGACCAGGGGCTGGCCCCGTTGCTGCTGCAACCAGGCAATGACCTGGTACCGGAAATCGCCGCTCTGATCGTTGCGCTGCGGCCCACCCTGGTGGTTCTACCGGCACTTGCCGATCGTCACCCTGACCATGGCACGGCGCACGTGCTGGTCCGGCTGGCGCTCGCCGCCATACCTCTGCAGCCGCTGTTGTGGGCCTACCTGGTGCATGGCCGCGAATTGCCTGGGCCGTCATTTACCGTCGACGGCAGCGCGGCGCAGCGCGCGGCCAAGCAGGCGGCGCTCGCCGCGCACGCCAGCCAGCTGGCGCTGGGTCGCAGGCGGCTGCAGCGCATGGCGGCGCGGCCCGAGCGCTTCGCGCCCGTCGCGACCGAGGTCGGCAGCGGCAGCGCCTTGCCCTGGTTGCCGCCATGCTGGCTGCGGCCCTGGCTGCGGCTGGACCTGGTGAGTCTGCATGGTGTACAGCGTTGGGCTTGGACGCGTGCACCGCTGCGCCGGGATGCCGCGCGCGGAATACTTGCCCTCGACCTGGCCCACCACGCCGACAGGGGGGGGCCACGCTTTGCCCGGCTCTCGCTGCCGCTGCGCTCGCCATGGATTTTCGACCATTGGGGTTGGGCCGGACTCGAGTGAGTCGGACTGCAGTCCGGCGTCGTACCATGGTTTGGCACGGCGTCCGGACCCTGCCGGTGACCGTGCTGCCGTCACGTGCTAGCTTGCATCTGCCGGCTCCGGCCCTCGTATCATGAAGCGCCTGCCGCAGGAGTAGCGATGAAACCGGTCCCCGCTCGACAAGGCATCATTTCACTCAAGCTCAAGGATGCCGCGGCGCTGTACAGCGCCTACATGCCGTTCCTCAAGAACGGGGGCTTGTTTGCGCCCACCGCGCAGCGCCATGCGTTGGGTGACGAGGTCGTCCTGCTGGTGACGCTGGCCGAGGAAGCCGAGCGGCTGTCGGTCGTCGGCACCGTGGTCTGGATCAGCCCGCCTGGTGCCCAAGGCAATCGGGCGGCTGGCGTCGGCATCCACTTCAATGCCTCTGACGACGCCGAGGCCGCCCGCAATCGCATCGAGCATATCCTTGCCGGCAGCCTGACCTCCGAGCGTCCGACACATACCATGTAGTGGCTGCGCGCGACGTAGTGCAAGTCATCCGCATCGCGCTCGTGTGGAGCTTCGTCTCATCCGTGCCCCTGTCGTCGTCGGCGCGCGCACTGGTACAATGACGCGATTGACAGGGTTGTTACCGGTCGCGCGATACGCTTCCGTTTGCCGGTCGCCGCGGCTAGAGATTTGCCGCTCACTAAAGAAATGACTGTCGTACGTGGTTTGCGGCGATTGATGCGCCTGTAGGGCGCGAGGTGGGGTGGTAGCGTGCTTGCCGAATACTGGCCTGTATTGTTGTTCATAGTGATTGCCGTCGGCGTCGGCGTGGCCTTGCTGGTATTTGGCTTGCTGGCCGGTCCGACCCGCCAGGACCCGGAAAAGCTGACCCCATACGAATGCGGCTTCGAGCCGTTCGAGGATGCGCGGGCCCGCTTCGACGTGCGTTACTACCTGCTGGCGATCCTGTTCATCATCTTCGACCTGGAAGTCGCGTTCCTGTTTCCGTGGGCCGTGGTGTTCAAGCAGATCGGCATGATTGCCATGATCGAGATGGGCTTGTTCCTGCTGTTGCTGATCCTGGGCTTTGCCTACGTGTGGAAGAAGGGGGCACTCGAATGGGAGTAAAGGAATCCATCAGCCGGGTGATGCACAACCCGGATCCCCTGAACCTGGTTGACGACATCCTGCTGCCGCCCGAGCAACCGGCCCCGCAGCGCGGTTTCGCCACGGCCCGCATGGACGAGCTGGTCAACTGGGCACGCACCGGTTCCATGTGGCCGATGACGTTCGGCCTGGCGTGCTGCGCGGTCGAGATGATGCATGCGGGTGCGGCGCGCCTGGATCTGGACCGCTACGGCGTAGTGTTCCGTCCGAGCCCGCGCCAGAGCGACGTGATGATCGTGGCCGGAACGCTGGTCAACAAGATGGCGCCGGCATTGCGCAAGGTCTACGACCAGATGCCGGAGCCGAAGTGGGTCATCTCGATGGGCAGCTGCGCAAACGGTGGCGGCTACTACCACTATTCCTACTCGGTGGTCCGCGGTTGCGACCGCATCGTGCCGGTGGACATCTACGTGCCTGGCTGCCCACCGACAGCCGAGGCGCTGATCCACGGCATTCTGCAATTGCAGAAGAAGATCCGCCGCACCCATACCATCGCGCGTTCCTAGGGAGCTGGCCATGTCCGACTCTGCTCCATCCTCGCTGGCCGAGCGTCTTGTTGCGCGGTTTGGGGAGACCGTCGCCGTGACCACGGTGCGCCGCGAGACGTTTGCCGAGCTGGCGCCGGCGGACCTGTTGCCAGTGGCGACGGCGTTGCGCGACGAAGCCGACTTCCGTTTCGGCGTGCTGATCGATGTCTGCGGCGTCGACTACCTGAGCTACGGCCAGGCCGAGTGGGCCGCAGAATCCTCGACCAGTACCGGCTTTTCCCGCGGCGTGCAAGGTCAGGCCTTGGGCCGCTTCGACTGGGCACGACGACCAGAGCGCGAGGGCGGGCCGCGGCGCTTCTTGGTGTCGATCCAGCTCCTGTCACTTGAGCTCAACCAGCGCCTGTGCCTGCATGTCTACTGCCCCGACAACACGCTGCCGATCGTCCCCTCGGTGACATCGGTCTGGGCCGGTGCCAACTGGTATGAGCGTGAGGTATTCGACCTGTACGGCATCATCTTCGATGGGCACCCGGACCTGCGCCGCATCCTCACCGACTACGGTTTCGTCGGCCATCCATTCCGCAAGGATTTTCCCCTGATCGGCAACGTCGAGGTGCGCTATGACCCACAGCAGAAGCGCGTGGTGTACGAGCCGGTGTCGATCGAACCGCGGGTCGGCGTGGCGCGGGTGATCCGCAACAACGCCGGGCTGCTGCAGGCGCGCGCCGAGGCGCAAGACGATTGGCGCAACAACTGAGGCCCCGCAAGTCATGCAGGAAATCCGCAACTACACGATGAACTTCGGCCCGCAGCATCCGGCCGCGCACGGTGTGCTGCGCCTGGTGCTGGAGATGGATGGCGAGACCGTGGTGCGCGCCGATCCGCATATCGGCCTGCTGCATCGGGGTACGGAAAAGCTGGCCGAGTCCAAGCCGTTCAACCAGTCCATCGGCTACATGGACCGGCTCGATTACGTCTCCATGATGTGCAACGAGCACGCCTATGTGCGGGCGATCGAGACCTTGCTTGGGATCGAGGCGCCAGAGCGTGCGCAGTACATCCGCACCATGTTTGACGAGATCACCCGCATCCTGAATCACCTGATGTGGCTGGGCTCCAACGGCCTGGACCTCGGCGCCATGGGCGTGTTCCTGTACACGTTTCGCGAGCGCGAGGAGCTGATGGACGTCTATGAGGCCGTGTCGGGCGCGCGCCTGCATGCGACCTACTACCGTCCTGGTGGCGTGTACCGCGACCTGCCGGACCACATGTCCAAGTACCACGAGTCGCCGTGGCACAAGGGCAAGGACCTCGCGCGCTTCAACAGCTGGCGCGAGGGCACGATGCTGGATTACCTCGACGCGTTCACCGCGGACTTCCCGCACAAGGTCGATGAATACGAGGAACTGCTCACCGAGAACCGCATCTGGAAGCAGCGCACGGTGGGCATTGGCGTCATCAGCCCGGAAGTCGCCCAGCAATGGAGCATGAGCGGGGTCATGCTGCGCGGCTCGGGGATCGAGTGGGACCTGCGCAAGAAGCAGCCGTACGCAAAATACGCGGAGATGGACTTTGACATTCCGGTCGGCACCCACGGCGATTGCTACGACCGCTACCTGGTGCGGGTGGCCGAGATGCGCCAGTCCAATCGCATCATCCGCCAGTGCGTGAAGTGGCTGCGGGAAAACCCCGGCCCGGTGATCGTGCGCAATTTCAAGGTCGCGCCGCCACCACGACAGGAAATGAAGGAAGACATGGAAGCCATGATCTATCACTTCAAGCTGTTCAGCGAAGGCTATTGCGTCCCCGCAGGTGAAACCTACGCCGCGGTCGAGGCGCCCAAGGGCGAGTTCGGCTGCTACCTGGTTTCCGACGGTGCGAACAAGCCGTTCCGGCTGCATTGCCGTGCGCCGGGGTTCGCCCACCTTTCATCCATGGACACGGTGGTCCGCGGGCACATGCTCGCCGACGTGGTGGCGATGATTGGCACCTACGACCTCGTGTTCGGCGAAGTCGACCGCTGACGGACACGACGGGAGAATGTCATGAAATCAACTGGACATTACCAGCAAGTCAAGAATGTCGACCCGCTCGTCGCGCTGGATGCGCATACGCGTGAGCACATCGATCACTGGGTTGCCAAGTTTCCGCCCGAGCGCAAGCAGTCGGCGCTGATCCAGGGTTTGTTTGCGGCCCAGGAGCAGAACCATGGCTACCTCACCGACGAGCTGATCACCGCGGTGGCCAAGTACCTGGGCGTGCACGCGATCTGGGCCTACGAAGTGGCCAGCTTCTACTCGATGCTGGAGACGCGCCCGGTCGGCCACAACAACGTGTCGATCTGCACGAATGTGTCGTGCTGGCTGAATGGGGCGAATGACCTGGTGCGGCATTGCGAGAAGAAGCTGGGGATCAAGCTTGGCGAGAGCACGCCCGATGGCCGCGTGTACCTGAAATGCGAGGAGGAATGCGTGGCAGCCTGTGCCGGCGCGCCGGTGATGCTGGTCAATGGCCATTATCACGAGCGCCTGACGGTGGCGGCGGTCGACGAAATCCTCGACGGGTTGGAGTGAGAAGCGCGATGTCAGCAGGACCAGCACCCAAGGAACACCAGGTCGTCTACACCACCTTGCATTTCGACAAGCCGTGGGCGCTCGACAGCTATCTGCAGATCGGCGGCTATTCGGCGTGGAAGAAGATCCTGGCCGAGAAGCCCGAGCCGAAGACGCTGATCGACGAGATCAAGAAGAGCAACCTGCGCGGGCGTGGCGGTGCGGGTTTTCCGACGGGGCTCAAATGGTCGTTCATGCCCCAAGGCACGATGCAGAAATACATCCTGTGCAACTCTGACGAGTCCGAGCCTGGCACGTGCAAGGATCGCGACATCCTGCGCTTCAATCCACACGCGGTAATCGAGGGCATGGCGATTGCCTGCTATTGCACTGGCTCAACCGTGGCCTACAACTACCTGCGTGGCGAGTTCCACCGCGAGCCCTTCGAGCATTGCGAGGAAGCGTTGGCCGAAGCCTATGCCGCCGGCCTGCTTGGCAAGAACATCCAGGGCACCGGCATCAACATCGACATCCACAACGCACTCGGTGCCGGCGCCTACATCTGCGGCGAGGAAACCGCGTTGATGGAGTCGCTGGAAGGCAAGAAGGGCCTGCCGCGCTTCAAGCCACCGTTCCCCGCCGGCTTTGGCTTGTATGGCAAGCCCACGACGATCAACAACACCGAGACCTACGCCTCGGTGCCCTCGATCCTGCGCAAGGGCGCGGACTGGTTTCTCGCCCAGAGCAAGACCAAGAACGGCGGCCCCAAGGTGTTCTCGGTCTCCGGCTGCGTCCAGCGCGGCGGCAATTTCGAGGTGCCCCTGGGCACCACGTTCGATGAGCTGCTGGAGATGGCCGGCGGCCTGCGCCCAGGACGCACGCTCAAGGGGGCAATCCCGGGCGGTACCTCCATGCCGGTGCTGAGGGCGGAGGAACTCAAGGGCCTGCCGATGGACTACGACACCTTGAAGGCGCTGCACAGCGGCCTGGGCTCGGGCGCCATCATCGTGCTCGACGACAGCGTGTGCACGGTCAAGTTCACCTGCCGCATCTCACGTTTTTACCACAAGGAATCCTGCGGCCAATGCACGCCGTGCCGCGAAGGCACCGGCTGGATGCACAACGTGCTCGAGCGCATCGTCGCTGGTGGTGGCGTCATGGATGACCTGCATCGCCTGCGCGCGGTTGCCGGGCAGATCGAAGGCCATACCATCTGCGCTTTCGGCGAAGCTGCGGCCTGGCCGGTGCAGGCGTTCCTGCGCCAGTTCTGGGATGAATTCGAGTACTACATCAAGAACGGGCGTTCGCTGGCCGAGGATCACATGGCCGGGATCAACCGCGGAGTGACGGCATGAGCGCGCAACCCACGCCAGCGCCTTCGGACTTGGTGCACCTCGAGGTTGACGGCAAGCCAACCGCGATCCACAAGGGCGCGATGATCATCGAGGCTGCCGATGCCATTGGCATCTACATCCCGCGCTTCTGCTACCACCGCAAGCTGACCGTCGCCGCGAACTGCCGCATGTGCATGGTCGAGGTGGAGATGGGCGGCCGCCCGGTGCTCAAGGGTTTGCCGGCCTGCGCCACGCCGGTCAGCGAAGGTATGAAGGTGCAGACCCGCTCCAAGCTCGCCCTGCAGTTCCAGCGTGACGTGATGGAGTTCCTGCTGATCAACCACCCGCTGGATTGCCCGGTGTGCGACCAGGGTGGGGAATGCGAGCTGCAGGACATTGCGCTGGGCTTTGGGCGCAGCGTGTCGCGCTTCACCGAAGGCAAGCGCGCGGTTGCCGACGAGAACATCGGGCCACTGATCGCCACCAAGATGACACGCTGCATCCATTGCACGCGCTGCATCCGCTTCGAGCGCGAGATTGCCGGCGGCCACGACTTTGGCGCGATGAGCCGCAACGACGACATGCAGGTCGGCACCTACATCGGCAAGGCGATGGAAACCGAGCTGTCGGGCAACATCATCGACGTGTGCCCGGTCGGCGCGCTGACCGACAAGGTGTTCCAGTTCAAGGCGCGGCCATGGGAGTTGATCGCCAAGCCCTCCATTGGCTACCACGACGCACTCGGTCCGAATGTCTGGCTGCACACCAAGCGTGGCAAGGTGCTGCGCGTGGTGCCGCGCGAGAACGAGGCAATCAACGAATGCTGGCTGGCCGATCGTGATCGCTACAGCCACCAGGGCCTGGAGGCAGCCGACCGCCTCGGTGTCCCGGAGGTCAAGCGTGACGGCAACTGGCAAGCAGTCAGTTGGGATGAGGCCTTGGTTGCGGCGGCCGAAGCACTGCGGGCGCGGCCCGGCGACGAGCTGGGCGTCCTCGTGCATCCAGCCACCTCGAATGAGGAAGGCGACCTGCTGCGGCGACTGGCGCAGGGCCTGGGCACCGGCCATCTCGATCATCGCCTGCGGCAGCTGGATTTTTCCGATCACGCCGCGGCGCGGCCGTTCGAGATTTCGGTGCCGGCGACGCAGCATGTCGGCGCGGTGCTGCTGATCGGCTCCAACGTGCGCCTCGAGATGCCGCTGTTCAACCACCGCATCCACCAGGCGAGCAAGCACGGCGCACGCATCTACGCGGTCAATCCGGTGCATTTCGATTTCAATTACGAACTGGCGGGGGAGGCCGTCGTGGCGCCCTCGGCCATGCAGGGCGCCCTGCTGTCCCTGGCGCGCGCGGCTGTGGCGGCAGGGGCGAGCGCACCGGCTGCGTGGGCGGCAGCCATCGATGCGGCCGAGATGGATGAAGGCGACGGCGAGGCGATTGCAGCGCTGAAGCAGGCTGGCGCCAGCGATGGCGGCGCCGTGGTGGTGTTTGGCGAGGCGGCGGTGACCCATCCGCATGCGGCTGCCTTGCGTGCCCTGGCCCGGTTCATCTGCAGCGCGACTGGCGCGGCGTACAACGAGCTGCCGGTGGGCGCCAATGCCATCGGCTTGACGCGCATGGGCGTGCTTCCCGACGCCGGCGGGCTGGATGCGCGCGCCATGCTCGCCCAGCCGCGCAGCGCCTATCTGCTGTATGGCGTGGAGCCGCCGGACGATTGTGCCGACGGTGCCGCGACCCTGGCTGCCTTGCACGGTGCGCAGCGGGTCGTGGCGTGCAGCGCGTTTGCCGGCAAAGCGTTGCGCGAGGTGGCCAGCGTGCTGTTGCCAATCGCGCTGCTGCCGGAAATGGACGGCACCTTGGTCAACGTGGACGGCCTGGAGCAGGCAGTGGCTGCCGGCGCCAAGCCACCGGCTGAGGCGCGGGCAGGCTGGAAGGTCTTGCGGGCCCTCGCCGACGCGCTCGCGCTCGATGGCTTCGACTTCGACGACCTGGCTGGCTTGCGGGCTGGAATCCGCGAGCAGGCGGCGCCAGCCGAGGTGGCTGGTGGCCCCGTCGCCGCGGTCGCGGACCACGCCGAGGGGACGCTCGAACGCTTTGCCGACTGGCCGATCTACCGTGGCGATGCCGTGCTGCGGCGTTCCACGGCGCTCAACGCACATCCCCTCAACCGCGCATCAGCCGTCAGAGTCAATGCGGCGGAAGCCAGTCGACTCGGGCTGGCGGAGGGCTGTCGGGTGCGGGTTGCCGATGTGACGCTGCCCTGCGTGATCGACGGCAGCGTCGCCGACGGCACGGTCTGGATCGAGGCGGCAAACCCGCTGACTGCCACGTTGCCGCCGTATGGGGCAGCACTCACCCTGCAGAAGGTCTAAAGCGCCATGGCGGATTTGTTTGTCCACCAACTCGTGCTGCCGGTAGCCTATATCCTGGCCATCGTCGTGCCGTTGATTGTTGCGGTGGCGATGTTCGTGTACTGGGAGCGCAAGGTCATCGGCTGGATGCATGTGCGCCTGGGGCCGACGAAGATCGGTCCCTGGGGTGTGCTGCAGGCGTTTGCCGACGTCTTCAAGCTGCTGTTCAAGGAAGTGATCCTGCCGGCCAAGGCGAATCGCTTCCTGTATTACCTTGGACCCTTGATTGCCGTGGTGCCGGCGCTTGCCGTCTGGGCGGTGGTTCCGTTCGACACCAGGATGGTGGTGTCGGACGCCAACGCGGGCGTGCTGTACCTGCTTGCCGTGAACTCGATCGGCGTATACGGCATCATCATTGCCGGCTGGGCGTCCAATTCGCGCTACGCCTTGCTGGGTGCCATGCGCTCGGCCGCGCAGGTCATTTCCTATGAGCTCGCCACCGGCTTTTGCCTGATTTGCGTGCTGATCCTGGCGGGCAGCCTGAACATCACCGAGATCGTCAATGCCCAGGCCGGCGGCAAGGGATTGTTCGAATGGTTCTGGCTGCCGCTGCTGCCGGTCTTCGTGATCTTCTTCATAGCTGGGGTCGCCGAGACCAACCGCCTGCCGTTCGACATGGCCGAGGGCGAGTCGGAAATCGTGGCCGGCTTCCACGTGGAGTATTCGGGTTCGCCGTTCGCGTTGTTCTTCCTGGCCGAATACGCGAACATGATCTTGATCAGCTTCCTGTCCGCGATCTTTTTCCTCGGCGGCTGGCTCAGCCCGGTGCAGGGCTGGGTGCACCTGGAGGCACCAGGATGGATCAACTGGCTGTGGACTGGCGGCTTCGGCTGGATCCTGATCAAGGCCTTCCTGATGTCGTTCCTGTTCTTGTGGTTCCGCGCCACTTTTCCGCGCTACCGCTATGACCAGATCATGCGTCTGGGCTGGAAGATCTTCATACCAATTGCGATTGCCTGGCTGTTCGTAGCCGGTTGCATGCGTTATTTCGACTGGGTCAGCGTGGGTATGGGAGCCTAGGTGGCGGCCATGAATCGTATAAGCGGGTACTTCAAGAGTCTCTTGCTGGTGGAACTGCTGCGCGGCATGGCCGTGACCGTGCGCTATATGTTCAAGCCCAAGTACACCATGCGCTTCCCGATGGAGCACATTCCGAAGTCAAACCGCTTCCGCGGCTTGCTGGCGCTGCGCCGTTACGAGAATGGCGAAGAGCGTTGCATCGCCTGCAAGCTCTGCGAGTCGGTGTGCCCGGCGCTGGCCATCACGATCGATTCTGCGCCGCGCGAGAGTGACGGGCAGCGCCGTACCACGCGCTACGACATCGACCTGTTCAAGTGCATCTACTGCGGTTTCTGCGAGGAATCCTGCCCCGTGGATTCCATCGTGCTCACCTCGATCCATGAATACCACTTCGATCAGCGCGGTCAGAACGTGGTGAACAAGCAACAGCTGCTGGCCATCGGTGACCGCTTCGAGAAGCAGATCGCCGCTGACCGCACGCTTGATGCTCCTTACCGGTGAATCCGATGACGGTCGTGCAGAATTTCCCGTTGATTTGCTTTTACGCGTTTGCCGCGGTGATGCTGCTCTCGGCGCTGGCCGTGATCACGCTGAAGAACACCGTGCACGCCGTGCTCGCACTGGTGCTGACGTTTTTCAGCGCGGCGTGTATGTGGCTGCTGGGCGATGCCGAGTTCCTGGCCCTGGCGCTCATCGTCGTTTACGTCGGCGCCGTCATGGTGTTGTTCCTGTTCGTCGTCATGATGCTGGACATTGACGTCGAGAAGCTGCGCGAAGGCTTCGTCAAGTTCCTGCCGGTCGGCTTGATCGTGGCGGTGGTCATGCTGGCGGAGATGCTGGGTGTGATTGGCGTGCACGCGCTTCAACTGCGCGCGGGCTCCGTCGACCCGGCCCTTGCCGCCGGCATGTCCAACACCGAGTGGCTGGGCTTTGCCCTGTACACGCGTTACCTGCTGCCGTTCGAGATCGCCGCGCTGATCCTCACTGTTGGCGTGATCGCGGCCGTGGCGCTGACCTTGCGCGAGCGTCGCGACGCCCGCTATGAAAACGCGAGTCGGCAGGTCAAGGTCGATCCGCGCAAGCGCCTGCGCATGGTCAAGATGGCCCCCGCGCATGGCGATGAATCCACCGCTCAAGAGGAGCCGCACGCATGATTTCCCTGGCGGATTTCATTGTGGTCGCCGCGATACTTTTTTGTATCGCCGTGGCCGGCCTGTTCATCAACCGCAAGAACGTCATCGTGCTGCTGATGTCGATCGAGCTGATGCTGCTGGCGGTGAACACCAACTTCGTCGGTTTTTCGCGTTTCCTCGGCGACGTGTCCGGGCAGGTTTTCGTCTTTTTCATCCTGACCGTGGCGGCGGCGGAAGCCGCCATTGGCCTGGCGATCCTGGTCCTGCTGTTCCGCACACGCAGCACGATCAACATCGCCGACATCGACAGCATGAAGGGTTGAGCCGATGCAGCTTTCGACGACCATCCTGCTGATCATTGCCCTGGCGCCGCTGGTCGGCTGCCTGCTTGCCGGCTTTGCCTGCCATGTCTTTGGCGGGCGGACGGGGGCGCACAGCATCACCATCCTGGGGATGGTGATCTCCACCGTGCTGTCGTTCTACGTGCTCTACCAGCTGACGGTGGGCGGTGCGCAGACCTACAACGAGAACCTCTACACCTGGTTCCAGGTGGGTTCGTTCAATGCCAGTGTCGGCTTCATGGTCGACCGGCTGACCGCCCTGATGCTGGTGGTGGTGAGCTTCGTCTCGCTTGCGGTGCACCTGTACACGATCGGCTACATGCGCGACGACCCAGGCTACATCCGCTTCTTCAGCTACATCTCCATGTTCACCTTCTCCATGTTCATGCTGGTCATGAGCAACAACTTCATGCAGCTGTTCTTCGGCTGGGAAGCGGTGGGCCTGGTGTCGTATCTCCTGATCGGCTTCTGGTACAAGCGGCCGAGCGCGATCTTTGCCAACCTCAAGGCCTTCATGGTCAACCGCGTCGGCGATTTCGGCTTCCTGCTGGGGATTGCCGCGGTGCTGTGCTTCCTGCGCACGCTCGATTACCAGACCGCGTTCGATGCCGCACCAGCCCTGGTGGGCCGCACGCTCGAAGTGACGCAAAACGTGCACTGGGATGCGGCGACGGTGATCTGCATCCTCCTGTTCATCGGCGCCATGGGCAAATCGGCGCAGGTGCCGTTGCACGTGTGGCTGCCCGATTCCATGGAAGGCCCCACGCCCATCTCCGCCCTGATCCATGCGGCGACGATGGTCACCGCCGGCATCTTCATGGTGGCGCGGATGTCGCCGCTGTTCGAACTGTCCTCGACGGCGTTGAGTTTCGTGCTGGTGATTGGTGCCACCACTGCGCTGTTCACCGGCCTGATCGGCATCGTGCAGAACGACATCAAGCGAGTGATTGCCTATTCCACCCTGTCGCAGCTGGGCTACATGACGGTGGCGCTTGGTGTGTCCATGTACGGCGGCGCGATCTTCCACCTGATGACCCACGCGTTCTTCAAGGCGCTGCTGTTCCTGGGCGCCGGCTCGGTGATCATCGCGATGCACCACGGACAGGACATGCGCTACATGGGCGGCCTGCGCAAGTACATGCCGATCACCTGGCTGACGATGTGGGCAGGTTCGGCGGCCTTGGTCGCCGTGCCGTTTACTGCAGGCTTCTATTCCAAGGACATGATCATCGAGGCGGTCGGCGAGTCGCATCGCTGGGGCGCGAACTACGCGTACTTCTGCGTCATGCTTGGCGTGTTCGTGACCGGCTTGTACACCTTCCGCCAGATGTACCTGACGTTCCATGGCAAGCCGCGCTGGACGGTGCAGGCCCATCATGGCGACGGCCATGGCGGGGATGAGCATGACTCGCCGCCGGGCGTCCTCGCGCATGCGCCCAAGGAATCGCCCTGGGTGGTGACGGTGCCGTTGGTGGCGCTGGCCATCCCCTCGGTCCTGCTCGGCATTTTCACGGTCAAGCCGCTGTTGTTCGACAACTGGTTCGGCAGCGCGATCCACGTCGACCCGGCGAACGATGTGACTGCTGCGCTTGCGCCGCACTTCCATGGTGCGCTGGCCATGGCTCTGGAAGGCTTCACGCACCTGCCGTTCTGGCTGATGCTGGCGGCCTTCGTCATCTGCACCTATGTCTATCTCTACAACCCGGCCATGGCCGACCGGATCAAGTCCGCGCTGAAGCCGCTTTGGACCGTGCTCGACCGCAAGTACTGGGTCGATGAGATTGAATTTGGCCTCTTCGGCAGCGGTGGCATCAAGCTTGGCAAGCTGGCCTGGAAGTGGAGCGATGCCGGCGTCATCGACGGCCTGGCGGTCAACGGTTCGGTGCGCGTGGTGCATCGCGGCGCCGCGGTGTTGCGGCGCCTGCAGACCGGTTACCTCTATCACTACGCGTTCGCCATGATGGTCGGCCTGATCCTGCTCCTGGGCGGGTATCGGCTGTTCGGCTACTAAGGGAATCAGGCTTCATGTTCAATCATCTGCTCAGCCTGCTGATCTGGCTCCCTATTGTCGGCGCCGTGCCGGTTCTCTTTGCCGGCTCGCGGCACCCGATGGCCGCGCGCTCGATCGCGCTCCTGGTCACGATCGTCACGTTCCTGGTCAGCCTGGATCTCCTGGTGCAGTACGACCCCGACGGAGCCGTGATGCAGCTCGCCGAGACCCATCGCTGGATTGGCTCGTGGGGCATCCATTTCAGCCTGGCGGTCGATGGCATCTCGATTGCGCTGATCCTGATGACCACGTTCGTGGGCATCCTCGTCATTGGCGGCGCCTGGAAGGTGATCCAGAACCGGCCGCATCAGTACATGGCCTGCATGCTGGTGCTGGAAGGCCTGTTGGTCGGCGTGTTCTGTGCCACCGACGCCTTGCTCTTCTATGCGTTCTTCGAGGCGGTGCTGATCCCCATGTTCATCCTGATCGGGATGTGGGGCGGCCCGCGTCGCGTGTATGCAACGCTAAAGTTCTTCATCTACACGTTCACCGGCTCGGTGTTCATGCTCATCGCGCTGCTGTACTTGTACCAGCAGGCGCACACCTTTGACCTCGCCACGCTGGCGGCGCTGCCGCTCACCATGCGCGAGCAGACCTGGGTATTTTTCGGCTTCCTGATCGCTTTCGCGATCAAGGTGCCAATGGTGCCTGTGCACACCTGGCTACCCGACGCGCACGTCGAGGCGCCGACCGGCGGCTCGGTGTGGCTGGCAGCGGTGATGTTGAAGATCGGCACCTACGGGATGCTGCGCTTCATCCTGCCGATCACGCCGGATGCCGGCGCGCACTACGCGTGGATCATCATCGTGCTCAGTCTGGTCGCGATCGTCTACATCGGCTACGTCGCGTTGGTGCAGCCAGACATGAAAAAGCTCGTCGCGTATTCCTCGATTGCGCACATGGGCTTCGTTACCCTGGGCATCTTCATGGCGTTCATGCTGGTGCGCGAGAGCAGCGACCTGGACGTGGCCTCGCTAGGCCTGCAGGGCGCGATGGTGCAGATGATTTCGCACGGCTTCGTCTCCGGCGCCATGTTTACCTGCATTGGCGTCATGTACGACCGCACGCATACGCGGCAGATCGCGGACTACGGCGGCGTCATCAACATGATGCCGTGGTTTGGCTTCTTTTATGTGTTGTTTGCCATGGCCAATACCGGGCTGCCGGGCACCAGCGGCTTCGTCGGTGAGTTCATGGTCATCCTGGCCAGCTTTACCGCCAGCCCATGGATCGCGATCTTCTGTACCTTCACCCTGATCATTGGCGCCGGTTACACGCTGTGGCTGGTCAAGCGCGTGCTGTGGGGTGCCGTGGTCACCGAGCACGTGGCAAAGATGAAGCCGCTGGAGGCCCGGGAAGCCTGGGTGCTCATAGGTTTTGCTGCAGGTGTCATGGCCATTGGCGTGTGGCCGCAACCGCTGATCCACCTGATGGACAGCGGCGTGGCGCACCTGATCCAGCAGCTGGCGGTGCAGAAAGTCTGATGGGCGCCGTGCAGGCGGTGCACCTCGGTATGGTTGGCGGGCGTGGCACGATGCGCGGTTGCGTGGTGGTGGTTTCCAGCTTGTTCCGGTGTTGCGTAAGCGGACCTTCCGGGGCGGCCTCTATTGAACGCGTGGATGTTTCCTGATGCCGACTCTCAATGACGTGTTGATCATGTTGCCCGAGTTCTACGTGGTGACGGCGACGTGCCTGTTGTTCATGCTCGATGCGTTCATGAAGCCGGCGCAGCGGCCCTTGCTGCATTGGCTGTCCATTGCCGTGCTGCTGGTCGCGATCTTCATGGTGGTCGCTGGCCAGCCGGATGCAACGGTGACCGCCTTTGGCGGCATGTTCATACGTGACCAGGTGGCCGAAATCATCAAGGTGTTTGCCCTGGCGACCACCGCCATGGTGTTCGTCTATGGCCGCCCCTACCTGATCGACCGCGGCTTGCGCGGTGGCGAGTTCTACACGCTGATGCTGTTTGCGGTGGTCGGCATCATGCTCCTGGTTTCCGCCGGGAACCTGCTCACCCTGTACCTGGGCCTGGAGTTGTTGGCGCTATCGTCCTATGCACTGGTCGCCTTGAATCGTGACCAGCCGCTACCGGCCGAGGCCGCGATCAAGTTCTTCGTGCTGAGCGCGCTGGCCTCGGGCATGCTGCTGTACGGCATGTCGATGGTGTACGGCGCATCCGGCATGGGCGGCGAGGCGACGCTCGGGCTCGCCCAACTGAACCAGGTGATGGGCTACACCACGGCGCCGAAACTGCTGCAGTTCGGCATGATCTTCATGATCGTCGGCGTCGCCTTCGAGCTCGGCATTGCCCCGTTCCACATGTGGCTGCCGGACGTTTATCACGGTGCGCCGAGCCCGGTGACGACGTTCATTTCCGCCGGCTCCAAGTTGGCCGCGTTTGGACTGGCGTATCGCCTCCTGGCCGAAGGCATGGGCGACCTCGGCGAGCAGTGGCGGCTCATCCTGGCGGTACTCGCGACGTTATCCCTGGTGATCGGAAACCTGGTCGCCATCGTGCAGACCAACTTCAAGCGCATGATGGCGTACTCGACCATCTCACATATGGGCTACGTGTTGCTGGGCCTGTCGGCGGCCAATCCTGAAGGCTACGCGGCGGCCATGTTCTACCTGATCTGCTACGCGCTGATGGCGGTGGCGGCGTTCGGCGTGATGATGGCGATGTCGCGCGCCGGTTTCGAATGCGAGGAAATCTCCGACTTCAAGGGCCTCAATCAGAAGTCCCCATGGATGGCGTTCCTCATGATGCTGGCCATGTTCTCGCTCGCCGGCGTGCCGCCGCTGTTCGGCTTCTGGGCCAAGGTCATGGTGCTCGAAGCCGCCATCCATGGCGGCATGCTGTGGCTGGCCATCGTCGGCATCATCGCCGCGTTCGTCGGCTTGTACTACTACCTGTACGTGATCAAGATCATGTACTTCGACCAGGCCGAGGAAGGCGGCGCCACCACCGCCAAGCCGGACCGCTCACTGCGCGCGGTGCTCTCGGTGAACGCGCTGTCGTTGCTCGTCCTCGGCGTCTGGTGGGGCCCGCTGCTGGGCTGGTGCAAGCGCGCCTTCGGCGCCTGATCGTTCTCAGTCCCGGCGCAAGCGGACCAGCGAGCTTCAACCGCCAATATACGACATCTCGATCTTTTTCTGGCCGCGGGTTGTCGGTGTGGCCTGGCTGCGCAGTTCCGAATAACGGTCGCGCCGGTGGCCCCAGACACCTGCCAAGGTATCCATGATCGTGTCGTCGTCGACCCCGGCGCGCAGCAGGTCGCGCAGGCTGGTGCCGAGCGCAGCGAACAGGCAGGTATACAGGACGCCTTCGGCCGACAGGCGTGCGCGCGTGCAGCCCCCGCAGAACGGCTTGGTCACCGACCCGATGACGCCGATCTCGCCTGCGCCATCGACGTAGCGCCAGCGGTTGGCGACCTCGCCCGGGTAATTGGGTGCGACGCGCTCGAGCGGCCAGTGTGCGTCGATGCGTTGCAGCACCTCAGCGGCGGGCACCACGTCCTGCATGCGCCAGCCATTCGTCGTGCCGACGTCCATGTACTCGATGAAGCGCACGATGTGCCCGCTGCCGCGGAAGTGTTCAGCCATCGCCTCGACGCCCTGGTCGTTGACGCCGCGCTTGACCACCATATTGACCTTGACCGGACCGAGGCCCGCAGCCGCTGCATGGCCGATCGCGGCAAGGACCCGGGCGACGGGAAAACCCACGCCGTTTATGGCCGCGAACGTCTCGTCGTCCAAGGCATCCAGGCTGATGGTGATCCGGTGCAGACCGGCATCCTTGAGGCGCCCTGCCTTGTCTGCGGTCAGCAGCGAACCGTTGGTGGTCAGACTGAGATCGGTAATACCCGGCACCCGGGCCAGGCGCTCCACCAGTTGCTCGATCCCCTTGCGCACCAGTGGCTCGCCGCCGGTCAGGCGCAGCTTGCTCACGCCTAGTGCGGCAAACAAGCGGGCGAGGCGCTCGATTTCCTCGAACGTGAGCAGGCTGGCGCGCGGCAGGAACGCGTGGTCGGCACCAAAGAGTTCCCGCGGCATGCAGTAGACGCAACGGAAGTTGCAGCGATCGGTCACCGAAATGCGCAGGTCGCGCAGCGGACGGCCAAGCGTGTCTTGGGTTGGCATGACTCGCATCGTCTCGTTCATGGCATCTGGAGCCTAGCGTATCCGGGCGTGGCCTTCTTGATCCATGCCAAGTCGCGTATCGTGGGCAGGGAGGTCGTTGTATGGGATTCCCGCTCGTGTCGGATGAGGGCAGGGTGCATGTGGGACAAGGTGAAGTCGAGGGATGTGCATGGTTCTTGACTCGGCATCGCGCGCGGCTACCGTGGTGCTGCTCGTGGGTACCCAAAAAGGGCTCTTCAGGGCGCAAGCGGACGCCGGGCGACAAGAGTGGCGCGTCGCGGGACCGCTCCTGGCCGGCTATGAAATCCAGGCCGCGTTTCTCGATCGACGCGTTGCGGGCGTGGGCTATGCCCTGGCGGAACATCCGGTGTGGGGCAAGCATGTGTATCGCACCGACGATGCCGGCGCCAGTTGGCAACCATTACGCGACATTCCACGTCATCAGCACGCCGAGACTCCTGCAAGCATCACGCGGATGTGGAGCCTGGCGCCAGGCGCGGATGACGAGCCCGACACCTTGTATGCCGGGATCGAGCCACCGGGCTTGTACGTGAGTCGGGACCGGGGCCAAAGCTGGAACGCGATAGTCGCGTTCAACGCGCATGCGACGCGCCCGAGTTGGACGCCGGCCAAGGGCGGCCTGGCCGTGCATTCGATCCAGGTCGATCCGCGCAATGGCCGTCGGATGTTTGTCGCGCTGTCGGCTGGCGGCGTCTACCGCACGCTGGATGGCGGACTGGGCTTCGAGCCCGTGAACGCTGGCGTGCGCGCGCCGTACCTGCCCAGGGCCGGGCAGGCGAGTGGCCATTGCGTGCACCGCATCCTGCTGCACCCGGCCGATCCCCTGCGCTTGTATCAACAAAGCCACTGCGGCACGTATCGGAGTGACGATGGTGGCGCGAGCTGGCAGGAAATCACCCGGGGTCTGCCGAGCGATTTTGGCTACGCGCTGGCCACCGATCCGGCCGACCCCGACAGCGTCTGGGTGATCCCCGAGCGCGACAGCCAGCTCCGGGCGACGGTGGATGGCCGGATCCGGGTCTACCGCTCGCACGACGGCGGGCGGCATTGGACTGCGCTCGAGGCCGGCTTGCCCCAGGCCAACGCCTGGGTCACGGTCCGTCGTGACGGGCTTGCCGCAGATGGCCTTGATCCCTGCGGTTTCTACTTTGGGACGTCCAGCGGCCATTTGTTCGCGAGTGCCGACGATGGCGACCACTGGCGCCTGCTCTGCGGATTCCTGCCCGGCATCCTGTCCGTGTCGGCGCATGTGTTGGATCCATCCGCATGAGCACCACCTCGCTCCTGGATGTTCTGCACGCGCGCCGTGGCATCGTCTGTGCGGTTGGTGCGGGCGGCAAGAAGACGACGCTGTATCGCCTGCTGGCCGCCCACCCTGGGCGCGCCGCGTTCACCTCGACCGTGTTCACCTATGCCTTTCCCGAGGACCTGGCGGCACGTCCGGTCGTGGCAGCTCCGGAGCATATCGTCGAGGCGGTGCTGCAGCAGGCGCGGGAACACCGCAAGCTGGCCTTTGCATGTCCATCCGAGAAACCCGGGCGGCAAGTCGGACTCACGTCCGACCAGGTGCTGCGATGCCACAGTCAGGCCGGTTTCGACGTCACGTTCGTGAAGGCCGACGGGGCGCGCATGCGCCTCATCAAGGCTCCGGATGCGCATGAGCCAAACCTCGTCGACGGCGCGACGACGGTGCTGGCGCTGGTGTCCGCGCGTGCAATCGGCCTGCCGCTCTCCAGCCGTTGCGCGCACCGGCCTGAACGGCTCGCGGCGGTCACCGGGGCGCGCGAAGGCGAGACGCTCACCCCGTTGCACCTGGCGCGCCTGATCGCGTCTGCCGACGGCCTGCTGCGCGGCGTGGGGGATGCCGGCGTGATCCCAATCATCAACATGGCGGAAAGTCCCGCCGAGCGTGCGGCGGCGCGGGAAGTGGCAGAGCTGGCGCTGGATCTGAGTGCACGCTTTGATCGCGTGGTGATTGCCGCCATGCGCGCCGCCGACCCGATTGTCGAGGTGGTTGAACGCCCGCATGCTTGAGCCTGGCGGACGGCAGTCGCGTGGTATTCTCCAGGCATGAACGCACGCCCGGAAACCGCGGTGCGCAGGTCGCCACGGGTGACGCTGTCGATCCCGGCTGCACTGCGCATGCACTGCGGAGGCGTCGACGCGATGCAACTGGAGGCAGCCACCGTGCGCCTGGCGCTGGCAGCGGCCGGCGCACGGCACGGGACGTTCCTGCAGTACGTGCTGACGCGTGATGGCGAGCTGCGACCGTTCGTGAAGATCTTCGTGCGCAGCGACGACGTGCGTGACCTCGGCGGACTCGACACCAGGCTGGACGACGGTGATACGGTGATGATCGTGCCCTCGGTGGCCGGGGGCTGAGCGCAGCCCGCGGCATGCGCTCCGGAGTGGACTGGCGATGAAGGCAACAGAGCGGCGATTGGCGGCATTGCGTGCCGAGATACCGGAAGTTACGCCCGCGGAAGCGCTGAGCCTGGCGCAGCGCGGCGCCAGGCTCGTGGACGTGCGTGAAGAGGACGAGACCGCGCAAGGCCTTGCCGATGGCGCGGTGGCCGTCGGCCGCGGGTTCCTCGAGCTGCGGATCGAGGACGTGGTGCCGGATCCCGGGCAGCCGTTGCTGGTCATGTGCGCCAGCGGCATCCGCTCATTGTTTGCGGCGCACGACCTGCGCGAGCTCGGGTATCGCGACGTGCGCTCGGTTGCCGGCGGCTTCCAGCGCTGGAAGGACGAAGGCCTGCCATTTCATATGCCCCGGGTTCTCGGCGCCGATGCCCGCGTGCGTTATGCGCGGCAGGTCATCCTTCCCGAAGTGGGACCGGCGGGCCAGCAAAAGCTCCTCGATGCACGGGTGCTGCTGGTCGGCGCAGGCGGCTTGGGCGCGCCGGCTGGCCTGTATCTCGCCGCCGCGGGGATCGGCACGCTGGGCGTCGTCGACCAGGACATTGTCGAACGCAGCAATTTGAACCGCCAGGTGATCCACAGCGATGCACGCGTCGGCACCCCAAAGGTGGAATCGGCCCGTGCCGCGATGCTCGCGCTCAACCCAACGATACGCGTGCAGGCCCATCCGGTGCGCTTGTCCCCGGCGAACGTGGAAGAGCTCTTTTCCGGCTACGACGTGATTGTCGATGGCTCCGACAATTTTCCGACCCATTACCTGGTCAACGATGCCTGTGTGCATCTGCGCCTGCCATGCGTGCATGGCTCGATATTCCGTTACGATGCACAAGTCAGCGTGTTCTGGCCGGCTGGCCCCGGCGGTGGGCCGTGTTACCGCTGCCTGTACTCGGAGCCGCCACCGCCCGAGCTCGTTCCATCCTGCAACGAGGCCGGTGTGCTGGGCGTGGTGCCGGGGGTGGTCGGTCTGCTCGAGGCGACTGAAGCGCTCAAGCTCGTCTTGGGTGTGGGCCGATCCCTCGCCGGGCGCCTGCTTTGCTATGACGCGCTCAGCATGAGTTTCCGTGAGCTCAACGTGCGCCCCGATCCCGACTGCGCGTACTGCGGGGCCGGCAAGCGGTTTCCCGGCTATGACCACCAGGAGGCCACTTGCCATGCCGTCGCTTGAGCCGGCGGCCTATCCGCGTGGGCAAGTGACGGCGGGCATCCTGGCCGGCGGCCGGGCCACGCGCATGGGCGGCGTGGACAAGGGCCTCGTGCCACTGGATGGGCGCGCGATGGTGGAGTACGTGATTGATGCGTTGCGTGGGCAGAGCGCAGGCATCCTGCTCAACGCGAACCGCAGTTTCGAGCAGTACCGGCGTTACGGCGTGCCGGTGGTGCCGGATCGGCAGGACGGCTTCCTGGGGCCCTTGGCCGGCGTCGCCAGCATGATGGCTGCCGCGGATACGGCGTGGTTGTTGACTGCACCGTGTGACTCGCCGGCCGTGCCGGCCGATCTTGGCCAGCGCTTGTGGCAAGCCGTCGCACGCGAAGGCGCCGAGATCGCCGTGGTGCATAGTGGCGAGCGACTGGAGCCGGTGTTCGCACTATTGCATTGCAGCTTGCGGCCTGACCTCGAGGATTATCTTGCGGCGGGTGAGCGCAAGATCGACCGCTGGTATCAGCGCCACCACATGGCCACGGCCGACTTTTCCGATACCCCCGAGATGTTCGTCAACGTCAATACCATGTCGGAGCGCGACCTGCTGGCAGGTCGATGGGCCACGACACGCCCAGGCTGACGGCCGAACGCGCCGCAATCCGCTGGACGGTCGTGCCGCATCATCCAATACATGGGCTGGCGGTAACGCGGCGTACAAGCGGGGAACCCAAGGAACGTCATGGACAAGCACGAACATCACGATCGGTCCGATGCGGCAACAGGCAAAGGCGCGCAAAGCGGCCTCTTGTCGGTGGAGCAGGCGCGCGCGCATATCATCAGCCAGCTGAGTCCAGTCGCGACGCGGGAGCGCGTGGCGTTGCGCGACGCCCTTGGTCGCGTGCTGGGCGCGGACGTGGTGTCCGCGGTGGCCGTGCCGGCACATACGAATTCGGCCATGGATGGCTACGCGGTGCGTGCCGCCGACCTGACCGCTGCAACTGGCGCGACGCTGCGCCTTGTCGGCCAGTCGTTTGCGGGGCACCCGTTTGCCGGCGAAGTGGGGGCCGGCGAGTGCGTGCGGATCATGACCGGGGCGGTGTTGCCACACGGCGCGGACACCGTGGTCATCCAGGAGGACGCCACGACCGAGGGTGACCTGGTACGGACCGGGGGCGGGCATGAGCGCGGCCAGCACGTCCGCCAGGCCGGCGAGGACTTGCCGGTGGGCGGAACCGTACTGCGTGCCGGTCGTCACGTGGGTGCGGCCGATCTCGGGCTGCTGGCTTCCCTGGGCATCGTGGAGGTCGATGTCCGTCGCCGCCTGCGCGTCGCGTTCTTCTCGACGGGCGATGAGTTG
Organism: Rhodanobacter sp. FW510-R10; assembly: GCF_058781105.1. Taxonomy (NCBI): domain Bacteria; kingdom Pseudomonadati; phylum Pseudomonadota; class Gammaproteobacteria; order Lysobacterales; family Rhodanobacteraceae; genus Rhodanobacter; species Rhodanobacter sp. FW510-R10. The sequence continues at coordinate 3,259,820 of NZ_JBYSWL010000001.1, read as the reverse complement.
CGCTCGCTCGGCGAACCGCTGGGTGAGGGCGATATCTATGACAGCAACCGCTACACCTTGTACGGGATGCTGGCGCGCTTCGGAGCCGATGTGCTCGATCTTGGCGTGGTGCGTGATGATCCGGCCGCGCTGCGGGAAGCCTTCGAGCGGGCCGGCGCGGACGCCGACGTCGTCTTGACCAGCGGCGGCGTGTCCGTCGGTGCGGCGGATTACGTGCGTGACGTCCTGGCCGAAGTGGGTGACATCGGCTTTTGGAAGGTCAACATGAAGCCGGGCAAGCCGTTGGCGTTCGGGCATCTGGGCGGGGGCGCGGCATTTTTCGGCCTGCCGGGCAATCCGGTATCGGCCATGGTCACGTTCTATCAGATCGTGCAGCCGATGTTGGACCATCTGGCCGGGGCGGAGCCCCGGTTGCCGTTGGCACTCATGGTGCGTGCCAGCGCGCCGCTCACCAAGGGCAGTCGACGTCGCGAGTTCCAGCGCGGTCGGCTGGAGATGGATGGCCAGGGCGAACTCAGCGTATGTTCGGCCGCGCCGCAGGGCTCGGGCATCCTGCGCTCGATGAGCGTGGCCAACTGCTTCATCGTGCTGGGAGAGGACCGCGGACCGGTACACGCGGGCGAGTTGGTATGCGTGGAGCCGTTTGCCGGCCTCGTCTAGGAGCCGCCCGAACAGCCGGCTCAGGCGAGCTTGAGTGTACCCTCGACCACGAATGGCCGGTCAAGTACGGCGGACGTCAGCTCGATTTTCACCGCGACGTCTTCATGCCCCTGCAGTTTCCCGCTGTCGATCGCGGCGCGGACCGCGTCCTCAAGCTGCTGCTGGGAGGTGACGCCGACCGTCTTCAGGAACTTGCGCACACTCATATTGAAGGCTTCTTCGTTCATCGTGATCCCTCGCCGGAAAGGTCGGTGATGGCGCCACGGGGCGATTGCGGCGCGTGCACTTGACGCCGCCTGCGGTCGTGTAGACCATCGGAGTTGCGCTTCAGCTTCAAGTTTGGCACATCCGGAAGGCAAGCGTTCGTGGGCGTCATGGACGTCGAGCCGGCCATCGCGAAGGGGGTAGCTCGAGATGAGTGTGAGTGTGGATGCGGCAGGCGTCGAGGGTGCGCGGCACCGCAAGCGCAAGCGTGGCCAACCCAAGGGGCGGCAGGTCGACCCGACCGCACTCAACGCCGTGCAGGACGTACTTGGTGACATGCCGCGTCGGCGTGACCTGCTGCTGGAGAGCGTGCACCGGCTCAACGACCAGTCGGCATCGGGTGCGGCCGCGACGGCCTGAGCGGAGCTTGCGCGATGGATGATCTTGGAGCGGCGGTGCTTGCCGCGATCGGCCTGATCGTCCACCTGGACCAGCAGATGATGCAGGTCATCGTGCTGACGTTCGAGGTGAATCTGCTGGCGGCGGTCATCGGCTGCGTGGTCGCGTTCCCGCTGGGCGCCGCGGTGGCGGTCCTCCGCTTTCCCGGTCGGGCGTTCGCGATCGCCTTGCTCAATGCCGGCATGAGCCTTTCGGGCGTCGTGATTGGCCTGGTGGTCTACTTGATCCTGTCGCGCTCAGGGCCACTCGGTGGCTGGGGCCTCCTGTTCTCGCCGAGCGCCATGGTCATCGCGCAGGTCGTCATGATCATTCCGATCGTGGCCGCCCTGACTTGCCAGACCGTCGCCGACCTCGATCGCGAATATGACGAGCAACTGCGCTCGCTGGGTGCGGGCAGATTACGCAAGATGCTGACCTTGCTGTGGGACGGCCGCTTCAGCCTGGTGACGGCGGGGCTGGCAGGATTCGGCCGTGCCTTGGCGGAGCTGGGAACCGTGATGATCGTGGGTGGCAATATTGCCCATCACACCCGCGTGATGACGAACGCCATCATGCTGGAGACGGAAAAGGGCGACCTGCCCATGGCCGTGGCGCTCGGCATCGTGCTGCTCGCATTGACCCTCGTCGTCACCTTGTCGATCGAAGGCGTACGCGCGCTGGCGAGCCGACGCTATGCGTAGCACCGACGTCGCCGCCGGGGGCGCGGGCACGGCGGCGTGCGCGGCTGCAGGAGATGCCGGCACCCACTCGCTGCCCCTGGTCGTGGAGGGCTTGGGCTATCGGGTCGACGACAAGGACCTGCTGGTCGACGTGTCGTTCTCGATCCAGCCCGATACGTTCAACATCATCCTCGGGCCCAACGGTGCGGGCAAGAGCCTGTTGCTGCGACTGTGTCATGGCTTGCTTTCCCCACACGCGGGCCGGATTGCATGGCGTGGCTTGTCGCCTGCCGCTGCACGCCGCTGGCAGGCGATGGTGTTCCAGCGCCCGGTGATGTTGCGCCGCTCGGTTGCCGCCAACGTGCACTACGCGCTGCGCGTCCGCGGCGTACCGCGCACGCAGTGCCGCCACCGTGTCCACGAGGCGCTGGCGGCCACGAACCTCCTGGCGTTGGCACACATGCCAGCGACGCGACTGTCGGGCGGTGAGCAGCAGCGCCTTGCCCTCGCGCGCACCTCCGCGCTGGAGCCCGAAGTCCTGTTGCTCGATGAGCCTTGTGCGAATCTCGATCCGCGCTCGACGCTCGATATCGAGACCGTGCTCGGCACGCTGCGGAAGCGCGGCACCACGGTCGTCATGACGACCCACGACCTGGCGCAGGCGCGCCGGCTGGGCGAGCGCGTGCTCTTCCTCAATCGCGGCCGCCTGGTCGAGGATGCCGATGCCGGCCGGTTCTTTGCCGCGCCACGCAGTCCGGAAGCGCGCTCCTTCCTCGACGGCGAGCTGCTGGCTTGAGCCGCGCAGGGCGTCCGTCGGCCAGCCTTGGCAGGCGATTTGTCCGGCGCCGCTTCAGCCAGGTCGGCGCGCGTGCGTTGTGCGTATCCTTGACTCGGCTCCAGTGGACAGAATCTCTCATGCACGCACCCCGAACCATCCCGTGGATCTTGGCCACCATCGTGGCGGCGACAGGCTGGGCGCTGCCGCCGGCGGTCGCCGCGACAGCATCGAGCGGCGTACTGACCGTAGCATCGACCACCGACGTGCAAAACTCCGGCCTGTACGCTTGGTTGCTGCCGAAGTTCAAGGCTGCGACGGGCATCGAGGTGCACGTCATTGCAGTCGGGACCGGCGCGGCGCTGGATCTCGGCAAGCGTTGTGACGCCGATGTCGTGCTCGTGCATGCCAAGGCGCAGGAGCTGGAGTACGTGGCTGCAGGCTATGGCATCGACCGGCATGACCTGATGTACAACGACTTCGTCATCGTCGGCCCGGCGGCGGACCCGGCGCACATTGCCGGCATGCGAAGTGCGGCCGCTGCGCTCGCGCGAATCCAGCAGAGCCGGGTTGCGTTCCTGTCGCGCGGGGACAACAGCGGCACCAATATCAAGGAGCTCGCGTTGTGGAAAATGGCGGGGCTCGATCCCTCGCCGGCGAGCGGCACCTGGTATCGCGAAACCGGAACCGGCATGGGGCCTACACTCAACACGGCACGGGCGATGGACGGCTATACGCTGACCGATCGCGCGACGTGGATCAGCTTCCGGAACAAGGGGGACTCCAAGGTACTGGTCCAAGGCGACCCGCAACTGCTCAACCAGTATGGGGTGCTCCTGGTCAACCCGCAGCGTTGCCCGCACGCCAAGCTCGCCCTGGCACGCGCGTTCCAGGGCTGGCTGCTGTCCAACGTGGGGCAGGCGGCGATCAAGGAGTTCCGCCTGGCGGGGGAGCAGCTCTACCATCCAAACGCGAAGCCCTAGGCTGCGCCTCGCAGCCTTGCGGAGGTCGCTGTGTCCGCGCGTCCCGTGCGGATCATCACGATACCGCTGCCCGGGCCTGGGGCATCGCGCGTACGACTTGCGGCCTCGCAGGCGGACTGCGTTGCAGCGACGCGCGAAAGGCGGCAACGTCCTCCACGGCAGTGACGCGGCCGTCATCCATCCATGCGACGCAATCGGCAATGGCCAGGATGTCTTCCGGCCGGTGGCTGACGAGGATGGTGGTGAGTCCGAACGTGGGTTTGAGTTCGCGCAGATAAAACAGCACGTCGTCGCGTGCCTCACGGTGCAGGCCTGCCAGCGGCTCGTCGAGCAGGAGAACCTGTGGATGGCGCAAGAGTGCGCGTCCGATCGCGACACGCCGGGCCTGGCCGCCCGAAAGCTGCGGCGGGTGGCGGCGTATGAGCTGGGCCAGCCTGAGCAGGCTGACGACCTCGTCAAAGGCGGCGGGCGGCGCACCCCGCGGCATGCCGTAGCGCAGATTTTCACCGACCGTCAGGTGGGGGAACAGTCGTGCTTCCTGGAAGACGAAGCCCACGTCGCGCTCCGGAGCGGCTTGGTCGATCCCGCGCCTGGAATCGAACAACACGTTGCCAGCCAGCTCGATGTGGCCGCTCTCGGGTTTGAGCAACCCGGCGATTGCGAACAGCGTGGTGCTTTTGCCGCAGCCGGAGGGGCCGAACAAGGCGAGCGTGGGTTGCGTGAGGTGGAGTTCGATGTCGAGCGCGAAGTCACTCCGATGCAAGACGATCTCCAGATGGGTCATGCCGTGATTCCCTCGCGCTCGGGTCTGCCCCGCAGCAGCATGAATGAGGCGATCGAGGAGGCGAGCAGCGCCACGATGATGGCGACGATCGTCAGGCGGATGGCGCCAGGCCCCTCGCCTGGCGTCGAAAGGAGCTCATACAGCGCGATGGGCAAGGTCCGCGTCTGGCCTGGGATCGAGGACACGAAAGTGATGGTCGCGCCGAATTCGCCAAACGCCCGGGCAAACGCGAGCGCGAAACCGGCAACCAGGCCACGGCGCGACAACGGTAGGGTGATGCTGAAGAACACGCGCCATGCACCGGCTCCCAGCGTCGCGGCGGCGTGCTCCAGCCGTTGATCGACCGATTCAAAGGCGTTGCGCAAGGCAACGACGAGCAAGGGGAAGGCCATGACCGCGGCGGCCACTGCCGCGCCCGTCCAGCGGAACGCGATCGACATGCCCATGGCCGCCAGCAAGGACCCAAGGGGGCCGTGGTCACCAAACGTGAGCAACAACAAATAGCCGGTCACGACCGGCGGCAGGACCAGAGGCAGGAGCAGCAACCCCTCGAAGAGTGCCTTGCCGCAAAAGCGCTTGCGGGCAAGCAGCCATGCGCAGGCCATCGCCGCGGGCAAGGAACACGTGATGCCGGTCAAGGCCACCTTGAGGCTCAGGCCAAGGGCAACGACTTCCTCTGACGAGAGGGTCATCACGGGTACCGTCAATGGCCCAGGGGCGTGAAGCCCCAGCGCTGGAAGATTGCGCGCGCGCGATTGGATTGCAACGCCGAGAGCATGGCGCGGGAACGCTCGTCATCGTGGCCGCTGACGATGGCGGCGGCGTAAATGATGGGCGAGTGGCTGCTGGCCGGAAATGTCGCGAGCACCTTGACGCGCTGGGTGGATGTGGCGTCCGATCGGTACACGATACCCAACGCACATTGCCCGAGCAGCACCATGTTCAGTACGGCGCGCACGTCGCTGGCCATGGCCAGGCGCGGTTCCAGCGCGGACCACAAGCCCAGCGTCCGCAACGCTTCATGGGCGTAGATGCCAGCAGGCACGGAGCGGGGCAGGGCGATGGCCATGCGGCCGTCGGTACCGAGCAGCGCAAGGATGGGCTGCGCGCCCCGGTCGAGGTCGATGTTGGCCGCAATGCCAGGCGTCCCGATCAACACGATTGAATTGGTCAGCAGGCTGGTGCGCGTTGCAGGTACGATCGCGTGGTGGCTTGCCGCATCATCCATCCAGCGCCGGTCGGCTGAGACGAAAATGTCGGCCGGCGCCCCGGCTTCGATTTGCCGCGCCAATGCGGAGGACGCGGCGTACACCACGCGTGGCGCAGGCCTACCCAATTGACCGCTCGCCGCGATCTCATCGAGTGCGGGCTTGAGGCTGGCTGCTGCAAAGACGGTGGGCGGCGTGGTCGCTGCGGTGGACGTACCGAGCCATGCACAACATAGCAACGCGGTTACGCAAGACCACCAGCGCGCAGGCCTCACCCTACCGGTTCCGTGCGCTGTGCGCACGCGGTGTTCGGTATGGACAGAGTGGATGATGGAAGCGGTGGTCATTGATTTCACCGACAGAGTGAGTCCATACCTGCGATCACCGCCTACGACACAAATGCCAGATACCCGTACGGGTATCATAGTATCGGCCGTATTGGCGTGTGCGTCGACCCCGGAGAGGCGTTGGATATGCGCGGCGGCGTCACCTCTGCGGGTCAGCGGCTGCACGTACCAGGCTGATCACGGGCGCTGCGACACGGCAGTCTCTTGCGCGATGCCTGGTGGCGGGCCGCGTGCTTGGGAGCATGTGCTGTCGTCGTCGGGGCTGTCCCAGGTCAAGCCGCCGTGGGTCGAGGCAGCCTATATTCGGGTCGCTGATTACATACCCGGGAGGCACATGGATACACGTGATGCACGCGGACGCTTGCTGCACGATCTGCGTATTTCGGTCACCGATCGTTGCAACTTCCGTTGCACGTACTGCATGCCCAGGGAGCTGTTTGGCGCCAACCACGCCTTCTTGCCGCATGCAAACCTGCTGACGTTCGAAGAGATAGCGCGCCTGGCGCGGTTGTTTGCCGAGCTCGGTGTCGTCAAGTTGCGGCTGACCGGCGGCGAGCCGCTCGTGCGCAAGAACATCGAGCAGTTGGTCACGATGTTGCGGCCGATTCCGGGCATCACCGATGTCAGCCTCACCACCAACGGTTCGCTGCTCACCGCCGCGCGCGCGGAGCGGCTCAAGGAGGCTGGGCTCAGCAGGATCACCGTCAGTCTCGATGCGCTCGACAATCCCACGTTCAAGGCGATGAACGGCGTCGGGTTCCCGGTCGAACGCGTGCTGGAGGCGATCGACAACGCGGCCGCGGCCGGGCTCGGGCCAGTCAAGGTCAACATGGTGGTCAAGCGCGGTGCGAACGACCAGTGCATCGAGGACATGGCCGAGCATTTCCGTGGCACCCCGTTCATCCTGCGCTTCATCGAATTCATGGATGTCGGCACCACGAATGGTTGGCGCATGGAGGACGTCGTGCCGTCGCGGGAGGTGCTGGCGCGCATCAACGCGCGGTGGCCCATCGAGCGTGCGCCGGCAAACTATCCCGGTGAAGTCGCCAACCGCTGGCGGTACAAGGACGGGGCTGGGGAAATCGGCGCGATCGCGTCGGTTACGCAGCCATTTTGCGGCGGCTGTACGCGCGCAAGGTTGTCTGCTGAAGGGGTGTTTTATACCTGCTTGTTCGCTGCTGCCGGCACCAGGTTGCGTGAGTCGCTGCGGCAAGGCGACGATGACGCGGTGGTCCGCGAGAAGATTGCAGGCATCTGGGGCAAGCGCAAGGATCGCTATTCTGAACTGCGCAGCCAGGCCACCCCGGAGCTTCTCGCGCGCAAGAAGATCGAGATGTCCTACATCGGGGGCTGATCGCGCGCGCATGCCCGGCAGGGCGGGTCAACAGCTTGATACGTGCGCCGAGTATTGGTCCAGGGGCGTGGCAGTGGACGTGGGGCCGACCGGCACGCGGTAACCGCCCGGGCCAAAGCGGTCGATCAATTCGGACTTGTAGGCGGCAAAAAAGCGCGCCAGGAATTTGTCGCCTACGGCTCCCGTGGCGGTAATGCCATCAGTGTCCGCATCGTAGTCAAGCCGCACCGGCAACAACGGGCCGGGCGCGGGTCCGGATACCCTGACGGCACCGGCGGCCGGGTCATAGACGCTGCCGTGGGCACAGCACACGATGCGGCCTGGGGCCGCAGCTACTGGACTGGCGGCGCTGGCGTAGCGAATGACGCTGACCTCGGGCGTGGGGTAGCTCAACTGGTGCGGGCAGATCGCCACGAACGCCACGAGGCGTGCGCCAGGGCCGACGGCAGGCGGGCACGCATAGCTGCCGTCATCGGGGGAGACGAGCGTTGCCGGCGGATGGGCACTGGTGCCGAGCCTGATCAGGAAACAAGGGACGCCGCGGTAGGGGTAGGCGAATACGAGCGCTTCGTCGGGCGGGACGCCGGCCGCCTTGAGCGGGCTGCCATCGGCCCGGAGCAGGCGCGCCGGCGCGTGCGCCGTGATCGGCTCGGCGCGGGCCTGTCGGCCCTCGCTGCACGCCGCGGCAATGACGGTACCGGCGCAAACCTTGACGAACGACCTGCGATCCATGGCAGCTCCACTTCGGACAGGCCGCTGGGTGACCTGCCGGGTACAATGCTTCAGGCAGTGAACATGTCCCGATACAGCCCGCGTGCCCATTCGAGGTACGCCGCCCCATTTGCCTCGCTGCGCGTGTTGTCTACTTTGGTGTCCTTGAACCCGGTGATCGCGTCCTGTTTGGCGTCGTAGCCGTAATAGGTGTCGACCCAGATCGCCTGCTTCGGATAGGCGTCGACCATCGAGTAGCACAAGGTCTGCGGAGAGGTCCAGGCAACATCCTTGTCCTGCGCGCGCGCAGCCAACACCTTGGCGACGTAATGGCCCTCGCTGTTGGAGGTGTTGCCGCTCTTCGAATACGGCATGGGTCGCGAGTCGCCGGTCACGTAGACGCGCTGGTCACCGATCACGTTGTAGAAGCGGATATCGATGTTCGCTTCTTTCTGGTTGCTCTTGGTGGGGGGCGCCATCAGCCCCAGATGCTCGATGAGGGTCGCGGCCCGAATGTTCGGATAGATCGCGGCATCGTCGAACTTGTAACTGTCGAACTCGGTTTTGATGGTGCGGTTTGCGAAGTCGACGCCGGTGACCGCGGACGTGGCATGCCATTCGATGATGCCCTTGTACAGCTCGTCGAATGCGGCGTGGAAGCCCGGTGCCTTGATGGTTATTTCCGGGTTCGCGTCGAGGATCACGACCTTGCCCTTGAGCTTGTTGTGCTTGATCACGGACGCGATCAGGCAAGCGCGCTCATACGGCGCGGGGAGGCAGCGATAGTTGCCACTCGGTACGGTCTGGATGAACACGCCGCCCTCGAAGTCGTGTACCTTGCGGTGGATCGTGACGTGCTCGGTCGGGCAAATGAATCCGCCGGGATAGGTTTGGCGCAGCGCGATCTGGGTGTCGATATCCGGCACGCCAATCTTGTCGTAGTCGTACGAGATGCCAGGCGCGACCACTAGGAAGTCGTACTTGACGTCGCCTTCGTTGGTGGCCACCGTGCGGCTGGCCCGGTCGAGCCCGATGCAGGTGGCGTTGACATAGATGTAGCCGCTGTTGTGGGCTGCATCGAGGAAGCTGTGGCCGGCCAGGAATTCGAGGCCGACGATGCCCGGGTACCAGAGGTTGCTGGCGAAGCATGACGAGTACATGCAGCGCTTCTCGACCAGCACGATGTCGAACTTCGGATACGCCTTTTTCGCGTGCTTGGCTATCGTGAGCCCTGAGGTGCCGCCACCGACGATGACCAGTCGCGGTCCCTTGGGTTTTGGCAGCGGCAGGTTCCGATGGGTGGAGACAAACGGCGCCGCGGACCCCCGGGTATTGCCGGCTGGGGTCTGGGCGCTTGGCGTTGCCTGGCCTGTCGCCACCAGCAGCGGGCCGGCTGCCAGTGCGGTACCACTCAGTTTCAGGAAGCGTCGACGATCAACTTCATGAGTCATGACTTGACCTCCTCGCGATGGACCAGATGATGTGCGCAGTGTCCCCCTGGTGAAACCTTGGATTGGACGGATGCGCCGTCCGTGCGTGACGGCCGGGAGTGTAGCGCGCGGTCGGAAAGTTGCGCATTTCATCGAGCCGGGCGCAATGCAGTGGATCCCTTCTGTTGCAGTGCAAGGTCGCCGCGCCGCCTGCAGCGGCTTTACGCAAGCCGATCCACCGGAATTTCGCAGACAGCCTGCTGGCGCAGCGACGAACACGCGCCAGGCCGGGCTCGGGCCGGTGCTGCATTGCGGCTTGCATTTGCTGCGGCGAAGTAGCTAACTCTCACGTCGACACATACCATACGGGGTATGTATTCATCTGCGTCGGGGGTCTGTAGCGATGATGAAGACTCGTCCAATCTGGAAGGCGCACGTTGCCGGCGTCGCTCTTGGCCTGGTGCTCATGGCGACGTTCCTGGCAACCGGACATGGCTTGGGTGCTTCGGGCACTCCGACCGCCATTGCCGCTGCCGCGTCCAACGTGATTGCGCCGGCTGCGACCTCGGCAAACAACTACCTTGGCCCGATGGTCGCCAATGGCGCTGACCCCCTCAATTCGTGGATCGTTTGGGAAGTTATCGGCATGGGCATTGGCGCCCTGTTGGCAGCCTGGTGGTCCGGGCACCTCCGCCTGCGGGTGGAGGGCCCACCGCGTGCGCGAACCATGGGACGCATCGCCTTGGCGTTGGCCGGCGGCATCCTGTCGGGCTTTGGCGCGCGGGTCTCGGCGGGCTGCACGAGCGGACTCGGCTTGTCCGGCGGAGCGGTGCTGGCAACAGCAGGATTCGTCTTCCTGATTGGGTTCTTTGTGACCGGCATCGTCGTCGGTCTGGTCACGCGGAGGCTATGGCAATGACTCTTCCACTGGGATGGACTACCCCGTTATCGGGCATCGTGTTTGGCGTGCTCTTCGGCATCGTGTTGCAGCGTGGAGGATTGGGCAACGGCTGCCGACTCAGCGCGCAGTTGCGACTCAAGGACTGGACGGTCTTCAACGTGATGTTCACCGCCATCATCGTTGCGGCGGGCGGCCTGTACATCATGCAGTTTCTCGGCTTGGTGAAGTGGTCCGACCTGTTCGTGCCCACCACCTTCGTCTGGGCGACGCTGCTCGGCGGCGCGTTGATTGGTGCCGGGATGGCCGTCGGTGGCTATTGCCCTGGCACCTCGGTCGTGGGTGCCACCGCGGGGCGCATCGATGGCATCGTTTTCTTCGTCGGTCTGGTGCTTGGCGTGGTGATGTTCGCGGGCGTTTTTGGCGATATCGCGCCCTTCCTTACGGCGGCGCCGGGACCGCAGGCACAGACGCTCGGCGAACTTTTCCATATCCCCGACTGGCTGGTGCTGGCGTTGCTCATTGTGGGCGCCGTTGGGGTCGGCTGGCTCAGTCGTCACATCGCGACGTCCAACCAGATCAGTTGTGCCGATTGACCAACAGGAGCCGAACATGAAATCGCGGACCACACCACTCGCCACCGCAATGTCTGCCGTGCTGATCTCGCTCGGCGGCCTTGCCGCGTGCAGCAACGCGTCCGGACCGGCGGGCGACACGATGTCATCAGCGTCCACGGCGGCGAGCGGTGCCGCCAAGACGGCAGCCAATCCTTGCGCGCCGCGGGCGGGGGCGAAAAACCCCTGTGCGCCAGCGGCCGCAGCGGCGAAAAATCCATGCGCACCGCAGAAGGCGTCCTCTACGAAAAACCCCTGCGCACCTCAGGGGGCAGCACATTGAGGGACGCGGTTGCCATGGTACGCATTCCCCGCGCGAACGTGCATGTGTCGCGCTCGGCGCTTGAGCGCAACTGGCGGGCGGCAGGTACCGGCCGCCTGCGCCGGGCGCGCCGCTCGGCGCACGAGGTCATTCGTCTGCTCGATGGCTGCGTCGCCGATGGCGTCACGCCGCTGCGGCTGACACTCGGCGATGCGCAGCCGTGTATCTGGCAGCATTATGCAGACGGTACCGACCAGGTCGTGCGGGAGGCCGGCTGGTTCTTCTATTACCACTCGCATGACCTGCGTTTACCGGGGGAACACGGCCACTTCCATGTGTTTGCGCGGACGCGATTGTCGGGGCGGAGGGATGCACCCGCGTTTTCGCATTTGGTCGGCGTGGGCGTGGATGCGCAGGGTATACCGCTGCGCCTGTTCACCGCCAACCGCTGGGTGACTGGCGATACCTGGCAGGATGCGGGCGCGATGGCCCGCGCCCTGGATCGCATCGTTGCATCGCAGGCGGCGGCAGCCGATCCCGTGGAACGTTGGATCCGGAGCCTGTTGGCGCTGTTTTCGCCCCAGATCACCCTGCTCCTAAAGCATCGGGACAATCGCGTGGCGATGCACGGTGGTGCACGCGTTTTCGAGGATCACCGCATCCGCGTCTTGAGTGAATGCAGGGTGTCGCTGGATACCCAGGTGGCAGCCATCGATGCGGTGTCACCGTGACCCAATTGGTCAGGAGAATTTCCATGTTCCATCCCTTTCGTACCGCGTTGTTCGCCACGCTCGCGGCTCTTGCGCCGTTGACGGCCGTGGCACTCGGCCTGCCTGGCCCGCAGGTTTCCGCCGCTTGGTTGCAGCAGCATCGCGCGGAAGTGAACGTGCTCGACGTACGCGAAGACCCGGCCACATTCACGAAGGCGCCGACATTCACTACCGAGGACGGCAAGAAGGTCGTGGCCAGCTTTGGTGGCCATATCCCAGGCGCCTTGCTGCTCGACTTCGCCGATGCCCGCACCACGCGCAAAGTCGATGGCCGGGACCTCCAATGGATGCTGCCGGACCAGGCGGCGTTCCAGGCCCTGATGCGCCGCATCGGCGTGCAGGCCGGGCGTCCGACGGTGATCGTCTCGGACGGCAACACGGAGGGCGACCTGGACATGGCCGCACGCGTGTACTGGTCGATGAAGATCTACGGGGACGACAATCTTGCGATTCTCGATGGCGGTACCGCAGGCTGGTTGGCTGCGGGCCTGCCGGTGAGCGTCGATGGTCCAAAGGCGGCCGCTGGTACGTGGGTCGCAGGACCGGAGCGGCGGGCGCTGTTCGCCGACAGTCAGGATGTTGCTGCCGCCGCGAGCCATGGACAGCAGCTGGTCGACGCGCGGCCACTGCCGTTCTACATGGGTTTGGCACGCAAACCAGCCGTGTTGGCTGCAGGTCACATCAAGAGCGCGACCAATTTCCCGGGGGAGGTACGCGCGGTCAAGCGTGACGGCGGCATGCGTTTCCTGAGCGGCGCGGAGTACGCGGCAATATTCAGCCATCTGCGGATCGACCCGCGCAAGCCGACGATCACCTACTGCAACACCGGACACCTGGCGTCCGGCGCCTGGTTTGTCCTGCACGAGATCATGCATAACCCGAAGGTCGCGGTGTACGACGGCTCGATGTACGAGTGGACCGTCGAAAAGCGACCCGTTGTCGCGTTGCCGTAGCCCGTTGCCGCCATTTCCCAACCCGAGCCCGGTTGTCCCATGACGGAGTCGCCAATGCGCACGAGTGACGAGAAGCAAGGAAGGCTGCTGGATGCTCCGGAGGACTTCCTGTCCACGACGGGGCGATCGCGGCGCGAGGTGTTGCGCCATATCGCCATGGGTGCCGCCGCAGGCGTGGCGGCCGTCACCGGCCTGCCGGCGGTTGCCCAAGCCCAGGCGTACGCGACCGACCCCAAATACCTGCCGCCCAACAATCCTCCCTGGTCGCAGGACCTGGGGAAGCCGGTCGGCTCGGATCCCTATGGCGCGCCTTCGCCGTTCGAGCGGACGAACATTCGGCGCCAAAGCCCGGGCTTGACCACGACGAACCAATCGTCGGTCGCGTTCACGCCGCTGCAGAACCAGTTTGGCATCATCACGCCAAACGGCCTCCACTTCGAACGCGACCACAACGGTCGCGCCGACATCAATCCATACGATCACCGGCTCATGGTGCATGGATTGGTACGGCAGCCCAAGATTTACACGATGGAGGACCTGCTGCGGTTCCCGTCGGTTTCGCGGATCCATTTCATCGAGTGCGGGGCCAACACCGGCATGAACTGGGCAACGCCGGCCGTGCCCACCGTCCAATACACCCACGGAATGTTGAGTTGCTCCGAATGGACCGGCGTCCCACTGTCGGTGCTGCTGGATGACGTCGGCTTCGATCGCAAGCGGGCGAAGTTCATCCTGGCCGAAGGTGCCGACGCCTCGGGGCTCACGCGCACCATTCCAATCGAGTTCGCCCTCGATGACGTCCTGGTGGCCTACGGCCAGAACGGTGAGATGCTCCGGCCGGAGCAGGGCTATCCGGTACGGCTGTTGGTGCCCGGCGTGCAGGGGGTGTCAAACGTAAAGTGGCTGCGACGCATCAAGGTGGGCGACCAGCCCTGGAACACACGCGAAGAGTCGCTGCAGTACAGCGACCTCATGCCCGATGGCCGCACCCGGCAATACACCTGGATCCAGGAGGCCAAGTCGGTCATTACCTCGCCCTCGGGTGAACAACATCTGCTGGACAAGGGTGGCTATTACCAAATCCGGGGCATGGCCTGGTCGGGCCGTGGAAAGGTCACGCGCGTCGACGTCTCGGCCGATGGTGGCCGCAGCTGGCGTACCGCCGACTTGCAGGAACCGGTGCTGAGCAAGGCGCTCACGCGCTTCCGTGCCGACTGGCACTGGGATGGCAGCCCGACGCTGTTGCAGAGCCGTTGCGTGGATGAAACTGGCTATGTACAGCCGACTCTGGCGCAGCTGCGTGCAGTCCGCGGGACGCACTCCCCGTATCACAACAATGCGATCCAGACGTGGCAGGTCGACACCGAAGGCAAGGTGCACAATGTACAGGTCTAGCCTGGTTGCGCTCGCGGCTTCCTTTGGGCTCGGTGTGGCGGGCGCAGTACTTGCCGCCACCGGCACCCGCGATTACGGCCTGGGTACGGCAGCGACGCCGCAGCAAATTGCCGGCTGGAACATTGACGTGCGCCCGGATGGCGAAGGCTTGCCGGCTGGCCAGGGGTCGGTCGCGCAAGGCGAGAAGATCTTCGATGCCAATTGTGCGGTGTGCCACGGCACGTTTGGCGACAGCAATCAATACATGATACTGGCCGGAGGCGTCGGGTCGCTGAAGACCGATGCGCCGCTCAGTACGGTGGGCAGTCGACTCAACTACGCGACGACCCTCTTTGACTATGTCAACCGGGCGATGCCCTTCCCGCATTCAAAGTCACTCACGCCGGACGAAGTCTACGCAGTCGCGGCGTATGTGCTCAACCTCAACGACATCGTGCCGAGTGATTTCGTGGCCGATCGCACCTCGTTGCCACAGGTAAAGATGCCGAACCGCGACGGCTTCTACGAATTTCCCGGGCTGATGCATGTGCACGGGAAATCCGACACCAGCAACACGACGTGCATGCGCGACTGCGTAAAGAGCGTGGCGATCACCGGCTCGATACCCGAGGGTTTCGTGCAGTCGATGTATGGCGATATCCGTGACAACTTCCGTGGCCTGGCGAGCATGAACGAGGCTCCGCCAACCGCCGACGAAATCGGCGCGTTACGCGGCGGCGCGGCTGCGGCAGACCCATACGCCTTGACTGGGCAGTTTGGCTGCGCGGCGTGCCATGGCGTCGACCAGAAGATCGTCGGACCCGGCTTTCGCAGCGTCGCTGCCAAGTACAAAGGCGACGCGGGAGCCGAGGAGCGCTTGTTCAAGAAGGTGCGAGCGGGCGGTTCCGGCGTGTGGGGGACCATCCCGATGCCACCACAGACCGGACCCAGCGATGCGGAACTCACCACGATCGTCAAGTGGGTTCTGGCCGGGGCACCCGAAAAGTGACCCGAACGTTGGGTACACCACGTGCGGGCGAAGTGAGTTACCAGTCGAGGATCATGCGATGAAAACGAGCAGGCGAGATTTCCTGAAGCTGGCCGGTGGTGGCGGCACGTTTGCGCTGCTGCTGGGCGCCGGCTTCATCCCCCGAAGCGTGTGGGCTGCCGATGAGGTGCTGCACGCGCTCGCGCCTGGGGATAACCGAAAGGAGTTCGAGGCACATACGATCGATGAATTGGTGAAGGCCTTGGGCGGCAGCCAGGCGCAGCCATCCAAGGACATCGACTTCACTGCCCCGGACATTGCCGAGAACGGGGCCGTGGTGCCCGTGGAGGTGCAGAGCAACCTTCCCGGCACGAAGTTGATTGCGATGGTATGCGAGAAGAACCCGAATGCCCTGACGGCGGCCTTTCATATTCCGGAGGGTACGGAGCCTTATGTGTCGATGCGCATGAAGCTCGCGCAAACGGCGACGGTCACTGCGCTGGTGCAGACGGACAAGGGGTTTTTCTATGCCGATCGGCTCGTCAAGGTGACGCTGGGCGGTTGCGGCGGCTGAATTGCGGATATTTACGAGGAGTGTGTCATGGCAGATCCAACCAAGATTCGCGCGACCGTCAATGGGGATGTCGTCGAAGTGAAGATGTTGATGGCGCATCCCGAAGCAACCGGGCTGACCACCGATGCGGCGGGCAAGTTGAAGCTCACCACCACGCCGCACTACATCAAGACCGTGACCGTCGCGTGCAACGGTCGTACCGTGATGTCCGGCGACTGGGGCCCGGCGGTTTCCAAGAACCCGTTCCTCACCATGCGCTTCAAGGGCGGCAAGTCGGGCGACAAGATCACCGTCACCTGGAACGATTCGGCCGGGGAAACCCGTACCGACGAAGCAACGGTGGGCTGATCCGGCATGAACCTGTCGCGCCGGGAATTCCTGCGGGTGCTGGCTGCGGCCTCGGTGGCCGGCATGCCGTTGGCACGCACTGCTTTTGCAGCGGACGGGGACGCGAAGTCCCTGTACGACGCGCCAAAATTCGGCAACGTCGGCTTGCTGCATTTCACCGACACGCACGCCCAACTCCAGCCGGTGTATTTTCGCGAGCCATCGCAAAACATTGGGGTGGGCGCGGCGCGCGGGCAGCCGCCACATTTGGTGGGTGAGCACCTGCTCAAGTACTACCGTATTCCCGCCAATACGCGGGAGGCGCACGCGCTCACCTGCATTGATTTCGAAGTTGCCGCTCGGCGTTACGGCAAGCTCGGCGGCTTCGCGCACCTGGCGACCCTGGTGAGGCGTCTCCGCGCAGAGCGGCCAGGTGCCTTGCTGCTCGACGGGGGCGACACCTGGCAGGGCACCGGGCTTGCGTTGTGGACTCGTGGCCAGGATATGGTCGATGCGCAGCTCGCCTTGGGCGTCGACATCATGACCGGCCATTGGGAGTTCACCTACGGTGCCGATCGCGTGCACGAGGTGGTATCGGGCCCCTTCCGCGACAAGGTCACGTTTGTCGCACAAAACATCCGTACGGCCGATTTCGGGGATCCGGTATTTCCCGACTACGCGCTGCGGGAGGTGAATGGCGTCAGCGTGGCCATCATTGGCCAGGCGTTCCCGTATGTGCCTATCGCCCACCCGAGCCGTTTCGTCGACGGCCTGACGTTCGGCATCCAGGATGACCGCCTGCAACGCACGATCGACAAGGTGCGTGCGGCCGGTGCGGTCGTCGTGGTGTTGTTGTCACATAACGGCATGGATGTCGATCTGAAACTCGCATCCAAGGTGAGCGGGCTGGATGCCATCCTGGGCGGCCACACGCATGACGGCGTGCCGCGCCCGGTGATGGTCAGCAATCCCGGTGGGCAGACGCTGGTCACCAACGCGGGCAGCAACGGCAAGTTCCTCGGCGTCCTCGATTTCGATGTGCAGGGCGGCAAGGTGCGTGGCCACCAGTATCGCCTGTTGCCGGTGTTCGCAAACTTGCTCGAGCCGGATCGGGCAATGCAGGCGGTCATCGACCGCCATCGTGCGCCGTACCGCGCCAAGCTGGAGGAGAAGCTCGCGGTCAGCGAAGGCTTGCTGTATCGCCGCGGGAATTTCAACGGCAGTTTCGACCAGGTGATCCTTGACGCGCTGCGCGACGTCAAGGACGCACAGATCGCGTTGTCGCCCGGCTTTCGTTGGGGCACCACGCTGCTCCCGGGCGACAGCATCACCCGCGAATGCCTGCTGGACCAGACGGCCATCACGTATCCCGCAGCCACGATCAACGAGTACACCGGCGCGCAACTCAAGGGCATCCTGGAGGACGTCTGCGACAACCTGTTCAATCCCGATCCCTACTACCAGCAGGGCGGCGACATGGTGCGTGTCGGTGGGATGGATTACAGCTGCGAGCCGGGCGCCGCAAGCGGCCACCGCATCAGTGACCTGCGTCTCGACGGCGTGCCAATGGATGCCGCCAAGAAATACAAGGTGGCCGGTTGGGCACCGGTGGCGAGCGATCCGGGTGGCGCGCCGGTGTGGGAGGTTGTCGAGGAGTACCTGCGGGCCCATCGCTCGTTGCCCGCGCCCAAGCTCGAGCAGCCGCGCCTGATTGGTGAGACCGGCAATCCGGGGCTTACCTCCGCATGAGTGGGAACCGGCCCAGGCGTGGCATGGCGTGGTATCTGCTGATGCTGGTCGTGCTGGCGTTGCCGCTGCACGCGGGAGACTGGGCGTCGTCGGATATCGACATGCCGGTACACCAGGTTGGACCGCATACCTATTACGTGCAGGGCCGACTGGACGAAGCCACCAAGGCGAACGAGGGCTTCATCGCGAACGCGGGCTTTGTGGTGACCGGTGACGGCGTGGTGGTGTTCGATGCGCTGGGTTCACCCGCGCTTGCCGATCGACTCATCGCGGAGATCCGCAAGCGCACCGCGGAGCCGATCAAGCTGGTGGTGATCAGTCATTACCACGCTGACCACTTTTACGGCATCCCCGCGCTGCGTGCGGTGGGCGCAAGCGTGTGGGCGGATGTGCGTGCCAAGGCTTACCTGAGTTCCGAGGCCGCGCGACAGCGCGTGGCCGAACGGCGCGCACTGATCGGCAAGTACCTCGGAGCGGGCTTCAAGCTGCCATTGCCAGACCGTTGGATCGATCACAACGAGACGTTCAAGGTGGGCGCAACTACGCTGTCGCTGTATCGCTTCGGGCCGGCCCATTCGCCCGAGGATCTGGGCATGTTGGTAGAACCGGACAACGTGCTCTTCTCGGGTGACGTCATCTATGCCGGCCGCGCGCCGTTCATTGGCCCGGATTCGGATACGGCGCACTGGTTGACGGCAATCGGCGATGTACTCGCGATCCATCCCCGCGTGATGGTTCCTGGCCACGGACCAGCTTCTGAAGACCCGACAAGAGATGCGCAGTTCACCCGTGACTACATTGCCTACCTGCGCCAGCAGATGGGACAAGCGGTGCGCAACTGGGAGAGCTTCGATACGGCGTTTGCGAAGACCGATTGGTCACGCTTCCGGGGCATACCGACGTTCGGCGCGGCCAACCGCCTGAATGCGTATTCGACCTACCTGCAGATGGAGCAGGAATGGCTCAAGCGGGGTGGTCAATGAAACCGTCAGGCGAATTTCACCAGCAGTCGGGTGAGCTCGCTGGTGGATTCGCGGATCGTCGAATTGTCCGTTTCTTCTTCCACGCGCGTCATCAGCCTGTAGGCGAGCATCTCGTAGAAGGCACGGTCCAGCGCACGCCGCGCGGCAGTCATCTGCGTGGCGATGTCTTCGCACTCGGCGCCGTTTTCGACCATCGCCTTGATGCCGCGCAACTGGCCTTCGACGCGAGCCAGTCGCGTGGTGATTTTCTTGCAGTTTTCGTGCGTGTCCTGCATGGATGCCTCCGACCAGCTTCAGGGCAGGCCTGTCCGGCTGCGGTACGGGCCGACAACCCATTGTCCCACGGTATGGGCATGTAGACCAAGGAAGTATGAGGCATTTGCACACGGGCGGGTGCGGTTGGGGATTGGCTTGGCGGGCATGCGGCGATTTGCCGCCGCGTTACATGGGGAAGCCACGGCTGGCGAGGCGGTAGTCACGCGGCTTGGGCAGGTGGATGTTCAGGCGATTTCACGAAGTAATGAGGGGCAGGATCATGCAAATGAAACACTCTGCACGTCGTTGGCCGGGTATCTCCCCGCGCGCGGCATGGTTTGTGGCTTTGGCATTGGTACCAGCGGCAGCATTGGCAACAGATGGTTATTTCTCGCATGGTTACGGTGTGAAGGCGGCCGGGCGCGGCGGGGCTTCACTCGCGTTCACGGACAATGCCTTTGGTGGATCCAACAACCCGGCCAGCATGGCGTTTGCCGGCAATCGCCTGGAGCTTGGCCTCACGGCCTTCAGGCCGCGTCGCGATGCATCGCGGACCGGCCTCGGGCCAGGACTGGATGGTGCCGTCATCAGCCATCGCGACTGGTTTGGCATACCCGAGTTTGGATTCAACCGCATGTTGAATGAGCGCCTTGCTTTGGGCCTCACGGCGTACGGCAATGGCGGCATGGACACCAATTATCCGCAAGGAACCTTCAACTGTGGCATGGGCACCGCCAATATGCTGTGCGGGCAAGGTGCCCTGGGGGTCGACCTTACGCAATTGATCATCGCCCCGACGCTCGCCTATGCGTTCACTCCGCGCCAATCCATTGGCGTGTCACCGTTGTTCGTCTACCAGCGCTTTTCCGCCATTGGTCTGCAATCGTTTGCATTCACGCCGGGACTGTCGACCAACCCGGCCAAAGTGACCAACAATGGCCATGACAGCTCGACCGGGGTTGGCGTTCGACTGGGCTACTACGCACAAGTGACCGACAGCCTGGCGCTGGGGGCGAGCTATGCGATGAAGGTGCGCATGAGCCGGTTTGGTGACTACGCCGGGCTGTTTGCGCAGGGCGGGCGCTTTGATATTCCAGGCAACTATGGTGTCGGCGCGAGGTGGGCCGTGCATGATCTGACGCTGGGCGTGGACTACAACCGCATCAATTACGGAGGCGTCCGCTCGGTCGGCGATACGAGTCTGCGACCGACGCAATTGGGTTCGGCGAATGGTCCAGGCTTCGGCTGGCGCGACATCAATGTGTGGAAACTCGGAGTGGACTGGGCGAGCTCGGATCGGTGGACCTGGCGCGTGGGTTACAACCACACCGACAACCCGATTTCCTCGCGCGACGTCACCTTCAACATCCTTGCCCCGGGTGTCGTCACGGACCACGTCACGCTGGGCTTCACCCGCAACATGGCCAGTGGTGGCGAGCTCAGCTTGGCATACATGCACGCGTTCAAGCGCAGCGTCTCGGGGGCATCCATCTTGCCCGTGTTCATGGGCGGCATGCCGGCCGGAACCGAGAAAATCTCGATGTACGAAGATTCGTTGGGCATTCAATATACGTGGAAGTAATCGGGATGCGCCGCCTGCCAAGGCCAGCAGGCGGTGCATCGGTGCTTCCCGGCTACTTGGGGGCGGCTGGTGCGCCGGACCGTGGGGATGGCCGAGTCCGGCGGCGGCGTGGACCCAGGATGGGCTGGTGCCGCTGCAGGCGGTGGCGTACTCGCTGTTTGCGTATCGCCGCCACCCGAGCATGCGACGATCGGCACGATGATGACGGCGATGGCCGCGCAAGCAGTGCCGGATAGAGGGGTGGCTTCATGGACGATCCGCGGCCGCACTCGGTGGCTGTGAGGCAAAGCATGCCGAGACGCGCGTCGTCCCATTTGTCCCGGAGCTGGACTGGGCCACCGGGTCATGAGCGGGATTCGGTCGGCTTAGAAAATCATCAGCGCGTAGCCTTGCAGCTGGAGCTCGGTAACCGTTGTCACCCCGGACAGGGCGACGGGAACATCCTTGTCCATCCATTCGAAGTGGTATTTGTACTCCGCCACGGCCTGGCCACATACCACGATGTCGACTCCGGCCTTGCGCAGCTCCCTGATAATGGGAATGTTGGGATTGTGCACCAGGTAGGTGTCTTCATAATGCTTGTCATCGAGCATGGCGGGTGTGGCTGCACCGTAGGCAACGGCAACGAACTTGAGGTGGTCGAGGGGTACACCTGCTGAGGTGAACAGGTTGACCGCGCGCGCCACACGTTCCACGGCCGGACTGACTTTCGTCGGATCGTCGCTGCCGCGCGTCATGGCGAAGATGATCTTGTAGGTCGCACTGGGATCGGGCAGATATTTGCTGCCTTTGGGCACCGGGTGGATTTCACCACCGCTGGTGATCACCCCGGTACGCCAACCGGCGTTATTTGCGTTGTCGACCGTGACATCGGCATGGGCCTCCATGCATACGAACAGGCCAAAAGCCATCACGGCAACAAGCCTGGCCAGGAAATGCGTACGGCGCATGGTCAATCCTCCACAGTGAGTTGGAATAACGTTGCCGCTGGCCCCGCCATGTCGGGCAGGGCTGGAGGGGCAAGTCGAAGTTCGAATAGGGAAAAGTTACGTTGCTTGTCCGGGTGCCACTTATTCATTGAAAGGACGGGTGAGCCGACATCAACTCATGATGCGCGGATGACCGTCCTCGTCGAGATAGGGGTAGCGGGTATGACCGAAACGCACGACAAGGACGGCCACGCCGAGCAACAAGATGGCACCTGCCTCTGCCAGCATTCCAAACGAGCTGCGCTCGGTGGAGTCGAGCATCATGTGCCTTGCCAATGCCACCATCGCCACGTACAAGGGCATGCGTACGGGCATCCTGCCTGTGCGCCAATAAACCCCGCTCATGGTCACGATTTCGAGATAAATGAAAAGCAGGAGCAAGTCGGTAACCGAGACTTTCGAAGCCGCCAGCATCGACACGACTTCCTGGCCGACCGCGATGATCGTCACCACGAGCACGAGCAACAGACCTGCGTACTCGATACTGGAGAACAGCCACTTTCCGTGGCGCTTCATGGCCGACACAGGCGGTTCCGGCATCGGAATTCTCCGCGGTTTGCCCGTTGCGCTGAAAATCGAAGGGGGGTATGGCGTGAAACACGTGGATCAAAACGCAACCACGCCATGCGTCGCCATGTGAATCGTGCCGACGAAGGGCGGTGCAGCGCTTCAGTCGCGTTTCAGGTACCGCGACCGGCGAATGTCCGTGGTTGCGAGTCGCTCGCGGCGATGCATGAATCCATTGCGACAAAATGTTTCCCCGAATCGTTGGCTTGACTCTATCACACACCCCATGGGGTATGTCAAAAGAGCGCTGACGATGGCACCGGCTCATCGCCGCGTGAATGGAGGGCTTTCGCGCGCCTGGCCAGGACCGCGTTCCTATCCGCCGCGACCTTGCGTGGTGGCGGTCTCGGCATGTACACTTGCGAGCTCTGATGCGGGGTGGAGCAGTCTGGCAGCTCGTCGGGCTCATAACCCGAAGGTCGCAGGTTCAAATCCTGCCCCCGCTACCAGGCCTTTCTTGATACAAAGAAAGCCTCCTCGTGAGGCTTTTTTGTTGGACGTAGGTCGACTGCGGCAGGCGTGGCTGGTGATGCCAGTCGGACGCATCGGGATACGAGAGGATCGATGGCGGTAAGGGAATGGGCCGGTGGAGCCCATTTTTTGTTTCTGGCGAGGACGGATACGGGTGATGGACACGCAGGCGCTGGCGCTCCGCTTCAGCGAGGCACTGACCGATTTCGGCCTGTGCTGCCTCGGCGTGGAGTTCATCCCCGGCCAGGGACAGCGCACGTTGCGTGTGTACGTGGACCTGCTGGATGGTGTCGCCTCTGGTGCAGGCGTGGATGACGACGGCAACGGCCAGGGATTGCTGCCGCGCGGGGTGACCGTCGACCAGTGCGAGAGCGCCAGCCGCGAGATTTCCGCCTTGCTCGACGTTGATGATCCAATCCCTGGCCACTATGTATTGGAGGTGTCGTCGCCGGGGTTGGATCGGCCATTGTTTTCGGCTGAGCAATTCTCGCGGACATGCGGCAGCGAGGTGAAGCTGCTGTTCCGTGCGCCGTTGGAAGGCCGACGCCGACTGCGCGGAAAGGTCTTGGGTGTGGACGGCGGGCAGATCACGCTGGAAGCCGAGCACCGCACCTGGCAGTTCGATCATGCGTTGGTGGAATCCGCACGCGTGGTGCCTGATTGGGTGGCGCTGGGGCATGCCCCGCAGCCCAAGCCCGGCCATCCCCGCCCCGCCAGGAAAAGCGGAAAGAAAAGTTAGGAAGCTCCTTTGAGTAATGCGGCCACGGATGGCTGCCCATTTGATGTTGCGTTCACGGACGAACGCAAAGTACCCCCCATTTGATCTTCGCGTTCACGGACGGACGCAAGGAATGTTGGCGCCGCATAGGAACCCTGGCATGGGCCCTCGCGGCATCTGTGGAGTTGCTGCAATGAGCAAAGAGCTTTTGCTGGTCGTCGACGCGGTCGCCAATGAAAAAGGCGTGCCGTTGGACGTGATCTTCGGGGCGATGGAGGCAGCGTTGGCCTCCGCCGCAAAGAAGCGTTACGTCGACGAGGAGCCAGACATAAGAGTGTCGATCGATCATGACACCGGCGAGTACGAGACGTTTCGCCGCTGGGAGATCATTGCCGACGATGGCGAGATGGAATCGCCGTCGTACCAGTTGCGCCTGATGGATGCGCTGGACGAGCGCCCGGACGCGAAGGTCGGCGAGTACATCGAGGAGCGGATCGACAATGCCGAGTTCGGACGCATTGCTGCGCAGGCCGCCAAGCAGGTGATCGTGCAGCGGGTGCGCGAGGCCGAGCGCCAGCAGGTCGTCGAGGCCTTTGCCGGTCGTGTTGGCGAGCTGGTGACCGGCATCGTCAAGCGGGTCGAGCGCGGCAACCTGTACCTTGACTTGGGCAGCAACGCCGAGGCCTTCATCCCCCGCGACAAGACCATCCCGCGCGAGTCTGCCCGCGTCGGCGATCGTGTGCGCGGCTACCTTTACGAGGTGCGCTCGGAGCCGCGTGGGCCGCAGTTGTTTGTCTCCCGGGCGGCACCGGAGTTCATGATCGAGCTGTTCCGACTGGAAGTGCCGGAAGTCGGCCAGGGCCTGGTCGAGATCAAGGGCTGTGCCCGCGATCCCGGTGACCGCGCAAAGATTGCCGTGGTGGCGCACGACAGCCGCACCGATCCCATTGGCGCATGCATCGGCATGCGCGGTTCGCGCGTGCAGGCGGTCTCCAACGACCTGAACGGCGAGCGCGTGGACATCATCCTGTGGCACGAGAATCCGGCGCAGTTCGTGATCAACGCGATGGCGCCGGCGGAAGTGCAGTCCATCATCATGGACGAGGAAAAGCATTCCATGGACATTGCCGTGGCCGAGGACAAGCTGTCCCAGGCCATAGGCCGAGGTGGGCAGAACGTGCGCCTGGCCAGCAAGCTCACCGGTTGGCAGCTCAATGTGATGACCCAGGACCAGGTCATCGCCAAGAGTGAGACCGAGCAGGAAGCGGCGCGCCAGCTCTTCATGGACAAGCTGGAAGTCGACCACGAGATTGCGATTATCCTTGTGCAGGAAGGCTTTTCCAGCATCGAGGAAATCGCCTACGTGCCCAGCGCCGAGCTTCTGGCCATCGAGGGTTTCGACGAGGACATCGTCGAGGAATTGCGCGCGCGGGCGCGGGATGCCCTGGTGGTGGCGGCGCTCGCCGAAGAGGAAGGCGTGGTTGATCAGCACCCCTCCGACGAGTTGCTGGCCATGGAGGGTATGGACGACGCCACGGCACAAGCGCTGGCGGCACGTGAAGTGTATACAGTGGAAGACTTGGCCGATCTGGCCGTGGATGACCTGATCGACATCGAGGGCATGGACGAAGAACGGGCCGCGGCGCTGATCATGAAGGCCCGCGCACCGATGATCGAGCGGCTGGAACATGGCGGCTGAGTACAGTCGCTGGCGCCTCGCATGGGACGTCAGGCAAGGCTGGTAATCTTTCGCGGTGTGGGATGGTGGTCGATCCGGCCGCACCGGCGGGGCAAGCGCGGATTGGCGGAGCAGAGAACACGATGTCGGATGTCACGATCAAAGAACTCGCCCTGAAAATGGGCATGCCGGGCGACAAGCTGCTCACGCAGCTGAAGGCCGCGGGCATGAAATTTTCAGATCAGGAGCAGGTGATCAGCAGCACCGAGAAGGTCAAGTTGCTTGGCTTCCTGCGCCGCAACAAGAGCCAGGACACCGACGCTGCGGTAGGCGAAGGCACACCGCGTCACGTTACCCTCAGGCGGCGCACTGTAGGCGAGCTCAAGGTTGCCACGCCCGGACCGCGTGGGGCCCCGACCACAGCCAAGACCGTCAATGTCGAAGTGCGCGGCAAGCGCACCTATGTGAAGCGCAGCGTCATTGCCGAAGCCGCCAATGCCGAGCCTGAGCGCGAGGATGCCGTACGCAAGCTGGAAGAATCGCGGCTACGGCAGGAACAGGAGCTGGCCGAGAGCGCCCGCGCTGCCGAACGCCGGCAACAGGAAGCAGAACAGCGCAGCGTCGAGGAGGCGCAGGCGGCCGCAGCGCGGCAGCTGCCGTCAGCGGACGTGGGGGTGCCACCGACTCCCGGTGAGGCTACGGTAGCCCAGGAGGCGCCACTGGCGCCGGAGCCCGTGGCGGAGCCTGACGGCGGCGAGCAAGCGGCCGTGCAACGCCTGGATCCGCGTGACCTTGGCATGATCATTCCGCAGATTCAGCCACCGCACAAGCGCCAGCGGGTGGTCAAGCCGGTCGCCAAGCCTGCCGCGGAAACGGCGACGCGGGCCGCTCCCGGCACGCCGCCACCGGCGACCGAAGCCGGCAATGGTCACGCCAAAGCCGGACGGCACGTCCGTGAGCGCGATCGCGCCGAGGGCACCAGTGGCCGGGAAGGACGGGGTGGCAAGCGCTTCGGCGGCGGACAAATGCACTTGAGCGAGGCCGATCGGGCGCGGCGTTCGTCCGGCAGCAAGCGCTCCAAAGTCGCGCGTCCGGGGCGCGAGCCGTCGCGGGCCGGTGCGACGGCAACCGCTACCCATGCGTTTTCCCGTCCAACCGCGCCGGTGGTGCGGGAGGTGACCGTGTCCGACACCAACACCGTGTCCGACCTGGCGCAGAAGATGGCGGTCAAGGGTGCCGAGGTGGTCAAGGCCCTGTTCAAGATGGGCGTGATGGCGACGATCAACCAGAGCATCGATCACGACACGGCCGTCCTGGTGGTGGAGGAGCTTGGCCACAAGCCGGTGGCCGACACCCATAGCGACGCCGAGCAAACCCTGGCCGAACATACCCAAACCGCTGAGCTGGAGGGTGAGAAGTCGCCGCGGCCGCCGGTGGTGACGATCATGGGCCACGTCGATCACGGCAAGACCTCGTTGCTCGACTTCATCCGGCGCACCAAGGTGGCCTCTGCCGAAGCCGGTGGCATCACTCAACACATCGGCGCGTATCACGTGCAGACGTCGAGGGGCGGCATCACTTTTATCGATACTCCGGGCCATGCGGCGTTTACCGCCATGCGTGCGCGCGGTGCGCAGAGCACCGACATCGTCGTGCTGGTGGTGGCTGCCGACGATGGCGTGATGCCGCAAACCATCGAGGCGGTCAACCACGCACGCGCGGCGAAGGTGCCGTTGATCGTGGCGGTCAACAAGATGGACAAGGAGGGCGCGAACCCGGACAACGTCAAGCAGGGTTTGGTGCAACACGAGGTCGTGCCGGAGGACTGGGGCGGTGACGTGCAGTTCGTGCCGGTGTCGGCAAAGACCGGAATGGGTGTCGACGACTTGCTGGATGCGATTTCCGTGCAAGCCGAGATCATGGATCTGAAGGCGGTCGTGGATGGGCACGCCACGGGCGTGGTGATCGAGTCCAGCCTGGACCGCGGCCGTGGCCCGGTGGCGACCGTGCTGGTACAGCAGGGCACGCTGAAGAAGGGCGATTACGTGGTGTGCGGCGTGGAATACGGGCGCATGCGGGCGCTGATCAGCGCGAACGGCAAACAGGTGACTTCGGCGGGTCCGTCGATCCCGGTGCAGGTGCTTGGCTTGTCCGGCGTGCCGGAGACGGGGGACGATTTCGTTTCCGTCGACGACGAACACCTGGCCCGGCAGGTGGCTGCCGAGCGCCAGCAGAAGCGGCGCGAGACACGCATGGTCAGCAGCGGCAACCGCCTCGAAGACATCATTGCCAAGATGGGCCAGGGCGACGAGCAGCAGACCTTGAACATCCTGATCAAGGGTGACGTACAGGGTTCGGTCGAGGCCCTGCGTGATTCGTTGACCCAGATCGGCAACGAACGCGTGCGGGTGAACGTGGTGTCTTCCGGCGTGGGCGGCATCAGCGAATCCGATGCCACCTTGGCGGCGGCGTCCAAGGCACTGCTGATCGGCTTCAATGTGCGTGCCGATGCCTCGGCGCGCAAAGTGATCGAAAGCTCTGGCGTCGACGTGCGCTATTTCTCCATCATCTATGACGTGATCGACCAGGTGACCCAGGCGGCCACCGGCCTGCTCGGTGTCGAGGTACGCGAGGACATCATTGGCGTGGCCGAGGTGCGCGAGGTCTTCCGCAGCTCCAAGTTCGGCGCGGTGGCTGGCTGCCGGGTGGTCGAGGGTACGGTCAAGCGCAACAAGCCCATACGCGTGCTGCGCGACCAGGTGGTCATCTTCGAAGGCGAACTGGAGTCGCTGCGCCGCTTCAAGGAGCTGGTGGACGAGGTGAGCAACGGCATGGAATGCGGCATTGCCGTCAAGCAATATGATGACGTCAAGGTCGGCGACCAGATCGAATGCTTCGAGCGCACCGAGGTCGCACGCACACTGTAAGGGTTCCTGCATGAAGTTGCCGAGCTCGAAACCCCATCATTCGTCATTCCCGCGAAAGCGGGAATCCAGTGCCTTTGATCGATGCCCGGTCATGTGAAGGCACTGGATCCCCGCTTTCGCGGGGATGACGAGCGTAAATAGGTACTGCTATATGCCTTCACGGGAATTCAAGCGAACGGACCGCATTGGCGCCGAGCTGCGGCGCGAGATCGGGCTGCTGGTGCATGCCGCAGTCCGCGACCATCGCTTGCCGTCGGTCAGCGTCTCCGACGTGGAGACTACCCGCGAACTCGACTGGGCTACGGTGTGGGTCACCGCCTTGGAGCCCGAGCAGGGCTTGCCTGCGGTCAAGGCACTGAACGAGATTGCGCACGAGCTTCGACATGCCCTGGCGCGCAGTGGCATCCGCATGCGTCGCGTGCCTGCGCTCAGGTTCAGGTACGACGACTCGGTGGACAAGGGCGAACGCATCGAGAGCCTGTTGCGCGCCGAAGCCACAGACTTGAAACCGGCCGATGATGGCGGCGCGGACTAAGTTGCATGCGTCGCGCGTGCCGCGCAGCGCATGGCGGGATGTACACGGCATCGTCTTGCTGGACAAGCCGGTCGGTCTGAGCTCAAACCAGGCCCTGCAAGCGGTGCGCCGGCTGTTCCTGGCCCGCAAGGGCGGCCACGCCGGGACCCTGGATCCTATGGCCAGCGGCCTACTGCCGTTGTGCTTTGGCGAAGCCACCAAGCTGGCCGGGACCCTGCTTGGCTCCCGCAAGGCCTATGTGGCCGAATGTCGGCTGGGAGTGACCACCGATACCGATGATGCGGCAGGCACGGTCACCTGCCGCCGTTCGATTCCGGCATTCGAGACCACGGCGCTGGAAGCGCTGCTCGACCGCTACCGCGGACGGATCATGCAGGTGCCACCAATGTATTCGGCCTTGCACCAGGCGGGCGAGCGCCTGTATGTGAAGGCGCGGCGAGGAGAGACGGTGAACGTTTCCGCACGAGAGGTCGAGATTTACCGGCTTGTGGTGCTGGGGCATACGGCCGACAGCCTGACCCTGGAGGTCGAGTGCGGCACCGGCACCTATATCCGCTCGCTGGTCCGCGACCTGGGTGAGGCCCTGGGTTGTGGCGCCCACGTCTCGGCATTGCGGCGGACCTGGGCGGCGCCGTTCCGGGACCCGCAGATGGCGGCGCTCGAGGCACTGCAGCAGGCGGCGGCTGCGGGGGAAGAACAGCTGCGGCGCTGGTTGCTGCCGGTGACCGCGGCGCTGACCGACATCCCCAGGCTCGATCTCGATCCCACCCAGGGCGAGGCCATTGCGCGCGGACAACGCGTCGCGCTGGCCGAGCCACACCCGCTCGGCCGCTGCGCGGCGTTTGCGGGCGGCACTCTTTTGGCGCTGGTTGAGGTCGATCAGGCCGGAGAAATGCGGGTTTTGCGTGGTTTCAACAGCCAAATGACGACCTCGTGACTGCTGCGCGCGCCAATGCCCTTGTTGAAGTACCTGGTGGATCAGTAGAATAGGCAGGTTGTTCCACGGGTTTCATCGACCCAGTAACCACTCAGCACCCCCGGACGAAGCTCGCGCTTCCCTCGTCGTGAGGACGCAAGTGCCGGCGCCGCGTCGCTTTCAAGGATTACCTACCCATGTCTCTTACCGCAGAACAAACCGGCAAGATCATTGCTGACTATGGCCGCGCGCCGAATGACACCGGATCGTCGGAAGTGCAGGTCGCGCTGCTGTCGGCACGCATCGACCATCTTGCTGAGCACTTCAAGGATCACCAGCAGGACCACCACTCACGGCGTGGCCTGTTGAAGCTGGTGAACCAGCGCAAGCGCCTGCTGAGCTACCTCAAGGATCGCGATCTGGCCCGCTACCAGAGCTTGATCGAGCGCCTGGGCCTGCGCAGGTAACCCAGCCTTGGACACGAAGATCGAGGCCCCCCCTCCTTGGGCGCACTCCCCAAACAGAGCAGGAAAAATCACAGTGGCAAAAGTAACCAAGTCGTTCCAGTACGGTAGTCATCAAGTCACGCTGGAGACGGGCGAAATTGCCCGCCAGGCATCCGGTGCCGTGGTCGTCAGCATGGGCGGCACCGTGGTGCTGGTTTCCGTGGTGGCGGCAGCCAAGGCGCGCGAAGGGCAGGATTTTTTCCCGCTCACCGTCGACTACCAGGAAAAGTTCTATTCCGCCGGGCGCATTCCCGGCGGTTTTTTCAAGCGTGAAGGCCGGCCGACCGAGAAGGAGACGCTGACTTCGCGACTGATCGATCGCCCGTTGCGTCCCCTGTTCCCGGAGGGCTTCCGCAACGAGATCCAGGTCGTGGCCACGGTGGTCTCGTTGAATCCCGAGGTCGACGGCGACATTCCGGCGTTGCTTGGTGCCTCCGCGGCGATGGCACTCGCCGGAGTGCCGTTCAAGGGGCCAATCGGCGCCGCACGCGTGGGTTACGTGGACGGCAGCTACGTGCTGTGTCCCACCGCCGAGCAGCTGAAGCATTCGGACCTCGACCTGGTGGTTGCGGGCACGGCCAAGGCCGTGCTGATGGTCGAGTCCGAGGCCAAGCTGCTGAGTGAAGACGTGATGCTGGGCGCGGTGATGTTTGGCCACCAGCAGATGCAGGCCGCGATCGGTACCATCAATGCGTTTGTCGCAGAGGCTGGGCGCAAGTCCTTCCAGTGGGAAGCGCCACCGGTCAACAATGCCTTGCTCGATGCCGTGCGCCAGGCCGGCGGTACGCGCTTTGCCGAGGCCTTCCGCATCCTGGACAAGCTCGATCGCCGCGATGCGGTCAGCGCACTGAAGGCCGAGGTCAAGGCTGCGCTCGCCGGGCAGGCCGAGGCGAACGGCTGGACCGAGGCAGACATTGGCAACGCCTTCGAGGAAGTGGAATACCACACCATGCGCGACGGCGTGCTCAAGACCAAGGAGCGCATCGACGGCCGCAAGCTCGATGACGTGCGCGCCATCAGCGCGCGCATTGGCGTATTGCCGCGCACGCATGGTTCGGCGCTGTTCACCCGCGGCGAGACCCAGGCCCTGGTCGTGGTCACGTTGGGCACCACGCGCGATTCGCAGCTCATCGACGCGCCGGAAGGCGAGTCCAAGGATCCGTTCCTGTTCCACTACAACTTCCCGCCGTATTCGGTGGGCGAGACCGGCCGCGTCGGCAGCCCGAAGCGGCGCGAGATCGGCCACGGCCGCCTGGCCAAGCGCGGCGTGATGGCGGTCAAGCCCAGCCTCGAGGAATTTCCGTACGTGATCCGCGTGGTCTCGGAGATCACCGAGTCGAACGGCTCCTCGTCGATGGCCTCGGTGTGTGGCTCGTCGCTGGCCATGATGGACGCGGGCGTGCCGCTCAAGGCGCCGGTGGCCGGCATTGCCATGGGCCTCGTCAAGGAAGGCGAGGACTTCGTGGTGTTGACCGACATCCTGGGCGACGAGGATCACCTCGGCGACATGGATTTCAAGGTGGCCGGCACCGCCGATGGCGTTTCCGCCCTGCAGATGGACATCAAGATCGACGGCATCACCGAGGAGATCATGCGCACGGCGCTGGCCCAGGCCAAACGTGGCCGCCTGCACATCCTGGGTGAGATGGCCAAGTGCCTGACCGAGGCGCGTTCGGAGATGAGCGAGTACGCCCCGCGGCTGCTCACGATCAAGATTCACCCGGACAAGATCCGCGAGGTGATTGGCAAGGGTGGCGCGACGATCCGCTCGATCACCGAGGAAACCGGCTGCACCATCGACATCAACGACGACGGTACGGTGATCGTGGCCTCGGTCAACCGCGAGGCGGCGGAAGCGGCCAGGAAGCGTATCGAGCAGATCGTTTCCGACGTGGAGCCGGGCCGCATCTACGAGGGCAAGGTCGCCAAGCTCATGGATTTCGGCGCATTCGTCACCATCATGCCGGGCAAGGACGGCTTGGTGCACGTCTCGCAAATCTCCAATGAGCGCGTGGAGAAAGTGTCCGACAAGCTGCACGAGGGCGACATCGTCAAGGTCAAGGTGCTTGAAGTGGACAAGCAGGGCCGCATCCGCCTATCCATGAAGGCGGTGACTGCCGAGGAAGCGGCCGGCGTCTGACGGCTCGGTGCAGCAGTTGCTTGAGCGGAGGCCCGGCGTTTTGTCGGGCCTTCTGCGTTGTGGCGCCCGCATCGGTCCGCTGCGCAACTGTTAGCATGGCGGCTAACGGGCAAGAGGAGTTGCGCATGGCCGATTCGACAGCTGATTTCCTGCAGGACTACCAGGCCCTGGCACGCAACACATGGGATGCCTGGACACGCCAGTTGCAGATGGCCGGTGCGGCGGCGCCGACCCAGGCCAACGCCGCGCCGGCCGCGGCAGGAGCCACGCTGGAGCGCACGCTCGATGGCGTGCGCGGCTATATGAATTGGCTGCAGGGCATGCTGGCCAACACCATGGCCCCGGGTGGGGATTGGCAGCGTCAGCTGCCGCAATGGTTTGGCGGGGCGAACGAGCCGTTTGCACAGGCCTTTGCCGGCATTGACACCGCGGGTGCCCAGGGCTTTGTGGAGCAGTGGCAGGCCTGGATGCAGGCTGCGCAGCAGACTG
The DNA here is from genome assembly GCF_058781105.1 of Rhodanobacter sp. FW510-R10. Taxonomy (NCBI): domain Bacteria; kingdom Pseudomonadati; phylum Pseudomonadota; class Gammaproteobacteria; order Lysobacterales; family Rhodanobacteraceae; genus Rhodanobacter; species Rhodanobacter sp. FW510-R10. The sequence continues at coordinate 3,226,981 of NZ_JBYSWL010000001.1, read as the reverse complement.
GCGTGGTCCCCGGCCAAGGGCATACTGGTCCGGTTCCTGCCTTTGGACTGGATCGCGAGCAACAGATGCAGCAGCAGGAATTCGCCCAGGCGCTGCTGGCGGCGACGCAGGCGGCAGGACGCTACCAGGCCTTGCTGCAGCGCGCCGCGGCCGACGGCATGCAGCGGCTGCAAGGCAAGCTTGCCCAGCATACTGAGCCCGGACAGCAAATCGACTCGCTGAAGGCCTTGTATGACCTGTGGGTGGATGCAGCCGAGGAGGCCTATGCCGAGATTGCCTTGACCGAGGAGTTTCGCACGGTCTATGGCGACATGGTCAACGCGCAGATGCGCGTGCGCCAGCTGCAGCAAAAGCACGTCGAGGCATTTTGCCGGCAGCTCGGCGTGCCAACGCGCAGTGAGGTGTCCAGTCTGGGCCAGCGCGTACAAGCCTTGCGCCGCGATCTGCGGGCAACGGCGGGGGCAGCGGACGGGTCGCTGTCCGCCCGGTTCGAAGCCTTGCGTCGTGAGCTGGACGGACTCAAGCAGCAGCTGGCCCGACAGCGCCCGGCGTCGCGTACGGCGGCTCGTCGGCCTGCGGCTGGTCGTGCTGCCGCGGCGAAGCGTAGCCCTGTCGCGGCGACGAAGGCAAAGCCGTCGGCGCGACGCAAGCAGGCGGCCGGCAAGCGTGCGGGCGCCCCGGCTGGCGCCCCACGTGCCGCCGCAAAACCTGCCCGCAGTCCGTCCGGCAAGCGCAAATAAGGAGCCTCCATGTACCCACCAGTGCGTATCGATCCAGGCAAGGCGTTGGCCGAGATCGCCACGTTCCAGCGCAAGCTGGCCGCCGGCATGGGCTATTTGCGCAGCATGCATGAGCCGGAGTTTGCCAACACGCCGCGCGAGCTGGTCTACAGCGAGGACAAGCTGAAGGTGTGGCACTTCACCGGCAGCTCCGCAGCCGCCGCGAAGACGCCGATCCTGATCGTGTACGCGCTGGTCAACACCGTGTGGATGACCGACCTGCAGGAAGACCGGTCCATGGTGCGCAATCTGCTCGGGCAGGGCGAGGACGTGTACCTGATCGACTGGGGCTACCCCGACGGTGCCGACCGCTGGCTGACCCTGGACGACTACATCAACGGCTATCTCGACCGCTGCGTCGACGCGGTACGGGCCCGGCATGGGCTGGAAGCCATCAACCTGCTCGGCATCTGCCAGGGCGGCACGTTTTCGCTGTGCTATACGGCGCTGCATCCGGACAAGGTGAAGAACCTGATCACCATGGTGACCCCGGTGGACTTCCATACCCCGGACAACATGCTCTCGAGCTGGTGCCGCGACATGGACGTGGACCTGTTCGTCGACACCATGGGCAACATCCCCGCCGGCTTGATGAACTACGTCTACCTGACCCTGAAGCCGGTGCGCTTGAACCAGCAGAAGTACATCGGCATGGTCGACATCCTGGACAAGCCGGTGGACCTGGAGAATTTCCTGCGCATGGAACGCTGGATCTTCGATTCGCCGGACCAGGCTGGCGAGGCGTTTCGCGAGTTCATCAAGGATTTCTACCAGGCCAACAAACTGATCAAGGGTACGCTGGCCATTGGCGGCAAGGCGGTGGACCTGGGCATGATCACGCAGCCGGTGCTGAACATCTTTGCCGAACAGGATCACCTGGTGCCGCCGGACGCCGCGCGCGCGCTGGGCACGCACGTCGGCACCACCGATTACACACAACTCGCCTTCAAGGGTGGCCACATCGGCATCTATGTTTCCAGCCGCGCTCAGCGGGAGGTACCGCCGGCGATCCATCGCTGGTTGCGTACGCGAGGCTGAGCACAAACGTGAGGTCGACATCGCATGGACAAGACTTTGCACCGTTCGCGTCGGGACCGCGTGCTGGCCGGCATCTGCGGCGGCGTCGCGGAGTACTTTGGCTGGAGCGCCACGCGGGTGCGCGTCGCCTGGGTGCTGCTTGCCCTGTGCGGTGGCTCCGGCGTCCTGCTGTACCTGCTGTTGTGGCTGGTCATGCCCGCCGCCGAATGATGCGTCTGCACCGCGCAGGCCGTGCGGCGCCATCGTCCTGGCGTGCTGCGGGTCAGCAGCTGCCACGGGGTGTCGCCTGACCGTGGCCGGCGCCGAGCGCTACGACCAGGTCCGCGCCGTGCAGTGGTGTGGCGACCATTTGCGCCTGCTCGACCAGCGCCGCTTGCCGGCGAGCGAAACCTGGGTGGAATGCCGCAGCGCGCAGGAGGTGACCACGGCGATCCGTGACCTGGTGGTCCGTGGCGCCCCGGCCATCGGCATTGCGGCAGCGTGGGGCGTGGTCCTGGCAGCCCAGGGCGGCAAGGACCTGGACGCGGCCAGCGCCATGTTGCGCGCTGCCCGGCCCACGGCGGTCAACTTGATGTGGGCGCTGGAGCGCATGCGCGGCCGCATTGCCGCCGGCGCCGATGCGGCGGCACTGTGCGACGAGGCGCAGGCGATCCAGGATGAGGACTTGGCGGCAAACCGGCACATGGGTGCGCTTGGCGCCGCCCTGATCGCCCCCGGCTCGGGGGTCCTGACCCATTGCAATACCGGCTCGCTGGCCACCGCGGGCTACGGTACCGCGCTTGGCGTGATCCGCGCCGGCGTGGCGGCGCAGCGGATCGACCGCGTCTACGCCTGCGAAACGCGGCCATGGCTGCAGGGCGCACGGCTGACCATGTGGGAGCTCCTGCGCGACGGCATCGATGCGCAGCTCATCGCGGATTCCGCTGCGGCCTTCCTGATGCACTCCGGAGCCGTGCAATGGGTCGTCGTCGGCGCCGACCGCATTGCCGCCAACGGCGACACCGCAAACAAGATCGGCACTTACCAATTGGCGGTGGTGGCGCGCTATCACGGCGTGAAGTTCATGGTCGTGGCGCCGGCCTCCACGATCGACATGCATACCGGGAGCGGCAACGACATCGAGATCGAGCTGCGCGACGCGGGGGAGTTGCTGGGCGTGGGCGGGGTGCGTACCGTGGTCGAAGGCGCGCGGGCGTGGAATCCGGTATTTGACGTGGTGCCTGCCGGTTTGATCGATGTCATCGTGACCGAGTGCGGCGTGATCGAGCATCCAGACGGCCATTCCATGCAGGCGATGTTTGACGGCTGAGCGATATCCGCGCCGATATTCCGGGCCCTCCGTGCGCCAAGTGACCGCATGATTTGCCTGGTGTCGCAATGGCACGGGCGATGAGTCGTAACATATTGAATTGACAGGATTAAATACTGTCATTTCGTGCCTTTCCGTGATATAATTCCAAACTCGCGTGTCGCAGGAATCGCATGCCCCTTGGGGCACGGCGGAGCGCCCCCTTTTTTTCCAGGAAACCCGGGTTGATGGCAGAGCTGGCGAAGGAAATTATCAAGGTCAATATCGAAGACGAGATGCGCCAGAGCTATCTCGATTACGCCATGAGCGTCATCGTCGGCCGCGCGCTGCCGGATGTCCGCGATGGGCTCAAGCCAGTGCATCGTCGCGTGCTTTATGCGATGAACGAGCTGGGCAACAGCTACAACAAGGCTTACAAGAAATCCGCCCGCGTGGTCGGTGACGTCATCGGTAAATACCATCCTCACGGCGACCAGTCGGTCTACGACGCCATCGTGCGCATGGCCCAGCCGTTTTCGCTGCGCTACATGCTGGTGGACGGGCAGGGCAACTTCGGTTCGGTCGACGGCGACAACGCCGCGGCCATGCGCTACACCGAAGTGCGCATGTCCAGGCTCACCCATGAGCTGCTCGCCGACATCGACAAGGATACCGTCGATTTTGGCTTGAACTACGACGAGAGCGAGCGCGAGCCGTTGGTGTTGCCGGCCCGGGTGCCGAATCTCCTGATCAACGGCTCTGCCGGCATCGCGGTGGGCATGGCGACGAACATCCCGCCGCACAACCTGGGCGAGGTGGTGGCCGCCACGATCGCGCTGATCGACGAGCCGACGCTCGGTATCGAAGACTTGATGCGTTTCATCCCGGGGCCGGATTTCCCGACCTACGGCATCATCAATGGCGCCTCCGGCATCATCGAGGCCTACCGCACGGGCCGTGGGCGCATCCTGGTGCGCGCGCGCGCCGAGGTGCAGACGGAAAAGCACGGGCGCGAAGTCATCATCGTCACCGAGATTCCGTATCAGGTGAACAAGGCCCGGTTGATCGAGAAGATCGCCGAGCTGGTGAAGGAAAAGCGGCTCGAAGGCATCAGCGAGCTGCGCGACGAGTCGGACAAGGACGGCATGCGTATCGTCATCGAGGTGCGCAAGGACGCCGTCGGCGACGTCGTGTTGAACAACCTGTTCCTGCAGACGCAGATGCAGGTGACCTTCGGCATCAACATGGTGGCGCTGGCGGACGGCCAGCCGCGCCTGTTCGGCCTGAAGGCCATCCTCGAGGCATTCATCCGCCATCGCCGCGAGGTGGTGACGCGGCGGACCATCTTCGACCTGCGCAAGGCCCGTGCCCGCGCCCACATCCTCGAAGGCCTGACCGTCGCCTTGGCCAACATCGACGAGATGATCGAGTTGATCAAGACCTCGCCGTCCCCGGTGGAGGCGCGCGAGCGCATGCTGGCGCGGCGTTGGGACGCGGGCATGGTGGGCAGCCTGCTGTCGGCCGCTGGCGCCGACGCGTCACGACCCGAGGACATGGACCCGCGCGATGGCCTGAAGGGCGATGGCTACCAGCTGTCCGAGGCCCAGGCACAGGAAATCCTGGCCATGCGCCTGCAGCGCCTCACTGGCCTGGAGCAGGAAAAACTCGCCGACGAATATCGGCAGATCCTGGAGACCATCCGTGGCCTGATCGAGATCCTGCAGAACCCGGACCGCCTGCTGGCGGTGATCCGTGGCGAGCTCGAGGCGGTCAAGGCGGAATTTGGCGACCCGCGGCGCACGGAGATCCAGCGTTCCCAGGAAGACCTCAATGTGCTGGACCTGATTGCCGCCGAGGACATGGTGGTGACCTTGTCCCACACCGGCTACATCAAGCGCCAGGCCGCCAGCCTGTATCGCGCGCAGCGCCGTGGCGGCAAGGGGCGCTCGGCATCGGCGTTGAAGGACGAGGACGTCGTAGCCCAGCTGTGGGTGGTCAACACCCATGACACCTTGCTGACCTTCACCAGCGCCGGACGCGTGTACTGGCAGAAAGTACACGAGATCCCGGAAGCCGGCCCGGGCGCGCGCGGCAAGCCGATCATCAACCTGCTGCCGCTGGCCGCGGACGAGCAGGTCCAGGCCGTACTGCCGATCCGGGACTACGACGGCGACCGCTTCGTGTTCTTTTCCACGCGCCACGGCACGGTCAAGAAGACCCCGCTGGCTGAATTCGCCTACCAGCTGCAACGAGGCAAGCTGGCGATCAAGCTGCACGACGATGATGCTTTGATCGACGTCGCCCTGACCGATGGCAACAGCGATGTGCTGCTGTTTGCCTCCAACGGCAAGGTCAACCGCTTCGACGAGAACACGGTGCGTGCCATGGGGCGCACTGCGGCCGGCGTGCGCGGCATGCGCCTGACCCAGGGCGCCCACGTGGTGTCCCTGGTCGTGGCGGCCGAAGGCGACATCCTCACCGCGACCGAACGCGGTTATGGCAAGCGCACGCAGCTGGCGGAGTTCACCAAGAAGGGCCGCGGTACCCAGGGCGTCATTGGCATCCAGTGCTCGGAACGCAACGGCGCCTTGATTGGCGCCGTGCAGGTCACCGAGGCGCACGAGCTGATGCTGATTTCCGACCATGGCACCCTCGTGCGCACGCGCGCGGATGAGGTGTCACGCTTGGGTCGCAATACCCAGGGAGTCACCTTGATCAAGCTGCCGGAAGATGAAAAGCTCGTCAGCGTGATGCGCCTGGAGGCGGAAAATGGCAGCGCGGACGGCGATGAGGCCGAAGGCACCGATGGTGCGGAGATTCCTCCGGACATGGGCGCTGGTGACGGCGTCCAGCCGGATCAGCCCCTACGGTGATACCGGAGCGTCGCGGGCGGCTCCCGGGCTGACGTGACGCCGTTTCGGGTCGATCTGGGCGCCTCGTCCAGGCGCCACGACCGTGCCACACGATAGGGCGGCGCCTCGTGATGCCAGTCCAGGTGGCCGCGCGCCTACCGGCTTGATTTCATTGCTGCAGCACCTATTTCTACCCTAGGCGGTGATGGCACCGCGAACCATTGGGAGACAGCATATGAATTCGAGTCGCCAATCCATGTGGAACCAGAATCTCGGCTCCAATGACGCCTTTCGCGAAGCCTTTGGCCGTTTCTTCGGCGTGGGCGACAGCGACCAGTCCACGGTGGAAACCAGCCAGTGGGCGCCGCGGGTGGACATCCGCGAAGAGGACAAGCGCTTCGTGATCCTGGCCGATGTCCCGGGTGTGGACCCGGCAACGATCGAAGTCAGCATGGACAAGAGCATCCTCACCATCAAGGGTGAACGCAAGGCGGTGGACGATACCGCAGGAAACAAGTTGACGCGGCAGGAGCGCGTGTACGGCACGTTCCATCGGCGCTTCTCGCTGCCCGAGAGCGCGGATGCCGAAAATATCAGCGCCCACGGCAAGTACGGGGTGCTGGAGATTTCCATCCCGAAGAAGCCGGAGACCACGCCGCGCCGCATCACCATCAATGCCGCCGACTGAGGTCCGCGCAGTGCGGGGGTAAGCTTGTGCGGGTCGGGCGCCGTGGTGGACGCGAGTCCATCACGGCGCCTGGCTGAGGGCGGTGCGGCGGGCGGAATGGAGTGCCTGTGGAATTCAAAGACTATTACGAGACCCTGGGCGTCAAGCCGGATGCCAGCGAAGCCGAGATCAAGGCGGCGTATCGCAAGCTGGCACGCAAATACCACCCCGACCGCAACAAGGAAGCGGGCGCCGAGGAGAAATTCAAGGCCGTCAACGAGGCCAACGAAGTGCTGCGGGATACCGAAAAGCGGCGCTCCTACGACCAGTTGCGGGCCGGCGGCTATCGCTCCGGCGAGCAATTCCGGCCGCCGCCGGGCTGGCAGCGGCAGACCCAGGGCTTCGGCGAGGGTGGCGAGGGGGATTTCAGCGATTTCTTCGAAAGCCTGTTTGGCCATCGCGCTGCCGGCGGCGCGCATCGGCAGCCACGGACACGGCGCGGGCGGGATGTACAGGCCCGGGTGCAGATCGACCTGCAGGCCGCATTTGCCGGCGGTCGCACGCGGCTGGCGCTGCAGGATGCGAGCGGCCACGAGCGTGTGCTCGAGGTGAAGATTCCCGCCGGCATCCAGCCCGGGCAGGTCATCCGCCTGGCTGGGCAGGGCCAAGCTGGTACGCCTGGCGCACCGGCCGGTGACTTGCTGTTGGAAGTCGAGCTGCGTGACGATCCGCGTTTCCATTTGGATGGCCGCAACGTCGTCCACGTGTTGCCGATTGCGCCATGGGAGGCGGCGCTGGGCGCGAGCATTGCGGTGCCGACGCTGGGCGGGGCCGTCGATATGCGCATTCCGCCAGGTTCGCAGTCGGGGCGCAAGCTGCGCCTGAAGGGTCGCGGCATGCCCGGCACGCCACCGGGCGACCAACTGGTGGAGTTGTCGATACGCACGCCCGCGGCCGAGACCAAGGCGCAACGCAGCGCCTACGAGGCGCTGCAGGCACAGTTCGAGGATTTCCACCCGAGGGGCTGAGACCGACGCGGCACTCGCCGTGGGATGTGGCGAGCGGGCTCGACACCACGACGGAGCGCGCGTTCGGCCTCAACACCCGGTTCAGGCCGGCAGGAACTCCTGCAGCGTCTTGGCTAGATCCTCTTCCTTGATGGGTTTGGTCACGTAAGCCTTGGCGCCCTGTCGCATGCCCCAGACCTTGTCAGTCTCCTGGTCCTTGGTGGTCACCATCACGATCGGGATATGGGCCGTTTCCGGATCCCGGCTGATCGTGCGCGTGGCTTGAAACCCGTTCAGGTTGGGCATGACCACGTCCATGAGGATCAGGTCGGGTTTCTCGCGCTTGGCAAGCTCCACGCCTGCCGCGCCGTCATCGGCACCCAGCGCCTGGTGACCGAGCTTCTCCACGATGCGCTTGATACCGAGCAATTGGGATGGCGAATCGTCGACGATCAGGATACGTGCCATGGGCGGTCCAATGCTCGCAGAGTGTCTGATTCTAGGGTGTCCACGCAAGACTTTCCAAGCGCCGCCGTCAATCGGGGCCGATGCGGACCAGGGTGCGGCCAAGGGACTGGCCATCGAGCATGCGTGCGAATTCGCTTGGCAGCTGGTCAAGCGTTACCTCGCGCCGGCTGATTTGCGCCAGGTTTCTTGGTTTCCAGTCGCTGGCCAGGTGTTGCCAGATACGTTCGCGCACCGGTCGCGGCGTGACCGCCGAGCCGATACCGAGCAGGCTCACGGCGCGGATGATGAACGGCATGACCGTGCTGCTGAACGTGGCGCCGCCGGCGTTGCCGCACAGCGCCACGTTGCCGGTCGGCGCAATCAGTGGCAACAGGCCGGCCAGCATGGCGCCACCCACGGCATCCAGCGCACCACCAAAACGCGCCGAATCCAGCGCCTTGCCGCTGAAGTCGAGCTGATGCCGATCGATGCACTCGCTGGCGCCGAGCTCACGCAACCAGTCAAAGTGTTCGCGCTTGCCGCTGATTGCGTGCACGGCATATCCGGCGCCACTGAAGAGGTTGATGGCCAGCGCGCCCACGCCGCCGCTGGCACCGGTCACCGCAATCGGGCCCAAGGCTGGTGTTTGCCCGTTGTCCTGCATGCGCAGGAGGGCGAGCGCGGCGGTGAAGCCGGCGGTGCCCAGCATCATGCTTTCACGCAGGGTGAGCCCGGCCGGCAGCGCGATGGTGCTGTCAGCCTCCAGGCGGGCGTACTCGGCCAGGCCGCCGTCGCGGGTTTCGGACAAGCCACTCCCGGTGCACAGCACGGCGCTGCCGGGAGGGAAGCGCGGATCGATGGAGGTAACCACGTAGCCGGCGGCATCGATGCCCCCGTTCAAGGGAAAGCGGCGCAGGATGCGGCCTGAGCCGGTACCGGCCAACGCGTCCTTGTAGTTGAGTGAGGAGTAGGCCACCTTGACCAGCACTTCGCCGGGCGAGAGTTCTTCCACCCGCATGGTCTCGATGCCGGCGCGGTGCTGGCCCTGTTCCTGGCGTATGCGAAAGGCGCGGAATGCCGGCTGAGTCATGGCTTGCCTCGATCAGGGCTGGATGCGCTGCGTGGACTTGAGCCGGACCACGCCGCTGGCGTCATAGTGCTCGAACCAGGCGAACAACGCCGGGATGGAATTCCCGAACCATACGCTGTTGCGCTGGCTGCGGCTCACGAAATCCTCATCCGCCATGTGGTCGAGCATTTCCCGCAAGGCCCGGTAGTAATCACACACCTCCAGGAACGCGCAAGGGTGCCGGTGCAGGTCGAGCTGGGCCCAGGTCATCATTTCGAAGATCTCGTCCATGGTGCCGAAGCCACCGGGGAGCGCGACGTAGGCATCGGCCAGCTCGGACATGCGCGTCTTGCGCTGGTGCATGGTTTCCACGACATGCATTTCGTGGACCCCGGGGTGTGCACGCTCGTGCTCAACCAATTGCCGCGGAATCACGCCGATCACCTTGCCGCCGCCAGCCAGGGCCGCGTCGGCCAGCACGCCCATCAGGCCCACCTTGCCGCCGCCATACACCAGGCCGATCCCGCGCGATGCCAGTTCGGTGCCGAATGCCCGCGCCAGGTCGGCGTATGCAGGATGGGTGCCGCTGTTGGCGCCGCAGTAGACACAGATGGTTGATGGTTGGGGCATAGTCGGTGCGCTCCGGGCATGTTTGATCCGTCATCCCAGCCAAAGCTGGCAGCCAGTGCCTCTTCCGGTGACGAGCAAGGCGATCCCGGATCGGCGCACGTCCTTGCATCGCAGGGAACGAGGTGCGCGCGAGGCGCTGGCTACTGTGTCATCGCACGGCCTTGTGCTCCACGGGATGGCGCATTGGAGGCATGGGATCCTGGGTCAACGCACATCCCTGTGCTGCACGGGATGAGGTCATGCATGAGACTGGATCCCGTGTCGTCGCACGTCCCTGTGCTGCACGGGATGAGGTCATGCATGAGACTGGATCCCGTGTCGTCGCACGTCCCTGTGCTGCACGGGATGAGGTCATGCATGAGACTGGATCCCGTGTCATCGCACGTCCCTGTGCTGCACGGGATGAGGTCATCCTGACCTCAATTGCCCTTGTGGATGGAGCGCTTGTCGACGGACAGGGCAGCTTCATGGACGGCTTCCGACAGCGTCGGATGCGCATGGACGATGCGGGCAAGGTCCTCGGAGGAGCCGTTGAACTCCATCGCCACCACGCACTCGGCAATCAGCTCGGACACGCCCGGGCCGACCATGTGCACCCCGAGGATGCGATCGGTGTCGGCGTGGGCGAGCATCTTCACCTGGCCCACGCCCTCGTTCATCGCCACGGCGCGGCCGATGGCGGCGAACGGGAAGGTGCCGACCTTGTAGGGCACACCGGCATCCTTGAGCTGCTTCTCCGTCTTGCCGGCCCAGGCCACTTCGGGCTCGGTGTAGATCACGAAGGGAATGGTGTCGTAGTTGACGTGGCCGGCCTTGCCCCCAATCCACTCGGCCACCGCCACGCCTTCCTCGGAACCCTTGTGCGCGAGCATCGGACCGCGGATCGCATCACCGATGGCCCACACGCCGTCCACGCCGGTATGGCAGTGCTCGTCGACCACGATGCGGCCGCGTTCGTCGACCTTCACGCCAGTGTCGTCGGCCAAGAGATCCTTGGTGTAGGCGCGGCGGCCCACGGCCACCAGCAACTTGTCGACCACGAGCTGCTGTTCGCCGCTCTTGTCGGTGTAGGTGAGGTGCACGACGCGGCTCTTATCAGGCCCGGCCTTCACCTCGGCCTTGTTAAGCTTGGCGTCCAGCTTGATGGCAAGCCCTTGCTTGGCGAATTCCCGGGCCGCGAGCTTGGCAATGTCGGCGTCGGCCACCGAGAGGAAGTCGGGCAACGCCTCGATGATCGTGACCTCGCTGCCCAGGCGGCGCCACACGCTGCCGAGCTCGAGGCCGATCACGCCGGCGCCAATCACGCCCAGGCGCTTGGGCACTTCGGTGAAGTCCAGCGCGCCGGCATTGTCGACGATGGCCTCGCCGTCAAACTTGGCAAACGGCAGCTCGATCGGCACCGAACCCGAAGCCAGGATGACGTTGGGGGCGTTGATGGTCTGCTTGCTGCCATCCGCTGCAGTGATCTCGACATTGTTACCCTTCAGCAACTTGCCGGTACCGTAGAACGCGGTGACCTTGTTTGCCTTGAACAGTTGGCCGATGCCGCCGGTGAATTGCTTGACGATCTTGTCCTTGCGGCCGATGAAGGTGCCCATGTCGACCTTGGCGTCCTTCACGCTGATACCGTGCGCCGGCAGGTTGTGCGCAAGGTTCCAGTACTGGCGCGAGGAATCGAGCAGCGCCTTGGACGGGATGCAGCCCACGTTGAGGCAGGTGCCGCCCAAAGCCTGCTTGCCGTCCTTGCCGGTGAAGGCATCCACACAGGCGGTCTTCAGGCCCAACTGCGCGGCGCGGATTGCAGCCACATAGCCGGCCGGGCCGGCGCCGATGACGATTACATCGAATTTATCGCTCATGGTTTTCCTCTTTGCTCTTTCCTTCTCCCGCGGGGAGAAGGTGGCGCGAAGCGCCGGATGACCCTCACCCAACCCCTACCTCCCACCGGGACTTCCCACGGTCACCGGCGGGAGAGGGGCTCAAGGCCTTACAGGCCAAGCAACATCCTTTGCGGGTTTTCCAGCTGGTTCTTGATGTCGACCAGGAACTGGACCGCATCCTTGCCATCGATGATGCGGTGGTCGTAGGACAGCGCGATGTACATCATCGGTGCGGCCACTACCTGGCCATCCTCGACGATTGCCCGTTCCTTGATCGCATGCATGCCCAGGATGGCGCTCTGCGGCGGGTTGACGATCGGCGTGGACAGCAGGGAGCCGAAGGTGCCGCCGTTGGTGATGGTGAAGGTGCCGCCCTGCAGGTCGTCCAGCGACAGCTTGTTCGCCCGCGCCTTGGTGGCGTAATCGGCGATGCCCTGCTCGACCTCGGCAAAGCTCATGTCCTGCACGTCGCGCAGCACCGGGGTCACCAGTCCCTTGTCGGTGGCCACCGCGATGGAGATGTCCTGGTAGCCGTGGTAGATCACGTCGTTGCCATCCACTGAGGCATTGACGAAGGGGTAGCGCTTCAGCGCCTCGGCTGCGGCCTTGACGAAGAAGCTCATGAAGCCGAGCTTGATGCCGTGCTGCTTCTGGAACGCTTCGCCCAGCGCCTTGCGCATCTTCACCACTTCGCGCAGGTTCACCTCGTTGAACGAGGTCAGCATGGCGATCGAGTTCTTGGATTGCATCAGCCGTTCGGCGATGCGCGCACGCATGCGCGTCATCGGCACGCGCTCTTCCGGACGCGAACCCGGGGTGGGCTTTGCGGCTGGCGCACTCGGTGCTGGCGTGGCGACCGGGGCGTTGTTGCCCTTGCCGTAGTTGACGAGGTCTTCCTTGGTTACGCGCCCGTCGCGGCCGGTACCACTGACCTTCGAGGCGTCGATGTGTTCCTCGGCGGCCACGCGGCGGCCGGCAGGGGACAGCTCAGGCCCCTTGGCCGGGCTTGGCGCGGACGCAGCCGGTGCCGGCGCGCTGGCGGCCGGGGCAGCCTTTGTCGCCTCCGGCTTGGACGGGGCCGGAGCGGCCGCCGCGGTGGCGCCTTCTTCGATGATCGCAATGACCTCGTCGCTGCCAACCACGTCACCCTCCTTGTGCGTGATCGACTTCAGCACGCCATCGACCGGCGAGGGGACTTCCAGCACGACCTTGTCGGTCTCGAGGTCCACCAGATTCTCGTCGCGCTTGACGGCATCGCCGGCCTGCTTGTGCCAGCCGGCGATCGTGGCATCGGAAACCGACTCGGGTAGGACGGGAACTTTGACTTCGGTGGACATAGGAGGCTCTTCAGGTTGTGCGTCCGTGCCTGGACGCGAGTGGCGAACGGCGGCCATCACTGGCCACGGTATGGGAAGGGATCATTCCGCGGCAGAATCGGTTTCGGTGCCGCCGACCAAGGCCTGCTCGACCAAGGCGGCTTGCTCCACGGTGTGCGTCTTCAGGTGACCCGTGGCCGGTGCTGGCGAGCGCGCGCGTCCGGCATAGCTCAGGTGATGCTGCTCGCCCACGCACGCCTGCAGGTGATGGCGAATCTGGAACCAGGCACCTTGGTTCATGGGCTCTTCCTGGCACCACACCACGTCCGTGGCAGCGGGATACCTGGCCAACTCGGCGCTGACCTCACTGCGCGGGAAGGGGTAGAGCTGTTCCACGCGCACGATCGCGGCGTCGGTCAACTTGTCCTTGTCCGCGTGCTCCAGCAGGTCGTAGTACACCTTGCCCGAGCAAAGCACGACGCGCTTGACCTTCTTGGCATTGAGCTTGCGCGCTTCGCCAATCACCAGTTGGAAGCGGCCGTTGGCCAGCTCGTCCAGCGTGGACACCGCATGCTTGTGCCGCAGCAGCGACTTGGGCGACATGACGATGAGCGGCTTGCGTACCTTGCGCAGCATTTGCCGGCGGATCATGTGGAAATACTGCGCCGGCGTGGTCGGTACGCAGACCGACATGTTCTCCATGGCGCACATTTGCAGGTAGCGCTCCAGCCGTGCCGAAGAATGTTCCGGGCCTTGCCCCTCATAACCATGGGGCAGCAGCAGCACCAGGCCGCAATAGCGGTTCCACTTGGCTTCGCCGGAGGTGACGAACTGGTCGATGACGACCTGGGCGCCATTCGCAAAGTCGCCAAACTGCGCTTCCCAGATGTGCAGCGTGGACGGGTCGGTCGTGGCATGGCCGTACTCGAACGCCAGCACGGCGTTTTCGCTCAACAGCGAATCGATCACTTCGACGTCGGCGCCGGTGCGAATGGTCGCCAGGGGCAGGTAGGTATGCCCGTCGGTCTGGTCGTGCAGCACGGCGTGGCGATGGAAGAACGTGCCGCGGGCGGAGTCCTGACCCACCAGGCGCAGGTCGTGCCCGTCGTCGACCAGCGTGGCGTAGGCGAGATTTTCCGCGTAGCCCCAGTCGACAGGTGCTGCACCAGCCAACATCTTGGCCCGGTCCGCGTAGATCTTGGCGACCCGTGAGTGCGGCTTGAGGTCGGCCGGCATGGTGATCAGCTTCGTGCCCAGCGCCTTGAGCTCGTCGGCCGCCACGCGGGTGTCCACGTCCACCCCCAGCTTGCCGGTGGTGAACTGCGCCCAATCGACCCTGCCATCACGGTTGGGGTGCGGGTCTACATCAGTCATTGGTTCCCCAGCCTCGAGCCGCGCCCGGTACGCATCGAACTGCTTTTGCGCTGCGCCTTCGGCCAGCAGGCCCTGCCTGACCAGTTGCTGCTGGTAGAGGTCGCGGGCAGTGGGGCGGCTGCGGATGATCTTGTACATCATCGGCTGGGTCGCGGCCGGCTCGTCAGCTTCGTTGTGGCCCAGGCGGCGGTAGCACACGAGGTCGACCACGACATCGCGCTCGAACTGCTTGCGGAAGTCGTAGGCCAGCCGGGTCACCTCGATCACCGCTTCGGGGTCGTCGCCATTGACGTGCAGCACCGGCGCATTGACCATCTTTGCCAGGTCGGTGCAATACAGCGTCGAGCGGGCGTCTTGGGGATTGGACGTGGTGAAGCCGACCTGGTTGTTGATCACGATGTGCAGCGCGCCGCCGATACGGAAGCCGCGCGCCTGCGACATGTTGAGCAACTCCATGTTCACGCCCTGGCCGGCAAACGCGGCATCGCCGTGGATGAACACGGCCATGGACTGCTTGTGCCCGCTGTCGCGCCGTCGCACCTGGCGTGCATGCACCGATCCAGCCACCACTGCGTTGACGATTTCGAGGTGCGAGGGATTGAACGCCAACGCGACGTGGACGCCGCCTTTGGGCGTCTTGACGTCCGTTGAAAAGCCCAGGTGATACTTCACGTCGCCGGTGTGGGCGGGGTCTTCCGGATGCTCGAATTTCCCCTCGAATTCATCGAACAGGGTCTTTGGCGGTTTGCCCAGGATGTTCACCAGCACGTTCAGCCGGCCACGGTGCGCCATGCCGATGACGACTTCGCGGATGCCCTGGTCGCCCGCGCTGCGCACGACGTCGTCGAGCATCGGGATCAGGCTGTCCCCGCCTTCCAGGGAGAAACGCTTCTGGCCCACATACTTGGTGTGCAAGTAGCGCTCCAGCCCTTCGGCGGCGGTGAGCCCGTCCAGCACGCGCTGCTTGCCGGCAGTGTCCAGGCCGCTGTCGCCGGCTGCCCGCTCCAGCCGACTGTAGATCCAGTTGCGCTGATCGTGGTTGCTGATATGCATGAACTCGGCACCAATGGTGCCGGTGTAGGTCTTCTTGAGGCGCTCGACCAGGTCGCGCAATTTCATGCGCTGGCCATTGCCCGCGTAATTGCCAGTGTCGAACTCGGTGTCGAGGTCGGCGTCACTCAGGCCATGGAACGCAAGACCCAGGTCGGGCGCCGGCATTTTGTCGGCAAGATTCAGGGGATCGAGATCGGCTGCCAGGTGGCCGCGTGAGCGGTAGGCGGTGAGCAGGCGCAACACCCCGGCCTGCTTGCGTGCATGCTCGTCGCTGACCGGAACGGCTGCGCGCGGGCCACGTTGCTGCTGGGCGGCCTCGATACGCGCGATGGCGCCGTCGGGGGCGATGTCGCCGTGCTGGCGGCCCTGGAACGAATCGAAGTAGCGGCCCCATTGCGCTGATACGGCGGAGGGATCGGTCAGCCAAGCGTTGTACAAGGCCTCGACGTAGTCGGCATTGCCGCCGGCCAGGGCGGAAGATTCGGCAAACTCGCGGATTGAATTGATACTCACGTCGCCACCGGCAGGGAAGGAAAACTTGCAGCTGTCCGGCGATTGCAGGGGCCGCGGTGCCGTGTCGGCGTGGAGTACCGAAGTGGCAGGCGGATGCCGGATTGGTCGAGGCAATTATAGCCTTCGCCTGCTGCAATGCGGCAACCTGACGGGCACGAGGCATTTTCCTCCACCGGGGCCGCCACGGCGCGGGAAGCGCGGTCATATGCGGTTTGCGTCCGGGCAGGTAGGGAAGGCGGCTTTTCTTTCCTTAATCTACAGATCAAGCGCGTTCAGGATGGTGGCACGTTCGGCACGTTCCCAGCTCTCTCCGAAGTGTTGGCGCAGCGGGACCTGGGCACTCCGCTGCGTACGCGCCGCGCGGCCCGCCGGACGGCTGGCGTCGGGCAGGAACAGATAGCCGCCGGTGTCCGTCAACAGGTAAGCGCTGGCGTAGGCAAGATCCACCGGGTCGGTTGGCGTGCGGAACTGGAAGGCGCTGGTCAGGCGTTGCGCGAGCGGTAGCAGGGGATGGTCGATTACAACCGCCGCGGCCGGGTCGTGAAGCAAGATGCGGATGCTGGCCGCGCGCCCCGAACAGGCGATGCGACGCAGCTGCTCGAGCTCGGCTGGCGTGGCGAAGATGCCGGCGTGCAAGCTCGGCAGGTAGGCCAGCAACTGATGCCGGGTATCGGCAAGCAATTGCAGGCGCGCGGCGGCAATCTCCCCCTGACTGCCGGCGGGCAGGGCGCCGATGTCGCGCGGCGGTGGCCGCTTGCCGCGAGCCTGGGCCGGGCTGGGCAGGGACAGGCTGCAGCGCACGATGGCCCCGTCATTGGCCGCATCCGGCGGGTTGGCGACGAAGCCGGCCTTGGCAAAAAAGCCCGTGGCTGTGGCGGGCACGTCCGCGGTGAGCGTAGGCATACCGAGTGCCCGTGCCCGGGCGATGAGTTCGTGCACGATGGCGCTACCCACGCCCTGGCCGCGCGCTGCCTCGCGCACGACGATGCAGCCGATCCGGCCCCCTTCGGCCAAGCTGCCGCAACCGAGGGCCTGGCCTCCGGGATCGCGGGCAAGAGCCCACCAGTTGGCGGCTTGGTAATCTGCCTGTACACCGGCGTCGGGTGGCGACGCGGTCGTCGCCAATGCTTCTTGCCACAGCTTGCGCAGCTCGGCTTGCCGGGCAGCGCCCGCCCGCTCGAAGAGTTCCAGATGGAACTCCTGCAGCCTCATCTGCGTGGCCGGCGCAGGCTGAGGTGTCCGGCGTTGACCAGCACCCGTAGCAGTGCGGCGCCGGCAGCATCGGGCTGGGCTGACAACACCAGGCTCGACTGCGCACACAGTTCCTGCGCAAGCGGTGCGGGGGCGGGGTAGGCCTCGCCGCTCGCATACAGGGTGCAGGTCGAACCGTTGCGGCTCCAGGCCAGGCGCGTCCAGGGATGACGCAGGAGCGTCGCTCCCGTCGCGAGCTTCGCCGTCAGCGCTGCAGCCGACAGAGGCTTGCCTGGCGCGACGACCACTTGCGCGTTGCGGTAGCGGGTGATGAAGCGCCCGAACCAATCCAGCAGCATTGCGTCGTCGAAGGCCGCCGCGAACGGCAACGCCTGGCGCAGGCGGCGGAGCGTGGCACGGTCGATCTCACCGCGGTGGGTGGCCGGGACGAGGTCGGGGTCGGCATAGCGCTGGTCGTCGGGCAGGCGCTCGGCGAGGTAGTCGGCCAAGTCGCCGGTCAACTCCGCCGTGGAAGGCGCGCGCATGCCGACGGACAAGGTCATGCATCGCGCACCGACGGCAATACCGTCGTGCGGCACGCCCGGGGGCAGGTACAGCACGTCGCCGGGGTCCAGCAGCCATTCGTGGGTGGGCGTGAAGTCCACGAGCTGTTTCAACTCCACATCGGGACGGAAATCCCGGGGTGCCGTCGGATCGGTGCTGATGGCCCAGCGCCGTTGGCCCAGGCCCTGGATCAGGAAGACGTCGTACTGGTCGATGTGCGCGCCGACCCCGCCGCCGTCCTCGGCGTAGGACACCATGATGTCGTCCACGCGCCAAGTGGGCAGGAAGCTGAAGGGTTGCAGCAGCTGGGCGACGTCTACATCCCACTTGTCGACGTCCTGCACCAGCAGCGTCCAGTTGGCGTTGCCGGTCGTGGCGAAGTCGCCATCGGCGAACGGTCCGCTCCGCACCTGCCAGCGCGTGCGCTTTTCGTCGTGTGTGACCAGCCGCGCCAGCACGCCATCCTCGCAGGCCAGGCCGGCCAGGTCGTCGGGCTGCAGCGGCGGCTTGAAACCAGCAAAGGCTTGGCGCACCAGCAGCGGCCGCTTCTGCCAGTAATCGCGCAAAAACCGCGCTGGACTCATACCCAGCGGCTGCTTGCCCGTGCCGCGGACTTCAAGGGGAGGGGGCGCTGGTTTACTCATGCCGGCATTGTACCGGGGCCGGCCCGGAGGCAACGCGACAAGCCCACCACTTTGAGTGCATGATCGCGTCCGCAGGGGCCCCTCTTTGCCTGGGAGAGACTCATGATCCACGACAGCATGATCGACACCATCGGCCACACGCCGGTGATCCGCCTGCACCGCGTCGGGCCCGCCCACGTCGAGCTGTACGTCAAGGTGGAGGCGTTCAATCCGGCAGGTTCGGTCAAGGATCGGCTCGCGCTGGCCATCATCCTCGATGCCGAACAGCGCGGCGCGCTGAAACCGGGCCAGACCGTGGTCGAGGCCACCTCCGGCAATACTGGCGTGGCCCTGGCCGCGATCTGCGCGGCGCGCGGCTACCCGTTCGTGGCGGTGATGGCCGAGACGTTCTCCATCGAGCGACGCCGGCTGATCCGCGCCTACGGCGGCAAAGTGGTGCTGACGCCGGCTGCCGCGCGCGGCAGCGGCATGGTGGAAAAGGCGCTGGAGTTGGCGAAGCAACACGGTTGGTTCTTCACCAACCAGTTCGAGAATCCAGCCAATCCGGCCTATCACCGTCAGACCACCGCGGCGGAAATCCTGCGCGATTTCGCCGGCCACCGGCTGGATTACTTCGTCACCGGCTGGGGCACGGGCGGCACGCTGACCGGCGTCGGCGAGGTCATGAAGGTCGCACGCCCGGAGGTGCGCATCGTGGCTGCCGAGCCGACCGTCGCGGCCCTCCTATCCGGCAAGGAATGGCAACCACACAAGATCCAGGGCTGGACTCCGGACTTCGTCCCGGCTGTGCTCAACCGCAAGGTCATCGACCGCATTGTGCTGATCGACGACGAGCTGGCCCGCGACACCACGCGCCAGCTGGCCTGGCGCGAGGGAATCTTCGCCGGCCTCTCCTCCGGCGCCACCCTGGCGGCTGCCCTGCAAGTCGCGGCGGGTGCGCCGCAAGGCTCGGTGCTGCTGGCCATGCTGCCCGACACCGGTGAGCGGTATTTGTCGACCTTCCTGTTCGAGGGCGTCAACGAAGGCTCGGACGAGGTGGACTGATCGCTGCCAATGGCCGGCGCCGGGTCGAGACACGGCGTGCGTCGCGGCACGGGAACCGGCGGCACGCGGCCGCCGTGGGTGATCGGACTGCAGGCAATGGCAATGGGATGTCCCATGCAGGCGCGCCGGGGCTGATCGGGGCCGGCTTGTCGTGCGTCGCCTGGTGCAGTCCTGCCGGGAAGACATCGCGGCCGCTTCGATGTACGGTTTGCAAGTGGGGCGGGGTTGCGGCCAGGGATGCGCCGTAGATTGCCGGCCAGGGCAGGCAGGGCATGGGGCCGACTTGGGAGCGAAGATGAGAACATCACACTGGCGTGCGACGACGCTTGCATTGTTGTTGTCGGGGGCTGCAGGGCTGGCCGCATCCGCGGCGGAGGCACCTCCCACCGAATTTCCGCCGGACGCCTTCCCGTCCACTTACCAGCCGCTGCCTGCGCAGGCCACGCTGATCGACCATGCGACGATCTATACCGGCACCGGTGAGCGCATCGATGACGGCGCCGTGCTGTTGCGCGACGGCAAGATTGCCGCGGTCGGCAAGCAGGTCAACGCGCCCGCGGGCGCTACTGTCATCGATGCCAAGGGCAAGTACGTCACCCCGGGCCTGATCGACGTGCACTCGCACCTCGGCGTCTATCCGTCGCCCGCGGTGGAAGCCACCGGGAACGGCAACGAGATGACGAACCCGAACACGTCGCAGGTGATGGCCGAGCATTCGGTCTGGCCGCAGGACCCGGGTTTCAATACCGCCCGCGCCGGCGGTGTGACCACGTTGGAGATCCTGCCAGGCTCGGGCAACCTGATCGGTGGCCGCGGCGTGGTGCTGAAGAACGTGCCGGCCACGACCGTGCAGGCGATGAAGTTCCCGGATGCGCCGTACGGCCTGAAGATGGCCTGCGGCGAGAATCCGATGCGGGTCTACGGCAGCCGCCACCAGTTCCCGTCGACCTTGATGGGCGATGTCGCCGGTTACCGCCAGGCGTTTGCCGACGCCCAGGCCTACGATCGCGAGTGGAAGGCCTGGGAAGCCAAAGCCAAGGCCAAGGGCGTCGCTGAAGCCGGTTCGCCGCCGAAGCGCGACCTCGGCAAGGAAACCCTGGCCGAGGTGCTCGACGGCAAGATTCGGGTGCAGATGCACTGCTACCGTGCTGACGAGATGGCCCAACTGCTCGATGTCGCGCAGGAATTTGGCTTCCGAATCGCGGCGTTCCATCATGCCGTCGAGGCTTACAAGATTCCGCAGATGCTGGCCAAGACCGGTACCTGCGCGGCAGTGTGGGCCGATTGGTGGGGCTTCAAGATGGAAGCCTGGGACGGCATTCGCGCGAACCTCGCGATGACCGACGCCGGCGGTGCCTGCGCGCTGATCCACTCCGATGACGAAAACGGCATCCAGCGCCTCAACCAGGAAGTAAGCAAGGCCTGGGCCGCGGGCCGGCTTGCCGGACTGGACATCAGCAAGGAACATGCGGTGATGTGGATGACGCTCAATCCCGCGAAGGCGCTTGGCCTGGACGACCGCATCGGCTCGCTGGAGCCGGGCAAGGATGCCGACGTGGTGCTCTGGAGCAGCGACCCGTTCAGCGTCTATGCGCGCGCGGAGAAGGTGTTCCTCGATGGCGCCGTGGTCTATGACCGCGCCGACGCGGCGCGGCAGGCGAAGTCGGACTTCATGCTTGGCGGCTTCATCAAGCCGTCGGCCACGAAGACCAATGCTGGCAGCGCGGAGGACAAGCGATGAAATACCTGGCCATGCTCCTGGCGCTGCTGTGCGCCGCCTGTGGCCCTGCCGGCCATACCGATACCCAGGCCGATACCACCGCTGCAAGCCATGGCACGGGCACCTACGCGATCACCGGCGGTACCGTCTACACCCTGGGTGCCGCCGGCAAGATCGAACATGGCACGGTGCTCATCAAGGATGGCCGTATCGCCGCGGTCGGTGCCGACGTCGCCATCCCGGCGGATGCCGAACGTATCGATGCGACCGGCAAGGTCGTCACGCCCGGCATCTTCGATCCGGAGAGCCAGTTTGGCATCGTCGAAGTCGGGGCCGTCAAGGAGACCCGCGACGCCTCGGCCGGGGACTCGCGCTTCAGCGCCGCGTTCGACGTCGCCAACGCGATCAATCCGCGTTCGGTGCTGATCCCGGTCAACCGCATCGCTGGCGTCACCCGCGCGATGGTGTCGCCGATGGACGGCGACAAGCACATCATCGCCGGTCGTGGCGCGATCATCGACCTGGGCTCCACCGAGGGCTTCATCCACCGCGATCCCGCGGCGATGTTTGCCACGCTTGGCGAATCGGGTGCGGCACTGGCCGGCGGCTCACGCGCGGCGGCCATGCTGGCCTTGCGCGAGGCGTTGCAGGATGCGCGGGACTACGCCGACAACGCCAGTGCCTACGCCAAGAACCAGCGGCGCGGCTACGCGTTGACCCGGCTGGACCTGCAGGCATTGGGTCCGGTACTGGACGGCAAACAGCCGCTGGTGGTCGAGGTCAACCGTGCCAGCGACATCGAGGCAGCAATGCGTCTGGCCCACGACTTCAAGCTGAAATTGATCATCTCCGGCGGCGCCGAGGCGTGGATGGTTGCCGATGAATTGGCGGCCGCCCACGTTCCAGTGCTGCTCAATCCGCTGGAGGATTTGCCGGCGCATTTCGAGACGCTGGGCTCGACGCTGGAGAACGCCGCGCGCCTGCAGAAGGCCGGCGTGCTGATCGCGTTTGCCACCGGTGACACGCACAACGCCCGCAACGTCACCCAGGCCGCCGGCAATGCCGTTGCCAACGGCCTGCCATGGCTCGAAGCACTCAAGGCGCTGATGCTGAACCCGGCGCGGATCTACGGCATGGACAAGGACCTGGGGACGCTGGAGCAGGGCAAGGCGGCCGACGTGGTGGTCTGGAGCGCCGATCCGCTGGAACTGTCCACCTCTGCCGAGCAGGTGTTCATCGCCGGCCGCAAGATTCCCATGGTGAGCCGCCAGACCATGCTGCGTGACCGCTACATGCAGGCCATGCACGAAAAGCAGGCTTTGCCAGCTGGCTACATCGTGCCAACCGCGCAGTAAGTCTTGCCGCGGGTGGTAGACCGGAAGGGGGGGCGCCGAGTGGCGCGACCCCTGCTTGCCGCATGGAGGCGTCGCGCGTCGCTGCTGGTCAGTCCCGGAAGTTGTCGAACTGCAGCGGCAGCCCGACGTCGGCGTTGCGCAGCACGGCCATGGCGCTCTGCAGGTCGTCGCGCTTCTTGCCGCTTACGCGCAGCTTGTCGCCGTTGATCTGCGCTTCGACTTTCAGCTTGGCTGCCTTCAATAGGCCGACCAGTTTCTTTGCCACCGACTGCTCGATGCCTTGCTGCACGACGATCTTCTGGTGTGATCCGCCGAGGTTGGTTTCCGCCTCGCCGACGTCGAGCGAGCGGATGTCGATCTTCCGTGCCACCAATCGGCCGCGCAGGATATCCAGCATCTGCTGCAGCTGGAACTCGCTGGGCGCGCTCAGCGTGATCACGAAGTCGTCCAGTGTGTACGACGCGTCCTGGCCCTTGAAGTCGAAGCGGTTGCCCAATTCGCGGTTGGCCTGGTCGACTGCATTGGTCAGCTCGTGCTTGTCGACTTCTGAGATCACGTCGAAGGAAGGCATGGCGGCAACCTGCTGGGGACTGGATGCACAGTGTAAGCGGTCCAGCCGGGCGACCAGCGATGTTGTTTGCGGCCGGGCGACCTTCACCCTGTTGGGCGCTTACCCATCTGTTTGTGCTGTGCCAGACGCCTCAACTAGCCCCGCCCCTTTATTTGCCCACATCATGGCCGCTTTTTTCGACCATGCCCATCATGCGCAAAAAATACCCGGCGGTGAACGCCGGGTATCATGATTGACGCTGGTGACGGGATCAGCTGTCTTGACGACGGCGACGAGTATAAAGCAGTGCACCCGTGCCGAGCAGGCCAAGCAGCATCAAGGGCAGGTCCGCGGGTTCCGGCACCGGATTGGGGTTAACCGGCGTCAGGTTCTGGTCGAACCAGATGTAGTTGTTGTTGACGATGCGGGAAATACCGTTCTCGATCGAACCCGCCAGTATTTCACCGTTGCCTTGGCCGTCACCGAAACCTACGGCAGCGGGCGTGCCACCAAAACCGCCACTGCCTCCGCTAGCGTCGCCAGTCTCCCACTGCATGTCCCTGTAGAAGAAGCCAATGGCTCCTTCGCCGGTTGGAATGCTGTAACCGGGCCCGCGCAACACGAGCTGGAAGCTGTTCAGCAGGCTGGCATTCTGACTGTAATACCCGACCGCGTCCCAAGTGACGATCACTTCGTTGGCGATGCTGTTGTTCAGGTGCATCACACCGCTGGCAGGATTGCGCGTATCCACGTCCGCAAAGAATGGCGAGATGATCGGTACTGGCGCGCCTTGCGGGCCGTTCGGGGTGAAGCTGGAAATACCACTCGTGAAGCTGATGTTGCCGTTGTTGTTGGCCCAGAACTGGGTGTAGTCCTGGCCGAAGAAGCTCAGGGTGAACCCGAGGTTGATCGGTCCGCTGAAGCCGTCGTCATTACGTCCATCCAACGCACCCACATTCGCGGCATTCCCGCCTCCGGTCATGACCAACACATTGCCTAGATCGTTGGTGTAGTACTGGCCGGAATGGATCAATGCGCTGTCGGGAACCGTGGTGACGGTCGCAAAAACGCCCGTGGAACAAGTGGCGGCGAAGATGCAAGCCGCTGCAAGCAATTTCTTCGCAATCATGGTTATGCCCCCGCTTCCGTTGTCGTCCTGGGGTCTGATCGCAGCAAATTGGATGCCAATTCGCAACCGGTGGATACCTAAGGATATTTTTCCTGATCACTTTCCGGAGGGGAAGGAATTTGTAAAAGGTTGCGACAGTCGTTTCCGCTTACCGCAACAGGCGTGCAGATACCAGACGCCCTTCCAAGCCACGCCCACCTGACGGGAGAAGCATCGCTGTAGTGTCGTGAACACCGTTTGGCCGGCGGCCCGCGGCAGTCGGACAGCTTGCGCCGGGGTGGCGGAAACTAGATGTCGCGGGCCAGGGGTTCGGCGAGACCGGTGTAAGTGTCCGGGGTCAATTCCAGCAGGCGCTGCTTCGCCTCGGCGGGAAGCTCCAGCGTGCCGATAAAGGTGCGCATGGATTCGCGGCTGATGCCGTGCCCGCGGGTGAGGGTTTTCAAATGCTCGTAGGGTTGGGGCAGGCCGTAGCGGCGCATGACGGTCTGCACCGCTTCGGCCAGCACTTCCCAGCTGGCGTCGAGGTCGGCGGCAATGCGCTCGGTGTGCACGGTGAGTTTGCCCAGGCCCTTCTGCAGCGAGGCCAGCGCGACCAGGGTGTGGCCGAAGGCGACGCCGAGCGCGCGCAGCACGGTGGAATCGGTGAGGTCGCGCTGCCAGCGGCTGATCGGCAGCTTCTCCGCGAAGTGGCCGAGCAGGGCGTTCGCCACGCCGAAGTTGCCCTCGGCGTTCTCGAAGTCGATCGGGTTGACCTTGTGCGGCATGGTCGAGGAGCCGACTTCGCCTGCCCTCACGGTCTGGCCGAAGTAGCCCAGCGAGATGTAACCCCAGACGTCGCGCGCCAGGTCGACCAGGATGGTGTTGCCGCGGCGCACGGCATCGCAGTATTCGGCGATGCCGTCGTGTGGGTCGATCTGCGTGGTGTAGGCGTTGTAGTCGAGGCCCAGGCCGGCAGTGAACTGCTGCGCGAACGCCGGCCAGTCCAGCTCGGGGTAGGCGACGGCGTGGGCGTTGAAGTTGCCGACGGCGCCGTTGATCTTGCCCTGTATGGCGACGGCGGCAAGTTGCGTGCGCTGGCGCTCCAGACGCGCGACGACGTTGGCCAGCTCCTTGCCCAGTGTGGTCGGCGAGGCGGTCTGGCCGTGCGTGCGCGCGAGCATGGCGACGCTGGCGTTGGCGTGCGCCAGCTCGCGCAGGCGGGCGATGACGGCGTCGAGTTGCGGCAACAGGACATGGCTGCGTCCGTCGCGCAACATCAAGGCATAGGACAGATTGTTGATGTCTTCGCTGGTGCAGGCGAAGTGCACGAATTCGCGCGCCGGCGCGAGCTTGGGATCAAGCGCCATGCGCTCCTTGATGAAGTACTCGACCGCCTTGACGTCGTGGTTGGTGGTGGCCTCGATGGCTTTGACCCGCTCGCCGTCGGCGAGGCTGAAATCGGCAGCCAGGGCATGCAGCGCCTCGACCTGGGCCGGCGCGAAGGGCGGGAGCTCGGCGATGCCGGGCGCCTGGGCCAGGGCCAGCAGCCACTCCACTTCCACGTGCACGCGCCGGCGCATCAAGCCGTATTCGCTGAAAATCGGGCGCAGCGGATCGGCCTTGCTGGCGTAGCGGCCATCCAGCGGCGACAACGCGGTAAGGGCAGTGAGTGACATCGCAGCGTACCGTTGGCGGGAAAGCGTGCATTCTAACGGTTGCGCCGGGCCGATCAGCGCGACACAGCCCGGCCAGGCCTTTGCAAGTGCGGCCATCCAGCTTATCGTTGGCGGGTTTGCTTATCCGGTTTCACGAACGAAGGGCTATACATGAACGCATTTCGCATTGAACACGACAGCATGGGCGAGCTGCAGGTCCCTGCCGACGCGTTGTACGGCGCACAGACCCAGCGTGCCATCGACAATTTCCCGGTCTCCGGGCTGCACCTGCCGCGCCAGTTCATCCGCGCCCTCGGGCTGATCAAGGTGGCTGCAGCCGACGTCAACCTGGCCATGGGACATCTCAAGAAGAACCAGGCGGCAGCGATCCGCAAGGCGGCGCTGGCGGTGGCAGACGGTGCGTATGACGCGCAGTTCCCGATCGACATCTTCCAGACCGGCTCGGGCACCAGCACCAACATGAATGCGAATGAGGTCATCGCGCACCTGGCAACGGCAACCGGGACCAAGGTGCATCCCAACGATCACGTCAACTACGGCCAGAGCTCGAACGATGTCATCCCGACCGCGATCCACGTCAGCGCCACGCTGACCACCACCGAGCATTTGCTGCCCGCGCTGAAGCATTTGCGCAAGGCGATCGACAAGCGCGCGCGCCAATTGCGCAACACGCCGAAGACTGGCCGCACCCACCTCATGGATGCAATGCCGATCACGTTCGGCCAGGAATTGTCGGGCTGGGCGGCTCAGGTCGGCACGGCGATCGAGCGCATCGAGGATGCGCTGAAACGCATGCGCCGGTTGCCGCAGGGCGGTACCGCGGTCGGCACCGGCATCAACGCCGACCCGAAGTTTGGTCCGGCCATGGCGGCGCAGCTGAAGAAGCTCACCGGGGTCAAGTTCGAGTCGGCGGAGAATTATTTCGAGGGCATGGCCGCGCAGGACGCGGCGGTGGAAATGTCCGGCCAGTTGAAGACGCTGGCCGTGGGCCTGATGAAGATCGCCAATGACCTGCGCTGGATGAATTCGGGGCCCTTGGCCGGCCTGGGCGAGATTGCCTTGCCGGCGCTGCAGCCGGGCTCCTCGATCATGCCGGGCAAGGTCAATCCAGTGATCCCCGAGGCCGTGGTGATGGTCGCGGCGCAAGTGATCGGCAACGATGCGGCAATCACGGTGGCCGGACAGTCCGGCAATTTCCAACTCAACGTGATGTTGCCGCTGATTGCCTACGACTTGTTGCAGTCGATCGAGATCCTGGCCAACGTCAGCGTGCTGCTGGCTGACAGGGCGATTGCCGGCTTCACGGTCAACAAGGATCGCGTCAACCAGGCACTGGCCTTGAACCCGATCCTGGTCACCGCACTCAATCCCGTGATCGGCTACGAGAAGGGTGCGGCCACGGCCAAGCGGGCCTACAAGGAACACCGCCCGATCATGGACGTGGCGCTGGAGACCACGGGATTGTCCAAGGCGGAGTTGAAACAGTTGCTGGATCCGCTGACCCTGACCCGCGGCGGTATCGGCAGCTGAGCGTCCCCGCTCCCCGTCATTCGAATGGACTCGGGACGCGTCCATTCGTGGGAGCCGCACTCGTCGTTCCGGCGCTGCCGGGATGATCGATCAAGAGCGTTTCGTGCGCCTGTCGGCGCGCGAAACCAGAGCCCCCGCGGGCCGGCGGGCGGTCGGTTATGAGTGTGAGTCGTCACGTGCGCCATTGCGGCAATTGGTGATGTCGTTTTCGGTCATGGTGGCGTACGGCGCGAATGCCGGCAGGGCGGCGGCGAGTTTTTGCTGTGCGGCGAGCAGGCCCGGCAGGCGCTCGCACAAAGCCAAAGCGGATTGCTTGATGCCGGCGGTCTGCGCTTCCACATGTTGCTGGATCTGCGCTTCGGATTGTCCGGAGAAGGCACCCTTGAGCGCTTCGGCCGCAGCGTGCATACCCAGCGCCGCCCCTTCCTTGCCGATCGCCATGCCTTGCGTGGCAATGTCTTCCACGCGGGCACGGTAATCGAGGAGCAGGGCGCGTTGGTCGGCGGTAATCGTTACCGCCTTGCCTTCAATCAGCAAATCACCCTGCGGGGTGATTTGCGCCCGTGCCAGGCCGCTCGCGCCTTTGTGGCCGGAGATGCTGATGTTGCGCGTGCGCATTTCGGCGCCGGCGTGGTCCATGGCGCGATCGACGACGTTGTCGATCGCGCTTGCCGATGCCGAACTGCCCGCTGCTGAGGGTTGGTCGGCCGGGGTCCGATCCGCGTTGCATGCGGTGAGCGCCAGCGTGGCAGCCAACATTCCAGCCATGATCAGGGACTGCTGCATGACAATCTCCTTTGGGTGGGTTCAGGCCTCGTCGCGCCAGCGACGAAACCAGGTGGCACCGGCGAGCAGGGCGGTGCCGACCACGACACCGATCCACAGCGCCGGGGAGGCCAGCAGTTGGTATGTGTTGCCGAGATTCATGAGGCCCAGGCCGAAGTCCTGCGGGTCGTTGCCGACGTGATGGGCCAGTCCTTCGCTACTCAGGCCGAACACGCTGCCGGTGCCGGGGAACACGCTGAGCAGGCTGCGCTGCACGACGTGCTGCCAGAACCATAGGGGCGACTGGTTGAACAAGCCCATCAGGCCGAACCAGGTGACCAACAGTCCAGTGGCGACTGGCAGCGCCACAGCCCACAGGAAGGGCTTGCTGCGGGCCCAGGCTGAGCAGAGCATGAGCCAGCCGACTGCCGGCAGCGCCCACAGCACGTACAGCGGGACGTAGCCGATCAGGTTCGCCAATACCCGGAACGGATGGGCATAACCCAGCAGTTGCCAGACATTCAAGCCATGGAACGACAAGGTGATGGCGACCATGGCCAGTTGCAGCATGCCGGCGACAATGCCGACGATGACGGTGATGACCGGCGCCACCACGGTCGCGCTGATGACCTTGGACAACACGGTGCCAGTATCCGAGATCGGCAGTGATTTCCAGAACAGGATGCTGCGGTCACGTCGGTCGTCGTACAGCGCGCCAAGGCAGTAGAAGAACACCACGAAGCCGAGTACCACGACCAGCAGGCCCATCGCCGAATACATGGCAATGTCGAGCGCAAAACCCACCTTGCTCATGTCGCCTGCATCCATTTGCGCGATGACATGCTGAAGGCCACCATTGGCACCGATCTGGATGCCGTGGCTGGCGCCCAGCACTTCGATGGTGATGATGCCCATCAGGTTCAGCAGCAGGAAGATGCCACCGGTAATGACCGGAGCCCAGAAGAAGCCGCCACGATGCTCCCAGAGTTCACGTTTGAGCAGCCAATACAGCTTGGTCCCGAACGTCACGTTCATGCGTAGGTTCCTTTCATGGTGGCGACGAACAGGTCGCTGATGGATGGCCGGCGGGTCTCGCCCAAGGCCTCCAGTTGCGCCCTGGGTACGCCGTCGTAGAGGAAAATGCTCTTGCCGAAGACCTGGTGCTCGTCCAGCGGCTTGAGTTGCCTCGCCGCTGCGGCCTGGTCGGCGTTCACCAGCACTTCGATGAAGCGTTCGCCGATCGAGTCCATGTCCGCGTCGAGCACGATGCGGCCGTCACGGATGAACATGAGGTCGGTGAGGATGTGCTCGACTTCCTCCACCTGGTGGGTGGTGACGACGATGGTCTTGTTCTCGTCGAAATAATCTTCGAGCAGGTTCTGGTAGAACTGCTTGCGATAGAGGATGTCCAGGCCAAGCGTCGGCTCGTCGAGGATCAGCACCTTGGCGTCAATCGCCATCACCAGGGCCAGGTGCAACTGCACGATCATGCCCTTGGACATCTGCCGTACCCGCTGCCCGGGCTGAAGCTTGGTGCGCGCCAGGAACGTGTCGCACTTGGCTCGGTCGAAGCGCGGATGCACATGGGCGACGAAGTCCACCACCTCACGGACCTTGATCCAGCGCGGCAATACGGCAACATCGGCGATGAAGCAGACATCACCCATCAACTTGTCGCGTTGCTGGCGCGGATCAAACCCCAGGACGTCCAGCTTCCCGGTGAAATCGGTCAGGCCGAGGATCGCCTTGAGTGCCGTGGTCTTGCCGGCGCCGTTCGGCCCGATCAGGCCGACGATGCGCCCGGGCTCGATGCGGAAGCTGACGTCATCCAGCGCCGCGGTCTGCTTGTAGTGCTTGCTCAGGCCGGTGGCCGTGATTACCGCGCTCATGCTTGCTCCTTGGTATCGTTGCCGGTGTCGGTGGTGGGTTCGCGCAGCAGGGTCTGCAAATCCAGTCCCAGCCGTTGCAGGCGGGCGTGCAACTTGGGCCAATCCTCGCGGAGGAAGCGTTCCCGCTCGGATTTCAGCAAGGTGGCGCGGGCGCCCTCGATGACGAACATGCCCAAGCCGCGCCGTTTCTCGACCAGTTGCTGCTCGACCAGCTCCTGGTAAGCCTTGGACACCGTGATCGGGTTGACTTGGTAGTCTGCCGCCACCTGGCGTACCGATGGCAGCGGGTCACCTTCGGCCAGGACGCCGTCCAGGATCATGGCCACCACGCGTTGCTGCAGCTGGCGGTAGATCGGCGTGTTGTCGTTCCAGGCGATGGCCATGCTTATTCCTTGCTGATACGACCGATTGAGGGCACACGGGAATAATGTGACATGGAGAGTGCCGAACCGACCAGTTGGAATGCCGAGCCGGCCTGGCTATCTTCGGCAGGGGCTGCCGCGGCAAGGGTTGCGGACGAATCGGCGCCGGATTGCTCCGACAGTTCGCGCAGTTGGTCGGTGCTCGGATACACGTGGACTGGGGCGAAGTTGGTAATGTGCGCCAGTTGAGCCGATACCGTATTGACCGGCCGGACGCGGACGTTGTAGTTGACCGCGTTGAGGCTGGCCATGGTGAGCAGGGTGGCGGCGGCAATGGCGACGAGCTTGTGGGTTTTCATTGTTGGGCCTCTTGGTGAGTTTGTGAACCGGTGTTGTAGTGAACTATAACACTAGGTTTAGAGGTGTCAACAAGAACTTTGCTTGACAGTACGCCAAGCGTCATCTCGTTCATGAGGAGTTCAGCTTGACGACACATGGCCGGCACGAGCTTGGGTGGCAAGCTTCCGGGCGAGGCTTCCGGACCCTCGGCACGGCATGACCCGCACCCTTGTCGCCGCGTACCGGCGAGGGCCTCCAGGCACTCTCGACGCTTGCGCCTCACCAGGGATGCGCTAGGCTGATACGGATATCCGTTTAGGCGTCCGTGGCTGAGTGATGAAAATCCAAACCAAGTTGCCGAAGGTCGGCACCACGATCTTCAGCGTGATGAGCCGGCTCGCGCAGGAACACCACGCAGTGAATCTCGGCCAAGGCTTTCCGGACTTCGAGCCGCCGCAGCCGCTGCGCGCCGCCCTGAGCCGCGCCATGGACAGCGGCTGCAACCAGTACGCGCCGATGCACGGCATCCGGGGCCTGCGCGAGCAGATCGCGCAGAAGACCCTGGCGCTGTATGGCCGCAAGCTCGACGTGGAAACCGACATCACGATCACCTCGGGAGCCACCGAAGCGATTTTCGCGGCGATTGCCGCCATCGTCCGGACCGGCGAGGAAGTGATCGTATTCGACCCGGCATACGACTGCTATGAGCCGGCCATCGAGCTGCAGGGCGCGCGGGCAGTGCACATCCCATTGGATGCACCGAGCTTTGCGGTCGACTGGCAGCGCGTGCGCGAGGCGATCACGCCAAGGACGCGCATGATCATGATCAACAGCCCGCACAACCCCTCTGGGGCGATCCTGTCGGCCGCCGACCTCGAGGAGCTGGCGGCCGTGGTGCGTGACACCGACATCGTGGTGCTCTCGGATGAAGTCTACGAGCACATCGTCTACGCCCCGGCCAGGCACGAGAGCGTGCTGCGTCACGCCGCTCTGGCAGAGCGCAGCATTGTCGTTTCCTCGTTCGGCAAGACCTATCACTGCACCGGCTGGAAGGTTGGCTATGCCGTGGCACCGGCGCCGCTCGCTGCCGAGTTCCGCAAGGTGCACCAATACCTCACCTTCTGCACGTTTCACCCGGCGCAGGTGGCGTTCGCGGAGTTCATGGCGGCGCATCCGGAACATCACCTGGAGCTGCCGGCTTTTTATCAGGCGAAGCGCGATCGCTTCCGCGCCTTGCTGAAGCCGTCCAAGTTCAAGCTGCTGGATGTCCCAGCCGGTTATTTCCAACTGGTCGATTATTCGGCAATCAGTGAGGACGATGACCTCGCCTTTAGCCGTTGGCTGGTCCGCGAGGCTGGCGTCGCGGCCATTCCGACCAGCGTGTTTTACCAAGATGCACCGCCGACACACCTGCTGCGCCTATGTTTTGCCAAGGCCGATGCGACCATGGACGCCGCCGCCGAACGGTTGTGCCGGCTGTGAGCGCGGCAGCCATGCAAGCCTTGCGCGTGGCCCTGGTGCAGGGCGATACGCGTTGGCATGACGCGCCGGCAAATCGCGCCTACTACGGCGCCTTGGTGCGGCGACTGCCCGGCAATGACCTGATCGTGCTGCCGGAAACCTTGCTGTCCGGCTTCAGCAACGACATTGCCGCCAGCGCCGAGCCAATGGACGGTGGGGGTGTGGCCTGGTTGCGTGGGTTGGCCAGTGAGATGGGCGCGGTCATCTGTGGCAGCCTGGCGATCCGCGAAGGCGGCACGGTGTACAACCGGCTGTTGTGGATGCGGCCCGATGGCAGCTTTGCCCAATACGACAAGCGCCATTTGTTCCGCATGTCGGGCGAACATACGCGCTATGGCTCGGGCGAGCAGCGCTTGATCGTCGAGCTGAAGGGCTGGCGCATCCTGCCGCAGGTCTGCTACGACCTGCGCTTTCCAGTCTGGCTGCGCAACCGCCGCCTGGCCTCGGCAACCGGCGGCATGGATTACGACCTGGCGGTGTTCGTGGCCAATTGGCCATCGCCACGACGCAGCGCCTGGCGCACCTTGCTGCGGGCGCGGGCAATGGAAAACCTGAGCTGTGTGGTGGGGGTCAACCGGGTCGGGGTGGACGGCAACGACTTGCGCTACGTCGGCGACAGCGCTGTGCTGGATGCGCTTGGCGATCCTTTGATCGAGTGTGGTGCCCAGGAACAAGTCGTGGCGGTCACGCTTGATCCGGCTGCGCTGCTGGCGCACCGCGAGCGCTTCCCGGCATGGATGGACGCCGACGCGTTCAAGCTGGGGGGCTGAACCAAGGCGATCGCCGCAGTGTCTTGGCCGCTCGGCAGGACACAGCGGTCTGCACTCAAAGTATGGCGAGCACCGCTTCCGGTGGCCGGCCGATGACGGCCCGACTGCCGACCACCACGATCGGTCGCTCAATCAGTTTCGGATGTGTGGCCATGGCGGCGATGATCGCCTCGTCGTCGAGTTCCGGATCGGCCAGCCCCAACGCTTCGTACTCCGGCTCCCCACGGCGCAGCAGTTGCCGCGCACCCATGTGCAAAAGCCCGAGCAGCTCGGTGAGTTCGGCAGGAGTGGGTGGGGTTTCCAGGTAGTTGATCACCTGGAAGGGTTTGCCCCGCTGCTGCAGCAACGCCAGCGTGGCGCGCGACTTGGAGCAGCGGCTGTTGTGGTAGATGCGGATCATGGTGGACTCCGGTGTCGGCGGCGGGTGAACCGGTCAGCGGTTGCCAGAACGGTTGCCATGGCCGGGCCGCCTGCCGCCCGGCGGGCGCGGGTTGCGGTCCGGGCTGCGAATGTCCTGTCCGGAATCCGAACCTGGGCGACGGGCTCTGGCGTTGCCGGCAGGAGCGCGGCCTGGCGCGTGCTCATTCCATGGGCTGGTGCCGGGGCTGCCGTAGGGTGCGGTGGGGCCACCTTGGTGCCGGCCACTGGGACCGCCAGCGGCGCGCTTGCCACCACGGCCGCGTCCCTTGGCAGGGCCGCCGCCTGGGCTGCCGTGCGGCTTGCCGGCCCGACTGCCGCCATCGCGGGTTTCGCCGGCAAACCAGGTGCGCACCGAAGGCAGTTCCTGTCCCGGCGCGACCCGCCGCCCGCGCCCGGAAGGCTGGGTGAGCCCCGGCCGGGCGACGTTGCCGTTGACTTCCACGCCCGGGCGCCGGGTACTGCGCTTGCGCGTCCGGGCAGGTTCCTCCCGGATACGATCGTAGGCGCGCAGCTCGCGGCCCTCGTCCTGGTTGCTGGTCCAGGCCGTGCCGCTGCCGCTTTCGGGCCGGTACTCGGTGACGCTGCGATTGGCGCGGCGCTGATGCAACACGGGGCTCAGCGTGAGTACTGGCTGTGGGTTGCCAATGCCGCTGGTTTCGCGCAGTTGCTTGATGGTTTGGGCATCCATCTGCACCCATTCGTCACGCCGCAGGTTGCGCGGCAGTTCGATCTGGCCGTAGCGGATGCGCTTGAGGCGGCTGACCAGGAAGCCTTGTGAATCCCAAAGGCGCCGCACCTCCCGGTTACGACCTTCGCGAATGACTACCCGGAACCAGCTATGGCTGCCACTGCGGCTCATCACGGTGACGTCGTCGAAGCGCGCCTGCCCGTCCTCCAGTTCGACGCCCGCCTTCAGGTGCTCCAGGACTTCGTCCGGCACCTCGCCGTGCACGCGACACAGATACTCGCGCTCCAGTCCATTGCGCGGATGCATGAGTGCATTGGCCAGCTCGCCGTCGGTGGTCAACAGCAATAAGCCGGTGGTGTTGATATCCAGGCGGCCTACGGCGACCCAGCGCGCACCCTGCAGGTGCGGCAGGCGTTCGAAGACAGTGGGCCGGCCTTCCGGATCGTCGCGGGTGGTCAGCACGCCTTCCGGCTTGTGGTAGATCAGCACCTCGGTGTCGTCACGGTTGTCGGTGGCCACCACGAAAGGCTTGCCATCGATGATGATGCGGTCGCCGGCGTGCACGCTGGCGCCGATTTCAGCCGGGCTGCCGTTGAGCTGCACTTCGCCGGACTGGATACGTTGCTCCAGCATGCGGCGCGAGCCGAGGCCCGCGTTGGCCAGCACCTTGTGCAGGCGCTCTTCGAGTTCAGGCGCGCTGCCTTGGGGCGTGGCGCGCTTGAGGGACAAAATGGATCGTTGCGGCGCAGTCATGCGCGGTACTCCTTAGGGGATCTTGCTTGGCACTACGGGAAGAGGCGGTACGGCGCAGGGCGCCGCGGTGTCTGCCTTGCCGGCCTGTGGGGTCGGCGAGGCGTCGGTACCATTGGCATCGGCGGGCGGGACACGGGCTGCCTCGTCGCTGGATCCCCGCGCGGCCAGGTCGGCCGTGATGGTCGTAGCGGCCGTGGCGGCCGTGACTTGCAGGGTCATCAGCACATCCTCGCCATCAAGGCCTTCGACGGTCGCCGGGGTGGCCGCAGCCGGGTTGTCCAGGCGAAGTTGCGGGTCTTCCATGTCGCGGATGGTGGAAAGTGGCGGCAGCTGGTCCAGCGACTTCAGGTTGAAGTAGTCGAGGAAGGCGCGAGTGGTGCCGTACAGGGCGGGTTTGCCGGGCATGTCGCGATACCCGACCACCCGTATCCACTCGCGCTCTTCCATGGTCTTGATCATGCTTGTGGATACCATCACGCCGCGGATCTGCTCGATCTCCGGACGCGTGATGGGTTGGCGGTAGGCAATCAGGGCCAGGGTTTCCAGCATGGCCCGCGAGTAGCTGCTGGGCCGCTCGGTCCACATGCGCTTGATCCATGGGTGGATGTCTTTACGCACCTGGTAGCGGTAGCCCGACGCCACCTCGGCCAGTTCCACGCCACGTCCGGCGCACTCCGCGGTGAGCGCTTCCAGCGCCGCGCCGACCTGGCCCGGCCCGACCTCGTCTTCGGCGACGAACAGCTCGCGTAGTTGCTGCACGGTCAGCGGCTGGGCCGAGGCCAGCAGGGCCGCTTCGATGATGGATTTGAGTTGTTCGACGGGCATGATTGGGAATCGGCGCCAATACTTGGGAATGGGATCAGTGCGAGCTTGCGTTGGACGCGTTGGCTGCCTGCGCGGGCTCACCGTCCATGTCCGTTGTTGCCGAGGCGCCGCCGGCCTTGGCGCGCAGGTAGATGGGTGCGCTGGGTTCGTCCTGGATGATTTCCACCAGCATTTCCTTGGCCAGCTCCAGCATGGCCAGGAACGTCACGACGATGCCGGCACGGCCCTCGGCGAGATCGAACAGAGTGTCGAAGGCCTGGAATTCGGTCGTACCCAGCCTGCTCAGCAATTCACCCATGCGCTGGCGCACGCTGAGCCCTTCGCGCTTCACGGCGTGATGTTCGAACAACTGCGCGCGGTTCAAGACCTCTTGCAGCGCGAGCAGGAGCTCGGTCAACTCCAGCGGCGGCGGCAACTTGACCACATTGCGTTCGCCTGGATCGACGTGTACCACCGCCGTGTCCCGCTCCAGTCGTGGCAAGGCGTCAATATCCTCGGCCGCCCGTTTGAAGCGCTCGTATTCCTGCAGGCGGCGTACCAGCTCGGCGCGCGGATCCTCTTCCAGCCCTTCCTCCAGCGGCGGGCGCGGCAACAGCAGTCTGGATTTGATCTCGGCCAGGATGGCCGCCATCAGCAGGTATTCCGCCGCCAGCTCGAAGCGCATGACTTCGTGCATCAATTCGATGTAGCCCATGTACTGGCGGGTGATCTCGGCGATCGGAATGTCCAGGATGTCGAGATTCTGCCGCCGTATCAGGTACAGGAGCAGATCCAGCGGGCCGGCAAACGATTCGAGTATCACCTCCAGCGCATCGGGTGGGATGTACAGGTCCCGCGGCATCTGCAACAACGGCTCGCCGCGCACGATGGCGAGCGGCAGTTCCTGTTGCTGGGGTACCACCGGGAATACGCCCGGGCCCTCAGTGGCGAGGCTTGGCGACTCGGCTGGTTCAGTGCTCATCTGGTAGATGCGTGTCGGTTGGCCGCGATTCGCGGCTGGTAGTACCTTGAGAAGTCCTGGACGCGCCTGACACCGCGCAGGTACGCGACTGGCTATGCAGCGTCGTCTGTTCGGCAGCATGGCGGCAAGGACTCTGCCGCCCAGGCCTGCCACAGCTTGCAAATGGATGAATCACCGGCCAGCACGAAGGCGCCGCGCCATCGATGCGCCCTGTCCTCGCCGTCGTACTCGCCGTTTCGTACTGGTGCCGGCTGCCGTGCGGGATGAATCATCGACGCGGTACGACCCCGACGGAGTTCCCTGGCCCAGCTCGACAGTGCATGGCGTGCCGCGCCGGTAGTGACCAGGGCGCCGCGCATTCGAGCACTGACGAGGACTAGGTTAGCCATTGCGTGGCGACAAGTCCAGCATTGGCCTAAGTGGAAGCCTTCCATGCTTCGAGCTGCAGAGTGTCACAAGCTGACGTGCTGGGCACGACATGTTGTGCGGTTGTCGTCGGTGATCTACGCTCCGCCGGCTTGCCGGCGATGCTGGCGGCGCACGCTGCCGGCCCGGTGGCCTGGCACACGGCTTGCTAACCATCATCGAGGCGGCCACCGGGCCGCCTCGCGGCAGGTGCATTGCGTCATGCGCGAGACGAGGTTTCCAGCGGCTGGATGGGCATTCGGCCCGACGATCGTGGGCCGCGCGTAGCTGGTCGTAGCGCCGTGACGCCACCTCGTGTTGGCCATGCAAGGCGTCAAAAAATGAACGGTATGTTGCAGATGACTGAGACAGATCCACCCGAGGGGGATTCAACCGAACGCTTGCGCGCCGCGCGCATGCAAATTGAAATCACCGTGCTGATGAGTCGTGGCGATGAATCCCATCCCACCGAACTCAGCGATATCTCGGCCACCGGCGCCATGGTGGTAAGGCCGCTCGAATGGGCGGGCGAGCCGGGCCAGCGCTGGGTGCTGGACATGCTGTTTGCCGAGGACCTGCACATCCATTTGGAGGCGGTGGTGGCGCGCGTCACCCGCCATCATATTGGTTTCAGCTACGACCGGATTCCCGAAGACAAGCAGGAACCGCTGTGGAACCTGCTCGGCGGCTACGCCGACATCCTCGAATACTGGGGCGAATAAAGCCGCCGTTGGTTCGTGCTGGTGACCGGATTCCAGGGGCGTCCATCAAGTGCACTGCGCCTGGCCGCCAGGCGCGCTCAGGTGTGCGCCGGGGCTTCGTCGCGCAGCTCGCGGCGCAGGATCTTGCCCACGTTGCTCTTTGGCAGACTGTTGCGGAACTCGATGTAGCGTGGCCGCTTGTAGCCGGTGAGGCGGTCGTGGCAAAACGCTTGCAGCGCCTCGGCGGTGAGCGACGGGTCCTTGCGCACCACGAACAACTTCACCACCTCACCCGAGTGTTCATCGGGCGCGGCGACGGCGGCCACTTCGAGCACGCCTGGATGCTCCATGACCGTGGCCTCGATTTCATTCGGATAGACATTGAAGCCGGACACCAGGATCATGTCCTTCTTGCGGTCCACGATGTAGAAGTAGCCGTCTGTGTCCATCTTGGCGATGTCGCCGGTGTGCAACCAACCTTCGGCGGTGAGGACCTCGCCGGTCTCCTCGGGCCGCTGCCAGTACTCCTTCATCACTTGCGGGCCGCGTACCATCAGCTCGCCGGTTTCCCCCGGCGGCAGCGGCTTGCCGTCTTCGGACCAGATGGCGACGTCGGTGGACGGTATCGGCAAGCCGATCGAGCCATTGTAGTCGGCCAGGTCGAGCGGGTTGATACATACTGCCGGTGAAGTCTCGGTGAGGCCGTAGGCTTCGGCCAGGGTGCTGCCGGTGGTCTTTTTCCAGCGTTCGGCCACCGAGCGCTGCACTGCCATGCCGCCGCCCAGGGTCAGGTGCAGCTGCGAGAAATCCAGCTCGGCAAAGCCCGGCGTGTTGAGCAGGCCATTGAACAAGGTGTTGACGCCGGTGATCGCGGTGAAGCGCGAGTGCCGCAACTCCTTGACGAAACCTGGCATGTCGCGTGGATTGGTGATCAGCCAATTGAGTCCGCCGAGGCGGGCAAACACCAACGCGTTCGCGGTGAGCGAGAAGATGTGATACAGCGGCAGGGCGGTGATGATGATTTCCCGGCCGGGCTTGATGCGCTCTGAGCCAATCCACGTCGCCGCCTGCAGCATGTTCGCGATCATGTTGCCATGGGTCAGCACGGCACCCTTGGCGACACCGGTGGTGCCGCCGGTGTATTGCAGGAACGCGGTGTCGGCGTGCGTCAGGCTCACCTCCGGCAGGGGGCGGCCGGTACCGCGCATCAGCGCGTCCCGGAAGCGGACGGCTCCGGGCAGCTTGAACGCCGGCACCATCCTCTTGATGTGGCGTAGTGCGAAGTTGATCAGCGGGCCCTTCGGGAAACCAAGCAGGTCGCCGAGCCCGGTGGTGATGACGTGTTTTACTGGGACCCGGGGCAACACCTGCTGCAGGGTCGCCGCGAAGTTGTCCAGCACGACGATGGCCTTGGCGCCGGCGTCGTCGAGCTGGTGTTCGAGCTCCCTAGCGACGTACAGCGGATTTACGTTGACCACGATCAGTCCGGCGCGCAAGGCGCCAAACAAGGCGATTGGATACTGCAGCACATTCGGCAACATGATGGCAAAACGATCGCCCTTGACCAGGTTCAACTCGCCGGTCAGGTAGCCGGCAAACTGGCGGCTCAGCTCGTCGATTTCGCGATAGCTGAGCACGCGGCCGAAATTCGCAAAGGCGGGCCGGTCATGGAATCGTGCGAAGCTTTCCTCAAGCATCGCGGGCACCGAGGCATACTGGTCGAGGTCGATATGTTCGGGAACGCCCGGCGGGTAATGCTTCAACCATGGCCGTTCAGTGCTCATGTCGCTTCCCCCGGGATGTGGCCGCGCGATGCGTATGCTCAAGCATTGGAGCACAGACGCGCTGACAGCGGCAAGCAACGACGCGGCGGGATTCATCGATGACCTCAGGCTTCAGGCGCGCACTGATATTGACTGTTGCAGCAGTCGCGTTGTTCGGCGTGCTGAGGTTGTCAGCCTGTCATCGTCCCGCCGACGAAGTACGGGTGCGTCAGGCCATCGAATCGACGGCGCAGGCTGCCGAAAAGGGCAGCATGACCGCCGTGGCTGCGGCGCTCACCGAGGACTTCGACGGCAATGCCGGCGCCATCGACCGACGTGCATTGGTCGGCATCGTTGGCGGGTTTGCCTTGCGTGGCGAGCACGTCAAGGTGAGCCTGGGGCCGATCAAGGTCGAGCGCCGCGGTGAGCGTCTGGTGGCCACGTTCACCGTGGCCTTGCGTGCGGGTGGCCGTCTGCTGCCGGACAACCTGGGCGTCTACCAGGTTGAATCC
Organism: Rhodanobacter sp. FW510-R10; assembly: GCF_058781105.1. Lineage (NCBI taxonomy): Bacteria > Pseudomonadati > Pseudomonadota > Gammaproteobacteria > Lysobacterales > Rhodanobacteraceae > Rhodanobacter > Rhodanobacter sp. FW510-R10. Next base: position 3,187,012 of record NZ_JBYSWL010000001.1, on the reverse strand, counting down.
GCCTGGCGGCTGGACGATGGCGATTGGCGCTGCTACAGCGCGACCTGGACGCAGGCCTTGTAGCCGCCTCCTCTGGCGTGGGAGCCCGCCGGTGCGGGCCCCCACAGGTCGTTGCGCCTCAGGCGGCCTTCGCGCCGGCCAACTGGCGCAATACGTATTGCAGGATGCCGCCGTGGCGGTAGAAGTCGCGTTCTTTCGGGGTCAGCAACATCACGCGGACGCCAAATTCCCTGTGCTTGCCATCCGCGCTGGTCGCGGTCACTTTGGCGTGCCTGGCGTTGCCGTTGTCCAGCCCGGTGATGGCGAACACCTCGGTGCCGGTGAGGCCGAGCGACTTGGCGCTGTCGCCATCCTCGAATTGCAGCGGCAGCACCCCCATGCCGACCAGGTTGGAGCGGTGGATGCGCTCGAAACTCTCGGCAAGCACCGCCTTGATGCCGAGCAGCAGCGTGCCCTTGGCCGCCCAGTCGCGCGACGAGCCGGTGCCGTATTCCTTGCCGGCGATGACGAGCAGCGGCGTGCCTTCGGCCTGGTATTGCATGGCCGCATCGTAGATGGTCATCTGCTTGCCGTCAGGCAGGTGGCGGGTATAGCCACCTTCGACGCCATCGAGCAACTGGTTCTTGATGCGGATGTTGGCGAACGTGCCACGGACCATGACGTCGTCGTTGCCGCGGCGCGAGCCATAGGAGTTGAACTCGAGCGGTGTCACGCCGCGCTCGATGAGGAAGCGGCCGGCCGGAGAATCCTTCTTGATCGCGCCGGCCGGGGAGATGTGGTCGGTGGTGATCGAATCGCCGAACAGGCCAATGCAGCGCGCGCCACTGATGTCCACGCTGGGCGGCACCGCCATGCCCATGCCGTCGAAATAGGGTGGATGCTTGATGTAGGTTGAGGCCGGGTCCCAGGCGTAAAGCGCGCCATCTGGCGAGGCAATCGCGTTCCAGCGCTCGTCGCCCTTGAACACGTCGGCGTAGTTCTTCTTGAACATGTCCGAGGTGACGGCGGTGGCCATGAGGTCACTGATGTCCTTGTTGGACGGCCAGATGTCCTTCAGGTATACGTCCTTGCCGTTGCGGTCCTGGCCCAGTGGCTGGGTGGTCAGGTCGACGTCGAGTGATCCGGCCAATGCATAGGCCACCACCAGCGGCGGCGACGCAAGGTAGTTCATCTTCACCTCGGCGTGGATGCGGCCCTCGAAGTTGCGGTTGCCGGAGAGTACGCCGGCCACAGTGAGGTCGCCCGCACTCACGGCGGCGCTGACTTCTTCCGGCAGCGGGCCGGAGTTGCCGATGCAGGTGGTGCAGCCGTAGCCGACCAGGTAGAAGCCGAGCTTTTCCAATTCGACCAGCAGGCCGGTCTGTTCCAGGTAATCGGTCACCACCTTGGAACCCGGCGCCAGCGAGGTCTTCACCCACGGTTTGCGCTTGAGGCCACGGGCCGCGGCATTCTTGGCCAGCAGGCCGGCGGCAAGCATCACCGCCGGATTGGAGGTGTTGGTGCACGAGGTGATCGCCGCGATGACGACGGCGCCATCCTCGATGTCGAACTCCTCGCCGTTGCGCGTCACGTGTTCACGGTGGAGCGCACTGCTGACGTCATGTCCGACTGCGGTGGCGCCACCCTCGTTCGCGAAGCGCGCCTTGTCTCCGTTGCGGTGGATGATCGTGGCACCGAGGTTTTCATGGAAGTTCTGCTTGACGCCGGACAGGAAGACGTGGTCCTGCGGGCGTTTTGGGCCGGCCATGGATGGCTTGACGCTGGCCAGGTCGAGCTCCAGCGCCAGGCTGTACTCGGCTTCCGGCGTGTTGTCTTCGTGCCACAGGCCCTGCGCCTTGGCGTAGGCCTCGACCAGAGCGATGCGCTCCTCGCTGCGCCCGGACAGGCGCAGGTATTTCAGAGACTCGGCATCGATTGGGCTGATCGCGCAGGTGGCGCCGTATTCGGGCGACATGTTGCCCAGCGTGGCGCGGTCGGCCAGGGCCAGGTGCTTCAGGCCCGGGCCGTGGAACTCGACGAACTTGCCGACCACGCCGTGCTTGCGCAGCAGTTCGGTGACGGTCAGTACCAGGTCGGTTGCGGTGGCGCCCTCGGGCAGCCGGTTCAGCAGCTTCAGGCCGACGACCTGCGGGATCAGCATCGAGGAGGGCTGCCCAAGCATCGCCGCTTCGGCCTCGATGCCGCCGACGCCCCAGCCCAACACGCCCAGGCCGTTGACCATGGTGGTGTGCGAGTCGGTGCCGAACAAGGTATCCGGATAGGCCCACAATTGGCCGTCTATTTCCTGGTCGATGACCACGCGTGCCAGGTATTCGAGATTGACCTGGTGCACGATGCCGGTGCGCGGCGGCACGACCTTGAAGTCAGTGAATGCCTTCTGCCCCCAGCGCAGGAAGCTGTAACGCGCGTTGTTCCGCTTGAATTCGATCTCGACGTTTTTCTCCAGCGCGTCCTCGCTGCCAAACACGTCCACCTGCACCGAGTGGTCGATCACCAGCTCGACGGGGGACAGCGGATTGATCAGCGTGGGATCGCCGCCCAGCGCCTTCATCGCATCGCGCATGGCCGCCAGGTCGACGACGCAAGGCACGCCGGTGAAGTCCTGCAGCAATACGCGTCCGGGCATGAAGGCAATCTCGGTGTCCGGCTCCTTCTTGGGGTCCCAAGTGGCGATCGCCTTGATTTCCTCCGTGGTCACTTCCTCGCCATCTTCCCGGCGCAGGAGGTTTTCCAGCAGGATCTTCATCGAGTACGGCAGCCGTTTCAAGTCGAACTGCCGGCCCAGCTTCGCGAGGCTGGCATAGGCATAGCGCTTGCCGTTGACCTCGAGGGTGTCGCGCGCGGAAAAGCTGTCTTTCATCGGGAATGCTCCTGGCTGGGTCGTGCAGCTGGGGACTGGGCAGCGCCGCCGGATCGCGTGCGCTCAATACCAGTCGATCAAAGCGCCTATTATCTTGCAATCCGCGGCGTACAGCGAATCGGGCGCGCAGGACCGTCAGCCGGGAGCATGCCCGCCGGACTTGCCCACCGATTCCCACGGCTCAACCCCGTCGTCATTCCCGCTGACCAACCCGAGTCATTCCGCAAACCCGCCTTGTCGTCATTCCTCAAGCCCCTTGTCGTCATTCCCGCTTTCGCGGGAATGACGCAACGCGGAATGACGCACAGACACGCCTTGCTGGGATGGCGGGCGGTGTTTGACCAGCGTCTCCCAGGGGTTACGCGGGCGACGCGGATCGCCCAGCTCAGTTGCGCGCGGCGCGCCGGCGGTCGATTTCCGTGAGGTGCTTCTTGCGCAGCCGGATTTCCTTCGGCGTGACCTCGACCAGCTCGTCGTCGGCGATGAATTCCAGTGCCTGCTCCAGCGAGAACTTGATAGCTGGGGAAAGCTGGATCGCATCGTCCTTGCCGGCCGCGCGCATGTTGGTCAGCGGCTTGGGCTTGATCGCGTTGACAGTGAGGTCGTTGTCCTTCGCGTGGATGCCGACCAGCTGGCCTTCATAGATTTCGTCGCCCTCGGCCGTGAACAGCCTGCCGCGATCCTGCAGCGGCCCGAGTGAGTAGGCCGGCGCGGTGCCGGCGGCATTGGCGATCATCACCCCGTTCTGGCGCTTGGCGATCGTGCCTTCGGCCTTCGGCCCGTAATGGTCGAACAGGTGGAACAGCAGGCCGGTGCCCTGGGTCAGGGTGCGGAATTCGGACTGGAAGCCGATCAGGCCACGCGCGGGAATCTCGTAATCCATGCGCACCCGGCCGCGGCCGTCCGACACCATGTTCTTGAGCTGGCCCTTGCGCATGCCCAGGCGCTCCATCACGCCGCCCTGGTGCTGCTCCTCGACATCTACCACCAGTTGCTCGATCGGCTCGTGCGGCTTGCCGTCGATCATCTTGATGATGACCTCGGGGCGCGACACCGCGAGCTCGTAGCCTTCGCGGCGCATGTTCTCGATCAGCACCGACAGGTGCAGCTCGCCGCGCCCGGAGACCTTGAACTTGTCCGGGTCCGAGCCTTCCTCCACGCGCAGGGCCACGTTGTGCAGCATCTCGCGCTCCAGTCGCTCGCGCAGCTGGCGGCTGGTGATGAACTTGCCGCCGCTGCGGTTCTTGTCGCCGGCAAACGGCGAGTTGTTGACCTGGAAGGTCATGCTGATGGTCGGCTCGTCGACGGTGAGCGGCGGCAGCGCCTCGGGGTGGTCGACGGCGCACACGGTGTCGGAGATGGCGAGCCCTTCCACACCGGAGATGGCGACGATGTCGCCAGCCTGACCTTCGGGCACCTCGCGCCGCTCCAGGCCCATGAAGCCGAGCACCTGTAGCACCTTGCCGGTGCGCTTCTTGCCCTCCCGGTCGACCACGCTGACCGGCATGTTCGTCGTCACCGTGCCGCGCTGGATGCGGCCAACGCCAATCAGGCCGACGTAGCTGCTGTAGTCGAGCTGACTGATACGCATCTGGAACGGACCTTCCGGATGCACGTCGGGCGCCGGCACGTGGGCCATGATCGCCTCGTACAGCGGCGTCATGTCGCCTTCGCGCGCATTGCTGTCCAGGCTGGCATAGCCGTTCAGCGCCGAGGCGTAGATGACCGGAAAATCCAGCTGCTCGTCGGTCGCGCCCAGGCGGTCGAACAGGTCGAAGGTCTGGTCCAGCACCCAGTCCGGGCGCGCGCCCGGACGGTCGATCTTGTTGATCACCACGATGGGCTTGAAGCCCATGTCGAACGCCTTTTGCGTGACGAAGCGGGTCTGCGGCATGGGGCCGTCCATCGCGTCAACCAGCACCAGCACCGAATCGACCATGGACAGCACGCGTTCCACCTCGCCGCCAAAGTCGGCATGCCCTGGAGTGTCGACGATGTTGATGCGGTTGCCGCGCCATTCAATGGCGGTGTTCTTGGCCAGGATGGTGATGCCGCGTTCCTTTTCCTGGTCGTCCGAATCCATCACGCGCTCGGCCAGCACGGTGCGTGCGGAGAACGTGCCGGACTGCTTCAGCAGGCAGTCGACGAGGGTGGTCTTGCCGTGGTCGACATGGGCCACGATGGCGATGTTGCGGAGTTTCTCGATGAGCATGGAAGTCACTTGGACGGCGCGATCGGGCCCGCGCGCCTTTTCTCGGGGCGAATCTTCCAATTATACGGGTTTGGCCGCAGCATGTGCGGCTGGCCGTCGCGGGCCGGAGGCCGCCACCGGAGGGGCGGGCAGCAGGGCTCAGAAATCGTTGATGAATTCGATACCGGCATTGCGCCGGGTAGCACAGGCTTCGGCGGTGACGCGAACCTGGTCGGCGAGTTCGTCGTCCGGGGCATCCACCTCAATGACATAGGTGTGGCTGACGCTGTCGTCGACCGACTCGGCGGAGCTCGAATCGTCGCGGGTCACGGGCCCAGCACCCTCCAGCTCCTCGACACGTTCGATCTGGTCGAGGCTCTCCAGGACGTCCAGCACCTCGTCTGCGTCGGCGCGGTTGCCTAATAATCGAAAGCGCATGATGGGCATGACATGGCTCGCAGTGGATGGAGCGTCCATGCTTGCAGAGCCAGAGCATGCTCCAGGTGAACGTCGGCCCGCGCGCAGCAACCATGGTGAGAGCAGGAAACGGCGGCGCGGCGTGTCCGGCGCTCGGAATAAATCAAGGAGTGCAGGGTGGCGAAAATCTACGATCGCAGGTATTTCGACCGCTGGTACCGCGACCCGGCGCGCCCGCTTGGCGCGCCGGCGGAATTGCGCCGCAAGGTGGCCCTGGCGGTGGCGCAGGCGGAGTACTACCTGGGCCGACCGGTGCGCAACGTGCTGGACATCGGCTGCGGCGAAGCTGCATGGCGCGCGCCGTTGCTGGCGCTGCGCCCGCGAATGGCCTATCAGGGACTGGATGCGAGTGAATATGTGGTGGCGCGCTATGGACGCAGGCGGGGGATTGGTCTGGCGCGCTTTGGCCAGTTGGCCCAGTTGCGCCTGCCGCAGCGCTATGACTTGATCGTGTGCGCCGACGTGCTGCATTACCTCGCTCCAGGCGAGATCCGTGCCGGCCTGGTCGGCATCAGCGACATGCTCGAGGGCGTGGCGTTCCTGGAGGTGTTCACCAGTCATGACGACGTGATCGGCGACCGCGAGGGCTTCATTGCGCGGCCCCCAGCCTGGTACCTGCGCGAGTTTGCCGCGGTCGGCTTGCTGCCCTGCGGCTCGCATGGCTATCTCGGGCCGCGGCTGCGGCAGCACGTGGCCGCACTCGAGCGCGCGCAGCTGCTACGGTAGGGGTTTGCGGATGCGGGCTGGGCAGCACCTGGCATTTGCGGGAACATGGGCGGCTCTGGCTGGCTGCGGCATCGGCGCCCGGCGGCCTTGGCCACGTATATCGGCACATCTGGAGGTAATCCATGCAATTCGACGGCATTTACGTGCCCTTGGTGACACCATTCGACGAGGACGCCGAAATCGACCAGTCCAAGCTCGAGACCCTCGTCGAGGCCATGATTGCCAAGGGCGTGGCCGGCATTGCCGCCTGCGGCACCACTGGCGAGTACTACGCGCTCAGCGACTCCGAACGCACGCAGGTACTGAAGACCGTGCACCACGTCGCCGCCGGCAAGGTGCAGCTGATTGCCGGCATTGGCGATCTTTCCACCCGGCGCTCGATCGAGCGCGCCGCCGAGGCCAAGGCGATCGGCTACGACTGCCTGCTGCTCTCGGCGCCGCCGTACAGCCTGCCCAGCCAGGACGGCATCCGCGCACATTTCGAACATGCCGCACAGCACTGCGCGCTGCCCATCATCATCTACAACTTCCCGGCCCGGGTCGGGGTGAACGTGGAATTCGAGACCGTGGCCGCGCTGGCCAAACACCCGAACATCGTCGGGATCAAGGAATCCAGCGGCAACTTCAGCCAGGCGCTACGCATGCTGCAGGCCGGCTTCAAGGATTTCGAGGTGATCTGCGGCTGCGACGACCAGCCGGTGGATTTCTTCTTCTGGGGCTGCAAGGGCTGGATCGCCGGCGCCGCCAACGTCTTCCCTGGGGAGCAGGTGGCGCTGTACAAAGCGGCGCGCGCCGGCGACTGGGGCCGCGCGCGGGCCATGATGCGGGCCATGTACCCGGCGCTGCATTCGATGGAATCGGGCGACTACAACCAGAAGGCCAAGGCCGGCTGCCTGAACGGCACCCTGGACGCCGGCGATGTGCGCCTGCCGCTGGCGCCGCTGGATGGCGCCGCCAAGCAGGCATTCCGTGAACTGGTACGTGGAGGTTGAGACCATGGCATTGAGCAAGCAGGAAGTCTTTGCGCGCGCCGCGCGTGGCGAATTGAAGGCCCCGCAACTGATCCCTGGCTTCGAGGGCAACGACTACGGTCTGGTCAACCGCACGCCGATCGACAACAGCGTGATTGGCACGCTGGGCGCCGGCGGCAAGGCGGAAATCGATGCCGCGGTGAAGGTGGCCCGCGCCTGCTTCGAGGCGCGCACCTGGCGCGACAAGAGCCCGGCCGAGCGCAAGGCGGCGATGCTGAAATGGTGCGACCTGCTGGCCGGGCACGCCGAGGAGCTCGCGGCACTCGACTGCATCGACGCCGGCAAGCCGATCGACGAGTGCGAGAACACCGACATCCCGGCCACCATCGACACCTTGCGCTGGTACGCCGAGGCTGCCGACAAGGTCTATGGCCGCATCGCGCCCACCGGCCCGAATGCCACCGGCCTGATCGTCAAGGAACCGGTCGGCGTGGTCGGCGCCGTGCTGCCGTGGAACTTCCCGGCGCAGATGTACGCGTGGAAGGTCGGCCCGGCCCTGGTCACCGGCAACAGCGTCATCGTCAAGCCGGCCGAGCTCACACCGCTCTCGGCAGTGCGCATGACCGAGCTGGCGCGCGAGGCGGGTATCCCGGCCGAGGCGCTGATCGTGGTCAACGGCCTGGGCGAACACGCCGGCGAGGCGCTCGGGCGGCACCCGGACGTGGACGTGGTGTCGTTCACCGGTTCCACCGACGTCGGTCGCTTGTTCCTCAAGTACGCGGCCGAAAGCAACTTGAAGGAGGTCGTGCTCGAGTGCGGTGGCAAGAATCCGCAGGTGGTGTTTGCCGATGCGGACATCGACGCCGTGGTCTCGGACATTCTCAACGCGGCGTTCTGGAACATGAGCGAGAACTGTAGTTGCGGCTCGCGCCTGCTGGTCGCCAACGAGGTGAAGGACGCGCTGCTGGAAAAACTCGTCGCTGGCCTGGGTGACTGGAAGCTGGGCGACCCACGCGAGCCCGGCGTGCGCCTGGGGCCGATGGTGGAGGGGCCGCATTTCGAGAAGGTCAAGGGTTTCCTCGATTCGGCCAAGGCCGACGGCCTGCATTGCGTCACCGGTGGCAATGTCCGCGGCGACTACCTGAGTGGCTGGTACGTGGAGCCGACTGTGTACACCGACGTCGCCCCGCACACGCGCCTGTTCCGCGAGGAGGTCTTCGGTCCGCTGCTGGCGGTGACCGGCTTCGCCAGCGAGGAGGAGGCGATCCATCTCGCCAACGACACCAGCTACGGCCTGGCCGCCTCGGTGTACACCGAGAACGTGCACCGCGCCCAGCGCGTGGCCGCGGCCATCCGTGCCGGCACGGTCTCCATCAACGGCTTCTCCGAAGGCGACATCACCACGCCGTTCGGCGGCTACAAATTGTCCGGCTTCGGCGGCCGCGACAACGGCCTGGAAGCGCTCGACCAGTACCTGGAACTCAAGACCATCTGGTACGTCAACCGCGCGGCGAAGTGAACGGCCCGCTGCATTTAGTTGAAGGCACGCGATGATCGTGGCGACATCGCCACGATCATCGACGGTATGTTTGCCGGGCGGAGTTGGTGCGAAATTCGTGTCGACCTGGGAACGCAGGGCGGCGCAGACGCGCTACGCAAGATGATCGGCATCGCACGTCACCGATTGATCGCGCCGGGGGTCGATACCGGGACTGGCGCAGGCCATGGCGAGAAGTGTCGCGCTTGGTCCAGCGCAACGGCTACCGTGAGCGCGGCTGGTCGACCTGCGCCTGCACTGGGGCGCTAATGCGACAGCCGCAAGTGTCTTTGGCGTATTGAAGACGGCTCGAACGCGGATCCGGCTACTGGGAGCGCGCGTGGTTCGGGCCGAGCCGGGGACGCAGGACGTCAAACGCGGTGTGCAAGTGGTGGGGCAGGGAAGCGGGACGCGGAGTGTCATCGACCAGGCTGGCGGCCAGGGCGCGGCGGACGACAGGGAGCTTGCGTCCGATACGCATGATGCCGCGACGCAGGGGACGCGCCCGCAGGTGATCGTCGGTGAACAGGCCGGCGACGGTTTGCGTGCCGACAAACATCAGCGCGCTGCCCATGCGCAGACGGCGCTGGTAGCGCGCGAGCAGCGACGGGTGCGCCGGGTCGCCGTGGCGATCGAGGGCGTCGCCGGCCGCGGCGGCCAGGTGCTCGACACCGGCCAGGCCGAGATTGAAGCCGTGCGCGGTCACCGGATGCATGCCGATTGCCGCATCGCCGACCAGGGCGAAGCGTCGGGCGACGAAGCGCTGTGCCCAGGTGGCGACCAGTGGATAGCGGTGCACCGTGCTGGCCACGCTCATCGCGCCGAGCCGGCCTTCGTAGCGTGCTGCCAGCTCGTCGGCCAGCGCTTCTGGCGCGAGCTGCTGCAGCCGCCGTGCCTCGCCGTCGGGGACAGTCAGCACCGCCGAGGAGACGTGCTCCTGCAGGGGCAGCAAGGCGCGGGTCTGCCCATGCCCGAACCACTCCCAAGCCGTGCCATGGTTGGACTCGACATGCTGCACCCGGCACAGCAGCATGCTCAGGCCCATGTCGCGCATATGGGCCGGAATACCCATTCCCCGCCGGGTCTCGGAAAACCGGCTGTCGGCGGCCACCAGCAGGGCCGCTTCGAGCTCGCGGCCATCAGCGAAATGGACGTGGGCCGAAACCGCATCGGTGCTTGCCCGGTCGACCGCGACCCCGGCATGGACGCGAATCCGCGCTTCGGCGGCCACCGCCTGCCAAGCCGCCGCGCGAATGGCATGGTTGGACACCAGCATGCCCAGCCGCTCGCGCCCTAGCGCCGCGGCGTCCACCTCGAAGCCGTCGTCGGCGCCGTCCATGATGCGCGCGCTGGCCACGGGCGCGATCGCGTCTTCGGCGATGTGGGACCACACGCCCAGCGTACGCAGCAACCGGATCGAGGCTTGCGTCAGCGCGATCTCGCGTCCGTCGTAGGCGGGAGTCGCCAAGGCTTCGGGGCTTTGGCGTTCGGCCAGGTCGACGTCGATGCCGCGTTTGGCCAAGGCGAGCGACAGGCACAAGCCGACCGGCCCGGCACCGATGATCACGACGTTGTTGCGCATGGCATTCGCTCCCTTGGCAGGACGCCGCATGGCCGTGGGCCTCGCGGCTGGATTCAGTCCCAAGTCTCGTGCGGGATGTGGCCGCTTGCCTTGACCATGGTCAATCGCATGCCGCCATTCCATTGGATTCTGGATGCAGCCGCGTGATTCCGCGATGACGATCGGTCCGAGGGCGTTGCGGCGGATATCTGATCAGGCGCGATGGTGTGTCGAGCGCGCGGTCTTGCCGGTCTTGCGCGGCTTGGCCGGCCGCGGCGCACTGCTTGGCTCGGCCACGGTCTTGAACTTGTAGCGGCACAGGTCGCGGATGATGCATTCCGGGCAGTGGGGCTTGCGCGCGGTGCATACGTAGCGGCCGTGCAGGATCAGCCAGTGGTGGGCGTCTTGCTTGAACTCGGGGGGCACGACCTTCTGCAGCTTGTCCTCCACCGCGCGGACGTCCTTGCCGGGTGCCAGGCCGGTGCGATTGGCGACGCGGAAGATGTGCGTGTCCACCGCGATGGTGGGCTCGCCAAACGCGGTGTTGAGCATCACGTTGGCGGTCTTGCGGCCCACGCCAGGCAGCGCCTCCAGGGCCTCGCGCGTGCGCGGCACCTCGCCGCCGTGCCGCTCGATCAGCAGCCGCGACAGTGCAATGACATTCTTGGCCTTGGCGTTGTACAGGCCGATCGTGCTGATGTACTTCTTCAGCCCTTCTTCGCCCAGGGCCAGGAGGGCTTGTGGTGTGTTCGCCACCGGATAGAGCTTGCGCGTGGCCTTGTTCACGCCGACGTCGGTGGCCTGCGCGGACAGCACCACGGCCACCAGCAACTCGAACGGCGTGGCGTAAGCGAGCTCCGTGGTCGGGTGCGGATTGATCTCGCGCAAGCGTGTGAACAACTCCGCCACTTCCTCACGCTTCACGGCGACTTGGCCTGTTGTTTGGCACGGGCGCGTGCCAGCGCGGCCAGCACCGGGTTGCTCGCGGCGCCGCCGTCGACCGCGGCTTTGCGCGCGGCCAGCTCGTCGGCACGTTCCTGCTGCTGATGTTGCAGGCGCGTCTCGCGGCGCTGGAAATGGCTGCGGGCTTCGTCGGCATGGGCCGGATCCTGGGCTTGCTCCGGCGGCATCAATATCAGCTCGATGCAGTCCACCGGGCACGCCGCCACGCACAACTCGCAGCCGGTGCAGTCGTCGGCCACGACCGTGTGCATGAGTTTGGGCGCGCCGATGATGGCGTCGACCGGACAGGCCTGGATGCACTTGGTGCAGCCGATGCAGTCGTGCTCGACAATGTGGGCCAGCATGCGCGGATGCTCGACCCCATTCCCGGGATTGAGCGGCAGGGGCGGCACGTCGAGCAGGGCGGCCAGCTTGGCGATGCCGGTCGCGCCGCCCGGCGGGCACTGATTGATGGATGCCTCGCCGCGCGCGATCGCTTCGGCATAGGGGCGGCAACCGTGGTAGCCGCATTGGCCGCATTGGGTCTGCGGCAGCAGGGCGTCGATGCGGTCGGCGAGCGTCATGACGCGCTCAGCGTACGGTAGCGCCTGGTTGCGCGCCTTGATCTGCGTCCAGCAAGAACAGGTCCTCGCCGCCGGTCCCGGCCGAGAGGATCATGCCCTGGGACACGCCGAAGCGCATCTTGCGCGCGGCCAGATTGGCGATGAAGACGACGTTGCGCCCGAGGAGCTTGGCTGGCTCGGGATAGGCCGCGCGGATGCCGGAGAAGATCTGCCGCTGGCCGAGCGGGCCGGCGTCGAGCTCGAAGCGCAAGAGTTTCACCGAGCCTTCCACGGCCTCGCAGGCAGTGACCTTGCCAATGCGCAGGTCGAGCGTGGCGAAATCGTCGATGCTGATCTCGGCTGCCGGTCCGGGGGCATGCGTCGCCGCAGGCTTGGCGGCGGTCTGTGCCGCCCCTTGCGTCTGGGCTGGTGCGGACGCCTGCGCCGTCGGCTGGGCGGGGACGCCCAGCGATTCCTTGGAGGCTTCGATCATGGCTGCGATGCGCTTGGGGTCCACGCGCGCCATGAGCGGCTTGAACTCGCCCACGGTGTGGCCGAACAGCGCACGGCGCGCGTCGTCGAAATCCCCGATCGGCGCGGCCAGGAACCGCTCGGCGGCGGCGACGCTGGCTGGCAGGATCGGTTTCAACAATCCGGCCAGCAGGCGGAATGCGCTCAACGCCAGCGTGCACACCTGCCGGAGCTCATCGCTGCGTGCCGGGTCCTTGGCCAGTATCCACGGTGCCTTGGCAGCAATATAGGCGTTGACCTCGTCGGCCATGAGCACGAAGCGGCGGGCGACTTCGGCGAAGTCGCCGTCCGTATACAGCTGCTCGATCCCTGCGTCGTGCCCAAGCAGGCTCTGCCAAAGCGTGGTCTCGGCGGCGTCGAAGTGGTCGGCCAGCGTGCCGCCGAAATGCCTGCGCGCGAAGCCCGCGGTGCGGCTGGCGATGTTCACCCACTTGCCGACCAGGTGCGAGTTGATGCGCTCCTCGAACGCCTTCAAGTCGAGGTCCACGTCGACCGGCGCGGCACTGAGCATGCTGGCGAAGTAGTAACGCAGGAATTCCGGGTCGATGCCGGCGTCGAGATAAGTGCGCGCCTGGATGAAGGTGCCGCGCGACTTGGACATCTTCGCGCCATTGACGGTGAGGTAGCCATTGACGTGCAGCGCCGTGGGCACGCGCATGTCCGCGCCATGCAGCATGGCCGGCCAGAACAGGCCGTGGAAGTTGATGATGTCCTTGCCGATGAAGTGGTGCATCTCGGCCGTGCTGGCCGTGCCGAGGAAGTCCTCGAACTTCAGCCCGGTCTTGTCGCACAGCGCCTTGAAGCTGGCGAGGTAGCCGATTGGCGCATCCAGCCAGACGTAGAAGAATTTGCCCGGTGCGTCGGGGATGGGGAAGCCGAAGTAGGGCGCGTCGCGCGAAATGTCCCAGTCCTTGAGGCCGCCGTCCAGCCATTCCTTGAGCTTGGCCGCCACGCTGGCGTGCATCACTGGCTGGCCGGCCGTGTACTTGCCGGCAAACCAGTCACGCAGCAATTGCTCGGACTTGCCGAGCTCGAAGAAATAGTGCTCAGAATCGCGCAGCACGGGCGTGGCGCCGGACATCACCGAGCGCGGCTCGACCAGGTCGGTGGGCGCATAGGTGGCGCCGCACTGCTCGCAGTTGTCGCCGTACTGGTCGGGCGCGCCGCAGTTCGGGCAGGTGCCCTTGATGTAGCGATCCGGCAGGAACATCTGCTTTTCCGGATCGTAGAGCTGCTGGATGCTGCGCCTGGCGATGAGGCCGCGGTCGCGCAGCCGCGTATAGATCAGCTCGGCCAGCTCGCGGTTTTCCGGCGAATGGGTGGTGTGGTACTGGTCGTAGCTGAAATGGAAGTCCGTGAAATCGGCTTCGTGGCCCCTGCGGATGCCGGCGATGAACGCTTCGGGCGTCATCCCGGCCTTCTCGGCGGCCAGCATGATTGGCGTGCCATGGGCATCGTCGGCGGCGACGAAGTGCACCTCGTTGCCCAGCATGCGTTGCGCGCGCGCCCAGATGTCGGTCTGGATGTAGCCCAGCATGTGGCCCAGGTGCAGCGGGCCGTTGGCATAGGGCAGGGCGTGGGTAACGAGTAGGCGACGCATGGCAGACCGCAGGTTTTGGCGACCTGCGATTATGCCATGCGCTGTAAAGGGGCCAAAAAGGGGACGGGGCAAGTCAAGTTGCTGCTCGACTTGTCCTGGCCCTTTTTACAGTTACTCCACGCGCTGCCAGGTCTGCGTGCGGCCAAGCAGGCTGAAGCCGATATAGCCGTGCACTTCGAGGCTCTGACCACCGTTGACCACCTTGAGGCTCACCTTGTAGGTCTTGCCATTCTTGGGGTCGAGGATGCGGCCACCATCCCAATGGTCACCGTCCTGGGCGACACCGCTCATGATGACCATGCCCACCAGTGGCTGCCCCTTGCGCGCATCCTTGCACTTGGCACACACCGGATGTTCGCCATCGCGGGCGATGTCCTCGGGCGTGCGGTTCAGCAATTCGAGGATCTTGCCTTCGAGCTGGCCATTCTGCTCCGTGATCTCCACGATCGACTTGGCCTGGTGGGTGGCGTCGTCGATCGTCTTCCACTTGCCGACCGGGCTGTCGGTGGCCGCCAGGGCGGAACCGGACGCGAGTACGCCGGCAGCGACCAGCGCGAGCCAGGAGAAAGGTTTCATGGGCTTGCTCCGCGTGACGACCTGTCTCGCAGGTTGCCCGGCAATGCAGGCGGGGTCAAGCTGCATTGCGGTTCAGGGACATTCGACGACTCGCGCCGCCTGTCCCAGACCTGCGTTCTGCGCGTCTTGCACCCTCCGGGATCCGCCGCGGTGAAACCGCGGCGGTCCGGAACAACGATCGGCTCAATACCGCCAACTGGTCAGGTCGGCGCCCTTGGGGGCGTTCTTCTCGATCAGCTTCAGGATCTTCGGCAGGTACATGGTGTTGTAGCGCAGACGGGAAATCGCGTTGGGATTGGCATGGTCGCCATTCCAGCAATGTTCGGCACGGTCCCCGTAGTCCACCTCGCCCTGGTAGGCTGGCTTGGCCGTCTTCAGGAAATCCTCCATGAGGTAGACGGCGTCGTTCAGATAGTAGTTGTCCATGTCGCCGACGTAGATGTGGATCTTGCCCTGCAGGTTCGGCGCCAGCTTCTGCCAGTCGCGCTCCAGGATGTGGCGCAGGTCGTAGTTCTCACGCCAATAGTTGGCGACGCTTGGGTCGATGGCGCCAGTGCGTTTGTCCCACAGCGATTTCACATAGCCGTCCGGGCCCATGGGCGAGTACACCGCATCCCAGACGTCCCATTGGCCGCCCGAGCGGTTCTTGTCGCCGAGCACGAGCTCCAGGTGGTTTTCATCCTGCGTCATGTACTGCACTTCGCCCAGGTAGTTGCGGTGCGCCGGGCGCTGGATGTTGGTGAACGTACCGATGTTGTAGTACAGGTTCTTGTCGGTATAGATATTGGTCAGCTCGAACTTGCGGAAGTCGATCGGGTCCGGGCAGGCGGCAAAGGCGCCGTTGTACTCGGTCGGATACTTGATCTGCACCCCGAGCGCTTCCCAGCCGCCGGTGGAGCCACCGTACAGGAAGCGCGCCCAGCCTTGGCCGAGACCGCGGAATTTCTTCTCCAGCGCGGGGATGAATTCGTAGGTGATGGCGTCACCGTATGGCCCGAGGTTTTCCGAGTTCACCGCATAGGAATCGTCGTAGTACGGATTGGAGTGGTCAATCTCCACCACCAGGTAGCGCGGCAGGTCATCGGAAATCCACTTCTGGTAGTTCTTGTATGCCTCCTCCTGCTCGTCGCGGTTGTAGCACGGCAGGTCGAAGCGCTCGCTGTATTCGCACTTCAGGTCCGGGTCCGGTGGCGTAGTGCGGAAGTTGGCCACCGTCATCGGGAAGTGCCCATGGTTGATCATCAGCGGGTAGCGCGCGTTCGGGTGCTCGTCGAAGCCCTTGGGCACCAGCACGTGGCCGGTGATGTACATGTCGCGGCCCCAGAACTTGGAGAGCTTCTCGCTGCGGAACTTGAAGTGGCGGATGTACTTGGTGTCCGCCACCGGGGTGATCGGGGGGTTGACCTTGTCCAGGGTGACATTGATCTCGCCAGCCTTGGCTGGATCGAAGTCGATCTGCTTGGGCGTGCTGACGAGGTTGCCCGGCTCCAGCCGCCAGTTCTGGCCGGCGCCGCGTGCGGCTGGCAGCTTCACGGTCTTGCCGTTGCCCAGGTGGAACGTGTCATAGCGGTGCAGCATGGCCTGCACGTAATAGCGTCCGGCCGGCACGTGTTTCAGGTCTACCTTGGGATAGCCGAACACGCCGGTGTCAATGACGGCACTTTGCCCGGCCTTGAGCCCATCGACCGTGACGCCGAAGACCTGCGCAGCTTTGACCCCTGGCTGCACCTGCCGGCGTGGCTCGGTGCTGCCGTCGGGAGTGAGGATCAGGATGACGCGGCCGTCGAACGGGCCCTTGGCCGCGTTGGCGGGGATGGTGACGCGAAAGTTTTCGGCGACTGCCGAGGTGGCCAGCAAGGCCAGGCCCGCAGTTGCCATCGCGAGGAGTGTCTTGCGCATGGTCGTTCAGCCTCTGGTGGTTGATTGACTGGTCAGTTGGAGGGAATCAGGGTGAGATGGGTCTGCCGTCCATCCAGGAAGGTGACCTGCTTGCCGTCGAAATACGCGTCCTCTTCCTGGCGGAACTCGACCCTTTGGTTGTCCCACTCGGGGACGTTCTTGTAGGCCATCAGCTCGATTGACCAGGTGGTGTCGGCATGCACCGGATACTCGCCATGGGCATCGCCCTTCTGGTTGTCCCACATGCCGATCGACGATCCAGCCGCATGGCCGTGGAAGCCGAGCGGATGCGAGTAAATCGACGGCTCAAGCCCATTGTCCTTGGCCTTCTTGAGTGCGGCCGCGAGGATCGAGTTGCCGCTGGCATTGGCTTTGAACGAGGACAACAGTGCGTCCTGCACGCCGTTGACCGCCTTCAGGCCGGCCTTGAGCCCGGCCGGGGCGTCCTTCTCGCCCGGCTTCAGCACGTAGGCATGGTGCTGGGTGTCGGTGTTGAGGCGCAGGTAGGTGATGCCGAAGTCGGTCCATAGCAGATCGCCCGGCTCGATTACGGTATCGCCTTCCAGGATGCCCTTGGCCCCTTTGCGCTGGATCCCGATCGACGGCTGGAACCAGGTGGCGATGCCCAAGTCGGCCATGCGCTGGCGGTAGTACCAGACCACGTCATCGGTCGTGGTCTTGCCCGGGGTGATCACCTTGCGCGAGAACGCCTCCGCGATCAGCGCGTGGGCGATGCGCACGATGCCAGGGTAGAGCTTGAGCTCGGTGGGGGTGCGGGTTTCCAGCCAGCCAATGGCCAGCGGCTCGCCGGAGACGACGCGCGAGCGGTACTTCTCGGGCAGCGCGGCCATCATTTCCTTGTACTGGCTGAGCGTCATGCCGTCGGCAAAGGCGAACATGTCCGAGGTGTTGATGGCGATGTTGGCCGGATCACGCGCCGCGACGATATCCGCCACCGCCTTCCACTGGTCAGGCTGCTTGTCCGGATCCCAGGCCGCCTTGAACAAGCCGCCCAGACCATAGCGACTGACCGTCAGCCGCTCGATTGGCTTGTTGTCGCCAGGGTTGTAGAACACCAGGATCGTGCGTCGCCGGGCGTGCAGGCTCTCGGCGTTGAGCATGGTGGCGATCACCGGTTCCTCGAAATATTCGCGCGCCATCACGATCCACATGCTGGCGTGGTTGTCGCGCATCAGTTTCGGCACCACCGTGTCCAGGCGCTCGGCCAGGATCCCGTTGACCACCTTGGCGCGGTCGCGCAGCGGCAGGATCGGTGGCAGTTGCGGATTGACCTGTTCGGTGTTGCTCATGGGTACGACGAGCGGCATCGCGGTCTGCGCGATGGCCGGCATGGCCACCATGAGTCCGATGGCGGCGATGGCTGCGCGGAAGCGTCTCCCGTCCAGGCGGGAAGCGAATGTGCGTTTCATTGGGATCCCCAAGGTGATCGATGGCTGTTGATAGTCGCCGAGCATTTTGATCTTTGTCAACCGCGTGTGGACGGATGGCTGGACGTCCCAATGGCCACTTCCCGGTGTGCCGGAGCTTGTCCCCTTGCTGTACAGACGTGAGCAGGGACGATGCTGCCGTGCGTATCGTTAATTGTGACTCATTCCCGTTTGCAGTCTAATATATGGCAGTCGCGCCCCGGCGGGCGCGTGGTCATTGAGGCTGGCATGGCGAAACGGCATGTCCAGCGCGTAATCGAGTCGCGAGCGTCCATGCAGCATTCCCTCGAGTCCGTGCCGCAGCAGCAGGCCTGCGCCTCCGGCGGGCTGGCACGCTGGCTGGGCGCCTTGGCGTTTGGCCTGGCCCTCGGTACGGTCGGCGCCCTGCTGGCACCGCGCGCCGGCCTCGCATACCTGCCTGCCGGTGCGGTGATCCTGGTGGCGCTCGCGGCCGTGCTGGCCTGGTTCGGCATTGCCGCGTGGCAGCGGTGCCTGCGCTTGTCCCCCGCTTCGCCATCGAACGTCCCGCTGCTGCAATTCGACCAGGCTGCCGCGGTCGCGACCCCGGCCGCCGCTGAAAGTAAGGCGACCCCGGCGCCGGCCGCAGCCGCGCCTGTCGCCGTCCTGCCCGTGGCGTTTGCCAGCCAGACCGGCTTTGCCGAACAGCTGGCGGGGCAGACCGCCCAGCAACTGCGGCGCTCAGGCCTGGCCTCGGAGGCGCGCAGCCTGGGCAGCCTGCAGCCTGAGGATTTGCGCGGTGCGGGGCGCATGTTGTTCGTGGTCAGCACCACGGGCGATGGCGACGCGCCCGACGACGCGCTGGCGTTTTTCGACCAGCACATGACCGAGGCGGCCGATTTGTCTGGCCTGAAATACGGCATCCTCGCCCTGGGCGACCGTGACTATGACGACTTCTGCGGCTTCGGGCACAAGCTCGAGCATTGGCTGCAGGCCAGCGGTGCCCACGCCTTGTTTGACCTGATTGAAGTCGACAGCGAGGACGAGGCGGCCTTGCGCCAGTGGCAGTACCAGCTCGCGGCCCTCGGCGGCGATCCCGACCAGCCCGATTGGCAGGCGCCACGCTACCAGAGCTGGGAACTGGTGGAGCGGCGGCTGGTGAATCCGGGCAGTTTGGGTGCCCCATGCTTCCACCTCGCCTTGCGGCCGACGCAAGGCAAGCTGTGGTGGGAGGCGGGTGACGTGATCGAGATTGGCCCTTGCCAGGCGCCAGCGGCCGTCACCGCCTGGCTGGAGCGGCAGGAGCTGGACGGGGCCGCGATGGTCAAGGCTGGACGCGAACGGCTCAGCCTGCGCGAACTGCTGGCGCGCTCGCGCCTGCCGCGGGCGCACGAGGTGGCAGGTATGGACGCCGACGGCGTGGCGGCCATGGTGCAGCGCCTGCCGCACCGGGCCTATTCAATCGCCTCCGTGCCGGAGGACGGCGCAGCTTTCCTGCTCGTGCGGCAAATGCGCGGGCCCGATGGCGAGTTGGGCCTGGGTTCGCGCTGGCTGACCGAAGTGGCCGAAGTAGGCACCAGGATTGCCGCGCGCATTCGTGACAATACGAATTTCCATGTCCCCGAAGTGGATTGCCCGCTGGTCCTGATTGGCAATGGCACCGGCATGGCCGCGCTGCGGGCCTTGCTGAAGGCGCGCTTGGCACGTGGCTTGGGGCGCAACTGGCTGATCTTTGGCGAGCGCCAGGCCGCGCGGGATGCCTACTACGGCGATGAGCTGCGCGAGTGGCAGGCCGAGGGCAAACTTGAACGCGCCGATTTTGCCTGGTCGCGCGATCAGCCCGAGCGCCGCTACGTGCAGCATGTGCTGGGCGAGGTGACCGCCGATGTGATTCGCTGGGTAGACGACGGGGCGGCCATTTACGTGTGCGGCAGTGCCACCGGCATGGCTCCGGCGGTGGACCAGGTCTTGCGCCAGGCGCTGGGTACCGAGCGCCTGGGGCAGTTGCGCAGCGAGGGGCGCTACCGCCGCGACGTGTATTGATCGTGCGGACGGTGCGCGGAGGCGGGCGGCGCGGGTGTGTATCATCTGGCCCATGCACGGTGACCCCCATGGCGACGTGAATCTGGACGGCGACCCGCACCGCGCCGTGATGGTACGCATGGCCGCCGTCCTTTGGCGGCCGCGGCGACTGCTCGCGGCAGGTTTGGCTGCAGGCTGTGCGATCGCCGCATGCATCGGCGTGGCCATGGCGCAAAGCCAGGCGCCGATTCCCACCCCGCGCTACACCAGCCAGGTCGAGATTCGTCCGATTGCGCCCAGCGCCATCTATGCGGACATCCCGCTGGCCGGCGCGAACGCCAGCGCGCCGACCGAACCCAGCGCGCCAGGGGCTTGGGGTGGCGAGCGCCGGGGCGACGAACCCACGTTGTCCGATCGCGTGGTGAGTTACCGCATCGCCGCCGAGCTCGATGCGGTGCGCCACCGGGTGAGCGGGACCGAGCACCTGACCTGGCGCAACCGCAGCGATCGGCCGGTCGACCGGGTGTACTTCCACCTGTACCTGAATGCGTTCCAGAACACCGGCAGCATCTGGTTCAGCGAGCGCCAGGTGCTGGCTGGGCAGGACGCCGCGCCGTTACCCAAGCCCGGCGAGTGGGGTTGGATCGACCTTGGCCGGATCACCCAGCACGGCAAACCACTGCGCTCGGAGTTCGTACACCCGGACGGCGGCCCGGCCACCGACCAGACCGTGCTGCGCGTCGACCTGGCCGAGCCGCTGGCCGCCGGCGCGACCGTGGCGCTCGATCTCGACTTCACCAGCCAGTTGCCGCGGGTGCTGGACCGCAGCGGCTGGCAAGGTGATTTCAACTTCGTGGCGCAGTGGTTCCCGAAGATCGGCGTGCTGGAACTGCCTGGGGAGCGCGGCGCCACCGGGCCGCGCTGGAACGCGCATGCCTATCACCTACACAGCGAGTTCTACGCCGACTTCGGCCTGTATGACGTCGAGCTGACCGTGCCCGATGGCTACACCGTCGGCGCCACGGGCGAGCAGCAGGGGGAGCCGCGCCGCGCCGGAGGCAAAGCCACGTACCACTTCGTGCAGGGCGACGTGCACGACTTCGCCTGGGTAGCCGCCAAGGGCTATCACGTCCTGGAAGGCAACTGGCAAGGCGCCGGCAGCCCGAAGGTGGCGGTGCGCGTGCTGTATCCGGAGGACTACGCGGCCAGCGCGCAACCCTCGCTCGAGGCCACCACCGCGGCGCTGGATTACTTCTCCGAATCGCTCGGTCCGTACCCCTACCGGACGGTAACCGTGGTCGTGCCGCCCTATCGTGCGGCCGCAGCCAGCGGCATGGAATACCCGACGTTCTTCACCGTGGCGGGCTATCGCCACGTGAAGCCGCGCACGGCGGCGCAATATCACCTCGACGCGGTCAATATCCACGAGTTTGGCCACGGCTACTTCCACGGCATCCTGGCTTCCAACGAGTTCGAGGAGCCGTTCCTGGACGAGGGCATGAATGCCTACTGGGATGCCCGCATGCTGCAGGGCCGCGATGAGCAGCTGCATCCCGCGCCGGCCTGGCTGCGCCAGCTTGGCATCGATCCGGCGATCGGCGCTTTCGTGGCCAGACGCTGGCGCGCCGAGTTGCGGCAGCCGGCGGATCCGCTCGGCCGGAACAGCTGGGAGCGCCTGTCCAGCCGCAGCTACGGCACCGTGTATTCGCGTACGGCCACGGCTATGCACGACCTGGAACAACGCGTCGGCCGCGCGGCAATGGAGCGCGGTATGCGTGAGTATTACCGGCGCTGGCGCTTCCGCCATCCCTCGGCAGCCGACCTGCGCGCAGCGCTCGCCACCGGCACCGGCGATACGCAGGCGGTCGACGACGTCTTCGACCACTACGTCTATGGCACCGCCTTCATCGATGACAGGGTGGCGGCAATCACCGCACAGTTGGCGTCGCCGCCGGTCGGCAGCTTCGTGCGCGACGGCAAGCGCGTGTTCGTCGCGCCGGGGCAGGACGCGGGGCCGGCAGCGGCCAGCCAGGCTGGTACGCAGCCCGGCAGCGACCATGTGCCGGAATGGCGCAGTACCGTGACCGTGCAGCGCGATGGCGCCGCCGTGCCGCAGCTGCTGCGCGTGCACTTTGCCGATGGCAGCCAGCGTGATGTGCGCTGGCATGACGCCCGGCGCTGGGCGCGCTTCGAGTTCGTCGCGCCGAGCAAGGTGGTGGCGGCCGAACTCGATCCTGAGCGTGCCATCCTGCTCGATGCAAACAAGCTCAACGACGGCTATGCAGTGCACGCCGATGGCGCCCCTGCGCGGCGCTGGAGCGCCGACGCCGCGGCCCTGCTGCAGGCGGCCTACGCCCTGCTGGGGACTTTTTGATGGATGGCGCACGCAGGCCCTGGTTCGATCACCGCGCGTTCCTGCATGCAGTGCGGGCGGCAACGCAATGGCGCCTGCTGCTGTTCTGGGTGGTGGCCTGGTGGTTGCCGACGTCGATTGCCAGTTTGCCGCTGTGGCGCCGGCTGGATGAACTATTGGGCCATTCGGTGCACGCCCGGGCCTGGGCCAGCGGCCTCGATGGCCTGGCGCTGACCGATACCATCGATGCACTGGCACCGGATTCCGGCATGTTGTTCGCAAGCGGTCTGCTTGGGATCGCGCTGAGCGTGCTGCTGAATCCGCTGCTCAACGCCATGGCAGTGGGCAGCGCGCTGTCGCGCGGCAGTCCCGGGTTTGCCCGGTTGTTGCGCGACGGGGTCACTGGGTACCCGCGCCTGTTCCGCTTGATGTTGTGGTCGCTCCTGGTCTATGGCGTGGTGGCCGCGCTGGGTCTGGGCGCGCTGGCGCTCTCCCGGGAGGTGGCGCAGAAAGTGCTGCTGGAATCCACGGCGGCGCATGCGTTTGCCGCGGCCGTCGCCGTGATCCTGGTCTTGTGTCTCCTGGCCCAGGTGGTACTGGAAGGCGCACGCGCGGTGTTCATGGCCGATGGCAGCCTGAGCTCGGCATCGCGTGCACTGGGACGCGGCGGTCGATTACTCTGGCGGCGGCCGCTGGCGACGCTGGCGCACTTCCTTGCCGTCAGCCTCGTCGGCTACGCGTTGGCTTGGCTGTTTGCCGTGCTCAGAGGATATTTGCCGCGTGGCAATCTGTTCGAGTTTGCGCTGGCCGTACTGCTGGCGCAGGTGGTGGTGCTGCTGATCGGCTGGACGCATATTGCGCGCATGTTTGCGCTGGCCGTGGTGGCGCGCGAGGAATGGCCGGCACCGGCGATGCCTGACGATACGTTGCCGCCCGTGGGCAAATAGCGACCGGACGCGGGGTGGGGTCAGCCCTCACCCTGGCGCAGCAGTCCGGCCAGGACCTGTGTGCTGCGGGTGATGCTCTCGCGCCAGGCGTAGCCGACGATCGTTTTTCCGGTGACGCTGTCGGCAAATTCCTCGGTTTGGCCGGGAGCCAGCAAGTGCCGGTAGTCCACGGTGACTTCGCTGCCGGCGGGCAGCGCCGCCGTGGCGAACACGAAACCCAGGTGCCACAGCCCACTTGGGGCGAAGCTGTGGTTGATGTAGCACTCGTCGGGCCAGTCCGGGGATAAGGTGTAGCGGTCGCCGAACCAGCGTGCGCTCGCGCGCAGCTGCACGTTGAGCTCAGGCGTGGCCAGCAAGTCGGCAAACGAGTAGGTCTCCGTGATCGCATCCGGCGCGGTGACGATCTCGCCGGGCGCGACCGGCTCGTCGACGAACAGGCCCTGGCCGGCGCCCGGAATGGTGGATGCGGCAATGTGGTAACGCGGCAGGATCATGGGCGGGGCGCAGTGGGGAGGGAATGTCAGGGATGGCCACATCGGTGCAGCGACCAATGCACGGCCGGCCCGGCGGTGGAAGGGCGCAGAGTTTACTGCACGGCCGCTGCGCCGTGGCCCGGCCGCTGCCCGATGGACTAGTACAATGCAGGCCTTGCCATCATGGAGCGCGTCATGGATAGCCACCGCCTGTCCCGGTTCGTCGACGATTTGTGGGACCAGGAGGTGGTGCCGCGGCTGATCGAATACATCCGTATCCCGAACAAGTCGCCCATGTTCGATGCGCAATGGCAGGCGCACGGATATATGCACGCTGCGCTTGAGCTGCTGGCGGGCTGGGCACGCGGGAAACTCGCCGGCCTGCCCGGGGCGAGCCTCGAGGTGGTGCAGGCCGAGGGACGCACGCCACTCATCTACATGGAAGTGCCGGGTGTCGGCGACGACACGGTGATGCTCTACGGGCACCTGGACAAGCAGCCAGAGATGACCGGCTGGCGCGAGGGCCTGGGCCCGTGGACGCCGGTGATCGAAGGTGGCCGCCTGTATGGCCGCGGTGGCGCCGATGACGGCTACGCCATCTTTGGCGCCGTGAGCGCCTTGCTGGCCTTGCATGAGCAGGGCATCCCGCATGCGCGCTGTGTGATCCTGATCGAGGCCTGCGAGGAATCAGGGAGCATCGACCTGCCGTACTACGTGGACCGGCTGGCGCCACGCATTGGCCGTCCATCGCTGGTGGTGTGCCTGGATTCGGGCTGCGGCAACTATGACCAGCTGTGGCTGACGACGTCGCTGCGTGGACTCAGCGGGGGCACGCTCACGGTACAGGTGCTGGAGGAGGGTGTGCATTCGGGGGACGCCTCGGGCGTGGTGCCGGACAGTTTCCGCATCCTGCGTGAACTCTTGTCCCGCCTGGAAGATCCCGCCACCGGAGAGATTCGCCTGCCGGAGCTCCATGCGTCGATCCCTGCCCAGCGCCTCGAACAGGCGCGGCATGCAGCGCAGGTGCTGGGTGCCGACGTGCACGCCAAGTTTCCGTGGGCCGGCAGCATGCAGCCAGTGACCGACGATTTGACCGAGCTGGTGCTCAACCGCACCTGGCGGCCGCAGCTGGCGATTACCGGCGTCGCCGGCATCCCCGCGCTCGCAGACGCCGGCAATGTCCTGCGGCCATCCACCTCGGTGAAGCTCAGCCTGCGCCTACCGCCCACGCTGGACGCCGGTGCGGCAGTCGCCTTGGTCAAGCAGGTGCTCGAGAAGGATCCGCCGTATGGCGCCCGGGTCAGCTTCACCGTCGCCGACAGCGGTGCTGGGTGGAATGCCCCGGCGCTTTCGCCGTGGCTCGCCAGCGCCGTCGATGCGGCCTCGCAGCGCTACTTTGGGGCGCCGGCCGCCTACATGGGCGAGGGCGGCAGTATCCCCTTCATGGGCATGCTCGGGGAAAAATTCCCGGCCGCGCAATTCCTGATCACGGGCGTGCTGGGCCCGCACTCCAATGCCCATGGGCCGAATGAATTCCTGCATGTCCCAACCGGCAAGAAGATCAGCATGGTGGTCGCCGCGGTCATCGCCGCGCATCACGCGCAGGGCGCGGGGAGCCATTGATGGCCGACCCCGAACCCGACCGCGATGCGGTGGCGGCCAGCCATCTGGCGGCAAACTGGGCACAGGTGCGGCGGCGGGTCGACGACGCCTGCCACGCCGTCGGCCGCGATCCGGCAGAGGTCAACATTCTCCCGGTGAGCAAGACCTTTGGGTCGAGCGTGGTCCGCGCTGCGCTGGCCCTGGGCCTGCGCCGCTTTGGCGAGAACAAGGTGCAGGAAATCCGCGACAAGTCCAGAGAGCTTGCCGACAGCGGGATTGAATGGGTGATGATTGGGCATTTGCAGACGAACAAGGCCAAGGACATTGCCCGCGTGGCCAGCGAGGTGCAATCCCTGGACCGGCCTGAGCTGGCGGCCGCGCTGGACCGCCGGCTGCGCCTGGAGGGCCGCCGCATTGACGTGTTGGTGCAGGTGAAGACCTCGACGGAGCCGAGCAAATACGGCTTGCCGCCCGGGCAGCTGCCGGCCTTCCTCGACGCCCTGCGGACCTACGATACGCTGCGCGTACGTGGACTCATGACGCTGGCGATCAATTCCCCCGCCGCCGGGGCCGTGCGCGGCTGTTTCCGCCTGCTGCGTGAGCTGCGCGACCAAGCCGCGGCGCGCGGACATGAGCTGCCGTGCCTGTCGATGGGCATGAGCGGCGATTTTCCTCTGGCCATCGCCGAGGGCGCGACCGAGGTACGCATTGGCACGGCGATTTTTGGGGCGCGACCCTATCCCGACGCCTACTACTGGCCGGAAAAGTGATTCACGGCGACAGTGTGGATAAAAAGGCGTTTGTGCCGCAGGTCAGGGACTTACGCCGATTCTTTCAGGCCGAGGCAGCGGAAAACGACGGGGTACATTTAACTTCAATTGAACGTGTCGACCGGATCGGTTTGCTAACTTCCATACCCTTCACGGGCGCCCATCGCTGATGCGGGCACCCTTCCACCCCAGTTCAAAGGGCCCCGGCGCATGCTGACCAGGCGATCGACCGTTGCAATCGTGTTGTTGTTTGCCGCGGGCTCGCTCCAGGCACATGCCGCTACCAAGGCACATGCAATACACAAGGCTCGGGCAGGTCATGCCGCCGCCAGCGTGTTCAGCGTGCCACTGCTCGCGCGGTCCCCGCTGAATTGGGGGCAGCCGACGGATGTATTGGACATCCGCCATTTGTCCGCGGCATCCGCAGCTCCCGGCCTTGCCCTGGGACCGAGGGCTCCCGGCGAGGCCCGGATGGTGGCTGCCACTGGTGGCGTCTTCAGCGTGCCGTTGCTGGCGCAGTCGCCCTTGAATTGGGGGCAGGATCCGGCCGCGGCGTCCGCGGCCGTGTCTCTGCAACCGCCCGCGTCGCCAGTATCCGAACTGAGCGCGGCCTATCGCCACGCGCGGGGTTTCGTGGCGCCGGATGACGCCAAGGCCAGCCGGGAGCTCGCGGCGCAATCCTTGGCCGATGACACGGCCGACACCGTGGCCGGCTTGCGCGATGCGCTGGTGGATTTGGCAATGAGCCTGCGTGACATTCCGTACGCATCCGGCGGCAACACCCCGTCCACCGGCTTCGATTGCAGCGGCTTCGTCCGCTACGTGTTTGCCCACGCCATTGGCATGCGCCTGCCGGCGAACGCCGCTTCGCAATTCCTCGCTGGGCTCAAGGTCAGCCGCGGGCGTTTGAAGACCGGTGACCTGGTGTTTTTCCACACCTCGGGCAAGCGCCGCATCTCGCATGTCGGCATTTACCTCTCCGACGGCCGCTTCATCCATGCGCCGACCAATGGCAAGTCGGTTGAGGTTTCGAGCCTGCACGAGAGCTATTGGTCGCGGCGCTTTGCCGGTGCGCGCCGGCCACAAGCCATCGTGGCTGCAGCCAACAACGGCTGAGGCGGCACGCTTGCCGGCTGACGGCTGGAATTGCCCGGAAACGAAACCGCCAGGCGCGTTGCAGGCTCAGCTGGTCGAGATGCCCGCCGATGGCATGACCTGCCAGCCTTGCGCCGTGCGTATTTGCAGTGGCCGGAAACGGCGCTTGTAGTCCATCTTCGGGTGGCCGTCGATCCAGAAGCCGAGGTACAGCCACCGCAGCTTGTGCCGGCGCGCGAGTTGCACTTGTTGCAGGATCGCAAAGGTGCCAAGACTCCGTGTGCCGAGCTCTGGATCGAAGAAGGTGTAGACCGCCGACAGGCTGTCCGCGCAGGCGTCGGTGACCGCGACGCCGACCAATCGCGTCTGCAGCCGGAACTCCAGGAACAGGGTCGGGCTCCAGGACGCATTGAGGAAGCGGTCGAAGTCGCTGGGCTCGGCCTCGTCCATGCCGCCGCCGGCGTGGCGTGCGCGCAGGTAGGTCGCGTACAACCGGTGGCGTTCCTCTGTGTAGCCGGGGGCCTTGGCACTGACGCTGAGATCGGCATTGCGCCGCAGGCAGCGCTTTTGTGCGCGATCAGGCCCAAAGCCGGCCACGTCGACGCGGCATGGGGTGCAGGCGTGGCAATGCGCACAATGCGGCAGGTACAGGTGCCCACCGGCGCGGCGGAACCCGCGCTCCAACGCCGGCCCGTACAGCTGGCGCAGGTCCGGCGCGGAGGGGTCGATGACCAGGTTTTGCGCTGTGCGCTCCGCGTAGTAGCCGCAAGGATGCGGCAGGGTCTGAAATACGCGGACATGTTCGGAGCGCATGCCCCGATTCTATGCTGATTGCGGCCTGGACGGCCCGGTCGTGGCCGTCCGATACTCAGAACACCTGCAGGTAGCGCAGCATCAGCATGGCGCACATGGCCAACACCGCGACCAGGGCGATGTGCCGGGCGCGGGCAACGGCGCGCGAGCGTCGGCTTTCAGGCGTAGCGACGCGCAGCTGCTCCAGTTCCGGTGCGCGCGCGATGAACGGCTCGAGCCCCAGTTCCCTGAACGCAAGGTGGGCGGCCTTGTAGTCGTCGGCGTGCACGATCCACACCTCTGGCCATTCAGTCCGACGCTCGAAGCGGCCCACGTAGCTGTAGCGCTTCCACGTCGTGTGGTCGTAACGCGAGCGGTTGGTGACCCTGGTGACGATGCCGCGCGCGTCCATCAAGGCAACCACGCGGTCAATGTTGGCCTGGCGGGGGGATGTATAGAGTTTGCGCATGGAGCCAGTCTAGCTGGTCGCGGTGAAACTGCACCCTGGACTCAGATCTGGTGGACCCGTATCAGGCCTTCCTGCGCAGCAGACGCCACCAACAGGCCATCGCGGCTGAAGATCTGGCCGCGGGCCAGGCCCCGACCACCCTGCGCAGTGGGGCTGTCGAAGGAATACAGCAGCCATTCGTCGATCCGGAACGGTCGATGAAACCACAGGGCGTGGTCCAAGCTCGCCATTTGCACATGGTCGGTCAGGTAGGAGATTCCGTGCGGCAGCGTGGCCGTGCCGATCAAGTGGAAATCCGACGCGTAGGCCAGCAGCACGCGGTGCACGTCCGGCGCGTCGCCGATCGGGTTGACCAGCTTGAACCAGATGTGCTGGAAGGGTGGACGCTTGGTTGGCCGCCGCTCATCGCGCGGCCAGATCTCGCGGAATTCAAATGGGCCATCGATACCCAGCCAGCGTTGCAGCTTCACCGGCAGCCGGTGCAGCTCCTCGGCCGGCCACGGCTGCATGGGCTCGACGTCTTCTGGCGCCGGCACTTCGGGCATCGAGGTCTGGTGCTCGACGCCGGTTTCCGGCCGCTGGAACGACACCGAGCCAGTCAGGATCGGCTGGCCGTGCTGGATGGCGACGACGCGCCGCGAGGAGAACGAACCGCCATCGCGCGCGCGCTCCACGCTGTATACGATCGGCGCCTCGATGTCGCCGGCACGCAGGAAGTAGGCATGCAGGGAATGGGCTTCACGCGAGCTGTCGACCGTCTGTTGCGCGGCCGCGAGTGCCTGGCCCAGCACTTGCCCGCCGAAGACGAAGCGTGTGCCGATGTCGCGGCTCTGGCCGCGGAACAGGTTGTCTTCCAGGCGCTCGAGCCGCAGCAGGTCGATCAATTCGGCAACGTGGTCCTGGGGCATGCGGTGTGCTCGGCTTGAACTGGACGGCCATTATAGGGCGCTTCGCCTTGGCCTCCGGGGCGCCGCTGTCGGCTGGGTTGGAGGAGGGGCTTTACATCGGCTGGCGCGCGCTCTAGCGTCGGCTGCGCGATCGACACCAGACGAGGGGGCAGTGATGCGGTCGAAATCGGTATGGGGTGGCAGTGGGCTCGCTGCATGGCTGGCAGCGATCGCCGTTGGCGTTGCCGGTGGCGGATCCGCCATGGCGCAGGCGGGGGAGCCGCCTGACACTCATGCCCTGGTCCGGGTGTCTGCCGCGTCACCGTTCCGCGCCGATTGCAATGGGCCGGACTTCCCGATCACCGCGGCTTACGTCAACGCCGAGAGCGAGCCTTACGTGGCGGTCGATCCACGCCATCCGGAGCGTCTCGTGGCGGTCTATCACGAAGACCGTTTTCCGAACGATGGCGCCAATGGCGTGTTGGCCGCCACCTCGGCCGATGCCGGCCGCAGCTGGCAGGTGGCCGGGCTCGAGGCGCAGCCGCGATTCTCACGCTGTGCTGGGGGTGACCGCGTCAGCGGCGGCGATTTGGAGAAGGCCAGCGATCCTTGGGTGGCTTTTGGCCCGGACGGCACGGCGTACTTTGCCGCCGTGTCGTGGAACGCCTCGAACGCAGACGAGGCGCAACTGGTCGCGACCTCGACCGATGGCGGGCGGACCTGGGGCCACCCGGTCACCGTCATCCGCCAGCACGACCGCGAGGTGAACGATGGCTCACGACCGGTCGTCACGCCCGACCCGCGGCGCGCACATACCGCTTATCTGGTATGGGCGAGGCAGCGCACCGCGCCGGCCACGGCCGTGCACGGCTCGGTCATGTTCAGCCGCACCATGGACAGCGGCAAGAGCTGGAGTACGCCGCAGGCGCTCTATGAGACCCCGGTCGGCATGCAGACCTCGGCCAACCAGATCGTGGTGCTGCCGAACGGCGACCTCTTGAACGTGTTCAACGAGCTCAAGACCGGCGGCGGGGAGGTGCATCCGCGGCACGACCGGATTGCGCTCATGCGCTCCACCGATGGCGGGTCGACCTGGTCCAAGCCGTGGACGCTGGGTACCTCCGAGGTCGTTGCGGTCGTCGACCCGCGGCTGGGCACAAAGGTGCGTACCGGCGATTCGTTCACTGCCATTGCGGTCGACCCGCGGCCGGGCAGCAACCGCCTTTACGCGGTGTGGAGCGATGCGCGCTTCACCCAGGGGCAGACTCAACAAGTCGCATTGTCCAGCTCCAGCGACGGGGGCCGCACCTGGAGCAAGCCTGCGGCGATCGCGCTGGCAGCGTGCACCCAGCAGTTCATCCCCGGCGTGGCAGTCAACGAGCGTGGCGAAGTGGCGGTCGGCTGGTACGCCTTTGCCACTGGCCACACCAGTGCCCCGGGATTGCTGACGCATTACTGGCTCAGTTGGTCGGCGGATCAGGGCCGGACCTGGGCGGCGCCGGCGTCGGTGACGACCGCGCCATTTGATTTTCGCACCATCCCCTTCAACGCCGGCTTCTTTGTCGGCGAGTACCAAGGGCTGGCGGCGATGGGCCGGAACTTCGTGGCCTTGATGACGCTGGCGAACGGCCACGATCTCGACAACCGTACGGATATCTATGCCTGCGTGCTGGTGCCCGGCGCGCCTGGGGTCTCTGGCACCGCGTGTTCGGCGGCTGGCGGCCGCTGACACGCCGCCCACGCCTCTAGGCAGCAGGCAGGCGCACCAGGCCGCAGTCGTCCAGCACCTCGTGCCAGGGGAACATGGGACCGGGATCGAGCTTGCGGCGTACGCTGCGGCTCGCATCATCGGTGGCGGGCACGAGGCGCATGTCCAGCTCTGCGTGGCCGGCAATGTCGCGCAGCTGCGGGAACTGCGCGCGCAGCTCGAGCAGCAGCTGGCGCAGCGCGGCGATTTGGGCGGCCGGATAGGGTTCGGTCATCGCCTGGTGGCGCGAGTCCCACCACTGCGGAAAACGGCCCAGGTTCACCAGCTCGATGCCGATTGAATCCGCGTTGTGGCCGACCACATGGTTGGCGCTGCGGGTGCCGGGCACGTAGGCCTCCACGCTGCCGTCGCGATCGACGTAGTAGTGGCCGCTGTTACCGGTGCCACTGGGGTGCACGATGCGCTCGCCGTAGCTGCGCGCGGTTTGCAGATCGGGCAGCTCGGTGCAATGCACGACGACGAGCCGTACGTCCGTGGTCGGACGTTCGGGCAACGAGGCCACGTAAGGCAACGGCCGCTTGCGGATATGCAACTTCGACATGGCGTGGAGTTTGGCACGTGGCGGCGGGCAGCGGAATGTGGCCTGTTACCATGCGCATCCCGCCCGGCCAGCAGCGATGGTCAGCATGATGCGACCCCAGGTCGTCCTTTCCCACGGTTCCGGTTCCAGCCCGCAGGCAACCAAGGTCAGCGCGCTGGCCGCCCTGGCGCAGGAGCGCGGCTGGGTCACGCAACGCCCCGATTACCGTGACGACGATGCGCGCGGCCACCTGGGCTCGGTGGCGCCGCGGATTGCGCGCCTGCGGGCCACGATCGAGGCCCTGGACGCGCCGCCGGTGCTGGTGGGTTCGAGCATGGGCGCGTTCGTGTCGGCCCTCGTTTCGCTGGACGTGCCGGTTGCCGGTTTGCTGTTGCTGGCCACGCCGGCAGCCATACCCGGCTATGCGCGCGCGCTGGCGGCGCGCCGCGGCGTGCCGACGATGCTGGTACACGGCTGGCGCGATGAGGTTTGCCCGGTCGCCGCAACGCGTGAGTTTGCAGCCCGCTGGCGCCTGCCCCTGCTGCTGGTCGACGACAACCATCGGCTGGGAGCAAGCGTGGGGGTCATCGCGGTGCAGTTCCAGCTGCTGCTCGACCAGGTGTCGAACTCGGCATGAGCGATTATTACGCCACCTGCCCCAAAGGCCTGG
Source organism: Rhodanobacter sp. FW510-R10 (assembly GCF_058781105.1). Lineage (NCBI taxonomy): Bacteria > Pseudomonadati > Pseudomonadota > Gammaproteobacteria > Lysobacterales > Rhodanobacteraceae > Rhodanobacter > Rhodanobacter sp. FW510-R10. The sequence continues at coordinate 3,154,804 of NZ_JBYSWL010000001.1, read as the reverse complement.
AATATCTGCTGCGTGACGAGCTGGCGGCGCTCGGCGCAGACGGCGCGCACGAGGGACTGGCCGGGGTGCATTTTTCCGGCCCGCTGCAAACCGCATACCGCGCCTGCCTGTGGTCGCGGCTGGCCAGCCGTATCCTGCTTCCGTTGGCCGAATTCGACGCGGCCGACGACGAGGCGCTGTATCGCGGCATCCAGTCGATCGACTGGGAGGCTCACCTGCAAGCCAGCGACACGCTGGCCGTGGATGCTGATACCAGCCAAAGCAAGCTGACGCACAGCCAGTTCATCGCGCGCCGGGTCAAGGATGCTGTGGTCGACCAGTTTTCGCGCAACCTTGGCGCACGGCCCGACGTCGAGGTTGATGAGCCGGATCTGCGCATCAACCTGCACCTGCGCCGCGATCGCGCCACGGTGTCGCTGGACCTGGCTGGTACGCCACTGCACCGGCGCGGCTGGCGCAAGACGCAAGGTGAGGCACCGCTCAAGGAAAACCTGGCGGCAGCCATGCTGCTGCGCGCACGCTGGCCGGAAGTCTATGTGGCGGGCGGCAGCCTGTTCGATCCCATGTGTGGCTCCGGCACCCTGCTGATCGAAGGCGCGCTGCTGGCCGCCGACGTGGCGCCGGGCCTGCAGCGCAGCTATTTCGGCTTCCTTGGCTGGCGGCAGCATGACCAGATGCTGTGGGACGGCCTGTTGGATGAAGCCAGGCAGCGTGCCGAACTAGGCCTGCGGACGTTGCGCAGCGCATTTTTCGGCAGCGACAGCGACCCGCACATGATCCAGGCTGCCAAACGCAACGCGCAGGTCGCCGGCGTGGCGGGGTTCTTGACCTTGCAACGTCAGGAGGTCGTGCACGCTGCGCCGCCGCCCGGCAGCGCAACGGGCCTGCTGATCACCAATCCACCCTACGGCCAGCGCCTGGGCGCGCGCGCGGAGGTCCCCGAGCTGTACCGGCAGCTTGGCGAGGTCCTGCGCACGCGCTTCCGCGGCTGGCACGCAGCGGTGCTCGCCGGCGACGTTGGCCTCGGCCGCGCCTTGCGGCTGCGGCCCGAGCGGCGTTATGTGCTGTACAACGGCGCGCTGAAGACCGTGCTGCTCACCTTTGCGATCCATGCGCATGACCAGGCCCCGGAGGAACCGCGATCCCTGTCGGCCGGCGCGGCAATGCTCAAGAATCGCCTGGAAAAGAACCTGCGGCGTCTGCGCAAACAGATGCAGCGCGACGACATCCATGCGTGGCGCGCCTACGACCAGGACCTGCCCGAATACGCCGCAGCGATCGATGTGTATACCGACGTGGACGGCGCTGACCACCTGCACATCCAGGAATACCGGGCGCCAGCCCTCGTACCAGAAGATCTGGCGCGCACGCGCATGCACGAGGTGGCGCGTGTGGCGGCGGAGGTATTCGCCGTGCCGCGTGGGCGCGTGGTACTGAAGACGCGCGAGCGCGGCAGTGGCGGTGCGCGCTACGGCAAGTTCGACCAGCGCGATGAATACTTCGAGGTGCGCGAAGGCGGCCTGCGCTTCCTGGTCAACCTCACCGACTACCTCGATACCGGCCTGTTCCTGGATCACCGCCTGGTTCGCGCAAAGCTGCGCGACCTGGCCGCGGGCGTGCGCTTCCTCAACCTGTTTGCCTATACCGCCACTGCCAGCGTCTATGCCGCCGCCGGCGGGGCAGCGGCGACCACCAGCGTGGACCTTTCGGCGCCCTACCTGGACTGGGCCTCGCGCAACCTTGCACTGAACGGCTTCACCGGTCCGCGCCACCAGCTGGTGCAGCGCGATGCGCTGGAGTTCCTGCGCCGCGACCACGGCCATTACGGCTTGATCTTTGTCGATCCGCCGACGTTCTCCAATTCCAAGCGCGCCGGTGATTTCAGCGTGCAGCGCGATCATGTCGAATTGCTGCTGGCCTGCGCCGAACACCTCGATGATGGCGGCGCCGTGGTGTTCTCCAACAACTTCCGCCGCTTCAAGTTCGATCGCGAGGCGCTGGAGAGCCGCTTCAGTATCGAGGACTGGACCGCGCCGAGCATCCCGGTCGATTTTGCCCGGCGTGCCGCCGTCCATCGCTGCTGGCTCTTGCGCAAGCGTGACCCGGCGCCCGGCGCCAGTCCCTGGGACGAGGCCCGTCCGAAACGGTAAACTCTTCAGTGCGCATTAAGTGCCATCGTCCGAGCATGCAGGCACACTACGGAGGACGCTCATGAACTCACGTTTGAACCTGGCCAGGACGCATATCGACACTGCGCTTGCACGGGGCGAGCGCAGCGTCGTGCGGCATCTGGGTGTGTGGAAATGGGCAGCCCTGGGCGCGGCGCTGGCCGCTGCCCTGGCGGTGGCCCCTGGCGCTTCTGCCCAGGGCCGCATGGGCCATGGAGCGTATCGCGGTGGCTACAGCGGGCACTATATGCAGCCGCGTTACTATAACCATGGCGGCTACAACCGCGGTGGCTACCATCGTGGCGGCCATTGGGATGGTGGACGCTGGGTGGCTGGTGCGATTGTCGCCGGCGCCATGATCGGGCTGGTCAATGCCGCCGTGGCGCCGCCGCCGGTGTATTACGCGCCGCCACCGGTAGTGTATGGGCCACCCGTGGTCTATCGCAGCGATTACCCGCCGCCGGTGGTGACGCGCCGGGTCGTGGAGTCGCGCACGGTGATTTACGACGATCCGTACCAGACGCGGTACTTGCGCAGCGACTGGTGATGGCGCAACCGGCTTGACCCGCAACGCGCAGGGCCCGGCATGTCCGGGCCTTGCCATGTCTGGTTCCGGCTCGTGCGCGCACCGGCCGTGGACGGGGGCGGCAGGGCTGCGGTCGACGTCCTCGCCGCATGTTTTTGCCGATGGATATCACGTCATCTGAACACCGCAAGGCGCATGCTGGGAAGCATCACCGGGCGCGGGAGGTTCCAGCGCAATGCGCAGCGAACCATCCGCTGCCGACCCCGTGGAGCCACACTTGCCTGCAACCCAAGCTGCAACGTCGTCCGAGGCGATAGGCGCAAAGTTTCGGCGGGTGCGTCAGCGCACCGTCGCCTTATGCGCAGGCCTGAGCGCAGAGGACCTGCAACTGCAATCGATGCCCGAAGCAAGTCCGGGCAAGTGGCATCTGGCGCATACGACCTGGTTCTTTGACCAGTTCGTCCTCGGCCGGGACGCGGACTGGACTTCGCCCCAGCCGACCTGGTCATTCCTGCTCAATTCGTATTACCAGAGTGTCGGGCCGATGCATGCAAGGGCCCGCCGCGGCTTGCTGTCGCGGCCGTCGCTTGCCGAAGTGCTGGCATTTCGCGAGCGCATCGACGATGCGGTGGGCGAACTGCTGGCGCACGATGCCGATGCGGAACGGCTCGCACTGGTGGAGCTCGGGCTGCAGCACGAACAACAGCACCAGGAACTGCTGCTCACCGACATCAAGCACGCCTTGTGGTGCAATCCGCTGCAACCGGCCTATCGCGAACCGCTCCCAGTACAGCCTGCCGGCGCGTTGCCGCCGCTGCGTTTCCTGCCCGGCCCGGAAGGCGTGGTCGAGATTGGGCATGGCGGCGCCGGCTTTGCTTTTGACAACGAAACCCCGCGCCATCACAGCCTGCTGCAGCCGCATGCGCTGGCCAACCGCCTGGTGACCAATGCCGAGTTCCTGGACTTCATCCGTGACGGTGGTTACCGCGAGCCGCGAGTGTGGCTGTCCGATGGCTGGGATACGGTGCAGCGCGAAGGCTGGCAACACCCGCTGTACTGGCACGACGACCTGGCCAGCGAGTTCACCCTCTCCGGCAAGCGTGCCCTCGATCCGCGCGAGCCGGCCTGCCACCTCAGCTATTACGAGGCCGAGGCGTTTGCACGCTGGGCTGGCGCGCGCCTGCCGACCGAGGCGGAATGGGAGATTGCCGCCGCAGGCATGCCGGTAACCGGCAACCTGCAGGACGCCCAGCGCTTCCAGCCGCAAGCCGCGTCCGGCGGCGAGGGCTTGCAGCAATTGTTTGGCGACGCCTGGGAATGGACCGGCTCACCCTACGTTGGTTATCCGGGGTTTCGTCCGTTGCCTGGGGCGGTGGGCGAATACAACGGCAAGTTCATGTGCGGGCAGTGGGTGCTGCGCGGTGGCTCCTGTGCCACGCCGGCCGATCATGTCCGAGCCAGCTACCGCAATTTCTTTCCACCCCACGCCCGTTGGCAGTTTGCCGGGCTGCGACTGGGACAAGACCGATGAACGTAGCGCTACCACAAGAGACCCATCCCCCCCGCGGCACGGTGGACAGCGGCTTGCTGCAGCTGGTCCAGCACGGCCTGAGCCTGAAAACAAAGCGCCTGCCGTCGTGGCTGTTCTATGACGCCCAGGGTTCGGCGCTGTTCGAGCAGATCTGTGAACAGCCCGAGTACTACCTCACTGGTTGCGAGCTGGCGCTGATGGACAGGTACGCCGCGGACATCGCCGACCGGCTGGGCCCGGATGTGCGCCTGGTGGAATATGGCAGCGGCAGCGGCCGCAAGACGCGCCTGTTGCTGCAGCACCTGCAGACGCCGGTGGCCTATGTCCCGGTGGAGATTTCCGAAGCTTCGCTGCGGGCCTGTGTCGAACGGCTGGCGGCGGAGTTCCCGCAGCTGCCGATCCAGCCGCTACGCGCCGATTTCAGCAAACCCTTGCGGATGCCGGTGCCGCCGCGGGCGGCGAGGCGCACCGTGATCTATTTCCCCGGTTCGACGATCGGCAACTTTGCCGCGCGCGAGGCGGTCGATCTGCTGCGCCAGATGCGCAAGGAGATGGGTGAGGGCGGCGGCATCCTGATTGGCGTCGACCTGAAGAAGGATCCGGCCGTGATCGAGGCTGCGTACAACGACCGCGCCGGCGTCACGGCGCAATTCACCCTGAACATGCTGACCCGGCTCAACCGTGAGCTGGACACGGATTTCGACCTCTCCGCGTTTGCCCATCGTGCACGCTACAACCCGATGGCTGGACGCATCGAGACCCAGCTGGTCAGCCAGCGCGAGCAGCACGTGCAGGTCGGACGCATGCGCATCAGGTTCCTCGCTGGCGAGCCGATCGAGGTGGAGTACAGCTGCAAGTATTCGCTGGCGGATTTCGCGACCCTGGCGGCCAAGGCCGGTTTGGCGGTCGAGCAGGTCTGGACCGACGCGCAACACATGTTCAGCGTCCAGCACCTGGTACGGGCCAACTGCGTTTGAGGTCCCGTGTGGGAGATTGATCAGCTTTGGGCCAGGGCGGTGTCGGTGAACTGCCGCAACTGGGCCGCGTTCAGCGCCCCTGATTGGCGCGCTGTCTCGCGTCCGTGACGCAGCATGATGAGGGTTGGGATGCTGCGGATGCCGAAGCGTTGCGCAAGTTGTGGATGGGCCTCGGTGTCGAGCTTGGCCAGTCGCACGCGTGGTTCAAGGGCATTGGCGGCCTGGGCAAAGGTAGGCGCAAAGCCGAGACAGGGCCCGCACCAGGGCGCCCAGAAATCCACCAGCACGGGCAAGTCGCCCTTGCCGGTGACAGCTTCGAAATTGGTCGGGGTCAGGTTCACCGGTGCCCCGGTGAAGAGCGCTTGATGGCAGCGTCCGCACAGCGGGTGCTGGCTCAAGCGCTCGGCGGGAACGCGATTGAGTGCCGCGCAGTGGCTGCAAGGTATGGTGAGTGTGTTGGGCATGCCGATCTCCGGCGGCGTGCGGTGTGGCGCGCCATCACACCGTGACATGGTGTCGTCGCGCGACGAAGCCAAGCGTCTGCCGCCGACCCGCGTCAAAGGGGCGCGGCTGACGCCGGCCCCGGCCGGCGCTTGGTGCCGGATGCATTCGGCCGCATCATGTGGCGTCGGCTGCCGGGAGCCGGGGAAGGAGCAGCGTTACATGGCCAAGGCCAAGACTGCCTATGTGTGCAACGAATGCGGCGCCGAACATGCCAAATGGCAGGGCCAATGCATCGCTTGCGGCGCGTGGAACACGCTGAGCGCCATCGTGCTGCAGGGCACATCGGCGGCGTCGGTGGGCGCGCAACGCTCGAACTACGCCGGCCGCGCCGCCGGCTCGGCGCGGGTTACGGCGCTGAGCGCCGTGGCGCTCACCAATGAGCAGCGCACGTCGACCGGCCTGGGCGAACTCGATCGCGTGCTTGGCGGTGGCCTGGTCGAGGGCTCGGTGGTGTTGATTGGCGGCGATCCCGGCATCGGCAAGTCCACGCTTTTGCTGCAGGTGCTGGGACAGCTCGGTCCGCGGCTGTCCAGTGTGTATGTCACGGGCGAGGAGTCGCTGCCCCAGGTGGCGGTCCGCGCGCGGCGCCTGGGTATCGCGCTCGAACCGCTACAGGCCCTGGCGGAAACCTGTGTCGAGCGGATCCTGGAACAGGCCATGCAGGTGCGGCCAAGGGTGCTCGTGATCGATTCGATCCAGACCATCTGGACCGAACTGCTGCCGGCTGCGCCAGGCTCGGTGAGCCAGGTGCGCGAGTCAGCCGCCAAGCTCACGCGGTTTGCGAAGGAAACCAGCACCTCGGTGTTCCTCGTCGGCCACGTGACCAAGGATGGCGGCATTGCCGGTCCACGCGTGCTGGAGCACATGGTGGATGCGGTGCTCAACTTCGAGGGCGAGACGAACAGCCGTTTCCGCGTGCTGCGTGCGTTCAAGAACCGCTTTGGCGCCGTCAATGAGCTCGGGGTGTTCGCCATGTCTGACGCCGGGTTGCGGGAGGTGCCCAATCCCTCGGCAATCTTCCTGGCCACCCACGGCGAGGCCACGGCCGGCAGCGCGATCATGGTGACCCGCGAGGGCACGCGGCCGTTGTTGGTGGAGGTGCAGGCCCTGGTCGACCAGTCATCGCTCGGCAACCCGCGCCGCGTGGCGTTGGGCCTGGACCAGAATCGGTTGGGCATGCTGCTGGCGGTGCTGCATCGGCATGGCGGCGTGGCGGCCCACGACCAGGATGTATTCGTCAACGTCGTGGGTGGCATCCGCGTGCAGGAGACTGCGGCGGACCTGCCAGTCCTGTTGGCGGTCTACTCCAGCCTGCGCGATCGGCCGTTGCCAGAGCATACCGTCGTATTTGGCGAAGTCGGCCTGTCCGGCGAGATTCGGCCGGTCCCAAATGGCGAGGAACGCCTGCGCGAGGCGATCCACCATGGCTTCCAGACGGCGATTGTCCCGCGCGCGAACGCGCCGAAGAGGGCGCCGGGTGGCGGCATGCGCATCGTGGCGGTCGATTACCTGGCGGAAGCTCTCGACGCCTGCCGCTGAGCCGCACCGGTCGCGGATCGCAGCAGTCCCGAGCCGGCAGCCGGCCAGCAGTCAGGGGCTGCGGTGCAGCACGAGCTCCAGCACGAACTTGGAGCCGAAGAACGCCAGGGCGAGGATCGCCATGCCGACCAGGGTCAGGTTGACGGCACGCGTCCCACGCCAGCCATGGCGCCAGCGGCCATACAACAACGTGCCAAACAGCAGCCAGGCAGCCACCGAGAGCGTCGTGGTGTGCACCAGGTGCTGGGCGCGGATGTTCTCGATGAACAGCGCGCCGCTGAGCAAGGCCGCGGTCAGCAGCGCGAAGCCGCCGCCGATCAAGCGGAACATCAGTGCCTCGGTCTGGGTCAGCGGGGGCAAGGCACGCAGCCATTGGCCGAAATCCCGGATGCGCAAGGCGCGTTCCTGGGCAGCGAGCAGGATGGCCAGGATTGCCGCGATCGACAGCACGCTGAATGCGAGCAAGGCCAGGGTGACGTGCAGCTTGATCGGCCAGGCCAGCTGGGTGGGCGCGGTGGGCGGGGCGACAAAGGTGTCCAGGACCAGGAACAGCGCAGCCAGCGGGAACACGATTACCCCCAACGCAGCCACCGGCCGCGTGAGGTTGACCACCAGGGTCAGCGCTGCCACCACGCAGGCCACCAGCGACAGCGCGGCGAAGAAGTGCAGGTCGAGCGCGCCGCGATGCATGCCGAGCAGGATGCCGAGATGCAACGCTACGGCGAGGGTCGCCAGAACCAAGGCCAGGCGGTCCAGCGGCTTGCGGCCACTGAGCAAGGGCCGCGCCAGGCCACCCGCGGCGGCGAGGTAAAGCGCGGTGGCCAACAGGGCCAGCAGGTCGGTGAGCATGGCGTCAGTTTCGCACACGCGTTGCGCCGCGTGCAGTCGTGCCGTCGCTACGCTGGGGCGTCGAGCCTTTGATTGCGCCCGGGTTCGCCAGGGTCTCTGCTATATTTTGTGATTGCCATCGATGCGTTGCCTGCTCATGTTTGAATCGCTGAGCCAAAGCCTTTCCACCACGGTCAACCGCCTGCGCGGCCGCGGCCGCCTGACCGATGAAAACATCCGCGAGGCCTTGCGCGAGGTGCGCATTGCGCTGCTCGAGGCTGACGTGGCGCTGCCGGTGGTACAGGCCCTGATCCAGCGCGTGAAGTTGCGCGCGGTCGGCCAGGAAGTGGCCAAGAGCCTGTCCCCGGGCCAGGCCCTGGTCAAGGTGGTCAGCGACGAGCTGACCGCGGTCATGGGCACGATGAACGCGGAGTTGAACCTTGCCCAGCAGCCGCCAGCCGTGCTGCTGGTGGCCGGCCTGCAGGGCGCAGGCAAGACGACCACGGTGGCGAAGCTGGCGCGCCTGCTGACGGAGCGCAGCAAGAAACGGGTCATGGTGGTCAGCTGCGACGTCTACCGGCCGGCGGCCATCGAACAGTTGCGGACCCTGGCCGACCAGGTTTCAGTGGCATTCTTCCCGTCCGCCTCAGGCGAGGAACCGGTGGCCATCGCCAAGGCGGCACTCGCTGCGGCGCGGCGCGAGGTCATCGACGTGCTGATCGTCGACACCGCCGGCCGGTTGCATGTCGATGTGGCCATGATGGACGAGGTCAAGGCCTTGCACGCGGCCCTGACCCCGGTGGAGACCTTGTTCGTGGTCGACGCCATGACCGGCCAGGATGCGGCCACGACGGCCAAGGCGTTTGCCGAGGCGCTGCCGCTCACCGGAGTCATCCTGACCAAGACCGACGGCGATGCCCGTGGCGGTGCCGCGCTTTCGGTGCGTTACGTCACCGGCCGGCCGATCAAGTTCCTGGGCGCCGGCGAGAAGACCGACGCGCTGGAACCATTTCATCCCGACCGCGTGGCGCAGCGCATCCTGGGCATGGGTGACGTCCTGTCCCTGGTCGAGGAAGTCGAGCGCAAGGTGGACCAGGAAAAGGCCCAGAAGCTTGCGCAGAAGGTGATGAAGGGCAAGCGCTTCGACCTCGACGACATGAAGGACCAGCTGGAGCAGATGGGCAAGATGGGCGGCATGGCCGGCTTGCTCGACAAGCTGCCAGGAATGTCCAGCCTGCCCGAAAGCGTCAAGTCCAGGGCCAACGACGGCGAAATGAACCGCATGGTCGCGATCATCAGCTCGATGACGCAAAAGGAGCGGCGCCATCCGGACCTGCTCAACGGCTCACGCCGCGCCCGCGTCGCGCGTGGTTCAGGCACCCAGCCGGCGGACGTGAACCGGGTGCTCAAGCAATACCAGCAGATGGCAAAGATGATGTCCAAGTTGTCGCGTGGCGGCAGCAAGGGCCTGATGCGCCAGATGCGCGGCGCTCTGAAGGGCATGGGTGGCGGCATGGGCAATTTGCCGCCGATGCGCTGAGTGTCGGCGGTCGCGTCGGCCAGCAGCCGGCGATGCCCCACGCCCACGTGCGGGTTAGGATGTTCCCACCCTGGCCGTGACCAGCTTCCCATTGCCGCCGAACCCCGCTAAAATGTCGCGTTTACTGCGCGCGCAGCGCGCGCCTGCCGGCGGTTCGGCACATCTGGAGTGGTTAACCATGGTCAAGATTCGTCTTTCGCGCAGCGGCGCCAAAGGGCGCCCTTTTTATCACGTCGTCGTGGCCGATCAGCGCAGCAAGCGTGACGGGCGCAACATTGAAAACGTGGGCTATTACAACCCGGTCGCGGCCGGCAAGGACCGGCGCATGGAGCTCGATATCGAGCGCGTCAATGCCTGGGTCGCCAAGGGCGCGCAGATGAGCGACAAGGTCGCGGCACTGGTCAAGGAGCAGGCCAAGCTGCAGCCGGCCGCCTGACGCGATGACGGCCGACCGGCGCGTCCTGGTCGGGCGCATCGTCGGTCTGTATGGCGTGCATGGCTGGCTCAAGATCGAATCGTGGACCGAGCCGCGCCTGGGCATTTTCGCGTATCAGCCGTGGTTGCTGGAGGCAGCTCCAAGCGAGGTGATCAGCATTGCCGGTGTCACCGGTCGCGTCCAGGGCAAGGGCGTGGTGGCCCAGTTTCCGGGCATCGGGTCACGCGAGCAGGCGGCTGCGCTGGTCGGGCGGGACATCTACGTGGCGCGGGCGGCGCTGCCGCCAGCCGCAGTCAACGAGTATTACTGGACGGATTTGGAGGGTTTGGCGGTCTATACGCTGGAAGGCCATGCATTGGGCCGGGTCAGCCACTTGTTTGCCACCGGCGCGAACGATGTACTGGTGGTGCGTGACGGCGAACGGGAACGGCTGATTCCGTTTGCGCAAGGGCCGGTGGTGAAGTCGGTGGATTTGGCCACCCAGCGCATCCTGGTGGATTGGGATCCGGATTTCTGACCACCACGACGCAGCGCCAGCGGGATCGGAATCATGCGCATCGATGTGGTCACCTTGTTTCCCGGACTGGTCCGGGAATGTGTTTCGGTTGGCGTGGTGGGTCGGGCACAAAAGCGCGGCTTGCTGCAGGTTTACACCTGGAACCCGCGGGACTATACGCATGACCCGCACCGCACGGTGGATGCCACCTCATACGGTGGTGGCCCCGGCATGGTGATGATGATCGAGCCGTTGCGGGCGGCGCTGGCGGCAGTGCGTGAAGTTGCGCCGGAACCCGCGCATGTGGTGTATCTGAGCCCGCAGGGAGCGCGGCTCACGCAGGACAAGGTGGTGGCGCTGGCTGGTTTGCCGCGACTCACTTTGTTGTGCGGGCGGTACGAGGGAGTCGACGAGCGGTTGCTGGCGCATGCGGTGGACGAGGAGGTGTCCATTGGCGATTATGTCCTTTCGGGCGGTGAGCTGGCAGCGGCCGTGATCATCGACGCGGTAGGACGTTTGCAGGAAGGCGCGTTGAATGACGCGCGTTCGGCACGCGAGGATTCGTTTTCCGACGGGCTGCTCGATTGCCCACATTATGCGAAGCCGGTGCATGACGCGTGGGGTTCGGTACCCGAGGTGTTGATGTCGGGCGACCATGCTGCGATTGCGCGTTGGCGGCGACAGCAGGCGCTGGGCCGGACATGGTTGCGCCGTCCGGACTTGCTGGCCGGCCAGGACCTGGACGCCGAGTCGCAAGCCCTCCTCGCCGCTTTCCGTCTGAATCACGCGAAGGTTGGTGACGGAAAAATTAAATAGTGCGGCCATGGATGGCCACTCTTGATCTTCGCGATCAAGGATGATCGCAAAAGTACACGCAAGAAATACCCGATATCAAACCACCGAGGTTGTCATGAACAAGATCATCGAACAGTTCGAAGCCGAGCAGATCAAGCGTGAGCTGCCGGAGTTTTCCCCCGGTGACACCGTGGTGGTCAATGTCAAAGTGACAGAAGGCAATCGCGAGCGCATACAGGCGTTCGAAGGGGTGTGCATCGCCAAGCGTAGCCGCGGGCTGCATTCCGCCTTCACTGTGCGCAAGATGTCGCACGGCACCGGCGTGGAGCGCGTGTTCCAGACCCACAGCCCGGCCGTCGAATCGCTCACCGTCAAGCGCCACGGCAAGGTGCGCGGCGCCAAGCTGTACTTCCTGCGTAGCCTGGAAGGCAAAGCCGCCCGTATCAAGGAAGACGTCGCCGCGGCTGCGGTGGCCAAGGCCAAGCACAAGGCCGCCGCTGCAACGAAGTAGGTCTTGGTCGGGTGTGGGGGTCCGCCAGGACTCCCACAAACGCAAAGCGTGGCGGATGACGCTCAGCGGTAGGCGGGTGGCGGCGGTAGCAGCTGCGGTTCCTGCAGGAAGTTGCCCTGCACGAAATCCACATTGCAGGAAAACAGCAGCGAGGTACTGGTGGCGTCTTCGACCCACTCGGCAATCGTCATGCGCTTCAGCTCGCGTGCCTGCTGGCAAATCTCGGCGATCTTCTTTTGGTTCTCAGGATGCGTCGGCAGGTCCGCGACGTAGCTGCGGTCGATCTTCAGATAGTCGGCGTCGATGTGGTTGAGCAAGTGGAACGAGTTCAGCCCCGAGCCGAATTGCTCCAGGGCAAATTGCCCACCGAGTTGTTTCCAGGCGTTGACGAATTGCTGGGCTGGCCGCAGCAAGGTCATGACCTTGCTTTCGGTCATCTCCAGCACCAGGCGCCCGTGCTTGAGCGCCGCCTTCTGCATTTGTGCGCCGAGCCACGGCAACAGCGAGGCATCCTCCAACGAGGTCGCCGTCAGCTTGACGAAGTAGGTGGTCTTCTGGCCTTGCGCGTCGCGCGCCCGCAAGGCGTTGATGGTGCGCTCCAGTACCCAGCGGTCGACCGCTGCGTTCAAGCCGTGCTTCTCCGCCAGCGGCATGAAGAAACCCGGCAACACCGTGCCCTGCGGACCGTTCATGCGCAGCAGGATCTCCGAATAATCACCATCCACATCCTGCAGGCTGATCGTCTGCTGGTGATACAGCATCAGGCCGTCGTCGACCAGCGCCTTGCGCAGCAGGGCCAGCCAGTATTTGTCGCGCTCGTCGTCGGCCTTCTCGCGCGCGGCCGGGTCGTGCAGCTCGACGTTGCCGCCACCGAGGTTCTGCGCGTTGCGCAGAGCCTGGCTGGCCTGGTTGAGCAGCAGCTCGGTGTTGGCGTTCTTCTCACCCAGCAGGCTGCCGCCGATGCTGGTGGTGACGGTGATGGAGCGCGTGCCGGCGTCGAAGATTTCACTGCTGACACTTTTCTGCAACTGCTCGATCCATTCCCGGATGGCGTTGTCCTGGCGTGAATCCAGGACAACGCCGACGGTGTGGTCGCCGAGCATGCCGGCCACGTCATCGGATCCCAGCAGGGAGCGCACGCGTTCGGCAAAGCTGGCCAGCAACTCATCAGTCTTGCCCATGCCGATGCCGGTCACGGCGGAGGCCCAGTTGTCGGGTTCCACCAGCAACAGAGCCTGGCCCTTCTTGCCCTTGGCCGCGGCGCCTACGGCGTCGTCGATGCGCTCCAAGATGCGTGTGCGGTTGAGCAGGCCGGTGACGGCATCGTGCTGCAATTGCTGCAGCAGGGCTGGATCAAGTTCCTGCTGGCGGAAGACGATCTGCAGGCAAGGCTCGCCCTCGAATGTCGCCGCCGCGAACTCGACCGTGGCGTCGAAATGGCTGCCGTCGGCCCGCCGGGCATGCAGCGTGGTATGCGCCGTCAGCCGTTCCTGTCGGGCATGGCCGCGCAACAGGGCCTTGAACTCGTCGGCGTGGCCGGGATCGATCATGTCCAGCACCGGCACGCCCATCAGGTCGTCGAAGCTGGCATAGCCAAAGGTGTCCAGGTAGGCCTGGTTGGCCCGCACATGCATGCCCTCGTGCACATAGGCGATGGCATCGGTAGACGAATCAAGCAGGGCGTCGCAGCGCCGCTCCGACTCGCGCAACGATGCTTCCAGGCTGCGCACCTTGCGCCGGGTCTGCAGGGCCTCGAATTCGCGCGAAAGCACGGAGATGAGCTGCCGCGGGCTGCTGCGCGAGGCGACGCCACGGGCCCCGCCCACGAACAGGTTGGTGATCATGTCGTTGTCGAGCTTGTTGATCAGGCCAAGCAGCGAATAGTCGCGGCCCGAGGTGTCCATCGTGGTCAATACGTCAGTGATGCTGAGGCCGGCGACGTTTGGATCGAACATGACGATGTCCGGTTCCAGCTCGTTGATCGCGGCCTCCAACTGCTCGGCGTTGGTTGCCCGCGCCGGACGCACGGCAATGCCCGAATTGCGCAGCTGGCTGATGATCTGCTCGGCCTCTTCCACCGAGTTCTCGATGAAGAGGACCTTGATGACGTAATCGTTTTTCATGCCGTGGCGAGCTGTCCGTCAGTCTCGATGTCGTTTGCGTGGCCCGCGCAGCGGCCAACCGGTGCTCACATGTAGCGGATTTTGCCGAAGTGCGCCAGCAGTGCTGACTGTCCCGAGGCTCCGGGACCCCCGCTCACAGCGGCCGCTTGCCGGCATCCCCTGGCACCTCGCGCACCAGTCGCGGCACCAGGTAGCCGGGCAGCCGGGCGCGCAGCGCCTCGATGAGCGCCGTGGCACGCGCGTCGCTCACCTCGAAGTGGGCCGTGCCCTGGACGCGGTCCAACTGGTGCAGGTAATACGGCAACACGCCGGCGGCAAACATGCGCTCGGACAGCGCCGCCAGCGCTTCCTCGTCGTCGTTGATGCCGCGCAGCAGCACCGACTGGTTGAGCAAGGTGGCGCCGCTGGCCCGCAATCGCGCACATGCCGCGTCCACGTCGTGGTCGAATTCATTGGCGTGGTTGGCGTGCAGCACCACCACCTTTTGTTGTGGCAGGTCGTCGAGCCAGGCCAGCAGGCTGTCCTCGATGCGCTCGGGCAGGACCACTGGCAGTCGGGAGTGGATGCGAATCCGGCGCACATGGGCAATGTCGGCCAGGCCGGCGCTCAACTCGGCGAGCTTGGCGGTGCTGAGCGCCAACGGGTCGCCGCCCGAGAGGATCAATTCACTGATCGACTCCTCGTGGCGCAAATAGGCCAGTGCCTCGCGCCACTGCTGGGCGGCGGCCAGCTCCTCGGCATAGGGAAAATGCCGGCGGAAGCAATAGCGGCAGTTGATGGCGCAGGCGCCGCTGGCGATCAGCAGGGCCCGGCCCTGGTACTTGTGCAGCACACCGGATGCAGCACGGGCGTCGAGATCGCCCACGGCATCGCGCACGAAACCAGGTACCGCCTCCAGCTCGGCCAGTTGCGGCAGCACCTGCAGCAGCAGTGGGTCGTACCGGTCACCGCGGCGCATGCGCTTCACGAAGCCACGCGGCACGCGCAGGCGGAAGCCGGCATCGGCTGCTGGCAACTCGTCGGCCAGATGGCTCAGGTCGAGCAGGGCCAGGAGCTCGTGGGCATCGGTGATGGCATCGCGCCACAGCGCGCGCCAGTCCGCCAAGGGCTGCGGACTGTCCGGCGTGGTGCGCGGCGCTGGGGTAGCAGTTATCATGGACAGCCTGCCTTTTTGTGTTGCATCGGGCGACCCCCATTTTAACTGCTGATTGGCCGCCACATGGATCGGGCCGACCGGCTACTCCGGAGTTCTACTGTATGGCGAGCTATGGTCTCAATGACGTCAAGAACGGCGTGAAGATCATCGTTGATGGCGATCCGTACACGGTCGTCGAGGCCGAGTTCATCAAGCCCGGCAAGGGTCAGGCATTTACCCGCATCCGCATCCGCAACCTGCTCAACGGCCGCACGGTGGAAAAGACTCTGAAGGCGAGCGAGTCGTTCGAGGGCGCGGACGTGCTCGACACCAACATGCAATACCTGTACAGCGACGGGGAATTCTGGCACTTCATGCAGCCGGACACGTTCGAGCAGTTCCAGGCCGACAAGGCCGCGGCGGGCGAGGCGGCCAAGTGGCTGAAGGGTGAAGAGGACTGCGTGGTGACGCTGTGGAACGGGCGCCCGATCGTCGTGCAGCCGCCCAATTTCGTCGAGCTCAAGATCGTGGAGACCGATCCGGGCCTGCGTGGCGATACCTCGGGTGGCGGCGGGAAGCCGGCCAAGTTGGAGACGGGCGCGACGGTGCGCGTGCCGCTGTTCGTCAACCAGGACGAGGTCATCCGCGTCGACACCCGCTCCGGCGAATACGTCAGTCGGGTGAAATGAATGCCTGGTGAGGCTGCCTTGCCTGTCTGTTCGTCGTGACAGCGGACTCCTCGACCGCGCCGGGAACGCTGGACGGGCCGCGATGAATCCGCCTTCGGCGCAAGCCGTCGACTTGCTGATCGAGCCGCGTTGGCTGGTGCCGGTGGAGCCGCATGCGGTGGTGCTGGAGGAGCATGCCGTCGCGGTGCAGGCCGGGGCCATCGTCGGCATCATGCCGGTAGCGGCGGCACGCCTCGCTTACGCGCCGCGGCAGACCGTACAACTGCCGGATCACGCCTTGATCCCAGGCCTGGTCAACTGCCATACGCACGCCGCAATGACCCTGCTGCGCGGACTGGCTGACGACCTACCGCTGCAGGAATGGCTGCAACAGCACATCTGGCCGGCGGAGGCGCGGGCAATGGGCGCCGAGTTCGTGCGCGACGGCACCGAGCTCGCGGTCGCGGAAATGCTGCGTGGCGGCACCACCTGCGCCAACGACATGTACTTCTTTCCCGATGTCACAGGCGCGGTGTGTCAGCGCCTGGGTTTCCGCGCCACGGTCGGGCTGCCGATCATCGACTTGCCGACCGTGTGGGCGGCGACCCAGGACGAGTACTTCGCGCGCGCCACCGACGTGCACGACAGCTTCCGCGGCAGTCCACTGATCCGCACCGCGTTTGCCCCGCATGCCCCGTACAGCGTGTCCGATGCCGGCTTCGAGCGCATCCGCGTGTTGTCGGACCAGCTCGACATTCCGGTGCACATGCACCTGCACGAGACCGTGCGCGAGGTTGAGGACGGCAAGGCGGCCAGTGGGCTGCGCCCATTCCAGCGCCTGCAGAAGCTTGGCCTGGTCAACGACCGGCTGATCGCGGTACACATGACCCAACTGAGCGAGGGCGAGATCGTGGCCTGCGCCGCGGCCGGGACCTCGGTGGTGCACTGCGTGGAATCGAACCTGAAGCTCGCCTCGGGCTTTTGTCCGTGGGCGAAGCTGCACGATGCCGGTGTCATCGTCGCCCTGGGTACCGATGGCTGCGCTTCGAACAACGACCTGGACATGTTCGGCGAAATGCGCACGGCGGCACTGGTGGCGAAGGCGGTGGCCGGCGACGCGGCGACGTGCGACGCGGCGCAGGCATTGCGTGCAGCGACCCTTAACGGGGCGAAGACACTGGGTCGGGAGACCGAGATCGGCTCGATCGAGGTCGGCAAGCAGGCGGACCTGACTGCCGTGCGTCTGTCGGATCCGGAAACACAGCCGCTGTACCACGTGCTCTCGCAACTGGTGTATGCCGCGGGCCGCCACCAGGTCAGCGACGTGTGGGTGGCTGGTCGCCGGCGGCTCGCGCAGGGTGAGTTGCAGGACTTCGACCTGGACGCGGTCTTGTCCCGGGCCAGGGCTTGGCGAGAGCGCATCGCGGCCAGCTGAGGTGTGCCGCGACGACACCCAGGTCCACGCCCAGGAACGACAGCAACAGGCACGCGATAAACTGCGCGCACGGAGGAGTACGAACCGATGTCCGAGGTCGCCAATGTCAGTTCGCGCGAAATCGCGCATTTCGATGCGCTTGCCTCGCGCTGGTGGGATGCCGACGGCGAGTCGCGGCCGTTGCACGATCTCAATCCCGTGCGCCTGGCCTATATCCAGGCACGCATCGAGCTGCGCGGTGCGCGCGTGGCCGATGTCGGCTGCGGCGGCGGCTTGCTGAGTGAGGCGCTGGCGCGCGCCGGGGCCGCGGTGACCGCGATCGACCTGTCCACCCAGGTCATCGAGGTGGCGCGCCTGCACCTGCACGAATCCAACCTGCAGGTGGATTACCGGGTGCAGTCGTCGGCGGACCTGGCCGCCGCCGAAGCGGCCACGTTCGATGCGGTGTGCTGCATGGAACTCGTCGAACATGTGCCAGATGCCGCCGCGCTGGTGCGCGACCTGGGCAAGCTGCTCAAGCCGGGCGGCTGGCTCTTCATGTCCACGCTCAACCGCACGCCGGCCGCCTTCGGCGCGGCAATCCTGGGCGCTGAATACGTGCTGCGCCTGCTGCCACGCGGCACCCATCACTATGCGCAGTTCCTGCGACCGTCCGAGCTGGCGCGCCTCCTGCGCGCCGCAGGGCTGCAGGCCGAGGACGTTTCCGGCGTGGCTTATGACCCATGGCGGCGCAAGGCCTGGCAAAGCCGCTACACCGGCGTCAACTAC
This sequence comes from Rhodanobacter sp. FW510-R10, assembly GCF_058781105.1. NCBI lineage: Bacteria > Pseudomonadati > Pseudomonadota > Gammaproteobacteria > Lysobacterales > Rhodanobacteraceae > Rhodanobacter > Rhodanobacter sp. FW510-R10. The sequence goes on along the minus strand of NZ_JBYSWL010000001.1, from coordinate 3,136,824 downwards.
CTGCTCAGCGCGCGCAAGCCGGCATGAGCATGACCGTGGCGTCTCCTCCGTTTCGCGGCGTGCTGTTTGACCTGGATGGCACTTTGCTGGACAGCGCGCCGGACCTGTATGCGGCACTTGGGATCCAGTGCGTCGAGGAGGGCGTGGCCGCACCGCCGTATGCCATGGTCCGCGCCGTGGTTTCGCGTGGCGCCACCGCGGTGCTGCGCTGCGCCTTTGCCTCTCGCGGTGAGCCGGGGCTGGCGGCACTGCTGCCGCGTTACCTGGAAATCTACGAAGAGGTCATGGCCGAGCATACCTGCGCCTTTGCCGGCGTGGAGCAGTTGCTTGAAGGCATCGAAACGCGCGGATGGGCGTGGGGCATCGTCACCAACAAGGCCGGCTTCCTCACCCACGAGTTGCTGCGCCGCATTGGCTGGGCCGAACGCGCGGCTGCCGTGGTCGCCGGCGACACCTTGCCGGTGAAGAAGCCGGACCCGGCGCCGGTGTTGCTGGCCTGCCGCCAGGCCGGCATCGCGGCCGCAGAGACGGTCTTCGTCGGCGACGACCAGCGCGACATCCAGGCCGGCATGCGTGCCGGGCTGACCACCGTGGCGGCCGCCTGGGGCTATCTGGATGGCGGTGACCCGCGGCGCTGGGGTGCCGATGTCGTGTGCGATTCGCCGGCACAGTTGAGCGAGTGGCTACGCCTCGAGGCGGTGCCGACATGACCGATGAGCCGCAGGCCTGGTCGGATGAGCTGCAGGGACGCGTCGACAAGTGGCTGCAGGCGCATCCGCAGCAGCGTACGGCGGTGAACTTCGTCGACCGCACGCGGTATGCCGCGCACTATGCATTGCAGGCGCTGGAGCAGGAAATGCTCGATGCGGCCTATGGTGCCCGTGAGCCGCAAGTGGTCGCAATCAAGTTGCAATGGTGGGTCGAGGAATTGTCGGCGGCCCCGGCCAGTGGCGGCCATCACCCGCTCACCGAGTTGTTGTTTGCCGACCGGCATGCGCGCGGTATCGCCGTGTCAACCTGGGTCGCGCCGGCCCAGGCGGCCTTGGCGCAACTGGGACGTGGTACGGCGGCGGATTTTCCCGCGCAACTGGAGGCGGCCGGCGCGCTGCATGGCGCGCTGGCCACGCTGGAGACGCAGTGGTGGTATGGCAGCCATGCGAGCGCGCAGCGCGCGACCCGGGTGGCCGTGCTCAGCCATCTGCTGCAGGCGCTGCGCGGGCTGGCCGAGGACGCGGACCGTGATTGTCTGCCGTTGCCCATGGCACGCCTGGCACAGCATGGCCTGAACCGCGAGCAATTGCGCCAGGGTGGCCCGGCGCTGGTCGAGGCGGTCAGGGACCAGCTGCGGGATCTGCGTCGCAGCCTGGTTGAGAGCACCGGATTGCCCGGGCCGCTCAGTGTGTTTCGCGCGGTGCAATGGCGCGAGGCCAGGCAATCGGTCGCACACGCCCTGGCGGCGGGGGACAGTCAAGCGGCACTGGCGGTGGTTCCTGCGCGGACGGGCCTGTGGGATACCCTGCTGGTCTGGCGCGCGGCGATGGCCTGGCAGCGCGCCGATCCGGATGCACATGGCTACGATGATGCCGCTACCGACGCGGTTGGCGCATTGGGCCCCGATGGCGCGCACCATTGAGGGCGGGCTGATCGGCCCCCAGTTCAGCGCATGGGAGGGCGGTGTCGTGGTGGTCATTGGGATGGAAGCATGTTGAAACAGGAAAATGTCGTGCGTCTGCTGCCGGACGTTGCCGTGCATACCCAGCTCGGTGGCACGCTGGACTGGGTCGGCATGGCCGACATCCAGGTGCCGGTGGTCTTCGACGCCGGCGACGGCGAGGCGCAGCGCACCAGTGCCCGGGTTGGTGCCTTCGTCAACCTGCAACAGCCGACGCAGCGGGGCATCCACATGTCACGCCTGTATCTGCAGGTGCAACAGGCGCTGGCCGAGACCCAACTCGGGACGACGACCCTGCGCACGCTGCTGCAGAGCTTCATCCAGTCCCAGGCCGGCCTGGCCGACGGAGCGCGGGTCACCGTGCAGTTTGAACAACTGGTGCGCCGGACTGCCCTGCGCAGCCGGCACAGCGGCTGGCGTGCCTATCCCGTGTTGATTGAGGCGAGCCTGGTGGATGGCGCGTTTGCCGTGCAGCTCACCACGGAGGTGATGTATTCCTCCACCTGCCCGGCATCGGCTGCGTTGTCGCGGCAGATGATCCAGGACCAGTTTGCCCGGGATTTTGCCGCCGGCGCGCCGCTGGACCGGGCGGCGGTGCTCGCCTGGCTGGGCAGCGAGCAGGGCATCGTCGCCACGCCCCATGCGCAACGCAGCACCGCCCAGGTGTGCGTGAGCCCGGTGACTGGCGGCGAACTGCACTTGTTGCGGGTGCTGGATGCGGTGGAGCGGGCGCTGGGCACGCCAGTGCAGACGGCGGTCAAGCGCGAGGACGAGCAGGCGTTTGCCTTGGCGAACGGATCGAACCTGATGTTCTGCGAAGATGCCGCGCGGCGCATTCGCCTGGCGTTGGATGTCGACACGGAACTGGCGGATTTCCGTATTCGCGTGGAGCACCGTGAAAGTCTGCATCCCCACGATGCGGTGGCCTATGCCCGCAAGAACGTGCCTGCGGCCCAGGAGCGTGGGCGGTAGAAGCCGCCCGGGCGGCTTCCCACCGCCTAGCTCCCAGCCGCCGCTCCCGCGCCGTCAGCGGGCAAATTCCAGCCTTTGTCCGCGAACCCGCTCATCGATGCGGCTGCCGTCCCAGACCCGCTCGCCGTTGACGAAGGTGCTGGCGATCGAGGTATCGAAGCGCTGGCCTTCGAGCGGCGACCAGCCGCATTTGGACAGCACCTGCGCACGGGTCACGGTGTACGGCCGACGCGGGTCGACGAGCACCAGGTCGGCGGCGTAGCCTTCACGCAGGTAGCCGCGGCGCTTGACGTCGAAGCGCAGCGCCGGCGCATGGCAGGCCGTCTCGACCAGGCGCTCGAGGCTCAGCTTGCCTTCGGCCACGCGCTGCAGGCCGATCTGCAGCGCGAACTGCACCAGCGGCAGGCCCGAAGGCGCGGCATCGTAAGGTTGGGCCTTTTCCTCCAGCAGATGCGGCGCATGGTCGGTGGCGAGGATGTCGATGCGGCCGTCGGCGAGCGCGGCAACGAGCGCCTCGCGGTCGGTGGCGGACTTGATGGCCGGGTTGCACTTGATGCGGAAGCCCAGCCGACCGTAATCGCGCTCGTCGAACTGCAGGTAGTGCACGCAGGTTTCTGCCGTGATCTGCTTGCCGGCCATTGGGCCCGGTTCGAACAAGGCCAGCTCGTCGGCGGTGGAGACATGCGGCACGTGCAGCCGGGCGCCGTGTTTGCGGGCCAGGGCCACGGCGAGGGTGGTGGACTTGAGGCAAGCCTCGCGGGAACGGATATGCGGATGCTCGCGTGCCGGGATGTCCTCGCCATAGCGATGGTGCGCCGCGGCCAGCGCGGCCTCGATCATCGGCGTGTCTTCGCAATGGGTGATGATCGGCACCGGGCATTCGCGGAAGATCGCCTCCAGCGTGGCCAGATCGTCCACCAGCATGTTCCCCGTCGACGCCCCCATGAACACCTTGACTGCCGGCGTGGCCAGCGGGTCGACTTGCCTGACGGCGGCCAGGTCGTTGTTGCGCATGCCCAGGTGGTAGGCGTAGTTCACGACCGCATCATCGGCGGCATGTGCATACTTGGCCTCGAGCGTGACACGATCGAGGGTCGGCGGCTTGGTGTTGGGCATGTCCATGTACGAGGTGATGCCGCCGGCCGCACAGGCACGGGTCTCGTGCGCGGTGTCGGCCTTGTGGCTCAAGCCTGGTTCGCGGAAGTGCACATGGTCGTCGATCATGCCAGGCAGCAGCCACATGCCGCCGGCATCGAGCACCGTCTCGCCGCCGCGTGCCGGGAGGTCGCCGCCAATCGCTTCGATGTGTCCGGCGTGTATCCGCAGGTCGGCCTGGAAACGCCGTCCTTCATTGATCAGCTCGGCGTTCTTGATCAGCCAGTCAGTGGCCATGCGGCGATGCTCCTGGGCAGCGGCAAGAGGGAAAGTGGAAGGTGTCGGGGACTGGATCGTTGCCGCCATCGCACAGGGGCTGGCAGCGCAGCACACGCCACAGCGCCAGCAGGGAACCGCGCCAAGGCCCAAATCGCGTCACCGCGATCCGGGCGTACTCGGAGCAGCTAGGATGGAAGCGGCAACGTGGCCCCAGCAGCGGACTGAGCAGGCGCTTGTATAAATTCAGCATCCACAGTATCAATCGTGTCAACGGGTTTACCGGCCGGGCAAGTTTTCAGGTGGAGATCCCCACAAGTATTCCAGATGTGCGCTTGCTGGTACAGAACACATGGGTTATAAAACCCGACCGCCGCGGCCAATGCATGGTGATGAGGATATGGCGAAGAACAATGGTCGTTTGAGCCCTGACAAAGTGCAGACGAAAGGAAAATCCAGTGGGTCTGGCAGCACGGCGGCCCGGGCCAAGTCGGCGGCTGCGTCGACGGCCAAGGGTGGCAAGCCGGTGAAGAAGCCGACGGCGACCCGGGCAACCAGACCTGCCGTAAGGGCCGTAGTGAAGAAAACGGCCGCGAAGGCTTCACCGGTACGGGTGGCCAAGCCGGTGCGCAAGTCGGCCGGTAACCCGGCCAAGGCTGCACGGAATGTGGCGTCGGCCAAGCCGGGGACGACATCGGGCGCGAAAAAGGCTTCCGGCGTGAAAAAGACGTCGACCGTCACCAAGCCGACGACAGTCGCCAAGATCAGCAGGCGTGCGCCGGCTGCGGCCAAGGCGGCCGCTGTCCACAAGCCCGGCAAAGTGGGTGCGGCCAAGGCGGCCGCGCGCAAGCCGGCAGCGACACCTGTCCGCGGCAAGGCCACCGCGGCGCGGCCGAGCGCGGCAAAGAACCAACGCAAGCTGGCAGTGGCGCGACACGGCAAGTCAGCCGGTAGCCACGCACCAGCGGCAACGCAGCACGGCGGACACAGGAAAACGTCCGCTGGGGCAGCCCACGTGTCGGCCCATCCGACACATGCGCCTGTCATTCCGGTGCGCAAGGCGGCGGTCACCAATGCGCCGGGTTCGCCGAGCTTCAAGGGACGGATTGCCAGCGCCACGGCCATGGTGACTACGCGACAACCCAAGGCGGCTGCTCCAGTCGTCTCCCACAAACATTCCAAGAATTCTTCAGACTCGATGAATAAAAGTGCGGTAACCAACCTGGACAATGGCGTCACCCGCGAGGATGGGCGCTACGCCCTGCCTGCCACCAGCACGATTGAATTGCCGCGCGGTTATGTACCCGGGGCCAAAGAGGAGTACATGAATCCGCGTCAGCTCGCGTATTTCCGCAACAAGCTGCGTAGCTGGCGTGCGCAGCTGGTGGAGGAATCGCGGCAGACCATGGACAACTTGCGTGAAGAAGTCCGCGATGTGGGCGACGAAGCCGAGCGCGCCACGCGCGAGACGGAAAACTCGCTCGAGCTGCGTACGCGCGACCGTTATCGCAAGTTGATCGCCAAGATCGACAAGGCACTGCGTCGCATCGAGGACGGCACCTACGGTTTCTGCGAGGAAACCGATGAGGAAATCGGCATCGAGCGCCTCGATGCGCGGCCGATTGCCACGCTGTCGCTCGATGCCCAGGAGCGTCGCGAGCATCTGCAAAAGCAGATGGGCGACTGAATCGTCCACGGCTTCGCCTGACGTCTTTTTTCGGGCTCCGGCACCCACAGCCTCGTGGTGTCCAGTCGAAGGTCAGCGCAGCGCGGCGCTCGCGTATTCCTTCACCCTGGCCAGGGTTGCCGCCAGGCCGTTGGCGCGGGTCGGCGACAAGTGCTTGGCCAGGCCGATGGTGGCGATGAACTCAGGCGAGGTGGCCAGGATTTCCTCCGCGGGTCGGTCCGAATATACGCGCAGGATCAAGGCCAGCAGGCCGGAGACGATCGCTGAATCGCTGGCTGCCTCGAAATGCAGCCTCGCTGCATCGCCACTCGGCACCAGCCAGACCATGGATTGGCAGCCGCTGATCCGGTACTCCTCGATCTTCCACTTGTCCGGGAACGCGGCCAGGCCCTTGCCGATGTCGATCAGGTATTGGTAGCGCTCGGTCCAATCACCAAAGAACGCGAATTCATCGGTGATGGCCTGCTGCGCGGCTTCGGCACTGGAAGAAATGGTGGCATTCATGCGTGCATTATCCCCCTCTGGAACTGGGTAGGGCGGGACCGCGCCGGCTGGCTGCGTCAAGGTTTGATGATGCTCCAGCGCGTGCCTGCGGCGCTGTCCTCGATGACCACGCCCAGCGCGTGGAGCTCGTCGCGCAAGGCATCGGCGCGAGCGAAGTCGCGACGCTCACGTGCCTCGCGCCGCTCGCGCAGGAGCGCCTCGACGTGCGCGGTGTCGACTGCGCTCTCGCCGGGCCGGAACCAGTCTTGCGGCTCCTGTCGCAACAAGCCCAGCGCCGCGCCACCGGCGAGCAGCTCGGCCTTGGCCGCGGCGCTGCGTTCGCGGCGCGCGCGGTCGGCCAGTTCGGCCAGTTCGGCCAATGCTTGCGGTGTGTTGAGGTCGTCGCACAACGCCGCCTCGATCCCCGCCGGTACCGGCGTGTCCCGCCCTGGTACGTGGATGTCGCGGATGTCGCGCAGCACGCGGTACCAGCCGTCCAGGGTGGCCGTGGCCTGGCGGATGCCGGCCTCGGACCAGTCCAGGGGTTGCCGGTAGTGACCGCTCAGCAGCCGCAGGCGCAGGGCCTCGGCCGGGTGTTGCTGCAGCAGTTCGTGCAGCACCAGCACGTTGCCGAGCGACTTCGACATCTTGCGGCCGTCGAACGTCAGCATGCCGTTGTGCAGCCACCAGCGGGCGAAGAGCTGGCCACCATGGGCACAGGTCGATTGTGCGATTTCGTTTTCGTGATGCGGGAACAGCAAGTCGATGCCGCCGGCGTGGATGTCGATGGTCTGGCCCAGGTGGGCGGCGCTCATTGCCGAGCATTCGATATGCCAGCCCGGGCGTCCGCGCCCCCAGGGACTGTCCCACCCCGGCAGCTCTGGTGGCGAAGGTTTCCACAGCACGAAGTCGCCGGGATCACGCTTGTAGTCGGCGACCTCGATGCGCGAGCCGGCGAGCAGCTCTTCGGGGTCACGTCCGGACAAGGCGCCGTACTGCGCAAACGAGGCCACCGCAAACAACACGTGGCCGGCGCTTACGTAGGCATGGCCGCGTTCGAGCAACTCCTCGATCATCGCGACGATGGGCAGGATGTGCCGGGTAGCCTGCGGTTCGATATCCGGCGCCACCACGTCCAAGGCGGCCATGTCTTCATGGTAGATCTGGGTGAAACGCTGGGTGATGACACTGATCGGCACGCCTTGCTGCTGAGCTGCCGCGTTGATCTTGTCGTCGATATCGGTGATGTTGCGCGCGTACACCACCTGGGGGTAATGGCGGCGCAGCAGCTGCACCAGCACGCCAAACACCACCGGGCCGCGGGCGTTGCCGATATGCACGTAGTTGTAGACGGTCGGCCCACACAGGTACATCGTCACTCGCCCGGGGTCGCCAGGGGCAAACGCCTCGATGCGGCGGGTCAGGCTGTTGTAGAGCGAAATCGGCATGGGTGATCCGTGGCTGGGTGAATAAGTAAGCCCGGGCAGCCCAGCATCTTAACAAGGTGCAAGCAAGGCGTTTGGCCGGTAGCGCTTCTAAGCGTGTATTCAGCGTGAATTTGCTGCAATGCTTGCCATACGCAGCCAAGCGCTGCTCCGAAACTCGGAGGTCGTCATGACCAGACTTTGGCTTTCCACCCTGGTGCTCGCAATGATGTCTGCTGGCGCCCTTGCCCAGGACGGGCGCTATGCCACGTCGCCGCCGAGCGAGGAGAACGCCCACTATGGCTGGGCTGACGTGCTGCGTGCCGACCCGGTGCAGGGCATCACCCGCACCGAAGTGCCGCGGCAGGAGTGCTACGACCAGCCGGTGGTACGTCAGGAAGGCGGCAACACCACGGCCGGCACCGTGCTGGGTGCGGTGGTAGGTGGCGTGCTGGGCAACACGATCGGCAAGGGTGACGGGCGCAAGGCGGCAACTGTCCTGGGTGCTGTCGCCGGTGGCGCGGTGGGGAACCGGGCGGCCAATCGTGGCGGCACGTACGAATCCACGCAGACGCAGTGCCGCACCGTCAGCTCGGTCAGCGAGCAGCGCCAGATCATCGGTTACGACGTGGAATACCGCTATCACGGCGACGTCTACGTCTCGCGCCTGAGCTACGATCCTGGTGACCGTCTGCGCGTGCGCGTCAGCGTCACGCCGGCAAACTGAGCCGGCCGGATCGATTCCGTCCGGGGCTATTGACCCGCGTGCGGTGAGCCGACGTGATCGGACTGCCTTTTGCATGTGCGGTGTTGCGTCGCGGCGGGATTGTCGGCATCATGCGCGTATTGCGTGCGGAGCCCCCCATGTCCACAGCCGTCTACACCGCCACCGTGCTGACCAGTGCCCGTGCTGCTTCGGGCATGACGTCGCGCGCGCGCCGACCGGGCAGGCAGCTTGCCGGGTAGGCAGTCGCACGCGTAGTTTGTGTATCGACGAAAACCCGGCCCTCGCGCCGGGTTTTTTGCTTTGGCCGTTTCATTCCTCGAAGCGAACGCCATTCACCTGTTTCAAGCCGAGACCTCCAACTTGCCGTCATTCCCGCGAAATCGGGAATCCAGTGACTTCAGCCTTTACGGTCAGCCACCGCTCCGGAGCACCACCCAATGACCCTCCGCCACTTCATCACCACCCAGGACTACAGCCGCGCCGAGATCGACGCCCTGCTGGCGCAGGCCGCCGAGTTCAAGCGTTCGCCCGGCGGTCGCCAGCTGGCGGGGAAGTCGATCGCCTTGCTGTTCTTCAACCCCTCCATGCGCACGCGGACCAGCTTCGAGTTGGGTGCCTACCAGTTGGGCGGGCACGCGATCGTGTTGTCGCCAGGCAAGGATGCATGGCCCATCGAATTTGAAGTGGGCACGGTGATGGACGGCGACAGCGAGGAGCATGTGGCCGAGGTCGCGCAGGTGCTGTCGCGCTACGTGGACCTGATCGCGGTCCGGGCGTTTCCAAAGTTCCAGGACTGGGCAGTGGATCGCGAGGACCGCGTGATCAAGGCCTTTGCCCGCTACGCCACGGTGCCGGTGATCAACATGGAAACGATCACCCACCCCTGCCAGGAGCTTGCCCACGTGCTTGCCCTGCAGGAGCATCTGGGCGACCTGCGGCACAAGAAATACGTGCTGACCTGGACCTGGCATCCCAAACCGCTGAATACGGCGGTCGCGAACTCCGCCTTGCTCATCGCCACCAAGATGGGGATGGACGTCACCTTGCTGTGCCCGACGCCGGAATACGTGCTGGATCAGCGCTTCATGGCGTACGGCCGTCTGAACGCGGAGCAGAACGGCGGCTCGCTCACGGTCAGCCACGATGTGGAAGCAAGCTATCGCGGTGCCGACGTGGTCTATGCCAAGAGCTGGGGTGCGCTGCCGTTCTTCGGGCGCTGGGACGAGGAGAAGCCTATCCGCGACGCGCATCGGGACTTCACCGTCGACGCGCAGAAGATGGCGCTGACCAACCGCGGCCTGTTCAGCCATTGCCTGCCGTTGCGGCGCAACGTGCAGGCGACCGACGCGGTCATGGAATCGCCCGCGTGCATTGCCATCGACGAAGCGGAGAACCGCCTGCACGTGCAGAAGGCGGTCATGGCTTCGCTGGTTGGCGGCTGAGCCGGCAGCGATGGTCGGCCATGACGGATTCACGCAACGGGAGCGCGCACGATGACGGGTACCACGCATCACTACGGCGTCGAGGTCGACTGGACCGGCAACCTTGGCACCGGCACGCAAAGCTATCGCGGCTACACGCGCAACCATGACATCCGCATTGCCGGCAAGCCGACCCTGGCAGGTTCGTCAGACCGGGCGTTCCGCGGCGACGCGAGCCGGCACAATCCCGAGGATCTGCTGGTGTCGGCCTTGTCGGCCTGCCACATGATGTCCTACCTGCACGTTGCGGCGATGGCGGGCGTGGTCGTGACCGCCTACACGGACGCCGCCGCGGGGGTAATGCTGCAGGAGGGCGAGGGCGGCCACTTCGCCGAAGTGGTGCTGCATCCGCAGGTGACCGTCACCCGCGCCGAGGATGTCGCCAGGGCCGAGGCCCTGCATGCCGACGCGCACCACGCCTGCTTCATCGCGAACTCGGTGAATTTTCCCGTGCGCTGCGAGCCGCGCACCGTGGTCGCCGCCAGCTGAATCAACGCCACTCATCAGGATCCGTCGCCATGTCCAAAGATATCGTCCTCGCCTTTTCCGGCGGCCTCGACACCAGTTTTTGCGTGCCTTACCTGCGCGAACGCGGCTGGGCCGTGCACACCGTGTTTGCCGACACCGGTGGCGTCGGTGCGGAGGAAAAGGCATTCATCGAAGAGCGTGCCGCCGCGCTCGGCGTGGCCAGCCACGTCACGGTCGATGGTGGCCCGTCCTTGTGGAGCGGCTTCGTCAAGCCCTTTGTCTGGGCCGGCGAGGGCTACCAGGGCCAGTATCCGCTGCTCGTCTCCGACCGCTACCTCATTGTCGATGCCGCGCTGGCGCGCGCGGCCGAACTTGGCACGCGGGCGATCGCGCACGGCTGCACCGGCATGGGCAACGACCAGGTGCGCTTCGACCTGGCGGTGAAGGCGCAGGGCAGCTACGACATCGTCGCGCCGATCCGCGAGATCCAGAAGGAACACACCGAGGTGCGCGCCTATGAGCAGCAGTATCTCGAGGCCCGCGGCTTTGGCGTACGCAGCAAACAGCAGGCTTACACGATCAACGAGAACCTGCTTGGCATCACCATGTCTGGCGGCGAGATCGACCGCTGGCAGGCGCCGGGCGCCGGTGCGGTCGGCTGGTGCAAGCCGCGGTCGCAATGGCCGTCCATGCCGTTGCGCGTCAAATTGGGCTTCGAGCGCGGCGAGGCGATGACGCTGGACGGCGAGCGGCTGCCCGGCCATGTGCTGCTGGCGCGGCTCAACGGCTTGTTCGGGCAATACGGCGTCGGTCGTGGGCTGTATACCGGCGATACCACGATCGGGCTCAAGGGCCGCATTGTCTTCGAAGCGCCGGGGCTGGCCGCGCTGCTGGCTGCGCATCGCGCGCTGGAAGAGGCGGTGCTCACCAAGCAGCAGAACCGCTTCAAGCCCCACGTGGCGCGCAAGTGGGTGGAGCTGGTGTACGAGGGCTTCTTCCACGATCCGCTGAAGCGCGATCTCGAGGTCTTCCTCGCCTCGAGCCAGTCGCAGGTCGACGGCGAGGTGACCTTGGAAACCAACGGCGGCAGTGTCGGCGCCATCGCGGTCGAGTCGCCGCACATCCTTGCGTCGCACGGTGCGACGTATGCGCAGGCGGCGGACTGGGGCGTGGCCGAGGCCGAGGGCTTCATCAAGCTGTTCGGCATGAGCAGTTCGCTGTGGGCCGAGGTCAACCGCCAGTGAACCGTCCAGCGGCCAGCAGCGTCGAAACGGGCGATGCGTTGCTGCAGCGGACGCTGGTGCACCTGCGCGCCTTGGTCGGCTTTGACACGCGCAATCCGCCGCGGGCGATCGACACCGACGGCATCTTCGGCTACCTGCGCGGCCAGCTTCCCGGTTTTACGCTGCGCGTGACCGATCACGGCGGTGGCTCGGTGGCCCTGCACGCGGTGCGTGGCAAGCCGCGCCTGCTGTTCAACGTGCACGTGGACACGGTGCCCGATTCGCCGGCGTGGACGGCCGATCCGCATGCGCTGCGCCTTGCCGGCGATCGCGCGATTGGCCTCGGCGCGTGTGATATCAAGGGCGCCGCCGCGGCCTTGCTGGCGGTGGCCCAGGCCACGGATGGCGACATGGCTTTGCTGTTTTCCAGTGACGAGGAAGGCAGCGACCCGTGCTGCGTCGCGAACTTCCTGCGCGAGGAGCACCCCTACCGGGCGGTGATCGTCGCCGAGCCGACGCAGGCGCGCGCGGTGTTGGCGCATCGCGGCATCCTCTCCGTGCGCCTGGGCTTCGCTGGCCGCGCCGGGCATGCTTCCGGTGCACAGGGCGCAACCGACAGCGCGCTGCATCAGGTAGTGCGCTGGGGCGGTGCGGCGCTGGATTTCGTTGCCGCGCACGCGCAGGACCGCTTTGGCGAACTCGAAGGCCTGCGTTTCAACATCGGCGTCATCCAGGGTGGGATCAAGGCGAACATGATTGCTCCCAGCGCCGAAGTGCGCTTCGGCTGCCGGCCCTTGCCCAATCTCGATCCGGACCAGCTGCTGGAAACATTCCGCACGCTGGTGCAGCCGCCGCCGCGCGAATTCGTCGCCACGTTCCGCGGCCCGGCTCTGCCGGCCGGCGCCGCGACGCAAGCGGAAGAAGACCGCCAGCGTGCCCGGCGACTGGCCGATGAGCTGGCGCTGCCGGTCGGGCCGGCAGTGGACTTCTGGACCGAGGCGGCATTGTTTTCCGCCGCCGGCTACGTCGCCCTCGTCTACGGCCCCGGCAACATCGCGCAGGCCCACAGCGCGGACGAATGGGTGGCGCTGGAAGAACTGCAGCGCTACGCGTCAACCCTTCAGCGGATCGTGCACCATGAACAGGCTTGAGCAGGATATGGGACAGGCGAGCGGGTTGCTTCTCGACGGCAACGCGGCACTGGCCGTCACCGCGGGATTGCCGCGGGAGACGCAGCGCGCGGCGATCGGCAGTCCCAGCACGCGCCAGACCATCGTGCGCCTGCTGTCGGCGATGGGCAGCGCCAAGGAGATCGACCAGTACCTGAAGCGCTTCTCGCAGCTCGATGCCAAGCGCTTCGCCCTGGTCAAGGTCGGCGGCGCGGTACTGCGTGACGACCTGCCGGCGCTGGTTTCGTCCTTGACCTTCCTGCAGCAGGTCGGGCTGACGCCGATCGTGCTGCACGGTGCCGGTCCGCAACTGGACGAGGAGCTCGCCGCCGCCGGCATCGAGAAACACACCGTCGATGGCTTGCGGGTCACCTCGGCGCCCGCGTTGGCGATTGTCCGCCGCGTGTTCCAGAAGCAGAACCTGCGCCTGGTCGAGGCCTTGCAGGGCACCGGCACGCGCGCCACCTCAGTGCCTTCGGGGGTGTTCACCGCCAGCCAGCTCGATCCGGCCACCTATGGCCTGGTCGGCAAGGTTGCCGCGATCAACCTGGCGGCCATCGAGACCAGCCTGCGCGCGGGTTCGATCCCGGTGATCGCCAGCCTCGGCGAGACCGAATCCGGGCAGATCCTCAACATCAACGCGGATTTCGCCGCCAACGAGCTGGTGCGCGCGCTGCAGCCCTACAAGATTGTCTTCCTCACCGGTACCGGCGGACTGCTGGATGGCAACGGCAAGGTGATCGATTCAATCAATCTCAGCACGGAGTACGCCGCGCTGCTGGCCCAGCCGTGGCTTGCCGGTGGCATGCGCCTGAAGATCGAGCAGATCGCGCAGCTGCTGGCGGACCTGCCGTTGTCCTCGTCGGTGTCGATCACCCGGCCATCCGAGCTCGCCAAAGAGCTCTTCACGCACAAAGGTTCGGGCACCCTGGTGCGGCGTGGCGAGCGCGTGCTGCGCTTTGATTCCTGGGACGGCGTGGACCAGCCGCGCCTGCGTGCCTTGATCGAGTCGAGCTTTGGCCGCCGGCTCGTCGCCGACTACTTCACGCGCACGCGGCCGTGCTGCGTGTACGTGAGCGAGAACTACCGTGCGGCCATGGTGCTCACCGACGAGGGTGGCCTCACCTATCTCGACAAGTTCGCGGTGCTGGACGACGCCCAGGGCGAAGGGCTTGGTCGCGCCGTGTGGCAGGTCATGCGTGCGGAGCATCCGCGCTTGTTCTGGCGCTCCAGCCACGGCAACCGTATCAACCATTTCTACTATGCCGAGTCCGACGGCTGCTTCAAGCAGGCGCGCTGGAAGGTCTTCTGGTACGGCATGGATGATTTTGCCGACATCGAGCGTTGCGTCGCGCATTGCGCGCAGCGTGCGCCAACCCTGCAGGAGCCAAGCCGATGAACGCGCCGACGCCGGACACGCAGCAGCTTGCCGTGGGCATCGTCGGCGCGCGCGGTTACGCCGGCGCCGAACTGATCCGCCTGGTGGCCGGCCATCACCGCCTGAAGTTGCAGTACGTGGCGTCGCGTGCCCTGGCCGGGCAGCGCGTCGATGCCCACCTCCCGGATTTCCACGGCGACCTGTGCTACAGCGCGCCCGAGCCTGCCGAGCTGCCGGCGCTTGGTGCCGATATCGTGGTGCTGGCCTTGCCCAACGGCCAGGCCGCGACCTGCGTCGCCGCGTTCGATGCCGCTGGCGCCGATCCCATCATCGTGGACTTGTCCGCCGATTACCGTTTCGATGCACGCTGGTATTACGGCTTGCCAGAGCTGACGCGCAAGCGCTGGCACGGCGAGCGGCGCATCAGCAATCCCGGCTGCTACGCGACGGCCATGCAGCTTGCGGTCGCGCCGCTCAAGGATCTGCTGGCGGCGCCGCCCGTCTGCTTCGGCGTCTCCGGCTATTCCGGCGCCGGGACCACGCCCTCGGACAAAAACGATCCGGCCAAGCTGCACGACAACGTCATTCCGTATGCGCTGGTGGGCCATGGTCATGAGCGCGAGGCGGCCTTCCAACTGGGCTTGCCGGTGGAGTTCATGCCGCACGTCGCGCCCCACTTCCGCGGCCTGATGGTGACGGCGAACCTCTACCTGTCGCAGCCGCTGACGCGCGCCGAGGTCATGCGGCGTTTTACCGATGCCTATGCCGGCGAGCCGCTGGTCAAAGTCCTCGACGAGACGCCATGGGTGAGCCGCGTTGCCGGCCGGCAATACGCCGAGATCGGCGGCTTTGCGGTGGCCCCGGATGGGCGGCGCGTGGTCGTGGTGGCGACGCTGGACAACCTGCTCAAGGGCGCCGCGACACAGGCGATGCAGAACATCAACCTGGCATTGGGTCTGGATGAAGATACGGCGATCCCGCTCGATATCCCGGCAGCGGCTCCGTAACGGCCCGCAAGTCGGCTCCAGCACCTACCTACAACTGCGCAATGGGACCACCATGACCCAACCCCTGTGGCAAAAGGCCGATACCCGGATCGACGAGCGCATCATGCAATTCCTGGCCGGCAACGATGTGCTGCTCGACCGCGAGTTTTTCGCCTACGACATTGTCGCCAGCAAGGCGCACGTGGAGGGCTTGGCCCGCATCGGCGTGATCAGTGGCGCCGAACGCGACGCGCTCGTGCGTGAGCTCGATGCCTTGGCCACCGATTTCCAGGCTGGCACCTTCGTGCTCGACGAGCGCTACGAGGACGGCCATTCGGCGATCGAGGCACGCCTGACCGAGCGCCTTGGCGACGCCGGCCGCCGCGTCCACACCGGGCGTAGTCGCAACGACCAGATCCTGGTGGCCACGCGCCTGTGGCTGAGGGAGCGATTGGCGACGTTGCAGCAGCATTGCCGTGCGATCGCGGCAGTGTGCCTCGAGCGGGCGGCACAGCCCGCGCAGCCCTTGCCAGGCTACACGCACCTGCAGCGGGCCGTGGTGTCGTCCACCTCGATGTGGTTCGCGGGCTTTGCCGAGGGTTTCGTCGACGATGCCGTACGCGCCCGGCACACCGCGGCGTGGATCGACGCCAACCCGCTGGGCACGGCGGCCGGCTACGGTGTCAATCTTCCGCTCGACCGCGACTACACCACGCAAGCGCTGGGTTTTGCGCGCATGCAGATCAGTCCAGTGTACGCGCAGCTATCGCGCGGCAAGTTCGAGATGGCCGCGCTCGAGGCGCTCGCCAGCGCGCTCCTCGACCTGCGCCGCCTGGCCTGGGATTTGTCGCTCTTCACTACGGCCGAGTTCGGCTTCGTGCATCTGCCGCCTGAATACACCACCGGCAGCTCGATCATGCCGAACAAGCGCAACCCGGACGTGGTGGAAATGCTGCGTGCCAGCTATGCCACCGTGGCGGCGGCGCGTTGCGAGATCGAGCAGCTGTTGTCGCTGCCGTCCGGCTACCAGCGGGATCTGCAGTTGTCCAAGGGTTCGCTGTTCCACGGCGTCACGCACGGGCTGGCGGCGCTGGCGCTCGTCCCGGACCTGTTGAGGCGGCTGCAGTGGAACGAGGCGCGCATGCGTTCGGCGATCGAGCCGGCCATGTATGCGACCGACGTCGCGATCGAGCAGGCCGCCGCCGGCGTGCCGTTCCGCGAGGCCTACCGCGCCGCGGCCGCGGCGATCGCCACCGCCGGCGCGGGGCGCACTCCCGAGGCCAGCCTGGCTGCACGCAACTCGCCCGGCGCCAGCGGTGATTCGCGCCTGGAGCTGCTGCGCGGTCGCCTGCGCGAACTCGACGGCTGAGTGGGCGGCCCGGACGCCCACACCTCGCCGCGGCAGCGCGGCGGATCCGACGAGCGCCCTCCCGCCCACGGCTTGGTGCCGTGGCTTGCCGATCGCAAGCTGGCGAAGGAAGGTTATTCCGTATCAGCCTCGCAGGTGGCCGTGCTTGCCGAGGTCGCTGGGCGCCTCGTCCAGCATGCCGCGGGCGAAGTCGAACGCGCGGGTGACCACGTTGCCGGCTGTTTCCCAATAGCTGGCGTCCTGCACGCGGATGCGCAGCACCATGAGGTTGGCGTCGTCCTTGCCGTCGGGGAAGAAAATTCTCTGCCCCGGCGACCAGAGTTCCGCAATGGTGTCCTCGTCGCGATCCATGCGTGCGCGACCGCGCACTGAAACGTAGCGCTGCTCGCATGGCGCGGCGTAGGCGAGGTTCACGGTGGCGTCGGTGGTCAGCTCGTCGACCTTGTGGCTCTTGATGGAGGTGAAGAAGAGCAGTTCCCCATGGTCGTCGAGCTTGAGCGTCTGCAGCGGGCGACTGACCAATGAGCCGTCCGCAGCGTGGGTAGTCAGCATGCCCACCTGGATAGGCGCGATGAGTTCACCCAACTGGTACAGATCGGTGTTGGCCGGCGCTTGGTTCTTCATGCTTGTCCTCGGAGCGGAAAACGCGAGTTTCGTGGGAGACAGATCAAGGCTGGATGAAGGGCGCACCGTCAGCGGCTCCATGCCCGCACCGCCTGGGTAAAGGCCAGGCAGTCGGCGTAGCGGTTGTACAGCGGCGCGGGCGCGACGCGGATCACGTCTGGCTCACGCCAGTCGAGGGCGAAGCCGTTCGCCAAGAGGCGCTCGAACAAGGCGCGGCCGGGTTCGCGCCCGGCCGAGACGCGGATGGAGAGCTGCGCGCCGCGCCGCGCGGGCGCGGCCGGGGTCAGCACTTCGAGCGTCCCTGCGAGTTGGGTTTGCACCAGCCATTCCAGGTAACCGGTGAGCCGGCGTGATTTGGCGCAGAGCGCAGGCATGCCGGCGCGCCGGAAGAGCGCCAGCGAGGCGCGCAGCGGGGCCAGCGACAGGATGGGCGGGTTGGATAATTGCCAACCCTCGGCTCCGGGCATGGGACTGAAGGTGTCGGGCATGAGGAAGCGCGTGGCCTGGTCGTGGCCCCACCAGCCGGCCAGCCGCGGCAAGTCGGTGGCGTGCGCGTGCCGCTCATGGACGAAGGCACCCGCCACGGCGCCGGGGCCGGCGTTCAGGTACTTGTAGCTGCACCAGACCGCAAAATCCGCGCCGCTCCCATGCAGGTCCAGGGCCACGTTGCCGACGGCGTGCGCCAGGTCGAAGCCGACCGCGCAGCCATGGCGGTGTGCCAGTGCGGTGATGGCCGCCAGGTCGAACGCCTGGCCGGTGCGGTATTGCACGCCAGGCAGCAGTACGAGGGCCGTGCGCGCGCCGTGCTGCGCCAGCGTGCGTTCGATCGCTGCCATGCTCAGCGTGCCGTGCGTCTCGTCGCCTTCGATGGCGATCAAGGCGCTGGCCGGATCGTATCCGTGCCAGCGAATTTGCGATTCAACGGCATAACGATCGGTGGGGAAGGCGCCAGCCTCGATCACGATTGCCGGGCGCTCGGTCGTGGGCCGGTAAAAACTGGCCAATAGCAGGTGCAGGTTGACGCCCAGCGTGTTCATGGCCACCACCTCGCCGGGCTGGGCGCCGACGATCGTGGCGAGCTCGTCGCGCACCGAGGCGTGGTAGCCCAGCCACGCCGGGTCGCCCTTGAAGTGGCCCTCGACACCCAGCTCGGCCCAACGCGTGAGCTCGGCCTCGACCGTCGCACGCGCCGCGCGTGGCTGCAGGCCCAGCGAATTGCCGCACAGATACACGCAGTCGCGGTTGCCGCGTACCGGTATCAGGAACTCGGCACGCAGCGGCCCCAGTGGATCGGCAGCGTCCTGGGCAGCGGCCCAGGCGGAAGTGGCTTCGAAAGCTGCGGGCATGGGTGGTCTCCGTTTGGCCTCGGTGGGTTGTCCCTCGCGTTGCACGCGGCAGTGGGCGGCAGCGCATACACGCGCCAGCGTGCGGCGCCTGGGGCGTCACGCTGGCGGTGGCTTCACGCTCCGAATGGTTTGAGCTGTGCGGCCAGCGCGCTGCAGTCCCGGTCGAAGCTGGCAGTCCACTTGCTGCCGGCCTCGCTCTGTGCGGGGCGTACGCAGCGCAACTGGATCGCGTGGCCCGGCTTGAACCAATAGTGCTCGACATAGCTGAATTCGGTGCCGTTCTCGTTTGCGCTGTAGGCGGCTTCGTTTGGCGCCCGCGTGCTGTCGGGGGCCCGGTAGCCCGGCAGCAGCTTGGCCTTGGCCTCCGCCGCTGCCCGGTACTCGTTGAAGCTGGCGACGTTGGGCGCCTGGGTGACGGTGACCGTGACCCGGGCGAGGTTGTTCTTGCCGGTAGGCGAGGGATCAGGCACCTGGAAGACCCGGGCTTCGGGGTCGCCCTCGGTCTGCATGATGTCCTGCCAGTGGTCGGGAGTGTGGAAGCGGATGGCGCCACCGGCCATGCTCACCTCGGCAGCGAGGACAGGGCCGATGCCCGCCAGCGCGAGGAGGATTGCCGCGGCGATCGCGGCGAGACGATGGGACAAGCTCATGACGGTTCCGTGGGTAGTCGAGGCCTGACGATAGCAGCGTTTGCCTGCCGCATTCACGCTGGCGCCGCGGTGACAGGTGCAGCCGCCGTCAATTCCTGCTGATGGCGATTGACGACGTGGATCAGCGTGTCCACGTTGTCGACGAGACGGTCGCTGATGCGCAGCCAGGCCTCGCAGGCGGCGGCATCCGTGCAGGCTTGCGGCAGGAGTCGGCCCAGTTCGCGTTGCCGCGCCCGCAGTTCGGGTGGTGCATCAATGCCGTGCTGCTCACGCACCGCGGCGGCGACCTGTTGCACGGTGTCGGCCAAGGTGTCCACGAACTGGCAGGTGCCAGCCTCGTCCGGCAGCGTGGCGAAGTCGCTGAACACCGCTTCCAGCGTCATGGCGCTGCGGGCCAGGCGGTTGCCGTTGGCAAACAGGGCCTCGGCGAGTGGCAGCACTCCCGGTGCAGTGACCGGTTCGCCGCGCATGCGCTCGATCGAAGCCTGGGCATTGCTGCGCGCGGTGCGCGCGGCCGTGCGCGCTTCGCGGCGGGTGCCGGCGGGCTCGTCGGGCCGGGCCAGGGCGCGCAGATAGCCGGCATAGGCTTCCAGCATCTCGGCCTGGCGACCGCGCGTGCGGGTGCGCTCCCAGGTTGGCCAGACGGCGTAGGCCAGCAAGGCCAGGGCACAGCCCAGGGTCGTGTTGAGCGTGCGGTCGAGGACGGCGTCGCCGGGCGGCACGCCCTCGAAGGACAGCAGGATCACCACCGTGCCGGTCAGGGCCGCCACCGCGATGCCGTAGTGCGCGCCGGCAAGCAGTCGGAAGGCGAGGCACAGCGAGGCCAGCAACAGCAGGTGCGCCCACTGGTCGTGCGGCACTAGGTGCAGCAGCGCGGAGGTCAGCACCAGGCCGAGGAGGGTGCCGAGCACGCGCAGCAGGCCAAATTTGAACGTGGCGGCAAAGTCGGCGCGCAGCACGATGGCGACCGTCATGGGCAGCCAGTAGCCGTGCGGCAGTTGCCACAGCCGCGCGGCGCCCAGGGCCAGCACCAGGCAGGCTGCGGTGCGCACGGCGTGGCGGAAGGCGACCGAGCGCGGGGTCAGGTTGGCCCGCAAGGTGGGCCAGCCGGCGTTGCCGCGCAAAGCCTCGGGCAGCAGGATTTCGGCCGAGCGGGCGCGCACTTCGCCGCGCCCGCCGGCCCAGTTGGCGTTGCGCACCGCCGCGCCCAGTTCGCCGGCGAGGGCGTGCATGCGCACCGCAGTGGCGGCGTCCAGGCCGGCGCGTTCGAACAGCGCCTGTTCCTGGGCTTGCAGCGCGGCCAGTGCCCGCGTGGCCGGTTCCGGTGCGACACCCTGCTTGAGCGCCTCGGCAACGGCGTCGAGCACCCGCGCGGCCTGTTCGCGCCACGGGGCGGCGATGGCGGTCAGCTCGCCATCGTTGGCCTGTGCAGTCAATTCCAGGCGGATGCGCTCGGCCAGCTCGAGCAGCACGGTGAACGCCTCCATGGCCCGACCGCGGGCGCGATGGCGGCCGAGCAGGGTGTGCTGCAGGGTGGTGATGGAATCGCTGAGCGCCGGCACGTCGTCATCCTGGGCCGTCGTTTGCCGGGCCAGTTGAGCCAGCTCGGCAAACACCGCGGCCAGGGCCTGGCGCTCGGGTCCATAGCGCTGCAAAGGCCATGCTGCAAGCGAGAAGGCGGTAAGCAGCAGGCCACCGCAGGCAATCAAGGCGGCGCCACCGAGCGCCTGGGTGGGGTCGGTCGGCATGGCGGCGGTCACCACCAAAAGGATGATGCTGGTCATGCCGACGCGGGCCGTGTTGGTGCCGAAGACCACCAACAGGCCACCGAAGAACCCAAATGCCGCCACCGCCAGCAGCATCGGCAACCACATGTCGCCGATGAGGAAGCCGAGCAGGGCGGCGAGGCCGGCCGCGGCCGTGGACAGCAACGAATTGCGCAGGCGCTGCCGATACGGCCCCGGTTGGTCCGAGAACATCGTGTTCAAGGCGCCGGCGGCAACGCCCAGCCCGGCTTGCAGGTGTCCGCTGGCCAGCCCCGCCGCAAGCGGCAGCACCACCGCCAGCGTATTGCGCAGCCCCACCGGCAGCGGCACATCGGGCCGCTTGATGCGCAGCACGGTATCGACGGCTTGGGCGCGCAGGGAATAGGCGCTGGCAGACATGGGCGATCCAGGTGCGCGTAGCGGCAGCGAAGGGTCCGGGCATTGTGCCTGCAGGGGCCCTTGCGTGGGCGGACCCCCCTTGTTGGATGCCCTACTGGGTGGGGCCGGTGTCCGGGCTGTCCGCGGTCTTCACGTTGCGCTTGTGCAACTCCAGCAGCAGCGGGGTCAGCTCGGTGATGCGGGCCTGGATGCGGGCGCGGGCGTAATAGTCCAGGTCGTCGCGCTTGAGCATGCGCTTGAGCTGCTCCATGGCGTCGTAGGGGCGCCCGGAGTAATAACTGGCGTCAGCAAAGGCCTCGCCAGCGCGAATGCTGTCGCCGGCCTTTTCACTGGCGCGGGCGTAGGCATTGTAGATTTCCGGCTCGGTGGCATCGTCCAGCAGCGGGCGCAGCAGACCGGCCGCCAGGGCGCCCTGGGCCTTGTCGCCGGCCATGGTGAGCGCGTTGGCATAGGCCAACGCCACCGCGCGGTTGCGTGGCGAGCGGGCGTTGAGCTTGTTGTAGATGGCCAGGGCTGCAGCGCGCTGGCCGGCCTGCAGGCGGGCCTCGGCCATGGCCAGATCCAGGACCAGGTTATCCGGATGCGCCTGCAGCAGTGGTTGCAGTTGCCCGATCGCCTGTGCCGCGCGGCCGCTGCGGATGAGCGCCAGCGCATAGCCGTAGTGGTTCGCGGGCGTATTGAAGGCGGTGCGATCCGCCAGGTTTGAACTGTAGTAGGTGGCCAGCGTGACTGGATTGCCAGCCAGCACGCGCACGCGCTCGCGCATCAAGACGTACGTGCCGGGGTCGCCCGTCACGTGCGCTGGCAGCAGCGTGGTCGCGTCTTTGACGTAGGCGATGGGCGCGGTGTTTTCCTGCCACTCGCGCTTGTTGCCGATCGTCGAGTCGGGACGTAGCTTTTGCTCGGCAATCAGGGCGCCGGCGCGCGCCTTGGCGTCGCTGATGCGCATCGTGGTCACCGGGTGGGTCTGCAGCATGGAGGGGACTTCGTTCTCGCCGGCATTGGCGCTGGTCACGTCGGCCATGTGCTGGAAGAAGTCGGCCATCGCGTTCGGGTCGAAGCCCGCATTGGCCAGGGTCTGGATGCCGACGCGGTCGGCTTCGATCTCGTCCTTGCGGGTGAAGTTGATCGACCTTTGAGCAATCAGCCCCTGGCCGCCCGCCAGCACGGCCATGGGCGCATCACCGCTGTTGTTGCTGGCACCGGCCAGGACCGCGCCCAGCAGCACCAGCGCCATCAGCGGCGCGTCCTTCTTCGAGGCCTCGAAGGCGCGCTGCAGGTGGTTCTGGGTGATGTGGCCGATTTCGTGCGCGATGACCCCCGCCAGCTCGCTCTCGTTGCGCGTGATGACCATCAGGCCGGAGTTGACGGCGATGTAGCCGCCAGGCGCGGCAAACGCGTTGATTTCCGGATCCTTGACCACGAAGAACGCGAAGTGGTCCTTTGGCTTGGCGCTGTTCGCGGCCAGCCGGTAGCCGAGGTCGCTGATGTAGTCATCCAGCAACGGGTCGTCGACCACCATGTTCAGCGCGCGCATCTGCCGCAGCATGGAGGCGCCGTAGTCCTGTGCTTCCTGCGGCGAGATCAAGGCGTTCGCGGAGCTGCCCAGGTCCGGCAACCGTGCGTCCTGTTGGGCGCCGGCCACGAAGCTCAGCGCGGCGCAGATGAGCGCCGTCGGCAGCCGCAGCCCGACGCGTCGTAGAGGCTTGTGCATATGCTGTGAAACCATACCATCTTGACCCCCTGTACTGGTTTCGGTTCCACTTCGTGGCGTCTTGAGTGTGGCCCTGCGCGGCCCCATCTGTGGGACAACAAGCGAGGCAGGTGCGTGCACGTCATGTCCAAGATCGAGATCTACTCCACGGCAAGTTGCCCCTACTGCGTGGCCGCCAAGAACCTGCTGAAGGCCAAGGGCCTGGCCTGGGACGAGGTGCGGGTGGACACCGACATGGCGCAGCGCCAAACCATGCTGGCGCGCAGCGGCGGGCAGCGGACCGTGCCGCAGATCTTCATCAACGACACGCATGTCGGCGGTTATGAGGAGCTGGTCGCCGCCGACCGCAGCGGCCGCCTGGCCGAACTGCTGGCGGAGCCGACGGCGTGAGCGACCGGGTGGCGGAGTTCACCGCGTTTCGCCAGCGCATGAACGAGCGCATCCTGGCCGAGGACAACCAACTGGTACGGCGCTTCTTCGCCCTGGACACGCAGGCCTACAAGCCTGGCGCCCTGGACGAGAAGACCAAGGAAATGCTGGGCCTGGTGGCCTCCCTGGTGCTGCGCTGCGACGATTGCATCAGCTACCACGTGGCGCAGTGCCGCCAGGTCGGCGTCAGCCGCGAGGAATTGTTCGAGGTCTTCGGCATCGGCCTGGTGGTGGGCGGCTCGATCGTCATTCCGCACCTGCGCCGCGCCGTGGATTTCCTCGAGCAGCTCGAGTCCGGCGCGCCCACGGCGCCCGAGTGCGCCGATCACGTCTGATCGCCCATTCCCACGGGTTGGGCCGCCCTGAGCGGAGATCGGCCAGTTTTCCTCACGGCCGACACGGGATGCCGGCTGCAAGACCAGGCATGCATCGGCGATAATGGGCGGCTTTGGCGCACTGAATTTCCGGTGCGTGCGGTTGACCCAAGGAGCAAGCCCCATGAGCAAGACCATCGCCGTGATCCCGGGCGACGGCATTGGCCCGGAGATCATGACCGCCACGCTGCGCGTGCTCGACGCGCTGGACTGCGGCCTGGCCTATGACTTCATCGACGCGGGCATGGTGGCGCTGGACAAGCACGGCGAGCTCTTGCCGGCAGCCACGCTTGCCAGCATCGCCGAGCACAAGGTGGCGTTGAAGGGGCCGCTGACCACGCCGATCGGCGGCGGCTTCACTTCGATCAACGTGAGCCTGCGCCGGCATTTCGACCTGTACGCCAACGTGCGCCCGGTGGTCAGCATGCCGGGCACGAAGTCGCGCTACACGGACATCGACATCATCACCGTGCGCGAGAACACCGAGGGCGCCTATCTGGCGGAGGGCCAGACCGTGTCGGCAGACGGCCAGACGGCGCTGTCCCTGGTACGCAATACGCGCAAGGGCAGCGGCCGCGTCGTGCGCTACGCCTTTGAGTTGGCGTGCAAGCGGGGGCGCCGCAAGGTCACCGCGGTGCACAAGGCGAACATCCTGAAGACCAGCTCCGGGTTGTTCCTGGATGTCGCGCGCGGGATTGCCAAGGAGTATCCGCAGATCGAATTCAACGAGATGATCATCGACAACACCTGCATGCAGCTGGTGATGAATCCGCAGCAGTTCGACGTGATCGTCACCACCAATTTGTTCGGCGACATCCTCTCCGACCTGTGTGCCGGCCTGGTCGGTGGCCTGGGCCTGGCGCCGGGCGACAATATCGGCGCCGAGGTGGCCATCTTCGAGGCCGTGCACGGCTCGGCCCCCGACATTGCCGGCAAGGGCATCGCCAACCCCTGCGCGCTGCTGCTGGCTGCCGCGGACATGCTCGATCACCTGGACCTGGCGGAGCGGGCAACCCGGCTGCGGCAGGCCATCCGCGCCGCGGTGGAGCACGATCGCGCGCAGATCACCCCCGATCTCGGCGGCAGCGGCAACACGGCAAGCTTTGCCGACGCGGTGATTGCCCGCCTGGCCGGTTGACGCCTGGGCGCCTGCCCATACGCGGAAGATTTCGCGCACTTGCAACCTACTCCGTCGTCATTCCCGCGAAAGCGGGAATCCAGAGCCTTTGCCTCTATGGCGACTGAAAAGTCAAAAGCACTGGATTCCCGCTTTCGCGGGAATGACGACGGAGTGAGATCGCTTTCGCGGGAATGACGACGTGAAGTGTTTCGCGATCTCGGGGCGGCATCCAGATGCGTTTTCGAAACGTTCCGGATAGCAGTGCGCCTGTGCCGGAACGACGGGCGGTGCAGTGGCCTTACTGCCCGCGCCTCAGCGCAGGAACGGCCAGGGCGCGGCAATCAGCACCCACAGCAGGATGCAGATGCCGGCATACTTGGTGGTCTTGTACAGGCGCTTGTGCCGGCGCTTGAACGCGTTGCCGCCCTGGCCGCGGCGGCGGTGGCCAAGCGCAAACAGGCGATTGACGAAGCCCGTCCTCTCGCTGTCGTCGTCGTTTGGCGAGGCGGTGATCCTGCCCATGAACGCGCCGACGCGATGGTTGATCGCGCGCATCAGGGGCGACTTCAGCGGGCGCTCCACGTCGGCGAAGAAGATCACCCGGGTCTGGTCGGTCTTGTTCTCCACCCAGTGCACGAAAGTCTCGTCGAACACCACGTCCTTGCCGTCGCCCCAGGCATGTTCCTCGCCGTCGACGAAGATGGCGCAGTCGCGCGAGTTCGGGGTGATCAGGCCGAGGTGGTAGCGCAGCGAGCCGGCAAACGGGTCGCGATGTGGGTTCAGGCGGCTGTTTGGCGCCAGGGTGGCGAACATGGCCGCCTTGATGCCGGGGATGGATTGCACCAGGGCCACGGTCTTCGGGCACAGGGCCAGCGCCGAGGGCAGCGGCTCGCCGTACCAGGTGAGGTAGAAGCGCTTCCAGCCCTGCTTGAAGAAGCTGGCGAAGCTGGCGTCGTTGCCCTTGGCCGCGGCGCGGATACGGCCTTCGTCGGACAGCGCCAGCGCCTCGTCGCGGATGGTCTGCCAGTTGGCCTGGATGCGGTCGAGCTGCGGGAACCCGCGCCGGTCCAGGATCGGCCGCGCAGGTACCGCCGAGAACGCGTACATCAGCAGGTTGTAGGGGGCGAACACCGCCGAGTGGTCGACCAGCTGCCGCCGGAACTTCAGCCGCACCCGGCCGCGCAGGTGCACCAGCAGCACGCACAACACGAAGAAGGCGAGCAGGGCCAGCAGGACGAGGCGGGGGGCGAGGAGCATGGCGTGGGCGCCTGCAGCACGGCGGATGGCAACGCCGCCATTCTACTCGACTGTCTGGCGTGGACGTTGCCGACACCGTCTCCGCCAGCGCCAGCCGCGTCCAGTGACCGTGGGCGCCACAGCCATGATGGGATTCTGCGATAGTCCGTCCTTATGCTCGCTGACCCGCCGCTACAGGAAGTTCTTTGCGGACAGGTGATGATCCCGATCCAGCCGTGCCTACAGTGATTCGGCGGCGAAGTCGGCCAGGCGCGAGCGCTCGCCGCGGCGCAGGGTGATATGCGCGGAATGCTCCCAGCTCTTGAAGCGGTCCACCGCATAGGTGAGGCCGGAGGTGGTCTCGGTGAGGTAGGGCGTGTCGATCTGCTCAACATTGCCCAGGCAGACGATCTTGGTGCCCGGACCGGCGCGCGTGACCAGGGTCTTCATCTGCTTTGGCGTGAGATTCTGCGCCTCGTCGATGATCAGGTAGCGGTTGAGGAAGGTGCGCCCGCGCATGAAGTTGAGCGAGCGGATCTTGATGCGCGCGGCGAGCAGGTCGTTCGTGGCCTGGCGACCCCAGCTGCCGCCGTCCTCGGGGTTGGTCAGCACCTCCAGGTTGTCGGTGAGCGCGCCCATCCAGGGCGTCATCTTTTCCTCTTCCGTGCCTGGCAGGAAGCCGATGTCCTCACCCACCGAGACCGTGGCGCGGGTCATGATGATCTCGCGGTAGCGCTGCTGGTCCAGCACCTGCGCCAGCCCGGCGGCGAGCGCCAGCAGGGTCTTGCCGGTGCCGGCGTTGCCGAGCAGCGTGACGAAGTCGACTTCCGGGTCCATCAGCATGTTGAGCGCGAAATTCTGTTCGCGGTTGCGCGCGCCGATGCCCCAGACATGGTGGTTGGTGTGCGAATGGTCATCCAGCAGCACCAGGGTGACGGATTTGCCGTCCAGCTGCTGCACCCGCAGCTCGACCTCGTTGTCGCCGGGCAGGTACAGGCACTGGTTGGGAAACCATTCCTCGCCCTTGCGTTGCTTGAGCCGGTAGAACGTCCGTCCATGCTCGCTCCAGGAGGTGACTTCCGGATGCAGCTCCCAGAAACTTTCCGGCAATTGGGCGGCGCCCGTATACAGCAGCGAGAAATCATCCAGCGCGCGGTCGTTCTCGTAGTCCTCGGCCACCATGCCGTAAATGCCGGCCTTGATGCGCAGGTTGATGTCCTTGCTGACCAGGATCACCGTGCGCTCGGGATACTGGTCGCGCAGCTCGACGATGGCGGCCAGGATCTGGTTGTCGGCCTTGCCGTGGTTGTTGCTGGTGCGCTGCTGGAAGAACAGCCGCCCGACCTCCTTGCCACGCTTGAGCCGGATGCCGTGCGGGTTGTCGAGTTCCAGCCCGCCGCGCAGGTCATGCACGCCGTGGCGCTCGATCAGTTCGTTGAGGAAGCGGCTGACCTGGCGACCGTTGCGCGCCACCTCGGAGATGCCCTGCTTCTTCTCGTCCAGCTCTTCCAGCACGGTCATCGGGATGAAAACGTCGTGCTCCTCGAAGTGGAACAGCGCGGTGGGATCGTGCAGCAGCACATTGGTGTCGAGCGCATAGATGCGCTTGCCTGCGGTCATGCGCGAGGCTCCTGGAACAATGGTTTGGGGTCTTGCACCACGCGGGCCTGCGCGCGGGGCAGGGTCGATATGGCCGGCGGGGTGGATTGCACCGCGGCTTGGGGAGTGGCTTGCGGCATCATTTCCCGGCGATGGCGTCGAGCACCGCCTGGGCGTGTCCGGGCACCTTCACGCCACGCCATTCGGCGTGCAGCTTGCCGCCGGGCGCGATCAGGAAGGTACTGCGCACGATGCCCAGGTGGCGCTTCCCGTACAGCATCTTCTCGTGGATGACGTCGAAGGCACGGCACCACGTTTCGTCGCTGTCGACGATCAGTGGGAACGGCAGGGCGTATTTCTCGGCGAAATTGGTATGCGATTTCGCCGAGTCCCGGGAGACTCCGATGATTTGCGCGTGGCGCGCCAGGAATTCTTCATGCAGGTCGCGGAATGCCTGGGCCTCGCTGCTGCAGCCGGGCGTGTTGTCCTTCGGGTAGAAGTACACCACCACCCATTGGCCCTTGAAGCTTGACAGGCGCAGGGTGCTGCCGTCGGCAGTCGCGCCGCTGAGCGCCGGCACGCGCTCGCCGATGGCGATCATTGCCGGGCCCCGCCGGCCAGTGTGCTGGCTCTGGACTGCATCGTCGTGGTCACCTTTAGAACTTCACCGGATCCATGATCGCATCCAGGTTGAGGCCGTCGCACAATTCCAGGAAGTCGTCGCGCAGGGCGGCAATGTGGATCTCGGCCGGGATGCCGATGGTGAACTGCGCCTGGAACATGTCGGCGCCGGTCTGCATGGCCTGGTAGCGCATGGAATTCAACTGTTCGACGCTGATGTTGTGCTGGCTGAAGAATTCGACGATGCGGGCAATGATGCCGGGGTGGTCGGCCGCCACCACCTCGACCAGGTAGGGCAATTGGTGCGAACTGCCCTCGCGCGGCCCCGTCCGGTAGTGCACCAGGTGCAGGCTGTCGTCGCGGCCGAGCTTGTCCAGCGCGGTCTCCAGCTTGGCCATGGCGTCCCAGGCGCCGGTGGCCAGCAGCATCAGCGAAATCTCGGTGCCGATCGTGGCGACGCGCGATTCGGCGAGGTTGCAGCCCGAATCGGCGATGCGCTGCGACAAGTCCAGCAGCGGCGAGCGCGAGGCCGCGCCCAGGGCGTGGATCAGCAGTTGCGTGTCGACGATGGTGCGTGCAGGAACGGAGGTGGATTTCAACGTTTTTACCGGCGACATGGGTTGCGCTGCACGAAGGGTTGATGAATGGTCCGCCGAGCTTACTTGCCCGTCATGCAAGGCGGCAAGTAACATGCCCCGCTGGCCCGAGGCGAGATGCATGTTGGCGATAGGCGGAAGTATATGTGCATTGGCCACCCCGTACCGGGCCGATGGCGCGATCGACCTGGCGGCGTTCGGCCGTCTGCTCGACTATCAACTGGAGGGCGGCACCCAGGCGCTGGTGGTGGCCGGTTCGACCGGCGAAGCGCACCTGCTGGAGCGCGACGAGTTCGAGCGCCTGCTTGGCTTCGCGCTGGAGCACGTCGCCGGCCGCGTGCCGGTCATTGCCGGTACCGGCGACGCGGCG
Organism: Rhodanobacter sp. FW510-R10; assembly: GCF_058781105.1. Lineage (NCBI taxonomy): Bacteria > Pseudomonadati > Pseudomonadota > Gammaproteobacteria > Lysobacterales > Rhodanobacteraceae > Rhodanobacter > Rhodanobacter sp. FW510-R10. The sequence continues at coordinate 3,107,570 of NZ_JBYSWL010000001.1, read as the reverse complement.
ACGACCAAGGCACTGGCGGCGACGCGGCGGGCCGCGACCCTGGGTGCCGACGCGGCGCTGGTGGTCGCGCCTTACTACGTTCGTCCCACGCAGGATGGCTTGCGTCGGCATTTCCTGGAAATCGCCGAGCACGCCGGCTTGCCGATCATCGTGTACAACGTTCCCAGCCGTACCGGCTGCGACCTGCAGCCGGCCACGGTGGCGGCCTTGCGCGACCATCCACGCATCCTCGGCATCAAGGAGGCATGCGCCAGCGCCGGGCGCATCCATGCGCTGGCGGAACTTGCGCGCGAAGATTTCGTCTATCTGTCCGGTGACGACAACAGTGCGGGCACGGCGATGCTGGCCGGCGCGGCTGGCGCCGTCTCGGTGGTGGCGAACCTGCTGCCGCGCCGGTTTCGGACCTGGTGTGACACAGCCATCGGCGGTGATGCGGTGGCGACGGCGGAGCAGGAAGCTGCACTCGCGCCGCTGCTGCATGCGCTGGCTTGTGCGCCGAACCCGATTGCGGTGAAGGCCGGCCTGTCGATGCTCGGCCTGGGTTCGGCGGCGCTGCGCCTGCCGCTGCTGGAACTGCAGGCGGGGCCCGAGCGGGACCGCCTGCGGGACATCTTGTCCACCTTGGCAAGTGGCGCGTTGCCCGCTGCGGCATGGCGGTAGCCTGACCTTTCTCCTGGAACTCACACATGAAAAAACCTTTGCCCCGCATGGCCCTGTCCGCCCTTGTCATCAGCATGCTGCTGGTTTCCGGGTGCGGCATGTTTCACTCGAGCAAGGCCTGGGAGACCGCCAAGCAGGAATCGCCGCTGGAGATTCCGCCGAGCCTGGATCGCCCGTCGACTTCGGCCGCCTTGGTCGTGCCGCCGCCCGGCGCCAACCAGCCGGACAGCGCGGCCAAGGGCGTTGCTACCGAGAGCGGTCAGGTCAGCGACGGTTTCGTGCTCAAGGACACCGTGGACAGCACTTACCAGCGTGTCGGCAGGGTGCTGGAGCACGGTGATCTGGGCCAGGTGCTCAGCCACGACGACGAGGCGCACAGCTACACCTTGAAACTTGCCCAGGCCGATGCGCAGGCCAAGAAGCCAGGCTTCTTCAAGCGCCTGTTCCATTGGGGCAAGCGTGACGCCGGGCAAGCGGCAACGGCGGGCTCGAACCGGGTGGTGATCCAAGTGACCGCCAGCGGCAGCGACAGCAGCGAAGTGCGCGCCGAGGGTGGCGCCGCTGCCGTGGGCCAGGTCGTCGACGGCTTGAAGTCGCGTCTCGGCGGCTGAGGCTCCGCGGCCGGGTCCCGCAAAAAAGCACCCAGCGCCGCGCTGCTTCGTCCGGACACCGGACACTCGGTCTTGGCCCCTCTCCCCTGGCTTTGCCGGGGGAGAGGGAGCCAAGGTGGTTGCCGCGTCGCCGCCATATGCATCGGGAGCCTGGCTGGCTTGCCGGTGTCAAACTGCAAGCAAAGGACCGCGGACGGGCGTGGGGCCGGGCTCAGCGTTCCAGCAAAGGCAGCTTGTTTGGCTTGCCGTCCCAGGCTGCAGCGTCGGGCGGCGGTTCCTTGCGTGCGGTGAGCACCGGCCACTGCTTGGCCAGCTCTTCGTTCAGCGCGATGAAACCTTCCTGCCCTGCGGGCACGGCGTCATCCGGGAAGATCGCCGCGGCCGGACATTCCGGCTCGCACAGAGTGCAGTCGATGCATTCGTCCGGATCGATCGCCAGGAAATTCGGGCCTTCGTGGAAGGCGTCGACCGGGCACACCTCGACACAATCGGTGTACTTGCACTTGATGCAATTGTCGACCACCACGAACGTCATAAAAAAAACCTTGGCGCTCCCTACGAGACTCGAACTCGTGTTGCCGCCTTGAGAGGGCAGTGTCCTAGGCCACTAGACGAAGGGAGCGTTGTAGCGCGAGGCGCAGTAGTATAACGGAATTGTTGCATTCGGTGATGCTGAAGACACCTCGGCATCAGGCCAGTTCACCGGGTGATGCCCTGCGTCGGCACCGTATTGGCGCCGCGCCGATTCGGTGCCTGTGCGGACACCGGGCATCTTCGCCTTCAAGGATTCCAGCCGTTTGAACCTACAATCAGGGACCGACACCACGCCGGCGCTGCGGATCATTCCGCGCGACCAGCACAATATTTCACGCCGCAACATCAGCAAGGCTGCGCTGCGCGTGCTGTACCACCTCAACGAATCGGGCCACGCCGCGTACCTGGTCGGCGGCGCGGTGCGCGACCTGCTGCTCGAACGCCAGCCCAAGGATTTCGACGTCGCCACCAGCGCCACCCCCGAGGAGGTCAAGCGGCTGTTCCGCAACTGCCGCCTGATCGGTCGCCGCTTCCGCCTGGCCCATGTGGTGTTTGGCCGCGAGATCATCGAGGTGGCGACGTTCCGCGGCGTGGGCGAGGAGGGCTGCGAGGGTGACCGGCGCCTGGTGGATGGACGTCTGGTGCGCGACAACATCTGGGGGTCGATCGAGGAGGACGCGGTGCGCCGCGACTTCCGGGTCAATGCCATGTACTACGACATCAGCGATTTCTCGGTGCGCGACTACGTCGGCGGCATGCAGGACCTCGAAGACCGCGTGCTGCGCCTGATTGGCGATCCGGCCACCCGCTACCACGAAGACCCGGTGCGCATGTTGCGCGCGGTGCGCCTGGCGGCAAAGCTCGGCATGCGCATCGACGAGGCGGCGATGGCGCCGTTTGCGACCCTGGGTTCCCTGCTGGCCGATGCGGCGCCGGCGCGACTGTTCGACGAAACCGTGAAGATGTTCCTCTCCGGCTATGGCCTGGAGAGTTTCCGCCTGCTCGAGCAATGCGGCTTGCTGCGCTTCATGTTTCCGGCCACGGCGCGGGCGCTGGCACGCGGCGACGAGGCGCTGCGCGCGCTGGTCGAGACCGGCTTGGGAAATACCGATGCGCGGGTGAACGCCGATCAGTCGGTGACGCCGGCGTTCCTGTATGCGGTGCTGCTGTGGGGCGAGGTCCGCGACGTGGCCCAAGCTGCCGTCGCCCAGGGCGTGCCGCCAGGCGATGCCTGGGAGCAGGCCGCCGCCAGGACGATCGCCGAGCAGTGCCAGCGGGTGGCGGTGCCGCGGCGCTTCACTTATGCGGTGGAGGAGATCTGGGCCTTGCAGCCACGCTTTGAGCAGCTTCAGCGCAAGCGCGTGTTGCGGCTCATGGAGCACCCACGGTTCCGCGCTGCCTTCGATTTCCTGCTGCTGCGCGCCGGGGAGTCGCCCACCATGGCCGAGCTTGGCCGCTGGTGGGCCCACGCGCAGCAGCTGCCGCGCGACGTATTGTCTGCTGCCTTGCCAACGGCGACCGGCGGCGCTGCGCAGGACAACACCGGCTTGCCGCTGCCCGGGAGTCCGCCGCGGCCGCGGCGCCGGCGTCGCCGCAGCAGCAAGCCGGGCCCAGCGTGACTCTCGCCTACGTCGCCCTCGGCAGCAACCTCGATGACCCTTTGCAGCAGGTGCTGAACGCGATGGACGCCTTGGCCAGGCTGCCGCACACGCGACTGTTGCAGCGTTCGCACGTCTACCGCACGCCGCCTTGGGGCTATACGTCGCAGCCGGACTTCATCAATGCCGCGGTCGCCCTGGACACCCAATTGAGCCCGCGGGCGTTGCTGGACAGCCTGCTGGAGCTCGAGCGCCGCGTTGGACGGGAGCGCACCCGCGTCAATGGCCCGCGCACGCTGGATCTGGATTTGCTCCACGTCGACGGGGTGCAGTGTCATGATGCGCACCTGACCTTGCCGCATCCGCGCATGCTGGAGCGCGCGTTTGTATTGTTGCCGCTGCATGACATTGCCCCGACGCTGGCGCTGACAGCGACGCGCACGGTCGCCGAGCAGCTGGCGACGCTTGATCTCGCCGGAAGTGAACGCATCATGTGAGCTTGCCGGTTGGCGATGCCGTCAAGCCAACCAAAGAGGTGTGTCGTGTACGTCCAAGCCAACTCCGCGCCCCGGCGCAAACCTGTCACCGTACCGCTGCTGCAGGAGATGAAGGCGGCCGGGCAGCGCATCGTGATGCTGACCGCGTACGACGCGAGTTTCGCCACCCATCTGGAAGCGGCTGGCATCGACGTGGCCCTGGTCGGCGATTCGCTGGGCAACGTGATCCAAGGCCGGCGCACCACTCTGCCTGTGACCCTGGACGACATCGTCTACCACACGGCCGCCGTGGCGCGTGGACTCGACGCGACCTTGCTGATGGCCGACGTTCCGTTCATGGCCGACCGCGATGTCGACCGCGCGCTGGAAGCCGGCGCCCGCCTGGTGGGCGAGGCCGGGGCCGCCATGGTCAAGGTCGAGGGCGCCGCGCCGCACATCCTGGAGGCGATCAGTGCGCTCGTCGCGCATGCCATCCCGGTCTGTGCCCACCTTGGCCTCACCCCGCAATCGGTGCACAAGTTCGGTGGCTTCCGCATCCAGGGCCGCGAGATTGATGCGGCCGAACACATCCTGGCCCAGGGCTTGGCGGTGCAGGCTGCCGGCGCTTCCCTGCTCGTGGTGGAAGGCGTGCCGCGCGCACTCGGCAAGCGCCTGACCGCATCGCTCGCGATCCCGGTCATCGGCATCGGCGCCGGGCCGGATTGCGATGGGCAGGTGCTGGTGGTGTATGACCTGCTTGGCATCACGCCGGGCAAGCGGCCGAAGTTCAGCAAGGATTTCCTGGCCGGGAACGGTTCGGTGGCCGCGGCCATTGCTGCCTACGCGAGCGATGTGCGCAGTGGCGTGTTCCCGGCGCCAGAGCATTGTTTCGACTGAGCGCAGGCGAGCCCGTGCAGACCGTCCACGATGTTGCCCCACTGCGCGCGCAGGTGCGCGCCTGGCGTGCCCGCGGCGAAACCGTAGGCTTCGTGCCGACCATGGGCAACCTGCACCAGGGCCATGAGTCGCTGGTGCGGCTGGCGCTGGCGCGCGCCGATCACGCGGTGGTGAGCGTCTTCGTCAACCCGACGCAATTTGGCCCCAACGAGGATTTCGGGCGCTACCCGCGCAGCCTGCCGGCCGACCAGGCACTGTTGTCCAACGTCGGCTGCGACCTGCTGTTTGCCCCCGAGGTCGCCACCATGTATCCGTATGGCGCCGACCAGACCACGGTCGTCCATGTGCCGGGCCTGACCAGCGTACTGGAAGGCAAGTACCGACCCGGGCATTTCGACGGCGTGGCAACCGTGGTATGCAAGCTGCTGCACATGGTGCAGCCGGACCTGGCGGTGTTCGGGCAAAAGGATTACCAGCAGCTGAAAGTGGTCGAGTACCTGGTGCGCGATCTGTGCTTGCCGACGCAAATCATGGCCGCGCCCATCTGCCGAGCCGACGATGGATTGGCACTGAGTTCCCGCAACCAGTACCTGTCGGCGGCCGAACGCATGCGCGCGCCGGTCGTGCACGAGACCTTGTTACAGATGCGCGATTGGCTGGCCGCCGGGCACGCGCTGCCGGTGGTCGAGCGCGCCGCCACGACGCGGCTGCGGCGGGCGGGCCTGGTGCCCGACTACGCCGTGGTCCGCCGCGCCGTCGACCTTGGCGTACCGGAGGCACCAGAGCGCGCCGGGCTGGTGGCGCTGATTGCCGCGCACCTGGGCCAGACGCGGCTGATCGACAACCTGACGCTGGATTGATCTGGCCGCGGTGCCTCGTGTTGCAGTGCAGCGCGGGCGATCCGATAATGACAGGCTCCGCAAGCAGGCGTAAGCCAGGAATCGTTGCATGCATCTCACCATGCTCAAGGCCAAGCTGCACCGGGTCACCGTGACCCAGGCCGAGCTGCACTACGAAGGTTCGATCGCGATCGACGGCCTGCTGCTGAAGGCCTCCGGTATCCGCGAGTACGAGCAGATCCATGCCTGGAACGTGAACACCGGGCAGCGCTTCGTGACCTATGCGCTGCGGGCGCAGGAAGGCTCAGGCATCATCTCGGTCAATGGCAGTGCCGCGCGCAGTGCGCAGGTCGGCGACATCATCATCATTGCCGCGTTTGCGCAATTGAGCGAGGCCGAGCTCGAGCAGTTCCAGCCGACCTGCGTCTACGTGGACGCCGCCAATCGGGTCAAGCGCACGAACCACACCATCCCGATGCAGATGGCCGCCGTTTAGCCGTCCAAAGACGACAGATGCGGATTCATGCCGGGATCGGGTTCCACGCCTTCGCCGTGCCGCGCCAGCGCCCAGGCCACATGCTCGCGCACGATAGCCGAGGGATGTGCCGCGCGTGAGCGCAATGCCGCGCACACCTCGGTTGAGCTGGGGGCATTGCCCAGCGCCACCGCAATGTTGCGCAGCCACCCCTCATAGCCGGCGCGGCGCACGGCCATGCCTTCGGTACGCTGCAGGAACTGCTCCTCACTCCAGGCGAACAACTCCACCAGCTTGGCGCCGTCCAGGCTGTGCCGCGGGGCGAAATCGGCTTCGGTGGCGACGTGGGCAAACTTGTTCCATGGGCACACGAGCTGGCAGTCGTCGCAGCCGAAGATGCGGTTGCCCATGGGTGCACGCAGCTCTTCGGGGATGCTGCCCTTGAGCTCGATGGTGAGGTAGGAGATGCAGCGCTGGGCGTTCAACTGGTACGGCCCGATGATCGCGCCGGTCGGGCAGGCGGTGATGCAGCGCGTGCAGCTGCCGCAGTGGTCGACCTCTGCCGCATCCACCGGCAGCGGCAGGTCGGTGTACAGCTCGCCCAGGAAGAAATACGAACCCGCGTGGCGGTTCAGCAAAATGGTGTGCTTGCCGACCCAGCCCAGCCCCGAATTGCGCGCCAGGGCCTTCTCCATCACCGGCGCCGAATCGACGAACGCGCGATAGCCGAAATCGCCGACGACCTCGTGGATGCGCGTGGCCAGCTTTTGCAGGCGGCTGCGCATCAGCTTGTGGTAGTCACGGCCCAGGGCGTAGCGCGAGATGTAGCCTGACTCGCCGTCGTCGAGCGTGTCCCAGGCATCGCGCGTGCTTGGCGCCAGATAGTCCATGCGCACCGAGATCACGCGCTGCGTGCCGGGCTGCAGTTCTGCCGGGCGCGTGCGCTTGGTGCCATGGCGCGCCATGTATTCCATCTCGCCGTGATAGCCGTGGTCGAGCCAGCGCCGCAGATGCTGCTCATCCTCGTCCAGCGCGGTGCCGGCAATGCCGGCCTCGTCGAAGCCCAGTTCCTTGGCCCAACGCTTGATGTCGTGGGCAAGCACGACGTAGTCGATGGGCGGGTTTTCTCCAGTGTCGGGCATGCCCGGATTATAGGCTGGCGCTGGCGCCGGCTAGAATGTGCACATGCCAGGCGTCGCTGAACCCCTCGACTTGTATACCGTTGCGCAGGTGCGCGCGATCGAGCGCGAGGCCATCGCGGCCTCAGGCGGTCCCAGCTTTGGGCTCATGCAGCGGGCAGGGGCGGCGGCCCTGGCCAGCTTGCGTGGGCGCTGGCCGCAGGCGCGGCGGCTGACGATTTTCTGCGGCCCCGGCAACAACGGTGGCGACGGCTTCATGCTTGCCGCGCTCGCCCGCGCAGCCGGCATGCAGGCACATGTGGTCCCGCTCGACACCGATGCGCGCGGCGACGCCGCGTCCGCGCGCGAGGCATGGACCCGCGCCGGCGGTACCGTCGCTGCCTGGCAGCCAGGCCAAGTCCTGCCGGCGGCCGACGTGCTGGTCGACGCCTTGTATGGCATCGGCCTCGACCGTGCGCTCCAGGGCGCGGCGGCACAAGTGGTCGAGTTCATCAATGCGGGCACCACTCCGGTGCTGGCACTGGATGTCCCCTCGGGACTCAACGCCGACACCGGCCATGTCCCCGGTCTTGCGGTCCACGCCGACCTGACCGTGACCTTCATTGCATACAAGCGCGGCCTGCACACTGGTGAGGCTGCCGATTGCGTGGGGCAGCTCGAGCTGGCGACCCTGGGCGTCCCGTCGACCTTGGTCAACGCCACGCCTGCCGATGCCCGGACCTTGCGTGCCGCTTGCCTGCCGCCGCGGCCGCGCTACGCGAACAAAGGTCGCAACGGCCATGTGCTGGTGGTCGGCGGCGCGGCGGGCATGGGTGGCGCGGCCCAGCTCGCCGGCCTGGGCGCCCTGCGTGCCGGAGCCGGGCTGGTCAGCCTGGCCACCGCACCGGCGCATGCAGCCATGTTGAACCTGGTGCAGCCTGAGCTGATGTCGCATGCGGTGGCAGGCATCGCCGACTTGCCACCGTTATTCGAGCGCGCCAGCGTGCTGGCGCTCGGCCCCGGCCTGGGCAGTGGCAAATGGAGCCAGGAGATGTGGCGGGCAGTCATCGACACGGCCAAGCCGCTGGTGGTGGATGCCGATGGGCTGAACCAATTATCGGCGGCACCGCGCCGTTTCACGGCGCCGGTGGTGCTGACGCCGCATCCGGGCGAGGCGGCGCGCTTGCTCGGCACCAACGTCGCCAAGGTGGAGGCCGATCGCTACGCGGCGGTACGCGAAGTGGCCCGGCGCTATGCGGCAGTCGTGGTGTTGAAGGGCGCCGGCAGCCTGGTCGGAGACGCCAGTGGCCGCGTGGCGGTTTGCCCGTGGGGCAATCCCGGCATGGCGACTGGCGGCATGGGGGATTTGCTCACCGGCATCGTGGCCGCGCTGCTGGCGCAGGGCTGCGTGCCGTGGGAGGCGGCCTGCCTCGGCGTCGGCCTGCACGCGCGCGCCGGCGACCTGGCGGCGCGCGACGGCGAACGTGGCCTGCTGCCGACGGACCTGTTGCAACCGTTGCGTAGCCTGGGCAATGCCGACGCGGAGGACGAGGAAACCGATGCACACTGAGTCGACCGAGCAAAGCTGGACCCTCCCCGATGAGGCGGCCACGGCGGCGTTGGCCGAGAGCCTGGCCATCGCCCTGGAGGGCGGGCTGGTGCTGTACCTGTACGGGCCGTTGGGCGCCGGCAAGACCAGCTTCGCGCGCGCCTTGCTTACTGCGCTCGGGGTGGGCGAACGCGTCAAGAGCCCGACCTACACCCTGCTTGAAAGCTACCGCACTGCGGCTGGCACGCCCGCATGGCATCTCGACTTGTACCGTATTGCCGATCCGGGCGAGCTGGAATGGTTGGGCCTGGACGCGTTGGAGGACCCGGCGGCGGTCATCCTGGTGGAGTGGGCCGAGCGTGGTCTGGGCGCGTTGCCGGCTGCCGACCTGGGGTTGTACCTGGATTACGCGGGGGATGGACGCCAGGCCTTGCTGCAGGCCCGAAGTTCCCGCGGTCGCCGCCTCCTGGGCCGCCTGCAAGGCTCCCTGCTCCAAGCCTAAGTTGCGGTTTTTCAACCGCAATCCCGGGTCGATGTGGCGCCTGGTGGGTGCCGGTTGCGGCCAGCCCCGGGCCCCATATCTTGAGTTGACCTGATGAATGGATTGCAGGTTACGGATATGCAAGGGAAAGATTCTTGCAATTGACCGGTTGCTGCGTTTCAATGCACGCATGAGGAGCCACCTGAACATCAGCGGCATGTCGATTGTGCTGGCAGCGATTCTTGCATTCGCCCCGCCGGTGCTTGCGCATGCGGCGCAGATTACGGACGCGCGGGTGTGGGCGGACGCCTCGCATACCCGCCTGGTGCTGGTGGCCAACGGGCCGATGGATTACCAGCTCAGCCAGGCGGATGGCCGGTTGACCCTGGACTTGGGCAGCAGTCGCCTGGTCGACGGCTTTGCCATGCCGGTGGCGCAAGGCTTGTACCGCGGCGTGGCCGGCGTGCGCAGCGGGCAGCGCCTGCAGTTGACCGCGGCGATCGATCCCGCCAGCAGCGTAAAGAGTTTCACGCTCAAGCCGACCGAGGCCGGGGGCGACTATCGCCTGGTGGTCGACCTGTATCCCGACGCCGCCGGCACGGCAGGGGCGCCAGCAGTGGCCAAGGTGGATCCTCCGGAAAGCCTTGATCCTGCACACCCACGCAGCGGGATGGTCGCCTCGCAACAGGCGGCGGCGCTGTTGGGTGGGCAACGCAAGGTCGTGGTCGCGATCGATGCCGGGCATGGCGGCAAAGACACCGGGGCCATCGGCCCGGACGGCGCCCGGGAAAAGAACATTACCCTCGCCGTGGCCCGCGACTTGGCGGCGCAAATCAATCGCCAGCCAGGCATGCAGGCGGTCCTGACCCGCACCAGCGACTACTTCATCCCACTCAAGCGGCGCTACGAAATCGCGCGCGACAACAGCGCCGACCTGTTTGTCTCGATCCACGCCGACTCCTTTACCAGCAGTGATGCGAAAGGCTCTTCGGTGTGGGTGCTGTCGCCACGCGGCAAGACCAATGCCGCCGCACGCTGGCTGGCCGATGGACAGAACCGCGCAGACCTGATCGGCGGCGTCTCGCTGGACGACAAGGACGACAGCCTGGCCAAGGTCCTGCTCGACCTGCAGCAGGGTTATGCCATGCAGGCCAGCGACGCGGTGGCGGCCAAGGTACTGAAGGCGCTGGCCCAACTCGGGCCGACGCATCGCGGTTACGTCGAGCGCGCCAATTTCGTTGTGCTGCGTTCGCCGGACGTGCCGTCCATCCTGGTCGAGACGGCGTTCATCAGCAATCCGCTGGAAGAGCGCAAGTTGCGTGACCCGAAGCACCAGGAGGCCTTGGCTGCCGCGGTGATGGGCGGCGTGAAGGACTACTTCGCGTCGACGCCGCCGCCCGGCACCTGGTTTGCGGCGCAAGCGGCGTTGGCGAACGACGGCCGGATCGCCCAGGCTACGCCGCCCGCCGGCAAGGCCGCGATGCGGCGCACGGATAGCCAGATGCCCGAGCGACATCGGGTCGGGCGCGGCGAGAGCCTTGGCGGCATTGCCCGGCAGTACGGCGTCAGCGTGGGTACGCTGCGCAGCGCCAACCAACTGCGTGGCGACGTGCTGCGCGCCGGCACGGTGCTGACCATTCCCGCTTCCTAGCGATACCAGCCAGCCTGGTGCGAGACCGCTTGCGACCTTGGGAACGCCCTCGTGGAGGGGCGATGCTTTCGGTTGCATGAGCGGGCCGACCCACGCGGGCGCGCCGAGGTTCGCCATTTGCGTCGCGATTCGCTTAAGCTTGGGTGGTGCCAAGCATCCGCGTCCTCCCTCCTGACCTGATCAACCAGATCGCCGCCGGCGAGGTGATCGAGCGGCCCTCGTCCGTGGTCAAGGAGTTGATGGAAAACAGCCTGGACGCCGGTGCCACGCACATCGAGGTGGAGATCGAACTGGGCGGCAGCCGCCTGATCCGCGTGCGTGACGATGGCGGCGGCATTGCCGGCGATGAGCTGGCGCTTGCCGTCGCCTCGCATGCCACCAGCAAGATTGGCAGCTTCGACGATCTCGAGCACGTCGCCAGCATGGGGTTCCGCGGCGAGGCCCTGGCCTCGGTGGCGTCGGTATCGCGGTTTGCCATGACCTCGCGCCTGCGCGGCGCTGAGGCCGCCTTCCGGCTCGAGGTGGATGGTGGCCAGGTGCGTGCCGCTGGCCCGGCCCAGCATCCGCCGGGTACCAGCGTCGAGGTGCGTGACCTCTTCTACAACGTGCCGGCCAGGCGCAAGTTCCTGCGTGCCGAGCGCACCGAGTTTGCCCACATTGACGACCTGGTGAAGTCGCTGGCCCTGGCCCGCGACGGCGTGGAATTCCGCCTCAGCCACAACGGCAAGCCGGTGCGCACCTGGAAAGCTGCAGCCAGCGAGCAGGCGGCGCTGCAGCGCGTGGCCGGAGTGTTGGGCGAGGATTTCCCGGCGCAGAGCCTGCGCATCGAGCATGCCGCCGCCGGCCTGCAACTGTCCGGTTGGGTGGGCCTGCCGACCGCATCGCGCGCGCAGGCGGACGCACAGTACTTCTACGTCAACGGGCGGCTGGTGCGCGACCGCAGCGTTGCCCACGCCGTACGCCAGGCCTATGCCGACGTGCTGTTCAATGGCCGGCAGCCGGTGTTCGTGCTGTACCTGCAGCTGGACCCGGCCCTGGTCGACGTCAACGTGCATCCGGCCAAGCATGAGGTGCGCTTTCGCGAGCAGCGGCTGGTGCACGATTTCCTGTTTCGCACCTTGCACGAAGTGCTGGCGCAAACCAGCGCCGGGCACCCGCTGCCATCGGCGACGACGCCGGCCTGGCCGCAACCCGCGCTGGCCGCGGCATCGGTCGGCGCCAGTCCGCGGCCGGCGCCGGCGTTGGCGCGCTTTGCCCAAGGCGGCCTGGGGTTCGGCGTGCGCGAAGCACCCCTGGCGGAATACGCCGCATTGTTCGGTCCGGCGACCGCTGCAGCGCCCTTGCCGGAAGCTGCCATGACGGACGAGGGCGGGATTCCGCCGCTCGGCTTTGCGCTCGCCCAGCTCAAGGGTGTGTTCGTGCTGGCGGAAAATGCGCATGGCCTGGTGCTGGTGGACATGCATGCCGCGCACGAGCGCATCACCTACGAGCGCATGAAAGCCGGGCATGCCGACAACACGCTGCGTTCGCAACTGCTGCTGGTGCCAGTGTCGGTGGCGGTCAGCGCGCGCGAGGCGGCGGCCGCCGAGGAATTTGCCGAGGCGCTGGCGGGATGGGGCCTGGAACTGTCGCGCGGCGGTCCGGAAACCGTGCTCGTGCGCCGAGTCCCGGCCTTGCTCGAGCAAGCCGACGTCAGCCAGTTGTGCCGCGACGTGCTCGCCGAGCTGGCCCGGCACGGCAATTCACGACGATTGCAGGAAATGCAGAACGAGCTGCTCGCCACCATGGCTTGCCATGGTTCGGTGCGCGCCGGCCGGCGTTTGACCCTGCAGGAGATGAACGCCTTGCTGCGCGAGATGGAAGCCACCGAGCGTTCCAATCAGTGCAATCATGGACGGCCAACCTGGGTGCAGCTCGACATGGGCGAGCTGGACAAGCTGTTCCTGCGCGGGCGCTGAATCCGTAGCGAGGTAAAACGATGGCGAAGGGATCGATGCGCGCGGGATGGCTCCTGGCGCTCACTGTATGGGGGATGACGACCGTGTCTGCCGCCGATGGTCAAACCGATGCCTACACGCAATCCATCGCGCAATGGCGCGCCACGCGCGTTGCCGAACTCACTGCACCCGATGGCTGGTTGAGCCTGGTTGGCTTGGCCTGGTTGCATCCCGGCGTGAATACGTTAGGCAGTGCGCCGGACCGCGACATCGTGTTGTCGGGCGGGCCGGCGCACCTGGGCGCGGTTACCCTGGACCACGACGGGTCGCTGCGGCTCAAGCTCGAGGCTGGGACCGGTGCCCTCGTTGACGGCAAGCCGCAGCTCGCTGTCGCCCTGGTCGACGACGCACATGCCGGCGCCGGCAAGCCGACCCTGGTCAGCTTCGGCAGCACCAGCTTCATCGCCATCCACCGTGGTGAGCGCAGCGCGCTGCGCATCCGCGACACCCAGGCGCCGAGCCGCACGGGTTTCCTTGGCATCGATTACTTCCCGATCGACCCGAGCTGGCGCATCGAGGCCGAGTGGATCCCCGCCACGCCCGGTCAGACCCTGGAAATGGGCACCGTGATCGGCACCACGGACACTTACCCCGTGCCCGGCAAGCTGCGCTTCAGCCGGAACGGCAAGAGCTTCGAGATCCTGCCGGTGATCGAGGTGCCGGGCGACAAGCAGTACTTCGTGGTGTTCGCCGACCGCACCAGCGGCAAGGAAACCTATGGCGCGGCGCGCTTCGTGTACATCGATCCACCGCAGGACGGCAAGGCAGTGATCGACTTCAACCGTGCCTACAACCCGCCATGCGCGTTCACCGCGTTTGCCACCTGTCCGCTGGCGCCGCCGGAAAACCGGCTCGACCTGCGGGTGACCGCTGGCGAAAAGAAATACCGCGGCAGCCCGCACTGAGCGCAGCGCGATGCCTCGCCCACCCCCGGCCGCGCCACGCTGCTAGCTGCGCGGCTGGCCGTCGTTCCCACCTCGCCGGTGTCCACGGTCGTTCGACCGTGGGCCAGCCGAACGGGGGTTCGCGTTCGACCGCGGCTCAGCGGGGCGTGGGTTCGCGTTCGACCGATCGCGCGGGTTGCTGTAGCTGCGCGGCTGCTGGTATTGCGGTGCACCCATCCGTGCGTCGTTGCGCGTGCGCTCGGTACGCATGGGTCGCTCGACGTTGACCGGGCGTTCGCCCGCGGGCGCGCGGTAGCCCCGTCCCGGCCTATCCTCGGCGAAGCCGGTCGGACGCTGGCCGGTGGCCTCGCGGTAGCCCCGCTCAGGTCCGCCTTCGGCGAAGCCGGCCGGACGCTGGCTGGTGGCCTCGCGGTAGCCCTGCCCAGGTCTGCCTTCGGCGAAGCCGGTTGGACGCTGGCCAGTGGCCTCACGGGATCCTTGCTCGGGCCTGCGCCCGACTTGGTCGATCGGGCGCGCATCGTCGCGTGTTTGCACGCGTCTTTGGTAAGTCGCTCGATCGGTTGCCGCGGCAACTTCCGGCCGCCCACGGTTGATCGTGGCCCGTTGGCCGCGATCCATGCTGGCATCACGGCGCATCGCATCCTGGTTCCGGGTCGGCGGCAGGCGCTGTTCATTGGCCATCCGCACTTCCCGGGCCGTGGCTTGGCGGCGGATGCCGTTGGCGCCGCCGTTGTAGCTCGTGCGTGTGCGGTTGACGATGGTGTTCTGGTGCACGATCACCGTGTTGTTGTAGACGTTGGTGACGTGCATGCGACCAAAGTTCACCACCGCGCGGTTGTAGGCAAACCTGCCATTATCCCAGCGGCCGCCGACGAAGCCGATGCCGCCGTAGCCATAGCCATAATTCACCCCGCCGTAGAAGCCGACGCGTGGGCCCCAGTAGCCCGGGTGCCAGCGATAGAAGTTGTCGTAATAAGCCCAATAACCAGGCGTCCACAACATGCCGATCGCGGGCGGCAGCACCCACGCGCCCGGCACCCAGTAGTAGCCGTCGCCGTCGTACGCCCAGTAGCCTGGCGTCCAGATGTACCCGGGCGCGGGCAGCGCGGGCTGCATGTAGACCGGCAACGGTGGTGGCGCGAAGCCGACGCTGATGCCGACACCGATGCTGACCTGGGCTTGTGCGGCCGGCAGCGGCAGCAGGGCCAGGGGCATCGTCAATGCCGCACACAGTGCAAGCGTGGTGATGGGTTGTCTGGCGCTCATGGGAATTCCTCGGTTCGGCTCATGGACGGCAACAGCTATTGTCCAGCATGGCTGTACGCCGGCTGATCGGGCGATTGCTCGTGCTTTCCTCAGCCGGCTTGCGGGGTGCCGCAACCGGCTCAACGGGCGGCGTCTGGCGCAGTTGACCGCGTTGCGCGGCCGCATTCAGGCGCCGGATGGCCGGCGAGCAGCCATCCGCCATGAGGGGCGACCGCACAGGGTAGGCGGTGTGTGGACGGCTGCCACATGGTGCGTCAGCTGCCGTGCACCTGCATGCGATGCGCTGGCGTGGCGCTAGCGGCCGCTGAAATGCGCTTGGCGTTTTTCCAGGAACGCCGTGGTGCCCTCGTGCATGTCCTCGCTGGCGAAGGCCAAGGCAAAAGCCTGGGTCTCGAAGGCGAGGCCCTGGTCGAGCGCGGTTTCGCCGCCATCGAGGATGGCCTCGAGGATGCCGGCGGCGGCCAGCGGCGCACTGTCGGCAAGGTGCCGGGCGAGCCTGGCCACGGCCGCATCGAGCTGCTCGGCGGCGACGACCTGGGTGACGATGCCAAGCGTGTAGGCACGCTGCGCATCGATCGGGGCGCCCGTCAGGCACAGCTCCAGCGCGGCACCGCGGCCGGCCAGGCGCAGCAAGCGCTGGGTGCCGCCGAAGCCGGGGATCAGGCCAAGCTTGATCTCGGGCTGGCCGAAGCGGGCCTTCTCGCTGGCGATGCGCAAATGGCAGGCCATCGCCAGTTCCATGCCGCCGCCCAGGGCAAAGCCCTGGATATGCGCGATCACCGGCTTGCGCAGGCGTTCGATCGCGGTCATCAGCTGTTGCCCGCGGCGGGAAAAGTCCTGGGCTTGCCGTGGCGTGTAATCATGCATCTCGGCAATGTCGGCGCCGGCTACGAATGACTTGTCGCCGGCGCCGCCAAGCACCACCACGCGCACGTCGTCGTCGGCCGCGGCCTGGGCGAAAGCAATGCCCAGCTCGTTCAAGGTGTCGCGGTTCAAAGCGTTGAGCTTGTCGGGGCGGTTGACCGTGATGCTGCGGACCCCGTCGTGGTGGCTGATTTCCAGGTTGCGATACGCCATGGGATGCTCCTGCGTGCCAGGTTGCCATGTTAGCAGCGGGAACCTTTGTGCCCGTCGAGGTTCCCAGATGGAGCGATACTGGTCTGTCGCCATGGCATGATTCGCGCGGGCTGCGGGCATGTCGCGACGCCGGTCGATCCGAATGGAGGGATGCATGCCCAAGGCAGTTGGCTTGCTGCTGACGTTCCTGGCTTTGCAGGTGCTGGTTGCCGCGGCGGCTCCAGCCCAGGGCGTGGCGTCCGCGCCGGGCAACGCGCCGGCCCCGGCGAGCTCGGCCGGCATCGATACGGCGCAGCTCTCCTACGCGATTGGATACCAGATTGGCAGCCGGTTCGCCGCCGGCAGGCCCAAGGTGGACATGGTGATCCTGCGCAAGGCCATCGACGACGCTTATGCGCAGCGTCGGCCCAGCGTTTCGATGCGCGACATGCACTGGCAATTGCACCTGCTGCAGCAGCACATGCACACCGAGGCGCTGACCGAATTCCGCCAGATCGCGGCGCAGAATGCACAGAAGAGCCACGCGTATCTGGAAGCGAACGCCAAGCGCCCCGGTGTCGTGCGCCTGCCCTCCGGGATCGAGTACTCGGTGTTGACGAAGGGCACGGGCACGGTCAAGCCGGCGGTCAACAGCCGGGTGACGGTGAACTATCGCGGTATGCTGATCGACGGCACCGAGTTCGACAGTACCTGGGCGCATGGTGCGCCGGTCAGTTTCACGGTGGACAAAGTCATCCCCGGCTGGCAGGACGTGATTCCACGCATGCGCGTCGGTGATCGCTGGAAGGTGGTGATTCCCCCGCAACTTGCCTATGGTGAGGAAGGCGCGCTGCCACGGATTGGACCCAATGAAGCTCTCGTGTTTGAAATTGAGTTGCTGGCCATCAACCAGGGTGGCAAGTGAATTAGCCCACGCGACCCGGCGTGTCAGCGCCTCTGCGGTTGCGGCTTGCCATCAGCCGACATGCGTCATCGCACGCTTGATGCCCACGTCGTGCGAATCATGAAACCTTCAGTGACAACTGGCGGCGCAGCGGAGATGACAGCGGTGTTGACCCCATGCGTCGGCGTCTGTCGACTGGACGAGCGCGGCCTGTGCGTGGGCTGCCGGCGCAGTACGGGGGAAATTGCCGCCTGGCGGAGTCTTCCCGACGTCGAGCGCATCCGCCTCATGCGCGATGTGCTGCCGGCACGCAAGTCCCGCTGATGGATGCCTTGCGCGATGCCTTGCGGCCCTTGTCAGATCCGCCTTCACCACCAGGCTGGAATCATCAGGCGCTGACGGGCTTGGTGGAGGACATCAGCCGGCGTCCCGCTGCGGTGCTGCTGGGCATACGCGACGATGCGCAGGCGCGGTTGGTGTTCACCGTGCGGCGCGATCACTTGCTGTTGCATGCCGGGCAGGTCGCGTTCCCCGGTGGCGGCAGCGAGCCTGCCGACGGTGGCAGCGCACTGCTGACCGCCTTGCGCGAGAGCGAGGAGGAGATTGGCCTGGCCCCGGCGCTGGTGACGCCGCTCGGCTATCTCGATTGCCTGGAAACCACCAGTGGCTTTTGCGTCACGCCGGTCGTGGCGCACATCGCGCCGCACGCGCCACTGGTGCCGTCGCCGGACGAGGTGGCCGAGGTGTTCGAGGTGCCACTGGGGTATTTCCTCGATCCGCGCAATCGACGCTGCTATACCATGGAATTTCGCGGACGCCAGCATCCCATGGTGGAGTTCGTACACAGTGGGCACCGCATCTGGGGCGCCACCGCTGCGATTGTCGACAATCTGTTGCACAGGATGAAGAAGCCATGACGCTGCACACGACCTTGATGGACGCCGCGACCTTGCATGCCTTGCCGGCAGACCAGGTGCTGATCGTCGATTGCCGTTTCGACATGGGTGGCCCAGCCAAGGGGCATGACGAATTCCTGTGCGGCCATGTCCCGGGGGCGGTGTATGCCAGCCTGGACCACGACCTGTCCGACCTGTCCCGCCAGAAAGAAGGATTGGGCCGCCATCCATTGCCGCTCGAGGCCGCCTTCAGCCGATTGCTTTCGGCATGGGGTTGGCATCGAGGCCTGCAGGTGGTGGCGTACGACGCCGGCAGCTCGGCGATGGCTGCGGCGCGCTTGTGGTGGTTGCTGCGCCTGGCCGGTGTCCCTTCGGCCGTGCTGGACGGCGGTTACGCGGCCTGGCTGGCGGCGGGATTCCCGATCGAGAGCGGCGAGGCGAAACCGCGTGAGCCGACCACGGTATCCGTGCACTACGATGCCAGCCAAGTGGTCATCGACCACACCCACCTAGGTGATCGCCACGACCTGGTGCTGGACGCGCGGGCCATGCCGCGTTTTCGCGGCGACGTCGAACCGCTGGACCGGGTCGGCGGTCACGTGCCTGGGGCGCGCAATCGCCCGTTTGAGCAGAACCTCGCCAGCAACGGCCACTTCAAGAGTGCGCCTCAGCTGCGTGAAGAATTCACCGCGGCGCTCGGCACCACGGCACCCGGCGCGGTCGTGCACATGTGCGGCTCGGGCGTCACCGCCTGCCACAACCTGCTGGCCATGGAATATGCCGGCTTGACTGGCTCGCGCCTGTACGCCCCGTCCTGGAGCGGCTGGATCAGCGATCCGGCCCGCCCGGTCGCCACCGGCGACGCGTAGGCGCCGCCCCCGGGCCCGCATGACGCTCGCGCCGACGCGTACATGATCCGCGGCCCTGACCTCGTTCCATCCCGCCTTCATCCCCGCCTTGTCCGTCATTCCCGTGTGGATTCAAGTCCCAAGTGCATCGCGGGCCCCAACCTTCCGCCGCCATCCCCGCACCCACCGCGTCGTCATCCCCGCGAAAGCGGGGATCACGACGGGCGGTTTTTCGGCGTCCGCCGCGATGCCGTGGATGAGGCAAAGGCGATTCCACAAACGTTCCGGACAGTAGTGCGCTTGACCGGCCCTTCGGCCGTTGAAAAGCTTCAGCGCTTGCCCTTGGCACGCGCGGCCATCCATTGCTGCAACGTGGCCTGCGTCTGCGGTTGGAAGAACGCGTCGGTGAACGCATCCAGCGGCAGGGCATCCAGGTCGGCGTAGGCGCTGGCCAGATCGGCACGCGCCAGTTCGCGGGTGGCGAGCATGGCGGCCGCGGGCAGGGTCAGCAGGGCTTCCAGCCAGCGCGTCGCCCGCACGACCACCTGCTCGACGGGAACCAACTCGTCGACGAAACCACAGGCCAACGCCGCGTCCGCTTCGAGCATGGTGCCGGCCACCAGCAGACGTTCGGCGCGGCGCCGGCCGACCACGCGGCGCAAGGCAAGCTGGATGCATTCGGGCACCAGCAGCCCGACCTGCACTTCGTTCAATCCGATTTTGAACGCACCTTCCGCCATCACCCGGTAATCGCAGAACAGGGCGAGTACGGCGCCACCCGCCGGGGCGTGCCCGGTGACCGCGGCGGCCAGCGGAATGGGCGCGCGCGCCAACGTCGCGCACAGGGCGAAAAGCTCGCCCCAGTATTCGCGCACGCCACGCCGGTCCTTGGCCAGCAAGGCCGGGATGTCGACGCCGGCCGAGTAGAGCCCTGGCGCGCCGGACAGCACGATGCCGCGCACGCCGTCGCGCACGCCGGCCCCGACCGCGCTGCGCAGCGCCTGCAGCAACTCCAGGTCCAAGGCGTTGACTGGTGGCCGCGCGAGGTTGATCTCGCGCACGGCGCCGTGTTCGATGATGTTCAGCATCGCCTACTCCTGATCGATGTCAACGTGGTTGTTCCGCCGCCGTCCACTGGTAGCGCACGGCGTAGTCGAGCATCGCCTCGCCGTTGGCCGGCACGTTGACGCGGAACTCCAGCAGGTCCGGGTTTTGTGCGGTGGGTTTGCTGCTGGAGGAGGTCAGGGTCCACTGCCGCCAGCGCTGCGGATAATCGCGCACCGTCACCACGCGGGCCGTGTCGCCGGCATTGCTGAGACGGATGCGGAAGGCCTCGTCCATGCGATGCGCGGGCGCGTCCACCTCGAATTTCGTGCGCTCACGCGTGGCGCGCAGGTCAAACGCGGTGCCCAGTGTGATCGATGCCTGTTGGGCTTTCGGCGTGTCGTTGATGCGGTCCTCGCCGATGAATTGCAGCGTGCCGCTATGGTCCGCGCTGAGCACGCGCAAGTAGCCGGCGGGCAGGCTGTCAAACGCTTTGAAGGCCAGCATGCTGGTGATCCCACTGCCCTCGTTTGGCGCGAAGTCCGGATTCAACATGGGCTGTGGCGGGCGATAGCCGGGGCCGCCGACGCTGTACAAGGCAGTGCGTTCGCATTCGACCGTGCGCGTCGCATACAGCGGTACCTGGCTGACGCTGTCGTTGGGCAGGTCGATGGGTGTGGGCAGCGTATAGCTGCGGTAGTCGGCCAGACTTGCCTGCTCGGGCAGATCGGCCATCTTGGCTTCGGCGCCGAAGGCGCGCGCCATCATTGGGCGCGGCGCGGAGCTCTTGGCCATGTTCGGTTCGCCAGCGATCAAGGTGAGGTGCAGGCCGTGCCAGTCGCGACCGCTGCGATTGGCGATGCTGGCGTTGGCGGCAAACTGCATGCGGCAGGCGGCGCCTGGTGCCAGCGTGCCGACATAGGCGGCGCGCCAGCCGAGCCCAGCCGTCGGGTAGCTCAAGTTGGCGGTGACTGGGCCGGCGTGGGCAGCGTCGATCCGCAGGTCGAGGCGCAGGCCGGAAGGTACTTCGGCGGTGACCGAACGCACGGCCGCGTACTGCGTGACCACGGTGCCGTGGCCGGCGTCATCGCGCACCAGCAGCCCGCCGCCGGTGCGCAGCAAGGTGCCCTTGGCCAGGGACTCGCCGCCGCTGCCGAGGACCTCCACCTGCTGGCCACGCAGCGCCGCGAGCGCCGCGTTGGCGCCGTGCGCGAGCAGTACGCGCTGGGATAGGACGCTGCCGGCGCCATCGGGCAGGCCGAGCGACAGGGCTTCGGTGTCGATTTGCGTCGGCATGCCCGTCAGGCTGACATCGTGCACGCCGGCGGCGAGTTCGAGCGTGCGTGGTTCGTGCACGACGGCATAGCCGGCATCGACGTCCCCGTCGGACGCGCTTGCATACAGCGCCGGGCTGTCGCTGCGGTAGACCGTCACCTGCGTGGGGTTGGCGGCCTGCGCTGCAGCCAGGGTCGCCAGCATGAGCGTGCCGGCAGTCGCGGTGGTGAGCACCATGGCGCGGATGGGCATGCGCTGTTCTCCAGGAGGGGAATGCGGACCATGGTACCTGCCCAGCGCCGAGCGCAACCCCCGGGAGCGTGGGCGAGCGACGTCAGCCCGCCGAGAGCGCGGTGACCGCAGCGCGGATGCTGGCGGGCAGTGGCGCCGGCTGCCCGGTCGCCGGGTCGACCCACACCATGACCACGTGTCCGTCGCAATACAGGCAATTGGCGTCGCCCGCACTGACGATACGGTGGGCCAGGGTGATCGAGGTGGTGCCGGCCCGCGTGCAGGACAGCTCCACCGCCAGCGCTTCAGGCCAGGCGATGGGCCGACGGTAGTTCAGCTCGGCGGCAGCGACCACTGGCATGCCAGCAGGACCATGCCAGTCCGGGACGCCCTGCATCCATTGCAGGCGCGCCTCTTGCAGATAGACCAGGTAGGCGGCGTTATTGACGTGGTTGAAGGCGTCGAGGTCGCCCCAACGCGCGTCCATGTGCGCGACGAAAACCGGTCGCATGGAGCCCGGCTCCGATACGTCGGCAAGTGGCGGGGCGGTGGTCTTGCTCATGCCGCGGATTGCCGCTTGCCGCGGCGTGCCGAAGCGGCGTTCTTGCCGATCGCGGCGAGCTGCCCCGCGCGCTGGGCGCCGGCGCCAAGGTGCGGTCCCAGGAACTGGCCGGTATAGGACCCTGGCGTCGCGGCGACGGTTTCCGGCGTGCCGGTCACCAGAACGCGGCCGCCGCCAGCGCCGCCCTCGGGGCCGAGGTCGATGATCCAGTCGGCCGTCTTGATCACGTCGAGGTTGTGCTCGATCACCACCACCGTGTTGCCCTGGTCCACCAACTGGTGCAACACGTCCAGCAATTGCTCGATGTCCTGGAAATGCAGGCCGGTCGTGGGCTCGTCCAGGATATACAAGGTATTGCCGGTATCGCGTTTGGACAGCTCGCGCGAAAGTTTCACGCGTTGCGCCTCGCCGCCGGAAAGCGTGGTCGCGCTTTGTCCGAGCTTGATGTAGTCGAGGCCGACGGCGCGCAACGTCTCCAGCTTGCGCGCGACGACCGGCAGGTTTCCCAGCAGCTGCAGCGCCTCCTCGACGGTCATGTCGAGGACGTCAGCGATGGTGTAGCCCTTGTACAGGATTTCCAGCGTCTCGCGGTTGTAGCGCTTGCCGTGGCACACGTCGCACGGCACGTAGACGTCCGGCAGGAAGTGCATCTCCACCTTGATCAGGCCGTCGCCCGCGCAGGCCTCGCAGCGGCCGCCGCGGACGTTGAAGCTGAAACGGCCCGGTGTATAGCCGCGGGCACGGGCTTCGGGTACCTGGGCGAACATCTCGCGCAGTGGCGTGAACAAGCCGGTATAGGTGGCTGCGTTGGAGCGCGGCGTGCGGCCGATCGGTGACTGGTCGATTTCCACCACCTTGTCGAACAGCTCCAGGCCGGTGACCGCCTCGTACGGCGCCGGCTGCGCGCTGGCGCCATTCAAGCGCTCGGCGGCGAGACGGTACAGCGTGTCGTTCACCAGGGTCGACTTGCCGGAGCCCGACACGCCGGTGACGCAGGTCAGCAGTCCGGAAGGAATCGCCACATCGATGTGCTGCAGGTTGTTGCCGCTGGCGCCGCGGATGCGCAGCCATGAGTCGGGATCAGGCGCCGGTCGCCGCTGCTTGGGCACGCGGATGGCACGCTGGCCGGAAAGGTATTGCCCGGTGATCGAGCGCGGCGCGGCGAGGATGTCGCGCACCTGGCCAGCGGCGACCACTTCTCCGCCGTGGGTGCCGGCGCCCGGGCCAATGTCGAGCACATGGTCGGCGGCGCGGATCGCGTCCTCGTCATGTTCGACCACGATCACCGTGTTGCCCAGGTCGCGCAGGCGCTTCAGTGTGGCCAGCAGGCGTGCGTTGTCGCGCTGGTGCAGCCCGATGGATGGCTCATCCAGCACGTACATCACCCCGACCAGCCCGGCGCCGATCTGCGAGGCGAGGCGGATGCGCTGCGCCTCGCCGCCAGACAAGGTGTCGGCCTGGCGGTCGAGCGTAAGGTAGTTCAGGCCGACATCGCTCAGGAACACCAGGCGCTCACGGATCTCCTTGACGATCTTGGCGGCGACCTCACCACGCCAACCGGGGAGTTGCAGCGAGGCGAAGAACGCCTTGGTGTCGTCGATCGAGAGCGCGCCGAGTGCCGGCAGCGCCAGGTCGGCCACGAACACGTTGCGTGCCTCGCGGTTGAGGCGCTCGCCACGGCAGGCCGGGCAAGGCTGTTCGCTGATGTACTTGGCCAGCTCGTCGCGCACCGTCGGCGAATCTGATTCCTTGTAGCGACGCTCCAGGTTCGGCAGGATGCCCTCGAACGTGTGTTCGCGGGTGACCTCGCCGCCGCGTTCGGTCAGGTAGCGGAACGCGATCTTCTGTTTGCCGCTGCCATACAGGATGGCCGTCTGGACGTCCTTTGGCAGGTCACACCAGCGTGTATCGGCATCGAAGCCGTAATGCTTGCCGAGCGAGAGCAGCATGCGGTAATAGTGCGGGTTGCGCCGGTCCCAGCCGCGGACCGCACCGCCGGACAGGGGCAACTGCGGGTGGGCGACCACGCGCGCAGGGTCGAACACCTCTTTTACCCCGAGGCCATCGCACTCGGGGCAAGCGCCTACCGGTGAGTTGAACGAGAACAGGCGTGGCTCCAGCTCGGGCAGCGAGTAGTCGCAGACGGGGCAGGAAAACCGCGAGGACAAGAGCAGCGGTGGGGCCGCGGCGTCGTTCATGTCGGCCACGGTCAGCAGGCCATCGCCGATGCGCAGCGCGGTTTCCACCGATTCGGCCAGGCGCTGGCGGATGTCCTCGCGCGGGCGGAAGCGGTCGATGACCGCCTCGATGGTGTGCTTCTGGCGTAGCATCAGCGGCGGCACCGCGTCGAGGTCGTATACCGCACCGTCGATGCGGGCGCGCACGAAACCCTGGGCCCGTAGCTGGTCGAGGACTTGCACGTGCTCACCCTTGCGCTCGCGCACCACCGGTGCCAGCAGCATGTAGCGGCGTGCGGGGTCCAGGGCCAGGATCGCGTCGACCATCTGGGTGACCGTCTGCGCCTGCAGCGGCGTGCCATGATCGGGGCAGCGCGGGGTGCCGACGCGGGCGTAGAGCAGGCGCAGGTAGTCGTAGATCTCGGTGATCGTGCCGACTGTCGAGCGCGGATTGTGCGAAGTCGACTTCTGCTCGATGGAGATTGCCGGCGACAGGCCCTCGATGGCATCGACGTCGGGCTTTTCCATCATCGACAGGAACTGCCGGGCATAGGCCGACAGCGACTCGACGTAGCGGCGCTGGCCCTCGGCGTAGATGGTGTCGAAGGCCAGCGAGGATTTACCGGAGCCGGACAGGCCGGTGATCACGATCAGTTGATCGCGCGGCAGCTCGACATCGATGTTTTTGAGATTATGGGTGCGTGCGCCGCGGATTCGGATGGTATCCATGCCGATCGGATATGGGGCAAATAAAGAACTATAGCAACCCGCCGGCGGAAGCGATCTCCTGCCGCCTTGCCAACCGGCCCGCGGCGACGCGGTCAGCCTTGTTGCGCCAGGATTTGACCCGGTCCGGGCGGAATCACTATAATCCCCGGTCCGGCTGGCCTAGATGCCCGCCGTGGCCACACCCAAGAGAATAACGACAGAAGGGCATACCAATGAGCTACGCAGTCATCAAGACTGGCGGCAAGCAATATCGCGTGCAGCAGGGAGACGTGCTGCGGGTCGAGCTGCTGGCAGCCGAGGAGGGCGCGACAGTGACGTTCGACCAGGTGTTGCTGCTCGGCGACGGCGAAGCGGTCAACGTCGGCACGCCGCTGGTCGAAGGCGCCACGGTCAGCGCCACCGTGCGCAGGCACGGCCGCGCGGACAAGATCCGCATCATCAAGTTCCGCCGGCGCAAGCACTACAAGCGCCAGCAGGGCCACCGCCAGCATTTCAGCGAAGTCGAAATCACGGGCATCAACGCCTGAGCAACTGGAGCATCAGTCATGGCACACAAGAAAGGCGTAGGTTCCAGCCGTAACGGTCGCGATTCGAACCCGAAGTACCTCGGCGTCAAGCTGTACGGCGGCCAGGCCGCGGCAGCCGGCAACATCATCGTGCGTCAGCGCGGCACGCAATTCCATCCCGGTACAGGCGTCGGCCTGGGCCGTGACCATACCTTGTTTGCGCTGGTCGACGGCAAGGTCCAGTTCAAGGTGCGCGGCGACAAGAATCGGCGTTTCGTCGACGTCGTTCCGGACAACATCCCCTCGAGCTGAGCCAGGTACGCGGAATCAACTGCAAGGCCCTGCCTCGGCAGGGCCTTTGCTTTTGTGCCGCGGGCTGCGCGCGCTTTCCGCTATCCTGACCGCGCCTGCCGTGCCCCGGATCCGTTATGAAATTTGTCGATGAAGCGCGTATCACGGTCCAGGCCGGCGATGGCGGCAACGGCTGCGCCAGCTTCCGGCGCGAGAAGTTCATCCCGCTCGGTGGCCCGGATGGTGGTGACGGCGGGCGCGGCGGCTCGGTCTGGCTGGTGGCCGACGAGGGCTTGAACACCCTGGTGGATTTTCGGCACCAGCGCCATTTCAAGGCCCAGCGCGGGCAAAACGGCATGGGCAGCCAGATGTACGGCCGGGGCGGCGAGGACAACGTGATCCGTGTGCCGGTCGGCACCGTGGTCAGCAACGTCGACACGGACGAGGTCATTGGCGACCTCACCGCCAATGGCCAGCGCCTGCTGGTGGCGCAGGGCGGCAAAGGTGGCCTCGGCAACATCCACTTCAAGAGCTCGGTCAACCGTGCGCCGCGCAAGGCCACGCCGGGCACGCCGGGCGAGGTGCGCGAGCTGAAGCTGGAGCTGCGCGTGCTGGCCGACGTCGGCCTGCTCGGCTTTCCCAATGCCGGCAAGTCCACCTTCATCCGCGCCGTGTCGGCGGCGACGCCACGGGTGGCGGACTACCCCTTCACCACCTTGCATCCGCATCTTGGCGTGGTGCGCCTGGGGCCCGAGCAGAGTTTCGTCATTGCCGACTTGCCGGGCCTGATCGGCGGCGCGGCGGAGGGCGCCGGG
The DNA here is from genome assembly GCF_058781105.1 of Rhodanobacter sp. FW510-R10. NCBI lineage: Bacteria > Pseudomonadati > Pseudomonadota > Gammaproteobacteria > Lysobacterales > Rhodanobacteraceae > Rhodanobacter > Rhodanobacter sp. FW510-R10. The sequence continues at coordinate 3,081,179 of NZ_JBYSWL010000001.1, read as the reverse complement.
CTGGGCATCCAGTTCCTGCGCCACGTCGCGCGCACGCGCCTGTTGCTGCACGTGGTCGACATGGGTTCAGCGGACGCTGCCGACATCGCAGCCCAGGTGCGCGCCATCGAGCGCGAGCTGGTGAGCTTCGATCCCGGGCTGCTCGAGCGCCCGCGCTGGCTGGTGCTGAACAAGGCCGACATGCTCCCGCCCGAGGAACGCGAGCCCCTGGCCCGCAGCATCGTTGCCGAGCTGGGCTGGACCCGGCCGTGGTTCGTGGTCTCGGCATTGGCTCGCGAGAACACCATGGCCGTATGCCGGCAGGTGCAGCGCTTTTTCGAAACCACGCAGCAGGCCGCCGCCGACCGCGTGGACATGTTGCCCGGCGACGTGCGGGGGCGCGGGGACGATACTCCGGCCTGAACAGGCGCAACGGCTCCAGTTGTGGCCGCCCATGATAATGACTATCATTCGTGGACCTGGCCTCTAGGATGTTGTGCATGAAGTCCTCCTTGCCGTTGTTGCTGGCATTGTGCTTCCCCCTGGCGGCAATCGCCGCCGATACTCCCACCTTCACCCTGGTGTTGCAGAACCATCGGTATGTGCCGAACGAATTGCGTATACCGGCGCAAACACGGGTCAAGCTGCAGATCGTCAACAAGGATCCGACACCGGAAGAGTTCGAGAGCGTCGATTTTCCCGCCGAGAAGATCGTCATGCCGAAGAGCACCATCAGCGTCTTCGTTGGCCCGTTGAAGCCTGGGCGTTATGGCTTCTACGGTGAATTCCATCAGCCTACGGCAAAGGGCACGTTGATCGTGGAGTAGTCGCCATGTGGGGCATTGCATTGCTGGTTTTCCGCGAAGTACTCGAGGCCGCCCTGATCGTCACGGTGGTCGCGGCGGCAACGCGTGGCGTGGCCCGGCGCAGTGTGTTCATCGGTGGCGGGATCACATTCGGGGTACTCGGCGCCTTGCTGGTGGCGGCGTTCGCCGGCGCCATCAGCAGCGCGGTCAGCGGCGTCGGGCAGGAATTGTTCAACGCTTCGGTGTTGTTTGCTGCCGTGCTCATGATTGGCTGGCACGTGATCTGGATGTCCAGCCATGGACGCGAGATGGCCAGGCAGATGAAGGAGCTGGGCGGTGCGGTGCAGGCCGGCAGCAGTTCCCTGGTCATGTTGTTGGCCGTGGTCGCGCTGGCAGTCCTGCGCGAGGGTTCCGAGGTCGTGCTGTTCCTGACCGGCATGCTCGCCGGCGGCGCGACCGGCCTGTTTCCCGGCCTGGCCACGGGCATTGCGGCGGGTACGGCGGTGGGGCTGACGTTGTATTTCGGCCTGCTGCGCATCCCCGTGCGCTATTTCTTCACCGCCACGAACTGGATGCTGGTGTTGCTGGCGGCTGGCCTGGCATCCTCGGCGGCACGCTACCTGGTGCAGGCCAACTGGCTGCCGGAGTGGGGCAACCAGATATGGGACAGCTCGTGGCTGCTGTCCAACGGTTCGGTCATGGGCAACATCCTGCACATCCTGATCGGCTACGAGGCGCAACCTTCGGGTATCCAACTGGTGTTCTATGGCGCGGCGGTCGGCTTGCTCGTACTCGGCATGCAATTGTTCGGCGGCGCGGGCAAGCGGCCCAAGGCCGCCGTGGCGTCGACGCCCTCTCCGCAGCAGGCGTCAGCCGGCTGAGGGCGCCTCCTTTACATGCGGAAGACGCCGTAACCTTGCGCTTCGATTGGCGCGTTCATTGACGCGGAAATGGCCAGTGCGAGTACCCGGCGGGTGTCGACCGGGTCGATGATGCCATCGTCCCACAAGCGCGCGCTGGCGTAATACGGGTGGCCCTGGCGCTCGTACTGCTCGCGCAGCGGCGCCTTGAATGCTTCCTCGTCCTGCGTCGACCACTCGCCGCCGCGGGCCTCGATTCCGTCACGCCGTACGGTCGCCAGCACGGAAGCCGCCTGCTCGCCACCCATGACCGAGATGCGCGCGTTCGGCCACATCCACAGGAAACGCGCGCCATAGGCGCGGCCGCACATCGCGTAGTTGCCCGCGCCGAAGCTGCCGCCGATGACGACCGTGAACTTCGGCACGTGCGAGCAGGCCACGGCGGTGACCATCTTCGCGCCGTCTTTGGCGATACCGGCCTGTTCGTACTTCTTGCCGACCATGAAGCCGGTGATGTTCTGCAGGAACACCAGCGGGATATTGCGCTGGTTGCACAGCTCGATGAAGTGCGTGCCCTTGAGCGCGCTTTCCGCGAACAAGATGCCGTTGTTGGCGACGATGCCGACCGGGTAGCCGTTGATGTGCGCGAAACCAGTGACCAGGGTCTTGCCGTAGCGCGCCTTGAATTCCTGCAGCTCCGAGCCGTCGACGATGCGGGCAATCACTTCGCGGATGTCGAACGGCTGGCGTGTGTCGGTCGGGATGATGCCGTACAAGTCGTGCGCCGGGTACTTCGGCTCGAGCGGTTCACGCAGCGCGAGCGGCAGGGTCTTGCGCCGATTGAAGTGGCCGACGATGCTGCGCGCCAGCGCCAGCGCGTGCGCATCGCTCTCGGCGTAGTGGTCGGCGACGCCAGACAGGCTGGTGTGCACCTCGGCGCCACCCAGGGCCTGCGCATCGACCACTTCGCCGGTCGCGGCCTTGACCAGCGGCGGGCCGCCGAGAAAGATCGTGCCATTGCCCTTGACGATGATGGTCTCGTCGCTCATCGCCGGGACGTAGGCGCCACCGGCGGTGCATGAGCCCATCACCACGGCAATCTGCGGAATGTTCAGCGCCGACATCCGCGCCTGGTTATAGAAGATGCGGCCAAAGTGTTCCTTGTCGGGAAACACCTCGTCCTGCAGCGGCAGGAAGGCGCCGCCCGAATCGACCAGGTAGATGCAAGGCAGGCGGTTTTCCAGCGCGATTTCCTGCGCCCGCAGGTGCTTCTTCACCGTCATCGGGAAATAGGTGCCGCCCTTGACCGTGGCGTCATTGGCGACGACCAGCACCTCGATGCCATCGACCCGGCCGATGCCGGTGATCAGCCCGGCGCCGGGCGCGGCGTCTCCGTACATGCCCTGCGCTGCCAGCGCGGACAGTTCCAGGAACGGCGAGCCTGGATCGAGCAGGGCGCGGATGCGTTCGCGTGGCAGCAGTTTGCCGCGTGCCATGTGCTTTTCCCGGGCCTTGCTGCCGCCACCCTCGGCACTGCGCAGGAGCTGGCGCTGGAGGTCTGCGACCAGCTCCCGCATGTGTGCGCTGGCCTGCTGGAACTCGGCCGCGCGCGGGTTGACCTGGGTGACAATCGTGCTCATGGATACGGACTCACTGGAAGCCAAACAAATCGGGGCGGCAATACTTGCATGCGCGCGCCGGCGCCACACCGCTCGGTTGATCCAGGGATGATAACCGGCTGCGTGCGGCGACCGTAATGCGACGGTCCCGCGCATAAAAAAACGGCCGCCAAGGGCGGCCGCTTTTCGTGACGAGGGCGACGGACTCAGAGGCCGCCGTTGCCACCATCCTTCTTTGCATCCTTGGCGTTGTCGGCAGCACTCTTCGCCGCGTCGGCAGCCTTGTTGGCGGCATCAGCAGCGTTGGCCGCGGCGTTCTCGGCCGTGGTCTGCGCCGCATCGGTGACCGCGCTCGAGGCGGCGGCAGCAGCCTGCTGCGCCTGGTCGGCGGCCTGGCCCGCAGCGTCAGCCGCCGCGCCAGCCTGGGTGGCGGCCTGGTCGGTCGCGGTGTTCGAAGCCTCGGTGGCTGCCTGCTGCGCCTGGTCGGCAGCTTGCTGGGCCGTGTCGGCTGATTGCTGGGCGTCTTGAGCAGAATCCTGTGCCCCGTTGCTGCAGGCGGCCAGCACAGCGACCAGCGCAGCGGCAAGCAAAGTACGCATGAACTTCATCGGAAATCTCCTGGGAAAAGGTGTGGGTAACCACCAGAGTGGCCGCACTATTAGACCCCGTCTGCCTGCGCAACGCCAGCAACATTGGACCGCCGGATATCGCAGGCGTTCAGTCGCCACTGCTGCCGCGCGTGCGTCCTACGCAGCGCGGCGGATGTCAAGTATCCGTGCACGCCGTGGCGAGGGCACCCATGGTGGCGCGCCGCGGCCGCGCCGAGCCGCCCCGTCGCGAGCTGATCGCTCGCTTAGTCGTCGCATTCCACGGCAATCGCGGTCGCTTCCCCGCCACCGATGCACAAGGTGGCGATACCGCGCTTTTTGCCACGTTGGCGCATGGCGTTGATCAAGGTGACCACCAGGCGGGCGCCACTGGCGCCGATCGGATGGCCGAGCGCGCAGGCGCCACCGTGCACGTTGAGCTTGTCGTGCGGGATGCCGAGTTCACGCATGGGCGCCATGGCGACCACGGCAAACGCCTCATTGACCTCGAACAAGTCCACGTCTTCGAGTTTCCAGCCGGCCTTCTTGAGCACCTTCCGGATGGCACCGACCGGCGCGGTGGTGAACCACTTGGGTTCCTGCGAGTGCGTGGCATGCGCGACGATGCGCGCCAGCGGCTTGATGCCGCGCGCCTTGGCGTCGTCGGCACTCAGCAGCACGACGGCCGCGGCGCCATCGGAGATGCTCGACGAGCTCGCGGCAGTGATCGTGCCGTTTTCCTTGCGGAACGCCGGCTTGAGCTGGGGCACCTTCTCGATATTGGAACGCCCGGGCTGCTCGTCGGTGTCGACCTGCACGTCACCTTTGCGGCCGTGGACCGTAACCGGCACGATCTCGTCGGCAAACGAGCCGTCCTTCTGTGCCGCCTGGGCGCGCTTGACCGATTCGATTGAAAACGCGTCCTGCTCTTGGCGGGTGAAGTGGTACTTGTCGGCGCAAAGTTCGCCAAACACGCCCATGGCTTCGCCATCGTACGGGTTGGTCAAGCCGTCCCACGCCATGTGGTCGACCAGCTTGGCATCGCCATAGCGGATGCCGACGCGCGCATTCACCATGTGCGGCGCATTGGTCATCGACTCCATGCCGCCGGCCACGACGATTGATGCCGAGCCAGCCTTGATCAGGTCGTGGCCGAGCATGATCGCCTTCATGCCCGAACCGCAGACCTTGTTGATCGTGGTGCAGCCGACGCTGGCCGGCAGGCCGGCGCCAAACGATGCCTGGCGCGCGGGCGCCTGGCCGAGGTTTGCCGGCAACACGCAACCCATGATCACTTCACTGACCTCGGCCGCCGGCACGCCGGACTGCTCGAGTGCCGCCTTCATCGCGGTGGCACCGAGCTGTGGCGAAGGTACGCCGGTGAACTGGCCAAGGAACGAGCCGATGGCGGTGCGTTTGGCCCCGGCAATGACAATGCTGATATCCGACATGGTGGCTCCGGTTTGGCGCTGTGGGGCCGATTGCCCACCAGCAGAGGTCTTGGATTATCGCAGTCGCTCCGAATTGCGGCAAATCCGCGGCGGCAGCGACGGCGTGCAGGAAATTGTCTGCTTTATTGCGTTTTCGTTGTGCCAAGATGGTCGTCAGCGGCCGGTCGTTCGTGGGCTTTGGTCGCATTCGCGCCAGGGACAAGCCATGCAGCGTCTTTATTTGTCGACACCTCTGCGGGACGTCGCGTTGTCCGCGGCCATCGCGCTCGCCCTGGCCGCCTGTGGTGGTGGTGGCGGCTACGTGCGGCCGACGATCACCGGCACGCCGCCGCCCACGGTCACGCCGCCGACGACGCCATCCAGTCCAGACCAGCAGCCGCCGATCGATGCGCAGCTCGCCATCACCGATGCGTACGCAGCCCACACCCAGGGCTATGACGGCGCCGGCGTCACCATTGGTTTCGTCGACAGCGGCATTATGCGCGACCATCCGGCGCTGGTGGGGCGGGTGGCCAAGGAACTCGTGTACGTCGACCCGAGCCAGAACAACCTCAGCGTGGACGACGTCATCGGCCATGGCACCATGGTGGCGGAAATTGCCGCCGGCGTGCCGGTGGGCAAGTTTGCCGGAGGCATTGCTCCGGCCGCGACCCTGGTGTCGGCGCGCGTGATCAGCGACGACGCGCCCAGCGACAACGGCACCCAACCGCCTGCGGTGGTGACGCCCGGCGATGCAGTACCCCTTGGCCAGGTGTCGGCAGACCTGATCGCGGCTGGGGCCCAGGTGATGAACAATTCCTGGGGCGGCATCACCTGGAGCAGCGACGACACCGCGACCACCCAGGGCTTTCGTGCGGCCTATGATCCGTTCGTCAACACCTGGGGCGGCCTGGTGGTATTTGCCGCCGGCAACGGCGCACAGGCGAATCCCAGCACGATTGCCGCCCTGCCTACGCTGGCGCCGGAGCTGGAAAAGGGTTGGCTCGCCGTGGTCGCGGTGGACAGCAACAACCCTGGCCAGTTGGCGAGTTACTCCAACAAGTGCGGGGTGGCCGCCGAGTATTGCCTGGCCGCGCCGGGCGGCGTCGTGGTGAGCGGCAAGGACGATACGGCCACCAGCCTCACCTATTACATCGCCACCGGCACCTCGCTGGCCGCGCCCCAGGTTTCCGGTGCCGCCGCCCTGGTCTGGCAGGCTTATCCGTATTTCAACAACGACCTGGTGCGCCAGACCCTGCTGGGTACGGCAGACGACCTCGGCGCGCCGGGCGTCGACCCGGTGTTTGGCTACGGCGAGCTGGACGTGGGTCGGGCGGTCAACGGCCCGATGCAGTTCAACTGGGGCGACGTCACGGTCAACTTCACCGGCGACTCGAGCTGGAACAATCCGATTTCGGGCGCAGGTGGCCTGGTCAAGGAGGGCACCGGTACCCTGGTGCTGAGTGCGCCGTCCACCTACACCGGTCTGACCCAGGTGCAGGGTGGAACCCTGCACGCGCAGTCGCTGGCGGGGAACGTGGTGGTCGGGGCGGCCGGCACGTTGGACGGTACGCCGAACGTGGCGGGCAATGTGCAGAGCGCCGGCGTCGTGGCGGTGCACGATGGCGACACCGGTGTGGCGGGGAACTATACCCAGCAGGCGGGTGGCCGCCTGGCCGTCTCCTTGGGTTCGGCGTTGCGCGTCGGCGGCACAGCCACGATTGAGGGCGGGGACTTGTACGTGCTGGGCACCGACAGCGGTTACGTGGCCGACTCGCACACCGAGGTGCTCAGTGCCGGCGGCGGCTTGACTGGCACGTTTTCGGCATTGAACAAGGCGTCCAACGTGACCTTGCTCACGGCCACCATGCAGTACGACCCCAAGACTGCCTGGCTTGACGTGACGCAGGTCGAGGCCAGCGCCGTGCCGAGCCTCACCTACACTGCCGTCACCAGCAATGCCGCGCAGCGGGTCGATGGTGCGTTCGCGCGGATCAACACTCAATTGACCGTGACGGGTGCAGCCGGTGCCAGCGTGGTGCCGGTCCCCACGGGCTTCATGCAAGGCGCGGCGGCCCTGCAACGATCAGCCAGCGTCAGTGCGGTCGGCGCCTCGCTGGACAGCTTGTCCGGGCAATTGCATGCGGCCAGCGCGGCCTTGACCTTTGCTTCCATCGACGCCGGTACACGGGCTTTGTCCGATCGCTTCGACACTTTGCTGGCGCAGCCACAGACAGGCGCGTGGGCGCAGGATCTGGCGCGTGGTGGCGGGCTGGCGCGCGACGGCTACAGCCCGGTGGCCTATGACTTGAGCGGCGCGTTGGTGGGCGCGGACCGGCGCGTCGGGACCTCCGGCGTGGCTGGCTATGCATTCAGCCGCAGCGTCTGGCTCGGGCAACTGGCCGGACGGCCCGACCAGGGCCGCAGCCGTGCGCTCGAGGGCATGCTGTACGCCGGCACCTTGCGTGGTGTGTGGTATGCCATGGGACGCTTTGGCCTGGGCGATTATCGCGAGACGATGCGTCGGCAGATCCAGTTGGGTGACCAATATGCCGGCGTCGGCAGCGACAGTCATGGCCGCTACGGCGTGGCCGGCGGCGAGACCGGCTACCGGCTGGGTCTCGGCGGCGCCACCATCACGCCCTATGCCAGCCTGCAATATGCGCAGGTCGAGCGCAGTGGTTTTGACGAAGCCGGCGCCTACGGTTTTGGCCTGAAGGCGGATGCGCACGCCGTGGCGCGCTGGCAAGCAGGGGTCGGCCTGCGTGCCTCGCGCAATTGGGCGCTGGCCTCGGGCGGCGTGCTCAGCCTGCAGGTGCGCGCGCTGTGGCAGCAGGCATTCGGCTTGCATGGCGACGTGTTTGACGCCAGCTTCAGCAGCATCTCCCAGTTTGCGCCGGTGCCAGGCATTGGGCTGTCGCGCCGCGGCGCCGTGCTGGGTACCACGCTGCAGTGGCAGGTCAGCCCACGCGCTGGCCTGCGCCTGGGCTATGACCGCTACGCGGGCCAGTACGAGAAATCCTCATCCGCCATGGCCAGCCTGCACGTGGCGTTCTGAGAGCTGGGTTCAAGTCTTGCCGTGGAACAGTTCGCGGCCAATCAGCATGCGTCGGATCTCGTTGGTGCCGGCGCCAATCTCATACAGCTTGGCGTCGCGCAACAGCCGTCCCGTCGGGTAGTCGTTGATGTAGCCGTTGCCGCCCAGCGACTGGATCGCTTCCAGCGCCACCATCACCGCGTTGCGCGAGGCGTCGAGCAGGCACGCCGCCGGATCGATGCGCGATTTCTCACCCGCATCGAATTGTTTGGCGACCATGTAGGCAAAGCCGCGCGAGCTCTGCAGCGCCGTGTACATGTCGGCCAGCTTGGCCTGCATGATCTCGAACGTGCCGATGGGCGCATTGAACTGCTTGCGCTCGCGCACGTAGGGCAGGGTGATGTCGAGTGCTGCCTGCATCAGGCCGAGCGGGCCGCCGGACAGCACCAGGCGCTCGGTGTCGAGTCCGTTCATGAGCACGCGCACGCCCTCGTTGACCTCACCGACGACGTTTTCGGCCGGAATGGCGCAGTCCTCGAACACCAGCTCGCAGGTGTTGGAGCCACGCATGCCGAGCTTGTCCAGCTTCTGCGCCGTGTGGAAACCCTGCATGCCTTTTTCGACGATGAACGCGGTCATGCAGCGGCTGCCGACGTTGCGCGGCGCCGTGCGCATGTACACCAGCAGCACGTCGGCGTCCGGGCCGTTCGTGATCCACATCTTGTTGCCGTTGGCGATCCAGGCGTCGCCCTTCTTGACAGCCTTGCAGCTCATCGAGCCGACCACGTCGGAGCCGGCGCCGGGCTCGCTCATCGCCAGCGCACCGACGTATTCGCCACTGCACAGTTTCGGCAGGTACTTGCGCTGCTGCTCCGGCGTGCCGTTGTGGTAGATGTTGTTGACGCACAGGTTGGAGTGCGCGCCGTAGGACAGGCCGACCGAACCCGAGGCGCGTGAGATTTCCTCCATGGCCACCATGTGCGCGAGGAAACCCATGCCGCTGCCGCCGAACTCGGTGGGTACGGTGACGCCGAGCAGGCCCATGTCGCCCAGCTTGCGCCACAGGTCGGCCGGAAACAGGTTGTCGCGGTCGATGCGGTCGGCGCGCGGGGCGATTTCCTTCTCTGCGAACGCACGCACCGCGTCGCGCAGCATGTCGATGTCTTCGCCCAACGAAAACGGATGCATGGGCAAACTCCCTGTCAGATCAGGACATGATGGTAGCTCACGCGGGAAAGAGGTCGGGCGCCGGATGGCATTTGCCTGAGTGCGCGCCGCAGGGGTCGAGCACTTCCGCGTAGCCCCCTTTCGTCATTCCCGCGCAAGCGCACTGCTGTCCGGAACGTTTTGGGACGGCCTTTGCTTTATCCACGGCATCGCACCAAGACGCCGAAACATCCCCCGGCGTCATTCCCGCGCAAGCGCACTGCTGTCCGGAACGTTTTCGGAACCGCCTTTGCTTCATCTACGGTATCGTGCCAGGACGCCGAAACCCTACCTGGCGTCATTCCCGCGAAAGCGGGAATCCAGTGCTTTGGCCTTTGCAGACACCTAAAAGCACTGGATCCCCGCTTGACCAGCCCTCGGCTGTTGAAGAGCGCCTCGCGGGGATGACGATGGAGGTTCGAGGTTATGGGTAAGACAACGGGGTGACCACCTTTTTTTGAGTCCAGGTTGCGCGTGACAGTCATTCAACCTTGCTTCGCCACGTCTTCGGTGTCGCGGCACGAATTTATTCCGGACAGCAATGCGCTTGCGCGGGGATGACGATGGAGGAGGGATGGCGGATCGTGCCGGCGCGGGGGTCAGAGCCGCTTTCGCGCGGGCGCCAGGGTCGAGCACTTTCGCGGAGCCCGTCTTTCGTCATTATCGCGGAAGCGGAATCCAGAAGCGCGATCCGGTTCCCGTCCGCTTTATCACTGGCCGCGCATACGTCCCTGGAAGCGGGTGCCGTTGTTGCCCATATGCGGCAGCTTGATCTTGCCGATCGCGTTGATGCGCTCTTCGGCCAGGCGGTCGGCGGCCAGGTAGGTCGGGATGTCCTGGGTCTTGGCAATCTCGAAGATTCGACCCAGGTTGTAGTAGATCGTGCGCATCATGCGCATCGCCCGCTCGCGGTTGTAGCCGTCGATTTCCAGCGACACGTTCATGACGCCGCCGGCGTTGACCGCATAGTCCGGCGCATACAGCACGCCGCGCTTCTTCAGTTCCAGGCCGATGTCGTCGGTGGAGAGCTGGTTGTTTGCCGGACCGCAGATGATCTTCGCCTTGATGCGCTCGATGGTCTGCTCGTTGATCGTGCCGCCCAGCGCGCAGGGCGAAAACACGTCGGCATCCACGTCGTAGATCTCGTCCGTGCCCACGGCTTCGCAGCCAAGCTCATCGACGCAGCGCTTGACCACCTCCTTGTTGATGTCGGTGACGAACACCTTGGCGCCCTGTTCGCGCAGCAGCTTGATGAACTCGCTGCCGACGTGACCGGCACCTTGCACCGCATAGCTGTACTTGCCCACGTCCTCGTTGCCGTACTTGGCGTGCAGCGTGGCCATCACGCCCTGCAGGGCGCCGAACGCGGTGAACGGCGAGGGATCGCCCGAGCCGCCGTGTACCTGGTGCACGCCGGTGACGTACTCGGTCTCGCGGAACACGTACTCCATGTCGTTGACGTCGATGCCGACGTCCTCGGCGGTGATATAGCGTCCGTTGAGCGAATTGACGAAGCGGCCAAACGCGCGGAACAGCGCCTCGGACTTGTCCTTGGCCGGGTCGCCGATGATCACCGACTTGCCGCCACCCAGGTTCAAGCCGGCCACGGCGTTCTTGAAGGTCATGCCGCGCGACAGGCGCAGCGCATCGTTCAGCGCTTCTTCCTCGCTCTGGTACGGCCACATGCGCAGACCGCCCAGCGCCGGACCCAGCACGGTGTTGTGGATGGCGATGATCGCTTTCAGGCCCGCATCCTTGTTGTGGCAGAAAACGACTTCTTCGTGGCCGGTGTTGGCGATGGTTTCAAAGATCATTGCGACGGTGACTCCATGATGGGGCAGTGCCGGCGGCGGGCAGGCACGACGGGTTGGCGGGAGGAAATCAGACCGCTGGGCGGACGACGGTGATGTTGGAAAACTGCGCGTCGTGGCCTTCGGTCGGCGGGTCGGTCAGCCGCACAGTTTAATACCTCAATGAGGCGTCCAATGGTGCGCTGCAGCAAAGCGGGTGCGCGGCCGTCGCCGATGACGCCTCGATGCCGATCGGTGCCCGGTGTGCCCGCGTCCGCCATCGCGGCGCCGGTTCAAAGCGCCGGCGCCGGCGATATCGCTCAAGAATCGGCAGCGGGGCCACCGATGGCCAGGTTTTTGTGCCGGTTTTCCCACTCGGCCAGCCAGTCCTCGACCTCGTCCCCAGGCATCGGCTTCGCGATGAAGTAGCCCTGCACCATGTCGCAGCCTGCTGTGCGCAGGAGATCCCAGTCCTCCCGGTCCTCGACGCCTTCCGCCACCGTGCGCAGGCCAAGTTCCCGAGCCAGGCTGAGGCTGGCGTCCAGGATGGCGCGCAGGGCTGGCGTACGGGTGGCCTTATGGACGAAACCGCGGTCGATCTTCAACTCGTCGAAGGGAAGGTCGCGCAGTTGCGCCAGGCTGGAATAGCCAGTGCCGAAGTCGTCAATGGAAAGCTTCACACCCTTGAGGCGCAGCCGGGTGAGGACGTCCAGCTGTACCTGGGGGTTCTCCATCAATCGACTTTCGGTGATTTCCAGCACCAGATGATGCAGTGGCACGCCTGCCGCGCGCGCCTGCTCGACCAGGAAATCGGGGTAGTCGAGGGAGAAAACGCTGCCCAGCGAGACATTGACCGCCAGGTCCAGCGGGTGTCCCGCCCCGAGCCAGCGGCCCAGGTCGCGCAATGCCCCGCGCATCACCTCGGCACCGAGGCGGTCCGCCAGCCCGCACTCCTCGGACATCGGCACGAAATGGCTGGGCAGCACCAACCCGTCCCGGGGATGCTGCCAGCGTACCAACACCTCGAACCCGGCGACCCTGCCGCTGGCCGGTTCCACCTTGGGCTGGTAGTAATTCAGGAGTTCGCCCCGCTGGATGGCCAACTCCAGGTCGGAGGCCGCATACATAGGTACTTGGACGTCCGGGCCAGGCGCGGCAACGGCCGGAATGGCCGCGTCCAAAAGCCGAAGCATCGAGTCGGTGGTTACCGGCTTGCCCAGCGTCCCCAGGACACGCAGACCGTGGGCGCGGGCCAGCTGCTCGACCGCGTCGCGCGTCCTCGCATTTTCGCCGCTGACCAGCACCAGGCTGCCGGCATAGCGCACTCGCACGAGGTGGCGGACAAACTCCACGCCATCCATTTCGGGCATCTGCAGGTCGCAGAAGACGACATCCACCTCCTTGTCGTGGTCCAGCAGACTCAGGGCAGCCTGCCCGCTCGTGTGACACATCACTTCATACGCCCGCCCGAGAGCCCGGATCTGGATGGAGAGCAGATTCAGGACAAACGGGTCATCGTCTACCAGCAGGATTTTCATCGTCGTCCCATCCGGATACATGAGGGTCCGCTTTCAGCTGCAAGCGGATTTCCAGTTGTTGCAACTGCTCCCGAAGTTTCGGCAGCACCTCTTCGGCCGCTGTTTCAAAGGCCGCAACGGCTGCTGCGGCAATGTTCTTGTTGCCAAGGCGTGAGCTGTTCTCCAACTCGGCGCAGGCATCTCCCAGGGGCAGGGCTCCTACACTGCGCGAGGAGGACTTCAGCCGATGCGCCATCGAACCGACTTCGTCAAAATCCTCCGCGGCGGCGGCTGACCCGATGCCGGCCATGCCATCCGACAAGGCGCCAAGGAAGTCCTTGAGCAGCTCGTACAGCGATCCCGCCTCGTCGCCCACCAACCCCTTGAGTACGTTGATGTCCAATACCTCGCGGCCTGGTGGCGGCTGGACCTGCTCTCCGTCGGCGCTCTCGGCAGCTGCCTCGGCCGGTGCTTGTGGCAGCCACTTTTCCAATGCTTCACGCAGGGCTGGCAGCCGCAGCGGTTTGGTCAGATAGCCGTCCATGCCCGCGTCCAACGCGTGGCTTGCCTCGCCGCGCAGGGCATTGGCCGTCAGGGCGATGATCGGGAAATGCCCAGGAGCGGATTCCTCGCGGCGAATGGCGGCGGCCAGTCCGTATCCGTCGAGCACTGGCATATGCAGGTCGGTCAGCAACATCGCGTAGCTGCCCCGACGCCACAGGTCCAGGGCCTCGCGGCCGTCGCTGGCCAATTCCGCCGAATAGCCGAGCAAGTTGAGTTGCCGCAACAGCACCTTCTGGTTGGTGCTGTCGTCTTCCGCCACCAGGATCAGTTGCCCGCGCTCACGTGCCTGGGTAATGTTGAGCGGGCTCGATTCGGCTATTTGCGGCTGGTTGTCAGGGCGCGGCTGTTCGGCGGGCGGCGCGACCAGGCCTGCCGCAGTTGCCGCGGCACGCAACAGGGACCGTCGCCGCAATGACCTGCCGTCCACGGTGATCGCGCCCGCACTGCTGAGCTGCGTCACGCGATGTTGCCCCCTGGCGATCCAGAGGTGGCGGACATATGGCAGGTCCTCGAAGCGGCTCAACCATTCCGCATGGCGGGGCTCTTCCATGTCGCCATGGATGAGCACGATTGGCCGGCCGATGCCCAGGCACACCTCCACGGCATCATCGCAAGCGGTGATCGTCACGTGGGCACCGGCATACTCCAGGTAACAGCGCAGGTCGGAAGCAAGAGCCTCCGGGCTGTCGACGACAACGCATTCCACGCCGGAAAGGTCTGGCAAGGGCGGGGCGACGGCATCAGCAGCGGGCTCGAACGGCAGTCGGACGGTAAAGGTCGCGCCCACGCCCGGTGTGCTGTCGACGAGGATCCGGCCTTGCATCAAGTCGACGAGACGCTTGCAAATGGCCAAGCCGAGGCCACTGCCACCGAAGCGTCGCGTAGTCGACACCTCTGCCTGGTGGAATGATTCGAACAGGTGCGCGCGCGCCTCCATGGGAATGCCGATGCCGTTGTCCTTCACCGTGAAGGCCACCTGCAACGGTTGTTCTCGTTCCACTTCCACGCGGACGTCCACGCGGCCGCGCTTGCCGGGGCGGCCGCCGCTGAACTTGATCGCGTTGCCGATCAGGTTGTAGAGGATTTGCCGCAGGCGGACCGGATCGGCCAGGACCCGCGCTGCCCCCTCTGGCGACACGAACACGAACAAATCCACGCCTTTGCGGTCCGCCAACGCCACCAGCGTGTCGCATACGCTTTCGGTCGTGTCGGAGAGGCTCGTCGGCGTACGCTCGAGCTCGAGTTTTCCAGCCTCGATCTTGGAAAAGTCGAGGAGATCGTCGATCAGCTGCAGCAGTGAAAACGCCGATTCCTGGACGGTGCGGACCGCATCGGCCTGGTATTCCGACAGCTGGCTGTGCGCAAGCACATCCACCATGCCGACGATGCCATTCATGGGGGTGCGGATCTCGTGGCTCATCGCCGCGAGAAAAGTCGATTTGGCCTCGTTCGCGGCTTCCGCCTGCTGCTTGGCGGCAGCCAACAGCAACGCCATTGCCTGGCGCTGCCGGATTTCCTCCTCGAGCCTGGCATTCGCCGCGGACAACGCATTGTTTGCTTCGCGCAGCTCTTCCTCCGATCGGCGCAATTCGCCGTTGCGCTGGATGGCTGCTTCATAGGTGGACAGCAGCAGGTTGAGGATCTGCAGGCGGTCGGAGGTGATGAAGTGGCTCTTCCCCTTGAAGCTGATTTCAACGCCCATCCCGGCACGGTCAGTCTGGCGCAACCGTCGGTGCAGCAGCACGAAGTTGACACGGTTGAGCAGGAACGGGTCGTCGTAGGGCTTCAGGATGAAGCTGTCGGCGCCCGCCTCGAGCCCGCGCAGGACGTCCCCGGGGTCGTTGAGCGTGGTGACCAGCAGGAACGGTACCTCCTGGAGATCGGGATTCGATTTGAATGCCCTGCACAAGGCATAGCCGTCCATCTCCGGCATCACGACGTCGCTGATGACGAGCGTGGGCCTGCGCCGGTTTGCGGCGGCCAGCGCCAGTCGCCCGTTCTCGCAGACGATGGCCCGGTAACCTTGCTGCTCCAGCAGATGCTGCAGGCTCAAGGCCTGGGTGGCGCTGTCTTCGGCGATCAGGATCTCGACGGCGTCTAGAGGGTTGGCTGCATGGTTGGTCACGGTACCGTCCTCGGCTCGGGCAAGGGCTTGACGCTGCGCAGCAGCGCGCCGCCGATCCTGTCCAGTGGCAGCACGTGGCTTGCCGCCCCCAGCGCCACGGCTTCGCCAGGCATGCCATAGACCACCGAAGTCGCGCGATCCTGCACCAGGGTGGTGGCCCCCCGCTCGTGCATGGCGAGCAGTCCCTGTGCGCCGTCCTTGCCCATGCCGGTCAGCAACACGCCAATCGCGTTTGGCCCGCAATGCCTGGCGACCGAATGGAACAGATGATCCACGGCGGGCCGCAGTCCATGTTCCGGTGGCGCCTTGTCGAGCCGCAGACGGCGGTGATCGTCGACCGTCAGATGGAAGTCATCGGGCGCGAGGTAAACGTGTCCCGGCAGCGGCTCGATCCCATGTGCCGCAATCTGCACCTGGAGGGCGGTGGTCTGCCCCAGCCATTCCGAGAGACCCGCGAGGAATCCCGCACTGATGTGCTGGACCACCAGGATCGGCACCGGGAAATCCTTGTCCAACGCACTCAGCAAGACCTGCAACGACGGGGGGCCACCGGTGGATGCACCGATCGCCACCAGGTCGATGCCCCGGACAGGCGCCGGCGACCGCGCCGCCGCGGCCTGCGCCCTGCGGCCCCAACGCCGTATGACCCTGACCTCGGACATCAGGCGCAGGGTCTTCAGCAGCTCCGCGGCCCGGCGCGTCTGTTCGGGGTGGTCGCCACCTGCAGGTTTCTCGACCAGGGCCACGGCACCAGCCTCGTAGACCCGGAACGCCATCGCCACCGCCTGCGCGTCGGCGACTGCCGAGCACATCACGACGGGAACGGGCCGGCTTTCCATGATGTTCCGCGTGGCTTCGAATCCGTCCATGCCATCCATATGGATGTCCATGAGCACCACGTCGGGTGGCGTTTCCTGCACGAAGGCCACGGCGAGGTCACCGCGACCGAGGGCGCCGACCACGCGCAGTGCAGGATCCTGCTCGATCAGATGCACCAGGAGCATCCTGGTTACCTGGCAGTCGTCCACCACCAGGACGTCTATGGGGTGACTGCTCACGAAGACTCCCGTATCCCGACGAGCCGCCGCACGGCATCCAGCAACCCGCGCTGGTCGAAGCTGGACTTGGCGATATAGGCATTGGCACCCACGTCGATACCCCGTTCCCGATCTTCCCGCCGGGCCAGCGCGGTCACCAGGATCACCGGCAATTCGGCAAGCTGTCGATCGGCGCGGATGCGGGCGGTGAGATCGAAACCATCGAGACGCGGCATCTCGATGTCGGACACCAGCAAATCGAATGGCTGGCTGCGCAGCGCCGTAAACGCTTCCAGTCCGTCGGCCACGGCCGTCACCTCGCAGCCGGCGGATTCCAGGATGCCCTTGAGCAACAATCTGGATGTGATCGAATCCTCGGCAAGAAGCACCCGCTGCGCGAGCGGTGGGCTGCCCGGTGGCACTGCGGCTGGCGGCTCCGGCTCGGCTCCGTTGGCATGCGTGGCCGATTTGACCAGGTCGGCCACGTTGAGGATCGGCACCGGTTTGCCCGAGGCCAGCACGGTGGCGCCGGCGATATTGCGCACGCGCACGAGCGGTTTTTGCAGGCGCTTGACCAGGATCTCGCCCTCCTCTTGAACCTCGTCGACAGCGAGCGCCAGGCGGTGGTGCCCGGAGCTGACCAGCACGACCGTCAAGGACTCGGATGGCGACTGCCCGGCAGGCAGGCCCAGCAGGTCATGCAGGTGTGCGAGCGCCACCACTTGGCCATCGACCGCCAGCGTCTCGCGCCGGCTTACGGTCTTCAGACTGGCGCGATGCGCCCGGACCACGTGCTCGACGTGCGCGCTGGGGAGAACAAGGGTCTGGTTGCCCGCTTCCACGAACAGTCCGCGCAGCGTCGCTATGCTTTGCGGCAGTACGATCCGAAAACATGCGCCACGCGGGGCGTGGTTCTCGATCTCCACCCGTCCGCCCAGCCGTTCGGCCTGCTCGCGCACGATCGCCAGCCCCAGGCCGCGTCCGGAGATTTCGGTGACGATGGGACTGGTGGTGACGTCGGGACGCAGTGCCAGTTCGAGCGACCGCTGTTCATCCAGTTCAGTCGCGGCATCCTGCGTGATGGCGCCCGCGCGCAATGCCGCCGCGCGCAACCGGTCGGGGTCCAGGCCTGCGCCATCGTCGACGATTTCGATACCGATCTGGCTGCCGTGCAGCAGGCGGGCTTCCACCTGCAGGGTCGCGCGTGGCGACTTGCCGGCTGCCTGCCGCTGGGCCGGCGATTCGATTCCGTGATCGATCGCATTGCGTACCAGGTGCACGAGCGGATCGCGCAGCAATTCGACCATGCGCTTGTCCAGAAGCACGCTCCCACCCGAAATCCGCAAGTCCACCAGCTTGCCCTGGTTGCGTGCGAGATCCCGCACGAGCAAGGGGAGGGTTTCGGCAAGCGCCGAGAACGGCATCATCAACAAGGCCTTGGAATCGTCCAGCAGCTCGTCGATTTGCCTGCCGGCGAGATGGCTGCCGCGCACGGCCGATCGGGCTAGCGTGCGGACCCTGTCTTCCAGCGCACGCACGTGTCGGTGGTTCCACTCGAGGAATTCCAGCGTCTTCGCTGCCGATTCGGCGGCAGCCCGGGCAGGAGTGTCCACCGCGGCAGCGATATCCCGCAGCCGACGCAATGCCGGTTGCACCGTCAGCCATTGTTTGCCCCATGGCCCGAAACCCGTATGCAGCTGTTGCAGTTCGGCCGCCAGCTCGGCAGTCGCCCCCTTTACCGTGAGCAGCTCTTCCGCCGCCAGCAGGAGGCGATCCAGGCGCGGGGTCTGGATGCGGACAGTGTCCGGAGTTGCCGTGGCCGCCGGCGCTCCTCCGTCGCGTACGGGAGGCAGCTCGTCGGCCGGTGTTTCCTCCCCGGCCTCGCTTGCGGAGAAGTCTGGCGTGGTGGGAGGTCCGGTCTGGCTGATGGCCTGCAGCCGGGACAGGGCCACGGCCACGTCGGCGGAAGGGGGCTGCGGAGTGGCACCTCCCGCATCCAGTTGGGCGTTCATCAGGTCGAAGGCCCGGTGCAGTACATCGAGGTCGTCGGCCGACAGAAGCAGGCCATCGCGCCTGCACAGCGCGAAGATGTCCTCGGCTGCCTGGCACAGTGTTTCTATCCATGACAAGCTGACGGCACGCGCCGCGCCCTTCAGGCTGTGGGTGTGCCGGTAGACGGTTTCCAGCTGTCGAGTGCGTTCAGCCTGAGGATCAGCGCCTTCGAGGGCCAGCAGGCCGGCGCCGATGGACAACAGGTGATCGCGCGCCTCCACCATGAAGGCGGCTCGCAAGCGTTGCAGGAATTCGGCGTCGCGCTCGTCCATCGTGGGCTACAGGCGGTAGCCGGCCGCGAGCTGCCTGAGCTTTTCGCCCAGCAGCTTGATGCCACGCGCCGCTGCTTCCATTTGCCTGGCGCTGTCCACGTTCTGGTTGCTCGCCAGCTTGACGCTTTCCATCGCGGTGGCCACCTGGTCGACGCCCACCAGCTGCTGCTGGCTCGAGGCCGCAATCTGCAACGCCGCCTGGGACGCCTCGTTGACGCTGCCGGCGAGCGCATGGATCGACTGCCCGGCCTGCCTGGATTGCCGGGCGCCGTCCGTGACGGCACGGCTGCCTTGCTCGGTCGCCAGTACGGCGGCGCTGGTGGCCTGTTGGATGTCGCCAAGGATGCTGCGCACCTGGGCCGTTGCCTGGCGTGACTGCTCGGCAAGGCTCTTGACCTCCTGGGCCACGACCGCGAAGCCCTTGCCGTACTCGCCGGCCTTGGCTGCCTCGATCGAGGCGTTCACGGCCAGCAGCTTGGCCTGGCCGGTGATGTCATCGACGGTCGCGACGATCTGGCCCACGGCCTGGCTCTGTTCGCTCAGCCGCACCATGCTCTCCGCAATCAGCTCCATCTGCTGCTGGATGCGCGCCATGCCCGATACCGCATCCTCGGTAGCCCGCTGCCCTTCTTCGGAAATGGAAGACACCCGAAGTGCCGACTCCGACACTGCACGGGCTTTCTCGCTCGACATTTGCGCAGTCTGCCGGACCTCCTCGACCGTCGTCGTAGTGTCGCTCACGGCAGCGGCCGTCTGCGTGGCGCTGGCGGCCAGTTCACTGGTGGAAGTGGAAATTTCGCTTGCCGACGTGCTCAGCACGTTGATGCCTTCATGCAGCTCGCCGGTCAGGCTGCGCAGGTTGCGCACCATCGTCGCAAACGCCTTGCCCAGTGCATCCTGCTCGGATTGCGGTTCGACGGTGACGCGCAGGTCGCCTTCGGAAATGCTCCGGGCCACCTCGGCCATCTGCCGCAAGGTGCGAGCCATGCGCGCGAAGGCCTGATGCAGGAGGCCGACTTCATCGCGGCGGGCCACGGCCGGCCCTTCCGGCGGCAAGTCGCCCACCGCGATCCGCTCGGCCGCGTTGGTGAGGAACCGCAATGGCCTGGCAATGCTGCGCCTGAGCAGCCAGCCGACGAGCATCGCGACGAGGATCGCGAGCAGGCCAATCACGGCGAAGGTGTTGCGGGCATGCGTGGCCTGGCCGGTGCCGATCGCCAATGCCTGGTCGGAAAGTTCACGGCCAAGGTCGTGCAGGGCGAGGTAGCGGTTGTTCTGGTCCAGCCCAGCGCTGCGTGCTGCATCCAGTTTGCCTTCGCGCAACAATGGCAGGGTCTCGTTGTCGCGCACCCGCGCGTACGCCGCGTATTGCTCGGCAAATTTCGCAATCGTGGCTTGGAGGACCGGCTCCCCCTGTCCCAGGTCGTGCATGCTGCGCAGATGCGTGGCGGCCTGCTTGGCGTTGGCAGCCGCATCATTGAAGAGGCCGTTGCGTTTCGCTGCGTCCTCGACCGAGAGCATGATGAGCACCAGGGCGCGGTCGGCATTGAGCGAGGCATCGAGGGCGTTTGCTTCCACCGCGATGGTCCTGCTCTGCATGACGTTCGTCATGGCGCGCTGTGCGGTTCCCCACATGACTGCCAGCAAGGTCACGATGAGCCCGAGGCCGAGCACGAGCTTGGTGCTGGTCTTGAGGTTGTTGAACCAGGTCATGGCAATCTCCCTTGGTAATGCCACTTGTACATGAAATCATGCTGCGTCGACGACGAGGCATGGATCGTCGAGAATCGCGTCGGCGTCGAGGACAACCAGGCGCTCCGGCGTCACGCCCACGATGTACTTGGCCGCAATACCCTCGAGCGTCATCAGCGGCGGTTGGATCAGCTCGCGGTCGACGGCATGGACGCCCTCGACCGTATCGGACAACAGCCCGATCTCGATGTCGTCCTTGCGCAGCAGCAGGATGCGGTGCAGGTCGGTGATGCCCCGCTCGGGCAAACCAAAGAACCGCTTGAGGTCGATGACCGCCACCAGCCGGCCGTGGACATTGACCAGCCCGCGCAGGAATGCTGGCGTGCAGGGCAGGGGCGTGAGTTCCCGCAGCGGCTGCACGTCGTGGACCTGGCTGGACCGGAAAGCATAGCGTTCGTTGTCCAGTGCGAATTCGAGCAGCTCGATCCGCTCCCCGGACCGGGGAGCGACCGGGACGCGCCAGCTGCTGTGCGCGGTCATGCAGGATGGCGTCGGGATCGGACGCGCTCATGGACGTTTCTCCAGGGACAGCAGGTCCCGCACCAGCGCAGTCAGTTGCCGCACGGTCACTCCCTCGGCGTACTCGACGTCGGCTTCCGCCGGCAACTGCTCGAGCGAGGCGAGGACATTGCGGTAATGGCGCACCGCCTGGCTGCCGCGCCCGCGGTCGCGTTCCAGGCCGGCCAGCGCGAGGCCTGCCATCACCCCCTCCGGCGCGATGTACAGGCTGCGCTCGAACGCAGCGCATGCGGCTGGCAGGTCACCCGCCTCGGTGAGGATCATGCCGCGCAGGTAATGCGCGGCCGGGTCCAGCTTCCGGGCGGCGATCCAGCGGTCGCACCATGCCAATGCCTCGCCCATGCGCCGCTGGTCGGCCAGCGCCCGCGCCTTGGCGGCAAGGGCTTGTGCCGGGAGCGGCATTTCCGGCGCCTGCGCTGGGGGCGGTTTGGGCGCAGCTGGTGGCGGCACACGCACGGCGCGCCCCGCTGCGGCCTCTGCCGCGGCTTGCATGGGCATGGGCATGGGCATCGCCAGGGCCGGTTCGACGGCCGGACGCGGGATCCGTGGCCGGTCCTTGCGGTAAAAGATCGCTCCGGCGCAATGCGTGGGGCGGAAGCGGTCAAACAGCGCGGGCGAGGCTTCGCACGGGGCCACCGCCAGCCAGCCGTCCTGGTGCAAGGCGGCATGCAGGACCTCGATCACCTTCGACGCCTGTGCCGGGCTGAAGTACATGAGCACGTTGCGACAGAGGATCAGGTCGAAGGCGCCGCTGCGCATCCCGGCCATGGCGGTCGCGTCGGCCAGGTTCAGCACCGCAAAGCTCGCCATGCGTCGTATCGCAGGCGACAACGCGTAGCGGCCGCCGCCCACCCGCCGGAAATACCGGGCCCGGAGCTCTGCAGGCGTGCCGCGGAATGACCACTGGCCATAGACCCCCTCGGCCGCCTTGCGCAGGAAGGCCGCATTGACATCCGTGCCCAGCAGGGTGATGCGCCAGTCGTCGATATCGGGCAGCAGTTGCCGCAAGAGGATGCCGACCGAATAGACTTCCTCGCCCGTGCAGCACGCAGCGCTCCAGATGCGCAAGCGGCGATCTCCCGCGTGGCGCCGCGCGGCGATGAGCCCCGGCAGGACCTGGGTCGACAGCGCGGCAAACGCATCCTCGTCGCGGAAGAAATAAGTCTCGCCGACGGTCAGCTGACCCGCGAGGACTTCCATGGCCGTGCTGTCCAGGTGCCCCGAGAGCAACAGCTTCGCGCACGCTTCACTGCCGGCCAGGCCCAGCTCTTGCGCCGCCTTCTGCAGTGCACGCTTCAGGTCCGGCAGCCGCTCTCCCTGCACCTGCAGCCCGAACAATCGTTCGACGGCCGCACTGACGCTGTCCCAGGCGATGTTCATGTCACTGCGCCGCCACCCGGGCGTCCAGCGCGTCGGCAAGCGCGCGCATGTCCTCGATGTCGAGGAACTGTTGTGGATCGTCGATCAGCAACAGGCCCCCGGGTGTCTTCACCAGGCCCTCCACGGCGGCGAGCCCATCGATGAGTGTTACGCCAGGTACGAGATTTTCCTGGGCAACCTCGGCCACGCCCTCCACGTCGTCGACCGGAATCGCAAACGTGTGCTGCGGCAATTGCAGGATCACGAAGGCATCCGCAGGGTGCAGCGGACGTTGGGGCAGGCCCAAGCGACGTCGCAGGTCGATCACGGTGGCCACGCGGCCCTGCAGGTTGATCACGCCAAGCACGGCGGCTGGTGCCCCGGGCAGGGGCGTCACCTCACAGGCATGCTCGACGCGCTCGACCACCGCCAAGGCTATGCCCAGTCGCAGCCGATCCAGTTCGAACAGCAGCAATGAAAGCGTGGCCTTCATGCGGCAGGACCGGATTGGCTGATTTGCGCATACTTGCCAATTTTTGCGAGCAGGATGTTGGGCTTGATCGGCTTGGCGAGGAAGTCGGCGGCACCTGCGGCCAGGCTGCGGATCACAATGTCGCGGCTGCTGTGTCCCGTCAGCATGATGATTGGTATGGCAGCGAGCTCCTGTGACTGCTTGAGCCTGCGCGTTATTTCCACGCCATCCTCGTCCGGCAGCATGTAATCCATGAGGATCAGCGCAGGCCGGATCTTGCGCAGCAAATTGAGCGCCTCGATTCCCGAGCCGACGGGTATCGCCTCGTAACCCCCCCGCTCAAGCACCCTGCTGACCGCCTTCTGCGTAAAGTCATCGTCGTCGACGACGAGGACCTGGCGTGTCCCCGAGGTCAGCGCGTTGAGGAACGCTTCCGTCTGTCCAAGCTGCGTGGATGATTCGCGCTGCAACTCACTCACCCAGTGGCGCAGGGGCTCGACGGCGGTGCGGCTAGATTCGATCAGTGGACCGATCTCGTTGGACACAAGGGTCCTGAGCTCGTTTTCCAGCACTGGGGCCGCAGGTGCGACGCCGCCATCTTGCAGCTCCTTGCCGGAGACCCGGCCAAGCAGATTTTCGATCGCTGCGCCCAGGCGCTCCCCTTTGTTTGCGATGTGCTCCATGGCCGATTCGACCTGTACTTCGCCGGCCTCCAGGTTGTGGCGGAGCGTATTGCTGAATTCCCTGAGCTTTCTCGCGTACTCCTCAAGCTGGCGCTCGCTGGAAGATGTCTTGCGTGACTGCTTGAGCTCCCGCAGCGCCACGTGGATGGACATGGGCAGGCGGCTGCCGTCATAAGGAGACGGCCAGAACAGCACGTAATCGTCGAAGTACTGCTTCTGGCAGAGCTGGAACGCCTTCTTCACCTGTTCCTTGGAACAGAAGACGATCGTGCGGTGGCCATGCTGCTGGACGCTGGAGCCGAACCGGTACAGGCCAAGGTAGTAGCTTTGCGCGTTCTCGATCTTGTCGAAGACGAGCAACAGGACGTCGGGCTCGAAACGCTCGAAATCCTCCACGTAATGTTCGGAGTCGACCGAAGCGGCGACGTGCTGATAATCGACCTCCAGCTGCGCGCGCAATGACTCGGCTTCCGACTTCAGGTCAGAAGCGATAAGGATTTTCCCGCTGACTTCGCCGCCTTTCATGGCCCGGACCCGGTCACGTCATACCCCTTTTTCGGTGAGCCCGATGATCGAGATCATCCAGGCACTTCCACCGATCATAACAATTCGGGTGCACATGGCGCAGGTCGAATTGCGGCCATGCGCACCGCATATATGCCGCCATTTTTTTGGCACGTGTTGCTTCGTTGACGCTGCGATTTCCGCCTGCGGCAAGTGGCGGCGAAGACCACGACGGCACGCGGGGCGGATCGGGAGCCGTCAAGCGCATTAGCCGTCCAATTGCGGCCTGCCGCGGAGCAGGCGTCTGGCTACATCCGGCATGCCGGGTCATGGCCGCTGGTGCGGGCCCGCTGGTAGACCGGCAGCAATTGCTGCCCCTGGCGCGCCAATATTTCTGCCCGTTGCCCGGACGAAGGATGGGTGGAGAGGAAGGCCGGCGGCTTGCTGCCCCCCTGCTGTTCCATCTTCTGCCAGAGCGTCACGGCGGCACGCGGGTCAAAACCGGCTGCGGCCATGTAGCGCTGGCCCAGGGCGTCAGCCTCGCTTTCCTGCGTGCGCGAGAAGGGCAGCAGGATGCCTACCTGCGCGCCCAGGCCCAGCGCCGCGGCGGTATAGCCGGCCGTATCGCCGCGGCTGGCGGCATAGGCGCTGCCGGCAGCCACGGCCACCTGGGCGGCGAGATTGTCGGACACGCGCTCGGCGCCGTGCCTGGCCACCACGTGCGCGAGTTCGTGGCCGAGCACCACGGCCAGCTGATCCTGGTCGGTGGCGACCTTGAACATGCCCTGGTTCACGCCAATGCGGCCGCCGGGCAGGGCGAAGGCGTTTGCCGTGTCCTCGCCGACGATTTGTACTTCCCACTGCTGGGTGTTCCAAGGCGGTGGCAGCACCGCAACCAACGCGTTGGCGACGCAGGTGGCGTACGCGCGCTCACGCGGCGCGTCCACGAACTTGCCCTGTTTGCGCATGTCGTCGAACGCGCTCAGGCCCATCTGGCTCATTTGGCTGTCCGACACCATCATCAGCTGTGAGCGTCCGGTGGGCGAGGTGACGCAGCCGGCCAGCGCGGCGACGACGGTGGAGATGAGCAGGTAGCGATATTTCATCGGGTGTTCCTCCAGGGTAATCGTGCTGCGTGGGGGCAGCGCACCAGTATTGCCTGCCCGCGGTCACGCTGGCGTGGAAGTGTCGGGCAGCCGCGCCAAGCCGTACTCCACATCGCGTGCACGACGTGTCGACGCATGGTGCCAGGCGACGCAGGGTCAGGGCCATCTTCCGACTACGCCCCCTGATCATGCGCCGCACGCTCACGCGAGCGTGGCTCTGACCCCTCGTGCGGCGCGGGGCGGGCGCCGGACCCACGCAGTACAATCGGGCAGATCAAGGAATATCGAGGCCGAGCAACCGCATGAATGCCCCCGCATCCCAGTTTCCCGCCGGCGAACCGCGCCCTGACACCGCCCCGTTGCGCTTCGTCACCGCCGGCAGCCTGTTTGACGGCCATGACGCCGCGATCAACATCATGCGGCGGATCATCCAGAGCCAGGGCGCCGAGGTCATCCACCTTGGCCACAACCGCTCGGTCGAGGACGTGGTGCGCGCCGCGCTGCAGGAAGACGTCGATGCGATCGCCCTGAGTTCCTACCAGGGCGGCCACATCGAGTACTTCAAGTACATGATCGACATGCTCAAGGAGAAGGGCGCCAGCCACATCCGCGTGTTTGGCGGCGGTGGCGGCACGATCACGCCGGAAGAAATCAAGGAGCTGGAAGCCTACGGCGTCGAGCGCCTCTACCACCCCAATGACGGCATGCACCTGGGCCTGGTACACATGATCGAGGACGTGATGCAGCGCGCCCGGGACGGACGTGCCGCGCGCATCACGGAGCGCGAGGCGCGCCGCCATGCGCAACCCGACGTCGACGACGAGATCAGCATCGGCCACGTGCTCAGCGCCCTGGAGGCAGGCCACTACGGCGAGGCCGAACTCGAGCGCCTGCGCAGGCAGTGGAAACTCGCCGGCCAGCAGACGCCGGTGCTCGGCATCACCGGCACCGGCGGCGCGGGCAAGTCGTCGGTAGTGGACGAGCTGCTGCTGCGCTTCCTGCAGTACTTCCCGCAGATGCGTA
The DNA here is from genome assembly GCF_058781105.1 of Rhodanobacter sp. FW510-R10. Taxonomy (NCBI): domain Bacteria; kingdom Pseudomonadati; phylum Pseudomonadota; class Gammaproteobacteria; order Lysobacterales; family Rhodanobacteraceae; genus Rhodanobacter; species Rhodanobacter sp. FW510-R10. The sequence goes on along the minus strand of NZ_JBYSWL010000001.1, from coordinate 3,054,880 downwards.
TCGCCGTGCTCGCGGTCGATCCCACGCGTCGGCGCACGGGCGGTGCACTGCTCGGCGACCGCATCCGCATGAATGCGCTGCGCAGCCACCGCGTGTTCATGCGCTCCATGGCCACGCGCCGGCAGCACGCCGCCACCAGCGTGGTGCTGCACGACTGCATCGATTTCCTGAAGAGCCAGCCCTACGACCTGGTGATCGTGGAGACCGCCGGCATCGGCCAGAGCGACTCGGAGATCGTCGACCTGGTCGACTTCCCCGCCTATGTGATGACCAGCGACTACGGCGCGGCCAGCCAGCTGGAGAAGATCGACATGATCGACTTCGCCGAGCTCATCGTGCTGAACAAGTTCGACAAGCGCGGCGCCGAGGACGCGCTGCGCGACGTGCGCAAGCAGTGGAAGCGCAACCGCACCGCGTTCAACGTGAAAGACGAGGACGTGCCGGTCTACCCCACGATCGCCAGCCAGTTCAACGACCCCGGCATCACCTGGATGTTCGCCAACCTCTGCCGCCTCATGCGCGAGAAGGGGAAAGGAAAAGGGGGTCAGAGTCACTTTTCGAGCGAGAACGCAGAGGGAAATCGCGATGCAGGGTCGAAAAGTGACTCTGACCCCCTTTCCCCCCGCTGCGATTGGAAGCCCGATGTCGACACCACGCTGAAGGAACCACGCGCCACGGTGCTGATCCCCGGCGCCCGCGTGCGCTACTTGGCGGAGATCGCCGAGCAGGGCCGCGCCATCAACAAGGGCATCGAGACCCAGGCCGGGTTTGCCAGCAAGGCGCAGCACTACTACGAGGCGCTGAAGGCGCTGGGCGACGACAAGCTGCCCGCGCCGCTCGACCTCTACCGCAGCGACGCCTTGCAGCAGGAGGGTGCGGACCGCTCCGTGCTCGTCCTGCGCCAGCGCTACAACGCCGCGCTGAAGGAGCTGAGCCACGAAGCCATCGCGCAACTGCGCCAGTGGCCGAAGCTGCATGCCTCCGTCACCGCCGACGTCAACGAATACCAGGTGCGCGGCAAGACCATCCGCGTCGACAACTACCGCGAGTCGCTGAGCCACCAGAAGGTTCCGAAAGTGGCGCCGCCAAAGTCGAAGGACTGGGGCGAGCTGGTCAGCTTCCTCGGCAAGGAAAACCTGCCCGGCCACTACCCGTACACCGGCGGCGTCTACCCCTACCGCCGCAGCGGCGAGGATCCCACGCGCATGTTCGCTGGCGAAGGCACGCCCGAGCGCACCAACCGCCGCTTCCATTACCTCTCCCAGGGCGGCGCCGCCACGCGCCTGTCCACCGCGTTCGACTCGGTCACGCTGTACGGCGAAGACCCGGCGCCGCGACCGGACATCTACGGCAAGATCGGCAATTCGGGCGTCAACATCGCCACGCTGGACGACATGAAGAAGCTGTACTCCGGCTTCGACCTCAGCGATCCGCACACCTCGGTGTCCATGACCATCAACGGCCCGGCGCCGATGATCCTGGCCATGTTCATGAACACCGCCATCGACCAGAACGTCGAGAAGTACCTGCGCGAGGATGACACGCGCTGGGCGGCGGCGAAAAAGAAGATCGACAAGCTCTATGAGGGTAAACAGCGTCCGCAATACCACGGCGACCTGCCCACCGGTAACGACGGCCTGGGCCTCGCCCTGCTCGGCGTGACCGGCGACCAGCTGGTCGACGCGGAAACCTACGCGCGCATCAAGGCCGACACCTTGACCCGCGTGCGCGGCACCGTGCAGGCCGACATCCTGAAGGAGGACCAGGCGCAGAACACCTGCATCTTCAGCACCGAATTCGCGCTGCGCATGATGGGCGACATCCAGCAGTACTTTGTCGACCACAAGGTGCGCAACTTCTACTCGGTGTCGATCAGCGGTTACCACATCGCCGAAGCCGGCGCGAACCCGATCAGCCAGCTCGCCTTCACCCTGAGCAACGGCTTCACCATCGTCGAGTACTACCTCGCCCGCGGCATGCAGGTGGACGATTTCGCGCCCAACCTCAGCTTCTTCTTCTCCAACGGCATGGACCCGGAATACACCGTGATCGGCCGCGTCGCCCGCCGCATCTGGGCCCGCGCCATGCGCGAGCGCTACGGCGCCAGCAGCCGCAGCCAGATGATGAAGTACCACATCCAGACCTCGGGCCGCTCGCTGCACGCGCAGGAAATCCAGTTCAACGACATCCGCACCACGCTGCAGGCCATGTACGCGCTGTTCGACAACTGTAACAGCCTGCATACCAACGCCTACGACGAAGCGATTACCACGCCCACCGAAGAAAGCGTGCGCCGCGCCGTGGCGATCCAGATGATCATCAACCACGAACTTGGCCTCAACTTCAACGAAAACCCCTGGCAGGGCAGCTACGTGGTCGAGGCGCTCACCGACCTGGTCGAGGAAGCCGTGTACAAGGAGTTCGAGGCCATCAGCGAGCGCGGCGGCGTGCTCGGCGCCATGGACACCATGTACCAGCGCGGCAAGATCCAGGAGGAATCGCTGGTCTACGAGCGCAAGAAGCACGACGGGTCGTTGCCGTTGATCGGCGTGAACACCTTCCTGCCCAAGGAACATGCCGGCGAGGTTGCCACCAAGATCGAGCTGATCCGCTCGACCGAGGAGGAGAAGGGGGTGCAGATCGCCAACGTGCGCGCGTTCGGGGAGGCGCGCAATTCATTGGCGGCGGACAGCCTCAAGGTTCTGCAGAACATCGCGCGTGAGCGGAAGAACGTGTTCGAGCAGCTGATCGAGGCGGTGAAATACAACTCGCTGGGGCAGATCAGCCATGCGCTGTATGAGGTGGGCGGGGAGTATCGTCGCAATATGTGATCGGATAGGTTGTTCCCATTAAAGCACACGGAAACGCTATGCCTAGCCACGGCGAAGAATGATGCGCCATCGACCCAGAACGCCAAAAGTTCGACCAGGAACACAGTCGGGCAGGGCCCATTGGTACCCGTACTACGCTGGTTATTCTCCTGGGTTTGTCGAAGATATTCTAGGCGAATTTGGCGTAACGTCAGACACTGGCTTAATTCTCGACCCTTGGAATGGTTCGGGAACCACTACAACAATTTGTTCACGGTCTGGACTATTTTCGGTCGGCTTCGACCTGAACCCAGTAATGGTAGTAGTCGCGAAAGCTAGGCTGCTCGGGTCAAACATATCTCCAAGTTTACGGCCGCTGTTGGAGCAGATCGTGCGTGTAGCGCCCGGAATGAGAGCACATATCCGAAAGGAACCGCTTTCGGCGTGGTTTGACGATGGAACCGCATCACGTATCCGCGCAGTCATCAATTCTACCTTAGACCTTCTCGTTGATAATGGGCTGCAGCTTATGCCCGTGGACCAATTATCATCACTTGCTGCATTTTTCTTCGTGCTAATATTTCGCTTGGTACGTCGTCTAGCCAAGCGTATAGCCGTGTCTAACCCAACATGGATGAAACGTGAGGTAACAACGTCAGAGAAAATTCACGCATCTATGCGCTACATTCGGGAAGAACTGGTCCGAGACCTCGCAAACATTGAGCTACTAGAAGTTGAAGATAGTCTAACAAGACTGGCGGAATCAACTATCAAAATAGCTGATTCGAGATCACTCCCGCTTCCGGCAAGTTCCGTGGATGTTGTGATTTCCTCGCCCCCCTACTGCACCCGCATCGATTATGCAGCTGCAACCAGATTGGAGCTGGCAATACTTGGCTACCAAGAAGATGACTTTCGAGCACTTCGACGGAATATGCTCGGTACGACCCTTTCAAGCAAAGCAGAAAGAGGTGGACCTGCTGAGTCGAAGCTCGTGAGCGAAATTCTCCGGGCGATTCAGGAACATCCTTCGAAAGCTTCTGCGACGTACTACTTTAGGACCTATCAGGATTATTTTTCCAAGCTTCACGGTTCGATCGCTGAATTGGCGAGAGTCACTCGACAGCGAGCACAAGTGGCATTGGTGGTTCAGGAATCTGCGTATAAAAATATGAAGATCGATCTCGCTCATGTGTGCATCGAATTGATGGCCGAGTGCGGATTCGAATCGACGTATAGATGGGACTACGCCAATCCTAGATCTATGGGTAGAGTAAAGAGCTCGATCGCCAATCCTGTCGAAAGCGTATTGACTTTCAGGAGAAAAGGATGCCCGCATTTACGAGTTTGACAACCTCGTTTACTGTTACTGATTTTGTTGGCCGCGTTGAGCGTCGCGAGTTTGTTGTAAACCGCAACTATCAGCGGTCCGACTCAGTGTGGCCGACTGCTGCCCGTTCGTTTCTGATCGAAAGTATCTTGCTCGGCTACCCTATACCGAAGTTGTCCATTCGGCAAATCACCGATGTTGTAACTAGAAGTACCACATCAGAAATTGTCGATGGTCAGCAACGCACGAAGGCGATTGTCGATTATTATAATAATGCTTTTGCGTTATCAAAGAACTCTGAAGTTGACGGAGCTGATGGTTGTTACTACGACGATCTAACCGATGTGCTTAAGCAACAGTTCCTGTCATTTTCAATTCAGGCGGACGTGTTGACGGGGGCTCGCGATAAGGAAATCATCGAGTTGTTCAGGAGAATTAATTCGAACACTGTCTCGCTTAATAAGGAAGAGCAGCGGCACGCCAGGTATCAGGGCGCTATGAAATGGCTCGTTTATAAAATAGCACAGATGGCGAGTCCTCTGTTTGAGCGATTTCATGTATTTAGCGTTAAGCAGTTTTCTAGGATGGCTGATGCGAAGCTCGTTGCTGAAGTCATCCACGCTTTGATGTACGGCGTGTCGACGACTACTGCAAGAAAGCTTGACACCTTGTATAGTGAGAATAATGGGCCTCCGGACCAAAATTCCAACGTATACTTTCAGCCGCGTCCGCGCGATGAGGGAGCGGGAGGAGTGTATCCTGGGAGCGTTGAGGTCACGCGCCGATTCGCGGACGCGCTGGAGGCGATTAGTGAGATGGAGGAACTCGTCGATACATCGATGATGAAGCCATTTAATGTTTATTCCCTCCTCCTTGCCCTAATGCATGCTGTCAGTACGATCGATACAATTCCAATCGATTTGCCGGGGGGGCAGGGCCTCGCGCCGCCGGATAGGCGACAGGCAAGGTTGCTTGAACTCTCGCAGGTGATGGATCTCGACGATGACGAAGCCCCGCGTCAGGGTGATGACAGAAAGTTGTGGGAGGCTGCTTCAAAGTCTACCAACACAGCTGTGCATCGGCTTGATCGGTTCGCCGCGTTTCTCAAGGCTGTACGTAATTGAATGCAATGCCACTTGAGTTGTTGTTACGCCCAAGGAGGACGCGCATTGCTCGGTATTTGGCTATTGAGGACACAGCACGCAACTCCTTGGGTCCAGTACGCGACAGGATGTTGCTTTATTTAGCAATTGAGTCTTTGAATCTGTGGACGCAGTTTTGTCGAAGTTACGCGATCAATTGCTGTCGCGGAGCTAAGTCTGTTAATGGCTTTTATTGGTTTTCCCCCATCACTAAAGGTTGGTCGCGGACTGATATTTGTATCTTTTTAACAAAGCATTTTTCAAGAGTACCGCGGCCAAACCATAAAAATCCACTACATGAACCAGCTTGGCGGGATATTTCGGTTATCGAGCGCTGTTGCAGAGAAATGTCTATACAAAACGTAAGCTCCGTTCAGAGGGCGGTAAGCTTGTCTCCGTCGTTCTTGCGCGAACTTCACTCGGTTAGGAATTTTGCTGCTCATAAGTGTGAGGACACAAGAGTGAAAATTGAGAAGGTCGCGCGTGGCCGGGGCCACTACGCGTTATGTGATCTGGCAGAGGTAATGTTGTTGCCTGCTAGTGCGTCTCGCGGTGGATCAGTTACTCGGCAGTGGCTCGTCGAGATTGATACCGTGATGGTAGAGATGTGTAGATAGAATCGTCGAGGAACAAAACGGTGACAGGTCCACTCGCGCCCGTTTGAATTCGTGTTGGGGTCGATTGGGGACGGATGGTGCTGGGGTTTCGTGGTCGGTGCGCGGGCCGAACGCCTGCGAAGCGGCGGGTTTTGGCCACGACCATGGCACCGAAGTCGTCGGGGCCGAGGGCGCGTTGCCCTTAATCCCCTCTGTCCCTTTTGGTCTGGTGCCGCATCCCGAACAGCCACGACAGGCCGACGCAGGCGCCGAAGGCGAGCAGCCAGCGGGAGGCGCCTGGTGGCGGCATCGGCACGGCTGTGCTGATGGCGGAGAGCCAGCTGCCGCCATACAGCGTGCTCACCACGACGGCGGCCAGGAGCAGGGTGATGCCGAGGCTCGCGGTCAGTACGCGCTCGAAGCGGGTATCGACGACGTTGGCCGGCGCCGCGGCAATCTGGTTGGCCAGTTGTTGCGCGAAGTCGGTCGGCAGGCCATCTGGCTGCGACTCGCGCAATACGCGCGCCAGCAGGCGGTAGCGCTGCGTGCGGGCATCGTCGGCGCCGGGGTCGAGGTGGAGGCGTTCGACTCGCATGGCGTGCTCCTGCGCCAGCCATTCGCGCTCATGAGCGGGGTCGGCGAAGATCGGAAGCTCATCGTTGGTGGTCGGATTCATGCAACAACTCCCAGCCGGGCCTCAAGTTCACCACGCAGGCGAAGTCGGGCGCGGAACAGGTGGCTCTTGATGGTACCCGTGGCCAGGCCGGTCATGCGGGCAATCTCGGGGATGGTCATCTCCTCGAGGTGATACAGGGTCAGCACGCTGCGTTGCAAGGGCGATAGCTGGTCGATCGCGGCACGCAGATGCCGGGCGATCTGCTGGTCGGCGCAGGCGGCCTCCAGGTCGAAGCCGTCGCCGACCTGCTCGACGAGGTTGGTTTCATCGTCGTCGTCGCTGTGGACCAGCGGAATGCGTTTGCGCTGCAGGTGGCGCAGCGTGATGTTCCAGGCGATCCGTGCTATCCATGATTTCAATGCGCTCTCGTAGCGGTATTGATGCAGCGACTGGTGCACGCGCAGGAAGGTGTCCTGGCACAGCTCGCGCGCGTCCTCGGGGTTGCGCACCATACGCTGGATGATGTGCCAGCACAGCCCCTGGTATTCGCGCACAAGGCGCGCAAACGCCCCTGGCCGGTTGGCCAGTACGGCGTCGACCAGTTCACGCTCGCCTGGGCGCACGTCATCCATGGGGGCAGAGATACGCGCACTGCCTCGACGGTTGCAAGCGCGCCACTGCAACCGTCGGGACGTCGCGCGTATCTGTGGCTTCAAGCGGTCGCCTGTCGCGGCCATTGACCAAGGAGCTTCTGCATGGACTTTGGAGTTTTCATTCCGATCGTGCTGTTCATCTGCATTGCCTACGCCATCAAGGTCGTGGTCGATGCCCGTGTGCGCAGTCGCATGATTGGTGCCGGCGGCTCGGAGGAACTGGTCAAATCGATCATGGTCGACGAGGAACAGCGTCGCCGGCATTCGTCGCTGCGTTGGGGCATTGTGCTGGTTTCCGTCGGCCTGGGGTTCGCGCTGATCCAGTGGTTCGGCTGGCAGGAAGTGACTCCCGGCATGGTCGCGGTGCTGGCGGGTGCGACCGGGTTGGGCAACCTGGTGTTCTTCGCCATCTCGCGCAAGCTGTCCTGAAGCTTGTACGGAAACCCGGGGTAACTAGCGGGGTCCGAGCCCCTTTCTGCAAAAGCGCACACGTTGGTCCAGCTGCGGTGTGGTCGAGCCCATGGGTGCTGCGCGTCATCCCCCGCTGGCCGAGCCACGCGCGCTAGCGGCATACACGCGCCCCGGCCGGCCGCAACCATTCGCTTTTTTGCCGCACAAACCCCTAGCATGCAGGCACCTCACGCGCTGGGGGAGCGACCTTGGATAACCTTGATTGCGTCATCGTTGGTGCCGGCTCTGCCGGTTGCGTGCTCGCCAACCGGCTCAGCGCGAATCCAGCCAAGCGCGTGCTGTTGCTTGAAGCCGGTCCGCGCGACTGGAATCCCTTGCTGCACATGCCCGCCGGCCTGGCCAGGCTGGCCAACAACCGGCACGTCAACTGGAATTACCGTACCGAGCCGGAACCCGCGCTCAATCAGCGCCAATTGTGGTGGCCCCGCGGCAAGACCCTTGGCGGCTCCAGTTCGATCAATGCCATGTGCTATATCCGCGGTGTGGCCGCAGACTACGACAGCTGGGCCGCAGCCAGCGGCGACGCACGCTGGTCCTGGCCACAGGTGCTGCCATGGTTCCTGCGCAGCGAGGACAACAGTCGTGGTGCCAGCGCGTGGCATGGTGCCGGTGGCCCACTGGGTGTTTCCGACCTGCGGTACCACAACGTGTTGTCAGCGGCTCTCATCGAGGCCGCGGTCAGCGCCGGGTTTGCGCGCAACGACGATTTCAACGGCGCCCGGCAGGCCGGGTTCGGGTTGTATCAGGTAACCCAGCGCGATGGCGTGCGCTGCTCGGCTGCGGCGGCGTGGCTCAAACCAATACGCGATCGGCGGAATCTGCAGGTACGCACCCACACCTTCGTCGAACGCGTGGTGATCGCCGGGGGCCGCGCAGTCGGTGTGCAACTGCGGCACGGGCGGCACGGCACGGAGCATGTGGAGGCCGGCGAGGTGATTCTCTGCGGCGGTACGATCAACTCGCCACAAGTGTTGCTGCTGTCCGGCATCGGGCCGGCCGACCACCTGCGGGCACACGGCCTCGACGTGGTCGCCGACCTGCCCGGGGTCGGCGGCAATCTGCAGGATCACCTGGACATCTGCACGCTGGACGCCAGTACGCAGAAAATCACTTACGATCACCTCAACGAGCTGACCACGGGGCTGCGCTGGTTGCGTCATCGCGACGGACCCGGCAGTTCCAATATCGCCGAAGCCGGTGGCTTTGTGCGCAGTCGCCTGGCCACGGACGACCGCTGCGACCTGCAGTTTCATTTCGTGCCTGCACTGCTCGATGACCATGGGCGCCATCGTCTGCCCGGCTATGGCTACACCTTGCACGCATGCCACCTGCACCCGCGCAGCCGCGGCCAGCTGCGGTTGCGTTCAGCAGATCCGGCGCAGCCCATCGCCATCCACGCCAATTACTTGAGTGACGCCGAGGGGCATGATCTGGCAACGTTGATCGAAGGGGCGCGCGTCGCGCGCGACATCATGAACCAGCCCGCGTTCGACGCCTACCGCGGACGGCCGATATTTCCTGCGAGCACCATCAGCATGGATGCCGAGTACGTCGATTTCATCCGGCGCAAGGCGGAGACGGTCTATCACCCGGTCGGCACCTGCCGCATGGGCAAGGACGATCACGCCGTCGTCGACAGCGAACTGCGCGTGCACGGCGTGCGAGGCCTGCGCGTGGTCGATGCTTCCGTCATGCCGACGCTGCCTTCGGGCAATACCAATGCCGCGACCCTCATGCTTGCCGAGCGGGCGAGCGAGTTGATTCTCGACGCGTGACCAACAACCAATGGGGTCGACTAACGGCGACTAACGGGGTCAGAGCCCCTTTCTGACGCGGTCTGCGGAGGGCGCTGACAGACGGGTGGAGGCGGGCGGGGCACGCTGGGGTTTTCGAGGAGAACCCGATACCTCGGCAGCCTCGCCCGGATCTTGCCGGTGTCCCGCAGCATGTGGTGCAGCGCGGGAACGACCGGCAGGCGTGCTTCTTTGAAGAGAGCAACTACCGCACCTACCCGACGGGGCTGCAGCAAGCGGCTCTACGCTACGGCTGTGCCGTCCACGCGTACGTGCTAATGACCAAAACAGGGGTCAGAGTGCACTTTCGGAAAGGTCGCCTGACACCCTTTTTTCAGTCCCTTGCGATGCCACCCTCGCTGGCGCCATGGAGTATGTTCTGCGCATCTCCGCACGCGGCGAAACAGCTACGGGAAGAACCATGGCGTGGGACGACATCGACCTGGACGCGTTGCGGCAGGATCGGAAGTTTTCGTACTACTTCCGCTATCCCCTCAACGGTCACGACTTCCATCCACTGCGCGTGGATGACCGCCTGCGGGGCCATTACGCATCGAAGGCGCTGCACTCGGCTTTGACGCCTGACGGACGCGTGGATCGCACCTCGACTTACAACGGCGATATCGTCGCCCTGTTCGTGCCACTTGAGGCCTGTACGCCCGGCGAAACCCAGCTGCTGCTCACCCATGTCGATCCGGGGCAGATCGTGCACGACAACGGTACGCGCAACTGGACGGTCATCCGCGGCGCCGCCGAAGCCTGCATCAGCGATGTTTTGCGCAGGGACGCCGCCGACGAATGACATGACGAAAGCCCGGCTTGCATGGTCGACGATCCCACTGAAGCGCAGCTTGGGCGCCGGGCCGGCCCGGCGAAGGTTGGCCACCCCCGGAAGCGCATGGAAAGAGCACTCTGCCCAGGCTTTGTAAACCCGACTTTCCAGCTGTTGCAGCCGTGCGCAGGAAGGCTCACCATGCGCGCGTCGCGCCGACGCTTCGACATGCTCGAACGCGGGCAGGGGCGCGACAGAGAGTGCGGGGCGGTACCAGCTTGGAGGCAGACACTGCCGTCAGTGTTGCCGCTGTTGCCGGCGACAACACGGGCGTCAGGTGTATTCGGGCTCGCCGGCGCTTGCGGCACCATGCTCGGCATGGGCGGCAGACCGGGTGGGCCATCGGTGTGCAACAAGCCAACCCGGGGGCGTCATGTCCACGAACCACGCGCAAGCGCTCTACATGCCCACCAGGCCGCTGGCCCTGGCCGTCGATCGCTGGATCTGGGTGTTCATGGCGGCGTTCTTCATCGCCATCACCCTGACCGGATTCATTCCCGATTCGCTCGGCAAGCTCGCCATGTTGCGGACGGGGGCGAGGCCGCCGTTCCCGCCGATCCTGCACCTGCACGCCGCGCTGATGGGCAGCTTCCTGCTGTTGCTGCTCACGCAGTCGTGGCTGATGGCGACCGGCCGCGCCGGCCGGCACATGCTGTTGGGCCGCGTGGCGTTCGGGCTGGTGCCGGCCATCGTCGTCACCGGCTTCGTTCTCGTCCCGACGATGTACCAGCAGGTCTGGAATGGCGCCCAGACAGCGCCGTCGCCGATCCGCGAGCAACTGGGGCAGACGCTGCGCTTCCTCGACAATGTCGCCTTGCTGCAGTTGCAGGCCGGTGTGCTCTTCTCCATCTTCATCGTGCTGGCCTTGCGCGCGCGGCGCCGCGATCCCGGCTTCCACAAGCGGATGATGTTCCTGGCGACGGCGTTGCCGCTGCAGGCGGCGATCGACCGGATCGAATGGCTGCCGTCCATCCACGCCGGCCCGCTGGTGACCGACCTCTACACGCTGCTGATCGTGTCGCCGCTGTTCCTGTGGGACGTGGTCCGGCAGCAGACGGTACCCCGCGTGTATCTGGTTTGGCTGGGCCTGTTCCTGCCCTTTGCCGTCACGGTCCAGCTGCTGTGGGACACGCCGGCATGGCACGCGCTGGTGCCGCGGGTGCTGGGGCCGTGATGGGGAGGCGCAGAAAAGGTGTCAGGGACAATTCCTGAAATCGAGGCGTAGGAAGTCAAGTTCGATCCGCTTGACTTCCTCCATGTCCTTTGCCCGGTTTCTGCCCACGGTGATGTCCGACTGCCCGCCCTTGGCGCTGACGCGGTCCTTCTTATTTGGGCATCGACACGGACCAGACCTTGCCGGTCCCGCGCTCGGTGAACCACAGGGTATCGCCGGCCGGTTCGACGCCTGTCGGGGTCTTCAGCCCGTCCTTGATGACGGTGACGTGGGCGGTGTCGCCGGTGATCGTCAGGCTGCTGATCTTGCCGCCACCGTTCTCGGCGACGAACAGCTTGCCGTTGGCGGCGCGCATGCCATCCGGCCCGTGGACCGGGGCATCCATCCAGATGTCGACCGGTGCGCCCGGCTTGCCATCGGGGCCCACCGGCACGCGGTAGAGCTTGTTGAAAAAGACATTGTTTACGTACAGCGTTCCGTTGAGGAAGGCGATGCCGTCGATGCCGAGCAGGCTGCGGTTGTCGAGGTAGAGCTTGGGGACTTGGGTGCCGGGCGCGAGGCGGTAGATCCTCTGGTTGGCGGTGTCGGTGATATAGAGCGCCTTGTCCGGCCCGACGGTGAAATCGTTGCAGGTGGAGTTGTCGCCCGGCAGGGTCCAACTCAGCTTCGGCGCGCCGGATTTCAGTTCAAAGCCGCGCAGGGCGGTGGTGCGGCGCACCGGGGAGGCTCCGGCCATGGGAGTCAGCTGGCAAGTCCACAAAGTGTGGGTTGCCGCATCGGCCAGTACGCCGAAAAAGAAGGTGCCGGGGCCGGCGGCGCTGGCATCGATGAAGGGCGCGGCCGTGGTGGCGCCCTTCTTCACCGTATAGACATAGGGAGTACTGGCGCTGCCGACGTACAGGGTGCCGTCCGGCCCCACGGCCATGCTTTCGGGTTGCGACTTGGCGTCGTGGATGACGATCTCCGCTGCGTGGGACGCTGAAGCAGAGGCGGCCAGGATGGCGAGGGCGAAGCAAACGGCGCGGATCATTGGCGTGTCCTTTGTCGTGGTCATGGGAGGGAGGGGAGTGGTGGTGGCCTTGTCTTCGCCTCCTGGCTTACTTCCCGGGGTAACGTGAAACAGGGCGCCTGGGTCGGCGTCTTCCAGCATCCATAACGTGCGTCGGCAGCCATCTCGACATCGGGGATGCGATGCCCTGCCGCCATTACAATCGAGTGTTAGTGATCCGGCAAGCGGCTGCGGTCAGAGTGCACTTTCGCAGCAGACTCGCAGTGGGACGTATTTGCCTTCATCCTGGCGGATCACAGGACGAGTCTGGCCATTTCGGTCGGTATCATGACGCTCGTCCTCAGTGTCAGCCTGCCTTATCTGCTGCATGACATTGACGCGCCCTACGCGAATTTCACCTTGCAGTTGCACCTCGTGTCGGCGGTGCTGATCGCCGCGTTGTACTTTTTTTCCAGCTATCAGCATCGCCTGCTGCTTGCACAGCTGACGGTTGATGAACTGGCACATCTCTCCAATACGGACGATCTCACCAAGCTGCCCAATCGCCGTTGCATGGCTGCGGTGATCGGGACCGAGCTTGCCGGCTCTGCTGATCATGGTGGCGGATTTGCGTTGATGGTTTTCGATGTCGACCACTTCAAGTCCATCAACGACCGGCTTGGACATGCTGTCGGCGACGCCGTTCTCGTGGCCTTGGCGACTCGCGCTGCGCAAGTATTCCGCAGCACGGACACCCTGGGCCGCTGGGGCGGCGACGAATTTGTGGCGCTGGTTCGGGGCATGGGACAGGAAGAGGCATGGCGCACGGCCAATGCGCTGTGCGGACGCCTGGCGGCGGAACCATTGGTCGACGGCCACCTCGTCACGATCAGCTGCGGGGTAGCGCTCGCCCGGCGTGGGGACAGCATCGACAGTTTGCTGCGGCGTGCCGATGCCGCGCTGTACTGGGTCAAACGTGCTGGCCGCAATGGTGCGCAGAGCTTCCTTGAGACAGAGGAGGCCCCCTGAGTCCAGAAACCCGAAACCGGGACGGAGGAAGTTAAATCCGACCCGGTTAACTTCCTCCGTCCCCTTTGCTTAGTGAACACGATGCCGCGGGGCTCCGATCGGCCCGGAATTGATCGGCATCAATATCGTGGCTTCCGCGCGGGCAGAGCATGCGTCATCCCGACAGGAGGGCTGGCGATGGACGAAGCGATCCGGCGCAAGATCCTCGACCTGCTCGATGCGCACCGCATCATGACGGTTGCCACGGTGCGCCCGGACGGCTGGCCGCAGGCCACCACCGTGGGTTACGTCAACGAAGGCCTGGTGCTGTACTTCCTGTGCGGGCTGGACAGCCAGAAGGCCCGAAACCTCACAAGCGACGACCGGGTGTCGCTGACCATCGACCACGACACGCCGGACATCATGACGATCACCGGCCTGTCCATGGCCGCGCGCGCGACCCTGGTGCTCGATCCCGGCGAGGCCGAGCGCGTGCTGCGCCTGCTGCCCACCAGGTACCCCGAGCAGGCAACGCCGCTGCCCTTCCCGATGCCCACCGCCGACCAGGTGCGCATCTTCCGCGTCGAGCCGACGGTGATCTCGGTGCTCGACTACACGCAGGGCTTCGGGCACGCGGACCTGGTTGCGTGCGGCGGAGGCGACCGCCCGACATCCACCGAGGGAATCGACATGAGCACGTTCGACACGTCGATCCGCGCACTGGCCACGCACAACCGTGACTTCCGCCGCGAGGTGGCCACCGGACCCCATTCCCAGATCGTGCTCATGTGCCTGCAGCCGGGCGAAGCGATCGGCGAGGAAGTGCACGACGACAACGACCAGATCTTCCTCGTGGCCAAGGGCGGGGGCGAAGCGGTCTTGGCGGACGCGCGCCAGCCGCTGGGCAAGGGCGACGTGCTGCTGGTGCCGGCCGGGACGCGCCACGACGTCCGCAACACCGGCGACAAGCGCCTGCGGCTGGTGACGATCTACGCGCCACCGCACCACGCGCCCGGCACCGTGCACCGGACCCGCGAGAACGCGATGCGCGCTGAGGCCGCGCAGCATGCCTGAACTCCGCGCGGGCGCGATGCCGTCGCCGCCCTGCGGCACGGGCGGTCCGGCATACTGAAAAAGTGCCGGGGACGAATTTTGATCGGCGACCAAGTCGTGTTGTTTGTGCCATTCGGGGACTCAGAACTGGTAATCGACGCCGAGGCCGATGCCGGTTGAGCCGAGGTGGATGGCGTTGCCGTCTTCCCGGCTGCGTTCATCCTGCCCGAGGTAGCGATGGACGATGTAGGCGACGGCTTGCCAGTGCGATGCGAACCGATACTCCAGACCCAGCTCCTCTTCCTCGTTGGTCTGCGCGATCCGCACTTCACCCCCTTCGGTACGCAAGCTGTTGACCCAGGGCAGCCGTCCCATCGTGACGTCTGCCGTGAGCTTCAGTGCATCGGTCAACGGATAGCGCAGGTGCAGGCCCACCATGGGCACGGGCAACTCCTGCACGTAGAAGTCCTCCTTCAGTTCGTGGCCGATGCTGTCGGCGGCAATGGTGCCGTCGAGCTTGAAGTTGAGCATCACGTAGGTCGCGCCCACGCTGCCCCACAAGCCGCCGCCGTTGCCGAAGTCGAGGAGCCGGTGCCAGTACGACGCGTCGAAGGCGATGAAGTCCTGGAAGCCGGTGGCGGTATCCAGGTGTCCAGGGGCGATGGTGGTGCCGTTGTAGTACACCGGTGCGCCGATCGGTGTGCGGCCGTCCAGCCGGCTGGTGGAAAACCCGAGGTGCAACTCGCTGGTGTCGGAGAGCGGCTTCCAGGCATTCAGACTGATCGTCTGCATGCGGTTGACGCCCAGTCCGCCGTGGATGGACAGCTGCGTGCCCTGGACGGCGTTTTCCCGCACGCGGACCCAGCCGTTGGGCACTGCCTGTTCGGCCTGGACTGCCACATGCCAGCTGTTGTCGTCTGCGTGCGCCGGAAGGCTGACCAGCCCGCATGTCACGAGCAGCACGGCGGCACTGCACAGGATGGATTGCGGGAAGCGTCTCGTTCTGGACATGGCGGGCGGAACAGGGTCTGGAAGCCGTCTCGATCCGACGTGAGTCCTGAAGCCGTGCCGTGAGTCTACTCCCCGTTTTTACGGTGCGAAGGCATCGCTGGATAGTTGCTTGGCCAAGCCGGCGATGCAGATGTTTTGGCTGGAGCCGAAGAGCCAGCCGCTTCCGTAGCGAATGCCGATATAGGCCAGGATCCCGAGCGCGATCGGGACGGGCCATAGCATCGAAGCCAGGAAATCGAAGCCGCTTTCCCTTCGTTTCGGCATGCTCTATCCCCTATGTGCGGATGGCTGGAAGCCGGACTCACGCGTTATGCGCCGGCTCTGAAAATCTCGTATCGCATGGCCAGGCGGTCGCGATCCGGGCGATCTTGTGTTCTGGACGGCAAGCGGATGATCTGCCTGTCGAGCTGCTTTATCGCCTCGAGCATCGGCCCATCCTTTTGCTCCAGCAGTCGTGCAGACACGTGCATTCGAAAGTCGGGATCGATGCCAATGAGATGTGCGTCGAAGGCGGCGTGGTGAATCTTCGACAATGGAATGCCGTTCGGCACTACTGGCTGGCCAAGGACCTCGTGTTTGTCCGGGATGATGTGTGCGGCATCGAGCAGCAAAGGCTCCGGCAAGCCGGATACTGCGCAACGCCCGTCGTACGCCGTAATCACGGCCTGGCGGAAGGCTGCCTGATGCAACCGCTGCTGGACGGTTCGCAATGCATAGCGACGCGCGGGCTCTGTATCGGGAAAGCGTGACTCGTCATAGGTGTTGGGGTCGCCAAAACCGATGGAGGCCTTGAGCGTTTCCCGATTCCATCCCCCTACGTAGCTGGGGACGATCGCGGTGAAGCAACCGGGCGCGATGCCGATGAAGTAGATGACGGGGATGCGGTTCTCGAGTGCTTCGCGCAGCCAGCGGTTGTCAGCCGCGTCGGGATCCTTGCCCATGAAGGCGTAGTCAACGAAGTCCGTGCTTTCGTAGAGCTGGCGGTGCACGTGCCGCTGGTCGTCGTACCAGACCTTGGCTCCTGGCCGCGGAAACACGGTCCGGATGGACAACAGGTAGCGCATCTGCCTTGGCTTGAAGATGCCGCGCTGAGGGTTCACGAGCGGGATTCGTTTCCTATCGAACACGAAGCCGTCGGCAAGGTCGTTCGAGGTGAGATGGTCGCGCGTGGCGCTGAGCAGCCGAACGTGCTGGAAAGCAGCCGCCCTCATGCGCTTATCAAGTTCTTCGCTGCTGCTCATCCCCTGTGCCTGTCTGCCCTGCTTCACCAGGTTAGGACAAAAAGGACCAAAGCACTCTCTGACGTCAATTGGGTCGCCAAGATGCCTAGGACGTTTTCCGGGAACGTCGATCTGACGCCGTTTTCCGGTTACGGTTCCGAGCCACTGTGCGCTGCGAGAACCCGGGCGACGTCTTCCTTCTTCGTACTCTTGGTCAGCGCCAGCATCAGGAGTACGCGCGAGTGCTGTACGTTGAGATCGCCGGCCGTCGTGCGTCCCTCGCGACCGGCCACCCGCCCCGATCCCGTGCGGCTGCCGATGATTACGCTCGCCCCTTCCTTTTTGGCGCGGCGAAGCCCGTCGCTCATGTCAGGCGTTGTGCCACCCGCACCCGCGCCGGCGATGACGAGTCCCCTTGCACCGGCTGCCAGGGAAGCGTCGATGAGCGCGCTGTCCTCTCCAGGGTAGACATAAATGATGTCCACGCGAGGCAGCGACGTGATCCCGGAGATGTCGAATGTCGATCGCTGCGTCGGGCGTGGGCGCTGGAAGAAGAGCGTGTCGTGATCGGCGATCGCGAGGGGGCCATGCTCGGGCGCCTTGAACGTTTCCACCCGCGAGGTGTTGGTCTTCGTCACCTCGCGTGCGGCAAAGAGGCGGTCGTCCATCAACACCATGGTGCCGCGGCCACGCGAAGCCGGCGCCGCCGCGGCACGCACGGCGTTGTAGAGATTGGCCGGCCCGTCGGCACCAACGGCGTCGGCCGGCCGCATGGAGCCAGTGACGATGACCGGTCGGTCGCCGGCCACGGTGAGATCCAGGAAGTAGGCCGTCTCTTCCATGGTGTCGGTCCCGTGGGTCACCACGATACCGGCGAGATCGGTGTCGTCATGGAAAGCAGCGTTGATCCGCTTGGCAAGCGCGAGCCACTGCGTGGGGCCGATTTTTTCCGAGCTGACGTTTGAGAATTGCTCGAGGCTCAACGTCGCGATCTTGTCGATGCCCGGCACGGCCTGGGTCAATGCTTCGGCACTGATCTTGTTCACCTTGCCGCCGCGATCGTGGTAGTAGTTGCCGGTCGACGCGATGGTGCCGCCGGTGGCGATGATCAACACCTTCGGCAGCGTTGACGGTTGTGCCGCAGTAGCCCGTGGGGCGGCAAACGCGGAGACGAACGTGAGCGCGATCGCGGCACAGGCTACGGAAAGGGCGGAGAGGCGATGGGCCAAGTCGTAGGCTCCTGGTAGGAAAGGAAGTGATCGAGGACACGAAATCCCGGCACGCAGGCAGTCTACATGGCAGTTCACGGGACCTTGGAACCGGGGCGGACGAAGTTGAGTGCGACCTCCTGTACTTCCCCCGTCCCATTTTGCCCTCGTTCCAGCCTGCGGCAGGCGAGGCAATCACGCTGCTGCCGGCCCGGAAAGTCAAGCTGACACCGTTTCAGTCGCGTGCGCGTTCGGCCATCGGCTCGGCATCCGCTTCGAACAATCGTTGCAAATCGACCAGCGCATCGCGGGTGCTCTGCATCAGCTTGGTCTCGTCGTCGTAGACCAGAGCCTGCTTCTGCAGCAGGTCCTCGTCGTGGCGGCGGAAGCGTTCCACGCGATCGACTGTCATCTCGTGCGACAGGCCCAGCGCCTCCAAGGTCTTGCAGGTCATCTTGAGGCTGGAGTGGAAGGTCTCGCGCACCGGGTCGTCCACGCCCAGGTCGAGCAGGCGGAACACGTGCTGGCGGTTGCGGGCGCGCGCCACGATCTTCAAGTGCGGGTACTGCCGCTTGACCAGCCGCGCGGTGCGCAGGTTCGCCTCCGGGTTGTCGGTGGCCAGCACGAACACCTCGGCGGTGGCCGCGTGCGCGGCGCGCAGCAGTTCCGGTCGCGCCGGGTCACCGAAGAACAGGTTGATGCTGCCGAAGCGGCGCGAGAAATCGACCTGGTCGGCCGAATGCTCCAGCGCCACGAACGGAATCCCCTGCGCGCGCAACACGCGTCCGATGATCTGCCCGACGCGTCCGAAGCCGGCAATGATGACCCGCGGCGGCGCCGTGTCGATGGTGTCGAACTCGCGCGCCGGCGGGCGCGGCCGCAGGTCCAGCGCCTTTGCTGCCAGCACCACCAGCAGCGGCGTCAACGCCATGCTCAGTGCGATCACCAGCATCAGCAGGTCGCGTTGCGCGATGCTGAGCAAGCCTTGCTCGGTGGCCAGCCGCAGCACCACGAAGGCGAATTCGCCGCCGCAGGCGAGCAGCACCAGCATGCGCAGCGTGTCGGAACGATTGAGCCCGCACAGCCAGCGTCCCAGCGGCCACAGCAGGGCGCCCTTCAGCGCCAGCAGCAGCGCCAGCAGGGTCAGCACCAGGCCGGGTCGATGCCACAGCAGCGACAGATCCATCGACATGCCGACGCTGATGAAGAACAGCCCCAGCAACAGTCCCTTGAACGGCTCGATGTTCGATTCCATCTCATGCCGGTATTCGGAATCGGCCAGCAGCACGCCGGCGAGGAACGCGCCCAGGGTGGCCGACAGGCCCGCCAGTTCCATCAGCCAGGCCACGCCCATCACCACCAGCAGCGCGGTGGCGGTGGACACCTCGACCGAATCGGACTTGGCCACGAAGCGGAACACCGCGCGCAACACATAGCGGCCACCGACCACCACCGCCACGATCACCGCGATCGTGCGCAGCACGCCCAGCAGTTCCACATGCGAGGCCGGGGACGCCGCCAGCAGGGGCAGGGCCGCGATCAGCGGAATCGCCGCCAGGTCCTGGAACAACAGCACGGCGAACACCTGGCGTCCATAGGCGGAACCCGCCTCCTTGCGCTCGGCCAGGATCTGCAGGCCGAACGCGGTGGACGAAAGCGCCAGGCTGCCGCCCACCACAAAGGCCGCCTTGCCGTTGAGTCCGAACAGGTAGTACGCGATCGCGCCGATCGCCAGGCCGCTGGCCAGCACCTGCAACAATCCGGTGCCGAACACCGAGCGGCGCATCACCCACAACCGCTGCGGCGACAGCTCCAGCCCGATCACGAACAGCATCAGGACCACGCCGAACTCGGCGATGTTCGCCACGCCCGAGGTGTCGTGGATCAGGCCCAGCAGCTGCGGCCCGATCGCCATGCCCGCCAGCAGGTAGCCCAGCACGGCGCCCAGCCGGAAGCGCTTGGTCAACGGCACCGCGATCACCGTGGCGAGCAGGAACACCAGGGCCGTCTGCAACAGATGATGGCTGTCCACGCGTCGGCAACTCCGGTGAGGGAGGCTGGATTATTCCACGCCGGCAATAACCGCATGATCAGCATCGCCGGCACCCGCGTGGGCAGTTCTGGTGAACATCGTTCAGCGGCGAATTCCGAAACCGGGACGGAATGAGCTGTCCCAGCTTCTCGCTTACCTTTAGAAACTTAGGCCAAGCGGGCGGTCGCAGTCGTACTTGTCTCGTTCCCTTTCCACGTCTGCCGTCGTGAGATGTCTCGCCCTCAGTTCGTCAGGCGCGAGGTGCTGCCAGATTTCCACGTCAACGCAGTGGCGATTCGTAATACCGAACACACGCTGCGTCTTGCGCATGGCAGCTCCGAGTCCCTGATTCAGTGGATCGGTCAATTGGATACCAGGGACGATACGTCGGTCGGAGCCGGGTATCCCATGGATTGCGCCGGAACGCCGAGTGTTGCGCAATCGCTCACGCAACCCACCGTCGCCTGTCGGCACGGAATTGTTTCGGTACGGCCCGATGGTGGCCGAACTCTCCTTGGATGGGAGGGCAACGAGCGGTATCACCGGCGTTGCCGGCGAAGTCGCCACGTTGGCGTTTGACCGGGAGTCCGGCAAAAGATCGCGTGCGACCTGATGGACTGGTTGCTGTGATTTCGTATCTGGCTTTGACAGCGTTGCAATGGCCGGCGAGGGCGGGGGAATCGGAACGGTCTGTGGTGACTGAATAAGCCTCAATTCAAGTGTCGCCACTTCGTTCCGCGTTATCACCGACCTGTCTCCACTATAGGTCGTCGGTCTCAGCACCGCTAACAACAGGACGAGATGGAGGCCGATGGTTATCACCGTCGCCGCTATCCGTCGTCCCGATATTTCCGTGATCGCTGGATGCATCGCCAGTCGGGTCAAGCGTTATCCTCCCTTTGCTCACCTCGGGTAGGCGTACTTCAGATTCCGATCATCGAAGGTGGCGCCGATGGGGCTCGCCGACCAAGACTGGAACCAGAGTGCAGCTTCTGTTGTAGGCGATGCTTCGAGAAGTTCACGCTGCATCGGGTTTCTCCGATCCCAGTGGCTCTCCGGCGCCGGGCTGGCTGGACTGTTCGGCATCGTACCGCGACCCTGCGGCATACGGCCCCGTGCACCAGGTCCTGGTTACGGTACACCTGACCATGCTCAGACCATTTCCGGATCATCTACACCACCTGCGGTTTGAAGGCAGCGTCGAGGGCTCTGCGGTTGTGTGAAGTCATGTCTTGCAGGGCCGGGCGCATTGACCTTGGGCGGGGCGCCATTGCATTCTCCAAACACACCGCTGCCCAGGGGATACACAGATGAAGTCCGTCCTGCTGCTTTTTGCGACCGCGTTGTTTTTCGTTTTCGGTACGGCTCACGCGAGCGAGTCGACCAAGGCCGACGCGGCCCCGGACTTCCAGCCCAGCGCCTGGAAATCGGCTGGCAGCGTCCGGGTCGGTGGTGCAAACGTCGCCTACGACGCGGTTGTCGGCACGCTGGTGGTGCATCCCAAGGGCTGGAGTGACGCCGCCGCCCCGGACGACGACAAGAATCCTACGGCCGAAGCGACGATGTCGTACGTCGCCTATTTCAAGCGCGACGTTGACGTATCTGGACGGCCGCTCACCTTCGTGTTCAACGGTGGGCCCGGCTCCTCGACGGTCTGGCTGCACATGGGCGCGTTTGGTCCGCGCCGTGTGCTCACCAACGACCACGCGCATACGCCGCCCGCCCCCTATACGCTGGTGAACAACGACGAGAGCCTGCTCGATGCCAGCGACCTGGTCTTTGTCGACATGCCGGGCACGGGTTTCGGGCGCATCGGCGGCAAGGATGCCGCCAAGCATTTCTACGGTGTCGATCAGGACATTCACGCCTTCGCGGTGTTCACCCGTGAGTTCCTGAGCAAATACGGCCGCTGGAACTCTCCCAAGTACATCTTCGGCGAGAGCTACGGCACGATGCGCGCGGCGGGGCTGGCGCTGGCATTGCAGAACGAGGACATCGACCTGAATGGGGTCATGTTGCTGTCGGTGATCCTGAACTGGGATTCGCTGCCGGACGATCCCCAGCTCAATCCCTCCAACGACACGCCGTACATCCTCGCGCTGCCGTCCTACGCGGCGACGGCCTGGTATCACCACCGGCTTCCCAACCAGCCGGCGGACCTGCAGCTCTTCCTGAAGGAAGTCGAGCACTTCGCGACGAACGACTATGCGCTTGCGCTGTTGCAGGGCGCCGAGCTTGGTGCGCCCGGACGCGAGGCGATCGCAGCGAAGTTGCACGCCTATACGGGGCTACCCGTTGCCTACCTGTTGAAAACCAACCTGCGCATCGAGTACGGCGCGTTCCAGAAGGAGCTCCTGGGCCAGCAGCAGCTGACCATCGGCACGCTGGACACGCGTTTTGTTGGCCCCACGCTCGATCCCTTGAGCAAGGTTGCCGAATATGACCCGCAAGGTTCGGCCATCGGGCCGGCATACGTTGCCGCGTTCAACGACTATGCGCGCAAGGCGCTCAACTACCAGGGCAAACTGGCGTTCAAGCCGGGCGTCCCGGTTTACAAGAGCTGGGACTATACGCATCAGCCGCCGGGTGCCGATCACCCCCTCATCCAGCTGCCGAACGTGCTGCCCGATCTCGCCGTGGCGATGAAGCAGAACCCCGACATGAAGCTCATGGTCAATGGTGGGTACTTCGATATTTCGACGCCGTACTTCGAAGGCTGGGTGGAAATGCACCATCTCCCGATTCCGCAGAGCCTGCGCAGCAACATCGAGTTCCACTACTACCCGTCCGGCCACATGGTGTACGCGCACCTGCCGTCGCTCAAGGACCTGCATGACAATACGGCTGCGTTCATCCGCGAGACCAGCGGTGGCTGACCTGCAGCCGTACCGCCCGCGGAGTAAAAAATAGAGTCAGGTTCATTTATCAGGGCCCGGCGACGCCTGGCACGCAAGCGTGGGCGGCGTCGCGGCGTGATGGATGGTCTGGCGCCGCTATTGCCACAACCCCGACGTGTCGAGCGTGCAGGCCCGTGCCTCTGAAGTCCCATCCCGTCGCCAACTTCGAGCTCGAGCATCAGCGTCTCGACGCGCTGTTGCGGTTGCATCTGCTGCGCCTTGTCGCGGGCGACTTCGGGCGCGCGCACGAAAGTTTGCTGCTTTGGCGTCAAGCGCTCGACCGGCACATCGCGATCGAGGAGAGCCGGCTCCTGCCGCACGTGCCAGGACATGCGCGATGGGCGGCGGAGGTCTACAAGCTCGAGCACGAACGTATCATCCTGCTCGCTGATGCCTATGCCGCGCGCATGGGTGCCGTGGCCGCAAAGCCCCCAGAAGCCGCAGACCCCACATACGCAGCGGTACTGGGTTTGATCGACGCGATCCATACGTTGCGCCACGTGCTCGAGCACCACCATCAGCGCGAAGAGACGGCGCTCGCCCGCGAACTGCCGGATGCATTGCAACGGGAGGCATGGGTTTCCGAGCCGGAGCCGTGAGCGCACCCTGACGTTGGGAGCGGCTGGCCGCGGGGATCACCGCCTTGATCCACTGGACGCCGGAGCGGGCCTGCGGCATCGTTATTGCGCAGCCCGGCACCCGACCGTGCCTCGCCCCAGGGAGCGACCACCATGCCGCGCTTTCCCTTGTCGCCCGGAACTTACGTGCAGGAAGTCCCTGCTGTTCGGCGTCCCATCGTCGGCGCCCCGACGGGTGTCACTGCCTTCGTCGGCCACGCACGAAGCGGCGCCCCACACCAGGCGCAAACCGTCGACAGCTTTGTCGACTTCGAGCGTCTGTACGGTGGCCTGGCCAGCGACAGCGCGCTCGGCTATGCAGTGCAGCAGTTTTTCATGAACGGTGGACGCCAAGCCGTGGTCGTGCACACGCCTGGTGCCAACGGTGGCTTGCCGGCCACGGCGGACATCATTGGTGACCGGGCGGCGTTCACCGGCATCTACGCGCTGCTGCGGGCCGAGTCATTCAACCTGTTGTGCATCCCCGACGCGGTGCGCGCCGAGGCCGGCGATCCGACGAAGGTAGACGCCAGCGTCGACACCCAGGCGGTCTACGCCGCAGCCATTGCCCAGTGCAGCGAGCGGCGAGCGTTCCTTCTGGTCGATCCTCCAGCCGACGTCACGACGGTGGCTGCCGCGGCCGACTGGAAGGCCAATCGGCTCGGCATCACCGCCCCCGATGGGGCGGCATTCTTTCCCCGCCTGCTCGTGCCCGATTCGTTGGACAAGGGTCGCGTGCGTGCTTTTCCGCCTTGCGGCGCGGTTGCTGGTATCTACGCTACGGCGGGTGTGGCAGCCGGGGTCTGGAAGACGCCAGCGGGTGCCGCCGCCGTGCTCAAAGGCGTGAACGGTCTGAGCTGTCCGCTCGACGAGCGGGCGGTCGAGCAACTCAACCCGATGGCGCTCAACTGTTTCCGCACGCTGCCGTCGGTTGGCACGGTGCTGTGGGGCGGCCGCACCCTGGCTGGTGCGGCTGACTCGACCAGTCCATGGCGATATGTAGCGGTGCGACGCACGGCGCTGTACATCGAAGAGAGCATCCGCCGCGGCACGGCATGGGCGGCTTTCGAGGCGAACGCTGAGAGCTTGTGGGCGGCGTTGCGCGTGGACGTGGGTATGTTCCTTTACGGTTTGTTCCTCGAGGGCGCCTTCCGGGGCAGCACACCGCCACAAGCCTTTTTCGTGCGCTGCGATCGCAGCACGACCAGCCGAGGCGACGTCGCGAACGGCGTGGCCAAGCTGCTCGTTGGATTTGCACCGCAGAAGCCTGCCGAATTCGAGTTGCTTCGATTCGCTATATGCACGGCGTAAGAACGGTTGCGGATGGCGTGGATAACCTCGCCCTTGCGCTCGCGACGCTGCAGCGGGGTAATGAAGCAGATGGCGCGATGGCGGCGCACCTTGGTTTTAGCCGGTGCCGAAGGTCTGCATCCGCAATTGGTGGCGCTGGTCGCGTCGGAGCGTGCGACGCCCGGCGCTACATGAGTGCGGCGGTCGGTTTTGCGCATGGGTCCCGATCGCTTGAATCGATGGAATTCGTCACAGAGCCCGGGTTGACAATGCGAGATCGCAGTCGACTGGACGGGGGGCGGCGCTTCGGCTCGGGTCGATGCAATAGCGGTCTTTCAAAAATTCCGCGATCACGGAGCCACGCAGTTGCTCCGGCTCGAACGTGAAGCGATGTGCAAACGCGCTGGCAGGTATTGGATTGTCCCGCGCATCCGCGAGACCTCGTGGCAGCACGTCTGCTGCCAGCCTCTCGAGCAGACGGAGGCGCAAGGGCACCACCGGGTTGTTTCGCACCATGGGGTAGCTTGTTGGTGATGCAAATTGCTCGAAGCCGTAACAGCGTACGTAGAACTGGGCATGCCGCGGATGCACGCCGATGACGATATCGGTCAGATCCGTGTGCAATCCGTAATAGATGGCCCAACGCATCATGCTGAATAACGCCCCGACGCCTCGTGAGGCAGACTGGCGACGATCCGCCAGCATCCCCACCTCAAGCAGGCGGCACCCCAGTCCACGCAATTCATCCAGCTCTCGCGCATATACGCTGTCCAGCGACAGTGCCATGGGATTGTCGCGGAACAAGGTCATCGTATAGCCGACATCGGACCCTTCCGGCCCCCATATCACGCAGGCATGTGGTCCCACCGCACCGGGAACGGCATGAATGCCAAACGGGTTTTCGTCGATCAATCCCATTTGCGTGTAGCGTTCATAGACCAGTTGCCAAGCTGATTCCACCTCTTCAAGGCTGGTTGCGCACGAGCACGATGGTTCGGTGCTGCGCAACTCTGGACGCACGAAACGCGCGGGGAAGTCGATGACCGTGCTGGCCTGCAACCGGTGACCGGGGCGGGCTCGGGATGTGTCGGAGACTTTCATGGTGGCGAGACCTGGTCAGGTTTGGACCGCTGGCAATATGCACGCCCAAGGTTGTTTGGAGACGGCTAGTGCCCGTCACGGACGCTGCCCCTTTGTCTACATCGCGCAACGGCGATGTGAATTCTATGCGACGACCATACAAGGGTTTTGTGCGCCAAGTATGAATATGGAGAACCCGATGCAGGTTCCAGTCACCATCCTGAACCTCGACGGGTTCAAGTCGCGTGTCAGCATTTGGACGTCCGTTCGCGACGCAGCGCACGTTTCAGCCTTGCATGCCATTGCATCGGGCCCGTCTTCTGGATGATTGACAAGCCAGTTTTCTTGGCGGGATGCACCTGACGGGTGTGTTTGGGTCCCGGAAAGTGGGATTCCCGACGCGGTGAATGCCGTTGAGAACAGGTCATCGTGATCGGCTGGGACGTTTGACTGCTTCGGCGCATTCGCGTCAAATCCAGTACTCCCGATACACGAACGGGACGACCGTGGATCAAGGTACGCAAGCAGACATTCTTCGCGCGGGTATCGCTGCACCCTCGGCGGATAATTCGCAGCCGTGGCAGTTTGCGTGGTCTGGTGACGATTTGGACGTCCGGATCGACACGGGCCGTAGCGGCTCCGTGTCCGATACCCGATATGTCCTCAGCGACCTGGCTGCCGGCGCGTGCCTGGAAAATATGCTCGTCCGCGCCCAGTCGCTCGGTTACGCGGCCGATCTGCAGACCTTCCCGCGCCCCGACGACGAGTTGCATGTCGCGCGCATCCGCTGGCGCCGCAATCCCCGGTGTAACCAACCGGAGCCGCTCGCCGCTGCGATTGACCGGCGTCATACCGACCGGCATTTCCCTTGGCGCGGCCCGATCACTGGCGAGGCGCAGGCGCGCCTGAATGCCCAGGCCCAGCTGATTCCCGGGCAACGCTTGTGGTGGCCACAGACACCATTTGAAGGAAGAGCTGCATTGAACGTCATCAGGCAGGCCGAGACGCTACGTTTCAGCAGCCCGACGCTGCACGCGGAACTTTTTTCGAGTATCCGCTTCAGCGCTGGCTGGCATGGTGCCTGCGAGGAAGGCCTGGCCCCGGCCACGCTGGCGGTGGAGCCCCCGATGCGCCCGGTTTTCAGCATGCTGCGTCGTCCCGCGCTCATGGGCCTGTTCAACCGGCTGGGGGCGGCGTCGATACTAGGCTGGCGTTCGGCCTGGCTGCCCATCCGCCTGTCGCCCGGACTCTGCTTGCTTGTCGTTCCATCCACGACGCGACCGGATGTGCTCGCCGCTGGCCGTGCCTTGCAGCGTGTGTGGCTGCAGGCCACCCTCGAAGGGCTGTCGGTCCAGCCATATGCCGCCGCGGGCGTGCTCAGTCTGGGATTCGTACCCATCGAACCTGCGTTTCAGGGGCCGCTCTCGCACCTGCGTGCGGCCTTGGAAGACTTGTGCGCACCGGGCCACGGGCTGGTGTTTTTGCGGCTTGGGCGCGCGCGCTCCGCACCATGTGCGCGCAGCGGACGACGGGCGCCCGCGAGCTTCGGCGCTTTCCAATAGTCATAACAGGCACGATGTTCGTTTGTGTGTGATGGCTTCGGGACCGGCGCGACCTGGTCCTGGAATCATCTACCTGGCCGATAGTTACTCGGCTAGTCACAAGAGGAGCTCGGGTTGGAACCACCTTTGGACGCGCCGTCACCTCACGAGTCGACCGATGTGTGATCTCCGTGGTGTCGGAGTCTTTTACAAACGCGACTCGTAGTCTTTTCGGCGATAAAACCTAGGGAAAACAGTCAACTACTACCGAGCGTCGGGCTTGTGCGGACAGTCACCCGACTGCGGCGGGATGTCGGAATGCCTTACAAACGTGGAGCGAACCCACGCTATGGGACAGCACGAACCACAGTAAAAACAGCATGTTATGGTCATGGCACGTCGGTTGCTTAAGTACACTCGCAACGGCACTCACGACCAGTTGCCTGTTATGGCCGTTTTGATCGGCCTTAAGGAGAAGAGCATGTTGACGAAGAAAAATATGAGAATTGCACTCGCATGCGCACTGGCCCTGGGTGCGTGGAGTGGATCGACGCTTGCCACGCCCATTAGCGTAGGGGGTGTCTACTGGGATTCCAGCAGTCCGTTCGACCTGACCATCCAATCGCTCAACCTACGAGAAACGCCCGTTTCGACTGTCGGCGACGTACTGACGGGCTACGGCCAGATCGGTTCGATCAACGGGATCAACAGCTTTTGTTCCGGTTGCGACCTCACGTTTACGTTCACCTATACGGTGAAGAGCATCAGTGGCCTCCAAGTCGTGTTCGATAGCGGAAACTTCCAGTTTTACACACAGGCTGCGGGTAGCTTTGACTTTGGCAATCCCAGCTCGGTCAGCGGGACGCCATGGGTCACCCTGACTGGCCATACCGCCCCGCGCGCCGGCTTTGCGGACCCCAACGGCCAGCTGTACGCCACCCTCGTTGGCTCCATCAGCAACCCGGCGTTGGGTTCCGGTGGATTCGGGTTTGTGGATGCAACGGGCGGCCCGGCGGCGTTCATCCTCGACTCCAACTCCAATCCCGACGGTAATGGTGGGTTCGCGGATTTCAATCTTTCCTCGTCCTTCTCGTCCTTCCCCGCCAATACCTGCACCACGGTCACTACCAACCTGGATGATATTTGTTCCTATCCGATCCAGGGTAATGGTTCGCTGACCGGCAGAACTGTGGCGGTACCGGAGCCGGGTGCAATCGGTCTGTTGGGCCTTGGCTTGGGCTTCCTGGGTCTGTTCGCCTGGCGTCGCCGCAAAGAGTCTGACGAGCGCGCGTAAAGCACACGTCATAGGTATTCGCATTGATGTATGGCGCCACTTCCTCCAGTGGCGCCATTTTTTGTGTGCGCCAAGGGGGGCGCATTTGCTTGGAGGTGAAATTTCGCTACCCATCTGGCAAGTTAGCCAGAGGCAAGGAGCCGTCGGTATTCCTTACGAGCTGGCAATATGCGTTGATTGAAAGTAGATAATCCCGTAGTGAAATCAATGGTCTGTAAATTGGCTCGAAATGTGCTTGTAACCGTCGTGTGGCTGTTTTGGACTGTTTGCGGTGAACAGGGACAAGTTTCTACCGAGGGCAAAACTCTGATGAGAATTCCAGTTCTGTTGAGCATCGTTCTAGGTGTGCTTACGTTGGCGCCTCCGCAGGTCGCTGCCACCTCGATCACGACCGTTATCGGGCTGGACACCGTTTTCACGGGGTACACCCCGGATGGCAATGCCCCCTGGCTCACTGCCGAGTTCACTTCCTCCGTGGGTTCGAGAACAGGAACGCTGGTCTTGTCCTCGAACACAAGTGGGCCGGACTTTGTCCAGGGCTT
This sequence comes from Rhodanobacter sp. FW510-R10, assembly GCF_058781105.1. Lineage (NCBI taxonomy): Bacteria > Pseudomonadati > Pseudomonadota > Gammaproteobacteria > Lysobacterales > Rhodanobacteraceae > Rhodanobacter > Rhodanobacter sp. FW510-R10. Next base: position 3,025,682 of record NZ_JBYSWL010000001.1, on the reverse strand, counting down.
GAACAGCAGAATGGCCACCGTTGGTTGGGCTTTTTATCTCAACCAGGCGGTTGCGGGGCTCACCTGCACCGCAGGGAAATGTGCGGACAACAACGCGCTATACAATGCGAGTGGTTTCAATACGGGGCCGGTGCCGGGCACGTTCAACCTCGCCTTTGGCTGGTCGTCAGGCAACCGATTCGTGGGTGGCGATTCAGCGACCTATGATCTGACGTTCTCAAGCCTGCTGACCAGTAATCCATTTGTGGAGAACGGCAGCAGCTGGTCGTCGGTGGCGCACGTCCAGGGCATCGCCGGTACTAACTGCAGCGGTTGGATAGTGTCGGGTGACGGGAGCGGTGCCGCAGGGAGTGGGCCTTGCATCGATCATACTCGCGTGGACGTGCCGGAGCCTGGTGAGTTGGGCGTCTTCGGTCTTGGCCTGCTGTTCGCCGGATTGTTCTTGGGCTTGCGTCGGCGCAACGTCTAAGGGCTTTTGGGTTTCTTGTCAACGGTTGGCGGGTTGACGGGACTCGCAAGCGGGAGGTTGCGCTTCTAAGCCGCGTGGCTAGCCGCAGCATGGATCGAACCTCGCAAACTAGCCCCGCTCGTCGCGGGTTTTTTTGTGTGCGTCCGACAGGGCGCGCCTGCGGGGCAGCGAAAGTCCCGCGATGGTGACATGTACACGTTTGCGACCGGGTGCTACGGTGCTGGCATGGCCAACGCCTGGCATGTCGACGACTGGCGCGACACGCTGAGGGTGGAGTCTCATGATGACGGGAGCACCGGTCGGGACCGAGCCGTTCGACTACGCCACGGCGTTCAGCCGGACGATCGGCTGGATCACCAGGACCGAGCAGGCGAAGCTGCGTTCCAAGCGCGTGGCCATTGCCGGACTTGGCGGTGTGGGCGGCGCCCATCTGTTGACCCTGACCCGACTCGGCATCCAGTCGTTCAACCTCGCGGATCTCGACCGCTTCGGCGTTGAAAATTTCAATCGACAGGCAGGGGCATTCCAGTCGACCATCGGCCGACCCAAAGTTGATGTCGTGTCGCGGATGGCGTTGGATATCAATCCGGATGTCGACATCAACAAATTTCCCGGCGGCGTCACCTTCGACAACATGGCTGAGTTCTTGTCGGGGGTGGATCTGTACGTCGATGGGCTCGACTTTTTCGTACTTGACATCCGCGCCAAGCTGTTCGCCCTGTGTGCTGAACGTGGTATCCCGGCGATTACTGCGGCGCCGTTGGGCATGGGCGCTGCGGTGCTGGCGTTCCTGCCGGGTCAGATGACCTTCGAAGAATATTTCCGGCTGGAAGGCCGCCCGACGAATGAGCAATTGCTGCGTTTCATGATCGGACTGGCGCCAGCCGTGTTGCACCAGGGCTATCTGGTGGACCCGTCCGCGGTGGACCTGGTGCATAAGCGGGGGCCGTCAACGCCCATGGCGTGTGAAATCTGCGCCGGGATGGCCGGTACCCAGGCGTTGAAGATCCTGCTGGGCAGGGGCAAGGTGCCCGCGGCACCGCACGGTCTGCACTTCGACGCCTACCGCAACAAGCTCGTACGTACGTGGCGGCCAGGGGGCAACAACAACCCGCTGCAACGGCTGCTTCTGTCGGTGGCGCGCCGCCGTTTCCTACGCCAGTAAGCGTGCACGAACAGGCGGGCGAACAAGAAAATCCTGTGAATGAAGCGGCCATTGCCCGTCCGATCTGGAAGATGCAAGGACAGCTCGTCGCGGCTGGTTCGTGTGCTGCAACACTGACCTGAGGGCAGCGGCTGGGTCGAGTCCGGCGGCTGGGTCGAGTCCAGAATGTCAAAGTCAGCTGAAGTGCGCCCACAAGGTACTATGCAGGCCTCGGACTGGCGGTGCGTGTGCATAAGGTCGCGCCAGGCCTGTTCCAAGGCTGGTCATTGCGAGGGTAGAAGGTGAATCAACAACCGACAGGCGGCATCCTGGTGACAGGTGGCGCGGGGTACATCGGCAGCCATGTGGTCCTGCAACTCGTCGAGGCGGGGGAGCGTGTGGTGGTTCTCGATGATCTCAGTACGGGCTTTCGCGAGGCCGTCGGCGGCGTCAAATTGATCGTCGGGAATGTAGGCGACCAGTCATTGGTAGCGAAGGTCCTCCGCGATCACGGTATCGACACCGTGATCCACTTCGCCGCACGCACCATCGTGCCTGAGTCCGTAGCCGATCCGTTGCGGTACTATGGCAACAACACGTGCGCCACCCGCAATCTACTGGCGTGTTGCAAGGACGCCGGCGTCAGCCAGTTCGTGTTTTCTTCGAGCGCCGCAGTGTACGGGATCCCGCCAGGTGGGGTGGCCAGCGAGGACACACGGACGGCACCCATCAACCCGTATGGCAGCTCCAAGCTGATGAGCGAATGGATGCTGCGTGATCTCGCCGCGGCTGGCGGGCCACGTTACGTCGCACTGCGTTATTTCAACGTTGCCGGTTGCGATCCAGCTGGGCGCGTAGGCCAATCCACCAAACACGCTACCTTGCTCGTGAAGGTCGCCTGTGAAGCGGCATTGGGCAAGCGTCCAAGGCTGTCGATCTTCGGTACGGATTACGACACGCCTGATGGCACCGGAGTGCGCGACTACATCCATGTGGATGACCTGGCGCGTGCACACCTCGACGCGCTGCGTTATCTGCGCAGAGACGGCGCATCAGTCACGTTGAATTGCGGCTACGGACATGGATATTCGGTACGCGAGGTGCTGGCTGCGGTCGGGCGTGCGCACGGATCACCGGTGCCATGCACGGAAGAGCCGCGGCGTGCGGGTGATCCGCCGTCGCTGGTTGCGGCGTCGGACCGCATCCGGAATACGCTTGGCTGGCAGCCACGCCATGACGACCTGGATTTCATTGCCCAGACCGCACTGGCGTGGGAACGCAAACTGGGAGAATGATCGCCGACTGGTTGGTGGCGATGGATTCAAACGCCGTAGTAGTTGCGGTACCACTTGACGAAGCGTTCGATCCCGACTTCCACCGGTGTTGCGGGCTGGTAGCCGATATCAGCCATCAATTCGGCGACGTCCGCGCTGGTATCGGGTACGTCCCCCGGCTGCAGCGGCAGCAGGTTCTTCTCGGCCTTGCGGCCCAGGCACGCTTCCAGCACCTCGATGTAATGGGAGAGCTGGACGGGGTGGCTGTTCCCAATGTTGTAGACGCGGTACGGCGCCGATGAAGATGCTGGGTTTGGACGCGTGGCATCGTAATGGGGGTCGGGCGTCGCCACGTGGTCAAGCGCACGGATCACACCCTCGACGATGTCGTCGATATAGGTAAAGTCGCGGGTGTGGTGGCCATGGTTGAACACGTCGATCGGTTCGCCGGCCAGGATTTTGCGGGTGAACAGAAACAGCGCCATATCCGGCCGTCCCCACGGCCCGTACACGGTGAAAAAGCGCAGGCCGGTGGTCGGCAAGCCGTACAGATGGCTATAGGTATGCGCCATCAGTTCGTTTGCTTTTTTGGTGGCCGCGTACAGGCTGACGGGGTGGTCGACCGCGTCCTGCACCGAGAACGGCAACTTGCGGTTGGCGCCGTACACCGAGCTGGACGATGCGTATACCAGGTGTTCGACCGTGCCGTGTCGGCAGGCTTCCAGAATATTGATGAAGCCGACCAGGTTGGATTCGACGTAGGCATACGGATTTTCAATGGAATAGCGCACCCCTGCCTGCGCGGCGAGATTGACCACGCGTGCGGGCTGAAATTCGGCGAAGGCGCGCCCGAGGGCAGGCCGATCCTCGATCCCCAGTTTGACGAAGCTGAAGCCCGGGTGCTGGGTGAGGCGGTCCAACCGTGCCTGCTTGAGCGTGACGTCGTAGTAAGCGTCGAGATCGTCGATGCCCAGCACTTCGTCGCCGCGCGCGAGCAACCGCATGCTGAGCGCAGAGCCAATGAAGCCGGCGGCGCCGGTGACCAAAATACGCATGATTTTTACCTTGCCGGATCAGTGCAACGCTGAACAGCGTCGCTTTTGCTCGTCATTCCCGCGAAGGCGGGAATCCAGTGCCTTCGCTTTCCATGGCTTGAAAGTACTGGGTGACCAGCATTCGCTGTTGAAAAGCGCATCCCACCTTCGCAGGGATAACGACAGTTATTCAGACCTTGCCCAGAGTAAATCCCCGGCTTTGCCGGGGGTTTACTCATAACCTGTCGTCGACCGCGCTCCGCGGCAGTACGTCCTTCACGTCGAACAACACGCAATTAGGCTTGCCGAGCGCGCGCAGGGCCACGGCGCCCATGTCGGTGAACTGCCGATGCGCCACTGCCAACACGATTGCGTCATACGTTCCGGGGCGCAGCTTGGGCTCCAGTTCGATGCCATATTCATGCATCGCGGCAGCGGGATCAACCCAGGGATCGTATACGTCGAGGTCGGCGTGGCAGGCCTCGAGCTCCTCGAGGATGTCGATGACGCGAGTATTGCGCAGGTCCGGGCAGTTCTCCTTGAAGGTCAGTCCCAGCACCAGCACCTTGGCGTCAGCGACGGGAATGCGCTTTTGCAACATCTGCTTGATCACGCGGTCGGCCACGTGCCGGCCCATGCAGTCGTTGGTGCGGCGCCCGGCTAAAATCACTTCCGGGTGGTATCCGATTTCCTGCGCCTTGTGGGTCAGGTAATACGGGTCGACGCCAATGCAGTGACCACCAACCAAGCCTGGTCGAAACGGCAGGAAGTTCCATTTGGTGCCGGCGGCTTCCAGCACGTCCAACGTATCAATGCCCATGCGGTGGAAGATCATCGCGAGTTCGTTGATCAACGCGATGTTGAGGTCGCGCTGCGTATTCTCGATGACCTTTGCCGCCTCGGCTACCTTGATGCTGGACGCCTTGTGCGTGCCGGCGCTGACCACCTTCCGGTACAACGCATCGACGAAGTCGGCGACTTCCGGCGTCGACCCCGAAGTGACCTTCTTGATGGTGTCGAGGCGGTGTTCCTTGTCGCCCGGATTGATCCGCTCGGGACTGTAGCCGGCGTAGAAGTCTTCGTTGAATTTCAGGCCGGATTCACGCTCGATGATCGGCACGCAGACCTCTTCGGTCGCGCCCGGATACACGGTTGACTCGAAGATCACCACTCCGCCGCGGGCGATGGCCTTGCCGACGGTTCGACTGGCTGCCTCCAGCGGCCTGAGATCGGGCCGCTTGGCGCGATCAATGGGAGTCGGCACGGTGACAATGAAGACATTGCAGCCACGCAGATCCCCGGCGTCGTCGCTGAAGTGGAGTCGCTCGCTCGCGCCCAACTCGTCCGGCGTGACCTCCAGCGTATGGTCCTGGTGTTGCCGCAGTTCGGTAACGCGTGCCGCGTTGACGTCGAAACCCAACGTTGAAAGTTTGCGTCCAAACCCGACCGCGAGGGGCAGGCCGACGTAGCCCAGACCGATCACGGCAATGTGAATGTCCTCCGCGCGTGGCAGTACAGCGGTAACCATGGGCAATTCCTTGGAGCTGAGGGTGATCGTGCTAGTCATACCCACGCGAAGCAGGTTATGCCGGCCTGCGGCGTGAGAAGTTCGATGCTAACGATGCGGGACCAGTCGGTACGGAACCAGTCAATTTTGCTACGGACCGGCGTTCGAGCGACAAGCCACGTGGCAAGGGTACTCCCGAGATCGGTACAAGCACGCCGGCCAAACCGGCGTACAGCCAATAGTCGTGACAATACTGGCAATCGCGATTCCCGGCACAGCCAAAGCCTTGATGTCAATCATTTCACGTGCCGGTGCTGGTGGATCACGAAAGCTTTACTAGGAGGCCATGGCTGTCGTGTCGTCACGACTGCTTGGAGCGAGGGGGGAAGCAAGAGTCCAACTACTCAACTGTCACCGATTTGGCCAGGTTGCGCGGCTGGTCGACATCGGTCCCGCGCTGTACCGCGACGTGATAGGCAAGCAGTTGTAGTAGGACCGTCAACACAGCCGGTGCGATGAAGTGGCCCCCGGTGTCCACATTCACCAGTTGTCCGCGGGCGCCGTTCAATGACACGTCGGCTCCGACGTCGGCAAACACGTACAACTGACCGCCGCGTGCGCGTACTTCTTCCAGATTCGACTTGAGCTTCTCGAGCAACTGATTATTGGGTGCGATCGCAATGACCGGCATATCCTCGTCCACCAACGCGAGCGGACCATGCTTGAGCTCACCGGCGGGATACGCCTCGGCGTGGATGTAGGAAATTTCCTTGAGCTTGAGCGCACCTTCCATGGCGACCGGATACTGTGCGCCGCGACCGAGAAACAACGCATGACGTTTGTCCACGAAGGACTCCGCGAGCTTTGCGATCTCGGGCCCAAGTTGCAAGGCGTCATTGAGCTTGCGCGGCAGGCTGTCAAGCTCGGCGACGAGCTTGGTCAGTCGGTCGGCCGCGATACCCCGCATACGCGCTAGCTCCAGCACCAGCAGAGCCAGCGCGGCGAGCTGGGTGGTGAAGGCCTTGGTCGAGGCCACGCCTATCTCGGGGCCGGCGCGGGTCATCAGGGTTAGGTCGGACTCGCGCACCAGGCTCGATTCCGGGACGTTGCAGATCGCGAACGACCCTAGGTACCCACGGGCGCGTCCATCGCGCAGCGCAGCGAGCGTGTCGGCGGTTTCACCAGACTGGGAAATTGCGAGGAACAGCGTGCCTGGCGCAACGGCCACGTGTCGGTAGCGGTACTCGCTTGCCACTTCGACAGTGCATGGAATCCCTACGATGCCTTCCACCCAGTAGCGCATCACCACGCCGGCGTGGAAGCTGGTACCGCATGCGACGATATGGATGCAGCGTACCCGCTGCAACAGTTTGTCGGTATTCGCACCGAAGATATTGGGCAGGACGCGCCCATCGGCGATGCGGCCTTCCAGGGTGTTGGCGACGGCCGTCGGCTGCTCACAGATTTCCTTCAGCATGTAGTGGCGAAAGTCACCGCGGTCCACCGCGTCGAGCGACAAATTGCTCTCGCGCACCTGGCGCGTCACAATCTGCCCCTCAGCATCATGAATGACCAGCGTGTCGCCGGTGATGTCGGCGACGTCGCCTTCGTCCAGGTACACGATGCGGTTTGTCACTTGAATCAATGCGTGCACATCCGAACCCATGAAGTGTTCGCCGATGCCGATGCCGATGCAGAGCGGGCTGCCGCGCCGGGTACCGACCACGTGGCCAGGCGCGCTGGTGTGGATAGCCACGATCGCAAACGCGCCGCGCAGGCGGTGCGTGGCCTCCGCGACCGCCTCCTCCAGATTTTTCCCGCCTGCCGTCAGCTTGTGTATCAGATGAGCAATGACCTCGGTATCGGTTTCAGACGTAAACACATAGCCCGCGGCCTGCAATTCGTCACGTAGTTCGGCGTGATTCTCGATGATCCCGTTATGCACCACGGCGACTGCGCCGCGCGAGATATGTGGGTGGGCATTCGACTCGTTGGGGGCGCCGTGGGTAGCCCAACGGGTGTGGGCAATACCGGTGCGACCCCGTACAGGTGAGGCCTGACACAGAGCGTCGAGGCTGGCGACCTTGCCTGGGGTGCGTAGCCGGGTCAGGCGGCCTTGGTGTAGTACCGCCAGACCGGCCGAGTCGTAGCCCCGGTATTCGAGGGCGTACAACCCGGCCAGCAGGATCGGGACGACGTCGCGTTGGGTGCAGGCGGCGACGATTCCACACACGGGTATTGGACCTCCTGAACGCCAAGTTCACAACGATACCGGTATTGGTAAACCTAGCACTGTCCAGCTAGTCGGGGAACAGAACCAATATGGGTGGCGAGGACGCCGGTAGAACTCTATCGTGCCCGCTGCCGGAGGACACGTTTCAATGGACATTCGGGACCCGAACCGCGCCGGCTTTTCCGGAGATTCCAAAGCTTTGGAAGGATTGGAGCATGCACGCAGAGAAGCCGTACTCGCCTGATGTACGAGGGAGGGCGCTGCAGAGGGTGCCGGATCACTAGGCTGGAGCCGCGAAATGCTGGAGCCGGCCAGGCTGACCTGGAACGACTGGCTCAACCATCGGTGCCTGCTGGAGCCGGCCGGGACTGCCCCGCCCGCGAAAGTTGACGCCAACCAACCACGTCAAGGGGTTCCTTGGTGCGGGTCACCCGACAGATCTAGGCATGTTTTGTGCTTACACGTATTGAGCTTAGAGCTATGGGTAAAACGTGCGCTACGCCGCAGTATGGTATAAAAACGACTCCTCGGCACGCTGACTGACAAGCGGCTCAGTTCACACAACAATAAACAACAAAGGAGCAGCGATATGTATCGGTTGTTCCGACAGAGAGCATTACATTGGCAGTTGTTGCTGGCATCGGTTGAGTTCGTGCTGTTGTTGGGCAGCGTGTATGCTGCCGTAGCGCTGCGCTACTGGGGTCACCACGACGCCCAGGCCGCTTTCGGCGATGCGCTGGACTGGCGCGCACCGCAGATTGCGGTAGTACTGGTGTTGGCGATGGCCGCGCTTGGGTTGTACCAGGTCCACCTGCGCGCTGGTTTGCTGGGACGCCTCAGTCGTCAAGCCATCGCTTTTGTTTTGGGTGGCGTGGCGTTGACCGTATGGTATTACGTGGTCCCCGCTGCGTTCGTGGGCCGCGGAGTGGTGGGCATTTCGCTCGCATTGGGCTATGTCGCCGTAGCTTTGTGGCGGGCGCTGTTTCTGAGCTTCGTGGATGCCGACTTGTTCAAGCGCCGCGTGGTGATATTGGGGGCAGGCGAGCACGCGGCTGACATGGCCCGCAAGATGCGGCGCAAGAGTGATCAACGCGGTTTCAAGATTCTGGGCTACGTTCCGGTTGGCTCCGAGCCAGTCAGGATGCCGCCGGCGTCATTGCTGAGTCCGGATCAGCCGCTTTACACGTGGGCGACCCGGCTTGGCGTGGACGAGATCGTGGTGAGTGCGGACGACCGTCGCGGCACCTTGCCGGTGGCGGCGTTGTTGGACTGCAAGCAGCGCGGACTCGCGGTAACCGAATTGGCCGAGTTCGTGGAGCGCGTGGCCGGCACGATCAAGATGGACCTCACCAACCCCTCGTGGCTACTGTTTTCCGATGGCTTCAACAATTCGCCGATACGCCTTGCGATCAAGCGTGGCTTCGACGTCGTCGTGGCATTGCTGATATTGGTGCTGGCATCGCCCTTCATGTGCCTGACCGCGCTGGCAATCCGCCTGGAATCGGGGCGCGGCGCGCCCGTACTGTATCGGCAGGAACGCGTCGGCGCCTACGGCAAGCCGTTCGCGTTGATCAAGTACCGCAGCATGTGTACCGATGCCGAATGCGATGGCGTAGCGCGCTGGGCTACCAAGGATGACGATCGCGTGACCTGCGTCGGGCGCTTCATCCGCAAGGTCCGGCTGGATGAGTTGCCGCAGTTGTGGAATGTGCTGCGCGGCGACATGAGCATCATTGGTCCGCGCCCCGAACGGCCGCAGTTCGTGAGTGATTTCAACACGCGTATCCGGTACTACTCGCTGCGGCATTGCGTGAAGCCCGGATTGACCGGTTGGGCGCAATTACGCTACCCGTACGGTTCGTCCGTGGAAGATGCCCAGGAGAAGCTGAAGTTCGACCTGTTTTACGTGAAAAACCATAACCTGGTGTTCGATATGGCCATTCTGCTCCAGACAGTCGAAGTCGTGCTGTTCGGACGTGGCGCGCGTTGACACCCAAGGAGTACCAATAAAGTGAAGCTGCTACCAGGAAACTATTTTGTCGGGCTGATGCTGATGGCCGCCTTGTTGCTGTTTGGCGGTTGCAGTACAGCACCCGTGGTCAACGGCTTGGCAGCCCCGACACCGCCGACGGAACGCTACATCATTGGGCCGGGCGACTCGCTGGACATCTTTGTGCGCGACAACCCCACTCTGAGCACCACGGTGCCGGTTCGCCCCGACGGGCGTATCTCGATTCCGTTGGTGCAGTCGATCGTTGCGGCCGGCAAGACTCCGGATGAATTGGCAGCCGATCTGGAGAAGGAGCTGGGCCGCTACATCCGCGAGCCACTGGTGACTGTCATCGTCAAGAGCTTCGTGGGTGCCTACAGCCAACAGGTCCGCGTGGTGGGGCAGGCGGCGACACCCAAGGCTGTGCCCTATCGCAGCGGCATGACTGTACTCGACGTGATGATCGAGGTCGGCGGCCTCACCAAATTCGCCTCCGGCAATAACGCCAAAATCATTCGTCACCTGTCTGACGGCAAGGAGCAGACCATCCCCGTGCGGCTCGGTGATCTGATGAATGGCACGATCAAATACAACGTAGTCATGCAGCCAGGGGATATTCTCATCATTCCCCAATCGCTGTTTTGATCTTACGAATCAAATTTGAGAATACCACGGGCGACATCGGGAAAGAGATTAATGCAAAACCAATCACTCGATTTACACGAGCTGTTGCAGTATATGAAGCTGGAGGTTCGTGCGGCATGGCGGTATCGCTGGCGTGCGCTGATGATGGCGTGGGGTGTAATGCTCGTGGGCGCGCTGATTGTTTTCAGCCTTCCAAACAAGTACGAGGCCACCGCCCAGGTGTATGCCGACACCAATGCGTTGACGAATCCGCTGCTGCGGGGCGTCGCGGTGCAGCCTGACGTCCGCGAGCAGCTGCAGGTCGTGACCCACACGCTGCTCTCGCGCCCCAACCTGGAGGCAGTGGCGGACAAGACCGGCTTGTCGCTACGCACAATCACTCCTGCCGGGAAGGATGCGTTACTGCTGGAACTGGGCACTGCCGTGAAAATCAAGGACGCAGGCACGAGGAATCTCTACGATCTCAGCTACGCGGACTTCGACCGGCAGATGGCGCAGAAGGTGGTACAGGCATTTCTGCAGATCCTGATGAACGATACCGTGGGGGCGAATACCGTCTCCACCACGACTGCGCAGAATTTCCTGGACCAGCAGGTGCAGGACTACGGCAAGCGCCTCAGCGACGCAGAGAAAAAGCTCGCGGACTTCCGGAAAGCCAATATAGGCTATATCCCCAGCGAGGGCGGCAGTACTTATTTCACCCGTCTGCAAGCTGCCGAAGCGCAGTTGCAAACCTTGCAAGCCCAATACGACACGGCCGTCGCCAGTCGTGCAATGACCCAGCAGCAGATGCGGGCGATGGCGACCGGGTCGAGCTCGTCAGGAATCGATCCACGTACGCAGGAGGTCGACAAGCAGATCGCGGCCTACCAGCAACAGCTCAACAAACTGTTGTTGAGTTACACCGATGCGTATCCGGACGTGGCCTCCACGCGACGCATGATCGCCCAGCTCGAGGCGCGCCGCGCCGCACTGCAGAAAAATGTCTCGAATAGTTCGATGATGGGCGTGGACTCGGACAATCCGGTGTACCAGGAAATGCAGAAGTCCATGTACACCACCCAGGTCAGCATTCAAACGCTGGCTACGCAGATCAGCCAGCAGAAGAAGCAGATTGACGATCTCAAGGACCAGGCAGATCGGATCACCGATGTACAGGCTACGTTGCAGCAACTGATGCGCAACTACGACGTCACAAAGAAGCAGTATGACCAGTTGTTGGAACGTTCCAACACGGCCCAGCTGTCCCTGGATGCAACCCAAAGTGGCAACAACCTGAAATTCCGCGTGGTCAATCCACCGATTGTCCCGCTGTTGCCCGCGAGCCCGAAGCGCGGGCTGCTGTTACTTATGGTGTTTGGTTTCGCACTGGCCATTGGTGCCGGGTTCGCGTACTTCCTCCATAGGATAACTCCGGTATTCGTCACCCTGAAAAGTCTGCAGGAATCCAGCGACCGCCCGGTGCTCGGTGCCCTCGGTTTGATTGTTTCGCCGGCACAACGCCGGGAGCGACGCCGCGACGTGATCGGGTTCTGCGCCGGAGCCAGCCTGTTGCCAATAGTGCTGGTGTTCGGGCTGGTCTTTGATAGACATCTCGCCAGTCTGGTACAGCACTTCTTTGTCATGGGTGTCGCATGAGCATCGTCGAGAAGGCAGTCGAAAAGCTCAAGGCCTTGCCGGTTGAGTCACCGAGCTCACAGCCGGACGAAGCGGCGCCACGACATGCGGTACCCACGGTCGAGCGTCTGCAGGAGCGGGCGCGAGTGGAGGATCAACCGGCCGAGCCGGCGGCACCGTATCATCTCGATCGGCTTGCGCTCAAGCGCAAGGGATTGCTCCTCGCGGACAATGGGGTGGACGGCAGGCTTGCAGACGAACTACGCCGTATCAAGCGGCCTCTGCTCAACAATGCAATGGGCAAAGGCGCCGAAACGTTCGCTCGGGGGAACCGCATCCTGGTGACCAGCGCGGAGCCCGGTGAAGGCAAGACCTTCGCGGCAATCAATCTCGCACTGAGCCTGGCCCGCGAGGCGGATTTCGAAGTACTGCTGGTGGACGGCGATATACCCAAGTCCGACATCACGCACGTTTTGGGACTGGATGATGCCCCTGGCCTGATGGACGTCGTGGCTGACGAGCAGTTCGCCCCAACCGATGTCATCATCCGCACCGATGTGCCGAACCTGCTGGTGGTGCCGGCGGGGAAACGGCATCCGCTTGCTGCTGAGTTGTTCCGCAGCCGTCGCATGGAACACGTCATGGACGAATTGGGCGGACGCAGTCGGCGGAGGTTACTGGTGTTCGACTCTGCGCCACTGCTGGTGACCACAGAGTCCCACGTATTGGCTTCCCACATGGGTCAGGTTGTCATGATGGTGGCTGCCGGCCGCACCCGTCAGCACGCGGTCAATGCGGCGGTACAGAGTTTGAATGACTTCCAATTTGTCGGACTGGTTCTCAACATGAGCCGCCTGCCACCGACCGAGGATTACTTCAAGCGCAGCTACGGACAACACCCAAGGGCTCTCAAGGGAGAGGCTTAGATGCGCGCGCTGTCGACGCCTACTGTCTTGTCGTCGATCATCCTTGCTGGCTGGTTGACCGGGGTTTCCGCCCAAAACGTGATTGATGCGACCAACACGTTGAATGTGCCTCCCCATGAACCGACCTCGGACTCCGAAGATCTCCAGCCGGGTGTTATCCCGCAGCCGACGATCGAGTCGCCAGGGCTGGTCACCGGCATCACCCTCGGCGAGCTCTACACCGATAACCTGAGGCTTGCGGCAACCAATAGGCCAAAACAGTCTAGCTGGATTACCCAGATTCAACCGTTTATCAAGTGGGCAGGGAGTACACCACGGCTTTCCGGTGTAATCGATTACACCATGACCGGTTATTTGTATGCGGGGCAATCCCGTTATAACCAGGTTGCCCATGACCTCATGGGCAACGGTACCCTCACTATCCTTCCCCAGCACTTTCTCATCGATGGCACCGTATCGTACCGACGCGGGATCATCAGCAACGAATCGCCCTCAGGGTCAGGTGCATTTTTCCTGAGCAATAACCGAGCCAATATCGCCATGGGAACGCTGGGTCCTTATTGGATTCAAGACTTGGGCAAGGCTGGCACCGCGATGCTGCGTTACACCGTGGGACGGGTACTGTACAACAGCCATGGTATTTCGGAACAGGATGTCGGCCTGTTGAACGGGGTTCCGGACATTACCAGCAAGGCGCTGCAGTTCAGCCTGGTGAGTCCGAAGGATCAAACCTGGGGGTGGAATTTGGGATATTCCGATCAGCGGATCGATCCTGACTTCGGTCAGGGTATCGAATATGCAACGGCCAAGGTGGGTACATCGTGGCAAATCAGCAATAATCTTCAATGGCTGGCTGATGTCGGGAAGGAGAACAGGTTTCTACCGAACGGTGCGGTGAAGAAGTTGGATGCCAACTTCTGGGACACTGGATTCGATTGGTCGAACACCCGCGATCAACTGAAATTGCTGGTCGGGCGCCGCTTCTATGGGCATAGCTACGAGTTCGCCTGGAACCACACGGCGGCGTTGCTGACTACAAGCTTGGGTTATGTGGAACGACCGACCGACATCAATCAGCAGTTGTTGGGACAAAGTGCCGGGCAGATTACCTTATCGCCCATTGGCGTTTCTTACATACCTTCGCTCAGGGAGCGTCGGATCTACCTTATGAAGCGCGCCATGGGCTCGGCGACCTATCTTATGCCCAGCGGCAGCCTGCGCGTCGCGGTATATGACGAGCGGCGTACCTATCTCACCCTGGACAATCGCCGGGAAAGGGTGGCGAATGCGAATGTCGACTGGCTGTTCAATATCGGGCCCTTCACCACGTTTACCCCGACCTTGGGCTGGCAGCGATATCAGTTCCAGGACGGCCAAGTTCAGCGCAACACGTATGGGCAGCTAGCCCTCGTGCATCAATTCAATCCCAAGGATTCCGGCAGCGTGCGGCTGCGGCATGACTCCCGCAATGTGGATACCGGTTTCGGATCGTCGGGCTCACAGGGGTTGGATTCCACTTTCGTGTTGCCGGGCTCGCATGGGTATCGCGTGAACGTGGTGTTCGTGCAGTGGACCCATTTATTCTGAGACCAACATGTACCAGGCATTTTACAAGCTGCAAGGCAAGCCTTTTCAGCTGACTCCCGACTCGGCCATGTTGTTTCCGAGCAAGGGGCACAAGCGTGCCATGTCTTACCTGCTGTACGGACTCGAGCAGGGTGAAGGCTTCGTCATGATCACCGGCGCGGTTGGCACGGGCAAGACACTGCTCATCCAGAGGTTGTTCGAGGAACTCGCGCATCGCGACATCGCCATGGCCAGTGTTGCCTCGGCCAATTTGGACGGTGAGGACATATTGCCGGCCGTGGCTTCGGCATTTGAGCTGCCCTTCGAGGGGCGTGGCAAGGAGGCCTTGCTGCAGGACCTGAAGCAGCATCTGGTGGCGTTGCGTGATCGTCATTCGCACGCCCTCCTGGTAGTCGACGAAGCGCAGACACTTACGCCGGCGGCATTGGAGATGCTGCGCATCCTGTCGAATTTCGAGGTGCAGGGTCACGCACTGCTGCAGGTTTTCCTTGTCGGACAAGCCGAGCTGCGGCGGACCATTCTTGTCAATCGGATGGAACAGTTGCGCCAGCGAATCATTGCCTCCCACGAGCTGGTATCTCTAGGAGTGGAGGAGAGCCGGGAATATATACTGCACCGCTTGCGCGCAGTCGGCTGGAACAACTATCCGGAATTGGAGCCGGGAATCTTCGCCGAGGTTTACCTGGCCAGCCGCGGTATTCCACGCAAGATCAATCTGATCATGGATCGCCTGCTTTTGCATGGTTATCTCGAAGAACTGCACAGCCTGGGCCGGGCGGCACTCACCGTCGTACTCGATGAAATGCGCGAGGAGATGACCGATCTGCCGCCGACGCTGGAATCGTCCGCATTGCCCCCTGTCCGGGATCCGGCACTTGCCACCGCAACTTCTGAGCGGGAGGCCGAGCTCGTTGCGCTTGACCGTACACAACGCAACAACATCCTGTTGCAGCTGATGCACGAAAATTTTCAACTCAGGGGGAAGTTGCAGGCCCAGTCGTCGCTTGCTCCGGCCATCGACAACACGGTGCCTGCGAACGTAAGGCACGGGCGTTCCCGGCGGAAGCGCAAATGAGCGTGGAATTGCCGCTACGCGAGCCCGTCGTCAACGCCATGACCGTGGACGTCGAGGACTATTTTCAGGTGGCCGCCTTCGAAAATTGCATCCGGCGCGAGGATTGGCCACGCTGGCCCGTCCGTGTCGAGGACAACACGCGGCGCATCCTTGAGCTTTTTGCTCGTCACGACGTGCACGCCACGTTCTTTGTACTCGGCTGGGTGGCGGAACGCTTCCCAGCGCTCGTGCGCGACATCGCCGCCGCAGGCCATGAGGTCGCAAGCCACGGTTTTGGCCATGAGCGCCTGACCGCTCTGAGTCGCGGCGAGTTTCGCGAGAGCATTACCCGTACCAAACACCTGCTGGAAGACATCGCCGGCGCGGCGGTGTACGGCTACCGCGCACCCAGCTATTCGATTGGCCCGGGCACGCTGTGGGCCCACGAGGAACTGCGCGAGGCTGGCTACCGCTACAGCTCCAGCATCGTGCCGATCCATCATGACCTGTACGGCATGCCGGAGGCGCCGCGATTCGCATTTCTCACCGGACCCTCCGGGTTGCTCGAAATCCCGGTGACCACGGTGCACCGTTGGGGCCGCAATTGGCCCTGCGGCGGCGGCGGCTATTTCCGCCTGCTGCCGTATGCGTTGTTCAAGCGTGGCCTGCGTCGTGTCAATCGGCGAGAGCGGTCCGCTGGCGTTTTTTACTTCCATCCATGGGAAGTCGATCCGCAGCAGCCACGGGTTCCCGGCGTGACGCTGAAAAATCGGGTGCGACATTATCTGAACCTGACGCGTACTGCGCCCAGGCTTGAGCGACTGTTGCACGATTTTCGTTTCGATCGCATGGACGGGGTATTTCTCGCTCCTGCGCATGCCGACTACCCCGTGGTGGCGCTGCAGCCCGTCGAACTCTGTGCGCATTGAGGGGGGACGGCACATGCTTGATCACGCGGACGACAGTCGTTCCGCCGCTGCTTGCACCGTCAAGCATTTGGGCAGTGGCGACGAAGGGCGCTGGGACGCGTTTGCCAGGGACGCGCCGCAGGCCACGTTTTTCCATCGCGCGGCCTGGCGCGGCATCATCGAACAGGTACTCGGCCACCGCTGCCACTATTTGTACGCGGAACGGGACGGGGTCATCACCGGTGTGTTGCCGCTTGCCGAAATTCGCAGTCGATTGTTCGGCCATGCGCTGATTTCGACGCCGTTCTGCGTGTATGGCGGGATCGTGGCGAGCGACTCGGGAAGCGATGAGGGACTTGCGCAGGCAGCGACCGCGTTGGCCGACGAGTTGGGCGTGGATTATCTGGAATTGCGTGACCGCGAACCGCGCCACGCCGATTGGCCGATCAAGGACCTCTACGTCAGCTTCCGCAAGGCGCTTGATCCGGATCACGACAAGAATTTGAAGGCCATCCCGCGCAAGCAGCGCGCGATGGTGCGCAAGGGCATTGCCTTGGGCCTGCAGGCGCACCACGGTGCCAGCCTGGCTGAGTTTTATCGGGTGTATGCCGAGAGCGTACGCAACCTGGGTACGCCCGTGATGTCACGCCACTATTACGCGCAGCTGCAGCAGACGTTTGGCGATGATTGCGAGATTACCGTCGTCACTCACGACGGACGCCCGGTGGCGGCGGTCATGAGCCTCTACTACCGCGACGAAGTGCATCCCTATTACGGCGGCAGCGTGGCGCGTGGCCGCGATCTGGCAGCCAACGACTTCATGTACTGGTCGGTGATGCAGCGCGCGGTGGAGCGCGGCGCGCGGCTGTTCGACTTCGGCCGCAGCAAGCAGGATACCGGCTCATATCATTTCAAGAAGCACTGGGGCTTCGAGCCCCAGCCGCTGTCCTACGCCTATTACCTGGTGCGGGCCAAGGCCGTCCCCAATATCAGCCCGACGAACACCAAGTACCGCCTGTTCATCAAGGCCTGGCAGCGGCTGCCGTTGCCGGTCAGTCAAGTGCTGGGCCCTTGGTTGGCGCGGGACCTGGGTTAGCCATGCGCTCAATATTATTCCTCTGTCATAGGCTGCCTTGGCCACCCAGCAAGGGTGACAAGATCCGCTCGTACCATGTGTTGAGGCGGCTCGCCGAGCATTATCGTGTGTATCTCGGCGCATTTGTGGACGATCCGTCCGACTGGCAGTACCTCGCGCCGGTGGAAGCTTTATGCGCCGGGATTTGTGTCCGTCCCTTGACACCGTGGCGGACGCGCCGGCGCGCGCTCGCCTCGTTGGTGCGAGGCGAGGCGCTGACCGTCGGGGTCTATCGCGACGGGGTGATGCGGCGCTGGATCGAAGGACTGCTGGCGGAGCGCAAGGTGGACCTCGTTTTGTGCTACTCGTCCGGCGTGGCGCCCTTCGTGATAGCGCGCCCACAGCTACGGCGGGTCATGGATTTCGTGGACGTGGATTCCGACAAGTGGCGCCAGTACGCGCAGGCCAATCGTGGCTTGACCCGCATGATTTACCAGCGCGAAGCGCATCGGCTAGCGCAGTTCGAGCGTACGGTTGCGGCGCAGTTCGATGCCAGCATGCTGGTCTCGGATGCTGAAGCCGCGTTTTTCCGCCAGCAGGTGCCAGCGGCGGCGGACAAGGTGCATGGCATCCCCAACGGCGTCGACGGCGAGTATTGGGATCCGCAGCGCGTCTATCCCAATCCCTACCAACCGGAGGAACGCGCCGTGGTGTTCGTGGGTGCCATGGACTACCGCGCCAACGTGCATGCGGCGCAATGGTTCGCGCGTGAAGTGTGGCCGCGGATTTTTCCCGCCCAACCGAAGGCGCGTTTTTACATCGTAGGCAGCAAGCCGACCGCGGCGGTCCGCGCGCTGGGTGAACTAGCGGGCATCGTGGTCACGGGGCGCGTGGAAGACGTGCGGCCTTGGCTGGCGCACGCACATGCGGTGGCGGCACCATTGCGCATTGCCCGCGGCATCCAGAACAAGGTGCTCGAAGCGCTGGCCATGGAGAAGGTGGTGTTGGCTACACCGGAAGCCTGGGAGGGCATCGAGGATTTCGCAGGTCGCCAAGGATGCATCAGTGACTCGCCCGAAGTCATGGCTACCGAAGCCTTGAGCCGATTTGTCGCGCCGCAAATTGCACGTGTGCCCGCGGCACGCGCCATGGTGTTGTCGCGCTTTGACTGGACGCGCAATCTGGACACCTACGAGTGCGTGATGCGTGATGCACAACACGCCGAGGCCGCCGCCCAGGCTACTGCCCTTGCAGAACTGAGGGTAAGCCCGTGAACCAGACCAATGAGACCGAAGTGGGTATTTACACTGGCGTTTTCGGCTGGCCGTTTGCCGTTACCGTATTCGGTGTCAGTGTAGTCGTATTGCTCGTCGCTTACTGGTCGACGGTGCAATCGCTGGTGTGGGCTTGGGAGAACGACGGCACTTACCAGTATGCGTTTCTAATCTTTCCTTTGAGTCTGTGGGTTGCATTCAATCTGCGCCAGCAGGTGCGCGCGAACCCGCCTGCGCCAAGCGTGTGGGGCCTGTTGGCGGTGGCGGGAATGGTGTTGATCTGGTACGTCGGTAATGTGCTTGATGTCAACTTGTTGCAGCATTTCGCGGTGGTGGCCCTGTTTCCGGCGCTAGTACTGGCATGCTGGGGATGGCGAGTGCTGTGGGTGCTGGTGTTTCCACTTGCTTACCTGGTGGTGTTTGCGGTTCCGTGGGGGGATGGGCTGGTTGGCCCGCTGCAGGACATCACGGCACATATTGCCGTGCACTCACTGGATCTGACCGGCACGCCGGTGTTGCTCAACGGCAGGGAAATTGTCACACCCTCGGCGGTGTGGATGGTGGCGGATGCGTGCAGCGGCGTGAAATTCTTCATCGCCTGCAGCGCGCTCGGTAGCTTGTATGCGTATCTGATGTACCAGCGCTGGTGGAAGCGAGTGCTGTTCGTAGCGCTTGCAGCGGTGGTGCCGATCATCGCCAACGGCCTGCGTGTCTATTTCACCATCTTGATCGGCGATACCTGGGGGCTGAAATACGCAACCGGTACGGACCATATGATTTTTGGATGGCAGTTCTTTGGCACCGTGCTGCTGCTGCTGCTGCTGGGTGGTTGGTTTTTCCGGGACCCACTCCCGCCAGTTACGCGCAGGCATCCCTCTGCAAATGACGACAGGCTGGCTGGTGTGCGGATGGCGGTCTGGCCGGTGGCGATTGCGCTATTGATTGGCGGTCCGGTATTGGCTGCGGGACTCTCCTCACCGGCAACGATGGAGGAACTGCACCTTGCCGCGCCGGAGCTTGCCGGTTGGAAGGGGCCGCAAACTGCGGCGGAAGGTTGGCGGCCGAGCTTCAGCGGGGCGGCGGGACAAATAAAGGCGGCCTATCGATCGACTGCCGACGATCGCGTCGTTGAACTGTTCCACGCGGTCTATACCGGACAACCGCGCCGCGGACATACGTTGATTACCTTCAACAATCAGCTTTACGACCCCTCGCAAGCACAGCTTTTGAGTAGTGCGAGCCCGAAGCTCCAACTCAGTGATGACCGTAGTCTTACGGCTGGGGAGCTACGGCTGAGCGGTCCTGCGGGTCCGAGCCTCGTGTGGTACTGGTATTGTGTCGATCGCCGGTGTACCCGGTCCCCCACGCTGACTAAGTTGCTGCAGGCATGGGACGTGTTAAGCGGGGGGGCGTCGCAGTCGTCAGTGTGGGCGTTGTCGGCACCGGTTGGCTCCGGTGGTGTCGATAAGGCGCGAGCCGATCTGCGCAAGTTTGCCGAAGCGCTGCCTCTGGTAGGTCCGCGGGCCTTGCAACAGACCCGCGAACAGGTTTCCTCAGGGCATCGGCCGTGAACGATAGGCCCTTGATCGCGCACGTACTCTACCGCCTGGACACCGGTGGCATGGAACGCATGCTTGTGACTCTGATCAACCATACCCACCAGAGCTATCATCATGTGGTGATCTGTCTGGAAGGCTATGGTGCCCTTCGCGATCAGATCGAGCCCGACGATGTGATGTGCGTGGTTCTGGGCAAGAAACCGGGCAAGGATTGGGGTTGCTACTTCAGGTTGTGGCGGATTCTGCGCAAGTTGAGGCCGGACCTGGTCCACACCTATAACATCGGCGCGCTTGATATGGCACTGGTCGCCCGGCTTGCCGGGGTTCGGCACGTTGTGCATGCAGAACGAGGCAGGGATGCTGCCGACCCGCGCGGTGAAAACCGGAAGTATCGCCTCTTGCGTCGCTGGCTACTGCCGCTGATTGATCGTTATTTGCCAGTCTCAAGAGACCTGCAAAACTGGCTGATAGAAAAAGTCGGCATACCGTCCTCGCGGATCGTATGCATTCCCAATGGCATTGATGTGGCGAGCTTTGCCACGGCAAGCAAAAGTGGCGTGCGTCCGTTGCTGGGGTCCTTCGCGCCTCCTGGCACGCTGCTGATCGGCACCGTCGGGCGCTTGGATGCTGTCAAGGATCAGCCAGGATTGATAACCGCATTTTGCCATCTGTGCGAGGCACTGCCTGGCGAACGCGAACGCCTTCGGCTGGTTCTGGTCGGTGAGGGACCACAGCGTGCCGTGCTTGAGTCGCGAATCGCAGGTACCGGACTTTCTGCACAAATCCGACTTCTGGGTAATCGCAACGACGTGGCAGCGTTGCTCGCAGAGTTCGACGTCTTTGTGCTTTCTTCCATTGCCGAAGGGATGCCTGGTGTACTTCTGGAAGCCATGGCGGTGGGACTGCCGGTGGTTGCAACAGCAGTCGGCGGCGTAAACGAGGTCGTGGTAGCGGACGTGACTGGAATACTGGTGCCGGCCAGCGATTCCGAAGCACTGGCCGGCGCGCTGGCGAGCTATGTGCTCGACGCTGGTTTACGTACGCAGCACGGAACGGCTGGTCGGGTACGCGTGATATCTCATTTTAGTTTGCAGACCATGCTGTCGGCGTATACGGCCCTCTACGATGAATTGCTGAACCATGACTACTATCAGCATCAGCAATCCGTAACGGCTCCTTGTGCGACCAGGCAAAAGGAGCATTGAAACCATGTGCGGCCTAGCAGGCATCGTCTTGGCGAACAATAGTGACAGGGTGAATGAAAACCTCCTGCTGGCGATGCGTGATGCGCAGTATCACCGTGGACCGGATGAGGCCGGGCTCTACATGGGCAAAGGCGTCGGGCTGGGGCACCGCCGCCTGTCAATCATCGACCTGACCAACGGGCAGCAACCGATGGTGGACGAAGCGGCCGGCCTGATGCTCATCTACAACGGCGAGCTGTACAACTTCAAATCGCTCCGGGCCGAGCTGGAAGCCCTGGGCACCGTGTTTGGCAGTCACAGCGACACCGAAGTCCTGTTGCGTGCCTGGCAGCAGTGGAATGAAGCCTGCGTGCCACGCCTGGTCGGCATGTTCGCGTTTGCGGTTTGGGACATGCGTGCGCAGCGCATCTTTCTGGCGCGCGACCAGTTAGGCATCAAGCCTCTCTATTACGGATTCACCGGCGCCGGCGACTTGGTATTCGCTTCCGAGCTCAAGGGGCTGCTGGCGCATCCGGATGTAGAACGCCAGCTCGATCCACAAGCGCTGGAAGACTATCTGGCGCTCGGCTACGTGCCGGATCCGAAAAGCATCTATCGCGGGATTCGCAAACTGCCGCCTGGTCACTGGCTGACGTGGCGCGCCGGCGAAGCCGAACCCGTCGCTCGCCAATACTGGGATGTGCCGTTCAATCGCGACGCCGACGTCACTTCGGATGAGGCCATGGTGCAGCTCCACAAGTTGCTGGATGAGGCGGTGGCAAGCCAGATGGTCGCGGACGTGCCGCTTGGGGCGTTCCTTTCTGGGGGTGTGGATTCGAGCGCCGTGGTGGCCAGCATGAGTCGGGCATCGTTGCAGCCGGTGCGCACCTGTTCAATCGGCTTCGACCATGCGGGCTTCGATGAAACCGTCTATGCGCGGCAGGTGGCCAAGCATCTGCATGCGCAGCATTTCGAACAGCGTGTCAGTGCCGATGATTACACGCTGCTCGACACGCTGGCGGCGGTATATGACGAACCGTTCTCCGACAGCTCAGCACTGCCGACCTACCGCGTGTGCGAGTTGGCACGCACCCAGGTGACGGTGGCGCTGTCCGGCGATGGTGGTGACGAGAACTTCGCCGGCTACCGACGTTATCGCCTGCATGCGTGGGAAAGCGGTCTGCGTGCGCGCCTGCCGCTGGGGTTGCGCAAGCCGATGTTCGGCTTGTTGGGCAGCATCTATCCCAAGGCCGACTGGGCGCCGCGCCCGCTGCGTGCCAAAACCACGTTGCAGGCACTCACCCGCGACGATGTGGAAGCCTATTTCCATACCGTCAGCACCACATCCATGGCGATGCGCCAGCGACTGTACAGCGAGAGCTTCAAGCGCGAACTGCAAGGTTACACCGCGCTCGAGGTGTTTCGCTCGCATGCCAAGAACGCACCCACCGACCAGCCGCTGCTGCTCGCTCAATACCTGGACCTCAAGACCTGGCTGCCCGGCGATATCCTGACCAAGGTGGACCGCGCCAGCATGGCGCACAGCCTCGAAGTGCGCGTGCCGCTGCTCGATCATCGTCTGGTCGAATGGGCTTCCTCCTTGCCGCCTGCGCTGAAGCTCAAGGGAAGCACCGGCAAGTACATCTTCAAGAAGGCGCTTGAGCGCGATTTGCCCCACGACGTGCTTTACCGAGCCAAGATGGGGTTCAGCGTGCCCTTGGCGGCGTGGCTACGCGGCCCACTTGCCCAGCAGGTGCGCGAGGCCTTGCTTCACGGGGCTGTTGCCGGGTGCGGATATTTTGAGCCCTCCATGCTGGAGCGGCTGCTGCGCGAACATGCGGGTGGCCGCTACGATCACAGCGCGACGCTGTGGAGTCTCCTGATGCTGGATGCGTTCTTGCGACACACTCAGCAGCCCGTCGCCGCATCTCCCGGCAGATTGACCAGCGCGGTGCTGCCCGCCGAAGTGCTGCCGGCGACGACGCGATGAAAACGGCGCCCGTCTATCGTGATGCCGACGGAGCCACACCAGCGGTTGCCAGGCCGCCCGATGCCGCACGACACGGCGCGCAGGCCGAAGACCGCTTCGCATCGAATGGTAAGCGCAAGATTCGCCTGCTGGTTTTCACCAGTCTGTATCCGAATGCCGAACAGCCACGCCATGGGATGTTTGTCGAGGCGCGACTGCGCCGCCTGGTCGATTCCGGCCTGATCGCGGCGACCGTTGTAGCACCAGTGCCGTGGTTCCCATTCAGGCATCAGCGTTTTGGCACCTACGCGACGTTCGCCCGGGTGCCCCGGCGTGAGGAGCGCCATGGCATCCAGATTTTGCACCCGCGCTATCCTGTCGTTCCGAAATTGAGCATGACTGTTGCGCCAAGTCTCATGTACCACACTCTTTTGCCGGCGCTCCAGAAGCTGAAAGCCACGGGGACTGACTTCGATCTCATCGATGCACACTATTTCTATCCGGACGGCGTGGCGGCTGCGAGACTCGGCAGGGCGCTAAGCAGGCCCGTTGTGATCACCGCGCGCGGGACCGACGTCAATTTAATCCCGCGTTATTGCCTGCCCAGATGGCAGATCAAATGTGCAGCGAAACGTTCCGCCGCTATCGTGACCGTGTCGAGCGCATTGAAGGACCGGTTGGCAGACTTGGGCATCAATCCCGGCAAGGTCACGGTTTTACGCAACGGAGTCGATCTCGATCGGTTCCATCCTCGCGACCGTGAGGCGATCCGTAACCAATTTGGCTTGACGGGCACCGTTTGGTTGACCGTGGGTAACCTGGTCGAAACAAAAGGTGTGCACATCACTCTTGCGGCGCTTGCCCAGACGGCTGATGTAACTTTGTTGGTCGCGGGCGAAGGTCCCGAGGACGCGCATTTGCGTCAGTTGGCCGTACGCCTGGGTATAGACACGCGCGTTCGTTTTCTCGGCGCCGTTCCGCATGTGGAATTGACCAAGTATTACAACGCGGCTGACGTCATGCTGCTTGCATCGATCAGCGAGGGGATGCCCAATGTGGTACTGGAATCCCTGGCGTGCGGTACGCCGGTGATCGTCGCGCCATTTGAAAGCGCGAGAGAATTGGTGAATGCGCCGGAAGCGGGCGAAGTTGCCGCGCAACGGAGTCCCGAAGCCATCGTCTCGGCGTGGCTGAGCTTGCGGAGTCGGTTGCCGATGCGCGCTGCCACGCGTGGGGTTTCGGAGGGGCTGGGTTGGCAGCCAGTGGTCGAGGCACAATACGCACTTTATGCGCAGGTAGTGGCGACTGACACTTGCTCCGGGGTGCGAACATGAATGCGACGCTGAGCGCTGCGCAACGACCATTGCTGCCTGCAGTCGCCGCGGCTGACCGAGTGTTGCATATCTTGCGCGCGCTCGATCATTTGGTTCGGTCGAACAGCGGTTATATGTTCTGGATGTTTGCCACGTTCGCCCAGCAGTGCACGTTGGCACGGAAGACGTCCAAGTTGACGGGCTTAGGACAAGACGATTGCCGCGGTTCCTTGGCACACATTGCGGATGGGGCTTTCAAGCGCAAGTGGCGCGAACCCAGTTTTCCGGTCAGGCGACCGATCATCCGATATGGCTACCTAACTAAAAGGCTGCTCAAGCAGCTCACCAGGGTGCGCACGGCATGAAGCGAGTCCGTGCCACCGAGCTGAGGGTGCCTGCTGTGGTTCTGGGTGCAGGCGCCAATGGCTTGGGCGTGGCACGCAGCTTGGCAGCCAAGCGCGTGCCAGTTTGGCTGCTGGATACTGACGGGACGCGACCGGAGATGTTTACTCGCGCCGCCAAGTCGCTGGTCGTACGCGCTTTGCATGGGCAGGCTCTGATCGAGCATCTCGAGCAACTGGCGACGACGGCGTTCCGCAGCGTTCATCCTGTTTTGTTTCTGACCCAGGAAGAGACGGTGAAAACCGTGTCGCGCCATCGCGAGCACTTGGCGCGTCATTACCGATTCACGCTTCCGGCAAAAGAAGCAGTGAACACGCTGCAACACAAGGTGGGCTTCCAGCGCCTCGCCGAGAAGTATGGTGCCCCTATTCCGCCGTTGGTCCATATCAAGTCTTTACTCGACCTGCAAGCTTTGGAGAGCTTGCATTTCCCCGTTGTGGTCAAGCCAGACGCACGCCATGCCGAATATGGTCATCAGTTCAAAAAGGCGTATCGGATGGAAAACATCGAGGAGGCCACTGGGCTGTTGCGTCGCGTTCTCGACGTGATACCGGATGTAGTAGTCCAGGAGTGGATCGAAGGGTCGGATTCCGAGATTTATTTTTGCCTGCAATACATCAACGGGCAGGCGCGGCCGTTGGCTGCATTCACGGGCCGCAAGATCCGGTCATGGCCGCCACAGGTTGGTGGTACCGCCAGCTGCACCGCCGCTCCCGAGGCGCATGACGAGCTGTCACGACTTACCACGCGTTTTTTCCAGGATGCGGGTGTCGTTGGTATGGCCAGTATGGAATACAAGCGTGATGCGCGCAGCTGTAAATTCCGAATGGTGGAGCCGACCATCGGTCGCACTGATTACCAGGAAGAAGTGTCCACCTTGAACGGAGTCAACCTGCCCTACGTGGCCTATCGCTCCGAGCTGGGTCTCCCACCCCAGGTTGCGACCACGAAGAATCGACCGGTGGCGTGGCGCGTGAGATCGGAAGATGTGAAGTCAGCCGCCGCACAGAACCAGCGGCTGGCGCAGGGCTATCCGCACCGTGGTCGCGTCGCCGATGCCTTGTATCGGTGGGGTGATCCCGTCCCGTTTCTTGTTCACGGCCTGCAGCGCGTCCGCAGCCAACTGCGCTCCACGACCTTGAAGCTGATTCCTGGAGCGCGACTGGCAAGGAACAAATCATGAACGCGATCGCCAACCTTTGGCGCACGCGGCAAGTACCCTCGGCATCGGATGTGCGTCGTGGACTGCAAGCAGCAGCCGAATGGCTGGCGCGCGCTCAGGACGTGACTGGTTGCGCCGGTGTCAGCGCCTATTACGATGCAACGAAGCGCGTGTGGGCTGGCGCGTATCCGGAAACTACCGGCTATATTATTCCAACCTTTTTTCGCTATGCGGTGTTTTCTGGCCAAAGCGAATACCGCGAACGCGCCATCCGTATGGCGGAATGGGAATCGAGGATCCAGCTCCCGGGAGGTGCTGTACGCGCAGGGACCGTAGATGCGGCACAAGCAGTGCCGACCATCTTTAATACCGGACAGGTGTTGTTCGGCTGGCTGTCTGCGTGGCAGCACACACAGGATACGTGTTTTCGCGACTCGCTGGTGCGTGCGGCCGACTGGCTGGTTGCCGCCCAAGACCCGGACGGTGCCTGGCGGCGCTTCGCCTCGCCCTTCGCTGCCCACGCATTGAACACCTATAATACGCGTGTCGCCTTTGCGCTTGCGAACGCCGGTCAGGCCCTTGGAGAGCCGCGTTATATTGATGCAGCGGTGCGCAACGTGCAGTGGGCACTCACCCAAATGAGTCCTAACGGCTGGCTGGCAAATAATGACCTGGAGGACAATGATCGACCGCTCACGCACACCATCGCGTACGCCATCCGCGGCATTCTGGAAGTCGGTCTGATCACTGCCAATACTGCTTTCGTGGACGCCGCCTCGCGGATTGCGCGAGCCGTGGCCCAAACCCAGCGACGAGATGGCGCATTACCCGGGAGGCTCGATTCCGCCTGGCATCCGGCGAGTCGTTCGACGTGTATGACTGGCAATGCGCAAATGGCCGTCATCTGGCAGCGCCTGGCGAGGACAACCAGCGATCCCTCCTGGAAAATGGCGGCAGAAAGCGCCTGTCGCTTCAATTTGTCGATTCAGGACTTGACCGCAATCGATGAGGGGGTCCGCGGAGGAATTTCGGGCTCGCATCCGAGATCCGGTGAATACATGAAGAACCGTTACCCGAACTGGGCGACCAAGTTCTTCGTGGACGCGCTCATGCTGCAGTTGGCAACGGACTAGCGGCATGCGCGACATCGCCCTTACCTTGTTCGTCCTCGGACTGATTCCCTATATTTTGATGCGGCCATATGTGGGCTTGCTTGTGTGGTCATGGTTAGGCTACATGAATCCTCATCGCCTCTGCTATGGCTTCGCTTACAGTTTTCCATGGGTGCAGGTTATTGCCATCCTTACGTTTGTCAGCATCGTGCTTAACAAGGAGAATAGGCGGACTCCGAAAACCTCGGTCAGTATATTGCTGATCGCTTTCTTCGCGTGGGTCACGTTTACTACATTCTTTGCTGCCGAAACGGATTCTGCATGGCAGCATTGGAATGAATTCGGCAAGACATTGATTATGGTTTGGGTTACGTTGATATTGGTAAATGATCAACGGCGCATGCATATACTTGTATGGCTCATCGTGGTATCGCTCGGATTTTATGGGCTGAAGGGAGGAATATTTACTGTGCTCCGAGGCGGCACGCAAACCGTATTCGGCCCGGCGGGGAGTTTTATTGCAGATAATAATGATTTGGCCCAAGCACTCTGTATGATTCTGCCGCTTATGCAGTATTTGCGAATGCACTCGTCTGGCAGACTGGTTCGGGTGGGCGTAGGTCTTAGCATGCTTATTATGGGCGTGGCGATTCTTGGTACATATTCACGTGGTGGCCTTGTGGCATTGGCGGTAGTGAGTGGTGTGCTATTTCTGAAAAGCCGAAGGCGTATTGCCCTGATTGCTGTCTTCGCAGTATTGGGCTATACGGGGTATCATTTCATGCCTGCCCAGTGGCTTGCACGAATGGACACCCTACAACATGCGAGCCAGGTAAATACGCTACAGACCAGGATTCAATCATGGGAGTTTGCTGCGAATGTCGCTGTTCATCATCCCGTGGTTGGCGGGGGATTTGATGTCTATAAGAGCGCTTCCATGTGGGAGCGTTATGGGCCTGAGGGCGCCCAATCGCGCGCCATACACAGCATATATTTTCGCGTACTGGGGGAGCATGGATTTTTAGGCTTGCTGCTTTTCTTGGGATTGTTGTTCGCAAGCTGGTGGAGTTGTACCCGAGTAAGGAAAGCGACACGTCACTCCCTGGAACAAAGGTGGGCTTATGATCTTTCTTCCATGTTGCAGGTTAGCTTGATTGCCTTTATGACCGCTGGATTGGCAACGACGTCCAGCTATTTCGACCTATCCTATCAGTTGATGGCAATGTGTTCGTTGCTGGTAATCATTACTGCCAACCAAAAGGCAACGGCCATGACGGATAGAGAAGCGGTGCCGACGTTGTCAAAGGTGCGCGGCCAGGAAGAAGCGACTACGTATCAATGAGAGTCTCGATTGGCGGCCTTATGGATAAGAGGGTGCTTATGGTTGCATTTCATTTGCCACCTTCGGCGGCTAGCAGCGGACACTTACGCCCGTTGGGGTTCGCAAGATATTTACCGTTATCCGGCTGGTCATCAATAGGATTATCCGCCAGCAGACATGCATACTCACAAACTGACCCGGCGAGCGAGAATCTCATTCCAGAGGGCTTTCCTGTGCATCGTGCATTCTCGCTGGACGCACGACGACATTTTGGAATTCGTGGAAAATACCCGCACGTCCTGGCCCTGCCTGATCGTTGGGCGTCCTGGTGGCCGGCAGCAGTGTATGTTGGGCTTCGCCTTATCCGCCGCTATGACGTGCAAGCGATTTGGTCCACCTATCCGATCATGACTGCACATTGCGTGGCGCATACCTTGAGCCGCCTGACCGGGCTACCGTGGATCGCGGACTTCAGAGACCCTGTCGCAAGCTCTGTTGCGGGGCGGGACAGGCTCACGCGATCCACGCAGCTTCGCTGGGAGCGTCGTGTTCTGTCCCGGGCAAATTATTCCGTGTTCACAACGCCGGGTGCCATGTGGTCGTACGCCGAACGCTATCCGAAGATTCATGGCGAAGGCCGCCTGAAGGTGATTTCGAACGGGTTTGATGAGCGAGACTTTGCAGAGCTACCACCATATCGATCCCCCTTGGGCGGGCGCCCCTTGCACCTGGTGCACGCTGGTGTCTTGTATCCGTCAGGTCGCAGCCCACTACCTTTTTTTGAGGCATTGGCGAGGCTTCGTAACTCTGGGTTTCTGGCCGCACACGAGATCAGGGTGACGTTGCGTGCCAGCGGTTCCGAAAGGCAGTTTGGCGCGGAGCTGGACCGTCTGGGTCTCCGGGAAGTAGTCGACTTGGCGCCGAGTGTGCCCTATCGCGAAGCATTGGCGGAACAGGCCCAGGCCGACGCACTGCTGCTTTTCCAGGGTGATCAGTACGACCACCAGATACCCGCCAAGCTATACGAATATCTTCGGATTGGTCGGCCAATTTTCGCGTTGTTGGGGGAGCGGGGGGATACGGCGGCCGTATTACGTGAAGCCGGCAGTGCGAACGTAGTGCCAATTGAGGATGTATCGAGCATTGAGCGGGGACTTGCGCAATTTGTGACATCCTTGGTCAACGGGGAGGCCATTCAGGAGCGCCGATGTGACATTGCAAAATGGTCGCGCCGCCAGGGAGCTGTCGAGCTCGCACAATTGCTTGACCATATGGTGGAGCGAGCGAATTCAAGCCCGGCACGAGATCGCAGTTGACGATAGCTCGAAAGTAAGCCATTGATCGGCCAGGTAATATTTAGATTCTCACTCCATATATCATGATTAGAATTTGCCACCTGGCATCCAACCATGAGGGACTTGACACTCGCATCGCGCTCAAGGAGTGTGCATCGCTGGCGTCCGCCGGTTACGACACGCACCTGGTCATCACGGCATCGGCGGCGGACGCGGCGAAGGCTGCTGAGAGCGGTGTCATAGTCCACCCCCTTCCACAATCGTCTGGTGGCCGACTGGCGCGGATGTTCAGGCATACCTGGCACTGTTACCGAACCGCCAGTCGTGTCCAGGCTGCAGTCTATCATTTCCACGATCCTGAGTTGATTCCTTATGGCATGCTTTTCAGGCTGTACGGACGGCAGGTAATTTATGACGTGCACGAAGATTATCCGCGAGATATTCTCGACAAGTACTGGCTACCCAAGTGGATTCGCAAACCGGTAGCCGATGTCGTCAGTGCGTTGGAATACATGGGCGCGCGCTGGCTCTTCAGCGTTGTTGCGGCTACCCCGGCTATTGCGCAGCGGTTTCGGCAAATCACATCGAAAACCGTCAACATAAACAATTACCCACGACCCTCCGAGTTGATGCCGCCAGAAACATCCGTACGACGTGCATTTCAGATTTGTTATGTCGGTAACATCACCCGTTTGCGCGGCTTGCGAGCGATTGTTGATGCGTTGCCACTGGTTCCGCAAGTCACGTTCGTTTTATGCGGTCAATTTTCGGAGCCAGGCTTTGAAGCGGAGCTACGGGCCCAACCGGGATGGCGGCAGGTGAGGTTTCTTGGCAAGGTTAACCGTGAGCAAGCTCGGCAAGTAATGGCGGAAAGTATGGCTGGTGTGGTGACCTTCCTTCCGGTGCGCAGCCATCTCGATGCGCAGCCGAACAAGCTGTTCGAATACATGTCGGCCGAGTTGCCTGTGATTGCCTCGGATTTTCCATTGTGGCGGGAGATAGTCGTTGGCACAGGGTCGGGAGTTTGTATTGACCCGCAATCCCCCGCGGCCATTGCCGCCGCGATCCGCATGCTGCACGAGGACCCGGACAGTACCGAAAGCATGGGGAAGGCTGGACGCAGGGCAGTGCTGAGCACCTACAACTGGCCGAATGAGGCAGCAAAATTGGTGCAGTTTTACCAAGGATTGGCATGAAGATCGTTACCGTGCTTGGCGCGCGTCCCCAGTTCATCAAGGCCTCCGTGGTATCTGCGGAAATTGCCAGGCGATTGATGGTTGAGGAGGTCGTGATCCACACCGGCCAGCATTTCGATGCGAACATGTCATCGGTGTTCTTCGCCGAACTGGGCATGGCCGACCCCAAATATCATCTTGGCATTCATGGCGGCCATCACGGCAGGATGACCGCACGCATGTTGGAGCGTATCGAGCAGATCCTGCTGGAGGAACAGCCCGACGTGCTACTGGTGTACGGCGATACGAATTCCACGCTCGCAGGCGCCCTGGCAGCCGTCAAGCTGCACATTCCCATCGCCCATGTGGAGGCTGGTTTGCGGTCGTTCAATATGCGGATGCCTGAGGAGGTCAACCGTATCCTGACCGACCGTGTGTCGACCTGGTTGTTTGCGCCGACCGCCGTTGCGGTCACCCATTTGCGGCAGGAGGGGATCAACGCGGAGGGCATCCACGAAGTGGGCGACGTGATGTACGACGCAGCACTTCACCATGGTGCTCGCGCCGCGGAGTCGGGGAACAAGCGGGTAGCTGGCTTGGAGTTGCTACCGGGTGGTTATGTGCTGGTCACGGCTCACCGCGCGGAAAACACGGATGATCCGGATCGCCTGCAAACAATACTGGAAGCGGTCAAGCGCGTCGGCAGGCAGATACCGGTATTGTGGCCATTGCATCCGCGGACACGAGGAGCGCTGCGAAGTGCAGATCTGCGCGCACTCACGGAGAATCAGGTGCACGTCGTTGAGCCCTTGGGCTATCTGGATATGGTCTCCGCTGAGCGGCACGCGGCGGTGATTGCGACGGACTCGGGAGGCGTCCAGAAGGAGGCGTTCTTCCACGGGGTACCGTGTGTCACTTTGCGCGAAGAGACGGAATGGGTCGAACTGGTAAGCGCCGGATGGAATCAGCTGACGCCGCCGAATGATGCCGAGCAGGTAGCCAACGCGATCCTGGCGGCTCGTGGAACCCGTGGTGCGCCAGTGGCGCCTTACGGTGACGGTCATGCGTCCGAGAAAATTGTTGCCTATCTGACATCGCAGTACCGGGGTTGAACGCAGAACCCTCCCATCAGGTAGAGCCCAGCTTGGGCGCGATGTTAATCACGTTTCGTGATAATTTCACCCGAATTACCAGTTGTGTGGTCGCAGCGCTCGATATTACACGTCTTAGACTGTTGTTTTTGAGGTTGGAAGGCAAACGAAACTTTCATCAGAATGCCCGTTAATTCAGATCCTCTGGCGAGATACAGTTGAGTCATGTAGTCCCTTCGGATCATCCGAGCGGTTTGCAGGTTCGACTAGAAAATGGTGGAAAGCGACAGAGGCGGCTGAAAGTTGGATTTGGTATCAAAAGGGCTTTTTAATCAGGTGCATGCGCTACTGACTGTTAGAATTGACGTGATAAAAAAATGAAAAACTTCGGATTAATCGGTGTGGCGGGTTATATCGCACCGCGCCACATGCAAGCGATCAAGGATACTGGCAACAAGTTGGTGGCGGCGCTGGATCCCAGCGACTCCGTGGGCGTGATCGACAGCTATTTTCCGACAGCGGATTTCTTTACTGAATTTGAGAGATTCGATCGGCATGTTGACAAGCTGCGTCGCTCCAATCATGGTAACAAGCTGGACTTTGTTTCAATTTGTTCACCCAACTATCTGCACGACTCGCATATGCGTTTTGGCTTGCGTTCTGGCTGCGATGTCATTTGCGAAAAGCCGTTGGTGCTGAATCCTTGGAATATTGATGGCATCAAGGAAATCGAACGAGATAGCGGACACCGGATCAGCACCATTCTGCAGTTGCGCGTGCATCCATCCATTATTGCATTGCGTGAAAGAATGCAGCGAAGTGCAGGTAATACACGACATGAGGTGGATCTTAGTTACGTCACTGCACGCGGTCATTGGTACTTGCGCTCATGGAAGGGCGATATAAAGAAATCCGGGGGTATCGCCACTAACATTGGCGTGCATTTCTTCGACATGTTACATTTTATCTTCGGAGATCTTCAACTCAACGTCGTACACCACAACGAAGAGACCAAGGCTGCAGGGTACCTAGAGTATGAGCATGCCCGGGTGCGCTGGTTTTTGTCGGTTGATATTGAAGATGTACCTACAGCCGAGCGTAAGGCGGGCAAGCGTACGTATCGCTCCATTACCGTGGATGGCGAGGAGATCGAGTTTTCTGGGGGTTTCGCGGATCTGCACACGCGGTCATACGAACGGATCCTCGCCGGACAAGGTTACGGTTTGGAGGAGAATCGCACAGCCATAACTGCAGTGGCCACTATTCGCAATGCCAAACCGATAGGCTTGAAGGGGGATTATCATCCTTTCCTCAAGAATATCAGGCCTTGAGGAAATCCCATGGGAATTTTCGTTCACCCCACTGCCATCATTGATGAAGGTGCTCGCATTGGCGACGGTTCTCGGGTATGGCACTTTGTCCATGTCTGCGGAGGTGCGTGCATCGGTGAGGGCGTATCATTGGGCCAGAATGTATTCGTGGGCAACCGGGTAATCATTGGTGACCGTTGCAAGATACAGAACAACGTTTCCGTGTACGACAACGTCACACTGGAAGAAGGCGTGTTCTGTGGACCGAGCATGGTGTTCACGAACGTATACAACCCGCGGTCCCTGGTTGAACGCAAGAATGAATATCGGGATACGCTGGTGAGGAAGGGTGCGACGCTGGGGGCCAATTGCACGATCGTTTGTGGTGTCACGATTGGCGCTTTTGCGTTCGTGGGAGCGGGCGCCGTGGTTACACGGGACGTGCCGTCCTACGCGTTGATGGTCGGCATGCCGGCGCGGCAAATCGGTTGGATGAGCGAGTTTGGCGAGCGCCTGACACTACCACTCGAAGGGGACGGGCATGCGGTCTGTGTTCACACCGGGGCGCGTTACACATTGACGGCCGGTGTCTTGGTCAAATTGGAGTCTTTGAATGATTGAGTTTGTGGATTTGCAGGCCCAGCGGGCCCGCATCAAGGCCGAGATTGACAATGCCATCCGAGGCGTGTTGACACACGGTCGATTCATTCTGGGGCCTGAGGTGACCGAGCTGGAGCGCAGGCTCGAAGCCTACACGGGCGCCAGCCATTGCATCTCCGTCGCGAATGGCACCGACGCACTGCAAATTGCCCAGATGGCACTCGGGATCGGCTCGGGCGACGAGGTCATCATGCCGGGCTTCACCTATATCGCCACGGCCGAAACCACGGCATTGCTGGGCGCCAAGCCCATCTATGTGGACGTTGATCCACACACCTACAACCTCGATGCGTCACTGCTGGAATCTGCGATTACGTCCCGGACCAAAGCCGTCATCGCAGTCTCTCTCTTCGGGCAATGCGCCGACTTCGACACCATCAATGCTATTGCCTCGCGGCACGGTATTCCGGTCATCGAAGACGCGGCGCAAAGCTTTGGCGCAAGCTACAAGGGACGCAAGAGCTGCAACTTATCCAATATCGCCTGCACCAGTTTCTTTCCGAGCAAACCACTTGGTTGTTATGGTGACGGTGGCGCTATTTTCACCGCGGATGGCGACCTCGCGAAAAGCATGCGGCAGATTGCACGGCACGGTCAGGACCGTCGCTATCATCATGTGCGTGTGGGCGTGAACAGCCGACTGGATACGTTGCAGGCTGCCATATTACTGGTGAAGATGACGATACTGGACGACGAGATCGCTGCACGCCAGCAGGTGGCGGCTATCTACAGCCGCTTGTTGGCTGCAGCTGGTGTGAGTGCGCTGCCGCAGGTGGGCGCCTACAACGAGAGTGCATGGGCGCAATACACCATACAGGTCGAAAATCGCGACGCAGTGCAGACGCGACTCGCAGCGGTTGAGATTCCCACTGCCGTGCATTATCCGATACCACTCAATCGGCAACCGGCCGTTGCATCGAACGTTGAGCTACCGGTTGGCGATGCGGTGGCGGGGCGCGTCCTCAGTTTACCCATGCATCCGTATTTGATTGAAAGTAGCCAAACATCCGTTGTAGAGCATCTCGAAGCCGCGCTGCATGTACCTGCGTGACATGCTCGATACATCTCGTGACCGGCTAAGCTTCGCGGCATTTCGTCGATCATGACGGTGCTGATCATGTCTGATTGCGAATCGTGGCAGGCGACTGCAGCAACGGCTTCAGACTTACACTGATGCTATGCTTGGCCGCGTTTAGTGGGGTGCCGATCGCGCGAACGCGCACGCATACCCTCGAGGTCCAGCTCACTTTTTTACTGGTGAGCGTACGATCCCGTAGGCCAAGATGGCCACGTGGTGACACCCAAAGCGTCATAGGGCATTGAGCCGCGAGGAGAGCTGGTGCTGAATGCATTGTCCGTTTTCCTTTCCGGTGGCGATCTGGCAGGACAAACTCGCGCCACGAGCTCATTCGTGCGTCAGGGCTTCGTTCCCGCTGCGCACTTCGACTGGAATGGGGGGTGGCTCAGTGCTTGGTCGCATCCCGCTCAGCAACACGTAGAAAATTGCAGTGTTGAAACTCCATTAGGAAGTGCCTGCTGCGTCGGGCCATTGTGGTATCGGGGCAAGTTTGGCACAGGGGCTTTGGCGGCACTGGTTGATGAGATTCACCTGGCCGGATGCATAAACGAGCGCGCGTTGCGTGGAAACTTTGCGCTCTACCTTAATGTGGGTGACCGCATTTGGCTAATGAATGATGCGCTTGGATTCGTTCGGGTTTATGCGAGCGCCGATGGCTGTTTCTTCAGTACAAGCTGGCTTGCCGCCTGCGCCTATCTGGAACGTGTCGAACTCGATGAGGCGTCGGCCATTGAATATGTGCTGCTGGGTGCCGCGCATTCCCGCTACTCCGTGGCGCAGAACGTCAATCTGCTACCGCTGGGTCAGGCCTATGATTTGGGCCGCAGGTGCACGTGGCAGCGTTTCCCGTCCGGACTCGCCTCTGAAGTCCAGGCTTTTGACTCGCTCGACGAGGCAGTAGACATCGTCGCTGGACATTTGCGCGAGGTGTCTGCCGAAGTGGCGTTGGCCTTTCCCGATCGGATCAATGTGGCGCTTTCGGGCGGCTTCGATTCACGCACGATAGTCGCCGGCCTGCTCGCGGCTGGTGAGCGTCCGCAGTTGTTTGTGTACGGCACGACGAATTCCACCGACGTACTCGTCGCAAGGATTGTGGCGAGCTCGACAGAACTGGAGCTTGACGTCATCGACAAAGGTGTCTTGAGCCGTGACTCGCCATTGCCGAACATCGAGTCTCTCGAGCAAAGCGCGTTGTTCTTTGATGGCCTTCCCAACGATGGCATATATGATACGGGCACTGACCGACAAACCAGGTTGCAGCAAAATTCGAAGGGACACATCGCTCTGAACGGCGGCGGTGGGGAAATTTTCCGCAATTTTTTCCATCTTCCCGATCGCCATTTTGCGGCAATCGATATCGTGCGCTCCTTCTACCGTGGATTCAGCTCGAGGGTTTTTCGCGGCGCACAGGGACTGTCCAACTACGAAACGCGTCTCGCGGCTTCCATGCAGGAGATCTTGGGTGTAGCCACGGATGCAAACGTCCGCCTGACGCGTCCACAAGTCGAACTTCTTTATCCGTTGTTTCGTTGCCATTACTGGATGGCGGTGAACAACAGCGTCGCTGTGCGCCACGGTTACTACGTCACGCCACTGGTGGACCTGGAGTTGATGCATATGGCGCAATACCTGCCGCTCCGCTACAAAAACGCAGGCGCCTTCCAGAGCCGTCTGATCAATGCGCTCCATCCGGGAATCGCCTCGCAGCCCTCGGCGTACGGTTTTCGTTTTAGCGACGGGCCCGATCGGAGGGCACAGTTGGCCGAACGATTAGCCTGTGCACGTCCAGTGGGACTGCGGCCGCTAATCAATGCCGTACGCCGAAACCTGCGCAACGTTCGAGTTGCACCTGCCACGTTCCAAAGGTACCGGGGCCTACTGCCGGGTGAGTGGCGTCTGGATTCATTGCTCGACTTGCAACAGTTACCTGATGACGGTGCCTTGGGGCGTGCTCTTGCTGTGGAAGTGGTGTGGCGGCGCCTATTTCAGCAGTAGTTTCGCGAGTTCAGGCCGGTGTTTGGTGAAAACTCCGTGTGTTTAGATCGTGACACTGACGCCGCGAAGCGCCTTTTTACTTTTTTACAAGTCCATCAAGGCCACCTTGTCAATCGGAGGACAATGGTCGATCGCTCACTTTGGACTTGAGTGGTGCATGTTGTCAGCCGCCGCCACGTGTACCATCTGTGCCCACGGTGGTCCGCGACTCAGCCATCGCTTCGATGTGTCGGCCCCGCCGGTATTCCTTTACTGAATCGGACTTGAGTGTGAACAGAGTTAAACTTTCTCTCGTCGGGTAATCGAAGCTGGATACGTTTGAGGCAATATCAACCCATAGCAGACCTCCTCTGACATCGCGTAACCAACATGATTCCAGCAAAAAGGTTTCTAGGTTCACCACTCGATCAAATTACACCAGAAGCAGAGGAAGAATTCTTTACTTCACTGAGGCTTCGGAACGGAACTTACAAGACAACGTTCCAAAGACGCTTTTCTGAGATCAATCATGCATTGCGCAAATTTCTCGAGTCGGGGGATATCGCTGTTGGAAGCGTTTTGGATGTTGGAATTTCTTCGGGTAGCAATACGGTGGAACTCTACCAGGACTTGGATTCTGCGGGCTATAAAAGCAAAATTGTTGGGACTGACCTGATGCCCGATGCATGGCTTGTCCACGTGTTCCCGGGTTGTTTCGCACTGGTGGATGACACTGCTTATCCACTGCGGTATGACGTTTTTAATCGAAGCATGAAGCCTTGGGTAACCAGAAATGATTATAGGAGCGTGGTTTTCATTCTTCGTAAGTGTATCAATCTTGTGCTGGGATTTCGTGCAAATCAATTGATGCGGAATCCCAGATCAAAAGCGATACAGAAGGTTGAGCTTGTTACGCCAAGGCTTCGTGAACATGCAAATATCATCGTCCAGAAAGATAATATTACAAAGTATAATCAAGCATTCGAAGATAGGTTCAATTTCATTAGAGTGGCGAATGTGTTGAACAAGAGTTATTTTTCTGATGAAGAGCTTACGGTCAGTCTTGGCAATATAAGACGATATATGACAAGGCCGCGAGGTGCCCTTCTGGTAGTCCGCACCCATGAGGACGGTACCAATCATGGCACCTTGTTTGATATTGACGGAGGCACAGGGTGCAAGGTTCTTCAGCGCTTCGGCCAGGGCTCTGAAATCGAGGACATCGTACTTGCGTGCATGCGCGGGTCTTGACGTAAACCATCCAAGAGATTCCCCCATCGTTCAGTGCTGTGCCAGCACGGCTATCGACGCCGCTTTGGCTGGCCAGCTTCTTCAATCCTGAAGGGCGAGCGTTCATGAGCTGGCTAGCTTGTAGTCGCGTCAGTGTATCGTGTCATCCACCCCCAACACTTTCCCGGAGGTTGTGCGATGTACGGACCGTTCGCGTTTTCCCGTCGCCGTTTCGTGAAGGTGGCCATGGGCTTGCTGGGCCTCGCCACCGTAGTGCCGCTGCGGCGCGCGTCTGCTGACCCACTGATGCCGACGTCCAGCGATGATGGCGGGCATCTCGTCGTCGTGAAGGTCGTCGACAAGGATCGTACC
Organism: Rhodanobacter sp. FW510-R10; assembly: GCF_058781105.1. NCBI lineage: Bacteria > Pseudomonadati > Pseudomonadota > Gammaproteobacteria > Lysobacterales > Rhodanobacteraceae > Rhodanobacter > Rhodanobacter sp. FW510-R10. The sequence continues at coordinate 2,986,738 of NZ_JBYSWL010000001.1, read as the reverse complement.
TGGCATGCGCAGGCGCGCGTTGGCGATGACCCGAAGGTTGCTGCCAAGGTTGTGCGATTCACTGACGCAGACGGCAACCCACACCGTGGGTTGGAAGCATGGTTCTACGCCGATTGCGTGGAAGCGGGGGCAACGCGCCTCGACAATGCCTACGACTACATCAACTGCAAGGCGGTGACGGTCACGTACGACGGTCAGGATGTGCCGGTTCCGCCTAGTAGCAAAAAGGATGGGACGTTCGACTTCTGGCGCGGCTGTCGTTCGCCGGCCATCCGCTACGGAAAGCAAGTAGGCTGGAGCGCGGACAGGATTGACTGGTCACTTTTGCCCAGCTACGCGCTCGACCCGCAAGCACCCTGGGATGACTCCAAAGTAGATTACAGCTTCAACGGCTTCGGCAATTGCACGACGCGCACGATGGGTCAGGGCGGTTCACGCCCGGACATCGGCTACATGCCCACGTGGAATATGGCGTTTTTGTGCAATCCGAGCGACGCGACGTGGGCGGTGGTGCGTCGTACCGAGGATCACATCGGCGGCTGGGGCGGCGTGTACTTCAGCGACCCGGAAACCGGTCGCATCGTGGACATCCACAAATACCCGAACACGACGACATTGCCGCAGGCGCAAGTGAGCAGCTACAAGAACAACGCCCTGGTGCCGTACCTGGGCAGTTACGATGGCGACACGCTGATCCCGGCCAAGGGCGCGCCGAAGTCATGGAGCACGACCGCATCACCGTTGGTGCCGGACAGCGATCACCTGACCGGTTACGCGTTGCTGGCGGCGATGGTCACCGGCACCGCACGCGACCGCGACCATGCGTCATTCTGGGGAAACTACCCGCTGATCTGCGTCGGCCCGCAATACACCGCATCAGGCGGCGTGGCGTCGGGCGCACAGCGTAGGTTCGCCTGGTGCTTGCGCAACCTGTTCATGGCGTCGTATGTCAGTTCGGACCGCCAGTATTTCGCGGATGAGACGGCGCGTAACCTGCCGATAGCCATGGCACATGCGAAGAGTCCGTTCGGGATTTATGACGTGAGCGCGACGTATCCTCGGAATGCTGCGGATGCCGGCGGGTATCGCGGCATGGCGACCTGGCAGCAGTTTTATCTAATGACGACATTAGATGCCGTGTCGTACAAAAACAAGGAATGGGTGCCGTTCGCGCAATTCCTAGCGAAGTTCATAGCGACTTGGTACAAGTATCCGTTCTCGCTGGTGCAGACCGTCTATTTCCTGATGGTATTCAAACCTGACGGCACTCGCATGACCGACTTTGTAGAGATGACCCGCATGTCGTTAACACAAAACCACTATAGCGCCGAAGATGCCAACGCGATTGTGTCAGCTACTACGGTCGAGGAAGCTTTTACGGCCGTGCGAAGGCATTTCACCAAACCCGATGGCACGATCACGTGGGACGGCAAGTGCGTCAAGGGGGTAGCAGACTATCAGGGACTGATTCACGCGGACGACGCTTATCCGGCGATGGCGGGTGCGGCGACTGTGTGCGCGGCGAATACCGGGGCCGATGGCACGGCCGCGGCGTTGGCGTACTGGCGGGTGCTGCCGACCAAGCCGAACTTCAGCCACGACGGAAAGCTCAATTTCAAGCCGCGCAAAGCATAGATCGACAGGCATGGAAGGCAGCATGGATTCTTCTTACGATGCGAAGCTTTCAAGCGGCCTATGAAGCCTTGCGCAGTTAGCCAGCGATGGCTGGAGCGGCTTTTGTATCCTTTGGAGATGCGTCAGTATCGCACTCGGACCATGTGGCATGGAGACGGTGGCCGAGGTCAACTCGACGAATATGCAAAGGATTGAGCCAATTAACCTGATGTTGCGAGACTTGGTGCGTACTTGGCCAAGCCGGGCATGAATCTATCGCTTCACCCATATGTAGGCTGCGTCAAACGGGGACGTTGTTCGATACTGTGTGAAATGGATGTTGCTCGATTATGCGGTGTCTCGACCTTGGCTCTGAGGTCGAAGATATTGCATTAGAACGCATGCATGAGTTATGAAGCGGCTTCACAACCAACAAGAGGCTTGATTAGTGCCTACCCTCGGGTGCGAGCGCCATTCGGACCGACATCGGGGAACTCTCAGATCATCAATGAAAGTATCGACGGGCGATTGTTGAGATGTCTGCCAAGAATTTGAGTGTGAGGAGGTCTTTGTTTTTCTCGTTCGCAGAAAAATACACCTCATTTGTGTTCGCCGTGGCAGCAATCGTCATTGTGAGTCGGCTGCTTACGCCGAAAGAGATCGGTGTTTACTCAGTCGCCGTCGGCCTGACGACGTTGGCGAATACGCTGCGGACCTTTGGCGTCAGCAGTTACCTGGTGCAGGTAACGCATCTGACCGAGGGCATCATCCGCACGTCTTTCACGATCAACCTCATCATTGCGTGGGTGCTCGCGGTGGCTCTGTTTGCCACCAGCTGGAGAGTTGGAACCTTCTTTCACGATACCGGTGTTGGGCACGTCATGCGCGTGCAAAGCGGCTCGTTCATCCTGGTGCCGTTCGGGATCACGGCGATGGCGTTGTTGAAGCGGAATATGGCGTTCGGCACGCTGTACAAGATCAATGTCAGCTCGAGTATCACGAACAGCTGCATGACCGTTGGCTTGGCTTTCGCTGGCTTCGGTTATATGAGCATGGCCTGGGCATCGCTCGCTGGCATGCTGGTGATGGTGCTCGGTTGTGCCATCTGGGGCCACGAGTACAGGGCGCGCGGGGTTGGCTTGTCCGGGTGGCGGGACATCCTGTCGTTCGGAGCCAAGATGACGGCCACGGATATTGCAGTGGACTTGGGACAACAGTCGGCGAACATTGTGGTGGGCAAGATGCTGGGGCTGGCGGCCGCAGGGTTCTATTCGCGAGGATACGGACCTGTCAACATGTTCCGGGAGAAGGTTGTGGCCGCTGTCAAAGCTGTCACGTTTCCTGCATTCGCAGCTGAGCATCGTGAGCGGGCCATGGCACCGCAGTTGTTCCTGCGGGCGCTCGTCTATCTTACCGGCATCAGTTGGCCATTTTTTGCGTTCGCTGCGTTGATGGCATTTCCAATGATCCGGATCATGTTCGGGGATCAATGGGATGCTGCTGTCCCGGTGATGCGCTGGTTGTGTGGGGCGGCTATCGTCGGAACCTTGATCTACCTGTCCAACTCGTTTTTCGTTGCTGTTGGAAGGGTGGGGCCGTCGGCTGTCGTCGAAGTCCAGTATCAACTCGCGGCTTTGGCGCTCGCGATCGCGGCAGGTTTCTTCAGTGTCGAGGCAGTGGCCGCCTCGCAGGTGCTTGTCTATGTTATCGCCGCTAGGCTCTATCATCGCAAGATGCGAGATTTCGATGCGCTTGCGCTGGGTAAATGTGCGCGCGCGTTGATACCGAGCGCTGCGGTTACCATAACAACCATCATCGTGCCGACTGCGGTGCTGTTTTGGCCGGGTTTGCTCAGCGAACACTTGATCCCAGCTTTTGTCGTTGCCGTTCTGGGCGCGGGAGGAGGTTGGCTCGCTGGAATTATTGTCGTAAAGCATCCGTTGCTGGAGGAACTACGCCTGACAGCATCGCGTTCTTGGGGCACTCTTGGCAATTTCCGCAAGGTTTAGGTGCGGGTTGACGTGATTGACGACCTGGAATGTATTGGTTCGGAACAGGTCTGGTGTGGCGACTGACAGAATGTCGTGATAGTGCTAATGGGCCATGAGGCAATCACCATCGACCCAGTTTCGAGCCTCCTTGCCGGCGTACTTCTGCCGCCGCATCACGCTGCTCTTGTGTGTGCCGGGCTTCAGCCCGAGAATTCGGTCCCACCGTCGAAGGCACCATATCTCGCCGTACTTCAGATTGACGAGATGGATGACCCACTAGCGCTATTTTCAGGAAGTGGCCACTGATGACGCTCGTTGCAGTTGTGCAAATAGTGGTACTAGTGGCACTCGCCATCGCGATTGTTCTGTGGGCGGTGTTCTTTCCCTATCCTTCACCGCTGGTTCGACGCTTCCTGCCGCGGTAATCCCCCCGCCGACTAGTTGACGCCAGAAGTGGAATTTTCTCGTAGTCTGACCCGAGGAGGTTCCATGAAGAAGTCCCGTTTCACCGACAGCCAGATCATCGCCGTGCTCAAGCAGGCCGAGACCGGCACGCCCGTGCCGGAACTGTGCCGCGAGCACGGCATCAGCTCGGCGACGTTCTACAAGTGGCGCAGCAAGTTCGGCGGCATGGAGGTGTCCATGGTCGCGCGGATGAAGGAGCTGGAGGATGAGAATCGGCGGTTGAAAAAGATGTACGCCGATGCCCAGCTCAGCGCCGACCTATTGAAGGAGGCGCTCGCAAAAAAATGGTGAGGCCATCTCAGCGCCGGGAGATGGCCAGGCAGGCGGTAGCAGGCGATCGCACAAGCATCCGGCATGCCTGCCGGACGTTCGATATCAGCGAGACGTGTTTTCGGTACCAGGCCAAGGGGAGCGAAGAGAATGCACGGATTGCCGATTGGCTGGTCCGACTCACAACGGCCTATCGTGACTGGGGGTTTGGCCTGTGTTTCCTGCACCTGCGCAACGTCAAAGGCTTTGGCTGGAACCACAAGCGTGTCTACCGTATCTACCGGGAGCTGGAGTTGAACCTGCGGATCAAGCCGAGGAAGCGCCTGGTGCGCGAGCGTCCCGAGCCCCTGGCCGTGCCGGCGGCAATCAACCAGGTCTGGTCCATGGACTTCATGCACGATCAACTCAGTGACGGTCGCAGCTTCCGCTTGTTCAACGTGCTGGATGACTTCAATCGCGAGGGGCTGGGGATCGAGGTTGACCTTTCGCTCCCCGCAGGTCGGGTGATCCGGGCGCTGGAGCAGATCATCGAATGGCGAGGGAAGCCACAAGCGATCCGCTGCGACAACGGCCCGGAGTACATCAGTGGTGAGCTGCTGGCCTGGGCTGAGCGCCACGGCATCCGGATCGACCACATCCAACCAGGCAAGCCGCAGCAGAACGCATACGTGGAGCGCTACAACCGAACTGTGCGCTACGCCTGGCTAGCCCGCATCCTCTTCGACTCGATCGAACAGGTGCAGGACCATGCCACTCGCTGGCTCTGGACGTACAACCACGAGCGCCCCAACATGGCGCTCGGTGGTATCACGCCGATGCAGAAGTTGGCGCTTGCCGCTTAGCCCCACTTTTGGCGTCTGCTAAAAATGGGGGGATTACCCCGCCACGCTTGCGCTGGCCGGAAATGCAGATCCGTGGGTGGCTGAAAGATAGACGCTTTCAGTCCGCGTTCCTCAGGTACTTTAACCGCGACCCGAAGCGCACGCCTCCGCCCGGGAAAAGCGTGCTCGCACCTGCGGACGGAATCGTGACCAGTGCAAACGTAAGAGACGGAGTGCGCTACCTCGTGATTGCGCTGAGCTTTTGGGATATGCATGTGCAGCGCAGCCCAGCGTCCGGAAAGGTGCTTGACGTGCAAGCCCATGGTGATGGTTTCATGGACGCTGAGGGAAGGGATTTTGCATTTTTGCGTGAGAAGTCCTGCCCTGTGCAGAAGCGCGTAGTGATCGCAACTGACGCCGGGCGGATTGCGGTGCGGTTGATTACCAGTCTCGCGACGCGGCGTATCGAAGCATGGGTCCAGAGCGGAGAGCAGGTCGAGCGTGGACAGCGAATAGGCCGCATCTTGCTGGGCAGTACCGTGGTACTTGAGCTGCCTGCCGCCACGGAGTTATTGGTACGCGCGGGCGATCGGGTGTGGGCCGGAGAAACAGCCATTGCAGGAGAATTGAGTGCCCATGAATGAATATTTCTGGGTGTCCGGTCATCTTGGTTGCGGTGTTTTTGCGCTGGCAGTCTTCACCGGTTTATGGTTGCTACTGTCTGATCTGGCCTGGCGATTGCAAAATAGCAGGATTGGCCGGCTCGCGATGGTGATGTCGATTGGCTGGATCATCGGAGCGGGTCTGATCCTGCTGGGGTTCCATCTCGATAGTCGATAATCTAACCAGTCTGAGGGTTCGTTGCCTTGCTGCAGACAACTCCCCGGTGCAGCGGCACCTCCTCGTGTTGGATCCAGATATGAAAACAAGTCGCCAACAGGAAATCCAACGTGCAGTTGTCAGGTCCTCAGGTGCTGATACAGTCTCCTTATCGCATCGCGGGCAGCACGCAAACGCCACACCGGTGCCGGATAGGATCACACGGTACCGAACAGTTACCCCGTCTTGACTATTTCCACTAACATATTTCGTATGTCGTCGCCGCTTGTCTCAGTCATCATCCCGGTCCGCAATTGCCGTGAGTATATTCACGAGGCGATTGCCAGCGTCCTGGGGCAGGGCTACGCGAATCTCGAGGTCATCGTCATTGATGACGGATCTGACGATTATCGATATTCAGAACTCGAGGAATGGGATAGGCGAATAACCGTTCAGCGGTTATCAGGCATGGGTGTCTCACATGCACGCAATACCGCGATGAAGCTGGCGAAAGGTGTGTACTTTGCCTTTCTGGACGCTGACGACATCTGGTTCCCAGGCAAGCTGGTCGCGCAGATTGACTATTTCGAAAGGAATCCACACGTCGGTTGTGTCTTTGGCGCCTTTGCGAGGTGGGAACGTGATTCTTCTGGCCAATTTCCAACTTCATCGTCGTTGACTACAGATTGTCGCGCGCTGACTGAAAGTGAGCCAGCTCGGTCGGGTTGGATTTATACACGCTTGCTGATGGGGCAATTGGTCGGCATGAATACTGCCGTGATCAGGCGAGAGGTTTTCGAACAGCTCGGCGGCTTCGACGAGTCCATGCGGATTGGCGAGGACTATTTGTTCTGGCTGAAAGTGTCTCGTGCTTTCGAAATGCATGCGCTCGCCGGCACTGTCGCGCTATACAGAAATCATGAATCGAGTGCGATGAGACGCCTAGGCAAGCGAAATAACCTGGCGATCATGCTGAAGGCAGCGGTATCCCGCTGGGGCCTCTCCAATCCGGATGGTACCGAGCTAGGTCAACGCGACTTCAATATCAGGGTTGCCGCGATAGAGTTCGACCATGGTTATAATCATTTCTGGTTTGGATCGACTGCTGTAGCGTTACGCTCGTTATTCAACTCACTTCGAGGCGGCTTCCGGCCCGCACGTTCACTGGCATATATTATCTTGTTGCCCGTAAGGAACTTGTTGCCGAGACAAAGGCGTCGTTCGTAGCATTGCCGTGGTGTCTATACGGCACTGGATTCAGAATGAAATACCACGTAATGCAGGGACGCCTCGAGGAATCGAGGCGGCGTAAATCCCTCAGGTGGTTTACGACCTGCGAACCCGCCAACCGATGCTAATCGCCAAGCTGGCGATCCAGCCGCGTAATCCGGGTGCTAGCCAAAGCCCCCTTGCATAATGGTGCTCCTCGTTGGCGAAATCCCGTTTAGCCTGCGAATCACCTTCACCTCGGTCGAATACTTCGACTCCTTCGTCCGGAGCAGCTGCGAACATTTGCTTGAGCAAGATTCTGCCTGGGGAGTAACTCGCAAATTGTTTGTCGTAAGTCGGGAACCAGACGTGGAGTACGTTCCGACATTTCAGGCCGAAATGAGCCGCGACAATCTGATCGCCGCATCTCAGTACCGACAAAATGCCGCTGCATTCGGCCTCCCGTGTGCGTGACAGCTGCCTCAGAAGTTCGGCGTAGGCGTTATCGAATAGAGCCGCATGTACCTTACCTGTCCTCGAGTACTGAGCCCTTTTGGCCTCGATGAGCCAAGCCAGGTCTACATTCGGAACTGTGGATTGCCATTCGAAACGAAGTGGCCCAATTTCGTTCCGAAGCTTCTTCTCTCGCCGATCAGTATCGGTGACGATCTTCTTGTCGATGTGACGTAGACGTACCCAATAGTCTCCGGCGGGTAGCCCAATGCGCGTACGTAGACCAACCCTGCGCTCATCGCCGTCCAAACCGAAACGTGCCTGAGTCTGGTCCAGATGCGTGAACAAGATGGCGTTGATCCGTCCGCGCGTAGCCGCTAGGAGCTGGGCCGGGGATAGTTGAATGCCTCGTTTGGCAACGACCCCGAAGTAATCGGTCATGACGTCGCCAGCCGGCTCGAAGACGCCAAACCGTGAAACGAAACCATGCCTGGATTGAATGGGAAGAAAAAACGCTGGCGCACCGTCATCGTAGCCGACGAGGATGCGTACGCCAGGATTCAAGCGCGCAACCTGATTGATATAGGTGCGACTCAGAAATGCCTGATTGAGATCCGCATCCGCCGCGTGTAAATCATCCCAAGCCAGGGATTCCGTCTCGCTCAGCTCGTCGATCTTCCTGATGAAGAGATTTAAGCCCAGTTTCATTACTGTTACTTCGAACGGGGTCGAAAGAATAGGTAGGTGGCCAATTTCGCAGGATCGACACCCGATGAACCAGTTGTCCAAGAGTTCTCAGGGACGTGTATACGGCCAATATCTGAGGTCCATTTTACACGTGTGTCCATCAATATCGGAGCACTGCTGAAGCACATCGTGAATCCCGCACGTTTCGCCAGTGTTTGCACTTTTTCGTTAACCGCTCCGTGGGGAAATGACATGATATCGGCTTCGGCCCCGAGTTCCTTCAAAAGGACACGGCTATGTTGAAGGTCCACAAGTGGATCTTGTAGCACGACGAGCGGAATATGCGAATGTCCGTGCCCTGCAACCTTGATCCCTTGGAGGCTGTGTACTTCCTGGCGAGAGAGCATCTGCCGCCCTGCTACGGGAGGGACATTCCACGATTGCAGGAAAGCCCGGCGAGCATCGGCCATCATTCCGCCGACGCAAGCGGTTACCCGGTAGATTCGAGTTTTACGGTCCTCGTCCTCAAAGGTCGGGATGCGCAAAGACGATTCCAACTTGTCCAAGTTGCCCGCGGGCAGCATTATTTCGACGAGTGCGTCCTGCCACCAGCGTTCGTCCAAATCATCCAGCACGCCGGTTGCCAAGAAAAGTACCCCGGGTAACCCGCGCTTTTTGAGCTCAGGTAACGCATAGAGCGCTGTATCCCGCCAGCCATCGTCGAAGGTAATCAGGCCTGCCCTATGGGGTAGGCCTGCCATGGTTCCAGTATGAGCCTTGAGCTGGTCGAGATCGATGACGTTGTAATGCCTACGGATGAAATCGAGACATTCGCCGAATCCTTCACAAGTAAACGTATATTCGCGTTCGGCGCGATCGTATTCATCCGAGTTGACGGGTAATACACGATGGAACATGAACACGGTCAACGTGTTCATGTTTCGCACACGATGCGCCAACCCCAGTAGGCCTGACCGGTAAAGGAGAGTGCGGACGGTAAACTTTAGTCTCGGCATCAGGCGTCGTTGATTAATTGGATCGACCGCAACAATGACGGAAACGCTTGAGCATGCGGCGGTGGTGGGACGAGCGCCACCCAGTATCCGATACCCTCGGAGGGCTTGCTGCGAAGGCCGCCAGCTTGGCCCGTTGATCCGCATGCGTTCGGAGGCCACTGAGTGCCAGCTACCGAGCATTTAGTACGTAACACGCGTGTCACGGAGTCGAGAGACTTGCTCGTGTGAAATCATGGGTGATGCGCTCGAGGCGCTCGCGCGTGGTCGAGATAGCTTTCTGGTAGGGAGAAGGATCGGCTAGAACGTCACCTACACGTTCAATCAGGGCGGGTGCAGTCAAGTCAGCAGCGGGTATGCAGTTCTTTTCCAGTCCAAAGAGTTCCAGAAAACCCCTGTGTTTAATGTCATAGGCCAGTGCTATGGCAGGCGTGTCCACGCTATGCGCAAGGATGCACGAGTGCAACATGCCGCCGATATGTAGGTCAAGCTCGGCGTAGCCCCTGATCAAGGTTTCCGGGTTACCTTGGATCACTTCCATCTCGATGCCATCCAATGCAAGAAGTTTGGGAACGACCAGCTCAGCGTCGAAGTGGACAAAATAGCGAAAGTCACAATGATGCTCGGCGCGTATGGATTTAATGGCTTTGGCGACGATAGGTAGATTTCTTTGTAACAGCTTGGTCGAAGAGGGCCCGTGAAAATTCAGGTTCAACCCGATCAGGGGGCGTCGCCGCTGCGAGCTGGGCGGCACTGTATGTCGTATGTTGTAGAGGTGTCCTAGATGCAGTGCGGGATCGCCTGTGAGTTCCACGCGCGTGTCCGTGTAGCGTGAAAGAGTCGCTTGCGTAAATGAATCGCGCACGGAGATCGCTTTAGCCCTCGACAGTAGCTCGCGGAGGTTTGCCTCGATGGCTGGAGCGATGTCGACGATACCGCCGTTCAGCGTGAGCGCACTTGGTTGGTTTATGCCGACTCCAAATAGAATGGGTCGAATCTTCCATCGTTTGAAGAACTCGATATCCTGTCTTAGGCGGGGACCTATCTGTCCCTTGGCATCAAAAATAATGTAGCCGCTGCCTGCAATGACGAAATCTGACCATGGTGCCTCCACCGACTTGGTCTGGCCCCATCGGATCGTTTCAACGGAGGCGTCAGTGACATAGCTACACGCGAAGCGTGTCACGGACTGGGCGATTGCGAGGTCACCCTGATTAATTGTGCGAGGCGAAACATAATTCCGGAAGTCAAGACTACGTAGGTCACCAGCCAGAAAGCCTTTGGCATCGCGCTGGAACGCGCGGTTGCGTTTTATAAAGTGTACGAGGGCGCTAATTCGCCCGGGTGGAATTGGGGGGGTGGGTTCGGCCCCATAGATGGCCAACCTCTCGATGGTGGTCTGGTGTATATCACTATGCATGGTCGGGAACCTTACGCAGCTGTGCTCCTAGCCGGGATTGGCCCGGGGAAATTGGGTTGCCTTTGCGATGGTTTGAATCACGCGCAAGCGAAGTTTGCGCGTAGGTTGCTACTGCGTGATGGGAGGGCGACAGTATGCTCAACTTCTAGATTAGACGCCTGTTCATGCCGGATGGATAGCATGTCATCGTCGAGCCTTTGGAATATGCCTGCGTTCACGCCAGCTTTCTACCCTCCCGTCCGTTGAACTGCTACGGTAGTTCCGAAGGATGATCAGTCGGTCAGGCCACCTCGCTCCGCGGCGTGTGTCGACGACAGGAACCTGCAGTTTGGTTGAGCGCTCGTTCCTGCACTGCCAAGTGTACTCACATACCGATTCCGCAGAATAGCCTTCACGGCGCCGCAGTTCGTTCGCAACCTGCGGTGGACCATTAGCCTCCCGCCACCCGTCTTGAGAACCGGCGCGCGAAAGCTCGCCGGTCGGTGGTGGAATGGAGGCTCTTTTCGCTCAAGCGGTTACGCATGGACCGTGGAGCAGCAGCGATACCATCGACTCCACGCCTACATCAGCGGGTGGTCCATCTACGTTTTGGTCAGTGATTGAATTCACCCCACAGTTTGAGCGATCCATTGACATGCGATGAGGGAGTGAGTCGGATGTCGGTCTCCGTAAATCCGGTCGTCGGCCAAGGAATCCGCCCCGTCACGCGGAGGATTGAGTGACTATGCGCCACATTTGGCATGCGTTGATCTACCTCGGCGACGGGGCAGTGCTGCTGCCGTGTGCGGCGCTGCTCTTTGTGTGGTTGATCGCGGCCCCTGCCACCCGGCGCACGGGGTGGTGGTGGCTGCTCGCCGTGTTGCTGGTAGGTGGTGGGACGGCGTTGAGCAAGATGTGGTTCATGGCAACGGGGTGGCACCCGGCGGGATGGAATTTCATCGGCCTGAGTGGACATGCTTCGCTCGCGTTCCTGGTCTGGCCGTCGGCAGCCGTGCTGGTGACCAGTTGCCGGCGGACTGGGTTGCGCGTTCTTGCCGTGGCGTCGGGAGCGGGCCTCGCCCTCGCCATCACCACCTCGAGTTGGGTCTTGCAGGATCATTCACCGTCGGAGCTTGCGCTTGGAGCACTCTGGGGTGGCCTGGTGGCGGTGGTTTTCCTGGCCATCGCCTGGCGGCATGTGACGGAAGCACCGTCGCTCCGCGGTTGGGTGGGCGTGAGCCTATTGTTGCTGGTGGCAATTTCCTTTGGCCACAAATTCCCCTCCGCGAGCGTGCTTGGCTGGGTCGTGTTGCAGGTGAATGGGCATACGGCCATCCACACGCGCAGTGACCTGGGACCGTGGGCGCAACTGCCAAAAACCACGCTGCAGGGTCGGTGCCCGGCATCATCGGCAACGCGGGCGCACATGCCGCAGCGGGCCCATCCATGACCGGCGCGGAACACCGCGACGCCGGTTGGCCCTCGCCGTTATGCTGCCTGGCCTGACTCCTGCTGCAGGCCGCGGGCGCCCGGGAACCGTTCGCTTGCACGACGCTTCCTTAAGGAAGGGCTGAATAAGTGCCTTCATCCCGAGGAAGGGCACTGCTGTCCGGGACGTTTCGAAAACACCGGGATGCCTCTGCAAGATCGCGAAACACTCCATGTCGTCGTTTCCGCAAAAGCGGGAATCCAGTGTTTTGGCCAGCCCTACGGAGTTCAAGAGCCTGGATTCCTGCTTTCGCGGGAATGACGATAAAGAGCGAGTTGTTCAGACCTTTCTCAAGGCCGGGCCGCCACAAACCTCGGCCAACGGACCGGTCGGGGAGCGTGCTGGCGGGAAACCCCGAAACGCGCGTAACACCGCTGTACACTGGGCGTGACACGCAAACCCAGGGAGAGACTTCTTCGTGCAGCGGCTCAGGATTGATTTGATTGCGGCCGCCCGGCCGAACTTCATGAAGGTTGCGCCGCTGTTCCATGTGCTGTACGGGAAGCCGTGGTGCAGTGTGCGACTGGTGCACACGGGCCAGCATTACGACCAGAACATGTCGGAGGCATTTTTCCGCGACTTGAAGTTGCCGCCGCCGGATCTGCATCTGGATGTGGGCAGTGGCAGCCATGCCGAGCAGACCGCCCACGTGATGCTCGCGTACGAGCGAGCCTGCATTGTGCAGCGGCCGGACCTGATCGTGGTGGTCGGGGATGTCAATTCGACCGTGGCCTGCGCCCTCGTCGGCACGAAGCTGCATGTGCCGGTGGCGCATCTCGAGGCCGGGCTGCGCAGCCGCGACCGCCGCATGCCCGAGGAGATCAACCGGCTGGTCACCGATGTGATTGCCGACATCCTGTGGACGCCGTCGCCGGATGGTGACGAGAATCTCGCCGCCGAAGGCGTGCCAGCGGAGAAGGTCACCCGCGTCGGCAACATCATGCTCGATTCCTACGAGCTCATGCGCGAACGCATCGAGGCGAGCGGCGAACGGCACAAGCTCGGGCTGGACGGACACGAATACGGCGTGGTGACGCTGCATCGTCCGTCCAATGTGGACAGGGCTGCGCCGCTCACGGCCCTGGTCGCCCAGCTGACCCACATCGCGGCCAGGCTGCCGCTGGTGTTTCCGGTGCATCCGCGCACGCGCAAGAATCTGGAAGCGTTCGGCCTGTGGCCGAAATTGGCCGAGGCGTCCGGCCTGCAGGTCATCGATCCGCTCGGCTACGTGGACTTCATGAACGTGGTGTGTGGCGCGCGCCTGATCATCACCGATTCGGGGGGTATCCAGGAGGAGACCACCTATCTCGACATACCGTGCCTGACGGTGCGTACCACGACCGAACGTCCCATCACGATCACGGAGGGGACCAACCGGTTGGTGACCGCCGGCGAGCTTGTGCCAGAGGTGGAGGGGATTCTGGCCGGACACCGGACGCATGGACGCAAGCCTGAGCTCTGGGATGGCCAAACCGCGACGCGCGTGGCGGCTGATATCCACCGTCGCCTGGTGAGCGTAGTGTCCGGGGAAACCGCGGTACCACAGGCCTCCGGCGAACATGTGCAGCGCAGCGCCTGAACCTGGGAGCCCGTGACACTCTTGCTTGAGCGCAGATGATCGCGCTCAAGCGCCGGGAACCGTCCAAGCATGCACAACATCGTCATCGCCAGCTATGTCATTGCCGCAGTCGCGTTCCTCGCGGGAACGATCCTGTTGGCGGTCAGTTGGCGCGGGCAGCGTACCGGCACCTTGCTGCTGCTGGCCACCGGGGCATCCGTCGCGTGGGCTGCGTTTCTCGCATACGCCGAGTGGCGGCGCACCATGCCGGTCAACTGGGTGTTGCTGGCCGAGGTACTGCGCTACGGTGCCTGGCTTGCTTTCCTGAGCGCCTTGTTCGGGGCCTGGCCGCGGTCCGGATTGCTGCGTGGCTTGCGCATCTTCGCGCATGTGCTCTGGGTCGTGCTCGCGATTTATTGCCTCCTGCCGGGAATCGGGCTGCTGCAGGTCTCCGCGTTGCCGGTCAGCGTCGCACCGCCGCTGATCGGCATGCTGGTCCTGGCCCTGGTTGGCGTGGTGTTTCTCGAGCAGATCTATCGCAACGTGGAATCCACGCAGCGCTGGGCACTCAAATTCCTGGTCATCGCGCTTGGCTTGATGTTCGCCTACGACATCTTTTTGTATTCCTACGCGGTGTTGTATCGGCAATTCAACGCCAGTGCCTGGGCGGCGCGCGGTTTTGTCGATGCGTTGGTGGTGCCGTTGTTGCTGGTGGCGGCGGCGCGGAACCCCGGATGGTCGGTCCAGGTGGGGGTTTCGCGGCGCGCGGTGTTCTATTCCACGAGTTTGCTGGTGGTCGCCTTCTACATCATCGCCACGGCGATCGGCGGCTACTACGTGCGCTTGTATGGCGGCGACTGGGGCCGGGTTGGCGCCATAACGATCATTTGTTTTGCCCTGCTCGGCCTGACCCTGGTTGCAGGGTCAGGACAGGCGCGTTCGCGGTTGCGTGTGTTCCTGCACAAGAATTTCTTCAGTTTTCGCCACGACTATCGGGAGGAATGGCTACGACTGACTGCGACGTTGTCGGCCAGCGAGCCGGAGCTGCCAATGCGTGCATTGCGCGCGATGGCACAAACCATGGACAGTCCGGCGGGCGTGTTGTTCACTGCCGGCGACGACGACGCATTCGCGCCGGTGGCGCGATTGAACATGCCGATACCGCCTGGCCTGAAATTGCCGGCGCATGCGCCCGCATTGGAGTTCATGCGCGAGCGGCGGTGGATATACGACTTGAGCCAGCTGCCTCCCCTGGGCCGTGAGCGGTTGCGCGCGCCAGCCGAACTGACCGACTTGCCGCATGCGTGGCTCGTGGCACCGTTGGTACTGGAGGACCGCCTCATTGGTTTCGTAGTGCTGGCCCAGGCCCGCGCCCGCCGCGCGTTCGACTGGGAGGACATCGACTTGCTGCGGGTCGCTGGCAGTCAGGTCGCCAGCACCCTGGCGCAGGCCGCCGACGCGCAGCGCCTGGCCGAGGCGCGCCAGTTCGAGGGCTTCAACCGACTCACCGCTTTCCTCATGCACGACCTCAAGAATGTCGCTGCCCAGCAATCGTTACTGCTGCAGAACGCTGAACGCCACAAACACAATCCGGCGTTCGTGGAGGACATGCTCACGACCGTGGCGAATTCGGTACGGCGCATCTCGCGGCTCCTCGACCAGTTGCGCGGCGATTCGGCGCCCGGCGCCCGCGCCAACGTGCGGCTTGCGGCCGTGATCGACAAGGCCCTCGGCGAGTGTCTTGCACAGTTGCCGCGACCGGAGTATCAGCCAGCGGTGGAAGACCTGTGGGTCCGCGCCGACACCGAACAGCTTGCCGCCGTGTTGGGGCACTTGATCCGCAACGCACAGGACGCGGCGCAAGCCGACGGCCGTGTTACGCTCAGGGTCGAGCGGGCAGGGGGCAGCGCGGCGATCGACATCGAGGACGACGGAGCAGGCATGGACGAGGACTTTATTCGTAACCGACTGTTCAAGCCGTTTTTCACCACCAAGGCCAGCAAGGGCATGGGTATCGGGGCCTATCAGGCCCGAGAGTACGTGCATTCCATGGGTGGAGTGATGAGCGTCAGCAGTACGCCTGGCCAGGGCACCGTATTTGCCATCCGCCTGCCGCTGACCGAGCCCCCAGGTGATGCCCCGGCGGCCAACGAGCCGAGGGTCGCGTCATGAGCGAGCCGCAGCGTCGCCTGTTGATCGTCGAGGACGACATTGGCCTGCAAAACCAGTTGCGCTGGAGCTTCGACGATTACGATGTGGTCTTCGCTGGCGACCAACCCACGGCGCTCGACCTGCTGCGCCGCCACGAGCCTGCGGTGGTGTTGCAGGATCTCGGCTTGCCCCCTGACGCGGCTGGGACCGCAGAGGGCTTTGCCACGATCACGAATATCCTGCATAACGCACCGTACACCAAGGTCATCGTGGTCACTGGCAATGGCGACCGCGACAATGCTGTCAAGTCGATCGGCTGCGGCGCCTACGATTTTTGCTCCAAGCCGCTGGATCTCGCCGTTTTGCGGCTGATCGTGGAGCGTGCATTCCGGGTGCACGAGCTGGAGGCTGAAAACCGGGTGCTCAGGAGTCAGGCCGCCGCCCCGCTCGAAGGCATCATCGGCAGCAGCGACGTGATGCGCGACACCTGCCGACTGGTGGAAAAGGTAAGTCCTTCGAACGCCACGGTCCTGCTGCTCGGGGAGACCGGTACGGGCAAAGAGCTGTTGGCGCGCGCCGTGCATCGCCTGAGTGCGCGCCGTGACGGGCCGTTTGTGGCGATCAATTGCGCGGCCATTCCCGAATCGCTGCTGGAAGCCGAGCTGTTCGGCTACGAGAAGGGTGCCTATACCGGCGCGTACAAGCAGACCAAGGGCAAGATTGAGCTGGCTGCCAACGGCAGCTTGCTCCTCGACGAGATCGGGGACATGCCCGTCGCGCTCCAGGCCAAGTTGCTGCGTTTCTTCGAAGAGCGCGTGGTGGAGCGCGTCGGTGGGCGCGAACTGATCCCGGTGGATGTGCGCATCATCTGTGCCACCCATCAGGATCTGCGGGCGCTGATCCGTGACGGGCGCTTCCGTGAGGACTTGTTCTACCGCGTGAGCGAAGTGAATATCCTCGTCCCGCCGTTGCGTGACCGCAGTGGCGACGCGGTGCTCCTGGCCCGGTATTTTTTGGGACGGGCTGCCAGTCGCCACGGGCGCCATATCCTCGGTTTCACGGACAAGGCGCTCAAGGCGATTGATGCGTATCCATGGCGCGGCAACGTGCGTGAACTGGAGAACGTCGTCAACAGTGCGGTCATCATGGCCGATCGCAAGCAGATCGGGCTCGAGGAGCTGCACCTTGGTGCGATTGACGGCGGTACTCTGAGCCTGCACGAAGTACGCGCGGCGGCCGAGAAGCGTGCCATCGAGAGTGCCATGACCCAGGTGTCCGGCAACCTTACCCGAGTCGCGGACCTGCTCGGCATCAGCCGGCCGACACTCTATGATCTCTTGGACAAGTATGGCTTGAAGAAACCTTCCACACACGCTGATTCCACGCGTGCCGCCGGCCAAACCGAGGGGTAGGAACGTGCACCTGACCAAGCTGAACGCGAGGACTGTCGCTCACGGTTTTGTGTTGCTGTGCCTCTGCCTGTCGCTGGCCGGCTGCGGCCTGTTCGGCGGGCGTGGCGGCCTGGATGCAGGACTCAAATTCCAGGCGGGCGGGCAATATCGTGCAGCCTACATCGAGGCCAAGAAAGTCCTGCAGAAGGACGACAAGAACGGCGATGCCTGGCTGCTGCTCGGCCAGGCTTCGCTGATGCTTGGCGATCCGGTGGATGCGCTGAACGATCTGCAAAAAGCTCAGGCGAATGGCGTACCGCCGGCACGCTGGGTGATTCCCATGGCGCGGGCGCTGCTGGGGACACAGCAATACGACCAAGCCCTCAAGACTTTGTCCGCCGACCAGCACTTCGAGCCCGAGGCCATGGTGCAGGTCGACGTACTGCGCGGCGACGCGTACGTTGGCCTGAAACAACTCGAGCAGGCGAAGCAGTCGTATCAGGCCGCATTGACGCTGGCTCCCAAGGATCCACGTGCGCTGGTCGGACTGGCCAAGCTGGCGAGAGCTGACCGTGATGCGGCGGCGGCAGCCAATTACGTGCAACAGGCATTGGCCGCTGCACCGGAGAATCCGCAGGCCTGGATGGCGAAGGGGGATCTGGCCTTCGACAGCGGGGACTTCGCCGGCGCCGAAGCGGCCTTCCAGAAGGTGCTGGACTTCAAGAGTCCCGACTGGTTGCCGCAGGAGCACTTTTACACCCTGGCCCGGCTGGTCAACGCGCAGGAGCAACAGAACCACCTGGACAAGGCTCTGACCAATATCCAGGCGCTGGAAAAGATGTCGCCGCAGCAGCCGTACCCCCATTACCTGCACGCCGTGGTGCTGTACAAGCAGGGGCATCTGGATGACGCGATTTCCGAGCTTCAGCAGGTGCTCCAGGTTGCGCCGGACAATACCCAGGCGCAGATGCTCCTGGGGGCGGTCAACTACGCCCAAGGCAATTACGGCCAGGCCGAAATGGCGCTCAGCAACGTCATGGGCGTGGATAAGAACAACGTCCAGGCCCGCAAGTTGCTGGCGTTGACGTTGTACCGCGAAGGGCGCTCGCGCCAGGCTCTGGACACGCTGCGGCCGGTCATGCCCGGCACGCCGTCCGACGCCGAGCTGACCGCGCTGTTGCAAAGGGCCGTTGCTGCCGGTTCCGGCGAACCCGGAACGGAATCTCCTGCAACTCCCGCAGGCACTCCCGCAGGCGGCCTGCTCGGCACCCAATTTGCGCCGGCCGGCAAGGCCCTCGCCAGCGGAAATGCGACAGAGGCCATCCGCCTGCTGCAGGCGATCCCTGCCGGCGATGCCACCGCCGAGGCCCAGCGCAACGGCCTGCTGGTCATATCCTACGTGCGTGAGAAGCGCCCGGACGAGGCGGTCAAGACGGCGGCTGGATACGTCCAGAAGCACCCCGACGACAGTGCTGCACACCTGATCTACGGGACCGCGCTGATTGCCGCCGGCCAACGTGACAAGGCACGCACCCAGTATGCCAAAGCCTACGAACTGGACCCGAAGAATTTCGCCGCATTAGTGAGTCTGGGGAGCCTGGACTCGCTCGAAGGGCATTATGCGGATGCTGCCGGCCACTATGAAGCGGTAGTGAAGGCGGATCCGAAAAACGCCGTGGCGCTCACCGCGCTCGGACAGCTCGCCATGTTGCAAGGCGACAAGGCGGGAGCCGTCAAGTGGTTCAGGCAAGCGATCGGCGCGGCACCCAAATCCGCCTCCGCGTATGTCGGCTTGGTGGTGCTGTATAGCGAAAGCGGTCAATTCGACGAGGCAGTAAATACCGCCAAGGAACTGGTCGCTGCCAACCCGGGCAATCCGGTGGCACTCAACGCCTTGGGCGGGGCGGAACTCAACGCCGGTCATCACAGCGAGGCTCTGAAGCCGCTGCAGCAGGCCACGGATCTCGCGCCGCAGGTGCCCCTGTACCGCATCAATCTGGCGCGTGCGCAGATCCTCAACAAGGACACCAAGGCCGCCGCGGGCAATCTCGACCAGGTCATCAAGAACGATCCGGGCCAAGTGGCTGCCGTGACGTTGCGCTCGTTCATGAAGCTGCAGGAGGATCACGACCTGCCCGGCGCCGTGGCCTTGGCGCAGGCGCTGCAGAAGCAACCCGCCAGCAAGGCCGCAGGCTACGCGCTCGAAGGCGACCTGTACATGGCTGACAAATCCTGGGACCGGGCAGCCAAGGTCTACCAGCAGGGCCTGAAAGCCGCGTACGAACGACCGCTGGTGATCAAGAGTTTCCAGGCCCTCGATGCAAGCGGCGCCAAGGAACCGGAAGGCGTGCTGCGCGACTGGTTGGGCAAACATCCGGCGGACGCGTCCACACGCCTGATATTGGCCCAGTACTACATGGAGCATACGCAAAATGCGTTGGCTGCCAGCGAGTACGAACAGGTGTTGAAGGCTTATCCGGCCAATGTTGGCACGCTCAACAATCTGGCCTGGATCTATACGGAACAGCGCAACCCCAAGGCGCTGGCACTGGCTGAGCGTGCTTACAAACTGGCGCCGCAGTCACCTGGCGTCGCGGACACCTATGCCTGGGCGCTGATCACGAACAACCAACCCCAGAGCGCGTTGCCGATCCTGGTGAAGGCGGTCAAGGCGGCGCCGAAAGTACCCGCAATCCAATATCACCTGGCCGTGGCCCAGGCACGCACCGGCGATCGTGCGGGCGCGCGAACGACGCTCCAGGCGCTGCAGAAATCGGGTGCCGACTTTCAAGACAAGCCAGCGGCGGACAAGCTGTACCGCGAGCTCCTTGACACTGGAAAGTAGTCACGGGCGGATGCGCGTTGCCGCAACGACCATGGGATGGGGACGCGACATATTCCCGGCGAATGCCGGCAGGACGGGCGTCGGCGCGTATGGTTCAACGCCAGTGCGCCGCACTTGCGACTTGGCGGGGCCGTCGCGCGCGACGAAATTGCATCCGGCAGGCATGTCAGGTAGCTTCCTCGCGGCCTTTACCTCCCTCCCTGTGTGAGCGCTCGCCATGCCGACGACGTCCCGTTTCCTGCGCATACTCGGCGCCATATCGCTGGTATTCACGGCTCAAATTGCAGTAGCGCAGACATCGGTCATCGCCCCAGGCCCGTCGGGGCGCGCGCAGGTCAAGTTCGAGATTACGGTGCCGACCGCGATACGAAATGAACCCCTCACTGGCCGCGTGTACGTGATTATTTCCAAGGACAACAAGAGCGCCCTGCATACCCAGGTCGGGCGGGTCGGCGCGCCGTTCTTTGGCCATGACGTCGAGCGGCTCGCGCCCGGCGCGCCTGCGGTCGTGAGCGGCATGGATCTTGGCACGCCGGTTTTCGACATGGCCGACATTCCGCCCGGCGACTATTGGGTGGAACCGTTCGTCAACGTCTACTCGGAATTCAAGCGTGCCGATGGCCACGTGCTGTGGATGCATGACGACCAGTGGGAGGGGCAGAACTGGACGCGTTCGCCGGGCAACATCTACGGCGTCGCACGCAAGATCCATGTCGATCCGAAGTCGAACACCGTCATCAAGCTGGTGGCCGACCAGGTCATCCCGCCCGTCGTCGTGCCGCCCGACAACGAATATGTGCAGCGCTTCAAGTTCCAGAGCCCGTCGCTCACGAAATTCTGGGGGCGTCCCATCTACCTGGGCGCAACCGTGCTGTTGCCGCGCGGCTACAAGACCTCGACCATCCGTTATCCGGTGAACTACGTGCAGGGCCATTTCAGCCTCGACGCGCCGTACGGGTTCGAGGCCAAACCCGGTTCACGCCGGGCGGAGGAGGGCAAGGCGTTCCACGAGGCCTGGGTGGCGGACAAGTTCCCACGCATGCTGGTGGTCACCTTCCAGCACCCCACGCCGTACTTCGACGACTCGTACGCGGTGAACAGCGTCAATTCCGGTCCCTACGGCGACGCGATCATGGATGAGTTGATACCGGAGATCGAGAAGCGCTATCGCGTGATCAAGCAGCCCTGGGCGCGCTGGCTCTCGGGCGGCTCCACGGGCGGCTGGGAATCGCTCGCGCTACAGATCTTCCATCCGGATTTCTTCGGCGGCACCTGGTCGTACTGCCCCGATCCCGTCACCTTCACCGACGTGGAAGGGGTGGACATGTACAAGGACGACAACGCGTTCTACAAGCACTACAGCGATTGGCAGCTCACGCCCACGGTCAACTCGCGCGAAGTGAACGGTGCAATCCGGCAGACGGCGCAGCAGCGCTACTGGATGGAACTGGTCAACGGCACGCACGGGCGTTCCGGCACCGGGCAGCAGGATGTCTGGCAGTCCACCTGGGGACCGATTGGGGCGGACGGCTACTTCAAGCCTGCCGTCGATTCGCGTACCGGGAAGATCGACCACAGCGTGACCGACTACTGGCGCGAGCACTACGACCTGCTGGAGTACCTCAAGCGCAACTGGAGCACCGTGGGGCCCAAGCTGGTGGACAAGATCCACATCTACGTGGGCAACATGGACAGCTTCTTCCTGGACCGTGCCGTCCGCGAGCTGGAGGCGTGGATGAAGACGACGCAGAACCCCCACTACGAGGGCTACTTCGTCTATGGCGACCAGAAGCCGCATTGCTGGAGCGGGCCCGGCACTACTGCGGACCGGTTGCAGGAGATGGCGGAACATGGACTGCGCAAGATGCCGGCTGGCACGACCACGCCGTGGTGGAAGTACTGAGGAACGCCTGGGCCCGATGATGGCGGGCACGATCGCCGAAGCATCGATGCTATGCCACGGGTGCGCGCACCAGCGATTCCGGGCCGGCACCCATCCTGCCATCATCGGCCCCCCCATTACGGATGCCAGCCACGGGTAGGCGCGTCGGTCTTGCGGGTCGGCCCGCGAGACGAGTGCATGGCTGGAGCGCCGCTCCGCCGTCAGGGCGAGCACGATGCCGGCGAACACCAGGAGCCCCTTGTGGCTACTGCGGCGCCACGACCGGAGCACCAGGCCAATGAGGGCAACATCGCGATTGGCTCGATCGCATCGACCAGACAGCCGGCGATGCCGATCTTCTTCGATCCCGGTCCAGGCTGGCGAACGGTGAAACGCATCCGCACGAGGAACCAACTGGGTCAGAGCACGCACTCAGGCAACGGGACGGTGGGGTCCCGGGAGGTCGCCACCCGGTTGCGGCCGGCGTGCTTGGCGCTGTAGAGCGCACGGTCGGCGCGACGGATCATTGCAGCGAATCTGAGGTCGGTGGGTTCGCGTACCGCGACGCCGATCGAGACGGTGAGCGACTGTGGTTCGCGGTCCAGCTCCAGGCGCAGCGTTTCGATCGCAGTGCGCAGGCTTTCGGCCACGAGGAAAGCTTCGTTCATGCCCGTGTCCGGCAGTAGCATGAGGAACTCCTCTCCACCCGCCCGTCCCAGTACGTCGCCATGGCGCCGCTGTTGGTCAATGCACCCGGCCAGCGCCACCAGGGCAACATCGCCGCCAGCGTGGCCGTAGCGGTCGTTGACGACCTTGAAGTGGTCAACATCGATCATCAGTGCAGCGCAGGCGTGCCCGGTATCGGCCGAACGCCGGAACAGCCGTTCGGCTTCCTCGTCCAACGCGAGCCGGTTGAGCGTGCCGGTGAGCGGGTCGGTGCGTGCCAGCCGTTTCAGTTCGGCCTGTGCGGTCTCGTTGTACATCAGCAGGAAGCCGATGCTGGCAAGCACCGGTTCAATGGCGCTGTAGAACAGGTTCAGGACATTCGCCGGGGTGGCGCTCAGCAGACCTTGCGCGAGCGCGCCGCTGAAGGTCAGCTCACCCAGGCGCAGCAACCAGGTCACGCAGACGCCGAGCAGGACCAGCAGCATGGCCCGCTGCGCATTGGAACCGCCTGGACGGACCGCGTGGCGCAGTGGCCACACCAGCAGGAACAGGTAGCTTCCCGCCACCAGCGCCATAGTATAGACGCGCATCTCGAAGTCTGGCTGCACGCGCCAGAACCACGTCGTGGCCGCCCAGCCGACCAGGCCGATGGCGGCCAGCAGGCCGCGGCGCTGGGGCACATTCAGCAACAGCCGCAGCGCGTGGGCACTCTCGGCGTAGGAGACGATCAGCACGCCGTTGGCGAGCACGATCGAGAGCCAATCGCTGATCTCCCCACGCAGCGACAGCAGGGCCCAGCCGAAGGCCTGCAGCAGCAGCACGGTGCCCCAGATACGCAGGCTCGTGCGGGCACGCCCGGTATAGGCGCGGGTTGCGACAAGCAACAGGGGTGCGAGCAGCAGCGCCTGCATGGCGCCAAGCAGGCTCAGGGTGGCCAGGTCGATATGCACAGTGCTCTAAACGTCGAGTGAGGTACCGCGGTGCACTTCCATGTCTTTGCTATCGGCCGACACCGCAACATATAAAGGGGCGCGGCAAATTAAAGTGGATGTTGACCAGCATGCGCTGGCTGCAGGGATTGCGGCTGGATTTACCACGTCCCGTTCAAAAAAGGCTGC
Organism: Rhodanobacter sp. FW510-R10; assembly: GCF_058781105.1. NCBI lineage: Bacteria > Pseudomonadati > Pseudomonadota > Gammaproteobacteria > Lysobacterales > Rhodanobacteraceae > Rhodanobacter > Rhodanobacter sp. FW510-R10. Next base: position 2,962,897 of record NZ_JBYSWL010000001.1, on the reverse strand, counting down.
GCTCGCGGCCTTCGTGGTCGAGCAGCCAGCGCTTGCGCTTGAGCCCGCCGGCATAGCCGGTCAGCGAGCCATCACTGCCGAGCGCGCGGTGGCAGGGAATGAAGAGCGAGATCGGGTTGCGCCCGACGGCGGCCCCGACCGGATGGAACGCGCCCGGCCGACCCAGCGCGCGAGCAAGCGCCGCATAGGTCGTGGTCTCGCCCCAGGGCACGGCGCGTAGGGCGTTCCACACCTGTTGCTGGAATGCCGTGCCCTCCGGCGCCAGGGGCAGCTCAAAGCGCGTCGACGTGCCGGAAAAGTAGGCTTCGAGCTGCTGTCGCGCGGCATGCAGCACGGCAGTCTCTTCCTCGCGCCAACCCTCGTCCGCGCTGATGGCAGGAAAGTACTTCTGTCCCTCGAACCAGCCGCCCTTGAGTGCATGGTCACGTGCCGCCAGCACGAACGCGCCCAGCGGTGTTGCCACCCGCACATACGCGACATCTTCCAACTGCATCCATCTGTCCTCCCATCCGGTCCCCTCATGGTTGCACGCCGGAGTGGTCATGGCGAACAAGGCCCTGGCATCCATGGGCGGCAGGGGGCGTGATTTCACATCCCCCTTTTCGCCTGCAAGCATTCAATCTGCTGCTCGGGCATCCGGGGTAGCGGCAACTTCGAATCAGCCGCCGCCGCCCGTCTCCACCACCGGCAACAGCACCGCGCTGCGGCCGTCGGGACCATGCTCGATGGTGATCGTGGCCTTCTGGTAATCGGCCGGATTGGCAAACAAGATATTCGGCACGTAGGTCTGCGGGTTGCGGTCATAGAGCGGGAACAGGCTCGACTGGATCTGCACCATGATGCGGTGGCCGGGCTTGAACTCGTAATTCACCGTCGGCAGGCGGAACCTGTATTGCTGCACCTCGTTGGCCGGGATCGGCGACGGGTCCGCGAAGCTGTGCCGATAGCGCCCGCGGAAGATGTCGAGCGCGACCGGGAACTGGTAACCGCCCATCTCCGGTTCGTTGGCGTCGACATCGGGATAGACGTCGATCAGCTTGACCACGAAGTCGCCGTCGGTGCCGGTGGTGCGCGCATAGAGGTCGGCGATCGGCGCGCCCTGGATGGCGACGGTCTTGGTCAGCACGGGTGTGACGTAGGACAGCACGTCGGCGCGGTCCGTGACGAAGCGCTGGTCCTCGACCAGCCAGGTGCGCCAGCGCGTGTCCCTTGCCAGCGTCGGGCGGGGCAGGTAGGAAACAGGCTTGGCCGGATCGGAGACATAGCTGTCGCTGCCGCCGGTGGGCGCCTGGAAGCCCAGGCCCAGATGCGCCTGCAGGTAGAGCGGGGTGAGCTGCTGCTCGCTGGCCGGCTTCCAGTCGGCGAAGCCATCCCAACGCTGCTGCACCGGGTTGTAGATCAGTGCCTGTGGCAGCGGCTTGGGCAGCGGCGTGCCGCGCAGATAATGGTTGAACCAGGGGATCATCACGTTCTGGCGGAACTCGGCCGTGGTGTTTCCCGGCAACTTCAGCGGGCCCATGTCCCAGCCGTCGCGGTTGATCTGGCTGTGCCACCACGGGCCGATCACCAGGTGGTTGGTGGCGCCATGGCCGGCCTTCTTCAGTGCTTCAAAGGCATGCACGGCACCGTAGATGTCCTCCTGGTCCCACATGCCCTGCAGCCACATGGTGGGCACGCTGGACGGCTTGGCGGCCAACAGCTTGTCCAGCGCCTGGAGCTGCCAGAAGGCGTCGTAGGCCGGGTGCGCGGCAAAGCGGTTCCAGAACGGCAGTTGCGTCAGGCCGTTGGCTTCGGCGTAGGCGCCGGCCGAGCCCGCTTCGAGGAAGTTGGTGTAGTCGTCGTAGTGCTCACGCGGAATGCTCTCGCCTCGGCCCTGCTTGCTGCTCTGGCTGACGAAGAAATCGAGGTTGCGCTGGCGCAGCGCGCCATAGTGGTACCAGTCATCGCCCATCCAGCCATCGATCATCGGGCTTTCCGGCGCGGCGACTTTCAGCGCGGGGTGCGGGCCCAACAGGGCCATGGCGACCGTCCAGCCGTCGTAGGACGAGCCGATCATGCCCACCTTGCCATTCGACTCCTTGACGTTCTTCACCAGCCAGTCGATCGTGTCCCAGGCATCGGTGGTGTCGTCGGTCTTGGTCGGGTTGAGCGGGCCCATCGGCGGGCGGGTCATGACGTACTTGCCTTCCGAGCCATATTTGCCGCGGACGTCCTGCCAGACCAGGATGTACTTGTCGGCGGCCCAATCCCGGCCGCCCGACCACACTGCCTCGGTCATATGCGGGCTGTTGTTTGGCGCCATGCCGCTGGCGTTGTAGGGCGTGCGCTCCAGCAGGATCGGCAGGTCGCGCCCATCCTTCGGGGTCACGATCACCGTGTGCAGCTTCACGCCATCACGCATCGGGATCATCACGTCGCGCTTGACGTAGTCGAAGTTGCCTTGGGGTTGGGTCCAGTTGGCCGGAACGTCCGACCCGGTCTGGATCATGTCGGGTGTGACTTTGCCGGACGTCTGGGTGACTGGGGGCGTCGCGAAGGCGAACGCGGAGAGAATGCAGGCAAGCGAAACGAATGCCGTGGTCAAGGCGGCTTTCTTCATGTCCGGGGATTCCCTGGTGATGGTGGTATCTCTGGCAACCTATCATGCTTGTGCATCGCGGCCAATGTCGCTGCCCATAGCGAGCGGGCCGTTGGGCTGTCGTTGCGCTGACTGATTCAACATATACCGTGGGTTTGAACCGGATGTCACAGCAGGCGTCACTTCCCGGTTTCGGGCCCGCGGTGGCCACGGATCGGCTGTTCCTGGCGATCTTCCCGGACCCTGGCACGGCTGCCGAGCTGGCGGCGCTCGCGGCCGCGCAGTGCGCAGCGCATGGCTTGCGCGGGAAGCCCGTGCAGCCCGAGCGGCTGCATGTCACCTTGTTCCACCTTGGCGATACTGCCGGCCTGCGCCAGGAAGTGGTGGGCGCGGCATCGGCCGCCGCGTCGCGGGTGTCCATGGCGGCGTTCGAGTTGACTTTCGACCAGGTGGGCAGCTTCAACGGGCGGCGTGGCAAGCTGCCGTTCGTGTTGCGGGCGCATGGTGGCAATGCCCCCTTGCGTGCCCTGCACGCTGCGCTGGCAGCGGAGCTGGGCGAGGTCGGCCTCGGCCGGTTCACGACTACGCAATTCGAGCCGCATGTCACCCTGGCTTATGACGCGCGTGCAGTGGCGATGCAGGACGTGGCGCCGATTGTCTGGCGGGCGCGCGAGTTCGTGCTGGTGCACAGCCTGCTCGGCCAGACCCGCCATGTGCCGCTGGGGCAATGGGCACTTGCCTGAGGTGCTCGCGGCGCGTCGGCGCACGCGCATGCACAACCATCTTTTTTGATTCGCCGTGTGTATGATCAGCGGCGCACCTCAAGCTGACGCAAGGGGGTTCCCATGGACACGCGCAAATTGGTGGCTGAGGCTCTCGGTACCGCGCTGCTGGTGTTTGTAGGTGCCGGCGTAGCCACGCTTTCCTTTGGTTTCGGGCTGACGGGACAAAGTGCTGCGGCGGGAGTGGTCGCCACCGCGCTGGCGTTCGGCCTGGTCATGCTGATCCTGGCCTACGGTATCGGCCCCATCTCAGGTGCGCACATCAACCCCGCCGTCACCATGGGCTTTTGGGTTTCCGGCCGCATCGGCATTGGCGAGGCGGTAGGCTACTGGATCGCCCAGTTCGCCGGCGGCATCGCCGGCGCTGCCATCCTGCTGTGGATGTTTTCCGGCGCCCAGGACTATTCGACGGCAACGGTTGGGCTGGGCGCGGACGGGTTCGGCGCAAGTTCAATGGTCGGCCTGGATATGCCTGGCGCCTTCATTGCGGAGACGGTGCTGACCTTCCTGTTCGTCTTCATCGTGCTGCTGGTGACGCGCAAGGCGGCGTGGCCGCAATTGGGCGGGGTGGCGATTGGCCTGGCACTGGCTACAGTGCACCTGGTGGGAGTTCCCTTGACCGGCACCTCGGTGAATCCCGCGCGCAGCCTGGGCCCGGCCGTGTTCGTGGGCGGCGAGGCGCTGAGCCAGTTGTGGCTGTTCATCGTCGCTCCCCTGGTGGGGGCGGTGCTTGCCGCGTTGGTGAGCCGCTACCTGTTCCCGCATGACGTGGCGGCTCCCGAGGTCACGGCAAACGAAAGGATTCCCTAGGAGAGCCCTGCGCAGCCGCCGCCCTCGCGGCGGAGGCGTCGTGCAGCGCTTGCGAGCAGCCACCCATTCACTTCTACGATCACCCGCGGGCCAGAAGTCGTGTTGAAGCCTGGGAGCCGATGAGTCATGAGCCTTGGACGAGTGTCGATATTGTTCGCTTGCAGCGTGGTGCTGGCGTGGTTTGCCTGCACGTCGGTGGCGGCACCCTCGGCGCGAAGGCCGCCACCGGTCACCGCGGTGGTCACCAATTTCTATTATCAGGACCTGCCCGCCGCCAGAAGATGGTATGTGGACGAGCTGGGCTTCCCGGCAATCTATGACGAAGGCGGGGTAGTCATCGTCGAAGCCGGCCCCGGGATGCAGATTGCACTGGTGGATGCGGCTACGGGTGCGCTCAAGGCGGTCAAGGACAAGGGTGCCATGCTCGCGATCGAGACCAAGGACCTGGAGGCCTGGTACGACTACGTCCGTGCCATCCCCGGCATCGGGTGGTATCCGTACAACGGCGAAGATCCAAAACATTTCCAGCACGGCATTCGCCAGCACGGCGGTTATGCGGAATTCCGGGTGCTCGACCCAGGTGGCTATATCGTCGAGTTCTATCGCTGGACGCCGGGCCAGCAACACTGATTGTCGGTCCCTTCGGGAGGTCGTCATGAAACACTTGTTGTCCTGCGCCGCGGTTGCGGCCTTGCTTGAGTTGAGCCTGGTGGTTGTGGCCCCGCCTGCCATGGCGGTCTCTGCCGGGCTTGCCGATCGCGCTGGTCCGCCGGCCGTGTCCGCACCCGTCGATCGCACCGACCGGGCCGCGATGCAGACCATGCAGATCCCCAGTCATGGCGCGCTGATGAACGCCCTGGTCTACGTGGCTGCCGGAGCGGGTCCGCATCCTGCCGTGGTCCTGTTGCACGGCTTTCCCGGCAACGAACGCAACCTCGACTTGGCCCAGGACATCCGCCGGGCGGGGTGGGATGTGCTGTATTTCAATTACCGGGGTTCATGGGGTACGCCAGGCGAGTTCTTGTTTGCGCACAGCATCGAGGATACCGCCTCGGCGGTTGCCTACCTGCGCCAGCCGGCGGTCGCCAAGGCGCTGCGCCTCGATCCTTCGCGCATTGTGCTGATCGGTCACAGCATGGGTGGCTTCATGGCGATTGCCGCCACTGCTGCCGATCCGCGCATCAAGGCCTTTGCCACGATCTCTGCCGCGGACATGGCAGGGCGTGCGCAAGCCGTCGTCCGCAAGGAAGGCGAAGCCGCCGGCCTCGCCGCCATCGCCAAGGGCCTTGCCGGCGAGGGCATGGCGCCCTTGAACGGCTGCACGCCGGACGGCCTTGCCCACGAGCTGCTCGCGCATGCCGCCGACTGGCGCTTCCTGTCCAAAGTCGACGCCTTGAAGGATCGCACTGCCTTGGTCGTTACGTCCGATGACGGGCTCGCACCGGCCAACGATGCCTTCGTCGCCGCCCTGCACCAGGGCGGCGACAGCCACGTCACCAGCTTGCATTTGCCCACCGACCATTCCTATTCGGACCAGCGCCAGGAACTGTCCAAAGCGGTGCTGGCCTGGCTGGCGGCTTTGCCGAAGTAGGCCGCGCTTCGCTCCCCCAATAGGCCAATCGGCACGGTGGGGAATGGCTGCCCGCCGACTATCCTTGGCGCTTCCAATCCGCGGGAGATGCTGGGATGAAAAGCTTGCTTGCTGCGATGGTGGCGTTCGCCGGCATGGCGCTTACGGCAGGCGCCTGGGCCGCACCGGAGACGGCGGGGGCCCCCACGCCGGCGGCGGGCGGCTTGCCCGCGGCACGGCCATCGGTGACCGAAGGCAGCGTGACCGTCGAGGGCAAGAAGATCGACTACACCGCTACGGCGGGCACGATCATCCTCAAGGACCAAGAAGGCCATCCGACCGGCAGCATGTTCTACGTGGCGTACGTCAAGCGCGGCGTCAAGGATGAAAGCCGGCGGCCAGTGACGTTCTTCCACAACGGTGGTCCGGGTTCCTCGACCATCTGGCTGCACATGGGCGCGTTCGGCCCGCGGCGCATCACGACCACGGATCTGGGCCCGACGCCGGCCGCACCATACCAACTGGTCAACAACGACTACAGCCTGCTGGACGTGACTGACGAGGTCTTCATCGATGCCATGAATACGGGCTACAGCCGCATCATCGGCAAGGACCAGGGCGGCGTGGGCACGACGAGGGACTTCTATGGCACGGATCCCGACATGAAGTCGTTTGCGCAATTCATCAAGCGCTACGCGACCGGGAACCACCGCTGGAACTCCCCGAAGTACTTGTACGGCGAAAGTTACGGCACGCTGCGCAACGAAGTGCTGGTGAACTACCTCGAGCAGGCGGAGAACATGGACGTGAACGGCATCATCCTGCAGTCCGCGTACATGGGCAGCGCCATTCCCTACGGTTCGGACATCCAGTACGAGGTGGTGCTGCCTACCATGGCGGCCACGGCTTGGTACCACCACAAGGTGCCGAACGCACCGGCGGACATGCAGGCCTTCCTCACCGAGGTCGAGCATTTCGCCATGAACCAGTATGCGGTGGCGCTCAATGCAGGCAATACCCTGAGCCCGGCGGACTTCGACGCCATAGCGGAGAAGCTGCATGGCTACACCGGCCTGCCCGTCGACTACATCAAGAAGGCCAGGCTGCGCGTCGACATTGGGCAGTTCCGCCAAGCCTTGCTGGGCGACCAGAAACTGGTGGTCGGCGAGCTGGATGCCCGCTTCAGCGGACCCACGATGAACGCGATGACCGAAACCGCGCAGACCGATCCGCAGTACTCGTCCATCGATTCGGCCTACGTCACCGGCCTGAATACCTACATGCACCAGACGTTGAAATACGGCGACGACCAGGTCTACCGGCCGACGTATTACAACGTGGGCAGCGTGTCCGACGGTGGCATTGCCCCCTGGCCGACCGGGGACGAGAACCTGGTCACCGGCGAGAAGACGCATGACACGAACGGCGGCATCGACCTGGCCCAGGCCATGAAGTACGACGCCCGTCTGCAGGTGCTGGTGCACTGCGGCTATTTCGACTTCTCGACGCCGTTCTACGGCATGGTGTATGCCGTCAACCACATGGACATCCCGTCCGACCTGCAGTCGCACATCCATTTCGATTACTACGATTCCGGGCACATGGTCTACGTGCACGTCCCCGACCTGAAGAAACTGCACGACAACACCGCCGCCTTCATCCGCGCCACCGAGGACCAGCACGGCTGAGGCACAACGCGGTCATGGCTCTTCGCGGAGCCTTTTGCTCCCCCAAAGATAAAGGTTGCAGCGTTCCCCAAGCCTGTTGAGCGGTGGCGTGCGGTCAGGCGGCCAGCAACCGGCTCGCGATGATGCGGGCCTGCTGGCGAATTTCGGGCAGGGCGGTGCATTCCCACAGCGTGCCGCGTAGCAGGCTGCCAAGGGCAAACAAGTGCGGCCAGTGCCCGCCCGTATGTCGCAGGCAACCTTCGGGCGTCGCCTGCAATCCCAGGCCGAGCTCGTCCGCCACGACATAGGCGTGGCTGCGCAACTGGGCTAGCAGGGGACAGGGGTTGAGCCGCGCGTCCGTGGCCAGGCCCGTGGTCTGGATGACCAGGTCAGCCTCCAGCGCGTGCATGGCGCTGCCGTGACTGAAGGCCACGCGCAGCTGGTCGCCGGCACGCAGGGTCACCGAACGCATTCGTCCGCTGCGCTGTGTGATTCGGCCGGCGTGCTGCAGCTCATCCAGGTTCGCGGCGACCTGTGGTGGCAGGCGGTGCCGGGCGCGCTCCCAGGCCGAACGGGCATGGCGCAGGAAGCGTGCCCGTTGCGCGGTCGGCAGCGCTTGCCACAGGGCGGATGTGTGCGGGCGCAAGCCGTCGACCACGCTGAGCCAGTCGCCTTCTTCGGCGGCCGCCTCGCGCAGCAGGTGCATCCAGCGGCGCACCTCGGGCTGGGCGAGCAGCGAGCCGACCAGGTCATCCTGGCCGCCGCGCGGTGCGCCGACTTCGACGGGATGGCGCTCGGGCCATCGACCGTGCACAGAAACCAGGGTGAATCGGGTGCCGGGCCAACGCGCGGCAAGTTCGACCACCGTGTCCGCTGCCGTCAGCCCGCTGCCGATCAGCAGCACGTGGCGTGGCGGCACCGCTGGATCGGGTCGGGACAGCAACGGCCAGGGATCGACCACATAGCGACCGCTTGTCAGGGTCGCGGCCTCGACGCCGTCCAGCGGTTGTGGCGGCAATGCGCCGGTCGCAAGTACCGCCGCGTCCATGCGCCGCGACTGTCCCCCGTGCACGATGGTGACTCCACGAGGTTCGGGAATCGCCGCCTCCACGTCGGCGGGAATGATCGTGACCTCGTGACCATGTGCCTTGCCGCGCGCGATGGCCTGCTCGATTTCCGCTGCCAGATAGTCACCATAGAGACGCCGCGGCAGGAAATCCTTGCCGCCCACGTCGTGGCCGCCGTGCCGGGCGAACTCCAGAAAGCCGCCCGGCTGGCTGGAGTACAGGCCCATCGACGCCGCGCGGACGTTGAGCAGGTGGCGGGCAGACGGGGTGGCATAGGCCACACCGCGTCCGGGCGACTTGCCGCCGGTGTACCAGTCCACCTGCCATGGGGGCGACAGCGACCGATCGAGCAGCTCGCCCAGCAATGAAGCGGCTGCCGCGCCGCCGCCGATGATGGCGATCCGTCGGAACATGCATGACCTCGAATGACGTGGCGGCGCAGTGCATCACGCGAGGGGTTAAGTGGGCGTAAGTCCTGCTGCGATTCGCCGGCGCGTCCCCAGGCTGGTTGCCTCAGACCTGTCGATTGGCACTACCCAAAACCGTGGCTGGTTTTTAGACTCGGCGCGATTTTCCGTGGAGAAGTGCCGTCTCCGGTCCTGGTGTCGCCGCCGGTCCCGGCCTTGGCCACGGTCTCGTTCGATATCGCTGCTTCACGGGCCGGCGCCTCCCGCTGGCAGTGTGGACGACGGAATCGTGGCCTCACTGTTGGTCCTGGGGGAAAGTCCGCATGCTTGGCATGATCCGCATGGCTTTGCGCCGTCCGTACACGGTGGCGGTCATGGCGTTGCTGATGCTGTTGCTAGGTGCCTTGTCGGCCAAGCGCATGATCGTGGACATCTTCCCGGTCATCGACATCCCGGTGGTACTGGTGGCTTGGAACTATCCAGGGCTGTCAGCCGGGGACATGGAACGGCGCGTGGTGGTGCATGCCGAGCGCGGCTACTCGACCTCGGTGAATGGCATCGAGCGCATCGAGTCGCACTCGATTCCCGGCGTCGGCCTGCTCAAGCTGTATTTCTACCCCGGCACCGACATTGGTGCGGCGATCGCGCAGATCAGCGCGATGAACCAGACCCTGCAGCACAACCTGCCGCCAGGCATGTCGCCGCCGATGGTGGTGCAGTTCAACGCCTCCAACGTGCCCGTGGTGCAGATGGATGTCGGCAGCGACAACCTGAGTGAGCAGCAGATCTACGACTACGCGCTCAACTTCATCCGCATCCAGCTCTTCACCATTCCCGGCTTGTCCACGCCGGCGCCATTCGGCGGCAAGCAGCGCCAGATCATGGTGGACATCGACCCGGAGCGGCTGGCCGCGCGCGGGGTCTCGCCGCAGGACGTGGTCAACGCCCTGCTCACCGCGGACATCATCATCCCCGGCGGCACCGCGCGCATCGGCTCGCGCGACTACACCGTGCTGATGAACTCGAGTCCATCCACGGTGGAGCGCTTCGCCGACATCCCGGTCAAGACCGTGGGCAGTCAGCAGGTGCTGGTGAAGGACGTGGCCAAGGTGCACGACTCGTACGCCGTGCAGCAGAGCATCGTGCACATCAACGGCAAGCGCGCGACCTACCTGACGATCCTGAAGCACGCCGAGTCCTCGACGCTGGCGGTGGTCGACGCCACGCGCGACATGCTGCCGCAAATCCTGGCTACGGCGCCCGAGGGCCTCACCGTCGGCCTGGATTTCGACCAGTCGGTGTTCGTGCGCGGCGCGGTGCAGAACGTGCTGCACGAGGTGGTCATTGCCGCCGTGCTGGTGGCGTTGATGATCCTGCTGTTCCTGAGCAGCTGGCGCAGCACCCTGGTGGTGGTGGCCTCGATCCCGCTGGCGATCTTCACCGCGCTGATCGGGCTGTACCTCACCGGCAATTCGATCAACTTGATGACGCTCGGCGGCCTCGCGCTCGCGGTCGGCATCCTGGTCGACAACGCGACGGTGGTGATCGAGAACATACATCGCCACCTGGTGCTGGGGAAACCAATCACCGTGGCGATCATCGACGGCGCCCGCGAGGTGGTGCAGCCGGTGACCGTGGCGACACTGGCGATCTGCATCGTGTTCTTCCCCGTGGTGCTGCTCGAGGGTGCGGCGCGCTTCCTCTTCACGCCACTGGGCCTGACCGTGGTGCTGGCGATGGCGGCTTCCTACCTGCTGTCCTTCACTCTGGTGCCGGTGCTGTGCCGCATGCTGCTACCGGGCGAGCTGCGCGCCATCGCCGCCGGCCACGGCGAGGGCCGCATCGACCGGGCGTTTGGCCGCCTGCGCGAGGGCTACGGCCGCCTGCTGACGCACTTGGTGGGCAACCGTGGCTTCGTGCTGGCTGCCGCCGGCCTGCTTGTCGTGCTCTCGTTGGGCCTGACCCGCGTGATCGGCACCGATTTCTTTCCGAGCGCGGACGTCGGCATCATGAAGCTGCATGTGCGTGCGCCGCCGGGTACGCGCATCGAGGAGACGGAAAAGCTGGTGCTGCGCATCGAGGACTCGATCCGCCAGCTGATTCCTGCCGAGCAGCTGCACAGCATTGACGACCTGATCGGCGTGCCGCTGTACTACAACCTCGCTTTCGTGCAGACCGACAACATCAGCGGCATGGATGCGGAAATCTCGATCTCGCTGAAGTCACCACATCGGCCCACGGCCGATTACATGCGCCTGCTGCGCGAAAAGCTGCCGGATGCCTTCCCGGGCAGCTCGTTCTATTTCCAGACGGCCGACATCGTCAGCCAGGTGTTGAACTTTGGCCTGTCGGCGCCCATCGACGTGCAGGTTTCTGGCATGAACCTGGCGAGCAACGCGGCCATTGCCCGGCGGATCCAGGACGAGATTGCGCGCATCCCGGGCGTGGTCGACGCACACATCCCGGAAATGCTCGACTATCCCGCGCTGCGCGTGAACGTCGACCGCCAGCTCGCCGCGCGGCTTGGCCTGTCGCAGCGTGATGTCGCCAACTCTGTGCTGACCTCGCTCTCGTCGAGCTCGATGGTCAGCCCGGTGTTCTATCTTGCCTCAAATGGCGTCAACTACACGGTGGCGGTGCAGACGCCGATGTCGAACATGGATTCCCTGCAGCGGCTGATGTCGATCCCATTGACCGGTGGCAACGCCGGCATGCGCCAGCAGCCAATATCGGCGACGCCGGCCGCGCTGCCCGGCGCGCCGGTGCAGCGGTTGTCCAATGTCGCCAGCGTGGTGCCGGAGGCCGGCATCCAGTCAATCGACCATTACACGGTGCAGCGCGTGATGGACGTACAGGCGAACGTGCAGGGCCGCGACCTCGGCGGCGTGGCCAACGACATCCAGCGCGTGATCGACCGCGTGCAGCAGGCCGGCCTGCCGGCGGGCACCAAAATCGTGCTGCGCGGCCAGAGCCAGGTGATGAGCTCGTCCTTCTCCAGCCTGGCACTCGGCATCATCCTGGCGGTGATCCTGGTGTACTGCCTGATGGTGGTGCTGTTCCAGTCCTGGCTGGATCCGCTGATCATCATCCTGGCCGTGCCTGGCGCCCTGGTCGGCATCTTGTGGACGCTGGCCTTGACCGGCACCACGATCAATGTGGAGTCATTGATGGGGGCGGTGATGTCGGTGGGCATCGCCGTGTCCAACTCGATCCTGGTGGTCAGCTTTGCCAACGACTTGCGTGCCGAGCGCGGCCTGTCCGCCGTGGAGGCCGCGATCGAGGCCGGCAAGGTGCGCCTGCGTCCGGTGCTGATGACCGCGATCGCCATGATCATTGGCATGGTGCCGATGGCGCTGGCCCTGGGCGCCGGTGGCGAGCAGAACGCGCCGCTTGGCCGCGCCGTGATCGGCGGGCTGATTGTCGCCACCCTGACCACGTTGTTGATCGTACCGGCAGCGTATGCGGCCTTGCGCCGCAAGCCACCCATGTTGCATATCCTCGACGAACGCTTCGAACGTGAAGCGCGCGGCGAGCCCGTTAGCGGAGAGCTGCCATGAGTACCACGTCCAAACATTCGCGCCGCGCGGTACGCGGTTTCAGTATCATCGTCGTGCTCGTTGCGGCGCTGGCGCTGGGCGCGCTCTGGTTCAGCCACAGCCGGCACATTGTCCAGACCGCCGAGGCCCTGCAGGTGCGGGCCGATGCCGGCCCGGCGGTCGAGGTGGCGCAGGTCCTGCCGGGCGTGCCGACGCACGAGGTCAGTCTGCTCGGTGAGGCCCAGCCCTACCAGAGCGCAACCTTGTATGCCCAGGTCAGCGGTTATTTGAAGACGGTCAAGGTCGACCGGGGCGACCATGTGCGCCGCGGCCAGGTCATTGCCGAAATCGCCTCGCCGCAGATCGATTCGCAGTATCGCGGTGCCATGGCCAGCCTGGATACGGCAAAGACCACGCTGCGGCGCATCAGCGGGCTGGTGGGCCAGCATTACGTTTCGCAGCAGCAGGTGGACGACGCGCGTGCCGCGGTGGATGCCGCGCAGGCTGCGGCCGACGAATTGCACAGCCAGATTGCCTACGAGACGATCCGTGCGCCGTTCGACGGCACCATCACCGCGCGTTTTGCCGATCCCGGCGCACTGGTGCAGAACGCCTCGAACAGCCAGACCTCGGCCTTGCCGGTCGTCACCGTGACCGACACCCATCGGCTGCGCGTGCGCGTGTACGTCGACCAGCAGGATGCCGGCCAGGTCAAGCCCGGCGACGCAGCAGCGATCAGCGACCCGGCCGACGGCAAGGTGCTGGCTCAGGCCGTGGTCAGCCGTACCGCTGGCCAGCTCGATGCACAGACCCGCACCATGCTCGCCGAGATCGACGTTGACAATGCCAATGAGGCGATCGTGCCCGGCAGCTCGGTCAACGCGAGCCTGCAACTGGCGGCAGTGCCGCATCCCACGGTGCCGGCCGCGGCGCTCGTGCTGCACGGACAGCAGACCCTGGTCGCCCTGCTGGGCGATGACAATCGGGTGCACCTGACTCCGGTGACCCTGGCTGCGACCGATGGCGTGCACGCGCAGATCGCCAGCGGAGTGCGGCCCGGGCAACGGCTGGTGCTGAACGCGGCCACACTGGCCGACGGCGGCCTGGTGCGTCCGGCGAAGTCCGACACCTCGCCCTGAGGCGGCGCGGACGCCGCCGCGGTGCACGACGGCCGGAGATCGGCGGGGCAGCTCGGCGAGCGTGCGCCGACCGCGCCGGGATGCCGGTTGCGGACGTTCACCGCCGTCCGTAATGGACGTTTAAACGTATTGCCGTCCGTATACTTGAAAACCTGGAAGCCTCCGCTACACTGGCGCGGTGATGAGTTCCCCGTACCTCGAATTGCTGCGCTTCCGGGCCACTCCCGGGACATGGCTGTTGGCGACCGCCGCCAGCCGGACAGGGGCATGCCGCCACCGCGGGACCACACCGCACGCCGCCGCCCCGGCGTTGCCGCGATGGCGTCGCCAATGGCGGCCAGCACCCGTGGTTCCAGACCGGGCTCGCCGTACCGGCGGTGATCGGGCCGGGTGTACGCGCGGCTGCGCGGCATAACTGCTGCCGTAGCGGCCACCAACGCGTCTTCCCGTTTTGCGCGCCCTGCGCGTTCCGCCGCGCGTCGTATCGCGGCCCGATGAGGAATAATCATGAATGTGGATATCGATGCGCTGCCGAGCGCGCGCAAGTCCTTGCCCTGGTGGCTCACCTCCTTCAGCGTGCAGGTGACGGCTGGCCTGGTGTTTGGCGTAGTCGCTGGCGTGCTGGCGACCGGTCTGGGACCCGGAGCGGGCGGGCGTGCGAATTGGCTGGCACGCGCGCTCGACACCACCGGCCACGCCTATGTCGAGCTGTTGACGGCGGCCGTCGTGCCCCTCATCGGCACGGCGATCATTTCCAGCATCGCGAACCTGCGACGGGTGTCGAACGCGGCCCGCCTGGCGGCACAGACCCTGGTCTGGTTCGCCATCACCGCGTTCATCGCGGTGTCCATCGGCCTGCTGCTTGGCGTCGCCCTTGAACCTGGCCACCATGTCGCGCGCGGAACGTTGCAGGCGGGCGAACCCTCGGTGGTTGGCTCCTGGAGCGATTTCCTGGTTGGCCTGATTCCGGCCAACTACCTCGGCATCGCCTTGTCCAGCCGCGCCAATGCGGCTGGCGCGGTCAGCTATGCGCTGCATTTCAACGTGTTGCAGGTCATCGTGGTGGCGACCGCACTCGGCATTGCGGCTCTCAAGGTGGGCGACAAGGCCAAGCCGTTCATTGGCTTGAACGAGTCCCTGCTCGCCATCGTGCAGAAGCTCCTGTGGTGGATCATCCGCCTGGCCCCGATCGGCACGCTGGCCCTGATCGGCCATGCCGTTGCCGCCTACGGCACGCCAACGCTGGCCTCATTGGTATGGTTCATTGCCGCGGTATATTTGGGGCTGGCGCTGGTGCTGTTCGCGGTCTACCCGACCCTGGTCCGGGCGCATGGGCTGTCCGTCCGCAAGTACTACTCCGGCGTATGGCCGGCGGTGCAGCTGGGCTTTGTCAGCCGCTCCTCGATTGGCACCTTGCCACTCACCCAGCAGGTGACCGAACGCAACCTGGGCGTGCCGCGTGCCTATGCAGCGTTTGCCGTGCCGCTCGGCGCCACCACCAAAATGGACGGCTGCGCAGCCATCTACCCGGCCTTGGCTGCGCTGTTCGTGGCGCAGTTCTATGGCATCGAGCTGTCGGCGCTGCAATACGTGTTGATCGTATTGGTGTCGGTGGTGGGCTCGGCGGCCACGGCCGGGATGACTGGCGCCGTGGTCATGCTGACCTTGACCTTGTCCACCCTGGGCCTGCCGCTCCAAGGCGTGGGCCTGCTGCTCGCGATCGACCCGATCCTCGACATGGCACGCACCGCGGTCAACGTCGCCGGCCAGGCACTGGTGCCGACGATCGTCTCGCGGCGCGAAGGCATCCTCGACGTTGCCGTGTACAACGCCGACCGGCACGGCCTGCCGTTTGACGCCGAGGCGGAGCCGGTTGCCGCCGCTCAGATTGCCTCGCCTGTGCTCGAGGTGGCTTGAGCGCTCGGGCAGCGCCGCCGTGGTTCATGGGTTTTGCGGGGAGGGCTCGTCGGCGACTGTACGGAGTCCCTTGTGGGCAGGCGATGCTTCCCGCAGCGTGCGTGCTCCCTGGTGCTTGCCGGCCGCAGCGGCGGCGCTATAGCATCTTGAGCCGGTGCTGGTCGTGGGCCGGACAGGGGATGCGAATGCGCATGTTGAGTCGTTGGGTGCCGCTGCTGCTGCTCGTGCCATTCGTCGCGTTGCTGTGGTTGCCGTTCTACAACCGCGTCGAGCCGAGCATCGCCGGCTTTCCGTTCTTCTATGTATGGCTGTTTGGCTGGACGGTGGGCGCGGCACTGCTCACCTGGCTCGTGTGGGCCGCGCAGCGCAGGTGGGGCGCGTGAACGGGGTGCGTTTTGACCCGGTCACGATCGGCGTCTTCGGGTTCTTCTTCGCGCTGGTCACGGTGCTTGGCTTTGTCGCTGCGCGTTGGCGGCGGGGGGATCTGACGCAGCTCTCCGAATGGGGCCTGGCCGGACGCCGCTTCGGCGGCTTCGTGACCTGGTTCCTGTTGGGCGGGGATCTCTATACGGCGTACACCCTGATTGCAGTGCCGGCATTGGTGTATGCGGTGGGTGCCTATGGCTTCTTCGCCTTGCCCTACGTCATCCTTGTCTACCCCTTCGTGTTCATGACCATGCCACGGCTGTGGAACGTGTGCCGCAAGCACGGCTGGGTCACTTCCGCCGACTTCGTGGAAGGCCGCTTCGGCAGCCGCGGTCTGGCCCTCGCGGTGGCGGTCACGGGCCTGCTGGCGACGATGCCGTATATCGCGCTGCAACTGGTCGGCCTGAACGTGGTGTTCGAGGCCATGGGCTTTGGCACCTTGGGCATCGGGCACGACACGCCATTGGTGATCGCGTTCGTGATCCTTGCCGTCTACACCTACTCCAGCGGGCTGCGTGCGCCGGCGCTGATCGCCTTTGTCAAGGACGCGATGCTCTACATCGCGGTCATTGCCGCGGTGATCATCATCCCGGCCAAATTGGGCGGCTATACGGCGGTATTTGCGGCCGCCAAGGAGACCTTTGCGGCCAAGGGTGGCCATACCGGCATCATCCTGCAGCCCGACCAGTACGTCGCGTTCGCGACGCTGGCGCTGGGTTCGGCGTTCGCCTTGTTCCTGTATCCACAGGCCACGACCGCGACGCTGGCGGCGAAGAGCGCCGACACCATCCGCCACAACGCGATCTGGCTGCCGGCCTACAGCATCATGCTGGGCCTGGTGGCGCTGCTGGGTTACATGGCGCTGGCCATGCACATCGAGGTTGCCGATGGCTCCATGGTGGCGCCGGCCCTGATCAATGCCAGCTTCCCGCCGTGGTTTGCCGGCTTTTGCTTTGCCGCGTTCGCCCTGGGGGCGCTGGTGCCGGCCGCGATCATGGCGATTGGCGCGGCAAACCTCTTCACGCGGAACATCTGGCGACCCTATGTAAACCGCCAGATGAGCGGCGCCCAGGAATCGCGCTTGGCCAAGAACATCTCCCTGGTGGTGAAGTTCGGCGCCTTGCTCGCGGTGCTGTACCTGCCGACCAAGTTTGCGATCGACCTGCAGCTCCTGGGCAGCATCTGGATGCTGCAGATTTTCCCGCCGGTGATTGGTGGCCTGTTCATCCGCTGGTTGCGGCCGTCGGCCCTGCTGGCCGGCTGGGCCCTGGGCATGCTGGTGGGCACCGTGCTGCCCGTGCTTGGGCATCTCTCGCCGGTGTATACGTTCCACTTTGGCGGCCATCCCATGGGGGTCTACATCGGCTTGCTCGCGCTTGCCGGCAATGTGCTGGTGGCCGTGGTCGCCACGCCGATCGCGGCGTTGCTGCGTCGTGAGGCACCGGTTGACCGGACCTCGGTCGCGGATTATCTGGATGCGCCGGCGGATTGAAGCCGTCGATCGTGCCGGCTTGGATTGCCGCTACCCGGTACCTTCGTTGCGTACCGGCGCCGACGGTTTGCCAGTATCGGCACACCTGGCGGCGCTGGGCCGCCAGGTGTTGCTCGATCGCGCTACTTGATCAGGCGCTCGTCGACCAGTTTGCCAACCACTGCGGGATCGGCCAGCGTGGTGATGTCGCCGAGTGCCTCGGGCTGGTTCTCGCCAATCTTGCGCAGGATGCGGCGCATGATCTTGCCTGAGCGCGTCTTGGGCAGGTCGGCAGCCCACTGGATATAGTCCGGCGCGGCAAACGGGCCGATTTCCTTGCGCACCCAGGCAATGAGTTCCTTGCGCAGCGCCTCGTTGCCGGTTTCACCAGCCACCAAAGCGACGAAGGCGTAGATGCCCTGGCCCTTGATGTCGTGCGGGCAGCCGACCACCGCCGCCTCGGCGACCTTCGGATGTGCCACCAGCGCGCTTTCCACCTCGGCGGTGCCCAGGCGATGTCCGGAGACGTTGATGACGTCATCAACGCGGCCAGTGATCCAGTAATAGCCGTCCTCGTCACGACGCGCACCGTCGCCGCTGTAGTAGTAGCCGGGGTAGGCGGTGAAATAGGTTTCGATGAAACGCTGGTGGTCGCCATAGATCGTGCGTACCTGGCCTGGCCAGGAATCGGCGATCAACAGCTTGCCTTCGGTGACGCCTTCCTGCACGTTGCCATCCGCATCCGCGATGCAGGGTTCGACACCGAAGAACGGCAGCGTGGCGGACCCCGGCTTGGTGGCGATGGCGCCGGGCAGGGCGGAGATCATGATCCCGCCCGTTTCGGTCTGCCACCAAGTGTCGACGATTGGGCAGCGGCGCTCGCCCACGACGCGGTAGTACCATTCCCAGGCTTCCGGATTGATCGGTTCGCCGACCGAGCCGAGCACGCGCAGGGAGGCGCGCGAGGTGGCCTTGACCGGCGCCTCGCCCTCGCGCATGAGCGCGCGTATCGCGGTGGGTGCGGTGTAGAGGATGGTCACGCCGTACTTGTCCACCACCTGCCAGAAGCGCCGGTAGTCGGGCCAACTCGGCACGCCCTCGAACATGACCGTGGTGGCGCCGTTCGCGAGCGGGCCGTAGACCACGTAGCTGTGCCCGGTGACCCAGCCGACGTCGGCGGTGCACCAATAGACGTCATCCTCGTGCAGGTCGAACACCAGTTCATGCGTGTAGGTGACGTAGACCAGGTAGCCACCGGTCGAGTGCAGCGCCCCCTTTGGCTTGCCGGTTGAGCCCGAGGTATAGAGCACGAAGAGCGGATGCTCGGCCTCGACCGGCGTCGGCGGGCACTCCGCGGATTGGCCGTCCATCAACACGTGGTACCAACGGTCGCGTGGCGCCTGCATGTGGATGGCGCCACCGGTGTGGCGCACCACGATGACGGTCTCCACGCTGTTCGTGCCTGGGCGCTGCAATGCCTCGTCGACGTTGGCCTTGAGCGCGATGTGCTTGCCGGCACGGCGCCCCTCGTCGGCGGTGACCACCAGCTTGGCCTTTGAATCGGCGATCCGGCCGGCCACCGAGTCGGGGGAGAAGCCGCCAAACACCACCGAGTGGATCGCACCGATGCGCGCACAGGCCAGCATGGCCACGGCCGCTTCGGGGATCATCGGCAGGTAGATAACCACCCGATCACCCTTGGCCACGCCCAGATGCTTGAGCGTGTTGGCGAATTTGCATACCTCAGCGTGCAGCTCGCGATAGGTGATCTTGCGCGAGACGGCGGGGTCATCGCCCTCAAAGAGGATGGCCACCTTGTCGCCGCGCTTCTCCAGATGCCGGTCCAGGCAGTTCGCCGAGACGTTGAGCATGCCGTCCTCGAACCAGCGGATGTGCAAATCCTTGGGGTCGAAGGAGACATCCTTGACCTTGGTAGGCACCTGGATCCAGTCCAGCCGTTTTGCAACTTCACCCCAGAACTTCGCCGGATCGCGGATCGATTCGGCATACAACCGTCGGTAATCGTCCTCGCGCAGCAAGGCCTTCGCGGCAACCTTGGGGTCGACTGGATAGACGTTCGGCATGACTGTCTCCTTCCTGTCCTGGGGTGGAATGGCCGCGCGACCCGCTCGTCCGCGCAGTGGTGGCTTCGAGTGTAATCCGATCGCGCGTGCCGACGGCGCGCGTACGGCGACGACTTTCGCCGTTCCCGCGACGGGTTTGGCGGCGGTGATCTTGAATCCGCTTGCATTCTTGCGCCACTGGCTCCGGATTGAGCTTAAATGTACGTGCATTGGTGCAGTACAGTCACCGACTGGATTCAACGGCGCGTATGTGTACGGCGGGATTCGCTGCAGCTGGTGACATGGCTTGCGCGCGGAGTGGCCGCCGCGATCCATGAGGTCTATTGGGGTATGCAAACGATGACGACGCAGATGGCTTGGGCCGCGGGGGCCGTGTTCGCATTGGGCGGCGCGTTGGGGTTGGCCAAGGCCGAGACCACGGCGCAGATATTGCCGCAGACCATGGACATGCTGAGCCATGCGATCAGCGTGCAGACCTATCATGGCAACGGCCAGGTGCCGAAGCTGGCGAACTACTTTGCCGACAAGCTCAAGGCCGGCGGTTTCCCCGCCGCGGACGTCCAGGTGATCCGGGTGGGTGAGACGGCTGCCTTGATTGCACGCATCCACGGCACCGACAACGGTAAGCCCATCGTGGCCACGGGTCACATGGACGTGGTGCCGGCCAACCCCAAGGACTGGCAGCGCGATCCCTTCAAGATGGTTCAAGAGGATGGCTACATCTTTGGCCGCGGCGTGGCGGACATGAAGACCAGCACGGTGGCGCTGGTGCAGACCTTCATCCGGCTCAAGCAGGAAGATTTCAAGCCCAGGCGGGACCTGGTCCTGGCGCTCTCCGGCGACGAGGAGCGCGACGAGCTGTCGACCCGCGAGCTGGCCAAGCACTTTCCCGACGCCGACTACGTGTTGATTGCCGAGGGTGGCGGCGGCACGATCGACCCCACCACGGGCAAGCCGAGCCTGTTCGAGGTACAGGCGGCGGAAAAGACCTATGCCGACTTCCAGGTGACCTATACGTCTCCAGGCGGTCACTCCAGCGAGCCAAGCCAGGACAATGCGATTTACCACCTGGCCAAGGCGATCGACCGGATCGCGGCATATCGGTTTCCGCCGATGAGCAACGAGATCACGCGCGCCTCGCTCGCCGCGCTGGGCGAACGCACGCCCGGCGCCATTGGCGGGGCAATGCAGGCGTTCGCCAGGAACCCGAAGGACGCCAACGCAGCGGCGGTCATTGCTGGCGATCCGGCCTACGTCGGCCAGATCGGGACCACCTGTGTGGCAACCATGTTGGCCGCTGGTCATGCGCCAAACGCGCTGCCGCAGAGCGCGACCGCCACCATCAATTGCCGCATCTTTCCCGACACGACCGCGGCGCAGGTACGCGACACCTTGGTCAAGGTGATTGACGATCCCAAAGCCGAGATTTCGGCCGCGCGGCCACCGCTGGGGCCGTCGTCCTCACCCATCCGCGAGGACGTGATGGATGCGGTGGCGCGGGCGGTGCACCAGCGCTACCCGAAGCTCGACGTCGTGCCGAGCATGGCCGCGTACGCCACCGACGGCAAGGTTTACCGCGCTGCCGGCATACCCACCTATGGCATCGCCGCGCAATTCACCAAGCCGAATGACACGTTCATGCACGGCCTCAACGAGCGCCTGCCGGTCTCCGAGGTGGCCGCAAGCCTGGATTACTGGCATAGCTTGTTGAAGGACGTCGGCAGCAAGTAGACGTGCCAGGCGGGCCGGGGCTCGGCGCGCTGGGCATCATCAACGACACGAGAGGGGGGACGGGACATGGGCGATGCAGCGAGGGAGCTGAAGTGCCCAACCCGGCGCCGCTGGGCCGGCTGCGCTGGCGCTCCATCTCTCTGCTGCCGAGGTGATCAACGAGGCCCATGAACGCATCGTCTTGCCAATCGGGTCGCCGGGCGCGCTCCAGGCGCGCGGTCCTGATCGGTCGGGATGCGAGCAGGACGCGCTTGCTCTGGGTACCATGCATCGATGATGACTATTCGGGATTGAAAATGCGCAAGTTGGGGACGGTGGTAGGTATCTTGGTGCTGGGCGCGTTGTTGGCTTTGGGCGCGGCCCCGGTGGCGCTGTCCCAGGACAGCCGTGCGGCGCAGGATGGCCCGTTGCAGGCCCGGGTCAGCAAGCCCGAGGTGGCGCCGTTGCCGGACGAGCCCAAGGTCACCGCCAAAAATGGCATGGTGGCGTCGGCGCAGCACCTGGCTACCCGGATCGGCGTCGAGGTCCTGAAGCAAGGCGGCAACGCGATTGACGCGGCGGTCGCCGTGGGTTATGCGCTGGCGGTCGTACACCCGTGTTGCGGCAACATCGGTGGCGGCGGCTTCATGACCGTTCGCCTGGCCGATGGCAAGGTGCTGTTCCTGGATTTCCGCGAGAAGGCGCCGCTGGCGGCGACACCGGACATGATGCTTGATGCGTCCGGTAGCGTGGTCAAGGGCCGCAGCACGCGCACCTATCTCGGCGTCGGCGTGCCCGGCACGGTCATGGGCTTTGGCGACGCCCTGGCCAAATACGGCACGATGTCGCTCAAGGCAGTCATGGCGCCGGCCATCAAGCTCGCGGCCGATGGCTATGTGCTGGAGCCGGGCGACGTGCGGATCCTCAACACCTCGACGGACGCCTTTCGCAATCAGCCGAATGTCGCGGCCACCTTCCTCAACCACGGCCAGCCCTGGCAGGCGGGAGAGCGGCTCAAGCAACCCGAGCTCGCGCGCACCCTGGAGCAGATCGCCAAGGATGGCGGCAAGTCGTTCTACCACGGCGCGATCGCCGCGGCCGTGGTCAAGGCGAGCCAGGAGAACCATGGCCTGCTGACGCTGAAGGACTTTGCCGACTACACGGTGCAGTGGGAGAAGCCAGTCGAGTGCGGCTACCACGGCTACACGATCCATTCGGCGCCACCGCCGAGCTCGGGCGGCACGACGATCTGCGAGACCTTGCAGATCCTTGCGCCGTACCCGTTTGCGCAGTGGGGCCACCATTCGACCAAGAGCGTGCATTACTTCGTCGAAGCCGAGCGGCGTGCATTTGCGGACCGCAACACCTATCTCGGCGATCCGGCGTTTGTCGACAACCCGGTCGCGACGCTGATCTCGGCCGAACACGCGGACAAGCTGCGCGCGAGCATCGAGCCGGACCAGGCCACGCCCTCATCGGAAGTGCAGGGCAGCCTTGGTCCTTACCAGGGCACCAACACCACGCATTATTCAGTGGTTGACGGCAAGGGCAACGCAGTCGCGGTGACCTATACCATCAACAGCTATTTCGGCATCAAGCAGATTGCCGGCGACACCGGCTTCTTCCTCAACAACGAAATGGATGACTTCACCTCCAAGCGCGACGTGCCGAACCAGTTTGGCCTGGTGCAGGGCGAGGCCAACCGCATCCAGGGCGGCAAGCGTCCATTGAGCTCGATGAGCCCGACGATCGTCACCAAGGACGGCAAGCTCTTCATGGTCACCGGCAGCCCCGGCGGCTCGACCATCATCTCGACCACGATGGAGAGCTTCCTCAACGTCGCCGAGTACGGCATGGACGTCAAGCAGGCCATCGCCGCCCCGCGCATCCACATGCAGTGGTACCCGGATGAGATCTTCGCCGAGCCCGACGCGTTCACGGCCACGGTGCAGGGCCAGCTCGAGGGCATGGGCTACAAGATTCGCCCGGTGCGCCAGATGGGCGACATTGCTGCGATCGTCGTGGACCCGAAGACCGGCCTGCTGGAAAGCGTCAACGATCCGCGCTACCCGGCCGGTGCCGCCGCCGGCTACTGACCTGTGTTGGCCGCCTTGCATTTCCGGCTCCCATCGGCCTGCGGCTTCATAAGCGCCGCCAATCATCTGGCGACGTCGCCCAGCAGGCGTCTTGAGTTTATAGTTGCGTCTTGATTCCGTGCGTCGTTGCGCGCGCCGTTCATTGCCCAGGGGATGTCACTCATGAATCGCATGCTGAGGTCGTTGGCGTTCGTGGCCGGTTCGTCACTGTTCGTGTTCGCTGGGGGAGCGGGCGCGGGCACTCAGGCCCGGCAATCCGCGCCAGCGCAGCAGGCAGCGCCAACGGCCGTCGCCGGTATCGACCAGGCCGTGCTGAAGGCGTACCAATGGCGCAGCATCGGCCCGGCCCGGGGTGGGCGGTCGATTGCCGTTTCCGGCGTGAAAGGGCATCCCAACGACGCCTACTTCGGGGCGACCGGCGGCGGCCTGTGGAAGACCTCTGACGCCGGGCAGAGCTGGGCGCCAGTCACCGATGGGCAGATCAAGAGCAGCTCGGTCGGCGCGGTCGCCGTCTCCGAATCGAACCCGGACATCGTCTACATCGGTATGGGGGAGTCGGCGATCCGTGGCAACATCATGCCGGGCGACGGCGTGTACAAGTCGACCGATGCAGGCAAGACCTGGACGCACGTCGGCTTTTCCAATTCCGACGCAATCTCGAAGATCCGCGTCGACCCGACCAATCCCGACATCGTCTTCGTCGCCGACTTTGGCCGCTATGGCGTACCCAGTGCGGAGCGCGGGGTGTTCAAGACCACCGACGGCGGCAAGACCTGGAAGAAGGTGCTGTTCCGCAACGACAAGACCGGCGCGGTCGACGTCGCCTTCGACCGCAACCATCCGAACGTGATGTATGCGGCGCTATGGGAGGCCTACCGCGTTGAATACCAGATGTCGAGTGGCGGCCCGGGCAGCGGCTTGTTCAAGTCGACCGACGGCGGCGACACGTGGACCGAGATTACGCGCAATCCGGGGCTGCCGGCGAAAGGGCCCATCGGCAAGATAGGTGTCGCCGTC
The DNA here is from genome assembly GCF_058781105.1 of Rhodanobacter sp. FW510-R10. Classification (NCBI taxonomy): domain Bacteria; kingdom Pseudomonadati; phylum Pseudomonadota; class Gammaproteobacteria; order Lysobacterales; family Rhodanobacteraceae; genus Rhodanobacter; species Rhodanobacter sp. FW510-R10. The sequence goes on along the minus strand of NZ_JBYSWL010000001.1, from coordinate 2,938,620 downwards.
TCGGGCGGTGATTCCAACCGCGTCTACGCGCTGGTCGAGCATGCCGATGGCGGCCTGTTCGCCTCCGATGACGCGGGCGCTACCTGGAAGCTGGTGAACGCCGACCGCAGGATTCGCCAGCGCGCGTTCTATTACACCCACGTGTATGCCGATCCAGTGGCCAAGGACACCGTGTACCTGCTCAACACCAGCGCATTCCGCTCGACCGACGGCGGCAAGACGCTGAAGAGCATCGGCAAGGGCACGCATGGCGACCACCATGACCTCTGGATCGATCCAGGCAACACGCAGCACCTCGTGCTTGGCAACGACGGCGGCGGGACGGTGACGACGGATGGCGCGAAGCACTGGTCGGAGCAGGATTTCGCAACGGCCCAGTTCTACCACGTCATCACCGATGCGCACGTGCCCTATCGGGTGTGCGGTTCGCAGCAGGACAACTCGACGATGTGCGTGCCGAGTGACATCGGGCCCGGCGGCGTCGGCGTGGACGGTGGCGGCAGCTATGGTCGGATTCCGCCGGTGGCGCCGTACCAGGTCGGTGGGGGCGAGCCGGGCTACATCGCGCCCGACCCGACCAATCCGGATGTCTATTTCGCCGGTACGAACAATGGCTCGTTCATCACCCGCTACGACATGCGTTCGGGGGCGCTGAAGGAAGTCGGCGCTTACCCGCGCTTCTTCTCGGGCGAGGCGTCCAACGAGGTCAAGGAACGCTGGCAGTGGACCTTCCCCATCATCTTCTCGCCTGTCGACCACAAGATTCTTTACACCTCGTCGCAGCACGTCTGGAAGACCACCGACGGCGGCCAGAACTGGGTGCGCATCAGCGGTGACCTCACCCGCCACGACCCCAAGACTATGGGTGTGTCGGGCGGCCCGATCACCCATGACATGAACAGCCCGGAGATCTACGCGACCGTCTTTGCGCTCGCGCCGGGCAAGACCGACGTCAACGTCATCTGGGCCGGGTCTGACGACGGGCTGGTCCATGTGACGCGCGACGGCGGTCAGACCTGGGCGAACGTCACGCCCAAGGGCATGCCCGATTTCGGTCGCGTAAGCCAGATCGATGCATCCCAATTCGACGCCGGCACCGCCTACGTCGCCGTGAAGCGGCCACTGTTCGACGACTTCACGCCGTATATCTTCCGCACGCATGATTTCGGCAAGACCTGGACCAAGACCGTCTCCGGCATCCCGGCTGACGACTACGTCCACGTCGTACGCGAGGATCCGACGCGGCGCGGTTTACTTTACGCGGGTACCGAGCACGGCTTTTATATCTCCTACGACGATGGTGACCACTGGCAGTCGCTGCGCCTCAACCTGCCCGACACCCAGGTTTCCGACATCTGGATTCATCGCAATGACATCGCGATCTCGACGATGGGCCGCGGTTTTTACATCCTCGACGACATCGGGGCCTTGCGGCAGTACGGTCCTGATGCCGTCGCGGCGCCTGCAGCGTGGCTGTTCAAGCCGGGCGACGCGATCCACTCCGCCGAGCCGGCGGCGATTGAATACTGGTTGAAGCAGCCCGCGAAAGACCTGACGCTGGATATCGTCGATGGCGCCGGCAAGGTCATCCGCAGCTACAAGGGTGCCACGCCCAAGGCGGCGAAGACCGACGAAGACGACGAGGATGAGGATCCGCGCAGTGGTCCGAAGGGACCGCCGATGGCGGCCGGTCTCAACCGCTTCGCCTGGGATCTGCGGTACGACGGCGTGGTCAAGTTCCCCGGCATGGTGTTGTGGGGTGCGACGACGAACGGGCCGATGGCGCTGCCCGGCACCTACCAGGTGCGCCTGACGGTCGACGGCAAGACGCTGACCGCGCCGGTGGACATCATCAAGCATCCGCTGCGCGACACGCCGACTGCTGATCTGCAGCAGCAGCTCGACATTGCCATGGCCATCCGCGACAAGGCCAGTGAAGCCAACGAGGCCGTGATCAAGATTCGCCAGATCAAGAAGGACGTCGCTGATCGCGTGGCCAAGAAGAGTGATGGCAAGCTGCGTGCGGCGGCGGACCGCTTGACCGGGAACCTGACCGCAGTGGAGGAGGCCATCTACCAGGTGCGCAACCGGAGCAACCAGGATCCACTGAACTTCCCGATCAGGATCAACAACCGCTTTGCCTCCCTGCTGCGCGTGGTCGAGACGGGCGACGGCATACCGACCAGCAACGTCGCACCGATCTTCGCCGATGTCCAGCAGGAGCTGAAAGTGCAGACCGACAAGTTGCAGCAGACGCTCGCGACCGACCTGCCGGCATTCAACCGGCAGGCCGAACGGGCAGGCCTCGAGCCCGTCAAGGACTGACGCCTCCCCAAAGCGGCCCTCTAATCCCCACCCTCTTCCCCGGCAAAGCCAGGGGAGAGGCTTGGTTTAAGGAGGGCTCTTGCTCCCGGGTGGTAGAGGCAAGGGTGTCTGGGTGGTGGCGCTTACGGTGGCGTTGGGCGCACCCGCACCAGATTCTCCGCCGAAATATCGGCAATCGCCTTGGCGCCGGTCAGGGTCATGGCCACGCGCATCTCGCTGGCAATCAGGTCGAGTACGTGGGCGACGCCGCGCTCGCCTGCAGCACCGAGCGCGTACGCAAACGGGCGGCCGAGCAGTACGGCGTCGGCACCCAGCGCCAGCATGCGCACCACGTCGAGTCCCGAACGAACGCCGGAATCGGCCAGTATCTTCAATTGCCCCTTGACCGCCTCGACGATGGCCGGCAGGGCGCGAGCCGAGGACAGCACGCCATCGAGCTGGCGTCCGCCATGGTTGGAGACCACGATGCCATCGGCGCCGAGCCGTACCGCCTCGCGCGCATCCTCCGGATCGAGGATGCCCTTGAGCAGCAGGCTGCCCTTCCAGGCTTCGCGGATCCAGGCCAGATCAGGCCAGGCAATGCCCGGGTCGAAGTTGCGTCCCAACCACCCGACGTAGTCTTCCAGCGTGATGCGCTTGCCGAGATAGGCCGAGATATTGCCGAGGTCGTGGGGCCGGCCGCGCAGTCCCACGTCCCAGGCCCAGCGCGGGTGGCACGCGGCCTGCAGGGCGCGACGCAGTACCACGCTTGGGCCCGACAGGCCCGAGTGCGCATCGCGATAACGGGCGCCGGGCACCGGCAGGTCGACGGTGAACACCAACGTGCGCACGCCCACGGACCACGCGCGCTCCAGCACGCTGCGCATGAAGCCACGGTCCTTGAGCACATAGAGCTGGAACCAGATCGGACGCGTGCTTTGCCGCTGCACCTCCTCGATCGGGCAGATTGAAACCGTGGACAGGGTGAACGCCACGCCCCGGCTTGCCGCGGCCCGCGCTGCCTGCACTTCGCCGCGGCGCGCGTACATGCCAGTCAGTCCCACCGGGGCCAGGGCCAGCGGCAGGCTGAGCTTTTCGCCAAACAATTCAGTCGACAGGTCGACGGTGTCGACTCCTTGCAGCACGCGTTGACGTAGTGCCAGGCCTTGCAGGTCTTCCACGTTGCGCCGCAGCGTCGCCTCGTCATAGGCGCCGCCGTCGATGTAGTGGAACAGGAACGGCGGCAGGCGGCGCCTGGCCGCGGCACGGTAGTCCAGGGTAGAGGAAATAATCATGCGCGGCACTCTGCGACGTCGCGCCCGCCACTGCAAGGCCTTGTGCCGTTACAGCAGACGGTGATTGCTGGCGCAGCGGGAGCGGCGGGCGTCGAGGTTGGGCGCGGCCCCTTGTGACCTCGGGTCGCGCAGCTTGCCACAGTCTTCGACACGTTCAGGTCGCGATGGCAGCGATGGCGGCGCGCAGCTTGCGATAGCCTTCGACCAGCCGTGGACCGGGACGGCCCAGGAACTCCTCGCTGATGGGGACGATGCGGTCATGCGTGACTGCCGGCACCTGATTCCATCCGGGACGCGTGCGCACCTTGTCCGCGCGGTAGTGCTCGACCTTCACCCCGCACCAGCTCATCACCACCAACTGCGGTTGTTGTGCCGCCGCGTCCGCATACTCCAGCGGCACGCTCTTGGCGTCGACCGCGCTCCACGGGTTGCGGCCACCGGCCAGCCAGATGATGTCGTTGACCCAGGAGTGCCGCGCCGCCGCGATCACCGGCTTGGGCCACCATTCGACCAGGACGCGTGGACGTTCGCCTTGCGGCGTGACAGCAGGCATGGCTGAACGCATCGACGCCACCAGTTCAGCGCCGCGTCCGGTCACGCCGAGCGCAGCGGCGATGCGGCGAATGTCGGAGTAGACATCGTCCAGCGACTGCGGGTCGCAAACCAGCGTCTGCAGGCCCGCGGCCTCGAGCGCTGCGACCACACGCTCATGGCCGGGCACGGTGAGTGAAGTCAGCACCAGATCCGGAGCAAGTCTGCGTACCGCATCCACGTCGAGCGTCAGATCACGGCCCAACTTGGGCAGTTTGGTCACGACATCCGGCGGACAGTCGGAATCGGCATCTACGCCCACCAGCAGGTCGGCACAGCCCAGCGCGCAAATGATCTCGGTGTTCGAACAGGTATGGGAAACGATGCGCATGGCGAACATTCAGCAGTCATCCCGAGTGTGCCGCAGCGGCGTCGTCGCGACCAGGGCCGTCCCCGTATTGGTATCGCAACGTGGTGCCGACTGGCGCGCACTCAAGCCGTGGGTGGAGGTGGATCCCAGGTGAGCTGGTGGTAGTCGAAACCACGGGAGATCGTGGGCTTGATGACCTGGAAGTATGGCGACACGTCGAAGTCGCGCGGCGTGTACAGGCGGTGGTTGCGGATGTGGTAGATCTCGCGCACGCAATCATGGCATTCCGGCGTAATGGCCGATTCGACGCGCACGGTCGGCAGGATTGGGTAGGGGATCGACTGGAACGCCTCGGCGATCAGGGTAGAGCAGATCGCCCGGGTCGGGTCGCCGCTGCCCAAGGCGAGCATGCGCCGGCGCCATGCAGTGGGCACGGGTGGGGCGGGCAGCAGGTAGCGGGCGAGGTCGAAGATGTTCCGCAGGTCATATTGCTGGCCCAGTCGCGCCATCACGTAATCGACCACGCGGTGCGCGTCAGCATCATCCAGGCCCACGGGGCGGCAGATGCGCAGGTGCAGGTCACCGATCCGGCGCAGGTCGAACAAGTGGATGCCGAGCTCGGTGTCGGCCTCCACCAGCAGGTGGTGGCTGCCATCCAGCGTGCGGCCGGCATACTCGCCCACATACAGTGCCACGTGTGACCAGGTGGACTGGGTGAGGTACTTGATTGCGGTGCTGATGCGCGCGCGTCCTTCCACCAGCACCACGTCGGCTGGGCGAAGGATGCGTTGCAAGGTGCCCAGGTCGGCTGGCCAATGCGGATAGGGACCGCGCGATGGCCGGTTGAGATAGCGGGCGAGGGCCTTGCCCAGCCGTTGTGTCACGCGGTTCACCATGCATATCCGATGTGGATGCGATGGAATGGTTCGGGGTCCATGCGCGCTGCCCAACGAGGTCACCGAGTGCTCGCCGCATCATAGCGCGGAAGTTTCCCGCGCCCGGCCAGTTCAAATCGTGGCATCGGCACCACGGCGCCAGGCGATGCGGCGGCCTGGCTGCTTGGCGGGCAGCGCCCGCTCGAACGGCTACGCGTGTTCGACGCGGTGCAGGTCGTGCGTCACGAACGGATGCTCGGCATCCGGTGGTGTGAGCCAATCGGGGTGGGACAGCGTGCGGTGCATGTCATCCAGCCCCGACTGCCAGTGCCTGCGCATGCTGTCCTTGCTGAACTCGAAATCGCGGAAATGTGCGGCGGACGACTTGCCGGTGTAGATCAGGTGGATGACGTTGGTCAGCGCGATCGACTGCTGCGCCTCGGCGCGGCGATAGGCGGCCTTACCCCGCAGGGCCTCCGGCACCAGCGCCATCAAGTCGTGCACGAGGCTACGTTGCTCCTGCGTTTGTCGCATGAACTCGGTGAAGAAACGCGTGCGGCTGGAATACTGGATTTCCTTGCGGCGCTCCGCCGCATCCATCAAATCATGCGGCAGCGCGCCGCGTGCGCTCCACAGGTCCACCTGGAAGACCAGCGTGTTGCGACCCGGTTCCTCCTGCAACACCTCGTACAGCGGCGTGTTGGAGACCACGCCTCCGTCCCAGTAATACTCGCCATCAATGAGGATTGGCGGCAAACCGGGCGGCAACGCACCAGATGCCATGAAGTGTTCGGCGCCAAGACGTTGCCGCCGGTTGTCGAAGCGCGTGAAGTTGCCGGTACGCACATTGACTGCGCTGACTACGACGTGCAGGGCACGCGCATCGTTGAGGCGATCGAAATCCACCAGCTGCTCCAGCGTCTCGCGCAACGGTGCGGTGTCGTACCAGCTGACCTGGTCTGGTGACGTGCGCAGCCCGAAGCCGATTGGTGGCAGCACGCGCGGGTGGAAAAACCCGGCTTGCCCGCCAAGCACGGCGCGCCAAGCCGCGAGTTCCCCTAGGCGGTCGACCAGGGCCGCCGGCCAGGTGCTGGGGTCGAGCCATGGCACGCCCGGCGCGGTGCTGCAAATCGTGTCCCAGAACTCGCGCAGGCGCTCGACCCGACGTTCCGGCGAATTGCCGGCAATGATTGCGGAATTCAGCGCGCCGATGGAAATGCCGGACAGGCGGTTGGGCACGATGCCCGCCGCATCGAGCGCTTCATACACACCAGCCTGATATGCGCCGAGCGCTCCACCGCCCTGCAGCGCCAGCGCGATGGTGTCGTAAGCGGTGACTCGGGTGGCCAGCGATGAGGGAGGCGTGGCAACGTCCACGGCTATTGCATGAACCAGCCGTGGCTGACCACGATCGACTGCCCGGTCAGTGCCGCGGACGGGAAGGCAGCCAGGAACAGCGCGGTCTGCGCGATGTCCTCGACCGTGGTGAACGTGCCGTCGACCGTGTCCTTGAGCATGACGTTCCTGATCACGTCTTCCTCGCTGATGCCGAGTTCCTTGGCCTGCTCGGGTATCTGCTTTTCCACCAGTGGCGTGCGCACGAAGCCCGGGCAGATCACGTGCGAGCGCACATGATGCGGCGCGCCTTCCTTGGCCAGGGTCCGGGCCAGGCCAAGCAGGCCGTGCTTGGCGGTGACATAGGGGGCCTTGAGCTTCGAAGCCTCGTGTGAGTGCACCGAGCCCATGTAGATGACGGTGCCGCCACGGTCGCCCTGGTACATGTACTTGAGCGCGGCCTTGGTGGTGAGAAAGCCGCCATCGAGATGGATGGCCAGCATCTTCTTCCACTCGGCAAACGGAAACTCCTCGAGCGGATGGACGATCTGCACCCCGGCGTTGGAGACCAGGATGTCGAGCGCACCGAACTGCGCCACGACCCGATCGGTGCCGGCGTTGACCGCATCCTCGTTGGTGACGTCCATCGCAATGCCAATGGCCTTGCCGCCGGCCGCGTTGATTTCAGCGGCGGCCCGGTCGGCGGCCTGCTGGTTGATGTCGGCAATCGCAACCCGCGCACCTTCCTTGGCATACAAGCAGGAAATCGCCTTGCCGATGCCGCTGGCCGCGCCGGTAATGATCGCGACCTTGCCTTCGAGACTGTTCATGCATCCTCCTTGGGGTTTTCCGCAGACGCCGCATGCACCGCCGCGGCGTGCGACTCACCAGCGCACATGGGGCCGCGCGGCCACCGGTTCAATGTGCCGTGACGTCGACGCTCAGCGCAGGCCGGCGTTGATCGCCTCCAGTGCCGCCGTTCCTGGGCATAGCTCGGCTTCGCCCAGCGTGTTGAACGCCACCGGCGTGGTGTCCAGGTGCGCGTGCAGGTCGGCGGCGTCGGGGTCGACGTAAAGCAGGCCGGTGACGATCTCGCCACGTGCCTGGCAAGCGTGCAGGTAGTTCATGGCGCCGACGCGGTCGCTGCTGTCGTGGCTTTCCGGCAGCTTGTGCAGGCGCAGAACGCTGCCGTCGTGCTGGGTCACTTCGTGCACCTCGCCGGGCGCGTAGTCGGCAGTGATCTCGGCGTGGTGGGGGATGAAGTCCATGCGGCACAGGGCGTGGTTGTGCTCGCGCACGTAGTCGTAGCTCTTGGTGCTGCCTTCGTGGTTGTTGAAGGTGACGCAGGGACTGATCACGTCCAGGAACGCGGCGCCCTTGTGGCTCATCGCGGCTTTCAGCAGCGGCACCAGCTGGGCCTTGTCGCCGGAGAAGCTGCGGGCCACGAAGCTCGCGCCCAGCTGCAGCGCCATGCCGACCATATCCACGGGCGCGTCAGTGTTGATCGCGCCCTTTTTCGACTTGCTGCCCTGGTCGGCGGTGGCCGAGAACTGGCCCTTGGTCAGGCCGTACACGCCGTTGTTCTCGACGATGTAGACCATGTCCACGCCGCGCCGCAGCGCATGCACGAACTGGCCGATACCGATCGAGGCCGAGTCGCCGTCCCCGGAGACGCCAAGATAGAGCAGCTCGCGGTTGGCGAGGTTGGCGCCGGTGAGCACCGAGGGCATGCGCCCGTGCACGGCATTGAAGCCGTGCGAGGCGGAAAGGAAATACGTCGGGGTCTTGGAACTGCAGCCGATGCCGGAAATCTTCGCCACGCGGTGCGGCTGGATGTCCAGCTCCCAACAGGCCTGGATGATCGCCGCCGAAATCGAGTCGTGGCCGCAGCCGGCGCACATGGTGGAGACCGCGCCTTCGTAGTCGCGCCGCGTAAAGCCGACGCGGTTGCGTTGCAGCGAGGGATGGTGAAGCTTGGGCTTGGGCAGGTAGGTCATCTCATGCCACCTTGTCGGTGCGTGCCGCCACAGCTTCCGACTGGCCCACGTGCTCACCGATCGTCCGCACGATGAAGCGGGCGGTGATGGGGGTGCCGTCGTAGTGCAGGACGGGAATGAGGCGCGCGGGGTCGACCTCGAATTGTTCGATCAGCAAGGCGCGCAACTGCGCGTCGCGGTTCTGCTCGACCACCAGGACCTGGTCGTGCTGGTCGATGAAGTCCAGCACGGCGTCGGCAAACGGATAGGCGCGCACGCGCAGCGCATCGACGTGCGTACCGTCGGCGTCGAGCCGGGCAATGGCTTCGTCCATGGCCGGGGCGGTGGATCCATAATAGATCACGCCACGGCGCGTGGACTGGCGTGCGCGGCGCAGGATAGGTTGCGGTACGAGCGTCCTGGCCGTGGCGAGCTTGCGCTGCAGGCGCTGCATGTTCTCGATATAGTCCTCGCCTTTTTCCGAGTACTTGGCGTCGGCGTTCTTGCTCGTGCCACGGGTGAAGAAGCTGCCGCGGGTTGGATGCGTGCCCGGATAGGTGCGATAGGGGATGCCGTCGCCATCCACGTCGCGGTAGCGGCCAAACGGTACCCCGGCTTCGAGTTGCCCAGTGCTGAGCACCTTGCCGCGGTCGTAGCGGCGCGCCTCGTCCCAGGCAAATGGCTTGCACAGGCGGCTGTTCATGCCGATGTCCAGATCGCTCAGCACGAATACCGGGGTTTGCAGCCGATCTGCCAGATCCAGGGCTGTGGCGGCAAACTCGAAGCACTCGTGCGGGTCCTCGGGAAACAGCAGCACGTGGTTGGTGTCGCCATGTGAGGCGTGCGCGCAAAACAGCACGTCCGATTGCTGGGTGCGCGTCGGCATGCCGGTGGACGGGCCGCCGCGCTGCACGTCGACGATAGTGACCGGAATCTCGGCGAAGTAGGCCAGGCCGATGAATTCGTTCATCAGCGAGATGCCGGGGCCGGACGTGGCGGTGAACGCCCGTGCGCCGTTCCAGCCCGCGCCGGTGACGATGCCTATCGAGGCAATCTCGTCCTCGGCCTGCACGATCGCGTAGTTGTGCTTGCCGGTTGCCTTGTCCACGCGCAGCTTGGCGCAGTAAGCCTGGAACGTTTCGGCCAGCGACGAAGACGGGGTAATGGGATACCACGCACAAACCGTGGCGCCACCGTACACCATGCCCAGGGCCGCGGCGTGGTTGCCGTCCACGAAAATGCGCTGGCCCACCGCATCGCGCCGCTCCACGTGCAGGGCGAGCGGAGCGAAGTTGTCCGTGGCGTAGGTGCGGCCGAGATCGAGCGCGCGCACATTGGGCTCCTGCAGTGCCGGCTTGCGTCGATACTGCTCGCCAATCAGCTGCACGACCACGTCGCGCTCGATGCCCAGCAGCGCCGAGAGCGCGCCGAGGTACATGATGTTCTTGAACAACTGGCGTTGCCGTGGATCGTCCCAATGCCGGTTGGCCAAGACGGTCAGCGGCACACCAAGCGTGGTGACGTCGTCGCGGAACTTGGCCTTCGCCAGCGGCTTGCTGGAGTCGTAGAACAGGTAGCCGCCGGGCGCGATACCGGCAATGTCAGCGTCCCAGGTTTGCGGGTTCATCGCCACCATGAGGTCGTAGCCGCCGCGGCGACCGAGCCAGCCCGCCTCGCTGACGCGTACTTCGTACCAGGTCGGCAGGCCCTGGATGTTCGAGGGGAAGATGTTGCGCGGGCTGACCGGCACGCCCATGCGCAGGATGGATTTGGCGAACAGCTCATTGGCAGAGGCGGAGCCCGAGCCATTGACGTTGGCAAACTTGACGACGAAGTCGTTCGTGGCCTGGATTGGGTTCATGCGGCCACCTTGCGGCGATGTGGAAGCTTCAAGTCGTCACCTTCTGTCGCGGCGAGACGGAGAGTGTGGCGGTTTCACCTTCCCCGGCGTGTGACTCGGCAAACAGGTAGCGGTGCATGTCCCAGGCGCCGGTCGGGCAGCGCTCCGCACAGATGCCACAATGCAGGCAGACGTCCTCGTCCTTGACCATGATCCTGCCGGTCTTGACTGGGCCGGACACGTACAAGGCCTGATCGAGGTTCTGCGCCGGCGCGGTCAGGCGTTCGCGCAGCTCCAGCTCCGGGCCGTCGGCGGTAAATGTGATGCAATCCATCGGGCAGGCGTCCACGCAGGCATCGCACTCGATGCAGATGTCCTTGGTGAACACGGTCTGCACGTCACAGTTGAGGCAGCGTTGGGCTTCCTTCCACGCGGTCTGCAGGTCGAAACCAAGTTCGACTTCCTGATGGATGTTGCTGAGCGTCAGCTCTTTGGGCGCCCACGGCACCACGTAGCGCTCGTCGGGGGAGATGTCGTTGTCGTAGCTCCACTCGTGGATGCCCATCTTCTGCGACACGAGGTTGGTCAGCGGCGGCGGCCGCTGGCGTACGTCCTGGCGCTGCAGCAGGTTGTGGATGGAGACCGCGGCCTGATGGCCGTGCTCGACCGCCCAGATGATGTTCTTGGGCCCGAAGGCCGCATCGCCGCCAAAGAACACCCGGGGCAGGGACGACTGCATGGTCAGCTCGTCGAGCACCGGCATGCCCCATTCGTCGAAGGCCATGCCGAGGTCGCGCTCGATCCACGGGAAGGCGTTTTCCTGGCCCACCGCGATCAGCACCTCGTCGCACTCGATCAGCCGGTCAGGCTCGCCGGTCGGCACCAGCTTGCGCTTGCCGTTGGCGTCCACCGTGGCATGCATGGGCGTGAACCACATGCCGGTCAGTTTGCCGTCTTCGTGCACGAAGGCCTTCGGGTTCAGCCAGTTGAGGATCTTGACGCCTTCGTGCTCGGCGTCCTCCTTCTCCCACGGGCTGGCCTTCATCTCCTCGTAGCCCGAGCGCACGACTACGCTGACTTCCTCGCCACCCAGGCGGCGGGCGCTGCGGCAACAGTCCATGGCGGTGTTGCCGCCGCCCAGCACCAGCACGCGCTTGCCTACGCGCTTGATGTGCTCGAAATACACCGAGGCCAACCACTCGATGCCGACGTGGATATGGCGCGCCGCCTCGTCGCGGCCGGGGATGTGCAGGTCGCGCCCGCGTGGTGCACCGCAGCCGACGAAGATGGCATCGAAACCTTCGGCCAAGAGGGCCTTCAACGAATCGATCCGGCGCTGGCCGACCAGCTCGACGCCCAGCTTCAGGATGTAGCCGACTTCCTCGTCGATCACGGCCTCGGGCAGGCGGAAGCGGGGCACCTGGGTGCGCATGAAGCCGCCGCCCTTGGCATCGGCCTCGAACAGGGTGACGCGGTAGCCCAACGGCACCAGATCGCGGGCGACGGTGAGCGCAGATGGCCCGGCGCCCACGCAGGCCACGCGGAAACATTCGGCGCCGGGTACCGGGTCGGGCAGGCGTTCGCGCATGCGTCGTTCGATGTCGGCGCTGCGGTGGTCGGCGGCCACCCGCTTCAGTCGGCAGATCGCCACCGGCTCCGCCTTCCCGCCGTTGTTATCTTCCACGCGCCCGCGCCGGCAGGCCGGCTCACAGGGCCGGTCGCAGGTGCGCCCGAGGATGCCGGGAAAGACGTTGGAGTCCCAGTTGAGCAGGTAGGCATCGTCGAAGCGGCCGGCCGCGATCATGCGGATGTAGCGTGGAACCTGGGTGTGCGCGGGGCACGCCCACTGGCAATCGACGACCTTGTGGAAATACTGCGGGTTGCTGATATCGGTGGGTTGCATGCAAGCCCTCCAGCGAACCACGGGGGCCGGCGGTCTGCCGGCGCATGCCCGTGTCTCGGAGTCTAATGACTTTGCGCGGAAACGAAAGGGGGTGCCGGGCTCGCGAAAAACGTTTGTGCACGCTGCGTCATTTGCCCTTGCGGCATGCTAAGTTTTGCAGCCGGGCCGCGGCGTTTGGGGAACTTGTAGGAGATCAGCCCCGCGGGGCGGTCATTCCTTCTGCGATTGCATCCTGGCTGCGGCCGCTCACGTTTCCACAGGAGAGACCCATGAAAACCTTTGCTTGCAGCATCGCCCTGGCCTTTGCCGCATGCGTCGCTCCTGCGGCTGCCATGCAGGTCCCGGCGGCGCCATCCGGCGAGCCCGCGGCGGTGGCGGATCCGGGGAGCTACCCGGCAAACTATGCCGAGCTCACGGCCTTGTTTGCGGACTGGCGCCAGTTTCTCGTGCCGGTCACACGCGACTTCAAGCCGGATTACTCGCCCGCGGCCATCGCAGCCAAGCGCACCGCTTTCCCCAGGTATCAGGCGCGGCTGAAGGCAATTGACATTACGGGTTGGCCCAAGGGCGCCTTGATCGACTACAAGCTGGTCCAGGCCGAGATGAACGGCCTCGATTTCGATTTTCGCGTGCTGACGCCTTGGGCCCGCGACCCGAGTTTCTACCAGACGGTATTCAGTGATTGGAGCGACGTGCCGGCACGCGAAGGCCCGAATGCCCAGCCAGTGATCGACCTCTATGATTTCAAATATCCGCTGAGCGCGGCCGACGACAAGAAGCTCACCGCCATGCTGGCGGCCATACCGGCCAACCTGCAGGCCGCCAAGCTCAACCTGAAGGACGGCAACGCCAAGGGCTTATGGGAATTTGGCGATCGTGCGTTCAAGGAGCAGAGCGCCACGCTGGCAGCGCTCGCCGAAGGCAAGCTGGTGATGCGCACGCTCGACGGTGCGGTGCCGGCGAACATGAAAGGCGCCAGCTCGCGCCTGCTGTCGGCCATCCACAAGGCCAAGGCGGCAACCGATGAATTCGCTACCTGGGTGGCAGCCGAGGCGCCAAAGAAGAATGGTCCAACCGGGGTCGGCAAGGAGAACTACAACTGGTTTGCGAAGAACGTCCAGCTCATTCCCTACGACTGGGATGCCCAGGTGCTGTTGATGCGGCGCGAGCTGGACCGCAGCCTGAGCGCACTGCGCCTGGAGGAGCTGCGCAACCGCGATGTGCCGCCAATCCGCGAGATCACCGACCCGGCCGCCTACGACAAGATGGCGCAGGAGAAGGCGACCTACCTGTTCGACTTCATGGTCAAGACCGGTTTCGTGGACGACAAGCCCGAGCTGCGCGCGGCGCTCATGGCGCAGGCGGGCGTCTACACACCACCGGAGCAGCGCAACTTCTTCACCTTCATGACCGCGCTCGACCCGCTGCCGCTGCAGTCGCACTCGACCCACTGGATCGACCTGGCGCGCATGAAATACGAGCCGAACGCCAGCCCGATCCGCCGCGTGCCGTCCTTGTTCAACATCCACGACACGCGTTCGGAAGGTTTCGCCACGGCGATGGAAGAAGTGCTGATGCAGGCCGGGCTGTACGACAATGTGCCGCACGGCCGCGAGCTGGTCTGGATTGCCGCGGCCAACCGCGCCGCCCGCGGCCTGGCCTCGCTGTACGTGCAGTCCAACGAGTGGGATCTCGATCGCGCCGGCCGTTTCCAGGGCGAGTGGACACCACGCCATTGGTCGGATGCCAAGAGCCAGCTGGTTGGCTTCGAGCAGTTGCTGTACGCGCGCCAGCCGGGCTATGGGCCGAGCTACATCATCGGCAAGATGCAACTGGACCACCTGATTGCGCGTGTCCAGTTTGACGACGACCAGGCCGGACGTCCGTTCGTGATGGGCGACTTGATGAAGCGGGTCTGGAATGTCGGCGTTATCCCGGTCGCGCTGATCGAGGCCGAGCTGACCGACGAACCGGTGACCGTCGACAAATAACCACGTCGTGGTGGGATGGTCGCAGGAGCCCGCTGGCTGGCGATGCTTTCGCCAGCGGGCTCGCACCTGTTCTTGGCGCGTCGTGGTATTCACTCTACAGGTGTGATGTCGCTCCACCTGAGACGCGGCCTTGGCACACTGCGCCCATGGACGACGTCTCTCCACCGCCATCGGATGCCTTGCCGGCGACGCGCCTGATCAAGGGCAGAGGCGCTGCGTCCAATCCCGAAGGCCGCTTCGAGTCGACCCGCCATCACGCCGAGGACGACGGCTGGCAAAGCGCGCTGCTGGACGTGGAGGCGCCGCGCCCGCGCACGGAAGTCACAGAGGAACGTGCGCGCAGCGTGATCAGTCGCAACGATTCGCCGGACATCGGCTTCAGCCAGGCGATCAACCCCTACCGCGGCTGCGAGCATGGCTGCATCTATTGCTACGCGCGGCCGTCGCACGGTTATCTCAACCTGTCGCCTGGGCTGGATTTTGAGACCCGGCTGCGCGCCAAGACCAACCTGGCCGAAGTGCTGCGTGCGGAGCTGGCCAAGCCAAGCTACGTGGTCAGCCCGATCAACATCGGCAGCAACACCGATCCCTACCAGCCGGTGGAAAAACGCTGGCGCTTGACCCGCGCCGCGCTGGAGCTGCTGGCCGAGTGTCATCACCCGTGCACCATCGTCACCAAGAACGCGCTGGTCGAGCGCGACCTGGACATCCTGGTGCCGATGGCGCGCGAGCGCCTGGTGCAGGTGTTCGTGTCGGTCAACTCGCTGGACAACCGCCTGGCGGCCAAACTCGAGCCCCGCGCCAGCGCCCCGCATCGGCGCATCCAGGCCATCCGCACCTTGGTCGACGCCGGCGTGCCGGCCGGGGTGATGGTGGCGCCGATCATTCCCGCCCTGAACGACCGCGACATGGAAGCGGTGCTGGAGCAGGCCGCCGCGGCCGGCGCGCGTTCGGCCGGCTATACCACGGTGCGCCTGCCATACGAGCTGAAGGCCCTGTTCCGCGAATGGCTGGCGCTGCACGTGCCACAGCGCGCCGGGCACGTCATGAGCCTGGTGCAGCAGATGAATGGCGGCCGCGACTACGACAGCGACTTCGCCACCCGCATGCACGGCCAGGGCGTGTTCGCCGACCTGCTGCGCAAGCGCTTCCGCATCGCCTGTCACCGCCATGGGCTCAACCGCGCCCGCGACCTGCGCCTGGACACCACCCGCTTCGTCCCGCCGCGTCCGCCCACCCCGCAAGGCGAGCTGTTCTGATGACCGGCGATGTTCCACAGTCGTGCTCCCATCAATGCTGAAACTCCGCGGATCGTCCTGGATCATGGCAATTTCGCCATTGACGACCGTCCGCTGTTTCAAGGAAGCTCCAATGCATCCTCCTCGTCATTCCCGCGGAAGCGGGAATCCAGGGTTGTTGTCGGAGCCATCGTGTGTGTATTGGATTCCCGCTTCCGCGGGAATGACGACGGGGCCCTGTTTCGGCATCCTGGTGCGATCCAAACGTCAAGCATCCTTGATCGGGAGTGCGCATGTCTCCGGTGTTCAAGAAGTTGAACCTGAAACAACAGGGCGAGATCCTGGTGGTGAACGCACCATTGTCCTTCGAGCCTGAATTGCACGCGCTTCACGAGGTGTCGGTGCTACACGATCCGAAGGGCGCGAAAGCCATCCATTTCGTGTTGGCTTTCGTCACCATACGGGCCGAGGTCGAGGCCTTGTCCAAGGTCCTTGCTGACAAGGCCGAGGGCGACGCCCTGGTCTGGTTTGCGTACCCGAAAGGTGCGTCCAGGCGCTACCACTGCGACTTCAACCGCGACACCGGATGGGACGTCATGCGCAGCCTGGGATTCGATACGGTGCGCCAGGTCGCCATCGACGAAGACTGGTCGGCGTTGCGCTTCAGGCGCATGGAGTACATCAAGGCGCCCAAGGCGTAGACGAGGCAGGGAGCTACATGGCTGGTCTCGAATACCAGCTCATGGCACATGGTCATCGGGCCGGTTTGCCCGCACAGTCTTGGGTTATATGCGGTGATGCTGGTCGTCACCGCTGCCGCATTGATTGGCGAAAGCAGAGAAGGAGGTTCCCATGAGCCACAAAGGCAGTTGCCATTGCGGGCAGATCCGGTTCGAGGTCGAGGGCAGTTTCGACGAGGCCATGGAGTGCAACTGCTCACACTGCAGTCGCAAGGGCTATCTGCTCTGGTTCGTGCCGCGCGCGCAGTTCACGCTGTACAGCCCGGAATCCGCGCTGGTCACCTATACCTTCAACAAGCACGTCATCAGGCACCATTTCTGCCCGAACTGCGGTTGCGCGCCGTTCGGCTTCGGCGCGTCGAACGGCACCGAAATGGCCGCGGTGAACGTGCGCTGCCTGGAAGATGTCGAGCTGGCGTCGGTCCAGCGCAAGTTTGTCGACGGGCGTTCGTTCTAGGGCACTCTGACCGATCCCCAAGCTGTTATCCCCAAAGGTCGTCATTCCCGCGAAAGCGCACTGCTGTCCGGAATAAATTCGTGCCTCGACGCCGGAGGCGTTGCGGTGCAAGACCGGGCGTCTGTCGCGCGCAACGTCGACTCAAAAAATACCGGCTCACCCTGCCACCTTGCCGGGACCTCACCCTCCACCGTCATCCCCGCGAGGCGCTTTTCAACGGCCGAAGGGCCGGTCAAGCGGGGATCCAGTGCCTTTAGGTGCCCGTGACAGCCAAGGCACTGGATTCCCGCTTCCGCGCACTGCTGTCCGGAATAAATCTGGGGTTGGCGTCAGAAGCCTTGTGGTGCAAGGCCGACGAGCCGAAATGCGTGACCTCGACTCAAAAATCTCCCAATACACGCCTAACCTCGTGGCTTCTGAAGCCGTCCGAACTCTCCCCTTCGCATTCCCGCGAAAGCGGGAATCTAGGAGGCGTCGAAGGGCCTGGATTCCCGCTTTCGCGGGAATGACGCCGAGGAGGTTACTCCACGGGAATGACCCCAGAGACAGCAGCGCCGCCTTGGCGCAGGGGTTCCCGAAAACGTTCCGGACAGCAGTGCGCGAATGCGGGAATCCAGTGCATTTGTTTCCTAAGCAAAACTACGCCAGGCAAGCCATCGGCTAAGCTTCGATGCCATGTTTCTGGGATGTGATCAGGCTATGGACATTCGGGTAGCCACGCGGGAAGACTTCGACCGGATCTGGCCGTTCTTCCACGAGATCGCCGCCGCCGGCGAAACCTACGCCTACCCACGCGACATCACCAAGGAGCAGGCCGCCAGGCTCTGGATCGATGCGCCCCGGCACACCTACGTGTTCGAGGAGAACGGCGAGGTCCTCGGCTCGTACTACATCAAGACCAACCAGGCCGGCCCCGGCGACCACGTCTGCAACTGCGGCTACATGGTCGCGGCGGAAGCCCGGGGGCGCGGGCTGGCGACTGCCATGTGCGCGCACTCCCAACTGGTCGCCCGGGCGCTCGACTACCAGGCCATGCAGTTCAATTTCGTGGCATCCAGCAACGAAGGCGCGATAAGGCTGTGGACCAGGCTTGGCTTCGCCACGGTCGGCCGCCTGCCAAAGGCATTCCATCATCCGATCATGGGCTACGTCGACGCCCTGATCATGTACAAGTGGCTGGCAGAATGAACGTGGCACGGCGCCGTCGCATTCGCGCCGACTGGCTGATCATGCAGGATCAAAATACGATGCTGGCGCCCCACCGGATGCACGTTCATGACCCATGACACGGCCAGCATGCGCAACGCGCGGATCGTGGTTGTCGTGATTGGCGTGCTCTTGCCGTTTGTGGCGCGACTGCCGGGCGGCCTGGATTGGATGGGACAATATCTGCTGGGTAGCGTTGGCCTGCTCTTGTTTGTCAGCGGCTTCAACGCCATCGCCTGGGGCGCAATCCTGGCTTGCAGCCTGGCATACAGGCGTCCGGCATCGCTCGTGTTGCCCGCCCTCTTTGGTTTTGCCTTCCTGGCGTGGGGACACTACGAGGTGGATCTCAGGGCAGACGCCCAGGCATCGCTTGCGCTGGTCTTCCTGCCGATCTACGCCTTGTTGCCAATCGCCATCGGTGGGGCGCTCGGCTACTTGCTGGACCGGCACCTGAGGCGCGCGCCGGCAGCTTGATCCGCGGAAACGGGGTCAGTCTGCCTTTCCTGCACAGATTGCGAGATGCGCGAGACTGCGCTGGACTTTGCTTAGCTGGCCGGTGGCGGTTCGGCGCAGACATTGCCGTCGCCGTCGATCTGCTGTGCCAGGTTGTACAGGATCTGTAGGTCCTGTGCGTCCAGAGCCTCGCCCTGCATGGCGCGGAAATGGTGATGGAATGCGCGCACGGCGGCCGGGCGGTCATCCAGTGGGTAGCCAACCGTAGCCAGCGCCATCCAGGGGTCGAAGCTGGCGGGCGGATCGCACAGCGGCGGCTGTGGCCAGCGCCCGAAGCCGGCAGCGGCGAGTTGCGCCCATGGGAAGTACGGGCCGGGGTCGATCTTGCGCGTGGGCGCGAGATCCTCGTGGCCGATGATCTGCGTCGGCGGAATATTCAGGCGCGTGGTGAGGTCGCCAAGCAGGGTGACCAGGCTGGCGATCTGCGGTGCGGCGAACGGCGAGTGGCCGTCGTTGTCCAGTTCGATGCCGATGGATGCGGAGTTGAGGTCGGTGATGGTGCCCCAGCGCCCCGGACCGGCCTGCCAGGCGCGCATCTGGTCGGCGACCAGCTGGTAGATATGGCCATCTCGGCCAATCAGGTAATGCGTGCTCACCGGGCCGCCGCTGTTGCGCGTGCGCAGGGTGTCCAGGCTTTCCTGCACGGACTGCTGCTCGGTGTAGTGCAGCACGATCAGCACCGCCCGGCGTGTGTCGTAGTTGGGCGATGGCACCCAGGTGGCCAGCGGATTGCGCGGTGGCGCATGGGCGCAGGCACCGAGCAGCGCGAGCAACAGCAGCAGGCTGGTGCGGTGCAGCCAATGGCGGGTTGCGGGTGTCGGGCACAAGGTTGTGGACTTCACTGGCCTAGCTTGCCGAGCACGGAAAGCAGGAACAGCAGCCCGCCGATGAGCGCCACGACCGCATGTGGCAAGGCCACGTGTGGCCACAGCAGCAGCTTCGCCCAGGCACGGCTGCCGCCGGCATGCCAGTGCCGGAACCAGGCATTGCCGATCTGGAAGGGAGCGTCCAGTGTCTGTTCGCCATTGAAGTGCCGCTCGATGGTCGCGGAACGCTCGTAGTAACCAAGCTGAAAGGACTTCCATATCGCTTCGAGCAGCCAGAACAGCAGGGTGCTGATGAACGCCACGAACAGCACCAGGCTCGATTTGCCGGCAAACGCCCCGACGATGGCCGCCAGACTGAAACTGATGCTCCAGGCCTTGATGCCGATGGCCTTGGAGTCGAAGTCCTCGATGACTGTCTGCAGGTGGAAGTACTCGGCCTGCAGCGCGGAATCAATCTCGGTGTCGTTCATGGCTGACGCCTATCGTCACTGAAGCGATTTTCGCTGAGTGTGTTTGGCCCGATACCAAGCAACGCTCTGGCCGTCCACATCACGATATCGAAGCTTGAACAGGCGCGATTCGTGGATGACCTGCCACCAGCTGCTGCAACCATACTTGGCGGGCAGGTGATCTGGGTGTCGCTCCGCGACCCACCGTCCCGCAGCGTCGACCGGCGTCCAGCCGTCGACGGCCAGTTCAGCGGCGGCTTCGCGCAACGTGCGTACGATCCCTGCGGCAGCCCAATCTACCGAACCGTCCGGCGCGATACCGTGGATTACGAGGTCGTGAAATGTATCGGACTGGCAAAACTCCGCCGCCAGCCGTCGGGCCTGATCCATGTGCTCGGCCCAACTCCGCAATTGTTCGAAGTGCTCGTCGATGCGGCTGTAGGTGGCCGTCAGCGTGTCGCGGGCGGTACGGCACCCATCCAGGCTCCAAAGATCGTGCTGATCGATGAAGTGGTGTACCAGGTTGTTTCGCAGCAGCACCAGATCCTTCAGATCGCTTTGTATTCTGTCGTAATCCTCGATTGACGTGTGCAGGTTCACCTTCATCTTGAACGACATGATGTCGTCGCGTGCATCACGCTCGGAAGTATTCTCCATCGCGTCGGTAGTGACATACGAACCCAGAAGTGTGCCGACCAAGGTCCCCAGCGTTTTGCTGGCTGCATCCGCGATACGTTGCTCTTGGTCCGACGCCAACGGTGATCCAGCGGCCGAGATTTCGTGGTGGGCCACGATGCCCTTCATCAACTTTTCGTACTGTTGCAGGCGCAACAGGCAACGTCCCAGCGAGCGCTGAACCTCGTGCTGCAGCGTCCGTAGTCCGTCGTCGGTAGGCGAAAATGATGTCGGTGGCAATTTATTGAATCGTGGAGGTGGCGATCATCGGGGTGAACGTGCCAGTCGGGTAGATGGTGATTTGGTCTACAGGGTTATCGTGTCGCATTGATGGAATGCCCTCAGCGCTTGCCGCCCAGGATGCCACCGAGGACGCCACGCAGGATCTGGCGGCCGATCTGATTGCCCATGGTGCGCATCACCTGCTTGCCCATGGTTTCGACCATGCCTTGCCGGCGGCTGGTGCCGAACAACAGGTCGTGCGCGGCGCCGCCCCAGGCGGGACCGGCAGTGGTGGCAGGGACTTCGCTGGACGGGGCCTTGCCGCGGCCGTTGCCCGGGCGCGGGGCTGGGGCGGACGGCGCGGCCTTGGCGTCGGCGCGGGCGGCGAGGATCTCCGCAGCGGATTCACGGTTGATCGCGTTGTCGTATTTCGCCCCGACCGGCGAGCGTGAACGGACGGTCGCACGCTCGGCATCGGTGATCGCGCCGATGCGGCAGCAAGGCGTGGTCACGAGGACTTGCTGCACGGGCGCCGGTACGCCGCCATCGCCCAGGGTCGAAGCCAGTGCCTCGCCGACGGCAAGCTTGGTAATCGCGGTGGCGACGTCGAGCTTCGGGTTGACGACGAAGGTTTCCGCGGCTGCCTTCACCGCCTTCTGGTCGCGCGGGGTGAAGGCGCGCAGTGCATGCTGGATGCGGTTGCCAAGCTGGCCCAGGATGACGTCAGGGACATCGTCGGGATTTTGCGAACAGAAATACACGCCAACGCCCTTGGAGCGTATCAGCCGCACGACCTGCTCGACGCGCTGTTGCAGCGCTGGTGGCGCGTCATCGAAGAGCAGGTGCGCCTCGTCGAAGAAGAACACCAGTTTCGGCTGGTCGAGGTCGCCTACCTCGGGCAACTGCTCGAACAGTTCGGACAGCAGCCACAGCAGGAAGGTCGAATACAGCCGCGGCTTCAGGATCAGCTGGTCGGCGGCGAGCACGTTGATGACGCCGCGGCCGCTCATGTCCTGGCGCATCAGGTCGGTGAGTTCGAGTGCGGGCTCGCCGAAGAACTGGTGGGCCCCGTCGTTTTCCAGTTGCAGCAGGGCACGCTGGATGGCGGCGATACTGGCGTTGCTGATGAGGCCGTAGCGACTGGAAATCTCCTTGGCATTTTCCGCTGCGTAGGCCAGCAGGGCACGCAGGTCCGGCAGGTCCAGCAGCAGCCAACCTTGTTCGTCGGTCAACTTGAACACCACCTCGAGGACGCCTTGCTGGGTGTCGTTGAGCTGCAGCACACGACCGAGCAGGGCAGGACCCATCTCACTGATGGTGCTGCGCACCGGATGGCCCAATTTGCCGTAGAGATCCCAGAACACGACCGGATTGGCCTGCGGCTTCCAGTCGTCGAGCCTGAGCTTCTTCAGACGTGCCTTGAGCTTGTCAGTGGCTTCCGCCGCCGGGACCGCCAGGCCCGCCAAATCGCCCTTGGCGTCGGCCAGGAAGCAGGGTACGCCGAGCCGCGAGAAACCTTCGGCAAGCACCATCAGCGACACCGATTTGCCGGTGCCGGTGGCGCCGGCAATCATGCCGTGGCGATTGCCGTAGCGCGGTTCGAGGCAGACGCTGGCGTCGTCGTTGCGCCCGATCAGGATGTCGGTCATGGCGTTCCCCTGCATGGTTCACCTGATTGTAGCGAACACGCTGGATGCTGCACGCCGCGGTCCCGGCCGCCCCGATGACCGCCGACGCAGGAACCTCTGCCCGCCACAAGGGACGCCCACGGTCGCAAGCGGGTTCGCACCAGGAACGCGAGGTGGTCGGGCGCAGGAGGGACGGTCGCGAGTGGGCTCAAGCCGGGGGCGGCCGCGTCGTATTGGGTGAAGGCGGGGTCGTCACGCGTGGGCGCGGGCGGCTATCATGCGCGTTGGCATACGGAGGAAGGTCATGGCGCAGCAATATCCCGATTGGGTCTGGCATAACGGTTCGATCAAACCATGGAAGGACGCGACGGCGCACGTCATGTCGCACGCGCTCAATTACGGCTCATCGGTCTTCGAGGGGATACGCAGCTATGCCACGCCGAGCGGTGCGGTGATATTCCGCCTGACCGATCACCTGCGGCGCCTCTGCAACTCGGCCAAGATCTACGACATGGTGTTGCCGTATTCGGCCGATGAGCTGGCCGAGGCGACCCGTGAGGTCATCACCAGGAACCGGCTCACGGCCTCATATATCCGACCGCTGGTCTATCGCGGCCTGGGCGGTTTCGGCTTGTCGGCAGACACGCCGATCGATGTTGCCGTTGCGGCCTGGCCAATGGGTCCCTATCTCGGCCCTGAGGCGCTCGAGAACGGCATCACCGCCTGCGTGTCGAGCTGGCAGCGCTTTGCCCCGAACACGATACCGGCCGGCGCCAAGGCTGGCGGCAACTACCTGTCCGGCCAGCTCATTGCCCGCGAGGCGCGCGAACGCGGCTTTGGCGAGGGCATTGCCTTGTCCGCCTCAGGCCTGCTCAGCGAAGGGGCGGGGGAGAACCTGTTCCTGGTGATCGATGGCGCGCTGCACACCGCGCCGGCGAGTGCGTCCATCCTGGCCGGCATCACGCGCGACAGCCTGCGCCAGCTTGCGCGTGCCGACGGCATCGACGTGGTCGAACGCGACCTGCCACGCGAATACCTGTACCTGGCGGACGAAGTGTTCATGTGTGGCACGGCGGCCGAGATCACCCCGATTCGGGCGGTGGACGGCAAGCAGGTTGGTGCGGGCAAGGCCGGTCCGGTGACGCGGCGCCTGCAGGAGCTGTTCTTTGGCCTGTTTGACGGTCGCACCCGCGACCAGTGGGGCTGGCTGGAGAAGGTCTGAACTAGGGTATACGCCCTAGGCAAACCTGATGCAGGCCACGGCGCCGTTTGCGTCCTCGCGTGGGCGCATGGAGACGTGCCAGCCGTAGAGCGCGCAGAGCCGGCGCACGATGGCCAGCCCCAGGCCGGCGCCGCTGCCGCCGACGCCTTCGCCGCGCACGCCACGCTGGAACAGGCGCTCGGCGTCCTCGGGCTTGATGCCCGGGCCGGTGTCGATCACCTCTACCTGATGATTGCCGACCTCGACGCGGACGCTGCCCTCGAGCGTGTACTTGATTGCGTTGCCAATCAGGTTCGTCAGCGCCACCGAGAGTACCGAGGCCGGTGCGTTGACGCTCACCGGGGTCTTCACCACCAGTTCGATCGTCAGCGGCTTGCCACGCATCTGCGGACGCTGGCTCTCGATCACGTCCGCGGCCAGCTTGGCCAGCTCGGTGGTCTCGCCGCGGGTGGGCCCGCGCCGCTCGGCGCGCGACAGCAGCAGCAGCGCCTCGATCAGCTCGGTGGCCTGGCGCGAGGCACGCTCGATGCGCTTGAGACGTTCGCTCAGCTTCGGCGTCAGGTCGCTCGAGCCCTGCAGCAGTTCAGTGGTGCTGGCGATCACAGCCAGCGGCGTGCGCAATTCGTGGCTGACGTCGGAGTTGAATTCGCGGTCATGCTCGACCATGGCGGTGAGCCGCGTCGAGTATTCGTCCAGAGCGTGCGCCAGCTCGCCCACCTCGTCGTCGGCAAAATGCGGCGCCAGCGGTTCGGCCTTGCCGGCCTTGCGGAAGTCGCGCAGACGGTTCGCCAGCTCGGTCACCGGCTTCAATACCTTGCGCGACAACCACAGGCCGATTGCCAGTGACAGCAGGGTAAACAGGCAGACTGCCGCCACCAGGGCTACCACCAGTTGCTGCTTGCCCAGCTCCTCGCGCCCGGCGTCATAGCGTACGAAGCCGATGATGCCGCCCTTGCGCCGCACCGCCAGCTTGTAATGCTTCACCGCGCCGCTGGCATCGGTCTCGGTGATGTCATGCACGCCGCTTTGCAGGTTCTGCCAGGCCAGCGGCATCTTGTACAGGGTGCGCTCGCTCTTGAACCAGGCCTCCAGCAGTTCGGAATGCGACTGCTGGTCCGGGTGGGCGATGATCTGGTCCACGGCCTGGTCGACGTCGTGCTGCAGGGCCGACACCACCAGCTGGTTCTCCACCTTGGCGCGGATGTTCAGCGCGGCCACGGCAAACAGCGCGCTCAGCCCGAGGCCGAACAGCGTGAAGGAAACGACCAGGCGAAACCGCAGCTTACGCCTGGAGCGCATCCGGCCCCACCATCCGGTAACCGATACCGTGGCGCGTGTAGATCAATGGCGTGGCGAACGGCTTGTCGATGGCGGCGCGCAGGCCGTGGATATGTACGCGCAGCGAATCGCTGTCTGGCAATTCCTCGCCCCACACGCGCTGCTCCAAGTCCTGCCGCGTGACCACCGAGGGGCTGGCCTCCATCAACGCCTGCAGCAGCTTGAGCCCGATCGGGTTGAGCTGGATGGACTTGCCTTCGCGGTGCACGGTCAGGGTGTCGAGGTTGAATGTGAGATCGCCAACCTTGAGCACCCGGCTCTGCGGGCCCTTGCCGCGGCGGGCCAGCACTTCCAGTCGCGCCATCAACTCCTGCAGCGCGAACGGCTTGGTCATGTAGTCGTCGGCGCCGGACTCGAAACCAGTCAACTTCTGCTCCAGGGCATCACGTGCGGTCAGCATCAGGATCGGGGTCTGCTTGTGTGCCTCGTGGCGCAGCTTGCGCGCGACTTCCAGGCCATCCATGCCAGGCAGGGTCAAGTCCAACACGATGACGTCGAAGTTGTGCACGACGGCCAGGTGCAGGCCGGTGACGCCATCACCGGCAAAGTCGACCACGTTGCCGCGGTCTTCCAGGTAGTCGCCGATATTGGTGGCGAGGTCGGTATTGTCTTCGATGACCAGTATGCGCATACGTCACTCCTGCGCAGCCGCATGGCTGAGGGCCCCAGCTTACCAAGCCGCGTGCCCCGCGGCACGGTGCGCCGATACCTCGGTCTCCAGGAGCCGGAGATGGCGTCCAGCGCCAAAGCGCCTAGCGCTGCAGGCTGCCCGCGCGGCGCGGCGCCGGTTCCCCTGCGTGCAGGCGCTGCACCTGCTCGTGCAGCCACTCGATAATGCTGCCGGCGACGTCCACGCCCGTCGCCGACTCAATGCCCTCCAGCCCGGGCGAGGCGTTCGCTTCGAGCAGCAGGGGGCCGCGCCTCGAGCGCAACAGGTCGATGCCGGCAATGCCCAGGCCGACGGCACTGGCGGCGCGGATGGCCAGGCGCCGCTCGGCTGCGCTGAGCGTGGCCGGCGTGGCCACGCCCCCCCGATGCAGGTTCGCGCGGAAATCACCAGGGCTGGCGTCACGCTGCATGGCGGCGACCACCTTGTGCCCGACCACGAAGCAACGCAGGTCGCTGCCGTGCGCCTCGGGAATGAACTCCTGGATCAGGAAATTTGCCGCCAGGCCGCGGAACGCCTCCACCACGCTTTGTGAGGCGGGCTGCTTCTCCGCCAGCACGACGCCAGCCCCCTGGCTGCCTTCGTTCAGCTTGATGACGTGGGGTGGCGGACCGATCAAGCCGAGTACGTCGGCAGTGTCGTCGGGGTTGTCGCCAAACACCGTCGTCGGCACCTCGATGCCTTGGGCGGCCATGCGTTGCAGGCAGCCGAGCTTGTCCCGCGCCCGCAGTACCGCGTCGGCCGGGCTGGGCGTATATACGCCCATCATTTCCAGCTGGCGCAAAACCGCCGTGCCATAGAACGTGCTGCTCGCGCCGATGCGCGGGATCACGCAATCGAAGTCGCGCAACGGCTTGCTCCGGTAGCGCATCGACAGCCTGCCCGGCGCCACCCGCGCGTAGCACCTCATGGGGTCGAGCACGCGCACGACGTGACCGCGCTCGCGACCGGCCTCCACCAGGCGCCGCGTCGAGTACAGGCGGGCATTACGCGAAAGTATCGCGATTTTCATGCATTTATCCCGTGGCGCAGCTGGTGTCGCCGGAAGGGCGGCTCGTGCAGTTCAGGTTGCGGGGAGTCGGCGAATTCGGCGCTGTCGCCGACAGGGCCCGGTGTCGCGCTGGCGATGGTAATCCCACCGGCGCGCGGATGGGAACAGCGGCTGCTGCCACGGCGGGGACTGGAGCGGGTGAAGGGAATCGAACCCTCGTCAGTAGCTTGGGAAGCTACAGCTCTACCATTGAGCTACACCCGCGGGGCTGGTGATGGTAGCGCGCCTTGGGGATCAATGGGAATATCGCCGGTGCCAGCGGAGCTGCAAGGCGACGCGCGTAGAATGGCGCGCCGGTGCCCCGAGGCCTTGTTCGATGGTCGGCGCTGGGCGCCCACGTCAGCCCGGGTCTAACCGAGCGCCTGTTCCAGCTCCGGGATGAGCTTGAACAGGTCGCCAACCAGGCCAAAATCGGCGACTTCGAAGATCGGTGCCTCGGCATCCTTGTTGATCGCCACGATGGTGCCGGCGTCCTTGATGCCGGTCAGATGCTGGATCGCGCCGGAAATGCCGATCGCCATGTACAGCTCGGGGGCGATGATCTTGCCGGTCTGGCCGACCTGCATCTCGTTCGGGCAGTAGCCGGCGTCGACTGCCGCACGGGAGGCGCCGACGGCCGCACCGAGCTTGTCGGCAAACTTGTAGATGATGTCGAAATTTCCCTTGGAGCCGACGCCGCGACCGCCGGACACGACCCGACGCGCGCTCTGCAGGTCTGGGCGGTCACTGCGCGCCTGCTTGAGTTCGACGAAGCGCGTGTGCGTGGGCAGCGCGACCTCGAGACTCACGGCTTCCACCGGCGCGCTTGCGGTGCCTTGCGCGGCGGCTGGCCAGGACGCAGCGCGCACGGTGGCCACCACGGTCCGTGCGGAGTCGGCCTCGACCGTGACGATCGCGTTGCCGGCGTACATCGGGCGCTTGAAGACATGGGCTGATTCCACGCTCATCAGCTCGCTCACCTGGGCCACACCGAGCAGGGCGGCGACGCGCGGCGCGACGTCCTTGCCAAACGTGGTGGAGGGCAGGAACACGTGGCTGTAGCCGCCCGCGGCCTTGGCAATTTGCGGCGCCAGGATCGCGGCCAGCGGGTGGGCGTTTTCGGCCCGGGCCACGGTGAGCACGCGGACGACGCCCTCGATCTTCGCGGCTTCGGCGGCGACGGCATCGGGTGCATCGGCGAGTACCAGCACGTCGATGGCTTCGGCCCGCACCGCGCTGGCCGCGCTCACGGTGCGTGCGGTCGCGGCATTGAGCTTGCCGTCCTGATGTTCAGCAATGACGAGGATCTTGCCCATGGTTGTCTCCGAAGGTCTCTATTTCCGTGCAGGCAGGGTCGGCTACAGCAAACCCTTCTGCTTGAGCGCGGCCACCAGTTCGGCTGCGTCTTTCACCATTACGCCTTTGCTGCGCCTGGGTGGCGGCGCGTAGTGGGTATTTTTCAAATGGTCGCCGGAGGCGACGCCAAGGCTGGCCAGCTCGATGACTTCGAGTGGCTTGGACTTGGCCTTCATGATGCCGGTGAGCTTGATGAAGCGCGGCTCGTTCAAGCGCAGATCGGTGGTGACGACGGCGGGCAGGTCGACCTCGATGACTTCCAGTCCGGCATCGACTTCACGCGTGACCCGTGCCTTACCGTCGGCAATCTCGAGCTTGCTGGCAAACGTGGCCTGCGGTCGGTCCCACAGCGCCGCAAGCATCTGTCCGGTCTGCCCGGCGTCGTCGTCGATGGCTTGCTTGCCGAGGATGACCAGGCCCGGCTGTTCCTTCTCGATCAGCTTGAGGAAAATGCGCGCGGCGGTCAGCGGCTGCACGGCGTCTTCGCTGACCACGTGGATTGCCCGGTCCGCGCCCATGCCTAAGCCGTTGCGCAGGTGGGCGCCGAGGTTCGTGGGGCCAATGCCGGCAATCACCACTTCGTCGGCCACGCCGCTCTCGTGCAGGCGCAGCGCCTCTTCCAGGGCGATGTCGTCAAACGGATTGGCGGAGAGCTTGACGCCGTCGGTCACCACGCCGCTGCCGTCGGGCTTGACCTGGATGCGGACGTTGTAGTCCACCACGCGCTTGTAGCCGACCAGTATCTTCATGGGTCTCCTTGAGCCGCGCGTTGCCTGGCGCGGCAGCTGCGATCGCAAAGGCGCATTCTAACGCATGGCGGTGCGGACCCTTGTCCGCGGCGGCCATGCTGCGTGGCTCACCAAAGCGGGGGAGGAAACCAAAACCCACGCTATTGATCCAGTCGGGTGCGAATCAGCCGTTGCGCGCGGCGTATGGATAGGGGACAGAAGGCGCTGTCGGTGACAACCCGCAAACTGTTGCTGCATCGTTGAGCTGGAAACCGGAAGCCGCTGCGGCGAGCGCGAATACGCGCTCGATGCCATGCGCGAGCGTGCCGTCAAGCTGCCCCTGTTCGGGCTCGAATTCGTCTTCGCCCAGATGCGCATCCAACAGCGGGCGCAAGCCGCTGAGCTTGGCCCAAAACATGCTGCCGGCGACGAAGCGGTCGCGTTCGACTTGTGCCGGCGCAATGCCGAGGCGCGTGCACAGGTAGGCGACGGTGTCGTGATTCGCCCCCCAGTAATAGCTGATCGGCTGCAGGTGGCCCTCGGCACCCACCAGGCCAAGCTTCGGGTCGGAGTCCAGCGCGGCAAGGATCCGCTGCGCACGCCGTGGTGACAGGAGCTTGTCGAGGAGATCGCGACGCCATAGTTCGCCATCCTGCCGGTGGATGGACCGTTTCGTGTGCAGCTTGAGTACGGTGGCCACGCCCTCGTCAAGCAGCCGGTTGGCGACATGCAGGAACGGGAGGATGTCGCGGCCGCGGTTCTCGAACACCTCGATCTCGGCATCGAGCTTCAGCATGGCGGCGCGCCGGCGCACGTCGGCTTCGCGCTCGAACGCGGTGGTGATGACGACGCGCCAGGCGATGCCGCTGGCGCGCAGCGCGGCGGCCAGTTCATCCAGCAGTTCGGGATACCAGACGTGCAGCACCGCACAGGGTCGCATGTCCGCTCGTGCCGCAGGGGCGGGCTGCAGTGCTTCGCGAGTCGCGCGCAGCCAGGCGTGGCCGAGCCGCGTGTCGGGTTCCAGCACGGCACCTTCGGCCCATTCGTTCCAGGCGTTGATGAAGACCAGCGGCTGTGCCGGGACACGCCGCGTTGCCACAGCAATGGCATGGCGCAGCCAGTCGCGATAGCGACGCGGCGCGGCGTGGAGAAACACACGGCCACTGCCGCTGCGGCGTGGCTCGTTGTCCCAGCCAGGATTGACGCAGGGATAGCAAGGGTAGGGCGGATCGGGTTGCTCGATCACCTGCTGCGCGAGTTCGCGCCAATCGAACACGTCACCTTGGTAGTCGGGATTGAGCAGTCGTTGTCGTCCGGTGATTGGTGCCAACGTGGTGTTGTTGGGTGGAAACCCGACCGCCGCATCGAAGCCGATGTCACGCGGATCGACACGATCGAAACTCTGCACGTAGGCGAGTTGGATCTCGCCGATGCCGTGCTCGCGGCACCAAGTGCGCCAGCGCTGCGTCGTTGCCCTGGCGTCGGGCAACAGGCCTGGCCGGTAGACGAGCAGCAGCGGTTTGCCTTCCACGCGCACATAGCGCGAGTCGGCCAAATAACGCGCAATGTGCGCTATGAATGCCAGGTCGTCCTCCGCGCTGTGCTTTTGTCCGATCAGGATGTCCTGGGCGCGGCCATCCCAGCGCCTTGACCAGTTTTCGTTGGCCCAGCACAGGCATAGCGGCAGGTCGAGTGTGGGGTCGGCCAGCCATTGCTGCATCGGTGTTTCCAGCAGCGTCTTGCCGGCAAACCAGTAGAAATAGCTGCAGAACGCGCCGATGCCGTGTTCACGCGCCAGCCGCATTTGTTCACGCATCACGTCGGGCTGGCGCAGGTCGTAGAAGCCCAGATCCGCGCTCAGGCGCGGTTGCACGTGGCCCTCGAATTGCGGCAAGGCACGCGTCACGTTGCACCACTCGGTGAAGCCCCGACCCCACCACGCGTCGTTCTCCGTTATCGGGTGAAACTGCGGCAGATAAAACGCCACCAGTGTGGCCGGCAGGAAGGGGGGCAGCGTGCCGGGGCAGGGCGGCATCCAGCCGATGGCGCGGCCACCGGCGCGGATGCGTGGCCGGTGGGCGCGTTGCGTGGTTGCCGGCGCCTGGCCGCGTGGCCCGGAAGGAACCAGGCCGCCGTGGCGTTCCAGAAAACGCTGGCGGAGGCGGTCGCGCGTCGCCGTCGACAGGGGCGCCAGCCGAAAGCCGAGGCGCAGGGCGTGAAACAGGCAGCGTTGGGCAAGGATGCGGGCGGACATGTCAGCCGGCGACGTGGAGTGTCTGGAGCATCGTGGCTGCCTCGGCCATGGTCAATGCAGGATGCGGCGCAGTGTGGCATCGGCGGCGGCGGGCGAGAAATATTGCCGCACGTTTTCCATGCCGCCGGCGGACAGGCGTTGCCACAGGGCAGCATCGCTCTGCAGCCGCAGGACCGCGCTGACGCAGGCAGCCGGGGTGTTGGCCACCAGCACGTCGCTCCCGTGGCGCAATTGCATGCCTTCCACGGCGATGGTGGTGGCGATCACCGGCACGCCGTAGCTCATGGCCGTATTGATCTTGCCCTTGACGCCGGCGCCAAAGCGCAGCGGTGCCAGCGAGGCCAGGCAGCTGTCCATCCAAGGCGTGAGGTCCGCGACGCGGCCATGGAGTTCAAGCCCCGGTGTGGCCAGACCGCGTCGCGCGCCATCGGGGATGTCGCCAAACACATGCAGCTTGATGTCCGGCAGGGCCTTGCGCAGGGCTGGCAGGATGTCATGGGCCATCCAGCGGATGGCGTCGGCGTTGGGCGGGTGGCCGTAACCGCCAATGAAGAGCAAATCCGTGCGCTGGTCGTGGCCGTGCCGGCTGCCGTGGACTTGCTGGATGTTGGACAGCAGCTCCACCTTCGCTTGAGGTGCGAGTTGGGCCAGTAGTTTGCGCTCGTACGGGCTGACCACCAGGGTGACGTCGCAGCGCTCGATCAGCGCCATTTCGCTGTGTCGCGAGGTTCGGGCCTGGCGGATCATGGCGGCGTTGGCGCGCAGTCTGGCGGCGCGGTGTTCGCGCAGGAAGTGCAGGTCGACGGTGTCGAACAGCAGCCTGGCCTGCGGCGCGTGGCGACGCACCAGGGCGACGTATTGCCCAGCCACCGTGTGCCGGCACAGCATGACCGCGTGCAACTCATGACCATGGTCGCGCAGCCAGGCCGGCAGGTCCTTGAGCGCTGCGCCTCCGAGCGACTCGCAGCCAAGCGCGCCGAGCAACGCGACTCCACCAGGCTGGGCGCGGCCGTCATCGGGCGCAAAGCTCACGCTCCAGCCTTGCGCATCGAGCAGGTGCAGGATCGCGCACAGGCGCACGGAGCCCGAGTCGCGCGCCGGGTCCGGCATGGTGGTGTCCACCACGAGTACCCGGCCGCGGGAACGCCAGCGGATGGCTTGATCGAGTGCGGTGCCTGGCGGCGGCTGTGCCGCCAGCTCCGCCCTCCACTTGCCGGTGAACTTGGCCTGGTTCGTTGCCTGGTGGCGCTTCATGCCGCGGGCGGGATCAGTGCCGGCGCTGATGCCTTCGCAGTGCACGACCAGGCTCGCCGGTTCGTAGTACACGTTGAGGCCGAGCAGCCGCACCGCGAAGGCGAGGTCGGTGTCCTCGTAATAGCCTGGCGCGTAGCGCTCGTCGAAGCCATCCAGTTGACGGAACAGCGCGCTGCGGATCAGCAGCGCGGCGCCGCTGGCGTAGTCGACCTGGCGCCGGTAGCCGAAGGCGGGCGCGTCCCGCGACTCGAAACGTCCATAGTTCCAGCAACTGCCATCAGCAAACACGATGCCGCCGGCTTCCTGCAGACGGCCGTCCGGATATACCAGGCGACTGCCGGCGATTCCGCAGTCGGGACGCTCGGTGAAGCAACGCAGCAGTGCGTCAAGCCAGCCGCTGCTGACCTGGGTGTCGTTGTTGAGGAACAGCAGGAACTCGCCGCGGGCCGCTGCGGCACCGGCATTGCAGCTGCCGACGAAGCCGAGGTTGTGCGGGTTGCGCAGCAGGCGTAGGCCCCCGATACGCTCCAGGGCTGCCGCGCTCCCGTCCGGTGACGCGTCATCGACCACGATGACCTCGAACGAAGCCTGTGCGCCGTGCTGCGCCACGGAGCGCAGGCAGGCCAGGGTGTAGGGCAATTTGCCGTAGGCCGGAATGACGATGGACACCAGGGGTGTCGCCGACGTGGGCAGCGTGAACGGGGCGGGAGCCGCGTCCAGCGGCAACAGCGCAAGTTCGTTGTCAATGGCAGGGCGAGCCTGGAACTCCTGCCTGATGCGCGCCCATGTTCCGCGCCAGCCGCGCAGGGCCACGCTGCCGCGTACGCGCTGCAGGGCGTATTTAAGGCGCTTGGCGCGCCATGGAAGATTGCCGATCAGCGGACTACCCCGGGAGGTTCACAAGTTCTGGTAGTTCGGCCCGGAACCACCCTCCGGTGTGACCCAAGTGATGTTCTCGTACGGATCCTTGATGTCACAGGTCTTGCAGTGCACGCAGTTTGCAGCGTTGATCTGCAGTCGCGGCCGAGTGCTGCCATCAGGCATCACGTCTTCGACCATCTCGTAGACGTTCGCGGGGCAGTAGCGCGTGCAGGGGTTGTCGTACTCTTCCTTGCACCGGTCGATGCAGATGGAGGGATCGGTGAGTACCAGGTGCACGGGCTGGTCCTCGTCGTACTCGGTCGCGGCAAAGTACACGCTGGCCAGGCGATCGCGCGGTGGCAGGGTGCGTTGCACGTAATCGCGCTTGGGTGGGGTGTACTCGCCAATCTTGTGCAGGCTGGCGAAGTCCGCGGTGTTCTTTAGCGTCCACGGCGACAAGCCGGCGGTGGCGGTTTCCCAACTGGCGTTGAGCAGGCCGAACCACAGACCCTTCTTGAAGCCGGGCTTGACGTTACGCACCCGCTTCAGCTCGGCCATCACTGGCGAGGCGCGCAGCTTCGCGTCGAAACCGGCGCTGTCGAGCTGCTGCGCCAGGTGCTCGGCGGCGAGCATGCCGCTGCGGATCGCCTGGTGCGTGCCCTTGATCTTCGGCACGTTGAGCAGGCCCGCGGTGTCACCGATCAACAATGCGCCCGGCATCTCCACTTTCGGCATGGACTGGTAGCCGCCGGTCGCCATCGCGCGCGCGCCGGCAGAGAGGATCTCGCCGCCGTCAAGCAGCGGCTTGATCAGTGGGTGGTGTTTCCACTGCTGGAACGCTTCCCATGGCTTGTACTTGGGATCGCTGTAGTCCAGGCCGCTGACGTAGCCCAGCGCGAGGCGGTCGCCGTCCAGGTGGTACACGAAGCCGCCACCGTAGGTGCGCGTGTCGGCTGGCCAACCGAAGCTGTGCACGATCTTGCCCGGCGTCACGCGCCCGGCCGGCACCTGCCAAAGTTCCTTGATGCCAATGGAATAGCCCTGCGGGTCGCTGTGCGCGTCGAGCTTGAAGCGCTGCACCAGCACCTTGGTCAGGCTGCCACGCGCGCCCTCGGCGATCACGCTGACCTTGGCCCGGATGTCGACGCCCTGGGTGTAGTTGGCCTTGTGCGAACCGTCCCTGGCCACGCCCATGTCGCCGATGCGGATGCCGGCGACCGCGCCACCGTCGTCATACAGAATATCGGCGGCGGCGAAACCGGGAAACACGTCCACGCCCAGCGCCTCGGCCTGCGGCGCCAGCCAGGCGCATAGCGCGCCGAGGGAGACGATGAAGTTGCCATGGTTGCGCATGCCGGGTGGTTTCGGCAACTTGTGCTTGCCGGTCTTGCTGAGCAGGTAGAACTCGTCGGTGCCGGCCGGTATGCAGATGGGCGGCGGGTTTTGGCGCCAACCGGGAAGCAGCGCATCGAGCGGTTCGGGCTCGATCACCGCGCCAGAGAGGATATGCGCGCCGATGGTCGAGGATTTCTCAATGACGCAGACGCTGGTCTCGGGCTTGAGCTGCTTGAGGCGGATCGCGCAGGCCAGCCCAGCCGGGCCGGCGCCGACCACCACCACGTCGTACTCCATCGATTCGCGTTCGTCGCTCATGACAGTCTCCGTGCGCCAGCGGGACCTGGCGGCAGGCAGGGCGCTACGCCGACAGTGCACGTGTCGCTGCCGGCCCCGGCCAAGTCCTAGGGCATTGTCCGGTTTTGCGGTGCATGCGGCAAATCCACAGGCAGCGCGGGGCTGCCGTGCCTGCAGGTGGTTCCGCCGGATGCGGGTTGGCGGCGACGATTGCCGGGCGGATGCTGGCAGCCATGACAGGCCGGCTAGACACATCCCGACCCGGAGGTGCTTGCAATCACCCGCTGATGCGTGGCGATAATCGGCCTTCGCCCGTCAAGGTGTGCCCATGAATTCGCAGCAGCCGATTGCCGATCTCGAACTGCGTGGCGCCAGTTTGTGCCAGTTGCTGCACTGGCTGGCGGTCGGTCGCGTGCAGCCCCAGGCCCTGACTGACGCTTATCAGGCGGCCATCGAGCGCCTTAATCCGCAGCTCAACGCCTATGTCGACCTGCGTTCGGGCCTGCTCCAGGATCAGGCGCAAATGGCGGACCGCCGGCGTCACGATGGCGTCATCGGCCGCCTCGACGGCATTCCCCTGGCCTTGAAGGACAACCTCGACGTGGCTGGCTGGCCCACCCGCGCCGGGCTGCCGGGCCGCGAGCAGCCGGTGGACAGCGATGCCCACGTGGTCGCCCGCTTGCGCGCTTCGGGGGCAGTGCTGGTCGGCAAGACCAACATGGACGAGGGTGCGCTCGGCGCCACCACCGACAACGCGCATTTTGGGCCGACACACAATCCGCATCGGCACGGTTATACCGCCGGCGGTTCATCCGGCGGCGCGGCTGCTGCGGTGGCCGCCGGGCTGGCGGTTGCCGCCGTCGGCTCGGACAGCCTGGGCTCGATCCGCATCCCGGCCAGCTATTGCGGCGTCTATGCGCTCAAGCCGACGCATGGCGAGATCTCCACGCGCGGCATGGTGCCGGCGGCGCGCCGGCTGGATACGGTGGGCCTGCTCGCGCGCAGCGCCGAGGACCTCACCGTCCTGCTCCAGGTGCTGGCTGGCTACGACGCCGACGATGCACGCTCACGCCGGCGCCGCGTAGCGTTCGCGCTGCCCGACTGGGAGCCGGGGAATCTGCGTTCCGGCGTGCTGCCGGATCTGGCGGCGATTGGCGTCAAGGCCGAGGTGGCCGACCTGTTCGAGCAGGCATTGCAGCGCCTGCCGCACGCGCTCGGCGAACGGCGCATGGTCGATTTCAGCGATTGGGATTTTGCGCGCGCCCGGCGGTCCGGCCTGTTGCTGATGGAAGCGGAAATGCTCGATACCTTTGCGCCCGACCTGGCAGATACGCGCCATCCGGTGTCGCCGCGCTTCCGCAGCATGCTGGGCTATGCCGCGCGCAAGAGCGCGGCGGACTATGCGCTGGCCGACCGCGTGCTGGACGCCGCGATCCTGAAAATGCGCCGGCTGTTCTGCCAGGTCGACGTGCTGGTATTGCCGACCACGCCGCAAGCTGCCTTCCCGCTGGCTGGTCCGGTACCGGACTCGCAGGCCGACCTCACCAGTTTTGCCAGCCTGGCCGGCTGCCCTGCGGTGAGCTTGCCGATGGGTACGCTGCCGGATGGCCTGCCGGTCGGCCTGCAGTTGGTCGGCGCGCGCGGCTCCGACTTGCGTCTGCTGGAACTGGCAGCCGTATGCGCCGCCACGCTGGACCTCGCCCCGGCCTATCCGGTGTTGGCTTGAGCGGGCGGTCGGCCGGGCGTGATGCGGTGTGTAAAATGCTCCGATTGCGCAGCACGCACGGTCGTTTTTCGGGCCATACGGCTTGCGCAACCAGGATGAACCCATCGACATGAGCCAAACCGCTGCACGTTCCCACCTCGACGACCTGGAGGCCGAGGCGATCCAGATTTTCCGGGAGGTACAGGCTGCCTACCAGAAGGCGGTGATGCTGTATTCGATCGGCAAGGATTCGTCGGTGCTGCTGCACCTGTTGCGCAAGGCGTTTTACCCGGCCAAGCCGCCGATGCCGCTGCTGCACATCGACACGACGTGGAAGTTCCGCGAGATGATCGCGTTCCGCGACCACCTCGCCGCCGAGGGCGGGGTGCAGGTGCTCGTGTACACCAACCAGGACGGTGTGCGCCAGGGCGTTTCGCCGTTTACCCACGGTGCCACGGTGCACACGGACATTATGAAGACCCAGGCCCTGAAGCAGGCCCTGGACAAGTATGCGTTCGATGCAGCGATCGGCGGGGCGCGCCGCGATGAGGAAAAGTCGCGCGCCAAGGAGCGGGTGTTTTCCTTTCGCAATGCGCAACATCGCTGGGATCCCAAGCACCAGCGGCCCGAGTTCTGGCACACCTACAACACCCGGCTGCGCCAGGGCGAGAAGGTGCGGGTCTTCCCGCTGTCGAACTGGACCGAGCTGGACATCTGGCTGTACATCCGCCGGGAGTCGATCCCCCTGGTGCCGCTGTATTTCGCCAAGCCACGCCCGATCGTGGAACGGGACGGCGCGCTGATCATGGTGGACGACGACCGCTTCCAGTTCCGTCCGGGGGAGCAGGCGCAGATGCGCGAGGTGCGTTTCCGCACCCTGGGCTGCTATCCCCTGACCGGCGCGGTGGAGTCGCACGCCGACACGCTGGACAAGATCATCGACGAGATGCTTGCCTCGCGTACGTCCGAGCGCCAGGGCCGGGTGATCGACCAGGATCCGACCGCGTCGATGGAGCGCAAGAAACGGGAAGGTTATTTCTGATGGCGCAGGCGGAGACGGCAAACCTTGGCCTGCTGCGGTTCATCACCTGCGGCAGCGTGGACGACGGCAAGAGCACCCTGCTCGGGCGGCTGCTGTACGACGCGGGCATGCTGCCCGAGGACCAGATCGCCGCACTGGTGCGCGACAGCCGGCGCCTGCACGCCGATGCGGGGGACGTACTGGATTTTTCGCTGCTCACCGACGGCCTGGATGCCGAGCGCGAGCAGGGCATCACCATCGATGTCGCCTACCGGTATTTCCACAGCGCGCGGCGCAACTTCATCGTCGCCGATTGTCCAGGGCACGAGCAGTACACCCGCAACATGGCGACGGGTGCTTCCAACGCCGAGCTGGCGGTGGTGCTGGTGGACGCCCGCAAGGGCCTGCTGGCGCAGACCCGGCGGCATACATATATATGTTGCCTGCTCGGCATCCGGCACGTGGTGCTGGCGGTCAACAAGATGGACCTGGTCGGCTACCAGGAGGAGGCCTACGCACCGATTGCCGAGGCCTATCGTGCGTTGGCCAAGAGCCTGGGGATGACCGACGTGCATTGCTTGCCGGTCTCAGCCCTGGGCGGGGACAACGTTGGCGCGCGCGCGCCGCGCATGGCCTGGTACACGGGGCCGAACCTGCTCGAGCTCCTTGAGACGATCGATGCGGCGCCAAGGACCGCGGCCGAGTTCCGCATGCCCGTGCAATGGGTGAACCGTCCCGACCAGTCGTTTCGCGGCTATGCCGGCACGGTGGCGGGCGGCAGCGTGGCAGTGGGCACGGAGATCATCGTGCAGCCGGGTGTGCATCGCGCCCACGTGCAGCGCATCGTGACCCAGGACGGCGATCTTGCACATGCCGACCAGGGCCAGGCGATCACGCTCTGCCTCGATCGCGAGCTGGACATCAGCCGTGGCGACCTCATTGCCGATGCCGCGCATCCGGCACCCGTCGCCGATCAATTCACCTGCCATGTGGTGTGGCTGGGGGACGCGCCGCTGCTGCCCAATCGCACCTACGTGTTGAAGATCGGCACGCGCACGGTGAATGCGCAGGTGATGTCGATCAAGTACAAGGTGGATGTCGACACCCAGGCGCAGTTGGCGGCACGGCATCTGGCGCTGAATGAAGTCGGCTACTGCACGGTTGGCCTGGATGATGCGATTGCCTACGAACCCTACGTGGTCAACCAGACGCTCGGCGGCTTCATCCTGATCGACCGCCAGAGTAACGCCACGGTCGCCTGCGGCATGCTGGATTTCGCCCTGGGCAGGTCGAGCAACGTGCATTGGCAACACGTCGACATCGACAAGGCGGTGCGCGGCCAGAGCAAGGGCCAACGTCCCTTGTGCGTGTGGTTCACGGGCCTCTCCGGGGCGGGCAAGTCGACGATTGCGAATCTGCTCGAGCGACGCCTGCACGCGTTGGGCTATCACACCTATCTACTCGACGGCGACAACGTCCGCCACGGCATCAATCGCGATCTTGGCTTCACGCCCGAGGCGCGGGTGGAGAACATCCGTCGTATTGCCGAAGTCGCGCACCTGATGGTGGACGCTGGCCTCGTCGTCCTGGTCAGTGCTATCTCGCCTTACCGCAGCGAGCGACGTTCGGCGCGCGAGCTGTTCGATACCGGTGAATTCGTCGAGGTCTTCGTCGACACGCCGCTGGCCGAATGCGAGCGGCGCGATGCCAAGGGTCTGTATCAAAAGGCCCGGGCCGGCGAGATCCCCAACTTCACCGGCGTCAGCGCGCCCTACGAGGCACCAGACGCGGCCGAGGTCCACCTGCGTGCTGGCGGTGGCCAGCGTGCGGAGGACCTGGCCGGTCAAGTGGACGCCTACCTGTTGCCGTTGCTGGGTGGCGCCGGACACACCGATTGAGCGCCGCCTGAAGCGTCCTCTGTGCGCTCACTTGGCTTGTCGCACGGGCCCCGCGATAATTGCGCTTTAATCCGGAGTGTGCACCGATGACCAACAAGACTGTGCTCAATGCCACGCATCGCGCGCTGGGTGCCCACATGGTCGATTTCGGTGGCTGGGACATGCCTATGCATTATGGGTCCCAGATTCGCGAACACCACGCGGTACGCACGGATGCCGGCATGTTCGACGTTTCGCACATGACCGTCATCGACCTGCACGGTGAACGCACGCGGGAATTCCTGCGCCATCTCCTTGCCAACAGCGTCGACAAGCTGCAGGCGCCGGGCAAGGCCCTGTATACGTGCATGCTGAACGAGCATGGCGGCATCATCGACGACTTGATCGTATATTTTTTCGCCGAAGCCTATTTCCGCGTCGTGGTCAACGCGGCGACGCGGGACAAGGACCTGGCCTGGATCGTCCGCCATGCCCGCGACTTCGGCGTGGAGGTCAAGGAACGCAGCGATTTCGCCATGATCGCGGTGCAGGGACCGAATGCGCGCGAGCGCGTGCTGGCCTTGTTGCACGAGGCCGACGTCAAGCGCATCGCCGAGCTGGGTAAATTCAGTGCCGCGGCTGCCCAGGGGCTCCATGGCATGCCGCTGTTCGTGGCGCGCACGGGGTATACCGGTGAAGACGGCTTCGAGATCCTGGTGGCCAACGAACAGGCGGTCGAGCTGTGGGAAGCGCTGGCCGCTGCCGGCGTAACCCCGGCAGGATTGGGCGCGCGCGACACCTTGCGCCTGGAGGCCGGCATGAACCTGTACGGCCAGGACATGGACGAAGACATATCACCCTGGGAAGCCAATCTCGGCTGGACCGTGGCGCTGGACGAAGGCCGCGACTTCATCGGCCGCGGCGCACTCGAGGCGCAGAAACAGGCTGGCGTGCGACGCGTGATGATCGGCCTGGTGCTGGATGGCAAGGGCGTATTACGCCATGGGCAGCCGGTGAGTACCGAGCGCGGCGCAGGCGTGGTCCTGTCCGGCAGCTATGCGCCGACGCTGGACAAGGCGATCGCCTTTGCCCGAGTACCCGCCGGCACCACCGGCACCGTCCAGGTCGACATTCGTGGCCGGCAGGTGCCGGCGCACGTAGTGAAGTATCCATTTGTGCGCGGCGGCAAGGCCTGCACCGGTGTCTGAACATGCGCGCGCCACGCAGGCCTTAGCTATCATGTGCCGGCGCCATCGCTTTTCCCCACAACACATTGGACATGACCATGCGCGATATTCCTGGTGACCTGAAGTTCTTGAAATCCCACGAATGGGCTCGGCTCGAGGAAGATGGTCTGGTACGCGTCGGGATTTCCGACCACGCCCAGAGCCAATTGGGCGATCTTGTCTACGTGGAGTTGCCGGAAGTCGGGGCAGCACTGGAAGCCGGCAACGGGGCGGCAGTACTGGAGTCGGTGAAGGCCGCCTCGGACATCTACGCGCCAGTATCCGGGGAAGTCGTCGAGGTCAACGAGCTGCTGGCAGAAAAGCCGGAGCTGATCAACGAAGACGCCTACGGCGCCGGCTGGATTTACGCGCTGCGTCCAACCGACCGCGCGGAGCTCGACGAGCTGCTGGACGTGCACGAGTACGAGCAGTTGCTGGAAGACGAGGAGTCTTGAGCCTCGGCGGCCACCGACTGCGGCGTTGCCCGCGGTGAGTCGCTGGCTGCGTTCGCGTCGGGCGCCGCGGTCGGCAGCCTGTGCAAGTCGTGCTGATCGCACTCACTGATCCTGCCGACGCGCCGTCACTGCTACGGTCGATTGCCGACGCGATCGGTGCGCTTGCCCCACTCGCGCGACCCGTCGCTCGGGTCATCCCTTCGGTCGGGTTTTTCGACGCGTGACGCGCCTCTTCAAGAGATGGCGACGAGTGCCGATAAGCCATGTCTGGATACGTCGGTGCCCTTGTGTTCATGTTCATCGCACGCCGCCGTGGCACACGATTGTCGGATGGCGCCTTTGCATGTCGGCGTCACTGGCATGGTGTGCCCGTGTACGCCGGCACGTCGCGCAATCGTTGGGTTGCAACGCTTCCGGCACGATGTGAACGGTTGACGATGACCTTATATAGACGTATAGACGGCTTGGATATTTATCCGCGGATCGCCGTACCCGGCCGTCGTGCGCCTGTCACCCGCGCTGGTGGTGGTGTCCATCGCATGCGCGTAGTGGCTAAAATCAATTGACAGCGGAAATATTGAGAGATAGCTTTCGCAACAGATTACGGGGAACGCTCGCCATGGCAACTACCAAGTTCATCAAGCCATATATCCAACACGGTGAAAAGGCCAATGCAGTACGCAAGATTACGGTCTCGATTCCAGTCCACGTTTTGCGCACGCTTTCCGATCTTCGTACTGAGCGACAGGTAAAGAATTTTCGGCACGCCACGAACAGTGATCTTTTGGTCGAGGCGTTCCTGCATGCTTTTACTTGGCAACCACTGCCAACTGATGAGGAGCTGAGACGAACTATGGCCACTGCCAAGAAACCTGCTGCAAAGAAGCCGGCCGCCAAGAAGGCGGCTGCGAAACCCACTGCAAAGAAAGTTGCAGCCAAGAAGCCGGTAGCAAAGAAGCCGGCGGCTAAGAAGGCTGCTGCCAAGAAACCAGCCGCAAAGAAGGTCGCGGCAAAGAAGCCGGCGGTAAAGAAGGTCGCCGCCAAGAAACCCGCGGCTGCGAAGAAGCCTGCGGCAAGCAAGGTTGCAGCGAAGAAGCCGGCGGCCAAAAAGCCGGCGGTGAAGAAGGCTGCCGCAGCCAAGGTGGTGAAGGCCACCAAGACTGCCAAGCCCGCAAAGAAATCCAAGAAGTAATCTGTCGTCGCGTAAGCGACAGCGTCAAACATTCTCTCCTTGCGGTGCCCAGCGCAAGGAGAGCTTTCAGTAGGATTCGTCCCGGCTTGCCGGGACGTTTTGTTTTCGGGCCGCGGAATCACCTGCGAGCTCCGCGCCCGTGGAAAGGAACGCCCGTAGTCGATACGGCCGCTAGCGTTTGCGGTCGATGCCCACCCAATCCACGCGGGGCAGGCCGAGGAGATCGTCCAACACCATCGGGATCAGCTCCCCGGCTATCGGTCCGGTAGAGTTCACGAGGATGACCACGCCGACTTGGTATTTTGGCAGGAACGCGATCGCGGTGCGGTAGCCCGATACCGCGCCAGCGTGGAACAGCAGGGTCTGTCCGGCGTAGGTGTAGACCCGCCAGCCCAGCGCATAGTGGGCGGCAGTCAGCCGGCGCTGCCGCCACGCGGTGGCATGCAATTCGCCTGGCGTAACGACTCCAGGTGCATGCAGTTCCTCCAGCAGTTTCGGCGGCAGCACGTCCGGACGTCCGCCCATTTGTGCAATCAACCATTTTTCCATGTCCCGGATGCTGGCGTTGACGCCGGCTGCCGGGGCAATCCGGTAATAGATCTCGTTGGGCTCGAACGGCTTCCACCCGCGGCCGGCCCGTGAGTGCGGCCGGGCCCAGCTCTTGCTGGATTCAAGCCCGGCCAGGCCGTAACTCGCGTCCGTCAGCCCAAGCGGGTAGAACAGGCGCTTGTCGACCAGCTGGTAGAAGAACTGGCCGGTGCGGGCGAACAAGACGTCCTGGATCATGCTGAAGGCGACGTTTTGATAGCCGTAGCATTTGCCGACGGCGCAGCTGAGGTCGACCTCGTCCAGTTTGCGCACCAGCTCCTCGTAGGACACTTCGTCCTCGAGCAGGTTGTCATAGGTGTTGCGTGGAAGGCCGAGGCGCTGGCCGAGGATGTCGTCTACCGTGGCGTGTTCAGCTCCCTCGGCGTCCTTGAGCTTGAAGTAGGGCAGGACGTTCACCAGGCGCGTATTCCAGTGCAGCCGTCCGTCGTCAACCAGCAGGCCGGTGACCGCAGTGGCGAACGCCTTGGACAGCGAAGCCAGGCGAAACACGGTGTGTGGGGTGATTGGCTGCTTCGTGGTGGCGTCGGCGTAGCCTACGGTGTGTTCAAACAACACCGTGTCGCCTTGCACTACGGCGGTAGCCAGGCCGGCCACGTCATGGCGCTGGGCAATGACGTCCAGCCAGCGCCGGTAGTCCTTGATGGTGGCCTGCACGCGGGGCCGCGGCAGCCTGGTGCCGGCTTCGGGACCAGCTTCGGCATTGGCGGTGGATGGCATATCGACGGCGCCTGCCGGGGCAGCCACCGGCAGCGCGAAGGCGAAGGCGAGAACTGCGGCAAGCAGTTGAAAAAGACGTGTTGGGGCCATGCTACTCTAAGTGTGTCGCGGCGCAGGCGTGCGCCTTCAGGCGGGGAATACGTGTATGAGCATGATCATCTTGCTGGTCATCATCCTGGTGATTGTCTTGTACTTCGTTGCGATCTACAACGCGCTCGTGCGTGCGCGCAACGGTTACAAGAATGCGTTTGCGCAAATCGACGTGCAGCTCACCCGGCGCCACGACCTGATTCCAAACTTGGTCGAGACCGCCAAGGGTTATATCGCCCACGAGCGTGGCACGCTTGAGGCGGTGATCCAGGCGCGCAATGCCGCGGTCGGCGGCTTGGCCGGCGCCAAGGCCCACCCGGGCGATCCGGCCGCCATGCAGCAGCTGGGTAGCGCTGAGAATGCCTTGACGCAAACGCTCGGGCGCCTGTTCGCGTTGCAGGAAGCCTACCCCGATCTCAAGGCGAACCAGACCATGATGCAGTTGTCCGAAGAGCTCACCTCGACCGAGAACCGCGTCGCCTTTGCGCGCCAGGCATACAACGACTCGGTGCTCACCTACAACAACCAGCGCGAAGTGTTCCCGGCTTCGATCGTCGCCGGCAGTTTTGGGTTTTCTGCCGCAGAGCCGTTGCAGATCGACGATCCCAAGGTGCGCGACGTGCCGAAGGTTGCCTTCAGTTGATGGCGTCGCGGCACGCCCTGCTTGCCGCGATCGTCCAGGCTTGATGCATGGATTTCTTCACCCAACAGGCTCGAGTGCGGGGCAGCAGTCGTCGGCTGGTCGTGTTGTTCACGCTGGCCGTGGCGGCAATCGTCGCTGCCATCGACTTCGTGGTTTGGCTTGCGTTTGGCCATCGCCCGGACATCGATGGCATAGCCCGCTCCAACGTCCCGCTACTCCTTGGTAGCAGCGTTGCGGTGGTATGCGGCATCGCGCTCAGTTCGCTGTACCGGATCGCGAGCCTGTCGGCGGGCGGCAAGAAGGTGGCGCAGACGGTGGGCGCGGTGGAGGTCCTGGCAGATAATGCGGACCCGCAACTGCGTCGGCTGCGCAACGTCATCGAGGAAGTGGCGATTGCCGCAGGCGTGCCGGTCCCGGACATCTATCTGATGGCGGACGAGACCGGCATCAACGCGTTTGCGGCTGGATATTCTGTG
Source organism: Rhodanobacter sp. FW510-R10 (assembly GCF_058781105.1). Taxonomy (NCBI): domain Bacteria; kingdom Pseudomonadati; phylum Pseudomonadota; class Gammaproteobacteria; order Lysobacterales; family Rhodanobacteraceae; genus Rhodanobacter; species Rhodanobacter sp. FW510-R10. The sequence continues at coordinate 2,893,892 of NZ_JBYSWL010000001.1, read as the reverse complement.
TCCGACGCGGCGGTCTGCGTCACCCAGGGCTGCCTCGACCAGCTGAATCGCGACGAATTGCAGGGCGTGATCGCGCACGAGTTCAGCCATGTGCTGAACGGCGACATGCGCCTCAATATCCGCCTCATGGGGCTCCTGTTCGGCATCCTGGTGCTCGCAGTGGCCGGGAGGCGCATCCTCTGGTTTGGCGGTGGCCGCAGTGACCGTCGCGGCAACAACGGCGGTCAGGTGTGGATGATCGGCCTGGCGCTGATCGTGGTGGGCTACATCGGTTACTTTTTTGCCCGCCTGATCCAGGCTGCGGTATCCCGCTCGCGCGAGTCGCTCGCGGACGTCTCGGCCGTGCAGTTCACCCGTCAGACCGATGGGATTGTCAACGCGCTGAAGAAGATCGCCATCTCCAGCGAGGGATCGGCGTTGCATTCCGCACACAAGCATGAGGTCGCCCACATGCTGTTTGGGGAAGCTGATCGGTTCAGCGCGCTGTTTGCCACGCACCCGCCCCTGCTGGAGCGCATACGCGCGCTGCAGCCGGGTTTTCGTGAGGCCGATCTGGAACTGTTCGCGCAAGCGGTGCAACGGGGTGAAGAACCCCCGCCGGTGCCCCCGGCGCGCACGTCGGCATCGGCGGGACCAGACATGTTCGGCTCCGGCGTTGCGGCGGAGCCGGTCCTGGTGGCGGGGGCGGCCGCTGCGGCTGTGGCCGCTGGTGCCGGCGGACGTGGTACATCGACCATTGATCGTGCTGCAGCCTTGCGGCGTCGCTTGCCGGAGACGTTGGCTGCGCAGGCGCACGATCCCGAATCAGCGCTGGTCCTGGTCCTGGCGTTGGCCTTGGCCGCGGAAGACGAGGTGCGGCAGCGGCAGTTGCGCCTGCTGGCGGACGCCTTCGGGGACGATGTGCAGCATGCGGCACTGGCGGTGCTGAACGAGGCAAGCGTCCTTCCGGCCGAGGCGCGGCTGCCGCTGGTCGCGGTAGCCATGCCAGCCCTCAAGCAGTTGCCGCCAGGCCGGGTGCGGGTGCTGCTCGAGACCCTGGATGCCGTGGTGCGCATCGACAGCCGCGTGGAGCTTGACAAGTACTGCCTGACCCGCCTGCTGCGCGTGCAGTTGCTTGAAGCGCAGCATCCGCGCCGTGCGCCGGTCGATGGGCGCGGGAAATTGCCGGCCCGCCGGGACAGCGTCAAGCTGGTGTATGCCATCGTCGCCGCGCAGGGCAATCGCGAGCCTGAAGCAGCACGGCGGGCATGGCTGCTCGCCATCCAGCACGTATTTCCGGGCGAGGCGCTGGATTGGCCGCAGATTCCCGACGCATGGCAGCAGCCCTTCGAGGATGCCCTGGGCGAACTCGACGAACTGCTGCCGGCCGCCAAGGAATTATTCATCCAGGGACTCGTGGTCGTCGTACGTGCTGATACCGTGGTAAGTACGGAAGAGGCCGAATTGCTGCGGGTCATCTGTGCCAGCGTGCATTGCCCCATGCCGTTGTGACGCTCGCGGCCACGGCTGCGTAGTGGGCATCGAAGTACACCCCGCCTGGGACATGCGCAGACACGCGCCAGCACGCTCGTCGACCGGGCGCCGAGGAGGGCCGACGCGCGAACGTCGGCACCGGGATATCCCGAGGCGGACTCAGCTGGTGATGTAACGCTCGAGGTGCTCGATTTGCTGGGCTTGTGCGTCAATCACCGCCTTGACCAGATCGCCAGTGGAGATCACGCCGATCACTTGGCCGTTCTCGATGACCGGCAGATGCCGCACGCGGCTGTCGGTACACAGGCGCATGCAGTCGAACGCATCGGTTTCCGGTCCCACGGTGAGCGGATTGCCACTCATGATCTCGGCCACCGCGGTCTGCGCCGAGGACCGCCCCTGAAGGATCACCTTGCGCGCATAGTCCCGCTCGGAAACCACGCCGAGCAGGCGTTTGCCATCCATCACCAGCAGCGCTCCGATGCGGTGCTCGGCCATCAGCTTGATCGCCTCGCGCACAGGTGCCTCGGGGCTGATGGTGAACGTCTGGCCACCCTTTGCCTGCAACAGTTGCCTGACATCGCTCATGTCTGCACCTCCTGGACGTTGGGTCGGTGAAGGCAGTCTAGCCCGGAGTTCGGCCCGGGATGTTGTCACCGCGTGAACCGACCCGCCGCGGGGAGGCCGACTGCAGCGTGTGCAGGAATGCCAGCCCACCCAACTGGTTCATTTGCTGTCTGATCCAGTGGCTGCGGCGCAGGACGTAGGCGCTTGGTGCGTCGGCGTGCAGTCGGCGCGGACTCGGCAGCACGGCGGCAAGCCGGGCCGCTTGTGCCGCATCGAGCCGGGCGGGGGCGACATGGAAGAAGGTGCGGCTTGCGGCGTCGATGCCGTAGATTCCATCGCCGAATTCGGCGATGTTCAGGTATACCTCGAGGATGCGCTGCTTTGGCCAGGTCAGCTCCAACATCACGGTGAAATAGGCTTCCAGACCCTTGCGCACGAAGCTTCGCCCGTTCCACAGGAACAGGTTTTTCGCGGTTTGCTGGCTGATTGTGCTGGCGCCGCGCAGGCGTGCTCCGGCATCCGCTTCGTCGATCGCCTGCTGGATGGATTCCAGGTCGAAGCCGTGGTGGAACGGGAATTTCTGGTCCTCGCCGGCCATGACCGCCAGCGGCGCCCAGGGCGAGATTGCGCGCCACGGCACCCAGTGCTGGCGGATGCGGAACTGCGAGTGCCCCTGCCAGCGTTGGTTGGCCAGCCGCTCCAGCATGAAGGCGGAGGTTGGCGTCGGCACGAAGCGCAGTACCAGCACGAGGAGCCAGCTCGAGGCCATGCCCAGCAGGAGGGCGGCGACCAGCCAGCGCCCGAGGCGCCGGAGCAGGGTGTGACGAGGTTTCATGCGTACAGGGTCATGGCAACGACGGGAAGCCTCGGTGAGTTGTTCCGGCAACGCCGCGTACCCACATCAGTGCCTTGGAACTATGTCGTGAGGCCCCGATGAATGCAATCCACACAGACCAATTGCAGCGCTTTGTCCTGGAACGCGCCGGCGTGAACGGCACCCTCGTGCAGCTCGGCCCAAGCTGGCAAGAGGTTGCCGGCCGTGCCGCGTATCCGCCGGCCTTGCGCGACTTGCTGGGCGAAGCACTGGCCGCCAGCGCCATGTTGACGGGCAACATCAAGCTCGTCGGCGCGCTCTCGCTCGAGGTCAAGAGCAGCGCTGCACTGCGCCTGTTGTTTGCCGAATGCGACGATAGCGGGCGGCTGCGCGGCCTGGCACGGTGGTCTGCTGGGCTGCCCGAGCCATTGGCGCTCAACGACCTGCCCGATGGCCGCATGGCGATCACCATCGGCAACGTGGATCGCGGGCAACGCTACCAGGGCCTGGTCGACCTGCCGCACGCAGGACTGGCCGCGGTGCTGGAGAACTACTTCGCGCAGTCGGAACAATTGCCGGCGCGCATCGTATTGGCGGCCGATGGCAAGCACGCGGCCGGGTTGATGCTGCAACGCCTGCCTGGTACGGGCGGCCATGATGGGATCGATGACGCCGACGCCTGGCCGCGTGTACTGCAGTTGACCGCCACCCTGGCTGCACGGGAATTGCTGGACACGCCGCCGGAACAATTGTTGTACCGCCTGTACCACGAGGAGGGCGTACGCCTGTTTCCCTCGCGCCCGCTGCGCTTTGGGTGCAGCTGCAGTCGCGAGCGGGTCAGCGCCATGCTGCGTGCCCTGGGCCGCGATGAGGTTGAAGCGGCGCTGGCTGCGCATGGCGACGAGGTGGAGGTGACCTGCGAGTTTTGCGCGCGGGTCTATACCTTCGATCGCATCGATGCCGAACACCTGCTCAGCGGCAGCGCCGCAGCGCCTGCAACATCGCTGCCGCAGTGAACGTGGGCGTGGTCGTCGGGATTCACGGCAAGTGGAAAGGCGAGGGTCGCGACTGCCACTCCGCGACCTGCTCGCCCTTGGCGAACAGGAAGCCCTGACCGAAGCGGCAGCCGATGCCGAGCAGGGCGCGGCGTTGTGATTCACATTCAATGCCTTCGGCCACCACGCGCATGTTGAGCGAGTCGGCCAGCACCTGGATGGTACGCACCAGGGCAAGGCCCTGGGTCTCGCCGTCATCCATCGGCAGTTCGGTGATGAAGGAGCGGTCGATCTTGAGCGTCTCAAACGGATACTGGTGCAGGTAGCTGAGCGAGGAGTAGCCGGTACCGAAGTCGTCGAGCACGATCCCGACACCATGTTGGCGCAGGTTGCGCAGGATCTTCTTCACCTGTTCGGAGTTTTCCAGCAGCGCGTGTTCGGTCACTTCCACGCGTATGCAGCGTGCAGGCACGTGGCAGCGCTCGAACAGCGTCAGCAGGCGCTGGTCGAAGTCGACCGAGCGGAAGTGCCGGCCGGAGACATTGATGCTGATGAACCCGTCGCCACTGATCAGGCGTCCGCCTTGTCTGCAGACCTGCTCGAAGATCTGCCAGTCGATGGTTTCCGCACAACCGCTTTCCTCGGCAATGGGCAGGAAATCACCGGGTGGGAGGAGCCCGCGTTCCGGATGGTGCCAGCGCAGCAAGGCTTCATAGCCGACCACCAGGCCGGTGTCGAGCTCGACGATGGGCTGGTAGAACGGCTCGAACTCGCCGCGCGACAAGCCATGGCGCAGGTCGTTTTCCATATCCAACAGGGACAGTGCCTGATGGCGCAGGTGGTCGTCGAACAGGGCGCAGCGATGGCGGCCGGCATCCTTGGCGCTATACATGGCAGCGTCGGCGTCGCGCAACAGTTCTTCCGGCTGCTGATAGTGCTTGCCGGGCAGCGCGATGCCGATGGAAGCCGAGGTGAAGATTTCCTTTAGCCCGAGCTGGAACGGCACCTGCAATTCGCGGATGATGCGTTCGGCCACTACCCGGGCGTCTTCGGCGACGTCGATGCCGTCGAGCAGGACAGCGAATTCGTCGCCGCCGAGGCGCGCAACCATGTCCCGGGTCTTCAGGCAGGCGCGGATGCGGCCGCCCACCTGGAACAGCAGGTCGTCGCCAACCAGGTGGCCAACCGAGTCGTTGATCACCTTGAAGCGGTCCAGGTCGATGAACAGCACTGCGAACTGGTCCTTGCGGTTCAGCAGGTAGCGCGCCATGGCATCGTCCAGGCGCTGCAGCAGCAGGCTGCGGTTCGGCAACCCGGTCAAGGAGTCGTGAAGCGTCTCGTACTTCAGCCGACGCTCGATGCGCTCGCGTTCGACGATTTGTGCCCGTAGGTCGTTATTGGCGAGGGCCAGCGCCCGGGTGCGCTCGGTGACCCGGCGCTCCAGCCCCGCATAGGCCTGTTTCAGCGATGCGGCGGCGTACCTGCGCTGCAAGGCGTTGGCAATATGGAAGCCGACGAAGGTGAGCAACTCCTGGTCCATCTCGGTGTACACGTGGCGCTCCGAGTAGCTCTGCAGGGCCAGCACGCCGACCGGCTTTTCCCCGAACGCCAGCGGTATGCCCAGCCAGGAGACGAAACGCGTATTGATCTGGCTGATTTCGCCTTGTTCGCGCAGGCGCTCGACCCCGGCAGGGGTGACCAGCAACGGTGTGCCATGGCGCAGCACGTATTCGCTCAAGCCACGCTCGTGGGCCTGGGTCTGCGGGCGGCTCTCGTTTTGGTCGACGAAGTACGGGAAGGTGAGCGCGCCAGACTCGTCATCGAGCAGGGACAGGTGGATGTTGCGCGCATACAACAGTCCGCTGATGACCTGGTGCATGGCGACGTAGAACGTTTCCGGCGAGTCCGGGCTGTCGGCCAGTTCGGCGATGCGGAACAATGCGGCTTGCAGGCGCTCGCCGCGCTGACGTTGCAGCACCTGCTGGCGCAGGATGCGATTGGTTTCCCGCAGCGCCATGGTGCGTTCAGCTACCCGGCGGCTCAATTCCTGGCGTGCCGTGAAGCGCTCCAGCGTGGCCTGCACGTGCTGCGCCACGTAGGTCAAAAGCTCGATCTCTCGCTGCGCATAACGGATTTCCGGCCGATAGCTCAGCGTCACCACGGCGCCGACGACGCTGCCGTCGCGCAGCAGGGGCACGCCGAGCCAGTGTTCGTAACTTGGGCCGGGGGCGTAGCCCAATGCACCGTCGGCTGTGGGGCCGTCGGCCCTGGAACCGGTCATCGGCTCACCGCTGCGCAGCAGCTTGCGAGCGATCCACGGCAGCGCTTCGCTGGCCGGGAGGTCCTCATTGAGCGCCGGCGGGTTTCGGGCGGTGTTGTCGACGTAGTATGGGAAGCGTACGCAGTCGGCGCCGGCGTCATACAGGACCACGTAGAAATTATCGGCATCCATAACCCCTTTGATGAGGTTGTGCATGGCGCCAAGCTGGGTCGGGATCGGCTGGTCGGTGGCGATCTGCGCGCTGATCGCGTACAGCACCGGTTGCAGGCTTTGCTCCGCCGGCACTCCCCCGTCATGGGCTCTGGCCCCTTCGTGCGCGACCAACTGGTGCAGGCGGATGCCGGCCAACTGGCCGATCCAGGAAAAGGTGTCGTTGCTGCGCGCCTGTTCGGCCATCCGGGTGGTATCGGCGACGAAGACGAGCTTGCCAGGAAGGCGCGCATCCTCGGCCATCGTCACCTGGCCCATGTCTGCTGCGTTGCCAGATTCGCTACCCTTGGCCCACTGCACCTGGCCGCAAATACCCAGCTGACGCAGCATGCGGCTGCAGGTGCGCAGCACCCCGGCTGCGTCCGTGGCGAGAAACAATTCGTTCAGCATCTGCCACTGGCGTGGTGCCGTCAGGGTGCTGGCCCGTGCGCTGGCACGGTGCGCGCTTGGCGAGACGTTCAGCGGTGGATCGGGCTCGGGGTAGGTTGGTTTCATAGGCGCTGTCGGGCTGCCGGCCGACTGTATATCGTGCTGGTGTAGGGCGCCAGCGACCCGCGGAACTCGCTGTTGCGCGGAGAGTCTGTGCGTGTGAATAGGCATTTACCCGGGATCAGCCGTGGCCCGCGATCTTGGCGGCAACGGGTGGTGTTAGCAAAACGTAAAACCGGCTACACTAAGTATGTCCGTTCATCCTGGCGTAAGGATCGTTTGCACGCGCATGTCACGCTCGTTCTCCATCGTCGCGTTGTTTTCGCTGCCGTTCATGGCGGCTGCGCAGTCCGCGAACATTAGCGCGGGTGCGTCGTCGTGGCTGGCTGCGCCGCTGGCCGGCCAGGCTGCCAGTGCCGGGTCCGAGTTTACCGTGGCATCGTGGCGGGGGGTGGGTGGTTCCTTGCTCGCGCCCGGTACGCGTCGTGATGGCACCGACGTCAACGCCTCGATCCGTGCCCCGCTGTCACTGCGCGCGCCGACTCCTGCCACGGTCTACGCCGCTGGCGTGCAGTATTCCCTGACTCCAAGGTTGCACGCGCAGGCTGAGGTTACGCACGGTCGGTCGCTCGACCGCCTGTCGCTGCTGACCGGTACGGAATTGGGCGCCAGCTACAACGTGGGTCCCTACATGGTCGGGCTGAGCGTGGGTACCAACAGCGCGGCCAAGTCAAACCTGGCGCTGCCGCGTATTTTGCCGCGACTGGCGCCGGGCGTGGACGGCTTGTCCAGCTTCGACAACGATTTGCATGTGCGTGCACGCGGCCGCCTGCAGTTGGGCGGCAATACCGGGATTGATCTCGGCGCCAGCACCGGCCGCATCCAGCTGCTGCCGGGCAATGGGCTTGGGGTAAATACGCTGGATCAAAGCACGCTCAGCTTCGGGGTCGATCACGGCCCTCTCAGCGGCGCACTGGTAGAGCGCACCATTCAGCCGCAGGTTGCCATTCCTGGCAGTCCGCTGACTGCGCGGCGCTGGAGCAGCATTGACCTGGGCGTGACCTGGCGCTTGCCGTGGCGCGGCGAGCTGAGCGTCGGCGCGCAAAACTTGTGGTCCTCCGGTGGCGCCCCGGCGAACAGCCCGGTGGGTCCTGGGCCAGATCAGTCGCGCACCCCTTACGTCCAATATCACCAGGACCTGCAGCGCTGAGATCAGGCGCTCGCGAGGCGCGCCGCGTTTCGCCGCGGCACACGCCACCCAGCTGACAAGGATCCGGGAACGGGTCCTACGTGGGCGGGCGCGGCTTCTCGGGTATGGCGTTCAGGCGTTTGCAGCCAGGGCCCGGGCGATGCGCTCGCGCTCACGCCGCAGTGCTGCCGGCAGTCGGGGCGCAAAGGTCTCAAGGTAGGTTTCGACGTCGGCAATTTCGGTTTGCCACCCTGCCTGGTCAACCGCCAGCAAGGTGTCGAGCTGGCTCGGTTTCAGGTCGAGCCCAGCCAGGTTCAGCTCGCCAGCGGCTGGTACCGTACCGATGGGCGTGGCCTTGCCGGTAGCACTCCCTTCCACCCGTTTGAGCATCCATTCGAGCACGCGCAGGTTGTCGCCGAATCCGGGCCAAAGAAACTTGCCGTCCACATCCTTGCGAAACCAGTTGACCTGGAAGATTGCCGGCAGCTTGGCGGTTGGCCGGTCGAAGTCCAGCCAATGGGCAAAGTAGTCGCCGTAGTGATAACCACAAAACGGCTTCATGGCCATCGAGTCGCGACGCAACACGCCGACGGCGCCGGCTGCCGCCGCGGTCGTTTCCGAGCCCATCATCGCGCCCATCAAGACCCCGTGGGTCCAGTCACGGGCCTGTACCACGAGTGGCTGCAGGTTCGCGCGTCGCCCGCCAAACACGATGGCGCTGATCGGCACCCCTTGCGGCGCCTCGGTCGCGCTGCTCCAGGTGGGGCATTGCCGCACGCTGGCGGTGAAACGCGAGTTCGGGTGCGCCGCCGGACCATTGGCCGGGTCATAGGGGCGGCCTTGCCAGTCAGTGACCGGCGTGCCCGGCAAGCCTTCCCACCACGGCTGGTTGTCGGCGGTGACCGCCACGTTGGTGTAAATGGTGTCGTGGCTGATGGTTTGCAGCGCGTTCGGGTTGGTCTTGCGATTGGTGCCCGGTGCGACGCCGAAAAAGCCAGCTTCCGGATTGATGGCATACAGGCGTCCGTCCTCGCCCGGGTGCATCCAGCAAATGTCGTCGCCCACGGTCCAGACCTTCCAGCCGTCCCGTCGGTAGCCCTCCGGCGGAATCAGCATCGAGAGGTTGGTCTTGCCGCAAGCCGAGGGAAACGCCGCTGCGATGTAGCGGATTTCGCCCTGGGGATTTTCGATGCCGACGATCAGCATATGTTCGGCGAGCCAGCCTTCCGTATGCCCCTGGTTGCTGGCGATGCGCAGCGCATGGCACTTCTTGCCGAGCAAGGCGTTGCCGCCGTAGCCCGAGCCGAACGACTTGATCGACAGCTCCGCCGGGAAGTGCATGATCCAGCGCCGTTCGGGGTCGAGCTCGCCGATCGAGTGCAAGCCCTTGATGAAGCTGCCGTCGCGCTCGATGCGCGCCAGCGCCGCGGCGCCCATGCGCGTCATGATGCGCATGTTGGCCACCACGTACGGACTATCCGTGATTTCCACGCCGCAGCGGGCAAGCGGCGAGTCGATGGGTCCCATGCAATAAGGGATCACGTACATCGTGCGTCCGCGCATGCAGCCGGAGAACATCGCATCGATCTTCGCGTGCGCGGCGGCTGGAGCCATCCAGTGGTTGTTCGGGCCCGCGTCAGCTTCACGTGGATGGCACACCAGCGTTAGCCGCTCGACCCGAGCCACGTCGGCGGGGTTGGAACGGTGCAGGTAGCAACCGGGATGAGTCGCTTGGTTCAACTCGATGAGCGTGCCGGACTGGAGCATGTCGGCAATCAGCGCAGCGTACTCGGCCTCCGAGCCATCGCACCAATGCACCGCATCGGGTTTGGTAAGCGCGGCAGCTTCCCCGACCCAGGCGTTCAGCGCTTCCAGTTTGCTCGACATCATGCGGCTCCTTGTCCCAGGCTGGCTAAAGAGTGGAACGGTAGTTTGCAGCGGGAGCCATTGCAAGGTCGCCAGCAACAGGCCTGCACCGCTTCGATGCCCCAAGTGCGGGCACTCATTCGGGAGTGAGTGCGGCCAGCATGTGCGCGACGTAGGCGTCGAATTCGTCCTGGCTCAGGTGCGGCAGCCCCAGGGTGAAATTGAGCTGCAGGAAGCCGACGTAGGCCGCGTAGGTCAGGCGGGCGCGGTTCAACGCCTCGGGCGGCGCGAGGCCCGCTTCGCGATAGATGGCAGTCAGGAACTGCATGCGGCGTTGCGAAGCGCGCGCCATCGCGGCCACGACGTGCGGGTCGTCCAGGGCCTTGAGCAGGGCCGCATACACGCGATGGGTCCGCAATTGACGGGCGACACGGCGGAAGAGTTCAGGCAGGCGCTGCCGTGGGTCGGCGATGCGTTCGATGGGCGCGATGATCTCTGCCTCGCCCTCGCGTTCCCAACGCGCGAGGGCTGCGACGAGCAGTGCCTCGCGATTGCGAAAGTGCCAGTAGAAGCTGCCCTTCGTGACCCCAAGCTTGCGCGCCAGCGTTTCCACCGCCAAGGCACTGACGCCATGTTCGGCAATGGCTTCCAACGCGGCTACTTCCCAATCTTTGGCAGACAGGCGCGTGCGCTCGGATTTGCTGCTGTCTTCCATAGCGGCATGGTATCCGAGCACCGTGGTTTTGCAATCGCAAAACCCGGGCTGCACCCCGGGTTCGTGGCTCCCGCTACCCTGGTGTCGGTAGCGGCTTACGGCGCTCGATGGCTGCACCTCGCCTCCCTTTCCCGTCTTCCTCCGGGGCCTGAGCTGGCGCTGGAAGTCGTGGCGGACGCGTGCGAGGATGGGCCATGCACGCAGTTCGCGACCACAATGTGCCGCGCCGCCCCGGCCGAGGCTATCGCCCAGCCGCGCCGGCGTGTCCTCGCCGCGAGCGTGTGGATGGTCGGCGGACGGCATATGGACGCCGACGACACTCGACCGACGTGAGGTGTGGCGGATGTCCGTGATCTTGACCGTGCTGGCTGCGCTGGTTGCCAGCGGCGTATGTGCCTATCACCGCGCCGGCCTGCGCCCCTGGTTCATCGTGGTGGTGGTGACCACGCTTGTGGCCGGGATCGTGTTCGGTGCGCCGTGGACGCTCGTGATCCTGCTGCTGATTGAAGCTGCGATCGGGGTGCCGCTGCTGCTCACGGACTTCCGCCGCCGCGAGATCAGCGCACCGCTGCTCAAGCTCTTCGCCAAGGTGACGCCCAGCTTGTCGGCAACCGAGCAGACCGCGCTGGAGGCCGGTACGGTCGGCTTCGAGGGCGAGCTGTTTTCCGGCAGGCCCGACTGGCACCAATTGCTGCGCCAGCCCAAGCCGATGCTTAGCGTGGAGGAGCAGGCGTTCCTGGACGGCCCGGTGGAAGAGTTGTGCGGGATGCTCGATGACTGGCAAATCACGCACGAGCTGGCCGACCTGCCGCCGGAGGTGTGGGCCTTCATTCGGCAGCACAAGTTCTTTGGCATGATCATCCCCAAGCGCTACGGCGGTCTGGAGTTCTCGGCGCTGGCGCATTCGGCGGTATTGCAGAAGCTCGCTTCGATATCGGCGACCGTGTCGTCCACGGTAGCGGTACCGAATTCGCTCGGACCGGCTGAGCTGCTGCTGCATTATGGCAGCGAGGGGCAGAAGGACCATTACCTGCCTCGGCTCGCGTCCGGCGAGGAGATCCCGTGCTTTGCGCTTACCGGTCCATACGCGGGTTCCGACGCCACGTCGCTTCCCGATTACGGCATCGTATGCCGGCAGGAACTGGATGGGATCGATACGTTGGGCATCCGCCTCACGTTCGACAAGCGTTACATCACTTTGGCGCCCATCGCCACGGTGATCGGCCTGGCCTTCCGCATGTACGACCCGGAGCATCTGCTGGGCGGTGCCGAAGACCTGGGCATCACACTCGCGCTACTGCCGCGTTCGACACCGGGGTTGGAGATCGGGCGCCGCCATTTCCCGCTGAACATACCGTTCCAGAACGGACCGATCCGCGGCAAGGATATTTTCGCGCCGTTGTCGGTGCTGATCGGCGGCCCGCAGATGGCCGGGCATGGCTGGCGCATGCTGGTGGAGGTGCTCTCGGTTGGGCGCGCGATTTCCCTGCCGTCAAACGCGACGGGCGGGGTGCGCGCGGCAGTGGCCGCGGTGGGTGCCTATGCGCGCATGCGCAAGCAGTTCGGCTTGGCCATCGCGCGTTTCGAGGGGGTCGAGGAGGCGCTGGCGCGCATTGGGGGCCTGACCTATGCCACAGCTGCGCTGTCGCGCGCCACGGCCGCCGCGGTGGACAACGGCGAGAAGCCGGCGGTCACCTCGGCGATCGCGAAGTACCACGCCACCGAGTGGGGCCGCATCGTGGCAGGCCATGCCATGGATGTGCTTGGCGGCAAGGGCGTCCAGCTTGGGCCGAGCAACTATGCGGGCCGCGCCTGGGAAGGCGTGCCGATTGCGCTGACCGTGGAAGGTGCGAACATCATGACGCGCAGCCTGATGATCTTCGGCCAAGGGGCGATCCGCTGCCATCCCTACGTGCTCAAGGAAATGCAGGCGCTCTCCATCGCCGATCGCGATGAGCGGCTTCGGGTGTTCGACCGCCTGTTGTTTGAGCATGTCGGCTTCGGCATTTCCAACGCCGTGCGCAGCTTCGTGCTCGAGCTCAGCGGCTCACGCCTGGGCGAGAGCGCCGGCGATGCCTATACCCGCCGCTATTACCGGAAGCTCAACCGCTTTTCGGCAGCCCTGGCCCTGTGCGCCGATGTGTTCATGGGCGTCCTCGGCGGCAAGCTGAAGTTCAAGGAAAAGCTGTCGGCCCGCCTTGGCGACGTGCTCAGTTACCTGTATATCGCCAGTGCGATGCTGAAACGCTATGAGGACACCGGCCGGCCGGAGGCGGATCGCCCGCTGCTGGCTTGGGCGTTCCACCACTGCGTGTGGAACATGCAGATGGCGCTGGATGGGGCGATCCGCAATTTCCCGCTGCGCCCGGTATCGCTGCTGTTGCGTTTCCTGGTGTTTCCGCTGGGGCGCCGGGAGGTGCCGCCGTCCGATCGCCTGGGCCGGCGCGTCGCGGCCTTGATCACCGCACCCAGCGAGGCGCGCGACCGCCTGCTGGAGTGGATGTATCTCACGCCGACGGCAAACAACACCATAGGGCGGATGCACGCCTTGTTGCCGCAAGTGATCCAGGCTGAGCCGGTGGATCGCAAGCTGGGCAAGGCGCTGAAGTCAGGCCAGGTCACCGCCCATGACTACGCCGGCCAGCTCGCCGCGGCCGAACAGGCGGGCGTGCTCGATGCGAGCGAGGTGGCACTGCTGGCGCGCGTGCACGGGGCGGTGTTCGAATTCATTTCGGTGGATGACTTCGAAACCGACGAGATGCGCGCGTTCAAGCCGAGTCCGCGGCGCGGTGATGCCATGCCGGCGGCACGATCGAGCGGCGACGCAGGATAGCGGTCAGCAAGAGCAGGGACAGCGTCGAGCAGATCAGCAGCGCCACCACCGAAGCCTCGGCGCCAAATGCGCCGCCGCTGAGCCAGTCCGGCCCGCTGCGCGTGGACACCAGCCAGCCATCCGCGAGGGTGCCCGATACCGGGATGCCGTAGATCGTACCCTGGGCAAAGTTCCATGCCGCGTGCAGGCCAATGCATGGCCACAGCGAACGGGTGAGGTGGTAGATCAGCGCAAACAGCACGCCTGCCTCGATCGCGATGGCGGCCGAGCTCCAAGCAGTGGCGCCAGGGTTGTGGCCATGGGCGAAGCCGAAGAACAGTGCCGAGATGACCAGCGCCCACCAGGTGCCCAAGCCTTCCTCCACGATGCGGAACAACACGCCGCGGGTGATGATTTCCTCGCCGATCCCTGCGCCCAGCCCGACCGACAACAGGGCAAGCAGCCAATGCGCATCCGGATTGGTGCCGATCACGTGGTAGCTGCTCAGCAGCCACAGCATGCCAACCACGGTGCTGAACAACGCCAGGCCGCCGAGCGCGCCAAGAAGCACGCCGGCCGGCAGGCGGCGCAGGGAGAGTTCATCCACCGTCCGCCGTTCTACCCCGCGGACCAGGAACAGGTAGGCCAGCAGGGCCGGCAGCGGCATGGTGGTGAGGTAAGACGCGACGCCTACCGGCGTGGCCATCGACACGGGTGCGCCGCGCGCGAAGGTGTAGTGGTCGATGCTGCCGAAGACCGCGGCGAGCCCCGCCATCACCAGGGCGAAGATCACGATGCGCGCCACAGGCGAGTACAGCAACCACCGCTCCCAGCGTGGCGCGCTCATAGGGGTGATGAAGGCGACGCTATAAGGAGACATGCGGGTGCGTGGCGTGGGCCAAAGCGGGCCAGCCTAGTCGGTGGTTGCGGCGGTGGCGTGCTCGCGGGTGTTGGCGAAGCGCACCATCGGCCAGCGTTCCTGCGCCAGCTGCAGGTTGACCCGGGTCGGGGCGATGTAGACCAGCTTGCCGGCGCCGTCGATCGCCAGGTGCATGGCGTTGCGTTCGCGGAACTCCTCGAGCGTCCTGGCATCGTCGCACTCGACCCAGCGCGCGGTGCTGACCCCGACCGGCACGAAGCTGGCATCGACGTTGTATTCGTCCTTGAGCCGATAGGCGACGACCTCGAACTGCAGCACGCCGACCGCGCCGAGGATCAGGTCGTTGTTCATCAGCGGGCGGAAGAACTGCGTGGCGCCTTCCTCGGAAAGCTGGGCCAGGCCCTTGTGCAGCGCCTTGGCTTTCAGCGGGTCACGTAGTTGCGCGCGACGGAACAGCTCGGGAGAGAAGTTCGGAATGCCGGTGAAATGCAGCGGCTCGCCTTCGCTGAACGTGTCGCCGATGCCGATGGTGCCGTGGTTGTGCAAGCCGATGACGTCGCCGGGATAGGCCACATCGACGATTTCGCGATCAGAGGCCATGAAGGTGAGCGCGTTGGCAATGCGTAGGTCCTTGCCGGTGCGTGCCTGGTGGAGCTTCATGCCGTCGCGGTAGGTGCCCGAGCACACGCGCATGAAGGCGACCCGGTCACGATGTGCCGGATCCATGTTGGCCTGGATCTTGAAAACGAAGCCGGTGAGATCGGCCTCCTCGGGCTTCACCAGGCGCGTGAGGGTCGGCCGTGGGCGGGGGGACGGCGCGTGCTCGACGAAGAAGTCCAGCAGCAGCTGCACGCCGAAATTGTTCACGGCCGAGCCGAAGAACACCGGCGTCTGCCGGCCGGCGAGATATTCGGCGACGTCGAACGCGGGCGCCGCGCCCTGCACCAGCTCCAGTTCCTCGCGCAGCTCGCGCATGGCGTCGCCGCCGATGCACTGCTCCAGGCCGGGCGCATCCAGCCCCTCGAAAACGGTCGCCGCGTGCCGCGTCAGGCCCTTGCCTGGCTCGAAGACGTGCACCTCGTCGCGCAACAGGTGGTACACGCCTTTCAGGCGCTTGCCCATGCCGATTGGCCAGGTGACTGGAGCGCAGGCGATGCCGAGGACGGATTCCACCTCATCCAGCAGCTCGATCGGCGGGCGGCCTTCGCGGTCGAGCTTGTTGATGAAGCTCATGATGGGTGTGTCGCGCAGGCGGCACACCTCCATCAGCTTGATCGTGCGCTCCTCCACGCCCTTGGCGCAGTCGATGACCATCAGCGCTGAATCCACCGCGGTCAGCACGCGGTAGGTGTCCTCGGAGAAATCAGCGTGTCCCGGCGTATCCAGCAAGTTGACGATCTTGCCGGCGTAGGGGAACTGCATCACTGAGGAGGTGACCGAGATGCCGCGCTCCTTTTCCAGCGCCATCCAGTCGGAGGTGGCGTGGCGGGCGGTCTTGCGGCTCTTTACCGCGCCGGCCATCTGGATCGCGCCGCCGAACAACAGCAGCTTTTCGGTCAGCGTGGTCTTGCCGGCGTCCGGATGGCTGATGATGGCGAACGTGCGACGACGCAGGGTTTCCTGCTGGTGTTCTTGCGGAGACATGCGAGCGGCTGGCCAAAATGCGAACCCGCTATTGTAGCGGCGAACGGGCGCCGCTTCGTGCCGCGGTACGCGCAGCAGTCAGTCCACGGCGCTGACGTGTTACCCTTGCCGCCGCGCTGGCGGGGTTGCCGGCAGCGCAATCCCGCTTGGGGAGTAGCCTGCCTCGTTGCGACGGGGCGTCTTCGTCAACATGCTCGGCGTATCCGCCGTGGCGAAGACACCGATCCTGGTTGGCGAGACCAACGGCTGACGGCGCCACTGCGGTGGGCGCGCCGCCATGCCGCTCGCCTCGCCCGTCGCGTGAGCTCTGCATGAACCCCATCGCTATCCTGCTGCTTGGCTTTGCCATGTCCACCGACGCGTTTGCCGCGGCCATCGGCAAGGGCGCCGCCATGGGCCGACCGCGACTTGCCGAGGCCATGCGCGCCGGCGCGATCTTTGGCGGCATCGAGGCCATCACGCCGGTGCTGGGCTGGTGGCTGGGCAGGGGCGCATCGCGCTATATCCAGGAGTGGGACCACTGGGTGGCGTTTGGCTTGTTGCTGGGTCTGGGCCTGCACATGATCTGGACCAGCGTGATGCCCGCTGCCGACCAGCCGGCTGGCGTGGCGAGGAAGCACGGCTTCGTGGGCCTTGCGCTTACCGGCCTGTCCACGAGTATCGATGCGCTCGCCGTAGGCATTGGCCTGGCGTTTGTCGACGTGTCGATCGTCGGTGTCGCCGTGGTGATCGGCCTGTGCACGTTCGGCATGGTCACGCTGGGGATCATGTTGGGCCGCATGCTGAGCGCGATGGTCGGCAGGGGCGCCGAACTGGCCGGCGGCGTGGTCTTGATCGGCGTGGGCGCGGTGATCCTGTATGAGCACTTGGCGGCGGCCTGAGCGGACATCCGCTGCACACACGGATGCCTGGCGGACGGTCAACCGCCTGCCAGGCCTGGCCGGCTACTTGGATTCCTTTTTCATCAATTGCTCGACCATGCCGGCGGGCACCACCTCGTAGTGGTCGAACTCCATGGTGAACGTGCCGCGACCGCGCGTCGCCGAGCGCAGGAAGTTGATGTAGCCGAACATTTCGGCGAGCGGCACGAAGCCATGCACGAACGCCGAGCTGCCCTTCTGGCCTTGTTCGCTGATGCTGCCGCGGCGCCGGTTCATGTCACCGATCACATCGCCCAGGTAGTCCGCATCGAGCACCACTTCCAGGCGCATGATCGGCTCCAGCAGCTTGGGCTGGCTGAGCTTCTGTGCTTCGCGGAAGCACTGCCGGGTGGCAATCTCGAACGCCAGCGCGGAGGAATCCACGTCGTGGTATTTGCCATCGACCAGGCGCGCCTTGAAATCGACCACCTCGTAGCCCGCGACCTGGCCTTCCTGGCACTCGGTACGGATCGCGTGCTCGACCGCCGGGATGTATTCGCGCGGCACGCGACCGCCGACGACCTCGTCGGAGAACACCACGCCCGAACCTTGCGCCAACGGCTCGAAGATCATGCTCACCTCGGCGAACTGGCCCGAGCCGCCGGTCTGCTTCTTGTGCGTATAGGTGTGCTCGACGGTCTTGCCGAACGCCTCGCGGAAGCTGACCCGGGGCTTGCCCATGAGCGCATCGACGCCCAGTTCGGTGCGCATGCGGTCGATCGTGATTTCCAGGTGCAGCTCGCCCATGCCCATGAGCACGGTCTCGCCGGTTTCCTGGTCCGCGTGCAGGCGCAGCGAGGGATCGGCCTTGACCATCTTGTACAAGGCCATGGACAGCTTGTCGACGTCGTCGCGGGTCTTCGGCTCCACCGACACGCTGATCACCGGGTCCGGGAAGCGCATGCGCTCGAGCAGCACCGGGTGCGCCGGATCGGTCAGCGAGTCGCCGGTCTCGGTGTCCTTCAGCGAGACGAAGGCGCAGATGTCGCCGGCACGGACTTCGTCGATTTCCTGCGTGTCGTCGGCCTGGACCTCGACGATGCGGCCGATGCGCTCCTTCTTGCCGCGGGTCACGTTGAGCAGCGTATCGCCCTTCTTGATCACGCCGGAGTAGACACGGCAGAACGTGAGGGTGCCGAACTGGTCGTTGATGACTTTGAACGCCAGCACACGCGCCGGTGCGTCGTCGGTCACCGCCTGTTCGCCGGTGACGTTGCCGTCCGCGTCCACGGTGTGGATGCCGCCACTTTCGCCGGGATAGGGCAGGTAGTCGACGACGGCGTCCAGCAGTTGCTGCACGCCCTTGTTGCGGTAGGACGACCCACACAATACAGGCACCAACTGGCCACTGACCGTGCCCTTGCGGATGCACTGCCGTAGCAGGTCGGGATCGAACTCACCGCTGGTGAGCAGCCGCTCGAATGCATCGTCGTCCAGCGCCAGTGCGGTTTCCAGCAGGTCCTGGCGGAGCTTGGGCAGGTTTGCCAGTGCCGCGTTGTCCGCGTCCGCGCTGAACTTCAGACGGCCCGGCAACTGCTCAAGTGGCACGGTCTCCCAGGGGCTGTCCTTGTCGTCAGACTGCCAGATGTAGCCGGCCCCGGCCACCAGGTCGGCCATGCCGCAGAACTCATCGCTGCTGCCCAAAGGTACCTGGCACACCAGCGCATGCTTCGCCAGGCGTTCCTTGATGCCTTTGACGCACGCGGCGAAGTTCGCCCCGATGCGGTCCATCTTGTTGACGTAGCAAAGCCGCGGCACGTGGTACTGGTCGGCCAGGCGCCAGTTGGTCTCGGTCTGTGGCTCGACGCCGGCAACGCCGTCAAAGACCACCACGGCGCCATCCAGCACGCGCAGCGAGCGGTTGACCTCGATCGTGAAGTCGACGTGTCCGGGCGTGTCGATCAGGTTGATGCGGTAACCACGCCATTCGGTGGTGACTGCCGCCGACTGGATCGTGATGCCGCGCTTGCGCTCCTGCTCCATGTAGTCGGTCGTGGTCGAGGCGCGGCCTTCCTTGGTGTCGTGCACGTCCACGATCTGGTGCTTGCGGTGCGTGTAATACAGCACGCGCTCGGTGGTCGTGGTCTTGCCGGCGTCGATGTGCGCAATGATGCCGATGTTGCGATACAGGTTCAGCGGCTTCTTCCGAGCCATGAGCTGGATTCCAGGGAGGTTGCGCGGGCCGCGCAGGTTGCCCGCTATATATCGTTGCCGGCCGCGCTTTTCAATGCGCCTGTTCACTATCGGCGGGATTGGCGCCGGCGTGGGTCAACCCGGAAGTGGCTCGTGGGCAGGTTCGGTAGCGCGGCGAAAGGTCACTACCAGCACGTCACGGTGGGCTGGCTGCGCCGGATCGTGCGGAGTGACGGCGGTCACGCCATGGTAGACGCGGTGGTCATCCACCAGCGCCGCGTCGAGCCGGTGGGCGAGCGTGAAACTGCCCAGCTCGCTGCGGTCGGCGGCGTGGATCGTCGTCTTGCCGCGCTCGATGTTGGTGCGGTCGATCAGCAGCACGAGCACGTAGTCGACGCCATCGCGATGCACGCCCTCGGGTGTTGGTTCACCCGCCTCGGTGGCGCTGGCCTCGATGCGGAACTGGTGCACTTCCACGTGCCAGTGCGCAACGTCTGTGGACAGGGCACCGAAACACCCGTGGCAAAACTCGAGGATGCGGTGCAGGGCGGCCCCGCCCGCGATGCCTGCTTCGACCGGCGCAAACCAGCGCTGGATGTCGCCTTGCAGCGGGTTGTACTCGAGGCGTTGGTAGTGTGCCTGATGCGCCTGGGCCAGGATGCCGCCGATGGGATCCGCCGCGAATGTCGCGTGGCGGCGCCGGCGATGGCGGCCGCGCTGTGCCAGATACGTGTCCGGCTCCAGGCGATTCCAGCTGTCGACAAACGCCGGCCAGTCGGCAAGGGCCTCGACCTGCAGCAACTCGCCCATGGCCTGGTTGGCGACGAACGCGAAGCCGGCGCTGCGCAGCTGGTCCTGCAAGGCGCGCATCGCGCTTGATGGAATCATGTGCATACATTACTGCAAGGCTGACGCGGCGGACATGCGCGTCGAGTCGCCGCCAGCTCTGCCGGCAGGTTCAGGCGGCGACCAACCAGTCGGGTACCGGGACGCCTCTTTCGTGCAGGAATCCGGGATTGAACAGTTTGGCCTGATAACGCGTGCCGGCGTCCGCCAGGATGGTGACGATCGTGTGTCCGGGGCCGAGCTCGTTGGCGAGGCGGATGGCACCGGCGATGTTCACGCCGCTGGAGCCCCCGACGCACCAGCCTTCGGTCCGCAGCAGCTGGTGCAACAGTGGCACCGATTCGGTGTCGGGGATCGACCAGGCAAGATCGATTGGCGCGTCCCGGAAGTTCGCGGTCACGCGGCTCGAGCCGATGCCTTCGCTGATTGAATTGCCGCTGGCCAGCAGCTCGCCGTGGTTGACGTAATGCGCGAGCGCCGAACCGGCAGGGTCCGCCAGCGCAATGAGGGCGTCCGCATTGCGCTCCTTCAAGGCGCGGCCGACCCCGGCCAGGGTGCCGCCGGTGCCGGCCGCGCAGACGAAGCCGTCGACGTGGCCCTCCAGCTCCTCCCAGATTTCGACGCCGGTCGTGGCGGCATGGAAATCACGGTTTGCGGTGTTGTCGAACTGGTCGGCAAACCAGGCGTTGCCGGCGTCGTCCGCATTCAGCTTGGCCGCGTGGGCGCGTGCCTGGTGCGCGTAGTGCCCAGGGTCCTTGTACGGCACGGCCGGCACCAGGTGCACTTCGGCGCCTGCCATGTGCAGCGTGGCGATCTTCTCGCGGCTCTGGGTCTCGGGCATGAATACCGCGCAGCGGTAGCCACGACTCGCGCCAATCAAGGCCAGGCCGATCCCGGTATTGCCCGCGGTGCCTTCGACGATCAGCGCACCCGGCCGCAGCAATCCACGCTGCTCGGCGTCCAGGATCAGCCCAAGCGCGGTGCGGTCCTTGATCGACCCGCCGGGATTGAGCAGTTCCGCCTTCGCAAAGATCTCGCAACCGGTGGTTGCGCTTGCTTCGCACAAACGCACCAGCGGGGTGTGACCGACGGTTGCCGAGAGATCGAGACGAAAATCCATGGTTGGGTGCCTGTGGTTGCCGAAGAGTACGGTGCAGCTTACGAGCCTGCGGCATCCGGGTCATGCGTGCGGGGCGGACGGGAGGGCCTGACGAGTGCTTGCTGTCGGACGAGGCGTGCCGACTGGCGGCTGCGACGCGATACGGCCGCGAAGTGATGATGAAGTATAGAAGTCTAAGCGTATAAATGTCTATTGACATCGACTCAAGCAGTCGCTAGATTGCGCGAAAGCTCATCGAGACCGACGGAGGGACAGGCCCTTTGATGTCGGGGCAACCTGCAGGCCACGGCCTCAAGGTGCCAACTCCTGCGGGGCGCCGGGTGGCGCCATCCGGCAGATGGGCGTCAGGGCAGCGCGGTGGCGCTGGCGGGACGTCCGCTTGTCGAATGCAGCAGCGATGGGTCGACCGGAGTCTTGCCCATGATCTGTTCCTCCCCCTTGGCCGTTGCCCCTGTGGCGCCGACGTGGCGGCCAGCCCTTCGGACCGAGCCTGGCGGCGGCCGCGGCACGCGCGAGTTGCGCATCCGTCCCAAGTATTCCGACCGGCCCTGCAGCGTCGAGGTGCACTACCTGTGGTGCGGCGCACCGGACGCGCCCACCGTGATTGTGCAGGGCGGCATTTCGGCGACCCGGAACGTCGTATCGCAGGCTGACGATGAGGTGCCGGGCTGGTGGCAGGCCCTGGTGGGCTGGGGCCGCGCCCTGGACCTGGAGCACTATCGGGTGCTGGCGATCGACTGGGTGGCGCCGCGGGAACTGGGCGCTGCCTCGGTGTCCAGCGAGGACCAGGCAGACCTGCTGGCGGCCTTGTTGGTGGAGCTCGGCATCGGCCGCGCGCATTGCTTCGTGGGCTCCTCGTACGGGGCGATGGTAGGTCTGGCGTTTGCGGCGTGCCATCCCTTGGCGGTGGAGCGCCTGCTGCTGCTGGCGGGAGCGCACCGCGCGCATCCCTTGGCGACCGCGCAACGCGCCGTGCAACGTGACATCGTGCGCCTGGGGCGTGCCAGCGGCCGAGTGCAGGAAGCCCTGGGGCTGGCCCGGCAGCTGGCCATGACCACGTATCGCGGCAGCGAGGAATTCGCGCGCCGCTTTGGCACCGGGGCCGAGTATCGTGACGACCGCTTCCATTTCCCGGTCGAGGATTATCTCCAGCACCAGGGCCGGCAGTT
The DNA here is from genome assembly GCF_058781105.1 of Rhodanobacter sp. FW510-R10. NCBI lineage: Bacteria > Pseudomonadati > Pseudomonadota > Gammaproteobacteria > Lysobacterales > Rhodanobacteraceae > Rhodanobacter > Rhodanobacter sp. FW510-R10. The sequence continues at coordinate 2,871,829 of NZ_JBYSWL010000001.1, read as the reverse complement.
TGCCGCGCACTTCGATCCGGAGCGTTTCCTGGCCTTGTCCGAGTCCATCGATCTGCACGACGTGGCGCCCGAGCGGATCAGCACACCGGCGACCCTGGTCGGCTTTTCCTCCGATCGCCTGGTGCCCTTGGCCGACATGTGCGAACTGCAGCGGCGCCTGCGCGGGCCGGCCACGTTGACCGTGATCGACTCGCCCTATGGACATGACGGGTTCTTGAAGGAACCCGAGCAGCTTGCCCCGCTGCTGCGCGAGGCAGTGGCCTGAATGCGCCGGCGCTGGCCGGCGTTGGTCTGCGCACTTCGTTGGAGTAACACATCATGAGCTCAATTGACGCTTGTACCCGCGCCGTGCGTGCGGGCCTGGACAGTGACCTGCACCACGGCGCGGTGGTACCGCCCATCCACCTGTCGAGCACCTATAGCTTCGCTGGCTTTGGGCACAAGCGGGAATACGACTACTCGCGCAGCGGCAATCCCACGCGCGACCTGCTGGCCGAGGCGCTGGCCGACCTGGAACACGGCGCGGCGGCGGTGGTCACCTCCAGCGGCATGTCCGCCGTGCTGCTGGCGCTGGAGCTGCTGCCCGCCGGTGCGCATGTGCTGGCCGCCCACGACTGCTATGGCGGCACCTGGCGGCTGCTGGACGCCTGGCAGCGCAAAGGACGCATCAGCGTCGCGTTCGTCGACCTGGGCGACGGCGTGGCGTTGGCCGCGGGCCTGGCCGCCAGGCCTGCCCTCGTGTGGATCGAAACACCCTCCAATCCATTGCTGCGCATCACCGACATCCGCCACGTGGCGCGCGCCGCGCACGAGGTTGGCGCCCTGGTCGCGGTGGACAACACCTTCCTCTCGCCGGCCTTGCAGCAGCCTCTGCTGCTCGGTGCGGACCTGGTCGTGCACTCCACCACCAAATACATCAACGGTCACAGCGACGTGGTGGGTGGCGCGGTCATTGCCCGCGAGCCCAACCTTGGCGAGCAGCTCAAGTGGTGGGCAAACTGCCAGGGCCTCACCGGCGCGCCATTTGACAGCTACCTCACCTTGCGTGGCCTGCGTACGCTGGGAGTACGCATGCGCCAGCACCAGGAAAATGCCGCGCGCATTGCCGCGCATCTCGACGCCCACCCGGCGGTACGCAAAGTCCACTACCCTGGGTTGGCGACACATCCCGGCCATGCGGTGGCGGCACGCCAGCAACAGGGCTTCGGCGCCATGCTGAGTTTCGAGCTGGAGGGTGGGCAGGCCCAGGTGGAGGCCTTCCTGGACGGCCTGGAATGTTTTTCGCTGGCCGAGTCGCTGGGCGGCGTGGAGAGCCTGATTGCGCATCCGGTGACCATGACCCATGCCTCGATGGCGCCCGAGGCGCGCCGGGTGGCCGGCATCTCGGACGCGCTGTTGCGCGTGTCCGTGGGCATCGAAGATGTGGGCGACCTGCTGCGGGACCTGGATGCGGCATTGGCCCGCGCCGCCGGCGTGAGCGCTGTGCACTGTCGGGCGAGCGCATGAGTCCCCGGACCGCGCTCGCGCAGACCGCGCAGCGTGCCGGTGGGCCTTCGGCGCGGGGCCAGTATGGCCAGGTGCAGGCATCGGTCGGCGTCGCCAGCGCTGCGCCAGAGACGGCGGCGGTCGACCTCGTGCTGTTTGGTACCGGTCTGGTGGGCGGCGCGCTGTTGGGCCTGTTGGCGACGCCCGCAGCCGCGCGGCTGCGCCTGCTGGGCGCGGCAAACTCGCGCTGCCAGCATGTCGCGCCGGCCATAGTCGATCGCGAGCCGGGGTCGTGGCTACCAAGCGGCGCCGGCGAGCCGCGCGACGACGCGGCCTTGCTTGCCGCGCTGGACGCGGGCCACGCGCCAGTCAAGGCAATCGTGGATGCCACCGCGAGCGGGGCGGTGGCAGCCTTGCATCCGCAATGGCTGGCGCGCGGTTACCGGGTCGTCACCGCGAACAAGGCGCTGGCGGGCGGGCCGCTCGCCGGCTGGTTGGCGCTGCAGCAGGTGCTCGGGGACGCCGTCAACTATGGCGACACGGCCCTGGTCGGTGCGGGGCTGCCAGTGCTCTCGACGTTGCGCCGGTTGCGACGCTGCGGCGACCGCCTGCAAGCGGTGGAGGGGGTATTTTCCGGTTCGCTGTCCTGGTTGTTCAACCGCTATGACGGCAGTGTGCCGTTTTCCACCTTGTTGCATGAGGCGCGTGAGCGTGGCTATGCCGAACCGGATCCGCGCGCGGATTTGTCCGGGGCGGACGTGTGCCGCAAGCTGCTGATCGTGGCGCGTACCGCGGGCTTCGCGCTGGAAGCCGATGCCGTGCAGGCGGAAAGCCTGGTACCTGACCTGCTGCGCCGCGTGCCGCGTGGCGAGTTCCTGCAGCGCCTGGGGGAACTGGACCGGCGCATGGCCGAGCGCCACGCCGAGGCTGCCCGCAGCGGACGGGTGTTGCGCTACCTCGCTCGTCTCGACGGGCACGGCCGATCCAGCGTCGGCCTGGCGGCAGTCCTTCCCACCCATTTTGCCGCTGCGCTTTCCGGGGCCGACAACGTCTTCGCCTTCACCACCGCGCGCTATCCCGCGCAGCCTCTGGTGATCCGCGGGCCCGGTGCCGGTGCGGAAGTCACCGCGCAGGCGCTCCTGGGCGACCTGTTGGATCCGGCCTGATCTGGCTGCTGCGGCTGCCGGGGCCACAGCCGATGACGTCGGTCCGCGGTTGCGGATCCCGGGCGTTGGTCGATGACTGCGGCTCGGGCGCGCCTCAGCGCTCGGTAATTTGCTCGGCGGTTTCTTCGTCCGGCGGCACCAGCGGCCCGCTCGGGTCGGCTTTTGCTTCGAGCTGCGCGGCCTCGATCGACGGGGTGCGCCAGCCGGAGGCCACGCCCCACAGGTAGAACACCAGGCCGACGATGGCGACGACGAGCAGATCCCAGCCATAAGGCAGGTAGCCCTTGCCGCCAAACGTGGTGCTGCCGAGCCAGGAGGTGATGGCCATCACCGGCAGGTAGCACACCAGCCACCAGGCGCCCTTGAGCTGCCTGCCGAAGTCGTGCCAGCCGGCCTTGGCCTGGTAGTAGAGATAAACCGGCAGCGCGACGACCATGAGCAGGATGATCTCCCCGGTCAACGGCCACCTTGCCCAATACAACAGTTCGGTGGACATGATGAACGCGACGCCGGCCAGTATCGGCAAGGCCATCAGCCGGAATGGACGGTTGAGTTCCGGGGCGGTGCGCCGCAGCGTCATCACGCTGACCGGGCCGGTCAGGTAGGAAATGATGGTGGCCACCGAGATCACCGCCGCCAGCGCACCCCAGCCGCGGAAGAAGAGCAGGAACAGGAACGACACCACGAGGTTGACCCACATGGCCGGGCGCGGCACGCCCCACTTTGGGTGCACGCGGCCGAGGATCCTTGGCAGCGTGCCATTGCGCTCCATGCCGTACAGCATCCGCGCGGTGGTGGCGGTGTAGGTCATGCCGGTGCCGCTCGGGCTGACCACCGCGTCGATGAACAGCAGCGTGGCCAGCCATTGCAGGCCGAGGATGATCGCCAGGTCCGCGAACGGCGAGCTGAAGTCGATGCCGTGCCAGCCGACATTGGCCAGCATCTCGCGCGGCACGGCGCCGATGAACGCCACCTGCAGCAGCACGTAGATCGCGGTCGCCAGCCCGATCGAGCACACGATCGCGAACGGTATGGCCTTGCCCGGGTTGCGCGCTTCGCCGGCGAGGTTCACCGGACTCTGGAAGCCGTTGAAGCTGAAGACGATGCCGGCGATCGCGACGGCGGTGAGGATGGCGGGGAAGTTCGTCTCGTGCAGCTCGCCGTGGATGCCGACGGCGAAGTTTTCCGGGTGGAAGCCGCTGGCGATCAGGAGGATGCCGGTCAGCGCCGGGATCACCAGCTTGAACAAGGTGATCACGGCGTTGGATTTCGCGAAGAGCTTGACGCTCCAGAAATTGAACAGGAAGTACACCACCACCAGCGCGCCGGCAATCGTCAGGCCGAGCGGACTGAGTTCGCCGGCGCCGCCCGGCGCCTGGTGATAGAGGTCCCTGGCCCACTCCCACTTCCACGAGGACATGTATTGCGCCGAGGCCTCGGCCTCCACCGAGATTACCGAGACGATCGCGATCCAGTTCGCCCATGCGGCGATGAAGCCGACCAGGGAGCCGTGCGAGTAGTGCCCGTAGCGCACCATGCCGCCGGATTCGGGGAACATGGCGCCGAGCTCGGCATACGTCAGCGCAATTGCCATGATCACCGCCGCGCCGATCACCCAGGCCCAGATCGCGCCCGGGCCGGCAATCTGCGCCGCGCGCCAGGCGCCAAACAGCCAGCCCGAGCCGATGATCGAGCCCAGGCCGGTGAGCATCAGGTCGAACGCGCCAACGTTGCGATGGATCGAACTGGCTTGAGACATCGATGTTCCCCCAATGCGCCTGCTGACGTCAAAAAACGGTGATGATTGCAGAGTGATGCGGCCGTGTCATCCGCCGCAAGTCACCCATGCCACGCTGTCGCGCCGTCTTCGACGTCGTTTCCGCCCGTTGCGCTGGCGTGCCGGGCCTATCATCTTTGGTTGCAACGAGGCGAGCGGAGGGCGCGCCGGCGATGGCCGATTTGATCCTGTACCAGCGCGACGATTGCCATCTGTGCGACCTGGCCCTGGCCGTGCTGGCCGAGGCCCGGGTGCCGGATGTCGACGCCGGCTGGATCGACGACGCGCCCGAGCTCGAGCAGCGCTACGGCGCGCGGGTGCCGGTGTTGCGCGATGTGCGCGACGGGCGCGAACTCGACTGGCCGTTTGACGCGGCGGCCGTGCGGCGCTTTATCGCCCGCACGGATCCTGGAACCGGGCCGGCGCCCGCCTGACTCACCGTCCTGCCAGAAGGATGCGCTCGGCCTGATTTGGTCGTAGTCTTGACGTCGGGGACACCATAGCGATGGCGGCTGCCAGGGACAGGCCTGGGGGTTACGCATGCGCGGCAGGCTGATTTTGTCAGCGTTGCTGTTGGGATCCGGGTTGGGCTTGCCAGCACCCGGCGGCATGGCGCGTGCCGACTCCGCGCACGAACCGGTCTCCACCGCGTTGCCGACTCCGCATTTTCGCCATTACGGTGTTGCTGAGGGCCTTTCCGGCGGCGCCGTGCATGACGTGGTGCAGGATCAAGACGGACTCATGTGGTTCGCGGCCGGCTCGGACCTGGTGCGCTTCGACGGCATGGAGTTCACCGTATTCCGGCATCGGCGGGACGACCCATTCTCGCTGCCCGCCGGTGGCAAACGTGGCCTGTTCGTCGATCGGGACAACCGGTTGTGGGTAGGAGGCCGGGAATCCGGGCTCATCCAGCGCTTAGTGGATGGGCAGGGTTTCTTGCGCTGGGTGCACCATGTCGGCGAGCCCGGGAGCTTGTCCAGCGACGCGGTGTGGTCCATCGCCCAGACCCCAAACGGCGAGCTATGGGTCGGTACCGAGGTTGGACTGGATCGGCTGCTGGCGGACCGTCGGCACTTCGAGCATGTTGCACTACCGCTGGGTGACGGGCGGTCAGGGTATGGCGCCGTCCACGCGCTGCTTGCCGAAAGCGATGGCCGCTTGTGGATCGGCACCGGGCATGGCTTGTTCCTGCGCAGTCCGGCCGGCTTGGTGAAGCGGGTGGCCGTGGACCCCAGGTTGGCGAGTGAGCCCGCGGTGTGGCGAATCCAAGGCGCCGGCAACGACGTGCGAGTGGCCGTGGCGGGCGGTTCCTTGCGCGTCGATCCGGATGGAGTCGCCCGCCTGGTGGCGCCGGTCGTGGACCCGACTGTGACGGTCCATGGCAGCACGCGCGACCGACTGGGCCATTTGTGGACAGCGACGTCCAGCGGCCTGTACTTGGAGGAGGGTGGTCGCATCACCCGTATTCCCGCCCAGCCCCAGCTGCGCGGCGGGTTGCCGGGATACCACGTGGACCAGGCCTTGCTCGACCACGAAGGAGGATTGTGGCTTGCGCTGGGCGACGACGGGGTTGGTTACTTGGCGCCGGACTGGAACCGGTTCACGCGGTTGACGCATGTCGCGGGTGATGCGACGAGCCTGAGTGAGTACGCGGCGAGTGCCGTGCTGGCAAGCAGCGATGGCAAACTTTGGGTCGGCGCCGGCCATACGGTCGACAAGCTGGATCCAGCGACGGGCCACGTGCAACACGTGCTGCGCGGACTACCTGGCGAAGTGCGGGACCTGCTTGAAGATCGCGACGGAAATCTGTGGATCATTGCCGACGGCGCGATCTACCGGCATGCCCGTGGCGGCTTGCTCCAGGTCGATATCAGCCCGACTCGTGCACTGGTACCACAGCGCCTGGCGCTAGGCGCCGATGGGGCGGTGTTGGTGGTATCGCTACACCGAGGCCTGTTCCGGGTCGACCCCGATATGCTGGGATTGAGGCCGGCCACGTGGGCTCCGGCTGGCGAAAATATTGTGCTGGCCAATCGCCTGACGGCGGATTCGGTGCTTGGCTGGTATGCCACGGGTAGTCAGCTATGGCACTGGAATGCCACACGTGCCAGGTTTGACGATGCGCCTGGCTTGACGCCTGGAGGTCCAGTCCTCGCGCTGGAAACGACAGCAGATGGGCTGTGGGTGGCACGCGGCGACCGTTTCGAACATTACCGCGCGAATGGTTCGCACCTAAGTTGTGACCGCGAGTTGCCGACGCTGGTCGACTGGCCGGTGCTGACCCTGCGCGCCATGCACGTGGACCGGCTCGGGCGGGTCTGGCTGTTTGCTGCCGAAGGGCTGTGGCGCTTCGATCCGGATCCCGGGCGCCTAATCGCATTCGGGCCGTACCGTGGTCTGGAAAGCGGTCACATGGATGGCGTGTCGCCGGTTGGCGGTCACGGGGGCATGGTCTATTTCGCCGGGCCGGACGGCGTGACCGGCTTTAGGCCTGATCGCGCATTGGCGCAGTTTGGCCATCCACATTTGAGCCTGACATCGGTCAAGGCTGGACGCCGTGGCCAGGCGCTGCATCTGCCGACCTCGCCAGGCGCCTTGCAACTGGACTGGAATGATGGCGGTCCACGCATCGCGGCGCGCCTGGCCTCGTATGTCGATCCCCGGTCAAACCACTATCGCTTCCGTTTACATGGTCTGGATGAGGATTGGGTGGATACCGGCAATCGTGCGGAGCGCGAGTTTCCTGTGCTCGCGGCCGGCAATTACACCCTCGAAGTGGCCGCCGCAGGCGTGGACGGCTGGTGGAGCGAGCTGGCCGTGCCCTTGCACATTACCGTGCGCTCGCCGCCTTGGGTGGCCTGGCAGGCATGGGCCCTGTATCTGGCCGGTGCGACCTTGCTGCTGGCGTTGTGGGCCCTGGTGCAGCGGCGCTCCCACCTGACGCTCGAGCGCTTGCGCATGTTGGAGGAACGGCGGCGGATGGCGGAACAAGCCAACGAGGCCAAGACCTCCTTCCTCACCGTACTGAGTCACGAGATCCGTACGCCAATGACCGGCATCTTGGGCATGACTGAATTGTTGTCGGGCAGCCCTTTGACGCCGGTACAGCACAACTACGTGCGGTCGATGCAGCGCTCCGGCAATATGCTCATGCGTTTGCTCAACGACGCGCTGGACCTGGCACGTATCGAGGCCGGGCGGCTGGAGCTCGAGCCTGCGCCGTTCGATCCACGCGAGCTGCTGCGGGAGATCCAGCAACTGGAGGGCGGCCTGGCCGAACTCAAGGGCATCCGGCTCGAGTGCCACGTGGCGGATGACGTACCTGGCCAGTTCGCGGGCGACGCGCTACGCATCAAGCAAGTGCTATTGAACCTGGTCGGCAACGCCCTGAAATTCACCGACTACGGCAGTGTGCAGATGGTGGCCGAGGGCGACCAGGCTGGATTGCGCTTCAGCGTCAGTGATACCGGGCCAGGCATTTCGGCGGCCAACCGCCCACGCCTGTTCCAGCGCTTCGAGCAATTGCCGGGCCCGCACCGTGCGGCCGGCAGCGGGCTCGGCCTGGCGATTTGCCGCGAGCTGGTCGGCTTGATGGGTGGCAGCATTCGTGCGGAACCGGGGAGCAGCGGCGGTACGACGTTCCGCGTGCAGTTGCCCTTGCCGGTGGTGGCGGCGCCCTTGGTACCAACCGACGTGGGCCTCCGGCCGGAGCCACACTGGGCGGTGTTGCTGGTTGAGCACGAGACCGAGGTGGCGCTTGAGGTTCGTGCCAAGCTCGAGGCCCATGGGCATTCGGTGAACCGGGTCAGCAATGGCCTGGAGGCCTTGTCCGAGCTGGCGCACGCAAGTTTCGACCTGGTGTTGGTGGAAACCGATTTACCTGGTGTCGACGGTTTTCGGGTAGCGCGGCTGATACGTGCGACGAGGCTGAATCCACCAGGCCCGACGATCGTGGCCATTGCCGCGCGGGTCGACGCCGCCGGCGCGGGGCACGTGCACGATGCGGGCATGGACGGGCTGATATGCAGGCCGCTCACCGGCGGGCAGTGGCTGCCGGCCTTGTCCCGGGTCATGGCTGCGCGCCTGCTGCACGGCCAACCGGCGCAAGGGTCCGGCCGCTAGCCGGCTGGGACGCAGCCGGCTTGCGTCAGATGTCGAGTTTGCGCAGCGCAAAACCACGCTGGTGATACTCGCGCCAGCGTTCACGCGAGCCTTCGCGTTCGCTCGGCTCCGCGGCCACCACTTCCAGCACGCGCTCGTATTGGCCCGGCGCGAAGGCCGCGCGGAGATTGATCACCAGGGGCCGATCCGGGGTGTCGACGCCGGGCGGCACGATGAGCACGGCGGTGTGCGCATCGTCCTCGTCGCCGGCCACCTGGTGCGGGATGAACGCCTCCTCGTCGAACGCCCACAGCAGCTCGTCCAGCGCGTCGGCCTGGTGGGCATCGCGGGCCAGGACCAGGGTCGGCTGCTGGGCAATGAACGCCTTCCTGGCCAGCTCGCAGACCAGCAGCAGCGGTTGTTCGCGAAAACGCGGCTTGTCGATCAGGTAGAAATCGGCTTGCGGCATGGCGGAAATCGTGACTGTCCGGAGACGATGGGTGGGTCGGGAAGCGTGGGCGGCAGGAGCCGTCCGGGCTCCTGGGAAGGTTACGCCATTGACGTCGCCGGCGTCGCCCCGTGGCAGGGCGCGCCGGTATGACGACCGTGCGCACGGTAAACTGGCGCGTGGCGTCAGCCCTTCGCCGGTGTCGGCTGCCCGGCACGGCGGACCGCACTGGCACCACAGCCAAATCAAACCCCTGGATCGCCGGGACGCATGCTCAGTATCCTCGACCGCTATTTCCTGCGTGAGCTGGCCCAGACCGTGGCTGCGACCGTGGTGGTGCTGCTGGTGATCGTGGCCGGCAGCGCGTTCGCCAAGGTGCTGCAGCAGGTGGCGAACGGCAGTTTTCCGCCTGGCGTCATGCTGCAGGTACTTGGCCTGCAGACGCTGGCCGGCCTGACCAATCTCTTGCCGCTGGCGAGCTTCATTGGCGTGTTGATGGCGCTTGGGCGCATGTATCGCGAGAGCGAAATGCATGTCCTTGCCGCGTCCGGCATGGGGCCATCCGGCCTGTTGCGCCCGGTGCTGCTGCTGGGCGCGGTGCTGGTGGCCATCACGGCCGTGGTGGCGTTGTGGTTGGGCCCGTGGGCCGTTCGCACCAGCGGGGAGCTGGTGGCCGAAGCCAATCGCTCGGTGGTGGCTGCCGGACTGGAGGCCGGTCGCTTCACCGAGTTGCCGAACGACGGCGGCATCATCTTCGTCGATCACCTGAGTCGCGACGGTGCCCGCCTGGGCCGCACGTTCATCGCCACGCAGCGCGTCACCGCTGGGAGCCAGGTCCACCTCAGGCTGGTCAATGCCGCCAGCGGTCGCCTGTACCAGGAGAGCATGGGCAGCGGGCGCTTCATCGCCTTCACCGACGGTTGGCAATATGACGTGCCGCTGGGCGCCGATGACTGGATGCAGATGCATTACGCGCGCAACGACCTGGCCTTGTCGGCGGTCACTGCCGACGAGGACGACGATCCGGTCAGCGCGGCGTCGAGCCTGGCCTTGCTGCATGGCGACGATCCACTGGGGCGGGCCGAGCTGGCCTGGCGCACGAATGCTCCGGCGCTGACCCTGGTATTCCTGCTCCTCGCCCTGCCGCTGGCGCGGCAGAGTCCGCGCGAACCACGCTATGGCCGCCTGCTGCTCGCGGTGGTCGGCTTTTATCTCTATTACTCGCTGCTGGCGCTGGGCCGGGCGCAGATCGCCAAGGACCATTGGCATGGCCAGGGGCCGCTGTGGCTGGTGCATGCGCTGGTGCTGGCGTTCGCGCTGTGGCTGCTGTGGCGCCAGTACGCGCCGCGCCGGCAACGCATGGAGGCGGCGCGATGAGCGGGCTGACAGTCAAGCGTGTCGACTGGCTGATCGGCACCGGCGTGTTGGGCTCGGTGTTGACCGTGTGGCTGGTGCTTGCCGGCATGGACGCGGTGCTGCAGCTCCTGCGTCAGATCGGCAACGTCGGCAAGCATGGCTACACGATGGGCGACGCGCTCATGTACGTGCTGGTCACGTTTCCTCGGCGCGGCTACGAGATGTTCGGCTATGCGGCCTTGATTGGCGCCTTGCTGGCCCTGGGCAGCTTTGCCGGGAGTGGCGAGCTGACGGCGCTGCGCGCCGCCGGCATGTCCCGCCTGCGCATTGCCGGGTCGGCGACGGCCATCATTGCCGTGCTGATCGCGGCGGTGGTGGTGCTGGGCGAGACGGCCGCTCCCTGGGGCGACCAGGTGGCCCAGTCGATGCAGTTGCGCATGCGCTCCGGGACCCTGGGCATCGGTACGCGCAGCGGGCTGTGGACCCGCGACGGCGACAGCTTCATCAATGCCCGCGGCACGCTGCTGCTGCAACGGGACGGGGTGAGTCGGGTGCAATTGGCGGACGTGCGTGAATTCAGCTTTGCCGACGATGGCCAGCTGCGACGCGTTACCCAGGGCCGCATGGCGGAATCGGACGGTACGCACTGGGTGCTGCACGACGTACGCAGCACGACGCTCGATGCCGAGGGCGTGCACAGCAGCGCGTCGGCGACGCAGGCCTGGCCGGTGCGCATCGATCCGCAGGTGCTCGTGCAGTCGCTGGTGCAGCCGCAGTACCTGTCGATGCGCGACCTGCATCGCAACATAGGCTACCTGCGCAGCAACGGCGAGCAGCCGGGCAGCTACGCCTTGGCGTTCTGGACGCGGGTCATGTATCCGTTCAACGTGCTGGTGCTGGTCTTGTGCAGCATGCCGTTCGCGTTTGGCGCGCTGCGTTCGGGCGGCCTCGGCAAGCGCATTTTCGTCGGCATGCTGTTGGCTGTCGCCTGGTATTTCCTGCAGCCGGCGCTGGTGAACGTCGGCACCCTGTACGGCCTGTCGGCAATGTGGGCGAGCCTGCTGCCGGCGGTACTGCTGGGAGTGCTCGCCGTGGTGTATTTTCGGCGCCGCACGGGATGATCATTTACGCCGGCCCATGGCGGGCCGACCCAATGGACAGGAGAGATGATGGACATGCTTGATCTGCGCAGCGACACCGTCACCAGGCCGACCGCGGCCATGCGCGCGGCGATGCTCGCGGCCGAAGTCGGCGACGACGTGTACGGCGAGGACCCGACCGTCAACGCCCTGCAGCAGCGCCTGGCCGACGAGCTCGGTTTCGAGGCGGGCCTGTTCGTGTCCAGCGGCACTCAATCCAACCTGCTGGCGATGTTTGCGCATTGCGAGCGGGGCGACGAATACCTGGTGGGCGCCGACGCGCACACCTTCAAGTACGAGGGCGGCGGCGCCGCCGTGCTGGGCTCGATCCAGCCGCAGCCGATCCCGCAGGCCGAGGACGGGACGCTGGCACTCGAGCACATCGAGGCCGCGATCAAGCCGCTCGATCCCCACTTTGCCCACACCCGGGTCCTGGCCCTGGAAGACACCTGGCACGGACAAGCCCTGCCGCTGGAGTTCCTTGCGGCCGCGAGCGGCCTGGCCCGCCGGCACGGGCTGGGCATGCATCTCGATGGCGCGCGGCTGTTCAACGCCGCCTTGGCCGACCAGGTCGACCCCCGCGCGATCTGCCGGCATTTCGATACGGTGTCGGTGTGCCTGTCCAAAGGCCTCGGGGCACCGGTCGGCTCGGTCTTGCTTGGCCCGCGCGCCTTGATCGACAAGGCCCGGCGTTGGCGCAAAGTGGTCGGCGGAGGTTGGCGCCAGGCCGGCATGCTCGCCGCCGCCGGCCTGTACGCGCTGGATCATCATGTGGCGCGGCTGGCCGAGGATCATCGGCGCGCTGCCGCCCTGGCCGGCTACCTGCGCGAGATGGACGGCCTGCGCGTGCTTGGCCAGCACACCAACATGGTGTTCGTGGCCGTACCGCCGGCCCGGCTTGGTGCCCTGGATGCACACCTGCAGTCCGCGGGCGTGCGCGTCAGCGCCGGGCACGACCCGGCGTTGCGCCTGGTCACCCACCTGGACATTGACGACGCCGGCATCGCCCGCGTGGTCGAGGCCTTCGGCAGCTTTTTCGCGTCGCGCGGCTAGGCGCGCGGACGGGCTGCGTGGCGTGGCCGCGGGCGCCTTGCCGCGGATTTGCCGACACGCGGAGCCTGGTCGAACTGGCGGATGAAATCGCGCAACTGCGGGTAGACGCCATCGCGCCAACGGTGGCCGCTGAAGATGCCGTAGTGGCCGGCGCCTGCAATCACCTTGCCGGTCTTGCGGTCATCCGGGATGCCGCTGCACAAGTCGAGCGCAGCCATGGTCTGGCCGAGGCCGGAGATGTCATCGAGTTCGCCCTCGATCGTGCACAGTGCGCTCGTGGTGATGGCTTGCGGCTTCACCCGCTCGCCGGCCACGTCCCACAGGCCGCGTGGCAGCAGGAATTTCTGGAACACGGTCTCGATGGTGTCGAGGTAGAAGCGCGCCGGCAAGTCGAGCACGGCGTTGTATTCGTCGTAGAAGCGGCGATGCGATTCGGCGTCTTCCTGGTCGCCGCGCAGCAGGTGCTGGTAGAAATCCCAGTGCGACTGCAGGTGCCGGTTCGGATTCATGGCCACGAAGCCGGCGTACTGCAGGAAGCCGGGGTATACCTCACGCCCGTGGCCGGGATAGTTCGGCGGCACGGTCTGGATCACGTTGCCCTGGAACCAGGACAACGGACGGTTGGTGGCGAGGTTGTCCACGCTGGTCGGGCTGCGGCGCGGGTCGATCGGCCCGCCCATCATGGTCAGGCTGCGTGGCGTGGCCTCGCCGCGCGAGGCCATCAGCGACACTGCGGCCAGCACCGGCACGGTGGGCTGGCACACGGACACCACGTGCAGGCGTTCGGCGCCGATGTGGCGGATGAACTGCTGGATGTAGGCGACGTAGTCCTCCAGTCCGAACGTCCCCGCCGCGGCAGGCACCATGCGGGCGTCGACCCAGTCGGTGATGTACACCTTGTGCTCGCGCAACATGGTGCGCACGGTGTCGCGCAGCAGCGTGGCATGGTGGCCGGATAGCGGTGCGACCAGCAGCACGACGGGGTCGTTCTTGGTCTGCTGCATGGTGACCGGGTCATCGCTGAAACGCTTGAAGCGTTTCAGCCGGCAAAACGGCAAGTCGAGATCCACGCGCTCGATGACGGCAATTTCGCGCTCATGGGCGACCGCGGTGTGGATGCCGAACTCCGGCTTCTCGTATTCCTTGCCAAGCCGATACAGCATCTCGTAGGTGGCGGCCAGCCGCGGCGCTCCGGGCAGCTGGGCGAACGGCGCATGGCGATCGCTGAGCAAGCGCGCACCGGCCTGGGCGAAATAACTCATCGGTCCCAGGAAGGCCCGCTGCCATTCGTAGATTTGATAGAGCATGCGCTGCGCCTGCGTGGATAAAAAATACGCATGATAGCCGGCTCGCCAGCCGCGGCGTGTCCACGCAGGGTATCGGCGGCCCTGCCATCAGCTGAAATGGCATCGTCCGGCGGGGCGGCGTGGGCGCATTCAACCAGGGTGCGTGCGCGGTCAACGCGGAACGCCGCGATCCGCGCGGCGTCGCCGCCCGACGGCAGGATGGTGTTCAGCGCAGCAGTTGCAGCTGCGTTCCAGCAAGCAGGTCGTGCACGGCGCGGCGCCTTGGATCGAAGAGTGCCGGCGCAAACCAGAGTATCCACGCCAGCAGCATGGCCCACAGCGTCGGCCGCAGCCCCAGGGTCGGCGCAAGCCAGAGCAGGCCCAGCGGGCTGACCCCCACCACCAGTCGTATCGACACCTGCGGCCAGGAAGCGGCATCGCCCGCGCTGGAACGCAACTGCGCGCGCCAGGGACGCATGCCCAAGGTCTGACCGCCGTAGCGCCAGGAGACGGAGAAATATCCCCCGAGGACCAGCGCCTGCAGCGGGCGATACCAGACCGGAATCACCACCTGCACTCCGGTGTCGATCAAATGCCCGCCGGTAGCGAGTTGGGCGACCAGCCCAACCACCATCACGATCGCCGCGGCCGCCAGCAGGTCGTAGACCAGGGCGGCGAGGCGTCGCCAGAGCGGGCATGCCGGGTTGCGCTCGAGGGTAGGTTGGGCCATGGATCGCTTGCTTCGCGTGCGCACAATGCGCAGCATCGTGGGCATGGAAAGGAAAATCGCAGCGCGCAGTATCGCCGATGTCGACCAGCGTGGTATCGAGGCGTTCCTGGAGCGCACCTGGTCCGAGGACGGCCTGGCTGACCGCACGCTCGAGGCGTATCGCCGTGACCTCGAAGGGCTCGCGCGCTGGCTGGCTGGGCGCGGGCGCCACCTGCACGACGCACGGCGCGAGGATGTGTCGGCCTATCACGCCGCCCATGGCGGGGCGGTGCGCTCGATGGCGCGCCGGCAGTCGGCCTTCCGCCGCTACTACGCATTCCTCGTGCGCGACCAGCCCGGCTTCGTCGACCCGACCTTGCGCATCGAGCGGCCGAAGCTCCCGCACAGCCTGCCCAAGGCCCTGGCCGAGCGCGAGATCGAACGCCTCCTCGCGGCACCCGACACGGGCACCGCGCTGGGCCTGCGCGATCGAGCCATGCTGGAGCTGATGTACGCCAGCGGCCTGCGCGTGTCCGAGCTGGTTGGCGTGCCGTTGGCGGCGCTGAATCCGCGCCAGGGGGTATTGCGCATCACCGGCAAGGGCGGCAAGGACCGGCTGGTGCCGGTCGGCGAAGTGGCATTGGACTGGATCGACCGCTACCTGCGCGACGCCCGCCCGCAGCTGGCGCGCGGTCGCCAGCCGCCGGCCTTGTTCCTCACCCGGCGCGGTGCGGCGATGACCCGACAGATGTTCTGGACCCTGGTCAAGCGCCACGCCTTGGCGGCCGGCATTCCGGCGGTGCGCATCTCGCCGCACGTGCTGCGGCATTCGTTTGCGACGCACCTGCTCAACCACGGCGCCGACCTGCGTGCGTTGCAGATGTTGCTGGGGCACAGTTCGCTCAGCACGACCCAGATCTACACCCTGGTGGCGCGCGAGGGCCTGAAGCGCCTGCATGCCCAGCATCACCCGCGCGGTTGAAGCCGCGGTTGACGCTGCCGCTGCGGCGGCGTAGATACTCGACGGGTCGTGCGCTGCGCGGTGGTTCAGCGGGTCACCTACCACGGCGGCCTGCGTTACCCGCACCTGCTGCGGGCCGAGGGCACGCTGGATTACCTGGGCGGGATTGCCACGGCACGGAAGTAGGCTGCGCCGGCCCGGGAATATCGGGCCGACCGGCTGGCCTGCTGCGCCTCGGGTCCCCGCCAGCGGCCGTGCAGACGGCTACCTATCAGGTCACGCGGCCGGTGCGCTCAGAGCTTGTCTTCGGGTGGCCTGCGCGTGGGGCGTGGGGCAGGGTGGCTGCGGTCGCTCCACCAACGCAGCAGGCCGCGCGCGAGGCGCGCCTTCTGCGCGCCGACGGGCACGTCCGGCACCACCGTCATCCACGAGGACTTGGCAAACGCGGCCTGCTGCTCCGGATACACGCTGCGGTGGCCGACCATGAGGTAGGCGGCAATCGTCGCCCCGGCCACGTACAAGGTGCTGTCGCTGCCGAACAGTTCGATGCCCATGAGGATTGCGGCGATCGGCGTGTTCGAAGCCGCGGCCACCACGGCGGTCAGGCCGACCGCCGCACCGAGCGCCGCCTGCATGCCGAGCAGGTGGGCGAAGGCGCCGCCGGCAACCGCGCCCATCACGAATTGCTCGGTGACCAGGCCGCCATAGAATCCCGAACCCAGGGTGATGGCCACCAGCAATGCTTTCCACAGGAAGCCCAGCGCCGGCATGGACTCGCCGTGCAGCGCGCGATCGAGCAGCGGCAGGCTGAGGCCGAGATAGTCGGTGGGGATGAAAACGAGCAGCAAGGCAAGCACGCATCCGCCAATGGCCGGAACCATGGGCGGCCAGATGTCGAGGCGTTCGCGCAAGCGCGCGAACAGCCGCGTCATCAGGGCCAGGAGCTCGACGAAAATCAGTGCCACGATGCCGCACACGATGCCGATCACCACGGTTTTCAGGAACAGCAGCTCGGTGAAATCGCTGCCGAAGGCGATGTGGTACTGCGGATAGGGCACACCCAGGAAGCGGCTGACTTCGTAGGCGGTGACCCCGGCGACGATGGCCGGGAACAGGAAGTTGTAGCGGATGCGCCCGATGGCGAGCATTTCCACGCCGTAGATTGCGCCGGCGATCGGCGTGCCGAAGACGCTCGCGAAACCGGCGCTGACCCCGCAGGCCACCAGGCGCCGGCGCAGTTCTGCGTTGAGCTGCAGCGCCTCGCCGACGCCGGCGGCGATGCTCGCGCCCAGGTGCGAGCAGGGGCCTTCCTTGCCCGCCGAGCCGCCCGAGGCGAGCGTCACCAGCGCGGCCACCGGCTTGATCCAGAGCGTCTTGAGCGGCATTCGGCCGTTCTGGTCGTTGACCGCGATGATCACCGAGTCCTGCAGGCCGCCGCGGTTGCGCCGGTAGCCGTAATACAGCAGCAGGCCGTTGATCAGCCCGGCCACCGGCAGCACGCCCATTTGCAGCCAGAGTGGTATGGACTGGGTGTGATCGGTGGCGGCGAAGAGGATGCGCAGGAAGACGCTGCAACCGACGCCGACCAGCGTTCCGGCGAGCATGGCCAACAGCAGCCATTGCACGATCGTTGCCAACATCACGAGGGGTTCAGTGAGGTTGAGGCGGACCATGCAGGGCGACCAGGGGGCGCGCAAACGAGGTTTTCAGTGTAGCAGTCGGGTGCCGGCCGACCGCGCCCGCTTTCGACCGGCCGCAGGAATCGGCCATCTGGACAGCCGCATGCGCATTTGTCCGGGTGGGCTTGCTAAGCTTGACCCCGGGCTGCGCCACGCGCGGCCTACCAGCAAGCTTCCAATCTCCTGCCATGAGGATTCATCATGACCCGAGTACTGCCAGCGTTGCTGGCCTGCTGCGCCACCATGCTGTTGCCGCTGGCCCACGCCCAGCAAATCCAGCGCCATGCCCTTCCGAACAGCAATTTCCCGATCTCCGCGGCAGTCGAGGTGCCGCCAGGGCATACCCTGGTGCTGCTGAGTGGCAAGACCCCGCCAGTGGCCAACCCTGCCGCGCCGAAGGGCAGCGTCGCGGTCTACGGCGACATGGAGACGCAGACCATCGGCGTGCTCAAGCGCATCCAGGAGCAGTTGCAGTCCTTGCACCTGGACCTGGGTGACGTGGTGCAGATGCGCGCCTACCTGGTAGGCAACCCCGAACAGAACGACGCGCTGGATTTCGCCGGCTTCATGCGCGGCTACACGAAGTTCTTCGGCCCGGACGCGCAAACCAGGTTGCCGGCACGCACGGCGCTCAAGATCGCCGGTCTGGCGACGCCGGGCATGCTGATCGAGATTGAAGTGACGGCGGTGCGGCCTTGAAGCTCCCACGCCGTCATCCACCTGCCTGGATTCATCCATGACCAAGGCACGGGTCATGGGGTCGACTGTGGTCGGCCGGCGTGGAACATTGGCGGCGGTCGTCTTCGCGTCGCTTGCGCTGTTGGCCCTTCAGTCCGCGGCGCATGCCCAGTCACGGCGGATGTCGCTCGACCAGGCGCTCGCCAGGCCTGCGGTCAAGGCCGCCTTGCGTGGGATCGACCAGGGGCGGGAGCGCGCGGTCGGTCGCCTGATCAGGATCGGCAGCATCGTTTCGCCGTCCGGCGGCGAGCAGGACCGCGCGCGCGAAGTCGCCTCGGAAATGCGCGCGATTGGGCTGCACGACGTCAAGATCGATGCCATCAACAACGTCGTCGGGGTCATTCCCGGTTCCGGCGACGGCACCATCGTCTTCGTGTCGACCCTGGACGACCTGAAGACGGTCGCGGATAACCAGAAAGCGGCCAAGCAACCCATGCACGCCGACGGCGATCGCGTCATCGGCCCCGGGTCGAATACGTCGACGACCACGGTCTCGCTGCTGGAGGCGGCGCAGGCCTTCCTGGCCGCGGGATTCAAGCCCGAGCGCACGCTGGTGTTCGCCGCCGTCGCCCAGGAGGAGACCGGCCTGCGCGGGATGCGCGCCCTGTACGACCAGTACAAGAGTCGCGCGACGGCCTATGTCGACGTGCTGGGCGACGGGCACAGCATCACGTATGGAGCGATCACCATCCACTGGTGGAAGGTGACCGCCCATGGCCCCGCCGGGCACACGCTCAACGGTGGCCTGCCGAACGTCAACCAGGGCATGGGGCGGGTGATCGACCGGCTGTTGCCGCTGCCTTACGACAAGCACTACGCGGGCGAGCGCAACGTGCTCAACGTGGCGATCGTGCAGAGCGGCACGGTGTTCAACCACAAGCCGGACACGGGCTGGTTTTCGCTGGACGTCCGTTCCAGCGACGGAGCGGCGGTCGAGGCCATGGAGCAGGACGTCCGCGCCATCCTGAAGGACGTGTCTGCGCAGGCCCACGTTTCGTTCGACATGCAGCCCGTGGATCAGACGCCGGGCGGGCAGGTCCCGGGCATGAAGGACAGCGACCTGGTGCAGACGTCCGCAGCCATCGCGCGCCACCTGGGCCTGACGCCCAGGCTCGGCAACCTGGGTTCGTCCAACATGAACATCGCGATCGGCAGTGGGACCCCGGCAATCGGCATGGGCGGAGATCGTGGCGGGGACCGCGGCGAGCCCGGCGAATGGGCGGATGTCCCGCAGATGATGCGCACCACGAAACACATCCTGCTGCTGGCGGTCACCATGGGTGGCCTGCGACACTGACCTGCGGACCGGGAGCGCCGAACGCTCCCGGCTCCCGCCGCGACGTGGTCGCTGGCCGATGTCGCGTCGTCACCCTGGACCTGGAGCCGTCACATGAGCAGACATCTGCGCCGCGCTTTGCTCGTGATCGCGGCCCTGTTGGCGGCCAGTGGCGTCGCCATGAGTCACGCCACCGCCACCGCTGGCGAACCGGCCGGTCGCATGATCGTGCTGGTACGGCATGGCAACTATGACGCCGACCCGGCGGCCGATCCGAAGCTGGGGCCGCCGTTGAATCCGATCGGGGTGGCCCAGGCGCACCTGGCCGGCGCGCGCCTCGCCGCGTTGGGTCTGCACTTCGATACCTACCGCGTGAGCCCGATGCAACGCGCGCGGGATACCGCCGCCGTCATCGCCCAGGATTTGCCCGGAGGTTCATTCACCGTTGACGAGGACCTGCGCGAATGCGTGCCGCCCACGCGGCGCACGGAAATCACCAAGGACCTCGATCCGGCTGAACTGGCTTCGTGCAAGGCGCAGTTCGATCGCCTGTTCGCGCGTTATTTCCATCCCCAGCCGGGCGCGGGCCATGCCGCCTTGCTGGTCTGCCACGGCGACGTGATCCGCTACCTGGTCACCCGCGCGCTTGGCGTCGACACCATGGCCTGGCTGGAGATGTCGGTGCGCAACGCCAGCATCACCCAGATCCTGGTCGAGCCCGATGGCCGCTTCAAGGTCATCACCGTCGGCGACGACGGTTTCATGCCAGCCAACCTGCTCACCGGGGCGACTGGCGACCCTCCGCGCGACCTCTCCGTGCCGCCCTTGCCGCTGACGCGGTAGCCGCAGAAAAGACGCAAGACGAGTGTGTCCACGCTCCGGGGTGCGACAAGCTGTGCGGTCCGCACTGCTTGAACCCCCTCTGTGCTGGCCCCAATGCAAGGACGTATGCCAGAATCCAGCGGTCCCGTGGTAAACGGTTCTCGTTAACCAACATTCAGCCCGACGCGCACCGCGTCCTGAGCAGGAGTAGCAATGGCAAGGCAACCAGCACGCAAGATTTATGGCGCGGTCATGGCAGTGCTCTCGTTTGGAGCGCTGCCCGGCCTCGCTGCGGCTGGCAGCGAGGCGCCGGACGCCAGCATCGTGCAGGACATGGTGGACGAGCATGCTGGCGGCACCTCGCACAGCCAGGCCATTGCTGCCGAGGTTGACGTCTGGCACGGCGCTCCAGTCAACGTCACCGCACGCGGTACGGTGGCCGATTGGCCGAGCGCGCTGGCCATCGACACCATGCAATACGACCTGGCCGTTGCCGAGCCGGCCGATTTCCAGGACTGGATCACCCAGCTTCCTGGCGTCGGCGCCACCGGGCAGGGTGGCCTGTTCGAGACGTTTTCCATCCGCGGCAGTGGCGGCAACGGCATCCTGGTCCTGGCCGCCGGCGTGCCGGTGGCCGCCCAGCGCCGTGCCGGCGTGCCCGTGTCCTTCGTCGAGCCGATGTTGCTCGGCGACGTGAGCGTCACTCGCGGACCGTCGGTGGTGCATTTCGGCCCTGGCGCGCTGGGCGGCGCGGTATCCATGGAGCCGCGCTGGTTCACGGCGCCCTTCGCCACCGGCGCCTATGCCAGCGGCGGCGACGAGTTCATGCTCGCTGCCGGCACCGGCGGCGAGGGTTTCTCGCTGGGCGCGGCGCGCCACCGTGCCGGCGACACCAGGGCACCGGACGGCACTCCGCTCAACACCAGCTACGCGCGCGACAGTGCCACGCTGCAGTTCCAGCACCGTTTCGGAGCCATGAATTTTGATGCCCTGCTGATGCCTTCGCGCACCAGGAACGTCGGCAAATCCAATTCGCGCTACCCGGACAGCCAGGTCACCGATTATCCAAGGGACGACCACACGATTACGCGCCTGCGCCTGCGGCATGATCGTGGTTTTGAGGTCAGCGCGTACGCGCACGACCAGGAACTCACCACCTTCAAGCGCACCCCGCGCAAGGCAGCCGCCTACGCCTCGATCACCAGCACCGACGGCGGTGGCACCGTGCAGCAGAGCTGGAACCGTGGCGCGTTCAAGAACAACATCGGCGTCGAATATTTTGGACGCCGGGACGTGACCGGCTATGACGCCAACGGCAGCCCGGCCACCCGCACCTACAGCCTGAATGGCGCCAGTGAGGATGCGTGGTCGCTGTTCGGGATCACCGATTGGCAGGTGGACGCGCCATTCAGCCTCGAACTTGGCGCGAGGGCGACCTGGATTGCCCAGCACCAGTCCGGGGCGACTTCGCGCGATTCGGACGCGGCCGTGACGGCAGCGGCCGTGTGGACCCCGGACGAGTCGTCGCGCTGGAGCCTCAACCTGGCCTCAGGCTACCGCTTCGCCTCGTTGGAGGAGCGCTTCTTCACCGGCGTGACCGGGCGCGGCGAGATCATCGGCAATCCGGACCTCGGCTCGGAGCATTCGCTGGGCGTCGACCTTGGCCATGCCTGGTGGCGCGGCGACTGGAGCACGCAAGTGCACGTGTGGCGCACCAACGTGCGCGACCTGATCCAGAAGATCGTCTTGCAGCCGGACGTCGAGGGCTATGTGAACGTGGGGCGGGCCAAGCTGTATGGCGTCGAGGCGATCGTCGGCTGGACCCCCGACAGCGCGTTTTCCTTGTATGCCAACGCGGCGCTCGTGCGTGGCGAGGACCGCGACAGCGGCCAGCCTGTCTATGGCATCCCGCCGCTGCGGGTGGGGCTGGATGCCGCCTACGAATTCGGCGCCTTCACGGTGGCCGGGCGCTATGCGCATCGCTGGGCCATGACGCGGCCTGGTTTCGAGGAGCTGCGACGTGATGCAGTGGACCTCGTGGACGCCGAGCTGCGGTACCGGCTGACGCCCGAGGTCAAACTGAAGTTCTACGTGCGCAACCTGTTCAACAAGCTCTACTACGCCACCGCCGACGAACTGTCCGCGTTTGCGCCGGAGCGCACGGTCGGCTTCAACGTGGTCTGGGCGGTGGATTGAGCGCGACGTAGTCCCCGGCCGCACAATTCGCATCCCGCTCACCTGCGCGGGTTTATATTCCGCTGTACTGCGGCGCCTGCCGCCTTATTCCGGAGTAGTGCCATGGCGAAGAACTTCATCCGTTGCCTGCCGGCCTTGCTGCTGGCCTTGGCGGTACCAATGGTCGCTCAGGCGGCAGATTCCAGCGCGGCCGTGAACAAGCAGGTATCGACAGCCGCCGCGCACGCCGGCATGGCCATGGGCGCGGCGGATCTCAAGATGGTGCGTACGCATTTGCACCATGTGGTGAACTGCCTGCAGGGTCCGTCGGGCGCCGGTTTTGACGCCAAGGCCGGGAACCCGTGCAAGGGCCAGGGCAACGGTGCCATTGCCGACGCCAAGGGCGATGCCGCAACCGAGACCAAGCTGCACACCGCACTGACCCATGCCGAGGCGGGCCTGAAGGCCGAGACGGTGGAAGCCGCCCACGCCGATGCCAAAAAGGCAATGGATACCTTGCAGGGTTGATTGCGGTCGCCGGGCTGTCCGAGAACGTTCTCGGAGCCGCCTTTGCCTCACCCACGGCATCGCGCTGTGCACCAAAACAACGCCCGTCGTCATTCCCGCTTTCGCGGGGATGACGACGGGCGGCCGCGGGAATGGCGGCGCAGCGTTGGGCCCAGGGCAAGAAAACAAGCCAAGCCGCCATTTTTGAGTCCAGGTTGTGCGCAACAATCATCCGGCCTTGCGTCGCAATGCTTCCGGAGACCGAGCGCGGATTTATTCCGGACAGCAACGCGCTTGCGCAGGAATGGCGGGAAAGCGGTCAGTGGTAGCGGGCTTCCTGCAGGTCGATTTCGCGCACCAGCCGGCGCGAGACCTCATCTGAAATCTTGTGTTGCCGACCGAGGTCGAAGATGGCTTCACGTTGTCCGCGCAGGGCCGCCAGGCGCAGGTCGCGTTCGGCGGCATCGGCCTTGCGCAGTTGCCGTGCCTCGCCCCTGGCCGAACCTTCCGGCACCAGCCAATGCTGGTACAGGCCGATCACCCGCGCAGTGGCGCTGGTATAGACGTCCACTTCGCTGGTCGGCGCGCCCTCCAGCAGGTCGCGCTGCCGGCGCTTGACCGCGGCCACGGCGGCGCGTGCGGCCAGCCGGCGGGCAAGCTGTTCCTCTTCGTGTTCGGCCGAAGGTTCGGGCTCCAACTCCAGGTTGCGCAGCAACAGCGGCAGGCCGATGCTGGCCGACACCAGGGTCAGCAGGATGACAGCAGCGGCCAGGAACACCGCCAGGGCGCGGGCGGGAAAAGGTGAGCCGTCGGGCAGCAGGATTGGCAAGGTCATGACGCCGGCAAGCGTGATGGCGCCACGTACCCCGGCGAGCGACGTGGCCAGCAGCAACTGCCACTGTCGCTTGCGCGTCGGCACCGCGTGTTGCGCGGATTTCAGCAGGCCGACGCGCAGCGTGATCCAGACCCAGATCAGCCGCAGCGCCGCCAGGCCGAGCGAAATAGCCACGGCGTAGAGCAGCAGCCACCAGGCGTTGCGGTGGCCACTCTGGGTCACCGACGTCACGGCACCGCGCAGGATGGCCGGCAGCTGCTCGCCGAGCAGGACGAAGACGATGCCGTTCAGGGTGAATTGCACCGTGTTCCATACGGCCGCGCGCTGCAGGCGCATGCTGGCCAGGACCGAGCCGCGCAATTCGACCTGGCTCATGGTGATGCCGGCGGCGACCGCGGCGAGTATCCCCGACGCGGCGAGGCGTTCGGCGAGGAGGTAGGCGCCGAACGGCATCAGCAGGCTGATCAGGATCGGCGAACCCGCTGCCTGGCCGAACCGCCGCGACAGCCAGCGCTGAGCGTAGCTCACCGCCAGCGTGAACAGGGCGCCGACAGCCAATCCGGCGCCGGCGACCCAGACAAACGTCAGCGTCGCCGAGGAGATCGAGAACGCACCGGTCAAGGTCGCCGCCACGGCGAAGCGGAAGCACACTAGGCCGGTGGCGTCGTTGAGCAGCGACTCGCCCTCCAGGATGTGCATGAGCCGGCTTGGCATCGGCAGGCGGGCGGTGAGCGAGGACACCGCGACCGGGTCGGTCGGCGAAATGATGGCTGCCAGGGCAAAGGCCACGGCCCATGGCATGCTTGGAATCATCCAGTGGATCAGCGTGCCGGCGCCGAGCACGGTGAACACGACCAGGCCGAGCGCCAGGGCCAGGATCATGCGCCGGTCGCGTTTCAGACCTTCCTTGGGAATGTTCCAGCCGTCCAGGAACAGCAAGGGCGGCAGGAACAGCAGGAAGAACACGTCCGGGTTCAGCGCCACCCCGTGCTGGAATACGCCAGCGACCACCGCGCCCAAGGCAATCTGCACCAGCGGCAAGGGCAGCGAGACAGGCAGCATGCGCACCAGGTAGCCGCTGGCGACGACGGCAAGCAGCATGGCCAGGACGATTTCAATGGCGCTCATGCCGCCTCCCGCCAGATCTCGTAGCCCACGGTATCGGCTGGCTGGCTGCGGCGAGGATACCGTGCGCCGCCGACGACCGGCGATCCGAAGCCCGCCAGTGCGTTCTTATTTGGGGAGGGGAGCCAGGGTGCTGGCGGTGGCCGCCATCGCCACGTACCATCGACGCTCCGTGCGCAATCGTACGGTATCCCACGTTCGAAGGAGTATGCGTGCAGCCGATCATTTCCATCCGCCAGCTCAGCAAGACCTATGCCTCGGGCTTCCAGGCCTTGAAGCCCATCGACCTGGAAATCCAACGTGGCGAGATCTTCGCCCTGCTGGGGCCGAACGGCGCCGGCAAGACCACGCTGATCAGCATCATCTGCGGCATCGTCAATCCCAGCAGTGGCACCGTGCTGGCCGACGGCCACGACGTCGTGCGCGAGTACCGCGCGGCACGCGCGAAGATCGGCCTGGTGCCGCAGGAGCTGACCACCGACGCCTTCGAGACGGTGTGGAATACGGTGAGCTTCAGCCGCGGGCTCTTTGGCAAGAGCGCCAACCCAGCCCACATTGAAAAGGTCTTGCGCGACCTGGCGCTGTGGAACAAGAAGGACGACAGGATCATCACCCTGTCCGGCGGCATGAAGCGGCGGGTGATGATCGCCAAGGCGCTGTCGCACGAACCGCGCATCCTGTTCCTGGACGAGCCCACCGCCGGCGTCGATGTGGAGCTGCGGCGGGACATGTGGGCCATGGTGCGCGCGCTGCGCGCGACCGGCGTCACCGTCATCCTGACCACACACTACATCGACGAGGCCGAGGAAATGGCCGACCGCATCGGGGTGATCAACAAGGGCGAGCTGATCCTCGTCGAGGGCAAGGCCGAGCTGATGGAAAAGCTGGGCCGGCGGCAGCTGACCCTGCAGTTGCAGGCGCCGCTGGAGCGTGTTCCCGAGGCCTTGTCCGCGTATCCGCTGGAGCTTTCGGCCGATGGGCTGCAGCTCGTGTACACCTACGACGCGCAGGGCGAGCGCACCGGCATCGACGTGCTGCTGCGCCGGCTCGCCGAGGCTGGCATCGATTTCAAGGACCTCAAGACCAGCCAGAGTTCGCTGGAAGACATCTTTGTCAGCCTCGTCCGGGAGCGCGCATGAACATCCACGCCGTCCGGGCGATCTACCGCTTCGAAATGGCCCGCACGTTCCGCACGTTGCTGCAGAGCATCGTCTCGCCGGTCATCTCCACCTCGCTGTATTTCGTGGTGTTTGGCGCGGCGATCGGCTCGCACATGAACGGGATCGACGGGGTCAGCTACGGTGCCTTCATTGTGCCCGGCCTGATCATGCTGTCGCTGCTGACGCAGAGCATCTCGAACGCCTCGTTTGGCATCTATTTCCCGAAGTTCGTGGGCACGATCTACGAGATCCTCTCGGCGCCGGTATCGGCATTCGAGATCGTGGCCGGTTACGTGGGTGCGGCGGCGACCAAGTCCGTGGCGCTTGGCCTGATCATCCTGGCCACGGCGCGGCTGTTCGTGTCGTTCCGGATCGAGCATCCGCTGTGGATGCTGGCGTTCCTGGTGTTGACCGCGGTGACGTTCAGCCTGTTCGGCTTCATCATCGGCATCTGGGCGGACAATTTCGAGAAGCTGCAGCTCGTGCCCTTGCTGATCGTGACGCCGCTGACCTTTCTCGGTGGCAGCTTCTACTCGATCCACATGCTCTCGCCGTTGTGGCAGAAGGTCACCTTGTTCAACCCCGTGGTGTACCTGATCAGCGGCTTCCGCTGGAGCTTCTACGGCGTGTCCGATGTCAGCATGACCATCAGCCTGGGCATGACCCTGGTCTTCCTGCTGATCTGCCTGTCCGTGGTGTGGTGGATCTTCCGCAGCGGCTACCGGCTGAAGGCCTGAAGGTCGCGCCACGCCGGATCCGGCCATTCGGACGTCTGCCCGGGGCCCGGTTCAGGTACGTGGCGATGGCTGGAACATCGAATGCGAAGTGCGCCAGATGGAGCGGCATCCCGGTGGTGGCACTGGCTGAGGTGGCACGCGGACGTGGTGGCCCCGCTCCGATACCAGATAGCCCGCCTGTGCGGGCTATCTGGGATGCGGGCTATTGCAGGATGTCCTTGATCGGCTGCTTTTCACCCACCGAGCTGTTGTTGAACGCGGGCAGCACGGTCGTCTTCAGGTGCTCGAAGCCGGCCTTGGCCTTGTCGAGCTCGGCCTGGATTTCGTCGGTGACGCGGATCTGCGTGGCCGTCGGGGCGTAATCCACGCCGCCGGCTTCATCGCTGGCGCCTTGGCCGACGCCACCGCTGAGCCAGACCAGGTTCATGTAGACCTTGTAGGCGGTGGGGAACTGCTTGTCGTCGCTCATCATGGATTCGCGCGAGACGAGCTGGTGCTCGACCTTCAGGATTTCCGCGTCGAGCTTCTGCAACTGGGCGGCGTCGGCGGAGAAGCGGTTGGCCGCGATCCGGTCCTGGATCTGCTTGCGCCAGATCTCCATCTGGTTGACCAGGCCCGAGGTCTCGGCGAGCAGCTTGCTCACCCGCACCTGCAGCGCGGTCGACGCCTGCAGGATCTCGTCCGTCGCCTTGATGCGCGGATCCTTCACGACCTTGAACGGCTCCCGGTAGGTCTTGCCATCCAGCGTGAACTGCACGGAGTAGTCGCCCGGCGCCGCCAACGGGATGCCGGTGCCCGGGGTGATGCCCCAATGCGTGATCCCACGGATGGTCGTGGCCTTGAAGCGCGGCTCCTCCCAGATGAACGGATTGTCCACCGGCGTCGTGCGCAGCTCGACCTTCAGCGGATCGTCGTATTTCAGATCCCAGTAGGCGCCGTTGAGGCCCTTGTGCGCCTCGAGCATCTGCGTGCGGATCTTCTTGCCGGCAGAGTCGAAGATCTCCATCTTGACCGGGGTCGTGGGTGCGGACGCGAGTGTGAACTGGAACTGCGGCCGGGTGATGTCGAGCGGCGTCGGGAACTCGCCGCGGGCCAGCCGGAAAATCCTGTCCGGCTTGAACAGCTGGGTCTTGCCTGCGGTTTTCGCCGTAGCGTCCACCGTGGTGCTGCCGGTCTGTTCGAGCGTCGTGATGTTGGGCAGGATGAACAGGCCACGCCCATAGGTGGAGATGACCACCTCGTGGAAGCGCGGCTCGACCTCGATCCACGACACCGGAGCAGGCGGCAGGCCGGCGTTGAAATGGGTCCAGTGCGCGCCGTCGTCCATGCTGTAGTAGAACGCATGCCCGGTGCCGGCAAACAGCATGCCTTGCTTGTTCGGGTTCTCGGCGACGCTCAGTACATACCCGAGCGGGTTGTCGCTGGGCAGGTCACCGGTGATCTTCTTCCAGGTGGCGCCGTAGTCGGAGGTCTTCAGGATGTACGGCTTGTAGTCGTTCCCGCCGGCCATGCGGAAGTCCACCGCGATGTAGACGGTGCCCGGGTCGAAGCTCGACGGGGAGATCTGGTTGATGTTGCCCCATGGCGGCAGGTGCAGGTTGGCGGAGACATCCACCCAGTGCGGCTGCGTCGCCGATTGGGCATCCTTCGTGTACCAGATCTTGCCGTCGTTGGTGCCGGCCCACAGCAGGCCGCGCTGGATCGGCGAGAACGCCATCGACCAGATCACTTCGCCGTCGTACTGCTGCAGGTTGTCGCCGACCTGGCCGCCATTGCTGACGATGCGCGTCGGATCCTTGGTCGACAGGTCCGGGCTGAATTCCATCCAGGAATGGCCCTTGTCGGAAGTCTTCAGCACCAGCTGGCAGCCGTAGTAGACGTTGTTGCCGTCGAACGGGTCGATCGCGATCGGGGTCGACCAGTGGCAGCGGTACTTGACTTCGTCCGGCGGCGAGTCGAGCGTGATGCGCTGTGGCTCGACCGAGTGGGGCGTGCCCTGGCTGGCGTCGTAGACGCTGAGCTTGCCGCCGTAGCAGGAGGCCCAGACGATGTCCGAATCGGTCGGGTCGGGGACGGTGAAGCCCGACTCGCAGCCGCCGAGGTTGCCTTCCCAGTGCGGCGGGGGGTCATACGAGGAACCGAAGGGCCGACCTTCAGGCGGCGTCTTGGGTTCGCCGTTCGGCCCGAGGGCAAAGCCCGGCGGCGGCGGCGCCGGCTTGGGCAGCTTGGCCAGCAGTTCCTTGTCGACCGGGAATTTCTCGGCGTTGCGCGCCCACCATGGAGCCGGCTTCTTGCCGACCGGCATGAAGTCCTGCTCCGGCAGCAGGCCGTTGCCGCTGGCCAGGGACAGCGTCATCGGGCCACGCGTGGTGGTGCTGTCGTCCTGGCGGTTGCTGTAGAACCAGTACGGCACCCGATTGTCGGTGGCGACGTGGTAGTTCTGGCCGATCGGCAGGGTCACCTGGATGGCCGTCCCGGCACCGGTGGCGATGCCGGCGCCGCCATCGCCGGTGACGATGTAATGCGCCGGGTTGGTCGGATCGATCCAGATGTCGTGGCAGTCGCCGCAGCGTGCCGGGCCTATGGACTTGACGTCCTTGCCGCCGAGGCCGCTGAACGTGCGCCCGCCGTCGACCGAGTAGTGCTGGCTGCTGCTGGAGACGTAGACGTTGTCCGGGTTTTTCGGGTCGACCGCGAGGCGGATGTAATAGCCGGCGCGGCCGATCAGGGAGCGGTCCCAGCTGACCACGTTCCACTGCTTGCCGCCGTCGTCGGAGCGCCACAGCGAGCCCTGGTTGTAGGTGGCGATCAGCGCGTAGACGCGTTGCGGATTGGAAGGGGCGACCGCGACATCCGTCTTGCCGTACGGGGATTTCGGCAGGCCCTCCTGCAGCCGGTTCCAGGTGACGCCGTTGTCGTGCGAGACGTAGATGCCGCTGCCCGCGCCGTAGCTGTTCTGCTGCCAGGTGCGCTGCGAGACCTGCCAGGTGCCGGCAAACAGCGTATTGGGATTGCTTGGGTCCATGCTCAGGCCGGAGCAGCCGGTGTCCGGATTGACGAACAGGGTGCGCTTCCAGGTCTTGCCGCCATCGGTGGTACGGAACACGCCGCGCTCCTGCTGCGGGCTCGTGGCGCGGCCAATGGCGCAGACGAAGACGTTGTTCGCGTCGCGCGGGTTGACCACGATGCGGGCGATGCGTCCGGTCTCGACCAGGCCCATGTGCTGCCAGGTCGCGCCGGCGTCGGTGGACTTGTACACGCCGTTGCCGATGACGTCGGCGGGGCGGATCAGCCAGGGCTCGCCGGTGCCCACCCAGATGGTGTTGGGATCGGTGGCCGGGATGGCCAGGGTGCCGATGGCGGCCACGTTCTGCTGGTCGAAGATGGGCTTGTAGGTATGGCCGCCGTCGGTGGACTTCCACAGACCGCCGGAGGCCGCACCCAGATAATAGGTCGAGTAGTCGCCGGGGATGCCGACGGCCGAAGCGATGCGGCCATGTGGTGCGGCCCCCATGTAATGGAATTGCAGCGCCGGCACGGTGGTCGTGGGCTGCACCGCCTCGGGCCCGGGGGCCCTTTGCGCGTTGCCCGGCAAGGACACTGCCATACCCAGGGCAACAACCGCGGGCAGGCAAAGGTGGACCGGTCTCGGCACTCGCGACATGGCTTGTTCTCCCTAGGATTCCTGAAGACTAGTGGCATCCCTGGCCGCGCACAACCTGAAGAAAGTCATGCCTCAGAGATGGTATGGACGGCCACAACGACAACGTTTTTTCCCCCTCTGGAAGGCGGTTGGCTTGCCTAGGTGATTGCCGCCGGGCGTATCCGCCGGGTTTGGCTGGCCTGCATTTCAATGCCCGCGCGCAGCGAACCTTCACCGGCTGGATTGGCTTGCCCGCTCGCGCCCGAGCACTCCGGCGCGAGCGGGATGACGCTCTACTGGAGCTTGTCGGTGATTGGCTTCGCCTCGCCCGCCGGGCTCTGGTTGAACGCGGGCAGGGTGACTTTTTGCAACTGCTCGTAGTCGGCTCGCGCCTTCGCCAGATCCGCCTCGAGCTCGCGCAGGACGCGGATCTGCGTGGCGGTCGGCTTGTAGTCGGCGCCGCCGCCGGCGTCCGCGGCGCCATCGCCCACGCCGCCGCTCAGCCATACCATATTCATGTACACCTTGTAGGCGGTCGGGAACTGCTTGTCGTCGCTCAGCATGGACTCGCGTGACACCAGTTGGTGTTCCACCTGCAGGATGTCGTTGTTGAGCTTTTGCAACGCGGCAGCGTTTGGCGTGAAGGCAGACGCCTTGATGCGGTCCTCGATCTGCTTGCGCCAGATTTCCATCTGGTTGACCATCTCGGAGGTCTGTGTGAGCCGCTCGCGGACACGCAGTTGCATCGCGGTCGATTCCTCCAGGTCCGCCAGCGGCGCACCGATCGCCGGATCCTTCAGCACCTTGAAGGGTTGCGTATAGGTCTTGCCGTCGATGGTCAGGCGCACCGTGTAGTCGCCGGGGGCCGCGAGCGGCACGCCGGTGTTGGGCGTGATGCCCCAATGCGTGATCCGGCGCACGGTCTGGCCCTGGAAGCGTGGTTCCTCCCAGATGCGCGGGTTGTCGGGCGGCGTGGTGAGCAAGGCGATCTGCTCCGGCGCGTCGTAGCGCAGGTTCCAGTACGCACCGTTGAGCCCGGCATGGGCGTCGAGGAATTGCGTGCGCACCGGCGCACCCTTGGCGTCGAAGATTTCCATCTTCACCGGCGTCGCGGGCTTGGTGGCCACGGTGAACTGGAAATGCGGGCGCAGCGGATCGTTGAGCTCCGGAAAGACCGTGCGGCTCTTGCGGAAGATGGGACCGGGCTTGAACAGGCGGGTTTCCTTCACCGTGCGCGGGGATGCCCCCACCTCGGTGCTGCCGGTCTGCTCGAACGTCGTCATGTCAGGCAGGATGTACAGCCCACGACCGTAGGTGGACAGGACCACCTCATGGAAGCGCGGCTCCACGGTGATCCAGGTGACCGGGGCAGGCGGCAGGCCCTTGTCATACTTGATCCAATGCACACCATCGTCCATCGAGTAATAGAACGCCTGGCCGGTGCCGACGAACAGCATGCCCTGCCGGTTCGGGTTTTCCGCGATGGACAAGGTGTAGCCGAGCGGATGGGTATTGGGAATGTCGCCGTTGATGTTCTTCCAGGTGGCACCGTAGTCGCTGGTTTTCAGGATGTACGGCTTGTGGTCGTTCCCCCCCGCCATGCGGAAGTCCACCACGATGTAGGCGGTGGCCGGATCGAAATGCGAAGGCGAGATCTGGTTGACCTGGCCCCAGGTCGGCAGGTGCAGGTTGGCCGTGACGTCCACCCATTGCGGCGCGGTCTTGACGTCGGCCTGCCTGGTGTACCAGACCTTGCCGTCGTTGGTGCCAGCCCAGAGCAGGCCGCGCTGGATTGGCGAGAACGCCATGGACCAGATCACCTCGCCGTCGTACTGCGCCAGGTTGTCGCCGACCAGGCCACCGTTGCTGACGATGCGCGATGGATCCCGGGTCGAGAGGTCAGGGCTGAATTCGGTCCAGGAATGACCCTTGTCATCCGTGCGCAGCACCATCTGGCAGCCGTAGTACACGTTTTCATGGTTGAACGGATCGATCGCCAGCGGCGAGGTCCAATGGCAGCGGTACTGCACCTCGTCCGGCGGTGAATCCAGGGTGATCCGCGAGGGTTCGATCGAGTGTGCCGTGAGTTCGCGCGCGTCGTAGCGGGTGACCTTGTTGCCGTAGCAGGTAGCCCAGACGACGTTCGAATCGCCAGGATCGGGCAGCGTATGCCCGGATTCGCAACCGCCCAGGCTGTAGTCCCATTGCAGCGGGCGGGGCGGCTTACGGCCGTAGGGGACCGCTAATGCCGGCGTCTTCTGTGTGCCGCCGGGCCCGAGGCCGATGCCTGCCGGGGGCTGGTCCATTTCCGGCAGTTGCGGCAGCAAGGTCGGATCGCCGGTCTGGTACAGCCCGCCATCGCGCTTGGGGCGTGGCCGGCGGTTGCTGGTCAGGGTCGGGTCGTCGGCGCCGGGGATGAAGTCACGTAACGGCAGCAGCCCATTGCCGCTGGGCTCGGACAGCGTGCTGGGGCCGCGCATGGTGAAGAAGTCCTGGCGGTTGCTGTAGATCCAGTACGGCACCTGGTTGTCGGTCGTGACGTGGTAGTTCTGCCCGATCGGCAGGACGACGTTGATCGCATTGCCGGCGCCGGTGGCGATGCTCGCCCCGCCATCGCCAGTGAGGACGTAGTGGGCTGGATTGGTCGGGTCGATCCACACGTCGTGGCAGTCGCCGCAGCCGGCCGGACCCATGGCCTTGGCGTTGCCGCCGTGGCCGCTGAAGGTGCGCCCGCCGTCGGTGGAGAAGTGCGGACTGCTGTTGGCGACGTAGACGTTGTCGGGGTTCTTCGGGTCGACCGCGATGCGGATGTAATAACCGGCGCGGCCGGTGAGCGAGCGGTCGGAGCTGGTGAGTTCCCAGCGCTGGCCGCCATCGTCCGAGCGCCACAGCGAACCCTGGTTGAAGGTCTGGATCAGGGCGTAGACGCGCTTTGAATTGGACGGCGCGATGGCCACGTCGATCTTGCCCAGGGGCGATTTCGGCAGGCCCTGGTCCAGCCGGGTCCAGGTCACGCCATTGTCGCGGGAGGTGAAGACGCCGCTGCCCGGGCCGCCGCCGTTCTGTTGCCAGGTGCGCTGGGAGACCTGCCAGGTGCCGGCAAACAGCACGTTGGGGTTGCCCGGGTCCATGCTCAGGCCGGAGCAGCCGGTATCCTGGTTGACGAACAGCGTGCGCTTCCAGGTCTTGCCGCCGTCGGTGGTGCGGAACACGCCGCGCTCCAGTTGCGGCGCGGACGCCCGTCCCAGCGCGCACACCAGCACGTTCTCGGGATCGCGCGGGTTGATCACGATGCGCGAGATGCGCCCGGTTTCCACGAGACCCATGTGCTGCCAGTTCTTGCCGGCATCGGTGGACTTGTACACGCCGTCACCGATCACGTCGCTTGGACGGATCATCCATGGCTCGCCGGTACCTGCCCAGATCGTATTGGAATCGGTCGCCGCGATCGCGAGCGAGCCGATCGCCGCCACGTTCTGCTTGTCGAAGATAGGGACATAGGTGTGCCCGCCGTCGGTGGACTTCCACAGCCCGCCGGAAGCTGCACCGAGGTAATAGGTGGAGTGATTGCCGGGGATGCCGACGGCAGCCGAGATGCGTCCGCCGGGCGAGGGTCCCATGTAGTGGAATTGCAGCGGGGTGACTGCCGAAGTGCGCTCGGGCGTCGTCGCACCAGGGGCGTCCTGTGCCACGGCGGCGGACGACATTGCCAGTCCCAGCGCCAAGGCTGCCGGCAAGGCAAGCCACATCGTTGGTGCTGCTCGCGACATGATGCAATCTCCCGGTGGGTTTCGAAGGCTACCGACATCCCGCCCCTGGTCGGCACTGGCGAGCCGTGCGGGTGATTTCCGCACGGCTCGCCGGGGCAGGCTTTGCGCTATTCAGAACGTGAACGTCAACCGCGCCCAGTAGTAGCGGCCAATCGCATCAAACGAGCCACGCGCCGTGTTGTTGCGCACCACGTTGTTGGCGTAGAGCATGGGCGGCTGGTGGTCGAAGACGTTGTCGACGCCGACGTCGAGGCGCGTATGCCAGGGCTCGAAGTTGTAGCCCGCGGTGAGGTTGTGGTACGTCGTCGCGCCGTAGTCGTAGTAGATGCCCTTCAACTTCCCGCCGGCCGGATGCGTGTCCTGCGACGGGGCGGGTGAACCCATGCGGTAGCCGCCGATGAAGTTGAGCTTCCAGGCCGCGCTCCAGTTGCCCATGTGCCAGAACACATTGCCGGTGGCGCGCAAGCGCGGGAACAGGCACTCGTTGCCGCCACCGCAAGCCGCGGCCGGGGCCGAGCCGAAGCCATCGAAGTGTCCCGCGTTGTGGTAGGTAGTATTGCCTGCCAGGCCGGGCGCGGTTTGCTGGTCATAGCGCGACAGGTAGGTGGCGTTTACCGCGAAGTTGAAGTTGCCCACCGACGAGGTGTTGAGCCGATAGGCCAGGCCCATGTCCACGCCGGCGACACTCACGCTGCCGAGGTTGCCCGTGGGTTCCGTGGTGGCGATGTCCAATTGGCCTTGCTGCGGTCCGCTCGGGATGCGGTGGATAAAGGCGCAGTAGGTGGTCTGCCCCGCATCACACAGGTTCATCAGGCTCTGGATGCGCACCGTGGTGATGATGTCGTTGAGCTCCAGCCGCCAGAAATCCAGGCTGCCCGAAAAACCTTCCAGCCAGGAGGGGCTGTACACCGCGCCGAAGTCGTAGGACTTGCCGGATTCGGGTTTGATCGGGAAGCCGGCCGCCTTGGCGCCGGCCGACTGGATGCTGGTCGCCTGCGCCTGCGCGACGTTGGTGTTGCGGAAGTTGCCGTTCGTCGGCACGTTGACGCAAGCGGGGTTGACCGGGCTGCCGGTGTAACCATCGCAAGGATCGAACGTCAGGTTCGAGGCTGAAGCCCCCGGTGCCCGGTAGACGTCATTGATGGTGGGTGCCCGGAACACCTCGGCCACCGTGCCACGCAGCAGCAGTTCGCTGATCGGGCGCCATTCGACCGCAAATGACGTGTTGTTCGTGCTGCCGAACGAGCTGAAGCGCGAGTAGCGGTCGCCGATCGTGACGTTCAGCGAATCGATCAGCGGCAGGCCCTGCAGGAGCGGGATGAACGCCTCGGCATAGGCTTCCTTGACGCTGAAGCCGCCCTGCAGCCCGGTGGAGCAACCGCTGCCCAGGATGCAGGTGCCGGTGGCCGGATCGGTCAGTTGCATGGCGTCGACGCGGGACTGCGTATGCTCCGTGCGGTAGTTGGCGCCGAGCGCCAGCTGCACGGTGCCGGCGGGCAGGTCAAACAGGCCGCCATTGACGTCGGCGCGCCAGACCTTCTGCTGGCCGTGGCTGTTGCTGCTGGTGACCACCGAGGCTTTTTGCAACGCGGCCTTGGAGTTTGGCGAGGCCATCACGAACGGGTTGAACGAAGCATCGCAGTTGGCTGTCACCTGGCCAGGCTGTCCGCATTTCACGACGCCATCGGTGTCCATGAAGGAGGGGCCGGTGTAGAGCTTGTTGTTGCTGGCGTAGCCGGTCGAGGTGCTGTCCTGGCTGGCGTGGCCGTAATCGAGTCCCACGTCCCAGTTCCAACCCTGCTCGAACATGGTGAACGTGCCACGCAACCCTGTGTGGAGCTGCCCGTCGTTGCGGCTCGCGTGGGTGACCCGGTTGCCGAGCGCCTCCAGGCGGGACAGGAACTGCCCGCCCTTGCGGCTGTATTCGATGCCGAAGGGGTTGTAGTAGTTGTTCGCCGCGATCGACGCGCCATAGGGCGTGCCCCAGAGGCTGGGCGCGTTTTGCCCGAGCGAGCTGGTCTTGGCGTAGTAGCCGTCCAGATAGCCGGTGATGTTGTCGGTGAAACGGTAGGTGCCGAGGAAGAACGCGTTCGAGCGCTCCTGGGGCGCGATCAGTGGATTGACGCTGGCATAGTTGTACTTGTCGCTGTTCGGGCCGCTGTTCATGTAACAGTGGTAGTCGGCGATCGCGTCGGCGCCAGCGGGGGAATTCTTGTTGACCGCGACGTGGTCCGAGGCGCAGCCGGCGTAGGCGTCGTGGATCGGGCCGCTCGACGGCAGTTGGATATTGCCGTAGGGCGAGGAGCCCGAGCCGCCGATGAAGGAATCAATCTTGCCGCCCGCACTGCCAATCAGCGACAAGGTGTTTTCCGAGAACTTGCGTCTGCTGGCCAACACCATGTCCGACTTGCTGTAGCCAACGCCGGCCGCCACGCTGCCCTTGTCGTCGGTTTGTCCCACGGTGACCGTGGCGCCCCGCCGCTTCGCATCCTTGCGCGAGGACTGGCCATAGCTGGTCGTGGCCTGGACGCCGTGGAAATCCTTCTTGGTGATGAAGTTCACCACGCCGCCCACGGCATCGGAGCCGTACACCGACGAAGCGCCGGTGGTCAGCACGTCGATGCGCTCGATCATGGCGGCCGGGATCACGTTGACGTCCTGGCTCTGCACGCGGTGGCCGTCGACCAGGATCAGCGTGCGATCCGGGCCCAGGCCGCGCAGGTTGACCGTCGAGGTGCCGTTCGAGCTGTTCTGCGCGTTGGTGTTTGCGCCGGTCATCGCCGGCAGGTCCTGCACAAGGTCGCCCAGGGTGACGTTGCCGCTGGCCTCGATCACGGTGTGGTCCACGGAGAGCACTGGACTGGATGTCTCGACGTCCACACGACGGATATTCGAGCCGGTCACCACCACTGCTTTCAATTGGGTGGCCTGCGTCTGGTCGCCTTGTCCGGATTGTCCCGCCGTATCCTGGGCAAACGCGGGGACGCTTATGCCCGCAGCCATGACTGCGCTAAAGGACAGCGCCAGGCGCACGGCTGAGGACATCTTGTTGATCTTCAATTTCATCGGTTTCTGACCCTCGCAGAGTGGTTGGGTGGAAAAATGGCGACGCCTTCCCATGCGCGCCGGAGCGGTGCACCGGCAACGGTTGTGGGCTGCTGCCACGAAGCCGCGGCAGCGTGCAAAGCAGGTTGTTCGGGCGCAGCAATGGTGCCCTTGGAGGTTGGATCAGCGACTCTCCTGTTGGATGCACCCCAATCCACAGATCCCTGTCGGGTCTGCAGGCTGGGTCCGTTCGGCAACCCCTGCCGAGCGGGCGTCGATCAGTAGCGGAACACATGTTGCGCGCCTGACCAAATGGAAGGCTAACGGTATTTTTCGAAATGGACAACCTGCGCTTTGGCGCATGCGGCAAACTTGTGACCAGGCTCACTGGCGCATCGCAGATTACGGGCGGAAGTCCAAATGTGTGGAACGCGTCGGCAGGATGCCTTGGGTGGCGCGCGACCGCCGGCGTACACTGCCTGGTCGGGGAAACCGACGACGGATCAACGGAGGAATGACATGGCGATGGTTGATGTCAAGTTGCTCAGGAAGGAAACAGTGGCCAATGGCACCATGCTGTTTGAATGGGAAAAGCCGGCCGGGTTTGACTACGTGGCGGGCCAGTTTGGGGACTTCACCCTGGTCGAGCCGGACGAAACCGATGCCGAGGGAAACGTCCGCGGGTTCTCCTTCGTTACCGCGCCTTTCGAGGCGCACCTGCAAACTGCCACGCGCATGCGCGACACGGCTTTCAAGCGCGTGCTGCAGCGCCTGCCGACGGGCAGCAAGGTGAAGCTGGACGCGCCTTACGGCGACTTCCGCCTGCACAAGAACAGCGCCACGCCCGCCGTGTTCCTGATCGGCGGCATCGGCATCACGCCGGTGCACAGCATGATTGCGCAAGCTACGCACGAGCGCTTGCCGCACCACATCACGCTGCTCTACAGCAACAAGACGGCGGCCGACGCGGCATTCACCGCGGATTTCGAGCGCTTTGCCACGCAGAACGGCAATTTCAAGTTCGTGCCGGTCTATTCGAGTGCGTCGCCAGCCGAGTGGTCGGGTGAGCGCGGCTTCATCGACGGGGCCATGCTCAAGCGGCACGTGGCGGACGTGGCCGCGCCGATTTATTACCTTGCCGGCCCGGCAGGCATGGTCAAGGCCATGCGCCAGATGCTGGTGACGGCCGGGGCCGACGAAGACAAGATTCGGACCGAGGAGTTCTCCGGCTATTGATATGACCACCTATCGCAAGGATTCCGAGGCCATCGCCAGGTTGACGCCGGAGCAGTTCCGGGTGACCCAGCAAAATGCGACCGAACGTCCCGGCACGGGCGCTTACCTGCATCATGCGGAGCCCGGCATCTACGTCGACGTGGTGTCCGGAGAGCCGCTGTTTTCGTCGGCCGACAAGTTTGAATCCCATTGCGGCTGGCCGAGTTTCAGCGCGGTCATCGAGCCGGGCAACGTCAACGAGCTGCGCGATGACTCGCATGGCATGTCGCGCACCGAGGTGCGCTCGGCACATGGCGACAGCCATCTCGGCCATGTGTTTGACGACGGCCCGGCAGAGCGGGGCGGACTGCGCTATTGCATCAATTCGGCGTCGCTGCGCTTCATCCCGCGTGCGCAGATGCAGGCGGCGGGTTATGGCGCCTATCTGGACCAGGTGGCGGACAAGCCATGAGCACCGAACGGGCCATTCTCGCCGGCGGCTGCTTCTGGGGCATGCAGGACTTGATCCGCCGCCAACCCGGAGTGCTGTCCACGCGCGTCGGCTATAGCGGTGGCGACACGCCCAACGCCACTTATCGCCAGCATGGCCAGCACGCCGAAGCCATCGAGATCACCTTCGATCCCGGTCTTGTGAGTTATCGGCAACTGCTGGAGTTTTTCTTCCAGATCCACGATCCGAGCACGCCGAACCGGCAAGGCAACGACGTGGGCAGCTCGTATCGGTCGGCGATCTTCTACACCTCCCCGGTGCAGCGCGAGGTGGCGCTGGAGACCATCGCCGACGTGGATGCGTCGGGCCTCTGGCCAGCCAAGGTGGTCACCGAAGTGGCGCCAGCGGGCGATTTCTGGGAGGCCGAGCCGGAGCACCAGGACTACCTTGAGCACTATCCGCAGGGCTATACCTGCCACTTCGTGCGCCCTGGGTGGAGGCTGCCGCGGCGCGATGGCGTGACTTGAGGCGCGCTGGTCAAGCGGATGCTTTTGCGGGTATGTTGCCGCCTTCCTGGACCAGGGGCAGCACATGACGACGTCGCAGCAACAGCCCGAACACCTGCGGCGCAGTCTCTCCAACCGGCATTTGCAACTGATCGCCATCGGCGGTGCGATCGGCACCGGCCTGTTCATGGGCTCGGGCAAGACGATCAGCCTGGCCGGGCCGTCGATCGTCCTCGTCTACTTGATCATCGGTATCGTGCTGTTCTTCGTCATGCGCGCGATGGGCGAGCTGCTGCTGTCGAACCTTGCCTACAAGTCGTTCATCGATTTTTCGACTGACCTGCTCGGGCCGTGGGCCGGGTTCTTCTGCGGCTGGACCTACTGGTTCTGCTGGATCGTCACCGCCACCGCCGACGTCATCGCCATCTCGGCCTACACCCAGTTCTGGCTGCCGGGACTGGCGGCGTGGATACCTGCGATCCTCTGTGTGCTGATCCTGCTCAGCTTGAACCTGGTCACGGTGAAGCTGTTTGGCGAGCTGGAGTTCTGGTTTGCGCTCATCAAGATCATCGCCATCAGCGCCTTGATCGTGGCCGGTTTTGGCCTGGTGGCGTGGGGCTTCCGTTCACCCAGCGGGCACGAGGCGACGATTGCCAACTGGTGGAACGATGGTGGCGTGTTCCCGACTGGCTGGGGCGGCTTCTTTGCCGGATTCCAGATTGCCGTGTTTGCCTTTGTCGGCATCGAGCTGGTCGGCACCACGGCCGCGGAGACCGCCGACCCGGAGCGCAACCTGCCGCGGGCCATCAACTCGATCCCGATCCGCATCATCATCTTCTACGTCATGGCCTTGCTGGCGATCATGGCGGTGACACCGTGGCGGATGGTGGCGGCAGACAAGAGCCCCTTCGTGGAGCTGTTCGTCTTGGCCGGCATCCCGGCGGCGGCCAGCCTGATCAACTTCGTGGTCCTGACCTCGGCCATGTCCTCGGCCAACAGCGGCATCTTCTCCACCAGCCGCATGTTGTATGGCCTGGCCCAGGAGCGGCATGCGCCGCGAGCGTTCGGCCGGCTGTCCAAGGCGGCGGTGCCATCGCGTGGCTTGTTGTTTTCCTGTGCCTGCCTGCTGCTGGGCGCGATGCTGGACTATCTGTCGCCGAACGTCATCACCGCGTTCACCCTGGTGACCACGCTGGCAGCCGTCTTGTTCATGTTCGTCTGGTCGCTGATCCTGGCCGCCTACATCGTTTACCGCCGGCAGCGTCCGGCGCAGCACCAGGCGTCGCGCTACAAGATGCCGGGTGGCATGTGGATGTGCTACGTATGCCTCGCCTTCTTCGCCTTCGTCCTCGTGCTGCTGACCCTGCAGGCCGACACCCGCGCCGCTCTGCTGGCCAGTCCGGTGTGGTTCGTGATCCTGGGTGCCGGCTATTTCTGGCGACGGCGCGGCGCCGGCCAGGCTTGAGCGGCCGGAGGGGCTGCCGCGTGGCCGTGCAGGCGCATCCCGGTTCCTTCACGTGATCTTCCACTTGGCTTGAGCCCCGCCTGCCCCCAGTATCTTTGGTATAGCCCGTGGATGCTTTGGAGATTGCCATGGCGACAGGTTGGGCCGGCGACGGCGCAGTCCAGGATCAGATCGATGCCACCGTCGATGACGCGGTGAAACGCGCGCGGCGTCAACTGCGCAAAGGCCCGGGTCTTGAGCGTTGCGAGGAGTGTGACGCGCCGATCCCGTCGGCGCGGCGCAAGGCAGTTCCGGGTGTGCGCCTGTGCGTGCGCTGCCAGGAAGAGGCCGACGCCGCGGACGTGGCGGCGGCGCTGTACAACCGCCGTGGCAGCAAGGACAGCCAGTTGCGCTGAGCCGGGTAGGGCCGTGCGCACGGCTGGTTCCCCCTCAGGGTCAGGGCTTGCGCGCCAGCAGGCTCACCACCTCGAAGTGCGGCGCCTTGCGTTCGCGGCTGAGCTGCGAGCAGCTCACCACCTTCAGGCCGGCCGCCTTCGCGAAATTCGTCAATTGTTCGCTGCGGAACCC
The DNA here is from genome assembly GCF_058781105.1 of Rhodanobacter sp. FW510-R10. NCBI lineage: Bacteria > Pseudomonadati > Pseudomonadota > Gammaproteobacteria > Lysobacterales > Rhodanobacteraceae > Rhodanobacter > Rhodanobacter sp. FW510-R10. Next base: position 2,830,632 of record NZ_JBYSWL010000001.1, on the reverse strand, counting down.
GAGGTTGCGATGGTCGAACGGTTCCACCACGGCGCGATGGTTGTGCCTTGCCAGGGTCACCGCCAGCAGCCGGCCGCCTGGGCGCAGCACCTGCGCCGCCTCGGCCACCGCCTTGGGCGGGTCGGTGGCGTAGGTCAGCGCATGCAGCATCAACACCAGGTCGAAACGTAGCTTGCCCAGGTCCAGCTTGTGCATGTCGCCCTGCCGCACCTGCACGTTGGGGTAGCGGCCCAGGCGCTTGCTGGCCGCTGCAACGACACGTTCGCTGGAATCGACGCAGACCACGGAATGCGCATGCGGCGCGAGCAGTTCGGCGGTGACGCCGTCGCCTGAGGCGATGTCCAGCACGTCGCCGGTTTCCAGCAGCTGCAGCAGCGCCCGGGCCAGGGTTTCCCAGGTGCGGCCTGGGGAATAATGGCGCTCCATGTCGCCCGCCACGGTATCGGCCCAGCCCTCACCCAGCGCGCGCCGCGCCAGCACGTGGGGGACGCGCGCGGCGTCTTCCTGCAGCAAGGTGTCGTCGATGCTCTCGCGCAAGGAGGCAAGCAGCGTGCGCTGGGCGGCGTCGCCCTCGGTGTTGGCCCGGTAATAGGCCGATACGCCGGCGCGGCGGTCGCGTACCATGCCGGCGTCCTTGAGTTTGGCCAGGTGGGTGGATACCCGCGGTTGCGCCAGGTGCAAGATCGCCGCGAGTTCGGCTACCGTGAGCTCTTCCTCGTCGAGCAGGGCGAGCAGGCGCACCCGGGTCGGATCGGCGAGCAGGCGCAGGTTGGCTGAAGCAGTCGCCAAATCCATGTCATCTGGTTATCGCGATGGAAAGATAAAAGGCTAGGTGGCGGCTGGCATGGCGTCAAGTATGGCTGGACCACGCGACGACATGCTGTGGCGGCGCCGCATGCGGGTTTCGCAGAAGGCAGGGGAGCGGCCTGTCGGCGTGCACCGGCTACAATGACGGGCTATTCCCAGCTGCGGCGCGGTTCGGCTTGCGCGCTGGCAGCGTTTCGCATCGAGGCCTGGAATATGCAGATGGACGCCCACCATGATTTGGCCGGCGCGGCGGATAGTGTGTACGGATGTTGAGCGCGCGCGCGCAGGCGCAGCCGAACATCGCGCTGGTGAAGTATTGGGGCAAGCGTGATTCGGCCTTGAACCTGCCGGAGCGCGGCTCGTTGTCGATCACGCTCGACGCTTTGTGGACGCGCACGCAGGTCAGCTTCGATGCGAAGCTGGGCGCCGACCGCATGTTGCTCGACGGGCGCGATTATCCTGAAGGTCTGGCACGCACGAGTGCTTGTCTCGACCTGTTGCGCGCGCTGGCCGGGTGCCGCTTGCCGGCGTGCGTGGAAACGCACAGCAACTTCCCGACGGCCGCCGGCCTCGCTTCCTCCGCCTCCGGGTTTGCAGCGCTGCTGGTGGCCGGCAGCGCGGCGCTCGGCTTGCGTCTCGACGCGCGCGAATTGTCGGTACTGGCGCGGCGCGCTTCGGGATCGGCAGCCCGTTCGATCTTCGGCGGTTTCGTCGAGATGCAGGCTGGGGCACGTGTCGACGGCAGTGACGCGTATGCGCTTTCGCTGCGGGACGCGGCGGAGTGGCCCCTGTGCGTGGTCGTGGCGGTGACCTCCCACCAGGCCAAGGCGGTGCACTCGGGACCGGGCATGGAGCGCAGCCGGCACACTTCCCCGTACCACGCCGCGTGGCTGGAAACGGTCGATGACGACCTGGCCGTGGCCCGCGCAGCCATCGAGCGGCGTGATTTTGCCGCGCTGGCCGCGGTCGGCGAACGCAGCTGCCTGGCGATGCACGCGGACATGCTGGCGAGCCGTCCGGCGCTGATCTACTGGAATGGCGCCACGCTCGAATGCATCCACACCGTCCGTGAACTGCGTGAGCGCGAAGGCGTCGAGGCGTTTTTCACCATCGACGCCGGGCCCCAGGTCAAGGTCGTCTGCACGCCCGCGGCGACGGGCCGGCTGGCGGCCGTGCTTGGCGGCGTGCCCGGCGTGCAGAAGGTGCTGGTCAGTGGCTTGGGCGGTGGTGCGCGGCTGCTCGCCGACGCAGGAGCGGCGGCGTGAACAACCTCAAGGTCAGGGCCAGTGCCCCCGGCAAGCTGGTGCTGACCGGCGAATACGCCGTGCTCGAAGGCGCCCCGGCACTGGTCCTGGCGGTGGACCGGCGCGCCCAGGTGCGCCTGGAAGCGCGGCAGGATCAGGTCATCCTCATCGATGCGCCGGACCTGGGTGTGCTTGGCGCTACCGCGCGCCGGGACGCCGGCGGCCGCCTGGTGCTGGACGATGCCGCGCTTGCCGCTGGTGGGCGCTGGGCCCTGTTTGGCAGCGTCGTCGAAGCGGTCGCCGCACGCGGCGCGCTGCCCGGCTTCCACGTCGGCCTGGATACGCATGCCTTCTTTGCGCCTGGGCCACCGCGATGCAAGCTCGGCCTTGGCTCGAGCGCCGCGCTCGGCGTCGCCCTCGGCGGAGCGTTGCATGCGCTGGCTGGGCTCGAACCGCCTTCGGCCGGCAGCCTGATCGCGGCCCATCGGCGTGCCCAGGGTGGTTTTGGCAGTGGGCTGGACATTGCCGCCGGCCTTGCCGGCGGCTTGATCAGCTACGCCTGGCGCGACGGCCAGCCAAGGGTGACGCCTGCCGCTTGGCCGGCTGAACTGGAGTTTTGCTGTGCTTGGTCAGGGCGTTCAGCATCCACGGGAGTATTCTTGCGCGGTCTCGCGGAGTGGCGCGCGAGCGCGCCGGCGCGTCATGCCGCGCTGATGGGCGATTTGGCGAGCTGCGCACGGACCGCGGCAAGCGCGTTGCAGGAACATCGGACGGACACGCTGCTTGCGGCCATCGACGCCTATGCCGATGGCCTGGCCAGGCTGGGCGCGGCGAGCGGGCTGGACATCATGAGTGCCGAGCATCGCGCGCTGCGGGCGATTGCCGCCGAGTGCGGCGTGGCCTACAAACCCTGCGGCGCGGGCGGCGGCGACGTGGGCGTGGCGGTGTCCCTCGATACCGCACGGATCGCCGCGTTCCGGCGCGGTGTGCAGCGCGCCGGCCTGCGGGTCCTGGACTTGCAGCCTGCACAGCATGGCCTGCAAGTGCATCGATACGAGTGAACCAATATCACAGAGGGAAGGGCATGGTCGACCTGCAACAGCCAACAACCCCGGGCCCGACGCGCAAGGCCAATCGGGCACGCATGCCCGGGTTCTACAAGCTTTCGGTCAGTGAACGCGTACAACTGGTGCACGAGCGTGGCCTGTTGTCGCCACAGGACTATCGCGCCTGGCTGAGCGGCGAACATACCCTGGGCGTCGCCCTGGCCGACAAGATGATCGAGAACGTGGTCGGCGTCATGGGCCTGCCGGTCGGCCTCGGGCTCAATTTCCTCATCAACGGCAAGGACTATGTCATCCCGCTGGTGGTCGAAGAGCCGTCCATCGTGGCGGCGTTGAGCGCGGCGGCAAAACTGGTGCGCGGCGCTGGTGGCTTCGCCACGCGCAGCACTGAGCCGGTGCTGATCGGCCAAGTCCAGGTGGTCGATGTCGCGCATTCGAGCCAGGCGCGCATTGCCCTGCTGCAGCGCAAGGATGAGATCCTCAATCTGGCGAACAGCCTGCATCCAAAGATGGTGGCGCGCGGTGGCGGGGCCAGGGACATCGAGGTGGTGATCCACGCTGCACCGGATGGCGCCGGCGACATGGTGGTGCTGCATCTGCTGGTCGACACCTGCGACGCCATGGGCGCCAACCTGGTCAACTCGATGTGCGAGGGCGTGGCGCCGCTGGTCGAGTCGATCACCGGCGGCAAGGTCTTCCTGCGCATCCTCTCCAACCTGAGCGACCGAGCGATGGTCTGGGCCAGGTGCGTCATCCCGACGAGCCTCCTCGAGGCCAAGGACCATGACGGCGCGGAAGTGCGCGACGGCATCATCCGCGCAAACGACCTGGCGATTGTCGACCCCTACCGGGCGGCCACGCACAACAAGGGCGTGATGAACGGCGTGGATGCGGTGGCCCTGGCCACCGGCAACGACTGGCGGGCGCTGGAGGCCGCTGCCCATGCCTATGCCGCCAGGGGCACGGCGTATACCGCCTTGACCAGCTGGTCCAAGGATGCGGACGGCAACCTGGTCGGCAGCATCGAGATGCCGATGAAGGTAGGCATCGTCGGGGGCCCGTTGCAATCCAACCCCACCGTGGCGCTCAACCACCACCTGCTCGGGGTGAAGAGTGCCCGTGAGCTGGCCGAGGTGATGGGCGCCGTGGGCCTGGCGCAGAATTTTTCCGCCTTGCGCGCCCTGGTCACCGATGGCATCCAGCACGGGCACATGCACCTGCACGCGCGCAGCGTGGCGATTGCCGCCGGCGCCACGGCGGAGATCTTCGACGCCGTGGTCCGGCGCCTGCAGGCCGAAGGCGAGATCAAGATCTGGCGGGCACAGCAGATCGTCGCCGAGCTGCGCCAGGACAGCACGCCCAAGCCGGCGCGCCGTGCGCAACAGGCTGCCGTCGAGGAGTTCTCGGCCGGACACGGCAAGGTCATCCTGCTTGGCGAGCACGCCGTGGTGTATGGCCGCCACGCGATTGCCGGGCCGGTGCCGCTGGCGATCCGCGCGCGCGTGCAGGCGGCGGAGCAGGGCATCCACCTGGTGATCCCGCGCTGGGGCATCGAGCAGCGGCTGCAAAAGGGCGTGGCCAGTCCCGATTCGTTCCAGCGCTCGCTGCTGATGATCCTGGAAACGCTGGGCATTGCCGACCGCAACCTGCAGATCGAGGCCTATCCCTGCGTGCCGCGCGCGATGGGCCTGGGCGGCTCGGCGGCGTTGGCAGTGGCGGTGATCCGCGCGCTGGACAGCTACTGCCGGCTCAACCTGGGCGACGAGCGGATTTGTGCGCTGGCGTTCCAGTGCGAACGCATCGCCCATGGCACGCCCTCCGGCATCGACAACACGGTGGCCACGTTTGGGCGGCCATTGCTCTACCAGCGTGGCGATCCGCCCAAGGTACAGACCCTGGATCTGCACCGGCCCCTGCCGCTGGTGATCGGCATGAGCGGTACCGAGAGCCTGACGGCGCGCATGGTGGCGCGGGTGCATGAGGCCTGGGAGCGCAACCGCGCCTTGTATGAGCGCATCTTCGACGAGATTGACACCTTGACTCTGCACGCGCTCGATGCGCTGCGGGCTGGCGACATCGCCCAGCTCGGTGAGTTGATGAACATCTGCCAGGGCCAGTTGAACGCGCTGCAGGTGTCCTGTTCGCCGATCGAGCAGCTGGTGCAGCTGGCCCGCGACAACGGCGCGGTCGGCGCCAAGCTCACCGGCGGTGGCGGTGGCGGTTCAGTGATTGCGCTGTGCCCTGAAGGTGGCCAGAAGGTCGTGCAGGCCATGCAGAACGCCGGCTTCCAGGCGATGGAGGTGATGTTTGGATAAGCAGCCAGCCGCTGGCGCCGGCGTCTCGTCGGAAGCCGAGGAACTGATCCTGGTCGATGCGCTGGACCGCGTCCTGGGCCATGCAAGCAAGGCCGCGTGCCACGATGGCGACGGCGTCCTGCATCGCGCGTTCTCCCTGTTCGTGTTCAACCCGGCCGGTGCTTTGCTGCTGCAGCAACGCAGTGCCGGCAAGCGCCTGTGGCCGAGCTACTGGGCCAACACCTGCTGCAGTCATCCGCGCCGTGGCGAGAGCCTGGACGAAGCCGCGCAACGCCGCCTGTGGCAGGAGATGGGCATGCATTGCCACCTGCGCCATGTGTACAAATTCCAGTACCACGCGCGCTACGGCATATCGGGGTCTGAGCATGAGTTGTGCTCGGTGTTTGTCGGCACCACGGACGCGCCCGTGCAGGCCAACCGCACGGAAGTCGCGGCCTGGCGCTTCATCATGCCGGAGGCGCTGGATGCCGAGATGGCGGCATCCTCGGACCAGTTCACGCCGTGGCTGAAGCTGGAATGGCAGCGCTTGCGGGGCGACTTCCGGCACGAGCTCCCTGCGACGCCGGCTTGAAGGGCAGGCGGGCCGTCCTGCGTTTGTGCGCCCGCCGAATTGATGCGCCGCCGACAAGGGCCGGGATACCGCCGACCTGCAGGCATATACTCGCGCAGTTTTTCCAACTCATTGAGGAGTTCAAATGGGCACATGCATGTACGACGCGTCCGTCCCGGTATTGCGGCAGATGCTGGGCAGCCTCGACGCCATCCTGGAGAAGGCCGAGCATCATGCGGCGGAGAAGCACATCGAGCCGTCGGCGCTGATCCAGTCGCGGCTGTTTCCGGACATGTTCACGTTTTCCCGCCAGGTGGCGATTGCCTGCCACTTCGCGCGCAGCGTCGCGACCGACCTGGCTGGTGTCGACGTGCCGCAAGCCAAGCACCCGGGCGATACCTTTGCCGGCTTGCGTGCGCAGGTCGCCGAGGTTTTGCGTGCGGTTGCCGCGCTGACGCCTGCGCAGTTCGAAGGTAGCGAGAAGCGCGATGTGACCGTCCATCCCGGCACGCCGCACGAAGGCCACTTCAGCGGCGACAAGTATCTCCTGCACTACGCCCTGCCGCAGTTCTTCTTCCATGTCACCACGGCCTATGCGCTGCTGCGCCACGCCGGGGTGGAGATTGGCAAGCGCGACTTCGTCGGCAAGTTCTGAGTCGCTGATGCTGCGCCGCCGGTTCAGCCTGGTGTCGATGCAGCCACGCATCGACCCAGGCGTTCGCCGACGCGCACGGACTGGTCCGGCTGCCACGCATCGAGCACGGCGGTGCCGCCCGGCAGCAGCACGATGACGGTGGAACCCATGTTGAAGCGCGCCATCTCGGCAAAGCGCTCGAGCGTGACCGGATGGTCGGCGAAGGATCTGCGTCCGATCGCGGCCGCGTAGGGCGGAATCACCAACCCGTCCCAGACTGTCGCAATCGACGACACCAGCATGGCGCCAACCATTACCACCGCGAATCGGCCCTGTGGCCCTTCGAAATGGCATACCAGGCGCTCGTTGCGGGCAAACAGGCGCGGGATCCCGGCCACCGCAAACGGCGCCACGCTGAAAATCCGCCCCGGCACGTGCACGGTCTCGCGCAGCGTACCGGCCAGTGGCATGTGTACGCGGTGATAGTCGCGTGGCGAGAGGTAGATAGTAACGAAGCTTCCGGCACAATAGGGCGCCGCTGCCGCCTCGTCGCTGCCCAGCAGCTCGACGACGCTGTAGTCCTGGCCCTTGGCCTGGAACACGCGGCCGTCGACGATCGCTCCGGCCTGGCTGATGCGGCCATCGGCCGGGGACAACAGCGCCTGTGCATCGGCATCGGGCCGGCGCGCTTCCCGCCGCAGCCGGCGGGTGAAGAAGGCGTTGAAGTGCTGATAGGCCAACGCGTCAGGCTGCAGCGCCTCGCTCATGTCGACCTGGTAGCGGCGCAGCACCGCGCCAATCAGCCAGTTCTTCCACGGCGTAAAGGTCCAGCGCGTGGCATGGTAGACCAGCCGGGACAAGGCGCGATGGGGCAGGATGTATTGCAGCAGCAGGCGAATGCTCATCGGCGGAGTATACGGAACGGCCGGACCGGACCGGTGCCGGTCGTATACTCGGCGACCGCCTGCCCGCCATCGGAGCGACCGTGACTGCAGAACTCGCTTCCATCATCGATTTCATCCGCTACGCGGCCAGCCGCTTTGCCGCTGCCGGGCTCACCTTCGGTCACAGCCACGACAACCCGATTGACGAGGCGACGCACCTGGTCCTGGCCAGCTTGCACCTGCCGCCCGACCTGCCGCCGGCGTACGCTGCGGGCAAGCTGGTCCAGACCGAGCGCACCAGGATCCTCGAGCTCATCGAGCGACGCATTGCCGAACGCGTGCCGGTGGCCTACCTGGTCGGGGAGGCCTGGTTTGCCGGGCTCCAGTTCAAGAGCGACCGCCGGGCCCTGGTGCCGCGTTCGCCGATTGCCGAGCTGATTGAATCGGGCTTCGCTCCCTGGCTGGACGAGCGTCCGGTCGAGGCCGCGCTGGACCTGTGCACGGGTTCGGGTTGCATCGGCATCGCGATGGCCGCGTACAACCCGGATTGGTGCGTGGATCTGGCCGACATCGATGCCGATGCGCTGGCGCTGGCCGCCGAAAACATCGCGCGGCACCAGCTCGGCGACCGCGTCCAGGCGATTCGTTCGGACCTGTTTGCCGGATTGGACGGGCGTCGCTACGACCTGATCGTCAGCAACCCCCCCTATGTCACCGACGCCGAGTACGCGGCGCTGCCGGCGGAGTACGCGCACGAACCGCAGCGTGGCCTGCTGGCTGGGGAGGACGGGCTGGATCTCTGCCTGCGCATATTGGATGGTGCCGCCGCGCACCTCACCGAGCAGGGCCTGCTGATCGTCGAGGTCGGCGAGAGCGAGCGGGCGCTCGGCGCGATGTTGCCCGGGCTGCCGCTGGTATGGCTGGAATTCAGGGTCGGCGCCATGGGCGTGTTTGCCGTGGAACGGGCGGACCTGCTTGACCACGCCGCGGCAATCCATGCTGCGGCGGCGGGACGTCCAGGACTTTCCTGAGGTTGTTGCCTGCCGCGGGTTGTCGCTAAGCTGTGCCGGTCATTTCGGGCGATCGTCATTCGTGTCCAGCAACTCCTTTGGCAAGCTGTTCACCGTCACCACCTTTGGCGAGAGCCATGGCCCGGCGATTGGTTGCGTGGTCGACGGCTGCCCGCCCGGCCTGCCCCTGGCGTCCGACGAGTTCAAGCCCGACCTGCTTCGCCGCTCCACCGGGCGCAGCCGCTACACCTCGCAGCGCCATGAGGCTGACGAGGTGGAGATCCTTTCCGGGATCTACGAGGGCCGGACCACCGGCACGCCGATAGCCCTGTTGATCCGCAATACCAACCAGCGCAGTCGTGACTACGAGCGCATTGCGCAGACGTTTCGGCCGGGGCATGCCGACTACACGTATTGGCAAAAGTATGGCATCCGCGATCCCCGTGGCGGCGGTCGGGCCTCGGCGCGCGAGACGACGATGCGCGTTGCGGCCGGCGTCATCGCCAAGAAGTGGCTGGCCGAACGACATGGCGTGCGCGTACGTGGCTACCTGGCCCAGTTGGGTGACATCCTCCCGGAAGGCTTCGACTGGAATGCAATCGAAGCCAATCCGTTCTTTTGGCCGCATGCGCCGCAGGTGCCTGCGCTGGAAACGCACATCAACCAGTTGCGCAAGGCGGGCGACTCGGTGGGTGCGCGCGTCGACGTCGTGGCCGATGGCATTCCGCCCGGCTGGGGCGAGCCGGTATACGGCAAGCTGGATGGTGAATTGGCGGCCGCACTGATGTCGATCAACGCCGTCAAGGGGGTCGAGGTCGGCGACGGCTTTGCGGTCGTGACGCAACGTGGCAGCCAGCACCGCGACGAAATGCACGTGGATGGCTTTGCCTCGAATCATGCCGGCGGCATCCTGGGCGGCATCAGTACCGGCCAGGCGTTGCGCGTCTCGATCGCGCTGAAGCCGACCTCGAGCATCCTCGTCCCGGGGCACAGCGTGGACCTGGCGGGCGAGCCGACCGAGGTGGTCACCAAGGGTCGACACGACCCCTGCGTCGGTATCCGTGCCACGCCGATCGCCGAAGCCATGGTTGCGCTGGTCTTGATCGACCAGGCCTTGCGCCATCGCGCGCAATGCGGCGACGTTGGCGTGGTGAGCCCGCGCATTCCCGCCGGACCGGAAGGCTGAGTCATGCACGGATCACCAGCGGACCGGCCGCGGGTGAGATTTCCCGCCCGACCCGGTCAATTCCGGCCTGCCGGCGTGCAAGAATGCATCGTTCAGCCTGCATGTCGCCCGTGCCACGGGCGCGGTGGTCATGATGGCTTTGGCGGTCGGGATGTCATGGCTTTCTTCGGTCGGGAACGGCCACCTGCTGCCGGCAAGCGGCCGAACGTCCTCAATCCGGCCGTGCTGACGGCCAGCGACGGCAGCCTTCACCCACTCTCGGAACCGTAGTCAGTCCATGAGCAAAAAGAGCAGCTACAAGGTCGCCATGGTCGGTGCCACCGGCGCGGTCGGCGAAACCTTGCTCGGCATCCTGGCCGAACGCAGCTTCCCGGTGAGCGAACTCGTAGCCGTGGCGAGCGAGCGTTCGGCCGGAGACACGGTGCGCTTCGGGCAGCGTGCCCTGACCGTTCGCGACCTGGCGACCTATGACTTTGCCGGGGTGGACATCGCGTTTTTCTCCGCCGGCGGCGCGGTCAGCCGCGTGCATGCGCCACGGGCGGCGGCGGCGGGTGCCGTGGTGATCGACAACACCTCGGAGTTCCGCTACCAGGATGACATTCCCCTGGTGGTGAGCGAGGTGAACCCGCACGCGCTGGCGGATTATGCCGCACGCGGTATTGTCGCCAACCCGAATTGTTCGACGATGCAGATGCTGGTGGCGCTGGCGCCGATCCATCGCGCGGTGGGCATCGAACGCATCAATGTGGCGACCTACCAATCCGTATCGGGGGCCGGACGCTCGGGCATGGAGGAGCTGGGCAGGCAGACGGCGTCCCTGCTGAATTTCCAGGGTGCGCAGCCGCGCACGAAATTCCCGGCGCAAATCGCCTTTAATGTCATCCCACAAATCGATGATTTTGAAGCGAATGGTTATACGCGAGAGGAAATGAAGCTGGTATGGGAAACGCGCAAGATCCTGGAGGACGAGTCGATCCGGGTGAACCCGACGGCGGTGCGCGTGCCCGTGTTCTACGGACACGCCGAAGCCGTGCACATCGAGACCCGGGATGCCATCAGCGTGGATGCCGCACGGGAACTGTTGCGCCAGGCGCCGGGTGTGGTGTTGATGGATGAGCGCAAGCCGGGCGGCTATCCGACCCCGGTCGGCGAGGCGGCCGGACACGATGCCGTCTTCGTCGGCCGCTTGCGCGCGGATATTTCGCACGACCGCGGCCTGGACCTCTGGGTGGTGGCGGACAATATCCGCAAGGGCGCCGCGCTCAATGCCGTACAGATCGCCGAGTTGCTGATTGAGGACTACTTGTGATGCGAGGGCGCTCCGTAACGGTCCTGGCGGGCTGGATCCTGGCAGCGGTCGTCGGTGGCGTGGCAGCCCAGTCGCCAAGCCAGGCCTCGGTTGCCGCGACGGTCGCCGAGACGCCGGCCGCACGCAGCACCCGGGCAGCGCAACCGGCGATCAAGCGATTGCAGCAGGCCGTTTCGGCCGCGGAGGCCAGGCGCCAGGAAATCCAGCGCCGGCTAAGCGAGCAGGATCGCGAGATCCAAGCCTTGCGGCGCCAGTTGCAGGTCACCGGCCATCAGGAATCCAAGCTGCTGCATTGAACTTGGACACAAGTCTTCATACTGCACTTTATCTAGTGGTTGCAGGTATTGTTGATTGGGGCACTTCTAATTAAAGTGACCACTCGCTTGGGCTGGTTGCCGCAGTGCGGCAACCCCACGAATGGCGCCATGACGGCGTCCGGGGGATACACGATGAATCGCTTGTTGAAGTTGCCGCTGCTGGTCGCCTTGACGCTGTGCAGCACACAACTGCTGGCCGTGGATTTTGGCCAGGTTCGGGTCCTCTCCAATCTTGGCCAGCCGCTCCTGGCGGAAATCCCACTGCACGGCGCAAGCCCGGCCGAATTGAAGGACTTGACGGCAAGCCTGGCCTCGCCCGGCGAATACGAACGAGCCGGCATCGTCGGTGGCCGCGCGTCGGTGCCCTTGAGCTTCAGTGTCGTTGCCGGTCCGGGCGGTCAGCACTTCATCCGCATCTCCAGCAGCGCGCCTGTCGACGATCCCTACCTCGACCTGCTGTTGGACGTGAACACGGCGACCGGCAAGAGCGTGCACGAATTCGCCATACTTCTCGATCCGCCGGGCGCGACCGAGGCACCGGTTGCCCGCGCGCAAGCCCCGGCACCTGCCCCCGCCAGCCCTGCCCCCGCGGCGCGCCCGGCTGCCGCGCCGCCTGCATCGGCCACACGGCCTGCCGCAGTTGCGCCAGCGGCGGCGCCTGCCGCCACAGCCCAGACCGCGGGAGCCGTGACCAAGGGCACGTATGGGCCGGTGGAGCGAGGCCAGACCTTGACTGGGATTGCGCAACAGACCTTGCCGGCCGGCGTGGACATCAACCAGATGCTGCTGGCGATCAAGCAGGCCAACCCGGATGCGTTCTATCGCGACAACATCAATACCTTGAAAACGGGTGCCGTGCTGCGCGTACCGAGCGCGACAGACGCCCAGGCCTTGACCGTGGCAGCGGCGATCGCCGAGGTCCGCCGGCAGAATGGCGAATGGCGTGGGGGTGAGCTCGGCACGCCGGCAGCCGTGGCGGACGCGGCAACGCGCTCGCCCGCCACGAATACTGCCGCGACTGGCGCCGCGAACAGCGGCGACCGGCTGGCCTTGCTGGCGGCAAAGGATACGGGCAAGGCCGGTACCGGCGGCAACGCTGCCGGCGAGTCGGCTGCCGAGCTGCGCAAGAGTCTGCTGCAGGCCCGGGAAAGCCTGGCCAGCGAACGGCAGCAAGTCTCCGATTTGCAGGCCCACGTGAAGCAACTCGATGACGTGAACCGCAAAAGCGCGCGCCTGCTGTCGCTGAAGGATAGTGAGATTGCCGAGCTGCAGGCGAGATTGGCGGCGGCGCGCAAGGGGAGCACGGCGACGCCAGCTCCGACGGCCACCGGCAAGGCAGCGGCCCCTGCGGCCGGCGCCCTGGCGAGGGCGCAATCGGCGGCACGATCCATGGCGGCGACAGCTCCGGCCAACGCGGCGTCAAGCCTCGCAGCCGTGCCGCCCGCCACGGGCAGTGCGGGTGTGGCCGCTTCGGCAACGAGTGTTGCCGCCAGCGCGCAGGCTACGCCTGCGTCGACCTCGGGGGTCAAGTCCGCCGCGACTTCGGCTGCTGCGACGCCGGCGGCACCGGCACAACAACCCTGGTACATGCAAACCTGGGCCTGGATTGCCGGCATCGGCGTTGTCGTGCTGCTGATCCTGGGGGGCTTGCTCGGTCGCCCCCGCAAGCGCCCGGCCTCACCTGCGGGCAAGATCGCGCCGTCGCTTGCCGACAGCTTTGGCGCCGCAGACGCAACTGACGAACCGACGACGGGCGATGTCGACCATGACGAACTGCTGGACCAGCTTGCCGGGCACCCGGATGATCTCGACCTGCACCTGCAGTTGGTGACGTTGTATTACTCGCGTCGGGACGTCGAGCACTTCGAGGCGGCGGCGGAAGCGATGTATGCGCACATCACCGACCCGCAGCAGGACGAATGGCAGGACGTGGTGCACATGGGTGAAGACCTGGTACCCGAACACCCGCTGTTCTCGCACCTGGTGCAGCCGCCCGGCGCGCCGGACCATACGCCGCTGGAAGATTTCGACATCGACGATTACGCGGACGACGACGCAACCCTGGTGACCCCCGTCGTGGAGTCGCCGGCAGGCGCCGAAGCCTCGGCTGGCGACCTGACGGCCGCTGATGTCCCGTTGGAGTTTGGCGACACGGAGACGCCAGCCGGGCTGTACGCCGTTTCCGAGCAGCTCGACGTCAGTCCCGATCAGCCGGACGCCACCGTGGCGTCTGCGGATCCGGGAAGCCCGGTGGATGAGGTGGATACCGCGCCCGCGCCGGAAATCGACGGCGTGGACGACCAACTGGGCGAGTTCAACGATGATCCGATCGATACCAAGCTCGACCTGGCTCGCGCCTATCTCGACATGGGCGACGAAGAGGGTGCACGAGCCATGCTCGATGAGGTCCTGAAAGAAGGCAGCCAGATGCAGAAGGATGTCGCCATCGGTTTGCTGGGCGGCCTGCCAACCTGAGCGACAAGTGCTTCAAGCACGCAGGAGGAGAGTGGCGCTGCTAAAGTTGCGGCTTTTGAGCGCAGTTGCTCCTCATGCGTATAGCCTTGGGTATTGAGTACGACGGCACAGATTACCTCGGCTGGCAGCGCCTGGTCGAAGGCTCCAGCGTGCAGGCGGTGGTCGAGCAGGCCTTGTCCCGGGTCGCCGCGCATCCCGTGACCGTGCGTTGTGCTGGCCGCACCGACACAGGCGTGCATGCCCGTTGCCAGGTCGTGCATTTCGATACCGAGGCGCAGCGCGAAATGTACGGCTGGGTGTTGGGTACGTGTTCCAACCTGCCGGCCAGCGTTGCCGTGTTGTGGGCGCAGCCGGTGGCGCCGGATTTCCATGCGCGTTTTGCCGCCCGCAGCCGCCGCTACTGCTACCGCATCCTCAATCGACCGGTGCGCGCGGCCCTGGATGCGCGCTGGGTGACCTGGGAGCGCCTGCCACTGGACGCGCCGGCGATGCATGCGGCGCTGCAGACGCTGCTGGGTGCCCACGATTTCACCGCGTTCCGCGCGCTGTCATGCCAGGCCAAGCATCCGCTGCGTACCGTGCTCGCGGCCAGCGTGCGCCGCGAGGGCGAGCAGGTGCTGGTGGAGATTGAGGCAAACGGGTTTTTACATCACATGGTGCGCAACATCGTGGGCTCGCTGCTCCTGGTTGGCCGCGGCGAGCAGCCGGTGTCATGGCTCGCGGAATTGCTGGAGCGCCGCAACCGCCAGGTCGCCGGGCCGACCGCGCCTTCCAGTGGACTGACCTTCATTGGCCCGCGCTACGAGGCGCATTGGGGACTGCCTGCCGAGGTGACGGCATGACCCGCATCAAGTTCTGCGGGATGACACGCAGCGAGGATGCCTTGCTGGCGGCGCGCCTGGGCGCCGATGCGATCGGGGTGGTCTTTGCCGCGCGCAGTCCGCGCCGGGTCAGCCTGGTCCGCGCGCAGGAGATCGTCGGGGCGTTGCCGCCGTTCGTGGCCAGCGTCGCCCTGTTCATGGACGACGCACCGTCGCTGGTGTGGAACGTGCTGGACACCGTGCGGCCGTCGCTGCTGCAGTTCCATGGCCGGGAAACGGACGCCTGGTGCGCACAATTTGGACATCCCTTCATGAAAGCCGTGGCCATGGGTGAGGGCGTCGCGGCGCTCCCGCGGCTGACGGCGTATCCGCATGCTGCCGCACTGCTGCTGGACGGACATGGTCGCGACGAACCCGGCGGGAGCGGGCAAAGCTTCGACTGGTCGCTGGTACCGAAGGGCCTCACGCAGCCGCTCATCCTTGCCGGTGGCCTGAATGCAGCCAACATCGCTGCTGGGATCCACGCGCTGCACCCCTGGGCGGTCGATGTGTCGAGTGCGGTGGAGCGGGCGCCAGGCATCAAGGACGCAGACAAGCTGGCCGCCTTTGTGCACGCCGTGCGCGTGGCCGACCGCGCTTGAGTCCAGCCGTGCCCGGCACGGCCGACATCGCGCCGGCAGGCAGTGGCGGACGCGATATGCGTGCCGGCAGTCCCTGATGTCGCTAACATGGGCGGTCCCGCGCATGGTGCGTGATGACGGTGCCTGCGGCAGCGAACGGCCTTGGCGTTCCGGAATGAGCCGCTCGCTGGACTGGATCGACCCGACGACATGAATGCGATAGTGGACTTCAACGCATATCCGGATTCGCAGGGGCGCTTTGGCGCGTACGGCGGCAGCTACGTCGCCGAGACGCTCATGGCACCCCTGGCCGAGCTGACCGAAGCCTATCTGCGCTGGCGCCAGGACCCGGCTTTCATCGCCGAGCTGGATCGCGACTTGAAGCATTACGTCGGCCGGCCCAGCCCGATCTATCACGCCGAACGCCTGTCGCGGCACGTGGGCGGCGCACAGATCCTGTTCAAGCGCGAGGATTTGAACCACACCGGCGCGCACAAGATCAACAACACCGTCGGCCAGGCGCTGGTGGCCAAGCGCATGGGCAAACCGCGCATCATCGCCGAAACCGGTGCTGGCCAACATGGCGTGGCCAGCGCCACGGTGGCCGCCCGCCTGGGCTTGCAGTGTGCCGTGTACATGGGCGAGGTGGACATCGAGCGGCAGAAGATGAACGTGTACCGGATGAAGCTGCTGGGCGCGGAGGTGATCCCGGTGCGCTCGGGTTCGCGGACCCTGAAGGATGCGCTCAACGAGGCCTTGCGCGATTGGGTCACGAACGTCGCCGACACCTTCTACATGATTGGCACCGTCGCCGGCCCGCATCCATATCCACTGATGGTGCGCGATTTCAATGCGGTGGTCGGGCGGGAGGCACGGGCGCAGATGCTGCAGGAGTTCGGGCGCCTGCCAGACGTGTTGACCGCCTGCGTCGGTGGCGGGTCCAACGCCATAGGCCTGTTCCATGCGTTCCTGAACGATGCCGGGGTGCGCATGGTCGGCGCCGAAGCTGCTGGCGAAGGACTGGCCACGGGACATCACGCGGCGTCGCTGGCGGCCGGGCGGCCCGGTGTCCTGCATGGCAACCGTACTTACGTGCTGTGCGATGACGACGGCCAAATCACCGAGACCCATTCGATTTCCGCCGGCCTGGATTATCCGGGCGTGGGTCCGGAGCATGCGTTCCTGAAAGACGCGGGCCGCGCCGAGTACGTCGGCGTAACAGATGAGGAGGCCTTGGCGGCATTCCATCTGTTGTGCCGGCAGGAGGGCATCCTGGCCGCGCTGGAATCCAGCCACGCGGTGGCCCAGGCCATCAAGCTGGCACGGCAGTACCCGCGCGATGCGCTGATCCTGTGCAACTTGTCCGGACGCGGCGACAAGGACGTGCACACCATAGCGGCCCGCGAGCAGGTGGTCGTATGAGCCGCATTGACGACCGCTTTGCCGCCCTGGCCGCCGCATCGCGCACCGGCTTGATCCCGTTCATCACCGCCGGCGATCCGGTGCCGGAACATGCGGTAGTGCTCATGCAGGCGCTGGTCGACGCCGGTGCCGACCTGATCGAGCTGGGCGTGCCTTTCTCCGATCCGATGGCGGACGGCACCGTCATCCAGCACGCCAGTGAGCGTGCCATTGCCAAGGGCGTCGGCCTGGGCAGGATCCTGCGCTGGGTCGAAGAGTTCCGGCACGGCGATGCCACGACTCCGATCGTGCTGATGGGCTATTTGAACCCGCTTGAGGTCCATGGCTACGCGCGGTTTGCGCAGGAGGCCGTGGCGGCCGGGGTGGACGGCGTGTTGGTGGTCGATTGCCCGCTGGAGGAAGCCGCCGTGTTGCGGCCCTTGCGTGCTGCCGGCCTGCAGCAGATCCTGTTGGCCGCGCCGACCACGGCTGCGGCGCGCATGGACCCGCTGGGCAAGGCCGTCGAGGGCTTCCTGTATTATGTTTCCGTCGCCGGCACCACCGGCAACCGGCATATGAGCGCAGATGACGTCGCCGTCCATGTCGCGCAGCTGCGGCGATATACGGACAAGCCCGTGGCCGTTGGCTTCGGCATTCGGGATGCGGCCGGGGCCAAGGCGGTGGCCCGTTTTGCCGACGCCGTGGTGATAGGCAGCGCGTTGGTGGATGCCCTGGATGGCGCCATGACTGCCGAGGCGATTGCCTCGCGCGCGCGGGAATTCCTGGCGCCGATACGCACGGCGCTCGATATGCCATGACGCGGACATCGCAGCCTGCCGACATGGCCGATGCCGCGTCCAGGCGAAGACTTGGGGTCGTCCACCACAGGCCGATCCGTCAACTGTGCAGCTGAAGTGGAGCGCGATGTGAACTGGTTGCAGAAAATCATGAACCCGGCGGGGCGCGTTCCGCAGCCACACATAGGCAAGGGTTCGGTGCCGGAGGGCGTGTGGGGCAAGTGTGATGGCTGCGCGGCCATGCTTTATCGACCCGAGCTCGAGCGCAACCTCATGGTGTGCCCGAAATGCGGCCACCATCATGCACTGCCGGCCCGGACCCGCCTGCGCACGCTGCTGGACGAAGGCGCGGGGGAGGAGCTGTGGGCCGGCATGGAGCCGGTCGATCCGCTCAAGTTCCGCGACAGCAAGAAGTACCGCGACCGCATCGTGGCGGCGCAGAAGAAATCCGGCACCAAGGATGCGCTGGTGGTGATGGATGGGCGGCTGAAAGGCCGTCCGCTGGTTGCCGCTGCGTTCGAGTTTGCCTATATGGGCGGCTCCATGGGCTCGGTGGTAGGCGAGAAGTTCACGCGTGCCGCCGAACGCGCGCTGGCCAAGCACAGCGCACTGGTGTGTTTTTCCGCCACCGGCGGCGCGCGCATGCAGGAAGCGCTGTTCTCGCTGATGCAGATGGCCAAGACCTCGGCCGCGTTGGCCAGGCTGCGCAACGCTGGCGTGCCCTACGTCAGCGTCCTGACCAATCCGACCACCGGCGGCGTGTCGGCCAGCCTGGCCATGCTGGGTGACATCAATATCGGGGAACCGCGGGCGCTGATCGGCTTTGCCGGGCCGCGGGTCATCGAGCAGACCGTGCGCGAGACCTTGCCTGAAGGCTTCCAGCGCTCCGAATTCCTGCTCGAGCACGGCGCGCTCGATCTCATCGTCGACCGCCGTGAAATGCGCGACAAGCTTGCCGAACTGCTCGGCATCCTCATGCGCGAGCCACGCGCAGCCTGAAGTGTTGAAGAACCAATGACCGTACGCACGCGCTTTGCCCCCAGTCCGACTGGATTCCTGCACATTGGTGGCGCACGCACGGCGCTCTACTGCTGGCTCGAGGCCCGTCGCCGCGGCGGTGAATTCCTGCTGCGGATCGAGGACACCGATCGCGAGCGATCCACGGACGCCGCCGTGCAGGCGATCCTCGACGCCATGCAATGGCTGGGGTTGACGGCCGACGAGGCACCGATCTACCAGACCCAGCGCCTGGGCCGCTACCAGCAGGTGGCGAACGAACTGGTGGCTGCCGGCAAGGCGTATTACGCCTATGAAAGCCGCGAAGAGATCGAGGCCATGCGTGAGGCGGCGATGGCCGCCGGCGGGAAGCCGCGTTACAACGGTTACTACCGCGAACGCAACGAGCCCTGGCGCGATGACCCCAACCGGGTCATCCGCTTCAAGACGCCGCACGTGGGGTCGGTGGTCTTCGACGACCGCATCAAGGGTCGGGTCGAGTGGGCCAATGCCGAGCTGGACGACCTGGTGATCTTCCGCTCGGACGGCTGGCCTACCTACAACTTCGCCGTGGTGGTCGACGACAGCGACATGGGTATCACCGAGGTCATCCGTGGCGATGACCATGTGAACAACACGCCGCGGCAGATCAACATCTACGAAGCCCTCGGCGCCAGGATCCCCGAGTTTGCGCACCTGCCGATGATCCTCGACAAAGACGGCAAGAAGCTGTCCAAGCGCACCAGCGCGGTTGGGGTGATGGAATACCGGGAACAAGGTTTCCTGCCGCACGCGTTGTTGAACTACCTGGTGCGCCTCGGCTGGTCGCATGGTGACCAGGAGATTTTCTCGTTGCAGGAGATGGTCGCGCTGTTCGATATTGGCGACGTCAACAAGACCGCGTCGCGCTTCGACATCGAGAAGTTGGCCTGGATCAACCAGCATTATTTGAAATCCGACGATCCGCAGACGCTGGTCAGCGAGTTCGAGTGGCATCTCCGGCGGGCGGGTGTGGATACCGCAGGCGGCCCGGCACCGGTGGATGTGCTGATTGCGCTGCGCGAGCGCGTACATACGTTCGTGGAGATGGTCGAGCGCGCCCGCATCTGGTATGCGCCAATCACGCAATGGGACGACAAGGCCGTGGCCAAGCATCTGCGCAATGCGAATGCGGCACCCATTCTGCAGGAGTTGAAGACCCGGCTGGCGGCGCTGGCCGCCTGGTCGCCAGCGGCCATCCACGAGGTGGTGGCGCAGGTTGCCACGCAGCTTGGCCTGGGCATGGGCAAGGTGGCGCAGCCATTGCGCGTGGCGATGACCGGGACCCAGGTGTCGCCTTCGATCGAGGATACCGTCTACCTGGCCGGGCAAGATCGGGCCTTGCGGCGGATCGACGCCGCCATGGCGCTGGCCAGCGCGTGACTGTGTATTGATGGGCGGCATCCGGCCTGTCGGTGGTGCCTTCCGTGCATGAGTTGCTGGCACGCGCCGTGGCCGGTGTGGATCCATCGGCGCCCGACGCGTTCTGGCAGATGTATGCGCATGTGCTGGCCCTGGTGCCTTGGCAGGCGCTCTGGTGGTGGAACCTCGCTTTTGCTTTGGTCGGTGCGCTGCTTGGACGCTGGCATGGCAGCTGGCGCCGCGGCTTGGCCTGGGGCCTTGTGCTCGGACCGGTCGGCTGGCTGGTGACGATTTTCAGGCCACCCGCGGCGCCTCGCCTGCCGCCGCCGTTGCCGCATTCCGGCCCGGGGAGCCGCGGGCGGCGCGGTGTATAGTTGCCACGAGGTGCATGCCGTGAGTCACGATATCGTTCCCATCGCTCCTGCCCATCGCCCACATCCGCGTGACGCGCAGGGTTTTGTGCGCGTAGTCAAGCGGGTCAGCAAGGAACGCGGCTTGCGCCTGACACCGCTGCGTACTGAAGTCCTCAAGCTGGTGGCCGAGGCCGACAAGCCGGTCAAGGCCTATGACCTGCTCGACCTGTTGCGTGAGAAGCATGGCAACGCGGCGCCGCCGACGGTTTACCGGGCGCTGGATTTCCTGCTCGAGAACCACTTCATCCACAAGCTTGAGTCGATCAACGCGTTTGTCTCCTGCCACCATCCGGCCGAGGCACACCAGGTCCCGTTCCTGATCTGCGACACCTGTTCCAGCGCGCAGGAGGTCTGCGATGACCGCGTCGCCGAGCTGATCGAGGCCCAGGCGATGGCGCTCGGCTTCCGCCCCCAGGTGCAGACCCTGGAAGTGCACGGCGTGTGCAAACGCTGCCTGCGGGCTTCTTGATCCCGTTGCACGTGCTTCCGGCGCGTGCCGGCCCGAGCCGCGAGCAGCGATTTTGCGTTATAATGTAACGCAAGCATGATTCGGAATTGCGCCGATGGCACACGCCGGTTACGTGGAATCAGGGAAAAACCGCAACTCGCCTGCGTGGCGGATCGCGGACCGTATCGGCGCCGGCGCGTCGCTGCTGTGTGCCATCCATTGCGCGGCGCTGCCCTTCGTGCTGGTCATGTTGCCGTTCATCGGGCTCGGCTTTCTCGCCAATGATCGTTTTGAAATCGGCTTCGTCGTGCTGGCCTCGGTGCTGGCCATGGTCGTGCTCACGCGGGGTTTTCGCCGTCACCAGCAACCGTTGCCCTTGCTGCTGGCCGCGCTCGGCATCGCGTTGCTGGTGCTCGGGGTCAGCGACGTGGTCAGCCATGCGCTGCTCGTGCACAGCGTGCTGGTGACCATTGGCGGGGTGTCACTGGCGAGCGCGCACTTCAGCAATTCGCGCAGCTGCCGGCGGGTGGCGGTGCTGCACTTGCCGGGTGCGCAATGCGTGCACTGATCGGACCGGGCGGGTGATTGTGTAACCGCAGCCCGTGTCCTTAGCATTCAGGCATGAATAACGTCCCGCTCGCGCCAGCTGGCCACATGCACGCGCACGACCATATAGCGCGTCCGGATGATGTGCGTAGCCGGCGGCTGGCGTGGGCGTTCGCGCTTACCAGCGTGACGCTGGTGGTGGAAGTGGTCGGGGGAATCTGGTCGGGTTCGCTAGCCTTGCTGGCCGATGCTGGCCACATGCTCGTCGATGCCATGGCGCTGCTGCTGGCCTCAGTCGGTGCCTGGGTTGCCTTGCGTCCGGCCGATACGCGGCGCAGCTATGGCTATGGGCGCATGGAGGTGCTGGTCGGGTTCGTCAATGCCCTGATCCAGCTGGCGCTGGTCGTGTGGATCATCTACGAGGCGGTGACCCGCCTGTGGCACCCGCACGCCATCCTGTCCGGGATCATGCTGGTGGTAGCCGTCGTCGGGCTGCTGGTGAACTTGTTCGTGTTGTGGATGCTGCACGGACACGCCGGGGATGACCTCAACATGGCTAGTGCCGTGTTGCATGTGGTGGGTGACCTGCTGGGTTCCCTCGCGGCTGTAGTGGCTGCACTGGCCATTGGGCTGTTTGGCTGGTTGTGGGCGGACCCGGCGCTTTCCATCGTCGTGGCGTTGCTGATCGCCAACAGCGCCTGGCGCTTGTTGCGCCGGTCCACCCATATCCTCCTGGAAGGCGTGCCCGACGGCATGGACAGTGCAGAGGTGGAGCGTGCGCTGCGCGGGGCGGACGCCTCCATTTGCGGGGTCCATCACCTGCATGTGTGGCAACTCGCGTCCGGCTCGCGCATGGCGACCTTGCACTTGCAACTGCAGCCCGCGGCTAACCCGGAACGGGCCATGCAGTTCGTACGGGAAATCCTGCGACAACGTTTCGACATACGGCATGTGACGGTGCAAATCGATGCCCGGGATTGTCCAGATGAGGACCATGCCTGTGGTGGGGGTGATGTTCCCTAGGCGCGCGGGGAGCGGGCATGGCGCTTTCGGTGGCCGCTGTTATGATCTGAAGCCATCACCTCAATACGTCAGGGAGTCTCCATGGGCAAGGGCGATCGCAAGACCTTCCGCGGCAAGACCTATCGCGGCAGTTATGGCAAAACGCGGCTCCATGCCGCCAAGCCGGCGACTGCCGGTGGCGGGCCCACGGTGACCAGGCCGGCCGTCCGCAAAAGCGCGGCGGTCAAGCCCGCGACCCCGAAGGTGGCAGCCAAGGCTGCGCCGGTAGCCGCAAGCGCCAAGAGCGCCGCCCCGAAGGTGGCGGCGGCCAAAGCCGCGAAGCCAAAGAGCACCACCGCCAAGGCGGCACCGCGCAGCACGACGAAGAAACCTGCTGCCAAGCCGGATGCGGAGTGAGCTCCGGATCACGCATATAAAGAAAGCCCCGCCATGCGGGGCTTTCTTTTATCGTCCGATGCCTGCGCTGCAGGAGGCAGCGAGTCGGCTTCAGTTGACGTGGTTGAACTCGGGCATGGCCTCGAACAATTGGCCGCTGCGCCAGCTGGCTGCCTGCGGATGCGTGTATTCGACCTTGCCACCGACGACGGTGTAGAGCACGCGGGTGCGCAGGATCTGGTCGTCAGGCATGGTGAGCAGGTTGCCGGAGAACACGGTGAGGTCGGCGAGCTTGCCCGGTGTCAACGATCCCAGCTGGTGGTCTTCGAAGATCGCGTAGGCGTTGTTCCAGGTGTATGAGCGCAGTTCCTGCTCACGCGTCTTGCCCTGGGCCGGGAAGAAGGTCTTGCCGTGGCCGTAGGCGCGGGTCACGCCGCAGTAGAAACTGGGTATCGGGTTGATGTCCTCGACGGGGGTGTCGGTGCCATCAAGGACCATCGCGCCGCTCTTGATCAGCGAGTGCCACATGTAGGCGCCGGTACGCGCGCGCTCCTCGCCCAGGCGCGGGATCACCATGGGCGCATCGGAGCAGGCATGGATCGATTGCATGGAGGCGATCACGCCAAGCTGCGCCAGCCGCGGCAGATCTCCGGGCAGCAGATGCTGGGCGTGCTCGATGCGCCAGCGCAGGGCCGGTGCCGCGGGATCTTCGTCAAAGATTTGCTGGAACAGATCCAGGGTTTCGTGGTCGGCGCGATCGCCGATCGCATGCACCGACACCTGGAAGCCGTCGCGGGCCGCGATTCGCGCCATCTGCGCAATATCGGCCATGGGCACGACGTTCTTGCCGGTGATCTCCGGCGCGTCGCTATAGGGCTTCGTGAACCAGGCACTGCGCGTGCCGAGCGCCCCGTCCGAGGTCACCTCGCCGATCCCGCGCACGGTGAAGTGGTTGTCGGCATAGCCGATGGTACGGTATTGCGCCAGATGTGCATCAAGTGAGGCTACCGATTCGCCATCGACATTGACGTACAGCCGCAACGGTATGCCCTGGCCGGCCTGCTGTTTGAGCCAGGCTATCGTCTGGAAGTTCTCGCCCATGTCGACGAATGTCGTGATGCCCTTGCTCAGCGCATCCTGCATGGCCCGGTCGAGTTGCTTGCGGTGCAGCGCGGCGTATTCGGCCGGTGGCAGCGCCTTGAGATAGTCGCTGTAGGCCTGATAGACAGGGTCGGCGGCGGTGTCGCGCAACATGCCGATCGGGTTGCCGTGCGTGTCATGCACGATGCTGCCACCGACCGGATCGGGCGTCTTTGCGGTGATGCCCGCCAGTTTCAGGGCCGCGGCATTGGCATACACGCCATGGTAGCTGGCGGTGATCAACAGCACGGGGTTGTTCGGCGATGCAGCATCGAGGCTGGTCGGCAGAGGCAGGCCGAGCACATTGGGCTGCGGTGCTCGGTCCCACTTGGTTTCCAGCCAGCCCTTGCCAACGATCCATTCGCCCGGCTTGGCCTTGGCCGCGGCCGCCTTGACCATGGCGACGATGTCGTCCCAGTTGGTGGCGGCGCCGACGTTGAGCTGGGTGAGGGATTCGCCGGTCTGCATCAGGTGCCCATGGCCCTCGATGAAACCTGGCGTGACGAAGGCGCCATGCAGGTCCAGTACCTTGGTGCCACTGCCGATGTAGTGCGCTATCGCCTCGTTGCTGCCCACGGCCTCGATCTTGCCGCCGCGCACGGCAATGGCCTGGGCCTGGGGCTGCAGCGGATCGAGGGTCGCCACCACGGCGTCGCGCAATACCAGGTCAGCCGTGGTGAGCTTGGGTGGGAATCCGGAAACGGATGCGGGGCCGGCCAGCGCTGCGCTTGCAGCAGCCAGCAAGGTGATTGGAAACAGCAGGCTGATGCGGCGCATGCGCCCTCCCGGTCGCGAGGCAATTGCGTACTCTACTACTCGACTGCGGCATTGTGACGTGCCATTCGCAAGGCTTGCATGGCCGCCACGGACGTCTAAAGTAGCCCGCGGTACTCGCTCGTCCAAACGCCGCGCGGCAGCACATCCCGGCCGCGCCGTCGCCACGCATGTGGCCGCCCCGCGTCTGACCAGCCCACTGTCCGTTCCGGCCGGTGTTGTCGAAGTTTCCTTCGATGGCGTGCTGCCGTGGCGGCTTGCGCGTGCCAACCGGAGTTTTCACCTGTCGCCACTTGGAGTCATCCATGCACTTGCACGCAACCGCCAACCGAACCCTGCTCGCCCTCGCCATCTCGCTGGCCTGTGCTGGCGTGTCGGCGCAACAGGCCTCGTCCACCAATCCGGATGGCGATGCCACGCCACCACCGACCAAGCAGAACGCCACCACCTTGTCGGCGGTGGTGGTGAGTACGGGCACGCGCTCGTTCAACCGCACGGAAGTCGATTCGCTGGCGCCGATCGACGTGCTCACCCCCAAGGACCTCAAGGCAACCGGCGCGCCAAACCTGAGCATGGCTTTGCGGACCTTGCTGCCTTCGATCAATTTTGCGCAGCCTTCGAACGTGGACGTGACCGAGGCCGTGCGCCCCGTACAGTTGCGCGGCCTGTCGCCGGATGAAGTCCTGGTGCTGGTCAACGGCAAGCGCATGCACAGCACGTCGGTCCTGGGCGTCGATACCGAGTCATACGCCAGTGGGTCTTCCGGCGTGGACATGAACGCGATACCTGTGAACGCGATCGACCATATCGAAGTCCTGCGCGACGGTGCGGCGGCGCAATACGGCTCGGACGCGATTGCCGGCGTGATCAACATCATCTTGAAGGGCGGCAGCGACCATGGCTCGGTCAGCCTGACCCACGGCATGTACAGCGCCGGCGACGGCAGCACCTGGCAGGGCAGTGCCGACGGGGGCTTCGACCTGGGACAAAAAGGCTGGATGCACGTGAGCGTCAATGCGCAGCACCAGGAGCCGACCAACCGTGCCGGCCCGGATTTCCGTTTTCCCGGCGATCCCACCTACGGCACGGTGACGTTCCACGATGGCCTGCCGTTGTCCCGGTCCAAGGCCGGCACGATCAATTTCCAGTACGACCTGACGCCGCAGGCACGGCTGTATGGGTACTTCATGTTCAGCAAGCGCAACGTCAGTGGCCATGGCTACTTCCGCTCGCTTTCGGCATACAAGGACGACAATCCCGCCGCCGTGGCCGTCTATCCAAAAGGCTACCTGCCGACCGAGAACAGCGCCTTGCGTGATGACTCCGGGGTTCTCGGCCTGCGCGGCACGACCATTGGCGACTGGCATTACGACATCAGCCTCAATAATGGGGGCAACCACTGGAAGCTGCATACCGCGGACACGTTCAACTACTCGCTGGGCGCCGCCTCGCCGACCGGTTTCTACATCGGCACCACGGCGACGCGCGACAAGATCCTGAATGCGGATTTCATCCGTGACTTCCGGCCCGGTTGGCTGCGGAACCCGCTGACCGTGGCCTGGGGCCTGGAATACCGGGACGAAACCTATGCGCTGAAGGAAGGCGATCCAGCCTCCTATTTCGGCGCGGGCGCGCAGGTGTTTCCCGGCTTCCAGCCCAGCGACGCGAGCGAGCATTCCCGGCAGAACAAGGCCGCCTATGTCGACTTGTCGACCGACCTGACCGACAAGCTGAGCGCCGACGTGGCCGCACGCTATGAGCACTACAGCGATTTCGGCAATGCCAAGCCGTTGAAGCTGTCCGGCCGCTACGCCTTCAGCGACACCGTGGCGTTGCGCGGTACCGTGGCCACTGGCTTCCGCGCGCCGTCCCTGGTCCAGTCCTGGTACTCCAGCACGTCACTGAACTCGTTCAACGATCCCATCACCGGTGCCCAGTACCTCGCCGCCGAGCACACCTTTCCGGTGAACAATCCTGCCGCGATTGCGCTTGGGGCCCAGCCACTGAAAGCCGAGAAATCCCGCAACTACAGCCTGGGCCTGGTGCTGACGCCGGTGAGCGGACTGTATGCCACGGTCGATGTCTACCAGATCAGTATTTCCGACCGCATCCGTCCCAGCAGCTTCCTCACCGGACCGGAAGTCCAGGATTATCTGACGTCGGTGGGGATCCCGTTCGTGGCCGGGGGCGCGTTCTTCACCAATGCGGTCAGTACCCGCACCCGTGGCGGCGACCTGGTGCTCAGCTATCCGTTTGACTTCGGCAACGATGGCACGGTCAAGCTCACGGGCGGCGTCAACTACAACAAGACCGAGGTCACGAAGATCAAGCCGAATCCACCGCAGCTCGGCCTGGCCGGCCTGGTCCTGCCCGTGGTGGACAACTCGACCCTGTTGCTGCTCACCGACAGCACGCCGAAGACCAAGGCGTTTCTTGGCGCAAACTGGCAGGTCGGCAATTGGACCGTGAATGGCACGCTCACCCGCTATGGCACCTTCGTCGTCGAGGGGACCACGGCAATCAGCAACCAGTCGTTTCCTGCGCGCTATGTACTGGACGCCAGCGCAAGCTATGCGTGGAACCAGTGGACGTTTACCTTGGGCGCGAACGACCTCAACAATGCGTATCCGGGGAAGAACGACGACAACCACAATTTCGCTGGCATCTTCGTCTACCCGCATCGCTCGCCGATGGGTGACGGCGGCGCCTACGTCTACGCCACTGCGGCATTCAGCTGGTAACCGCAGTATTTGCGCCAGCACGCGAGGCCACGTGCCTCCACGCTGCACAGTGCGAGCGTTACCCGTCCCGCGTCCCGCCCTGATCCTGGCCGCGTGAATTGCGTGGCCTGTCTCGGTTCGCCAAGGCGTTCCGCGGTGCAGCCTCGTCGTGCGGCAGGGAATGTGCCTAGACGTCGATGGCGTCGAAGTCGCGGCGGGCAGGATGGGCGGCTGTCTCCGGCAGCGGCAGCGGGGCGCGGACGATCTGGGCGGTTTGCCAGCCCGCGCTGCGGGCCGCGTCGAGTTCCTGTACGACGTCGGAGAGGAAAAGGATCCGGCCAGGCGCCACGCCGATCGCCTCGCCGATGCGTCGATAGGATTCGGAGTCGCGCTTGGCGCCGGTTTGCGTGTCGAAGTATCCGTCGAACAGCGGTGACAGGTCGCCGGCTTCGCTGTAGTGGAAAAACAGCCGCTGCGCAGCGACCGAACCCGAGGAGTAGACGTACAGCCTTAGCCCGCGCGCGTGCCAGCTGCGCAGCTTGGCTGCCACCTCGGGATAGACGTGGGCCCGATACGCGCCGGAGACATAGCCTGCCTCCCAGATCATCCCCTGCAGTGCCTTGAGCGCGGTGGACTTGCGGTCCTCGTCGATCCAGTGCAGCAGCAACTCGACCACTTGCAGGCGCCCGGGGTCAACCAAGCCGGCCTCGCGCGCTGCTTCGTGCAGCCAGTGCTTCACCTCGGGCTGGTTGCAGCTGGCCTCGATGAAGGCAGGCAGGTGCTTGCGCGCGTAGGGGAACAGCACGTCGTGCACGAAGCTGATCGAGCTGGTCGTGCCCTCGATGTCGGTAACGATGGCGCGCACGTCGTGCATGCTTGGGTCCTGGCTGCCGGGCGGTGATTTCAGTTGCCTTCGCGCCAGCGCACGGATCCCGCTATCCAGCCGTCCTGCGCACCGACGGCGAACTAGGCGGTTGGTGTCGACCGTGCTTGCGGCGTCATGCGCGGAAAACGTGCTGCGATGTCCTCGCCGGTGAACTGGGCCACCCAGCCGTCCTTGTTCGTAAACAGGCGGATCGCGACGAAGTAGGGCGACTCGCTCATGTCGAACCAGTGGCGCGTGCCGGCCGGGACGCCAATCAGGTCGCCCTGCTCGCACAACACGTCGTACACGCCGCTGTCCAGATGCAGGGTGAACTGGCCGGAACCGGCAACGAAGAAGCGCACCTCGTCCTCGCTGTGGCGATGTTCGCTCAGGAACTTCGCCCGCAACGCAGCCCGTTCGGGATGATCGGGGCCCAGGCTGATGACATCCACCGATTGATAACCCTCGGTGGCCATGAGGCGGTCGATGTCGGCACGGTAGGCCGCGATCACCTCGTCCTGGCTCGCTCCCGGCCTGATCGGCTGGCTGGCCGCCCAACGCTCGAAGCGCACGCCAGCCTTGGCCAGGGCGGCGGATATTGCGGCATGGTCGGTCAAGGTCTGGGTCGGGGTATCCGGCCTGGTTTCCTCGAAAATGCGCAATCGACTCATGGTGTCTCCAACCTCCGGAGGTCCATTTCGCAGCCTAGCAGGAACTCCAGGGCATCCAGGTGGCGGCGCGCCTGTTCGGCGTCACGTCCCCAGGTGTAGAGGCCGTGTCCAGCAATCAGGTAGGCCTGCAGTGGTTTGCCACTGTCCAGCCAGGCGTCGACCTGGGCGAGGAGTTCCGGCATGTGCTGCGTGTTCGGGAACACCGGTATTTCGACCACGTCGGCGTGTGTGGTGTGGCCGTCGAGTGCCTTTTGCAGTTCCCAGCCCTGCAGCCGCACCGTGCCACGCTCTAAATACAGGCGCGATGCCACGCTTTGCGTCCGGGAATGCGTATGCAGGACCATGGTGGCGAGCGGAAAGCGCCGGTAGATCTGCAGGTGCAACGCGGTCTCGGCGCTGGGGCGCGATGTTCCCGCCACCGCTTGCCCATCGCCGTCAACCAACATGATGTCGTCCACGCTGGTGTGACGCTTGTCGCGACCGGAAATCGTGATAGCCGCGGACGAAGGTCCTACCCGCATGGAAAAGTTGCCACTCGTCGCCGGCGTCCAGCCCAGCGCGCCGAGCTCGCGTGCGGTGCGCGCCAGCACCGCCGCGCAGGCGGCGAAGTCGTCTGCAGTGCGGCCGGCGGCGGATGCTTGGCTCATGGCTTCTGGACGTCCAAATCAATTGCAACTATAGCATGCGCGGCTCTGGTCAAGTGCGCAAATGAGAGCCATTCGCGAAAGTCAGGAAGCGTTTCATAGGCCGCGTTACGATGCGCATTGCCCAGCGGCTCAGCTGCGGATGGGCCAACCAGATGGAGATTGCAGCATGTCGAATGAAGCAGATACCGAATCTCGCCGGCGCTTCCTCAAGCTGGCCGCTGGTACGACCGTCGCCGCGGCGGTGGTTGGTGGCTTGCCGCGTTTTGCCCGGGCTGCCGATCTGCCGGCGTTGGCGGAAACCGATCCGATGGCGAAGGCCTTGCACTACGTCGAGGATGCGACCAAGTCGAAGGAGTCGAAGTACAAGGCCGGTCAGGACTGCGCCAATTGCCAGTTCTATTCCGGCGGCGCGACCGGCCGTGGTCCGTGCCAGTTGTTCCCGGGCAAGTCGGTCAATGCGAAAGGTTGGTGCGTTTCGCATACGCCAAAGGCTTGATGCCGGGTTTGCAGTGAAACGTGGGAAGGCCGGCATTGCCGGCCTTCTTTATGTGGGCGGGTGCCCGTTGGCGCACGCTCCACGGCGTGCCAGGCCGAAGCGATGGTGAGGGGATGCGTCCCTGGCCTGCAGACTGATCCGTGAGAACCGGTCGCGTCTGGACGATGGCGCCGGGCAACTGCTGCAGCACGAGACGCTCGACGAGGCCGACATCTGCGACGCCGCTGGCGTCGAGCGCGCTGCCGGCTAACTGGGGGACCATTTCCCCAAAGCGGCAGGAAGAGGAAACACCCCAAGGGGGATGAGTCTTCGCATGTCGACATGATCCGCGACGTGGCGCCCATCGCACGCCGTCGTGAGCATGTATGGGGCACGGGTCTTGTGCATGACTTCGATGCCGCGAATGCCCGAATGCCCGAATGCCGTCTTCGATGACTCAGGACAGCCCCATCAATCGAGCGCGTCTTGTGTTGCGCAAGGCGTCGACCGAGGGCCGGATCACGGCGAGGCGAGTTCGATGTCGTCAGCTCCGGGCGCCAGACAAGTTGCTGCCCGGAACACGTCAGGCTGAGGAGCTGATTCGCCTGACGTGCCGGGCAGCGATCCCGGGGTCCACTGCCAAGTGATAATCCCACGGTTCGTTGATAGTACTCCGATAGCTGCAAAATGGGCGCGCATGCGACCGATTTGTTGCGGAAAAATCCCGTTAAATTAATTGGGAACAATGAGTTACGAGATATTTATGTGGCCGCACCTTACTGGCTCGTGCGGGGCGGTCATTGGCCCGACTTCGTGCTAATTCAGCGATGTTTGCCGAGGTTAGACGCGTATCCCCGCGATTAGGCACAATCCGGTGAAATCAGCCGAGCTTGCGCACGGCGCTGTGCCGGTAGCCGTAGAGAAAGTAGATGGCCAGGCCGATGAGCGTCCACACGATCATCAACATCCAGTTGTACCAGGCCATGAACGACAGCAAGGCCACGCAACTCAGGATGCCCAAGGAGCAGATCAGCGGCGCCCACGGTACGCGGAACGTCCGGGGCAGTTCCGGGTGCGTATAACGCAGGATCCAGACGCCAGCGCAGACGGCGATGAACGCGATCAAGGTGCCCATGGAGACCAGCTCGCCAAGGACGTCCAGGGGGAAGATTGCGGCAAGCAACGCAATGCCGGCGCCGGTCACCAAGGTATTGAGGTGTGGCGTGCGGTGGATGGGATGGACGCGCGTGAACAGCTTCGGCAACATGCCGTCGCGGGCCATGATCATGAAGATGCGCGGCTGGGCGATGACCATCACCAGCACCACCGACGCCAGGCCGAGCATGGCCCCGATTTCCACCACCCAACGCAGCCAGGACAGTTGCGGGTGTCCCTGCAATGCGGTCACCACCGGCTCGTTGGTGCCGAGCATGGTATAGGAGTTGAGGCCGGTCATGACCGCGGCCATGGCGACGTAGAGCAGGGTGCAGATCGCGAGTGACCCGAGGATGGCGATTGGCAAATCGCGCTGCGGGTTGCGCGATTCCTGTGCCGCGACCGAGGTGGCCTCGAAACCGATGTAGGCGAAGAACACCATTGCCGCGCCGCGCATCACGCCGCCCCAGCCGTAGCGGTCGTGGCCTTCGGAAGCCGGTACGAACGGCACCCAGTTCGAGGGATCCACGTAGCGCCAGCCGACCACGATCACCAGTAGGACCAGGCCCACCTTGATCGCCACCATGATCGAATTGACGAAGCTCGACTCGCGGATGCCAACGTAGCAGACCCAGGTGAGCAGGGCGATCAGCGCCACCGCTGGCAAGTTGAACAGTGCCCCGGTGGCGATCAGCTGATGGTCTGCAGTAAATGCCAGCGGCGCCTTGGTGAGGGCTGCCGGCAAGCTCAAATCCATGTTGAATACCGTGCCCACGTGGTTGAGCAGGCTAAGGAAATACCCGGTCCAGCTCACCGCAACCGCGGAGGCGGAGACGCCGTACTCAAGCACCAGGTTCCAGCCGATGAACCAGGCCATGAGCTCGCCAAGCGTCGCATAGGCATAGGAATAGGCGCTGCCCGAGAGCGGGATCAGCGTGGCGAATTCCGCGTAGCACAAGGCCGTGAACGAACTGCAAATGGCCGCCAGCAGGAACGACAGGATCACCGCCGGACCGGCATGGTCCGCGGCGGCCACCCCGGTGATGACGAAGATGCCAGCGCCAATCACGGCGCCGATGCCGATCGCCGTCAGGCCCCACGGGCCGAGCGTGCGTCGCAGCGTAGGGCCATCGCCTTCCAGGTCTTCGTGGAAGTCGGTCTTGCGCGCGAGCAATTGCTTGAGCATGGGTTCGGGTCTTCGGGAGTGGGCGAGCGGCGAGGAGTGCAGGCCCAGTCGGCTTGCCGTCTGCTCGGACGATGCGGCCGGCATTGAAGTGCCGGCCGCGGCATGGGGTTATGCCGGATTGCGGCGCAACCGGCTGTGCCGATAGCCGTAGAAGCCATAGATGCAGAAGCCCAGGACGGTCCAGCCGATCAGGAGCGGCCACAGGGTCTTGAACGCCTGCCAGAACAGGAAAAGACAAACGGCGGCGCCGAGTGGACATACCAACCAGTACGCCGGTACCCGGAATGCGCGCGGAATCTCTGGACGCGTGCGGCGCAGCACGGCGACGCCGATGCACACCGTGCTGAAGGCCAGGAGCGTCCCCATGGATACCAGGTCGCCGAGCACGCCCACCGGAAACAGGCCGGCCAGGACCGCCGCTATGAGGCCGACGATGATCGTGCCGATGTACGGCGTGCGGTGTTTCGCATGCAGCTTGCCAAACGACTTGGGCATCAGGCCGTCGTTGGACATGGTGTAGAAGATGCGTGGCTGGCCCATGAGCATCACCAGCACCACCGAGCTCAAGCCGGCCAAGGCCGCGAACACCACGAGGATTTTCATCGTACCCAGCACGTAGCTGGCGGTACTGCCGGCGGCCACCGTGCCGAGCACGTAGTTGAGGGCGGTGGCGACCGGTTCCGGTGTATTCAGTTCGCGGAACGGGGCCAGGCCGGTGAGCGCAGCGGCCATGGCGATGTACAGGATGGTGCAGATCGCCAGCGAGCCGAGGATACCGATCGGCATGTCGCGTTGCGGGTTCTTCGCTTCGCCCGCGGCGGTCGATACCGCATCAAAGCCGATGTAGGCAAAGAACACCAGTGTGGCGCCGCGGACCACACCCGCCCAGCCGAACGCGTCACCCCCCTCGTTGGGTGGGATGTACGGATGCCAGAAATCCGTGTTGATGAACTTGAAGGTGACCACCAGGAACAGCAGGATCACGATCACCTTGATTGCCACGATGACGGCGTTGACCGTTGCCGATTGCGTGATGCCGCAATAGCACAGGTAGCTGATCGCGGCGACGATCGCGATGGCCGGGATGTTGAGGAAGGCACCCGTCGTGACGATGTGGTGGTCCACATAGGTGAATGGGGCGGCAGACAGGGCTGCCGGCAAGCTGAAGTTCCAGCCGGTGGCGGAAGTCAGCATGCTCAGCAGTTCATTGAAGTAGCCCGACCAGCCCACGGCCACCGTCGAGGCCGCGAACAGGTACTCGAGCACCAGGTTCCAGCCGACGAACCACGCCACCACCTCGCCCAGCGTGGCGTAGGAATAGGAATAGGCGCTGCCGGATACGGGCAGCATCGCCGCAAACTCGGCATAGCACAATCCGGCCAGGCCGCAGGCGACGCCAGCGAGGATGAAGCTGATCGTGAGCGCGGGGCCGGCAAACTGGGCGGCGGCGGTCCCGGTCAGCACGAAGATGCCGGCGCCGATGACGGCACCGATCCCGAGCATGATGAGGTGTTTGGCCGTCAGGACCCGCTTCAGTGTGACCTCGCCACCGATGTCGCCCTCGACCGGTTCGCCGGCGTCGACGTGCGGCATGGCCTTGATCGGATGGGTGGCAAACAGGTTTTCGATCATCGGGTTCCAGGCTCCCCTTCAAGTGATCCCGCTCGGGTCTGCGCAGAGGCGCAGAGGCGTTGGCTCAGTGACGCAATAGCACGCGAACATAGCGTAGCGGCAGCATCAGTACAAGTTTCATTCAGCATGGCGGCGGCGTTGTACGCATGCGCGGGTTGGCCTGGAGCGCGTTGGCCGCCGCATCACCTGCGTCCACGTGCCTAGGCAACGTGGCCCGGCACCGGGTCCACGCAGCCGCAGGCGGCGCAGGTGCGCGCCTGCAGTGAGTCGTAGTAGCGCCGGAACACGGGCGGGAAATCGCGTTCGATGCTTTGCAGCGTGAAATATTCTTCGTAGAGCTTGTGGTTGCATTGCTGGCAATACCAGATCAAGCCATCGCGCTCATGCGGCAGGCGCCGCCGCTCCACCACCAGACCGATGGAGCCCGCCGAGCGCACCGGTGAGTGCGGCACGCGTGGCGGCAGGTAGAACATTTCCCCAGCGCGCAGCGGAATCTCGCGGGCGACCTCCGCGTCCTGCACTTTCAGCGTGATGTCGCCCTCGAGCTGGTAGAAAAACTCCGGACCTTCGTCGTAGTGGTAGTCGCTGCGCGCGTTGGGGCCGCCGACGATCATGACGATGAAGTCATCATCGACGATGCACTTGTTGCCGACCGGCGGTCGCAGCAGCTCGCGATGCTCATCGATCCAGCGTTGCAGGTTGAGGGGCGGCATCAGGGCCACGGCGGTCGCTCCATGGAAATTGCCGGTCACCATAGCGCTCTGCCTGCGTGGGCAAAAGGGCCCGCCTGCGTTTGCCGGGATCTTGGGCGCCGGAGGACAGGCAGGGTGCCGGCGGCTCAGACCTCCAGCGTGGCCAGGTCGCCTTTTTCTTCCAGCCAGGTCTTGCGGTCGCCGGCGCGTTTCTTGGACAGCAGCATGTCCATCAACTTTGCCGTGCTGGTGTCGCTGCGGTCGCTCGGCACGGTGAGTTGGACCAGGCGCCGCGTGTCCGGATGGATCGTGGACTCGCGCAACTGCGGCGGGTTCATTTCGCCCAGACCCTTGAAGCGCGTGGTGCTGACCGCACCCTTGAGCTTGTCCTTCTCGATCTTCTGCAGCACCGCCTGCTTTTCACTTTCATCGAGGCAATAGAACACCTGCTTGCCGACGTCCACGCGGAACAGCGGCGGCATGGCGATGAACACGTGGCCCTCGGTCACCAGCCGGGGGAAGTGCTTGAGGAACAGCGCCGAGAGCAGGGTGGCGATATGCAAGCCGTCGGAGTCGGCATCGGCAAGCACGATGATCTTGCCGTAGCGCAGGCCCGAGAGATTGTCGGTGCCGGGGTCGCAGCCGATGGCCACGGCCAGGTTGTGCACTTCCTCGGACGCGAGCACCTGGGTGGATTCCACCTCCCAGGTGTTCAGGATCTTGCCGCGCAGCGGCAGGATTGCCTGGAACTCCCGGTCGCGCGCCTGCTTGGCGCTGCCGCCGGCCGAATCGCCTTCCACCAGGAACAGTTCGGTACGGCTGAGGTCGGTTGCCGTGCAGTCGGCGAGCTTGCCGGGCAGGGCGGGGCCCTGGGCAATCTTCTTGCGCACCACCTGCTTGGAGGCCTTCAGGCGCAACGCGGCGCGCTCGATCGCGAGCTGGGCGATGCGCTCGCCCACTTCCACGTGGTGGTTGAGCCAGATGCTGAAGGCGTCGTGGATGATGTTTTCCACCATGCCCGCGGCGCTCCGCGAGGACAATCGCTCCTTGATCTGGCCGGCAAACTGCGGGTCCTGCAGGCGCGTCGACAGCACAAAGGACAGGCGTTCCCACACGTCCTCTGGCGCCAGCTTGACCCCGCGCGGCAGCAAGTTGTGCAGGTCGCAAAACTCGCGGATCGTGCTGGTGAGGCCACTGCGCAAGCCGTTGACGTGGGTGCCGCCCTGCAGGGTGGGGATCAGGTTGACGTAGCTTTCCTGCACGGGCTCACCCTCGGGCAGCCAGGCCAGGGCGATTTCCAGGCCCTCGCTATCGCGGGCCGTCTGGTGCACGAAGGGCTCGTTCGGCAAGGCCTCGAGGCCGTCGAGTTCGCCGCGCAGGTAGTCGCGCAAGCCATCCTCGTAATACCACCGGCAGGATTCGCCGCTGGCCTCATCGTGCAGGTCGACGGTCAGGCCCGCGCACAACACCGCCTTGGCGCGCAGCAGGTGCTTGAGCTTGCCCAGCGAAATCTTCGGCGAGTCGAAATACTTGGCCTCGGGCCAGAACTTCAGGGTGGTGCCGCTGCGGCTCTTGGGCACGTTGCCCACGGTTTCCAGTTCGCTGGTCTTTTCGCCGTGGGCAAACGTCATGCGGTATTCGCTGCCGTGCCGGCGCACGGTGACCTCGACGCGCTCGGACAAGGCGTTGACCACGGACACGCCAACGCCGTGCAGGCCACCGGAGAAGTTGTAGTTCTTGCCGCTGAATTTCCCGCCGGCGTGCAGCCGGGTCATGATCAGCTCGACGCCGGAGACATGTTCCTCCGGATGGATGTCCACCGGCATGCCGCGCCCGTCGTCGCTCACTTCCACCGCGCCGTCGGCGTGCACGATGACGTCAATGTGCTTGGCGTAGCCGGACAGGGCCTCATCCACGGCGTTGTCGACCACTTCCTGCACCAGGTGGTTTGGGCGGGTAGTGTCGGTGTACATGCCGGGCCGGCGGCGGACCGGATCCAGGCCGGACAGGACTTCAATGTCGACGGCGTCGTAGTGGCTGCTCATGCGGGTATTTCGTGCGGACAAAGACGACGAAGCATGGAGCGCGCGGGCAACCGCGGTCAAGCCGGCGCCGATGCGTCAGCGGTAGCCCTGGGCCTGTAGCGCAAACAGGTGCGCGTAGTGGCCGCTGCGCGCCATCAGCTCGGCGTGGCTGCCGTGTTCGATGATGCGCCCGCCCTGGATCACCACGATCTGGTCGGCCATGCGCACGGTGGAGAAGCGGTGCGAGATCAGGATCACGATGCGCCTGCCGGCCAGTTCGCGGAAGTGCTCGAAGATCGTCGCCTCGGCCTCGGCGTCCATCGCCGCGGTAGGCTCATCGAGCACCAGGATATCCGCATCCGAGCGCATGAAGGCGCGGGCCAGCGCAATCTTCTGCCACTGGCCGCCGGAGAGCTCGCGCCCGGAGTTGAACCACTTGCCGAGGGGCGCGTCGAAGCCGCCGGGCAGGGCGTCGATGAACTCGCTGGCCATGCCCTTGTCGCTGGCCACGCGCCAGCGCTCGACGTCCGCGAAGTGTTTGACGTCGCCCGCGCCGATGTTTTCACCCACGCGCATCTGGTAGCGCGCGAAGTCCTGGAAGATCACCCCGATGCGCCCGCGCAGCACCCGGGGATCCCAGTCGCGCAAGTCCGTGCCGTCCAGCAGGATGCGGCCCTGGTCGGGCCGGTACAGCGCGGTCAGGAGCTTGATCAGCGTGGTCTTGCCCGAGCCGTTCTGCCCGACCAGGGCGAGCGATTCACCGGGCCGGATGTGCAGGTCGATGCCCCGCAGCGCGGGCTCCGTGGCCCCAGGGTAGGTGAAGCTCACGCCTTCGAAGCGCACCCCGTCGCCAGGCTGGGCGCCTTGCGTGGCCGTGCCGCTGTGCGCCGGCGTGGGCGTTTCCAGGTACTCGTACAAGGTGGACAGGTACAGGTTGTCCTCGTACATGCCGCCGATGGCCGAGAGGATCGCCGAGACCGCAGCCTGGCCCTGGCGAAACAACATCAGGTACATGGTCATCTGGCCCAGGGTGATGCGCGCGACCACGGTGCTCGCGGCAATCCATGCATATGCGCCATACAAGGTCAGCGTGCCGAGCAGGCCCAGTCCGAAACCCCAACTGTCGCGACGCAGGGTCAGGTTGCGGTCGTCGCGGTACAGGCGCTGGAAGATATCCCGGTAGCGCTGCAGCAGCAATGGGCCCAGCGCGAACAACTTCACTTCCTTGGCGTGGTCCTCGCGCGCCAGCACGGTTTCCAGGTACAGCTGCATGCGCGTTTCCGGCGAGCGCCAACGGAACAGGCGGAAGGCATCGCCGGAAAACTTCGTCTCGGCGGCGAAGGCCGGCACGCCGGCCAGCAGCAGCATGAGCACGGCCCAAGGCGAAAACTGGAACAGCAGCGTGCCATAGCTGACCAGGGAAATCGCGTTCTGGCCGAGCCCGAACGTGCGGGTCACCAGGGACAAGGGGCGGCTGGACGCCTCGCGGCGCGCCCGCGTCAGCTTGTCGTAGAACTCCGAATCCTCGAACTGGGCCAGGTCCAGGGTCAGGGCCTTTTCCAGGATCATCACGTTGACGCGCTGGCCAAGTTGCGCGCGCAGCAGCGACTGGCACAGCGACAGGCCACGCTGTGCGCCAGCCAAGGTGGCCACCAGCACACCCTCGGCCACCACCCACTCGAAGACGGGCGCCAGCGCGGCATGGCCATCGGCGGCCCACAGCCGGTTGGCTGCCACGACGGCATCTACGATCTGCGCGCCGACATAGGCGATCGCAGCGGGCAACAAGCCGGCAGCCAGCGTCAGCAAGGCCAAGGCGAACGTCAGTCGGCGACTCGTACTCCACACCAAGGCCAGGGCGCGGCCGCTGTAGCGGAATACGCCGAGGAAGCTGCGCTTCAGCTCCATGGTGTCAGCGTCGGGCAGGGAGGATCTCGGCGGCACGGGGTTCCTGCAGGCGATGGGCCGCACATGCGGCGACGATGGCCTGTGGTATGGGGATGGACTTGCATGGAGGCAAGTTGCCGGGACCACGGGCGCAAGCCTGGTGCCGACGGTAGCGAGCCGCGATGGCCGCTTGGAGGGTCGACGCCGCGGGCGGGGCGCTTGCGCTTTCCTGGTGCAGGCGCCTAGTGTTGCCGCGCATGTCCCCATCCATTGACCTGCGGGCCTATTTGCGGCGCATCGGCTATGCCACGCCAGTGGCAGCAGACCTGGCCACCCTGCGCAATCTGGCCGCGGCACACACGGCCACGATCCCATTTGAAAACCTCGACCCGCTGCTTGGCGTGCCGATCGAGCTGAGCGCTGAAGCGGTGCAGCGCAAACTGGTGCAGGCACACCGTGGCGGCTATTGCTTCGAGCAGAACCTGTTGTTTGCCGAGGCGCTGCGCGCCATTGGTTTCGAGGTGTCCGGCTTGCTGGCGCGCGTGCTGTGGGGGCGCCCCGAAGAGATGATCACCCCGCAAACGCACATGTTGTTGCGGGTGGAACTGGACGGCGAGAGCTGGCTGGCGGATGTCGGTTTCAGCGGCCAGGTCCTCACCGGCGCGCTGCGCCTGCGCGCGGGAGTGGAACAACCGACCAGCCACGAGCCGTTCCGGTTGATGATGGTGGATGGTGATTGGCGACTGCAGTCCCTGCTGGGCGGCGAATGGCGTTCGCTGTACCGCTTCGACCTGCGACGTGCTTGGCCGGTCGACTACGTCCAGGCCAATTACTACGTTTCCACCTGGCCGCAGTCGTCCTTCGTGCATGACCTGGTGGTGTCCCGGACTGACGCGGAGCGCCGCCTGGTCCTACGCAACCGGGACTTCACTGTACGCCGCATCGGCTCCGAACCGGAGCGACGGCACCTGGCCGCTACGGCCGACCTCCGCCGCGTGCTGGAAAAGGAGTTCCTGCTGCGCCTGCCGGAGCATCCGCGACTGGACGCCATGCTGGGCGGCTTGCCGGAATGAAACGCCGTGCGGCCCGTGGGGTGGGCGGCCCTGCCGGCGTGTGCCGGCGGGTCAGCCATGCCGCGATGGCATCGCCCCGGCCCGGCCCGGGGCAAGCCCCCGCCGCTGCGGGCCGGTCACTCGGGGGCTTGGCTCGTGGCGGTGCGCACCCGGATTTCCGTCGTGCCAAGCCGCACGACTTGGCCGGCGCGGACCTTGCGGGTCTTGCGTGATTCGATGACTCCGTCGACCTCCACTGCGCCGCTGGCCACCAGGTGCTTGCCGGCGCCACCGCTGTCGCACAGGCCGGCAAGCTTGAGCAGGAGGTTGAGCTCGACGTAGTCGCCGTGCAGTTCGAAAGTCGTGGAGGGCATGGGTCGGCGGTCGCGGGGGGGCGCCCTCATTATCAATCGGTAACGGATTTCCGGCGTGACTTTTGGCGCGTGCGGCATAAAAAACGCTCGTCAGTCTGATAACGTCGGTGCCTGGCTGGCATGCCGTATCGGTTGGAACGATGCCGCATGCCATGATGGCCTGGTGCTGCAGCCGCGCACCGGTCGTGGGGTGAACCTGGAGTACGTCGATGTATTTACGTTCCTGTATTGCCGCCCTGGTGTTTGCGGCGGCCGCTGCGGCCTGCACCTCGCAAGCTCCGACCGCGCATGTCGCCACGCATCAGTTTTTCCAGGTGCACCTCGGTCCGGCTTCCACCAAGCCCGCATCGGGACGGCTGTTGCTGTTCGCGATCAGCGCGAAGGACGCCGAGCCTGACAAGAATGGCGTGGTCGAGTCGGTCGATGCCAATCCCTTCCGCGCCACCGAATCGGCGGTGGCGGCGCAGGAAATCAATTACCTGCCGCCTGGCCGGGACATCGCCGTGGATGCCGACGAGCTCAGCTATCCCAAGCCCTTTGCGCAACTGCCGCCGGGCGACTACTACGTGCAGGCCGTGCTTGATGTCGACCACAGCTACAGTTATTCCGGGCGCGGCGCGGGCGACCTGGTGAGCGACGTGCTGAAGATGCACCTGCCAAGTGACAGCATGCCGGAACTCGCGCTGACCAGGACGCTTCCGGCCAAGGATCCATGGGAGTTGCCTGCCACCGCGTCGGCGCAAGAGCGCGCCGCGGTGCCTGCGGCGCGCCAGCATGCCAGCCTGATTGATTTCACCAGCCCATCGCTGACCGCGTTCTGGGGCCGGCCGATCGCCATGCGCGGCCGCGTACTGACGCCGCCCGATTATGCTGCCGATGTGGCCACGCGCTACCCGACCGTGTATTACACGCAGGGCTTTGGCGGCGACAACGATCGCGTGGTCTCTACGCTCGTCTACGTCTACGCCGCCATGGCGCGCGGGGAGATGCCGCCGATGATCTGGGTGTTCCTGGATGAGTCCAGCCCTACCGGCACGCATGAATTCGCCGACTCGGTGAACAATGGCCCTTGGGGCCAGGCGCTGACCACCGAGCTGATCCCCGAGCTCGAAGCGAAGTACCGCATGGACGGCCGCCCCGCTGGTCGCTTCCTCAACGGCCACTCCTCGGGCGGCTGGGCCACGCTGTGGCTGCAAACACGCTACCCCAAGATGTTTGGTGGCACCTGGTCGACCGCGCCGGATCCCAGCGACTTCCACGATTTCACTGGCGTCGACATCTACGCGCCCGACGCGAATGTGTATCGCAAGCCGGACGGCTCGGCTTATCCCCTGGTGCGCAACCATGGCAAGGTGCTGGCGAGCTTCGAGCAATTCGCCAAGCTCGAGCGCGTGCTCGGCAGCTACGGTGGGCAGATGTCCTCGTTCGACTGGGTGTTCTCACCACGTGGTAAGGACGGACGCCCCGAGCCGATGTTCAACCGCGACACTGGCGCGGTCGATCCAGACGTCGTGGCGTACTGGCGCGACCATTACGATATTGCCTATCGCCTGCAGCGGGACTGGCCGCAGCTCAGGGCTGACCTCGACGGCAAGATTCATCTGATCGTCGGCACGGCCGACACGTTCTACCTGGATGGCGCCGCGCACAAGTTGCAGGCCGTGCTCGACGGGTTGCACGCGAAGTCGGATTTCCGTTTCCTGCCGGATCGGACCCATGGCGACCTGTACACGATAGGCGACGACAAGCGCGGCCTGCTCAAGCAGATCAGTTGGGAAATGTATGCACAGGCGCGGCCGGATTCAAGGTTGAAGGCATCGGTGGGGGTCGCACCGGCCACGTCCACGACGCGGTAAAACCGGCCCCGCCCAGCTTGAACTTGCGCAGGCTGGCGCGCAGCGGGGCTCCAGGGAACGGGCTTGCCGCCATCTGGTCCGACTTTGGTCGCGAGGATTTGCAAGCACCAGCCTGGCTGCGCATCATGCGGGCGGAGCCTTGAGTAGTGTGCGAGGTCATGCAGACCCGATGCCGATACAGGCGAGCAACCAACCCAGGATTCCCCTGGCGCCCGAGGCGCCGCGTGGGCGCGTGGCCGTCCAGACACCCGGAAAAAGCGGGCCTACGCGGATCCTGGTTGCCGAGGATGAGGCCAAGGCCCGCCGCTATCTGGCCGAGGGCCTGCAAGAACACGGCTTTAGCGTCGTGCTTGCCGAAGACGGAGACGTGGCCATGGCCCTGCTGCAGGGCCAGATCTTCGACGCGGTGGTGCTCGACGTGATGCTGCCAGGACGCGATGGCTGGGCGATCGTCCAGGCCATGCGCGCCGATGCCATACGCACGCCCGTGCTATTCCTCACCGCACTCGACCGCGTCGAGGACCGGGTGCGTGGATTCGAATTGGGCGCGAACGATTATCTCGTCAAACCATTTGCCTTTGCGGAGTTGGTTGCCCGTTTGCGCAACCTCCTGCGCCAAGCCGATCTCGCGCAGGAATCGAGCATCCTGAAAGTGGGCGACCTGGTCATCGAACCGCTGCAGCAACGCGTGACGCGTGGTGGACGCTTGCTGCCACTTGCGCCAAAGGAATACGCGCTGTTGCTGTTGCTTGCACGCCACCGTGGGCGCGTCCTGTCGCGCCCGCTCATCGCCGATGGCGTATGGGGGATCCGCTTCGACACCCAGACGAACCTGGTGGACGTGGTGGTGCGCCGGCTGCGCAGCAAGCTCGACGAGCCATTCGCCGCGCCGCCGATGCTGCGCACGGTGCGCGGCGCCGGCTATGTGCTCGATGCCGATGCGGACTGAAATGCCACTCCGGTCGCACTCGATCAGCCGGCGCCTGATCGCCTTGAACGCCATGGTTGCCCTGGCGGCCATGCTCTTGCTCGCCGGCATCGTCTATTGGCGGGTGTCAGCCAACTTCAACGCCGAGCACCAGGATTTCCTGCAGGCCACGGTGGCGAGGTTGCAGACGGAACTGGACCAGGGTCAAGGCGATGCGCATGCCGTGGTCGATGAAATCATCCGCGAAACCGGAACCTCGCCTTTGCGTGGATACCAGGCCCGCGTGCTCACCGCCGCTGGCGACACGCTTGGCGAATCCCCGGGGATGGACCTCGATTTGCCGCGATCGACATTTCCCGCCGCGGCAGACGGGGCGCCGTCGCCGCAGTTGGTCCGGCAAGTGGGGAGCCGCCGTTTTGCCCTGGCCACCGTGGTGCTGCGTCGCGCCGACAGCGGCGGGGTACGCGTGCAGTATGCGCTGGATGTCACGCGCGATGCCTCGTTGCAAGCGGACTTCCGCCGCGTAATCGCGCTCACGCTGATCTTGCTGGTCCCGCTGCTGGTGCTGGCCGGACGCTGGGTGACCTCGCGCGGACTTGCTCCCCTGAAGCGCATCACCAGTGCGGCGCAATCGATTACGCCGGCCGACCTGTCGTCACGCCTGACCTCGACCGCGCCCTGGCCGGCGGAGCTGCGCGAACTGGTCGATGTCTTCAATGCCATGCTGGCGCGGCTCGAGGAGGCGTTTGCGCGGCTGTCGCGCTTCTCCGCCGACATTGCGCACGAACTGCGCACGCCCTTGGGACATCTGCGCGGTGAGCTTGAAGTCTGCTTGATGCGCCAGCGTTCGGTCGAGGATTATCGTGCCGCCATGGAGTCTGCACTGGATGAGTGCGCGCGCCTGACGATGTTGATTGAAAACCTGCTGTTCACGGCACGTGCCGAACGTCCTGGACAAGCCCTGCATCGCGAGCGCTTCGAAGCCGCCCAGGCCTGTGCGTGGATCATCGAACAGCAAACCGCCGCGGCTGCCAGACGCTCGCTTGCCGTCAGGCTGCAGGGCAATGCGGCCGTCGATGCGGACCCGATCCTGTTTCGTCAGGCCCTGATCAACGTGTTGAGCAACGCGATCCGGCATGCGGCAGTTGGCAGCGAGATCGGTATAGGCGTGACGACGGCGTCAGATCACGTCGAGATCCGGGTGCACAACGCCGGCAAAGCGATCCCCGCCCAGCACCTGCCGTATCTGTTCGACCGCTTCTACCAGGCAGATGCGGCGCGCCAGCACGGTGCGGGCCAGGGGACCGGACTCGGCTTGTCCATCGTCGCCGCGATCATGGAGATGCATGGCGGCACGGTGCAAATCGCCAGCACGCCGATCGCCGGCACGACCGTGACGATGCGTTTTCCACGGCTCGCCGGCGTGGATCAGGCGGCAACTTCGGCAGCGGCATTGCCCGCAGCCTGATTTCCAATCGCGCAGCTCGCGTGCTGACGGTGCGGACGCGGGGCGATGCCCATAGCGGGCGGCGCGCAGCCTCCAGCCAAGCTTGCGCAGATGACAGGATTGTCATCTGCGCGGACGGCTGTTGATGCTGGTGCTGGGATAACCTCATGGCATGAAGAAGCGCTACGGTGTATCCAAGCCCTACGATGCGTTGTTGGCACCTGGTGGCGCGGTCCCGCAGTCCAATGAATCGCCGGCCGCCCGAGCTCGAGGCCCGGCCAAGCATCACGACGATATTCAGCATCGCACGGGCATGTATGGGCAGGGGTTGCGCCGTGGCTGGTACAAGAAAGGCGGCCGCATGCCCTCGGCTTTTCATTGCCGCCGTTATGTCGTCACCGACTGGCCCGCGGCGCGCTTGCTCCCGCCGCCGTTTGGCTACCA
Organism: Rhodanobacter sp. FW510-R10; assembly: GCF_058781105.1. NCBI lineage: Bacteria > Pseudomonadati > Pseudomonadota > Gammaproteobacteria > Lysobacterales > Rhodanobacteraceae > Rhodanobacter > Rhodanobacter sp. FW510-R10. The sequence goes on along the minus strand of NZ_JBYSWL010000001.1, from coordinate 2,786,027 downwards.
CTGGATACGCAGTGACAACGGCGATTTCCTCCTGGTCTCAGCCAATACCGGCATCATTGCCAAGATCCTGCAGCACTGATTGTTGCCAGTGCCGACCTGCTGCGAAGCAGGGTAACGCGATGCCCCGCGTCTCGCCGTGGCGTGAATGGCGGGCGGGCGTCGCGACATTACCGTTGATCCGCCCTTGCGTGCAGCAAGCTGTTGCGGCGCCGATGCGTCAAGCCGATCGGGCCAGACCGACAACTTCGACCTGGCCACCGCCGAGCGCATCGAGGTGTTGCGCGGCCCGTTTTCCGCGCTGTACGGCAATGCCGCCGGCGGCGTGATCCAGGTTTTCACCAAGGATGGGCCGCCACGGCCGACGTTCGGTGCGACCACGCTCGTGGGCAGCTACGGCAGCGTCACGCATCGGCTGGACGCCGGCGGCACGCTCGGCAACTTCAACTACATCGTGGACGGCACGCATTTCCGCACGGACGGCTACCGCGAGCACAGTGCGGCCGAGCGCAACAATCTGCGCGTGAAGTTCCGCTACGACCTGGACCAGGATTCCTCGCTGACCATGCTGTTCAACGCGGAAAACCAGCCGTATGCCGAGGACCCCTCAGGCCTCACCGCGGAACAGGCGCGGGACAGTCCGCGGTTTGCTGTGCCCGGCGTGTACAAGTTCGGCGCAGGCGAGAGCCATCGTGATCGTCAGCTCGCGCTGGTGTACCCACCAGCAGCTCGGCCAGGCCGATCAGCTGCACATCACCGGCTACGGCGGGACCCGGCGCGTGGTCCAGTTCCTGCCCTTTCCTGGCAGTTCCGCCAATGGCGGCGGGGCGGTCGTGGATCTCACCGACGACTCGCGCGGCGGCGGCGCGCGCTGGATCCACAGCTTCTCGGCCGTGACCCCGCTCGACCTGATCATGGGCATCGAGTACGACCGCCTGCATGAATTGCGCAAGGGTTGGGTCAACGCTGACGGCGCGCTGGGCAACCTGCGCCGCAACGAGGACGACATCTCCAGCCAGGCGGGCGAATACTACGGGCAGGGCTTCGAAACCCCGGCACTGTCCGAGTTTGCATATTGGCCCGACGGCCAGGCGGGCTTCAACGAACCCCTGCGGCCAAGCACCAGCCGCGATTACGAAGCTGGACTGAAGGGAGCCTGGACGCGGACAAAGTTCGACCTGGCCGCCTTTCGCATAACGACTGCCGACGACATCATCGTCGCCGCATCAAACGATGGCCGCGACAGCTACGCCAACGTTGCCAGCACGCGACGCCGCGGCCTCGAGTTGAGCGTCACGCAGACGCTGCGCGGGGACTTTGACGCGTACCTGGCCTATACCTGGTTGCAGGCCCGTTTCGGCGGCGGGCCGTCGGATGGCAAAAGCATGCCCGGCGTGCCGCGGCAAATGTTGTACGGCGCGCTCGATTGGCGCTATCGCCCGCTCGGGTTTTCCACCACGCTGAGCGCGACATGGCGGGATCGGGTCTACACCGACAACCAGAACACCGCCGCGGCGGACGGCGACGCCGTGCTCAACTATCGGCTTGGCTTCGAGCGGAACACCGTCCACTGGCGAGTGCGCGAATTTGCCAGCATCAGCAACCTGCTCGGTCGCCATTACATCGGCGCCGTCGTCGTCAATACCGGCAATGGCCGTGCGTTCCAGCCGGCTCCCGGGCGCAACTTCATGCTCGGCCTGAGCGCAAGCTATGCATTTTAACCGCCAGTTGCCCAAAGGCAGCCTTCGCTGACGTATTGCACAAGTCTTCGCCAGATGGCCAAACCGAATGGTGCCCGGGGCGGGGGTCGAACCCGCATGGCCGCAAGGCCGAGGGATTTTAAGTCCCTTGCGTCTACCGGTTTCGCCACCCGGGCGGATCCGCAGGCGATCCTAGCATGTGCCTCGGGTGCGGCTGCCGGCGGCGTGCGGACGGGGCTACAGGCCTCGGGTGGCTTCCACCGCCCAAGCTCCTAGAACACGCTGCGGAAAATGTGGATGCCGGCGCTGTATTCACCAATGATGGTGCCGGTGCTCACCAGGAAGAAGTTGAGCAGGGTGCGCGCCACGCGGTTTTTCCACCAGCCGCTCCAGTGCCCGACGTCCTCGCGCAGGCTGTCGAAGTCGGCGACCCGCGGATGCCGGACCCAGGCCTCGACCGCGGCGCTGAGGCCGCCGGAGGGGATGCCGGGGCGGAACGGCTTGATGGGCGCGGCGACGAAAGCGGTGGCGATGCTCAGCGGATGCGCACCGGCGAGTATGGCGCCGAGGACGGCAAAGCCGCCGGTGAACAGGATCCAGTCGCGCAACGCCTGCGCCCCGAGCGTCGGGTTCTGGTGGAAGGCATAGGCGATCGCGGCGAAGATCGCCAGCACCACGCCGATCGCCAGCCACTTTGGCCAGCGCGCCTTGGGCGGCGACCTGGAAAGTTCGGCGGTGACGCCGGTCGGGTCTTCGCGTTGCCCGCGCAGGCGCTCGGCCAGGCCCTTGAGGTGACCAGCGCCAATCACCACGAGCACGTGGCGCCCGGCTTCGCCCGGCGTGCCGGCGGCAGCCTGTGTGGATTCCTGGCGCAGGCGCGCGGCCATGAAGCTGTCACGCTCACTGATCAGGCTCGCGAACAGCGGCTTGGACTCGCTGGCGAATTCCTTGAACGCGCTTTCCAGCAGGTCGCCCTGTTTCAGTTTCTCGATCTCGTCCTGCGCGATCTCCTCGCGGGCGAATACGCTGGCCAGCAAGCCGCCGAACAGGGTGAAGCGCTGCCAGGCGCTTACGCTGCGCCAGGCGCGCTTGAGCGTGGTGCCAACCTCGCGGTCGATCAGCCAGAGCGGGACGGCGTGCCGTTCGGCGCCATCCATGGCCGCCTTCATCTCGGCGCCGGGCTGGATGCCGGATTGCTCGGCCAGGCGCTTCTGGAACGTGGACAGGATCAGGCTGGCGGTGACCATGCCGGCCTTGCCTTCGCGGATGACGCGGAACAGGTCCATCTGCTTGAACGCTTCCGGGTCGCGCATGCTTTGCGCACGGCTCGCGCACAGCTCGACCGCGACGGCGTCGAAGTGCTCGCTCTCCAGCAGCGCCTGGACGGCGTCCACGCTGCTGCGCGAGACGTGCGCCGTGCCCAGGATCACGTAGTCCACGCCATCGCGATGGACGCGCTCCACGGGTTGGCCCTGCAAGGCAGGTGGCGGGATGGCAGCGGCCGCTACGGCCGGGGCGCCTTGGTCAGCAAGATTCATGCGGCGGCTTACAGATGGTGGAAGTCCCAAGGTGGGGGCGTCGCGGCACACGCACAAGCCGCGCGCCGGCCGTGGCCCGTTCAGTCGCGGAAGCGCCGCAGCAGGTCGCCATAGGCATCGATGCGCCGGTCGCGCAGGAACGGCCAGATCCGGCGCACCTGCTCGCTGCGTGCCAGGTCGATGTCGGCCAGCAGCAATTCGCGCGCGCCGGAGCCGGCCTGGGCCAGGAATTCGCCTTGCGGGCCGACGACGAAACTGCTGCCCCAGAAGTCGACGCCGGCGCCGACCCCGCTCGGGTCCGCTTCGAAGCCAACCCGATTGCAGGCCAGCACCGGCAAGCCGTTGGCCACGGCATGACCGCGTTGCACGGTGATCCAGGCGTCCCGCTGGCGCGTCTTTTCCGCCTGGTCGTCGTTGGGATCCCAGCCAATGGCGGTGGGGTAGAGCAGCAGCTCGGCACCGGCAAGTGCCATCAGGCGTGCGGCTTCCGGATACCACTGATCCCAGCACACGAGCAGCCCGAGCCGGCCCACCGAGGTATCGATGGGTTCGAAGCCGAGGTCGCCCGGGGTGAAATAGAACTTCTCGTAGAAGCCTGGATCGTCCGGGATATGCATCTTGCGGTAGATACCGGCAATGTCCGAGGAGCGGTCAAACACCACCGCGGTGTTGTGATACAGCCCCGCGGCGCGGCGCTCGAACAACGAGGCGATGACGACCAGTCCGAGCTCGGCGGCCAGCGCGCCGACGCGTTCGGTGCCTGGGCCAGGGATGGACTCGGCCTCGTCGAATACATCCACCGCTTCGCACTGGCAAAAATACGTACCGTTGTGCAGCTCCTGCAACAGCACCAGTTGGGCACCCGCGGCCGCCGCCTCGCGCAGCCCGGCATCGATGGCTTCCAGATTTGCCTCGCGGCTGCCGCGGTGGGTTTCCTGCAGCAGCGCCACTTTCAACATGGGGCGGGCCATGGCGCAACCTCCCGGGCGCCATGAATCGGCGCCGCATCATGCGGCCAGTCTAGTGGATGGGCCGGCCCACCGCTGCGCGCCAGCGGGCTCAGGCGGTGGGTGGCAGCGTGCCGGCCGGCAGCTGCATGGTGATGCAGTGCAGGCTGCCGTTTTGCCAGATCAGGGACCGGCACGGGATCGTGATGACCTCACGCCCGGGATGGGCTTGGCCAATGCAGCGCGCCGCCTCGGCGTCGGCGGCGTCGCCGTAGGCCGGCACCAGCACCGCGCCATTGATGACCAGGTAATTCGCGTAGGAAGCGGCAAGGCGGCGGCCTTCGTCGATGATCGGATGGGGCCACGGCAGGGGCGTGAGCCGGTAGGGCCGGCCCTCTGGCGTGCGCAAGGCAGCCAACTCGGTGGCCATGGCCCGCAATTCGGCGTAGTGCGGGTCGCCGGCGTCGTCACAGGCCTGGTACACGATGCCGCCGTCGGGTGCGAAGCGGGCCAGGGTGTCGATATGTGCGTCGGTGTCGTCGCCCTGCAGGTAACCATGCTCCAACCAGAGCACCCGCGTGGCGTGCAGGCTCTCCATCAGCGTCGCGACGACTGCCTCGCGCGGCTGGTCCGCGTGCCGCTGGCCAAGGCAGCGCCAAGTGCTGAGCACGCTGCCGGCACCATCGCTTTCGATCGCGCCGCCTTCCAGGGCCCAGTCGACGCGCTGGCGCAAAGCGTCGGCGAACGCACCTTCGGCAACCAGGCCGGCAACCAGGGCATCGTCCTGGCGCGCATCGAACTTGCCGCCCCAGCCGGTGAAGCGGAAGTCCAGCAGCAGAGCTTGGCCATCGGGCGCGAGCAAGGTGATCGGACCCGAATCGCGCAGCCAGGTGTCGTCATACGGCAGACGCACGTAGCCGACCCGCGAGGCGTCGACTTGAGCGTCCGCGAGCACGGACTCGACATGTGTTTGCAACGCTTCGTCGGCAACGATGACCAGCAGGCGCTGGTAGCGCGTGATGGCCGCAGCCAAGGTCACATAGGTCGCCTCCACCGCGGGCAGGCGCGCGGCCCAGTCCGTGCCGGCATGCGGCCAGGCAATCAGGATGGCCGCCTGCGGTTCCCATTCCGCCGGCAGGCGCCAGTGGCTTGCAGTCATGGACGACCTCGAAGGCTGTTGGTCAGGCGCGCTCGCCCAGAGCGCGGCACGGCGCGCAGCGACGACCACCGTCGTCGCAGCGTGGCCTGACGTGGGCGGCTCAACCGGCGCTGGTTGGATGCAGGTTGTTGCCGGCCGGGGTGTTGAGCACCGAATGGATCACGTGCTGGTGCTCGAAATACACGATGAAGTTGGAATATTCCCAGCGGTTGATGACCGGGTGCGCCTTGCTGTCGCCGCCGCGCGCGTCCAGCTTGCGTACCGGCGCGCCGTAACGGCGCTCGACCTGGCCCATGCTCATGCCGCGTCCGGGCAGGTTCATGGCCTGCTCCTGCTGTACGCGATGCAGCAGCAGGTTGTCGCCGCTTGTCGCCTGGGCTGCCACCTGCGCGGAAAAGCCGAAAGCGCCGAGCGTGGCGGCGAACGCGGCCACGATCGGCAAAGTGTGCGTGAACTTGCCCATGATGTCCCCCTTGACGATGAGCCGCGGATACGTCCTGACGTTGTAGCAGAACCGCCGTGCGGGCGCCATGTGGCGCCGTCCGCTTCCGTGTGTCCTGTCCGGCGAATGTGACCGCGGGCCGCTTCTCCGGCCTGTACGGTGGGAAGGCCCGTTATCATATGTGGCTGCTTACTTCGTTGCGGGCCTGCGTCGTCCATGATTGCGTTTCGCCACTTTGCCTTGCGCCGCGGCAGCCGGCTGTTGCTCTCGGAGGTCGACCTGGTCATCCAGCGCGGCTGGCGGCTGGGCGTGGTGGGCCGCAATGGTTGCGGCAAATCCAGCTTGTTCGCGGCGCTGCAAGGCCAACTTGAGGGCGACGTGGGCGAGTTGGACATCCCGGGCAAGCTGCGCCTGGCCAGCGTGGCCCAGGAAACGCCGCCCTTGGCCGATTCCGCCATCGATTACGTGCTTGCCGGTGACCCGGAGTTGTACGCTGCGCTGCAGGCCGAAGCGGCGGCTGCCGATGCGGGCGACATGGATGCACTGGCCCGCGCGCACCAGCGTATCGAGGAGCTGCACGGCTACGACGGCCGGGCCCGGGCGGGCAAGCTGCTGCATGGCCTGGGCTTTGCGGCCGACAGCCACGAGCGCCCGGTGCGCGAGTTCTCCGGCGGCTGGCGCGGACGGCTGAACCTGGCCCAGGCCTTGATGTGTCCATCCGACCTGCTGCTGCTCGACGAGCCCACCAACCATCTCGACCTGGATGCCGTGCTGTGGCTGGAGGAATGGCTGCGCCGCTACCAGGGGACCTTGCTGATCATTTCCCACGACCGCGAATTCCTCGACGGCGTCATCTCGCACACCTTGCACCTGCACGAGGGCAAGGCCCGGTTGTACGTCGGCAACTACAGCGCGTTCGAACGCCTGCGCGCCGAGCAACTGCGCCAGCAGCAGCTCTCGCACGAGCGCGAGCAGGCCGAGCGTGCACACCTGCAGTCCTTCATCGACCGCTTCAAGGCCAAGGCCACCAAGGCCCGGCAGGCCCAGTCACGCATGAAGCGGCTGGAAAAGCTTGCCGGCACCGAGGCGGTGCGTGCCGAGCGGCCCTTCAGTTTCCAGTTCGGCGCGCCCGAGCGCCTGCCTGATTCCATGCTGCAACTGGAGGGCGTCACCGCCGGCTACGGCGCCGATTCATCGACCCGGCAGGCGCCTGTGGTGGTGTTGCGCGATGTGCGCTTCAGCATCGAGGCGGGTGAGCGCATTGGCCTGCTCGGCCCCAATGGCGCGGGCAAGTCGACCCTGGTGAAGACCCTGGTTGGCGAGCTGCCGCCCTTTGGCGGCGAGCGCAAGGCGCACAAGGATCTGCGTATCGGCTACTTCGCCCAGCACATGGTGGAAAGCCTGCGCGACGGCACGACGCCGCTCGAGCACCTGCAGGAAAAGGCACCTGGCGTGGCGACCCAGGTCATGCGCGATTTCCTCGGCACCTGGAATTTCGGCGGAGATCGTGCCTTCGACGTGGTCGACGGTTTTTCCGGCGGCGAGCGGGCGCGCCTGGCACTGGCCTTGATTGCCTGGGATCGCCCGAACCTGCTCCTGCTGGATGAGCCCACCAACCATCTCGACCTGGACATGCGCGAGGCGCTGGCCGATGCGCTGGCGGACTATGCCGGCGCGGTGGTGCTGGTCTCCCACGACCGGCACCTGCTGGGCCTGGTGTGCGACAGCTTCTGGCGCGTGGCCGATGCCGAGGTGACGCCCTTTGACGGCGACCTGGATGACTACGCGGCCTGGCTGCGTGCCCGCAGCGGCAAGCTGGCGGGCGTCCCGGCTCCGGAAGCCAAGGCCGCGCCCGGCGCGACTGTGTCGCCACAGGAACGGCGGCGCGCCGCGGCAGCCCAGCGCGAGGACGGGAAACAGTCGCGGCAGCGGCTGCGGCGTATCGAGACGCGCATGACGGTCATCGACAGCGAGCTGCTGGCCCTGGACGCCGTCCTTGCCGACCCGCAAACCTACGCCGGGCCGACCGCGGAAATGCTGCGCCTGAGCCGGCAACAGGCGAGGCTGCGCGATGAAAAGAACGGACTCGAGGCCGAGTGGCTGCAGCTTGCCGAACAGTTGGAGGCATAAGCAGCCATGACCCAGGGATCGGCGGGCACGCTTGAATTGTGGTTGCCGCCACGGGCGCAATTTGCCGCCGATGGTCCGTTGCGGGCGGCCCTGGCGCGTGCCGATCGGTTGCCAGATGGCGAGGGCCCCGGCGTGCCAGGCATCGAGCAGTATTTCCCGGGATTGGGTTCGCCACTGCCGGTTGCCGCACTCACCCGCGAGCTGCTCGCGCACGATGCTGGCGCTGCCTTGTGGCTGGCGGCCGATCCGGCCTGGGCACGCCCGGACATCAACGGTGTGCGCTTGATGGCCTGCGGCCACCTGCAACTGAAGCTGGGCGACGCCGAGGCCCTGGCCGCGCCGCTGCGTGAGGTCTTTGCCGAGGCCGGGATGTCCCTGGAGGTCACCAGTGCCGACCATTGGCACGTACGCCTGCCGGAGGACACCGTCTTGCCGGAGCTGCCGACGCCGCAGCAGGCCATGGGCGAGGATTTGACCGCCCACCTGCCTGCCGGAGCCGAAGGCAAGCCGTGGCGCGTGCTGTTCAACGACCTGCAGGTGATGCTGCACCAGAATCCGCTCAATCAGGCACGCCAGGCGCAGCGCCTGCCGCCGGTCAATACCTTGTGGCTGTGGGGCGGCGGGCGCCTGCCGACCGCGGTCCACAGCACGCTGCGCGGCGTGGTCAGCGACGACCTGACCTTGCGCGCGCTCGCGGCCCGCGCAGGCATCCCCTGCCTGTCGCGTGAGCTGGAGAGCGTGCTTGCCGCCGGCGCCGGCTGGCTGCTCGACGCACAGGATGCGCAGCCGGCCAGGCTCGAAGCGCAATGGTGGCCAGCCTTGGCGCCGCGGCTCGCGCAGACGCCGATTGCGTTCAACTTTGCCGACGGCGAGCGCTGGCTGCACCGTCCCTGGCACCGCTGGCGGCTGTGGCGCCGGCAGCACGGTTGAGGCGCCGTCAGCCAGAACCGGGGCGTGCATCGAACGGGCCGATGCGGCGTGGGACGACTTGCGTGCCATCGTTCTCCATATTGCGGAGGACAATCCGCAGGCGGCGCTAGCGTGACGGAGCATGTGGAGCTGCGTGCTTCGGCTTTGGCATCGTTGAGTACGCATGGCCGATTGGTGTCGGAGTTGCGCCACCTGGATGACGTGCGGTTTCGTGAGTCGATCGAAGGGCCCGTGGCGGACCATCTACCTGCTTGAAGATCGGCTCGTGCATTTCCTGGCTGTGGTGGGTGCCCGGCGCGACCTGGATGAGTGGGTGGGCGAGCAGGGCGTGCGGTCCCGGTTGGCGAAGCCATGAGGAACGATTCCGCCACCGTTGGCCAGATCCTCGCTAGCGCGTTTTTCACGCTGATGGCAGCACACTCCGGTCCATCGCCACCACGGAACAATGGCATGATCGAACTCATCGAGGGGCTGCCGCCGGGAACAGTGGGCTTTCGCGTCCACGGCCAGGTCAGCGCCGAGGACTACAAGCAGGTCATGGTTCCGGACGTCGAGGCGGCGTTCGCGCTGAACCGCAAGTTGCGGCTGCTCTATGTGACGGCTCCGGACTTTACCGGGTTCGACCCCGGCGCCATGTGGAATGACGCCAAGCTCGGGGCACGGCATATGAGCGGCTGGGCCCGTATCGCGCTGGTGACCGATGTGCCGTGGCTGCGCGCCACGGCGACCGCCTTGGGCTTCATGGTGCCAGGCGAGTTTCGCCTGTTCACGCTGGCCGAGCTGGCCGAAGCCACGCAGTGGGTCAGTGCACCCGACACGCCGTGACTTTCCCCTGCACGAAAAATCCTTGCGCCAGCAGACTGGTTCTGGTCTAGTAGCCGCATGTATCCGTCCACCACCGCATCGGTCGACTCCATGGCGCCTCACCCGGCGCGACGCATCGCGGGTGTAGACAACAATAATCGCGTGAATTCGAACGCCAACGTCTGGCGGGCCTTCGCGTAGCTTCAAACCCCAGCAACATACGCAATGAAGGCCCGCCCAGTGCGGGCCTTTTTGTTTTTGGTGTTTTATTTTTTGAGTAGTCAGGCACGGATGCCGGTTTTTGATCCTCGCGTTCATGGACGAACGCATATTTGAGTAGTCAGGCACGGATGCCTGTTCTTGACTTTCGCGTTAAGGGGCGTCTGAACAACAGGCTCTTGATCGTCATTCCCGCTTTCGCGGGGATGACGCCGATAGATCATATTTCCCTTAAGGGATGAACGCATAAATACTGGAGATAACCTCGATGTGCGCGATTTTTGGCATGTTCGACCTGCAGCCGGGCGACCACTTGCCTGCCTTGCGCCGGCTGGCGCTGGAGTTGTCGCAGCGGCAACGCCACCGTGGGCCGGACTGGAGCGGCGTTTACGCCGATGCCCAGGCAATCCTGGTGCATGAGCGCCTGGCCATCGTGGATCCCGCGAGTGGCGCGCAACCCCTGCGCTCGCGCGACGGCGCCCTGACGCTGGCGGTCAATGGCGAGATCTACAACCACGTGGCCTTGCGTGCACAAGCCGGCAATGCCGCCGGCTACGACTACACTACGGCGTCGGACTGCGAAGTCATCAACGCCTTGTACCGCGAACATGCCGGCAGCGGGCGCTTCGATGACATGCTCAACCGCTTGAACGGGATCTTCGCTTTTGCCCTGTGGGACGCCGCCGCGCGGCGTTACCTGGTTGCCCGCGATCCGATTGGCGTGTGCTCGCTGTATTGGGGCCATGACAGCCAAGGCCGCTTGTGCGTGGCTTCGGAGATGAAGGCACTGGTTGGCGTGTGTACCGATATCGCCGAGTTTCCGCCGGGACATTATTACGACAGCGCCACCGGCGAGCTCGCCCGCTACTACCGCAGGCCCTGGCACGATATGCGTCCGGTGCAGGCGCAGCGCATCGCGCTGCAGGAGCTGCGTGGAGCGTTCGAAGCGGCCGTGCACCGTCAGTTGATGACCGATGTGCCGTACGGGGTGCTGCTCTCCGGCGGCCTGGATTCATCCCTGGTCGCGGCCTGCGCCGCACGGTTTGCGCGGCAGCGCATCGAGGACGGCGACCGCGCCGAGGCCTGGTGGCCACGTCTGCATTCGTTTGCCATAGGCCTGGAGGGCTCGCCCGACCTGGCCGCCGCGCAAGTCGCTGCCGACGCCCTGGGCACCGTGCACCACGCCTGCGTGTACAGCTTTGCCGAAGGCCTGGATGCCTTGCCCGAGGTGATCCGGCACATCGAGACCTACGACGTCACCACCATCCGCGCCGCCACGCCGATGTTCCTGCTGGCGCGGCGCATCAAGGCGATGGGGGTCAAGATGGTGCTCTCGGGCGAGGGCTCCGACGAGATTTTCGGCGGTTACCTGTATTTCCATAAGGCACCCTCGCCGGAGGCATTCCACGCGGAGACAGTGCGCAAGCTCGATGCGCTGCACAGCTACGATTGCCTGCGCGCGAACAAGTCGATGCTGGCCTGGGGCGTGGAAGCGCGCGTGCCGTTCCTCGATACGGAATTTATCGACGTGGTCATGGGGCTCGATGCGCGCTACAAGATGGTCGACGAACGCCGCATCGAGAAAGCCGTGCTGCGCGAAGCTTTCGTCGGCGTGTTGCCGGATGCCGTCCTATGGCGGCAGAAGGAGCAGTTCAGTGACGGCGTCGGCTATGGCTGGATCGACGGACTGAAGGCACATGCCGAGAGCGCGGTGAGCGACCGCGAGTTTGCCGCGGCCGTCGCGCGCTATCCGCTGAATACCCCGGAAACCAAGGAGGCATTCCTGTATCGCCGGATCTTCGAGCGGCACTTTCCCGGCGTGGCATGCGCCGCGACCGTGCCGGGAGGGAAGTCCATTGCCTGTTCGAGTCCGGCCGCGCTGGCCTGGGATCCGGATTTCGCAAAGTCCGCCGACCCTTCCGGCCGGGCCGTAAAAGGCGTGCACCAGCGCGCCCTTGGTGCGGCGGAGGCCTGATGCCGGTACGGGGCGACGTTATCAGCTCTGCTAATATGCCGGGCTCGTTTCAACCGATAGCGCCACATGATCGAGACCAACCCGATTTTTGCCCAGATCGCCGACATCCGTGAGCGCGTCGAGTCGCTCCGGGGGTATCTTTGACTACCCTCTGAAGAAGGAGCGTCTGGAGGAAGTCAGCCGCGAGCTGGAAGCCCCCGATGTGTGGAACGATGCGGCCCACGCCCAGGAGCTTGGCCGCGAGCGTGCGCGCTTGCACACCATCGTCTCCGGTATCGACACGCTGACCCGTGGCCTGACCGACGCCGAAGAGCTGCTGCAGCTTGCGGTGGCCGATGCCGATGACGACACCGCCGACGCCGTGGCCAAGGACCTGGACAGGCTGGAGGCGCGCGTTGCCAAGCTCGAATTCCAGCGCATGTTTTCCGGCCCGAACGATGCGAGCAACGCCTTCGTCGACATCCAGGCCGGCGCGGGTGGCACCGAGGCGCAGGACTGGGCGGAAATGCTGTTGCGCATGTACCTGCGCTGGTGCGAGGACCGCGGCTGGAAGACCGAATTGATGGAAGTCTCGGGCGGCGAGGTGGCCGGCATCAAGTCGGCCACGTTCCGCGTCGAGGGCGACTACGCCTATGGTTGGCTGAAGACCGAGATTGGCGTGCACCGCCTGGTGCGCAAGTCGCCGTTCGATTCGGACAACCGCCGCCACACCAGCTTCACCTCGGTGTTCGTGTCTCCGGAAGTGGACAACGACATCCACATCGAGATCAATCCGGCTGACATCAAGATGGACGTCTATCGTTCTTCCGGCGCCGGTGGCCAGCACGTCAACAAGACCGAGTCCGCGGTGCGCCTTACCCACGTGCCGACCGGTACCGTGGTGGCATGCCAGGTGGAGCGCAGCCAGCACGCCAACCGTGATCGCGCCATGAAGATGCTGGCCGCCAAGCTGTACGAGCTCGAAGAGCGCAAGCGCAACGCCGAGCGCGATGCGGTGGAAGCCACCAAGTCCGACATTGGCTGGGGCAGCCAGATTCGCAACTATGTGCTGGACCAGAGCCGGATCAAGGATTTGCGCACCGGGCTCGAACGCACGGATACGCAGAAGGTGCTCGACGGCGACCTCGACGAGTTCATCGAGGCCAGCCTGAAGTCAGGCCTGGAGGCCGGCTCCAAGCGCGCCGATGCTTGAGTTCCGATCACTGACGAGGTGACCCGCATGAACGGCAAGAAGATATGTACGCTCCTCTTCACTGGCGCTGTACTGGCGGCATTTGGCGTGGCCGCGCAGCCGACGCCAGGTGGCGCCGACCAGAGTATCAAGCAGGACGCGAAGGACGTAGGTCATGGCGTCGCCAACGGTGCCCGCGACGTGGGTCATGCCACCAGGCACGTCGCCAAGAAGATCGGCCACGGCGCCAAGGAAGCCGGTACCGGCATCGGCCACGGCGCCAAGAAGGCGGGTATCGCCATCGGCCATGGCGCCAGGGAAGGCTGGGAAGCCACCAGGGATGCCGCCAAGAAAGTGTTCGACAAGGGCAATTGACCGCCTCGACACCCACTCCACCACGATATGTATGCCAGCCGGCGCCCATGCGTCGGCCACCACGGAAGTCCCATGAGCGAAGCCACCGATACCCCGCCTGCCGTCGATGAAAACAAGCTGATTGCCGAGCGGCGCGAAAAGCTCCAGGCGCTTCGGGCCCAGGGCGTCGCCTTCCCGAATGATTTCCAGGTGACCGATTTTGCCGGCGATCTGCAGGCCGCATTTGCCGACGCCACGGCCTATTCCTCCGAGGTGCTGGAATCCAGTGCACAGCGAGTGAAGGTGGCCGGGCGCATGGTGCTCAAGCGCGTGCAGGGCAAGGTCAGTTTCGCGCAGCTGCAGGATTTCACTGGCCGCATCCAGCTTTTCGTGCGCCAGGGCACGGTGGCCGAGGACGTCTATGCGGCGTTCAAGGGCTGGGACGTGGGCGACATTGTCGGCGCCGAGGGCACGCTGATGCGCACGCGCACTGGCGAGCTCACGGTGCGCGTCGACGCGCTGCGCCTGCTGACCAAGAGCCTGCGTCCGTTGCCTGACAAGTTCCACGGCCTGGCCGACGTGGAGCAGCGCTATCGCCAGCGCTACATCGACCTCATCGTGACCGAGACTTCGCGACGCACGTTTGCCTTGCGTTCGCGCATCATCGGCTTCATCCGCCAATGGCTGGAAGCGCCGGCGCGGCGTTTCATGGAAGTCGAGACGCCGATGATGCACGTGATTCCCGGCGGCGCGACGGCGCGGCCCTTCGTCACCCATCACAATGCGCTGGACCTCGATCTGTACCTGCGCGTGGCGCCGGAGCTGTACCTGAAGCGGCTGGTGGTCGGCGGCTTCGACCGCGTGTACGAGATCAACCGCAACTTCCGCAACGAGGGCGTGTCCACCCGGCACAATCCCGAGTTCACCATGCTGGAGCTGTACCAGGCCTACGCTACCTACCACGAGATCATGGACCTCACCGAGGGCATGATCCGCGAGACCGCGAGCACGGTGCTGCAGACCACGGGCTTTGGCACGTCCGAAGCGCCAATCGATCTCGGGCCGCCGTTCCGGCGCTGGCGCATGGAGGACGCGGTGCTCGAGCTCAACCCGGAAATATCCCGGGCCGAGCTGCGTGACCGCGAGGCGATGGCGGCACACGCGCGACGGCTCGGCGTGGCCCAGGTCAAGGCGGGCTACGGCTGGGGCAAGCTGCTGCTGGAAATCTTCGAGAAGACCGTGGAGCCCACCCTGGTGCAACCCACTTTCATCATCGACCACCCTGTTGAGATTTCGCCGCTGGCGCGCGAGAGCGACAGCAACAAGGGCTACACCGATCGTTTCGAGCTGTTCATTGGTGGCCAGGAAATCGCGAACGGCTTCTCCGAGTTGAACGACCCCGAAGACCAGGCAGCACGCTTCCGCGCCCAGGTCGAGGCGATGAACTCGGGTGACGACGAAGCCATGCATTTCGATGCCGACTACATTCGCGCCCTGGAAGTGGGCCTGCCGCCGACCGGCGGACTTGGCGTCGGCATCGACCGCCTGGTGATGCTGCTGACTGGTTCGAGTTCGATCCGCGACGTGCTGCTCTTCCCTTATATGCGGCCGGAGGCGTGAGGGCGATGGACCTTGAACCCGCGTTGGCGCTGCAGGATCTCGCCGCGCCGGATGGGGTGTGTTACGGCTGCGGCAGTGCCCATCCGCGCGGTCTGCACATCAAGAGCCATTGGGACGCCGATGGCATCCACGTCGTCAGCACGCATCTGCCAGGTCCGGATTTCCATGGCTGGCCGGGCCTGGTTTATGGTGGCCTGATTGCCATGTTGGTCGATTGCCACTCCAACTGGACGGCCATGGCCTACCACTACCGGGCCGAAGGCCGTGAGCCGGGCAGCAAGCCGCGCATCGACTGCGTCACCGGCAGCCTCGGCGTGAAGTACCTCAAGCCGACGCCGATGGATGTACCGCTGGAGCTGCGGGCCCGCGTCGAGGGCGAGGTGGGACGCAAGACCCGCGTGCTGTGCGAAGTCCGCGCCGGTGAGGTGCTGACGGCGGTGGGAGATTCGATTTTCGTGCGCGTCGATACCGGACGCCTGGCGGCAGCGGCGCACGCCAGCTGAAGCGGCCGTGCGCCAGCGACTAAACTGCACTTGGATTCATTGCCGGAGTCAGCCTGATGTGGTTTGCCATCCTTGCCACGGATGTTCCCGATTCGCTTGAGCGGCGCCGCCAGGCCCGCCCCGCGCATATGGCACGCCTGCAGGCGCTGCTCGATGCCGGGCGCCTGTTCGTGGCCGGGGCGTTTCCCGCGATCGAATCGCCGGATCCCGGCCCGGCCGGCTTCACCGGCAGCCTGATCCTGGCTGAATTCCACTCCCAGGCCGAGGCGCAGGCGTGGGCCGATACCGATCCCTACGTGGCGGCTGGCGTCTATGCCCAGGTGGCGATCAAGCCGTTCCGCAAGGCCTTGCCGGCATGACCGGGGGCACCCGCGAACTGATCCAGCAGCGCCTGCAGACGGCCTTTGCCCCCACCGAATTGGAGGTCGTCGACGAGGGCCACAAGCACATCGGCCATCCGGGCGAAGGCCAGGGGCACTTTCACGTGCACCTGGTCAGCGCGGCATTTGCCGGCTGCCTGCCAATCAAGCGCCAGCGCATGGTCTACGCCGAGCTGGCGGATTTGATGGGGCACGGCATCCACGCCTTGTCCATGGATGTTGCTGCAGATCATGATCAAGGGAAACAATAGATTGAATCACTTATTTAATGTTGCTTATCGGCACCCGGCGCCTGTCCGTGGTGGTGGCTGGATGGCACAATGTGCGCTTGCCCTCGATGCGGGCCCATGTCGTTGAGCCGATGACACCTCCATGCGCCTGACCACGATCAAACTTGCCGGCTTCAAATCCTTCGTCGACCCGACCACGCTGCAACTGACCAGCAACATGGTCGGGGTGGTGGGGCCGAATGGTTGCGGCAAGTCCAACATCATCGATGCGATCCGCTGGGTCATGGGCGAGAGTGCCGCCAGCCGCTTGCGCGGCGACCTCCTCACCGATGTGATTTTTTCCGGTTCCAGCGCGCGCCGGCCGGTCGGCCAGGCCACGGTGGAGCTGATCTTCGACAATAGCGACGGGGCCATCCAGGGCGAATACGGCCAGTACGGCGAAATCTCGGTCAAGCGCCTGGTCAGCCGCGATGGGCAATCGAGTTACTTCCTGAACGGGGCGCGTTGCCGCCGCCGCGATGTCACCGACCTGTTCCTGGGCACCGGCCTTGGTCCGCGCAGCTATTCGATCATCGAGCAGGGCATGATCAGCCAGATCATCGACGCCCATCCCGATGAGCTGCGCGGCTACCTGGAAGAGGCTGCCGGTATCTCCAAATACAAGGAACGCCGCAAGGAAACCGAGAGCCGGATCAAGGCCACGCGAGAGAACCTCGACCGCGTGCGCGACGTCCGTGACGAGGTGGACAAGCAGCTTGAGCACCTGCATCGCCAGGCCCGGGCAGCGGAGCGCTGGAAGGCCCTGAAGGCCGAGCAATCACATTGCGCGGCGGCTTTGCAGGCGCTGGAATATCGCGCCTTGCAGGCCGAACGCGCCGAGGCGCGGGCCAGCCTGGCGTCGATTGAAGTCGACGTCGAACGGCAGTTGGCCGCCCAACACGATGCCGACGCCCAACTGGAGGCCTTGCGCGAACGGCACGAGCGGGCGAACGGCCATTTCAACGAAAGCCAGGCCCAGGTTTATCGCGTCGGGGCGGACATTGCCCGCATCGAGCAGCAGGTGCAGCACGATCGGGAAATGGGCGAGCGCCTGCGCCATGCACTGAGCGGCGCCGATGCCGAGCATGCGCGACTGGGCGAACAGATCCAGGCCGACCGCGCGCAGCATGCCACGCTGGAGCAGTCCCTGGCGGTCGACCTGCCGCAACTTGCGACCTTGCAGTCAGCCCAGGGTGTGACTGCCGAATCGCAGCAGGCCGCCGAGGCCGCGCTGGCCGACTGGCAGGAACGCTGGAACAGCCATACACGCGAATCGGCGGAATCCAGCCGTGCCGCCGATGTGGAACGCACCCGGCTGGATTATCTCGACCGCCAGCAAGTCGACCTGACGCGTCGGCATGAGGCGCTCAGTGCCGAACAGCAAGCCGCGGATCTCGCTGGCCTGCGTGCGGACGAGGAAAAGCTGGCCAGCGCACGCGAGGCGCAGCGTGTGCTGGTGACGACACTCGCCGCCCGGCTGGAAGAGCAGAAGTCGCAGCTCGAAGCCATCCAGGCCCAGGGGCGCGAGCAGGAATCGGCGCTCAACGATGCGAACCAGCAACTGCAGACGGCACAGGGCCGGCAAGCGTCGCTTGAGGCCTTGCAGCACGCCGCGCTCGGCCTGGACGAAAACACGGCCAGCGACTGGATGGCCGCGCTCGGCCTGGGACAGGCGCACCGCCTGGGCTCGGTGCTGCAGGTCGACGAAGGTTGGGAGCGGGCGGTCGAGACTGTCCTGGCCGGGCTGCTCGACGCGGTCTTGGTCGACGAGGTTGAACGCTGCACCGCGACGCTGGACCAGTTGGGTTCAGCCGACCTTGCGCTGCTGGCTGCGGCGGAGGGCGAGCTCGCTGCTGCGGGAACCGTGGCCGCACACGTGCGCGGGCCGGTGGCGGCGCGGCAATGGCTGTCCAGCGTGCAGACGGCCGGTTCCTTGGCTGAGGCGCGCGCGCGGGTCGGAGCGCTGGGTGCTGGCCTGTCCATCATTACGCGCGATGGCGAATGGCTGGCGCCAGGTTGGGCCCGGGTTCGCCGCGCCCAAGACAACCATGTCGGCGTGCTGGCGCGTGAGCGCGAGCTGCGCGCGTTGGCCACGCAAATTTCCGAATTGCGCGGGCAGATTGACGCCCTCAGCGCCGAACTGACCGAGCTGCGCGCGCGTGCCGCGACTTGTGAAGCCGGCTGCAATGATGTGCAGAACCAGCTCTATGCCGCCCATCGCCTGCAATCGGAGCTGGCCGGGCAACTGGAAGGCCAGCGTGCCAAGCTCGAGACTGCGCAGGCGCGCATGCACAAGGTCGGCAGCGAGCTCGCCGGCCTTGTTGCGCAATTGGACGACCTGCGCGAGCAGGAGCGCCAGGCGCGGACACGCCTGGACGCCGCGGTCGGCGAAATGGGCGACATGGAGGATCGCCGTCGCGCCTTGGAAACCGGACGACGCAGCCTGCTCGAGGCGCGCGAGGAAGCGCGCATGAATGCGCGCGAGGCGGCCGAGCAGGCCCATGCGCTGGCTTTGTCGCTCGAATCCCGGCGTGCTTCGCTGGCCTCGCTCGACCAGGCCCTGCTGCGCACGACCACGCAACTGGAGCAGATTGCCGCCCGCCGCGAGGAATTGCGGCAGCAACTGGCGGCCGGCACCGATCCCTCGGCGGAGCTTGAGGCCGAGCGCCAGACCTATCTTGAGCAGCGCCTGCTGGTCGACAAGCAACTGGTGGAAGCCAGGCGGGCGCTGGAGGAATGTGCGCAGGCGGTGCGCGAACGGGAGCAAGCGCGGCAAGGTGCGGAGCAGACGCTGGCAGCTACCCGCGAAGCGCTGGCCGAACAACGCCTGCAGGCCCAGGCCTTGCAGCTGCGCGCCGAGCAACTGGCCGGGGCGATTGCCGCCACCGGGCTCGAACTGGAGCCGTTACTGGCGGAGCTGTCCGAAGCTGACGACACCGAATTGCGGCGCGCCGAGCTGGCCGAACTCGAGCAGAAGATCACGCGCCTCGAGCCGGTGAATCTCGCGGCGATCCAGGAACACGCCGAACAGGGCGAGCGCAAGGTCTACCTCGACAAGCAGCTCGATGACCTGGTGCATGCCTTGGCGACGCTCGAGGACGCGATCAAGAAGATCGATCGCGAGACCCGGCAGCGCTTCAAGGAAACCTTCGACCAGGTCAACGCCGGAGTGCAGACTTTGTTCCCGAAACTGTTTGGCGGTGGCCACGCCTATCTCGAGCTGACCGGCGACGACCTGCTGAACACCGGGGTATCGATCATGGCGCGCCCGCCCGGCAAGCGGGTTTCCAACATCAGCTTGCTGTCGGGTGGCGAGAAGGCCTTGACCGCGGTGACCCTGGTGTTTTCCATCTTCAACCTGAACCCGTCGCCGTTCTGCCTGCTCGACGAGGTGGATGCCCCACTGGATGAGGCCAACGTCGTGCGTTTCTCCAAGCTGGTCCAGGAACTGAGCGAAAAAGTCCAGTTCATTTTCATCAGCCACAACAAGGCCACGATGGAGGCCGCCGACCAGCTGTGTGGCGTCACCATGCGCGAACCCGGAGTGTCGCGCCTGGTGCAGGTGGACCTGGCCGAAGCCGCTAAACTGACCGAGGCTGCCTGAAGGAACCCATCATGCCGGCAACGTTCACGCTCGCTCTCGTCTGGAACCCCGTGGTGGGGGTGCCGATGCTCATCGTCGGGGTGATCGTGCTCGCCCTGATCTGGCTGTTCGGTCAGCCGAAACAGGAGCAGGGCAGGCGACGCAGCGAGCCAGGCGTGCCCAAGGGCAGCCGGCGGGAGCCGGTACTGGGTGACGGGCAGGTGGCCGAGCAGCACCATCATGTCGATCCGCGCATCGATCCTTCGCCGTTGAGCGATGTCGAGTCGACCCCGCAGCAAGGCCAGTTGGACATTGGCTTGCGCGCCGAGCTCGAGCGCCTTGGTGCCACGTTGTCGGGCGACCACGGCGCAGCTCCCGCGGCGCCGGCACGAGCTCCCGCGGCACCGCCGCCACCCAAGGGGGGGGCCAAGCTTGCCGAGCACGTGAGCTCGATCATCAACGCCCTGCGGGCCCCCCCGGAAGCCGGCGCGGCACCAGTGCCGGCGAGCGCCGCGGCAGTCCCGGCCGCAGCGGCCGAGCCAGCTGTGTCGCCCGTCGCGGCCCCGCCCAAATCCGAGCTTGGGCGGCGGTCCTCGCAGCTGCCGGTGGAGCGCATCGTCACCTTGTTCGTCGTGGCGCGGGAAGGCATGTTGTTCAACGGCGCCGACCTGGTCGTGGCGGCCGACAAGGCTGGCCTGGAATACGGCGACATGGGCATCTATCACCGCCTGGTCGACGGTAAGCGCGACCACGGACCCATCTTCAGTGTCGCCAACATGCTCAAGCCCGGCAGTTTCAACTTGAGCAACCTCGGGTCCCTGCGCACGCCGGGAGTCAGCTTTTTCATGACCCTGCCTGGGCCGTTGCAGGCCTTGGATGCCTGGGATGCCATGCTGCCGACGGCGCAGCGCCTGGCCGAATTGTTGGACGGCCTGGTGCTGGATGAGGAGCGCAATGCCGTCGGTCGGCAGTGCGTCGCGCATATTCGCGATCAATTGCGCGCCTGGGATCGCGAGCATGAAGGCCAGGTGTGACGGTACGCCCCGGCTTTGGGCTGTGCCGCGGGCCGTATGGATGGCTGGGTGCTTGGCCGCGGTGGGGTCGCCCGTAGTGCCGGCCCGGGTTGCCGGTGCGCCGTGGTGATCTGCGCCACGCCGTCGTCCGCAAGCAGTGGGGTGTGGCCATGAACCGTCGCGGCGTGCTCAAGGGCCTTGTGCTGGGCGGATGCGCGCTTGCGCTCCCCGGATCAATGGCGCGTGCCGAAGCGATGCGGGAGAGTGCGTCGCTGGCTGCGCTTGAGCGACGCTACGGCGGCCGGCTCGGCGTCTCCATCCTGGACACCGGGAGCGGGGCGCGCCTGCGCCTGCACGGTGACCAGCGTTTCCTGATGTGCAGCACGTTCAAGCTGGTGGCCGTGGCGGCCGTGCTGGCGCGGGTCGATGCCGGCCAGGAACGCCTGGATCGCCGCATCGTGATCGCCCCCAAGGACCTGCTTGCCTATGCGCCGGTCACCAGCCGCCGGGTGGGCGCGCCAGGGATGAGCGTGGCGGAGTTGTGCGCGGCGGCGATCACGGTCAGCGACAACACGGCAGCCAATCTGCTGCTGGCGAGTATGGGCGGCCCTGCTGCGGTCACCCGTTTCGTGCGCGGTGTAGGCGACTCCGTCACCAGGCTCGATCGTATCGAGCCGGCGCTCAATATCGGCAACCCCGGGGATGAGCGCGACACGACGACTCCGGATGCCATGCTGACGACGATGCAGGCGTTATTGCTCGGCCCGGCCCTGGTGGCATCGTCACGTGAGCACCTGCTGGCCTGGCTGCGCGCGTGCAGCACCGGCTTGGATCAACTGCGTGCCGGTCTGGGCGCCGGCTGGACGGCCGCCGACAAGACCGGAAGCGGCAGCCAGGGCGAGACCAATGACGTGGCCATATTCTTTCCACCGCAACGCCAGCCGATCCTGGTGACGGCGTATTACGCGCAGTCCGCACTGCCGCTGGCGAGGCGCCACGCACTGCTGGCCGACGTCGGACGGCTTGCCGCGGCGATGTAATCAGCCGTCCATACCGCGGTGCCGCCCCGCACATCGCGAAGGGCCGCGCAACGGGGTGCGCCGATTTGACGCATGCGGCAATACGGCACAGGAGCCTGACTTCGGTCATGGAGCACGTTTCGTGCCGTGATTAACATGGCGCCCGATCGACGCCCGGGCGGACGCCGCACCGAATCCGCAGCCAGGGCCAGATCCATGCAGGACGGCATTTCATTGCATCACGCTGCCAGTGATGACAGCGATGATCGCGCACTCGCGTCGATATTCGCCGCATATACGGTCAGCGCCACCTTCTGGTTGTTGTTTGCGACCGCCATTGGCGTGTTGTTGGCGTTCAAGTTCGGCGCGCCGGATTTCGCCGACAGCGCCTGGCTAACCTTCGGTCGCCTGCGGCCCATTCACACCAACGCGACGTTTTACGGCTGGGGAAGCCTGGGCCTGGTCGGCGTGTCCTACTACGTGGTCACGCGCAGCAGCGGCACGCATCTGTACAGCAAGACCTTGGCCTGGTGGGGGCTTGCATTGTTCAATATCGCGGCCGTGGCCGGGACGATCGCCCTGGACCTGGGCTACAACGCAGGCGACCTCGAATACCGCGAATGGCCGTGGCCGATCCGCGTTATCTTCCTCGCCGCCTTGGTGATCACCGGTTGGAACCTGGTTGCCACCGTGGCCCAGCGCAGCACCGAGGAAATCTACCTCTCCAACTGGTACATCCTGGGTGGCGTGCTGTGGACCTGCATCATCGCCATCGTGGCGGTGCTGCCCTGGTACCAGTACGGGCTGGGCCAGGTCGCGGTATCCGGCTACTACATGCACAACGCGGTGGGCCTGTGGTTCACGCCGCTGGCCTTGGGCATCTTCTACTACGCCTTGCCCAAGCTGCTGAACCGGCCGATCTATTCCTATGCGCTGGGCGTGTTCGCGTTCTGGACCAACCTGGTGTTCTACCCGATCATCGGTTCGCACCACTTCCTGTTCAGTCCGCTGCCATGGTGGCTGCAGACCACGGCGATCGTGTTCAGCGTGGCGATGCTGGTGCCGGTGTGGGGTGGGAGCGCCAATTACCTGCTGACCATGCGTGGCCGTGTCCGCGACATGATCCATTCGTACGCCCTGCTCTTCATCTTCGTCGCCGTCGTCAACTATCTGCTGAGTTCCAGCCAGGGCACGCTCGAGGCTTTCCGCTCCCTGCAGGAGGTCTGGCACCTGACCAACTTCACCGTGGGCCACTCGCACTGGACCATGTACGGCTTCATTACGTTTGCCGTCTGGGGTGGGGTATACGCGATGCTGCCGCTGGCCACCGGCAAGTCGGCGGGGCGGCTGGGGTTGGCGCTGCATTTCTGGATGGCTGTGGTCGGCGGCACGATCTACGTCCTGTCATTGTCCATCGGCGGCACGGTGCAGGGGCTGGACTGGGTCCATGGCTTGCCGTTCATCCAGTCGGTGGTGGACATGCAGACCTATTGGGTGTGGCGTGGCGTCGGCGGCACGCTGATGTTCCTCAGCCACATCGTGTTCGGCTGGAACGTGTGGCGCATGACGTATGGCCGGCAGGGCAATGCGGCTTCTCCGGTGCTCGCCCCGGCGACGGAGGAACTGGCATGAACAAGCTGCTCCTTATCGTCGGCGGTTCCACCCTTGTGTATTTCTGCCTGGCCATGCTGATGGGCGTGATCCCGGGTTACGAGCTGTCCAAGACGCCGCCCGGTCCCGGTGTCGCGCCGCTGACCGCGCTTCAGGCCGAAGGGCGCGACGTGTATGTGGCCGAAGGCTGCAGCTACTGTCACACGCAGCAGGTGCGCCCACTGGAGCAGGACAAGATTTTTGGGCGGCCATCGGCGGCTGGCGACTTTGCCTACCAGACCCCGGAGTTGCTAGGTTCCGAGCGCACTGGGCCAGACCTTACCAACATCGGCGTGCGCCAGCCCAGCGACGTCTGGCAGTACATCCACCTGTACAATCCGCGTGCGGTGGTGCCGCAGTCGATCATGCCCGCCTTCTCGTGGATGTTCGAGGTGGTCGATACGCTGCCGCAGGGTGAGGTTGCCGTCCCGCTACCGCCCACGTACGCGCCACCCGCGGGCAAGGTGGTGCCTACCCAGAAGGCCAAGGCACTGGTGGCCTATCTGATGTCGCTGAAGCAGGCGCCGTTGCCGCCAGGCGAGGGTGGCGCCATGGCCACCACTGGCGCGCCGGCCGTGCCGGCCGGTACCGCCGCTGAGGTGTCGTCAGCCACGGTCGCACCGGCTGCCGCCGGGTTCGATCCGGCCAAAGGTGCGGCCCTGTATACCGCCAATTGCGCGGCCTGCCACCAGGCCAACGGCGAGGGTCTGCCGGGCGCCTTTCCGCCGCTCAAGGGCAACAAGGCAGTTAACGACGACGATGCCACACTGCACATGCATACGGTCCTCTTCGGTGCGCACGATGTGGTCATCGATGGCGTCAGCTATAGCAGTCCGATGCCGCCGTGGAGCCAGCTGAGTGACGATGACATCGCCAACATCATCGATCACGAGCGCAGCTCGTGGGGTAACCACGGCAAGCCCGTGACCGCCGCACAGGTTGCAGCCGAGCGGGCCAAGGGCAACTAGGCACAGCCCGGCGACATGGACATACCGGGAACGAGGTAAGCAGCATGCATCATCATTTGGCCGGCCCGTTGTTGGGCAACATCATCATCGTCGGCGTGGCCGGTGCAATCACCGTGGCGTGCTTCGTGGCCATGTTCTGGATGCTTATCCGGCCCGGTGAGAAGGACCACAAGCACCCCAAATACGCGGTTTTGCGCAACGATCGGTAACGGAGCCGTAACCATGGACAAACCACACGTGCGTGTCTATCTGGACGGTAATCCGCAGCCGATCATCGACCGCGAGCTGCCGACACGGATTACCCTCGATACCCGCGAGCTGGCCGACGGCCCGCATCGACTGACCATACGCGCCGAAGGCCAGAACGGCCGGGAAGGCGTGGAGGAGATTCCGTTCCAGGTGCACAACGGTCCCGGCATCCTGGTTGCTGGCCTGCGGCCGAATTCCACCCGCCGCGGCGAAGTGCACTTCAGCGTGGATGCGTTCAGTGCAGACGACCCGTTCGATCCGCGCCGCGCGGAGGCCCGTTCGTCCGTCCCGCAGTGGGTGTGGGTGATGTGCCTGTTCATTGTTGCCTGGGCGGTATGGTATGCCGCCAGCATGTGGAAGGTGCCGGCGCCCTTTGCCAATACGCCAACCTACATGCACGAAGCGGCCCAGCAGGTGCCGGTGCCCGCACCCGCGCCAAAATAGCCGCGCGCCTGGAGTGAAGCTGTCATCACCCGCAAGCTTGCGGGTGATGCGCGCGTGCGTGCATTCGCTCACCGGCGGGAGCTGGCCGGCGCTTGGCGCGCCAGAATACCGACGCCTGTGCTTATTCCGGCGTGAAAGCCGCATTTTCCGGTCCGGAACAAAGCCGTGTTCCAGCCTTATCCTCGGATTGACGTCAATTTATTGACGGAATTTACGCCGCCGCCTGATTTTATGAGTACGATGTGCGGGGGCACCACGCTCATATGCCAATACCTTCGGGTGGCAAAACGGGATTGGAGCGCGACGGAATATGCGGCTTTCAAGAGGGCGGCAAGCCAACCCGCGAACCGGTCAGCGGCTGAATACAGCCACGCCCGATCGTGGATTTCGTGTTTCCAGTCTGCGCATCAGGAGCGTAGGCGGGCGCCGCTGCGTCGTTTCGACCAGGCATTCGGCGAGCGCGTCGATGTCGCTGCTGCGTGCGTGCGGCATTGACCGCAGCACTCGGCAATCCATTCTTTTTCGGCTTCGCCTGCGACGCCGAACATGGTCGGCAGCAGGGATCCCTAGCCTCACTGCCGATTTATCGCGTCTGTAGTCCTTACAGCGTATCTGCATCTCCAAGGAGAATCACCATGAGTACAAGCTTCGAACGTACCGGCCCATTGACCGAGTTGAGCAGTTATCCGCAATGGGCGCAGGACATGGTTGCCGATTGCGAGTCCAGTAGGGAGAAGCTGGCCCATCATGAATTCCGGGAGATGATGGCTGAGGGGACGGTCTCCCAGGCCGGCACCGTGACATTCATGAAGGGCATCTGGCCGGTCATCGAGCGTTTTCCTGGCTACATGGCGCTGAGCCTGCTCAAGACGCGATATGGCCGCAGTGTCGGGGACAACATGGCCCGGCGCTGGCTGGTGCGGAATATCCGGGTCGAACAAAATCACGCCGAGTATTGGCTGGACTGGGCCGAAGGCGAGGGCGTTGCGCGTGACGAGGTGCTGTTTGGCCTGCCGATCCGTGGTACCGAGGCGCTGGCCAACTGGTGCGAGGACGTGTGCACCAATGGCTCCCTGGCGGCCGGCATTGCCGCATCGAATTATGCGGTGGAAGGCGCGACTGGCGAGATCGCGCAATATATATATGCAAGCAATAAATATACCAACAAATTTACAGCCAAGACGCGAGCCCGCACGTTGCGTTGGCTACAGTTGCACGCTGAATATGACGATATCCATCCATGGGAAGCGCTCGAGATCGTGTGCGGCCTGCTGGGCACGGCGCCAGCAAAGGACGAAGTTGAGCACATTGCCGGCTGCATCAAGCGCAGTTACACGACCATGCACTTGTTGCTTGATCGCTGCGCCCAACCCGGCAGTACCGTGGAACTTCGGCGCGAGGTGGCAGCCTGACACGCTGAGGTCCGACCGGTGCTTCCACAGGCAACGCCTTTTGATGCACCGATGTCGAGACGACCAAGATCATGCGTAAGTTACTGTCCCACATGAACCAGCCTTTGTCGCGGCGGTTGTTGCCGCTGGTATATACACTGCTGGCCATGATGGGGCTGATCTTGGCCTTGACCTGGGGGGCGCTGCAGCTGCAGGTCGCTCTCGCTGGTTTCCTCAACAGCGAGAGCGTCTGGTCCAAGGCGCAGAAGCAGGCCGTGGTTGACCTTGACGCTTATGCGTCGGACGGACAAAGCCAGGATCTCGCGCGGTTCCGACGCAATTACGCCGTGCTGAGTGCCGCCCGCTTTGCCCGCGATTCCGCATCCGTCGATAGCTTCAATTACGACGCGGCCGCCAGCGCGCTGCGGCGCACGGACACCATCCCTTCAGCGATACCCGGCGTGATATTTCTGGCTCGCCATTTCTCGGCGGCGCCATACATGCGGGATGCGCTGGCCGATTTTCGATCCGTCGATACATCCATAGCCCAGCTGGACGCGATTTCGCGTGAGCTGGAGCTGGCCTATACAGGCGGCGGCATCTCCAGCCAGGAAATCGTGCGTCAACGGCAGCGTATCCGCGCCATCAACGATTTCATCGAACCCCGGAGCAAGTCTTTCTCGCTGCAGATCGCGGCGGGCTCGGCCTGGCTCGGGCGGGTCTTGTTCATTGGCGTGTTGGGCGCGGCCTTGATTGCGGCGGCATTATGGTTGGCGATGGCACGGCGCACGCTGGCCAGCATTCGCGGCACGGAGGAGCGCTACCGGCTGCTGTTCGACAGCGCGGCGGACGCGATCGTCATGGTCGACGAGGACACGGGCCGCATCCTCGATGCCAATCGATCGGCCCAGGCCTGGACCGGCCGGGGTGTCAACGAGCTGCTGGGCGACCGCTTCCTGCACCTGTTCCAGCATCCGGTGCCGCGCAGTGCCGGCGTGGCGGCGGTCAACGCGTTGCTCGATGCGCATGGATCCACCAGGCCGGTGGAGACGCAAAGCAGCGTCGCCACGTGGGGCAACCGTCCAGTGCGTCAGGCGATCATCCGCGACATTTCCGACCGCGTGGCCAGGGAGAGCGAGCGGCGCATTGCCGCCGAGGCCTTGGCCAGCATTGCCGAAGGCGTGCTCATTGCCGATGCGGACCGGCGCGTGATTTCAGCCAATGCCGCGCAGTTCCATATCACCGGCTTTTCCACTGCGGCGCTGTTGGGCACGCGCATCGACGCCTACCGTACCTTGACGGACGGCAGTACACTGCCGCTGTCGATCTGGGACGCGATTGCCGCCGGCAACAACTGGGCCGGCGAAGTGATCAGCCAGCGCCAGGATGGCAGCCACTATCCCGAACGCCTGAGCATCAGTGCCATCCGCGACGCCGACGGCCAGGTACAGCACTTCGTGGCGGTGTTCACCAATATCTACGCCAGCAAGGCGAACGAGCAATACCTCGAGCACCTGGCCCGGCATGACCCGCTGACCGGCCTGGTCAACCGTGCCGAGTTCGAGCGGCATTGCGCGGAGGCCATTGCCGTGGCCGCCACCAAGCGTTGCGCCACGGTCGTCTTGTTCATCGACTTGGATGCGTTCAAGATCGTCAACGACAGCTATAGCCACGCCGTTGGCGACCGCTTGCTGATCAAGGTGGCCGAACGCATCGGCCGGGAGCTTTCCACCCGCGACCTGGTCGGGCGCATTGGCGGTGACGAGTTCACCGTGCTTATCCGCGAGGTGGATATCCGCGAGGACGTGCGCTCGGTGGCGAACCGGTTGCTGGCCGCCCTGTCCGAACCGCTGCAGGTGGATGAGTGCGAGGTCGCGCTCAGCGCCAGCATTGGCGTCGCCGGCTATCCGCTGGATGGCGCCGATCCGGCGACCCTGATCGCCAATGCGGACGCGGCCATGTACACGGCCAAGACCGAGGAGCGCAACGCGGTGCGCTTCTACACCCCAATGATGCACACCAGCCAGCGCAAGCGTCTGCAATTGGCGGCCGAGTTGCGCCAGGCGCTGGCCAACGACGAATTCCATCTCGTCTACCAGCCGAGCGTGGAGTTGTGCACCGGCCGCATCGTGGCCGTGGAGGCGCTGCTGCGCTGGCAGCATCCGGAACGCGGGGAGATCATGCCCTCCGAGTTCATCCCGGTGGCCGAAAGCCTGGGCCTGATCCGGCGCATTGACGAATGGGTACTGCACACCGCCTGCCGGCAGATCCAGAAATGGAATCGCGCCGGCGTGCCACCGATCCGCGTGGCGGTGAATACCTCGGCCCGCTGGTTTGGCCATCCAGCATTCCTCGAACGCGTGACCCGCTCGCTGCAAAGCACCCACGTGGAGGCGACGCGCTTGGTGCTGGAAATCACCGAAGGCGCGATGCTCAGCCTGGGCGACGATGTGACGCGCACCATGGAGGTGTTGGCGGGGCTCGGTATCGGTGTGGCGATCGACGACTTCGGGACCGGCTACAGCTCCATGTCCTATCTCAAGCTCCCGGCCGTGGCCCATTTGAAAATTGACCGCTCGTTCGTCACCGGGTTGCCGGAAAATCAGAACGACGTGGCCATTGCCATGGCCATGCTGGCCATGGCGCAAAGCCTGGGCCTCAGCACTATTGCCGAGGGCATCGAGAACGAGGCGCAACATGAGTTTCTGGCACGCGCCGGCTGCGCCGAGGGCCAGGGCTACCTCTACGCCTATCCATTGGCGCCCGGGGAGATCGAGCGTATGCTTTGCCGCAGTTACGCCCATGCGCCAGTCAAGCTCAGGCTGGTTCCACCCAAGCGCGGTTGAGTTTGGCCGGGTTTGCGGTTGTTTTACTGGTTTGCGCTGCAGGCGTGCCTACCACGTGTAGAGAGATTGCGGGCAACTGACGTTGCCGGCGACCAGGAGATCGTGCGCAGATGGCAAGTGACGGTAGCAGTGCGAATGGACGGCCAGAACGAGTCGCGGACGGGACCAAGTTTGTCAGCCCGCAGGGTACCCGGGCGATCAAGGGCGGTATCAAGACCAATGCCCTGAGCGCGGTTCCCGATGTCGGCCACAAGCCACCGTGGCTGCGGGTCAAGCTGCCCAGTGGCGCGCAATACGAAGACGTCCGCAGCATCGTGCGCAGTCATCACCTGAGCACGGTATGCGCCGAGTCGAAGTGCCCCAACATCGCCGAATGTTGGGGCCGCGGAACGGCAACGCTGATGCTGATGGGTTCGGTGTGCACCCGAGCCTGCAGGTTCTGCTCGGTCAGCACCGGCAACCCCAATGGCTGGCTGGATCCGCTTGAGCCAATGCAGGTCGCCGACGCCGTGCGCCTGATGAACCTGCAGTATGTGGTGTTGACCTCGGTTGATCGCGACGACCTGGCGGACGGCGGTGCGGCACACTATGCCGCCTGCATCACGGCTATCCACGAGATGGTGCCGAGCGCTGCGGTGGAAGCCTTGACACCGGATTTCGCCGGCAACCTGGAGGCAGTGGCCAAGGTACTGGACGCGGGCTTGGTGACTTATGCGCAGAACCTGGAGACGGTCGAGCGCCTGACCCATCCAGTGCGTGATCCACGGGCCGGCTATGCGCGGACGCTGGGTGTCCTGCGCTTCGCCAAGCGCCATGCACCGAAGACGCTGACCAAGACCAGCCTGATGCTGGGCCTGGGCGAAACCGACGCGGAGATTGAGCGCACGCTGCACGACATCCGCGATGCGGACGTGGACGTGGTGACCATGGGCCAGTACATGCGCCCCAGTCCCAACCACTTGCCGGTGCAGCGCTTCGTCACTCCGCAGCAGTTCGACGCCTATCGGCAGCTGGCTTTGGACATGGGTTTCCTGGAGGCGGTGGCCGGCCCGCTGGTGCGTTCCAGCTATCGCGCAGAACGGGTGCTCGAGCGCAACAATCTCGGATTGTAACCGTGCGTGGCGCTGCGGCGGCGCTGTCCTGCCGGGTACCCGCGGCGGCTTGCGCGCGCGGCGGCTGCAGGAAGCTTCGGCGCCGACCGCTGCTCTGGGTCAACGCCTACCCAGTTGCGAAGTGGGACACTAGACACTCAGCCGGACAGCAGCGCGCGCGGCGCCTGCGGCGATGGCTGGGCAACCAAGGAGAACGTTATGGATGCACCCATGTACCCCCAAGCCACCGTCGACATTGCGCGCAAGCGCCGTGAGCTCGCGCCGGAGCCGCTGAAGGCGTTCAAGGCGTTCAGCGCCGCCGTGTTCGCCGATGGCGCTCTGCCGAATGTCACCAAACAACTCATCGCCGTGGCCGTGGCGCACACGACCCAGTGCCCGTATTGCATCAAGGGCCATACTGCCGAGGCCTTGAAGCACGGCGCAACCGAGCAGCAGATCATGGAAGCGATCTGGGTGGCATCGGAAATGCGCGCTGGCGCCGCCTATGCGCATTCGGCGCTGGCGATCGACGTCATGCAGCATGCGCACCCCGAAGCCGGCACGATCAAGAGCACCGGCTGACCGGAAACCATCCCGGCCAGTGCTGCATCGGTCGCCCCTGGATCGTCCACAGCGTGAACAACCGGGCTGCTCCGCGTAAACTGCCGGGCACCGGCGCGCATTCGCGGCGCCATCCCGCCACCACCCATCCCCGAGGGGAGTAACAGCGCATGGCCACACGCTACACCTCAGTCTCCGCCAACATCCTCGACGCCGTGGGCGATACGCCGCTGCTGCACCTCGAGGGGGTCTACGCGAAGCTCGAATTCCTGAATCCGTCCGGCTCGATCAAGGCGCGCATCGCCAAATACATGATCGAGAAGGCCGAACAGGAAGGGCTGTTGAAGCCTGGCGACACCATCGTCGAAGCGACCAGCGGCAACACCGGCAATGCCTTGTCCATGGTGGCTGCGGTCAAGGGCTATCGCATGCTGGTGGTGATGCCCGAGGGCATGTCGAGCGAGCGTGTCGCAATTTCCCGCGCGTTTGGTGCCGAGGTGCTGTTCTGCGGCAACTTCCACGTCAACGAGGCGCTCAACCGCGCCCGTGAGCTCGGGCAGCAGCCAGGGTATTTCGCACCCAGCCAGTTCGAATCGGAATGGAACGTGGAGGAGAACCGCGAGGTCTTCGGCCCGGAAATCCTCTCCCAGCTGCCGCCCGGCCAGCTGCCCGACGCCCTGGTGCTCGGCGTGGGCACCGGCGGTACCCTGATCGGCACCGGCCAGGCGTTTCGCGCCGTGAACCCGAACGTGCGGCTGTTTGCCATGGAGCCGTCCGAGTCCTGCACCATCCTGTGCGGGGAGATTGCCACCCACAACATCGAAGGTATTTCCGACGGCTTCGTGCCAGGCATCTTCCAGCGTCACGCTTCGCTCATCAACGAGATCCTGAGCGTGTCCAGCACCGACGCGGTCACCGAGATGAAGCGCCTGGCCCGCACCTACGGCCTGTTCTGCGGTCCGAGTTCGGGCGCTCACCTGATTGCGGCCAAGCGCATCCGGGAAAATTTCCCCGAGCTCAAGACCGTGGTCACCGCGTTTTGCGACGAGGGCGAGAAATACCTGCACGAGTATTTCATGCACCCCGAAACTGTCGAGGTGGGTGCCAAGCACTTCCGCTGAAGCCGGACGGGCAACCGCCTGGCGGCTGGTTGCCCGCTGCGGACAAGCGACGATGCAGCGTGTGGCCGGTCGCCTAGAGCGGTGCGCAATGCGCTTCCAGCCAGGCCAGCGGCTCGCCATCCAGCAGCGGTGCGAGGGCGGCGCGCACGCGCATGTGATAGTCGTTCAGCCAGGCGCGTTCCTCCACCCCAAGCAGGGCGGGCTCCAGCGCGCGGCGGTCGAAGGGACACAAGGTCAGGGTCTCAAACGCCAGGAAGACGCCGAACTCGGTGCGCTGGACAGGAACCACGACGGTCAGGTTTTCGTGCCGGATGCCGTGTCGCCCCGGCTTGTACACGCCGGGTTCGATGGACGTGAGCATGCCTGCCTGCAGCGGCACCAGGGCGACGCCAGGACGCGGTGGCCGGATGCCATGCGGGCCTTCGTGCACATTGAGAAAGTAGCCGACGCCGTGACCGGTGCCGTGGCCGTAGTCCAGGCCCCACTCCCATAGCGGGATGCGCGCCAGCGCATCCAGCTGCGGGCCGCTGGCGCCTTCCGGGAATTGCGTGCGCGAGAGCGCGATCATGCCCTTGAGCACCAAGGTGGCGTCGCGCCGCTGCTCCGGGGTGGTTTCGCCGAGGGCGAGGACGCGGGTGATGTCGGTGGTGCCGCCGAGATACTGGCCACCAGAATCGACGAGCAGCAGACCGCGGCACTCCAGCTGGCGATGCTTTTCGGGCGTCGCGCGGTAATGCGGCAAGGCGGCGTTCGCCTGGTAGGCGGCAATGGTGGGGAAACTCTCGCCGACCCAGGCGGGCTGCCGGGCGCGCTCCTCGTGCAACAGGCTGTCCACGTCCAGCTCGCTGGTCGCCGTGCCGGTGGCCAGGCGTTGCTCCAGGCGGCAGAACGCGCGCACCAGGGCGGCGCCGTCGCGGCGCATGACGTGGCGGATGTGGTCGATTTCCGCCGGGCTCTTGATGGCCTTGCGTGCAGTGCTGGGATTGGCCGCCTCGATGCATCGCATTTGTGGCGGAATGCACGCCGCCACCGCGCTGCAGACCCTCGCGGGGTCGAACAGGATGCTGGCGGGCGTGTCAAGTGCCCGCAGCGTCGGGCCGACCGCCGCGTAGTCGGCCAGCGCCACACCGTCGGCCGCCAAGGCCGCCTGCAGGTCGGCTTTGATCTTGCCCGCACCCACGAACAAGGTCGCCTGCGCAGCGTCGTCCACCAACAAGTGGGCGAGGAAGACTGGATTGCATTCCACGTCGCTGCCGCGCAGGTTGAGCAGCCAGGCAATGTCGTCCAGGCTGGACACGAGATGCCAGCGCACGCCTTGCTCGCGCAGCGCCTCGCGTAGTTGGTCCAGCTTGTCGGCGCGCGACTGGTCAACATACTTCGGGTCATGCGCCACGACAGGCGACGTGGGCAGGGGCGGGCGCCCGCTCCAGGCCTCGCCGGCGAGGTCGAGATCACTGCGCAGCGCCAGTCCATGTGTGCACAGGGCGTCCTGCAGGTCGTGCCGCGCGGAAAGCGCGATGCTGTCGCCGGCGACGGCGAGGACTTGCGCGGCGCGAAGCCGCGCCTGCAGCCACGCCACCTGCTCGATGCTGTCGGGTAGACCCTGCTTCACCAGGGCGATACCGCTGCCCGCCAGCTGCTGCTCGGCCTGCGCGAAGTAGCGCGAATCGGTCCAGAGCGCCGCCTCGCCAGCCGTCACCACGAGGCTGCCGGCGGAACCGTCGAAGCCCGAATACCACTGTCGTGCCTGCCAGTGCGCCGGCAGGTATTCGGAGAGGTGCGGATCGGCGGCGGGAATGAGCAGCGCATCGACGCCATGTTGTCGCATGGTGGCGCGCAAGGTGGCAAGCCGCTCGGGAACAGAAGTCTCCATGGAAAAAATGCTAGCAGAGCCGGCGTTTGTCACGCGTTCCGCGCAGGGAAAGGAAACTGCCGCTAAAATGCCAGTTTCGCGCATGGCAGATGTTCATGACTCCCCTGATCTTCGTCACTGGTGGCGTGGTTTCCTCGCTCGGCAAGGGCATTGCTTCGGCTTCACTGGCGGCCATCCTCGAGGCCCGCGGCCTCGCCGTCACCATGATGAAGCTCGACCCGTACATCAACGTTGATCCGGGCACCATGAGCCCGTTCCAGCACGGCGAGGTGTATGTCACCGACGATGGCGCCGAGACCGATCTCGACCTCGGCCACTACGAGCGTTTCGTGCGCACGCGGCTGAGCGGCAAGAACTCGATCACCACCGGCAAGATCTACGAGAACGTCATCCGCAAGGAGCGGCGCGGCGATTACCTGGGCGCCACCGTGCAGGTGATCCCGCACATCACCGACGAGATCAAGCGTTGCATCCATGAGGCCACGCGCGGTTTCGACGTGGCCCTGGTGGAGATTGGCGGCACGGTGGGCGACATTGAATCGCAGCCGTTCCTGGAGGCGATCCGCCAGTTGCGCATCGAGCATGGCGCGCAAAAGGTCCTGTTCATGCATCTGACCCTGGTGCCGTACATCAAGGCGGCGGGAGAGATCAAGACCAAGCCGACCCAGCACTCGGTGAAGGAGCTGCGTTCTATCGGTATCCAGCCCGACATCCTGCTGTGCCGCTGCGAAGAGCCGTTGCCCGAGGGCGAGCGGCGCAAGATCGCGTTGTTCACCAACGTGCCGGAAGAGGCGGTGATCAGCGCTGCCGATGTCGACATCATCTACAAGCAGCCATTGTGGCTGCACCAGCAGGGCCTGGATGACATCGTGGTGAGGCAGCTCGGCCTGGCCGCGCGCCCGGCGGATCTCTCCAGCTGGCAGCGTGCCG
This sequence comes from Rhodanobacter sp. FW510-R10, assembly GCF_058781105.1. Lineage (NCBI taxonomy): Bacteria > Pseudomonadati > Pseudomonadota > Gammaproteobacteria > Lysobacterales > Rhodanobacteraceae > Rhodanobacter > Rhodanobacter sp. FW510-R10. The sequence continues at coordinate 2,751,150 of NZ_JBYSWL010000001.1, read as the reverse complement.
TCGACGCCATGGAACACCCGAAGGCCGCGGTCAGCGTCGCCATTGTCGGCAAGTACGTCGAACACAAGGATGCCTACAAGTCGCTGGGCGAGGCCTTGCGCCACGGTGGCATCGCGCGCTCGACCCGGGTCGACGTGCACTGGATCGACGCCGAGCAGATCGAGTCCGAAGGCGCAGCCAAGGTGCTGGCGGGCATCGACGCGATCCTGGTTCCCGGCGGCTTCGGCAAGCGTGGCTTCGAGGGCAAGGTGGCGGCAGCCGGCTACGCGCGCGAGCACGGCGTGCCGTATTTCGGCATCTGCTACGGCATGCATGCCGCGGTGGTGGAGTTCGCGCGCAATGTCGTCGGGCTGCGCGATGCCAATTCCACCGAGAACGACCGCAACGCCAAGGACCCGGTCATTGCCTTGATCACCGAATGGACCACGAGTGACGGGGCGGTCGAGCAGCGCCATGACGGCTCCGACCTGGGCGGAACCATGCGCCTCGGTTCACAGGAGTGCCGCTTGGCGCCAGGAACGCTGGCGCGCGAGCTTTACGGCCAGGATGTGATCCGCGAGCGCCACCGCCACCGCTATGAGTTCAACAACCGCTATCGGCAGCAATTCGAGGACCTGGGACTGGTGATTTCCGGGGTTTCCATGGATGGCTTGCTGGTGGAGATGATCGAGTTGCCACGCGCCAAGCACCCGTGGTTCCTGGCCTGCCAGGCGCATCCGGAATTCACCTCCACGCCGCGCGACGGCCATCCGCTGTTCAGCGGCTTCGTGCAGGCCGCGCGTGAGTACCAGGCGGTGCGCGAGGCGCCGGCGTTGGCAGCCGTCAGGGTGGTTTCGTGATGTCTTCCTGGCGGATGTCCGCAGTCCGCGAGCAGGAGCCGCGGTGCGGATTCCGTCTTGCGGTGCATCCATGAAGCTGTGCGGCTTTGAGGTCGGCCTTGAGCATCCGCTGTTCCTGATTGCTGGCCCGTGCGTGGTCGAGTCCGAGCAGTTGCAGCTCGACGTCGCCGGCCAGCTCAAGGAAATCACCAGCCGGCTCGGCATGCATTTCATCTTCAAGTCCAGCTTCGACAAGGCCAATCGCTCCTCGGGCGAAAGCTTTCGCGGCCTCGGGGTGGAGCAGGGCCTGCGCATCCTGGGCGAAGTGCGCCGGCAGATCGACGTGCCCGTGCTCACCGACGTGCACGAATACACGCCGATGGACGAGGTCGCCGCGGTGGTCGACGTGCTGCAGACACCGGCGTTCCTGTGCCGCCAGACCGACTTCATCCACAAGGTCGCGCGCGCCGGCCGACCGGTGAACATCAAGAAGGGGCAGTTCCTGGCGCCCTGGGACATGCAGCACGTGGTGGCCAAGGCCAAGGCGGTCGGCAACGACGCCATCATGGTGTGCGAGCGCGGCGCGAGCTTCGGCTACAACAACCTGGTCTCGGACATGCGCTCGCTGAGCGTCATGCGCCAGACCGGTTGCCCGGTGGTGTTCGACGCCACCCATTCCGTGCAATTGCCGGGCGGCCAGGGCGCGCGCTCCGGCGGCCAGCGCGAGTTCGTGCCGGTACTGGCGCGGGCGGCGGTGGCGGCCGGTGTGTCCGGCCTGTTTGCCGAGACGCACCCGGACCCCGAACATGCGCTGAGTGACGGACCGAACTCCTGGCCCCTGGGAAGGATGGAGGGCTTGCTGGAAACCTTGCTGGAGCTCGATGCGGTAACCAAGCGCCGCGGCTTCCTCGAGAATAGCCTGTCGACGTGAGGCGTGGGCTCCCACGTGCTCCACGTGCGCACAGACACCACTGAACTGACGGAAGGCCATGACCACCACAATCACCCGCATCCACGCCCGCGAGATCCTTGATTCACGCGGCAATCCCACCCTGGAAGCCGAGGTCGCGCTGGATGGCGGCGGCTTTGGCCGGGCCGCGGTGCCGAGCGGCGCTTCCACCGGTTCGCGCGAGGCCGTGGAACTGCGCGACGGCGATGCCGCGCGTTACGGTGGCAAGGGCGTGCGCAAGGCGGTGGCGAATGTCAACATCACCATTGCCGATGCGTTGCGTGGTTTCGACGCCGCCGACCAGCGGGGGCTCGACGCCAAGCTGATCGCACTGGACGGAACGCCGAACAAGGGCCGGCTGGGCGCCAATGCCTTGCTCGCGGTGTCGCTGGCCGCAGCCCACGCCGTGGCGGCCGCCCGCGACGAACCGTTGTGGTCGTACCTCTCTACCTTGGACGCGGTTGCCATCCCTGGCGCAACCGCGTCGGCTGGGGAAAGCCCTGCCCAGCCTTCCTTGGCTGGGCGCTCGCCGGCACAGCCGTCACCGATCGGGCGACGTCCAAGCGCGCCAACTCTCCCCCTGCCGATGATGAACATCATCAACGGCGGCGTACATGCCGACAACAACATCGACGTGCAGGAATTTCTCATCCTGCCCGTGGGCCTGCCCACCTTTTCCGAGGCATTGCGCGTCGGCGTGGAAGTATTTCATGCCTTGAAGGGCGTACTGCACGGGCGTGGTCTGGGCACTGCGGTCGGTGACGAGGGTGGCTTTGCACCGCACCTGCGCTCGAACGTCGAGGCCATCGACACCATCCTCGAGGCGGTGCATCAGGCCGGCTACAAGGCGGGGAGCGACGTGCTGATCGGTTTGGACGCGGCCAGCTCGGAGTTTCATGTCGACGGCAAGTACTCGCTGGCCGGCGAAGGGCGCAAATACAGCTCGGCCCAGTTTGCCGACCTGCTCGTCGGCTGGACCCAGCAGTATCCGATCGTGAGCATCGAGGATGGCATGGCCGAAGGCGACTGGGAGGGCTGGAAACTGCTCACCGACGCGCTGGGTGAGCGGGTGCAAATCGTCGGTGATGACTTGTTCGTCACGAACCCGGCGATTTTCCGCGAAGGCATCAGCAAGCACATCGCGAACGCCATCCTGGTCAAGCTGAACCAGATCGGCACGCTCTCGGAGACACTTGAGACCATCAGCATGGCCGATGCCGCGAGTTATGCGGCGGTCATCTCGCATCGTTCCGGCGAAACCGGTGACACCACCATCGCCGACCTGGCGGTAGCCACCACGGCCACCCAGATCAAGACCGGGTCGCTGTGCCGCACGGACCGGGTGGCGAAGTACAACCAGTTGTTGCGTATCGAGGAGCAGCTTGGCAGCAAGGCCAGCTTCGCTGGTCGCCAGGCGTTTCCAAACCTGCGGCGCCTGCCCGGTTGAGTGTGGAGAGCACCACGCGATGCTGCGCTGGATTGCCCTCATCTTGCTGGTCATGCTGGTGGCGTTGCAGGTCAAGATCTGGACCGGCAACGGCAGCATGCAGGTGGTCGACGGCCTGCGCGCCAGCGTGAACAAGCAGGCGCTGGAAAACCAGAGGCTGCAACAGCGCAATCAAGCCATGGCCGCCGACGTGTTCGACCTGAAGCATGGTGACCAGGCCATCGAAGCCCGCGCACGCACCGAGCTGGGGCTGATCAAGCCCGGAGAGTTGTTCTACCAGGTAGTCGAACGCCCAGCCGGCGCCGCCAGCGTGTTGCCGCCACCACCGCCCGCCACGCCTTCCAGCCGGCCGTGAACGTGCGGCCTCTTTGGTGCGTGGTACCAGCGGCGGGTCGCGGCAGCCGAGTGGGGAATGCGCGTCCCAAGCAGTATCTGCCGCTGGCCGGCCAGCCCCTGATCTGGCACACCTTGCGACGCCTGGCCAATCATCCCGGGATTACCGGCTTGCTGGTGGTGTTGGGCGAGGGCGACCGGCGCTGGCCCGGCTGGCACGAACTCTCGGGCAAGCCGATATTGACAGCGACCGGCGGCGCCACCCGCGCCGCTTCGGTACGGTCCGGACTGGCCGCCTTGCCGCCCGAGGTGGCCGGGAATGATTTTGTCCTCGTGCATGATGCGGCCCGGCCCTGTGTGCGTGCAGCGGACGTGACGCGCCTGCTGGAGCAGGCCAGCCGCGCCGACGGTGGCCTGCTGGCCACGCCCGTACGCGATACCCTCAAGGTAGCCGATTCGCGGCAGCGCAGCGCTCGCACCGAGCCGCGCGAGCATTACTGGCGGGCATTGACCCCGCAACTGTTCCGGCGCGCCGCGCTGGCCGCCGCGCTGGCTGCGGCAGCCGAAGCCGGAGTCGCGGTCAGTGACGAAGCCATGGCCATGGAACTGGCCGGTTATGCGCCCATGCTGGTCGAAGGTGCGCCGGACAATCTCAAGGTCACCACCCGCGAGGACTTTGCGCTGGCGGAGTTCCTGCTGACGAGGACGGCAGGATGCGCATAGGAACGGGTTTCGACGTCCACCGCTGCGGACCGGGCACGTTTGTGATGCTGGGTGGTGTGCGCATTGCGCATGGCTACGGGCTGGTCGCGCACTCGGATGGCGACGTGGTCATCCACGCCTTGTGTGATGCCATTTTCGGCGCCCTGGCGCTCGGTGACCTGGGCACGCATTTTCCGCCGGATGAGGAGCGCTGGCGACAGGCCGACAGCCGCATCTTCCTGCGCCAGGCTCGGGCCTTGATGCGCGAGCACGGCCACGTCCTTGGCAACGCCGATGTCACGGTCATGGCCCAGGCGCCGCGCATCGCCCCGCATGTGCTGCGCATGCGCGAAGGACTGGCACGCGATCTCGAGGTGACCATCGAGCGCATCAGCGTCAAGGCCACCACCACCGAGGGTCTCGGCTTCCTCGGTCGCGGCGAGGGCATTGCCGCCCAGGCGAGCGTGCTGCTGGAGGTGGCGTGAGCGAGCTGGCCGACGGCGAGTCCGTGAGCGGCGCCGAGGCGCCGTCCGAGTTGCCGCGTGCCTATGGCCCGCCGCCGCTGCAGGCCATCTTGCGCGCCCAGCCCGAGGATTTCATGGTCGAGGAGCTGCCGGGCGCCGTTGCGGACGGTAGCGGCGAGCACGCTTGGCTGTGGGTGGAGAAACGCGATGCCAATACCGAATGGGTCGCCCGGCAATTGGCCGCGTTTTGTGGCATCCCGGTGGCGGACGTTGGTTATGCTGGCTTGAAGGATCGCCACGCGATCACCCGTCAAGCCTTTTCGCTGCACCTGCCGGGCAAGGCCGATCCAGACTGGTCGCACTTTGTCGCCGAGGGCGTGAGCCTGCTTGAGGTCAGGCGGCATGGGCGCAAGCTCAAGCGCGGTGCCCTGCGCGGCAACCGCTTCGCGCTGCGGCTGCGCGAGGTGCAGGGCGACCGCCAGCGCGCGGACGAGGTCCTGGCGCGGATTGGCAGTGGCGGCGTGCCGAACTACTTCGGCGAGCAGCGCTTTGGCCTCACTGGCAGGAACCTCGAGCAGGCCAGGGCGATGTTTGCCGGCCGCCGCGTGAGGCGCGGGATGCGCTCCTTGCTGCTGTCGGCGGCGCGTTCGCAGATCTTCAACGAGGTGCTGGCTGCGCGGGTCGGATTGGGCAACTGGAACCAGGCCATGGACGGGGAGATCTGGGCCCTGGCGGGTTCGCATTCGTGGTTTGGGCCCGAAGCGTTCACCCCGGCCCTGGCGGCGCGCCTGGCCAGCACCGACATCGCACCCTCCGGGCCGCTGTGGGGCGAGGGCGAGCCACCCAGCGCGGATGCGGTTGGTGCGTTGGAGCGCGGCATCGCCGCGACGCATGCGGACCTGGTCGCTGGTCTGGCAGCCGCACGCATGCGTCACGATCGCCGCCCGCTGCGTCTGCTGCCGCGCGACTTGCACTGGCGCTGGCCGGATCCTGGTACGTTGGAGCTGGCCTTCGAACTGCCCGCTGGCAGTTACGCCACGGTGGTGGTGCGCGAGCTGCTGAAATGAAGGGAGTGGCCGGCTAAGGTGGGCTCTGCCGGCGGGTAATTGGGGTGGCCTGCTGGCCGTCTGCCCAGCCGCGGAGTGCTTCTGCGCACCGCGTCGAGTAGACTGCTGCTTGCAGCACACCCGGGTCGATGCAGCTCTTGCCTGGCGTGTGCGTGTTTCCCTCTGGCGGAGCAACATGCGAGTCCTGGTCAGCAATGACGACGGCGTGGACGCACCGGGCATCCACGTGCTCGCCGAGCGCCTGAGTGCGGTCGCGAACGTCACCGTGGTCGCCCCGGATCGCGACCGCTCCGGCGCCAGCAATTCGCTGACGCTGGATGTGCCCTTGCGCGTACTGCCGATGAGCAACGGCTATTTCTGCGTGGCCGGGACGCCGACCGATTGCGTGCACCTGGCATTGGCAGGCCTGCTGGAAAAGGAGCCCGACATGGTCGTGTCCGGCATCAACAACTCGGCCAATCTCGGCGATGACGTGATTTATTCGGGCACGGTGTCGGCGGCCATGGAGGGACGCTTCCTCGGCCTGCCGGCCATCGCCGTTTCACTGGTCACCGCCGACCATGTTGGCGAGCACTACGACTCGGCGGCCGAGGCGGTGCTGCTGCTGATGCAGCGTCTGCTGGTTGACCCGCTGCCTGCCGACACCATTCTCAACGTGAACGTGCCGGATCGGCCATGGAGCGAGATCCATGGCTTCGAGGTGACCCGCCTGGGACGGCGGCGGCGCTCGGAGCCCTCGATCCAGCAGACCGATCCGCGGGGCCGTCCCATCTGGTGGATCGGTCCGGCTGGCGAGGTGGACGATGCCAGTCCGGGTACCGATTTCAATGCCGTGCGCCGTGGTTTCGTTTCGGTCACCCCAATCCACGTCGACCTGACCCGGGTCCAGGCGTTGGAGAAGGTCAGCAGCTGGATGCAGGGTCTGCGCGACGACATGCTGACCAAGCGCACGACAGCTGGATCGAGGCAGCCATGAATGGCGCCTACCCCTTGCCTCCGGCGCAGCTGCGCGGAGCGGGTCTCACCTCGCAGCGGGCCCGCGACCAGTTGGCCGCCGTGCTGCGCGAGTCCGGCATTGCCGACCCGCGGGTCATCGACGTCATGCGCAACCTGCCGCGGCACCATTTCATCGACCAAGCGCTGCACGCGCGGGCTTACGAGAACACTGCCTTGCCGATTGGTCATGGCCAGACCATCTCCCAGCCTTGGGTCGTGGCCCGCATGACCGAAGCCTTGCTGGAATTTGGCGTGCCGCAGCGGGTGCTGGAGATCGGCACCGGGTCGGGCTACCAGGCGGCGGTATTGGCGGCGTTGATCCCGGAGGTGTTCACCGTCGAGCGCATCGAGGAGCTGTTGCGTCAGGCGCGGCGGCGCTTCCGTCAGCTCGGGCTGACCAACCTGCGCAGCCGGCACGATGATGGCAAGCTCGGCTGGCCCGACGAGGCTCCGTTCGATGGCATCATCCTGACCGCTGCCGGCGATACCGTGCCGAGTCGCGTCCTCGACCAGCTGACTCCCACCGGCGTACTGGTCGCGCCAGTCGGTTCGCCGAGCCGGCAGACCCTGATCCGTATGCGCGGTGACGGGCATGGCGATTTCGACCTGGAGGAGCTCGGTGCCGTGAGTTTCGTGCCGTTGCTTGGCGGGATCGGTTAATGCAGGTGTTTGCCAAAGGCTATGCCCGCGCGTTGGCGTGGGCGAGCGATCCCCGGGCGCTGTACTACCTGTGCGGCTTGAGTTTCGTCGAGGCGTTCATCTTTCCGGTCATGCCGGAGGTGATGCTGGCACCGATGATGCTGGCCCGGCGGGCGAAGGCGTTCTTCTACGCCAACATGTCCCTGTTGTTCTCGCTGCTTGGTGCGCTGGTTGGTTACGCGCTTGGGCATTGGGCGTACGAGGCGATCAGACCCCTGTTCAGCGCGCACGTGCAGGCCGTCATTGCCAGTTGGGTGGCCACCCTGCAACAGGACATGCAACAGCACTGGCTGACCATGCTGGTGGCCTTGACCCTGGCGGCGTTGCAACCGGTGATCCCGATGAAGCTGGTGACCTGGGCGGCCGGCATCGTCGGCGTGCCGATCGGTCCCTTCCTGGCTTGCATCGCCGTCGGGCGTGGCAAGCGGGTGTGGCTGCTGGCATTGTTGGTGCGGTGGTTGGGTGACCGCGCCGAACGCGTGCTGCGGCAGAACATTGAATGGATCGGCTGGATTGCCCTGGGCCTGCTGGCCATCCTGGCGCTGTGGCTGCTGTTGCGCTGAATGCGGCAGCGAGGCGTCATGAAATTTGTCCAACGCACCGGTATGCTGTCGACCATGCCCCGGTACGTCCCCCATGTGGTTGCGCTGTGCGCCGCGCTCCTGCTTGCCGCGTGCGGCACCATGCGCAGTTCAGTGCTGATCGAACCGGCTCCGGGGGTGGGTCAGACTGCTGCCGCGGCGCACGCGCCGGTTCGGGGTGGCGTCTACACGGTGCGCACGGGTGACACGCTGTATTCCATCGCTTTCCGCAATGCGGTGGATTTTCGCAGTCTCGCGCAGTGGAACCAGATTGCCGCGCCTTACACCATCTGGCCCGGGCAACGCCTGCGCTTGTCGCCGCCGGCAACATCGACCACGCCCGGGGCGCCCACGGTAGCTTCAGTCCCGGCGGCCGCAGCCGCGCGTCCGACAGCGCCGGCGCCCGCCACTGGCTTGTTCGAGACCGTGCCGGCGCCGTCAGCGCCTTCTACCGCCGGGGTGGCAACGACCGGCCCAGGCGCGGAGCACGCGCCGCCGACGCCACCCCTGGCAGCAGCAGCGGCGACCAGCAACCCGGCCGGGGCCGCCAGCAGCGTGCCGGTGGCTGGCATGGCACCCCCGTCGCCATCACCGGATGACGTCAAGGCTGCCGCCGCGCCGGTTCCCAAGGCCGTCGTACGTACGGCGGGCGGGTTGACGTGGCGCTGGCCGGCCGACGGCAACGTGGTGAAGCGCTTCCAGAGTGACGCAGCGATCCCCGGGATTGAAATTGCCGGCAGCTCCGGCTCGGCGGTACGTGCTGCTGCCGACGGGGTGGTGGTGTACAGCGGCAATGGCCTGGTCGGCTACGGCGAGCTAGTGATCATCAAGCACAGCGACAGCCTGCTCTCGGCCTACGCGCACAATGCCAGGCGCCTCGTGAAGGAAGGACAGCGGGTCAGCGCCGGGCAACAGATTGCCACCATGGGCTCGAGCGGCGCGGCAAATACCGGGCTTGGCTTCCAGATCCGCAAGGATGGCAATCCCGTGGATCCCCTGGATTATCTGCCGGCGCGGTGATACCAGGAGTCAGTGCGGCTCTTACCGTCCAAGCTCCTGGGCCACGGACGCCGACCGGCCGGGCAGGATGAACGCGGCCAACACTTTGCGCCCTTCGCCCGCAATCAGGTTGTAGGTGCGCGCGGCCGCCGAGTTGTCCATCACTTCGATACCGACGCCCTGGCGCAGGAATCCCGCCAGGAACTCCGCCGGCGGGAAGATCTGTCTGGTGCCGGTACCGAGCAAGACCACTTCCGGTTGCAGGTCCAGCAATGGGCCGACCTGGTCCGCATCGAGCTTGTCGGCCACGTCCACCGGCCAGTCCTCGATGGCGCGCTCCGGCACGAGCAGGAAGCTGCATGCCAGCTCGCGGTCGTCGAGCACGATGTGGTCGGCTGCCACATGGCGTACCAGCACAATGCCCTCGGGACGTTCGCGCGAGAGTTCCATCAGCGGGGCAGCGCGATCTTCGCGGCATCGGGATTGCGCCGGAACAGCAACACGGTATGCCCGAGCTGGTGCACCGCCTCGGCACCAGTGCCAGCCGTCAAGGCGGTCACCTGGGTGAGGCGCTCGGTCTTGTCGCCGCCGGAAAGCTTCACTTTCACCAGTTCATGATGTTCCAGCGCCAGGTCCAGCTCCTTGAGCACCGCAGCGGTCGCACCCTTGGCGCCGAGCAGGACCATGGCCTTGGTTTGTTGCGCAAGCCCCCGCAGGTAGCGGTTTTGTGAGGGAGTCAGAGTCATGCGATGATGTGATGCCGACGGTCGCCGGATAGACGCACATCATGCACCACTGCAGCGCAAGATGACACTGCGGCGCCATGCAGGCGGCGCGTTCCTGGCCGGCGATGCTCCCGTATCACTTACCTTGTCCGCCCATCGCACGACTGATCATCATGAGCCGCAGCAAGAGCAGTGCAGGGTGGCTGCGTGAACACTTCAACGACGAATATGTGAAGAAGGCGCAAGCCGAGGGCCTGCGTTCGCGCGCCGCATATAAGCTGGAGGAGGTGCTGACGCGGGATCGGGTATTGCGGCCTGGCGCCGTCGTCGTCGACCTGGGAGCCGCGCCCGGCGGTTGGTCGCAGATGGTGCGGCGCCAGCTCGGAACCACCGGTAGCGTATTTGCGTTGGACCTGTTGCCGATGCAGGACATTCCCGGGGTGGACTTCCTGCAGGGTGATTTCCGTGAACAGGCAGTATTAAGGGCGCTGGAAGAGCGGCTCGCCGGCCGACAGGTGGATCTTGTTCTCTCGGATATGGCCCCCAACATGAGTGGTATGGCGCTGCCAGATCAAATTCGCGCGATGGCCTTGGCGGAGCTGGCCTTGGATTTCAGCCGGCAGTGGCTCAGGCCTGGTGGGTCGTTCCTGGTCAAACTCTTCCAGGGAGTTGGTTTTGACGATTATCTGCGAGGGTTGCGCACTGGGTTCAGTAGCGTGACCATGCGTAAACCCAAGGCCTCGCGCGCGCGTTCGCGCGAGGTGTACGCATTGGCGACGGGTCGCAGGCCCGCTCCGATGTCATCCGGCGAGAACCGTGCATGAACGAGACTGCGAAAAACGTGTTGCTCTGGGTCATCATTGCGGTGGTGCTGTTCACCGTGTTCCAGAGCTTCAGCCCGCATAACGCGGCTTCGACCGAGCTGCCCTACAGCTCGTTCGTGCAGAACGTGGACAACGGCAGCGTGGCCACGGCGACCATCAGCGCCGATCAGCCGGCGACGATCACCGGCAAGTTGAAAGACGGCAGCCCGTTCCGCACCGTGGCGCCGATGCTTGGCTTCTCGACCAATGGCGTGGTCAAGCAGATGCAGGACAAGGGCGTCGAGGTACGGCAGACCCCGTCCGAGGGTTTCTCGCTCATGGGCCTGCTGATCAGCTGGCTCCCCGTGTTGCTCATCGTCGGCGTGTTCATCTGGTTCATGCGACAGATGCAGTCGGGCGGCGGCGGACGTGGGGCCATGAGCTTTGGCCGTTCGCGCGCCAAGCTGCAGGGCGAGGATCAGATCAAGGTCACGTTTGGCGACGTGGCGGGTTGCGAGGAGGCCAAGGAGGAAGTCGGCGAGCTGGTCGAGTTCCTGCGCGACCCGGGCCGGTTCCAGAAGCTTGGCGGCAAAATTCCGCACGGCGTGCTGATGGTGGGCCCGCCAGGGACCGGCAAGACCCTGCTGGCCAAGGCGATCGCCGGTGAAGCCAAAGTACCGTTCTTCTCGATTTCCGGCTCGGATTTCGTCGAGATGTTCGTCGGCGTCGGCGCCAGCCGTGTGCGTGACATGTTCGAGCAGGCCAAGAAGCACGCACCCTGCATCATCTTCATCGACGAAATCGACGCGGTGGGGCGCCATCGTGGTGCCGGCCTGGGTGGTGGGCACGACGAGCGCGAGCAGACCTTGAACGCGCTGCTGGTGGAAATGGACGGCTTTGAAGGCAGCGAGGGTGTCATCGTGATTGCCGCCACCAACCGCCCCGACGTGCTCGATCCCGCCCTGCTGCGGCCGGGTCGTTTCGATCGCCAGGTGGTCGTCGGCTTGCCGGATGTGCGCGGGCGCGACCAGATCCTCAAGGTGCACATGCGCAAGGTGCCGATTGCCAGCGACGTGGATGCAATGGTCATTGCCCGCGGTACCCCGGGTTTTTCCGGCGCGGATCTGGCCAACCTGGTCAACGAGGCAGCCTTGTTTGCCGCGCGCGACAACGCGCGCGAGGTGCGCATGATCCATATGGACAAGGCGCGGGACAAGATCCTGATGGGCGCCGAGCGCCGCTCGATGGCAATGAGCGAGGAAGAGAAGAAGCTCACCGCCTACCATGAGGCCGGGCATGCCATCGTCGGCCGCCTGGTGCCGGAGCACGACCCCGTCTACAAGGTCACGATCATCCCGCGTGGCCGCGCGCTTGGGGTGACCATGTACCTGCCGGAAAGCGACAAATACAGCATCAACCGGGTGGCGATCGAGTCGCAGCTATGCTCGCTCTATGGCGGGCGCGTGTCCGAGGAGCTGATCTTTGGCGCCGACCGGGTCACCACGGGTGCTGCCAACGACATCGAGCGTGCCACGAAGATGGCGCGCAACATGGCGACCAAGTGGGGTCTGTCCGACGAGCTGGGCCCGATCACATATGGCGAGGACGAGGACGAGGTCTTTCTTGGCCGCTCGGTGACCCAGCACAAGAGCATCTCCAACGAGACCGCGAGCAAGATTGACGAGGTGGTGCGTGGCATCCTCGACAACGCTTATGCCCGCGCCCGCGAGTTGCTCACCGCCAACCTCGACAAGCTGCACGTCATGGCCGAAGCGCTCTTGCAATACGAGACCATCGATGCACATCAGATCGACGACATCATGGCCGGGCGCGAGCCGGGCCCTCCGGCGGACTGGACGCGCGAGCAGGCCGGCCGCAGCGTGCCGCCGCCGCCTCCACCTCGCGGCGACTCGGGATCGCCGGTGGGCAAGGTCGGTGATCCAGCCACGCAAAGCCGTGGCCGGCTGGATGGTTGATTGACGAGTGGACGAGAGTTTGCGTTGCCCGACGAGCCGCGGTGCAGGTCGCGTTGGCCCAGTCTGGAGAGACACGAAAAGACGGTTTATGCGCATCAGGTGTTGACGTCGCGACGCGGAGTCTGAATAATTCCGCTTCTCGCCCGGCAAAGGTTGCCCCAACAACCACCCGTCCGGCAGAACATTTCACCAGTGCGCCCGTAGCTCAGTTGGATAGAGTACCTGGCTACGAACTAGGTGGTCGGGAGTTCGAATCTCTCCGGGCGCACCATTTTTTCATCGATGACGCAAGGTGGCTGCCGGCGCCTCGTTGTAGTATGGGTGTCGACGGCAACACGGACATCACGGCAATGGAGGCGTCCGGCGCAGCAGTGGCATTGGAACCGAAGCACAGCGGGGTATAGCTCAGTCTGGTAGAGCGTTGCGTTTGGGACGCAAAAGTCGGGGGTTCGAATCCCTCTACCCCGACCAGCTGCGTTCCGCCGGTAGAGTTGGCGCCTGTAGCTCAACCGGATAGAGCATCGGCCTTCTAAGCCGACGGTTACAGGTTCGAGTCCTGTCTGGCGCACCAGTTCAAAGGTTCGTGGTGGGTGTAGCTCAGTTGGTTAGAGTCCCGGATTGTGATTCCGGTTGTCGTGGGTTCGAATCCCTCCACCCACCCCAGTTTCAAGTGGTCCAGTGGCAAACCCGGTTCATCGGGCCGTTAGCTCAGTTGGTAGAGCAGTTGACTCTTAATCAATTGGTCGAAAGTTCGAATCTTTCACGGCCCACCAATCGAACAGACGTCCACCCACGTGGGCGTCTGTTTTTTTTGCCTTGCGGAACCACATTCCGGTCCATCCCCGCGATACGTCCTGAAGGCCCGCCGGCACTGCGCGGACGGCTTGCCGGCGACTGCGGATCACCGCGCGCCGGTCCGCGGGCCGCGTCGCGCCCGGGTATATTTACCAAAGGTGACGGACGACTCGCTGGCGCACGATGGCTCCGACTAAGCTATGTCAACCGTAGGGAAACAGGCGTCGGTCGAAGTGTTACTTTACGTGGACGCTTGCGTTTGCACCGATCAGTCGAGCGCTGACCGGCTGGACCGCCGGGTGCAGCAGGTGCGGCACCCGGCCTGGGCACCGTGGCGCCGCCACAGTGCGACGAGGTGGCGTGTGCGGTCGAGCCGGGAGGCCGCTTGCCGCTCGCCGCGTTTCAATGGCCGCTTGCGGTCATCGAGGTGACGGCATGGGCACGCTATACCACTCGGCCGGCGAGACCATCACCGGCAAGGTGCGCCAGCACAACGAGGACGCCATTTTGGTGCGCGACGACCTTGGCCTGTGGGTAGTGGCCGACGGCATGGGTGGCTATGCGGCGGGCGACTATGCCAGTCAGCTCATCGTGGAGCGCCTCGGTGCCCTGGCCCGGAGCGGCAGCGTATTCGACTTCATCGAGGCGATCGAGGATGCCTTGGTGCAGGTCAATCAGGAGCTGATCGATGCGGCTATCGAGCGCGGCGTCGACATCATCGGCTCCACCGTGGTACTGCTTGTACACGCACCGGACTACATGCTATGCGGCTGGGTCGGGGATAGCCGCGCCTATTGTTTCGAGGCCGACCGCCTGGAACAGATCACCACCGACCATGTGGTCGGCGTCAGGCGTGGGAACGTTGCCCAGTTCAACGGGAAGGGCTCATCCCGGCCCGAGCCCGGCGCCGGCGCGCTGACCCGCGCGGTGGGTGCCGAGGACCTGCTGTTCGTGGATTGGGCGGTCGCCGGCTGCCGCCGCGGCATGCAATTCGTGCTGTGCTCGGACGGCATCAACAAGGAAATGAGCGACGCTGAGATCGAAGCCGAGTGTCGTCGCCGGCGCTCTGCACAGGAGCTCACCGAGAGCCTCATGGGCATGGCGCAAAATCGCGCCGCGCGCGACAACGTCTCCGCGATCACCGTGCGGATTCAGGACTGATCAAAGCCGTATGGGCATGAAACCCATTGCCGAATTGATCGCCGAACGCCCGGCGGGCACGCTGGGTACGCTGGCGCTGCTGGCCGCGCTGGCTGATCTTGGCGCGATACCTGAAGTGCAACGCCGCACCCAGCTGGCGCTGCTCGACGACCCGCAGGCAAACGCCGACTGGAAGCAGGCGCAGGACGGCAAGTGCATTACGCCCGGGGCCAACGATGACGGCAGTGACGGGACGATCGCCGCACTCGGGCGCCGGGCGAACTCCTGGCGCCTGGTGAACCTGGCCGGCAACGTCCCGCGGTGGGTGGGCAGCGTCGGCAAGGCCATGTTGCACGGTGGCAGTTCCATCAGCTACCACTCGAACGGCACCGTAGTCAGCCATCGCGACGACAACGATACCGCGGAAAAGGACGTCGGCTCCCGTGTGCTGGGGGAACTGAAATGAATCGGCAGGAGAACGCTGTCAACGGGAACCTGTGCGTATTGGACGAGGCCTATCGACTGGGGCGCATCACCCGCGACGAATATCGCGCCCGGCGCCGCTATGTGATTGGCCGCCTGAGCGACAGCAACGCCGCGGCGGCGCGCAACGCGATCACGCAGCAAGGCAGCGTCGCCGATGCGCGCAGCCGCGGCGGCGATCAGCCGGTCACCGCCGCGGCCCCGCAACTAATGCTCCCTTCGCGCGGTCCCATGGTGTGGAAGAGGCTGGCCGGGTTGGTGGTGCTGATCGTCGTGGTGGCGCTGGTCTGGTACCTGTGGTCAACCAGGGGCTGACTGCAGGCCCCAAGCCACGGTTGCGTGGTGGCGGCGACGCGCGCTTCGGGCTATTTCGCAGACCGACTTGCCTGCCCGGCACGATGCGTGCGCCGGGTTCCCTATGGCGTGCGCTGGACACGAGGGCGTACGCTCGCACCGGTGGCGAGCGGCGCGCTTGTGCTATGCCGAGGGGCGATTCTAAAATAGCGGGTTGTTGCGCAGTGCGGTCCTGGCCGCGCACGGCTTGCGGCGGCGGCGATGGTTTCGAGGTGGACGGCGCGCCGAGGATGGCCTGACGGTTTGCCGGCGTGGGACACGGACGAGCGAGAGTGGCGGAATTGGTAGACGCACCAGATTTAGGTTCTGGCAGTTTCGGCTGTGCGGGTTCGAGTCCCGCCTCTCGCACCAAACACATAGTTGTATTCGATGATGCGGTCGTGGTCGCCATGGCGCTGGCCGAAGGCACATAACACCCGGTGGTACCAGGAGACGTCATGCAGGTTTCGGTAGAGAACATGGGCAAACTCGAGCGCCGGCTCACGGTGAAATTCCCAGCCGAGCGCTACGAGTCGCAGGTCAAGACGCGAATCACGGAAATGGGGCGTACGGTGCGCTTGAAGGGCTTTCGCCCCGGCAAGGTACCGGCGGCGATCATCCAGCAGCGGTTTGGGCCGCAGGTGCGCAACGAGGTGCTGTCGAGCCTGATCGACAGCACGTTCCGCGAGGCGGTGGCACAGGAAAACCTGCGGCCTATCGCCAATCCTGCCATCGATACCGACGGCAAGCCGCTGGACGGCGAGATTGCCTATACGGCAACGTTCGAGATCATGCCCGAGCTGCCCGATGTCGACGTCGGCGAACTGGAGATCCATCGCGTCACGGCATCAGTGACGGATGAGGACATCGACAGGATGTTGCAGACGCTGCAACTGCAGCGGCGCAGTTTCGATGAGGTCGCGCGGGCTTCGGTCACCGGCGACTTCGTGACCTTCGAATACTCCGCAAGTGCCGGTAACTACCGCTTCCCGGCACACGGACTCGAGCGTGCCGGCAGCGTGCTCGGCTCTGGCAACCTGTTCAAGGCCCTCGACGACGCGCTGACGAATCGCAGTGCAGGCGATGAGTTCGAGGCCAGCATCGATTTCCCTGCGGATTTTGGCAACCCGGAACTGGCCGGCAAACCGGCCACGACCAGCCTGCACATCATCAAGGTGCAGGAGCCGAAGCTGCCTGAGGTAGATGCCACGTTTGCCAAGGCTTTTGGCATCGAGGACGGCAACCTCGATACTTTTCGCAACGAAGTCCGAGCCAACCTGGAACGTGAGCTCAAGGGCACGCTCATGGCCCGGCTCAAGGGTGAAGTTGCCGAGAAGCTGGCGACCGCTTACGACAGCCTGGAAGTGCCCCGGCTGATGGTGCAATCGGAGGCGCAGAGCCTGGCGGTGGCAAACACACCGAAAGGCCAGCAGCCTTCCCGCGAGCTGATCGATGCGGCCATGCCGATTGCCCGCAAGCGGATCATCGCCGGGCTGCTCATGGGCGAGCTTGCCCGCCGGCATGAGATCAAGACCGACAGCAAGCGCGTGGCCGAGCAGCTGGCGGTGATCGCCTCGACTTATGAGGAACCGGAGAAGGTCGTTGAACTTTACAATGGCGACCCCCAGATGATGTCCGGGTTGCGCACGCGCGTCATGGAAGATCAGGTTGCCGAGTGGGTGGCGGATCATGCCCGCACGACGCAACAGGAGCTGAGCTTCGACGAGGTGATGCATCCCAACGTATCCTAAGCCATTCCATCCCTGCCACTGCGAGACGCAAACACATGGATCCCATCCGTAACCTCAATCTGGTGCCCATGGTCGTCGAGCAGACCGCCCGCGGCGAGCGCTCCTACGACATCTACTCGCGGCTGCTGAAGGAGCGCGTGGTGTTCCTGGTCGGCGAGGTCAACGACAGCGTGGCCAATCTGATCGTGGCCCAGCTGCTGTTCCTGGAATCCGAGAACCCGGACAAGGACATCCAGTTCTACATCAACAGTCCGGGCGGCGCGGTAACCGCGGGGCTGGCAGTTTACGACACCATGCAGTTCGTCAAGCCGGACGTCAGCACCATGTGCATCGGCCAGGCTTGCAGCATGGGCTCGCTGCTGTTGGCCGGCGGCGCCAAAGGCAAGCGCTACTCGCTGCCGAATTCGCGCGTCATGATCCACCAACCGTCCGGCGGCGCGCAGGGCCAGGCCACCGATATCGAGATCCAGGCGCGCGAAATCCTGTACATCCGCAAACGGCTGAACCAGATCTACGTCGACCACACCGGCCAACCGCTGGAGCGCATCGAGGCCGACTTGGAGCGCGACCGCTTCATGAACCCCGTGGAAGCCAAGGCCTATGGCCTGATTGACGAGGTGCTCGAGCGGCGGCCGGTCGATACCGTCAAATCGGCATGAGACGAAAAACGCCGTTGCGTACCGCCACTTGCGTGCACGGGCGGTGGCGCGTAGGGCCTGTGTTATTCTCCGAGCGCGTTCAAACTTACCGGTGGCAGGTTCAAGGCTATGAGTGACAACCGGCAGGGCCGTTCCAGCGACAGCGGCAAGATCCTCTACTGCTCGTTCTGCGGCAAGAGCCAGCACGAGGTTCGCAAGCTGATCGCGGGCCCCTCCGTATTCATCTGCGATGAATGCGTCGAGTTGTGCAACGATATCATCCGCGAGGAACTCGAGGAAAAGGCCGCCTCCGGACACACCCAACTGCCCAAGCCGCGCGAGATCTGCGATTCACTGGACCAATACGTGGTGGGACAGACGCGGGCCAAGAAGGCGCTGTCGGTCGCCGTCTACAACCACTACAAGCGCATCGAATCGCGGCAGAAGAGTGACGAGGTCGAGCTGGCCAAGTCCAACATCCTGTTGATTGGCCCGACCGGCTCGGGCAAGACCCTGCTGGCCGAGACGCTGGCGCGCCTGCTCAACGTCCCGTTCACCATCGCCGATGCGACCACGCTCACCGAGGCGGGCTACGTCGGTGAGGACGTCGAGAACATCATCCAGAAGCTGCTGCAAAAGTGCGACTACGATGTGGAAAAGGCCCAGTCCGGCATCGTCTACATCGACGAAATCGACAAGATTTCACGCAAGAGCGAGAACCCGTCGATCACCCGCGATGTCTCCGGCGAGGGCGTGCAGCAGGCGCTGCTGAAACTGATCGAGGGCACCTTGGCCTCGGTGCCACCGCAAGGTGGGCGCAAGCACCCGCAGCAGGAGTTCCTGCAGGTGGACACCAAGAACATCCTGTTCATCTGTGGCGGGGCGTTTTCCGGACTGGAAAAAATCATCCAGCAGCGCTCCGAGCACACTGGCATCGGCTTTTCCGCGGAGGTGCGCAGCAAGCAACGCACGCAGAACCTCGGCAAGGTTCTGGCTGACGTCGAGCCGGACGACCTGGTCCGTTTCGGTCTGATTCCAGAGTTCGTGGGTCGCCTGCCGGTGGTAGCCACCTTGGATGAGCTGGACGCGCCGGCGCTGGTGAAGATCCTCACCGAGCCGAAGAACGCGGTCACCAAGCAGTTCAAGAAGCTGTTCGAAATGGAAGAGGTGGAACTGGAGTTCCGCCCCGAGGCCTTGCAGGCCATTGCCAAGAAGGCGCTCAAGCGCAAGACCGGCGCACGCGGCCTGCGCACCATCCTGGAGCAGGTGCTGCTCGACACCATGTACGAGCTGCCCTCGCTCGAACATGTGAGCAAGGTGGTGGTGGACGACGCCGTCATCGACGGCAAGGCCGAGCCCTACCTGATCTACCGTGGCAACCTGCAGCAGCGCGTTGCCAACGAGGGCGGCGGCGCTGCCTGACTGCCGCCTGGCGCGGCGCTGACGACTGGACCAGCCAGGCCCAGCCACCTGGAATCCCGTGCGTTCCGCTGCATCCGCGTGCGGGCAATGTTGCCGCTTGAGTGCGTGCAGGTGCGCCTCCATGTGCTAGGCATGGCCGGTGGTACGCCGGCATGGCATCCTGACCCCCATTCCTGCGAGGAAACTTTCCCTCATGGCCAAGAGCCCAGCTTCACCCGCCTTGTCCGACGTGTTGCCGGTATTGCCGTTGCGCGATGTCGTGGTCTATCCACACATGGTCATACCGCTGTTTGTCGGACGGGATAAATCCATGCGTGCGCTGGAGCGGGCGATGGAAAGCGAGCGCCAAATTCTGCTCGTGGCGCAACAGGCGCCGGATACCGACGACCCGAAGGCTGCCGACCTGCATGCGGTGGGTACGCTTGCCAGCGTCCTGCAACTGCTCAAGCTGCCCGATGGCACGGTCAAGGTCCTGGTCGAGGGCCAGTCGCGGGTGACCCTGGAAAAGGTGCATGAAGCCGACGGCATGCTGATGGCCCAGTCGCGCGTCGTCGAGCCGGTTTACGCGGCCGAGGAGCGTGAGCTGGACGTGGTTTCGCGCACCCTGATTTCGCTGTTTGAGCAGTTGGTCAAGCAGAGCCGCAAATTGCCGCCGGAAGTGCTGGCGACCCTGGCCGGTATCGAGGATCCGTCGCGCGTGGCCGATTCGATCGCGGCACACCTGTCGGTGCGCATGGCCGACAAGCAGAAAGTGCTCGAGACTGCCGACGTGGGCAAGCGCCTCGAGCTGCTGATCGGCCTGGTCGACGGTGAGATGGATTTGCAGCAGGTGGAAAAGCGTATCCGCGGTCGGGTCAAGTCGCAGATGGAAAAGAGCCAGCGCGAGTACTACCTCAACGAGCAGCTGAAGGCGATCCAGAAAGAGCTGGGCGACGGCGAGGAAGCGCCGAACGAAGTCGAGGAGCTGCAGCGCAAGATTGATTCGGCAGGCATGCCCAAGGTGGTGCTGGCCAAGGCCCGCCAGGAGTTCACGAAGCTCAAGCAGATGGCGCCGATGTCGGCCGAGGCTACCGTGGTACGCAATTACCTGGATTGGCTGGTTGGCGTGCCGTGGAAGAAGCGCAGCAAGGTGCGCAAGGACCTGCGCGTGGCCCAGCAGGTACTGGACGCCGACCACTATGGCCTGGAAAAGGTCAAGGACCGCATCGTCGAGTACCTGGCCGTGCAGCAGCGGGTCAAGGTGATGAGGGGGCCGATCCTGTGCCTGGTCGGGCCACCTGGCGTCGGCAAGACTTCGCTGGGGCAGTCGATCGCGCGCGCCACCAACCGCAAGTTCGTGCGCATGAGCCTGGGCGGGGTGCGTGACGAGGCCGAGATTCGCGGCCACCGACGCACCTATATCGGCTCGATGCCGGGCCGCATCGTGCAAAACCTCAACCGGGTGGGCAGCCACAATCCGCTGTTCATGTTGGACGAGATCGACAAGATGTCGATGGACTTTCGCGGCGATCCCTCGTCGGCGCTGCTTGAAGTCCTGGATCCGGAGCAGAACCACGCGTTCAACGACCACTACCTGGAAGTGGACCTCGACTTGTCCGAGGTGATGTGGATCGCGACCGCAAACACCTTGAACATCCCCGGTCCCTTGCTCGACCGCATGGAGGTCATCCGCATCCCGGGGTACACCGAGGACGAGAAGCTCAGCATCGCCAAGAAATACCTGCTGCCCAAACAGCTCAAGGCCAACGGCCTGCGGCCGGACGAGGTGGCGATTGGCGAGGGCGCGCTGCGCAACATCGTGCGCTATTACACGCGCGAGTCGGGCGTGCGCAACCTCGAGCGCGAGATTTCCAAGATCTGCCGCAAGGTGGTCAAGGAGCTGACCCTTGGCGAAGTGCGCAAGGCGAAAGTGGGCAAGGGTGCCGCGAAGAAGGTAGCCAAGGTCAAGACCCCTGCCGTGGTCAAGGTCGACGCCGCCAAGCTGGAAAATTATCTCGGCGTGCGGCGTTTCGATTTCGGACGCAAGGAGCAGCAGAACGAGATTGGCCTGGTCACTGGACTGGCCTGGACCCAGGTGGGTGGCGAGCTGCTCAGCATCGAGTGCTCGGTGGTGTCTGGCAAGGGCCGGCTGCTGCACACAGGGCACCTGGGCGACGTCATGAAGGAATCGGTGCAGGCTGCGCTGTCGGTCGTGCGTGCACGGGTCGACCAACTGGGCATCGATCCGGAGTTCCACCAAAAGCTGGACGTGCACTTCCATGTTCCCGAGGGTGCCACGCCGAAGGACGGTCCGAGCGCAGGTGTGGCCATGTGCGTCGCGCTGGTGTCGGTGCTGACCAGGGTGCCGGTGCGCTCAGAGGTCGCCATGACTGGCGAGATCACGTTGCGCGGGCGCGTCCTGCCAATTGGTGGCCTCAAGGAAAAACTGCTTGCCGCGCATCGCGGCGGCATCACCACGGTGATCATTCCAGAAGGCAACAAGAAGGACCTGGCCGAGATGCCCGCCAACATCACTTCATCGATGGATATCCACCCCGTGCGCTGGATCGAGGAAGCCTTGGGTATTGCCCTGGAGCGGGCTTTGCAGCCTAATCCGCCGCACGGGAAGGATGTCGCCCCCGCCGTAGTCAACGAGGACGCAGTCGACCATTCGGTGACCCACTGACGCGGATTTTGCCGGCGCGGTCCGAGACAATCCGGACCGCGCCCGCAGATGCTTCGGCCATGCCGGCCGGAACAAACCGCGTAGTGGTTTCGGGTTCGCATTGCAAGCACTTTTTTCGTTTGCCATGATTGGCGCAAGCCTTGGCACAGCTTGTGTTGCGCATCGTAGTAACGCACTGGTATAAAGGTGCACCGCAGTCCCGGCGCGGATCGAAAGCGCAGCGACGCGGCGTCGCGTCAATCATCTGGCACGAGCCCATACTTCACCTTAGCAACGCCTCGTCGTGCGCGAGGCACTGGGTCGAAAATCAACAATGGAGTCTTTCAATGAATAAAACCGATCTGATCCAAGCCGTGGCCGAGGCAGCAGAGTTGACCAAGGCGGACGCGAGTCGCGCGCTTGAAGCCTTCTTCAACACGGTGCAGAAGTCCCTGAAGAAGGGAGATGATGTTTCGGTGGTGGGCTTTGGCACGTTCACCGTGCGCAAGCGCGCTGCCCGCGTCGGCCGCAATCCGCG
This sequence comes from Rhodanobacter sp. FW510-R10, assembly GCF_058781105.1. Lineage (NCBI taxonomy): Bacteria > Pseudomonadati > Pseudomonadota > Gammaproteobacteria > Lysobacterales > Rhodanobacteraceae > Rhodanobacter > Rhodanobacter sp. FW510-R10. The sequence continues at coordinate 2,728,847 of NZ_JBYSWL010000001.1, read as the reverse complement.
CACCAACGAAGCCATCAAGATCAAGGCATCCAAGGTACCCGCGTTCAAGGCTGGCAAGACGCTGAAAGATGCCCTAAACTGAGCGGCTAATCGCCCATGTTTGGGTGCTTAGCTCAGAGGTAGAGCGTCGCCCTTACAAGGCGGTGGTCGTAGGTTCGATCCCTACAGCACCCACCAGTAGGAATATGGAGCGGTAGTTCAGCTGGTTAGAATGCTGGCCTGTCACGCCGGAGGTCGCGGGTTCGAGTCCCGTCCGCTCCGCCACAGTTCGCAAGGGCGCCCGTGTGGCGCCCTTGTTGTTTCCGCTCCGGTGAGCGGCACCGCAAAGCGCGAACGTCACCGGGGACAAGGCAAGAGAGAAGCCCATGCTCCAGGCAATGCGTAACAAGATGCACGGTTGGCCATCGATCATCCTGCTTGGGATCGCCGTGTTTGCGATGTCGTTTTTCGGCATGCAGGGTTACCTGACGACGCAGGACTCGACCTATGTTGCGAAGATCGGCAAGCAGGAGATCAGCCAGACTGATTTCCAGGATCGCATGAACCAACTGCGCCAGCAGGCCGCAGCCGAGCAGGGCGAGCAGTTTGATTCCAGCGTGCTGGAAAAACCCGAATTCAAGGAGCAGGTACTGGACGCGATGATCGACCAGCGCCTGCTGCTGGCTGCCACCAGTGACTGGGGCCTGCGTGTCACCGACAACGCCATTCGCCAATACATTGCCGCAATTCCCGAGTTCCAGTTGAACGGCAAGTTCGATCCCACGGCCTACAGCACGTTCCTGACCAGCCAGCGCAAGACTCCGGAAGCCTTTGAGAACGACGTGCGCAGCTCGCTCGCCGCGCAGCTTCTGCCGGAGGCGATCAAGAGCGGCGCCTTGATCACCAAGGACCAGGTCGACCAGTTCCTGGCCCTGGCCACGCAGCGTCGTGACTTGCGCTATATGGTGCTGCCCAAGCCGAAGTCGATCGACGAGACGGTGAGCGACGCCCAGGCTGAGGCGTACTACAAGGCCCATCTTGATGACTACATGAATCCCGAGCAGGTTTCGGTCAAGTACATCGAAGTCAACGGTGCCGACCTCAAACTGGACGAGACCCCCAGTGAGAGCGACCTGCGCAAGCGCTACGAGGATGAGAAGCAGCGCTTCGTGCAACCCGAGCAGCGGCTCGCCTCCCACATCCTGATCGACGTGCCGGCGAACGCCACGCCGGAGCAGCAAAAGGCTGCCTTGGAGAAGGCGGACAAGATTGCCGCGCAGGCCACGCCGGCGGATTTCGCCGCCTTGGCGCGGAAGGATTCGCAGGATGCCGGTTCGAGCCGCCAGGGCGGCGACCTGGGCTGGCTGGAGAAGGGCGTCACCACGCCGGCGTTCGACAAAACCTTGTTTGCCCTCCAGAAGGGCGAGATTTCAAAACCCGTGCTGTCCTCCGATGGCTACCACATCATCTGGTTGCGCGACGTCCGTGCCGGCGCCTCCAAGCCCTTTGCCGAGGTGCGCGACCAGTTGGCCAAGGAAGCCACCACGGCCGACCGCGACCGGAAGTACAACGAAGTGGCCGGCAAGATGACCGACGAGACCTACCAGAACCCGACCTCGCTGGATGCAGCGGCGGCGGCGCTGGACTTGCCTATCAAGAGTACCGACCTGTTCTCGCGCCAGGGCGGCTCCGGCATCGCCAGCAATCCCAAGCTGGTCGCAGCTGCGTTCAGTGACGACGTGATGGTGCAGGGAAACAATTCGGGCCTCATCAACCTGGGTGACGACCATTCGGCGGTGATCCATGTCGACAAGCACATCCCGGCTGCGGCGCGGCCGTTGACTGAGGTGCGCGTGGACGTGGACAAGCGGATTGTCGAAGAGCGTACGGTGGAGGCGAGCCGGAAGGCTGCCGACACCTTGCTGGCGCGGTTGCGCCAGGGCAACTCCATGCAGGACATCGCCACCGAAACAGGTGCGACCTTGCAGGTCACAACGGAAGCACAGCGCTCAATGCCCTCCGTGCCAGCGGCGTTGCTGACCCAGGCGTTCCTGATGCCACATCCGGTCGACGGCAAGCCGGTGTATACGGTAGTAGACATGCCTGACGGCAGCGCTGCGCTGCTCGCCTTGGACAAGGTGCAGCCCGGCGACGTGGCCGCAATTCCTGCCGAGCAGCACACGGCACTGCGCCAGCAGATGGCACAGGCCTACGCGGCCGAGGCTACCCACGAATTGATCGCGGTGTTGCGCTCCAAGGTCAAGATCAAATACAACAAGTCGCTGATGTAGGGCGGCCACGGCCGCTGGTTTTCGACCCCGTCAATTGCGGGCGCCAGCGGCAAGGGTAGCCTCGTGCGCCGCGTGGGCGCGGGCTGCGACGTAGTGCCCGACGTAGGCCGCCGGCAGGAGCAGGTCAACGTCGGTACTGCCGTCGATCACGCCATCCAGGAAGCCGGCATTGAAGCGCTTGAGCGTCGCGACCGGCATGCCGGCGTAGCGGGCCGCGGTCTCGAGTGCGAGTGTCCTCTCGACTGGGACCGCGGTGAGGTATTGGGCGCCGCGCAGGCCAGGCAGGATGACCCCGAAGCGTGCCGGCTCCCGCACCACGCAGGCGATGGCCAGCAACTGGCTCAGGTGCCTTTGCGTCACCGCGTGCCCTGGCCATGGAGGAATCGCCGTCTGGTTTGCCTGCGAGCCTTGCCGATCGACGAAGCGGGCGGTGGCAGATTCGCCGGCGTTGTACGCGTAGTTCACCATGCGCCAGTCGCCGAAACGCTGGTGATAACGACGCAGCAGCTGCATCACGGCGGTGGACGAAGCCTGCAGGTCCAGGCGCGCGTCGTAGCGCTCATTCATGCGCAAGCCCATGGCCGAGGCGGTTCCCGGCGTGATCTGCCAGGCACCGGTTGAGCCTTTGCGGTCGCCCGCTTCCGGCCGGTACCGGCTTTCCACCCATGGCAGCAGGGCGAACTCACCCGGTATCCCGTATTTGGCCGCGGTCTGCTGGATATAGGCAATCTTCGGCAAGGCCGTGCGCAGCCTGTTTTCGAAGCCACGGCGATTGCGCGTGTAGCGTCGGGCCCAACGCATGATCGACGGGTCGGCATGGCAGCCGTCCATGGCGAAGCTCTCGCGCAGTTCCTCCCACGGTTGGCCTGAGTCCACATGGGTGGACCAGGCATCGTCGATGCGGGCTTGGACCCGGTCAGGTGCGAAAGTTGCCGGCGGTGGCAGCGTGACACGGTGGGCGACGGCAACAGTCTTCGGCCGCGGCGTCGGCACGCTGGCGCAGGCCGCCAGCAACAGCAGCGGCGTGAGCCGCAGCGCGCGATGGAACGGCACCATCAGCCGAAGCCATCCTTGGCGGCGCGCAGGCGTGCAAAACGTTCATTCCGCCCATTGGTGGCAACATCCTGGCGTCGCTCCCACTCACGCACCCCCTCACTGTCCACGCGCAGAAACGGGTTGTTGCGCAATTCGTCGGCCAGCGTGGTGGGCAACGTGGGCAGCTGCCGTGCGCGCAGGCTGGCGACCCGCGCGCAGCGCTCGGCAAGGCTTTGGTTGCTGGGCTCGATCATGCGGGCAAAGCGTCCATTGGCTTGGGTGTATTCGTGGGCCGGGCAAATCCGTGTCGCGACAGGCAGCGCGGCAATGCGATCGAGCGAGTCGAGCATTTGCGCCGGCGTGCCTTCGAACAGGCGACCACAGCCGAGGCTGAACAAGGTGTCCCCGCACAATAACAGGCCTTCGCCAAAAAAAGCCACATGGGAGAGCGTATGGCCAGGCACGGCCATGACCGTGAAGCGCAGGCGGGGCGCCTCGAGCGCAATCACGTCGCCTTCGCCTATGACATGCGTGGTGCCGTGGATACGTGGATCATCGGGTGCAAACACGGTCACTGGCGATGCGGCCAACAGCTGCGCGACGCCGCCGATATGGTCGTGGTGGTGATGGGTCAGCAGGATCGCCTGCAGCTGCAATTGGCGTACTTCGAGTTCGCGCTGCACGACTTCCCCGTCGCCCGGGTCGACCACCACGGCATTGCCCGCTTGGTCATGCAGCAGCCAGATATAGTTGTCTGCCAGCGCGGGCAGGGGAACGATGTTCATGGCGTCTCCTGCAGGTGGTGCCACCAGCCGTACGTGTCGGCGCCTGGCGCCTGCGTATCGACATCAACCGGAGGGAGCCGTTCCTTCTCCGGCTGCTGCCCGTTCATCCTGGGCATTGTGCCTGATGCGGGACATGACACAGGGAGGGGCATGCCGATTGAACGGCACAATGGGTACACTGCGCCGAGCAGCGGATTACGGATTGCCAGGCATGCGCGAGGCTCGTGACAGCGGCATTTACACCGGCACGGCATTGAACGCCCTGCAGGCGGCGCAATCGCGGGCCGTGCTGCCGGCATTGCAGCGCTGTGCCGGGAGCCATGGCCTGCTGGTCTCGGCCGGGAACGGGCAACTGCCGCCGGCGTTGCCCTTGCTCTCGCACTGGACACAACTGCGGGTCAGCGGCCGACGCTATGCCGGGGACATCACGGCTGCAACCGACGAGCCATTGGCCTTCGTCGATGATGCTTTCGACCTGGTCTGGCTGGGCCATGTGCTGGACGTGGTCGGTGACTTCTCGGCCGTGTTGCGCGAAGCCGTGCGTGTGCTCGCCGCCGGCGGCACCTTGGTGATCACTGGCATCCACCCCATCAGTGGCTGGGCACCGTGGTACTACTGGCGGGAGCGAGGTGCGGGGCATGGTTTGCACACCCCATCGCGGCTTGCCCGGGAGCTACATCGCTCGGGGTTGCGGGTGACTGGCGTACAGCGCGTGGGCAGCACCTGGCCCCGGCGTGGCGCGCCGATGCCGATGCCGCCTTATCCGATCGGCGGGGGCTATGTGCTGGTGGCCCAGAAGCAGCGCAGCCTGGTGATGCCGCTGCGCTTGCGCACGGAGTCCCTGCATCTGCCGGCCAGCGGACGCTTGTCGCCCAGCGCCCAACGCAAACTCACCGCATGAAGGCGAGCAGCCCCGCTGGCACGCCGCCGCAAATTCGGCCATGCTTGCGCAATGAGTGAAATCGAAGCATTTACCGACGGTGCCTGCCTCGGCAATCCGGGACCGGGCGGCTGGGCGGCCTTGCTGCGCGCGCGAGGCCGCGAGCGCCTGCTGACCGGCGGCGCCGCCGCCACTACCAACAACCGCATGGAATTGATGGCGGCAATCAGCGCGTTGGAGGCTCTCACCCGCCCGTGCAGCGTGACCCTGACCACCGATTCCCAATACGTCATGCAAGGCATCGAGCAGTGGGTGTCGCGCTGGCAGGCTCGCGGCTGGCGTACCGCGGACAACAAGCCGGTGAAGAATCAGGATCTGTGGGAGCGCCTGGTCGCGGCTGCTGCGGCACACACTGTGCGTTGGCAATGGGTGCGAGGCCATTGTGGCCACGCGGAAAATGAGCGCGTCGATCAAGCCGCGCGCGCCCAGGCCGAGCAATGGCGGGATGCGGCATGAGACAGGTGGTGCTGGACACGGAGACGACGGGCCTCGAGGTAAGCCAGGGCCACCGGTTGATCGAGATAGCCTGCGTCGAGCTCGAGGAGCGCCGGGTCACCGGGCGCGAATACCACACCTATCTCAACCCGGACCGCGCGATCGACGAGGGCGCACGTGCGGTGACTGGCATCGCCGATGAGTTTTTGCTCGACAAGCCGCATTTTGGCGAGGTCGTGGACCAGTTCCTGACCTTCGTTGGGAACGCCGAGCTGATCATCCACAACGCCGCGTTCGACGTCGGCTTTCTCGACGCCGAGCTTGCCTTGTTGCCCGTGTCCCGCGGCCACATCGCTGACCACTGCCGTGTGCTCGATACGCTGGCCATGGCGCGCGAACAGTATCCTGGGCAGCGCAACAGTCTGGACGCGCTATGCCGCCGCTTCGGCATCGACAACTCCGGGCGTGGCCTGCATGGCGGCCTGATCGACGCCCAACTGCTGGCTGAGGTGTACCTGGCGATGACCTCGGGCCAGACCGCCTTCAACCTGGCCTTCGAGCCGCCGCAGGCTGGGCGCAAGGCAGCGTCTGGCGGCACCCGCGTGCTGGCCAGGCGACCCTTGCTCCGGCGTGCCACGGCAGCCGAACTGGATCTGCACGAAGCGCGGCTCGAGGCCATGGACAAGGCGCGAGGGACACCCAGCGTTTGGCGGTTGGCGGATGAGCCTGCGGAAGCGGAGGCTCAGCTCACACGCACCAGCACGGCGGTGACGTTGTCCTGACCGCCCGCGTCCAGCGCGCCCAGCAGCAATTGGTCTACGCATTCCTGGGGCGCGAGGGCGGCGCAGCTGATGACGCGCGCAATGGCTGCATCCAGCACCCCGTCGGTCAGGCCATCGGTACACAACAAGAAACCCATGCCGCGGACCAGCTCGCCTTGGGCAACGCCAATGCGCAGGCGATCGCCGGGCGTGATCCCCAGCGCCTGGGTCAGGACACCGCGCCGCGCATACTTCGCAACCGAGGTAGGGCCCGACGCCCTGCCAATGACGGGCAGCGCCTGCGGCGCCGAGTCGTCGTGACTGATCTGGCGCAGTGAGCCTTGCCAGCCGTAGATGCGGCTGTCGCCCACCCATGCCGCGTGGTAGCTCCCGGCCGACAGCTGCAGGGCGGCGATGGTCGAGCCCATGGGCAGGTCGTCGTCGACACGCCTGGGGTAGCCCAGCAGCCGTTCGGCGGCTGCTTGCACCGCTTCGCCCAAGCTGCGGCCCTGTGTCGCCAGGTCGACCATGGTGTCGCGCACCAGCGCCGCCGCCACCTCGCCGTGGCGATGGCCACCCATGCCATCGGCCACCAGGAACAAACCTAGTGTCGCATCGGCGTAGTAGGTGTCTTCGTTGCGCACGCGGCGCAGGCCGACGTGGGTGCCGTGTCCGAATTCAAGCATGGTGAGAGGGTAGGGCGGAAGGATAGAGCATGGCGGATGTTGGGGGTGGGGGCAAAAGCAGGGCACTGGGTAGTTGCGGTAGGGATGGCTCGCATGCTCCTGATGCTGGCCCCTCGCTGCGCTCGGGGCCAGCCTGCGGCTGTCCGCATGCGTTCCCGGCGCATGCGTCGAACCCGGTGGGTTCGTCCACGTCACTCTCTCCGCCAGAAACGCAAACGCCCCCGGTTGGGGGCGGTTGCGTTTCTGGCGGAGAGGGTGGGATTCGAACCCACGGTAGGCTTGCACCTACGCCTGATTTCGAGTCAGGTACATTCGACCACTCTGCCACCTCTCCGTAACCGTGGCCCTGCCGTGCCGAGCCGGCAAGTCTACGCGGCGCGCCATGACGAGACAAGCCTGAACGGCCTCGTGCCGGCGCGGCGGGTGCCGGTCATGCCGCTTTCTTCCGCGCCAGGCGCAGCCAAGTGTCGACCACGGTATCGGGGTTCAGCGACAGCGATTCAATGCCCTGCTCCATGAGCCATTCGGCCAGATCCGGGTGATCACTTGGACCCTGGCCGCAGATGCCGATGTACTTGTGCTTGGCCCGCGCGGCCTGGATCGCCATGGCGAGGAGCTTCTTGACCGCGGGGTTGCGCTCGTCAAATGCGCCGGCCACGATGCCCGAATCGCGGTCCAGGCCCAAGGTGAGCTGGGTGAGGTCGTTGGAGCCGATCGAGAACCCGTCGAACAGCTCGAGGAATTCATCGGCGAGCAGGGCGTTGGACGGGATCTCGCACATCATGATGACCTGCAGCCCGTGCTCGCCGCGCCTCAGTCCGTTCTTCTCCAGCGTGGCGAGCACCTTGCGTCCTTCCTCCACGGTGCGCACGAACGGAATCATCACCTTGACGTTGTCCAGGCCCATGGTTTCGCGCACGTGCTTGACGGCGCGGCACTCCAGCGCAAAGGCATCGGCAAATGACGGGTCCACATAGCGGCTGGCGCCACGGAAGCCAAGCATGGGGTTCTCCTCGTGCGGCTCATAGCGTGCGCCGCCAAGCAGATTGGCATATTCGTTGGACTTGAAATCGGACAGGCGGACGATGACCGGCTTGGGATAGACCGAGGCGGCAATGGTGGCGATGCCCTCGGCCAGCCGATCCACATAGAAACTTACTGGGTCCTTGTAGCCGGCGATGCGCTCGTCGATCTTCGCCTGCAGCTCGGCGTCCTGGGACTCGTATTGCAGCAGCGCATTGGGATGCACGCCGATGTGGCTGGCAATGATCATTTCCAGCCGCGCCAAGCCGATACCAGCATTGGGCAACATGCCGAAATCGAAGGCGCGATCCGGATTGCCCACGTTCATCATGATCTTCAGCGGCGCCTCGGGCATCGCGCCCAGGTCGGCCGTGATGCGCTCGAACTTCAGGATGCCATCGTAGATGGTCCCGGTATCGCCTTCGGCGCAGGACACGGTGACTTCCGCGCCGTCGGGGATGGTGCTCATGCCGTCGCCGGTGCCAACCACCGCTGGCACGCCCAGCTCGCGGGCAATGATTGCCGCGTGGCAGGTGCGGCCACCGCGGTTGGTCACGATGGCTGAGGCGCGCTTCATGACCGGCTCCCAGTCGGGATCAGTCATGTCGGCCACCAGCACATCGCCTGGCTGCACCTTGTTCATTTCCTTCAGCGAGCGGACGACACGCGCCTTGCCAGCGCCGATCTTCTGCCCGATGGACCGGCCCTGTGCCAACACCTTGCCCTTGGCGCCGAGCTGGAAACGCTCGAGCTGGGCGGCGCGGTCGCGGGACTTCACCGTCTCCGGGCGTGCCTGCACAATGTAGAGCTTGCCGGTGCGCCCATCCTTGGCCCATTCGATGTCCATTGGCCGGCCATAATGTTTTTCGATCACCAGTGCCTGCCGGGCCAGACTTTCCACTTCGGCGTCAGTCAGGCAGAAGCGATGGCGCAGGTCGGGCGGCGTGGGTTCGGTCTGGACCCGCTCGCCAGCCGCGCTCGAATACACCATGCGCAACTCCTTGGTGCCGAGGTTGCGCCGCAGGACCGCTGGTTTGCCGGCCTGAAGGGTAGGCTTGAACACGTAAAACTCATCCGGGTTGACAGCACCTTGCACGACCATCTCGCCCAGGCCATAGCTGCCGGTGACGAAGACCACGTCGCGGAAGCCGGACTCGGTGTCCAGGGTGAACAAGACCCCGGCAGCGCCGAGATCCGAGCGCACCATGAGCTGCACCCCGGCGGAGAGGAACACATCCTCGTGCTTGTAACCCTGGTGCACGCGATAGGCGATGGCGCGGTCGTTGTACAGCGAGGCAAATACTTCCTTGACCTTGAGCAGCACATCATCGATGCCGACCACGTTGAGGAAGGTTTCCTGTTGCCCGGCAAAGGAAGCATCCGGCAAATCCTCTGCCGTCGCCGACGAACGCACGGCAACGGCAATGTCCGTGCTGCCGGCATCGGCGCACAATTTGGCATAGGCCTCGCGTATGGCGGATTCGAGAGCCGGCGCCAAGGGCGTGTCGATGATCCAGTGGCGGATCTCGCTACCTGCAGTCCTCAGCCGGTCGACGTCGTCAACCTCCAGCGTTGCCAGGCGCTGCCGGATGCGCACGGCCAGGCCACTCTGCTCGAGGTATTGCTGGAAGGCGCCGGCCGTTGTGGCAAACCCTCCCGGCACCATGACGCCGAGGTTGGCCAGATTGCCGATCATTTCGCCCAGTGAAGCGTTCTTGCCGCCGACCCGACCCAGGTCGGACATGCGCAACTGATCGAGCCAAAGCACCAGATCGTTCAAGGGGATCTCCTGCAGGACCTTGCCAAAGAGGATGTGGCGCGCGCGCCGGGCAGCGGACCGCCGGATGGCGGGCGTGTTCGACTGTGCCGGCAGGCGCCACGGCCAGCGCCTATTGTCCGCTGTACCCGGCGCAGGGCACAAGGCGCGTCCGATCCGCATCCCGCCCAGCGCATGCGGCAGCACGACAATATTCGGGCATTGCACTATCGTGCACTGCAGCTCCGCAATTCGAGGTGAACGTCCCGCATGCGCCGCACTGTCTTCTATATTTCCGATTCGACCGGCATCACTGCGGAAACGATCGGCAACAGCATCCTCGCGCAGTTTGAGGGCGTGCAATTCGATACGCACCGCCTGCCGTTCACCGACAATCCGGCAAAGGCGGAAGCCGCCGCGCTGCGCATCAAGACCCGCTATGCGCAGACGGGCCAGCGTCCAATTGTGGTCAACACCCTGGCCGATCCCAGCTTGTGCGACGTTGTGGCGCAAAGTGGCGCCTTGATGATCGACGTCTTCGCACCGTTCATGGGTCGGCTGGAGGCCGAGCTGGGCACGCGCCGCTCCGGGGCGGTCAACCGCTCGCATGGCGTGGTCGACTATGCGAAATACGAAGCGCGCATCAACGCCACCAATTACGCGTTGTCGCACGATGACGGCATGGACCTGGACTACAGCGATGCCGATCTCGTCCTGGTCGGCGTCTCGCGCTCGGGGAAAACCCCCACCTGCCTGTATATGGCCTTGCATTACGGGGTCAGCGCCGCCAACTATCCGCTCACCGAGGAGGATCTGGACAAACTCGAACTGCCGGTGGGCTTGCGCCCCTACCGCGATCGCCTGTACGGCTTGATGATCGAACCCGAGCGCCTGGCCCAGATTCGCGAGCAGCGCCGTGCCGGCAGCCGCTATGCGACGCTCGAACAATGCCGCTGGGAACTACAGCAGGCCGATCGACTGTTGCGCAAGGCCGGCATTCCCAGCTTGAATACCACCCATGTCTCGATCGAGGAGATCGCCAGCAAGATCTTCGACCGGTTCGGCATCGAACGCACGATGTTCTAGGTGCGGGTTCGCACGCCGGCACCGCAGCTATACGGAGAATTGAAGTACCGATGAACGTGGTTGTCGCGAGTCCGTTGATGTCATCGCCGGGGCGCTTCGGCTTCCTCATGGGGCTCTACGCGGAAAATCACGAGCGCCTCGCCCGGCTGTTCGATCCGCAACGCCTGCCGGTCGGCGACTATGTGTCTTGCGCGGGCGATGGCCTGGATGTCCATTTGCGCATCCAGGAACGTCATCCGTATACGCTGGAGCTGGAATTGACCTACGGTTTCGTCGACGCCCACACCGGCCGGCGTGCGCCCTCCGCGCAGTTGCGGGTATACACGGACGCACGCCAGGCAGAGGTGCTGCATTGCCATCCTGGCCGCCATCTGTGGCAGGTATTGGGGCCGTTCCCGCCGGCGCGCAGCGTCTTGCAATACCGGCTGCGCATGAACAGTTTCCTGTCGCGCTGGCTCGAATACCTGCGTGAGCAGGGACACGGCACCGATACGCTTGCCGGGGCGGATGGCTTGCGCAGGTTGCGGCGGCGTTGAACGCCCCGGCGCCTGCTGGCGCCGGCTTGGCGTGGCGTCCCCACGGGGATTCGAACCCCGGTCGCCACCGTGAAAGGGTGGTGTCCTAGGCCTCTAGACGATGGGGACGGGTAATTGGTGGAGCCAGGCGGGATCGAACCGCCGACCTCCTGCATGCCATGCAGGCGCTCTCCCAGCTGAGCTATGGCCCCGCCGCCGGGAACGGCGAAGAATAGGGGTCTGGGCACAGGTGCGTCAAGTCTTTTTCTCTGCCGGCCGCCCATCCAGGCACGAGCGGCTCATGGCGTGGAGCGGGCGCGCTGGATCAAGCAAGCTATGCTTCGTTTAAGCTAAAAGGCCGTGTCCAAGCGGGAAAGCCGCCGTCAAGCGCGACGTGACCCTTGCGTATCGGTGCATGCTGCAGCCGACGCCGCGGCACGCCCGGTGCCCGCGGCCATATGGCAAGGACATGCGCCGTAGCCAATCGAACGGTGCCTGGGACTAGGCAAAAGTGGCATGAACGAAATCAGTTTCATCCGCGATCTGGCCATCGTCATGATCGTCGCCGGCGCCACCACGGTCGTGTTCCAGCGGCTGCGGCAACCGGTGTTGCTCGGCTATATCCTGGCCGGCGTACTCATCGGTCCGCACATGCCGACCATGCTGGTGGCCGACCCGCGCACGATCGAGGACATCTCCGACCTGGGTGTGGTGCTGCTGTTGTTCACCCTCGGCCTCGAGTTCAGCGTGCGCAAGTTGCGCGAAGTCGGCGTGGGGATGCTGGTGGTGGCGATGGCCGAAGTCACGGCGATGATGTGGCTGGGCATGAGCGTCGGCCGCATGTTTGGTTGGGACGGCATGGATGCGCTGTTCATCGGCGCGATCGTCTCGCTGTCCTCCACCATGGTTGCTACCCGCATGCTGGCCGAGCGCAACCAGCAACATCAGCGTTTCGCCTACCTCGTGGTCGGCCTGCTGGTGGCCGAGGACATCCTCGCTGTGGTGATCCTGACCTTGCTGACGGCGGTGGCCATCAGCGGAGCGGTGAAGCCGGGCGAGGCGCTGACCTTGGTCGGGCACCTTGGCCTGTTCATCCTGGTCGGGTTGATCCTGGGCTTGCTGCTGCTGCCCCGGCTGGTGGATTACGTGGCCGGATTCGGACGCGACGAGACCCTGCTCATCTGCGTGCTGGGCATTTGCTTCGGCGCGAGCCTGTTTGCCGCATGGATGGGTTTCAGCGTCGCACTGGGCGCCTTCCTGGCCGGTGCCGTGGTCGCCTCGTCGCATTGTGTCGGCCGCGTGCTGCACCTGGTCGAGCCGCTGCGGGACATGTTTGCCGCCTTGTTCTTCGTCGCCATCGGGCTGCAGATCGACCCACACCTGCTGTGGCAGTACGCGCTGCCGGCCGCGCTGGTGGCGCTGGTGGTGATCGTGGGCAAGACCACGATCTGCAGCCTGGGCGTCTATCTGGTGGGGCACGATACGCGCACCGCGCTGCGCTCCGGCCTGAGCATGGCGCAGATTGGCGAGTTTTCCTTTGTGATTGCCGCCCTGGGTGTATCGCTGCACGCCACCAGCGATTTCGTGTATCCGATTGCCGTGGCGGTATCGGTCATTTGCATGTTCGGCTCGCCGTATCTGGTGCGTTCGTCCGGGGCTTTGATCGGAGTCTTGCGCCGGGTGGTGCCGCAACCGGTAAGGATGCTGGCCGCCAATTACACCGGCTGGCTGCAAAATCTGCGGCCCGTCAGTGACAACGCGGCCATTGCCGCCATGTTCCGCCGCCTGTTGTGGCACATCTCGGTCAACGTCTTGCTGGTGGTGACCTTGTTCATGCTCGGCGCCTACGTCAACCGGCACAACTGGACGTGGTTTTCCATGCTTGGCATCAATCGGCAGTGGCGGCACACCCTGATCTGGGCCGGTGCGATGTTCCTGTCCCTGCCCATGCTGATAGCCGTCTACCGCAAGGCCGAGGCGCTCGGCATGCTGCTGGCCGAACTGGGCATCCGCGAACGCTTTGCTGGCGCCTACACGCGCCCGATCCGCCAGGTCCTGGCCCACTTCATCCCCCTGGCAGCCTTGTTGGCACTGGCCATGCTGGTGGGTGCGCTGGGGGCGACCATCCTGCCCCCGCGCGGGGTGGTGCTGTCGCTGCTGGTGGTCGGGGTGGTCTTTGCCATCGTGCTGTGGCGCACCCTGGTCCACGTCCACGCGCGTCTGCAGGCGGCGCTGCGGGAGACTCTGGCGGGCCTTCCCGAGACCAGCGGAACCACCACCGGCAAGCCCGATTGAGATGTGGGTAGGGGCGAGGGAACCTATACCGACCTTGACGGTCACATCCCCGCACCGTTGCTAAGTCGACGCCGGCAACGCACAATGCGTGGCCATGCCCATTACGGGCCGGCCGCAGTGCCGGGAATAATCCACACACGAGGAAGTTTCAGATGAGACATTTTTTGCGTCCCACGTTGCAGGCGGCAGCTCTGGCCGTGGCGTTGGGCATGACCGCAAGCGTTTGCGCCCAGACCACGGCGGCCAGTGGGACGGCCACGGTCGACAAGGCCAAGGTCAGCTACGTCGTCGGCTACCAGATGGCCTCGCAGATCCAGCCGATCATGCGTGAGGAGCTCGATCCCACCATCGTTGCCAATGCGGTCAAGGCGGCGCTGTCCGGGCAGAAGCCGACCATGAGCGACGATGAGGCCAAGCGGGTCATGGAACCGTTCATGGCCAAGATGCAGACCAAGTACAAGGCTGAAGTGGCCAAGCTGGCGGCCAAGAACAAGGCCGAGGGGGACGCATTCCTGGCCAAGAACAAGACCCAGCCGGGCGTGAAGACCACGGCTTCGGGCTTGCAGTACCAAGTCATCAAGGCGGGTACCGGCGCGCGTCCGGGTCCGAACGACACCGTGGAAATCGATTACACGGGCTCCTTCGTCGATGGCCAGGTGTTCGACGCCTCGTCGAAGCACAACCCGCCGGGCCCGGCTTCGATTCCCATTGCCAATGTGATCCCCGGTTTTCGCGAGGGCTTGCAGCTCATGCAGGTAGGTGGCCACTACAAGCTGTTCATCCCGGCGTCGCTGGCGTATGGCGCCGAGCCGCAGCCGCCGATGCCACCAAACGCAACCTTGATCTTCGATGTCCAGCTGATCAAGACCGGGCCGACGCCGGCTGGTGGCGCAGGCAACACCGGCAAGTAAGCGCGAGCAACATCTGCAGTGATGGCGAAGGGCGCGGCGCGAGTCGCGCCCTTCGTGTTTTGCAGCGTGCGTCTTTGGCGACTTGGCGGTGGGTTTGCGTCATGTGTGTCGCATGCGAGACCGTGGCGGGTAACGGATGAGGTCCTTGATCCGAGCTCGCTTGCAGTGGTCCACTAGGATGTATGGGCAGGTCAAGGAAGCGCTGGAGAGATGATGAAGGTCAGTATTTTTGGTGTCGGTTACGTCGGGCTGGTAACCGGCGCATGCCTGGCCGAGATGGGCAACCACGTGCTGTGCGCGGACGTCGACCAGCACAAGCTGGAACGGCTCGCACGGGGTGAAATGCCGATCTACGAGCCCGGACTGGAGTCCATCGTGCTGCGCAACCAGGCGGTCGGCCGGCTCGAGTTCACTGGCGAGGCGCAAGCTGCCGTACACCACGGCGAGGTGATCTTTATCGCCGTCGGTACCCCGCCGGACGAGGACGGCAGCGCCGACCTGGGTTATGTGCTCGCTGTGGCCAAGACCATCGGCCAGCATCTGCAGCAGCCGGCCGTGGTGGTCAACAAGTCCACGGTGCCGGTGGGGACCGCGGACCGGGTGCATGCGGCGATTGCTGCCGAGTTGAGTGCCCGCGGCTTGGCCATGGCGGTCGACGTGGTATCCAATCCCGAGTTCCTCAAGGAAGGCGCCGCCGTGGACGATTGCCTCCGCCCCGACCGCATCATCGTCGGCTCCTCCAGCGAGCGCGCGGTTGCGGTGTTGCGCCGGTTGTACGCGCCGTTCAACCGCAACCATGAACGCCTCGTCGTGATGGATGAACGTTCCGCCGAACTGACCAAGTACGCCGCCAATGCAATGCTGGCGACCAAGATCAGTTTCATGAACGAAATGGCGAACATCGCCGAACACGTCGGTGCCGACGTGGAACTGGTTCGCCGTGGAATTGGTGCCGATCCGCGCATCGGCTACGACTTCATTTACCCGGGCGCGGGCTATGGGGGCTCGTGTTTCCCCAAGGACGTCAAGGCGCTGGAATACACGGCACGCAGCCATGGCTATGCCGCGCAGCTGCTGCAAGCAGTGGAGGCAGTGAACCTGCGGCAGAAGGACCGCCTGTTCGAGCTCATTGCGCAGCACTTCAGGGGCGAGCTGCGCGGACGCACGATTGCCTTGTGGGGCCTGGCATTCAAGCCGAACACGGATGACATGCGCGAGGCACCCAGTCGGCGGTTGATGGAGGCGTTGTGGGCTGCGGGCGCGAAGGTGCGGGCATTTGACCCGCAGGCGTCGGGCGAAGCAAGGCGTATTTATGGCGAGCGAGATGACTTGGTGTTGTGCACGAACGCCGAAGATGCCCTGCACGGCGCCGATGCGCTAGCCGTGATCACCGAGTGGAAAGCGTTTCGCAGTCCGGATTTCGCCCGGGTGAGGGCGCTGTTGCAGGAGCCGGTGGTGTTCGACGGTCGCAACCTGTATGCGCCGGCCCTGGTGGAGCAGGCCGGCCTGGCCTATTACGGGATCGGTCGCGGCCGCAGTCTGCGGAGCCAGGCATGAACGATGTGCTCGAACAACGCCTGACCGAGCTCGAGATCAAGGTGACGTTCATGGACGAGACGGTGCGCGCCCTGGCCGACGCCGATGCCGACCAGTCGCAGCGTATCGTGGCGCTGGAAGGCTTGTTGCGCGCCGCGCGCACCGAATTGGCGGCCTTGCGCCAGTCACAGGCGGACGATCCACATCTCGAACCGCCGCCGCCACATTACTGATTCCAAGTCGTTGCCCATCTTTGCAGTCGGGATCTGGCATGGTTGATTCATTGCGTGACCAGCTATTGAAGAGCGGGCTCGTCAAGCCGGGCTTCCGCGAGCGTGTGTCGAAGCCACCGTCGACGCCCAAGCCGGCGGCCCCTGGCGTCCAGCGGGTACGCAGATCCCCTGCGCCGCAAGCGGCCGCGGGCAAGAACGAAATCGGGTTGGCCAAGGCCTATGCGCTGCGTTCGGCGGAGCAGGCGCGCGAGCGCCAGCAGCGCGAACAGGTCGCGGCTGAGGAGACGAGGCTGCGCCGCGAGCGCAAGGCGCGCATGCAGGCGTTGTTGGCAGGCAGCGCACTCAACAAGCCCGACGCGGAGCATCCTCGGCATTTCGAGTATGCCGGGAAGATCCGGCGCATCTACGTCGACGCCGAGCAATTGCGTGCCCTCAACCAAGGCGAGCTTGGCATCGTCCAGCAGGGCGGCCGCTACCTGTTGGTAACCGGCGCCATCGCACGACAGGTCCAGATCCTCGACGCGCGTCACCTGGCCTTGCTGGTCGACCCCGAGGCACCGACATCGGACGATGGGGTGCCCGATGACCTGACTTGGTGAGGTCGCGTTGATTCACGCGGGCAGGTCGCGGCCAGGCGTGGACAGCGCCGGGTCGTCCCAGCCGGGTTTTGGCTTGAAGCGCTCGCCGTACAGCTGCTCCAGGCGCTCCAACCGTTGCCGGGCCTGTGCCACGCCCATACTGCGCAGGTAGCTGATGGGGCCGCCGCGGAACGGGGCGAAACCAGTACCGAAGATCACCCCGGCATCGAGCAGGTCGGCGTCTGCCACGACCCCTTCGGCCAGGCAAGCCACGGCCTCGTTGAGCAGCGGCAGGATCAGCCGCTCCTGCAGATCCGGGGGCGCCACGTAGTCCTTGGGCACGGCCGGCTTCTGCGCCTTGCCCTCGGTCCAGGTGTACAGACCCTGGCCATCCTTCTTGCCGCGCTTGCCCGCTTCGAATGTCGTGCCCAGCCGGGGCGGCAGCGTCAGGCCAAGGAAGGGCGCCAGTTCACGCCCTACGGAGGCGCACACATCCAGCCCGATGGTGTCGGCCAATTCAATGGGCCCCATCGGCATGCCGAAGGCTTCGGCGGCGCGGTCGATGACGCTGCCTGGCACGCCCTCCATGTGCAATTGCAGCGCCTCGAGCAGATAGGGCATGAGGATGCGGTTGACCAGGAAGCCGGGGCTGCCCTTGACCACCACCGGCAGCTTGCCGAGCGCCACGCACAACCCCAGTGCGCGCGACTGCACTCGGCCATCGAGCCGGTCATGGCGCACCACTTCGACCAGCGGCATGCGCGCCACCGGGTTGAAGAAGTGCAGCCCCAGGAAATTCTGCGGTCGCTGCAAGCCCGTGCGCAGTTCATCCAGCGGTATGCTCGAGGTGTTGCTGGCGAGGATGCCGTCCGCGTGCAATTGTGGTTCGAGCAGTGCGTAGAGTTCGCGTTTCGTACTGTCGTCTTCGTAGATGGCCTCAATGGCCAGGTCGGCGTCCCGCGCGCCGGCGCCATCGGGGTCGGCGTGCAGCCGCTGCATCGCCGCTTCCACCAGGGCCGGGGCCTTCAGCGTCCTCTCATAAGTCTGGCGTGCGCGCTCCAGCGCCGGCTGGATGTACTGCATGTCCCGATCGTTCAAGGTGACTTCGAAGCCCCGTGCCGCGCACCAGGCGGCAATGTCACCACCCATCACGCCCGCGCCGACGACGTGGACGTGGGCAATGCCCGGGTCGGTCCCTTTGCCTTGGGTCTTCAGTCGCTCGCGCAGGAAAAACACCCGGATCAGGTTGTGCGCCGTCGGGGTTTCGGCAAGGCGGGCCACCGAGCGGGCTTCGAGTTCCAGCCGCCGGGTGACCTGGCTGCTACCGTCCTGCCACACATCGATCAGCGCAAACGGTGCCGGATAGTGCTCCTTGCGTACCTTGGCCGCGGTCTTGCGGCGTACCACCGGCCCCAGGACCTGGCGGGCCAGCCACGTGTTGCCAAGCCAGGTCCGGGCGCGGGTCGCAATGGGTCGCCGCCGTGGTTGGGCCAGCAGTTGCCGGGCCGCGTCGGACAAGCGGTCGGCAGGGGCGAGCCGGTCGACCAGGCCGATCGCCAGGGCTTGTTGCGCCGACAGCGTCTTGCCGGTCAGCAGCAGGGTCAGCGCGGCCTGGGCCCCGATCAACCGCGGCAAGCGCGCCGTGCCGCCCCAGCCGGGATGGATGCCAAGATTCACTTCCGGCAGGGCGATCCGCGTGGCCGGGTCGTCTGCCGCCACGCGCTGGTGGCAGGCCAACGCCAACTCCGTGCCGCCGCCCAGGCAGGCGCCGTGGATGGCGGCGACGGTCGGGCAAACAAGGTTGGCCAGGGACTGGTACACCCGCTGGCCGTAGCGCACGTGGTCCAACACGCTGCCGTCCCGCGCGTAACTGGCGAATTCCTTGATGTCCGCACCGACCGCAAAGCCTGAGGCCTTTGCCGAACGGAAGATCACCCCAGCTGGTTCCTCGATTGCCAAGCGCTCGACGATCTGCGCCAGCTCTTCGAGCACGGCGTGCGAGATGGCATTGACGCCGTGGTCGGCGCGATCCATGGCCACGGTGACGATGCGGCCCTCGTCCACCTCACACTTCCAGTGATTGAAACGCAATCCTTCAAACATGGCAGGCGCACGTCTTGAAAGGGGGAGCCCGAACGATACCGTCCCGTTGCGGCGATTGCGAGACGGAGCTTGCGGGCCTGATGGCTAATGCAGTCATTGGTGGTGAGGTGTCACAATCTTCCGCCCGCGGGCTGGTCAAGCGGCTGCCGCCAGGGCCCGTCGGCAAGCCGGCTGCCGGTCCAACTTGCGCTAGCGTGCACGGAGCCCCATGACGGTACTTCGCGATATGGAATGGGTAGATGAAAGCGGCGTTAAGCAACATGCAGCCAGACACCGGTAGCCTGAATCGTGAGTGGCATAGGGAGTCTGGACAATTCGAGCATCAAGCAGGATGGCAGCACTGACGATGGACACGGCCCGCGTGGGTGAAAACGAACTCGACCAGATCCTGGTCGAGCGCGTGCAACACGGTGACAGGCGCGCGTTTGATCTCCTGGTGCGCAAATACCAGCACAAGGTGATCGGGCTGGTTTCGCGCTATGTCAGGAACCGTGCCGAGTGCGAGGACATTGCGCAGGAGTCGTTCATGCGGGCCTGGCGTGCCATTGCCACGTTCCGCGGGGACAGCGCGTTCTATACGTGGCTGTACAAGATCGCGGTAAACACCGCCAAGAACCACCTGGTCGCGATGAAGCGTCGCCCGCCGGCCGACGACGTGGACGTCGACGACGCCAGTTTCATGCTGGGGTCCGAGCGTATGCAGGACAACGCCACGCCCGAGCACGAAATGATGCGCCAGGAAATTGAACAATCCGTTTTTTCCACTGTCCAAGAGCTGCCCGAAGAATTGCGTACCGCCATTACCCTGCGGGAAGTGGACGGACTCAGTTACGAGGAGATCGCCCAGGCAATGGATTGCCCGATTGGTACCGTGCGCTCGCGCATCTTTCGGGCACGCGAGGCAATTGACCAGAAATTGCGGCCCCTGCTGTCGAATCGTGAGGAACAAGCATGAAACCGGTGCATGCGAATCAGGAAGCACGTCAAGCCTTGTCGGCCGGGGTCGACGGCGAGCTTGCAGCGCACGAATGGCGCTTTCTGCTGCGGCGTATCGACCATGATGCGGAATTGCAGGGCGCCTGGTCGCGCTACCACCTGATGCGCGAAGGTCTGCGCGGGCGCATGCCGGCATTGGCCAGCGCCGGGTTTGCGGCGCGGGTGGAGGCGGCGATTGCGCGTGAGGTGGTCCCGGCAGGCGTACGTCGCCGGCACTGGCTGCGCTGGTCGGCAGGCGGCGCCATTGCGGCCAGCGTGGCCGTCGCCACCTTGATGGTTGGCCATCCCTCCAACGATACCGAACCGGTCATTGCCGCGCAGAGTGCGAGCCAGGATACCGGGGCGCCAGCCGACGAGACTTACGCCAGCCGCCGCATGACGACCATGCCGTCGGCGGTGCCGCCGTGGTTGAGCGGCGGCGCGGCAGGTGCGTTGAGCCAACCTGCATCGGCCACATTCGGCGCCCCGTTCACCGAGGTTTCCGCCCGACCGGCGATGTCTTCGTCTGGGTATGTGGTACCGCTGTTCCGCCAGCGCACGCTGGACAATGGCAACGGCTCCTACCTGTTGTTGATCGACACTGCGCGTAGTGCGGGTCCGCACGACGCGTCGGCTGCCCAATAATAAATTTGATCCCCGCTGCTGCCGACCCGTCGGACTTCGGCGGTTGCAGCTTGCTACTGCTCGCAGGTGCACGCTTGCACCGGGCAGTACGCTGAGCAGGCCTGCGCCTGGCCGCGGGCAGCGGACCATGGCTTTGCGTTGAATGGGCAACTGCCGGTGGCTGATTCACGGTATGTCGCCACAAACTGACAACCCAATGGAGGTCTTATGCACTCACTCATCTTGCGCTATGCAGCGTGCACGGCATTACTGGTATCGGCCGCCGCATGTGGCGTGCAGGCACCGCCGGCAAACACGGCCGCGGCTGTGACCACGACATTGCCTGATTTCACCGGCATCGTCGAGCACAATGCGCCAGCCGTGGTCCAGGTGGAGGCCAAATACGCCGGCGGCAAGCAAGCCGTCCAGCGCCCGATGAGTGGCCCAATGGGCCCGCGCCAAGGTATGCCCAGCGGCCCGCAGGCCGATATCCTCCGCCAGCTGTTTGGCTTGCCGATGATGCCTTCGCCTGAGGAGCAGAAGCACACCTCGCTGGGTTCGGGCTTCATCATTTCCAAGGATGGCTACATCCTTACCAACAATCACGTGGTGACCGGCGCGGACAAGGTGACCGTGCGGCTGCAGGATCGCCGTACGCTGACCGCAAGAGTGGTCGGCACCGATCCGACCTACGACATCGCGCTGCTCAAGATCGATGCTGGCAACGGCCTGCCTGCGGTGAGCATCGGTGACTCGGGCACCCTTAAACCCGGGCAGTGGGTACTGGCTATCGGCTCGCCGTTCGGCTTCGACTACACGGTCACGCAAGGCATCGTGAGTGCCGTGGGCCGCAGCCTGGGCGAGCGCAGCCAGGAATACACCTCGTTCATCCAGACCGACGTGCCGATCAACCGCGGCAATTCCGGCGGCCCTCTGTTCAACTTGCAGGGCAAGGTGGTCGGCATCAACTCGCAGATCTACTCGAACACCGGCGACTACCTTGGCGTGTCGTTCTCGATCCCGATCAACGTGGCGATGAACGCCGTCGAGCAGATCAAGACCAAGGGCTACGTGTCACGTGGCATGCTCGGCGTGCTGGTGCAGCCGGTCAGCGATGACATGGTGAAGGCGCTTGGCCTCGACAACGGTACCGGTGCGGCGGTGACCCAGGTCACTCCAAACAGCGGGGCCGCCAAGGCCGGCATCCAGGCCGGCGACATCATCCTGTCCTTTGACGGGCACGTGGTCGAGCAGACGGCCGACCTGCCGCCGATGGTGGGCATGACCAAGCCGGGCAGCAAGGTGCCGGTGGAGATCCTGCGCGCCGGCAAGAAGCAGACGCTGCAGGTCACCGTTGGCGAGTCCCCGCGCGACCAGGGCGCGGTAGCCAACAATGCCGCCAGCAGTACTGCCGGCAGTACCGGTGCGGCAGCGCTGGGCTTGACCGTGCAGGCGCTGGACAACGACACCCGCGAGCAACTTGGGCTGAAATCCGGCGAAGGCGTGGTGATCAGCGACATCACCGGCCCGGTGGCGGCCGAAGGTGGGCTGCAGGCCGGCGACGTCGTGCTGATGGTCAACCAGAAGAAGATTGGCAGCGTCGCCGAGTTCGAAGCGGCAACCAAGGACGTCAAGGCCGGCAGCACGGTATTGCTGCTGGTGCGGCGCGGCGACCAGAGCCGCTTCATCGGGCTGACGGTGCCGGATGTCAAGAAATAGGTGCCTGCAGCGGCGTGCTGGCCGCCCGCAGGCGGCCAGCACGGACCTGGCGTGGCAAGTGCGCGTTCCGTGCGACAATGGGCAGTTGGCGCCGCGTAAGGACGGCGCTTTGCCGGGGTCTGCGCGTCCCGACCGCAAATCCGCGTCCCAGCTTGCACGTGTTCCATGGAATCAATCCGCAACTTCTCCATCATTGCCCACATTGACCATGGCAAGTCCACGCTGGCGGACCGCATCATCCAGATCTGCGGGGGCTTGAGTTCGCGTGAGATGTCGGCCCAGGTGTTGGACGACAATCCGATCGAACGCGAGCGTGGCATCACCATCAAGGCCCGTTCGGTATCGCTGCCGTATCTGGCGCGCGACGGCAAGACCTACCAACTGAATTTCATCGACACGCCGGGGCACGTCGACTTCTCCTACGAGGTGAGCCGCTCGTTGGCCGCCTGCGAGGGCGCGCTGCTGGTGGTGGACGCCGCCCAAGGCGTTGAGGCGCAATCGGTGGCCAATTGCTACACAGCAGTGGAACAGGGGCTCGAAGTCGTGCCGGTCCTGAACAAGATTGACCTGCCCAATGCGGACGTGGACAAGGTCAAGGCCGAGATCGAGGCGGTCATCGGCGTCGATGCCAGTCAAGCGGTCGCGATCAGTGCCAAGACCGGACAGAACGTGGTCGAGGTCCTGGAGGCGATCGTCGCGCGCATCCCGCCACCCCACAAGGGCGACACCGACCGCTTGCAGGCGTTGATCATCGACTCCTGGTTCGACAACTATCTCGGCGTGGTTTCCCTGGTGCGCGTCATGCAGGGCGAAATCCGCCCCGGCGACAAGCTGCTGGTGATGTCCACCGGGCGCACCCACGAGGTCGCCGAGGTCGGCGTCTTCACCCCCCGGCGCAAGAAGCTCGATCGCCTCGGCCCAGGTGAGGTGGGCTGGATCAATGCGGCGATCAAGGACGTGCACGGTGCGCCGGTCGGCGACACTTTGACCCAGGCCGGCATGCCGGCCGAGCAGCCCTTGCCCGGTTTCCGCGAGGTGCAGCCGCGGGTGTTTTCCGGACTCTTCCCCGTCGCCTCGGACGACTTCCCAGCCTTGCGCGAGGCGCTGGACAAGCTGCACTTGAATGATGCGGCGTTGTTCTTCGAGCCGGAATCATCGGAGGCCATGGGCTTTGGTTTCCGCTGCGGCTTCCTTGGCATGCTGCACATGGAAATCGTGCAGGAGCGGCTCGAGCGCGAATACGACCTGGACCTGATCAGCACGGCGCCGACGGTCAGCTACGAACTGCTCAAGGCCGACGGCTCGATCGAACTGCTGGACAATCCGGCCAAGCTGCCCCCAGGCTCGCAGGTCCAGGAAATCCGCGAGCCGATGATCATTGCCAGTATCCTCACGCCGGCCGACTATATTGGCGGGATCATTACCCTGTGCGAGGAGAAGCGGGGCATCCAACGATCGATCCAATACCTGGCCACGCAAGTGCAGATCAGCTACGAGCTGCCGCTGGCCGAGGTGGTGATGGATTTTTTCGATCGCCTGAAGTCCGTCTCGCGCGGCTATGCGTCGATGGATTACCAGTTCGACCGTTTCGTCGCCGGGCCGTTCGTGCGCGTCGATGTACTGATCAACGGCGAGCGGGTGGATGCGCTCAGCCTCATCATGCACCGCAGCTACGCCGATCGCCGCGGTCGCGAGCTGGTGGAGCGGATGAAGGAGCTGATTCCACGCCAGCAGTTCGACGTGGCCATCCAGGCTGCGATCGGGGCGCAAATCATCGCCCGTTCGACGGTCAAGGCCTTGCGCAAGAACGTGCTGGCCAAATGCTATGGCGGTGACGTAAGCCGCAAGAAGAAGCTGTTGGAGAAACAAAAGGCCGGCAAGAAACGGATGAAACAGGTCGGTCGGGTGGAGATCCCGCAGGAGGCGTTCATGGCCGTCCTGCGTATGGATAAATAGCTGGGACAAGAAACGGGCATTGGGTATCGGGAATGGCAAGCCACCTTCCCCGTGCTGGCTCCCGGCCGTGGTTTGACAGGAGTGGTTCATGGAATTTGATTTTTCGGCGATCTTGCTGGCCCTCACCATCCTGTTCGGGGCGGTGTGGGCGTTCGACCGCCTCGTGCTGTACCGGCGGCGCAGGGCGCGGCTGCAGGCTGCCGGGGCGGATTACCGCGACCCGATTCCGGTGGACTGGGCTCGCTCGCTGTTCCCGGTGGTCCTGGTGGTGCTGCTGCTGCGTTCGTTCATAGCCGAGCCATTCCGCATTCCCTCGGGCTCGATGATGCCAACGCTGGACATCGGCGATTTCATCCTGGTCAACAAGTTCGCCTATGGCCTGCGCCTGCCGGCGTTCAACGACAAGTTCCTCAGTGTCGGTGAACCCAAGCGCGGAGATGTGGTGGTGTTCCGTTTCCCGGGCTACCTGTGCGCGGTGGATGGACATCTGGTGCGCAGTGGTGACCTGACCTGCAGCAATCCTGCCACTCCGGTGCCGCGGCAAAACTGGATCAAGCGCGTCATTGGCCTGCCTGGCGATGAGGTCGAAGTGCGTGGCGCGGACCTCGTGATCAACGGCGTACCCGTGCGTGCCCAGGAAGTCGGCCCGTTCACCGGTAACCCGCAGCGTCCGGTCGACCGAACGATGTTGGACATGGGGGCGACGCTGTGGACCGAACACCTGGGCCCCGTCGATCATGCGATTGCGCGCATGCCCGCCTATACCCAGCCGAAATCCATCCCCAACAGGTTTGTGCCATCCAAGGTGCCGCCAAACTGCTACCTGGTCATGGGCGACAATCGCAACGACAGCCTGGACAGCCGCTGGTGGGGCTGCGTGCCCGAGCAGGCGCTGGCAGGCAAGGCCTTCCTGATCTGGATGAGCTGGAAGGGTCTGCACACTGGAGGCGTCGATTTCTCACGCATCGGCAACGTCATCCACTAGACGTCGGGCTGGCTGGAAAGAGGCCCTGATCGGCGCGACGTGCGCGAAGCCGGTAAACAATGCGAGAATCCACAGCCAACAGGGGTTGACTGGCGCCGCGTCGCCGCGCGGGGCATCGATCCACGGCGAGAACGCCATGTTGGTGGCATAGCGAGGGGACTATGAAATCCAGGCAGAACGGCATCACCTTGATCGGCTTCCTCGTGATCCTGGCCGTCGTCGGCTTCTTCGGCTACATGGCCATGAAGCTGGTGCCCGCCTATGCGGAGTACATGGGTGTCGTCAAGAGCATGAAGGAAGTGGCCTCGGCGGGCACGAACGGCAAGACCTTGACCGAAATGCGCCGCGACCTCATGTTCAAAATGAACTTCCAGTACGTGGATGACGCCACGATCAAACCCGGTGACGTGCGCATCGTGCACATCGCTAGTGGCAATGCGCTGGAAGTGGCCTACGACAAGGTCGTCCCGTTCATGTACAACATCGACTTCCTGCTGCACTTCAAGAAGGACGTGGCCTTGGTCGGCAACGTCGCGCAGTAGGCTGAAGGCGGCTGGGCATTGCAATCCATTTATCGCTTTGGTGATTCCAGCCTGGCCGTCCTGGCCTTCACCCACCGCAGCGCCGGGCAGCCGAACAACGAGCGGCTCGAGTTCCTCGGCGATGCCCTGCTTGGTGCGCTGGTGGGGGAAATGCTGTTCGTGGCGCATCCCAAGGCCAACGAAGGCGAGCTTTCGCGCTTGCGCGCCCAACTGGTGAGCGGCAGCGCCTTGGCCACCCTGGCGCGGGAGTTGGAACTGGGCGACCAGTTGCAACTTGGTCCTGGTGAGCTCAAGAGCGGCGGCTTTCGGCGCGATTCGATCTTGGCCGACGCGCTGGAGGCGTTGATTGCCGCGATATACCTGGACGGCGGTTTCGACACCTGCCGCCGTGTCGTGCACAAGCTGTTTGCGCCGCGCGTGGCTGCGTTGCGGCGCTCATCGAAAGATGCGAAGACCCGCCTGCAGGAATGGCTGCAGGCTGCCGGTTTGCCGTTGCCGCGCTATGAGTTGACCGGCAGCCACGGCGAGGCCCATGCCAGGATTTTCGATGTGGCCTGCGCCATTGATGAGCCGATCGCGATCCGCGTCGAGGCCAGCGCCGGCAGCCGCCGGGCCGCGGAACAGGATGCCGCCGAGATCGTGCTGGAGCAACTGGCCACGGTCGGCGGGCCCTGAACCGCAGGCCAAGCCGCCCGTCGCGCGTACAAGCGGGTAAGGCCAGGATGGCTGTCGGCCAGACTGCACTACACTGGGCATCTCTTCCGCCCGCCCCAGACCATGACCCACGACCCAGTCGCCAACCCGCATGTCGAGCCACCTGCCGACACGGCGGGCATTGCCGGATTCCGTTGCGGGCTCGCAGCGCTCGTGGGTCGACCGAACGTAGGCAAATCCACCTTGCTCAATGCCTTGGTCGGGGCGCGTCTGTCGATCGTCAGCCCACGGCCGCAGACCACCCGGCACCGCATCCTCGGCATTGCCACCAGTGCCACCGGGCAGATCCTGTACGTGGACACGCCGGGCCTGCAGCAGGGCGCGCGCCGGGCCATGAACCGCAGTCTCAACCGCGCCGTGCGTGCGGCGGTGAGTGATGTCGACGTGCTGGTGCAGGTGGTCGAAGCGGGCCGTTGGACTACGGAAGACGAGGCGATCTACAACATCATCGCCGAGCGTGACGTGCCGCGCCTGCTGGTCGTCAACAAGATCGACCTGGACCCCGACAAATCCCGGATGTTGCCGTTCGTCGCCGACATTGTGGCCGAACACACCTACGCCGAAGTCATCTACGTCAGTGCGCTCAAGCGGCTTGCCCTGGAGCCTTTGGAGCAGGTCATCCTGCAGCGACTGCCCGTACGGCCGGCGGCGTTCGCCGACGACGAGATCACCGATCGCAGCGAGCGCTTCCTCGCCGCCGAGATGGTGCGTGAGCAGCTCATGCTACGCCTGGACCAGGAACTGCCGTATGCGACGACCGTGCAGATTGAGCAGTTCCAGGATCGCCCCGATGGCTTGGCCGAGATCCACGCGGTGATCTGGGTGGAGCGCGAAGGGCAGAAGGCCATCGTCATCGGCGCCGGCGGCAGGCAGCTCAAAGCCATTGGTACGGCGGCACGCCGGCACATCGAGCGTCTCCTCGGACGCAAGGTGTTTCTCAGGCTGTGGGTGAAAGCACGTGCAGGCTGGGTCGACGACGAGGCCAGCCTGAAGCAGTTTGGCTATACCGATTGAACCCGGGGTGCCAGTCGGGGGCTGGACAAATGCCCGCATCGACCCAGACCGTCCAGTTGCCGGCTCCGGGGCACGGCAATGTCACGCCGGTCAATCGCCCGGTAAGCACGCATGCGCATTGAGCAGCAGCCGGCGTTCGTCCTGCATTCGCGGCCCTACCGCGAAACTTCGTTGCTGCTTGAGTTGTTGACCCGCGATCATGGCCGGATTGGCGTGGTGGCACGCGGCGTGCGCGGCGAGCGGGCGCGCCTGCGCCGGGCGTTGCTGGAGCCGTTCGAAAGTATCGTGGTCGGTCTGTGGCGGCGGGGAGAACTGGCCACGCTGACCGCGATCGAGCGTGCCGCGACGCCTACGCCGCTGTCCGGCCAGGCGGCGCTGGGCGGGCTGTACCTCAATGAACTGGTGGTACGCCTGACCGCGCGCGATGATCCGCTGCCGCCGCTGTATGCCGCCTACGCTGTCACCTTGCGCCGCCTCGCGGCCGGGGAGCCGATGGCCTGGACGCTGCGGCGCTTCGAACGGGACTTGTTGCACACGATTGGTTATGCCTTGCCACTGCAGCACGAGGCGCAAAGCGGCGCAGAGCTCGATTCGGCTGGGTACTACCGTTTTGTGCTGGGCGAAGGCCTGCTGCCGTGCGCACCGTCCGAACCCGAGGCCCTGCGTGGCCGCGACCTGCTGGCGCTGGCCGCCGACCGCATGCCCGACGCCGGGGCAGTCTCCGCATTGCGCAAGCTGATGCGCCGGGTCATCCGTTTCCACCTGGGTGGTGCGGAGCTGCGTTCATGGCACGTGCTTGCCATGGCCGGTTCACGACGAGGCGCGTAGATGCGCTTCCATCGCATGGCGCGTGTCGGCCAGGGCAGCCAGGAATTCATCGATGGCGACCGCGTGGTCGGTACCCGGCTCGCATTCCAGCTTGAGCTTCAGCGTTTGTGCCGCGCCGGCCAGCCGTGTGGTTCCACAAAATCCGCATCCAGCGCGCAGCCGATGCAGCCGCGCGATCAGTGCCAGCGGGTCGTTGGCAAAGGTCTCGAACTGCCGCTGCAACAGCTCGAGTTCCTCGTCCAGCAGTTGACGCAAGGCCGCCAAGGTCACGTAGTCTCCACTGCCACGCAAACCAGCGACATCATCCAGGACGAGGGCGGCATCGCCGATGGTGGAGACCAAGCTCATCGTGTGGCGCAACTCGGCCAAGGTGCACGGCTTGTCGAGGATGCCGTTGCAGCCCGCGCTCAACAGGGCCTGCCGCTCCTCGGCCGCGAACTCGGCGCTCGTGGCCACCAGGGCGGCTGCGTGCGACGCGGCGCATGGATCGGACCGCAACGCACGCACGATGGCCAAAGCGCCAGCCCCCGGCATGCGGCAATCCACCAGCAACAGGTCGAAGCGTTCGGCGCGCGCCCACTGCAACGCACTGGCACCGTCGCCACAGGTGGCCACGTCCAGCGTCACCGCCTGCAGGCCGTCGGACAAAAAGCGGCAGCTCGTGGCATCGTCGTCGGCCACCAGCACGCGGACGGCCGACGCACCGACCCCCGTATCGCGGTGGCTCGCGGACTGGCTGCGCATGATCGAACCCGTCTGGTTCAGGTGGGTTTGGCAAAATGGCGTTGAATGAATAGCACACAACGCCATTATTTGCTGGGTTGCGGCGTCCTGC
This sequence comes from Rhodanobacter sp. FW510-R10, assembly GCF_058781105.1. Classification (NCBI taxonomy): domain Bacteria; kingdom Pseudomonadati; phylum Pseudomonadota; class Gammaproteobacteria; order Lysobacterales; family Rhodanobacteraceae; genus Rhodanobacter; species Rhodanobacter sp. FW510-R10. Next base: position 2,699,707 of record NZ_JBYSWL010000001.1, on the reverse strand, counting down.
TGGCACTGCTCGGCGCATCCGTCGGGCACGCCAAGGTGCTGGTCAAGGCGGACGTGTTGCAGGCCCCGGGGGTCAGTCTGCGCAACGTTAGCGCCGAGCTGTCCGACCGGGCCGATGGCGGCATCCAACTGCGCATGCACGTCGCGCGTGGAGATGTGGCGACAGTGGGCTGGCGACGGGTGAGCATCGACCTGGATGGTGTCCTCGAACACAATCCTCGGCAGCAGTGGGTTTATACCGGCAAGGTCAAGCTCGGCTCGACCCCCGGAGGCGAGCTCAGCAATGCGAGTGCAAAGCTGGTTGCGGACCAGCCTGCCAACACGCTGCGGCTGGAGTTGCTCCAGGACCGCGCCCAGGCCAGCGCCTGGTTGCCATTGGACCAGCCATCGCACGCGCAGGTGGTGGTGAAAAACCTCCCTGCCACCTGGTTGCGCGGCCTGCTCGGCACGCTCGGCGCTGCGCAGACCAGCGCTGGCGAAGTGGACGCTGACCTCGCCCTGGACCTGCTCGAGCACGGCCTGCGCTCATCGGGCCAGTTTGTCCTGCGTGGCGTAGGCGTCGACACGCCAACCGGGACCCTGGCCACGCAAAACCTTGGCGCCAGTGGGCGTTTCGACGTGAGCAGCAATGCGACCTCCTCCCGGGTCGACCTGGATGCCAGCCTGAAGGGCGGGGAAATCCTGCTGAGCCCCTTGTACGCGCAATTGCCGGAACATCCCGTACGCCTTAGCCTGCGTGTGGTTACGCAGAGTGGGGCGATGCAAATCAGCAGGTTGCGGGTAAATGATGCCGATGCGCTGCAACTGGGGGGCGCCTTGGCCATCGACGCGAAAGGCAGCTTGACCTCGCTCAGGTTGACCGATTTCCACGCCAGTTTCCCGGCTGCCTATACACGTTACGGTCAAGCCTGGTTGGCCAGCCTGGGATTGCGCGATGCCAGCGTCAGCGGTGACCTGAATGGCAGCTTGGATTTGCGTGCGGACGGCCTGCACGGCTTTGCCTTCAGCACCCCAGGCCTGGATTTCCACGACGCCAGCGGGGCCCTGGGAATCAATGGCCTGCGCGGCGGAGTGGACTGGGCTGCGCAGGGCAATCGACCGGCTACCACGCTCGCCTGGAGCGGCATGCAATTCCGTCGCGTGCCGCTGGGCGGCGCCCAGGCACAATGGCACAGTCGGGGCGGCACGCTGGCACTGGCCCAACCCCTGCTGATCCCGGTACTGAACGGACAATTGCGCCTCGGCAGCCTGGATATCCAGCCGGCAGCGGCGCGGGGTCAGCGGCTGAGTACCTCGATCGCGGTACTCGGCGTGGATTTGAGCGCGCTGTGTCACGCCTTCGGCTGGCCTGCATTCCCGGGCACCCTGGCCGGGGCAATACCGTCGCTGCGCCTGGTGGACGACCACATCGAGCTGGACGGTGGCCTGTCGGCCAATCTGTTTGATGGCTTCGTCGACATCACCCAGCTGTCGCTGCAGGATCCGTTTGGCGCCAATCCGGTGCTGGCGGCGGATGTGGCCATGCGCAAGCTGGATCTGGCCGCAATCACCAGCGTGTTCGACTTTGGCAGCATTACGGGGCGGCTGGATGGCAGCATCGACGGTTTGCGCCTGGTCGATTGGAGCCCGGTGGCGTTCAAGGCGAGCCTGCTGGCCGACGGCGGCGGCCGCATCAGCCAGCGTGCGGTAAACAACCTCACCTCGGTCGGGGGCGGCGGCGTGGCCGGCGGCCTGCAAGGTGCCGTGCTGAAACTGTTCAAGACCTTCGCCTACAAGCGCATTGGGCTCAATTGCACACTGCACGGCAGCGTATGCCAGATGAGCGGCTTGCAGCCGACCGGCGATGGCTACACTATCGTCGAAGGCAGCGGGCTGCCGCACCTGGAGGTCATTGGCCATCAGACCAGGGTCGACTGGCCCACCCTGGTGCGCCGCCTGCGCGATGCCATCAATGGCGCACCACCAGAAGTGCGCTGAGTTGGCGCGTCTATCTCCCTCACCCACACTCGGAGTCCCTGATGCGCAAGCTGATATACGCGACCCTGACCACCTTGGCCGTGGCCTTGGTGGGGTGCGTCACCATCAACGTCTACTTCCCGGCGGCGGCGGCGCAAAAGGCGGCTGATCAGTTCATCGGCAACGTGCTGGGTGAGCCGGCGCCCGCCACGCCACCCAAGCCGAAACAGCCGCAGGGCGGCGAGGTGCAGCCGCAACCTTCGGCGATGTTGCTCGATCTCCTGATCCCCGCCGCCTATGCGGCCGACCAACCGGACCTGCGCTTGACCACGCCGGTGACCGAGGCCCTGCGCGCGCGCATGAGTGCGCGCTTCAAGGATGTACTACAACCCCTGCTGGACAGCGGAGCGATAGGCTTCACCCGCGACGGGCTCGTGGCCATGCATGATGCCGCCAAGGTGCCGCTTAGCCAGCGGGCCCAGGCCAACGCCGCGATTGCCGAGGAAAACCGCGATCGCACGGCGCTGTACCAGGAAATTGCCAAGGCCAACAACCACCCCGAATGGACCGCACAGATCCGTTCGACGTTTGCCGCCACCTGGATCGAGAAAGCCCACCCGGGCTGGTACTACCAGGATGCCAGCGGCGCCTGGAAGCAGCGCTAGGAGCTTGCGTGAAACGTTCGAGGCGTATGCGTGCTGATCACGCGGCCGGGCGGGCTGGCATAATGAGGCGTCTACCCGCCCGTTGATCCAGATGTCCCGAGCCCATGGTCTGCCGCCCGCCGCGATTGAAGCCCTGATCGACGAGCTCGGCACGGATGGGCGTGGCGTGGCGCGCATCGACGGCAAGACCGTGTTCGTCGAAGGTGCCTTGCCGGGGGAAAAGGTTTCCCTGCGCGTGCGCAAGCGCCACCGCAACTACGACGAGGCCGAGCTCGTCGAGGTACTCACCGCTTCGCCGCATCGGGTCGAGCCGCCCTGTGCGCATTACGCGGAGTGCAGCGGCTGTTCCCTGCAGCATCTTTCCACGGACATGCAGGTGGTCGGCAAGCAGCGTTGGCTGGCCGAGAATTTCACTCGTATCGGCAAGGTCGCGCCGGGTACCTGGCTGCCGCCTTTGCGCGGACAGTCCTGGGCTTACCGCCGCCGTGGCCGCCTGTCGGTCCGCCACGTGCAGAAAAAGGGCAGGGTGCTGGCCGGTTTCCGCGAACGCCAGAATCCGCGTTACGTGGCCGAGATCCGCAGCTGCCTGGTCATGCATCCTGCGCTCGGTCCCAAGGTCGGCCTGCTGGCCGACATGCTTGGCACGCTGCACGCGGTGGATTCCATCCCCCAGGTCGAATTTGCCGCTGGGGACGATGTCGTGGCCCTGGTGGTCCGGCATCTGCAGCCGCTGGACGCCCATGACCTCGACGCGCTGACTGCGTTCGGCCAGGAACATGGCTTGGCCATCTACCTGCAGCCAGGCGGCGTCACCAGCGTGTATCCCTTGTGGCCCGAAGCGCCGCGCCTGAGTTATCGCATCCACGTCGACGATGGCGTCGGCGTGGATGTGGATCTGGAATTCCAGCCGCTGGACTTCGTACAGGTCAACGGCGAACTCAATCAACAGATGGTGAGCCTGGCGCTGCGCCTGCTGGAGCTGCAGCCCGGTGACCGCGTACTCGACCTGTTTTGCGGCCTGGGCAACTTCAGCCTGCCGATCGCGCAGCGGGCGGCCTCGGTGACCGGAGTGGAAGGCGAGGCGGCGCTGGTCGGGCGGGCGCGCGCGAACGCGGCGCGCAACGGTCTGGACAATGCCCGCTTCGAGGTGGCCAACCTGTTCGATCCGCAGCAAGCTTCGGAATGGGCGCGCCAGCCCTGGGACAAATTGCTGCTCGACCCGCCACGGGCCGGCGCCGACCAGGTGCTGGCCTATCTTCCCGGCGCGCAGACCCGGCGCATCGTCTACGTCTCCTGCCATCCGGCCTCCCTGGCGCGTGATGCCGGCATCCTGGTGCATCAGCATGGTTTCACCTTGCAGGCGGCCGGGGTCATGGACATGTTTCCGCACACGGCGCACGTGGAGTCAATAGCCGTTTTTGACAGGTAATCATGGGCATCGAGATCGAACGCAAATTCCTGCTGCGCGATGAGGGCTGGCGCGCCGCGGTCGAGCGTAGCGAGCACCTGCGGCAGGGCTACCTGCGGAGCGGCGGGGTGGCCGGGGGTTCGGTTGCGCGTGACCAGAGTGCTGCCACGGTGCGCGTGCGCGTCGCTGACGCCAAGGCCTGGCTCAACATCAAGCAGGCCGTGGCTGGCGTGGCCCGGGCCGAGTTCGAGTACCCGCTACCCTTGGCCGATGCCGAGGTGATGCTGGCCACGTTGTGCGGCGGCATCGTCGAGAAGACGCGGCACCAGGTGCGCATCGGAGCCACGCTGTTCGAAGTGGATGAGTTTGCCGGCGACAACTCGGGACTGGTCGTGGCCGAGGTCGAGCTGCCCGCGGCCGACGCGCCATTCGCGCGGCCGCCCTGGCTCGGTGCCGAGATCAGCTCCTTGCATCGTTATTACAACGCCGCGCTCGCCATCCACCCCTACTCGCGGTGGTCGGCATTGGAGCGGACTGCGGGGGCCACTGCATGTTGATGATCGGCGTCGCCAGCACGGCCTTGACGCCGCGGGAAATCGAGTGGTTGGGCCAGTCCTGTGTGGCTGGCGTGCTGCTGTTTGCGCGCAACTTCGCCTCGCGCGACCAGCTTTCGGAGCTGTGCGCCGCCATTCACGCAGCAGGGGACGAGCAATTGTTGATTGCCGTGGATCAGGAGGGCGGCCCGGTGCAACGCTTCCGCACGGGCTTCACGCGCCTGCCCGCGCTGGCCGCGATTGGCGCGGTCTACGACCGCGATCCGGCCGGAGCGGTACGCCTGGCCGAGGACCACGCCTGGATCATGGCCAGCGAGCTGCGCGCCAGCGGAGTGGATTTCAGTTTTGCGCCAGTGGTGGACCTGGCGCGTGGCAATGCAGCGATCGGCATGCGGGCCTTTCATGCCGATCCCGCGGCAACCAGCGAGCTTGCCCAGGCCTATGTGCGAGGCATGCACCTGGCGGGCATGGGTGCCGTGCTCAAGCACTTTCCTGGCCACGGCTCGACCCCCGCTGACACGCATGCAGCGCAGGCCATCGATTCGCGGCCGCTACAGGCCATCCGCGACGCCGACCTGGTGCCGTTCCAGGACTGCATCACCGCACACGTCGAAGCGGTGATGATGGCGCATGTCATCTACTCCGCAGTCGACGCGTGCCCAGCCGGCTATTCGTCGACCTGGATCAAGCGCATCCTGCGCGATGAACTCGGCTTTGCCGGGGCCGTGGTCAGCGACGACATTGGCATGTCGGCAGCCGCGACGGCAGGCAGCATTGGCCAGCGCGTGCAGGCGCATCTGGCGGCAGGCTGTGACCTGGTCTTGGCTTGCGCGCCGGGCGTGGTGCCCGAGGCGATTGCCGCCATGCCCGCGGTGCCCGCGCGCAGCCCACCCGCCTTGCCGGTCGCCCTGGCTGCACTGCGCGGCGAGTTGGGCGCCACCTGGGGCGAACTCACTGACAACCCGCAACGCGACCGCCTCGTGGCGCGGGTTGGCGCGCTCAACGCGACGCCAGGACAAGCATGAACGCGAAGCCACCACTGCTGGCCGAGGCCCTGGCGCACGCCGAACTGCTGTTTTCACGCCGCGAACTCGAGGCGGTCATTGCCGTCATGGGCGAGCGCATCGACCAGGCGCTGGGCGGTGAGCGCACAGTATTCCTCCCCGTGATGAACGGGGCGCTGGTATTTGCCGGACACCTGGCTCTGGCGATCCGCACCGACCTCGAGTTCGATTACGTCCACGCCACCCGCTATCGCGGTGCGACGGCCGGCGGCGAGCTGCACTGGTTGCGCGAACCCGCGGCGCACCTTGCGGGACGGACGGTGCTGCTGGTCGATGACATCCTCGACGAGGGCGCTACGCTCAAGGCGATCCGCGAGGACTGCCTGCGTCGCGGTGCGCGCCGCGTGCTCACCGCCTGCCTGTGCTGCAAGACGCATGGTCGGGTTGTCGACGGCATCGAGGCTGACTTCAACGGTGTCATTCTGCCGGATCGCTACGTCTTCGGCTTCGGCATGGATTACCACGAGCAGGGTCGCAACCTGCCTGGCATCTATGCGCTGCGCGATGAACCTGCCACCAGTAAGCCTGTTAGCTGAGGTTCGCCCAGCATGCGTGGGAGGGGGCGCTGCGCGATCAGAGCGGCAGCGGTTCGGCGGGGTTGCGCCAGGATGGTTCGCCGAGGCCATAGGCGAGGGCTAGCCGATGCGCTGCGCGACGTTGCGTGTCGTCTGGAAGCGGCGTTGCCAGCAGCGGATAAGCAATGGGTTCGTCGATCCAGGGCTGCAGGGCTGCGCGCATCGCCATCTGTGCCGCCCACGACAGATCGGTCAGTGTATCGGGGTGCCTGCCGGTGCCATTGCCGTGCGCGCCCAGGACGTTCAGCGCATATCCGGACGAGCGCAGGCTGCGTTGTCCGTCCGCGGCGGCAATCACGTGCATGCAAGGCGTTTGGCGCAGCGGATCGGCGGCGTCGGCCACGTCGTTCGCCAGTAACGCAAGCCGTGGCTGGCTGGTGATTGCAGTCAGTTGCGTGTGCCGCAGGCGGCGGCGCACGGGGTGCAGCTGCGCACCGGCAGGCGACATGGCTTTCGCATCGGTGGGAGTCAGGCCGAGGTAGCCTGCGCCGCGCGTCATTGCCAGCGTGGCACTGCCGCGCAGGCATCCCTCAGCCAGCGCGCGCGCCATCGACGCGGCCTGCGCGCGGCCGGCATCGCTGTCATAGGCCAAGTCCAGCAGGGCCAACGCGTCCGCGATGCCGACAATGCCTATGCGCAGGCGCGGTACGACCGCGTCGGCGAGCAGTGCGGCGTTGTCCAGCATGCGCACGGCGAGCGCTGCACAATCAGCAACGGCGGCGAGATCGAGTCCACTACGCTCCGCTGGCACGAAGGACGCCGCATTCAACGCCGCATGCAGGACGTGGCCACGGTATACGCCTCGGCTCGTGCCGGCGTCCGCCAGCAGGCGCTCGTCGGGCAACAGTCGCCAGGATGCCAGGGCGCCCATGAACCGCCGTTGCCACGGGGTGATTTCATCGGCCGGTTCGACCGAAGCCAGCGCGGCGGACACGCGCCGCCAGGTGTCCTCGATGGAAACGTCGCGCAAGTCGGCCTGCTCGCGCCAACGGAACCATGCATCCCAGGCCTCGACTGCCGCAAGTTCGATGAAAGGGGATGGCCGGTGCAAGTCCATCGTTGAAACCGGATTCGGGGGCTGCATGCACTATCGGTGCCGGCCGTCTCGGAGAATTGACCTTTGTCAAACGACTTGCGGGAAACGCATCGTCGTTACAGACCGTTACACGACGTTGCGTGAGGGACATCAGGTTGCGAGGTCCAGGCCGCATGCTGGCAGCGAACGTAATCAAGCCTGGAGCTTCGCCATGGATACGCCTTATGCAGCATGGTCCACACCCGAAATGCCGACGCCACCGGCGCTTGCGAGCGAACCACCGTTCGAACTGGACATGGAAGAACTACAGCGGCACATGGTCGTCACGCGCAGGAAAATCCGAGCTGGCCAGTACCTGTATCGCAACGGCCAGCTGTTCCGCGCACTGCATTTCGTGCATGCGGGGTTCCTGAAGACCTGCGAGTTGGCCGAAGATGGCCGTGAGCAGGTCACCGGCTTCCGCATGCGCGGCGACCTGCTGGGCGTGGAGTCCATTGGCCTGGCGGTTCATACCTGCGATGCGGTCGCACTGGAGGACTCGCAGATATGGGAGCTGCCATATCCTCCGGTACTCGATGCATGCCTGCACATTCCCGCATTGCAAGTCCGCTTGTCTGCGGCTCTTGCGGAGGAAATCCGCCGCGATCGTTCCTGGATGCTGACCATTGGGACGCTGCCGGCGGAACAGCGCGTGGCGGCATTCCTGCTCGACTTCGCCACGCGGATTGGGCGCCTTGGCTTTAGTGCCCGGCATTTCATCTTGCGCATGGGGCGTGCCGACATCGCGAGTTTCCTGGCACTCAAGCACGAGACCGTGAGTCGGGCGCTGTCGCATCTCGAACAGCTCGAATACATCTCGGTGCAGCGGCGCGAAGTGGAGCTGCTGGACATTCCCCGGCTGAGCTCGTGCGCCGGCATGGCCTGCGCGATCCAGTGACTGGAACGGTCAAACGTCGCCGAGAACGCGCCTGATCGCGGCCAAGAGCTGTTCGCGCCGATAAGGCTTGCGCAGCAATTCGAACGTCGCGGCGGCCTCGCCGTGGTGCTGTTCGACGCTTGGCCCCTGGTAGCCGGAACTGAGCAGGATCGGCAGTTCCGGGCGAAGGCGGCGCGCCTCGCGCGCGAGTTCCATGCCGTCCATGCCGCTGCCGAGTACCACGTCGGAAAACAACAAGTCCACGTTCGGGTTGACGAGCAGCAGGTTCAGGGCTTCGCGCGCGCTGGCCGCGGCGACGACGCGATAACCGACGGCGCCCAGGAAGCGCGTGGCGATGATGCGGACATCGGCTTCATCCTCCACCACGAGGATCACTTCTTGCCCTTCTGCCTGTGGGGCAGGGGCGGCAGGCCGGTCGCTGGATGTGTCCTCGGCCCGGCGGCTGGCCGTCGGCAACAGCAGCTCCACGCGTGTGCCGTAGCCGAGGCGGCTGTTGATGGTGACGCTGCCGCTGGACTGGGTGGCGAATCCGTAGACCATGCTGAGACCCAGGCCGCTGCCTTTGCGGGGAGCCTTGGTGGTGAAGAACGGTTCAAAGGCATGCGTCTGCGCGTCAGGCGACATGCCGGTGCCAGTGTCGTCGACGGCAAAAGCGACGTAGCGGCCTGGCGGCAATTTCCATCGGCTGTCGCCGTTGTCCAGTATGGTCTCACGTGCAGCGAGCACCAGGCGCCCACCACGCGGCATGGCGTCGCGTGCGTTCAGCGCGAGGTTGACCAGCGCCGTGTCCAACTCGTTTGGATCGGCGTACACGTCAGGTACGTCGGCGGCACAGTCGACGCGCACCTGGATTGCCTCGCCCAGCGTGCGCCTGAGGATGGTCCCCAGTTCTTCCATCAGCGGCCGCGGCACCACCGCGCGGGGTTGGAGCGGCTGCCTGCGCGCAAAGGTCAACAGCCGGCGCGTGAGGCTTGACCCACGGTCCACCGCACGCAACGCGCTGTCGATGATCTCCTGCAGCTCCGGTTGGCCTGCCAGTTCGATCTCCAGCAGCTGCAAGTTCCCGGAGACCACGGTCAGGAGGTTGTTGAAATCATGCGCGACGCCACCGGTGAGTTGACCGATGGCGTCCAGTCGCTGGGCATGCGCCAATTGTTCCTCCGCCTGGCTGCGCGACATCGCTGACGCCAGGAGGTTGGCAATCGATTGCAGGAATTTCACCTTGTCCTGATCAAGGCTCCTCGGTTCGGCGGCCAGTGCGATCAGGAAGCCAAGCAATTCGCGGCGCCCTGCCAGCGGCGTAATGGCCACATCGTGGAAGCCCGCCAGGGCAAGCTCCGATTGCAGCGCGCCGAGCGGCGCGTCGCCCGGCGTGTCGAAGGTGATGACCTCGAGTTTGTCGGTATCGACCGCGTCACGAATGAAATCGGCGTTGCCGAGCGTGGATGAAAGCATCTGCGCGGATGCGCTCGAGAGTCCCGTAAACGCAGAAATGTGCACGCCGCCGCCACGCCATCCAGTTGACAGGATCGCTGCCGCGGAGAGCTCAAGGGCGGAAGTCGCCAGTTCCAGGATCCGGCGGATTGCGAGTTCGTAGTCGGGCGATTCGAGTGCCAACCGGCTGATCAAGGCCGCACAGTTGTCGCGCCGCTCACGCATCAGTTGCTGCCGTACGCGTCGGGTATCGGAGATGTCGCGTATGGAGGCGATCATGATGATGCCTTGCGGGGTGGCAACCGGGCTGAGGCCCACCTCGACAGGGAACGACTGGCCATCGTGTTTCCTGCCCAGCAATTCATAACCTGTGCCCATGGGGCGTGTGCGCAGCCGGGTAAAGTGATCGCGTCGATGGGCACGGTGCGCGCTGCGCAGGGATTCCGGCAGAAGGGCTTCCAATACCAGGCCGTGCAGCGCCGCCGGTGCGTAGCCGAATATCCGTTCGGCCTGGGTGTTGGCGAGCACGACCGTGCCGTTGTGGTCCACCGCGATCATGGCGTCGGGGGCGATGGCGAACCATTGGCCCAGCATCGTGAAGCTGGCCTCGGGAAGTTTCGCCGGATCCATCAATCGGTCCGCCGGGAGACTCGTGGCGAGAACAGATACCCGGCGCCGCGCACTGATTTGATCAATTCGGGGTTCGCGGGATCGGCTTCGATCTTGCGCCGCAGGCGCGCGATCTGCACGTCGATGGCCCGGTCGTAGGGACCGGCGCCGCGGCCGTGGATCTGGTCCATCAGCTGGTCGCGCGACAGCACCCGGTTGGGATATTCGACGAACACCCGCAGGAGCTCGTACTCTCCTGTGGTGAGTGCGATGGCATCGCCGAGGCGGGTATGGAGCGTTCGCGCCATTGGGTCGAGTCGGAGATCAGCGAAGTGGAACGCCGACTCGTTGGTTTGATTCGTGGCAGCGGCGATGGGCGCCGCACGCCGCAGCACGCTGCGCACGCGTGCCAGCAACTCGCGCAACTCGAAGGGCTTGGTGACGTAATCGTCGGCGCCGAGTTCAAGCCCGACCACGCGATCCACCGCCTCGCCACGACCAGTGATGATGATGAGCGCGCCATCCCAGCTCTTGCGCAACTCGCGCGTCAGCGCGAAACCATCTTCGTCCGGCAGACCCAGGTCGAGCAGCACCAGGTCGATGGCTGCCTGCCCGAATGCACGGCGCATCTCGGCGCCGTTCGCTGCCGTGCCAACTTCGAAACCCTGGGCGGTGAAGTAACGGCGGAGCAGGTTCAGCACCTCGACGTCATCGTCCACGACCAGCAGCTGCAAGGAGGAGGGCATGAGGCCGCGCCTGATAAAAGGCCTGCCGGGGATATTAACCCAATGCCGTGGCCCGCGTCGCGCTGGAGCCACAGGTGATTCAAGTCAATATCGCCATTGTCCACGACGCTACCGTAGATGTTGACTACGGGATGCAGGTATGGAACTGGCCACGCTGCCGGGTCGGCTGGTTCCGTGTCGTTCCAACCCATATGGAGTGAGCTTATGGCCACCTTGACGCAGGAACAGGTCGCGCACCTCGTCGCGCTGATGGACGAGCGCTACGAGCGTGAGAAGGAAGAGATCCTTGCCGTCTCGCAGCGGGCACGGGAACAGCGGAGTGAACGCGCAGCGCCCGATTGGAGTGACGCAGCACTGGCTCAAACTACGCTGGCGGCGGACGACGCCGTGGTCAACCAGGACGTCGAGGACATACGCGACATCGAGGCCGCGCGCATACGCCTCTCGGCGGACGTCTACGGCATCTGCACGGATTGCGACAAGGCGATTGCCTACGAACGCCTACTGGCCTATCCCACGGCCAAGCGTTGCATCCGTTGCCAGCGGCGGTACGAGCAGGAGAGGCGGTAGGCCGCAAGTCGCATTTTTGCCGACGTGGTCATCGGGGATCGTCAGCGGCAGGTGCAGCCATCGCCGATGACCAGCTCGCCGTCGGCCACGAACTTTGCCACGTCCGCCGCCAGGTGCACCACGTTTCATGGGCCAGGATGCAGTCGCATGCCTACAGCGCCCCATCGGTCTTGCTCATCGGGCATACGGCACCCTTGGCGCCATGACGGGGCGGCAAAAGCGATGTGTCTTCCTCAACGCAAGCGGAGACGGTCTTCGACGCGTCGCACACCTGGCGCAGACCAGACCGCGTGCTCCACCGCCTGCATTTCGCTCCAGTTGTCGACATGTCCGTCAATGCGCACCGTGCCGTCATCCAACACGTCCACCTGAACGGCGCCCGCTTCGATTTCGGCGAGCCGTTTCAATGCCTCCTGGATGCGATACCGCACGTCGCCGAGTTGTGCGCCGGCGGCGAGCGTGATGTCGTTGCTGACGCCCCTGACTCCGCCGAGCTTGCGAACCTCCTTCTCGGCGGCCAGTCGCTGATAGTTCCACTGCACCTTGCCGGACAACGTGACCCAGCCGTCGGCGACCCGTACGCGGATGCCGCCTTTTGGCACGACCGCGTTCCAGGCCAGGATGTTGAGCGCGCGCTGCGCGATTTCATCGTCGTTTTGCTGTTTGTCGCCGGGCAGCCGAACCTCGATCTTTTGTGCGATGCCCTTGACGCCCTTCACCCGCCAAGCCGCGCGCTCGGTGGTCATCTTCTGCGCGTAGTCGGTGACGTAGCCACTCAAGGTGACCACGCCGTTTTCGGCCGTGACGCCGATGTCGGCGGCGTCGATGCTGGGCTCGTATTCCAGTTCGTCAATGACGAGCTGGCGCAGTTCTTTGTCGTTCATCGGTGTGCCCTCTTCACAGTGGAAGTCTTGTTTCAGGAGTTGCGCCGGTGGCCCGTTTGATCCGTATCAATCTTGCGCGTAATGAACTGTCGCGGTGGACAGAGCGCCGGATCGGCGCGTGCGCCGCGCTTCCTGATCCGGCGGTGGCCTGGGCGCGGAGACCGCGCAAACAGCACATAGGCCAGCGCGATACCCACCAGGAGCGCGTAGGCGAATATCGGCAAGACGATCAGGATGGCTTGCATGCGCACGAATCTCCAGTTACCGCTTTGGCACGATCACGGTAAGGGACGTGCGAGCCGATGACTTGATCCCGGTCACCATCACGCGTCGTCGAGTGCCGGCATGGAAATGCCGGTATCGCTTCCACATCCTGCGTGGCGGCGCTTGTGGCGTTTCACTGTGCCGGCGAAATGCACCCAAGCGATCATGGGCGGGCGCAGCTTTGGTGACCGCTGGGCGGGGAGTGGGCGTCCTTCCAGTACTCGCCGGTCCGCAGGCAGGGGTGAGTTGATGTGCGTCAACATAGCTCTGTATGCCGGGCGTAGCGTCACCTATGTGCTCGACGCACATCTGCCAACAGAGGAGTACGCCATGACTGCATTGACCCGCTTCAATCCGTTCCGCAACCCCGCGCGATTTGACACGCCGGCGACGTTTGACGACTTGTTCCGCAACTTCGGTTTGGCCCCGGCGTGGAACCAACCCGAGTTTGTCGACATGCGCGTGGACATCACCGAGGATGACGATGCATTCCACGTCAAGGCGGAAATACCCGGCGTGAGCAAGGACGACATCGATGTCTCGGTGGATGGCAATCGTGTTTCGATCACCGCCGAGGCGAAGCGTGAGAAGGAAACGAAGGAGGCCAAGGAACTCGTCGTTGAAAGGTCGTGGGGCAAGGCCTACCGGGCCTTCGCCCTGCCGGCTGACCTCGATGGCAGCCGCACCGAAGCGCGCTATGACAAGGGCGTGCTCTCGCTGACCTTGCCCAAGAAGGCCAACGGCAACGCGCACCGGATCACCGTGAGCTGATCCAGGGACATGCGCCAGGCTACGTCGCATGAGTGCGGCGGCAGCTTGCCGGCCCGTGAGGCACGCGCCTCCCAGGCAGTCGACCGCAAGGGTCGAACGTGGAGGACGTCCACTCGGGCCGGCGTTTCTGCGCTTGTCCGAAGCCGGGTGGCTCCAGATGCAAGGATTGAATACATGCACGCAATGGTTCTCGAGGGGATTGGTGATCCGCTGGTCATGAAGGAATTGGCCAATCCGCCGGTGCTGGCGGACGAGGTGTTCGTGCGCATCGAGGCCTGTGGCGTATGTCGCACCGACTTGCATGTGGTCGACGGCGATCTGCCCTTCGTGAAGCCGCCGGTCGTACCGGGACACGAGATCGTCGGCATCGTCGAACGTGTGGGCCGCGACGTCGAAGAGCTCGTGGCCGGTGCGCGCGTCGGCGTGCCCTGGCTGGGCGGTACATGCGGAATGTGCGCCTATTGCCGAGACGGCCGTGAGAACCTCTGCGATCATCCGGAATTGACGGGCTATACGCGGCCGGGCGGGTTTGCCAGTCACGTGGTTGCCCGGGCTGCCTATTGTGTGCGCCTGCGCGACGACGCCGATGTCGTGGCCACCGCGCCGCTGCTCTGTGCCGGGTTGATTGGCTGGCGGTGCCTGAAGCGGGCCGGCGATGCGCGGCGAGTCGGGTTGTACGGGTTCGGCGCCGCAGCCCATATCATCACCCAGGTGGCAGGCTGGCAGGGCCGCGAGGTGTTTGCTTTCGTTCGTCCCGGGGATGAGGCGGCGTGCTCGTTCGCGTTGTCGCTCGGTGCCGTCTGGGCGGGCGACTCCGATGGTCTGCCCCCTGTGCCCTTGGACGCGGCAATCGTCTTCGCGCCGATAGGCTCACTGGTCCCAGCAGCGTTGCAGGCCGTGCGCAAGGGCGGCAGGGTGGTATGTGGTGGCATCCACATGACGGATATACCCGCCTTCCCGTACCGCCTGCTATGGGAAGAACGCGAACTCGTGTCCGTCGCCAACCTCTCGCGCGAAGACGCGAAGGAGTTCTTCTTGGATCCGACTGCCATGCGGGCAAGGACGATCACCAAACCCTATCCGCTGGAGCGGGCCAACCAGGCGTTGACCGATCTGCGCAAGGGCCGATTCAATGGCGCCGCCGTGCTCGTGCCGTAGACCTCGCCCGACTTGGTTTCATATAAATCATTGTGTATCAATAATATACAATGCACACGTTATCTGAATTCACCTGGTGATTCGAGTCGCGACATCCTGGCGTTTGCCAAAGTGTTTATCGAGTCGCTCGGTGCCCGAGTGTGAAACTGCAGCCGTATCCCCGCATCGCACGGTGCCGACCGGTCGATGGCGCGCTCAACCTGCGGAGGGTGGTGTTTCGTTTCTTCGGGCAACATCGGCAACGCAGGGTGGGTGCCCACATTGGCAAGTCGGCGCATCGCTCGAGGTCGGCGATTCGGCACGTTTGCGACAGTGCTCGCTGCAATAGGCCTGATCGCCCGCAACCGGGCAGCGGCAGCCGCGATGCGCGCAACGTTTGTCGGTGGTGGTGTTCACGCACAAACTCCAGGCAAAGTAAACGTGACGTAGCCTCTGCGGTGTCCGCTGCCGCCGCGTTGTCGCAGGAAGTCGCCATCCGTGGCCACCGTCGGCTGTTGTTGGTTTTGGCCTTGTCGCTGCTGCGCCAGCCGTTCGCGATTCCGGGCGTGCAATGACGAGGTGCCGACGTGGGCTTCCTGCGTGCGCCGGCCCAGGAGTGGACGATGCCCGAGATCACGGCCATCCAAGCCTAGACTATGGGACATCAACGCCCAGTCAATGAGACTCGGAGTCGGTGGAGCAGCCGTTGAGGCGCCGCCGTGCACGTACGTGGCTTGATTCGAGTGATTTCTTTGGACCCCGTACAACGTCTTGGCAAATCTACCGTTTGTATGGAAGGGTATAAACTCAGGATGGACTCCGGCGATGGCAAGGCGCAACGCAAGTCGTGCGATCTGCTGACTACCGCGGTTAGCCTGAATTTCGCATAATGTATATTATGTAAAATAATGATAGGTGCAGCTGGGCTTCGGAATCAGGCTTGCCGGTTCTAGGTCACTCGCAGAAGTGCACGCCACCCCCTGAATTGCTTGATGAAAACTTTGCGTGGGATGCGCTTGGAAGCATGGTGTCCGCGACATCGTGGCAGCGGAGCCACTTGTGGGCTCGGACAGCGTGAAGAGCAAGGCCTGGCTACATTCGACGAATTCGCAACTGGGCGGCCTGCCGGCAACGCTGATTGAGCTCCAGATCGCTGCATCGAACGGCATCCCGTCATGACCCTTCTCGAGGCAAGCCTGGCGCCTCGAGCGGCTCCAGTAGCCTATGAAAATTGTGAGGTACTACGCGAAAAAGCCTCGTCACAAGGACCTCCATTCATATGACCGCGGCAGAGTCGAGCCGGGCGCAGCATTGAAAGCTGTCTTTCTCTACCCCGATAACACAGGCTAATCGCTCTGCCCCGGCGCCCGGTTCGTTCAGTGGCATCAAACTGCCCCCAAAAGGGCGCCATCCCATGCGTGTCAATTTGACTTTGTGGCATCGGCGTGGGGTACTTCAAATGGCATTTGATTCAAGCACCGCAGACCTGCCTCCGCGCCGTGCAGCAGAGCGCGGCGTTCCCGGACACCGACGCCGGAAGGCGGCTTTCAATCCTTAGGCATTGATCTGCCAGCGCTGTCACGCCGGGCCGATGCGACACGACGATCAGGGTGGTTCGTGGCAAGCGACGCTTCAGCGTGACGAGGACAGCCAACTCCGCAGCGGTATCCAGCGCGCTGGTGGCCTCGTCGAGCACGGCCAGACGTGGTTGCCGCAGGATCACCTGGGCCAGCAGCAGCCGCTGCAGTTCACCGCCGGATAGGCTGCTGGATGCATCGTGCAGCGCGGTGTCGAGCCCAAGTGGTGAGTCGGCCAAGCGCCGGTTGAGGCCGACGTCGGCCAGCGCGCTGCGCAGCAGTGCATCGGTGGCGTCGGGCGCCGTCCAACGCAGGCACTCGCGCACCGAACGCTGCCACGGTCGCACGTTCTGGCTGACGTAGGCACCATGGCGCACCAGTTCGCGATAAGCGTCGAAACCGATGGGCTGGCGGTTGAGGCGCGCCAGGAAGACGTCGGGCATTGCCATGCCGGCCAGCACGTCGACCAGGCTGCTCTTGCCGATCCCGGAATCACCGGAAATCAGTATGAGCTCGCCGGGCGCCAGCACCAGTTCGCCGACCTCCAGGCCCGCCGGCGGCGGCGTTAGCCGCATCCGCTCGATGCGAAGGACTCCCTCGCCCGCCGTTGGCTGGGATGACGTCGCAGGCGCAGGTGGCCGGTCCGCATCCAGGCTCATATAACGATGCCATAGCTCGAAGGCTGGGGCAGTCGAGCGCAGTTGCTGGAAGCTTTGCCGCGTCGTCACCAGGTATGGAAGCAGGCGCCCGAGCAATAGGCACACGGCGATGAGCGAGGCCCGGTCCACGCCGTGCCAGCGATCGGCGAGCAGGAACAGCGAGGTGATGCCGAGCGTCGCCAGCAGCTCAAGCACCAGTCTCCCGGAGGCCACCAGCTCCAACTGACGGCGATAGCCGTGGCCGAGCCGGGCCGCAATCGCACCGCAGCTTGCCTTCTCCGCTGCTTCGCGTTCGAACGAGCGTACGTGGCGCAGGCGTCGCGGAAAATCCTCGCTGTGCCAGAACAGCTGTGTCATGTCAGCCACATAGCGGCGCGCGACCAGCGCCTGCTCGCGGCCGTAAGCGCGCGAGGCGGCCAGCCCGATGCCGACCAGCACCGGTACGGCCAGCAGCAGCGGCGGCGAAACCCAGAACGCGAAACCGAGACTGACCACAGCGGTGATACCGACCACCAGCAGCTGCTGCAGGGCGCTGAAGCCCTGCACGAGGATCTCGACGTTGTGGGTGAGCACGTTGGCAATTTCCGCGGACGTCGCATCGGCCAATGCCGCCAGCGGCGCATCGATCAGCCGCGCATGCACCTCACGGCGCAGATTCATGCCGTAGCGGCTGACCAATCGTGCACCCAGCCGCGCCGCCTGCCAACGCAGCAGCGCAAACGCACCGCTGGCGGCCGCAAAGGTCGCCGCCTGCACGCCGATACTGCGGCGTGCATCGAGCAGGCCTGCGCCGAACGGCAAGGTGTGACCTGGCTGCACCAGCGGCACCAGCAACAGCGCCGCCACGCTGCCGGCGATGGCGGCGCCCAGCGACAACACGACGTACACTGCGGTTTCCACTAGATCCTTGTGCGCGAGCGTGTGCATCAACGCGCGCAACAGGTCCAGCGACCGGACCTGCATCATCGAAGGTTCATCGCGCATCGCCGCCGGATCACGCGGTTGGGGGTCATGGTTTCGAAGCCTCTGTCCGACGGTTCGGTGCGACGTTGCTCCCTGGTCAGATTGCGCATGCGGGTGAGTGCGGGCCACCGGACAAGAAGTTGTAGGTGGCCAGTGCGTTCCGAATGACTAGTACGCTCCGACAAGCAGCTCGCCCAGCGCGGCGACCGCATCGCGCGGATGGCGCCCGCGGTGCAATTCGTGGACACCGCGCTGGATCAGCCGCTGCTCGAAGCGATCCCAGCCCGGTTGCGTCGCCGCATATGGCTGGTTGGTGCGCAGGCGGGCTGCCGCCTCACCGGCATGGACCGGGCTCAACAACGCATCCGCATCGCCCGTTGCTTCGGCACACACGAACACTGCCCCGACCAAGTCCAGCGGCGCTGCCGCAAGCCGGCCAGGGCCCTGCCGCAAGTCGGCCTCGAACTTCTCCACACCGCTGCGCCGGTGGATGCGTGGCGAACGGTCGAGCCAGCGCCGGGCGACGGGGTCGTCCATGTGGCGCAGCGTGTCGGCCTGCACATGCAGGTAGTTGGCGACGCCGGTGGCGAGCAGGGTTTCCGGTTGCACGAAGACGGCGTCCTCGGCGAGAAAGTCCAGGCCGTGCAGCAGGCTGTGCAGGGCCAGCGTCGACTTGCCCGAACCGCTCGCACCCAGCAGCAGCACTCCCCGCCCCTGCCGACCCACGCAGGCGCCATGCAGCGGAACCAGGCCCAGACCACGGGTCGCGAGGGTGAACACGGTGAATTCCACGAGTTCGTAGCGCAGGTGGTAGGGCTGGTCGAGCATGTCCTCCGAAGCCACGACCAAAGCCTGCCGCTGTGCGGGTGCCAGCACCACGTAGTTCGACGCGTCCATGACTCCGCACAGCAGGCCGGCACCGGATTGCATCCGCACCGGCAGCGGCTCAGTGCCCGGCGACGTGACGCGGCGCGGCATCAACCGCAGTTCGATCCGGAATTCCGCCGCTGCTGCCGGCAGGCGATGTGGTGGCAGGCCGGCATAGGCAATTTCGACCACCTGCAACAGGGCCGCGCTGGCACTGACGAACCGAAAGTCACCGCCAAGAATTTCCTTGCGCACGGAGAACGTCGGATCGCTGCGCTCACGGAAAGGGTTGGCATTCGCGTCCTGAACGCCGAGGGAAATCGTCGACGCCATCCTCGTCCCGCACGCCTCGTGGGAAGTATCCATTGAGTGCGACCGCAGCAAGAGAAGGTTGCGCGTGCAGCTGTGTCCAATGCGACCAGCGCCACATCCCGGTGCAGCGACCCGCCGTGGCACAGGCAACCGAAGCTCCGTGACGGAGCACTCACTCGGGAAACCAGCAAGGCTCGAACGCACCCATCGTGGCGTCGCCGCAGCCCGTCCCGGCCCGTGGAGGCCATAGTGATGCTGAAGATCCTGGTCGGTCACACCTACTACCTGAAATACGACCGGAAGCAGTGGGAGCGCGGCAAACCTTATCCTCCCCTCGCCACGATCCAGGTGGCCGCCCTGTTGCGGCAGCTGGGGCACGAGGTCGCGCTGTTCGACGCCATGCTCGCCGAAGGGGTCGAGAATTTCGCCGCATCCCTGCACGGCTTACGTCCGGACCTGGTCGTGCTCTACGAGGACAACTTCAACTTCCTGACCAAGATGTGTCTAGGCTGCATGCGCGAGGCGGCCTGCCGCATGATCGGCGAGGCGCGTGCCGCTGGCGCCCGCGTGGTCGTTGCCGGCTCGGACGCTTCCGATCATCCGGAGGCCTTCCTCGCGGCAGGCGCGGAGGTGGTGCTGATTGGCGAAGGCATCGCGGCGCTGACCGAATTGCTCGGCCGCCTGGAGCACGCCCCAGGCACCCCCGCCCCGGCTTGGGTGGGCGGCCTCGCCGGTATTGCCGTGCAGGTGGATGGCCAGGTGCAGCAGATGCGCATCGGCGCGCTGCCGCCCGATCCACATCTGGTTGGCCACCCGGCCTGGGATCTGGTCGACGTCGAACGCTATCGCGCTGTCTGGTACAAGCGGCACGGCTACTTCAGCCTCAACGTGGCCGCATCGCGAGGTTGCCCGTTCCACTGCAACTGGTGTGCCAAGCCGATCTGGGGCAACCATTACCTGCAGCGCACGCCGATGGACGTCGCGGCGGAGGTGAGCTACCTGAAGCACGCTTTTCAGCCCGACCACATCTGGATGGCGGATGACATCTTCGGTTTCCGTGCCGACTGGGTGACGAAGTTCGGTGAACACCTGCGTGCCACCGGAGGCGCGGTACCGTTCACCATCCAGACCCGTGCCGACCTGATCACCGAACGCATGGCCGAGGCGCTGGCGCAAGCCAGCTGCGTCGAGGCGTGGCTTGGCGCCGAGAGTGGCAGCCAGCCCGTACTCGACGCCATGAACAAAGGTACCCGGGTGGCCAAATTGATCATGGCGCGGGAACGGTTGGGCCGGTACGGCATCCGTGCGGGCTTCTTCATCCAGCTCGGCTACCTGGGCGAACAGCTGGCAGACCTGCTGGCAACCCGCGAATTAATCACGCAAGCGGCACCGGATGATATCGGCGTGAGCGTGTCCTATCCATTGCCCGGGACGCGGTTCTACGAACTGGTGAAAGCCCAGCTGGGCCGGAAGACGCATTGGCGGGACAGCGACGACCTGGCGATGATGTTTCGTGGCGCCTACGACTCGGAGTTCTACCGTAGTGTGCGCGATCTGCTGCACGAGCAGGTCGCGCTGCGGCGGACGAAAGCTGGCACGCCGCCGGAACGCTATCGTGCGGCCACTACCAAGCTCGACGCGCGCTGGGACGCGTTGATCGCGAGCGAAGACGCACATCGCAACCACGATGCGACGCCACCCCCCGCGCTGCAGCGCATCGCCATGCAGCAGCGCTGATCGCCGTGCTGCCGCCACTCGCCGTCGTCAGGAACGGCCTGCGCCGCACCACCGAAGCGCTCGCCACCGAGCTGGCGTTGGCACGGCCGGGTGGCGAGACGCCCGCATGGAGCGAACTGGAATGGGAGCTGGCCGCGGCCGCTGCCGTCGCGCACGGTGTGGCGCCGCTGCTCAACCAATACTCGACCTGGAACCACCCGGTGTGGCGACGTTTCCTCGCCGACCAGCGCGCGCACGTCGAACAGCGCCATCAACGCATCATCGAACTGCTCCTGCGCATCGATGCCGGCGCCCATGCCGCGGGCTTTCCCGTCGTCGCGTTGAAAGGTGCTGCGCTGCATGCCGAGGGCATCTACGCGCCGGGCGAACGGCCGATGGCCGACATCGACCTGTTGGTGGGCGAAGCCGATGCCGCAGCCGCGGGCGCGCTGCTGCAGGAACTCGGCTACGTGGACTCGTTCGCGCAATGGAAACACCGGGTGTTCAAACCCGCCCGCAGCCAGCCTTATGCCGGATTGGGCGAGCACCGTGATGCACCGGTGAACATCGAGCTGCACACACGGATCCAGGAGCGGTTGCCCATAGCCGCCGTTGACATCACCGGGCGGATCTACCCGAACGAGCCTATGCCGGGCCTGAATCCGTATCCGTCGACTGGCGCTTTGATGAGCCACCTGTTGCTGCACGCGGCGGGCAACATCTGCAGCCGCAGCCTGCGCCTGATGCACCTTAACGACATCTCGCTACTGGCTACGCGCATGGTCGCGCGCGACTGGAACGAACTATGGGACGCTGGCGGTGAGGATGCCCCCTGGTGGGCACTGCCGCCGCTGCGACTGGTCGCACGCTACTACCGGCATGCCATTCCCAAAGCCGTGCTCGTGCGGCTCGAACACGATTGCCCGCCCCTGCTGCGCACGGTCTCTCGCTGGCAGACCCTGACCCGGGTGTCATGCTCCGAGCTGTGGCTGCACGCGCTCGCCGGTATCGAGTGGTCGCAGTCTTTCGGCGAAGCCGCCCAGCATCTCACACGCCATGTCCTGCCCACAGATGAAGTCCGGAGGGAGCGCGCCGACATGGTGCGCACCCAGCTATGGCTGCAGGGGCAGAACTGGACCACCTTGCCCCGGCGCCGGCGTTTGCTGACCTGGCTCATCCGGCCGGTACCGCGCATGGACACCTTGTATGTGGTGCGCGCGGCGCTGGAGCCCCGCGCCCCTTCGACAAACGGATAGCGGATCTGCCCGCAGGGCACCGACGACATGCACACCGGCAACCAGTACCACGAATTTATGCTGGCCTCGCCGCAGGACCAGGCTGTGCGGGACAGGTTCCAGCGGCTGGCTTTGGACCTGCTGCCTGCCGGTGCGGCCTTGCTCGATTTCGGTGCCGGCACCGGCATCGATGCGAAGGCGTATGCCGCCAAAGGTCATCCAACCTTCGTGTTCGAACCTGCGGAGGCGATGCGCGATTGCCTGGTGCGGAACTGCCGCGTCGAGATCGCCCACGCGGCCGTCATCACAGTCGCTTCGCCGCTCGCCTGCAGGGTGCGGGCGGTCACGGCGAACTTCGCGGTCTTCAACCATTTCGCGGAGCACGCCGCGCTGTTCGAACAATTGTCGTGCGTGGTCCAACACGGCGGTTTCGTACTGGCCAGCCTGCTCAACCCCTATTGCCTTGCCGACGCGCGCTACCGCTGGTGGCGGTCGAACCTGGTGAATCTCGCGCGCCAAGGCCATTACGCCATCGCGAGCGAAAGTGGTATCCACCGGTTCTCGCCGCAGGCCATGGCACGGGCGGCGGCTCCGCATTTCCGACTGGAGCGCGTCGTCCCCCGCGGCTTCAGGCTGGCCTTCGAGCGCTACGTGCTCCTGTTGTTTCGGAGGATATGAGAATGTGGAAGGACCGGATCAGACCGTTCATTCGTCCCCTGCCGCAATGGTCGGTGGTCGCCGTCGCGTCCCCGCAGCAGGGGGTCATTGCCAACCTGCGCTGGGCCAACGCCACGGCAGATGTCACCACCGACCACACCGTGGCTTCGCTCCGGCCGCTCACCATCGCAACCAGCCTGGATGCCGGGCCGCGCGCGGTACTCGAGTACCGCGACCGCGCCAGCGGCCGGCTGCTTGGGATGCTGCGCCTGGCGCGCGCGGCAGCGGTCAGCGTTGAAGGTACGAGGCTCGTCCTCTACCGTGTCGTGGCCGGCGGACATCGCTGCCTGGTGTGGCCATTGCGCCCGTGGAACGCCTGGCTGCAGAACCGCCTCATGCGGCAGAACACCTCGTCGCCGCATTCCCTCATGGCGCCTGCCGCGACCCAGCAGTTGATGGTCGCCTACCTGTGCCCACGGCCGGTCATCCTCGTCTCCGTCGAGGCGCGGGGTCACCGCAACATCT
The DNA here is from genome assembly GCF_058781105.1 of Rhodanobacter sp. FW510-R10. Taxonomy (NCBI): domain Bacteria; kingdom Pseudomonadati; phylum Pseudomonadota; class Gammaproteobacteria; order Lysobacterales; family Rhodanobacteraceae; genus Rhodanobacter; species Rhodanobacter sp. FW510-R10. The sequence goes on along the minus strand of NZ_JBYSWL010000001.1, from coordinate 2,676,587 downwards.
TCCCGATGGATCTGATCGGTCCGCTGGGGCGCAGCGGACTGTTTGCGCTCGCGCTGCGGAGCACCAACATCTCCGTACCGGTCATGCGCGAATCGTGCCGGGTCGCCCTCTCCTGTATGCCGGCGACGATGAAGGACGCCGTTTACGCACTCAGCGTGCACCACAAGCAGCCGCTCCTGGACTGGGCGGCGCTGCCCTTCCTGGTGCGGCGCTCGCGTGCCTTCGGCATACCCGCGGTGGCGACTGCGCTGCGCATCCGCGAGCTGGAGATCGTGCACAGCGAGGAGGTCGGCTCGCATACGCTTTTCCTCGGCCGCATCGTGTCGGAGGAAGTGCTGACGCAGGGCGCCCAATTGCACCACACGGCGGGCTTCCACCAGGCCTACCGCCGCCGACGCGGCGAACCGTTCGCGGAGGTGCGGTCTGCCTGAACGTACGGCCGCAGTCTCAGGCCTTCGTCGCCACCGCCATGGTGAGGCCCTGCAGGAAATGAAAGTCTGGCCGCCGCAGGGCGTAGCGCGCGTCGTGCGGATCGCACAGCCGCGCCAGCGTGTCGAAATCCTCCGGGTGCAGATAGGGTCGCAGGCGCTCACCCCAGGTGTCCCGGAAGATCGCGTCGCGCAGATAGCGTTCGTCCGCTTCGGCGAGCGGCTGGATACGCTCGATCATCCGCGTGCGCACTGCCACCTGGGGCAATCCCGTTGCCTGCAGCCAGCCGACCAGCGCGCGGACTGCGGCGAATTCATGCTCGCTACGGCCATAGCGCTCGCGATAGTACGCACGCACCGCGTCGTTGACGCGTTGTTCGAGGCGGGCATCCCATGCAAAGTACATGTCCGGCACCAGCGAGCTCTGCCCCACTACCAGGCGGCCGCCCCGACGCAGCAGCTTCGCCAGTAGCTGCACTCCGGCGACCGGGTCGTGCAGGTGGTTGACCGCGTTGACGGACCAGATCAGGTCGAAGCTGCCTTCCACCAGCGGTGGCCGCAGCATGTCGGCCTGCAGGATGATCGCTTGCGCCGGCGCAGTGCAGCGGGCGATGCGGACGTGCGCGACCGCCAGGTCCATTCCCACCACCAGTGCGCGGTTCCCCGTCGATTCGCAGAACCAGCCAACCGTCTCCCCCGTGCCGCAGCCGGCGTCGAGCACACGCTCCCCCGTCCGCACCCCCACCCCCAGTGCAGCTATCCCCTCGCGCAGTTCCGGCCGCGCGAAGGCATTGAACAGCTGGAGCTTCTCCGTGTAGTCGCGTTGCGGAGTGTCGCCAAGCAGTCCGGCGGCCGGTGGCGCTGTGGCGCCATTCATGCGCATATGGCATGCAGCCGGCGGTAGAGCGCCTCGAATGCGCGAGCGGTGTGGTCGGCGTCCTCGCGCAGCGCGCGGACCTGGGCGCCGGCGGCCAGGCGCAGCCACAGTCCCTCGTCGCCGAGCACACGGCCGATCGCATTCGCCAGTGCCGGCGCGTCGCCAATCGGCACGGCCAGCGCCGCCGTCGGTGCCCATTCAGCGATGTGCCCGACCGCCGTGCCCACGGTGGGCACGCCCACGGCAGCGGCCTCGAGCACCACCAGCGGGCCGGCCTCGTGCAGCGACGACATCACCAACAGGTCGGCCGACTCCATCAGCGGGCGCAGTTCGTGTTGGGTCTTGAAGCCAAGAAAGCGTGCCCGACGATCCAGCTTGAGTCGGCAGGCGAGCCGCTGCATCTCGCCCTGCAAGGTGTCTACCCCGACAAGGTCCATTTCGAAGTCCAGTCCTGCTTCTGCCAGAAGCGCCAGCGCGTGCAGCAGGGTCGGCTGGTCCTTGACACGGTTGAGGCTGGCGACGTGGATCAGCCGGGCCGGCCCTCCGCCGCGCCCGTGCGGCGCCCGCGGCGGCCAGGCCAGCAGGTCAACACCCAGCGGCACGCGCCAGGCATCGAGCCCGAGCGCACGCAGCGAGTCGATGACCGGTGCGCTGGCGGCGGTGATCGCATCGGCGCCGCGCAGCACCATCGCCTCGCGCAGTCGCGCCTTCCACGTGCGCCGGCCGCCGTAGCCGATCCCGGGCAGCGCGATCAGCTCGCCGCCGGCGACATGCACCAGGCTTGGCCGTCGCAGCAGCTTCGCCGCGACGACGGCGACCAGGCTGCAGGAACCGGAGAAGATCGCGTGGATCGCGTCGAACGGCGCGCGGCGATGCTCGGCGCGGATCGCTGCGATCGCGCGTAGCCGCGTTCGGCCTTCGCCGATGTTGTGGATGTGCGCGCCGGCGAGTTCCCAGCGACCCGGCGCCACCTCCTGATGCAAGGCGAACACGTGCACCTCATGCCTGCGCGCCAGCCGCCCGATCAGTGCCAACAGGGCCGGGATCACGCGGAACTCGCCGCTGCGGTCCACTCCGCCGGGAACTACCAGCGCGAGCTTCATGGCGTGCTCCCGTGGCGATCGTCGAGAACCTGCGCATAGGCATCGGCCCACAGCCGACCCACCGCCTTGAACGAGAGCGTCTCATCAAAATGCGCGCGCACCTGCTGCGGCGAAGCCTGGTGCGCCACCGCACCAACCAGCGCCTCGGCCAGTGCCGACGCATCGCCGCACGGCCACAACCGGCCAATGCGGCCGTTGCCGGTCAGTGCGCGGAAGGCAGGGATGTCCGTGAGTATGGGCGTGAGGCCGCAGGCGATGGCCTCCATTGCCGCGTAGCCGCTGCCCTCGGCGCGGCTGCCGGAGACGAACAGGTCGGCGGCGCGCATCAGCGCTTCGACCTGCGCATGCGCCACCCTGCCCAGCAAGTGCACTCGCCCGGCCAGCCGCCGGTCGGCATCGATATGCGCCCGCACCTCGGCCAGCATCGGCTCCTCGCCAAAGGCGCACCACAGGCGCAAGCCGGGCATGCGCTCTGCCGCCAGCGCAACGCCGTCGAGTACCGTCAGCGGGTCCTTGCCGCGATTCAGGCGCCCTACCCACAGCGCGCAAGGCTCGCCATGCACGCCGGTCGCGGCACGCGCCAGTGCGCGATCGCCCGGCGTGAAGCGGCTGCTGGATTCGGGGATCGAGAGAAGTCGTGTCGCCGGACCGAACATGCCGGCGGCGACGAAGGGCTGTGCGAGATCGAGTGAAGTGAATGCGATGCCTGCCGCTGCCGCGAAACGGCGGCGCTGGCGCGGCCGCCACCAGCATGGCAACCGGTCGGCATGGTCCTGGAAGACCACCGGCAACCCCGGCGCGAGGTTGCCTGCTACGGCGAACGCATCGTCGGCGTAGGCCAGGCTGTGCGCATGCAGCACGTCGACGCCGCTGCCGTCCAGGGCCTCGGCGAAGTGGCGGCCACGACCCTGTGCCGTATGCGTTCCGCGCATGTCGACGAGGCGGTAGTCCACGCCGGCGTGCGTCAGGCGCCCGGCCCGCGCGGCTGCCTGCAGCACGGTGACCCGGACGCCGGCGCTGGCCACCAGTTCCGCGATGTCCGCCAGCGACGGCCAGCGTTCGAGCAGCGCCGCGAGGTCCAGACCGCCGGGTGCGGGCAGGAAATTGATCTGCACCACGTGCATGGTCCGCGCCTACAGGCCCGACACCTGCGGCATGCGCAGGCGTACCAGGCGGTTCGCCAGGGTCAATTCCCACGGCCGGTCGTACTTGCGGGAGCGGTAGCGCCAGCCAGCCATCGCGCTCAGCCTGCGCTTGGCCCATGGCGGCGCACGCAGGTCCTGCACGGTGGGGTAGCGGCAACGCAACACGGTGACGAAGTCGTTGATGCGGTGGCGCAGCCGGTCGCTGAGCCAGGGGGCATCCATGTGGCAGGCGTAAGCGACCCAGCGCGGCTCGGCCCACCCGTCCGGCGTGGTGGGGAATGCCACAGGCTCACCGTCGATGTCCAACAACGGCGGGCCAGGCCGCCTGGCGCGGTCCTTCTCGTGGCGGCTGTGCTCCGGCAGCGGCGTGTAGATGTAGATCACGATCTCGGTCTGCGGATTGATCCGCTTCATCTCGCGGATGAACTCGAACGTGCGCTCGGTCTCCTCTTCGGTGTTTTCCGGCGGTGCAACCATGAACGACAACTCCGGGATCACACCGTGGCGGCGGCACAGCTCGACCACCTCCCGGGTCTGCTCCGGCCGCGTACCCTTGCGGATGTCGTGCAGCATCTGGCCGCTGGGCGATTCCGCACCGATGTAGGCCATGCGCAGTCGGCTCCTGCGCACCAGTTCCCACGAGTGCTCCGAGAGCTTGAGCAACGCATCGGAGCGGGCGAAGCACCACCACGGCAGCTCGAACCTGGCCATCACCTCGAGCAGCGGCACCATGTCCGCCTCGCGATCGAAGAAGTTGTGGTCGAAGTACTGCACCGCATCGGCACCCAGCACGTGCTTGAAATAGCCCAGCTCGCGCTCCAGTCGAGCCGCCGCCGGCAGCCGGGTCGAACCGTTGAACATCGCCGCCACGCCGCAGAACGTGCAGTGGTAGCGGCAGCCGATTGCCGCCTGGTGGGCGACGGTGCGCTGACCGAGATAGGTACGCGCCAGGTAGCGGCGGGGATTACCGAGCTTGTCGTAGGGCAGCAGTCCCGTGGGGTCGTGGCGCGCGATGGGACGGGCCGGGTTGTGCACGACCGTGCCGGCGTGCTTCCAGGACAGGCCGGCGATACGGCCAAACCCGGGTCCGTCGCCGACAAGTGCGGCGACCAGCTCAGGCAGGGTTTCCTCACCTTGCGCGCGGATCGCGTAGTCCACGTATGGTGCAGCCAGCGTGGCGTCCGTGTGCAGGGTCGGGAAATAGCCGCCCCAGATGATTGGTACCAGCGGAAAACGCGCGCGTATCGCCTTGGACACGGCGATTGCCGTGGCTACCTGCGGTCCGCCCATTACGCCGACGCCAACGGCGTCGAAGCGTTCCTGCTCCATGGCACGCAGGCTGTCGTCAACGAAGTCGCGATCCACGTTGCCGTCGATGATGCGGCTGCTGCCGGCACGGTCCAGGGCTGCCGCCAGATGCAGCAGTCCGAGCGGAAACCTCGCGCTCGAGCGCGAGGTGACGGTCGGGTTGATCAGCAAGGTGCGCGGAGCGGTCATGGGCTGGCCTGCGTGCAAGCGTGATCGGCAGTGGCGAAATCGGGCGAGCGCCGCAAGCGGAGGACCAGCGCGACGGGCACCTCCAGCGCCCGGGGATCGAAGCACGCGCCAGCTGGGATGTCTGCCGGGTCGAGCATGGGTTCCAGCACATGCTCGATGTGCAGCGCAAGTGCGGTGCAGGCGGCGTGCCAATGGCTGTACAGGTGTGGGGTGTGGCGCACGGCGTAGCGGCAGCCTCCGGATTTGAAATCGCGCTGCCAGCCCAGGACGTGTCCGATCGGATGCACGTCGCTGCACAGCATGATGCCGCCAGGTCGGGTCACCCGGCGCAACTCGGCCAGCGCCTGCTCGAGGTGCTGCACGTGCCCGACGGTCAAGCCGCAGATCGTCAGCTCCGCCTGGGCATCCGGTATCGGCAACGCCACCAAGTTTCCCTGCAGCAAGGTGACCTGCACGCTGGTGTGCAAGCTGCCCAGCTCCACGCTGGCGCGTTCCAGCATCTGTGGCGACAAGTCCACGCCGATTGCACGCCCGGTGCCGCGCCGCAAAGCATGCAACAGGTAGCGCCCACTGCCGCAGCCGGCATCGACTACCACCTGTCCGCGCAGCGAGGCCGGCATCAGCCCGAGCATCGCGCGCTCCTCGGCACACATCACCGAGTTGTGGGCGTACGCCGGATATTCTGAGGCCCACAGCGCGTAGGCCTCGGCCGGCTCCAGCAGCGGCGCGTGCGCGATCACGGGCACCACGCTTCCGCGGCGCGCTCGCACCCGGACGCGTTGCGTGCGATGGCAAGCTCAAGCCCGGGCTCGAGGGCAAGCAGATCCGGCTCGGCCAGAGGCGCGGCCAGCAGTTTCGGACGACCATCCAGCAACGCAGGCACGGCGTCCACGCCGGCGACCGCGAACCACTCGGAGAAATCGGGATCGGCGATGCACGGTACACCGTCGCGCACGACCGCCCGGATCTCGCTGCGCGTAAGGCTGGTCAGGCTGCGTGCCGCGCCGCCGCGATCCTCGACGATCACCAGATCAGCCGGCGCGCCCGGTGCGATGATGCCACGTCCGGGCAGGCGCAGTATGCGCGCCGCCGCCGTCGTGGCCAGCGTCAGGATCTGCGCTGGTGCGAGCTCGCCGCATGTGGCGATGCCACGCATTTCTTCGAGCAGGTCGCGTGCGCCGCTGAGTCGCGAGTCGCTGCCCAGCGCGAGGCGGCCGGACGCACACAAGCGTCGCGGGTCGAGCGTGCGCCCGAGCAGGTTGCGGTTGCTGGTGGGACACCAGACTACTGAGGCGCCGCAGGCAATCACGTGATCGATGTCCGTCGGCCGCAGGCCTACCCCGTGCACCAGCACACTGTTCGCCGCAAGGCAGCCGAGCCGGTCCAGCTGCGCCAGCTCCGCCTGCGCGATCGCATCCGTACCCTCGGCCAGGTGGATCATCCAGGGACGCCCGACGGACGTGGCGGTAAAACTAGCCCGTACCGGTGGCCCATAACCGGGCCAGCCCAGTGCATAGCTCCAGCCATAGTCGCGCAACAGCGCCACCGGAAAATCCAACGCGTCGAGCGCCGGGTGCCAGGGATCGTGGTGCGCCACGCAGGTGGCGCCGGCGAGCAGGTTCTTCAGCGCGCCGTGACGCAGCCGCAGCGCTTTCGGCAGGCGCAGTGCGGCGGCCACGGCGGGCTCGGCGAAGTGCGCCTGGAACGCCCTGATCCACGCATAGCTGTTGGTGAACGGCACATCCGCATGCAGTGGCGGAACCGCGTTGACGTGCAGGTGTTCGTGCGCATTGATCAAGCCGGGGAAGATCAGATGGTCGCGCAGGTCGATGCGCCAGGCCCGAGCGGACGGTGTGGCACCGATCCGCGCAGTGCGGATCGGCAGTGGCGCGTGCGAGGCGCCGGATGGCGCGACCGTGATTGCACGGCATAGGCTGATGTCCAACGCGTGCAGGTAGCCCATGGGGTCAGCGCCGCCGCATCAGGATCAGGAAGTGGTCGCCCATGTCGCGCAGCAGCGGCAGCGCGCCGAGGCGATCATCGAGCCAGCCCAGGCATCTGCCGTAGCGGCCATGGCGACGGTAGTAGTCCACAAGGTAGGGCGGCGGCAGGAACAGGCCGAGCGCACGGTAGCCCGCCAGCACGAAGTGCCCGGCGAAGGCGCGGTAGAACTCGCGCGGTGTGTAATAACAGGTCCAGACCGTGTGCTGGTTCATGCCCACCGCAGTGGCGCCACGCGCAGCACGCACGCCTGCCCGCCGCAAGCGTCCGCGCAACACGTAGTGCACCAGCTCCCACGGGCAGATCCGGCCGATCACCGAAAACACCAGTTGGCCACCTGGCCGCAGCAGGCGCGCACATTCGGCCGCGACCACATGCAGGTCCGGGGCGCAATTCAGCGGACCAAAGTTCGAGTAGATGCCATCGAAGGCGTCGTCGAGCCGGTCGAGCTGCTGGATGCCTAGGTGTGCGGTGGCGACGTGGGCCTCCATGCCTGCGACGGCGGCACGCACCTGCGTGCGCGCGGTCATCTGCGGTGACCAATCGGTGGCGACGACCTGGTAGCCGCGCCGCGCGAATTCGAGTGCATCCAGGCCGGTGCCGCAACCCAGGTCGAGCAGGTGTCCGCCAACAGGAAGTACGCGGCACACGGTGTCCCAAAGAGTCGAGCGCATGCGCTGGATCAGCTCGTTGTTGCCGCGGGGGCCGTCGTAGTCGACCGCCACGCTGTCAAACGCACGCCGCGTGTCGAGCAGCCGCGCCTCGTCCAGGGAACCGCCTGCGCCCCGCTGGCCCGGTACGCCTGGCGCGGGAGCGGGAAGGATTGTGGTTGCCAGGGTGTGCTGCCCGAGTTCATGTTCCCCGTTCATCTTGATCTTCGCTCCGGTGGAACATCGCCTGAAATGCACCATGACATGCAGCATCGACCTCGCCAGCTTGCGCCGTGACCACACCTTCATGCGCTTGCTCAATAGGTGCCGCCATGCTTCGCTTTGGTTGAATGCCGTTGGCGGACAGGCGTGTCGCGGTGGCTATGCCGGCCGTCGCGCGACACTGCGTGCCAGCATTGCCGACGAGCCCAGGAAGATCCCCAGCAGCAGGCCGATGCCCCAGGTCAGCGCGGGGTTTGGGAATGCCTGGTGCTCGGGGACATAGACTGGCCAGATCATCGAGGTCTCGTAGGTGTAGGTAGGACCGAGTCGTTCGACGAGATCGTTCTTCGCCTGCCGCAGGCCACGGATCTCCTCTTCCTTGTTGGATAGCAACAGGCTCGCGAGCATCGGATTGGCGGGATCCTTGCCCTCCGGGCCGCGCGGGCTGCCCGGCTGGGCCGCTTTCCTGTACCGGGCCAGATCGGCCTGCGCGGTCTGCAGGTCGCCCTCGATCCTGGCGAGGCGTGCTCGCGCCGACGCCAGCTGTACCTCTTCGAGAGGCTGGTGGATTGCGTGCAACCTGGCCACGGTCGCGCTGGCGAGCTCGCCAGCCTGCCGCCGGGAATAAGACCGCACGCTCAATCTGATCAGCGGACCCGCGTAGGGCAGCGGGTCCAGCTTCAGACTCTTGCGGTAGAGGCCGGCCACGGGCGAATTCGACGCGTAGCCTGCACTCTGTAACACCTCATTCTCAAACGGCACCAGCTGCAGGCGCTCCAACACCCGCTGCAGCGGTTCGATCTTCGGATCCTGTCCTGACGGTGCCGCTCCAACCTGTCCGATCTGGATCCAGGCGGTCGCCTCCCACTGGCGATTCACCAGGTGCGCGAACGCATAGGTGCAGGCCAGGGTCAGCACCAGCACAAGCACGAACCACTTCCACTCGCGGGCAAAGATCCGCCACAGATCGACCAGATAGATCTCATCTTGTTCCATGGTTTTGTACTCGCTGGAGAGACAGTGAAGGCGTGGCTTGCGCGGTCACGGCAGTGCTCCCTGCCCTTCGGTTCGGCAGCCATGCCGCGAACAGCTGCAGGAAAAGACAGACGCCGACGAAACCGGCATTCGTCCACGTGAAAGCCTGTGGGGCGAACGGCGACATCACACACACATAGGACATGCGCAGGAAAATCAGCAGGGAAAACAGCGACACCCTCGGGTGTAGCCGCTGCACGCTCCACAGCAGCATGGCGTACAGCGCGAACACCGAAGCCATCGCACCGTAGGGCCCCAGCGCAAGCAGGAACGGAAAAAACTCCGTACCCACGTTGATGTTCGGCGCATCGAGCGGGATGCCCGTTCCAGCCGTCACGACGGAGCCGTGCAGGGGCACGAGCTGGTTGACCAGGAAATCCGCGTTGACGTAATGCTTGGCCAGCATTGCGCTGAAGTTGTAGGGGCCTGCGCTGCCGTACAGCAGCAACCACTTGATGCCCTGCGGCGCGGCGCGGTACATCGCGCTGAACGGCAGCGTGACGTAGTCCAGCGTGCCGGAGCGCACGATGCCGAGGATCGAGAACACGCTGACGCCCGCCAGCGCCAGCGCGCCTACGGCTTTCCACGGCAAGGGCTTCTCTTGGTCCCGCCGCAGCACGATCAGCAGCGCGAACGAGAACACCACGGCAAACAAGCGATTGCGATCGATCACCAGCACCGGAAACACGAAGCCGACGACGATCAGCAAATTGCGCAGCCAGCGCCGACGTGCACAGAGCAGACCGATCGGCGGCAGCACCCAACACATGTTGGAGACATGCCGGATGTGCTCGCGGCCGCCCGCCATCGAGGCATAGGCCGAGGGCTTGTTGAACAATGGAATCGGAAACAGCACAAGGTCGAGCACGCAGAACAGCAGGATCAAACCCGCGAGGCCCAGCGCCACGAAGGACTCGCGGGTGCCGTCGTAGTGGCGTGCACGGAACTGCACTGTTGTCGGGATGCGCAGACCCGCCTGCACGTCGAGGAGCACGATGGCCGACGCGGTCACCACCAACAGGAGCAGGCCCTCGAGGTAGTCGACCGGCAATTCGTAGGTGAACAAGGTCAAGCCGCAAGCCAGCAGGATGGGGAGTCCCAGCCAGGTAGAGGGCAGTCGCAACAGCCGGTTCATGTCCTCTCCGTGCGCGGTCCCGCTGACCGTAGCGTTGCCATGACGACCAGTACGAGATACGCCGTCAGGTGACACAACAGCGGCCAGGGCCTTCGTTCCAGGAACGAGACCTTGGCGTCGATGTAATGCGACTGTGCCCGCAGCAGAGTCCGGTACGGCTCCTCGAACAGGCCTAGCCGGAACATCGCCACCCGCCGCGACTCGGCCAGGTTGGCTATGCGGGCTCCCTTGTTCCGCGTCTTGCTCACGTTCGACTCGTGTATGCGATAGGCACACACGCGGACATCGATGAAACCGATCCCATCGCGGGCCGCCAGGCGCAGGAACAGGTCCCAGTCTTCTATGCGCAGGCCTTCGCTCCAACGATCGGCGATATCCAGCGCGCACTTGCGGAGCAGGACCACTGGACCGCCGATGGCCCACTGCCGGATCACCGCGCGGCGGATGCCATCATCAGTGAGATAAAGACTCTTGTCGGCGCCGTGCAGGTCGCACATGCCGCTGTCGTGCAGCTTGTGCCCGTCGCGGTCCACGACCAGCGAGTCGCCGATCACCGCTATCTTGTGCGGATGCTTGAGCAGGTAGGCGACCTGCGCACCGAGACCGCCGGGCAACAGGTAGTCGTCGCTTGCACCCGGTCGCAGGAACTCGCCGTTCGCCCGCGACGCCAACTCGTTCAGGGTCGCGGCGGTGCCGCGATGCTCCCGCTGCACGTACGCGACGGGGATGTCCGTGCGATGCCTGGCCACCCAGTCGTCGATGCGCGCACCGGTGCGGTCGGTCGAACCATCGTCGATGACGATGAGCTCCTTGGCCGGATAGGGGTCGTCCAGGACGCTGTCCAGGCAACGCCACACATAACGCTCGTGGTTGAACGCGGGAATCAGCACCGAGACCAGCGGTGATGTCACGTCCGGCGCTGCGTCATGGGCCGTCATCACACCCTCTCCAGGTAACGCCGCACGACCAGCACATTGAAGGCGAGGTAGCCGAGATAGTTGGCCACGAAGGCGTACATCGCGCCGACCAGGCCGAAGTGCGCGGTAAACATGTAGACCAGCGCCAGGTAGCTGCCCGCGAACGCGCACTCGGAAACCACGAACAGCCGCGTCATGGCCTTGGCCAGCATCACGTAGGAAAGGATGAAGGACGCGATCTTGACGACGTCGCCGGCCAACTGCGGCCCATACAGCGCATTGGCAGGCACGAAGTCCGCGCTGAACAGCAGGCGCGTGACCCAGTCGCGCAGCAGATACACCGCCGCCGCCAGGCCGACCACCACCGGCAGAATGTAGCGGTATGCGTTGCGCAGTTCGGTCACCAGCGCGTCGCGCCCCTGGATCGACGCCAGCTTGGGCAGGTAGTAGATGTTGATGGCCGCGGTGAGGAACAGCAGGTAGGCGTCCGACACCTTGCTCACCGCCTGCCAGTAGCCGACCTGCTGCCAGCCGAGTTGCAGCGCGAGGTGGTCGCGCACGGCGATGTTCACCAGCGGCGGGACCAGCGCGGCGGTGAGGGTCATCACCGAAAAAGCTGCGAGCCGCAAGGTCATTTCGCGGTCGAAGCGCAGCCGCAGCATGCTGCGCCGGAAGTACGGGCTGCGCCACCACGCCGGCAGGCCGACCACCAGCCACAGCAGCTGGCCCACCACGATTGCCAGCAAGGCACCGTACAGCTGTAGCCAGTGGGCCAGCCAGATCACCAGCACGCTGCTGAGCAGCGAGCCAAGCACCTGGATCAGCGCCAGCCGGCGTACGTCCATGAAGCCGTTGATCACGGCCAGGATGTAGTTGACCAGCGCAATGCCAAGCTGGGCCACGGCGAGCACGCGGATCAGGCTCGCGTAAGCGACATCGTCCAGCAGCCACTGCGCCAGCTGCCGGCTGAACTGCAGCGCCAGAAGGGCCATCAACACGGAGGCACACAGCGCATACCCCAGTGCAGCCGCCAGCAGGCGCGCCAGGCGCTGCGAGTCCTGCCGGTATTCGGCGACGTACTTCACGATGCCGGCGCTGATGCCGCCGCCGGCCAGCACGGCCAGCAGCGACATCAGACTCATGAACTGGCCGAGCTTGCCCACGCCTTCGGGCCCGGCCAGCCACGCCACCAGCTTGATCACCACCAACGCCGCCAGCAGTCGCGCCGCGGTGGCGATCGAGGAATAAAAACCGGCGTGCGCGATGTTCATGGCGGACATTCGAACGCGTTGCAGGCATCGATCACGCGTTCCACCGCGACCGCGCCGAGGCTTGGGCCCAGCGGCAGGCTCAACACCTCCTCGTGCAGACGTTCGGTGACCGGCAGTCGTATCCCGCGCAGCCCGGCGTATGCCGGCTGGCGATGCGGCGGCACCGGGTAATGCACCTGGCTTTGCACGCCCAGCGCCTGCAGGTGCCGCTTCAGCGCGTCGCGGCGGCGGCAACGCACCACGAACAGATGCCAGGCGTGCCGTTCCTTGGCCACCACCTTGGGCAAAATGATGTGCGGATGGTGGATGCCTTCGCAATAGCGCTGCGCCGCGCATCGGCGCCGCGCGAGATCCTCGTCGAGACGGCCCAGCTTCACCCGCAGCAGTGCGGCCTGGATCTCGTCCAGCCGGGAGTTGACGCCCCGGAAAAGGTGGCGGTATTTCACGTCGGAACCGTAGTTGCGAAGCGCCGCGACGCGCTCCGCCAGTCGCGCGTCGCCGGTGACGACCGCGCCGCCGTCGCCCAGGGCGCCGAGGTTCTTGGCTGGGAAGAAGCTGAAGGCCGCTGCATCCCCGAACGCGCCGGCCTTGTGCCCCCAGCCCGTCGCGCCATGCGCCTGCGCGGCATCCTCGATCAGCAGCAAACCATGCCGCCGCGCCAGTCCGGACAGCGCCGGCATGTTGGCCAGCTGGCCATACAGGTGCACGGCCATGATCGCGCGCGTGCGCGGCCCGATCGCCGCCGCTACGCAGGCCGGGTCGAGATTGAAAGTTGTCGGATCGGGTTCCACCGGCACCGGCACCAGCCGGCTCCCGCTGATGGCGAGAAAACTCGCAATGAAGGTGTTGCCGGGCACGATCACCTCATCACCCTCAGCCAGCGCACCCAATCCCATGTACCCGCGCAGAATCAGCGCCAGTGCATCGAGTCCGCTGCCTACGCCCACCGCATGGCGCACGCCGCAATAGGCCGCGAACTCGCGTTCGAAGGCAGCCAGCTCCTCGCCGAGCACATAACGCCCCGAATCGATCACCCGTGCGGCTGCCGCTTTCAGCTCGTCGACATAGTCCGCATGGACGTCCTTGAGGTCGAGGAACGGCACCTCCAACCGCCCGGTGTCCATCACAGCCTCCACTCGTAGAAGTCGTGCACGATGCCGCGCGCGCCGAAGTATTCTTTCTGCGTGATCAGGCCGCCGTTGAGCACCCTGCCCTCGTGCTCGGTGGAGATGCCGAAGCTGAAAAAGCTGCGGCTCGCGTAGATGCCGCCGATCAGTTCCGCCAGCAGCAGGCTGAGCGCGTTCAGGCGTCGTCCCTCCTCCGATGCGGCCAGGTACTGGGTGTGCACGGTGCGACCGAAGTCGTACACGAGGACGCCCGCCAGCAAGCTCTGCTCGCGGCGCGCCTCGTACAGCACGATGTGTTGCGGAAAGCGAGCCTGCAGCAGGCGCAGTTCGGCGAGACTGTGAGTTGGTAGGACGTCGTGCCGGTGCAGCACTTCCGTCAGCAGCGCGTGGAAGTCCGCCGGGTCCGTGCCGGTCTGCAGGCCGATGCCGGCCTTGCGCGCCTTGTTGACCGCATGCCGGCGGCCTTGCGCGAAATGAAATGCCTCGTGCAGCGCGATGACCGAGGAGAGGTCGCGGCGCCGCAGCTGCGCACCCAGACGGTGCAGGGCATACAGGTCTTCCTCGGCCGGATAGGCTTGGAAGATGTGCGGCGCCGCCTTGTAGATCACGCGCTCCACCCCCAGGGCGCGGTAGTGGTCGGCGATCTGCCCGAACACCGTCAGCGTCGATTCGGCACGCAAGGCGTGCGTGGCAATCAACCCGGCGTAGGTAAGGCCACCGTGGCTGGTCACCACCGTGCCGAGGATGTTCGCCGGGAACACCGCGACGGCTTCGCCGTGCCGTTCGACGATCAACGACTGGTCGACGAAGCGGTTGGCGTGGTAATCCATGTAGCTGCGCCGGTGCAGCAGGTTGCCGTTGCGTGACCGCTCCACCAGCGCATCCCAGGCACGCGCGTCGGCCGTGACGTAGGGCCTAACCGCGAACATGCGCGCCACCGTCGAACCACGTCGCGTCGGCTTCGGCTACGCCGAAACCGTCCACTCCCATGTCATTGCCGTTGTAGAACATCAGCAGCTTGCCGCGCTGGCGGATCAGCGCGGGATAGCAGAGCGTGCGCGAATCCCAGCCACTGGCGGACAGTGCAACGCCCAGCATCCCGTCGCGGCGTTCCCACGCGATGCCGTCGTCGCTCACGGCGACGCCGGGGAAGTATTCGCCGTTCACATTGCCGCGCGTGAAGTACATGACATAGCGGCCGCCGAAGCGGTACACGCGCGGCCGGCCGATGCGGTACTCGCTCCCTTGCGGCTGCAGGCAGACATGATCCGTACGCGGAATCGCGGCGAGGTCGGCCGTCTCCGCATAGCGGATGTGATAACGCGGAAACGGCTGGCCGCCGATGCTCTCCCAGTCGTCGCCCACCGCGTACCACAGGCGCCAGCGGCCGCCTTCGTACATGGCCGAATGCACCGCGCCGATGGTGCTGCGACCGGGTGCGCGATCCAGAATGGGGGTTTCCTGGGTGCGCCGGAAGCTGTTGCCGCCATCGCGGGAGACAGCCAGGCCGGTGAAGGCCAGGAACTTGGCCCTGGCCACGCGCTGGAAGCCGACATAGAACAGGTGCAGACCGTCCGTCGCGTCGACGAGGTCGCCCAGGATCGTGCCGTTGTCGTCGAAGCAGCCGGCCCGCCCGATGTCCAGCACCGGCTCGGCGCTGACCCGCACGATCGCCGCGGGATCGTCCGCCCGCACGTCAACGTAACCAATGCGGCTGACGCCGTCGGCATCGCGGAACCCCGCGTAGACGCGGATGAGCCCGCCGTCGATCCGGTACGGCGTCGGCGTGAGCGCCGAGTGCCGCATCCAGCCACCCACGCCCTGCCGCGCGGTATCGAAGACCAGTCCTTTCTTGGTCCATGTGACCATGCGCCCGTCAAAGCCTCACGTCGAGACTCGACCGGTCGGGTACTGCATGCGCCGGTGAGCCGACGTAGACCCGCCCCGGCTCCGTATCGCGGGTAACCAACGCTCCGGCACCAATCACGTTGTCGGGAGCGACTTTGACGTGGTCGTTGAAAGTGCTGTTCACGCCGACGAAGCTGCTCTCGCCGATCTCGCAGTAGCCTGAGATAACCGCATGCGAGGCAACGAACACGTGGTCGTGCACGACCGTGCGATGCCCGACGTGGTTGCCGCTCCACAGCACGCAGTTGTTGCCGATCCGCACGAACGGCTGCACCACGTTGCCCTCGAAGATGAAACTGTTCTCACCTATCTCGGCGTTGCGCCATACGAAGGCGTGCGAACTGACGTATGTGGCGAACCGGTAGCCGCGGCTCTTCGCATCGCGATAGAGGCGCGTGCGCAGGCGGTTGAGCTGGCTGGCCGGTATGGCGACGAAGACGTCAAACTCCGCCGGCGGGTAGCTCGTTTCCAAAGTCTCGTATGCCACCACCGGCCGGCCGGCCAGTCGCGCCTGCGCGATATAGTCGCGCTCGACACTGAAGGCGGCTACGTCATGTCCGCTGTCGTATTCGAAGTATTCACAGGCGATTTTCGCGAACTCGCCCGCACCGACGAGGACTAGAGGCCTTGGCATGCCACCATGCCCTCCCGGTGCACGGGGCTGCAGACTTCGCGCAGGAAAGCGGCGTAGTCGGTAATGTAGTCGGACGGGTCGTACAGATGATCGGCCAGCACCATCAGTACGCAGTCCTCGCTGAAGTCGTATAGCTCACGCCACACCATGCAGCCGAGGTGCAGACCGTACGAGGGATCATCGAGCACGACCTCCACCGGGCCGCTGCCATCGTCCAGCAGGAAGGAGACGGAGCCGCGCACGGCCACGGCCAGTTGATCGAGATGGCGGTGCGCGTGCCGCCCCCGGCGCACACCGTCATGGGTGGCGTATAGGTAATACACGCGCCGGATCACGAACGGCACGTTCCGACCCTGTTCCAAGGCGATGAGCATGCCGCGATCGTCGCCATGTTTCTGCAGCCGGATGCGTTCGATTTCCATATATTGAACCAGCCCCTAAGTTCAGGGATGCGGCCTACGACACCTATGTGTCGTCTGGTTGACGAAAGGTTGTGCCGCGACCACGAGAGGCCAGGCACGAACTTCGTTCCTCATGGCACTTTGGCCCGCGCGTGTGGCAGACGGCCGCAATCGGCAGCGGTGGCCTGGCGCCCTGCTCCGGACATGGCCGAGGCACACCAACGGGTCGTCGAGATTTCCGCCCTCGTCGGCTGCCGGATGCAACCTTTCATCGCTCAACCGGCACTCTGCATCGCAGGACTCCTTGAAGCCTCACGCGCATGAGCCTCGCTTCGGCATGAAGCATTCGTGCGGACATGCGAGAGATCAGCTGGATGACGACAGCGCGCAAAGATATCCGGGGTCTGGAGAGGGAGCAGCGAGCCGTGCGCCTGAAGCGGTTGCTGGCGGCATTGCTGGCCATGATCGCCGGCTTCGGCAACGTGCTGCTGTGGTCATCCAGCGCGCAGGCGCAGCAGCGTGCCGGCACGAACACTGACCAGGCCGCCACGCATCAGCCATCCCGCCGGCTGAGCGAGGCCGATATTGCACGCATGTTGCCGGCCACCGACATGGGGTCGGGCGTGGCGATGCACCAAGGTACGCATGCGCATGCGTTTGATGAAGGCCCGGCCACGCCGTTCGATGCGGCCTCGATCCCGAAGAATCCGTTGGCGCCGGACGCGGACGCGATCGGCGCGAAGAGTTGCGCGGCCTGCCATGCGCTGGAGAGCATGCAGGCTGCACACAGCCTGCACGTCGCCTCGTTCCGCGCCGGCGGCGCCGGCGCCGGACCGCAGGCTGCCTGCGAGGCATGCCACGGCGCGGGTTCGGAGCACGCGAAGAATCCCGCGGCACCCGGCCTGATCATTGCTTTCACGCACGACGCCGGGACGCCGGTCGACACCCAGACACGCACCTGCCTGAGCTGCCACGCCGGCGGCGCGCGCCAGCACTGGACTGGTTCGGTGCACCAGGAGCGCGGACTGTCGTGCACCGACTGCCATGACCCCATGACGCGGCTGTCGGCCGAAGGCGTGCTGGCGAATGATTCCATCAACCAGGTGTGCGCTACCTGCCACCAGGACATCCGCGCCCAATTCAACCGCCGCTCGCACATGCCGCTGCCAGAGGGGCAAATGTCCTGCGTCGACTGCCACAACCCACACGGCACCATCACCCAGCCGCTGCTGAAGACCGGCACCGTCAACGCGACTTGCGAAACCTGCCACGCCGAGAAGCGCGGCCCGTTCCTCTTCGAGCACGCACCAGTGGCGGAGAACTGCCTCAACTGCCACACGCCGCACGGCTCGAACCAGGAGAACCTGCTGGTCCTGCCGGTGCCGATGTTGTGCCAGCAATGCCACACGAACACCGATCACCCCAACGACCTGCTGACGCGCCAGAGCCTGCGCGGCGGGCTGGTCCCGGACGAGCGCGTGATGGGGCGTGGCTGCCTGAGCTGCCACAGCAATATCCACGGCTCGAACAATCCCAATGGTGCCAAGTTCCACCAGTGACCCGCCATCCGGCGAAAGGCGGAGAACGATGCTCAAGCACAGACCCATGGCCACACTGCTTGGATTGGCACTCGGCGTCGCCGGCCCCGCACTGGTGCTGGCGCAGAGCGATTCCAGCGATACCCAACGTGTAGGCAATACCCAGTTCGGCAACAGCCTCGATCCCACTGGCTGGGCGGTGTTTGACACGCCGGATCCGGCCGGCATGTCCTACCTGCATGCCGGCCAGCTGCGCACGCCGACCGGCGTGCTCTACCCCTGGCCCCGTCAGATACCCGACGAGGCCAAGCTCGGCAGCAGCGACTGGACGTATGCATGGCTGGCGGAATTCGGGTACCTCCACGCCAGCGGCGACCGCAACGACGAATTCTTCCGGATGTATTCGGGATGGAAGAACGGCGCCGCGCTGGGCATGCTCGCGTTCTCCGCGCTAAACCGGCGGACCGGCCAGTACGTCGAGTTCCGCGGCAGCCGGATCAGCAGCCAGGATCAATACTACCGCCTGCGCACCGGCCGCTACGGCGACTATCGCATCGAGGCGTTCTACCAGGACATCCCGCATACCCTGAGCACGACGGCCTATCCGCTGTGGAATGGTGTGGGTTCCACCACCCTGACCCTGCCCAACGGCCTCGTCACCGGCAGCACGCCGGCACAGGTGCAGGCCATCGAGGCGAACCGGCCGCGCCGGACCTTGTCGATGACGCGCCAGAACGAAGGCGTCAGCTGGGAGGGCGCACTGGCCCGCGAGTGGATCGGCTACGCCGGCGTGACCAACGAAAACCGTACCGGCACGCGCGACTGGGGCGGCCCGATGTACCTGACTTACTTCTTCGTCGCCCCGGGGCCGGGCGGCCCAGGCACACCGAGCCTGCCAGGCACGTTCGGCGGGCAGTACGAAACGGTGCGGCCGGTCGACTTCACCACCACCAACGTCGACCTGGGCCTGCGCAACAAGGGCGGTGCCTCGGGCTGGCTGATCAACTTCACCATGACCGGTTCGTTCTTCCGCGACCACAAGCGCGCCTTGGACTATGCCGTGCCTTTTGCCGTATCGCCGGGTTTTACCTCGGCGGTCACCGGCGGCTCCTGGTCGCTGGAGCCGGACAACAACTACTACCACGTGCGGCTCGAGGCTTCGCACCCGCTGAAGCTCTGGCACGGCGAGTTTTCCGTCTCGGCGGCCTACAGCAGCATGCGGCAGAACGATGCGCTGCAGGCGCCGCTGAATCCGATGTATTGCCCGAGCGGACAGTACCTCGGCACGACCGGCATTGCCTGCGCGGACTGGAATACCACGGCCGCGCTGTCGCGGCAGGATGGTGATGCGCGCATCGATGCCGGCCTGCTCAACCTGCGCCTGGATTTTCATCCCACCGCGAAGCTCAGCTCGCACCTCGACCTGCGCCAGCGCGATGAAAACAACATGACGCGCTACACCATGTACAACCCGTTGACCGGGCAGTACGGCTACGTTCCCGAGAACGGCGCGCAACCGATCGTCACCGGGCAGACCAGGCTGTTCCAGCCGGGCAGCCCGCTGTACCAGTCGAACTTCGCGCAGATCGCCAGCATCCCCTTCAGCTACAACGACCGCAAGACGGAACTGGGTGGCAGCTACCGGATAAACCAGGACAACACGCTGGGCGCGAATTATCTGCTCGACCAGCAGACACCCCGCCCGCGCGAACGTAGCTATATCAACGACCAGCACGTCAGGCTGAGTTGGGATGCCAAGGCCTTCGGCAATACGACCTTGCGTCTGAGCTACGAATACCAGAAGCGCACCGGCGGCCCCTACACCCCGAATCCGTACCTCGGCGCGTATTCGCCCTCCATGCCCGGGTACCTGCAACCCGCGGTGGGCTATACCGCGTTCACCGTTGCCCAGATGTACAAATACGACATGAGCAACCTCGAGGCGAGCAAGCTCAAGGCGATCCTGACCATACCGCTGGGCACCACGGCGACCTTCAGCGCCACGCTGTATGGCAACCGCAACCACTACGGGGCGGACATCGGGCGGCAATCCTTCGACACGACCGGCGCCGACCTCTCCTGGGACTGGGCGCCGGGCGCGGCGACCTCGGTGAGCGCCTATGCGGGTATCGACTCGAGCCGGCTCAAGCAGGGCAACGTCAACGACAATGAAGCGCTGACCTTTTCCTCGCCAGAACAGGCCAACCCGCAATTCGGCGGCCCGTTCTTCCCGTATGCCAATTTCTGGACGGCGACGCACAACGAGCGCAATGTCGACGCCGGTGCGCATTTCAGGCACAGCTTCTCGCCACGGGTCAGGCTCGAGCTCGACTACGACTACACCTGGTCGCGTGGCCTCGACAGCTACGACTATGCCAGCCTGGCGGCGATCTCCACAGTATATCGATCAATACTGACCGCGGCGGATGTCGGCAACGGTTTCCCTGCCCGGGTCTATCGCATGCAGGCCCTCACGACCCGTCTGAACCTGGCACTGACCCGGAAACTGGGCGTGGCCCTGTACGGGAAATACGAATTCGGCAATTACGCCGACTGGCACTACGCCGGCTTCGACGTGCCTGCCGACCTGATCATCGGCAATCGTGTCTTCACCGAGCTTGGGCCACAACCGCATTGGCACGCCCTGTTGCTGGGCGCCTTCGTGACCGTGAAGCTCTGAGGGGAACGCAGCGATGTCTACCATGCATCGTTTTCTTCACCTGTTGGCGGTCGCCGTGCTGTGCACGCCTGCATTTTCGACGACCGCAGCCGACGGAGCTGCGGCGCGCAAGCCGGCGGCGTGGGTCGATCTGCGCGGGCAGCCGCCGATTACCGGCGACGTCCGGGCCGGCCAGGGCAGATCGGTCGTCTGCGCGGCATGCCACGGGCCGCAAGGCCTGGCCGTGGCACCAAATTTCCCGCATCTGGCCGGACAGTCGGCAACCTATCTTTACGTGCAACTGAAAACCTTCAAGGGCGGCCAACGCAGCGACCCGGTCATGAGTGGCCAGGCCGCCACGCTGAGCGATGCGGACATGCGTAACCTGGCTGTCTACTATGCCTCGCTAGCGGCCAAACCGGATGGCCACGCCGATGCCGCTTCCCGTGGCGGGCAGCTCTTTCTCAACGGCGACCCAGCCCGGGGCATACCTCCCTGCCAGGCCTGCCACGGCCCAGCCGGGCACGGACCAAGGATGTATCCCGGCAATGCGCCACAGCCCCCCTGGTCAACCTTCCCGCGGCTGCACGGCCTGTCCGCCATCTACGTGACCAAGGCGCTGGGCGATTTCAGGGACGGGGCACGCAGCGGCACCAGCAACGCGCTGGTCATGCGCGGCGTGGCACAAACACTCGACGATGTGGACATTCAGGCGCTGTCGAGCTACATCGCAACGCAATGACCCGGCATGTCCCGACCAGCGCCCCACCAGGTGGGCACTTCCTTGCGTCTGACCAGGCTGGTCCTGCTCATGAACTCCACCACTTGGTGCGGACTGCCATCAGCGAAGCCACCGCTCAGGATTCGCGCTAGGCTCCACCAACGTGGAAACCGCCCAGGCGGCTTGGGTCAGAGCAACCAGCCCATGAATCGATTCGAATTCGGCTTGGTATTGCTGGCGTTGGGTACCTGCCTTCCGTGGGGATTGCATGCCCAGTCGATGGGTTTTCGCGGCGCCTTGGCGCTCAGTTCGCAACTTGTCGACCGCGGCCAGGCGATCACCGCCAATACACCGATCCTGCAGGGAACCGCCTCCTGGACCTCGCCGACCGGCTGGTCGCTGGGCCTGTCGGCAGGTACCGGGTTGCGCACGCCGGGCCATCTTGCCGAAGCTGCCGCCCAAGCCTCGCGCTACTGGCCACTGTCCAGTGCCTGGCAGATGCAAACGGACCTGCTCTATTACCGCTACTCCGGTGGGGCCCGCATGCGCAGCTTCGACCGGGCCGAGGTGGGCGTCCACTGGATGTACCGCGACGTGTTGACTTTCGGTTTGTCAGCCGTGCGCGTTCTGGGCACGGGGGATCACCGGTTGCATGGCGTGGCCGACCTTGATTTCCACTGGCCGTTGCCAAGGCATCTCTACCTTTCCGCCGGAGCGGGCATTGTCCAGACCCCCGCCTTGCCCTACCGCACTTACGAGTACGCAAGCCCTGGGTACGAACACGAGGCCGCGAACTCCTACCGCTATGGACATGTGGGCTTGATATGGGCCGTGGGGGACTGGCGTGCAGAACTCGAGCGCATCGCGACCGGTCCCCGTATGCGCCGGCAGCGGGGCGTTCCCGGCGCAGCGCCGTGGGTCGCGACGGTTTCGTGGTCTTTTTGATCCGGAGGCAACCTTTTCGCTCCCGCGGGGTACGCACGAGAGCACAGTCGATAGCCCATGAACGAAGCCGACACCGACGCTGATGTCATCGACCGCATGTTGCTCCAGCGCATGGCGATGGGCGACCGCGCCGCATTGGCGACGCTGTACCGCAGTTACCATGGCCGACTGTGCCGCTTCCTGTCCCGTCTCACCCGACGCAGTGACGTCATCGAAGAGGTCGTCAATGATTGCTTCTGGATCACCTGGCAGAAGGCGCGCGAGTTCCGCGGCGACTCACGCGTTTCCACCTGGATCATGGGCATCGCCTACCGCTGTGGCCTCAAGGCATTGCGGCAACACGGCGACGAGCCAGTCGAATACGAAATGCCAACCGACGAGCGCCTCGCGTCCAACAATCCAGACGAGGACCGCGAATTGCGCGACTGGTTGGGCAAAGGGCTCGAGCACCTGTCGGCAGATCAGCGTGTGGTGATCGAGCTGGTTTATGGCGTGGGGCATTCGCTGGACGACGTCGCGGCCATCATGCAGTGTCCCCTGGGCACGGTGAAAGCGCGACTGTTCTATGCCCGGGTCAAGCTTCGCAACGTGCTGCCCGCCCTGGCCGGCAACCCGGCCACCTACAAAGAAAGTGCGTCATCATGACGACCACCGGGAACTCCGCCACGGATTGTCCGCACGCCTGGGAACTGATGTACTGGGTGCTGCAGGACAGTGCCTCGAAGGAACAGGCTGCTGAGCTGGAGGACCACCTGGCTGGCTGCGCGTCGTGCCGTGCCGAGTTGGCGCAGCAGAGCCGCCTGCGGCTCGCGCTGTCCCTGCCGCCCGACCTGCCGCTCGACGCGGAGGCCGGGTTGCAACGCCTGATGGCCCGCCTCGATGTGTCCGACCCACAGAAAGTCCCCCGGCAGGCACAATCGAGGGCGTGGTTGGTGCGGGCACTGGCCGCTGCCGTGCTCGTCCAGGCGATCGGCCTCGGCGTGCTTGGCGTCAAGCTGGTCTCCGTCGAAAATCCGCCGTACCGCACGCTCAGCGAGGTGCTGCCGGCTACACCGCCCGGCGCGATCCGCGTGGTGCCCGATGCGGGCATGACACTGGCTGAATGGAATACCTTGCTGCAGACACTGCATCTGCAGGTGGTGCACGGCCCCAATAGCATTGGAGCCTACACGGTAGTGCCGACGGACGCCGCGGTGACGGCCGGGCAGGCCCTGTCAAAGCTCCGCGCCGCGCGTGGCATCCGTCTGGCCGAACCCGTCAGCACCACGCCATGAGCGGGCGTACGCTTGTGCTCGTCGCACTGTTCATCGCCATGGGGGTGGCCGTGCATAGAGCAATGGCCAGCGACGGACGCCCTGGCAGCGGAAACACACCGGTCATGACGGTGTCGTCGATGGATGCGCACCGCGACATCGTGCTGGCGATCGACAACCAGTTGGAGCCACCCTCGACGCGCGGTGGCTCCAGCCTGCTGGGGTATACCCCATCCGCACGTTATGGTGCCGGTCAGCGTGCGCTGTCCGTCATGGATGCGCTGAAACAGCGCTATGCCCTGCGCGAGATTGCCAGCTGGCCGATCAAGCCGCTCGGCCTGTACTGCGCCGTGTTCGAACCCCCGCCCGGCCGGACCCGGGACGATCTGCTCAGGGTGCTCACCGCGGACGCGCGGGTGCGGCTCGCGCAGCCGTTGCAGGATTTCGCAGTCTATGCACAGCAGGCCCCGCCTGCGCGCCAGTACAACGATCCTTATGTGGATCTCCAGCGCGGCTTCGTCGATACCGCCGCCGCCCGCGCCCATGCAATCAGCCAAGGCAATGGGGTGGATGTCGCGATCGTCGATACTGGCGTGGACGTACGCCATCCCGAACTGCTGGGGCGCGTTCATGACCAGCACGATCTGGTGGACGATGGCAACCGCGCGTTCGACGCCGACCCGCACGGCACCGAAGTGGCGGGCATTATCGCCGCCGACGGCAACAACCACCAAGGAATCGTAGGCATCGCCCCCGAGGCCACGCTCAGCGTCTACAAGGCCTGCTGGTACCCTCCGGTGCCAGGCGGCGGCGCGCGCTGCAACTCCTTCACCCTGGCCAAGGCGCTGGCGGCGATCGTCGATACCCGCGCCCGCATCGTCAATCTGAGCCTCGGCGGTCCGGTCGATCCACTGCTGCACATGTTGCTGACGCATCTGCTTGAGAATGGACGCATCGTGGTGGCCGCCATGCCTCCGGACGGGACACTCGATGGCTTCCCCAACGACGTGCCAGGCGTCATCGTCGTGCGCGTAGCCGAAGCAGCGGCAGCCCTGCCTGGGGTGTTGAGTGCCCCTGGAGAGGACATCCTCACCATCCAGCCCAGCAACGGGTACGACTTCGCCACCGGCTCGTCCATGGCTGCCGCCCACGTGAGCGGCATCATCGCCCTGCTGCTCGCGCTCGCTCCGAAACTCGACGCGCACAGTGTCCACGATCTGCTGCGGGACAGCAGCAGGGTATCCGACGGCATGCTGCAGGTGAATGCCGCTACAGCGGTGGAGCGATTGCGTGGTGAGCGGCGACGGCGAAACACACCTCAGGGCCAGCAGCCGGGCGGCTAGATGTGACGGTGCAAGCCCGCTGCCCAACGTCGCCGCCTACGCCTATTCTCACCCGGGTAGTGTGCTGGGCAGGATGGATAAGTAGCCCCATCCGAAGCCGAGGAAGGCTGTTGATGGCACCTAGGGTCCTTCGGCGATCGCCTCATCGTGAACGCCGAGACGGCAGCCTCGGGCGCCCTTCAAGCCAACGGGGATTACGCCGCTGGACAGCTACGCCCTGGTCGTCAATGACGCCGACGCGAACCAGAAGGCCGGCGATGCGTTCCGCCATCACTTCGCGGAAGGGCGTGTCGAGAAGATCTTGCCGACGTCAGCCAGCGAGGACTCCGGCTGCTTCGGCGCGGAGTGGAAGGTGCCCTCGGTGTTCTGGCTTGTCGGCGGCACCGACCCGGAAACATATGCGAAGGCGAAGACGGCAGGCGGGCTCAACGACATCCCCATCAACCGCAACCCTCGCTTCGCGCCAGTACTCCAGCCGACCTTGCGCACTCTGGCGTCGAGACGCTGGTGGTCGCGACGCGCGCATGGTTGGCGGGAAAGTAAACCTGCCGACGTCGGTACTGGTCCAGTCGCCGCCAGGCGCTGCCGGTTATGGATTGAAGTTATTCTGGTAGCCGAATGAGCCGCGACGACTCCTGTCGCAACCAGCATCACCGGTGAATCGGCAGGGCACGGCGCTGCTTCTGAAAGGCATGAATGGAGCGTATCGATGATTGAACTCATCATTGCCCAGCGCCGACGCGACCTGGGCGCCTTCGAGGTCGGCCGCGTGCTGCCGTTCGCGAAGCGTCGCATGGTTGGGCCGTACGTCTTCTTTGACCGCATGGGCCCGAAGAACCTTGCGCCCGGACTGCCGCGCGAGGCCGACGTGCGCCCGCATCCACACATTGGCCTGTCGACAATCACCTATTTGTTTGATGGCCAGATCATGCATCGCGACAGCGTCGGCTCCGAGCAGGCGATCCATCCCGGCGAGGTCAACTGGATGACCGCCGGTCGCGGTATCACCCACTCCGAACGCTTCGAACAATTGCGGGCCAAAGGCGGTCCGTTCGACGGTATCCAGGCCTGGGTTGCGTTGCCTGAGGAACGCGAGGAAATGGACCCGGGTTTCTGGCATTACGCCCGCGACGTGCTGCCCGTGTTTGACGGCAAGGGACTCACTGGACGACTGATTGCCGGGCGCCTGGCCGGCATGGAGTCGCCAGTGCGGGTCGATTCGCCGCAGTTCTATGTGCATTGGGAGCTTCGTGCGGGTGCTCGCGCCGCCCTGCCGGCGGAGTACAGCGAGCGCGCGATCTACGTCGTCAGCGGTGAAGTTGAAGTGGATGGCCAACGCGTGGAGGTTGGCAGCATGGCAGTACTGGCGCCTGGCAACGTGGTGACCGTGGCGGCGCTTGGCGACGCCGTCGTCATGGCGCTCGGCGGGGAGCCGGTGGGGCTGCGCTACATCGACTGGAACTTCGTATCGTCCTCGAAGGAGCGGATCGAGCAGGCGCGGGCCGACTGGGCGGCAGGGCGGATGAAGCTGCCCGACCTCGACCATGGCGAGTTCATTCCGCTGCCGCCCAAACTTGGGGCCCTGCCCGAGCCGATGTCCTGAGGCTGCACGCAACCAGCCGCCAGTCACCGATACGCGGTCTCGGTACCGCTGCCACGCCTGGTGACGGGCGATCGCTGCTCATCCAAGTGGCCGTCGGGTCGCCCCTGCCGGCTCAGGAAATCGCGGTGGGCGTATTGAACGGCAGCAAGCTCGCATCCAGCGGCTGCAACGCCGCAGCGGCCTGGGCGAGGGTCGCCTCATCGCCATCAACAATCACCAACACGTGGCCGCTGGCAATCTCGTCCTCGAACTTCTGGCGGACGGTATCGGGCACCGACGCGCCCGCAAGCATCCCAGCCCAACTACCCACCGCCGCGCCGCCGAGCGTCAAGGCGGCGACCCCGGCAAGGGTCAGTCCGAGCGGCGGTATCACCATGGCCGCGAGGCCGACCAGCAAACCACTGCCCGCGCCACCGACCACACCTTTGAGCGCACCTTGCGCAAAGTCGGAGCGATGCTCGATGTGCGCATTGTCGATCTGCGTCAACTCGATGTCCTGCCGTGCAATCAAGGAGATGTCCTCGTCACTCATGCCGATCCGGCGCAAGGTCGCGACGGCGCGCTCCGCCGTCGCGATGTCCGGTGTGCTGTAGACGTGCCGTCTCTTCATCTGTCCTCTCCAGGCGAACCTGGCAAGACGATCTTGGCGGCGTACCGGTGACTTGGGCGTGACGGAGGCTTTATGGCCCGCGGCCCGCGGCCCGCATCACGTCAGCCGCGCCGGCGCGCAGCTGAATCGCAGGAACGCCTCCGCACGTGACGTTCACGACGCCGCAGGAATGATAATTCGGCGAACGCGCATGACGGCGTTCGTCTGCCGATCCCGATCACGCGATCGGTCGCCAATCCTTTGAACACGGAGAAGACCATGCGCACCCATATCCTGCGAAACAGCCTCGTCGCCAGCGCACTGGCATGTGCGTTCACCGCCCTGCCCGCGACGGCGACGTCACCGCTGCCGGTCAGCGTCGCGCAGGCGGACCAGATGCATGAAGCGGACAATCAGACTGTGCCGGGCAAGGTTGATGACGGCTGGATCACCACGAAGGTGAAATCCAAGCTTGCTGTCGCCAAAAACGTGAAAGCCACTGACATCAGCGTGGAAACCAAGGACGGTGTAGTGACCTTGACGGGCACCGTGCCAAGCGCGAGCGTCAAGAGCCACGTCGTCCGGGAGGCGCATTCGGTCAAGGGCGTCAAGAGCGTAGACGCGACCGGACTCGTGGTGGGCGGCTGATCGAGCGGGATCCGATCGCGAGCCGGTCGCGTTCGGACGGATTCGCCAGCAAGACCCGGGGCAGTCACCCTGCCCCGGCTTTGGTGCTTGCGTCCTGATCAAAGCTGCCTCCGGCACGCACTACATTGACATCGCATGCACTGCGCGGCTGCGAGACTCCCCTTACCCCAGCCTCCACGCAGTGTGGATTGGGGAGGCCCGGATCGAACTGGTTGCGGACGCATTTATTGGTTGCATTGCCCACACAAGGAATAGGCCATGTCAATTTCACTGCTCGTGATCATCGTGCTCATCATTTTGCTGATTGGCGCCCTGCCCTCATGGGGCTACAGCCGCTCATGGGGTTACGGGCCAACCGGTGGGATCGGGCTCATCCTGATCATCGTGCTCATCCTGCTGTTGTTGGGCGTCATCTGACCGACACTTCCAGGCCGCTTGCCCACGGGCGGCCTGCGCTGCACGTACGGAACGCGAGGACCGTCATGCATTTGATCATGCGCAGCAGCCGCGCCAGCGCGATTCAAGCCGTGACGGCCGCCCACATCAGTCCACCCAGGCCGCCCGCGCCGCCATCGCCGCCAGGGCGGCCCCAACCGCCCGCACCTGAACACCTCCCGCCCAATGATCCGGCTCCTCCGCCGCGTCCGGATCCGACAGATCCGACACCTGGCCCGCAGCTCCCCGAAATTCCGGTGGTCGATCCACCGCATGGGCCGGTCGTGCCCGAGCCCAGGATGTGTCGCGACCAGCAGCCGATAGCGCGGTTGCCGGAACGCGACGGGTAGCCAAAAAAAACCGACTCCAAGGGCAAGAGTCGGTTTTTTACCCCGCGACTGGCGCGCAACAATCGCTGCAACCATTACCTGCCCGACAGGGACGCCGCTCGTTCCGCTCGCCGCTCAATACCGTTTCTTGGTATCTTCGCGCGCCTGGTCGGCGGCCTTGCCCACTGCTTTTTGCACCTTGCCGGCGTTTTTCTCGATGTTGCCGCTGACTTCCTTGGCCTTGTTGCCCGTCAGTTTGCCTGCGCCTTCCTTGATGGCGCCCTTGACTTCATGCTTCGTCCCTTCGGTTCGATTTTTGTCCACGCATGGTCTCCGCTTTGGGTCGCCGCGGCTGTGCGGCGTATCCATTTGTACCCATGCACCCGTGCGCGCGGCGTGAACCCGAAAGGCGGGACGCCGCGGCGTGGCCAGGCCCCTCAGTTGCGTGGCAACGTCGCGTCGGCCTGAACCGTTGCCAGACGCATGCGCAAACGCCGACGCAGGCCGGGATCGCTGTTGTCGCTGGCCAAGACCAGGGATCGAAAATCGCGGGCGGGCAATGTAAGCCGCAGCTGCACCCAGCCACCCAGCGTTCGAAACGACGCCAAGGTCGCCACGACTTCGTCCGCCATGGCGGTGTGCAACGTCCATTGGCCGTCTGCGCCCCAGCCTATGGTGAGTGTGGACGCGTGCTGCAACCGGTACTGCGTGCGCGCGGTTGCCACGAGCACCACTACCGCCAGCGCTACCCTCCCCCACCACGGCAACGCGCTCAAACCGATCGCGGTCAGCGCCAGTCCGGCGATGCCAAGACCTGCCCAGCGCAAGCACGCGGACGGCCGATACTCAAAGGCGATGGCGGGCGCGGATGTCATCGATGATTGCCCGCCAGTCGGCGCGTGGCACCCGCGCATAGCCCATGACCCAGTCCCACAAGTCGGGATCCTGTTGGTCCAGCAAGGTATCAAAGGCCGCCTGCTGTGCGGTATCGGCAGCGTCGTAGCGCTCAGCGAGCCACGTACCGAAGAGGATGTCCAGTTCCTTGGTGCCGCGTCGCACGCGCCAGTCCAGGCGCTTGCGGCGTGCGGCGCTGCTTGTATCTGGCGTCATGGCCCCAACTCCATCGACGTAGCGTGGGATGACTCCGAACTGGCGCTCGGGGTTCAACCGCGACGCGCGACCATCATCTTCTTGATCTCGGCAATCGCCTTGGCCGGGTTCAAGCCCTTGGGGCAGGTGCGCGTGCAATTGAGGATGGTATGGCAACGATACAGCTTGAACGGATCTTCCAGATCGTCCAGGCGCTCGTTGGTCGCCTCGTCGCGGCTGTCGATCAACCAACGATAGGCCTGCAGCAGCACGGCTGGTCCGAGGTAGCGATCGCCGTTCCACCAATGGCTGGGGCAGCCTGCCGTGCAGCACGCGCAAAGGATGCACTCGTAGAACCCGTTGAGCTTTTCGCGCTCGGCCGGCGACTGCAGGCGTTCAGTCGACGGCGCGGGGCTTTGCGTGCGCATCCATGGTTTGATCGAGGCGAACTGCGCGTAGAAGTGCGTGAGGTCCGGCACCAGGTCTTTGACCACAGGCATGCTCGGCAGGGGGAAGATCTTGATGTCGCCATCGAGATCATCGATCGCCTGGGTGCACGCAAGCCAGTTCACCCCATTGATGTTCATGGCGCAACTTCCACATACACCTTCGCGACACGAACGACGCAGCGTGAGCGTGGCATCGACCTCGTTCTTGATCTTCAGCAAGGCATCCAGGACCATCGGCCCGCATTGCGCGGTATCCACTTCAAACGTGTCGATGCGCGGGTTCTGCCCGTCGTCCGGCGACCAGCGATAGATATGGAACGTGCGCGGCTTGCTTGCGCCAGGTGCCGGGTAGGTCTTGCCGATCCGCCACTTCGAATTCTTCGGCAGGGTGAAATTGGCCATGCGAGATGCTCCTCAAGCCGCGCGTCGCAAAAGATCAGTTCCCGGTCATGGCGCGCGCAGCGCGAGAGCAACCATGACCTTCTAGCCACCTGCCGTCCCCGCGTGCGCAGAATCGACCGTGTGCACTCCGGAGTGGCTCGTCAGTAAACGCGTTTGCCCAACGGCACTGGCGCGACCTCGTCGGTCAACGTGTGCATGTGCACCGGGCGATAGTCGAATCGGGTCTTTCCTTCTGGATCCACCCATACCAGCGTGTGCTTCAACCAATGGACGTCATCGCGTTCCGGATAGTCCTCTCGCGCGTGCGCCCCGCGGGTTTCGGTACGCTGCTCGGCCGAATGCATCGTGGCCACGGCTTGTTCCAGCAGGTTGGCCAGCTCCAGGGTCTCGATCAGATCGGAATTCCAGATCAGCGATCGGTCGCTGACATGGATGTCCTTGAACTCGTTGAACACCTCGCTGATCTTGGCCTTGCCTTCCGCCAGCGTGTCACCAGCGCGGAATACCGCGGCGTATTTCTGCATCGTGCGCTGCATCTTCAAGCGCAATTGCGCTGTGGGCGTACCGCCGTTGGCGTGCCGCAGCGCATCGAAGCGCGCGAGCGCCTTGTCCAGCAGCGTCGCAGGCACGTCGCGGTGCGGGGTGTCCGGCTTGATCAACTCGGCGCAACGTTCCGCGACCGCGCGCCC
Organism: Rhodanobacter sp. FW510-R10; assembly: GCF_058781105.1. NCBI lineage: Bacteria > Pseudomonadati > Pseudomonadota > Gammaproteobacteria > Lysobacterales > Rhodanobacteraceae > Rhodanobacter > Rhodanobacter sp. FW510-R10. Next base: position 2,645,544 of record NZ_JBYSWL010000001.1, on the reverse strand, counting down.
GAACACCACCAGGTCGAGCAGCGAATTCGAACCGAGACGGTTGCCGCCATGCACCGAAACGCAGGCTGCTTCGCCGACCGCAAACAATCCGGGGACGACGACGTTGGGGTCATCGCCACGTTTTTGCACCACCTGGCCATGGATGTCGGTGGGGATGCCGCCCATGACGTAATGCGCTGTCGGCAAGACCGGGATCGGCTCCTTGGTCACATCGACGCCGGCAAAAATGCGCGCCGATTCGGCAATCCCGGGCAGGCGCAGGTGGATGACGTCGGCGCCGAGATGCATCAGGTTGAGCAGCAAGTGGTCCTTGTGCTCACCGACGCCGCGACCCTCATTAATCTCCACCGTCATCGCACGACTGACCACGTCGCGGGACGCCAGGTCCTTGGCATGCGGGGCATAGCGCTCCATGAAGCGTTCACCCGCTGCATTGGTGAGAAAGCCGCCCTCGCCGCGCACACCCTCGGTGATCAGGCAGCCTGCGCCATAGATCCCGGTGGGGTGGAACTGCACAAACTCCATATCCTGCAGCGCCAGGCCGGCACGCAGCGCCATGCCACCACCATCACCAGTACAGGTGTGCGCGGAGGTGCAGCTGAAGTACGTGCGGCCATAGCCGCCCGTCGCCAGGATGACCGCGTGGCCGCGGAAGAAATGCATGGTCCCTTCGTTCAGGTCCAGCGCCAGCACGCCTTGGCACACGCCTGCGCCGTCGAAGATCAGGTCGATCACGAAATACTCGACGAAGATCGATGCGCCATGCGCCAAAGCCTGCTGGTACAGCGTATGCAGCATCGCGTGACCGGTACGGTCAGCCGCCGCGCAAGTGCGCTGGGCCTGCTCCTTGCCGTAATTCGTCGACATCCCCCCGAACGGCCGCTGGTAGATCTTGCCTTCGTCGGTACGGGAGAACGGCAGACCCTGGTGTTCCAGTTCGTAGATCGCGCGTGGCGCGTCCTTGCACATGTACTCGATCGCGTCCTGGTCGCCCAGCCAGTCGCCGCCCTTGACCGTATCGTAGAAGTGGAAGCGCCAGTCATCCGGGTGCATGTTGCCGAGTGCCGCGGAAATCCCGCCCTGCGCCGCGACCGTATGCGAGCGGGTGGGAAACACCTTGCTGATGCATGCCGCCTTGAGGCCTTTCTCCGCCAGCCCGAACGTGGCGCGAAGACCGGAGCCGCCGGCGCCGACGACGATCACGTCGTACAAATGCTGTTGGATCTTGTAGCTTTCCATGGACCGGTATCCTTGCGTATCAGGGGGTCAGCACGATGCGCAACACGGCCAGCACGGCGGCGAACGCACCAAGGAAGGCGAGGAAGTACACCGCAACCAGCGTCACCACTTCCTTCCACCGCGTGTGCACATAGTCCTCGACGACGACCTGTAGGCCGAGCGCTGCATGCCAGAACATGGCGACCAGGAACGCAATCATCAGAAGTGCGTTCCACGGCTGCGCGACGCGCTCGCGCGCGGTTTCGAAATCGGCGCCCAGCAGGCTCAAAACGAGGATGACGAACCAGATCCCGAGGCCGACCAGCGCCGCGGCGGTCACTCGCTGCACCCACCAGTGGTGCGCTCCCGAGTGCGACGAGCCGAGCCCGCGCGCGATCTTGAGTGGATTGCGGCGATCCCTTACCACCGCGTCCTTTCCGTTCATGCGCCACCCCCAGCCGACAATATGTAAATCCATACGACAACGGTAAGCACCACGCTGCCAATTGCTGACAGCCAGCTCGAACGCACGATTTGCGGAATCTGGTATCCAGCGCCGCCATCCTGGATCAGATGCCGGATGCCATTGCACAAGTGATAGAACAAGGCCCAGCTCCAGCCCAGCATCAACACCATGCCAATGGGGCTGCCAATCAGGTCGCGGAACTCATTGAAGCCCTGCTCACCGCCGGCCAGCTTGACCAGGCCACAGACCACGACCACGGTGCCGACCGCCAATGCCACGCCGGTAGCTCGATGCAGGATCGAGGCCACCATGTTCGCGTACCAGTGATAAACCTGCAGGTTCGGAGAAATGGGTCGTGATGTCGATGCCATGGCGGCTGTCCTTGTATGCAAATCCCGGTACGGCGCGGTGCTTTCCCCGTGACGACGAGCAGGGCCAACTGTTGCGTCCTGCTACTCGAAAATCCGGCGCTCAAAAATCAATGCAGCGCCCGTTCTTCTCCCAGTCGCCATAGCGCGTCGGATCGACGTCCGCTGGCTCGCGCGCCAATGGCACCTTCTTGCGGGCACGGTCGCCGGTTGACTCCCCGACGCGTGCAGCTGGGCTGTCCCCCGGAGTCCGGGTGGCAGGCGTGTCATTGATGAGTGGTCGTTCGGACATGGCGTTTTTCAGCCCCCAAAGGGTAATACTTGCGCCATGAGCGTACAACACCAAGTGGGCGTGCAGATGGTGCAAGATTGCCAGCTTCAGCCACGATCATGCGCACCCTGCTCCGCCCCATGATTGCTCCGCGGCTTGCCCATACGATTGAAATCACCGGCCCCGACGCGGTGGCCTTTGCCCATGCCCAGTTCAGCAGTCCGGTCGCCGCGCTTGCTGTCGGGCAATGGCAACTCAGCGCGTGGCTGGATGCCCGTGGGCGCGTGCAGGCCTTGTTTCACCTGGCGCGACGCGGCGACCAGGACCTGACCATGTTGCTGCGCGGGGGTGATGGCGAGGCGATTGCCGCTGCGCTGCGACGCTTCGTGTTCCGCTCCCGGGTGTCGATCCTTGCTGTCACGCCGTGCCCACTTTACGGCGGTCCGCCGGCGCCGCTGCACACGCTGTGCAACCACGGCGGGATGCTCAGCCTGGGGTGCGGTGGACACCGTATGGACCTGGCCGCGCCGGGCGGCGACGAAGTTCCCGACTGGCGCGTGCAGCAATTGCGTGCAGGATGGCCCTGGCTGGCCGAGGCCGAACTTGGCCAGTGGCTGGCCCCGGCATTGTCGCTGCTGCGCCTGCGCGCGGTAGTGACCGACAAGGGTTGCTATCCCGGCCAAGAGATCGTCGCGCGCCTGCACTTTCGGGGCACGCACAAACAGCGCTTGTGCAGCCTGGCCTCGGCCGGGGCAATGCAAGTCGGCGAAGCACTACGAACCGACGACGGCGAAATTGGCCGCGTGCTTGACGCCGTGCGCGTCGACGCTGGCTCCGAGGCGTTGGCGGTGCTCGATGATCGCGCCATCGCAGGAATTGATGACGGACATCCAGCCGTCTTTGCTGCTGGATTGCCAGTCAGGCTCCGGCAGGCTTGGCCGGCCTGACGGATTGTTGCGGCGGAATTCGGGCCAGATTGGCGGGCCAAAAAAAATGACCGACTTGTGAACAGGTGGCCATTGCCACTTGCCAGCGCCGCTGCATGCCGTTAGCCTTCGATGGCTTTCGCTGTGGGATGTCTTGACGACATTCGATACACGCGACGAATCGGAAGAATCCGAATCGGCGCGACCCGGCCTTCAGCCGGATGGCTTGCCTCCTCCATACACCGGCGCGCGTGCCGGCAGTGTCTTGGCAGGTGCAGCAGACGCTGCACATAGGAGCTCAATCAAAACCTCATACACCGGTGCCGCATCACCGTTTTCGCCACGGCCCGTGGTCGAGCAGTTGTTGCACTGTTTTGCGCGGAATTGACCCATCCAGGCGGAACGGCCCGTTAGCCCGACCGCCGCCTGACACACCGGTACTCATCGCCCGTGCGTTCAGCCAACTGGAGGCAACGCAATGAACCTGTCCATCTTGTTGTGGCTTACGACGCTGATGCCCCAACCCATGGCCGAGCACGCATGCTTGGCTACCACGGTCTACTTGGAGGCCCGTGGCGAGAGCACGAACGGCCAGGCGGCCGTGGCTGAAGTCGCCTTGCGCCGTCGTGACCGCGGCAACTGGGGGCAAACCCTGTGCCAGGTGGTGACAGCACCGCACCAATTCGCCACCACGACCACTCCTGGTTCGTTTCCCATCAGCGACCTGGAGGCGTTCCAGCAGGCCTGGACGGTTTCCGGGCGATCGATCCGCAACTGGACTCTACCCGTTGCGCAGCGCCACATTCTGGTACCGCATGCCGACCACTTTGCCACGCTCGCCGTGGTGCCCGACTGGTCGTACAAACGCCCGAGCGTGACGATTGGTGATCACGCCTTCTACGTCGTGAACTGAGCCGTCATCCCTACGCCATCGCAGTAAATGCAACAGGCCGCCCAAGGGCGGCCTGTTGCATTTCCGGGCTGGGACTTGCGTCAGCCGTCATGGACGGCTGGCCGTCCACCGCAAACACGCACGATCAACGTACGTAGACGTGGTCGTTGCGGATCTCGACGTAGTCACCGCTGCGCACGCCGGGATTCTCGCGCTGCGTGACGGTCACGTATTGGCCGTCGTCACGCCGCACCACGATGCGCCAGGCGGTGCCGCCCGAATTGCGCTTGCCGACCTGGTTGCCAACCACGCCGCCAGCAACGGCACCGCCCACGGTTGCCGCCTTGCGTCCGTCACCCTTGCCGATCGTGTTGCCCAGCAGGCCACCGGCCACGGCGCCAACGATCGCACCCAAGGTGCCGCCGCTGCCACTGTCGCTGTCGAGGTACACCTGCTGGACTTCCTGCACCACGCCGCAGTTGGCGCAGCGTACCGTGCCGTACTGGCTGGACTGCCCGTAGTAGCCCTGGTCGTAGCGGCCACTGTTGCCATAGGGCTGGGTAGCACAACCGGCCAAGGCCAGGGCCCCTGAAAAAGCGGCGGCCATTGCGAATTTGCCTGTCGTCATGTGCATGCGTGATTCTCCTTCAGTGGGATGATCAGCGGAATCCGCTGTTCGCTCAGCGCGATACCGGAACCACGCTGACGTCTTGTTGCACCTGCACCCGATCGCCCGGGTCGTGGTCCATGCGCACGGTACGGGTGACGCCGTTGTAGACGTAGGCGACGTCGTAGCCGACGATCTTGTCCGGCCCGGCCACTTCGATCGTTTCGCAGTGCTGCTGGACGCTGGACGTCGTATTTGCCTGGCGGCGATGTTCCTCGATGCGGTTGCCGGCGTAACCGCCGCCCACCGCACCGGCCACCGTGGCCAGGGTCTTGCCCTTGCCGCCGCCGATCTGGTTGCCAAGCAAACCGCCGGCGACGGCGCCGATGGCCGTGCCGACGACGTTGTGTTGGTCGCGTGACGGTGCCTGTGTCACCGTCTCTTCACGACAGACCTGCTTGGGCACCTTCGTCGCCTGGCGGACCGGCGTCACACTGACCACCTTGGCATACTGGGCCGACGGTGCCGCCCCCGGTGCAGCCCCGGACAGGTCGGCGACCGTGCCCGAAGATGGTGGCGCGATGTTGCCGGAGATACCGGCGTCGGCATCGCGGTTGCAACCCGAGATCCCCACGGTGAGCGCCATGGCAATCCCCATGTTCAATGCACTGACCAGCATTCTGTTCATCAGCATCTCCCTTGTGTGTGCGACCGTGACGGGCTTGGCGGAACCCAAGCTGTCGTCGTGCCCCCATTGAACCCTCATGCGACTGAATCAAAGCTAGATCATCTGCCCGACTTCCGTCCACGCAGGCCGCCACCGTCCATGCACGCCATTGTCGACAGCCACGTCCACCTCGACCATAGGGACTTCAACGCCGACCGGGCGCAAGTGCTGGCGCTGGCGGAGGCGCAGGGCGTCGACACGCTCATCATTCCTGCGGTCGAGCGGAATGGTTGGGCCGGCATCCGCCACTTGTGCGCCGGAGACCGCCGCTTGCATGCGGCCTACGGGCTGCACCCGCTGTTCGTTGACCACCATGCGCCCAGCGATGTGCAGGCCTTGTCTGCATGGCTCGAAGCCGGCGACGCGGTCGCGATTGGCGAAATCGGCCTGGACTTCCACGACGAGGACACCGATCGCGACCGCCAGCGTCGTTTTTTTCAGGCCCAACTGCGACTTGCCCGCGAGCGCGGACTCCCGGTCATCGTGCATGCGCGTGCCGCTTTTGAGGAAGCCATCCTGACTTTGCGCGACATCGGCGGGCTACGGGGCGTGGTGCACAGCTTTTCCGGCAGCCAGCAGCAAGCCTCGCGCCTCTGGGAGCTGGGCTTTTGCCTTGGCATTGGTGGCCCGGTCACCTACCCGCGCGCGCGACGGTTGCGCCAGATCGTGGCCACCATGCCTGGCGAATTCCTGCTGCTGGAAAGCGACGCGCCCGACCAGCCGGACGCCGGGATCCGCGGCCAGCGCAACGAGCCAGCGCGGGTGGCAAGCATCGCCCACTGCATCGCCGAGTTGCGCGGAGAATCGCTGGCCATGCTTGCCACCACCACCACGGCCAACGCCCACCGCGTGTTTGGCCTGGGCGCAAAGCAGGGGTGAATGTGACCCCGCGTGCAGTGTCCGGCGCCGTGGACGCCAGCTCTGCCGGCATGCAGCATGCACGAGGCGCGACGATGCCTGCAAAGGCCGCTGGGTAAGGATTTGCTGCGCAGCAAAGGCCGCACCGCCTCTGGTGCAGCGCAATATGTTCTGCTAATTTAACGCGATGAGCGAACACATGCGCATCATCAAGAAATACCCGAATCGGCGCCTGTATGACACGGAGATTTCCAGCTACATCACCCTCGAGGAAATCCGCCAATTGGTGCTCGATGACGAGCCTTTCGAGGTGCGCGATGCCAAGAGCGGCGATGACCTGACCCGGTCGGTGCTGCTGCAGATCATTTCCGAGCATGAGAGTGAAGCTCAGCCCATGCTCTCGCCTCGGCTGCTGAGCCAGATCATCCGGTTTTACGGCAATTCATTGCAGGGGTTCATGGGACCTTATCTGGAGCGCAGCCTGCAGCTCTTCCTCGACCAGCAGAGCCAATTTCGCAACCAGTTGGAAAGCCTGATGGGCCAGACCCCCTGGACGACCCTGAACGAGCTCACCGCGCGCAACATGGACGCGTGGAACGCCATGCAGCGCAATGCGCTGGAGCAGGCGGCCAAGTTGGCGCCGACGTCGCCCGCCGGCAAAGGCCAGGGCGCCAAGAAGACGCGTTGAGCGGCCCTGCCGGGCCGCCGCGCCGTCGCGGCCGACCCCATCAGCACACTCCCCCATTGAACCGTGATCACATGAGCGATCTTTCGGCGACACCACGTCATGCCGTCGTGACCGGCGGCATCGGCGGACTCGGTACTGAAATCTGCCGCCAACTGGCCGGCGCCGGATGCCACGTCACTGCGGTCGACCTCGCCGCACGCGCCGGGCGCGTCGCCGCGTTCCGCACCGAGGTCGCCGATCTCGGTGGGGCCATTGGCTTCGAAGCCGCGGACGTCAGCGATTTCGACGCTTGTGCGCAACTCAGCCGGCGGCTGGAACAGCGCCACGGCAGCATCGATATCCTGGTCAACGCCGCTGGCATCACCCGTGACGCCAGCCTGCGCAAGATGACCCCGGAGCAATGGCACGAGCTGCTTCAGGTGAACCTGGACGGCGTGTTCAACATGTGCCGCAACGTGATCGAGGGCATGCTCTCGCGCGGCTTCGGGCGCATCGTCAACATCAGCTCGGTCAACGGCCAGACCGGCCAGTTTGGCCAGACCAACTATTCGGCGGCCAAGGCCGGCGTCCACGGTTTCACCATGGCACTGGCGAGGGAAACCGCCCGCAAAGGCGTCACCGTGAACACGGTGTCGCCGGGTTATTGCGACACGCCGATGGTCGCAGCGGTGCCCGCTGATATCCGCGCGCAGATCATCGCCGCCATCCCGGTCGGGCGCCTGGGGCGGCCGGCGGACATCGCCCGCGCCGTGACCTTCCTGGCTGCCGACAGTGCCGGCTACATCACCGGCGCAAACCTGCCCGTCAACGGCGGCTATTTCATGAGCTTTTGACGGATCCTTGCCACCATTTACCGGCTGCATGCGCTGGAACCGTGCATTGGACCCGCGCCGGCGGGCGTCTTACTGAACCAACTGGTTGATCTCCATGATCGGCAGCAGGATGGCAAGGACGATCACCAGCACGACGCCGCCCATGAGCAGGATCATCATGGGTTCGAGCAAGGTCAGCAGGACCGCCAGGCGGCGTTCCAGTGTCTGCGTCTCCAGTTGCGCAGCGCGTTCGAGCATATGCTGCAACTTTCCACTCGCTTCGCCGCTGCCGATCAGGTGCAGCATGAGCGGCGGAAAGATACGCATCGCGCCGAGCGCGCGGGCCAGGCTCTCGCCTTCGCGTACGCGCTCGATGGCAGCCTTGATGCCACCCTGCATGACCCGGTTGGACATCGCCTGCGCGCCGTAATCGAGGGCCGCCAGCAACGGCACGCCACCGCCGACCAGGATCGCCAGCGTGCTGGCGAAGCGCGACGTGTTTACCCCGCGGATGACCGGCCCCAGCCAAGGCAGGCGCAGCAACGCGGCGTGCCAGCGCCGCCTGTAGCGCTCGTGGCGCAGTGCCATACGTGCACCGGTCGCGGCGCAGATGCCGATACCGACCAGCCAGGGCCCGGCACTGCGCAGGGCAGCGGATACCGCAATCAGTCCGCGGGTGAGCAGCGGCAGGCTTTGTCGCGATTGCTGGAAGACCTGCACGATCTGCGGCACGACGTAGACCAGCAGGCCGGTCACCACGCAGACCGCCACGAACGTGACCAGCGCCGGGTACAGCAACGCCAGGCTGGTTTTTTGCCGCAACGCGCGGCGCGTGTCCAGGTAATCGGCGAGGTGTTGCAGCACGCTCGGTAGGGCACCGGATTCCTCGCCGCCGCGCACCAGTGCTCGGTAATAGTCGGGGAAGTCCCGGCCATAGACGCCGAGCGCGGCGGCGAGCGAGAGGCCGCCGGTGATTTCGGCCTTCACGCCGCCGAGCACTTCGCGCGTCTTCGGTGCCGAAACTGCCTCGCCCAACGCGGTCAATGCCTGCTCCATGGTCAGGCCAGAGGCAAGCAAGGTGGCCAGTTGCCGCGTCAGCAGGCTCAGCTCGCCGGCGGGGATGTCGCGCGACCATGGCCGTGCGACGCGTTCGCGGTTGCGCACGGGATCGACGCGTTCCGGATACAAGCCTTGCGTGCGCAGCTGGGCACGCGCATGGCGTGGGGAATCGGCCTGCACCAGTCCAGACCTGACGCGTCCGCCCATGTCGAGAGCCTGATAGCGGAATGCCTCCATAGATGCATTGCCTTCGTCAGTGCGGGCGCGTGACGCGCAGCACTTCTTCGAGGCTCACCGTGCCGGCGGCGGCAAGCCGCATGCCGTCCTCGCGCAGTGAACCCATGCCACACGCGGTGGCGTGCCGGCGCAGCATTTGTTCGTCGACGCGGTCGTGAATGAGCCGCCGCGATTCGTCGTTGACCGTGAGCAATTCGTAGATGCCAGTGCGGCCCTTGTAGCCGGTGCGGTTGCATGCGCCACAGCCGCGCGGTGCGTGGAAGTGGCCCGACACGGACGTCAGGCCGAGGCGGTGGCACTGTGCGGCATCGGGCGCCAATGGCGCCCGACATTCCAGACAGAGTTTGCGTACCAGCCGCTGGGCGCCGATGCCGATCAGGCTGGACGCCAACAGGAACGGTTCCACGCCCATGTCGACCAGGCGTGTAACCGCGCTGACCGCATCGTTGGTATGCAACGTGCTCAATACGAGGTGCCCGGTCAGGCTGGCCTGGATCGCAATCTCCGCACTTTCCAGGTCGCGGATTTCGCCAATCATGATCACGTCCGGGTCCTGGCGCAGGATGGTGCGCAATGCGCGCGCGAAACTCATGTCGAGGCGGTTGTTGGTCTGCGTCTGGTTGATGCCGTCGAGGTCGTACTCGATCGGGTCCTCGACGGTCATGATGTTCAGCGCCTTCGGATCCAGGCGCGACAGCGCAGCGTACAGCGTGGTGGTCTTGCCGGACCCGGTGGGACCTGTCATCAGGATGATGCCGTGCGGCTCGCGGATCAGCGCGTCCATCTGCGCGAGCGTGGCCTGGTCCATGCCCAGGTTCGACAGGTCGAGCCGTCCAGCCTGCTTGTCCAGCAGGCGCAGCACGACCCGCTCGCCGTGGCCGGTCGGAATCGTCGATACACGCACATCGATCGGCTTGCCCGCCGCGCGCAGCGCGATGCGCCCATCCTGTGGCAGGCGCTTCTCGGCAATGTCCAGTTGCGCCATGATTTTTATGCGCGAGACGATTGCCGTGTGCAGCGCCCGGGCCGGTTCGATCAGGTCGCGCAGCGTGCCGTCGATACGCAAGCGCACGACCGAGCGCGATTCGAACGGCTCGATGTGGATGTCCGAAGCGCCTTCACGCAGCGCCTGGGTCAGCAAGGCGTTGATCAGGCGGATCAGGGGCGCGTCGTTCTGGCTGTCCAGCAGATCCTCGACCCGGGGTATTTCCTGCAGCAGGCGGGACAGGTCCAGATCCTGCGCCAAGTCATCGGCCAGCGCCGCCGCACCTTCGCCCGCGCCGTTGTACAAGCCGGCGATGTGCTCATTGAACTCGCCGGCGCTGACGCGCCGCGCACGGATCGGCACGCCCAGCGCGCGCCGAAGTTCCGCCAGTGCGCCTGCCGCCGCGTCGTCGCACACGACGACCTCGGCGACGCCCTCGCCGAGGCCGGTGACGGCCACGCCGTTGGTCTTGGCGAACGCGTACGGCACGGGCGGCTTGCTCAGCACGGCGCCGTCACCGCGGCTGGTTCACGGCGGCCGGAGCGGCCGGCAACTTCGGCAACTGCGGCAGCGGATCGTCGCGGTGCGCCGCACCGCGCACCGGTTCGGCATGGATCTGCTGGCCACGGATGTAATCGTAGCGTTCGCCGGTCAACGTATCGGCGTGCTGCGCATCGCGCAGGATGGTTGGACGCAGGAACACCATCAAGTTGGTCTTCGTGCGCGAATGGCTGTTGTAGCGGAACAACCCTCCCAGCAACGGGATATGGCCCAACACCGGCACCTGGGACACGCCGCCGTTGACCGCATCCTGGATGAGGCCGCCGAGCACGATAATCTGCCCGTCGTCGACCAGGACCGTCGACTCGATCGAGCGCGTGTTGGTGATGACACCCGCCGGATTGTTCGCGTCGGCCACACTCGATACTTCCTGGAAAATCTGCAGGCGCACGGTGCCGCCTTCGGAGACTTGTGGCCGGATTTTCAGGGTCAGGCCGACGTCCTTGCGCTCGATCGTCTGGAACGGCGAGGGCGTGGTTGCCGCACCAGATACCGCGTACTGGCCGGTGATGAACGGGACGTTCTGGCCGACCACGATCTTCGCTTCTTCGTTGTCCAGCGTAAGCAGGGTCGGAGTGGACAGGATGTTGGCGTTGTTGTCGGTTTCCAGTGCGCGTGCGAGCACGCCCAGGTTCAGGATCTGCACGCCGCCAATCGACACGGTGCCGTGGATCGTGCCGATGTTCAGCCCGGATCCTACCCCGGCCGGATTCTGCGCAATGCTCAGGATATTCTGTCCGACGCCGCCGAAGTTCGTGCCGCCAAACACCTGGGTACCCGACTTGTCGAGGCCGCTCAGGTCCTGCCACTGGATGCCGAACTCGCCCGCCTTGGTGGCCGTGAGTTCGACGATCAGCGCTTCGACATAAACCTGCAGGCGCCGCGCATCGAGCTTTTCCACCACAGCACGCAGGTTGTTGTAGACCGCATCCGGCGCAGTGATGATGATCGAGTTGGTGGCAGGATCGGCCTGGATGATCCCTGGTCCGGTTGCGGCCATGGACGGTACGGTCGTGTCGCTGGATGCCTGCAGGCTGTTGTCCGCGCTTGGCACCTGCACACTGCCGGCGGCGCCGGCGTTCGTGGTCAATGCCCCGGCGTCTGCCGTCACGCGCGCGGCGGACGCCTGTGCGGGTGACATCGTGGTGCCCGAGTAGATGCCACGCAGGGTTCGCGCGAGATCGACCGCATCGGCGTTCTTCAGGTAGACGACGTGTACGTTGCCGGCGGCGCTGGTCGGCGAGTCGAGCATGGCCGCAAACTGCCGTATCTGCCCGAGTCGCGCCGGGTCGGCGACACGCACCAGCAGGCTGTTGGAACGTGCATCGGCAATGACCGCAATCTGCCGGGTCGGGTCCACGCCTTGCAACGCCTGCACTCCCGACGACCGGGACGCAAACAAGCTGTTGATGGTGCGCGCCGCGTCCAGCGCAGATGCGTGGTGCAGGACGATCATCGCCACGCCAGCTCCCTCCGGCTGGTCGACCGCGGAGATGATGCCCGCCAGCCGTTCGAGGTTGCTCGCGTAATCGGTGATCACCAGCGTGTTGCTGTCCGGCATCGCAGTGATCGTGTTGTTCGGTGCCACCAGGGGGCGCAGCGTCGGCAGCAGTTGCACCGCCGACTGGTGCGCCAGGGTGAATACCCGGGTCTGCAGGCCGTCACCCGCCGCAGATTGCCCAGACACGACATTGCGATGCAGTTTGGCGTCGGCTTCCGGCAGGATCTTCACCAGGTCGTGGTCCTCGACCGCGGTGAACCCCTGCAGGCGCAGCGCCGACAGGAACACGGGGTACACGGCGGCGCGCGCGACCGGCTGGGCCGAGATGATGTTGACCGTGCCCTTGACGCGTGGATCGATGACGAAGTTCTTGCCGGTGATTTCCGCCATCGCCTTCACCACGCCTTCTACGTCCGCGTTGACGAAATTGAGCGTGACCGTGCCGGCTTGCACCGGACTTTGCGGGGCCGCCGGCACAGTCGCGCGCACCGGCGGCAGGCAGGCGCCGAACAGCGCCATGGCGACGACGACCGCTTGGAGCCAGGGGTATTTCATGCGGATTGGCACGGCGAACACGGTCAATGGGATTTCATCGGGCGGGAACGCCTGGCGACGTGACGGAAGCCTTGGCCGGCTGCGGCCAGGCCAGCGTCTCGCGCACGCCGTGGCGCTGCAGGATCACTTCTTGTGGCAGCACCTGCTCGACCCGGATGCCCGGCGCGAGATTGTCGCCGGCACGCACCAGCCGGGTCTTCCCGGCGTCGAGCCGCAGCAGCGCATAACCGGAATCCGGAGGCCGGGCGGCCATGACCCCGAGCAAGGTGATCGCCAGCGCGCTCGGCGCGGCTGCATGGGCATTGCCCGGTGCCTGGCCAAACAGGTTGCGCGCAGCAGTCAACTGGGCGGTCGGCGTCGCCATGTCTACGATCGGCGGCACGACGGATGGCGCGCACCAGGCCCAGGTCCAATATGCCAGCACGCCGCCAAGCACGGCCAGCGCTGCGGTTTGCGACAAGGAGGCGACCGCCGTATGCGCGAGTTTGGATCGTCTGGACGGCATGTGGCTTCACCCCCTTGTGCACAGGTTGGATGGTCGCGGGAAGCGTTGGGTTCCCATGTCGGGGTTTGACCAAGGCCGTTCACCGCGTGGCGGCGGGCACGCCGCCAAGTGGCGAAGTGAATTGCAGCGCGAACTCGCCGTTGCCACGGTCGATGGCGACCAGGCGCAGCAACGGAGACAGTTGTGCACGGTGCGTGGCGTCGATCCGCGCGGTGGCGGAAAGCACCCAGGGGCCGTTGCCGCGCCGCGTACCGTGGCCGTCGAGTCGCAAGGGACCGCTGCGGCTACCCAAGGTCGCGCTCGCCGATCCATCCGCGGCATCGAGGCGTAGTACGTAGCTGCCGAGCGGTGCGACGGGAGTCAGCGCGGAACCGGCGTCTTGCCAGGTCACCGTGGCCGCGGCGGTCGCCACGCCGGCGGCACGCGCGAACTTCGCGATGTGGAACCTCAATTCGCCGCGCAGGTCGAGTGGCGCGATGCGCGGCACGGCAATGCCCAACGCCCTGGCTGGCAGTGAGAACTCGACGTTGGCGAACTCGACACGTCGCGCCGAAACGTGCAGTGGAAAGCGTGTGGCAGCCTGTCCGAGCGTCAGCATGTAGTCGAGCTGTCCACGCAGCAAGGCGCGTACTTGCAGCGTCCACGCGAGATCCATGCCCACGCCGCCCGGCCCGCGCGGGTCACGCAGCTCGAGCCGCCCGCTGCCGGACCACAGCGTGCCATGTGCCTGCGCCAGCCGGACGTGCCCGGTCGTCGCATGGCGCAGGCCGACATCGATGAACGTGGCCGGTACCAACACGATCAGGCACAACAGCCAGGCACCCAACACCACCCCGCCGTGCGTGAGCATGTTGCGCCACGTCAGTTGGCGCATCATCGGTGTGGCCGCTCGAGGGTGGCGGTCACACCCACCTCGCCGGGCGCGGACCGGGATTCGATCCGCACCGCGACAAAACGCAGGTGCTGCGCGCGCATGACGTCGACCCAGGCGAGCCAGTCGGCAAACGCGACGCTGCCGAAGACCAGTTTCACCTGTTGCGCGCCGACCGGCTCGATGCTGACCAGCGACTGGCCCAGCCCGCTGGCATCGACCAGGCCCTGCACCAACTGGCGCAACTCCGTCGTCGAGGACGACGGCACCGGCAGCGTGCGCAGGCGCAGGATTTCGTCGGCTTGCGCGCCCTGGCGTAGTGCGGTGGCCTGCAGCTCGGCGACTGCCGGCAGCAGCCGCTGGCGCGCGCGCAGCGTCGTCTGCAGCAGCCACCCGGACAGCACGAGCCCAAGACACAGTCCCGCCGCGGCGAGCACCCGGCGCTCCTGCGTGGAGCGCGACGACCACCAGGGGCGCCCTACCTGTCTCATCGTGGTCGCAGCGTAAGCGTGAGCGCGCCGCGCGCGGCGCGACGTGCACCCGACGCGACCTCCACGTCCAACCCGGCCCGGGTCAAACGAGCTTGAATTTGCCGTGCCAGCGCGTCGTCGGGGACGGTGAGTTCCAGCGTCATGCGGCCGTCGGCATAGGACGACGCATGCAGCGCCGCGGTCGGCACCCCAGCCAGTGCCGTACCCACCTGGCCGAGCATGACCGGGAAGTCGCCGGCGTCCGGCCGGTCGACGGCATGCCGGGCCTGCGTGGGGTCGTGCCCGGATACGGGTAAAATTGGGTCATAGCGTGCTGCAACTGTGTGACACTGCAACAAAATCGTGTTCGCGGTTGGTCTTGGTCACCATCGTTCGTTAAGCTCAAAGCCACCCTCTCTCTCGGATGGTGGCCATGGCGAATCTTGAGCGCACCGCGTACCCGCGGTTTCCTCGTGTGATCACGACACGCGACCTGCTCCGGTATTACACCCCCGATGCGGACGAAGTGGAATGGGCTTCGGGCTTTGCTCGTAGCGATGCGGGCCGCTTGGGCTTGATCGTGCTGCTCAAGACGTTTCAGCAGTTGCATTACTTTCTTGCCTTGGAGAGCGTGCCGGCTGAGATCATCGGCCACATTCGGACGGTGTTGAACCTGAAGCCAGCCACGGCGGCTGACTATCGGGGCTCCAAGACCCTCTATCGGCATTTCGCGGCCGTCCGTACCTATCTCGACATCCAACGCTACTACGGCAAGGAAGCACAACGCATTGCCGTGCGTGCAGCGTATGAAGCGTCCGAAGTCATGGACCAGCGTGTTGACGTCATCAATGCAACGATCGAAGAGCTGATCTATCGCCGGTACGAGCTGCCGGCGTTCTCCACGCTGGACAGGATCGCCGAAGCCGCGGCCGTGACTGCGCAAGAGCGCCTGTATGACAGCGTCAGCGCGGGTCTGACGACCGAACGTCGGGATTTTTTGGACAGTCTGTTGGCCACCGACTTCGCCCAGCGGCAGTCGGCTTTCCAGGCGATCAAGGCCATCCCCAAGCGGGCGACCAAAAAGCACCTCGAAGCCGTTCTCGATCAGTTGGCGTGGCTGAAGACACTGGGCGACGTGGATGATTCACTCCGCGATGCCCCCGTGAACAAGATCCGGCACCTCGCCCACCAAGCCGCTTTGCTCGATGCGGATGACCTCAAACGCACAGTACCTAGCCGGCGATACGCCCTGATGCTCGCACTGATTCACCGCATGCGGGTTCGCGCACGCGACGATCTCGCGGAAATGTTCATTCGCCGCGTGAGTACGCTGCACAAACGCGCCAAGGAAGAACTCACCGCGATTCAGATGCACCAACGTGCGATGGCCGAACAGCTCGTCGCGAAACTGGACGATGTCCTGGCGATCCTCGCGGAGGAAAAGGAAGACCCTGCTGCCGGACGTCGCATCCGCGCACTGCTGACGCCGGACGGCAATTTGGAGGGGTTACGCGAAGACTGTGCGGCGATTCGTCTATCGGGCGGTAGCAATCACCTGCCATTGCTCTGGCGTTTCTTCAGCAGTCATCGTGCAGTGTTGATGCGGCTTGCGCGCACGCTTGATTTCGTCTCGTCGACGCAGAACCAATCGCTCATGGAAGCGTTGGCCATCGTGCTGGCCAACGAAGGTCGCAAAGCCGAATGGGTTTCCGACGCGGTGAATCTGCAATTTTGCTCGGAACGGTGGCGCAAGCTCATCATGCGCTCTGACGATGGCCCGTCCGTCAATCGTCGCTACCTCGAAATGTGTGTTTTCTCGCACCTGGCCAGCGAGCTCAAATCCGGTGATACCTGTGTGGTGGGATCGGAGGCCTTCGCCGACGTCCGAGAGCACTTGCTGCCATGGGCGGAGTGCGAAGCGCGCCTCGCCGATTTTTGCGCCAAGGTCGATATTCCACCCTCAGCGGCGGCATGCGTCAGCGAGCTGAAACAACGGTTGACCGACACGGCGGCACGCATCGACGCCGCGTTTCCCGAACTCAAGGGAGATGTGGCGATCGGTGCCGATGGCGAGCCGGTGCTGCGTCGCGTCCAGGCGCGGGATATCCCGGCGTCGGTGATTGCCCTGCAGAGTGCACTCGGCCGTGAACTCCCCACGCGGAACCTCCTGGATATTCTGGCCAACATCGAGCACTGGACGCACTTCACGCGGCATTTTGGCCCGATATCGGGGCACGAGCCGAAGATCAAACAGGCCACCGAGCGTTATCTGCAAACGGTCTTCGCTATGGGGTGCAACCTGGGGCCCAACCAAGCCGCGCGCCATTTCGTCGGCGAGGTCAGCCCGCATATGATTTCGCGGGTCAACCGCCGGCACGTCACCGTCGAAAAGCTCGAAGCCGCCACTCGCGAACTGGCTGAGCTCTATCTGCGCCTCGATCTTCCGCGGCTCTGGGGTGACGGCAAGAGCGTCGCGGCCGATGGCACGCAATATGACTTCTACGATCAGAACTTGTTGGCGGGCTATCACTTTCGGTACCGCAAGATGGGTGCGGTGGCCTATCGTCATGTCGCGAATAACTACATCGCGACCTTTCGGCACTTTATCCCGCCGGGTATCTGGGAGGCCGTCTACGTCATCGAAGGCCTGATGCAAGCCAAGCTGTCGGTCGAACCCGACACCGTGTACTCGGACACGCAGGGCCAGTCGGCCACCGTGTTTGCGTTCACGTACCTGCTCGGTATCAATCTGTTGCCGCGGATACGCAACTGGAAGGATCTCGATTTCTTCCGTGCCGACAAGCAGACCCACTACAAGCACATCGACTCGCTCTTTCATGGCGCAATCGACTGGACGTTGATCGAGACCCACTGGAAGGATCTCCTGCAGATTGCTATCTCGATCCAGGCGGGCAGGATCGCCTCCCCGATGCTTCTGCGCCGGCTCGGTGCGAGCAGCCAACGCAACCGCCTTTTTCTGGCGGCGCAGGAGCTCGGGCGCGCCCACCGCACCGTCTTTTTGTTGAACTGGATCGGTAGTTTGCCCTTGCGCCAAGAGGTCACGGCCGAGACCAATAAGATCGAGTCGTACAACGGCTTCGCGAAGTTCTTTTCGTTCGGCGGCGACGTGATCGCCGAGAACGATCCAGACGAGCAACAGAAGCGTCTTCGGTATAACGATCTGATCGCCTCGGCCGTGATCTTGCAGAACACCGTGGACATGATGCGCGCCCTTCAAAAGCTTGCTGATGAAGGTCTCGCGGTGTCGGGACACGACGTGGCCTTTTTCTCACCCTATCTGACCGGCGGCGTCAAACGGTTTGGTGACTATCGCCTTGACTTGAAGCGACCGCCCGAACCGTGGATTCGTGACCGCCTGTTCAAGGATGCCGCCAAAGCCGCGCGGGCGACGACCCTAGCAACGGAGCAAGCGAATGACCCAGCGATCGAATAGCACGGGGCGGATCGACGCCGCGTCGCCCCGCGGGGGTGTCGACGTCATAGGACTTCAAAAATTGCGCGCGACCTTTGATACGACTCACCTGTTGCGTGCGGTCGATGATCTCGACACCGTTCGCGCGGTCCTGGTCGATCCGGACGAATTACGCGCCGATCTTCTCCGGTTGCATGGGATGGCGCACACCCTGATCAACGGGGGAGCCTTATCCGCGACGAGCGTCGATGAAACCATCACCGAGTTGGCGGCAGACATTGAGGCCGAGCTGGAGAGCATGAGCGCCTTGCTCCTGACCATCCGACAACGGATACGGCCACTTCTGACGCTGACCCCTGACGATGGCTAATGGAGGAATGCAGACCATCTACCCTGCCAGCGATTGCAAGATGGTGCAGGTTGCTCGCGTGTCGTGATGGCACGTTTCGATCATGCCCCGCAGCTCGGCGGCCAGCGCCGCCAATTCGCGCTGCTTGGCTTCCACCTGTGCCAGATGCGTTCGTGCCACGCCATCGACCTGCTTGCACGACAGTTCCGTGCGTGAGGCAAGCGTGAGTAGGCTACGGATTTCTTCGAGGCTAAAACCCAGCGCGCGGCTGCGCACAATGAACTGCAAACGCTCGACGTCGCTATCGCGATAGTTGCGGTATCCCGCAGTCGACCGCTCCGGCGGCGGCAGCAACCCGATGCGCTCGTAGTAGCGTACGGTTTCCAGATGACAGCCGGTGGCTTTCGCCAGATCGCTAATGCGCACGGTGGTTGACTCCGTAGTAGCTACGGACTTTAGTCTACGCCGCACACCGCATAAGAGTTCAAGTGATGGCATGTTGCGACTGTGAATCAACCGGTCAAGCGTTGGCTCGCTCTGCGGCCCAGCGTCGCGTGTTATGGACGGTCTTATTCATCAACGTGGCGATCTTCGTGGGCGAATTCGGCGCGGGGCTTTGGGCTGATTCGACCGCGCTGCAGGGAGACTCCCTGGACAGTCTCGGCGATGCGTTGGTGTATGCGCTCAGTCTCTGGGCCGTGGGACAGGCCCTGCGGTGGCGGGCGGGGTCCGCTCTGGTGAAAGGCGGCATCCAGCTGCTGTTCGCGGGGATCGTGATCGCCGAAGTCGGCCGCAAGCTGGTGACGGGTGCCGAGCCCTTGACGGGTGTGATGGCGATCGCCGCCGGTGTCGCGCTCATCGCCAATCTCACCTGCCTCGCGTTGCTGACCCGATTTCGTTCGCACGACATCAACATGCGCTCGGTCTGGCTGTGCTCGCGCAATGACGTCATCGGCAATGCCGGCGTTTTGCTGACCACGGCACTCATGGCCTGGAGCGGCTGGACATGGCTCGATCTGGCTTTTGGCGCCTTGCTGGCGTTGCTTTTCGCGCGAACCGGTGTCGAGGTCCTGAGATCCGCGTGGCCGCAGTTTCGTTTGCACCCCTCGCACGTCCAGTGAACGCCATGCTGCCACCGAATCCCTCTCTGGCTATACTTCAACAATGATAACGACACGCATTCGCAATATCTTGCACCACGTCGCCGTGGCCGCCCTTCTGGTGTGGGGCATAGGCGCGCTGCCGGCACAGGCCGAGGACATCCCTTCCGCCGTCCCGCAGACCTGGCAGATGCTCGACTACCTGGCGACCGATTACGCGGGCGCGGTGAAGGATGGCGCTGTGATCAGCACGTCCGAGTACGCCGAGATGCGGGAGTTCACGGCGACAGCGCGATCGCGTATCGCCGCGTTGCCACCGACCGTCGCCACACCGGCACTATTGCAACAAGCCGATACGTTGGTGGCCTCGGTCGAGGCCAAGGCGACACCCGCGCAGGTGGCGACGCAGGCGCATGCACTGGCCGATGCGTTGCTGCAGGCGTACCCGGTGCCGACCGCACCGGAACGCGCTCCCGATCTGGCGCGCGGGGCAACGCTCTATCAAAACCAGTGCGCCGCTTGTCATGGCGCCACCGGACACGGTGACGGGCCCGCTGGCCTGCTGCTATCGCCCCGACCGGTGAACTTCACCG
This sequence comes from Rhodanobacter sp. FW510-R10, assembly GCF_058781105.1. Classification (NCBI taxonomy): domain Bacteria; kingdom Pseudomonadati; phylum Pseudomonadota; class Gammaproteobacteria; order Lysobacterales; family Rhodanobacteraceae; genus Rhodanobacter; species Rhodanobacter sp. FW510-R10. Next base: position 2,625,492 of record NZ_JBYSWL010000001.1, on the reverse strand, counting down.
ATCAGACGCGGGCCGATCAACGCAGCGCGCTGTCGTTGTATGAGGTGATCAGCCAGGGCGTGGCAGGCACGCCGATGGCGAGCTACGCGCAGCAACTCTCTTCCGATGACCGCTGGGCGCTGGCGTACTACGTGGGTTCGCTGGCTTACGCCAAGGAAGCGGTCGCCGGTGCCGATACCTGGCAACACGACACTGCCGCGCGAGCGCAGATCGCGGATCTGAAGGAGCTGTCGCGTGCGCGTGTTGCGCAGCTGACACCTACTCTTGGTGCAGAGCGTGCTCGGACGATCGTGGGTTACTTGCGAGCTCACCCTGACGTCATCCAGCAGCAGGCCTTGGCCGGCATCCCCCTGGCACGGGCGCGACTGGCGGCGAGCCTGACGGCTTACCGTGCTGGTGCGAAGACGCAAGCCACCCAGCTGGCGCTATCCGCCTACCTCGATGGCGTGGAACCGGTCGAACCGCAACTCAATGCACGTGACAGCGCGCTGCGCGCCCAGCTCGAAACGTCGATGGGTGCCTATCGCAGCGCATTGTCGGGTAACACTCCCGTGGAGTCGGTGGTGAAACAGGCCGATGCCATTGATGGTCTGTTGGTACGCGCACAGGAAGTCACCGCCGATGCGGCGAGCGATGCGGCCGCCATCTTCTTGGGTGCCTTCACCATCCTGGTTCGCGAGGGTCTGGAAGCCCTGCTGGTCGTGGTCGCACTGCTCGCTTTTCTACGCAAGGCCGCGCGACCCGAAGCGCTGCGCTACGTGCATGCGGGCTGGATCCTTGCGCTCGTGGCCGGTGGCATCACCTGGGCGATCGCCAGCTATGCGATCTCCATCAGCGGTGCCGGTCGTGAATTGACCGAGGGACTGTCGTCGCTGTTTGCGGCGTTCGTGTTGCTCGGGGTCGGTCTGTGGATGCACCAGAAGAGCATCGGTGGTCGCTGGCAGGCGTATCTAAAGGAAAAGATGGCGGCCGCGCTCAACCGACGTTCGGCGTGGTTCCTGTTCGGACTGGCCTTCATCTCGGTGTACCGCGAGGTGTTCGAGAGCATCCTGTTCTACGCTGCGTTGTGGAACGACGGCCAGGAAGTGTGGCTGCTCAGCGGCATCGCCGCCGGTGCCGCGGTGCTGGGGCTAATCGCCTGGGTGCTGCTGCGCACCAGCCGGCGGCTGCCGATCGGCACATTCTTCTCCGCCAGTTCGGCGCTGATCGCCGTGCTCGCCATCGCGCTGACTGGCAAAGGTATCGCCGCCCTGCAGGAGGCCGGCTGGGTCGCGGTGAGCGTGGCGCCAGTGCCGCATATCGAATTGCTGGGCATCTATCCGACCTGGCAATCCTTGTTGGCCCAGTTGGCGATTTTGGTGCTGCTGGCTGTCGGATTCGTGTTCAATATCCGTCGTGGCCGTCAACGACTCCCGTCACCTCCAACGACTCGGGAAGTGCTCCCCGATGCAGACTGAAGGCGACAAGACATGAGCGACTGCGGCTGCCACGTGCAAGCGACCAATGAAGCGGAACGCCGAATTCTGCGCGTCGCCTTGGGGCTCAATGCCACGATGTTCGTGGTCGGCATCGTCGCGGGGCTGATCGCCCAGTCGATGGGATTGATCGCCGACTCGCTGGATATGCTGGCCGATGCGAGTGCCTACGGCATCGCCCTGCTGGCGTGGGCGCGCAGCGCGAGCTTCAAGGCCTCGGCGGCACAACTGAGCGGAACACTGCTTTTGGTGCTGGGGCTAGGCGTCTTGCTCGGTGTCGTGTGGCGCCTTGTGATGGGAAGCCACCCCGAGGGCTTATGGATGACGGGCATCGCCTTGGTGGCTCTCGTCGTCAACACCACGGTGCTGCGCTTGCTGGAACGCTTTCGTCATGGTGAGGTGCATTTGCGAGCGACTTGGCTATTTACCCGGGTCGATGTCCTCGCGAACTTGGCGGTCATCGTCTCCGGTGTGCTGGTGCTTCTATGGCACAGCGCGGTGCCTGATCTGGTGATCGGTACGGCCATCGCCTGCTATGTACTGAAGGAGGCGCTGGGCATTCTGCGCGAAGCGAAGGAAGCGCGGGTTGCCGCCAGCGAATCGATCGTCAAACCATGACCGCTCCGGCATTGGGGCTTGGCCCGGTGGTGTATGCCGTTGACCTTCGACTGTTCCACGCCATCCATCCGTCTACACCGCCGTCGCCCGCGATGCTGCATCTGGCGCGCGGTCTGGCCGATGGGCCGTTGATCCTGACCGCTGCTCTCCTTGGGACGATGCTGATGTTTCCTCGGTGGTCGATGCGCTCGATCGCCCTGAAAGCGGTGGGTGTCGCTGCCGTGGCACTACTCCTGAATCTGGTCATCGGCGCTGTCTGGGATCGAGCGCGCCCCTTCGTGGCCGGTGTCGGCCAAGCATGGGTCTCCCATGCGGCGACCGGCAGCTTTCCCAGCGACCACCTGACCGTGCAGTGGGTCGTCGCCGGCATACTGTTGCTGAATCAACGCAGCCGAGTTTGGGGCATCGGGATCGCACTGCTTGGTCTGCTCATGGCATGGGCACGCATCTACCTGGGCGTGCATTATCCCGGCGATATGCTGGGAGCCCTCGCGATAGGTGGGCTGGCCATGCTGAGTGGCTGGGCTGGGGTTGCGAGCCAGCCCCACGCCGTCCAACGGCGGTGACCACGTAGCCGCGCATACTGTCGGCCTTCCACCGTGGCCAGCGTCGCCAGCGGCGCACGCGATCGCCCAGGTTCATCGGCATCGCACGCACAATGACGTGCGCAGGCTTGAGACAGGACGACGGTTCCCGTCGCAGCCACGCCACGCCGACGGGGAGTCATCGCGTGGAAGCGGCACCGGGCTCGCGGTTTGGCAAAGCGACTGTGTGAGGTCAAACCTTTTGCGGCTCCTCGCACCCCAGCCCGCACGACGTTGTTTCGACCTGCAGCGTCACGTGATGGATGTCAAAGCGCGCCTCCAGCATCTGCGCCAGCCGGAGCCGCAGCGCTTCTGCGTCTGATGCGTCGCCATCCATGATCACATGCGCCGCCATCGCCGAACGCGTGCTGCTGAGCGCCCATACGTGCACATCGTGCAGCGCAGCCACGCCCGGAGTGGCCAGCATTTCGGCGCGGACCCGTTCAGTATCGACGCCACGAGGCGTCCCCTCCATCAGGACATTCCCGGCCTCTCGCAGCAATGTCCATGTCCGCGGCAGCACCCACAGACCAATCAACACGGCGATGATTGGATCGGCAATGTAAAAGCCGGTGAACTTGATGATCAACGCGCCGATGATTACGCCGACCGAACCGATCATGTCGGCCCAAACTTCCAGATAGGCGCCTTTCACGTTGAGGTTTTCACCGCTGCCGGCCTTGAGCAATCGCATCGAGATGAGGTTGATCACCAGCCCGAGCACCGCGATCACCAGCATGCCGGTGGAGGCCACCGACGGCGGTTCGCTGAAACGCCGCACCGCCTCCCACAAGATGTAGCCGGCGACGAGGAACAGCAAGCCACCATTGACGAGTGCGCCGATGGCTTCCATGCGCGCGTAACCATAGGTGCGTTTCGCATCGGGGGGACGTCGTGCCAGGCGCACGGCGGTCAGCGAGATCGTCAGCGCGATCACATCGGTCGCCATGTGTGCCGCGTCCGACAACAAGGCCAAGCTGTTGGTAAGCAGACCGCCGATGATCTCGGCGACAAGAAACATACTGGTCAGGCCGAGTGCCCACCACAGCGGCGTCTCGTGCCTGATCTCCGTACCCACATGATCGTGCCCGGCATTCATCAGTTGTCTCCACTCACGTAGCTTCGCCACGCCATGCGGAACACCCGCCATGCCGAGCGCAGAAACATCAACAACAACGCCGACGCAACCAGCAGATCGGGCCAGCCGGCGCCGAAGAAGCCGACGCCGGCGGCCGCTGCCAGCACGGCGACACCTTCGAACACGTCATTGCGCGAGCATTCCCAGGCCGAGGCCATGTTGACGTCGCCTTTGCGGTAAGGCAGCAGCAGGCGCAGGCATGCGGCATTGGCGACCAGGTTCAGCAAGGCGGCGATACCGATCGCCTCGAAGATCGGCACGCCAGGATGCAGGAGACGCCAGCCAATCTGGATGGCGACTGCAAGCGCCGCACCAAGAATCAGTGCGCCCTTGAACAGCGCCACCCGGGCCTTCGCGCGGTCACTGGCACCAACAACCGCAAGGCTCAAGAGGTAGGTGAGCGCATCCCCAAGATTGTCCAACCCGCCGGACAGCAGCGACGACGAACCGCTGTAGATCGCCGCGGCCAGCATCATCGTGAAAGTAGCGAGGTTGATCGCCAGAACGATCATCAACACCCGACGCTGCCGCGCCTGCAACGCGGCAATATCGATGGTGGTGGCACAACACGTATCAGACATGAGCCGGTAACCCGATGGATTGGATGCATGCTTCAGGTATTGGAATCCCTCATGGCGGCGACCACTCTACGCGGCCGCCGCCGTGTTATGAAATGACACCGATGCAGCGACGTGAGTACTCCCGCTGCCCCGATTAGTCGTTATCCACACGCCCGTCGATCGGCCACGCCCGATCCACCGTGCTCTGGTAGACCCAGCCCGCAACACTCTGGCCGGTGCGTCCGTGCAAACGGATCAGCTGCACGGCCCGTTCGGCTTGGTCGTCCTCGCAAAACACTTCGAGCTTGATCTGCTTGGTCACCCGTTCGCCCAGTTCCATCGAATAGATCTGTTCCTGGGCACTGAGCGCGGTCAACAACCCTTTGACGTCGCTCACCGAGAGATAGCGGAACCCACCGTCCTCCAGGGCATGGATGACGTCGACCACGCGGCCGCGATGGATGAATGCCTTTACTTCTTTCATGGGGTGTTCTCCTTGGCGAGGCGCCGGGCGGCGCGTTCTTCGATCCAGTCGTAGAGCACCGGCAGCAGCACCAGCGTCAGCAACGTCGAGGTGATCAGCCCGCCCACCACCACGGTGGCGAGCGGACGCTGGGTTTCGGCACCGACGCCGCTGGACAACAGCATCGGCACCAGGCCCAGGATCGCCACGCTGGCGGTCATCATCACCGGGCGCATGCGTAGCGCGGTGCCGCGGATCACCGCCTCGCGCACGGGCAAGCCTTTCTCACGTTGCTCGTTCAAGAAACTCACCAACACGATGCCGTTCAACATCGCCACGCCGAACACCGCGATGAAGCCGATCGCCGAGGGCACCGACAGGTACTGCCCGGTAATCGCCAGCCCGACGATGCCGCCAATAGTGGCGAACGGCACGTTGGCCAGGATCAGCGTGGCGTGCTTTACCGAGTTGAACGCGGTGTAGAGCAAGACGAAGATGAAGAAAATCGTCGCCGGCACGATCAGCGACAACCGCTTCAACGCCCGCTGCTGGTTCTCGAATGCGCCGCCCCATTCGCTGTAGTAGCCGGTCGGCAGCTTCACCTGCTGCGCGATGGCGGCATTGGCCTCCTTGACGAAGCCGTCGATGTCGCGACCACGCACGTCCATTTGGATCACCGCATAACGCTGCAGCTGTTCCCGACGGATGAACGAATAGCCTTCCGCATCACTGACCTCGGCCACTTGCGACAACTGCACCAGCGCGCCACTGGCCGTGCGGATCGGGATGCGCTGGATCGCCGGCAAGGACGCCTTGTCCGCATCGTCCAGCCGCACCGCGATGTCGAAGCGTTTCACGCCATCGAGCAGGGTCGTCACCGGTTCGCCACCGATGCCGTTCTTCACCACGGTCAACACGTCGTCGGCGTTCAAGCCATAGCGGGCCAGTGCATCGCGATCCACCTTGATGCGGATCTGTGGCTTGCCGATGTTTGCCTCCAGCGCGAGATCGGCCACGCCGGGCACCCCGGCCAGCGCGTTTTTGATGCGGCCGCTCAGGCGATCCAGCTCGCCCAGATCATCGCCGTAGATCTTCAGCGCCAACGTGGCGCGCACACCGGAGATCAGTTCCTCGATACGCATCTGGATCGGCTGGGTGTAACTCACCACCGCGGTGGGCAAGGCCGCCGACAGTTCTTTCTGCATGGCCTCCTCGATGCTCTCCAGCGTCTCGCCCTTGCGCCATTGATCCTTAGGCTTCAGCGGGGTGTACACCTCCATGTAATTCACGTCGGCTGTCTCGCCTTTCTCGGCGCGACCGATCATTGCCAGCGTGGTTTCCACTTCCGGAAACTTCTGTTTGATCAGCGTCGACACCTGTTTGGAGATGGCGATCGACTCGTCGAGCGATGCCGACGGGATCGAGGTGATCCGCCACATGATGGCGCCTTCCTTCAGGTTGGGCATGAACTCCTTGCCGAGGAACGGGAACAGCGCGAGGCTGCCGAGCAAGGCACCGGCGGCGATGCCCAACACCAGTTTGCGACGTGCCAACGCCCAGGCGAGCACCGTGGCGTAATGGCGTTTCAGGAACGCCACCAACCAGGTGTCCTTCTCTTCCTTCGGTTTCAGCACCAGCGCGGCGAGTACCGGGATCAACGTCAAGGCGAGAATCAGCGATCCCGCCATCGCGAAGCTGATGTTGAACGCCATCGGCTTGAACATCTTGCCTTCCAGTCCTTGCAAACTGAACAGCGGCAGGAACACCACGATGATGATCAGGATCGCAAACGCCATCGGATTGGCCACCTCGCGGGCAGCCGCCAGCACCGCGGCGGTGCGATCCACCGGGAGCCCATGCGCCTTGCGCTCGGCCATGATGCGGTAGGCGTTCTCCACCATCACCACCGCGCCGTCCACCATCATGCCGATGCCGATCGCCAGGCCCGCCAGCGACATCAGGTTGGCCGAGAGGCCGACCTGATTCATGCAGATGAAGGCGATCAGCATGGCCAGCGGGAGCGCCACCACCACCACGATGGCGCTGCGGAACTCGCCCAGGAACAGGAACAGGATGATCGCGACCAGGATCGAACCTTCGATCAAGGCACGCACGGCGGTTTCCACGGCCGCATTGACCAACTCGGTGCGTTCGTACACTGGCTTGACCACGACGCCGGGCGGCAGCGCCTGCTTCACCGTGTCGAGCTTGGCTTTCACCGCATCGACCACGCTCTTGGCGTTCTCGCCGATGCGGGCAAGCGCCTGGCCCATCACCACTTCCTTGCCATCGCGGGTCACCGCACCGGTGCGCGGTGCGCCCGCTTCGGTGATCGTGGCCACATCACGCACGTAGACCGGGGTACCGTCCTCGGTCTTGAGCACGATGTTGCCCAGATCCTTCGCGTTCTGGATCAGGCCCAGTCCACGCACCAGGTACTGCTCGCGGCCCACATCGACGAAGTTGCCGCCGACCTGGGCGTTGTTGGCCTGCAGCGCCTCGATCACGTCCTTGAAGCCGAGCTTGTGCGCGATCAGCTTCATCGGGTCGATGCGTACCTGGAACTGCTTTTCCTGGCCGCCCCAGGAGGTGACGTCGTCGACGCCGGGGGCGGTGCGCAGGATCAGGCGGATGGTCCAGTCCTGCAGGGTGCGCAGGTCCATGTCGTTCGGCGCGGTGCTGGCGGTAGCACCCTTGAGCTTGTTGTCGGCTCGCTCGACGGTGTACCAGAACACCTGGCCGAGGCCGGAGGTGTTCGGTCCCATCGCCGGTTTGCCGTAACCCGCCGGCAAGCGATCGCCGACCTGCTGCAGCCGTTCGTTGACCAGCTGACGGGCGAAGTAGATGTCCATGCTGTCGTCGAAGTACACCGACACGTAGGACAAGCCGAACAGGCTGACCGAGCGGATCTGTTCCACCTTGGGCAGGCCGGCCAGTGCCGACTCCACCGGCGTGGTCAGCAGTTGTTCCACGTCCTCTGCCGCAAGTCCCGAGGCTTCGGTGTACACATTGACCTGCACCGGTGTGACGTCCGGGAAGGCATCGATGGGCAGCTGACGCACCGCCTGAAAACCAAGGAAGCCGATCACCACGAAAACGATCAGCACCAGCACCTTGTAGCGCAGGGAGAATTCAACCAGACGTTCCAGCATCATTCTTCTCCCAACTGCGAGCGCAGCAAACGGGCCTTCAAGGCGAAGGCGCCCTTGCGCACGTAGGTGTCGCCGGCCTTGAGGCCCTGGGTGACCATCGTCCAGCCATCACGGGTGTCGCCGACCATCACCGGCGCCGGCTCGAACGTGCCGTTGCCTTTGGCCAGGAACACGGTCGGCTGGTTTTGCAGCAACACGATCGCTTCGGCCGGTACCGCCAGCTTCGGCACCGCCTCACCGACCGCGATGCGCGCTTCGACCAATTCGCCCGGGCGCAGGAGGTTGTTCGGGTTGGCAACTTCGATGCGCACCGGCACGGTGCGGGTGCGTTCGTTCGTCTGCGACGAACTCAGGATGACCTTCCCCGTCAGCGTCTGGTCGTGCGCCAGCACGCGCGCGTCCATGCCGGGTTGCGCGCGGGCCGCATCGCCCGGCGCGAGTTGCGCCTCGACCCAGACCGCGTCGTCGTTGACCAAGGTAAACAGGGTACGGCCGGGCTCGACGCGTTCGCCGATGAGGAACTCGTCACTGGCGATGCGCCCGGCGGTCGGCGCCAGCAATGCATAGCTGCCATCCGCCTTGGCGGAACCCGCGCGCAGCATGCCGCGGATCTGGCCGTCGGATAGCCCGTAGGCACGCAGCTTGGCACGCGCCTGATCGCGCTGCACCTTCGCTTCGTTGTAGCGTCGTGCCGACACCGCCTGCGGTCCCAGCGACGCGATCCGTTGCCAGTCCTGTTCGGCCACGATCAACGCGCCTTGCGTCTCGGCGACCTGCACGCTGGAGAGCACCACCAACGGCGCACCGGTTTTCACCACGTCGCCGAGCTTGGCCTTGCGGGCCAGCACCTGCGATTCGACGCGCGGCGACACCAGCACGGTGGAATACGCATCGGCTTTCACTTCGCCGGGGGCTTTCAGTTCATCGGTCAGGGCGCGCGTGGCGGCCTTGTCGAGCACGATGCCGGCGTCCTTGATCGCCTTGGCATCCAGCGCGAGCGGATTGGCGGGTGCGGGTTCCTGCGCCATGACAGGGCCGGCCAACGCGGCCAGCAGCGCCATGCCCAGCAGGCTGCGTTTCAAAAGAGAGAGATTCATCGGGGGATATCCTGATTAAGGCCGTCCTGAGTAGGACCGTCCTGAGTGCGGCCATCGAGCCAGTCGGTCAGACGGCCCGCAGCGGTGAGGTAGTCGAACCAGGTCTGCCAGGTTTGGCTTTCCAGTTCCTGGCCGGACAGCGCGGTGTCCAGGCTCTGTTTGAGCTGCACGAGGTAATCGGACGTGCTGATTTCGCCGGCACGCCAGAGCTTCTCCAGCAACGCGGTGCGATCCTCGAATGCAGCGGCCCGGCCGCTGCGAAAGGCTTCGGTCGCACTGCGCAAGGCGGCGTAACGGGCTTGCGCTTCCTGCAGTCCGGCGCGCAGCACAAACTGGCGTGAGCGCACACCGGCCGCCGCTGCATCGGCTTCCGCACGGGCGGCATCCACTTCGGCACGTCCGGTGTTGAGCACCGGCAACGGAATGGACACGCTCAGACCGATCACCTGATCGGTGCGCGGCCCGCTGCGTACCTGTCCGCCGGTCAAGCTCAGCGTGGGATCGGGGATACGTGCCCGGCGGGCGACTTGCACCCCGGCCTCGGCACTCGCTTGCTGGGCGCGGGCCTGGCGCAGTTCGGGCAGTTCATCGACGGGCAACGGCGTAACACTGCCCGCCGCCGGTGACATACCGTTGGGCAACGGTGGCAACGCGGTCAGTTGATCGCCACTGATGGCCAGCAACGCCGCACGAGCTGCCGCTTCATTGCCCGCGAGTGTGGCTTGTTGCACCTGCGCCTCACCGAGCGCCAAGCCGGCCAAGTCGCGTTCCGGACTGCTGATGTCGCCCACCTTCAACCGCTGTGCGGCCAAGTCATCGAAGCGCTTCATCAGCGCCAGGCGGCGTTGCCCCAGTTCGCTCTGTCGGGCTGCGAGTGCGGCCGTCGACCAGGCTTTCAGCCAGCGGGTGGCCACATCGCGACGCAGCAGGTTGTAGCCAGCTTCGGCCGCCAGCAGGTCGGCCTCGCCCTGGCTGGCGCGAGCGCGGCGTTTGCCGGACAGATCCAGCGGCAGGCTGATGCCGGCCGTGCGCCGATTGGCGTCGGCATTCTCCGCATCAAGCGACAGCGAGGGGTTGTACAGCGGCTGCGCAGCGGCACGCGCACGGGCCTGGGCAGCATCCAGATCCGCGCGCGCGGCCTGCACCTCGGGACTGGCTTGCCAGATACGGCGCACCGCATCCTGCAAGGGCGACGTCGACAACGATGTCGGCAGGGGAGCTACCGGTGGGGAGAAAGGGGATACGGGCGCGGCACTGAGCATCGCCGCGTACAACAGACACACGGCGCCGATGGGCACCGAACGAAAAACAGACATGAAGCGATCTCCTGAAAACGGTCACGAAGCGACGAACTGCACCGGCGGTGGCGTCGCGTAACGGAGCGGTTTCAGGCGATCGGAGGGCGCAGCAGCGAGCCGGTCGTGGCCGGCGTGAATCCCGAATGGAGGGTGAGCGGTGCGAAGCGTGCTTCCATCATGGCGATGGGAAGCGATGCGCTGACGGGGAACGTCACCGAATGGGCACAGGCACAGTGGCAACTGCGCCCTTCACCCAGAAGACAGGAGTTCGCATCGTCAGCCGATACCGAACTGACGGCGGTGTCCGCCAACAGGGTGGTCGGGGCAGCAGCGGTCGCCGACGCGAATCGCGCTCCCGGTCCATCGGCCACGCAGATCGATCCGCTGACCAGTTTGATCAGCAACACGGCCACGGCCAACACCCACAATCCGCGGTGGCGGCGCAGGCGAGTCAGCAGTGATGGCGCAGACCGATACATCCCATGATCCTATACGACAGCCACGCTGTTAGACAATTTCACTTGGGCGCCGGTCGTGATGAATTCAGACAACCCCCTACCGGCACCGTTTGACCCCTATGAAGGATGGTCTACCCGCAGCACGACTTCTGTTGCTGGATCGGCGGACACGGCACGCTGCCGTACGAGCAGAACACGCAGCAGTCGCCCGCCTTGGGCCGGAGCAATTCGCCGCAGCCCTCACAGTCGTAGAAGAACTGGCAGGCGTCGGTCGGCATGGTCTCGGTGGCCTGATGGTCGCAATGCGGGCACGTCAGCGTGCTCTGCAGGATGGGCTCAACCGCCATGGTTTTGCGCCGTAGCCGGAAAACCCGCCTCGGTAACCGTGCGCGCCAGTGTCGACTCCGTCGTGCGATCGGCATCGAACGTCACAGTGACAGTCTCGGCCTTGAGATCGACCTTCGAGCTCGTGACACCCGCTATGCGGCTCAAGGCTTTCTTGATCGTCACACTGCAGCTCGGGCACGTCATGTTCGCCGCATGCAGCACGGCCGTGGTGGGTGTTGCCGCATGAGCCATGCCCAGCCCCAAGATGGCGACCATTACGAATAGCCACTGACGCATCGTTCGTCTCCTACAAAAACCAGCCAATGAAATAGGGAAACAGCAACAACGGCACGGTCAGCACGGTGGCTGTCCACAGCCAAAACCGCCGCCGCCGCAAGACCGTCGGCTCGACGCAGGTGCCCTCGGTGCGGCAACGCGACCATGGCCCATACAGCGTCCAGAACGCGAGACCAAGGCTAAGCAAAGTGGCCGCGATGAACCATGGACGCCAGGGATCGAGCGCCGTGAGATAGGCGATCCACGCCCCGCTGATGCCCAGCAACACCAGCACCAGCGGTACCACGCAACACACGGATGCCCCGATCGCCGCGAGCAGCGCGACGATCACGGCGGGTAGCGACGATTTGGCTGGTAACGTATTCATGAGCGCATACTAACTTCCGTACCCAACTACGGAGTCAAGCATGACTTCCGCCCTCACCATCGGCCGGCTGGCCCTGGCCGCCGACGTCCACATCGAGACCGTGCGCTACTACCAGAGGTTCGGCCGGGATTCTGGAAATTTCCGCAAAAAGAACCATAAGCCGTTGAGCCTACAAAGCAAATTTGATGTCTTTGGCCATCGCGCTCTTGTACCGATCCAAGTCCAATGAGTAATGGCCTAGCCGGTTGATATGCTCGCGCCGGTATGGCGAAAGCCGATTGAGCAACTCTTCGCTGAGTGGCACGCCCTGCTCTTGAAGTCCTTTCAGCGTGCGCGACATCGTGTGGACGTTGTGCAGGATCACCATGTTGGCCACGAGGTGGTTGTACTTCACGACCTTTCGCTGCTCGTGGCGGATGTTTTCCGCAATGATTCCGTCATTTGCGAAATGCAGCCACTGGGCGAAGTCGTTGAACTGCTCGCTCTTGTTCGTCGACTGGTGGATCACGCGGCGCAGCTCGACGTCGTTGATGTAGTTCAGCAAGAATCGGGTTCGTATCGCGCGTCCGAGCTCGCGAAACGCGAAATACAGCTTGTTCTTCCGGCTCGCCACACCCAGGCGCCGGAGGATCATCGAAGGGGTAATCCGCCCCGCCTTGATCGAAATGGCCACGCGCAGCATGTCCGGGTAGTGGCGCTCGATAAGCTCCCAGTTGATCGATTCGGTGAACAAGCTATTGATGTGCCCGTACTTGGTTTTCCGATCGGGCTTGTAGAACACCAATTGCTTGATGCCACGGATGCGTGGCATGAGGCGAATACCCAGCAGGTGCGACAAGCCGAACACGGGCGCACTCTGAGCTTGGGTATCACCGTGGACCGTGTCCGGCTGCACGTTAGATTCGTTCTTGATCAGGCCGTCAAGGATGTAGACCGCCTCATGCACACCACACGGAATGAAATTGCTGAAGAGCGCGATGTACATGTCCGAGACGTGGTAGTAGCCGATGCCGCCGTAGCCACCGTAGCGAATGTGGTACTCCGACAGCAGGTTCTGCTCGTAGATGCTCCACTTCGTGCCATCGGCGGAGACGTGTTTCCCTGTCCCCCAGAATTTTGGCAAAGCGAAGGTGTTGAAGGCATTGATCACTCGCACGATCGCCTTGTCCAAGCGTTCCTCGGTGATGTGGCGAAGGTTGAGCCAGGCGACCTGTTTGCGGCTCAGCCCCTGCACGGAGCGAGCCGTCTGCGTGGGGCCCAGATTGCACCCGTAGCAGAACAAGGTCGTGATGAAGCGCTTGCGCGGGTCGTCGATCTTGGCTTCGAAGCCAGACAGTGGCCCGAACAGCCGGTGCAGATCGAGCCACTGCTCGGTCTCGGTCAGTAGATCCAGGATGTTGACGGACGGCAGCTCCTCCTTGAGTCGCGCTTCCAGCAGGGCCAGTTCCGGTGGATCCTGTTTACGATCAAGCCGCTGGATCACCAGACCGTTTTCACCGATCCGCACGAATTCGTTCTCGGGGAAGCTGTCGTCGACATGCTTGGCTAGCGTCGACATCTCCGCTTTGAGCTGCGCGACAAAGCCGGCACCGTCCTTGGGCAGTGAGGTGATGTCGCAGTAGCGGCTCAATTCACCACCGTACTCCTCCCAGGACACCAGGTGTTCGCGGTAGTCATCGAAGTCGTTGCTGTGTGCGGAATACAGGTCGCCGGACTGCAGGTCTTTCATGATCGACATGCAGATGAAGAGTTCAAGGTATTTTCGGTGGATCCGAGACTCGCCCTCGGGCGACGCCACCGCGATCAGGCGATACCAGGCATCGGGCAGCCAGCGCTTCAGGTCGATCCCGTTGGGAAGGTGCGCGGGCTCAAGATGTTCGCGGCGTGCCGTGCGCCATTCGCGGATCCAGGCGACGGCTCTTACCAGCGTATCGTCCTGTGAGCTGGACTGAAGTTCGAGTACGTCCAGGCACTGATACAGCAACGCCCGCTTGTCGCTGTAGGGTTTCAGCATGAAGGGCAGATAATTATTCCCCGCAAAGGCGGCATGCTCATCGCACTGGATGATCCATTGTTCCGGATCGTCGCCCAGCACCCGCTCCATGTTTTCCACACGCTTCTTCGCCGACTCGCCCTCCTGCATGGCAGCCAGCACCTCCCGAAACTGGCCAATCAGACGATCGGTCTGCTCGGCATGGTCCAATCGGTATTGGCGCAGCCGCTCCTCGGCCTGGTTGTCGATGCCATGCATGATCTTGATGAAGATGCTTGCGACGTCGTCAGTGGCTTTTTCCAGCTGCGACTGGATCAGCAGCACGGCCAATGTATGGCGCTTGAGCGGCTTGACGGTGCGGATGTCCTTGGCGTCCAACGCACGGGCTTCCAGCATCATCTGGTGGCGTTTGGTCACCGCCATCTCGCGGGTATCGGGCAGCCCGTGACCCAGGCTCTTGAGCCAGCGAATGTGCTCAAGGAATTTGGCTACCTCGCGAACCGTAGGCCTTTTCGGCTCGCGTTTGAGTTGATCCCAGAGGGTGATTCCCCGTCGCTGCAGGAGGAGATCGTCGAGCATCTGGCGCTGGTCGGCCGACAATTGCCCCGTGACCGATTTGAAGATCGCCGTGTTGACCGCGTTGCGCGCCGCCCGTGCTGCGCGCACCAGTTGGGTGAATCCGGGCAACTCGTACTTCTGCCGGACCAGTTCCTCGATGAGGACATTGATGATGTCCTCCAGTTCCTGTTTGGTCGCGGCCGCCTCGCGGGCGATCTGATCCAGCCAGGGCCAATCGGCATCCACCAACCGTCGCACACCAACGAAGTCACGAATCTTCCGCAGATGCAGCGAGCGGCTGCCTGATGCGTCGTACGCCTTCAATGCGCGCACGGTGGGGATGCGCATCTGAGCGCTGCCGCAGACATGATCAACAATCGCCCGCGGCAACGTTGACAACGGCTCGAAGTATCCCAAACGCTGAAGGACCTTGAGCTGGATCAGCAACAGTGCCTGAGTGGGCTTGCGTGCGGAGACGCCTATGGCAAACGCGCACTCGTCAGCGGTAGGTGTGTAGATGGCCGTCAAATCGCGGGCGCTGAGATCCTTTTTCAATTGAGGATAGGCAGTGTCCTGAATCGTGCTCATGCGGGTCCGCTAGGCGACGTGTCTGTCGCGGCCAAAAAGATGAAATTTAGAGCAACTTGATCCCGAAGGGCTTGACGGCCAGTGCGAAAGCACCAAAGCACACCACGGTGATGACAGCACTCAACGCCAACGCAGGCCAGAAGCCAAAACGCGCAAACAGGCGCGGAAAGACCGGGAACATCGGCAGCGTCGGCACGACATACCAAAACGTATACGGGCGAGCACTTCGACTATGAAGGCTGGCGTTTTGAGATCGTCGATATGGCGTCACGGCTATCGAACTCGGCGGACGCGGCTTCCATGGACGACGCCGACTGACAATACCGGCCGCCATGGACCGACGTCCCTCAGGGACGCGGCTGCATGACGCGCAGTGCGGTATGCCCCTGCAGGTCCTTGAGGGGAAAGTAGGCGCGATGGGTAGAAGGGTCGACGGCGACCACATGCGCGTGCGGCCCAAGCATGCCCTCGCCGAGCTTGGTCACGCCCGCCTGGGTCACGGAGAACAGCGAGACCACCCCGGATTCGCTGGCGATATACAGCCAGCCCTTGCCGGCATCGTAGGCCAGCACGTCCGGATCATCGCCGACCTCGAAGGAGGCCGTGACGCGGCGGCTCGTCAGGTCCAGCACCAGCAGTTTGTGGTTGTCCTCGCAGGCGATGAATGCGAGCCGCTGCGGCGGCACGATCTGCAGACCGTGATTCCCTTTCGCACCGGGCAGGTCGATGCGTGCGACCACCTTGTCGGTGGCCGGGTCGATCTCGACCAGCTGTCGCCGCGTCTGCACGTTGGCGAAGATGTGTCTGGAAACGGGGTCGTACTGGGTGTTGCCCACTTCGCCGCCAAGCGTAATCGTCGCGACGCGCTGATTCGTGCGCACGTCGATCACCGTATCGGTCGCGCCGTGCTCATCGGAGACGTAGAGCTTGTGCTGGTCCGGGACATAGGCCATGCCGTCCGGATACACTCCCGCCGGTGCCCGCGCCACGACCTTCAGACTGTTCGCGTCGATCGCGACCACTTCGTTGGTCCCGGTGGCTGAGGCATAGACGCGCCCGAGTTCCGGGATCGCCAGTACCCCGTGGACCTTGCTGATATCAGGAATTCGCGTTACCACCCGCTGCGTCTGGGTATCGAACACGATGACGGCACTGTCGCCCAAGTGTGCAATGAACAGCAGGTGCCGTCCCGGGTCGTAGCTTGCATAGTCCAGGCGCGTGGTCTCGCCGCCGAGAGGTATATCCGCCACCTTGGTGAGCGGCAGGGTGTTGGAACCCACTGGCCCGGCGCAAGCGGTAGCTGCCACCAGGACGGCCACCAGTGATCCGATACCGCGAAGCAAGGTCGGCGTGCTCATACGTACTCCATCGATCCGGATGATGATCAAGAGCCCGGTGGCCAGCGATGCGTTTCACCCTGACCATGCCGGCACCAGGCATACAACGCGTCGTAGATCACCAGCCCGTGCTGCAGCATGGTGTGGTCGTTCTCGAACACCCGCGACAAGCCCAGCGAGATGGCGTACAGCCCGGCGGATTGAGGGGTCAGATCGAGACGTGAGGTGTCCGCGCCACGCACGATGGCGGCGAGCTGCTGCAAAGCGGGGTCATCGAGCGCATAGCGTTTGAGAAAGGCATCAAAACTGCAGAGGTCTCCCACGTGAGACAGCTCGGCGCCTGGAATGTCGTAGGGTACGGCGCCGGTCGCTTGCGCGACAGTGAATACCTGGTCTGTCGGTACGTACAGAAATTCTGGCGTCGCGTCGATGAACCGGGCGATCAGCCAGGGACAGGCAATCCGGTCGATCTTGGGACGTTCTCGCGTCACCCATTGCATGGCCGCACCTCCGCTGGACGGATTTCACGTGGCGCCACAATTATTGTAGAAGATATAACTAAAGCGTAGTGTACGCTACATGATTAATCCCCAGAGATGGCTGATGTTGGTCAGCAGCTTGCCCGGAAAGACGCAGACGGCCCGCATGCGGGTCTGGCGGGCACTGAAGGCGGCGGGCGCCAGCGCCATGCGAGATGGCGTATACGTGCTGCCGCAGGCCGACAACGCCCGTGTTGGCTTCGATGAACAGGCCGCCGAGATCACCGCGTCCGACGGCACCGCGCAGGTCATCGCTTTCGACAGTCAGGACGAGACGCAACAGCGTGCACTCGTGGCGCTGTTTGATCGCGGCGACGAGTACCACGAGCTGTTCAATCAGCTCGATGCGTTTCAGGTCAGGTTGGCGAGCCTGGAGGAGGCTGAGGCGCGGCGCGAGCTGGCCATGCTGCGTCGCGATGTCGCCGCGGTGGTGGAGATCGACTTCTTTCCTGGATCGCCACGGCGCCAGGTGGAGAGTGCCTTGACCGATGCCGAAGCCGCGTTGAACGCGCGGTTTTCGCCGGACGAGCCCCATGCCGCGCATGGCGCGGTGCCGCGCTGCGATCCGGCGCTATACCGCGGGCGCCTGTGGGCTACCCGCGAGCACTTGTGGGTCGACCGGGTAGCGTCGGCCTGGCTGATCCGCCGGTTCATCGATCGCAAGGCGACCTTCGCCTGGATCAAAACCCCGGCAAGCTGCCCGAAGAAGGCGGTCGGCTTCGACTTTGACGGCGCCGAGTTCACCCACCGCGGTGCCCGGGTGAGCTTCGAGGTGCTGCTGATCAGTTTCGGGCTGGGCGATGACCGCGGTCTCGCCCGTCTCGGCGCGCTGGTGCATTACCTCGATGTCGGCGGCGTGCCGGTGCCGGAGGCGGCAGGCTTCGCCGCGATCATGGCCGGCGCTCGTGCGACCCAGCCGGACGATGACGCATTGCTTCGCAGCATCGGCCCCGTACTCGACAGTCTGTACGCCGCTTATTCGGAACCGTTGGCGGAATGAGCTACCGCTGTCGATTCCATTCAACCACCACCCGGAGGTGTCTATGAATACGTCTACCCATGACCACCCGCGAGCCCTTCATGGCCGTCGTTTTCACCGGATGGCCGCGGCCATGCTCCTTGGCTTGGCGCTGCCGGCGCTGGCAGCCGGCCAGCTGGATCCGAAAGCCATTGGCGCGGCCAGTGGCGCGACCGCGACCACGACGCCGGATGGCGTCGTGAAAATTGGCTGGTCGCGTACCGATGTCGCCGTCACCGTGGATGGCATGAAACTGCCGCCGGCGGCGGGCCTGGGCTCCTGGGCCGCGTTCTCACCCATGGCGGGCGGACGTGCCATGGTGATGGGCGACACCGTGGTGTTCCAGGACGAAGTGGACGCCGCGATGGACGCGGCGTTTGCCCACGGTCTCACCGTCACGGCGCTGCACAATCACTTTTTCTACGACACGCCGAAGGTCTACTTCATGCACATCGGCGGCGAAGGCAGTCCTGAAACGCTTGCCGCCGGCGTCAAGGCCGTCTGGACGGCCATTCGCGCGGTGCGCCGCGCGCATCCACGGCCGGCGGCGGGATTCGCGGGGATAACGCCAACCGTCGGGCATATCAACGCGGATGCGCTCAGCAAGATCGTGGGTCAGCCGGCGGTCGACCTTCAAGGGATCGCCAAGATCACGATCGGGCGTACCGGCAGCATGCAGGGCATGCCGGTCGGCGGCTCGATGGGGCTCACCACCTGGGCCGCATTCAGCGGCAGCGACAACGCGGCCGCGATGGACGGCGATTTCATCATGGCCGCCACGGAAGTACAGCCCGTGCTGCAGGCCTTGCGCAAGGCCGGTATCCATGTGGTGGCGTTGCACAATCACATGATGGACGTGCAACCCGACTTGTACTTCACCCACTTCTGGGGCAAGGGGCCAGCTGCGGAACTGGCTCGCGGATTCCGCGCTGCGCTTGATGCGCAAGCCGCGGTCCACAAGCCCTGAGGGGTCGGGTCAACCCATGACCTGGTATGCCAGCCAACGTGTAGGCGGATCGACACTGATGTTCCTTGCTTTGTTGTCGCCGAATGTACGTGCGGCGATCGGGGCAGATCACATCATCGTGCCGCCCGAGGTCAGCGTCTTACCGGTACGTAACACCCTCATGGATGCGCTGCCCGGCGATTCGGACTGGGCACAGTCGGCGGGGATCGAACTCACGCAACAAGATCCGCGTCCGGGCCTACCGACGCCCTACCGCACGACGGTGCGGGTGCTGAAGGATCGCACGCATCTGTATCTGTGGATCGACAGCGTCGATCCGGAGTTTGGCAAGCGTTCCGTGCACACGCTGGAGCGCGACAGCGACCAGACCAACGACGATCACGTCACGGTGGTGCTGGACACCTTCGGCAACCACCGGGTCGGCTACGTGTTTCAGGTCAATGCGGGTGGCGCGCGGACCGATGGATTGATCTCTCCCGCATCGCCGGACCCGAACTATGACTGGGATGGGATCTGGCGGGCGAAGGTTCGGCAAACGGCGGACGGCTGGCGCGCCGAGATCGCGATCGACACACGCAGTCTGCAATTTCGCAAGGGTCTGGATCGCTGGGGTCTCAATGTGCAGCGTTACGTGCCGCGTGCCCAGCTCAGCCTGCAATGGGCCAGCATCACTCTCAACAGTTTGATCTTCGATCTTTCCCGCATGGGCGTCCTGAACGGGACCCGCGGCCTTGAACAGGGTCATGGCCTGGAAGTATCGCCCTACGTGCTGATGAATCACGACAGCCTCGGTAACCGCCAATCGGCACAAATCGGCGGCGATGTGCGCTACAACCTGACCCCCGAACTGGCGGCCATCGTCACGGTCAATCCCGACTTCGCCGAGGCCGAGGCCGATGCCCAGCAAATCAACCTGACCCGTTTTTCCTTGTCGCTGCCGGAGAAGCGCCGCTTCTTCCTGGAAGGCTCGAACCAGTTCAACTTTGCCGCCGGACTCAGCCAGACTGGTGACCTCACCAGCACGTTCATTCCGTTTTACTCGCGTCGCGTCGGCCTGCTGAACGGCGAAACGGTGCGCCTGGACGAAGGCGTCAAGCTTATCGGCCAAACCGGCCCGTGGTCGATCGGTGCGCTGGATGTGCAAACCGGCCCGTCGGGCCTCGATGGCCGCCCGATCAACTTGTTCGTCGGGCGCCTGACCTACGACGTCGATGACCATTTGCGCGTCGGTACGCTGGTGACACGCGGCGATCCGACCGGACAGACCCATAATCTCTTTGCGGGCGTCGATGCGGTCTGGCATACGGCCACCTTTCGTGGCGACAAGAACCTGACGCTTTCGGGTTGGGCGGCGCGTACGCAAGACGATGGTCTGCAAGGACGGCATTCGGGTTGGGGCGTCTACGCGCAGTACCCCAATGACCTGTGGAACTGGAATGCCAGCGTCAATGTGTTCGGTGATGCTCTCAACCCGGCGTTGGGTTTCCTGCCACGCCCGGGCACGCACCAGTACGACGTGTATATCGACTACCGGCCGCGTCCCACCAGCGACGCACTCAACTGGGCGCGACAGTTTTTCTACCAATTCGAAGTGCAGCAGATCGACGACCTGCATGGCACCACGCAGACCCGGCGCATTTTCACCGCCCCGTTCAATGTCGACGCCGAATCCGGCGAGCACTACGAGTTCGACTGGATTCCGGATTACGAGGCGCTGACCGAACCGTTCGAGATCGTCGATGGCGTGACCTTGCCGGCGGGCCGCTACCACTTCAATCGCTATCGTGTCGAAACGCAATCGTCCGATGCGCGGCCGTGGCGCATCGGCAGCGTGGTGGAACTGGGCGACTTCTACGGCGGACGGCTGACGCAATACATGCCGTTCGTGGATTGGACGGCACGGGAAGGAAAACTACGCTTCGAGTTGCAGAATGAAACGGATGTCGGTCGCTTGCCGCAAGGCCGGTTCATCCAGCGGCTCTACCAACTCAAGCTGAGTTACTCCTTCAGCCCCGACCTCATCGTGTCCAGCTTTACCCAGTACGACTCGGGACAAGGCCATGTCGGCCTCAACGCGCGTCTGCACTGGATCGTCGCACCCGGGCGGGATTTCTATCTGGTCTTCAATCACGGGGTGGAAACCTCGCCGACCAATCCGATCGCACGCTACGCGCCCATCTCGAACGCCGTGATTGCCAAGTTGCGCTGGGACTTTCGTTCGTAATACACGCAAGAGGTATCGCCATGTCCGATTCCACGTCGCCCGCCTTTGCGGGCCAGCATGTACTGCAACCGCTGCCCTTCGATCCGCGCGCGCTTATCGGTCTCTCGGAGCGGTTGATCGTCTCGCATCACGAGAACAATTACGGTGGGGCGGTGCGCAACCTCAATACCCTGGAGAAGCAGCTGGCGCAGGTCAGCAAGGACACGCCTGCGTTTGTCGTCGGCGGCCTGCGCCAGCACGAGCTGATGTATCGCAACTCGATGACGTTGCACGAAGCGTATTTCGGCAACCTGGGGGGCGATGGTCGCGCTACCGGCGATATCGCTGCGGCCATCTCGGCCACGTACGGCGGCATGGATGCCTGGGAAACCCATTTCCGCCTTACCGGCGCGAGCCTTGGCGGCGGTAGTGGCTGGGTGATCCTGGCGTTCGAACTGATGACCGGTGAGCTGCGCACGGTCTGGTCGGGCCACCACACACAGATACTCGCGACCGCGTTGCCTCTGCTGGTCATGGACATGTACGAGCACTCCTACCAGATGGACTATGGTGCGGCGGCGCTGAAATACATCGACGCATTCCTTGCCAACGTCCAGTGGAACGAGGTCGATCGCCGCTTCGGGCAGGCTCAGGCGCTGCATCGCGCCCTTGCCGAAGTGGCACGCTCGTGAGAAGGCCATGACCGTCACCACACCGCCGCAGTATGTCAGCCTCGCACAGGCCACCCGGGTATGGGCGAAGATCGGCTGGCTGAGCTTCGGTGGCCCGGCCGGCCAGATCGCCGTGATGCACCGCGAACTGGTCGAACAGCGACGCTGGATCAGCGAGCCGAGGTTCCTGCATGCCCTCAACTACTGCATGTTGCTGCCGGGTCCCGAGGCGGCCCAACTGGCCATCTATATCGGCTGGCTATTGCATCGCACGGTCGGTGGTCTTATCGCCGGCTGCCTGTTCGTGCTCCCCGGCGTACTAGTGCTGTCCGGCCTGAGTGTGCTGTATGCCTTCGTGGGCCAGGTGGCGATGGTGGTGGCTGTCTTCTTCGGATTGAAGGCCGCGGTGTTGGCGGTAGTCGTTGAAGCAGTGCTTCGCATCGCGCGACGCGCCCTGAAAGGTCACTTCTTCGTCGGCATCGCGGCTGCGGCCTTCCTGGCCATTCACGTGTTCCGGCTGTCGTTCCCGTTGATCATCGCAGGAGCGGCGGTGTTGGGCATCGGGGCGCGGCGGTGGTTCCCACAGTGGTTCCCGGCCGAAGCCACGGCCGCGGAGCTGGCCGGTGATGGTTACCTGATCGACCAGTTGATGCTGCGCGGCGAATTGGTCCATACCAAGCCGTCACGAACACGAGCGTTGCGCACGGCCGGGATCGGCCTGGCGCTGTGGGCTGCGCCGGTGCTGGCCGTCGTGATCCTGTTTGGTCACACCAGCGTGCTCGCCCGCGAGGGTTTGCTCTTCAGCGAAACCGCCGTGGTGACCTTCGGCGGGGCCTATGCGGTGCTGGCCTACGTCGCCCAGCGTGTGGTGACCGACTACGGTTGGCTGTCGCCAGCGCAGATGCTCGACGGGCTGGCACTGGCGGAAACCACGCCGGGGCCACTGATCATGGTGGTGCAATTCGTGGCTTTCATGGCGGCGTTCCAGCACCAGAGCGGCATGTCTCCCTGGGTTGCCGGCATGCTCGGCTCGCTGCTGACCGTCTGGGTGATCTTCGTGCCGTGCTTCTTGTTTATCTTCCTCGGTGGTCCCTACATTGAGGCGCTGCGTGGGAACCGGGTACTGAATTCGGCGCTGAGTGCCGTGACGGCCGCCGTGGTGGGTGTGGTGCTGAACCTGTCGGTGTGGTTTGCGGAGCACACCATCTTCGGCACTGTGCGAACGCTGAATGCCGGGCCTATTCACCTCGATTTGCCTCAGCTGTCCACGCTAAACCCCGCCGCCTTGGTGCTTGCCGCCGGAGCCATGATCGCCATGCTTCGCTACCGCGTCGGCATGGCATGGACGCTCGGCGTCTGTGGCTGCCTTGGGGCGGCACTCCGGCTGATCCAAGGTTGATTATATGTGCGGATGAGGTAGGCCCTGGGGATCAGTCATAGGACGTCTCCTTGGGATGCCGTTGCCTCCTGGCGCGTTTTTGTGGTGCTGGCATGCCGTGCATCCTCTTCGGCGTGAATGTAGATCGACGTGGTGCCAATGGAACTGTGGCGCAGGTTCTGCTGGATGTGATGAATCGGGGTGCCGTCCTCGGCCTGATGCGTGGCGGCTGTGTGCCGTAACCAATGTGTTGATGCCCGCCGCACACGCGTGGCTTTGGCACCATCCTCCTTTTGCAGCGTCTCGGCCACGCGCCGAAAGGCGCCCTTGACGATCTGGTAAACCGAGGTGGACGTCAACGGGAAAGGCCTTCCGGCGATACCCAGAATGACGGGAGTTTTGCCGTCGCCGGCAGGTGCGGATGGCAGCCCATAAAAGCGCCGGTAACGTGCGAAATCCTCCATGAGCCCATCGCTGAGGGGAATCGTGCCCTCGACGCCGCCTTTGCCCACGATGCGCAGCCACCACCGTCCGCGGATATGTTGGAAGTCACTTTCGCTGGCGGCCGCCGCTTCGGCGGCTCGCAGTGCGGTTTCATAGAGGAAGCGAAGGATCCACCGAACGCGTTCGTAGCGCTGCCTTTCCCGTGCGGTTGTCTGTGGCCAGCCGTCGACGATGCGTAGGACTTCCTCCCAGAGGATACGATCGAGGTAGCGTTCGATCGTGCGACGGGTTCCGCGTCTTGCCCGTCGTCGCTGCAACACAAACGGACTGCCGGCGAGATAGCCGGCGCGCACGAGGTAGTTGAACAGTCCGGCAAGAATGCCGAGCGCCTGACGCCGGCTACGTTCGGCCAATGGACCGACAAACAATCGTCGATGCTCGCCGTGACGCGCCAGGCCGGCGTCGCACCAGGTAGTGGGTGGCTCGGCCAGGAAGGCTTCGTAGGCGATCACGTCCTCGCGAGTAAGGCTCGACACCGGCT
The DNA here is from genome assembly GCF_058781105.1 of Rhodanobacter sp. FW510-R10. Taxonomy (NCBI): domain Bacteria; kingdom Pseudomonadati; phylum Pseudomonadota; class Gammaproteobacteria; order Lysobacterales; family Rhodanobacteraceae; genus Rhodanobacter; species Rhodanobacter sp. FW510-R10. The sequence continues at coordinate 2,601,421 of NZ_JBYSWL010000001.1, read as the reverse complement.
TGTTACGTAACTGGGTGGCCCAGAGCACCAACCGCGTGGCCTCCTTGCGGTAGCTGCGGAAGGTATGCGGCGAGTCGTGATATTCCGCCAGCCACAGACCGATCGCGGCCACATCGTCATCGGCCGCGATTTGGCGCACCACGCTCGTCGGCGCGCGATTGGTGCCGACGCATCCAGACAGGGCGGGTGAAAGGGTATGGGGCAGCGCCACAAGGCTCAAGTCGGGCTCAGTCATGCTTTCCGATGTCCGGCATCGCGGGAAAAGCAGCGTACTGCCAAAAGACTTTCGATTATAGGAGTTATCGTAAATTTCTTGATTTAATCATTACGTATATAACGTAATACTATGATATACATTCTCTTATCCTTCGAAATTGACCCTCCGAGCGACTGGGAATTTGCCATGAGCCGTGTCAGCGATACCCGTCAGCGTACCCGTGAAGCCGCCGCCCAACTCGTTGCCGGTGCGAAGCGGCCGCACGAAATCACCGTCGACCAGATCTACGCCGTCATCCAGCAAGGCAGCCGTACGACGATCAATGACGAGCTGAAGCAGTGGAAGGACGAACGTACGAAGGCCGATGCGCTCGGTGCTGATCTCCCGGCTGCTGTGGCCGACGCCATGCGTGCCCTGTGGGTGGTGGCCGTCGAACAGGGCGAGGTGGTGTTCGCCGAACAGCGGAGCACTTTGGAAGCTGCCGTGGCAGATGCGGAGCAGCAGCACGCTACGGTTACGCAGGCGCGCGACGACGCATTGGCGACCTCAACGACACTGACCGAACAGTGCGAAACACTTCGACAGCAGATCACCACGCTGCAAACGCGAGTGGAGTTCGAGGCCACCGCGAAGAATCAAGCGCTTCAGGATGGCCAGGCACTGCAGCAGAAACTCATCGCACTCCAGACCGACACCGCCGAACAGATCGAACGCATCCGTCAAGCGCAAACTGACCAGGCCGAAGAATTCCAAGCCGTGATTGCGAGCCGGGATGCGGCTTTTCAGGTCGAACGTGATACAGCGAACGAGCGGCTGGAGGCCGCCCAAGCCCGCATGCTGCAGGAGATCGATACAGCTCGCGAAGGCCAGTGGCGCGCAGAACAGCAGATGGTCAAAACGCGAGAACGACTGGAGCGACAACAAGCCAGTTTGGCGGAGCTGCGCACCGAAGCAGGACATCACCGTCGTGAACTGGCCGAGCGTGATACCCGCTTGGGGGCATTGGCCGCGGCTGTCGCGGATCGCGATCGCATGGCCATCGAACTGGCCGCAGCTCGCGGGCAATTGGAAGGTTTGGGAACGGCGATGCAGTCGCTCGAAACTCGGGCTATCACCGCCGAGTCGCGTATCAGTACGCTGCTGGACGAACGGAAGTCGCCAGCAACGCCTCGGAAGAAACAGGGCAAGAAGTGAGACGCGTAAGCCTTGTTTGAGGCTTATGACCCAATTTTACCCTTATCCGGGCACGACCCCTGCGTGAGTTGCCGACGCGTCTGCAGCACCGGATCCGCCACCGCCACGGCAGTCGGGAACAAGGCGCGGAAGCGCGTCTCCATCTGCTGGCGCAACTGCTGTTGCTCGTTTGCCAGGCGCAGGCGATCGGCCAGCAGTGCCGTCGAGTGCAGCACCAGGGCCGCGAGGAAAATCCAGCCAACCGGCCGCCAGCGCGAGAGCGTCGCCGAAGACGGGCGCCAGTGCCAGCGTGGCGAATCAAGCTGGATCCCGGCTGGTGCCGGTGCCTTTCGCCAGTCCTGCTGCTGCACAAGCCGGATGCTGATGCCCAGACTCTGCTGCCATGCCGTGATATCCGGCTGCGCCGACGATGCCGTCACAAATAGGGCGAGCGCGGTGGGTGACGCGCCACGTGTCCGCGCCGCATCGAGCAGCAAGTGCAAGGCCAATGGCGGTGTCTGTGGATTGCCGCAGTCGGTCGCGCCGCCCTCGAACTCGCCGGTGCGCACGAAGCCTTCCTGCCCGTTCCAGGCGAGGCTCCACTCTCTACTGCGCAGGGGCAAGAGCAACGTGGCGCCATACACGGCGTCGACCTGGATGCCGGCGGTAGCCAACGCGTCGCGCCAGGCCTGCAGGTGCTGCCGGTTCACCACCGCCAGCACGTCATCGCCATCGACCTGACCGAGCTGACTCGCCCGGTTGACGTCCGGATCGGATGCCAACCGCTCCTCGGCGGCATAGGCCAGCAGTGCGGCGGAGCGGCGCCGGCCGGCTGGCGGCAGTCGCGTCCGCGTGAGCAGCACCTGGCTGGCGGCGAGCACCAATTCAACCCGGGCGGCACCGGGCGGCAGTCGCGCCGGCATGCCCTCGCCCACCTGGACGTCACCGGCATCCTCGAACAGCAGCCACTGGCACGCCGTGGGCGGCGCCGACAACGGACAGAAGATGCGCAGCGTGCTCATCGCAGCTGCCGCCACACGACATCCGGCCAGCGCGCCGGACCCATCCGCGCCAGCAGGAATGTGCCGCGTGCCTGCGCCTTGCCGTAAGTCACGCGCAGCGTCACCAGGAAATAGTCACTGCCGACGCGGACGTCCCGCTCCGGCACGTTGGCGCCCACGCCGAGCTGGCCCGAGAAATCGCCCGTGTTGCGATAGAACGTGCCAGCGCGATGGGCAACCAGGCTCCGCGCCGCATCCAGGTCCAGGCCATCGACAACGGCCGCGAGCACCTCCGCCGGCGCGGTGTTCACGTTGATGGCCGTGATGCCCGGCAGCGCCGTCACGAACGGTGCAAGACGCGCGCGCACGCCAGCATCGAATCCACGCACCAGGGCCAGCGTGCCGGTGTCAACCAAGGGTCGATCGGCAGCGAGATGGGGCCTGTCGAGCGCGCGGTAGTAGGCGTCCTCGGCACCACCGTCCGGTTGCACCACATCGTCGGCATCGATCCAGTCTCCGAGCGTCGCGGCCAACTGTGCCGGCAGGCCGAGGATCGCCAGCAGGCGCTGGAAACGCGCGTACTGCGTGACGTCGAGCTTGCCGTTGCGCACCAGGTTGTTGAGATTGAACAGGCCCTGCTGATCCTCAATACGGCCGACGAGCTCCCCGTTCTCGAAGGGTATCGGCGGCAAGCGCAGCGCCCACGGCTCCCCGGCGTGGTCGACCTCGCCACTGGCTTGGCGATCATCGAAGAGCAGCGCGCGTGCCCAGTCACCGCCGGCCATGACCAGTTCCTGCGCCTGGACATGCTCGGCAACCAGGCTGGCCTGGCGCGACCACGTGCTCAATGCGACGAGCATTGCCGTGGCCGCTACCGCGGCGAACGCCGTGATCGCCATCGCCAGCAGCAGCGCCGCGCCGTGCTCGCCGGGCCTCATGAGCGCAGCGCGAACACGCGCACCACGGTTTCGCCGGAGTTGAACTGCACCAGCAAGCGCACGGCCAACGGCAGCGGTGGATCACTCGGCACCACCGGCCAGGTCCGGTTCCAGGTCAGCGCCGGACCGAGGTATTGCAGATTGAACCGCAGCACGTCGCTGAGCACCACGTACCGGGTGGGCGGGGTGTCGGCCGGGAGGTCGAGTCCCGGCCAGATCCACAACTCGATCTGCCGCGTGGCATTGATGCCGTAGCCGATACGGTGTGGCGCGTCGACGCCGCCTGCCGCAGCGTACCGGCTGAATTCCACCAGCGGTAACTGCCTTGTAGCGGGGCGGCCCAGCCAAGCCGGCGCGGTAGCCGCACCGTCGCGCACCGGGCGCGGTGCGGCGAGCGCCACATCGCGCTCGAAACGCATGAAGAACGCCTCGGCCTGTCGCCACTGCGCCGATTCCGCCGCGATACGGTCGCGTGACGCCATGATCACGCCGAGCCCGCGATAGGCCATCAGCGTGAGCAGCGAAAGCACGAGCAGCGCCGACAGCAGCTCGATCAGCGTGAACCCGCGGGCATGCCAGGCACGGCTGAGCTTCATCCGCCACCCCCCGCCGGCTGCACGATGAAACCCGCGACATGCGCGAGGAAGTGGGCAGGCTGCGTCGGTTCGAAGACATAGACGTCGATGCGGCGGAATACCGGGCTCGGCGTCGCCGAGACGACTTCACGCCAGCCGAACGCGAGGTTGCCCTCGCGTTCGGCGCCGGTCAGCACACCCACGCCGAGCCAATCGCCGCGAGCGTGGTGTTCGGCGAGACGATCGGCCGCGATCCAGCCGGCCAGCAACCGCGCATGCAGTTCACCGACGTGGTTCGTGCCTTGCGTGGCCACGCGCAGCGCGGCCAGCAGGGACACCGCGACGATCGTCATGGCGACGAGCGCCTCGACCAGGGTGAACCCGGCCGCGCTACGGTGCCGGCATGTCGGCATAGGTCTTCCCCGCCCCCGGCGCCATGCGCAAGTCGCCGAGCGGAGAGGCGGCGATCGCATAGCGTTCATTGCCCAGTGACAGCTCGAGCGAGAATGCCGATGTTGCCTCATCCGCGCCGAGCTCCAGGCGCAACATGGGTTGGGCGCGCCCGGCTTCGTCGCGCAACCCGGCGATCACCATACCGCGCGGCAAGCTGCGTGCGCGCAGCACGTCGTCGTCGAGGATCTGTGACCACACGCCGGCATCGCGCTCGCGCCAGAATGCATAGCCGATGCCGTTGGATGTCCAGACGACGCTTCGGCCGGTCAGGCGCGCTTCCTGTGTGGCCAGTTCCAGAAGTTGCGCCAGTCGCGTGGCTTCGACGCGCAACTGGTCGCGCTCGCCCGGTTGCATCCTGGTGCTGATGGTCGCCACCAGGATGCCCATGATCAGCACCACGACCAGCATCTCCAGCAGCGTGAAACCCCACAGGTTCTGGCGGATGACGGTTTCATGCATTGGCGCGGACCTTCCTCACTGCATCCACGAGCCGACGTCGGCATCATTGCCCTCGCCACCGGGCGCGCCGTCGGCGCCGAAACCGTAGACGTCGATCTCTCCGTGCACGCCCGGGTTCAGGTACTGGTAGAGATGGCCCCAGGGATCCTTGGGCAGGTGGTTGATGTAGCCGCCCGGCTTCCAGTTCGGCGGGATCGGCTCGGTCTCAGGCTGGATCACCAGTGCCTGCAGCCCCTGTTCGGTGGTCGGATAGCGCTGGTTGTCCAGTCGGTACAACTGCAGCGCCTGCTGCAGGCTGGCGATATCCTGCCGCGCCGCCGTCACGCGCGCCTCGTCCGGACGGCTCATCACCTTCGGCACGACCAGGGCCGCGAGGATGCCGAGGATGACTACCACCACCATCAATTCCAGCAGGGTGAAACCATGTTGAGCTGACGCACGGACTGGCATGACGGGTCACCCTGACAGTTTTGACGGGATACGAAACAGCCGTCCAGCCGTCTCGTGCGTACTGGCGACCACGCGGCGCATTGCCCGGGCGCGGAGGCGATTCGTCGGCACCAACGGCGCAGCGCTGGGCGGGTTGTCACTGGTGCATCGACGTCAGAGGTGAGATGCAGTTGGTCGCCCGCAGGTTCCGCCGGAGTTGCGTACCCACGTCGGCGCGCCTGCCGATGCTCGATGGACCGCGATCCACGCGTGTCGACAAAGTCGATTGCCGGGAACCTTCTGTCGGTCGCTGCGTCGGTTGGTGGACGAGGGTGATGTCCCGCGCTTGGCTGGATACGTTGCAGGCGTCTCGTCTGGGCGACAACCCGCGGGTACATCGGTACGTCAAGAGAATTCCAGGGCGTCAGCGCAAATCGCTGGCATGGGGTACTGCGGCCGTCAAACACCGGTAGGCAGTGCAGCGGGGATGACTGATTGCATTCATCGAGGAGGCGTACCAATGAGCAGGTCCATGCGTAGGAAGTATTTGCCGACAGCCCTGTGCGTCGCGCTAGGCGTCGGCCTTGCCGGTTGTGGCGGTTCGGGTCATGGCGACAACACGTCGACGATGCCTCCACCGCCGCCGCCGGCGCCAGCTCCAACCGTGGTGTCCACCACTCCGGTCGACGCCGCCACCGGAGTGCTGAATACCGCAGAGGTCAGTGTCACATTCGACCAGGCGATCGATCCGGCGACGCTGAAGAACGCCAATTTCAGCGTGAACTGTCCGGCCGACGCGGAGCCGTTCGGCTCCGTCGTCTATGACGCGGCGACGAAGAAAGCCACGTTCGTACGCATCACCGAAACACCGACCAACCTGCCACAGTCCGAGGTCGCCGAGCCCATGGCGGCGAACGTCACCTGCACGGCGACGATCACCACTGGCGTCAAGAGCACCGCAGGCGTTGCGCTGGCCAAGGATTTCGTCTGGACGTTTTCCACCGTGACCGACACGGCGTTCCTCGATCAGGGCCAGCAGATCTTCCGTTTCGACACCTTTGGCGACGAAACGACCTGGACCGACGCGCTGCACATGAACGACGTCATCGCCGCCGCCGTCGATCCGACCACCGCGCTGGCCGTCGGCCTGAAGGTGGACATGGATGCGCTGCCGCCCGCCGTGGTGGCCGGTATCCAGGACGGCAGCATCAGCCTGACTGACCCACAAACCACGTTGGCGCTGATCGGCCTGAATGCGGTGGTCGGCATCAAGGGCACGGTGGAAACCGCCGGTGGCAAGAGCACCCTGACCCGGGTTGGAATTACCTGTGCACTGTGTCATTCCACGGTTGACAATGCGTTTGCCAAGGGTATTGGCCATCGCCTGGACGGCTGGCCCAACCGCGACCTGAATCCGGGCGCGATCATTGCCCTGTCGCCGGCACTGAGCGCGGAGAAGAAGGCCGTCTACAACTCCTGGGGCCCGGGCCTGTACGACCCACGCTTCAATGTCGACGGCCTGAACGGCCCAGCGGTGATACCGCCTGCGTTTGGCCTGCAGGACATCCACAAGATCATCTTCACCGGCGATGGTGACGACCTTGCTTACTGGAACCGCTATGTCAGCGTGATCCAGATGGGCGGGCACGGCAATTTCACCGATGCACGCCTTGGCGCGGATGGTGTCGACATCACCAACGGGACCGATGACCTGGTCACCGCGAAGTTGCCGGCGCTACAGGCCTACCAGTTGTCGATTGCGGCACCACCGCCGCCGGCTGGCAGTTTCGACACTGCCGCTGCTGCACGCGGCAAGGTGCTGTTCGACGGCAAGGCGGGATGCGCGTCGTGCCATAGCGGTCCGCAGTTCACCGACGCCAATGAGCGCCTGCACGACGTGGCCGAACTGCCGAGCGAGCCCGAGGCTGCGGGTGTGCCGAGCTACGTGTCGCGTAGCGCCACCAAGAAGTACCGCACCAGCCCACTGAAAGGCGTCTGGCAGCATCCGCCGTATTTCCACAACGGTTCGGCGGCCACACTCGTGGACGTGGTGATGAAGTACAACGCGAAGCAATCACTCGGGCTGAGCAGTACCGAGATCGCCGACATCGCGCAGTACTTGAAGTCGCTGTAGGTCGGATGCAATCAACCCAGGTGTGGGGAAGCGGCGCCGCGACGACCAGGGACAGGTCGTCGCGGCTTTCGCTCGCGCGCGGGTCAATCGAGGACCGTGAGTGAACCGCAGTACTTTGGATATTTGGGACATCTTGGCCGACAAGCCGGGTGGCAAATGGGTTTTCTCCCGCTTGCTTTGCTTCAAGGCGCCTTATACTTCGGCAGTATTGGTCCCCGCTTCGAGGCATTACGGCCCGGCTTCTGTCAGGTCGCCATCAGGAAGCGCCGCGCTGTCTTGAACCACCTCGGATCGGTGCATGCCATTGCCATGTGCAACATGGCGGAGCTGGCAGGCGGCACCATGATGGAAGTGACGGTCCCACCTACGCACCGGTGGATTCCAAAAGGCATGACGGTGCAATACCTGGAAATGGCGAAATCAGACCTGGTAGCGACCGCTACGCCCAGAACGCGGCTTGATGTGTCAGAGGCCAACGAGTTCCAGGTGGACGTGGCAGTGCGGGATGAACACGGCCAAACAGTCTTCGCTGCGGCGATTGCCATGTGGATAACGCCACGCAAGGATTACTTGCGTGCAACCAGATAAAGCGTCCAAGCGGACGTGATAGTTCCAGCGCTCCAAGAGGCGTGAGAAGTGTATCGAATGTCCCTATGCTTCATGACCGAGCGGCGTCTCGGCCGCAAGCCGAGCCATCAATGTGTCAGTCAGGCGCGCGCAACGCGCTCCCAGGAATGGGAAGGTACCGTTGAGCACGTTGCTGAGCGTCCGCCCCAGCGACTTGCGCAGCAGACGTCGCGCCCGATGCAGCCGTGTCTTGACGGTCTGTGGCTTGATTGCCAGGCGCGCCGCCGTGGCCTCTACGCTGAACTCTTCGACCTCGCGCAACAGGTACACGCTGCGGTAGACCGCCGGCAGCTCGTCGATCGCACGTTGTAGCAGTCGACGGATTTCCGCATGCGCCGCCAGCGCCGCAGGATCGCCGCCAGCAATCACCGCATGCGCATTCTCAACCCAGTATGGATCCAGCACCGCTGGATCGACCTGATCCAGGCCGACCATGGAGTGGCGCTGGCGCAACTGGCTGCGCGCAGCGTTGAGCAGGATGCTGGTCAACCACGTGCGCAATGGCGCCTCGCCGCGAAACGTGGCGATGTTGCGATACGCGCGCACGAAGGTTTCTTGGACCAGATCCTCGGCGTCGGCATCGTCGTTGAATACGCCGCGCGCGATGCGATACAGGTATCGCCCGTAGCGTTGCACGATATGGCGGAATGCTTCGCGCTCGCCGCGTTGGACCAGGTCGGTCAGTGCGGCATCGTCCAGTGCGGTGTAACCGACCGGTACGGTATCGGCAGGCGGAGGGTGCCCGTGCATGAGTACATGGATGCAACCGGCGCTCTGATGGTTCCGGAACCCCGCGGGAGGCGTGTACGGCAACGCCATCACGCGGCGCCCCTGCCACCGCCCATGCCCCCAGGATTGCAGTTGTGCGCGACTTGCGGAACAGTGGCAAGTTTTACGCCCCGGATCGCCGTATGCAGCAAGCTCCCATCACCATCATTGGCGCCGGCCTGGTCGGCGCGCTGCTCGCGCAGCAACTGGCTCGAAGCGGAGTTGCCGTCGACGTGTTCGAGAAGCTCGCGGACCCGCGCCGGGCCGGCTTCGATGGTGGCCGCTCGATCAACCTGGCACTGGCCGAACGTGGCCTGCAGCCATTGCGCCGCAGCGGCTTGGCCGAGGATGTATTGCGTCGCGCGATCATGATGCGCGGCCGCATGGTGCACGAGCTGGACGGCCGCAGCGCGCTGCAACGCTACGGCGTGGACGACAGCGAGGTCATCTGGTCGGTGTCGCGCGGCGCGTTGAACGTGCTGCTGCTGGACGCGGCGGAACAAGCTGGGGTGCGCTTCCACTTCGGGCAGGCATTGGCGGGTGCGGACTTCGCCGCCAAGCGCATCCGTCTGGTCGATGCCGGCGGCGTCGGGCGCGAGACGGATGCGGCCACGCTGATCGGTGCCGACGGCGCCGGTTCGGCGCTGCGGGCCGCAATGAACGCACACAGTGCGCTCGGCGAACGGGTCGAATCGCTCGGCCACGGTTACAAGGAACTGGAGATTCCGCCTGCGGCTGAGTTGCCGGCCGCTGTCGTGGCTGCGAGCGGCGGTCATGACGGGTTCGCGCTGGAACCGAACGCGCTGCACGTCTGGCCTCGCGGCGGCTACATGTGCATCGCCCTGCCGAATCCCGAGCGCAGTTTCACGGTCACCTTGTTCCTGCCGGCGCAAGGCAGCGCGCCCAGCTTCGCGACCGTGCCCGACGCCGCCACGGGCGCGGGATTCTTCGGCGCGCAATTCCCCGATCTGCTGCCATTGCTGCCACGATTCGGCACGGACTACACAGCGCACCCGGTGGGTACGCTGTCGACGCTGTATCTCGAGCGCTGGCACCTTGGCGCCAGCGCCCTGCTGATCGGTGACGCTGCACACGCGTTCGTGCCATTCCACGGCCAGGGCATGAATTGCGGCTTCGAAGACACCAGCGTGCTGTGCGACCTCCTTGCGGCCGAGCCGCGCGACCGCGCCGGCGTCTTCGCCGAATTCCAGCGCCAGCGTCAGCCCGATACCGACGCGATCACCGCCATGGCGCTGGAGAACTACGTCGAGATGCGCGACTCCGTCGTCGACCCGCACTACCTTGCGCGACGCAAGCTGGGTGCGCTGTTCACCGCGCGCGCACCGCAGCACTACATGGCGCGGTACCGCCTGGTCAGCTTCACCCGCCTGCCCTATGCCTACGCCATGGAGCGCGGGCGGCTGCAGGATGCGTTTGTACGCAAGCTGCTGGGCGATGCCACCGACATCGACGGTATCGATGCGGACGCTGCAGTCGCCGCCCTTCGCGCCACCCTGCCCCCGCTGCCACCGCTGCCCCATGAATGAGGCCCTGCTGGCTGCGTACGAGGCGAGCACCTACCTCGTGTGCTTGGACACGCTGCGCTGGTCGCCAGTTCGCATCGGCAGACTGCTGCCAGCCGCGCTGCAAGCCGTGGTGGGTGAGCACGACTGGGGCTTCATCACCGCGTGGAACCCCCACTCCGTCCCCCGACCCGATGAGGAAAACCTGGCTGCGCAGCGGCAGCTGCTGGAGGCACTGCGCGGCAACGACGCGGTACTGGCGATCCATCCTGGCGTCGGTTTCGGCGCCATGGACTGGTATGAACCCAGCCTTTTCGTCGTCGGTACCGATCTGGTCGGTGCCGACACCTGTGCCCTGGACCGGCTGTGCCGGGTGTACGCGCAGGACGCCTATATCTGCGGCTGCGGTCGCGCTCCGGCGCGCCTGCGCGTGCTGCCGACCAGGGAGCTGGGGTGACAGGAACGTTTGAGGCGGGAAGGCCCAAGTGCGAGGCCAGGTTTTCGCTGGTTCGTTGGCCCATGGCGGCTGTGCGGGCTGGGCAGCGGTTGAAAAGGGGGCCGCGTCGAGGGCTTCGCAGCCCGGGCGGCTGCTGCCGCCCAAGTCGCCATGCAGTGGCAGCGTGTCGCATGGACAAGCCCCACCCCGTTTGCGGACAATCACGGGGATGACCGTCCCTGCATCCATCGCGCCCTTGCTCGAAGCGCGGGCCGTGAGTTTCCTGCGCCAGGATGAACCGGTGTTCGCGCCGTTGAGCTTTCAAGTGCACGCCGGCGAAGTGGCATGGGTCGAAGGCGCGAACGGCAGCGGCAAGACCACGTTGCTCCGCATGGTCGCCGGCCTGCTGCACGTCGGCTGCGGCGAATTGCGCTGGCGCGGCGAGCCGCTGCAGCACGACCAGTGCGGTGGTGACATCCTGCTGCTCGGCCACCAACTCGGACTCAAGGCCGACCTGAGTCCGCGCGAAAACCTGCGCTTCGCCACCGGCCTGCACGGCCAGCGCGCGGGAGCCGACCCGGCCGCCACGCTGGCCGAGGTCGGCTTGCGCGGCTACGAAGACGAACCCGTGCGACGCCTGTCCGCCGGACAAAAGAAGCGCGCCGCGCTGGCCCGCATGCTGCTTCTGCCGGCCGCGTTGTGGCTGCTCGATGAACCTTACGCAAACCTGGATCACGCCGGCACGGCGCTGGTCGACCAGGTACTGCAATGGCATACCGGGGCTGGTGGGGCTGCCCTGGTCAGCAGCCACCATGCGGTGACTTCCGCGGGCGACGCGGTACAGCGGATCCGCCTGCATGGTTGACCTCCGGCCAAGCCCGGTTTGGTACGCACCGGCACGCGACGCCTCCTGCTGGTACGCCCGCGCGCTGCTGGCCGCTCCGTGCCGAACTGATCCAGATCACGCAAACCGCTCGCGGCGCGTCGGCGTTGGGGAACCGCGGTGAACCATTCGCGTCTCATCCAGGGGTGCGGTGCCGTGCTCCGGCGCGACCTGACGCTGGCATGGCGCCGGCGCGGCGACATCGCCATGCCGGTGCTGTACGCGCTGATCGTGACCGTGCTGTTCCCGTTCGCGCTGGGGCCGGAGGACACGCTGCTGCAGCGCATCGCTGGCGGCGTCGTGCTGGTGACGGTCCTGCTGGCGATGCTGCTGACGCTGGATGCGATGTTTTCCAGCGATATCGAGGATGGGTCATTGGAACAACTGGTGCTCGCACCACAACCGCTGGCGCTGCTGCTGGGCATGAAGATCCTCGCCCACTGGCTGACCGCGGCACTGCCGCTGATCGTGATTGCCCCGTTGCTGGCGGCGATGCTGCACCTGCCGAACGCGGTCATCCCGGTGCTGCTGCTGGCACTCATCCTGGCCACGCCGCTGCTCAGTCTGCTCGGCGCGGTGCTGGTTGCCTTGACGGCCGGCACCCGGCGCTCTGGTATGCTGCTCGCCCTGATGTTGCTGCCGCTCTGCATGCCGGCGGTGATCTTCGCCGCTGGCGCCGTCGCGGCTGCCCAACAGGGACTGCCGTGGCTCGCGCCGATCGTCTGGCTCGCCGCCATCCTGGTACTGGCCGTTGCCCTCGCGCCGTTGGCATGCGCCGCCGCGCTTCGTATCACCCTGGACGCCTGAGGACCATGAGCCGTTGGATTCCCCACTGGTTGCACCGGCTGAGTTCGCCACCGACGTTCTATCGCTTTGCCGGGGCGCTGTGGCCATGGGCGATGGGCCTGGCGCTGGTGGCCGGCGCAATCGGCCTCTACGGTGGCCTGGCGTTGGCGCCGCCCGATTACCAGCAAGGTGACGCGTACCGCATCATCTTCATCCACGTGCCCAGTGCATGGATGAGCATGTTCATCTATTTCGTGATGGGCGTAGCCTCGTTCGTCGCCGTGGTCTGGCGGCTCAAGCTGGCCGAAGTGGTGGCAATGCAGTCGGCGCCGATTGGCGCGGCCTTCACCTTCATCACCCTGGTCAGTGGCTCGCTCTGGGGCAAGCCCATGTGGGGCACCTGGTGGACCTGGGATGCGCGGCTCACCTCCGAGCTTGTGCTGTTGTTCCTGTATCTCGGCGTGATTGGCCTGTACCACGCGTTTGAGGATCGCCGGCAAGGGGCGCGGGCGGCCGGGTTCCTGGCCATCATCGGCGTCATCAACGTGCCGATCGTGCATTTCTCGGTGAACTGGTGGAACACCTTGCACCAGGGCAGCACGATCAACTTCCTGGGCACCTCGAAGATTGCCGCGGACATGCTCTGGCCGCTCCTGGTGCTGACGCTGGCGACCAAGTTGTACTACGTCGCCAGCCTATGCCGGCGGGCGCGCACCGACCTGTTGGCGCTGGAAGGCAACAAGGCCTGGGTGCACGAGCTGGTGGCAGCGGAGCCGGCGCCATGAGCGGCTCTTTCCAGGCGTTCCTGGCGATGGGCGGTTATGCCGCCTATGTCTGGCCGGCGTACGCGGTATTCTTGGTCGTGCTGCTTGGCGACACCCTGGTGCCGACGCTGCGCCGCCGACGCATCGTGCGGGAACTGCGCGCCCACCTGGCGCGCCAGGCGGTGCGCCAGGGTGCTGCTCGCGCGGCACCGGTCGATGAGTCGGGCGCCACGGCGGCGCCCTCGAGGTCAAGATGAACCGTACCCACAAGCGCCGCCTCACCATCGTCGCGGTCGTGACGGTGGCCGCTGCCCTGGCCATTGGCCTGGGGATCTACGCGCTGCAGCAAAACATGAATTACCTGCTGACGCCGAGCCAGGTGCAGTCTGGCCAGGCGTCCGGGTACAAGACCTTCCGCCTCGGCGGCATGGTCAAGCGCGGCTCGATCCACCGCAGCGATGATTCGCTCAAGACCACGTTCATCGTGATCGACGCCGATGGCGCCATGCCGGTCGAATACACCGGCATCCTGCCCGACCTGTTCCGCGACGACCAGTCGGTGATTGCCACCGGCCACATGGACAATGCCCACTTCGTCGCCACCGAGGTCCTGGCCAAGCACGACGAAACCTACATGCCCAAGGAGTTGAAGGACGCCATGGCCAAGGCGCACGCCGGCAAGGAGATCAAGCCCGAGGGCGGCGTGTCAGGCGGCGGCGGCCGTCCCGATCCGTGAGCTTGCACGACGCTGTCCCCGTTCGCCGTTTCCTCACCTCCGCCATCGACTTCCCGCCATGACCCCAGAACTTGGCCAACTTGCCCTGATCCTCGCCTTGCTGCTGGCGCTCGCGCAAAGCGTGCTGCCGCTGATTGGCGCCTGGCGCAACAACCACGCGTTGATGGCGGTGGCGCGACCGGCCGCCGCCGGCCAGGCGGTGTTCGTGGCGCTGGCGTTCGGCATCCTGGCCTGGGCGTTCATGACGTTTGATTTTTCCGTGCAGTACGTCGCGGACAACTCCAACCTGGCGCTACCCTGGTATTACCGCTTTGCCGCCGTGTGGGGCGCCCACGAGGGCTCCTTGCTGCTGTGGGTGCTGATCCTCAACGTGTGGACGCTGGCGCTGGCCATGTTCAGCCAGAACCTGCCCGAGGTTTTTGCCTCGCGCGTGCTGGCGGTGATGGGCCTGATCGCGGTGGGCTTCCTCGCGTTTACCATCTTCACCTCCGACCCATTCGGGCGCCTGCTGCCGATGCCCGCCGACGGCGCCGACCTCAACCCGATCCTGCAGGATCCGGGCATGACCACCCATCCGCCCATGTTGTACATGGGTTACGTGGGTTTCTCGGTGGCGTTCTCCTTTGCCATTGCCGGCCTGCTCGGTGGCGAGCTGGCGCAGGCCTGGGTGCGCTGGGCCAGGCCGTGGACCAATATCGCCTGGGGCTTCCTCACCCTCGGTATCGTCGCCGGCAGCTGGTGGGCCTATGGCGAGCTGGGTTGGGGCGGCTGGTGGTTCTGGGACCCGGTGGAAAACGCGAGTTTCATGCCCTGGCTGGCCGGCCTGGCGCTGATCCACGCCCAGGCCATCACCGAGAAGCGTGGCAGCCTGCGCGCCTGGACCATCCTGTTGTCGATCCTGGCCTTCTCGCTGAGCCTGCTCGGCACCTTCCTGGTGCGCTCTGGCGTGCTCACCTCGATCCATGCCTTTGCCTCCGATCCGCGCCGTGGCCTGTACATCCTGATCTTCCTCGGCATCGTCATCGGCTCCTCGCTGTTGCTGTATGCCTGGCGCGCGCCAAAGATTGCGCACGGCAAGCCGTTCAACGTGATCTCGCGTGAAACGGCGCTGCTGATCGGCAACCTGATGTTCGTCGTCGCCGCGGCGATGGTCCTGCTCGGCACCTTGTTCCCGCTGATCGGCGACGCCATGCACCTGGGCCGCATCTCGGTCGGCCAACCGTACTTCGGATTGCTCTTCCCGCTGCTGATGACTCCCGTCATCCTGCTGATGCCATTCGGCCCGTTCCTGCGTTGGGGTCATGGCGACCCCGTGGTGCTGAAGAGCGTGCTGCTGCGGATTGCCAGCGCGGCCATCGTGTGCGCCATCGTGGCCGCGTTCTTCGTCCATGGGCAGGTCAAGGCGATCCTGGGCACCGCGGCGGCAGTCTGGGTCGGCCTCGGCGTGGCGTTGTACGCCTACAAGCGCTGGCGCGAGTATCCGCGTGGCCGCCGCTATCCGGCCGAGATGGCCGGCATGCTGCTGGCGCACTTCGGCGTGGCGGTCTTCCTGGTCGGCGTGCTCTTGTCCGAAGCGCTGAGTGTGACCACGGACGTGCGCATGGCCCCCGGGGACACGCACGAGGTCGGTGGCTACAGCTTCCGCTTCGATGGTGCGCAGCAGACCACCGGGCCAAACTGGCATGCCGAGCAAGGCACGGTCACGGTGAGCCGCAGCGGCAAGCAAATCGCGGTCATGCACCCGCAAAAGCGCACCTACCCGCGCGGCCAGGTGCAGACCGAATCGGCGGTCAAGGCCGGCATCACCCGCGACCTGTATGTGGCCTTGGGCGAGCCGATGGATGCGAACAACGTGCGTGGCGCCTGGTCGCTGCGTCTTTACTACAAGCCCTTCATCCGCTGGATCTGGGGTGGCGGCGTGCTGATGATGCTGGGCGGGTTCACCTGCGCGCTGGACAAGCGCTTCCGCCTGAAGCGGCAGGCGGCCGTGGTCGCCACCCCGGGCAGCGAGCCCATACCGGCCTTGCGCCCGCAGGAAAACACGGCATGAGCCGATACCTGCCGCTCTTCGGCTTTGCCCTGCTGCTGGCCTTGTTTGGCTTCGGTATCTGGTGGAACAGCCAGCACGACCCCAGCGAGGTGCCTTCGCCGCTGATCAACAAACCGGCCCCGGCGTTCGACCTGCCGACGCTGGACGACCCGGCGCACCTGGTGAGCAAGGCCAGCTTGCTGGGCAAGCCCTACCTGCTCAACGTGTTTGCGAGCTGGTGCATCGCCTGCGGCGAGGAGCACCCGGTGCTGATGGCCGAGGGGCGCAGCCTCGGCATCCCGCTGGTCGGCTACAACTACAAGGACCAGCCGCAGGACGCCAAGGACTGGCTGCGTACCCATGGCAACCCTTATGACCTGGTGATCGCGGACTTCCCCGGCCAGACCGCGATCAACTTCGGCGTCTACGGGGCGCCGGAAAGTTTCCTGGTCGACGCGCAGGGCGTCATCCGCTACAAGCACATTGGTCCGTTCACGCCTCAGATCATCCGCCGGGAATTGAAGCCGGCCATTGCCGCCCTCGCCAAGGAGACGCGGTGATGCGTGGCGTGCATCGCGTCTTTGCCATGGCCTCCACTTGTCTGGTGGTGCTGGCGCTGTTCGTGGGTATGGGCGCGGCCCAGGCGCAGGCCATCGAGCCCTTGCCCTTCAAGGACCAGGCACAGGAGGTCCGTTTCCAGAACCTTACCCGCCAATTGCGCTGCCTGGTGTGCCAGAACGAAAACCTCGCCGACTCGAACGCCGAGTTGGCGCGCGACCTGCGCCTGGTGGTGTTCAAGCTGATGCAGGAAGGGAAGAGCGACGACCAGATCAAGCAGTACCTGGTCGCGCGCTACTCCAGTTACGTGCTGTATGACCCGCCGCTGCAGCCGGGTACGTGGCTGCTGTGGTTTGGTCCACCGGCCATCCTCCTGGCCGGTGCGGGCGTGGTGCTGGTAGCCGTCCGCAAGCGTCGGCAAGCCACGGCGACCGTAGCGCCGCCAATCGACAATGGGGATGACTGGTGACTGCCGTGTTTTACCTGATTGCCGCCGCCATGACGGTTGTGGCGCTGATTTTCGTGCTTGTGCCCTTGCTGCGTCGTGGCCGGCAGGCCGGTCCCTCGCGGGCGATGTTTGGGCTGGCGCTGGGCCTGGCCCTGGTGCTGCCACTCTCCGTGGCCGGCATCTACGCACTGGTCGGCACACCGGCGGCATTGCGCGGCGTCGACGCGCAAGCCGCGATGCCTCAGTCCATCGACGATGCCGTGGCCGCGCTCCGCGCCCACCTCGCGCAGGAACCGGGTGACCAGGCCGGCTGGATGCTGCTGGGCCAAACCGGCACGGCCTTGCGCAAGCCCGCCATGGCCCGCGACGCCTACGACCATGCGCTGCAGCTGGATGCCAACAATGCCGATGCCATGGTTGGCTGGGCCGAGGCCGATTCCATGCTGCGCGAGGATCACCTGATCGAGGGCCGGGCGCGCGATTTGCTGCTGCGCGCGGTGCAATTGCAGCCGGACAGCCAGCGCGGCCTGTGGCTGCTTGGCATCAGTGATTTCCAGCAGGGCCGCTATGCCGATGCGCAGGCCACCTGGCGCCTGCTGCAGCCGCAGCTCGAGCCGGGCTCCGCGGTGGCCCAGGCCGTAGCCAAGCAGATTGCCGTGGCGGCTGCGCGCGCCGCCAACGCGCCGGCGCCTGCCGCCTCCACCCCGGTCATGGATGCCCATCGCTGATGGCAGGGGACGCACGTCGCTATTGTCCCCTGCCCTCGCCCTTTGCCATGAAACGCGGCGGCGCGCTGCAAAGCGGCGTCGCGGCCTATGAAACCTGGGGCACGCTCAACGCGGCGCACGACAACGCGATCCTGGTCTTGACCGGCCTGTCACCCAGCGCGCATCTCACCGCCAGCGACGCCGACCCCAGCCCGGGCTGGTGGCAGGACATGGCCGGACCCGGCAAGGCCATCGACACCACCCGCTGGTTCCTCGTGTGCGTCAACTCGCTGGGCAGCGACAAGGGTTCATCCGGTCCGGCTTCCATCGACCCGGCCACCGGCGAACCGTATCGGCTCGCCTTCCCCGAACTCACGCTCGAGGACGTCGCCAATGCCGCCCATGCAGTGGTCCGCAGCCTGGGCATCGAGCGCCTGGCGTGCCTGATCGGTTGCTCGATGGGCGGCATGAGCGCACTGGCCTACATGCTGCTGCACCCCGGCAGCGTGCGCGCGCATATCAGCGTCGACACCGCGCCGCAGGCGCAACCGTTTGCGATTGCCATCCGCTCCCTGCAACGCGAGGCGATCCGCCTCGATCCGCGCTGGAACGAAGGCGCGTACGATGACGCCCATTATCCCGAGATCGGCATGAGTCTGGCACGCAAGCTTGGCGTCATCACCTATCGCTCGGCAATGGAATGGAACGGCCGTTTTGCCCGCATCCGGCTCGATCCGGAACAGCGCGAGGACGAACCGTTTGCCCGCGAATTCCAGGTGGAGTCGTACCTTGAAGGCCATGCGCGGCGCTTCGTGCGCCATTTCGACCCGAACTGCTACCTGTACCTGTCGCGCGCCAGCGACTGGTTCGACACCGCCGAATACGGCGGCGGCAGCGTGCGCGCCGGCCTGCTGCGCATCCATCTCGAGCGCGCCCTGGTGATTGGCGTCAGCACCGACATCCTGTTTCCGCTGCAGCAACAGGAGCAGATCGCGGACGGCCTGCGCGAGGCCGGTGCCCGCGTGGATTTCGTCGCGCTCGATTCGCCACAAGGGCACGACGCGTTCCTGGTCGATATCCCGAATTACAGCCGCGCAATCGGTGATTTCCTGCTGACCTTGCGTAACGCCTGAAGCCCGCGCTGCTACGATCAAGCAGCCTGTACGACTGGAGACTTCCGTGCTCAACCTGCCATTTCCCGGTAGCCGGCAACTCATCGATGCCATCGATGTCGCCGTCAGCCAGCCCGACACCGCGGCGCTCACCAGCAGCCTGCGCGCGAGCTTGTGCCACTTCATGAGCTCAGGCGAGGTCCAGTTGCCCGATTGCGTGTTCGTCCCCTGCGCCGAACATTACGCGCGCCGCGAGCTGTATCGCAGCGAGGCGCACGGCTATTGCGTCGTGGCGATGACCTGGGCGCCCGGCCAAGGCACGCCGATCCACGACCATGACGGCATGTGGTGCGTCGAGGGCGTGTGGCACGGTGCGCTCGACATTCAGCAATACGACTTGCAGGACCACAGCGGCGAGCGCTGGCAGTTCAGCGCAATCGGCTCCATCCACGCCGCGGCAGGCTCCGCCGGCAGCCTGATCCCGCCGCACGAATACCACAGCATCCGCAACCCGAGCGACGACACGGTCACCGTCAGCCTGCACGTCTATGCCGGCCCGATGCTGCGCTGCTCCGTGTTCCAGCCGCTGCCCGACGGCCAGGGTTACACGCGTGACATGCGCGTGCTCGGGCTCGACCGCGTGCAATGAACCCGGCATAATTCGCACCTCAATGCCGGTGTGGCGGAATGGTAGACGCGGCGGACTCAAAAATAGGTACTTCTACCTATGGTTAGCTTGGGTTCATCGTCCGCCAAGCCGCATCAGACAAGGGGTTGAACGAAGTATCGGCTCTTGATCGAAAAGTACACTTTTCGCATCAGGAACCAAACAGGAGCCAGGGCGATGCAGGCTGGTTCCAAGCGAGTAGTAGAAGGTAGTGCTGTAAGATTGCGTCACGCCCGAGTGGTGGAATTGGTAGACGCAGAGGACTCAGACCAAATTTGAGCCCTCTTGGAGAAATCCTTGAGGTGAAGCCCGTCAAACTCGGTGAAGGCCCTGGACGCAAGTCCGAGCTAATGCCGAGCCAAGCCCAGGCCGAAAGGTGTGGGAAGGTGTAGAGAGCAGACGGCGGGCACCTACGGCAAAGCGGTCACACGCAGTGCTATGGTGAAGGCGTGCTCCAGACCACGAACGCCCTGCCCCGTGCAGGACGGCGGCGAAAGCCGAAGTGGGAAGAAAATCCTCCGCCGCAAGGCTTGTCGGTTCGAGTCCGACCTCGGGCACCAATTCAAAAGCCGTTCCTGTTAGACAGGGGCGGCTTTTTCTTCTGCGAAGATATGGCTTCTGCACTGGTCGCACCGCTTCGGAATGGGATTCCATTTGCACCTCTCGACTTCATCTATGGACCACCGCGCTCCTTAGCTTCCGAGGTCCTCTCCCCCGTCATTGCCCTGCTGTCCATCATCTGGCCACCACGCAGGAGGCCACACCTTCCATGACGGGACCGTCAGGCAGCGCTCCAAGATCTCATCTACAGGACTGCGGCGGGACAATTCCTCGCGCACGACACGCACCCAAACAGCCGCCCGCTCGCCCAAGGGCTCGCGAAGATCCGGCGCCCGCTTCTCCAGTCGATCCAGGAAAGCCTGCAACCGGCTGACGCGGGCATCCGCATCCATCATCAGGAAGGCCTGCTTCAACTGCTCGGCCCCGGCCTCCCTCTGGCATTGCCTGCGTGCCTCTAATGCCGCTGCCTTCTCTGCTTCGATTTCCCTCGCCTTCCGGTCCCGGCGCAGTTGCGGCTGCAGGCATGCCAGCTGGAAAGCCGTACGTACGATCTCGTCGACCTGGCCCTGCAGCTTTTCGCTGGATCCCTTCCACTCCCTGCGTGCCTGGTACTCCGTACCGGAGATACTGAAGATGAAATTCCCCGAGGGCCGCATTTCGTATTCGCTTGCCCAGGACGTCTCCTTCTTCCGTGCAACAAACTCCTTGGGGGAAAGCCGGATGCGCCTATAGCCCTCGGAAAACCTGATGGTGAGTACCTCTCCCTTGAAGTGCATCTCGACAGCAGGAGCAGTAGCGGGTTGGCCAGCGTGTGCGGCAACCTCGCCCTCACGTCGCACGATCTTCATGGCTCCGGCAGCCAGCCCGCCCAGCACTGTGGCATGGAACCGCAGGATCCAGTCCATGGGTTCCAGGGACGCAGTGATATCAAGGCACCCCTTTCGAACCAGGCTGTATCGTCCGTGCTGCTTTCCTGGAAGCCAGTCGCCAGGATTGTCGGACCGCCATACGCCCGACCGCCCCTGCTTCCACTTCTCGATCAACCCGGGAAGCCGGTCGCAATATCGCTGCGTGACCTTCACCAACGAATGTGTCTGCTCGAGGTCCGTGGCAAACGTAAGCGGTGGCAGGTCTCGAGCGAACGGAGCCTGCACCTGCAGTGCCGCGCTGCGACGTTCTTCCGCTGCCTGTTGCCGCGCAACCTCTTCCGGATCGCGGGTCGCGAGCTGCACCGCCACATCCAGTTCCGGGGCCGGCAGGGGAAGCCTCGGCGGATGCCGTCCTGCCTTGAGCTTGGCCCAGTAGCCGCGTGGAGGAACCGGGACGGCGTGCCGGCGACAGGCCTTTGCAAGGCCGACATCCGATATCCCGAGCTCGGCCGCCAGCCGGGTCATCGGCACCGACCACACCTTCTGGTACAGATCACTACGCTTCATGACTCCCCCAGATACCCGCCCCAGCCGTACATATCTTGATCGTGCGATCCGTCAGACAATTGGAATCACTATCCAGCGCGCGAAGGAAGCCGCCAAGGGTAATATCGAGAGCTTGGCCGCGCCGGCGTGGCGTCAACACCATCCCCACGCGCTTGCCGGAGATGGTACGGACCCGCCTCCGTATCGAGTAGTGATCGACGATGCGTTCACTCCCACTGCCCCCGTTGCAGGGCCATCAGCTATAGGGATTCGGCGTGCAGATGAACGAATCAACGCTGGTCTTCAGATTCCCAAAGAGCGCGAATGCAAGAAATCATGCGCCGGTGAGGACGGAAAGATCGCCGCGCGCGTCGGCGCAGCGGTAATCCCCCCATTTTTAGCAGACGCCAAAAGTGGGGCTAAGCGGCAAGCGCCAACTTCTGCATCGGCGTGATACCACCGAGCGCCATGTTGGGGCGCTCGTGGTTGTACGTCCAGAGCCAGCGAGTGGCATGGTCCTGCACCTGTTCGATCGAGTCGAAGAGGATGCGGGCTAGCCAGGCGTAGCGCACAGTTCGGTTGTAGCGCTCCACGTATGCGTTCTGCTGCGGCTTGCCTGGTTGGATGTGGTCGATCCGGATGCCGTGGCGCTCAGCCCAGGCCAGCAGCTCACCACTGATGTACTCCGGGCCGTTGTCGCAGCGGATCGCTTGTGGCTTCCCTCGCCATTCGATGATCTGCTCCAGCGCCCGGATCACCCGACCTGCGGGGAGCGAAAGGTCAACCTCGATCCCCAGCCCCTCGCGATTGAAGTCATCCAGCACGTTGAACAAGCGGAAGCTGCGACCGTCACTGAGTTGATCGTGCATGAAGTCCATGGACCAGACCTGGTTGATTGCCGCCGGCACGGCCAGGGGCTCGGGACGCTCGCGCACCAGGCGCTTCCTCGGCTTGATCCGCAGGTTCAACTCCAGCTCCCGGTAGATACGGTAGACACGCTTGTGGTTCCAGCCAAAGCCTTTGACGTTGCGCAGGTGCAGGAAACACAGGCCAAACCCCCAGTCACGATAGGCCGTTGTGAGTCGGACCAGCCAATCGGCAATCCGTGCATTCTCTTCGCTCCCCTTGGCCTGGTACCGAAAACACGTCTCGCTGATATCGAACGTCCGGCAGGCATGCCGGATGCTTGTGCGATCGCCTGCTACCGCCTGCCTGGCCATCTCCCGGCGCTGAGATGGCCTCACCATTTTTTTGCGAGCGCCTCCTTCAATAGGTCGGCGCTGAGCTGGGCATCGGCGTACATCTTTTTCAACCGCCGATTCTCATCCTCCAGCTCCTTCATCCGCGCGACCATGGACACCTCCATGCCGCCGAACTTGCTGCGCCACTTGTAGAACGTCGCCGAGCTGATGCCGTGCTCGCGGCACAGTTCCGGCACGGGCGTGCCGGTCTCGGCCTGCTTGAGCACGGCGATGATCTGGCTGTCGGTGAAACGGGACTTCTTCATGGAACCTCCTCGGGTCAGACTACGAGAAAATTCCACTTCTGGCGTCAACTAGTCGGCGGGGGGATTACCCCGTCACATGAACTTGCGTGATGGTCTCTTGCAGATCCTGAGGCACCAGAAACGGTTGCAGTCCGTGGAAAGGGTTCTGAACCCGCAAGTCCCCGTGAACAAGGCGATAGTCAGGCAGTGACTGATGGGTGGCTCCTGCGTAGCCATTCAGTTCAGCGAGAATCCACCCACGGAACTCAGACAGATTTAGTTTTGTCGCAACCATCAGCGCCTTGCGGAGCAAGTCGCTGACATCGTGATCGCTACTCGACGCCAGCTCCTGGAGCTGGATAACAATGGGCTGAGCCATGAAAGCGCGTTATCTCCAAGGTCGATTAGCGGCGTTCACCAGCCAACTTTCCGCCAATCCACAAGAATAACAGCGCCGCACTCCAAACATCGTAGTTACGATAGGTAAATCTGCTTCCTTCCTCGCCCCTATGAGATGTTCGTGCGAGAAGAACTCCGGCTGCCATCTCCCCTGCCCCGCCGAAACCACCTATCTCCCGCCATGAACGTTTCCAGCATGTACGGGATCAACGTCACCGCATCGACCGCCTCGCCGTAGGTCTGTGCATGCAAGGCCGCGTAGCGGTCTAGGTCAGCCTTGAGGCCAACCGGACACACGAAGTTTAGTTTGAGGCTTTCTGTATTCGGTAATGGCCCAAGCCGTAGCTTCCTCGCGGACGTGCTCATGGCATAGGTCCTCTCTGAATAAAGAGCGGTTGGTACGCACGCAGCACCAGATCCTTGTTCACCATCACGTCCACCGGAAAGCCCGGCCGCACCGTCAGCGCCGGCTGAATGCTGAGGTTGCGCCGAGTGATTTCCTGGCCGACCTGATTGGCTGTGTTCTGCGCGCTGTCGCGCAAGGCAACGACCGTGTTGCCGTTGACGTTGCCCTCGTTCGAGACGGCCAGCTCCGAGCTGACGCCGAGCAGCGTGGACAGCGCTGCGCCGGCCAGGATGCGGCCCCAGTGCCAGTCCACACCATCCTCCAGGCCGGCGTAGCCGGCCGAGTCGATGCCAGGCAGTTTGTCCAGCGCGATGGACGAAGTATCCGGCAACACCAGGCGCAGCCAGACCAGCAGCACGCGCCGCTGCCCGAACGCCACCTGGCTGTCGTAGCGGCCGATCAGACGCGAGCCCTGCGGGATCAACAGGTAGCGGCCGGTCGCCGTGTCGTACACCGGCTGCGTGACCTCGGCGATGATCCGCCCTGGCAGGTCGGAATTGATGCCCGTCACCAGCGCTGCCGGAATGATGGTGCCCGCCATCACCGTGTACGGCGAAGCCGCTGCCTGCAAGGTGCCCGTGTTGCTGGTGGCGGCGTCGCCGCCTTTGGCTAGGAACGCCTCCTTCTGGTCCTGCCGGTTCTGGATCGCCGTCGGATCGTTGGGCCGCACCGCGGTGGACGCCGGGCCGGCCCCCATCGGATTGAACGGCCCGGCCGACGCATTCGGCACGGCCGGCACCTGGGCCATCGCCGCCGCGCTCGTTTTGTCCGTGGCGTTGCTGGTGCGGAAGAACACTGAAGAGCGGGCGACTTCCTCGGACTGGCGCTGCCGGTCGATGTTCTCGGCCGATGGCCCCGTATTGCCGCTGCCCGTCGGCAGCGGTGCGACGGACGCTGCGCCCCAATCGCCCGGCAGCGGCGGTCCGAGCTGCGGCACGCTAGCCGCCGACACCGGGGCGGGCTGCGCCGGCAGCTTCGAGTAGTCCACCGGCAACCGGTCCAGGTCGTCCGCCTTCGCCACGCGATCGACGTTGTACAGCTCGGTTCGATCGGTGGAACCGCGCCGGTCCTTCGATTGCAGTGCCCACATCGATGCTCCAGCGACGGCGACCGCCAACACCGTGGCGGAGACCGCCAGCGTGCGACGGTTCAACCGTGTCACCGGACGCGGCGGCGCCCGCAGTGCGACGCCCTCGGGTGTCACCTTCGGCGCGGACTGCGACTCGCGGTCAGTGGTGCCCATGACCGGCTCCCGCGGCCACGCCATCGGTGCGTTCAATGCGCACCACAGCCGCCTTGTCTCCGCCCAACCGCAGCTCGGCCGCGCCGAACAGTCGATCCACGATGTCGTAAGGCGCGTGGAAACGGTAGTTCACCAGCTCGCCCTTGCCGTCCGGCCCGACGACGAACAGCGGGGGCAGCTCACCTTGCGCAATGCCGGCCGGGAATTGGATATAGACGTGCTGCCCGTCGTCGAACGCACGCACGGGCTTCCACGGCGGATTGTCTCCCGTGATCGCGTAGCGGAAGTGCAACTGATCCAGCGAAAGGCCCGAGGCGGCCGGTGTCTGCGCGTCGGCCGCTTGCGCCTGGGCCTGCAACGCCAGTATCTGGTCCTTCGGGTACTCCCACGAAACCGAGGCCATCCACGCTTTCGGCGTAGATGTGAGTTCCAGTAAATAAGTGCGTCGGCTTGTCGTGATGACGAGGTTGGTCGTGATCCCCACACGCACCGGCTTGACCATTATGGCCACGCGTCGGCTCGCACCGACGCCGCTGGCCGTGTCGCCCACGATCCATTGCACCGTATCGCCGGCGGCGACCGTGACTAGCTCCTCACCCGGCTGCAACGAAATGACCGTCACGCGGCCTGGACTCGTATAGACCTGATAGAGCGCCCCGTCGGAGAACGGCCATACCTGGATCGCGTTGATGTATCCCTCGCGCGTGGGCGCCACGCTCGCCTCGGCGTTGGCCTGTTCGACGCGAGCCTTCGCGTCGGCCGGCCTGGGTGCCGGCGTGGCGTCGGCGGCCGTCGGCAGCGGCTTCATCTGGTCCGGCAGCGGCAAGGGCTTGGGCACCGTCACCACGGCGACCGGCTTGGGTGGTTCGGGCAGCGGCAGCGCCTTCACGGATTCATCCAGCGAGATCGTGGGTGGTGGCTTGCCCTGGGTGGCGCAACCAGCAAGTCCGCCCAGCAGGGCGAGGTAGGCAATGACAGTGATGGCGTGTTTCATGGCTTCTTCACTCCTTCCGGCGCGTCCAGATCGCGACTCCAGGACAGGCCGCTGATGTAGATACCAAGGGGGTTGCGGCGCACCTGCTGTTCGGTGCGCGGCGTCTGCATGACGAGGGTGAGCATCGCGGTCCAGTGTTCGATGCCCGTGGGCGTGCCCTGGTGGTAGTGCTGCTCCGTCCAGCGCACCTGGAACGAGGCATCGCTGACCCGCACCACGCTGGTCACGTCCACGGACACGGAATCCTGGCCGACGTGGGCGAACGGATCGTGGGCGCGCGCGTAGTCGTTCAAAGTCGCCGCACCGCGGTCGGTGGTGTAGCCGTAGGCTTCGAGCCAGTTCTTCCGCACCACCACCGGGTCGATCGACAGCGAGCGCACGTCGGTGATGAAGTGCGCCAGGTGATAGGCGATCTGCGCGTCGGTCGGCTGGTACGGCGTCACCGCCGCACCGACCGCACGCACCTGTCCTGCGTGATCGACCTCGACCACGTAGGGCGTGACGCGCGACTGGCCAGACTGCCAAACCAGTCCAGCCGCCATCAACAAGGCGAGCCCCAAGCAGCCGCAGGCCATCAGCCGCCAGTTCTTCGCCTGCACGCGGGCGCTGCCGAGCCGTTCATCCCAGACCTGCGCGGCGGCCTGGTAAGGCGTCGCAGGCGCGGGGGACTCGCTGTAGCGCACGCCAGATCGTTTGAAACGCATTGTTCGCCTCCCTTACTCGTTCGAGGAATCGCGCAGCTCGGGGGCTGCACCACCGCCGCCGTGATCGGCCGAGCGCACGACGTGCGCCGCGGTCGAAGCGCCGTGTGCCACGCGCTGGCGGCGTTGCAGCCGCTGCGCCCAGTCAGGCGCTTTGTCGTTGGGTGTGGGTGATGCGGCGGCTGCCACCGGTGTACCGGGTGCTCCGCCGGCGGGTGAACTTGAAGCAGGCTTAGCACCGACCGCCGAGGCGACATGACTCCGCACGGCACGAGCGCCCGCCGCCATGCGCTGCCCAGCGGCTTGTGCGCCGTTGCGCGCGACGTTGGCCATGCCGGCGCCGAAGGCTCGCGCTCCGGTCGCGCCCGACGACGCCGTACCGGCGCGATACGCCGCGGCGGCGCCGCTGGCCGCGCGCGCCGTGCCCACTGCCCCGCGCGCGGCCAGGCGTGTGCCAGCGGCGATGGCGGCACCGCCCGTCGCCACTGCGGCGCCGCCGGCGACGGCCAGGCCCGCAGCACCGAGTGCTGTGCCGGCCGCCGCCCCGGCACCGAGCTGCGGTGCACCGGACACCAGCCCCGTAGCAATACCTGGCCCGAAGATACCCAAGCCCAGCATCGTGAGCGAAGCCAGCATGATGGCGAGTACGTGGTTCAGCGACGGATCGGCGCCGGTCGGTGTCTGGAACTGTCCGAAGATCGTCGAGCCGATGCCGACGATCACGGCCAGCACCAACACCTTGACGCCCGAGGACACCACGTTGCCGAGCACCTTCTCGGCGAGGAACGCGGTCTTGTTCCAGAGCGCGAACGGCACCAGCACGAAGCCGGCCAGCGTGGTCAGCTTGAACTCGATCAGCGTCACGAAAAGCTGCACCGCCAGAATAAAGAAGCTGATGACCACGACGATCCACGCGAGCAGCAGCACCACGATCATGTCGAGGTTGCTGAAGACGGCCGTGAAGCCGTGGGACATCGTGCCGAGCTGTTGCAGGATCGGCTGGCCGGCCTGGACGCCGATCTGGGCGAGACGTCCGGGTTGCAGGAAGTCGCCGATGCTGACGGTCGAGCCGGCGGCGAGCAGCCCGAGACCCGCAAACGAACGGAACACGATGCCGGCCAGCGTGTTGAAATTGCCGATGATGTAGGCGAAGGCGCCGACATAGAGCGTCTTGCGGATGAGCTTGGCGAGCACTTCCTCGCCGCCCATCGCCCAAAACAGGCCCGCCAGCGTCATGTCGATGACGATCAGCGTGGCGCTCAGATATGCCACCTCGCCGTGCAGCAGGCCGAAGCCCGAGTCGATGTACTGCGAGAAGACGGCCAGGAACTGGTCGATGATGGAAATGTCGTTCATGGCCGTGTTCCATCGTCGGGCTGGTCGAAGCTCGCCGGAATCGGCGGCAGCGAGGCCAGCGTCTGGTATTCATCGGGGCCGCCGAGGCCGAGGAAGA
Source organism: Rhodanobacter sp. FW510-R10 (assembly GCF_058781105.1). Taxonomy (NCBI): domain Bacteria; kingdom Pseudomonadati; phylum Pseudomonadota; class Gammaproteobacteria; order Lysobacterales; family Rhodanobacteraceae; genus Rhodanobacter; species Rhodanobacter sp. FW510-R10. The sequence goes on along the minus strand of NZ_JBYSWL010000001.1, from coordinate 2,573,340 downwards.
AACGCCGCGCATAGGCCTCATCCACGAGGCCACACGTGACGTCGCCAACGCGCGTACGCGCCACGGCACAGCGATGACGCAGGGTGTAGAGCCGCTGCGGATCGTGGGCCAGCGCCTCCACCGTCAACGCGGGGGTGTGCCAGCCGCAGGCGGCTAGCATCACGACGATGGACAGGACGAGTGCGCGCGTCATGGCCTTAGTTGCCGTAGAAGTTCACGGGCTGCGGCGTGTACTGCGGGCCATTGCCGATGAAACGCGAACGCACCTGCTCGGCCTGCGCTTCGTCGGCCGCCGCACGTGCCTGGTTCAGCGCGGTTGCGCGGTCCTGCGACACGTTGAGCTGCTGGGCCTGGATCTCTTGGCGTGCGATCAGCGCAAGCAATTGGTTGGTGGCCTGGCTGGCCTGCAGGGCACCGACCGCACCCTGACTCTGCGTGACCAGCCCGCTCAAGACGCTCTGGTCCGACAGCAGATTCTGCGCGGCCTGCGACTGCATCTGTGTCGCGGTCTGCAACGCCTGCACCGAGGTTTGCCAGCGCGTTTGCGCGTCCTGCACCATCTGTGCGTTGGTCGTACCCGCACCGTAGGACGACGGATACAACCGGTTGAAGGTCGTCTGCGACTGCGTGACGTTGAAGGTCAATCCCTGCGCCTGTGCGATCAACTGGTTGGTGCTCGCCAGCGTGGCGAGCAACTGCGACAACGAGTTGTAGTTGAGGCTGGTGAGATTGCGGCCCTGATTGACCAGCATCGTTGCCTCGTTCTGCAACTGCTGGATCTGGTTGTCGATCTGTTGCAACTCGCGCGCGGCGGTGAGCAGGTTCTGCGAGTAGTTCGCGACGTCGAATACCGCCCACTGCGCGAAGCTGGCGGATGAACACGTGAACAACACGGCCGCAGCGGCGGCCAGCCAGGTTTTCTTCATGGCCGAATCTCCGATGACATGGGGAACGAGGGAATGAGGTCGGCGGCCCAATCGAGGCCGGCGTGGCGCAGCCAGGCACCGGCGAACCCCGGCGCACCGGCGTCGAGTAGCACGCGGTCGATGGCGTGCTGGTCCTGGGGCGTCGAGGTGCCGGCGAAGGCCAGTGCGATAGGCCCGAGGTCGAGGTCGAACAGGCGATTGCCCAGCCGCGACTGGTAGTAGTAGTCGCGCTTGGGCTCGGCGGTGGCGACGATTTCGATCTGCCGGCTGTTCAGGCCAAAGCCCTCGTAGATCGTGCGGATCTGCGGCTCGGTCGCCTGCGGGTTCGGCAGGAAGATGCGGCTCGCGCAGCTCTCGATGATCGCGGGCGCGATGCTTGAATCCTTGATGTCGGCCAGCGACTGCGTGGCGAAGACGACGCTGACGTTCTTCTTGCGCAACGTCTTGAGCCACTGGCGGATGCGCGCGGCGAACACCGGGTCATCCAGGAACAGCCAAGACTCGTCGAGGATCAGCAGCGTCGGCGCACCGTCGAACCGCTCCTCGAAGCGCGCAAAGAGGTAATGCAGCACGGCCAACACCGCGGCCTTGCTGTGCATCAGCTCATCCATCTCGAAGCCTTGCACGTCGGCGCAGCCCAAGCGGTCGTGGTCGGCATCGAGCAGCTTGCCGTGGGCGCCGCCGAGCACGTAGGGCGCGAGTGCCTGGCGCAATGCGTTCGATTGCAGCAGCACCGACAAGCCGGTCATCGTGCGCTGCTCCACCGGCGCACCGGCGAGACTCCCGAGCGCCGACCAGATAGTCGCTTTCTCGTCGGGACCGATGGCCACGCCTTCGTGCGACAAGCGGCCTTCGATCCATTCGCTGACCCAAGTGCGATAGCTCTCCTGGTCGATGCGTGCGAGCGGCTGAAAGGCAATGGCGCCGTCAGTACCGAGGTCGTAGTGCTCGCCGCCGAGCCCCAGGATCGTGGCGCGCATCGAGCGGCCCATGTCGAACGCGAAGATGCGCGCGCCGCGATAGCGCCGGAACTGCATCGCCAACACCGCCAGCAACACCGACTTGCCCATGCCGGTAGGGCCGACCACCAACGTATGGCCCACATCACCGATGTGCGTGACCAACCGAAACGGCGTGGCGCCCTCGGTGCGCGTGACGATCAGCGGCGGCCCATCGAGATGAGCGTTCTTCTCTTGTCCCGCCCACACCGCCGACACCGGCATCAGGTGCGCGAGGTTCAACGTCGAGATGATCGGCTGACGCACGTTGGCATAGGCATGGCCAGGCATCGAGGACAGCCACGCTTCCACCGCATTGAGCGTTTCGGGAATCGTCACGAAGCCGCGGCCCTGGATGACACGCTCGACCATGCGCAGCTTTTCGTCGGCGGCTGACGCGGCGGTGTCCGTCACGGTGACGGTCGTGGTCACGTAACCGAACGCCACCTGGTCGCTACCCAGTTCCTGCAGGGCGGCGTCGGCGTCACTCGCCTTGTTGCTGGCGTCGGTATCGACCAGCGGCGATTCCTGCTGGAAGATCGTTTCGCGCAAGAGCGCGACAACGTTCTTGCGCTTGGCGAACCACTGCCGGCGCAATCGGCCCAACTCTTTCTCGGCCTCGGCCTTGTCCAGGCACAGGAAGCGCGCGGACCAGCGGTACGCGAAACCGAGACGGTTGAGGTCATCGAGCATCCCCGGCCAGGTCGTCGTCGGGAAGCCTCGCACCGTCACCACACGCACATGCTGGTCACCCAGCATCGGCGCCAAGCCACCCACGAGTGCGGTGTCGGCCAGCAGCGCGTCCAGGTGGAACGGCACCTCGGGCACGCCGATGGCATAGCGGCGCGTCGAGATGCAGCCGTGCAGGTAGGTCAACGTCTCGCTGTCGTCCAGCCAGGCAATCTCCGGCATGACGCCATCGAGCAGATCGAACACGCGGTCGGTTTCGGCGACGAAGGCGGTTAGTCGTTCGTGCCAGTCCACGCCGCGGGTCGGCGTGTTCTCATAGAGCAGCTTGCCCGCGCGCGCCCGCGATTCCTCGGGCGGCAGGTACAGCAGTGTCAGGTAATAAGCGCTCTCGAAGTGGCTGCCGGTTTCCTCGAACGCCGCGCGACGTTCCTCGTCCACCAGCCAGGACAACGGTTCTGGAAAATTCGAGTGCGGGTAATCCGCGGCCGGCCGGCGTTCGGCCTCGATGAACAGCGCCCAGCCCGAGCCCAGCCGGCGCAGTGCATTGTTCAAGCGCGCGGTCGTGGCGACCAGTTCGCCCAGCGTCGCACTGTCCAGGTCTGGCCCGCGAAAACGCGCGGTGCGCTGGAACGCGCCGTCCTTGTCGAGCACCACGCCCGGTGCGACGAGCCCCGCCCACGGCAGCCAGTCCGCAAGCAGCGCGGGACGTTGGCGATATTCGGCGAGATGCAGCATGGCATCGGCCTCACACGTCCAGCAGCGGTCGATGCTTCAGGTGCCGCGCGAAGACGGGCATGAACTGCGGATCAACGCGCGCGCCCCACACGGCGAGCGAATGACCGATCAGCCACAGCGCGATACCAGGAATCCACAGTTGCAGGCCCAGCCCCACAGCGGCAGCCAGCGTGCCGTTGGCGATGGCCATGGTGCGCGGCGCACCGCCCATCAGGATCGGTTCGGTCAGCGACCGATGCAGCGGCACCTCGAAACCGGTGGCGGTGGACTCGTTCATGCCACCACCGCGCCGCCGGAGAACGAGAAGAACGACAGGAAGAAGCTCGACGCGGCGAACGCGATCGACAGTCCGAACACGATCTGGATCAGACGCCGGAAGCCACCGCTGGTGTCGCCGAAGGCGAGCGTGAGGCCGGTCACGATGATGACGATGACTGCGATGATCTTGGCGACCGGCCCCTGGATCGAATCGAGGATGGATTGCAGCGGGGCTTCCCACGGCATGTTCGAGCCGGCCGCGTGTGCGGCCGTCGCCGCCAGGCACATCAGCAGGAGCACCAGCCAAGGCCAGGCGTTACGGAAAAGCGGATCGCCGTAAAGACGGGTTCGTGTCATGACGCAACTCCTTGGATGGCGGATGAGGAAGCCGATGCACCGGGCGTCGCGTCGAGCCGATACCCTCGCTCGTCGAAACCGACGACACGGGCGATGTCCTGAATACGGCGGGCACGGCCGCGGCCGGCGATGAAGACGACGACGTTGACTGCCTCGGCGACCAGCGCGCGCGGCGGGGTCACGGCGACTTCGAGGATCAGTTGCTCCAGGCGCAGCAGCGCACCGTGCGCGGAACCGGCGTGGACCGTGGCGATGCCACCCGGATGGCCGGTGCCCCAGACCTTGACCAGATCGAGGGCTTCGCCGCCGCGTACCTCGCCGACGATCACGCGGTCGGGACGCAGCCGCATCGTGGCGCGCACGAGTTCGGTCATCGACACGACGCCCGGCAGCGTGCGCAGCGGCACGTGGTCGCGCGCTGCGCATTGCAGCTCGACGGTGTCTTCGAGCACCAGCACGCGATCGCCGGTAGCAGCGATCTCGGCGAGCAAGGCGTTGGCCAGCGTGGTTTTGCCGCTGCTGGTACCGCCGGCGATCAGGATGTTCTGGCGCTCGCGCACGGCGCACACAAGGAAACCCGCTTGCGCGGCCGTCATCATCCCGTCGGTGACGTAGCGTTCGAGCGGAATCACGCCGACCGCACGTTTGCGCAGCGCGAAGGCTGGCCCCGGTGCCGCCGGCGGCAGAATGCCCTCAAAGCGTTCGCCGGTCTCGGGCAGCTCTGCCGACAGCAGCGGCTTGCCGGCATGCACTTCGGCGCACACATGAGCAGCGACCAGCCGAATGATGCGTTCGCCATTGGCCGCGGAGAGCCGTACGTCCGTCGGTGAGCGCCCGCTAGACAGCCGGTCGATCCACAACGAACCGTCAGGATTGAGCAGGATCTCCACCACGTCCGGGTCTTCTAATGCGGCGGCGATCAGCGGCCCCATCGCTGTGCGCAGCATGCGCACACGTCGATCCAGCGATCGGGCGGCCGGTGTCAGCAGATCGTGTGGTTGCGCGCTCATGGCGCATCTCCCGGTGCCGGCGCATCCGCATTGGCGGCGATGTCACGCCGTACCGTGTCGGGCTGGATTTCCTCCACCAGCTCACGCACGAGGCTGTGTCCGCGCAGCAGATGGCGGCCCAGCTGTTCGATGAACTGGGCGAAGCGCGCCTTGCCTTGGGCGCGTGCCGCATCCTGATGCGCCTCCGGCACCGGGGTACTCACGGTCAGGAAGTAGCGGATGAACAGCGCCAGCGTTTCAATCTGGATGGACTGGTCGCGCTCCAGCCGCTCGAACTGGCGCGTGAGCCGGTCTAGCCGCTTAGCGATCGCGGCCTCGCGCTGATCGCCAGCATCAGGCGACAGCCAAGACGCCAGCGCCGCCGCGACGATGGACGACTTCGAGACGCCTTTCTTGGTGGCCAGCTCGTCGAGCCGCCGGGCGTGCTCGGGCGGGATGAAAAGATTGAGGCGGTATTGGCTCATAGCGGTATCCCGTCCGCCGGATCGAGCGTGGCCAGCCGCGCCGTACGTTGCAGGCGTGGATCGAGTTGGGCGGGAACCGGCAATGGCAGGTCATCGTCATCGAGCATCGCCAGGTCGTCGGCCACCCTCTCGGGCGCCGGGACATAGGCCACCTCGTCGGTCAACTCAGGCTGGCGCCGCAGGCCGCCGTCGTCGGTCGCGCCTTCAGGCAGCGTGATCGTTGCGGCAGGCGCACTCGGCATCACGGGAATGGGCAGTGCACTCCAGTCGTCAGCGCGCCGCGCCGGTGCATCGACATAAGCGCCGCTCGCCAACACCGGCGGCGCGAGCACGCGGCGCTTGAAGTTGGCATCGGCGTAGTAGCGCAGCTTCTTCGCACGGATCGGTGCATGGCCCGAGACCATCACCACGGCATCGTCGGGCGGGAGTTGCATCACTTCGCCGGGCGTCAGCAGCGGACGCGCCGTCTCCTGGCGCGACACCATCAAGTGGCCCAGCCACGGCGCCAGTCGGTGGCCAGCATAGTTGCGCTGCGCGCGCAGTTCGGTCGCGGTGCCCAGCGTCTCGGAAATGCGCTTGGCGGTGCGCTCGTCGTTGGTGGCGAACGTCACGCGCACATGGCAGTTGTCCAGGATCGAGTGGTTCTGCCCGTAGGCTTTGTCGATCTGGTTGAGCGACTGCGCGATCAAGAAGCTGCGGATGCCGTAGCCGGCCATGAAGGCCAGTGCGGACTCGAAGAAGTCGAGCCGGCCGAGTGCCGGAAACTCGTCGAGCATCAGCAGCAGACGATGTTTGCGCGCGATACCGTCGGAGCCGTCCAGCGATTCGGTGAGCCGTCGGCCAATCTGGTTGAGGATCAGCCGGATCAGCGGCTTCGTGCGGCTGATGTCGGATGGCGGCACGACCAGGTACAGCGACACCGGATGTTCGGCCGAAATCAGGTCAGCGATGCGCCAATCGCAACGCGCGGTGACTTCGGCCACCGTGGGATCGCGGTAGAGACCCAGGAATGACATCGCGGTGGACAGCACGCCCGAACGCTCGTTGTCGCTCTTGTTGAGCACTTCACGCGCGGCGGAGGCGACGACCGGATGCGGCGCCTCGCCCCGGTGCTTCGTCGTCATCATCCGGTGCAGCGTCAGCTCGAACGGACACGCCGGATCGGAGAGGAAGTTGGCGACGCCGCGCAGCGTCTTGTCGCTGCCGGCGTAGAGCACGTGCAGGATCGCGCCGACCAGCAGCGCGTGACTGGTCTTTTCCCAATGGTTGCGCCGCTCCAATGCGCCTTCGGGATCAACGAGGATGTCGGCGATGTTCTGCACGTCGCGCACTTCATGCACGCCGCGTCGTACTTCCAGCAGCGGGTTGTAGGCAGCGGAGCGCACATCGGTAGGGTTGAACAACAGGCAGTGCGAGAAGCGCGCACGCCAGCCGGCGGTGAGCTGCCAGTTCTCCCCCTTGATGTCGTGGACCACAACCGAGGCCGGCCAGGTGAGCAGCGTCGGCACCACCAGGCCCACGCCCTTGCCGGAGCGTGTCGGCGCGAAGGTCAGGACATGCTCGGGGCCGTCGTGCCGTAGGTAGCGATCACGATGGAGGCCGAGAAAGACGCCCGCGGTGCCGGTCAATCCGGCCTTGCGGATTTCCCTTGCGTCGGCCCAGCGCGCCGAGCCGTAAGTGGTGACGCGTCGCGACTGCCGCGCGCGCCACACCGACATGCCTATGGCGACGAACGCGGCAGTGAAGCCGCTCGCCGCGGCGATGGCGCCACCCTTGAGGAACAGGCGCGGCGCATAAGCGTCGTACCAGTACCACCACTCGAACAGCCGCCACGGGTGGTAGAAAGGCATGCCAAACAGGTCGAACCAGGGCACGCCGAGGCGTAGTTGATAGCCCAGGTGTACGGCGGTCCATTGGGTTGCAGCCCATGTTCCCGCGACCACGATACTGATCACCGCCAGTATCTGGCCGAACAGCACACTGGCTCCGTTCATGCCGGCCTCCGACTTGCCCCATCGTCATTGCGGCAGGACGTGCCGCGACCCGGAGCTTCGGTGCCTTGGTCAGTGCCGGTCAAAGACCGTTATCGCGATAGCGAAGATCGAAAACGCAAAATTTCTAGCGGGGAAAACGTACAGCGCGTCACAGGGTTTGTGCGCGCACGACGGCGTAGCCAGCAACACATCGACATCATGTGTCGCCTTGCCAACAATTCAGAACTTCGGCACTTTCTTGGATGGGGTGTATTGCGAGCCGTTGCCCATGAACAAGCGATGCCGCGCTTCAGAAGCGGCATTGCATTCGGCCGCGCCCATCTTCGCGTAGTTGTTCGCGCACTGCTGTTCGACTTCGCGCAATCGGTCGGGATACGCCACCAACGAATCCACAGTATCAGTGGGCGCGGCCCTGCTGCACGCCGCGAGCATGGCAGCCATCAACATCATGCCGATCTTGTTCATAAGGCATCCTCCTGCGACATGAGGCCAGGCCATTGAGGCGCATTACGGTTTGTCGCCTGGCAAAAGGGCTTGATCGGATCTAACTCGATCGATGAAATGGCGCAATGGCTCGGACGGCTCACCGTCTGGGTGCAACAGATACGTCGTCAACATGACGGCACGGCCGGCCAACGGTCGCGTGACGACCTCGGGATGGCGAAAGTCCTCGATGTGGGTCGCGTTGGTGAGACCGATGCCGTAGCCTGCCGCAACCAGTGCAATCAGCATGTCGTGCGTGCGCACATGATCGGCCACGATCGGCTCGGCATCCACGGTACGCAACACACGCTCGATCTGCCGCGCACAGCCCTCACAGGCTTCGGGATCGCAGAGCACCAGCGGGTAGCGCAGTACGTCCTCCAGCGGAATACGCTTGTGCACCAGCAAGGGATGACGCGCTGGCACGGCTGCCACCAGCGGATCGCGCCACACCGGCTCAACGAGGATGCCGTCGCCTACCTCGTCCGACTGAGCAAAGCCCGCATCGTAAAGATCGCTGCGCAATCCCTTGACCTGTTGCGCGAACGGCGTCTGGAACAAACGGGTCTCCACTTCCGGTTCCTCCGCCCGACATTGGGCCAGGAGTGCGGCCAGGCGCGATGGGACAATGCCGTCGGACACGGCGATGCGCAGCATGCCGTGGTAGCCGTTCGCGGCCGCCTTCACATTGTCCCGGGCTTGGTCGAGCGCGGCGAAGACGCGGCGCACGTCTTTGAGGAAAACCTGACCGGCCCAGGTCAGGCGGGTGCTGCGCGTGGTGCGCTCGAACAACTGCACGCCTAGGTCGAACTCGAGTTCCTTGATGGCGCGCGATAGCGGCGATTGCTCGATATGAAGTCGATCTGCCGCGCGAGCAAAGTGGAGTTCTTCGGCGACGGCTAGAAAGCGGCGCATATGACGAAGTTCCACCGAACGATCTCCTAATTGATAGTGCCGAATGGCCGTTTCGGTCCAATGCGAGCATCAGCAGCGGAGACGGCCTTTTTCGGTAGCAAGCGACGCACACGGCGTATCTCATTCGGTACGGAAGGCCCCCCCCTCTCAAATCCTTACCTAGCGAACTCCACTGGTGGATGACCGGCTTGTCGCCGCGTATGGGATCTCAGAACGAAACAACCAGAGCGACGCAGCAGCGAATATCAACTCAACAGCCGCAAACATGCCCAAAGCGGTTCCAAAACCGAAGCGAAGCACCGCGCCGAAAATGAGGCTACCTAGGCCGAATCCAACGAATAACGTAAATACGTTCAAACCCATAGCCTGTCCGGGGCGCTTGCTCCCGAGCGACGTGACAATGCCCGCGAAGAGTGGTTGGGTCGTGTCGTAGCCTAGGGACAGCACCATCGCCACGACCGGTGCGAGGATCAGCGGGAAATCCAGGAGCAGGGCCGCCGCGCCGAGCGTGCTGAGTCCCAGCCCAATTGGCAGCAACCTGGCGCGCCCCCACTTGTCCGCCGCCCGGCCGATCAGCGGTCCAAACAGAAAGCCAGGCACGCCGTAACCGAGCAACGCCAAACCAATTCCGACCGGCCCAAGGCCATAGCGCCGTTCGAGATACACACCGAGCCATGTGAAAACCCCCGAATGGAACATCGAGTTTACGAACACATAGCCGTAGGTGCGCTGCCCGCGTGAAGTGCCGAGCAGGGTTAGGTAACCCCGAAAGAGATCTCCGAGCGTACCGCCGACCGGCTGCATCGCGGTCGCAATGAGGTAGCGATGGGGCAGAAACAGCATTAGGGCAATTCCCCCCGCCGCCCCGACCAGCAAGAAAAGACCTCGCCAGCCGACGACGGGCATCAGCATCGCGCCCAACGGCGAGCCGAACGCCATACCTCCGGCCATGGCACCAAATAGCCAGCCGAGCGGGCGTCCGCGTTGTTCATAGGGGAAGAGCCGGCCAACCAGCACGAGCGCGAGTGGCACGACACCGCTGGTCCCCAGTCCCGTCAGAACGCGCCACAGCGCGATCTGCGCGATGGACGTCGATGTCGCCGTCAAAGCCGTGAGTACTGAGAATGCTGCCAGGGAGGCAAACATGACCCGCTGCACTCCGAGCCGATCTGCCAGCAGACCGTAAACCAAGGTCGCGATCCCGAAGGGAATCAGGTAGGCCGGCACCACCAAACCAACGGTCTGCACCGAGGCCCCGAAAACGTTCGAGAGTGCCGGAATGATCGGCGCAACCATGTACGCCTGGAAAAAAATCACGAAAGTGGCGACCGCAAGCATCCGCAGCAAGCGTTCCCTTTCACGATGCGTCTGGGCGCGCGCGACGGCCTCATGCAACATGTTGATGTCTCCGCCCAGTCAGGGAGTGAGTACGGCCTAGATGGCCAGTTGGGGAATGACAAAAAAATACGCGTTCAGCATGTACAACCCGGCCAGCACCAGCGTGATCGCACCAGCCACCTCGAATGCCTTCTGGTAACGCTGAAGTATCGCGAGATTCTCCAGCCAGCCCACCGCTGCGGCGCCCAAGATGACGGGGACTGCGCGCCCTATCGCAAACGCAAACAGGAGCGTCGCGCCGAACAGGGGCGATCCGATACCCGCCGCGATACCGAGCAGCACCACAAGCGCAGGCGTGCAAAACGGGCAGACCGCGACGGAAAAGGCGGCGCCCAGTGCGGCAGCCCCCCAGCCGCTGCTGGCCCGTTTTCCGCGAAGCGAAATCGATGGCAACGGCAGCCTGATCCATCCAGGCCACATCAGCCCCAGCAGAATCAGTGCGGGCCCCAGGACAAGGCCCCACTTCCGGTCAACCAAGTGCGCGATCCATAGTCCTCCAAAGCCGGCAATCAGCCCCAGTAACGTCTGGATGACCACCATCCCCAGAACGAACAGGCCGCCGTACAGGATTGCTGTTCTCGGTTCGCGCGATTTCGTCACGTACGCGAGGGACACCGGAATGGAGGCCAGTGCAACCGGGTTGAAGGTGAACACAAATCCCAGCAGAAATCCGACCCCAAGCGATGCGAGGCTTGCCTGCTCGAGCATGACGCGCAATGACTCAATGTTCATGTGGTGCTTCCAGGGGCTGTTCCAGGTTTAGCTTGCCGGTTGGCACACGCGTCTCGCGTGCTTTCGTTGCGGGGTCGGTGACTACGTCCGTTCGCGTTCAAGTCGCCGTACCAGCTCGTCGCGAAGTTGTGCGGCGCTGGGCAGTTTCGCGAACACCAGTTCGCCATCAATCGCCATCGACGGCGGGGTCAACACGCCGAGTTCCACGGCGTAATCCAGTTCATCGAGCAGGTTTACGTCGCGCCAGGTCACACGACGCGCGCCGAACGTCTGGGCGATGGCTTTGAGGCTATCGCGGCTGCGATCGCAGTGGCTGCAGCCTGGCGTCGAAAACACTTCGATCCTGATGCTCATGGCCCGCATCCCTAGCTAGTGTGACTCGCGCTGCTGGTTTGCCATGCTGGACTCCAGCGCGGCCAGAATGGGACAGTCATCCAACGGCCTGCCTTCGTCCGTGCAGATCTCGATCAGCTCGCTCAACGCGTGGGACATCGCTTTCATCATCTTGATCTTCTGTTGGAGCTGCAGCTTCTTGCTGATCGCGAGGCCACGTACGTCGCTGCAGCACGAGCGGTCGTCGGCCTTCATCTCAAGCAGCTGCCGGATTTCCGACAGCGTCATGCCGCAGTGCTGGGCTTGCCGGATGAAGCCCAGGCGACGCACCGCGTCCTCGTCATACATTCGATAGCCGGCTCCGGTCTTTTTTGCGGGTGTCAGCAGGCCTTCCTCCTCGTAGAAGCGGAGGGTATCGGTGCTGACGCCGGCAAGCTTCGCCAGCTTCCCGATGGTCATCCCGGCGCGCGTCTGAGGTGTCTCACTGCGTGGATCGGTCCGGTGCCGAGGCTCAGGTGCAGGACTTGCCGCGGGGGGCGCTTTCACGCCAGCGCGGTCTCGTTTGCTCACGTTGATAGGTGCACGCACGGCTGATTCTCCAATGGCGGCAATCCCAACCCGTATGCCAAACCCGCGCAAACGCGGCCTGGCTCAATGAAATGACGCGGCGTGGCCATTCAACCGACGATCAGGGTCTTGTAACCAGCCTCGCCCAGGCATGCAGCAAGCGCGACCGTGTCGACCGTCGTCGCGTCAAACAGCACGGAGATACGCTGGTCAAGGGCCTGTGCGTGCACCTGCCGTACGCCCCCCAGCGGTGTAAGCAGTCGCGTGACACGCTGCTCGCATTTCTCGCAATTGAGGCGCTGGTCGCCGACGACTTCGAATGTGACGGACTTGAACATTGCTGAAACCTCCGTTTAGTGGCGCGACATACGCCGCGCGCTGCTTTCCGCGTGACTTGTTTTTCGTCAGGATGTGGTTGCGCTGGATGGCGTCTGAGGCGGATGCCCGACCGCACGGATGGCCTCGAAGAAATAGTCACCTCGGCCCCACAACGAGTTGATAAAGATCGCGGTCACGCTTGCGGCCATCGCAACCATGCCCCATATCGGATGGATGAGTCCGGTGGCGGCCGCTGGAATCCCGATACCGTTGAACAGGAAGGCCAGCGAGACGTTCTGCACGATCTTGCGATAGCTGTTGCGACTGACCGCATAGGCCTCCAGTACCGCACCGAGCCGCTGGTTGAGGATGACTACGTCGGCTGACTCGATCGCAATGTCAGCGCCGCTGCCGAAGGCAATGCCGACATCGGCTTGCATCAGTGCCGGTGCGTCGTTGATGCCGTCGCCAACCATCGCCACCCGCGCATCCTTCTGCAGCTCCCGGATCAAGACGGCTTTCCCGGCCGGCAGCACACGTGCATGCACTTCCTGGATCCCGGCGGCACGAGCGAAATGGTGTGCCGCCTGTTCGTTGTCGCCCGTGATCAGGCTGGTGCGGATACCGAGTGCGTGCAGGCGACGCACAGTGTCGGCCGCGTCGGGCCGCAGTGCATCGCCTAGCGCCAGCAGACCGAGTAGAACGCCGTTGCGCGCCACGCCAATCACGGTCAATCCGGGTGCTTCCAGCTCATTGATGCGTTCGTGCTGGGCCGCGAGATCGACGGCTTCGGCCGCGAGAAACGACGGGCTGCCGACCAGCAGCGTTGTCGTGCTCAACTGCGCGCGGACGCCCTGGCCGGTGATGGCTCGGAATCCCTCGACTTCAGGCAGTGCAAGACCACGTTTAAACGCTTCCTCCACCACCGCCCGCGCGAGTGGGTGCTCAGAAAAAGCCTCTACCGCTGCGGCAAGCGCGAGCAGTTCGTCCTCGGTGCCAGTCGTAGCGGCGATATGCCGCAACGCGGGGCGGCCTTCGGTCAGCGTGCCGGTCTTGTCGAACACCACGCGGTTCACGCGTCGCAGCGCCTGAAACGCTTCGCCGGTGCGCATCAGCACGCCGCGTTCGGCCGCTTCGCCTGCCCCGCGAACGATCGACAGTGGGGCCGAAATCCCCACCGCGCACGGGTAGCCCATGACCAGCACGCTGAGGCCCGCAAACACAGCGCGCTGCAGATCTGGCGTGGCGCCGATCAGCAGAGGACCGACGAGCCAGAACAGGGCCGCGGCGGCGGCGATGAACAGCACGAGCGGTGTGTACACGCGCAGCACGCGGTCCACCAAATGCAGTAAGCCGGGTTTAAGGGCGCGGGCGTCCTCGACGCTGCGAATCACCTGCCTGAGAAAACTGTCTTCCCCGACTACACTGACACGCACGAGCAGCGTGCCGTGTCCGTTCAGCGCGCCACTCACGACCCGGTCTCCGCTGCGCTTCTCGACAGGTAGCGGCTCACCGGTGACGAGCGATTCGTCCACGTCCGATTCACCCGATTCGACCTGGCCGTCAACCGGCACGCGACCGCCTGGGCGGATACGTACCAGGTCGCCGACGCGCACCTGTTCGAGCGGCACCTCGCGTTCCTGACCATCTCGGACGAGACAGGCAACGTCAGGTTCGAGGTCCAACAGCTTCTTGACCGCCTGCGAACTGCGGGTTTTGACAATCAGGGACAGCCATTCGGAAAAGATGTGATAGCTGAGCACCATCACCACCACCGCGAAAAACGCTTCCGTCGGATAGCCTACGGGGTGTAATGCCAAGCCGATCAACCCACCCGCCAGCCCTGCGAAGGCCCCGAACTCCACCAGCACGTGCTGGTTGAGAATGCCACGCCGCAGCGCCATGAACGCCATTCTCACAATGTGTTGGCCCACCCCGAAGATGAGCACCAGCGCGAGCGCGCCGGTAAGCCAGGGGACAGACGCGCCGAACGTGCTACGCAGCTTGAAGTAATAGATCGTTGCGCCGAACGCCGCGAGCAGAGCCGTGCCAGCCAGCGCACGCTGCAGACCGTAGCCGCGCAACACGACGAAGGCGAATGCGACGAGGCTCACGAGAGAAAACATGCAAAGCACAAACCAGGCGCTGTCGACCGGGTAGCCGACCAGACCCATCGAGGCGATGCTGGCCGTCAGGGCGGTCAGGAAGCGGCCACGCTCGCGCACCAGCGCGTGTTCTTCTTCATCGTACGGACGCAGCTTGCGTGGATCGGAAACCGTATAGCCAATTTCCTTGAGCGTCCGCAGCAGATCCTCGGCGCGGGCCACGTTTGGGTCGTACTCGATCAGCGCCTGTTCGTGGGTCAGGCTTACCGCGACCTTGTCAACGCCGGGTCGCTTGCCCAGCGCCTTTTCGATCGTGCCAGTGCAGAGCGAACAATGCAGTCCACCGATGCGCGCGCGGATGCGCCGCCGGCCAGGCAGATTGGAGGGTTCTTCGCTCCAGAAAGGCGGAGCGGCTTCAACGGTCGTTGTAGCTGTCATGATGCCACCTCGGTATCGAACCCAAGCTCCTTGAGCCGCGCCTGTATTTGATCCGCAGTCAGCAATCCCGGATCAAGTGTGACCGCGACTCGCTGGGTCTCAGCATCCGCGGCCACATGCCGTACACCCGGCATGCGCTGCAGTGCAAAGTGAATGCGGGTTTCGCAACCGCCGCAGTGGATTCGCTCGTCGCCGATCACGGTAAAATCGATCCTGTTTCTCATGAATGACTCCTTTCGATTAGCCGCGATCGGCGCTTTGTCTTGTGTAGGCGCTCTGCCAAGCGGTGCCGCGTTATGTGCATGCTGCACCTTGGAGTGCACCCCAAAGTCAAGAGGAGATTGTCGGCTGACGAAGACATGCGCACGACATCGGCCGTCGACGATCAGCGAATCGCTCATCAGTCAACGCGACGCACCCACCCAAAGCACTCCGCAGATGGGCGCAGTGACGCATTGCGGCTGCATTGAAACTGCCAGTGGGCAGTCTCCTGTCCGGCGATGCGCTTCGATTCGGGTACGGGAACAACTGGTCAGCAAGTTCCTGCACCGTCATGCGTGCCCGGATGGCCAGTGCGGCGGTCTGAATGATCTCGCTTGCTTCTGGTGTGACTGCCTGCACACCGATGAGCCGGCCGCTGCCGGCCTCGGCGACCAGCTTGATAAACCCATAGGTGTCGAAGTTGACGAATGCCCGCGGCATGTTGTCGAGTGAAAGCGTGCGGCTATCGGTCTCGATACCTTTCAGGTGATCCGCTCCTCCATCTGTTGGACAAGCAACACACGATCGCGAAGCCCCTGCCGGGCTAGGCGCCATTTCTAAGGCGAATGCTCAGAGCATGTAACCAATGTCGAAGGCGCCGGTTGGGTAAGCGAATATCGTGCTCTTCAGGTCCGCAGCGGTGAGATCGTGGCGGATCGCGAGTGCGAAGAGATAGATGGCGTCTTCGGCATACGGACCCACGAGATGGGCGCCCAATATACGATCGCTGGCCTCGTCGACCAACACCTTGAATCCGTAGACGGGCTCTGCCGCTTGGCGTGCCGTGAACCAGTCCGAGGCCTTTTGCTATTTGATTTTGAACTTCAGTCCTCGTTCGCGAGCTGTGGCTTCGCTCAGCCCCACGGTCGCCATGGGCGGGATGGTGAAGACGACGCTCGGCAAGCCTCGATAATCCGGTTTCCGATGATTGCCTTTGAGGAGATTCGCGGCCACCACGTGAGCGTCGTGGCTCGATAGGCCCACGGTCGCGACCTGGGGCTCGGTGAACACCACCGCTGGCATAGTGGTCAAGTCCAGCACCGCTTCACCACCGGTCATGTTGATGGCCGCGCGCGTGCCGGCCGCCGCCGCCACGTAGACGAACTGTGGCTGGTCGGTGCAATCACCAGCGGCGTAGATGTCCACCGGTGCCAGCGCGGCGATTCCGTCCATCCGTGATCGCTTCACTGCAGACCGGCTGAATTGCCTACCATACCGATCGCATCTGCAGCAGCCGGCGGCACGCACCAATCGACACCTGGGGTGGCCATGATCACCCACACGCGGGTCTGGTTGCCGTCGACCCCAACACTCATGCTGACGCACCGCGGGCGTAACTACCCCGAACATCCACGCCGCACGCGCCACAACTGTGTACGAAGCGCCGATGTCACGGACCCGTGTGGGAGCGCCTGCCATGGCTAGGTCGCCGTGCAAGGCAGCCACTACAACGTGGGTTCCCGCGTGCTGCGGCGCAGGCCAAGGGTCTTACCGATACGCATGAACAATGCATCCAGCGACAACCGCCCCGGTCCCTGCGCGATCACGGCCAGCAGCATCAAGCCCCAGATCTTGTGGTCGGCGAAGTCCGAGGTGTTGAACAGCCCCGTCCAGAAACCGTGTGGCCACAGGGCCGGGAACGAGGCGAACGCGATGATGTTGTAGACGAACAGGAACAGCGCTGACAGCCGACCGAGCAGGCCGAAGGCGATGAACCACGGCACGATAAGTTCGATCCAGGTGCCCAGCATCGCCGCGAAATCTGACGGCAGCAGCGGCACCTGATACATCACGTTGAACAGAAACCGCGTGCCCATCGGGTCTTCGAACTTGACCACGCCGGCGTGCCAGAAAGCTAGTGCCACCCAGATGCGCAGGAACAAAAGCGTGAACGGGCCAACCCAGGCGGCGAGCCAGTCGGCGCCACGGGCGTAGTCATCGGTCAGGCGTTGTATCAGTGGCATGGCACGGGTTCCTCGTTCGGGGCGGTTGGGTACAGGGCAACGATTAATCGGTGCCCTGCCAGATTGTCGAGACACGCTGGTAAATCGAAGTTAGGGTCAATGGCAAGCGCCACGGCGCGCGCGAGCCCCACGGACTTGCCACGCGACAACGCGTCGACGCAGGCGAAGCTGGCAGCATCCGGCGTGGCCATCGCGACCTCACCGCCCTCGCGCCACAACACCACTTGTTCGCCAGCACCCGTCAATTGCAGGCCTGCGGGTGTCGGGGCTGTCGCGTAGCGCCAGATCGTTAGCACCGGATGCCGGCTGGCAAGCAAGTGGACACCCGGGTGCAGGTCAATCTTGAGCGATCCGTCGGTGTGCACCTGTTGCTGTGCGACGGCCTCCGGCGGGACCGGTTCGGCATCGGCCGCGAGCGCACTCAACTGGCGCTGCCATTCCAGCCGCGCGACATCAGGCACGTAAAGGAACCCGGAAAGCGATGAAAGCGATTCCAGATAGTCAGCAAAGTCAGCACCAAAGCCTTGCAGGTTGCCGTGCATCGACGGATGCGCGTGACGGTAGTCGCGTGCGGTTTGATTAAAGAACGCCGCACCGACCACGGCCAGTACCGCGGGGTAGGCGGCGCGCAGCGCACCGGTCTGAATCTCGTTGCAACTGTGGCGGTAGATGCGCAAGCGAGCGGACGGTTCCAGTCCATTGCCGGCTATCGTCTCGACCGGACCGGGCGTGGTGTCGTCGTAAAGCGCCGCGAGGAAACGCCGTTGAAGTTCAGACAGTACTGATACAGCTTGCATCCAGCACCTTCTGCGCGTGGGCCGCCTCGTCCAGCAATACCTCGAGCTCGGGGATGTCCTGATCCCATTCGATCAGAGTCGGCGTCGGGCCGAACAGCTCGATCGCCTCGGCGTACAAATCCCATACTGCCGCATCCACCGGGCGGCTATGCGAGTCGATCAACAGTGGCACCGGAAGGCCCTCTTTGCGGGTGAAACCGGCCAGATGAATTTCCTGGATTGCTTCGCGTGGCAGCGAGCGCAGATACACGTGCGGATCGAAACTGTGGTTGACGCTGTTGACGTAGATGTTGTTGACGTCGCACAGGAGGCCGCAGCCGCTGCGCCGTACCACTTCGGTCACAAATTCCCATTCGGTGTATTCGCCGCCACGAAAGCGCAGATACGTAGAGACGTTCTCGACCAGGATCTGGCGCTTCAGAGTGTCCTGCACCTGCCCGATCCGCAACACCATCAAGGTCACCGCTTCTTCGGTGAACGGCATGGGCAGCAGATCATTACTGTGGCGCCCGCCGATCGCACCCCAGCACAAGTGTTCCGACACCAGCTCCGGTTGGTAGTGGTTTACTAGCGATCTCAACCGTTGCAGGTGGGTGCTATCCAGCGCATCGGCGGAACCCAGCGACAATCCAACACCGTGCAGGCTCAAGGGGTAGTTGGCACGGATCTGTTCCATGGCGTGATGCAGGCCGCCACCGGCAGCGAACAGGTTCTCGCTGTGCGTCTCCAGCCATGCGATGCGTGGGCGCTCGATCAGCACACGCGTGACGTGGGGCGCGCGCAGACCGATGCCGACTGCGACCGGCATCGGTTGCACGCCCGTGGCGGCTCGATTCGTCACGGGGTGACGCTCAGGCCTTGGTCAGGCTGCCGCCGGCGATTTTCGTGCACAGCCCTGCGGGCATGGCGACGAAGGCCTGCGGATCGCTGGCCTTGGAATCCTGGCCGGCACAGGAATGGCCTGGTGACTGGCAGTCATTCTTGTAGGCAGCGTTGACTCCGTAGCAGGTCGCATATTTCATCTTCTTCATCATCGTCATGGTTTTTTGCTGCTGCATCTGCATCATTTGCGGCGTCATTTGCATCATCGGTTTCTGCGCGAGCGCAACCGAAGCTACTGACGCCATGCCGAGGGTGGCGGCACAGGTCAGGGCGGTCTTGAGAAGTTGGGTGCTGTTCATGAATTTGTCTCCATGGATAGGACCGGAATGGCCCCAGTACCCCATAGAGGCCGTCAGGCGGCAAAAGGATTCACGGGTAGCGCGAACCTTCTGCCCGGGAATCATGGAGGCTGTTTCGCGTGGGTTGCTGCGCTGACGCAGGACGGACTCATCGCCCTTCCACGACGCCAGCATAAGGCTTCAGCTGCAGGAAAGCGGACCGTCGTGTATGACCGCAACGGGTGGCGGATTCAACCGATCGACGCAACGGTTTGCCGATACAACTCCGCTAGTGCCACATAGCCTAGCGTTTTCCTGGGGCGTTCATTCAACTTTCGATCCATTGCTTCGCGTTTGGCTTGCGACACGTTCGAGAGATCCATCCCTTTGGGAAAGTACTGCCGCAGCAGTCCGCTAGTGTTCTCATTCGAACCACGTTGCCAGTGGCCGTTGGCGACGAGAGTTGGAGACCGACAAGACCAAGGCTTTCATTGGCCCAGGTGTCCCCCGGGATCAGGAGATGGCCACGCTCAAACGCGAGTCGGCCCGGGCGGAGAGAGAATCGCACGGGACCAAACACGTTAGAGCAGCAAGAAGCCGGCCGCGAGCAACAGCGAATGAGCCTGATGCCAGGCATCCAGACCCTGTTGCCGCGCCTTCAGGATCTTAAGGCTGAGCTGGTGCTGCAAACCCAGTGCAAAGAACGCCACTACCGCGCCCAACAGCACGATGCCGATCAGCCAGCGAATCGGTGTGTGTCTACCTGTCATGCGATGGGAGCGCCTGGGAAATCGTTGATGGTGGGCCAGCCAATAGATGCTGCGCGCGGACGATTTGTACTTGCGGTGAGCCGGCGCGTATACCCGAACTGGGGCAACCTGTGCCGCATGAATCACCCGTCACCAGACTATCCTCTCTGGTCTTCGCTGACTCGGCGGTTGTGGTTACGCGACGATCGATCACGCCCCGCCCCGTCCGACACGGCCCGACCAACCGATCCGCGGCACGGTCAGCCTGAGCGTACCCGCGCGAAGATCGCGCGCCGGGGTCGCTCGCTGCAGCGCTGGTCGCGTTGCCTGTCGTTGCGAATCGATACGCCATCAGCCTTTCAGGTACTCCTGCACCATTTGCCGGCCGCGGTGGATGCGGCTTTTTACGGCCGGCCGGGTCAACAGCAACTGGTCGGCAATCTCGCTGATCGAGAATTCCTCAAAATCACGCAGGATAATCGCCTCGCGGTATTTCTCCGGCAGCGACTGGATCGCTGCCGCCAGATCGCCGCGCAGTCCAAAGTGATCTGTGTATACCTGCGCTGGCAGCTTTTCGTTCTCCATGGCCAGTTCGCCATGCATGGCGCGCCAGAGGCGGTGGCATTCGCGACGCACGATTGAAAACGTCCACGCCGGAAACGCCGCCACCGTGCGCAACGCACCGATGCGCCGATAGATCAGCAGCAGCGATTCCTGCACGGCATCATCCGGGTCCACACTACTGGAACACTGGCTCTGTGCAATGCGCTGCAGGTCCGGCCGGCAATGGCCCAGCAACAGTTCCAACGAAGCCATGTCGCCTTGTCGGGCTGCTTCTACAAGCAGTGGATCGTGCCGCATGCTGTCCTCGTTCCTGCGACAGGGTCGCCGCGTGTTATGGGTGATTTCCGACTTATGGAGCATCCGCCGGGTGCAAAGGATTCAAAACCCATTGCTGCCATAGCATCGCAGCTCTGGTCGGGCTGAACACGCGTCTCGGCACCAGGCAAGGATCGCGCAGACAGCCAATCGGACGAGAACCGCCCCGGACCAACGCCGATGGCGCTCTGGTCCAACTCTCGCGATGGTGGAAATGACTTCCAGTCAGCCCAACCCCGGAAGCCGTTCGGCTACATCCTAGGGACAACGCCACGACCACGCGTGCAACTCACCCGACTGTTCGGCAAGCGAGTCGCGGCTACATTCCGAAGTGCTTGCTTCGCGGCAGTCGGCCGCGTCGCTGCCGCACCTGCTGGCCTGGATACCGCTGGAAATCGCGCTGGCGCCACGGCTGTCAGGCGTGATCGGCGCGCTGCCACCCACAGGGGCCGAAATTGCGCTTGCCACCCTGCTGCTGGCCGTCAACGGCGTGTCGCTGGTGTTCGACGCGCTCGATTCGTGGCGTTGGCTGCGAGGCGAACGCGACATGCCGGGACATCCTTGTCACCGGTCAGGCGCCATCACCTGAGTGGCACCGAATCCACTTCGGCTTTCGCATCGATGGCCGGGGCGGCTGTTTCCGCCGCATCGCTGCGCAGTTCACGCAAGAACCCCTGAAACTCCGGTGCCTGCATCAACAACCGGGCAGACAGGGCACGCAACGCATCGACTTGGTCGGGATGCAAATGAAACGTGGTCGGCATCGCGTTGAAGCGCTGCCGCGCGACGGGGTCCGTGATCTGGTTGAAGGTCAGTACGGCAAAGTTCACATTCACCTTGGGCGCGGTCGGCGCGCGCATCGCGTTGACGTGTTGCGCCCACATCAGAAAGCCACCCTTCGCCAACGCCGCAGTCTCATTGTTGAGAATGCCCAGCGCGACATCGAACGAGGCGGGCACGGTGTCAGTGAGGATTGGCCCGCGGCCGCTCTCCGACCATGAATAGGGCGCATAGACCTGCGCATTGGCGACGACGACCAGCACGTGCCGCACGCGACGCAGTTGTTCGAGCGTGAATGCGCCGGTCATGTCCGGCACGTTGCCGTACTGCGCCACCGGACTCATCATCGAGCCGCGCACGCCGAGATTGTCGGTCACGCCGCCGTGGACCAGGCGCAGTATCGGCATCTCTTTCGAATCGTCGTAGCGCGACAAGGCCAACGCCACGGCGTAGCGGCACGCCAGCAGGTCGTCGTGCGCCAGCGATTGCGCCACCCACGGTTTATGGCGTTGCGGACAATCGGAGTAGTTTCGCAGTGCGATCGGCGCGAACGGCCCGGGCACCGTCGCCGAGGCCATCACCGCGTTGGCCACCGGGTAGGTCGACAGATCTGAGCACCGGAAATCAAACTGCGGCTGGATGAAGGAAAAGGTAGTGGCGTTGTTCAGCTCGCTGGCATTGAGGATGATCATTGGCAGGCCGGCCGACGACATGTCGGCGAACGTCTTGCCAACGAGCAGCGTGCGACTGAGGTGGGCCGCGACCAGATCGCTGCGGTTGTAATAGGCATTGGCGATCGAGAGCAGATGATCGGGTCGCCGCAGCAGACCCACCAGCTCACCCTGCCAGTTGCGATACAGGAAGCGGGAGGGAAAGCCGTCAAATATGCGGTCGCCGAACAGGCCGTAATACGCGGCGGTGTAGCTACCGCCCGAGACCGAGGTGATGACGTCCACCAGATCCAGCAGCCGTGTCGGTTGCCCGTCCACCGCGATGACGGTCTCGCGCAGCTTTTCCAGCACGCCGTAGCTGAAGGCCGCCGCGCGCGTGCCACCACCGGAGAAGGCCAGCACGACAAAGGTGTCGCGGGAAGCGTGTGCGAAGCGCGTGCTGAACTCGTAGCGATCCTCCACCCCGACCGGCTTGATCCGCGTGTTCCACACACGGGTGGCGCATCCCGTCAACCCGCACAGGGCGACGCCGAGCAACAGCCATCCCGTACAGCGCCGACGCCAATGGCCGATTACCGAACTGCTGATGCGCCTTTGCGAGGGATTCGCGGTGCGCTCCGGGCTGTCGTCCCGCGTCAGGCTTGCACGGTCACGCCTTGCCAGAACGCAACATGACCCCGGATTTCCGCTGCCGCCGATTTGGGCTCCGGGTAATACCAAGCTGCTCCGGGATTGACCTCCTCGCCCACGACCACATCGAAATAGCTGGCCGTACCTTTCCAAGGACATACAGACTGCTGACTGCTGTCATGGAAATGCTCACGCTTGAGCGACTCCGGTGGGAAGTAGTGATTGCCCTCGACCAAAACGGTGTGGTCGCTTTCAGCGATGACGCTGTCTTTCCAGATGGCACGCATGATTTTCTCCAGGTTCAAGTTTTATCGATGATATCCGGCGGGCTTGCGTGACGCTCTTGCGAGAACGTGTCCAGCGCGTCGCCATTTCCTGCACGGGTGCGAATCTCGATCTCTCTGTTCAGCGCCCGGTGCACCGAGCAGCGATCGGCGATCTCCAGCAGCTGCTCGCGCACGACTGGATCGATTGAATCGGGCAAGTGAGGACGCGTACAGCGGGCTGAGCAAGCCAGGGATTCACGGCCCGTGTTCACGCGGGGGAGTGGCCGTGAACTGATGTGCCCGCTGTACAACGTTCTCACTGGTATAGAGCAGACCAACCACCGATCGGATTCAGCGCTGTATCACGACGTGCGCAGCGCGCCTGGCGAACGCCCGTGGAAGCGCTTGAAGGCACGGCTGAACGCCGCCTCGGTCGCATAGCCGGCAATCACCGCTGCCTCGGCCACACTGACGCCACGCTCCGCCAGCGCCGCGTGTGCCTGTTGCATGCGCAAGGCCGTGACATAGTCGATCGGGGATGTCCCCACCGATTGCGCGAAGCGACGCGCGAACGCGGCACGTGACAGATGCACCGTGTCGGCAAGTGTGGCGACCGTCCACGCTTGCTGCGGAGCGTGGTGCAAGGCCAGCAGCGCGGGGCCCAGATGAGGGTCGGAAATTGCAGTCAGAAGCCCCTGCTTGACGGTGCCTGCCGCGAGGCATTGCCGCAGTGCGTACATGAACAGCGCATCGGCAAGCTTGTCCATCAAGACCACGGCACCGGGACCGCCGGCTTCCGCTTCGGCAATGATCAGTTGCAGCAAGGCCGCCGGGGCGCCGGACGATCCACTATGCGGACTCGGCTCGCGGCGCAGCAACATCTGCGCCGGCAACGACGCCAGCAGTATCTCCGCCAGCGGCGATTCGAACTCGAAGTAGCCACACAACAACAACGTCGTCGCGTCGCTAGCGTCATCCAGCGAGGCGATCAGGCAGTGGTCCTGCGGGCGGTTGAACAACACCGCGTCACCAGCGTGCAAGATCACCTCGTTGGATGCCTCGCCGTAGTGCATTACGCAGCGACCGCTGGCCACCAGATGAAACATCGCCTTGCGCTCGTACTCGCCATCAACCACCCACTGTCCACAGTGGGTGGACTGATGGAATACGCGCGTTTGCAAGTGCAAATGGCGCATCAACGCACTCAATTCGTCCACAGCCGCTCCCGATCAATCAAGACGCCCAGACAAGCATGCGCGCGCTGCGGGCATGGTTACAGCGCTGTCTCACTGCCAAAGTATGTCCATGGCCTTAGCGACATGCGACCGGCCGCCTATCCAATGAGGGAGTACCACCCATGAGCGAATTTACCTTGCACACCCCCGACTCCGCTCCCGAGGCAGCGCGCGCGCTGCTACAGGGCGCCCAGAAGCAGATGGGGTTCGTGCCCAATCTGTACGCCAACCTTGCCAACGCGCCAGCGGCTCTGGAAGCCTATCTGAGCCTCGGCGCACTGTTGGACAAGACCTCGTTCAACCCGATTGAACGTCAGGTGGTGTTGTTGACGGTCAGCGTAGAAAACGGCTGTGAATTCTGCGTCGCTGCACACTCGATGATCGCGCGCAAGATGGCCAAGGCCCCCGATGCCGTCGTCGACGCGCTGCGCAACCGCACCGCGTTGCCGGACGCGCGGCTGCAGGCACTGTCTGTGTTCACCCGCACCATGGTGAAGGAGCGTGGCTGGGTCATCGGCGCGCCACTGGAAGCCTTTTTCAAAGCCGGCTTCACGCATCAGCAGGCGCTGGAAGTCGTACTCGGTGTGACGATGAAGACACTCAGCAACTACGCCAATCACCTGATGGGGACTCCCACCAACGTCGAGTTTTCCGGCGAGGCGTGGAAGCGCCAGGCCTAGTTCGACGGCAATTCGCAATCGCCACGCGCTTCCGCGCGGATTAAACCCTACGCCGTGGCTTTCACCAGTCGGGCAGCGGAAGGGCGTGGCCGTGCCGGCCGTGAATTCAGGTCCACTTAGAACGAATCGGAAAACTGGAGAGAAAACCATGTATTACCTGCAAAAAGCCATCGCCATCGTCGCGATTTCCGCGGGACTGGGAATGGCGGCCATCCCGGCCCATGCCCAACTACCCAAAACAACCATGCAGGTCGACCGGGCCAATACGGCACTGGTGATCATTGATCCGCAAGTCGATTTCCTCAGCCCCAAGGGGGTGACATGGGCTCTGGTGGGCAAGAGCATTCAGGCAAATCACACCGTCGAGAACCTTGACACCCTGTTCAAGGCCGCCAAAGACAGCAACATGCAGGTGCTGATCTCGCCGCACTACTACTACCCGTGGGACCACCACTGGAAATTTGGCGGGCCGCTGGAAGTGGCGATGCACAAAATGGGCATGTTTGACCGCAAAGGCCCGCTGAACCTGGAGGGGTTCGAGAATTCCGGCGCCGACTGGATGCCCCAGTACAAAAAGTACATCAATGACGGCAAGACCATCGTCACCAGCCCGCACAAGGTTTATGGGCCGGAAACCAACGACCTAGTGCTGCAGCTTCGCAAGCACGGTATCTCGAAAGTGATTCTTGCGGGCATGTCGGCCAACCTTTGCGTCGAAAGCCATTTGCGCTACCTGCTGGAGCAGGGCTTTGAAGTTGAAGTGGTGAAGGACGCCACCGCCGCCGCGCAATTGCCCGGACTGGACGGCTACGCCGCTGCGTTGACAAACTTCCAGATGATTGCGAATGACGTCGTAAGTACTAAGGAAGCGAAGGACGCCATCATCGCGTCCAAGTAAGCACCGTCCGCCTGGATAAGCCACCACCTCAAGGGCGGCTTATCCGAGTCGATTGCATCGAGTGCATGCAAAAGCATGCGTGTCCGCGCTTGCACCGACAGGCAATATGCAGACGCAGGTCACGACCGACCACGGAACGAGTCATGACCGGTGTGAGGCATTCCTCTCTCAACATGGCCAAGAAGAAAATGATTAAGATAAGTGTGATGTACCCCCATACTCCGGGCGCGCGATTCGACCATGCGTATTACTGCAACGCGCATATGCCGCTCGTAAAGAGGCGGATGGGCGAGAGTTGCCGGTTTTACACGGTGGACCAGGGCTTGGCTGGTGGATCGCCCGGCACGTCACCGACCTATATCGGTATCAGCCACATATTCTGTGACTCGGTCGAAGCCTTCCAGGAAGGTTTCGGCCCGCACACTGCCGAACTCATGCAGGACTTGACCAACTTCACCAATATCGCTCCGGTGATCCAGATCAGCGAGGTTCTGGTGGATCGCAACTGAGATGCCAGAACAGGTGACGCTTCGAAGCAAGCGCTGCTGGTTGCTCACTCACTACACCGCCACAACCAGATGACCTCATCTGCGCTACCGTCGCTCGCATTCCGCCTTCGGCGGAGTTAGCTCATGAACGCTGCAAAACGCCTGAGTCTGTCACTGCTTGGGATGCGACTGACCGTGTTCCTGGTGATGGTGATGTTGATGTGGACTGTGGACAAGTTCCCCCACCCCGAGCACGCCGCTGGCGTATTCGCCAACTTCTACGCCCTGGGTGGGTTCGGCGCGTCTGCATTCGTCATCCTTGGTGTACTCGAACTGTTGCTGCTGCTGGCTTTTGTCACCGGATTTGCGCGCCGCGTCTCGTATGGCGCCGTGCTGCTGTTGCATGCCGGCTCCACCTTGTCTGCATGGCAGCAATACCTGCACCCGCATGAGGGCGCGAACCTGCTGTTCTTTACCGCTTGGCCGATGTTGGCGGCGTGCCTCGCACTTTACTTGCTGCGTGATACCGACAGCCTGACGATCGACGGGCGACGGGCGCGCACACACGCCTGACGCACGACTAGCCCATCCGCGTCACAACCAGTTGAGGGAGATCCACTGACCATGTCCGCCGCCACCATTGCTGTGTTCGATGCCTACGGCACACTGTTCGATGTGCATTCGGCAGTGGCCAGACTGGCTGATCGAATGGGTCCCGATGCCGAACAGGTGTCCGAGCTGTGGCGACTGAAGCAGCTGGAATACAGCTGGACTCGCAGCCTGATGCAACGCTATGCCGACTTCTGGCAAATCACCGCAGAGGCACTCGATTACGCCATGGCGCGATTCAATTACCGTGATGCCACCCTGCGTTCCGCACTGTTGAACGCCTACCGTGAACTCGATGCCTATCCCGAGGTACGCGACGCGCTGGCTGCCTATCGATCGCTTGGCGTGCGGGTGGCAGTGTTTTCCAACGCGACCGAGTCGATGTTGGCGACAGCCCTCAGCGCTGCGCGTCTGGACGATCTGGTCGACGTTGTCTACTCGGCGCATGCGGTCGGTGTCTTCAAACCGGATGTGAAGGTCTATACCGCGGCAGCGAAGTCGTTTGGAGTTCCCCCAGCATCCATCGCGTTCCACTCATCCAACGGCTGGGATGCCGCCGGCGCAGCATCGTGCGGATGGGGCGCGATGTGGATCAACCGCGCTGGCCGACCGCCGGAATACTCTTGGTTGAACATCCCCGCACTGCCCGATCTCGGTGCCGCGCTGGCATACGCTGCGCGAGCAGCAGGCCGCGACCAAGGCAACACATCAAAGAGGAATGCATAGTGGGATGGATCGACGAAATTCGCGAGGACGAGGCGCAGGGCCCGCTGCGCCAGATCTACGAAGCCGTGAAGGCACAGCGCGGGCGGGTGGCACGCATTGAATTTTTCGCTGACCGAGATCGGCAACCTGCTGCATTTGCGCGAACGCCCGCAGCAGGCGCGAGCCGATGTGCGCCGTGTGGCCGGCGAAAAACTGGCCCAGGTGGAAACCCGGCTGAAGTCGTTGCGCCTGCTGCGCAACGAGCTGCGTTTGCTGTTGAACCTGTGCGCCGGCAGCAAAGACGGTTGTCCGATTCTCGAATCACTGGACGGCGACCGTCGCTGAAGACCCTGCGTCACGGCAACATGGATTCAATATCCGATGCTGCGGTGGGGTAGGCAAAGGTGGCGTGCCGGATCGCGTCGGCACCGAGCCCGCTGCGCATGGCGAAACCGAACAGGTTGATCACCTCGGCCGCGTCCGGACCGATCAGGTGGGCGCCGAGGATGCGCTCGCTGCCCTCCTCCACCAGCACCTTGTAGCCATAGCACGGCTCGTTGACGCGGCGGGCGGTGAACCAGCCGGGTACGCTGGCGTGGGCGACCTTGTAGCGCAGGCCTTGCGCCTTCGCTTCTGCCTCCAGCAGGCCGACGCGGGTCAGCGTCGGTAGGGTGAATACGGCGCTGGGGATGCCCGTGTAGTCGACCGTGGTGTGCTTGTCATGCAACAGGTTGTCGACCACTGTGCGGGCTTCGAGCGCGGCCACCGGGGTCAGCGGCAATGGCCCACCGGCTGCATCGCCGGCGGCATATATCGCTGCGTTGGTCGTGCTGTGCAAATGCTCATCCAGGCGCAACTTGCCGTGCTCATGCGCAATGCCGGCAGCGTCCAGGTCGAGCGCTTCCAGTGCGGGCGCGCGACCGCCGCTGTGAATCACCAGGTCGGCGGTCATCGTCACACGGCCATCCGCGTGCTGTGCGTCAACCTCGAAAACATCGCCGCGCTTGCGTACCGCTTTCACTTCGTGATCCAGGCGTACGTCCACGCCGAGTGCGCGGGTGCGCCCGAGCAGCAATCCCACCAGGTCCGGATCGAAGCCTGCCAATGGACGCGCGCTGCGGTTGAGTACGGTCACCTGGGCGCCGGCGCGCGCCGCGATGTGGGCGAATTCGAAGCCGATATAGCCGCCGCCGACCAGGATGATGCGCCGGGGCAGCGCTTCGAGCTCGAGGAAATCGTCGCTCAGTGCCAGGTGTCCTGCACCTTCGATCGGCAGCTGCTCAGGTTCCACGCCGGCCGCAATCACGATGTGCCGCGCGCTGAGTGTGGCGTCCCCCACCACGATCGTGTTCGGCCCGCTGAAACGGGCGCGCCCGTGGTAGGCGTCGATGCCATGTTCGGCGTAGGCGTGTTCGCGCTTTTCCGGCACCGGATCGGTGAACGAACGCTTGTGCCGTTGCAGCGCGGCCCAGTCGATGTGGATGTCGCCCCACACCGTGCCAATGGCGCCCATGCGCGCGAAGCCGTCGATCACCTCGGTGGCGGCGATCAGCATCTTCTTCGGGTCGCAGCCGCGCAATGCGCAGGTGCCGCCGAATGGACGATGGTCAATCACGGCTACCGACCAGCCGGCCTTGCGGCAGTTGAACGCGATGACATTTGCGGCGGTGCCGCTGCCGATCACGACGAGGTCATAACTTTGTTGGCTCACGGCAAACTCCTGCCGATCAGGTCGGCGCCCATCGGATGGGTGCTCAGCGTGTGCAGGTCCTTGCACGTCGGCCGTTGAAAAAATCCCAAACACTCGCGGCCACCGGCAAGATTAATCCCAGCGCTGCCGCCAGCGGGTCGATATACAAACCAACCACCGCCAGCACGCCGCCGACTACGCCCAGGCCAAACGGGTATCGATGCGCATGCCCACCGGTGGCGCGCCACAGCAGGCACAAATTCAGCGCGACAAGCGTTACCAGCAGCGAAATCAGGATCACGTCGGACCAGAAAGTCCAGGCCCGCCGCCGACAGCGCGCTCAGCAGCAGCGGCAGGCCCAGGCAGCAGGCTGCGGCGAACAGCGCGTCGAGCGGACCGCCCAGCTGTTTGCATGGATCTTTCATGCCATGGTCTCCTTCAACCTGCACAGCAGGAAAGTTGTTTGACATCTTTGCTGAACGTCTGGGCGGCCAGCTTGAGCCCCTCGACCATGGTCAGGTACGGGAACAGTTGATCGGCCAGTTCGGTCACCGTCATCCCGGCGCGCAGCGCGATGGCTGCGGTCTGGATCAGCTCGCCGGCGCCATCGGCCACCGCCTGCACGCCGAGCAGCTTGCCGCTGGTGGCCTCGACCACCAGCTTGATGAAGCCGCGGGTGTCAAAGTTGGCCAATGCACGTGGCACGTTGTCCAGGCTGAGCGTGCGACTGTCGATGTCGATGCCCTTCGAGCGCGCTTTGGCCTCACTCAATCCCACCGTTGCGATCTGCGGCTCGGTGAACACCACCGTCGGCATGGTCGACAGGTCCAGCGCGGCGGCGCCGCCGGTCATGTTGATTGCGGCGCGGGTACCGGCCGCCGCCGCGACGTAGACGAACTGTGGTTGGTCGGTGCAGTCGCCAGCGGCATAGATGCGCGTGGCCGAGGTGCGCAACTGCGCGTCGATTTCGATGGCGCCGTTTGTTGCCACGCGCACGCCGGCCTTGGCCAGATCCAGCGTGTCGCCATTGGACGTGCGACCGGTGGCCACCAGCAGGGCGTCGCCACGCAGCTCGCCGGCGGTGGTGTCAAGAATGAACTCGCCGTTTTCGTGGCGCACCGACCGGGTCTGGGTCTGACGCAGCACGTGGATACCCTCATCGGCAAATATCTGGCTGATGGCCTCACCGATGGCCGGATCCTCGTGGGAGAATAGCTCGCTGCGCGCGATCATCGTCACCTGGCTGCCCAGCCGCGCGTAGGTCTGACCCAGCTCGGCAGCGACCACCGCCGCACCGATCACCAGCAGTCGCGGCGGGATCGTGTTGGCCACCAGCGCGTCGGTGGAGGTCCAATACGGTGTGCCGGCCAAGCCCGGAATCGGCGGCAGCGCTGGCCGGGCACCCACCGCAATCAGACAACGGTCGAACGCCAGCGTGCGCTCGCCGCCTCCGGCGAGGCGCACGCGCAACGTGTGGTCGTCCATGAAACGCGCTTCACCGTGCAGCAGCGTGATTGCCGCATTCTCGTCGAGGATGCGCTCGTATTTGGCCTGCCGCAGTTCCACGACTCTTGCCTGCTGCTGGGCCAACAGAATGTCGCGCCGGATCACCGGAACCGACGCGGAGATACCGTCGTCAAACGGACTGTGGCGCCGCGTGTGGGCTACGTGGGCAGCGCGGATCATGATTTTGGACGGCACACAACCGGTGTTGACGCAGGTGCCGCCGACCGTGTCGCGCTCGATTACGGTGACTCGCGCGCCACGCTCAGCGGCCCGAATCGCGCCGGCCATGGCCGCGCCACCGGTCCCGATCACCGCGATGTGCAGATGCTGCTCCGAATCAGCGGGCTTGGTGCCGACACCGTCACGAGGTTTGAGGAAACTGTCCAACGTGTCCAATGTCTGATTGAGCATGGATGGCTTGGCCGCGGGCGTGTCGACCTGCGCTGATGGGGCTGCAGCGACGCGGTAGTTCTTTGGCAAGGTCGCGTTGAGCTGCTCCAGACTCAAGGGCTGGATGCTGCGGATGTGCGCCACGCCTTGCGGGTAGGCGACGTCGGCCACGACGATGTCAGGTAGCGTCTTGAGCGCCTTTTCGACATGCCGAGCACAATCCGCGCAAGTCATGCCGGTCACGGTGAGGGTTTGTTCGTTCATGGTGTTCCTGGCAAATGAGGGTGTGCCGTCGCTTGGGTTTCAGACAGAACGCACACCGTTAAGCCGGCAAGTCGGAGTGCAAACCGCCACGGTACCGACACTGCACCGTTCAACAGCAATAGGGCACGACGACGACCAGCAGCAGCACGATGCCCATGACGATCGCCGCTGTGATGAGATCGGTTTTCTTGGCAATCAGCCACGCCTTCATGTGTTTCATCTCCGGATGTAATGCCGAGGGGTCTGGTCGCTGGCTATTCGTGGGCTTGATCCAAGAACACCGCCAGTGGAAGGCCATGGCGGCCACTCAACAACAGGTCTGGCCTTGGTTCACTCCGCCGTGAATTTTCCCCGGCGGAGATACCAGATCCCAGATCGATACCGCGACCATCAACACCAGACCGGGATAGAGCAACCACGCCGTGGGCAACCCCATGGTGCTCATGAGCAAGGCGGCCGCCAGCGCCAGGATGGGACCGATCAGGCCAAGGACCATCCGTGGCCATTGCCGATGACGAAGTCCGCCGATCACATTGGCCAGCAAGGCGATAACAGCGAACAGCGGCAACAGGTAACGGATGAACACGCCCTCGTACTGGCTCAAAAAGCCCAGCCCGATGGCGGCACCCAGGCTGGCGAGGGCGGGAAAGCACGCCGCGCAGCCCATCGCCGTGACGATGGCACCGATCACGCCGGCTTTGTCGGCCGTGCGCGTAAGAGGATTAGAAAGAGACACAGGAATAGCCTCGAAAGCTTCAGTTCTTAACGGTGGAGGGGTAGCCCGCATCGGTCGTGGCACTGACGAGTGCCTGGGTGCTGGTCTTGGCGTCATCGAAGGTCACGACAGCTTCCTTCTTGTCGAACAGGATCTCGGTCTTCTCGACACCGGGGATCTTGGACAGCGCTTTCTTGACAGTAATGGGGCACGTGGCACACGTCATGCCGGATACCGACAGGGTGGCGGTCTTCGTGACCGCCCAGGCAGGTGCAGTGAAGGCGGTGGCAAGGGCGATGAGCGCGGCGAGTTTCTTCATGGATGGATCCTCGGGCAGGTCAATAAAACAACGGGGCGACGTAGGGGAAGGTCAGCGCCAGTAACACCAGGATCGCGACGATCCAGAACAACACTTTGTAGGCCGTCTTGACTTGCGGCACGGCGCAGACGTCACCGGGTGCGCAGGTCATGGCGGGCCGGTAGATGCGACGCCAGGCGAAGACCATGGCGATCAGCGCTGCGCCGATAAAGTACGGGCGGTACGGATCAAGCACGGTCAAGTTGCCGATCCAGGCGCCACTGAACCCGAGGGTGATCAGCACCAGTGGGCCGAGGCAGCAGGTCGACGCCAGGAGCGCGGCGAGGCCGCCGGCCAGCAGAGCGCCAGAACCGGTTTTTTTACTGCCTTGGGTGTTTTCCGCAACCACGGCAGCGAACACGGGTTTGGCGGGTATCGTCTTCATGCGCGCATACTAACCTCCGTACTCAACTACGGAGTCAAGCATGCCTGTCACCCTCACCATCGGCCGACTGGCCTTGGCCGCCGATGTGCACGTCGAGACCGTGCGCTATTACCAGCGTATCGGTTTGCTGCAGGAGCCCGCGCGCCCGCTGGGCAGCGTGCGCCGCTACGGGCCGCCGGACGTGGCGCGACTGCAATTCATCCGCCGCGCCAAGAGCATGGGCTTCACGCTCGATGAGATTGCCGGGCTGTTGCAACTTAAAGGTAAACGAGCCTGCGAGCAGACGCGCCGCTTGACCGAATACAAGCTCTTGGATGTGCGCCGCAAACTGGAAAACCTGAAGCAACTGGAAGTCGAGCTCGTGCAACTCGCTGACCACTGCGCATGTGCTCCGCGTGGCGGGCGCTGCCCAACACTGGATTTTCTAAGGCAAGAAGAGCGTGTGCCCAAACCGCACGCAACACCAACCGAAACCGCAAATCACACGACCTGATCAGAGACCCCGCTTGCCATTGGCATTGACCACCACTTCGCCGTCTTCCTCGGCGAATGGGCGCGTCACCGGCGGCAGAATGTCGAGCACCACCTCCGAGGGACGACATAGCCGTGTGCCCAGAGTCGTCACGACGAAGGGACGATTGATCAGAATCGGATGCTTCAACATGGCATCGATGATGGTGTCATCGGTGATTCCGGGGGCGCCCAGTCCTAGCTCGGCGAAGGGTGTTCCCTTTTCACGCAGGGCTTCGCGCGGCTTGAGCATGGCTTCGTCGATGAGCCCGACCAGCTCTTCGCGGCTCGGAGGCGTTTTGAGATATTCGATCACGGTCGGCTCGATACCGGCATGCCGGATCAAAGCCAGCGTACTGCGTGAGGTGCCGCAATCAGGGTTGTGGTAGATCGTGGCGGTCATCGGTGTGTTGGTGTTCATGGTCAGCAGGTTCCGCTGGCACAGCATTTGGCCTTGGCCGGTTGTATAACCGGAGCCGGCTGAGATTCAGCCACTTCTACTACGCCGGCGGCGACAGACAGGGCACGTGCTTCGGCCGCACCTTTGCGCTCGCTATAGCGGTCGACGAGGTAGTCGCTGCGGTCGCGCACCATCAGGGTGAACTTGAACAGCTCCTCCATCACATCCACGACACGATCATAGAACGGTGAAGGCTTCATTCTCCCGGCGTCATCGAACTCCTGCCAGGCTTTGGGGACCGACGACTGATTCGGGATGACCACCATGCGCATCCAGCGACCCAGCACGCGCAATGCGTTCACAACATTGAAGGATTGCGATCCGCCATTGACCTGCATCACGGCGAGGGTACGGCCTTGCGTTGGGCGTACGCTGCCCTCTTTCAGCGGCAGCCAGTCGATCTGGTTCTTGAAGACTCCCGTCACTGAGCCGTGGCGCTCCGGGCTGACCCACACTTGGCCTTCGGACCACAGCGACAGCGCACGCAACTCCTGCACCTTGGGGTGGCTCGCTGCCACGCTGTCCAGGATCGGCAATTCGTGCGGATCGAACAACCGCGTCTCAGCACCGAACTGACGCAGGATACGCTCGGCTTCCAGCGCCAGCTTGCGGCTGAACGACTGAGGCCGCAGGGAACCGTAGAGGATCAAGATGCGTGGTGGGTGGCTGGAATCCGCCGGTAACGCCAGTTTGGCCAAGGTCGGGGTGTACAGTACATCGGCAGCAATGTAGGGCAGATCCTGCAGCGTCATAGATAGGTTCCTATTGCGTTGATTTGATGATTCTATCATTATGGAATTATAGAAACCACTGCGAGATCGTCATGCATCCGTGCCGCGTTCTATTCATCTGCACAGGCAATTCCGCCCGCAGCATTCTGTTCGAAGCGACCCTCAACCATCTGGGCCAAGGTCGTTTCCAAGCCTTCAGCGCCGGTAGCCACCCAACCGGTCGCGTCAATCCCTATGCGATCGATGAGCTCAAGGCGGTCGGTATCCCCACCGAAGGCCTCAGCAGCAAGTCGTGGGATCACTTCACCGAAGAGGGTGCGCCGCCGCTGGATATCGTGATCACCGTCTGCGACAACGCCGCGAACGAGACGTGCCCGGTGCTGTTCGGCGATTTCGTGAAGGCCCATTGGGGTCAGCCCGATCCAG
Source organism: Rhodanobacter sp. FW510-R10 (assembly GCF_058781105.1). NCBI lineage: Bacteria > Pseudomonadati > Pseudomonadota > Gammaproteobacteria > Lysobacterales > Rhodanobacteraceae > Rhodanobacter > Rhodanobacter sp. FW510-R10. The sequence continues at coordinate 2,538,412 of NZ_JBYSWL010000001.1, read as the reverse complement.
CCGCCGTCCAAGGTGCCGGCGCCGCGATCGAAGCATTCCGGCTTGCCCACACACTCGTGCTTTATCGCGTCACCGCGTTAGTGAACCTGCCGGTGGAGACGATGGGCCGGGATGAGTTGAAGCGGGCACTGGACCATATCGGCACCATCACCGACGACGAAGAGGAACACGAATGAGCCAGTTGCCTGCAGAAATGGATGCCTGCCCCGCTCCGGTCGGTAACGGCCGCATGGGCTTCTTCGAACGCTACCTTACGGCTTGGGTGTTGCTGTGCATCGTGGTGGGGACGGCCCTCGGCCACTGGCTACCCGGTGTCTTTGAAGCTCTGGGGAACATGCAGGTTGCCCAAGTCAATCTGCCCGTCGCCGTACTCATTTGGCTGATGATTATCCCGATGCTGCTGAAGATTGATTTCAGCGCGTTAGGTGGCGTGCGTCGCCAATGGAAAGGCATCGGCGTCACGCTCTTCATCAATTGGGCAGTGAAACCGTTTTCGATGGCACTGCTGGGTTGGATTTTCATCCGCCATGTCTTCGCCGGCTACCTTCCCGCCGAGCAGCTCGACTCCTACATTGCCGGCCTGATCCTGCTGGCCGCGGCACCGTGCACGGCGATGGTGTTCGTGTGGAGCAATCTTTGCCACGGCGAGCCGAACTTCACGCTGAGCCAGGTCGCCTTGAACGACACCATCATGGTGGTGGCGTTTGCGCCCATCGTGGCGCTGCTGCTGGGGATCTCCTCGATCACGGTGCCATGGAACACGCTGCTGTTATCAGTGTTGCTCTACATCGTGGTGCCCGTGGCCATCAGCGTGGCGCTTCGGCGTTGGGTGCTCTCGCGAGGCGGCGAAGCACAACTACAGAAACTGCTCCAGCGCTTGGGGCCGGCATCCCTGTTCGCGCTGCTGGCGACCCTTGTGCTGTTGTTCGGTTTCCAAGGTCGGCAAATCCTTGCCCAGCCGTTGGTCATCCTCATTCTGGCCGTGCCGATCCTGATTCAGGTGTATTTCAACTCCGGACTGGCCTACGTGCTCAACCGCCGGTTCGGTGTACCCCACTGCGTGGCCGGCCCCTCGGCGCTTATCGGTGCGAGCAACTTCTTCGAACTGGCCGTCGCCACCGCAGTGGGCTTGTTTGGGGTGCACTCCGGTGCCGCGCTGGCCACCGTGGTCGGTGTGCTGGTCGAAGTGCCGGTGATGCTGTCAGTGGTTCGCATCGTCAATGGCAGCAAGCGTTGGTACGAATCGCAACTGGCTTGAGCGGAGCCTCGTCATGCAAGGTCACTACAACGTGTTGTTCGTATGCACCGGCAACTCGGCACGCAGCATTCTGGCTGAAGCGGTCGTTCACCACTTTGGCTGCGATCGCTTTCATGGCTACAGCGCTGGAAGTCAGCCCAAAGGCTTTATCTACCCCCAGACGCTGCAGGTACTCAGGACAGTCGATCTTCCCGTCGACGGGCTGCGCAGCAAGAGCTGGGCGGAGTTCACGACGTTGGATGCCCCAGTGATGGACTTCGTGATCACCGTGTGTGATCAGGTGGCTGGCGAAGTCTGTCCGGCGTGGCCGGGTGCCCCCATCACCGCACATTGGAATATCCCTGATCCCGCTGAAGCACGAGGTGATGAGGCCACCGTTTACAAGGCCTTCGTACTGGCTAGTAATCTTCTGCAGCAACGGATCAGCTTGCTGCTCAATTTGAACATTACGGCCCTGGATCGGCTCGCGCTATCGAGTCGACTCGATGCGATCGGAAAGGCGCCCAGCAAAGGCACAGCCGGCTGATCCGATGAAGAGAACAAGCACTACACTGCCTACTAATACCACTTCGCACCGCTCCGAGACTGCTACCCACATCATGCAGACCAAACAAGCCATCACGATCCTTTCGGCGCTCGCTCAAGAGTCGCGGTTGGCGGTTTATCGGCTGCTGATCGAGCATGCGCCGGATGGCCTCGCGGCAAGCGTGATCGCAGAAAAATTAGGGCTTGCGAACGCAACTCTTTCGTTCCATCTGAAGGAGCTGTCGCATGCGGGCCTGGTGACCAGTCAGCAGAGTGGGCGCTTCATTTACTATGCTGCGGTGATCGAGGTCATGAACGATCTGATTGGCTATCTCACAGATCATTGTTGCAGTCAGACCGGTGACAATTGCGGAGTCGCCACGACTTTGTGCAAGCCGCAAACAACTGCCACTCAACCGAAGCGTAAAGTTCGGGCGTCATAAGGCGATACGACGTGAGTGAGTGTGGCTACCATGCGCAAGCGACCCATGAAGCGGAACGCCGCATCCTGCGCCTCGCCTTGGGACTCAATGCCACGATGTTCGTAGTCGGCATCGTCGCGGGTCTGATCGCCCAGTCGATGGGCTTGATCGCCGATTCCTTGGATATGCTGGCCGACGCAAGTGCCTACGGGATCGCCCTGATGGCTTGGGCGCGCAGTGCGAGTTTCAAGGCCTCCGCGGCACGACTGAGCGGAACGCTGCTATTGGTCCTGGGGCTGGGTGTCTTGCTCGGCGTCGTGTGGCACCTGCTGATAGGAAGCCACCCCGAGGGCACATGGATGATGGGCATCGCCTTTGTCGCTCTGGTCGTCAACGCCACGGTGCTGCGATTGCTGGAACGCTTTCGTCATGGCGAGGTGCATTTGCGAGCGACCTGGCTGTTCACCCGAGTCGATGTCATCGCGAATCTGGCGGTGATCGTCTCCGGCGTGCTGGTGCTTCTTTTGCACAGCGCCGTACCTGATCTGGTCATCGGTACGGCCATCGCGTGCTACGTGCTGAAGGAAGCACTGGGCATTCTGCGCGAAGCAAAGGAAGCGCGAGTTGCAGCCATCGAATCGATCGTCAAGCCATGACATCTCCGGTGTCGGGGCTTGGCCCGATGGTGTATGCCGTTGACCTTCGACTGTTCCATGCGATCCATTCGCCGATGCCACCGTCGACGGCGATGCTTCATCTGGCGCGCGGTCTGGCCGACGGGCCGTTGATCCTGACCGTCGTCCTTCTTGGGTGGATGCTGATGTTTCCCCGATGGTCGATGCGCTCGGTCGCCCTGAAAGCGGTGGGTGTCGCCGCAGCGGCACTACTCATAAACCTGGTCATCGGCGCCGTCTGGGATCGAGCACGCCCCTTCATGGCCGGTGTCGGCCAAGCCTGGGTTTCCCATGCGGCGACCGGCAGCTTTCCCAGCGACCACCTGACTGTGCAGTGGGTGGTCGCCGGTGTGTTTTTTCTGGACCGACGCACCCGAGCTTGGGGCATCGGAATCGCACTGCTCGGCCTGCCCATGGCATGGGCACGCATCTACCTGGGTGTGCATTATCCCGGCGATATGCTGGGGGCCCTCGCGATGGGTGGACTGGCCATGCTGAGTGGCTGGCTGTGGTGTCGCCGCTTCGCGACTTCGACCAACGTGCCCTCATCATCACAGGCATGAGGTTTCGCCCTTGTGCGAACTAGCATCCAGCGGCATGGCACGGGAATGGGCTATGAGTGCTTGACCTCCGTACCCACATGATCGTGACTGGTACTCATCAATTGCCTTCGTTCGTATAGCTGGCGTTCTCGCGGAACACGACCCATGCCAGCACCACGGTCAACACAGCTTCAAGATTCAGCAACAAGGAAGCCGGCGCTACGGAAGTGCGGGTCAGACCCACCAGCAGCGCCAGTGGTCCCAGGACACCGCCGAAGCCGATGGCGAGCGCCAGCCAAAGCCACTGGCACCCAGTCATGGTCGGCGTACGCCAGCCGCGATCACGTACCAGCCGGACGATCCCGAGACCGATTCCACTACCGAGATACAACAGGCCCGCCAATAGGTCTGGCGAAAGGTCATTGAGGAGCTGCTTGGCCAGCGGCGTGTTCGCGCCGAACAGCATGGCTGCGCCGAGGGCCGCTGCGGCGGCGGATGCGAAAGAGGTGCGTTTCATCGTTCGAATCCTCCGCTGGATTGACGAGCTGTGCGTTGCATGGTCATGCGCACTCAGGCAAGCCGCCGCACGATCACCCACGCCGCGAACGCCATATAGAACAGCGCCATGGACGCCAGCAGCTTGCGCGACGTGATGCCACGGCGGAAGGCGGTAAACATCACGACGATGGCTGCGATTGTGATTCCCGCCGCAACGATCAGGGATTCATCGAAGACCCATGGCGTGAAGAACAGGCCCAGCGCAGTGGGTACGGTGGCCTGGATCATCATTGCGCCGCTGATGTTGGCAAGCGCGAGGCGGTGCTTGCCTTGGCGTACCCAGATGATGGCGTTCATCGTTTCCGGCAATTCGGTTGCGATCGGGCTGAAGAGCAGTGCGACCAGCTGTGGCTGGAGACCGAGTTGCGGCCCCAGCACATCGAGCTGGCCGACGAAGAAATGAGACGCCGCGAAAATCACTACAAGTGCCGCGACGGTTTGGGCAATGGCTGCCCATGTGGAAGGCACGGGATGGCGCGGAGTCAGCTTCAACGGCTCGGGCGTGCCCTCTTCGGCACCGGCCTCGCCGGACATCTCTTTCCGGAAATAGGCGGCATACGCGAGCAAGAACAAAATACCCAGCCAGGGTTTCCAGGCAAAGACCACCAACCCGAGCGCGACCTTGCACACGAAAATGGCGAGGAACCATCCTTGATCGCGGCTCAGCCGGCGAAACTCATCGCGGATGGCCGCAACGTGCGGCAGCCTCTGGTGGCAGGCCAGCAGGGTGATGCCGACCGTGGCGTAGGCAATGGTGGAAAGCACCAAGGGGCCGCCCAATGCCGCGCCGACGCCAATTTCCTTCTGCGCAGCGCTGGCGCCAAACGTGACGGCAACGAAGGTCACCACGCTTTCCGGCAATGCCGTACCGAAAGCCGCGAGGATTGAGCCTGTCGCCTGCTGGCTGATCGCCAGCTTGCGGCCAACCCACTCGACGCCATTGACGAAATACTCGCAGGCGAGATAAATGACCACGGCCGCGCCCAGCAGCAGGCCGATGGTCAGGGCAAGGGATGTCACATGGATCCTTGGGAGTTGGGCGCAAGCCAAAGGCTTCGACACCCGCGCCCAACCCGCTGGCGGATACCGAAACCCGTGGTCTTGCCAAGCCCGTTACGGCTGGCCGCGCCATGGCCGAAGCCAAGTGTGTTGACGCGGCCCCTTCTGGACGCGAAGGCGGCTACTCCCCAAAGGGACGCGCATCATAGCGCACAATGCATCGGTTGTGGTCGCCATTTCACTTTGCCACGGCCATACCTTCGCGCGGCTTTCACGTCGTCGCGGCGTGATTCATACCACTGCTCACACCTTCGGCCCGCGTTTGTGACGCGAGATATTTCGCCTTGCGCGCCGGAATGAGGCGCGCGGAATTGAGGATGAACACCATTTCCGAGGTGACATGGATCAACGCTGCGAGCATCGGGTTGAGCAGGCCGGCTGCAGCCAGGCCCATGCCGAACAGATCGACGATAAGGGTGCCAGCGAAATTGGCCCAGATGATGCGGCTTGTGCGGCGTGCAATGCCGAGGGTTTCGGCCAATTTCACAAGATCGTTGCCGAGCAGTACCACATTGGCGCTTTCGCGCGCCACGTCGGTGCCCGAGCCCATGGCCACGCCGACTTGTGCGGCCATCAGGGCGGGCGCGTCGTTGATGCCGTCTCCCACCATCGCGACCACGTGCCCTGCACTGATCAGTCGCTCGACGTGCTGACGCTTGTCGTCAGGCAGCAAGTCGGCTTTGACTTCGGCAATGCCAAGCGATTTTGCCACGCTGTCGGCCACCGCCTCGCCATCCCCCGTCAGGAGCACCGTCTGAATGCCCATGGCGTGGATCGCAGCCATGGCGGCTGGTGCCTCCTGCCGTACACGATCGGCAATCGCGATAGCGCCCAGAAAGCGTCCGGCACGTGCGACGTACACCATGGAAGCCTCGGCCGCCGTCGGCCCCGCAGGCACAACAATTTCGTGCTCTTCTAGAAGTCTCCGATTGCCCGCCAAAATACTCTCGCCACCGCCGGTCGCGTCGATGCCGCGCCCCGGCGTGTAGGCAAAGCGCTCCGGCTCGACAATGGCACGCCCGTGCGTCAGGGCGTGCGCAACGATGGTCTTGCCGAGCGGATGCTCCGAGCGCGATTCGGCCGTGGCAGCCGCGTCGAGCAGCGCCATGGGATCAACGCCTGCCGCAGGCATCAGGCGACGCACTTCCGGCTTGCCGTAGGTGAGCGTGCCGGTCTTGTCCAGCACCACAGTATCGACGCATCCAAGCTGCTCCAGATACAACCCGCCTTTGACGATAGCGCCCGCACGCGCAGCGCGGCCAATCGCGCCGAGGATCGCGAGCGGCGTGCCGGCCGCAATACCGCAGGCGCCTGCGACAATGACGACCGAAATCGTCGAGCGGATATCGTGCGTGATCAGCCAGGTAAGTACCGCTGTCGCAATCGCGAAATACACGAGGTAGCCCGCCAGCCGATCGGCCAACCGCTGCACGGGCGCACGCGAGCGCTCGGCCTGCTCGACGGCCTCGATGATCTTGCCGAAACTGGTGTCGCGGCCAATGCGCCTGGTGTGGATCTCGAGCGCGCCCGACTGGTTGATCGAGCCGGCGAAAACCGTGCTGCCAGTGGCAATTTCCACTGGCATTGACTCGCCCGTAATGCGAGATTGGTCGACGAACGATTGCCCCGCGATCACCGTGCCGTCGACCGGAATGCGCCCACCCGGATTCACCAGCACGGCATCGCCCACCGCCAACCGGTCGGCATCAAGCTGGGTGATGCCGTCGGCGCGACGGACTACCACCGCGCGCGGCAGGAAGTCGAGCAAGTCGCGGATCGCGCGGCGCCCGCGCGAGACTGTCAGGTCTTCCAGCACTTCGGACACCAGCACGAACAGGGTAATGATGAGCGCGGTGAAAAACTCGCCGATTGCGGCCGCAGCGGCAATGGCAATCGCCATCGACAGCTCCATCGTCATGCGCCGTTCGCGTAATCCTTCGAACGCTTCCTTGGCCACCGGCCAACCACCAATCGTGAGGCCGACCACGCCGATCATGCTGAAAGCCGCAACCGGTTCCCACACTCGGAACCACACAAGCGCTGCCGCCAGCGCCACCTGCGCGATGCGCGCCATCTCGGGCCACTCGATGACGTGCGCGTGGCTGGGTGGCGTGGGGCACGAAACGCAGTCGACTTCTCTGTTCATGTTCGAACTCCGCTACCCTGGTTACTTCAGGTAAGCACGCAACACATCAACCAACTGCTCAGCCCCGTCGCTGCGGGCGTGACGGACCTCAGGTTCGGCTACGTGTTCGCGAATGTGGCCCTCCAGTACCTCTACCATCAGCCCGTTCATCGCGCCACGCACCGCGGCGATCTGGTGCAGAACTTCGGCGCAACCTTGTTCGGCTTCCAGCGAGCGCTCCAGTGCCTCGACTTGTCCACGGATGCGGCGTACACGGGTGAGAAGTTTTCTTTTTTGTTTGATTGTGTGGCTCACGGGAATGCTGGCTTATATAGAATACCTAGGTATGGTATATGGTTGTGCCGATGGGAACCAGTCGTTGTTCTGGCCGGTTGACACGGCCAGGAAGTTCACCCAGCTGCGTGGCTCGTGCGGGTTAGCCTTGGAACAACGTTCGCGTTGACTGAGGGCAGTCAGCACCGAGACGGGGTCCAGTGTCTGCGCGGTTAAAAAGGCAACCCAAGGTCGACACGGTGACGGTCGCGGCCGCAGGCGCCGTCAAGTGGAAGGTAGGAATGCGGCTGCGTTGGCACTCGGGTTCCGTGCAGCGCTGGATGTACAGGTAGCCATCGCCATGCGCTGAGCGACATGCCTTGTTGCGTCCGCCACAGCCAAGCCGAAATCGTGCACGTGCTGGTGATGCATATCGTGAACGTGGCGATAGGTGTGGATGATCGCATCATGGTGGAGGCAGCCTGCCGACTTGCTTCGGATTGGAACCGCTGCTCGGCAAATATACCGACAGACATTCTTTGGATTTGAATTAGATCCGTCAGAAGTACATGTTGCGCAAGCGCTGTGCATAACCGGACACCGATGCTGGCGATGGACTTATTGCCCTTGTTGATAAGCCGGCAACTACGGAAGATCGCATCCACCCGCCCCGGGTCAGCGTATGCGTGCGGTCGGAATGCCGAACGCGCTGTCACCGAGAGCGAAACAAGCGTTCTGGTGGATGTTGCGCACCGTTCGCACTGACAATCTGCGTGCGCGCAGGACGGCCACTCAGAAGAACTCGTATTCCAGCTGGAAGCGGATCGTCGTATCCGGCGTGCCGCGCGTGAGGCCACCCAGTAGTGCCACGTTGTACCTGAGCTTCCTGCCGTTGCCGAGGCGCGCGACGCCGAAGAACGCAGGACCTACGCTCAGTTTCTGCGAATGCAGGTGGCCGGGAGATCCCAGCGAACCGAACGCCTGCATGCCGGGCTGGAAACGCGGGCCCAGATTGTATTTCCACTGCACCTGGTATTGCAGCTGGTTGCGGCCGTCGGTCGCCCCATCTGGCAACGCGCTGAGCCGTCGCTCCCAATAGATGTTCAAATTCGTCTGGGTATGCGCGGTTTCCTTTTGGAACATCGGGCCCAGTACCAGTGTGTTCACGTTTTCGAGCCGGTTGTGCGCGAACTCGGCGAAAATGCCGGCGTCGAGCCAGTGTTCACCGTGTTCGGTCAACTGGAAGATGTTCTCGAATTCGTATTCCTCGATGCGTGCAGCGCCACCCGGCGTCTGCGAGTACTCTGCCACCACTTCGATACCCCAGCGCGGCGCCACTCCGTAACCCAATGCCAGCTTGAGCGCGCGTTCACCGTTGTCGCCGTGCCCCCAGTTGAACATGCCGCCTTTCAATTCCAACTCCCATTCCCGGTAATCGACGATCGGCGAGTAGACCACCGTGGCCGGTCCGGCGACCGCCGTTGCAGGTGCCATGAAACCCGCCGCCAGGCCGATCAATCCGGTCATCGGCCACGCAGCCAACCAACGTCGCTTGCCTTGTTTCATCGTCTGTCTCCTGTTGAAAGTGCCAACGTCTTACTTTTTCGCGAAGAACCGGACCGCGGCCACAAACCTCCCCCTTCACGCCCGCGTGGGCGGGCGTGTCGCAAGATGCATGTCCACTCGATCAGGTCGTGTCCACTGCCCGCGTTCGAGCGGATGTCGTCGCCTGCCGTGATTCCGAGCGTGCGCTCGCCGACACCATGCGTGCCGCCATCCAGCGCATGCCGGTGAACAGCGCCAGCGTGGTCACCAGCCAGAACACGAGTTGCATCCCTGCCGGACGCGCCTCGTAACCCACCAGCACGTGCAACGTCTGGCCGAGCAACGAGCCGTTGCCGAGCAACCACGACGTGTTCCAGAGCTGGCTGCCCCAAGCCGGCAGCCAGTCGGCCTGGATCAGGAAACCCGCGGCGCTAGAGGACAGGCCGGCCGCCAGCAGCACCAGCATCCAGTTGGTGGCGGTGAAGAAATGGCGGATCGGGATCCGCAGCAGGCCCAAATACAGCGCGAATCCCACCGCGATGCCGCCGGCGAGCCCCAGCGGCACACCGGCCAGCAGATCCACGCGCCCAGCGCCACTCGCCGCCATGCCGTACAGGAACAGCACGATCTCGGAACCCTCGCGCAACACCGCCAGCGCAACCACCGCCAGCAGCATCGCCAGCGAACTCGATCCGGCTTTCACCGAATCGGTGACCTGCTGCATGTGCCTGACCATTTCCCTGCCGTGGCTGGACATCCATGTCACGTGCCATCCGATCATCACGACCGCCGCCAGCAACACGCTGGCATTGAACAGTTCCTGGCCCGACCCGCCGACGGATTCCTCGATCGCACCCGCGAAGATCGCGACCACGATCGCGCCGATTACGCCGAGCCCGATGCCACCACCGATGAAGGTGCTGCGCCTTCCCACGCCTCGCGTAGCGGCAGCGACCACAGTTACGATCAGCGCCGCTTCCAGAACCTCACGAAACACCAGCAGTGCGACGCCAAACATGTGCGTTCACTCCACGATCAGGACGCCAGTGGCGGCACGGTTGAAATCGTCGTAGAACTTGTAGGTACCCTTGTCGAGCGGGCCGATGAATACGGTGACCGTGCTGTTCGGCGGCACGATCTTTTCGCGGTTGAATTCATTGCTTTCGAACTCCGAGGGCGTGGAGTCCTTGTTCGTCACCCGCACCTTGAACTTGGTACCCGCGGGCACCTTCAAGGTGGCCGGTTCGAAGCGGTGGTTCTGGATCGTCAGGGAAAATTCGGGCATCCCTGCGGCCGATGCGGCAAATGGCGCTGCGGCAACCATCAGAACGAGCAGCAAATGCCTGTACACGAAAGACGGACCGAATGTCATGGTTTATGAGTCCAACGGCGAAGAAAGGGAGTGCTCTTTTCACACCAGCCGTAGCGAAGATGTCAGCCGCCGTGGGCCATCGGGAAACGTGCCGCGCGCGGTGCACGGCATTTCGACCAGCCTCATGTGACGTTCGATCGAACGGCGCTGCTGCATGGAAGGCTCGAGATCGTGTCCGGTATCGATACGGGCAGTAATGCTAATCATTCTCATTTACAAATGCAACGAATGTGTCGACGGCCCTGCGCCAAGCGCGGTGAGTTCCGATTCATTCAACCGGACGGCACGTGATGGAACGGATACTCGGCCACGCAATCACCTGCCCCGAATCCGTATCCGGAGAACGCACATGCCAATCAAGCCCGCCCGTTTTGCTGGGACTGCCGGCCACGACACGCCGTTGAAGCGCGTTAAGGACTGCTGCGTGTCTGTTCCTTGGCGCGGGATGCGGACGGTTCGACCGGCGCGTTCACGAACGGTCTTTTCATCATCATCGCGAGCGCACAACCATCCGACCAGTCGGCGCCGCCGCATCTTCCGGAACGCGGCAGCGGCCCGGGCACGTACCGGCTGGGCAAGCGCCATTCGCGGCGCAGGTATTTGATCAGTGCCGCGACCGCCAGCACCAAGGCAACGGCGATCAGAATCCAGATGATCACCATGCCCCACATCATGCCCATGCCGCCAAACATCGTCGGGTGCATCATTCGTCCCTTCCTGTGTTCAAGGCGGCAGCGACTCACCCGCCACTGCCGCCGTTTCAACCGGTCTATTGCGCCGGCTTGATCGCGGTCACCGTGCTGCCCGTGCTGGCCTGACGGAAGGTGAATTGCACCTTATCGCCCACCTTCACGTGCGTCAGTAGCTCCGGCGAAGCCACCTTGAACGGCATCGTCATGGCCGGCCAGCCGATGGCGGCAATCGCCTCATGCTGCAGCGTGATCGTGCCTTGGGCTGCATCGATGGCCTTGACCACGCCCACGCCCTGCGCATCGGCGGGTGTGGCTTCGTGCATCCCAGCCATGCCCGGCATGTTGGGATCCATCTGCTGAGGGTTGGCAAACACCGGGGCAGTGATCAGCGCAGCGGTGATCGCGAGAGTGATGTATGGCTTTTTCATGGGTCAGTTTCCTTGCGGGTTGGGGTGAAGTGTGGCGTTTGCCTTGCTGGCTTTACGCAGCCGATGGCGAACCAGCAGGCGGTATGCCGCGGGTATAACGAGCATGGACAGCAAGGGTGCCGTGACCATGCCGCCGATCATCGGAGCGGCGATGCGCTGCATCACTTCCGAACCGGCGCCATGGCCGAGCAGGATCGGAAACAGGCCGGCGAGGATCACCGCGACGGTCATCGCCTTCGGGCGCACGCGCTGCACGGCACCTTCGCGGATCGCTTCGTCCAGCGCTTCTGGACCGGCGTGGGGATCGAGCGCAAGTTGGTGTTCCCAGGCATGGTGCAGATACAACAGCATCACCACGCCGAATTCGGCGGCGACGCCAGCCAGCGCGATGAAGCCGATGATCGTGGCCACCGACACCGCATGACCAAGCAACCAGATCAGCCACAGGCCGCCGACCAGTGCCAGCGGCACGCTGGCCATGATCAGCGCGGCTTCGCTCGCCCGACGGAAAACGGCATAGATCAATAGAAAAATGATCACCAGCGCAATCGGCACCACCACCTTGAGTCTTTCCATGGCACTGGCCAGATATTCGAACTGACCGGACCAAGCCACGGTCGTACCCGGCGGTAATTTGACTTGCTGCGCCACCGCGCGTTGTAGGTTGGCCACCACCGTGCCCAAATCGCTGCCGGCCGTATCGACGTAGACATAAGTGGCCAGCCGCCCGCCCTCGCTTTTCAGCATGGACGGTCCTGCTTCAACGGCAATGTCAGCGACCTGGCCAAGTGTGATCTGTGCGCCGTTGGCAGCGACGATCGGCAACTGCCGCAGCGCTCCAATGGAATCGCGCTCGGCACGCGGGTAGCGCACCACGATGGGATAACGTTCGCGCCCTTCAATGGTCTGACCGATCGGATCGCCACCGACCACGGTTGCGATCAGTTGCTGCACGCGCTCCTGGGTGAACCCGTAGCGCGCGGCGGCGTCGCGACGGATGTGCACGTCGACGTAGCGGCCGCTGGTCGGGCGCTCGGCAATCGCCGAGCTGACACCGGGCACGGTCTTCGCCACCGTTTCGATGCGATCGGCTACGGTCTGCAGCGTGGCCAGGTCGGTACCCAGCACCTTGATGCCGATCGGGCTCTTGATGCCGGTGGAGAGCATGTCGATGCGGTTACGGATCGGCGGCACGAACAGGTTGGTCAGCCCCGGCACGTGTACCGCCTTGTCCAGTTCCGCCTTGATCTTGTCCATCGTCATGCCGGGCCGCCACTGGTCCTTCGGCTTGAAGGTGATCGCGGTCTCGAACATTTCCAGCGGTGCCGGATCGGTGGCCGTTTCGGCGCGCCCCGCCTTGCCGAACACATGATCGACCTCGGGCACGGTCTTGATCATGCGATCGGTCAACTGCAGCAACTGCGAGGCCTTGCCAGCGGACAGCCCCGGCAGTGCGGTAGGCATGTACAACAACGTGCCCTCGTCCATCGCGGGCATGAACTCGCTGCCGAGCTTGGTCATCGGAATGACCGCGGTGAGCAGCAGCACACCGGCCAGCACCAAGGTCGCCTTCGGATAGCGCAGCACGGCTTCGAGGAGGGGCCGATAGCCATGGATCAAACCGCGGTTGAGCGGATTGTCGCGCTCCGCACGAACGCGTCCGCGGATCAAATAACCCATCAGCACCGGCACCAGCGTCACCGCCAGCCCGGCCGCTGCCGCCATCGCGTAGGTCTTGGTGAAGGCCAGCGGCTTGAACAGCTTGCCTTCCTGTCCCTGCAGCGCAAATACCGGCACGAACGACAGCGCGATGATCAACAGGCTCACAAACAGCGCGGGCCCCACCTCGGCGGCGGCATCGGCAATCAGCGACCAGCGTGCGGTCCCTTGTGGATCCTCGCCGTCGTGCGCTTCGCGCCAATGTTCCAGATGCTTGTGCGCGTTCTCAATCATCACGATCGCCGCATCCACCATCGCACCGATCGCGATCGCGATGCCGCTGAGCGACATCAGGTTCGCCGTGACGCCTTGCAGGTGCAGCGCAATGAAGGCAACCAATACGCCCAGCGGCAGCGTGATCACGGCCACCAGCGCCGAGCGCAGGTGCCCCAGAAACAACACGCAGACCAGCGTCACCACCAGGAATTCTTCGAACAACTTGCTCCACAGATTGCTCACCGCGGCGTCGATCAGTTGCGAGCGGTCGTAGGTGGGCACGATCTCGACGCCGGCCGGCAGGCTGCGCTGCAGTTGTGCCAGCCGGGCCTTCACCGCCGCGATGGTGGCCTTCGCGTTCTTGCCCGAGCGCATCACGACGATGCCGCCGACCACTTCACCCTGCCCGTCCAGCTCGGCAATGCCACGGCGGAACGTCGGGCCCCGCCGCACCGTCGCCACGTCACGCAGCAGTACCGGCACGCCGCCGGCGTTGGCGGTGATCGGCACGTTCTCAAAGTCCGCGCGGCTCTTCAGATAACCTTCGCTGCGCACCATCAGCTCCGCTTCGCCCTGTTCTATTACCGAACCGCCGTTGGCACCGTTCGCGCTACGCACCGCATCGACCAGCTGCGCCACGGTGACGCTGCGGGCGGCCAGCGCCAACGGGTCCGGCACGATCTGCCACGCGCGCTCCATGCCGCCCAAAGTCGCCACTTCGGCGACATTCGGCACGGTCTTGAGCTGATAGCGCAGGAACCAGTCCTGCAGCGCACGCAACTGGCCAAGGTCGTGCTGACCGGTGCGATCGACCAGCGCGTATTCGTAGATCCAGCCGAGTCCCGTGGCATCGGGGCCGAGGGACGGCGTGACGCCAGCCGGCAGGCGATCACGTGCCTGGCTCAGGTACTCCAGAACCCGTGAGCGTGCCCAGTACAAGTCGGTGCTGTCATCGAACAGCACATCGACGTAGGAATCACCGAAGAACGAAAAGGCGCGCACCGTCGTCGCACCAGGCACCGAGAGCATGGTGGTGGCCAGCGGATAGGTAACCTGATCCTCAACCACCTGTGGTGACTGCCCCGGGTAGCTGGTGCGGATGATCACCTGGGTGTCGGACAGGTCGGGCAGCGCATCGACCGGCGTGCGCGTCACCGAGTACGTGCCGATCAGGGCCAATGCCAGTGCAGCCAATAGCACGAACACCCGATGTGCGATCGCCGCGCGAATCAGGGCGGCGATCATTGCCGGTCTCCCATCGGCATACCCGGCATGGGGGTGCTCGCGGCCGGCGCTGGTTGGGCGGAGGCGTCATTCAGACGCTCCAGCGCGCCAGACAGACTCGCCTCCGAATCGATCAGGAACTGGCCGGAGACCACGACTTTCTCGCCACCCGCGAGGCCGTCGAGAATTTCCGTATAGCCGCCGGCCGCACGCCCGATGCGCACCGATACAGCACGGAAGTGGCCATCTCCCTCAGCGAGAATGACTCGCGTGTGGGTGCCCGTCGCGATCAGCGCGTCGTCTGGCACCACCGGTACGGCCGCGTCCGGAGTCGGGTTGAGTTGCACGGTAGCGAACATGCCCGGACTCAAGGCACCGTCGGGATTGTCGAGCACGATGCGGGCGCGCTGGGTGCGCGTCGCCGGGTCGATATCCGGCAGCAAGGTTTCCACGGTGCCGTGAAACGACCGACCCGGCAGGGCGTCGACCGTGACCACCACCGGCGTGCCGCTGCGCACCACGCCGGCTGCCGCCTGCGGCAAGGCGGCCTCGATCCACACGGTGGACAAGCCATTCACCGTCATCAGGGTCTGGCCCGCGTTGACGCGCTGGCCTTCACGCACATCCAGTGTCGTGACGACGCCCGCTTGCGGGGCGTGCAGCGTGATCGCCGCACCCGCGCCATGACGCGGCGACTGAATTTCTGCCGGCGTCAGGCCCAGCACTTGCAGGCGTTCCCGCGAAGCCGCGCGAAGGCCTTTCGCGTCGGCCGACTGCACGTGCTGAAGCGCATCGTATTCGGCCAGTGCACTGCTCCATTGCGGCGCCAACAGCTGGGCCAGCGGTTCACCCGCTTTGACCACGGTGTATGGCGCACGCACGTCCAGCATGCTCACCACCGCATCGGTGCGTGCGCTGATGATGACGGCTTGGCGCAGATTCCAGGTGATCGTGCCCGGTACCCGGATCGCGGACGCCAATACACGGCGCTCCACCGGAGCGGTGCGCACACCCAGATTCTGCACCGTCGCCGGATCGATCTGGACGACATCTTTGGCTGTCCCTTCATCGGCGTACTTGGGCACCATCTGCATGCCCATCGGCGACAGGCCCGGCTTGTCAAAATGCTGCTGCGGCACCATCGTGTCGTACCAGTACAAGACTTTTTTACCGCTGCCTTCCAGTGAGGATGCGGCGGTGTTGGCCGGCGATGGCGTCGCCGCCGAATGATCGCGGCCGCCGAGATAACCGATCAGGAGTAGCACGACCGCAAACGATGCCGCGACGACAATAATCAACACACGTTTCATGGTTTTGTCTCCGAAGTCGGCAACAGATAGGCCAGCGCCGCCCAGGCACGGCCGTACTCGGCCTGCATGCGGGCGAAATCGGTGTGGTGGGCGATCTCATCGCGACGGGCATCCAGCAAGGGCTGGATCTCACCGCCGCCGCGATACGCGGCGAGCGCCAGAGTCGCGCGGTCATTGGCCAGCGGGAGCAACTCATTGCGATGCCGGCGCACTTGCTGGCCGAGCGATTCCCATTGCGCCCAGGCGGACTGGATAGCCTCGGCCTGCTGGCGGCGTGCGTCATCGTGTTCGTCGCGAACGGCATCGAGGTCGGCCGCGCGGGCGGAAATGCCCCGGTCCTGCCGATTACGCGTGAACAGCGGTAGGCTTACCCCAACCTGCAGTGACACCATGTCGGACAAGCCCCGCACACGGGAACCGTAGCTCACGCCAACGTTCCATTCGGGATGCTTGTTAGCACGGGCGACGGCCAGCGCCGCCTCGGCAGCCTGTTCACGGGCCGGCCACCCCAGCAGGTTGCCCTGACGATCGAGGCTGGCCAGCAAGGACGCTTCGTCGTGCGGTAGCACGGCGAAGTCTGGTGCGTCCCCCAGAGGTTGTTCGGTGGAGGAGCCTAACCATCTCGCCAAGCTCACGCGCGCCTGAGCTTCGCGTGCGTTCGCCTCATCAATGCGGTTTTCCAGATCGAGAGCGGCCGTGCGAACGGCCAAGACTTCCACCGCGCTGCCGGTGCCCCCCCGCAGTCGCGCTTTTGCCGCGGCCACGTCCTGCGCCCATGCCTGACGCATGGACTGCAACATCATGACCTCGCGGTGCGCGCCCCAGGCTGAGATCCAGGCATCGGCCACCTGCTGCTGGATCGACAAGGTGGTCGCCACTTCCGAGGAGGCAGCCAAAGTCGCATTGGCGCTGCCCATGGTCCGTTCGGCCTGGCGTTTGCGGCGCGATGGCAGGGCCTGGCTGATCCCGACGGTGCGCATGGTCATGCTGTCACCACCAGCCGTAAATGCGCCCGGTCCCTGCACGGCCAGATTGTCGACCCCGACGGTGAGTTGGGGATCGGGCAGCGCACCCGCGCGGGCCGCTTCCTGCCGGGCCGATTCCGACTGGGCGCGGCGTGCCTCCAGCAGGGGTGCGCGCTCGATCGCCTGATGGATGGCGGCATCAAGCGTCAGCGACGGTTCGGTGGCATGCGTCGCCGCGGCCGCCGCTCCCCACAGGAGCGCGGCCAGACCCGCCGCCATCAGGCGCCGGGCGAATTGAGGGGATAACATGGATGAACACTCCGTCGATCTGAGATTCGCGCCGTGCCATGTGGGCACGACGCCACGTCGGTGGATACCGCGGCGTGTCAGATCAGATCAGGAGTGAGCAGAACAACAAGATGGGTGGAGGTGGCGGCGCACGCAGATGCCCGGCCCGTTGGAGCGCGCGATTCGATGGCAGCGCAACAACGGATAGTGTCATCAGCATCGATGGCAGTGCCGGCAACACGCTCAATGGCACCGCCGCCGTATGCGCTTCAGCCTGCGTCGCGTGCTCGGGCGTGCAATGCTTCTGGCACAACGGGCTGGTGGGGGCATCCGGATTCTGCGCACAGCCGCCGTCCATGCCCGGCATCGAAGCCATCAGCACAGCCGCCGGTGTCGCTTCGGAGACCGTCGGACAAACGTAGGCAGCCAGTGCCGTCTGCTGCCAAAGCATCAGCAGCGTCACCAGCCAGATAAGGCGGCGACGTGTGGTGCGATGCATGCGGAAAGGACGAACCATAGCTAACACTATATCTCGAAAGTACCAAGGATTTCATTGACATTAATCAACTACAGATTGTCGGCCCCGTCTCCTTCACTGGTCTCGCCGGCCAACCCCGAAGCCCTCCTGGAGAACACCGCGAAGGTGAGCCAAACCAAGCATAGATGGCCACATCCGAAATCGCGGGTCGGCGCCCGCCGGTTGCTAGTGAACGGTCGGAAGCTGACGCCGGAAGGCATCGAGTTGGGTTGAGTTGGCTTCGCTCCACTCGCCGGCATTGGTCGTCTCAACCATGCCGCTTCCTGCCCAGCCGCAGTGCATTGGCAACCACCGATACGGAGCTCAGGCTCATTGCCAGGGCGGCGATCATCGGGCTGAGCAACAGGCCCGTCAGGGGGTACAGCACGCCGGCCGCGACCGGTACGCCCAGTGCGTTGTAGAGGAATGCAAAGCCCAAGTTCTGCTTCATGTTCGCGACGGTGTCGTTGGAAATCGACCGTGCCCGCACGATGCCACGCAGGTCGCCTTTCACCAGCGTCACCTGCGCGCTCGACATCGCCACGTCGGTACCGGTGCCCATGGCGATGCCGACATCGGCGCCGGCAAGCGCGGGGGCGTCGTTGATCCCGTCGCCAGCCATCGCCACCCGATGCCCCTTGGCTTGCAGCTGGCGCACGAGGTCGATCTTGTCCTTCGGGCGGACCTCGCCATGGACTTCATCGATGCCCAAGGTGCGTGCGACCGCATGGGCCGTGGTGACGCCGTCGCCGGTGGCCATCACGATTTTCAGGCCTGCATCGTGCAGCGAAGCGATGGCGTCGACAGTGCTGGCCTTGATCGGGTCGGCCACCGCGAGCAGGCCGGCCAGGATGCCATCGACCGCCAGATACATCACGCTGGCGCCGGCCCGGCGCAGCTCCTCGGCCGGGATGGAAAGGACGGAGGCATCGATCCCGACCTCGTGCATCAGCGCGGTATTGCCGATCGCCAGGACGGAGCCACCCACCTTGCCGCGGACCCCGATGCCGGTGGACGACTCGAAACTCTCCGGCGTTTCCAGCGTCAGGTCACGACGACGGGCTTCCGCAACGATCGCGTCGGCCAGTGGGTGCTCGCTGCCCTGATCGAGGCTGGCCGCCAGGCGCAGTACCTCCTGCTCGGTGAACCCTTCGGCCGCGAGCGCGGTGTGGAACGCCGGACGTCCCTCGGTCAAGGTTCCCGTCTTGTCCACGATCAGGGTGTCGATCTTGCGCAGGTTCTCGATTGCCTCGGCATCGCGGAACAACACGCCTTCCCCGGCGGCACGGCCGGTCGCGACCATGATCGACATCGGCGTGGCTAGTCCCAGCGCGCAGGGGCAGGCGATGATCAGTACCGAGATCGCGTTGAGCACCGCGAACGTCCACGACGGTTCCGGGCCGAGCAACCCCCACACCAAGAAGGTCGCGACGGCAATCGCCAGAACCGCCAGCACGAACCAGTAAGCCACCTTATCGGCCATGCGCTGCATCGGTGCGCGCGAACGTTGCGCCTGCGCGACCAGTTGCACGATCTGCGACAGCACCGTCGCCGAACCGACTTTCTCCGCCCGAATCACCAGGCTGCCGGTGCCGTTGAGGGTCGCGCCGATCACGCTGGAGCCGATGATCTTTTCGACCGGAACCGGCTCCCCGGTCAACATCGACTCGTCGACATGGGAGCGGCCTTCGATCACTTCGCCATCCACCGGCACCTTTTCACCCGGGCGTACCCGCAGGCGGTCGCCGACATGGACGTGGCTGAGCTCGACATCCTCCTCGCCGCCATCGTCGCGCAGGCGGCGTGCGGTCTTGGGGGCAAGCCCCAGCAGTGCTTTCAGGGCAGTCGAGGTCTTCGAGCGGGCACGCAGTTCGAGCAGCTGGCCGAGCAGGGTCAGCGAGACGATCACCGCAGCGGCTTCGAAGTAAACCCCCACGCGGCCGTGTTCGTGGAACGACTCCGGGAACAGGTCCGGTGCAAGGGTGGCGACGATGCTGTAGCCGAACGCCGCGCCGACGCCAATGCCGATCAGGGTCCACATGTTGGGACTGAGGTGGCGGACCGATTGCACGCATCGAACGAAGAACGGCGCGCCTGCCCACAACACCACCGGGAGGGTCAGTACCAGCTCGATCCAGGTCCGGGTGTCCACCGGCAACCGGGGGAAGTAGTGGCCGAACATCGCCAATACGAGCACCACCAGCGTCGCCGGCAAGGTCCACCAGAAGCGACGGCTGAAATCACGCAGTTCGGGGTTATCTTCATCCTCCAGCCCTGGCATTTCCGGCTCCAGCGCCATGCCGCAGATCGGGCAGATGCCGGGGCCTTCCTGGCGCACCTGCGGATGCATCGGGCAGACATACATCGTTCCCACCGGTGGCTGCGCGGGGGCGTCATCGGGTTGCTGGGTCAGATATTTGGCCGGATCCGCCACGAAGCGTTCCAGGCAGCGCGCCGAGCAGAAATGGTGCGTTACCCCTCCATGCTCGGCGTGATGGGTGGTCTGACCTGGGTCGACCTGCATGCCACAAACCGGATCGACCGCGGTTGCCCCCGCGCCGGAGTGGGTGTGATGTCCGTGGTTGTCGGCGCCCGTGTGGTGATGGTGGGTGTTCATGCATCCTCCCATGACGATGGCAATGGCTTGACGTCGATCGACGTATCAATACGCATGGTGAGCGAAGACGGAAGTGGTGCCGTCGGGGGCGACAAGCTCGACGACATAGGGCTGGACGCGGCCGTCAGGCAGCTCCATGCCCGGTGATCCGGCCGGCATGTCCGGAACGACGAGCCCCCTGGCTTCGGGCTTCTCGGCCAGGAGCCGCTTGATGTCCGGCGCCGGCACATGACCTTCGACGAAATAGCCGCCCACTTCGGCGGTATGGCACGAGCCCTTGCCGGCCGGAATGCCGACGCGGGCCTTCACCGCATCGAGGTCGTCGACATCGCGCACATCGACCCTGAAGCCGGCGGCCCGCATATGATCGACCCATGCGCTGCAACAACCACACGTGGCGCTTTTGTGTACCAGCATGACCGGGAGCGTTGCGTCCGGTGGGATTGCTGTCGCGTCACCCATTGTCGCAGGGGTTCGCTGGCTGGACTGCGCATCGACGGGGCGGGTGCAGGCACCAAGCGCGCTGAAGGAAACAACGGAGATGGCTGCGAACAAAACGTTTCTTGCATTCATGGCTGAGATGCCCCTTCGCTTCACGGTCACTCTCCCGGTAGCGGTGCGGATTGCCACTGGATGGACACGATCTTCCAAGCCTTGCCGTCTTTCCCAAGGGTAAGCAACTCGCGGCTGCGCAGTGTGGTCGATTTACCCTTGACCGTGGCCTGGATATCGCTCTCGCTGCCGACCATGGCGGTATCGCCCATCGGCATCGAACCCAACGTGACCAACGCAATCTTGGCGTCCTTCAGAAACGCGATGTCCTCGCCAAGGTGGCCGTCCGCGTAATCGTCGCGCGACTGCACGCGGCCACCCTCGCTGATGGTGGCATCGGGCGCCAACAGGGCAAGCACCGCCGTTCGATCGCCATGCTGCAAGGCCGTATGGAGCGCTTTCGCCACGGCCTCGGCTTCTGGTACCGCCTTCGGCTTCATCCCATCCAGCGACAACGGGACTTCGGTCGCAGGGGCGGTAGCTGCTGCGTGATCGTGGCTGTCTTCTGCCGCCGCATCATGGCTGTGACCGGCATCACCGGACATCTCCATGCCCTTCATGTCAGCAGCACCGTGGGCGTCATCATCGGCCGCCCCGCCATGGCTGTGACCGCCCTCCTCATCCATGTCCATGTCGTGATCTGCCGGAGCCCTGGCCACCATGTCCTTGTATTGCGCCGGCGTCATGTCGGGCAGCTTCTGCAGAAACGCGACCATGCTCCACACCGTTGGGTCGTCATGGCTGCCACCCCATGCCGGCATCGCGCTCATCTTGATGCCGTGCTTGATGACCCAGAACGCCTCCTTCGGCTCGACCCGTACCCGCGACAGGTTCGGTGGCTGCGGGTACAGACCGGGGCGGATTTCCGAGTCTTTCATACCGGGCTTGAGATGGCATTGGGTGCACATGGCCGCGTACTGGCCGGCCCCCTTGAGTATCAACTGCGGGTCGGTGAGGTCAGGCACGACGATGTCCTTGGAGTGCGCATGAATGGAGTTTTCACGCAGGGCCTGCATTACCGCGAACACAGGCTTGGTGTGATGGTCGTCGGCGCCGATGTTGTAGATGCCGGAGTACACGAACGCACCAGCGCCGATGGCCAGCATGCCCAGAACAACGGCAACCGTGATGCTGTAATGCTTGATGTGTTGCTTCATGACGTTTCTCCTCAAAACCAGATGCGGACACCGGCAACGATCTGTCGGTCGAAAACGGGTTGATGATCCTGCCGCGTATAGTCGGCGCTGGTGCCGAGGCGGCGCACCCAGCTCACCCCGATGTACGGCGCGAACTGTCGACGGATTTCGTAGCGCAGGCGTAGTCCGAATTGCACGTCGGAGATGCCGCTGCCGATCCGGCGCTGCGGATCATTCTTGCCGTACAGGTTGATCTCGGCTTCCGGCTGCAGGATCAGCCGCTGGGTGAACAACAACTCGTACTCGGCCCGCAGGCGCGCCGCCGTGCGGCCGTTGGCACCCACGTATCCAGTCGCCTCCACTTCGAACCAGTACGGTGCCAAGCCCTGCACACCGAAGGCCGCCCAGCTGCGGTTCGGTCCCTCACCAAGCTCCTGACGCACGCCCAGCTGAGTACTCCAGAACGTGGCGATGTTGTGGTTCCAGAACGCTTCGAGGTCGCCATCTTCCAACTTGCCGCGGCTGCGCTCGCCCTCGGTACGTATCCACAACTTGTTCTCGTCGTTGCCGTACCAGCCTTCGGCTTCCCAGCTCTGGCCGTTGGCATTACGGCCGTGAAACGCTTCCAGTTGATCGATCAGCAGCATGCCAAACGGCGTGCTGCCGTGCATGTGCAACCCCTGTACGGGACTGCCTGCGACACCGTCGGAATAGTCGTCACTGCGTGCATCCGCTGGCGCGCTGCCACCCTGCATCGGCCCCATCGTCATGCCCGGCATGGCGCCTATGCCGGCCATGTCTCCTGGCTCTTTTTTTGGCATCGCACCGTGATCCATCCCGGCCATCCCACTGTGATCTATCCCTTGCATCGCTCCCGGGCTCATGCCGGGCATCGACGAGTGACCCATCCCCGACATGTCGCCGGTGGGTGTCGTCGATGCGGCAGACTTGGCAGGCATCGGCATGGCCGACATCGCAGCGTGGTCCATGCCTCGCATGGTGCTGTGATCCATGCCATTCATATCGTCCACGTCGTG
This sequence comes from Rhodanobacter sp. FW510-R10, assembly GCF_058781105.1. Lineage (NCBI taxonomy): Bacteria > Pseudomonadati > Pseudomonadota > Gammaproteobacteria > Lysobacterales > Rhodanobacteraceae > Rhodanobacter > Rhodanobacter sp. FW510-R10. The sequence goes on along the minus strand of NZ_JBYSWL010000001.1, from coordinate 2,515,358 downwards.
GGAAGCGGGAGTCGACGGGGCCGGGATGGACTTCTTTCCGGCCTTCTTGGCGGGCGCTTTTGTCGCCGGTTTCGAGATGCTGCCCGCAGTGGCCGGCATGGTCATACCGGACATATTGCCGTGACCCATGCCTGGCATGGAGCTCGTGTCCATCGATGATGTGCTGCTGGACGCGGGCGCGCTCTGCGCCTTGGCCGCCAGCGGCAACGCCAGCAGCAGCGCGGCCAGCAATATCGAGCGGTGCGGAACAGTTGAGGTGTTGGGACGATGCATGTTCACGACACCACCACCTCGCGGAACATGCCCGCTTCCATGTGATACAGCAGATGGCAGTGGTAGGCCCAGTGGCCCGGATTGTCAGCGGATACGGCATAGGTGATGCGCTGCGCCGGCTGCACGTTGATGGTGTGCTTGCGCACCTGGAATTGGCCGTCCGGACTTTCCAGCTCGCTCCACATGCCATGCAGGTGGATCGGGTGGTTCATCATGGTGTCGTTGACCAGCACGATGCGCAGGCGCTCGCCACTGTTGAAGTGCACCGGCTTGGCGTCGGAGAACTTCACGCCATCGAACGACCAGATGAAGCGTTCCATGTTGCCGGTCAGATGCAGCTCGATTTCGCGGCCGGGTTCGCGCGCGTCGATCGGGCCGCCGATGGTGTGCAGGTCGGCGTAAGTCAGTACGCGCCGGCCGTTGTCGCGCAGGCCGGTGCCCGGATCGTCGAGGTTGGTGCGCGGCATGTTCACATGCATGTCGACGCCGGGGCTGTATTCAGTGCGTGCGTGGCGTACGACGGGTACCGCGCCTTCACTCATACCTGGCATACCTGGCATTCCCGCCATGTCGCCATGATCCATGCCAGGCATCGCGGCGTGTGCACTTCCGCCGGCACCGTGATCCATGTTGCCCATCGACATCGTGCCCATCATGTCCTGCATGTCGAGCCACACGCGCCGGTCCATGGCCGGCACCTCGGCGTGCATGCCGACGCGCGGCGCCAGCGTGCCGCGGGCGTAGCCGGTGCGATCGATGGATTGGGCAAATAACGTGTACGCGCGTTCGTCCTGCGGCTCGACGATAACGTCGTAGGTCTCTGCCACTGAGATGCGGAACTCGTCGACCGGCACCGGCTGCACGTCCTGGCCATCGGCCGCGATCACGGTCATCTTCAAGCCGGGAATGCGTACGTCGAAGATGGTGGACGACGAACCATTGATGAAGCGCAGCCGGATCTTTTCACCGGGCCGGAAAATGCCGGTCCAGTTGCCGGACGGCGCGGTGCCGTTCATCAGATAGGTATAGGTGTAGCCGGAAACGTCGCCGAGATCGGTCGGATTCATGCGCATCTCGTTCCACATCTTGCGCATCGCCAAGGCCTGGCTCAGCCCCTTGTCGCGCACGTCGCGAAAGAAGTCCGGCACGGTCGGCTGGGCGAAGTTGTAGTAGTCGCTCTGCTTCTTGAGCTTGGCGTAAATGCGCTCCGGATCTTCGTCGGTCCAGTCGTTGAGCATCACCACATAGTCGCGATCGGTCGGATAACGCTCCGGGCCGGTCGGTTCGATCACCATCGGCCCGTACAGCGCGTTCTGCTCCTGGAAACCCGAGTGCGAGTGATACCAGTAGGTGCCGCTTTGCCGCAGCTTGAACTGGTAGAGAAAGCTCTCGCCGGGGCCAATGCCGGCAAAACTGAGGCCGGGCACGCCGTCCATCTGAAACGGCAGGATGATGCCGTGCCAATGGATGGACGTCGGCACGCGCAGACGATTGGTCACGCGCAGGTTGACCGTGCTGCCTTCGCGCATGCGCAGCAACGGCCCCGGCACACTGCCGTTGACCGTGGTCGCCGGCCGCGGGATGCCGGTGAAATTCACCGCAGTCTCGGCAATGTCCAGAGCGAAGTCGGTACCACTCAGCACGGTGGGTTGACCCGGACTGGTCAATGCCCAGGCATTCGACGGACGCAGCAAGCCGAGGCCAGCTACAGCGCCGCCGATGGCAACGCCTTGCACAAAGCGGCGCCGCGACAGATCAGGCGGCGACGAAGAAAATGGATTCATGGGTCTCTCCCACATGCCCGCAGGCAACCTCAACAAGCCGGCTCGCAACCCCCACAGCGAAAACAATTTGCATCAGGGCAAAAAGCGTGGGTGTTCGACCATCCGCTACCGATCGCAGCCGGGGCATTGCGCGATCGGCAACGACCACGCGAGCACATCCGGCCAACAGCGAGGGGGAATCAGACGGCAGGTGGGCGCAACGGCGGCGCGGCCGCCAGCGCGGGTGCATCGAGCAAACGCGGCGTGGCGTAAATCGCAGCGAACGCCATTGGGCCAATCGCAACCGCCATGATCGGCGCCAGCGCGGCGGCACACATCGCCGCGCAAGTGCATTGATTGCCGGCCATGCCGCCACAGCAATCGGTCCGGTCAGCACAACCTGTGTCGTTTCCCGTCACCATCGGCATCGACGCTGCATCATGGCAGTGTATGTCGATGACAGCCGACGTGGCCCCCGTCGCATCGGTACCGGCCATGGCGTGCATACCCATTGGCGCGGCAGCGACGGCATTGACGACCAGCATCAGCCACGCCAGCACGCCCATCGCGCGAAGGCGACGTGAGCGGGCGAGCTGGCGCAGTGAGAGCGTCATCGGCGCAGCTTAACCGTGTGACCCGACACTCTCAACTCTGGATATGGATCCAGATGATTTACGGCTTGCTGAAGCCCATGTGCAAGGTGATCTTGTCACCAGCTTTCAGGTTGGCCATCGCGGCCGGCGGGAAATGCACCTTCAAAGCCATGCCTTCGGAAGTAACGTCGACCATGCCCGTCTTCGCATCTGCCGCCGTCACGGTCGCCGGCATCATGTGCATGCCCATCATGTTGCCGTGCATACCCTTCATGTCCGAGTGCATGGCACCCATCTTGTCCATGCCGCTTGTAGGCGTGCTGTCCTGGGCCACGACGACACCACTGAGGGCTAAAGCGAGCGCCAGAGAGCCCAACGCCGAAAGTATTGATTTGCGTGAAGTAGTCATATGGTTGTCCCAACAACGAGTTGCCAGACGCAACGGTGAAAGTGTGTGCCAATTCGTGTGTATGGGAGTTGAAATTCCTGCCGATTGGCCACTCTGATGCGGGCAACTTGACGGCCTTGAACGCATGTCTCATGCCAAAGCGACCGGCGGGGTTCAGTCATGGCACGTCTCCAGAAAGAAATGATGTCTCGATGCGAGTTTTCGTGGTGCTGGCATAGCGTGCATCTTCTTCCGCATGAATGTAGATCGACGTCGTGCCAATGGAGCTGTGACGCAGGTTTTGCTGGATGTGATGGATGGGTGTGCCATCCTCGGCCTGATATGTAGCGGCCTTATGCCGCAGCCAATGCGTCGATGCGCGGCGTACGCGTGTGGCTTTGGCATCACTCTGCCATAGGTGCCGGCGAATCCAGCGATACCAAAGCAGCGACAGCTGCGAGACGTCGCCCCCGGTCCGAGTTTCGAGGAATGGCCGCAGGTCACATCGAAGAAGGGCAATTGGTACGGGTGCTGGAAGACTGGGGTCCTCCTTGATCCCGGACTATCACTTGTATTACCCCAGCCGCCGGCAGCTGCCCCCAGCCTTCCCGTTGGTTGTCGATGCGTTGCGGATGCACCTGTAGGTATTGGTTGATGACCGGCGCAAAGTCGAACAACGGGCCCCTGACCAGCGCACTCGAAATACGGGTCTGGTTGGCCGTACGGTTGCCAAAACGCGCAACCTCAACCGTTGCTCGATCACCGGACTCCGAGGTACCGGGCTGAACTCGATGCCATCTATCGAGTACGGCATCGCGTCAACTGGCAAGCATGACGCTGCACCAACAGATGCCGGTCACATGCCGCCCATTGGCCACTGGCTGATGTGCCAAGTCGCCAATGATGAGGCTATCCAACCGAAGGGCCTCGCATTCGACCAATCTCCCAACTCACGTTCGAGCCGCGCACCGTTACTGCAATCTGCTGCCCTATCCGCTGTTCGATGACCGGCTTCCACGGAACCAAGCTGAATCCCACGCCGTCGTCCAGCATGGCGCAGCGCCCGCTGGCCAGCAGCACGCTGCGCCGGTAGACACCGGCCACGCGCTGTCCGTCGGTCACCGGCCGATGCTCCAGGCCGGTTTCGGCCGCAATGTCACGCGCGGCCTTCGCCAACTCACGGCTGCGCAGCGTCGCCAGTAGGTTGCGCGCCAGAATCACTCGCTGCCCGCGCCGTTCAGCTAGCCCCTGCTCCACCAGGAAGTCGGCGCGTTGGCGCAGCGTGTCCTTCACCTCTCCACCAAAGCCCATGTCACCCAACCCCCTGCCGCCACCAATCAACTGCTGGTCCAGCCAGGTGGCACCGATCACGCGGGTCTGTCGTTCAATGGGCAGATGTGACTTCAGTTCGACTGCGATGCCACCGCCCAGGCGCCGGCTGTCGTATTGGCGGCCCCGTTCGGGTAGATCGCCGGGCACGCGCCACAGCCCCTCGGCGATGCGCTCCACGATGCCGGCGCGGCGCAAGGCTTCGAGCCGGCGCACGTGCGCGGCAACCACTTCGTGCGGATCGCGGTGGGGCGCAATCGGGCCTTGGGCGACGGCCAGATGCTGGTCGGTGCGGTAGAGACCATCGACGGCCAGTGCAGCGATAGTCTTATCCGCGGCACGTGCACCGGCGCTCCCCTTGACCTCGACGATGCTGCCGGCCGGGTATCGCTGCAGTTCCGACCGCGGCGGCAGCGGCACGTAGTGCGCTTTGCCGTCCGTGCCATCCACGATCAGATAACCCTTGTCGTACAGCTCGTCGGCCAACCCTTTGGCGGCGACCCGTCCAACGATGACGCGGCCGTCCTCCCTCGGCTCGAATACGGCCAGCTCGCGCTGCCTGCCGCTCATCGCCCGCTGCATGGTGCGGATGATGTCGCCGCGCTCACCCATCGCCCGCAGGGTTGGCTCGGCCTCGACGTGAATCACCCATGCGCCGGTTTGCGGTTGGCTCGCCAGCCCCATGCGCTGCAAGTGTTGCAGGCGGCCGATCAACATCTCGCGCTGACGGTGCAACCGGGGCTCGTTGAGGCGTTCGACACGCACCTGGCCATCGACGGCTTCGCGCTGCAAGGTGCGGTCCAGGCCGGTCCAGCGTTCCTGCTCGACTTCCCGCGCGAGCGCACGCTGGATCTCCTGTCCGGTACGCGGCCCCAGCCATTCGGTGGCGAGTTCGGCAGCGCGCTCGCGCAGGCCGCGAGTCAGGTACGCCTGCGAGATGATGAGGTCGCGGGCGGTGTCGTCCCTGCCGCGCAGGACGATGTGGGTGTGCGGGTTGTCGGTGTTCCAGTGATCGACCGCCACCCAGTCCAACCGCGTGCCCAAGTCGGCTTCCATGCGGGTCATCAGGTGGCGCGTGTAGGTACGCAGGTCGCCCAGCTCGGCGCCGTCCTCGGGCGACACGATGAACCGGAACTGGTGCCGGTCGTCGTGTCCGCGTTCCTCGAATGCGGTCAGGTCGGCTTCGTCCGTCGCCGTGCTGTATGCACTGCCCGGCTCACCGTCGCGGCCCACGCCCTCGCGCTCGATGTAGCGCAGGTGCGTGACAGTCGAGCGCGCGCCGGCCTGCTTCAAATACACGAGCCGGACCTTGACGGTGGCACGCCGCGAGTTTGCGGACAGCGACTGCCCGGTGAACCGGGCCGCCACATGGCCGCGCCCCAGTCGCGAGCCGGGTGTCTTGCCGCGCCGGTCGCCGCTGGCGTTGGCAGCCCTACTCGTCTGGCGCAACACCTGGGCGACAAATGTATCGCCGCGTTGCTTCGGCGCGCCGGGACGGAGGCGGAAACGGTCGTCGCCGTCCGAGCGGCTGCGTCGGCTCATTGGCAAGCTCCATCCAAGACCATCGCGCCAGCGGGTATCAGGCACGCGAAATCTCCTGAGCCGGCCTGACCTTGCTCCAACTCGCGGCACGGTGCCGCGTACCGGCGCGTGCCGCGCCACCCCCATGTGCAGACACGCTTTGTGCGCACGGTGGTGCCGCACCCTTCAATCTTGCCCTGCATCTTTCCCCGGCCTGACGGCACGGGGACGCGATGCCCCGGCGACGCTGCGCGATGCGCAGCCTGCACGCCGGCGAGCGCCTGCCATGCCATCGGCATGGCGCGTTCGGGGCAAGCCGTCTGCACGGGGGAAAACACGTCGGCATGTCGCAGCGGATACCGGGCGGAGCGCGGCGCGGATGCGCTCGCGCTGCATGCACGGCGACGCTGCGGCGACACAGCATAACGCCGGTCCACATGCACGACGTCGAGCGGCGTCATGGCCGCTTCTCCAGCCAGACCGGATGCGCCACACCGAGCACGGTATCGGCGCGCACCGGTCCGAAATACCGGCTGTCGAACGACGCCGGATTGGTCGTACTGAGAAGGAACAGTTCGTCAGGGCGAAGACGCCGGCAGGCCGACCACGCGTGCAGCGATCGGCCCCTCCCATCAATGCGCAACACAGCGGCCACCGGCACGCCGTCGATGCGCACAATGCCCTCGGCGATGCATACCTGCTGCGGCGCGACGGCAGCAATCGGCTTGAGCAGCGGGATGCGCAATGGCAGGTAGCCGCGCCGCGCCGCCAGTGCGGCGGCGGTGGCCGGCAACGGAACCAGCACAATGCTGCCGACGTGCATCGCAGGTGACAGCGAGCCGGCATGGCGTGCGAGCGGATCGACACGATACCAGCCGACCGCCACGCTGTCGGACGGGTTGTACACCAGACGCGGCAGCGGCGACACGAAGGACGCCCAAGCCAGCGAAGCGAAGCCGGCGGCGGCCAGTGTCACCACGACGAGGCGAGCGCGCTGGCGCAAGCGGGGACGCGGCACCGCGTCGGTGGCGGGAATGACCGTCATAACAACGCCCTCCCCGCCAGCCAGGCGGCGTGCCGCTCGGCGGTGTAAATCGGTAACGGCCCACGCGCGACGAGCCGGTTGTTCAGCATGCGCCAGTAAGCAGGCGATACGTCGACCGGCGCGATGCCCAATGCCTCGATGGCGTCGATGAGCGGCAGCACGAGGCGAACCATGCGTTCACCTTCGGCGTGCAGCAGCAGACACGCGCCCGGCCACACACCGGGGATGCGCTGCGCGGCATCCATCGACGTACATGTCTGCATCACCATGAGCTGCCAGCGCACCGTGCCGTACTTGTTGGCCTCCCAGCGGATGCGGCAGAAGATCGACGCTGGCCAGAACGCCGCCACGCGCCGCCAACGGTCACGTTGCACGTGATACGCCGGTTCACCGAAGCGCAGATAGAGGTTGAGACGATGCGCGATGTAAGCGAGCGAGACCCTAGTCAATAGCTCGTGATCGACGAGCGCTGCGAATGGCGGCGGCGCGACCGCTGCCACTTGAGAAGATGCATTCATGGCGTGTGCTCCGGGAACTCGCGCTCCAGCAGTGCGCGCAGCAGCTCGGCCACCGTCACGCCCTGCGTGAACGCCGAGACCTTGATGCGCGCGCGCAGCGCAGGTGTGATATCGAGCGTCAGACGTGCCGTGTAAAGGTCGCCTTTCTGAAGGTCGGCGCCGTCGCCTTGGCGAATCCACGCCTCGGCGTGCGGATTCGTCGGCGGACGTGCGCCGATGGCGGTGCGCTTGCTACGTGCATGGCTCATGACAACCACCGCAGCAGCTCGTCGGTCAGCGCCGTGATCTCGCGTGCAGCGACGCTGTCGGGCGCCAGTTCGCGCGCGAGCTGACCGGCCGCCACGCTATCAGCGAAGACTATGCGCTGACGGATTTCCGATTGCAGCGATGGCAGCGGTTGTTCGGCAAGCGCACTGCGCGCCTCACGGCCGATGACGGTGGTGCTGACGCGCCGGTTGATGACGAAGGCGGCGGCGAGCTGTGGCCGGAACACTTGTGCCTCGTGGACCAGCGCCACCATCTCGGCACTCGCCCACAGGTCGTAGGGACTCGGTTGCACTGGTACCAAAACGCGGTTCGCTGCCAGCAGCGCCGAGCGCGCCAGCGCGGCGATGCGTGGCGGCCCGTCGATGACGACGTGATCGCTGCGGCGCGCCAGCTCCGGCGCCTCCTGGTGCAGCGTCTCGCGTGCGAGGCCCACGGCACTGAATAGCCGTGGCAGACCCTGCTGGCTGCGTCGCTGGGTCCAATCCAGCGCCGAGCCTTGCGGGTCGGCATCGAGCAGGATGACCTGCTGGCCGCGCAACGCCAGCTCACCAGCGATGTGCGTGGCGAGCGTGGTCTTGCCGACGCCACCTTTCTGGTTGAGCAGAGCGACGATCATGCGACGGTTCTCCATGACGGAAAACGACTCGTTGATCGACCTAGAAAATACGGCGGTTTGGGCTGTTGGTGTCGCCGTTGCTTTTGCGCTTCGGCAGTTGTCCACTGCAACGGCGCGGCGCTACTACCCGTTAGTGTTTTTAGGTTAGAAAAGTTAGAGACCGCGCAAACCCGCGTGATGACTGGGTTTGTGGCCGATTTTGTTGCCTGATAGCACGAGGATGGGTTGCCCGATAGCACGATAGTTCGGTTGCCTGATAGCACGAGGCTGTTCACCGCTTGTCCCCGAGTTATCCCCGTGCCGTGTACGGCACGGGCCGGAAGGTCAGCAGCTCCGCTTTGCGGTCGGGCATCCACTCGATGCCGAGCACGTAGCCGGGCAAGGATTGTTTCGCCACCAGCGCACGCAGGTCGGCGGCGAAATCGTAGAAGCGCGCCATGCTGCCGGACTTGCGATACAGGTACGCGAAGTCGAACTGCCAGCCGCCGGCCTGGCGTCCACCGTGTTTGCGCACGAGGCGATACAGCCAGCGTTCGATGCCGCCGGTAAGCCGGAAGTACGCCGGATCGATGGTCAACACCAGGGCGGCGTCGAGCACACCGGCGTAGAACCAGTCCGGCAGGATCAGTTCGAGACCGAGCGGCACGCCCTTGGCGTTCGCGCGCTCCTTCCATTCGTTGATCCACGAGAAGCGATGCAGGCGCCTCCCGGTCGCCTCGCGGATCGACGTGGCCACGGTCGTCGATTGCAGGCGATCCAGCGCGGCCTTGAGGCGCTGGTAATCGCGCAGCGATGTACCGCGCCCGATGAAGCGCAGGATCTCGTAGGGCGTGGCCTGCATCAGCCGCGAGGTCGGGATGCCGGCGTCGCGGGCTTCGACGATCTGGCTCGCGGCCCAGATCAAGATGTCGGCGTCCCAGATCGTGGCGATGCCGTGTTCCTGCGTGCCCTCCACGCGCACGGTCACGCCACCGGAGTGGAAGTCGATCGGCGCGGTGCGCCGCGACTTCGCCAGCGAGAAGAACGGAAACGCCATCAGGTCCTGACTGTCGCGCGGTGCCATGTCGCCCGGCAACGCGCGGAACAGCGTGAGCTGTTCGCGTGCCGATCGGGACATGGCGAGGGGCGCCCACGCACCGCCAGTCAGCGCGCACGGCTGTCGGCCGAGTGCCGCTCGGCGTACTCGGGATCGGACGTGGCCTCGAAGCTTCGCGCATCGGCCCAGGCATCGAGGTCGGTGACGGCGTACATGACGCGCCGGCCGAACTTGCGGAAACGTGGCCCCCCACCGATCACGCGCTGTTTTTCCAGCGTGCGCGGCGACAGTCTCAGGTAGTGGGCGGCTTCGTCGTTGGTCAGATAGCGCGCCGATTGGGCGGTCGCGGCGGGTTGTGGGGCAGCGGTGTGGGCGGCATAGGGCCGCACAAGAGCGGGTCGCATGGGGTGAGCCTCCATCGGTTGAGAGCACCGGCCGCCGTGGCGCGACCAGATGGAGGCAGTCTCGGGAAAGATCGGCAGCTTGCTCAGGGACGTTTTGCAGGGACGTGCAAACGTCCCTGTGCAGCGGGGGCGTGCTGGAGTAGGCGACGATAGCCGCCGCGCATCAGCACGGTGCCGCGCTGTGCCAGCCGACGCACGCGAGCGCGCAACGCGCTGTCGGCGTGCCAGTCGGCCGCGACAGCCGCCAGTCCGTACAGCACCTCGGCCATCTCACGCAGCGTGGCACCCGCCAGCACGCCATCCAACGCCTGCAAGGTGTGCGCCTCCAACAGTGTGGTGCGGCCAGGCCGGGCCACACACCAGGCCCACGGCGCATGCTCGTCCGCAGGAAATGATATTTCGGGATCATTGGAGTGAACGGCACGCACATAGGGCATGCCATGCGCCAGGGCAGGCGCGAGTGCAAAGTGCTGCCATCGACCCGGCACCCAGACGGTCAGTGCCAAGTGCTGACCATCATGGAACAGGTGCTTGTGGCCGACCATGCGCCAGAGATCAAATGGTGTCGCATCGGGCGTCGACGCGAGGTCGGGGTGGAGCTGCACAACACCGGCCGGCTCGGGACACCATGCTGGATGCGCGTCGCGCGCATCCAGGGCGGGATTCTCCAGCCCATGCAAGCCCCAGCGCCGTGCTACGGCATCGCCGCGGCGATGGTGGTGCCACCAGTCGCGACGATAGTCGGGATGGCGCCGCAGGTATTCCCAAGCGAGTGCCGGACCGTCCAGGTGCAGCACGTACAGGTAGGCGACGCTGGGATGCCAGGCTTCATGCGAATCGGTCATGGTGCGGGCTCCTGTCGATCGGCAGGACATCGCCACGGGCATCCGTAAACCAGTGCGCTATCGCCAAAGCATCATGTCGATAGGCGAGACTCTGAGAAAATCAAGACCATTTGGCTCCGGCGTGTTACGTGGCTCGTCCGGGTGCGACGGCGGCGCGTGCTGCTTTTCGGGCGCCGCACCGGACACGGTGCACAAGATCGAGCGTGCGATAGCGACTCTTTCGGTCTGGTCTACACCTCGATGGCGCAGCAATCGCGATTGATGCGGATCAGGTCTCAAGCTAGACGGAAATCGAGACAGTACGCTGGGCCTGGCTGACCTTCGGTGGCCCGCCACCGCAGGCAGTGCGTCCGATCAGTCAAGGATCGACCCGTTGAGTCGGGCCAGCCGCATATATTCCGACAGCGTGCGCATGGGCTGGAAATACTGATCGCGCAAGACCAGCCGATTCAACGGGCCAACGATGGCCGCGAGGTCCGACAGCCGGATCGTGCCTAGCTCGGGCATGCCGATACCCAAGTCGCACAGACCCCAAGCCGTATCGCCATCGGCGGGATCGAGCGCAACCAGCAGCCAGGTCGCGTGTGCGTCCGGAGTAAACAGCTTGACCACCGGCAGCGGATCGAAGTCCTGCGCGGTGGTGCGGGTCTGGCCGTTAGCCAGCAGCTGCGTACGTTCGTCGTCGGTGATGAAGGGATTCATCGTCACTATTCCAGCAAGGATCGCTCCACCGGAATACCGGTTTTCTTTGTGCCAACGCCGGTGCAAAACCGCACCCAACTACCAAGGCGTACATGCGCTTTTGAACGGATGCGGGTATCCACCGATCCGGTTCCGAGCATTCGTGCAGAAGCACGAATGCGCATGTCCGCACATCCGTCGAAGCACCCAAGTACCGATGCGGATTTGTGGAACTCAGCAAAGCCACCGATGCGCATTCGCGAAAATCCTCGAACCCACAAAAGCGTCGATCCGGCTGGCCACGCCGAGACCAAAGCGGCTGACATGGTAAGTCTAAAAGTCATTACTGAGTTATCTTTAACGTGGTTTTAATTGGCGTGTCAATCGACGCTTCTGCTCATGCAGAAGCGTTCCATCCAGCGCGGCCGCCCGGCCGGTGCCACGACATTCGAGGCGGAGCCGGCCAAGGCGTTCGGGGCGGTCGTGCGCGCGCGGCGCACGGAGCGCGGCATAGCTCAGGAAGATCTGGCTAATCAGGCAGGCATCGAGCGCTCGCATCTGGGCAAGATCGAGCGTGGTGAGCACATGCCGACACTGGTGCTCATCCTCAAGATTGCCCGTGCGCTCGGATGCAGCTCGGCTGACTTGATGACGGAGACGGAAGGCCGCCTGGCGGCTTCCGACTCCTAGAACAAAAGCGCCCCGCCGCAATGGGCGGGGCGCTGTGGGCGGCCGTCAGGCCGCCGGCTTGCTGCGCGACCAGATCAGGTTGTGCGTGCTGTCGTCTTCCTCGATCAGCCGGGCGTAGATCGTCGCCGGGAACGAAGGGTCGTCGAGGGTCACGGACAGGTACGGTCGCTCGGCCTGGCTGATTTTCTTCCACGCCGCGCCGATGTCGTAGCCGCCGGCCGCCTGGATGCGGAAGTCGGGGGCGTTCTCGCTGCCCTTGTCGTTGGGGACGAACTTGACCTTGACGTTAAGCGTCAGGGTGCGAACCGTGCCGGTGAAGCCGTCTTTCTCTGCGGTGAAGGTGCCGATGTTAGCCATGATGTTTCTCCTTTCGGGTTGAACAAGGTCGCCCCATGCGTCCTTGTTGTGATCCGACCGACGGGGGACGGGCTGGCCGCACCGCGCAGCGGCCGCAACGTACGTGGAGGACTGGGAGGCGCAAAGAATTTGCCGGGCGAGGAATGCGCGCAGCGCAGGAGAAATTGTTTGCGCCGAACGGTTGCGGCCATGAAGCCCGAGGCGCAGCCGTGCTCCCGCCAGGATGCACAACAGCTAAAGGACGCATGGGACGACCTCCCCCGAAAGGAGCCGTGGCCGACTCGGCATCGCCGCGGGACGGCTTCACCGGCTCGTTCCCTAACGCAGACAAGGTCAACACCCCAACGACGAGCGAGAACGCCCCAGCCACAGCTTGCGGCAACATGGTTGAGGCGTGGTGTGGAAGCTCCATGGCAAGGCCGAGCGGCGTGTCGGTGATCCGTCCTTCGTGACGTGCGGACAACGAACCGTCAGCGTCGAGGACGGCACGCTTTCGCACAACCTGCCGCAGCAAGTCGGAGCGTAGCCCCACCTGCCCCGCCCAACGCGGCGGGGTACGCCATCAAACCTTGCCGCCTCAGCGGGCAACCGATTGCCGTACCACGCACAAGGCATGTGCGTGCCGCCTCGTCGCCGCCTGGTCGAAGGCGGCGACGAGGCGATTTTTGCCTTGGATGTTGAAACCGGGCGCGGCAGACCTGCCGCGCCCGGTTTTGAGAAGAAACCCCGGCGCACTGCGCCGGGGCCATGCGGCTATCTCATGCGGCCAGCGCGTGGGTTGCCTCCTCCTCGGTGGCCTCTTCCAGCGCATCCGCTTCGTTCGCCGTTCCCTGCGCGCCTTCCTGCGGCTTCGTGTCGTGTCCGGTCTCGAACACGGCCGGCATCCAGCCAGTGCCCTCGGCCAGCCGTTCGGCTTCGCTGGCAATGTCGGCCTTCTTGAGCTTCGCCAGCCGGTTGACGTGTTCCGGCGCGAACTGTGCCACCACTTCCAAGAGCACGGCCTTGGAGACATGGCGGAAATAGCCGTCTGCGGTCGGCTTCCACCATGCGGCCATGTCCAGCCCGACGGCCTGCGCCAGTTCTGTGCCGGGTTGGTGTTGTGTGGCACGCGACGTCACCACGTCCACCGCAGCCGCCACGCACGCCGCCAGCAGTCGAACCAGCTCGTCCTGTGGTTTCGCCAGCAGCACGGCGAACAATTCGGCGCTGTCTTCCGGTAGCTGCTCGCCGTATGCCTGCTGCAACTCACGCAGCGCCACGGCGGCAGGCGATTCCGGCCAGTCCGGGGCCAAGCCTTCCAGTCTGTCCTGCACGGTCAGGCGCACGCCGAGCGGCAAGCAGTCGCCGTCCGTACCATTCTGCAGGACGGTCTGCGCCATGCCATGCACCAGCGCCGCCAATGCCGCCTGCGGGTGCCGTGCCACTTCGATTTGCAGTGCCGCCGTGCGGTGGGCGCTCAACCGCTGCGCCAGCCGGTCGGAGACGTTCACAGACTGGGGTACTTTGTCGTCGGCGTCGCCTTCGTCCTCGTTCGTGGCTCCACCCTCCGCGAAACCCTGCCGCAACCGATGCAGCGTGCGCAGTGCCTTCGCCTCGGCCTCGCGCAGCAACCCGCGATGAATGACGACCTCGCCCTCGCGGTCGAGGGTAACGATGGCGCCGGCCACGGCGCGCACGTCTGGGGCGTAATCCTGCAAGGCTTCTTCGATGGCTTGCAATTCGCTTCCCACCTGTTCGCGCCGCTGTTCCAGCGTTTCCACCTTGTCCCCGTCCTCGGCGTCGTAGGCTTCTTCCAGTTCGGCGTCGATCTTGTCGAGGCGGGTTTGCAACGAAGCGATGCGGCGGCCCTCGCGCGCGGTCGGTTCGCGGCGCTGGCGCGGCGCGTTCTGGAACGCCTGCCGGTCGGCGTGGCTCATGTGCGGGACGGCCTCCACCCACGCCCAGCCCTCGGCGCGTACTGCCTCAGCCAGTACGTCCAGATTGCCGCGCACCAGCGTTTCCAGCAGTGCGGCGTCGGTGAGGTAAGTTCCGGCATCGCCTTCCGCGAACAGGTCGCGGCGGATGCCGCCGCCTGCCATCGTATAGGCGTCCAGCCCGACGAAGCGCGCCAGCGGATGCATGGCGTCGATTTCGCGCTCGGTCAGGCGCTCGCGCAGCGCGGATGCGCCGCGCTGCCATTCCGGCGCACCGTAGAACGCAGCTTCCTGCGTGGCGTGATCGTCGGTGATGGTCAGGGCCATCAACTGTTCCAGCGTGACGGCTCCGGCGCGGTAGTCGGCCAGCAGGCGCGGCGAGACATTGGCGAGCTTGAGACGTCGCTGCACCACCAGCGGGGACACACCGAAGTCGGCGGCAATGTCCTCGATGGGGCGACCTTCCTTGACCAACGCGGCGAACGCCTCGAACTGGTCGGCGGGGTGCATCTGCTCGCGCAGCAGGTTTTCCGCGAGGCTGACGGTACGAGCCGACGCATCGGACACCAGCAGACATGGCACGTCTTGGTCGGCGGCGATGCGCTTCTTCTTCGCCAGCAGCTTCAACGCGGAGAGACGGCGATCCCCGGCGACCACTTCGTATTGCTCGCCATCGGCGGCGAGGATGACGACGAGATTTTGCAGCAGGCCGACGCAGGCAATGCTCGCGGCCAGTTCGGGGATGGACAGGCGCGGGGTCGTGCGCGCGTTGCGTCTGGAGCGGCGCGGCAGCAACTGCGAGAGCGGAACCAAGATCAGGTTCTTGGTCGGGTCGGCCACTTCCAGCGGCGTGGCGGTTTCGATGGCGATGGCTTCGGTTTAAGTGACGGCGTTCATGGTGGTGACTCCTGACGGTTGGGACGCAGCAGCGAGAGAAGCGGCAAGGGCTGCTGCCTGCCCCTGCTGCGTGGGGATTCAGGCTTTCAACTGGCGCATGCCTTCGGCGAGTAGCCACAGCGCGCGGTTGAGGCGCACGTTCTGGTCGATGCCCTGCACAGGTCGCGTGCGCTGGCGATGGCCGTTGGCGGCGCGGCCGAGCAAGCCGCCCTGCAAGAGGTTTTCCTGCGTGCGGTTGAACACGCCCCACAAGTCGGGCCGGTTGTCGTCGAAACGGCGCGGGGCCAGCACTTGGCTTTCGGTGATCGGTGCGGGCTTGGCGGGGTCGTCGTACTTGAGGGCCAGTGCGGCGCGAGCGAACACTTCGGCCTCGCCGTTATCCAGCGTGATGGCCTGCGTGGCATCGCGGGATTGCTGCGCGCGGTCGAAGCCGTGCAGCACCTCGTAAGCCCCTTCGATGACCTGTCCGGCCACGTCGCCCTGATGCCGCACGCGCAAGTCCGCCACGGTGTCGCCGCACACGAGGCCGTTCTTGCAGACGAAGCGGAACATGCCTGCCAGTAGCTGATAGCTGCTGGTGCCGTCGTGCGAGTTCAGCAGGATGATTTCGTTGGCTTCGCGGCCGTTGATTTGGCTGGCGTGGCGCAGCCGTAACATGTGCTTGGTGAAGTCGCGACGGTCGTCGGTTCGCACGCGGGTCTGCGTGACCATGAAGGGCTGGAACCCTTCCTTGCGCAGTTCGGTCAGCACGGCGGCGGTGGGGATGTAGGCGTACCGCTGCGAGCGGCTTTGGTGCGGGGCGTCCGCGTAGATGGACGGGGCCACGGCGCGGATTTGGTCATCCGACAAGGGATATTCCGAGCGCAGCACCGGGGAATGGGATGCGAAACGGGAAGCAAGCATGGTCGTTCTCCTGACAAGGGGTTGGTTGTTGAACCCCCACCGGATTCCTAGATTCGGAGCCCGCTTTGGACTTCCGGTGGGGGCGGCGCGGAGACCTGGGCCGGCCTCGTCGCCACCGTCTTTCCTGAGTTCATCGTCCGCGACGGTCAGGAGCGCGCGGCCGGGGGCCGTCAAGGAAACAAGCGCCGGGGTGGTGCGGCCCGCAGGCGTAGCCGAGGACTCGGCCCGGCGCGCCTTGACGGCACATGGCCGCGGGCTACAGTCGCGGACAAGGGGATGAAGTCAGGAAAGGCGGATCACACGGCAACGGCCGGAGTGGCACAGATCCCACGCAAGCGAAGCGCGTAGGCCCGGATCAGAGAGCCGGGCCGAAGGCGTCAGCAATGGATGCCGCATGGGCGAGACGCCAATGGCGGCTCGATGCGCAGCATGACAGCGCGGCCCGGCGTCGCCCGGGCGACGCCTTGTCCGCGTCGAAGAAAGAAAAACCGCCGACCGACAATGGACGCCGCAAAAAGGGGGCCGAAGCCCCCTTAGGTCACAGCAGCCCGAGTTCGGCGAACGACACTGTGTCGTTGCCGGCGACGATGATGTGATCCAGCGTGCGCACCTCGATCAGTGCCAGCGCCTCCCTGAGCTGGCGAGTGATCGCCTTGTCCGCCTGGCTGGGATTCGAGTTTCCGCTCGGGTGCGGGTGCGCGAAGATCACCGCCGCCGCATTGAACCGCAGCGCTTCCTTGACCACTTCGCGCGGATGCACCGACGCGCCGTCGAGCGTGCCGCGGAACATCTCCACGTACTCGATCAGCCGATGGCGATTGTCGAGGAACAGCACTGCGAATACCTCGTGGTCCAGGCCTCCGAGCTTGGCGCTCAAATACGCCTTCACGTCGATCGGCGAACCGAAGTTGGCACCGCGCTGCATCTTGTGGTCGACGACCTGGCGCGCGGCCGTCAGGATCTGGTCCGCCGTCGCCGGTAGATAGCGACCGCGTGTGTCGCGCACCAGCAGTGAGGACTCGGAAGGGGAAGAAAAGTGCGACATGATCGTGCTCCGGTTGCTCGGGCGGCATTGCCCGGAACCGGTGCCCTCACGGCGCAGCGCAAGCAGTCAGGGGTCGAAGACGGCTACGACCGCAAGCGTGCAGGCACGCGCAGCCCTTGACGGCGAGAACGCCGTGATACCGTGAAGGGAAACAGCAAGACCGCCCCCCACTACGCCACAACACCGGTAAGCGGAGCGCGCAGGCCCGCCAAGGGCCGGGGGCGTCAGGGATCAAAGCCGGACGGCCGCGACTCGGCACGAGGCGCGGGGCGCAGCCCGCGAGCCCGACGGCGGGACGGCGGGACGGCGGGACGGCGGGACGGCGGGACGGCGGGACGCTATCGCACTGATGGTTTTTGCAGCTGGATACAACGGTTATGGATACAGCGACCCTCCCTGACATCGCCTCCTTCACCAGCGACCGCAACGAAGCGCCTTTCGTCATGTCGTGGCCTCAACCGGGGAATCCGGCCGCCCTGCTCGTCTTCCACCACTTCCAGGAATGGCAGACGTTCATCGCAGACCGTGGACTGCACCCCGCCATACCGCGCATCGTCGGTGACAAGTTCCGCCGTGCCCAGCGACTCTACGTGTTGGCGTGGCTGGATGCGGATCTGGTGAAAGCCGGCGAACTGGTCGCACTGACCGCGCTCGAACTCGCGTTGACAGACCGGTATGGCGGGTTCTTCTGCCAACGACCGGCGCAGGCAGGTAACCAACAAAAGCGCAGGCGGACACCCAAGTTGCACGATCTGCTCAAATACCTGGTGGATAGCGACGGCCTCACGGATGCCCAGTTCCCTTTCACGCAACGCTACGGCGGTTCCATCATCCCCGTGCTACGCCACAGCCGGGCGACACAGGGCGAATCAAACAGCGGGAATGCCTCGCGACCAACTCTCGCCGAGGTTCGTAACTCGCTTGCGCACGGTGATCCATTCGACGGCCTGCCGTGGAGCGGCTTGCTCGAACTGGTACGCGACCTGATCGAGTACGCCTACCGATCCTATCTGCAAGAAGGTCGAACAGGATGCGGCGGTTGAAGGCCGACCGTATTTCAGCCAAACCCCTGTTGGGATGCTGTCGGGTTCCTGCCGTGTCGTTCATGCCTCTCGCTTTCCATACTTCGAAACAATGGGGCCAACGTTGCCGAAAATGCATATCCAAAGCCAACTTGGCTAGTTTGCTACCATGGCTGGCGACTGGCAGGCGTTGGGCACTTGGTTTGCGGCCGTAGTCACAGGGGAATCGAAGCAAAGTACGCCATGGCGCAACGAAGGCTGCGCCCTCCCATGCTATGCCGCCGAACCCGCCCACAAGAAGCGGACATAAGGACTTGGGCATGGCCGAGGCATCCACCGATAAGTTTTCAGCCGGCGAGCAGGGCCTGGGATACATCTACCAGGCACGTCTCGCCCTGCTGCATCTGCTGCAGTTGCCTGAGGACACCGCCGTCTTCCTGGAAAAGGACGACGACCTCGATTTCGTCGACAGTGTCGGCGGCAAGTCCCTGGCCTCTCTCAAGCACAAGGCGATCGGCGACAGGCTGACCGACTTATCGACTGACTTTTGGAAGTCCGTCAACATATGGTTGGTGCGATATAAACGCGATGGCCGTGCCGCATCGAACCTGCGGTTCTTCCTGTTCACCACCGGTACGGTATCGGCCGACTCGTTTCTTGCTCGCCTCCTTCCCGACCAGCCTGTCGCCTCCGGCGAAGCGGCCACGCTGACCGAGTTGGCCGATGCCGCACTCGCCAAGTCGACGTCGAAACTCATCGCTCCGATCGCCACGGCGTTCAACGAGCTGAGTGACACCGAGAAGCGGGATTTTCTCGAACGCATCTTGATCCTCGGCGGCAGTCCGCGTATCAGCGACATCCCTGCAAGTATCAGGGACAAACACATGCGAAGCATCCGGCGCGAGCACCGCGAGTTCGTCTTCGAACGGCTGGAAGGGTGGTGGACTGACGCAGTGATCAACCAGCTGACCGGCGCCAAGGCGGAAGGAATCTTCGGCTACGAAGTCTCGGACAAGCTGTCCAACTTCGCCGAGGAATACAAGGCAGGCAACCTCCCCATCACCTTCCGCGGGAAAATGCCCGCCGACGAGATCGACACTGATACCGATCCGCGCCTGTTCGTGGCGCAATTGCGGGAGATCGGCATTTCCTCCAACCGGATCAGGAGCGCGATTCTGGACTACTACCGGGCGTTCGAGCAGCGGTCGGCCTGGGCACGAGAAAACCTGCTGGTGTCGGGAGAAGTTGAGGAATACGAAGACCGCCTGGCCGACGAGTGGAACCGCTACAAGGATGTCGCCTTCGAGAAAGTGGGGGAAGACAGCGCCGAGGACGCGCTTCGCGAAGCTGGTGCAACCCTCTACAACTGGGCAGAGTTCGAGACTGGGAAGATCGAATCCCTGCGCATCCGCGCACGGGTCACAGAGCCCTACGTCCTTCGCGGCAGCTTCCACATCCTGGCGGATGCCGCGCCCGAACCTAGGGTCTACTGGCACCCCAGATTCCTCGACCATCTCAGTAAAGTGCTGGGGGTGGCCCCATGAAACGATGGGATCAGCGCCCCTTCGAGATTCGGAACCTGTTCAACCCTGCCTTCTGCGGCTTGATCCTGTTCCGCGCCCTGCATGGCTACGAGGAAGAAGACGCCCGCGGCATGCCTTTCTCGCTGTCGCTGCTGGTGCTGCCCCTGTGCCTGCACAAGGATTCGCGTGAGGTGATCGCCGGCAGTCCACGCAGTTACCTGCTCAAGACCACGGAGAAGAACCAGCAGGTCATGGTGGGCTTCGCCGACAGGGTCACGCAGATGCTGCCCTATGCCTTCGAGGGGTTCGGTCTGCTGATGGAAAGAGGCTGCATCGCCGTCGCGGAAAATGGCCGCATCCAGACCGTGCCCAAGAAGGTACGCAAGGCCATCGACGGAACCGACGAGACCGTCGCCTGCCAGAAAGTGGCACGCATCGTCGGAAAAGAATTCGCACGCATCGCCGACCGGGCGACCGTTTATACGACTTTCGGAATTCGTCCATGAAGATCAGATCCATCCACATCTACAGCCATGACGGCCAGCGCCGGGACCTCCGGTTCAAGGTGGACGGGCTCAACGTCATCACTGGTCGCTCCTCCACCGGCAAGTCCGCGCTCTCCGACATCATCGAATACTGCATGGGGCGCTCCACGTTCAACGTCCCCGAAGGCGTCATCCGCGACAAGGTGGCCTGGTTCGCTGTGATCTACCAGTTCGAGAAGGAGCAGGTGCTGGTCGCCAAGCCGACGCCACCTGGCGGCGGTGCCAGTTGCAGCACGGCAATGCTGCGAAGGGGTGCCCAATTGCAGGCTCTCGAGCTCAGGGATTTGGCGGTCAACACCGATGACGACAGCATCAGCGAACTGCTGTCACGCTTGCTTGGCATTCCCGAGAACCGTACCGATGTCCCGCTCGAACACAGTCGCGACAGCTATGATGCGAACGTCAAGCACACGTTCTATTACCTGTTCCAGAAGCAGGGGCTGGTTGCCAACAAGGACCAGCTTTTCTACCGCCAGAACGAGCAGTTCCAGCCACAGGCAATCCGCGACACGCTGCCGATTCTGCTCGGCGTGTCCTCCCACGACCGATACGAACTGGAATCCAGGCTACGTACGACGCAACGGGACCTGAGGATCAGCAACAAGAAGCTGGAACAGGCACGCGATACCGTCGATACGTCACACGAGCAGGCTATCAGCCTCTACTCGGAAGCCCGGACGGTCGGTGTCATCGGCCACACCGACGGGAACCCGGGTGCCGACGGCGTCATCGACGCGTTGAGGTCAACGCTGTCGTGGAAGCCCGAAACGGTGCCCGACGACGACGGTAGCCGGATTTCGCTTCTGGAAGAAGAACTGAGCCAGCTGCGCCAGGATCGCCGCGACACCCAGACCAGGATCGACGCGGCGCGACAGTTCGCCAAGCGGGCGGGCGGCTACGAAAGCGAGGCCGCCGAACAGATAGACCGACTGGCCTCGATCAAGGCGCTGCCGAAGAATCCTGACAGCGGCGAATGGCAGTGGCCATTCAGCGAACGGAACCTGGCGCTGGAATCCCCGGTCGCCGTCGTCCTGCTCAACGAGCTGGCATCGCTCGACAAGGAATTGCGCATCGCCACTGGCCAGCGCCCGAAACTCGAAGCCTATCTGACCGAACTGGCCGGCAAAGCGGACGAGATCGCGGGCAACATCAAGCAGAAGGAAGCAGAGCTATCCGCGGCGATCTCGGCCAACGAGGTCATCGCCCAGATGGGAACCCGCAACAACGCCGCCGCGCGCGTGATCGGCCGGATCAGCCTGTTCCTGGAAACCCTCCTCCCGAACGAGGACCTTGCCAAGCTGGAAGCGGAAAATCGCCGCCTCAGCAACAAGGTGAAGCAGCTTGAGGACCAGATCGGTGCCGACGACAGTAACGAACGCCTGACTTCGATCCTCAACAACATCTCCGCACAGGTGTCGCGGTACATCCAGAAGTTCAACGCCGAATTCGGTCCCTACCCTGCGCGGCTCAATCTGCCGCAGCTGACGATCATCTTCGATCGACCCGAGCGTCCAGTCCCGATGGGCCGAACCGGTGGCGGTGAAAATCACTTGGCCTATCACCTGTCGGCACTACTCGCCCTGCATCTGTTCGCAGCCCAGAACAATCGCCCGATTCCACGCTTCTTGCTGATCGATCAGCCGACCCAGGTCTACTTCCCGTCCGAGCAGCTCTATAAGGACGCCGATGGCTCGGTGCAGAACACTGAAGCCGACGCCGACCTTGATGCGGTGCGTCGGTTGTTCGAGCTGCTACTGAAGTTCACCCAGGAGGACGTCCCCGGCTTTCAGTTGATCGTCACCGAGCATGCAAACCTGCGCGAGCAGTGGTTCCAGGATGCGTTGGTGGAGCAGCCGTGGACCAAGCCACCCGCGCTGGTTCCCGAGGATTGGCCGTAGAGAGGGCACCCGCTCATTCAGGGACGTAGCCGCAAAGGAGACCGTCGGTGTACCTGGCACAATTGAAAATATCGAACTTCAGAAAGTTGCAGAAAGTTAATTTGAGCTTCCAGCCCGGATTGAACGTTCTGGTCGGATCCAACAACGTCGGCAAGACCGCCGTCATCGATGCGCTGCGCGCGCTGCTAGCAGGATACGACGAACCCTACCCTCGACTGGATGGCGAGGACATGTATCGACCAAAAGGTGGAGTGCCAACGGGTGACATCGAATTTCGGTACATCTTTCGCGACCTGGATGCAGACGATGAAGCCGATTTCCTCGCAGCACTGAAACCTGGCGACGCCGGCAAGCTCGAAGCCCACATCACCATCCGCTACTCGGAAGCCGACAAGACCGGCCGACTGCGCGCCAAGCGTTGGTGTGGCGATCACGAGGACCTGAGCCTGACTACCGACATAATGGAGAACCTGCGCGGCGTCTATCTACCACCATTGCGGGATGCCTCGCATGGACTCAAGCCCAGCCGCAGCAGTCAGTTGTCGCGCCTGTTCCAGCTTCTCGCCGACGACGCGGGACGAGAAGGTATCAACGACGCGCTGAAGAAGCTCGACGAGGAACTGAAAAAGCACGAGCCGGTCATCAACACCCACACGGCAATCAAGGGCCGCCATGACAGTATGCTCGGTCCGCAGCTTGCCCAAGTGCTCGACCTCGGCCTGAGCGGCAGCGACTTCCAACGGCTTGCTTCGCGCCTATCGCTGCTGGTGGATACGTTCGAGATCGAGCAGAACGGACTCGGCTTCAACAATCTGATCTTCATGGCCGTGGTGCTTAGCGAGTTGGCCAAGAACCCTGATGCGAGCTACCGCAGCCTGATCGTCGAGGAACCGGAAGCGCATCTGCACCCGCAGCTCCAAGCCGTGCTGCTCAGCTATCTGGAGATGATCAAGGCGGTCGAGGGCGAGAAGCCTGTCCAGTTGTTCGTCACCAGCCATTCCCCCAACTTCGCCAGCATCGCCGACCTCGACAGCCTGGCCTGCCTGGTCGACACGGGGAATTCCGTGGAGACATTCTTTCCACGTACGATCACCTTCGACAAGGGAAAGCGCGAGAAGCTGGAACGCTATCTCGACGTGACCCGTGCCGAACTGTTCTTCGCCCGGCGCGTCATCTTCGTCGAAGGTGCCGCCGAGTTGATGCTGGTAAGCGTGCTGGCGGAGAAGTGCGGCCACAAGCTGCGCGCGCATGGCGTCAGCCTGATCAGCGTCGAAGGACTGAACTTCGATTCATTCCTGCCGTTGTTCGGCGAAAAGGCATTGAAGATCCCAGTGGCAGTCATCACCGACGCGGATCCGATAGCTGAACCGGAAGGCGGCGGGGAAGCGCAAGCACTCTACCCAGCGCCTGGCGATGCGGTGAACGTATCGGACAACACCGCCAAGATGAAGGAGCGCGAGGACGCCTTCGTCAAGGTCTTCCACGGACTCAAGACGCTGGAATACGACTTGGCGCTACATGCCGACAACCGAACGGCGATGCTAGCCACTCTTACGGAGCTACACCCGAAGATCGGCAAGACGGTCTCGGCGGCAGTCGAGGCGGCCGAAGGTGACGCGGCCAAGGCGCGCGCCCTGTTCAGCGGCATGTTCGAGCGCCCGCAGAACAACGTGCAGAAAGGCCGCTTCGGCCAAACCCTGGCGCAGGTGTTTGTCGATGGCGCCGCCTGCGTGGTACCGGACTACATAAGCAAGGCGATCGCCCATGCCTGCCAGGTTCAGCAGGCCGATCCATGACCCAGGTATCCGACGAGCAGTTGCAGATCATCGGCGCGCCGCTCGCGCCGATGTCCGTAATCGCCTGCGCCGGCAGCGGCAAGACGTTCACCGCCGTGCGCCGGCTCGCGCAGATGCGCCGGCAGCTCGGCGAGCACCGGGGTCGCGTTGCCCTCCTCTCGTTCTCCAATGTTGCGGTGGACACGTTCAGGCAGGAGTACCGGAATCTGGCGCAAGTGGCGTCCGGCGGATTTACCCATGATCGCGTCGAGATCGATACGTTGGACGGATTCATCACTAGCAACGTCCTGCATCCGCACGCCTATCGAACGATGGGCGCGCAGCAGGCCGCATTTCTGGTGACAGGCGGAGAAGCGTTCCTCAACGGCTTCAAGTTCCAGACCGGCACGTATCCGCGCGAAATCACGAAGATGCAGGTCGGTATCGACGGCGGCACTGTCTACTTCTGCTATTCGGACAACGACAGGACGCAAAGACTGGACACCGCGTATGCGACAGGTCTCGTCCGCCGCCTCGGGCAGGTGGGTGCCTACACTCACAACCTCGGGCGTTACTGGTGTCTCCGCACGCTGGACGACCAGCCCAGCATCCTGCGCGCCCTGGTCCGCCGCTACCCCCATATCCTGATCGACGAGGCGCAGGATATCGGTACGGTGCATCAGGCCATCATCGAGCAGTTCATCAGCGCGGGCTGCCAGATCTCGCTGATCGGCGACCCGAATCAGGGCATCTACGAGTTCGCCGGCGCGAACGGGGCTTTCCTGACGCAGTACGGGAAACGACAAGGCGTCAGCACTCTCGGCCTGACCAAGAATTACCGCTCCGTGCCGGCGATACTGGACCTTGCCAACAGGCTCTCGACGCGCGCCGACACCGCTGACCGGGATGCGCCCGAGACGACGCACGGCACGTACTTCGTGCCCTACCGCAATGCCGAACGCGAAAACCTTATCTCCGCGTTCCAGGCTACGGTGTTGGCCGCCGGCCTGAATCTCAAATGCTCGGCGGTGCTCTGTCGGGGTCGCGACATGGCCAACCGGCTCGCCGGCAATGAAGGTGCGCCGGGTCAGGGGACCGTCAAGGCTCTAGCACAGGCCGCAATCCTGCGGGATCGGCATCATGACTATCTCGGCGCGTTCAAGCTGGTGGCCGCCTGCATCGTCGGCCTGCTGGCCAACCCGCCGCAGGGACTCGTCGCGCAGATCACGCAGCCTGCGCGCTACCCGGATGATCGGTTACTGCGTCGGCTCGTATGGACGTTCACCCGCGACCTGGATTTGGGACTGCCCGCCGCTACATTGACCGGGGACACGCAGTGGCACCCGCAGTTGCTGGAAAGGACAAGGGCACTGTTGGCGACGATCGAGCAGGAGCACGGACTGGCGAGCGCGAACAACCTGGGCAACAAGCTTGCACGCAGAGGCTTACCCAACACTCCACTGATCGCCGCAGTCGATCTGGCGGCTAACGACGACGTGCTGCGAATCCGCGTAGACACGGTTCATCAGGCGAAGGGCGAAAGCCTCGATGCGGTGCTGTACCTGGCGAGCCGGGAACATGCCAACGCGCTGTTGGCTGGCGTAGATACCGAGGTCGGGCGCATCGGCTATGTCGCGGTAACCCGCGCCCGCAACCTCCTGTGGCTCGGCGTACCGGCTAACGCACTGGAGGAATTGCGACCCGCGCTGCTCGCCCGGGGGTTTCAGGAAGCGGGCGCCGCAGCACCAGCGTAAGGGCTGGGGCAGTTGCCCTGCTGGTCAGAGGACGGCCTGCGCCCCTTATCAGCGATGACGACATCAAGCGCCTGCCCGGCCGGGCTTGGTGAACGTTTGGGTTGATTGACGACAACGAGACGCTATGACAACGATATTTCGCTTTGCCATCCAAACGACGGAAAGCCGCTGCTCTGAGGTCTGGTCCTTCTTCTGCAACAGGAATGACGGATGCCTCTATGCCACACGCACGTCAATGCAGAAAACCATGAAGGTCAGCTTTCATCAGTCCGGCGCGTGCCACATCAAACGATACGCGAACGGAGTCGACCTCGGCATCAAAGATCACATGTGGCGTTATGCGCCCTCGGGTGTCGGTGAGCCGATCCACATCATGAGAGTCGTTTACGATCTCAGAGCCCAGCGCGGCGATTTTGAGTTGAGTAAAAAGGTCGGATTTTTGTTCGAAGACCTGACCGCTCTGGCCAGCATTTACTTGGATGTGTTTTTCACACACTCTGACCGCGAGATTGAGCTGGGTGATGAAACGGGTATCTACGGGTCTCATTACATGGGTGGGCGCAAATGGGTCTATTTTTCGATCAGCATAGGACCACTCACGGACGGGCTTCCCGATGACATTTCGGAGATGGTCTTTCATATGGGCGATCGTGAAGCGGTCGAGAACAAATCGGCCAATGTGCTTAAGAACGTCACGGCCGTCTTCTATCAGGTGCCTAAACCATCCGGCGCATTCGTGGTCTTCGAGGCCTCCGCCGCCAAGTTCTCACTGGCGGTTCCTGCTTGATGGGATCCCCACATGAAGTGCAGAGCCCGGGCGATGGCCCTACGGCGCAGTGCTATAGCGTCGCCTTCCATGCCGACGCTCCGCGACGATTCAGACCGCAACGGTGATGCCCGGCGCATGGGCACGTCGCGCCGGCTGCACCACGATTTCGACCTGCTGATCCATTGACACCAGAGCCTGCATCAGCCGCTCCAGCGAAATGTTCTGGAGCTTGTAGCGGCGCACCTGCGACACCTTCGGTTGGGTCATGCCGGTAATCGTCGCAGCCGCCATCTGGCTCAAACCGCGCTGGTCGATCAGTTCGTTGAGCTTGAACGCGAGCGCAGCCTTCGCCGACAGCTCCTTGGCGTCATCGAAACCGAGGTCGAGCAGCACGTTGTCGGTGCCTTGGGGATGGTCGATACTGGTCATCACGTTCTCCCACTCGCCCCGTAGCGGGCAAGCACTGCTTTCAGCCGCTTCTCGATCAACGCCACGTCCGGCTGCGGCGTGGCGATGCCGGATTTGGATTTCTTCTGGAACACATGGAGCACATGCACCGCGTCGCCGACCCGCACGGTATAGACCGAGCGGAAGGTGTCGCCCCGGTGATCTTCCATCAGTTCGTACACGCCCGAACCCAACCCCTTCCAGGGCTTGGCCGAATCCGGCGTGCCGCCCAACTGGACGACGAACAGCGCCACACCCATGTTCTTCTGCACGTCGATGGGGAACTCCTTGAAGTCCTTTTTCGACGAGCCCTCCCAATACAGGAGCTTGCGTTTCTCGGTCATGATTATACCTGTTCGGATATAGAAGACAAGCCCCCGGATTGTCGTGACAGCGATACGACAATTCGGGGGCGTGATTTAGGGGATGGCCGTTTCCAGCGCTTCTGGCGCGGGCTTGGCCTTGGCCCGCTTCGTACCGGGCGGTACGGCGCGCGCCTGGTGCTTGCGGTGCCGATACGGGCGATAGTTGCCTTGGCTGGTAAAGGTCTTGTCGCCATCCTCGACGGCGGGGGCCGCCAGCGGCGCCGCAGCCGGCGCACAGCTCTCGATGGTCTCCCGCCGCAAGTTGGCTACCTTCTCCGCAGCCGCCCGAACCGGGTCGTCCTCCGTATGCACATACGTCATAAACATGGTGACGGTCTTGTGCGCGGTCAGTGTCATGCCGACCTTGATGGGAACGCCAGAATTGGCGATATCGGTGGCCGCACGATGGCGGATGCCATGCGTTCCGACGTGCGGCACTTTCGCGCGTCCCAGGATGCGCTTCCAGGCGTTGTAGTAGGTACCTTCGGGCAGTGGCTTCTTGCTGTCGAAGATGGCCGGGCACACGTAGGGCGAATCGCTGATATGAGGGGCGTTCGACAGCAGTTGGTACACCACTTCGCTCATCGGCTTGGAAATGTCCCCGGTCTTGCTGTCCGGCCAGACGACGCGGCGGTTCTTGAAATCGACCCAGACCCATTCAAGTGTGCGGATTTCCGACATGCGCGCGGAGAACTCGAATTGTAAGCGGACCGCCAGCGTCAAGGTCGGATGCTCCAGACCCTCGGCATCTGCACGGTCGAGATAGGCATAAAGGCGGCCCAGCTCCTCATCGGTGATGTACCGCGTTTCGCCGTCCTCTCGGTACTTGGGGACATGGCGGCATGGGTTGGAACCATCGGGTCGGTAGCCCCACACCTCGGCCATGTTGAACATCTTGCGCAGGCAGGCTAGAACCCGATTGGCAGTGACGGCGATATGCGCCTTGTTTCGCATCAGCATCGTGATGTCAGCGCGCGTCACGTCGGGCACCTTCATCCTGCCCATCGCGGGCACGATGTGGCGGTCGATGTAGCCTTGGTAGGTATCGACCGTCCGGGGCTTGTTACGTGGCTTGGAGTATTCGTCGATGAACTGCTCGCACAGTTCCTTGACCGCGGGAGCCATTCGGGCGGCCAGCTTGGCGGCACTGGGGTCATTGCCTTTGCGCACGTCGGCCAGCCAGTCCTGCGCGATCGAACGGGCCTGCTCGACGGTCAATTCGCCGAACTGGCCGATCTTCGGCTTGCGGCGCTCGCCCCAGTTCGTGCGGTACTGGAGCATGAAGACCTTGCGGCCGTGGCCGGTGACTTTGCAGAGAAAGCCGGGGACAATGGTGTCCCGCAGCTCGTAGTCTTTGCCGGTGATTTCAGCCGCATCGACAGCGGATTTGGTGAGCCTGATCTTAGCCATGACGCCTCCTAGTTCGGGATCGAACGCAGGAACCAGCCAGGAGCCACGGCATCGGAAAGTCTGCCGCAATCGGTCTGGTCAGGGCGTAAGGCTAAGCGGGACTAGCCTCTTGGAAAACCAAGCACAGCAAGGCTCTGCGGGTTCCAGCGTAGTCCCATCCTATTCTCGGGAATCAATCTCAAAATCCGCTTGTGGTGACACAGTGGAGGTTCGAGTCCTCTCACCGGTACCAAGTCAGGGTCTCAGGCGATGTCACCAAGACCCACGAGTCCCCAGAAGCCCGCATCACGGCGGGCTTTTTCGTGTCTGAAGGGTTCCAGGCCATCTCACGCTTGACAATTTGTTCACGCCCGATTTACTTCCTGAACCAAAGCGCCAGCAGGAACGCGAAGAGCGCAGCGAGGATTTTGCAAGCCATTGACACCGCTGCGAGCGCGGCGAGCATCGCCGCACTGCAATGGATCAGAATCGTCCCCGACTTGCCGATCGCCAACGACCCATCTATCCCGGCACCGACGATCGCTGTCGCGAGCGTGGCCAGCACGAGGTATCCCATTGGCGTCCGGAGTTGTGATCGGCGATAGGCCCACAAAGACGCGCGCGAGGCGCGGGCCGGGACGCATTGGTCGTAGTTCAGCTCGAGCTGGCCGGGTTGGAGGTACACCTGATTGCCACTTGCGCCCTCCCGCGGAACCCGAGCGACCGGGAATACATCCACAAGCTCCGGGAGATCATCCCGACGCAGGCGGAGATATTTGGCGCCGGCCAAGTCCTGCAGGCCATTCGCAGGCAAGGATACTGACTGCTCCGTGCCCAGCGCGTGCAAGAACACTTCGATCTCAGACATGGTCTTGCAGCACCGACGCGGTCAGCAGTTGGAGTGTCGGCATCAAGTCGTCAGCGTGCAGCTGCAACCGTACCGCGATGGCGATGGCGGCAGCCAGCAGTTCTTGTTCGCGCGAATCCATGGCCCCTACCAACGATTGCAAAGCCTTCGGTGCTGCACGGCTCAATTGCCTGGACAGGAACTCGATGTCGCTGCGTACAGCGGACCAGTCGTCGCCATCGAAATCCGGCACCACATCCTTGATCGTCTCGACATCACGGGCCCACGGATCCATGCCCGGCGGCGCATGACCAGGATCCACCCGACGTGTTGCCGCAGCCGCGAGCAGGTTGGGAACGCAGCATCCGCAGATATACGCAGGTCGATTGGGGTCCCGTCTCCCATGCGCGAGACAGGCGAAAACGCCACAAAGCTTGCAGGCGCCAACGGCATCGCCCGCGACTTGCCCGGGAATTTCAGAGTACCGCTTCTGACAGAGATAGCAGTCGGCAGCCATCGCGTACTCCTGTCGGATCGGCAAGGGAGGCCATGCCGCTTGGACACCCAACCTCGTCGCCACTTTACCACCCGCGGTGGCGCGCCCGTATGCCACAAACCGACAGGCGGGCCGGCGTCGTAGGGCGTATGGATAGCCGGCGCCATGCGACCCAAAGGAGCCCTTTGGGCCACGCGCATGACCGTCCGCTCTGTTGGTCGGTTCCCGGAATTGCATGGTGGGGTCGTCTTGTGGACGAGCCGTCAACCGACACCCGTTGCCAGCGTGCTGCCTGCGCCCGGCAGCGTGCGCATGCCACGCACGAGCAGCCAAAGTCCGGCGCCCAGATACGTCAGCGCCAGCGGAATCCCCCACAGCGCGGTTCCCGGGACGTGTATGCCAACGAACACCGGCAGCGGGATGCCGAGCATGTGCAGGACGCTGGAGGCGATGCCCACCTCCGCCATGCCGCGGGGCAACAGGTGCGCCTGCCGGAAGATGATGAACAGGACGAGTATCCAGCTGACCAGGGTCAGGATGTGGGTGTAGTGCACCCACTTGAACTGGGCTCCCACGGCCGCCACCAGCGCTGTGACCGCACTCGCGTCCTGACCGCTCCGGTGGTGCGCTGCGCTGACCGACGCCATGGTCAGCCACTGCACGTTCTCCAGCAGTTGCAACGCCACGTTGGCTGCGGCCAGCACGAGCAGCGTCAGTGCCAGTCTCGGCGCCGCGGCTCGCCATGTCGCCCAAGGCACCAGCGTGATCAACATCAGGGCTACCACGCCCGCCATCAGCGCCATCACGCTCGCTCTGGCTGACGTGTCCATTGCCGCCGCGTTCTCTAGGAAACCGCCCGGTGGCGCGGCCATCGGCACCAATACCATGTAGGGGCCGATGAGCCCGAGGATCAGATGCAGCAGCAGGAGCGCACCCAGCAGTCTGCCGCCATTGAAGCGCATGATCATGTTCCGGGTTTCTGGCGTCATGGCTGCAGGCTCAGGATATGCTGCGCTGGCGGTCTGTTGCTTGCGACGGAGCGAAATATGTCCGCCATGCATAGCCCCATGGCACCACGGCGATCAGCAGAGGCAGCGCGAAAAACGAAGCGGCAATCTCGCCGGCGGGTGTGCCCCACAACGTACCCGCCCGCCACAGCGGGAACGCGATGAAGATCAACCACAAGCTCTTGTAGCCTATCGCGAAGAGCATCAGCGGCAGCCAGCGCAGCGGATGCACAAGCCCGAACAAGGCCAGCGAGGGATAGGTGGCCCATACCACGGTCGCGACCGCGCGCACCGGGTCCCACGGACCTGAATGCGTCAGCAGCGCTTGCCACGCGACGGGTGCGACGAATACCAGCATCAGCAGGTAAAACGCGCGCAGACCCCAGATCTGCACCGGACGCACACCCTCGTGATGCCGGGGATCGGATGCGAAGAAGCGGGCAACGGCATGCATGGGTCAGTCCTCCGCAGGTTGCGTGGGATCAAAGGCGAGCAGGTCCCCAGGCTGGCAATCCAGCGCCGCGCAGACGGATTCAAGCGTGGAGAAGCGAATTGCCTTGGCTTTGCCGGTCTTCAGAATCGACAGGTTGGCAACGGTGATGTTGATGCGTATGGAAAGTTCGGTAAGTGTCATGCGGCGCGCGTGCAATAGTTCGTCGAGGTGGACGATGATGGCCATCAGACCGTTCCTTCGAGATCGCCGCGCATGCGTGTGCCTTCGGCGAACACGCGCGCGAGTACGAACAGCAAGAGGACTGCCAGCCACGGTGTCCACGAGAAGCCCAGATGGAGGTGAAGCGCTTGTACCCCGCGGATCGCGGTCCACGCAATCGCGCCGACCAGCAGCCGCAACCCTTCGCCTGCCAGCACCCACCAGGCGATGACTTCCAGCCGACGTGCATTGGCGGCGACGAAAGGATCGCTGGCGCGCACGGTATCGACGATTGCCAGCAGCTGGCGCAGGACCCGGTCGACCACGAAGGCGCCGGCAATGCCGATTACCATCACGGCGCGCAAGCCGAACACGATCCGGGTGCGGTGTTCGCCCGGGAACGGCAACATGCCCAACGCCTCCCACAGGATCGTGCCAGGAATCAGGCTGACTACCGCCATCCCTGCGATGAAGGCCGCGTAGATCAAGTTGAGGACGATCAGGAAGCGAATCGCCACATAGGACAGGGACAGTGCCTTGGGTGGGGCTTTCATGATGGCTCAAGCCTATGTGATATCGCTTAGCAATATGTATCATATCGATAAACGATATACAAGCGTTGGCTGTTCTGGGGCAGACACCGTCGCTTTCCGTATTCGTCCCGACTGTTTTCTCGCAGAGTTGGCCTTCCAGACAAAGTTGTACCTATGACGGGTGTCGACCGGTGTGCGGGTGCTGACCTCCACACGATTTCTTATTCAGCTTCCGAAGAAGAACAATCGGCGGCCGTTGCCACCCGTTACCCGGAGGGCGGATTTGGGCCTAATAGAGACGTTGATCGGTCGTTGACCGGTGCCGACCCAAAGCGGCCTTTAAAGTGCACCTTGACCCGCGCGGCAGGCGTTGGACCTGGGCGCGGGCGGGATTGCGGCGCTTCTTCCAGGCCGCAATCTCGTAGCGGCACAAATCCAGCACCGGTTTGATGATGGCGCTCAGCATGAAGACGATTGGGCTGCTGCGCTCACCAGCGCGTCGGCGAGACGGGACTGGGTGGCGCGGGCTTGTTGCAGTCGCTCGCGCAGATCGGTGCAGAGGGGCACCACGAAGCTTTCAAAGCCAGCCGCATATCCTGCCAGTTCAGGCCTGGGGCGCCGCCGGGCTGAGCAAGACGCCATGGTGGAATCCAAGCCGTTGGTCGCCAGAGGTGGCCCAGGGCAAGAACTCCTTCAAGGAAGGCATGGGTACCCGCAACCGGAGCTGGTTTGACGGGTAGTCATAGATCGTTATGTGATTCAGCCCGCGGTTTGCCGTGAACAGCAGGGTCTGATCGTTGGAGAGTTGACAAGCGTAAACCGAGTCCAGAACCGCGTAGCGGGAAATTCGCAGCGCGGCAAGGAAATGCCGGCTTTCGGGCACGATGTTGCCGCGGGTCAGTGCATCGGCGACCTGGACGCCCAACGCGCGACCATGTCCGGCGAGGGTGGCGATATCGGGCCGCTCGTCAATGAGGCGCCAGCGCGCCAGGCTCTCCCGGTCGATCATCATGATGGTCTGGCTGGCGCCGGTGCAGAAGATCAATTCGCCGTCCGAAAGCACCACGTCGGAATTGATGTGCGCCGGAACGTCACGTCCGGCGACCCAATGACGGATCACCTGCCCGCTCTCGACGTCGATCTCGAAGGCGTATTCCTTCAGGTAGGCCATGGCCCATTCGTACCAGTCTGAGCCACCTTGTGGCTTTACCCGGAAACTGAGGGCGTAAACCAGGTCGCGGTGCGCGTCGACCGCCACGTGCCAGCAGGTTGCAGGCAGCTCGATGCGGCGCGCGACACCCGTGTACAGGTCGAACAAGCCGATCTCCCGCGCCTCGCCGCGCGTGGGATGGTCCATCGAACCGTAAACGAGGTAGCGGCCGGATGCCGTGCGCTTGATTGCATGCGGCAGCTTGACCCCGTGGGCACCGATCTTCTCACCGGCGGCGAGGTGCCGTACGTCGAAGCGGTACAGGAAGTCGCCGACGGCGGCGATGAACTCGTGTTCCGACAGCCAAACGGCGTGTGTGCTGCCGCGCAACGAAGTGTCGTTGACCTCGAAACGCAGGGTGCTTTGGCGGGCGACCTCATGCGAGTCGGAACCGTCGTAGATCAGGAGATGCTGGCCCGTGTTGCCAAGGAAGCCAAGCGAACCGCCAGGACTGAGGCTCACCGAGTGGCCACCGGCAATACCGTCGAAATATTTGACCTTCCATGCATAACTGTTGTCAGTGGGGTCGAACAGGAACTGGCAAATCCCCGCCAGCCCCTCGAGACCGTTGAGGCCATTGCCATCGAGCGCAACGTGGAAGCGGTACGGATAGCTCTTCATGGAGGGTTGCCCCGGACGCCGCTGTTGCGGGAAACGCACTGGGATGAGGATATCGCTGTTTCGGCGGCAGGCGCGTATCGGCGTGACGCGGCAATCGCGGCATCCGGGGCTGCGCAGGCGGTGGATGCCGGCGCGGGGAAACGCAGCCCACACGGCTTGTGAAAGCCCCTGACGATCCTCTTGATCGACACGCCGCGGCCGAGCATGATCCACCCCGTGCCCTGCATGGATGAGCCCCTGCTATCGGCCATCCGGGGTGACACTGGCGCTGTCGCAGATCCTACCTGGCGGTCATTCCTGCTATGACTCGACGCCCTGCCAACGCAGAATCCGTGGTGTGGGTGCGGGAGCGCGCCGGGGCGGCCGGAGCCACGCTGCTCGAAGAGGTGCTCGCCGCGAGCGGGTTCTGGGAAGACGTAGGAGCCCGGCGCGGGCCGGTGGTCATCAAACCCGACCTTGACTGTTATGAGGCCGCGCCCCAGGCAGGCACCGATCCTGCACTCGTCGAACATCTGATCGACCTGCTGCACGACCACGGGTTTGACGACGTGGCGGTGGCCGACGCACGCACCGATGATGATTTCTGGCTGTACAACCGTGACCCGATGGCGGTGCCGGAACTCGTCGGCTACCGTTTCGAGACGCCTCGCGGCCGTCCCTACGAAGTGCTGGACGCGCGCGGCGGCGCCGCCTGGAAAGGCGCCGCGCTGCGCATCGGTTTCGCGAAATGCCGCACCCACGAGGATTGCCACTACGCCCTGGGCGTGCACAACCTGGCTGCCCTGGCGCCGGTACGCCGGGGTGTCGCCGAGGACGCGCTCACGGTATTGCGCGATGCGCCGCCGCACTGGTGCCTGATCGACGCCATCGTAAGCGCGCATGGCGGCGCCGGCCATCGGGCGCCGCGGCCGTTGGCCACGCACACGCTGATCGCTAGCCAGAACGCGCTGCTCGCAGACTGGGCTGCTGCCGCGCGCATGGGGCTCGACCCGTATGTGTCGCCCGTGAACGCGCTCGCATTGCATGCGCTCGGGTTGCCGCCGCACCGCATCGAGGGTGATTTGTCGCCCTGGCCGATGTGGCACAACGTGCACCCGGTGATGGCGCAAGCCGCACGCCGGCGCAACGCCAGCGACGGGCTGGGCGCCATGTCCGCAGCGTGGTTCCAGAAGGTCGACCGCGAACGTTTCGCGTTGCGCGACTTCTACAGCGACCGCCTCAACGCCATGGTGGCGCCGCTGGTGGCGCGGGTCGACGAGGACCCGCGCGCATTCTGGATGCTGGTTGCGTTGAACCTGTTGCTGGTGCGCATTGACGGCTTCGTGCGCGCGCAGCAGACCCTGTTTGCGAAGCAACGGCTGCGTCGTCGTGACTCACCACTGCGCATGGACCCGCATGCCTTTGGCGCGGCGACCTACGATGCAATCGAGGCCGAGTTTGCGCCGTACGAAGCGCTCCTCCAGCACATCCCCGCGGGCCGCAATGGATTGCGTTGGCGCCACGTCGACGGTGCCATTTTATTTGGCAATGAACATGTATTCCCGCTGCCATACGACGTCTTCGTGCGCCGTGTCGACATCGCGAAGGCGATCCAGTACATGAACGACTACATTGGTGGCGATACCGTCGTGGTCCGGCGCGACCGTCGCGGCAGGGTCGTGCACCAGGCCGAGCGCAACGTCTACCTGCAGCAGCCGAACTGGATGGTGTTGTTTGGCGGCGAGGTGATCGACGTGGAGAAGATCGAGTGCATCCGCCGCCGCGCAGGTCGCCAGACCATCCACTGGCGCACGGTAGCAAGCCCGAATGGCAGCGCCAGCGTCGACGACGGCGGAGCGACGTTCACGCGCACGGCGGAGGGACTGACCCGCGTGCGCGTGTTCGGCCGCCAAAAGTTCACGGTACCGCTCCCGTTCCGCTTGTTCGACATCGACCTTGCGCCGGCTTTGCGCGACCCCATCATAGAAAGTGCGTACGCCACCTACTTCGAGGGCACGCTGCGGAACCTGCAGAAGGCCTACGACGGAGAGGAATTCCGCATCGGGCGTGAGCCATCGGTCGAGAACCCGCAGCGCGCGCTGCCGCGTTTTCTTGCCACGGCCGCCGCTGCGCTGGCGGAATTGCTGCGCGACCGGCGCGGTCTCAGCGACATGGGGCACATGGCTGCCTGGCTCATGGGGACGGATGCACCACAGGCAGCGACGGGGGGCGGCCCGGAGCCGCTGGTCACCGACGGCGCCGGTTTCCGCCACTTTGCGCCGCCAGCACCCGCCCCTGGGATCAGGGACCGAGAAGACCAGTGGGTCGCCGGTTTCGCGGCGCTGGCTAGGGATGCGCCCGACTTTTTCCAAGGCTTGGCCGACGCCGTCTCCCACGACCTGGACGCGCTGGCCGATCCCGGCGAGGGAGGCTAGCCATGCGCGCTCTGGTGACCGGGGCGACGGGAATAGTCGGTGCGCACATCGTACGTGCCCTGCTCGATGGTGGCCATGACGTATGCGTACTGGTGCGGCTTGGCAGCGACCGGAGGGCACTCGCCGGGCTGGACGTGACAATCTGCGAAGGCGACGTACTTGATTCGGCAAGCGTCGAGCGCGCAGCGCGGCGATGCCAGTGGGTGTTCCACGCCGCCGCGGTGTTTGCCTACGACGGCATTTCGGCCCAGGCGCAGAATGATCTCGCCGTCCGTGGCACCCGCAAGGTGCTGCAGGCGGCGCATGCAGCCGGTGCGGCCCGCGTGATCGTCACTTCTTCGGCGGTCACGCTGGGCTCCGCCGCGAAACCGCAGGTGCTGGACGAAGACGCGGTGTTCGCCGAGCCCCAGCCATCCAATTATGTGCTGGCAAAGGTGCAGCAGGAGATCACGGCATTCGATGTCGGGCAGCGTCTCGGTCTGGATGTCGTTGCCGTGTGCCCGACGCTGGTGATCGGCGCCCACGATTACCGGCTCGGGCCAAGCAACGGGAATCTGGCAAATTACCTGAATGACCCGATGCGCTGCACCTTTCCCGGCGGCTGCAATGTCGTCGCGGCGCAGGACGTGGGCTTGGCGCACATGATCGCAGCTCAGCGCGGGGTGCCTGGGCAGCGCTACGTGGCGGGTGCCGAGAACCTGCGTTGGGAGGCGCTGCACGGCATGGTGTCCGACCTGGCCGGAACTTTTGGCCCTTCGCTCAGATTGAACCATACGGCAGCCTATCTGGCTGCGGCATCCATGGAGGCGGCGGCACGAATTGCGGGTCGACGGCCTGCCGTTACGCGTGACGAAGCGCGCATGGCCTGCCGCTTTTACTGGTACGACCACGCACGGCTCTCGGCGCTGGGCTGGGAGCCGTGTCCTGCGCGCGAGGCGTTGACGACGGCGCTTGCCTGGTTGCTGGACCAAGGTCGCATAGCCGAAAACGTTGCCGCGCGCTTGCGGCCCTTGTCTGCGGTACAGGCGGCACGGACATGAAGGCCATCCTCCTGCTCCAGGGTTCGCCGACCTCGCTGATGGAAGCGCTGGTGGAGCAAACCTGCGAGTTGGCAGCGGCGCTGCCGCACATGGAAAGCGCACGGGTGCTGGAGCGTCGAGTCACTCCCCAAGGCCACGTATTGATCCATCAGCAGTGGCGTATACGCGTCAGCTTACCGGCCCTACTGCGACCTCATTTGGAGGACGGCCTGCAGGACTGCGTAGTGACGTTCGCATACCGAATAGGCGAATCACTCGTGCAATGGCGAGCCGAATCGGCTGCGCTGCACGCGCCTGGCGACGTGGGAGGTTCGTTGGTGTTCGCGGCCGCCCTTGGCGGCCGTGGTTCCCGTGTCGAGTGGAGCTGTGACGTGCCAATCGCCAATGAAGCTCTTCGCACGATCATTGGTGCTCTATTGGAGCGCCACTGGCGTGCCTTGCTTGAAGCGGCGGCGGCGAGAGTTGCGGCCCGCTCCGCTGCGCCAGCAGGCTGACCACGGACCAGGCCAGCGCCGTCAGCGCGACGGCTTCGGAGCGCGCTTCATGCGTCATGTGCAGCGTGAGCGACAGCAGGTTGCCATGCGGGTCGAACGCATCGTGATGCAAACGGGCGCGGCCCGGCTCGACCACCAGATGCAGGCAGGAGCCGTCGCTCAGCGGACGCCGCCAGTGCGAAGCGCCGGTGGGCGAGCCGGTACTCGAGTGGTATAGACCCGTTGCAACCAGCGCTTCAACCTCGCGGCGGGCAACCGGGCGCTCACCGTTGGACGTGTGCTCATGCTCGAGCACGCGCCGCTCGCAAGCCCGAAAACTCATTGGCGCCGGCGCGCGGCGCGCTTGGCCGGTGCGGCACCCTTCGTGGATGCGGTGCGCTTCGCCGGCACGGCGCGCTTCCTGGATGCGGTGCGCTTCGTGGTTGCGGACCTGGGTGCGCTCGTCGTGTCGACGTCGCGCTTCTGCGTGCCGTCCGCGATGCGATCGAGCCCTTCGTAATAGCGTGTGCTGAGGCGCTGTGCCAAGTCCGCGTAGGTCCGCAGGCTTTGTTGACCAAACGATTTCACCTTGCGCGCGGTCTCCGCAAGTGAAGCCTTGTCGTCTTGCGCCGCCTTGAGTACTTCGGCCGCGAGCTCCGTGAAGCGCGAAGCTTCGTTGAGGTACACCTGCATGGTCTCTATGCCGGCGCTCAACAGGCTGATTTCCAGCTTTCCAGCACCAACCAGCAACTTTTGGACGTCCAACGGTTCCGAATTGGTTGCCATGACGCTTCCCCTCTGCAGTGGGAAACCGATGTCTCGCATGCTAGCACCCTGTTTGAAGGGTGCAAATGCGCGCCGAAGCCATCCACCGTCCGGTTCGTGGAAGCGGGTTCGACGAGCTCTTTGACACGCTCCGCCTGGGCCTGACACAGGCCATCCCGGTCCGTAGGGAATCTGGTGGTATCTGTTGGTACCTTTGATGGCATGTTCGGCTTTCGCTATCGGCCGCGAGCGGATTCGGGGCAGACAGTTGGGACGCAGCCGGGCTGACCAAGACTGATAGCATCCGCTCTGGAGTCGTAAATATCAGCATGGATGTCCATGAGCCTCCGATCGCTCGCCCTGGCTTTGCTTTTGTCGGCGTCCATGTCGCTCCCAACGAGCGCCCAGGTGGCCGAGGTTCCAGGCTCCCGTCTGCAGCACGTTTTGACGGTGCTCGCAAAGAGCGCAAAGCCCGGCGTGTTGGGAATTACGGCGGTGGATCTGCGCACAGGTACCCGGGCCCGGGTCAACGCAGATCACGCCTTTCCCATGATGAGCGTCATCAAGGCGCCCGTTGCTGCGGCGGTGCTGTCCCGGGTCGATGCCGGTCTCATCGGTCTGGACCAGATGGTCACCATTGATCGAAAAGATCTCGTGCCGGGGGCGGCAGTGCCATCCATCGGGGCTTTATTCAAGGGCGAGCGCATGCGCTTCACAGTCCGGCGCTTGCTGTCCGCCACGGTCAGCGAGAGTGACAATACGGCTGTCGACGCCCTGATCAAGCTGGTCGGTGGCCCGCATGTGGTCACCCAGTTCCTACGGGACCATGGCGTCGACAGCATGCGCGTGGATCTTTCCGAAGGCGACGTTGGCCGCATATTCCGGGATACGACCGGCGGGCGCACGATCCCGGATGGCGAGTCTGACCTTGCTGCGCTGTCACGCCAGCGGCGCGGCTACCGGGCTTATATGAAAGATCCGCGCAATCGCACGACGCCCGACGCAGCGGCCGATTTCCTTGAAAAGCTCTGGGCCGGGGAGCTGCTCTCCCGCGAGTCGACAAAGCGGCTGATCGAGCTCATGGAAGGTCAAACGCTACCCGTTCGCTTGCGGGCCGGGCTGCCAAAGGGTGTCCGCCTCGCGGACAAGTGCGGGACTTCGTACACACTGGAAGGCCAAACGGCGGCCTTCAACGATATAGGCGTGATAACGATGCCTGACGGCCGGACCATTGTCGTGGCGGCATTTCTTAGCGGCTCGCGCGCCGACAAAGCGGCACGTGCCAAGCTTTTCGCGCAGATCGGAACGTATCTAACAGACCCATCCCTGCTGCCGTAGCGGCAGCTGGACTTCAGCGTTTCAGCAGATGGTGAAACGATGTCTGCTTTCGACCCAAAGTGGCCTGTGGCGACCGTCCGCTTTCGGGAAGACTTGTTGCCGTCACGCATTTGGTGTGGAGACATACTGTAAAACGCATTCCAGAAAAGAACCCGTTCCACATATCTCCGTCGTGAAGTAGCTTTGCCACCAATCAGTGAGGAAGCGAGTCATGAAGAAGGCAATGTTCCGTTGCTTGCTGCTGCTGGTTTCGACGTTGCCGCTGATCGCGGCAGCGGCGCCGGGTTCCGGCCACTATCTTTTCGTGTGGGCAATGGAAGCCAGTCATCCTCAAGCTGCTGATACGGCAATGACGCCAGCCCATATTGCCACAAGGCGTGGTCGACTCGGACTGGGCAACGACTTCCTCGCCGTGTTCGATGTCGGCGGAGGACCGTCGTTCGGCAAGCTCGTGGCTATGCTGCCCGTTGGTGAGGCGGTGATGGCGCATCACACGAATTATGCGGAACCCCCGAATGATGTTTTGTACGCAAACGATTGGTTCGGGAACAGCACTTACGTTTTTGACCTTCGTGACCCCGCGCATCCGAGGCTGGCGCGGAAATTCGGCAGCATCGGCGCTTTCGGCTATCCACACTCGTTCGTCTATCTGTCAAACGGCAACACGTTGGCGACGTTCCAGTATTCCAGTGGGTTCAACCATGCCGCGGGCGGACTGGTGGAGTTCGATCTCGAAGGTCGGGTCGTGAGAACTGCGTCGGCGATCGCGCCAGGGCATCCCAATATTCGCCCATACAGTCTGACCGTCGTTCCGAAGCTCGACCGCGTTGTCACCAGCAGCGCAGACATGATGGGCGCACAAGTCAGCCACGTTACCCAAATATGGCGGCTCTCGGATCTGAAGCTGCTCAAAACCCTGCAACTGCCGCCGCAACCCGACTCGTTTTACGATACTGCTGCGGATTCGTCCGAGCCTCGTCTGCTGGCAGACGGCAAAACGGTCGTCGTACCGACGTTCAACTGCGGTCTTTTCCTGGTTCAAAACCTGGCGGGCGACAATCCGTCGCTGCAACATGTCTATGACTTCGGCTACCGCACTTGCGAGGTGCCGATAGTCGTGGGTAATTTTCTGGTGGAAACCATGCAAAGCGGGCACGCCATCGCGAGTCTCGACATGCATGATCCGGAACATCCCCACGAAGTCAGCCGCATTCTGCTGGCGCCGGATGAATACCCGCATTGGCTCGCCCTCGAACCGGGCGGAAACCGTCTGGTCATCACGGGTTATGGCGCGCTCGATACCAAGATCCGCTTCGCCACTATTGAGCGCCGCACCGGCAAACTGACACCCGAGCCGGATGTGATCAATTTTACGCGTGTGTGGCCGGATGGTTGGAAGGGGAGCGCTATGCCGCACGGCGCCGTTTTCAGCAACCCTTGAGGCGGCACTGCGAGGAAGCAATCTTCGCCATGTCGTGCGGGCGAACCGTCGAAGGCCGATATCGTGGTGCATCAGGGCACGATCGGTACGCAGTGTCTGATCAACGGCGATTTGGGAATGCACGACTTCCATATCCACCGGCTGAGATCTGAGTGGAAGTACGGAGATGGCGGCTGGTCGCTGCATCAACCCTCCAACGACCGCTATGGGGCGATGGAATACAGGTAGCGACTGTCGCGTTGTGGCCGGATAGCGACCAGGCCTTGCCTCGCTATCCGGCTCGCATTTCCTTCGATCAGACCTCGGTCTGTTCTGTGATCTCCAGGGCATCCTCTACTTCGATGCCGAGGTGGCGGACGGAGCTTTCAAGGAGATGCGATCTACGGAGCCAACATCGCGCACTCGCAACTTCACCAAATCACATGCCCTGAGCTTGCTGTCGATCGCGAGATCGAACAAGGCAAGGTCTCGAACCTTCCTGGCCAGTTGCAGGCGAATCCGGATGGCCCAGATGTCACGGAGCCTGAGAGGGGCCTTCTGGCCGGTGAGTTGCCCTTGTTCCATGGTTCGCGAGGCTGAGCAGACGTATCGTTCGTATTCATGGCCGACTCCTGCCGAAGTGGTGGAGCCTTCCAGGCTGCGCTCATGTCACGAACGAGCGGTGTTCGACCCGTCGCTGACGGTGACGAACGGCTGCTTTCGGCCAGGTGGGCTGCCTATTGCGGGCGGCTCCAGCGGATCTCGCGCATGCCAGCCTCGTCCGTCGACCGGGCCGGCCGTGCTGCGGCGGGCCGGCGCTATACTCGCCGAGGCTGGGGACCGGGGCCATGCGGTGGAAGAATTCTTCGCACGACTGAAAGAACACAAGCTGGTGCAATGGCTGCTGGGCTATGCGGCGGTGGCAGTAGCTTTGATACCCGTGCTGGATATCGTTGCGGCGCAGTTTGGTTGGCCGGAGAGTTTGCGTCGCGGTATTACGCTGTTACTGATCATGGGTTTCTTCGTGGTGCTGGTGCTGGCCTGGTATCACGGTGAGCGCGGTGCCCAAAACATGCCGCGCTCGGAGAAGTTGATTTTGGTGGGGTTGATTGTCGTGAGTGGTGTGCTGCTGTGGCGCTTGGCGCCGCCTGCGCAGCAAGCCATGGCGGTGGACAGCAGGGCGGCAAACACCGTTGATGCCAAGGCTATTGCCGCCGAGCCCCCGGCGAAAAATTCGATCGCCGTGATGCCGTTTGCCGATCTCAGCGCAGCGCAGGACCAGGCACTGTTCTCTGCAGGCATGGCCGAGGAAATCCTCAACGCGCTTACCCGGATCAAGAGCCTGCGCGTGCTCGGTCGTAGTTCGTCATTCCAGTTCCAGGGCAAGGACATGCCACCGCAAACAATTGGCCGGCAACTCGGCGTGGCCCATGTGTTGACTGGCTCGGTGCGCAAGCAGGGCAATGCACTGCGCATCACGGCGGAGTTGGTGCGCACCAGTGACGGCGTGCAGCAGTGGTCGAACCGGTACGACGGCAACCTGGCCGATGTGTTCAAGCTGCAGGACGCCTGCGCACGAGACGTGGCCAGCGAGCTGGATATCACCCTCAGCGATGCCGGTGCGCGACGTCTGGTCGACAAGGTGACCGACAATTCGCAGGCCTATGCGAAGTTCATCGAGGCGCAGGAACTGGTGACGAAACGGGTGGGTGACAGCCTGCCGCGAGCGATCGCCCTGCTGGATCAGGCGACCGGGCTGGACCCGCATTTCACACGTGCGTGGTCGACGCTGGCTGTGGCCTACGCCGTGCTTCCCCAATACGTCAATGCCGACTGGCAGACGAGCTGGCTGGCAT
The DNA here is from genome assembly GCF_058781105.1 of Rhodanobacter sp. FW510-R10. Classification (NCBI taxonomy): domain Bacteria; kingdom Pseudomonadati; phylum Pseudomonadota; class Gammaproteobacteria; order Lysobacterales; family Rhodanobacteraceae; genus Rhodanobacter; species Rhodanobacter sp. FW510-R10. The sequence goes on along the minus strand of NZ_JBYSWL010000001.1, from coordinate 2,472,115 downwards.
CTGATCAAGCCGCACAGCGCGCGCTCGCGCTCAATCCGAATGATGCGGATGCTTACGCCGCCCTGAGTTACAACCAGTTCTCGCAGCGGCACTACAGTTCCATGGTGGAACCGATGCAGCGCGCGCTGGAACTGGCTCCAGAGAATTCCGCAGTGAGTTACTGGGCGGCGAACGAGCTGGCCGCAATGGGTCGCACCCGCGATGCCGAAACACGGCTTGATGCCGCGCTGGCCAACGACCCTGCCAACCCCCTTCTGTTGTTTTACAAGAGCATGCTCCGCTGGCGTGAAGGCGACCAAGCGGGCGCACTCGATTTCATCCACCGTAGCGGCACGGCCGACTCTCCGTTCGGCGAACTGATGCTCGGGTATTACGATGCGGCTCACGGTGACAAAGAGGGAGCCAAGCGGAACTTCGCAAGTTCCGCCGCCCGCATGGGCTCAAAAATCCCTGAGCAGGAATTGCAGGTGGTCTATCTCGGCACGTTTGGCACCGTCAGCCAAAAACAAATGGCGCTGAAGATCGTCGGTGCGCACACGGACGATGAGTGGGCACCCACCTTGCTGTTGCAACTAGGTGCAGCGGAGCGCTCGTTCGACCTGTACGAGGACGGCCACAGCGGCTTGTCCGATGCCTACCTCAACTGGCTCTGGCAGCCGGAGCCATGGTCGCGCAAGGCGCGTCAGGATATCGCCTTCCAGGGCTTCGCCAAACGGCTGGGCATGGTCGACTACTGGAAGCGCGACGGCTGGCCGGACCTGTGCACCCCTGCCCCAAGCGCAGGCCAGAACGCATTCACGTGCCGATAATACCGATCCTGCCTCCTTGCCGACCTCAAGCGTAGCCACCTGTGCTCAGGGCCCCCTTCATCACGCGGGCCGGCCAGCACGACCCCACTTCGCAACCTTGCGCACGCGGGCCGGTTTGCCACTCCCGGACCGACGATTCCCACGGCAGCCGGTTCGAGCCGGCAGTGAGCGACGCGGACTCGGCCAAACGAGTGCCTCGAACGCGGTGGCACATCACGAGCAGCGCTGCCTAAGCGAGAGTCCCATGCCGGAATCGGCGCCGTTACACGCACGGCGAACGTCAGCTCTGGAGCAACTTGATTGATGCGTCGACTGACGGGGTGTGGCCGGATAGCGACCAGGTCCTGTCCCGCTATCCGGCTCGCATTTCCTTCGATCAGACCTCGGTCTGCTCTGCGATCTCCAGGGCATCCTCTACTTCGATGCCGAGATAGCGGACGGTGCTTTCAAGTTTGGTATGTCCCAAAAGCAGTTGCACTGCGCGAAGATTTTTGGTGCGGCGATAGACCAAGGTAGCCTTTGTCCGACGCATCGTGTGCGTCCCGTACGCAGCAACGTCCAAACCGATTCCTGCGATCCACTGAGCCACGATTCGTGCGTATTGCCGTGTCGACAGATGGGTCAAATCATGGATGCGGCCCGGAAACAGGTAGGCGTCGGATCGAAGCTGCGCGCATTTGATCCAGGCGGAGATCGCCTCTCGGGTTGGCGCGGTGATCTCGAACTGGACCGGACGCTGAGTCTTTTGTCGAAGGATGATCGTGCGCGAAGAGATGCGATCTACGGAGCCAACATCGCGCACTCGCAACTTCACCAAATCACATGCCCTGAGCTTGCTGTCGATCGCGAGATCGAACAAGGCAAGGTCTCGAACCTTCCTGGCCAGTTGCAGGCGAATCCGGATGGCCCCGATGTCGCGGAGCCTGAGAGGGGCCTTCTGGCCGGTGAGTTGCCCTTATTCCATGGTTCGCGGGGCTGAGCAGACGTATCGTTCGTATTCATGGCCGACTCCTGCCGAAGTGGTGGAGCCTTCCAGGCTGCGCTCATGTCACGAACGAGCGGTGTTCGACCCGAAGCGGACATTTGATTCCTGTCCCGGATTGTGCAGCGACTCCCGGTGCCGAAGGCTTATTCCATCGGTCTCCGGACACGACCACCGTCGGCACGTCGCTACATGCGGGTAGTCGGCCCCAACCACTCAATAGCGATGCCCGCTAAGCCGCTGACCAGCAGCACCCATCCCATGCCCACTTTGAAGCGCAACATCGCCAACATGGCGGCGACCGCGATCAGTGCGGATGGCCATTGCAACGTGGCCCATACCGGCACTTCCAGATGGGCCCACCCCCACGGGCGCTCGTCTACGCGGGCGAAGACCGTGTGCAGGGTGAACCACACCGACAGGTTCAGCACCACGCCGACTACGGCGGCGGTCACCGCCGATAGCGCCGCATGCAGCGCGTGGTTGCTGCGCAGCGCCTCGATGTAGGGCGCACCGAGAAAGATCCACAGGAAGCACGGCGCGAAGGTGACCCAGGTCGTCAGCATGGAGCCGACGATGCCCGCACCCATCGGCGACATGCCGGCCTGGTGGTAGTAGGCACCGAGGAAGGCGACGAATTGCACCACCATGATCAACGGCCCCGGCGTAGTCTCGGCCAGCGCCAGCCCATCGAGCATTTGCCCCGGCGTGATCCAGTGGAATGTGGCGACCGCCGCTTGCGCGATGTAGGCCAGCACCGCATACGCGCCGCCAAAGGTGACCATCGCCGCCTGGCTGAAGAACAGTCCTTCCCTGGCCAGCACGCTGTGGCCGCCGTACATTGCCACGACCGCGAGCACCGGCGCCCACCAGATGGCCAACCAAATCAGCGTGACGCGGATCGACTGCGTGACGGACGGCCGCGTGTGCGTCAACTGCCCTTGTCCGAGCAGGCGATCGATCAGGAAACCGGACGCGGCGTCGGCCGCCGCCGAAGCCGGTGGCGGGAAGCTGCCCGGCACCCACGAACGCCCGAACAGACCCCACAGGCCGGCACCCAGCACGATCAGCGGGAATGGCACGCGGAACACAAAGATCGCAACGAAGGCCGCCGCGGCGATGAGAACCATCGTACGATTTTTCAGCGCCTTGCGGCCGATACGGATGACTGCTTCCACCACCACCGCCAGGATCGCGGCCTTCAACCCGACGAAGACGGCAAGCACCAGCGGAACCTGGCGGTAGAGCACATAGATGATGCTCATGACGAGGATGGTGACGAAACCGGGCAGCACGAACAGCACGCCGGCAATCAAGCCGCCGACCGTGCGATGCAGCAGCCAGGCGATGTAGATCGCCAGTTGGGTCGCTTCCGGCCCCGGCAGCAACATGCAGTAATTGAGCGCGTGCAGGAACCGCGCATCGCTGATCCAGTGGCGCGTATCCACCAGCTCGCGATGCATCAGCGCGATCTGCCCGGCCGGCCCGCCGAAACTCAGCAGGCCGATCTTGGCCCATACCCTGGTGGCTTGGCGCAGCGAAACCGGCGAGGGCTCGGGGGCCAAGGGTTCGGCCTGATCGCTCATCGGCAGCGCCCACAGCCGCGCCGGACAGTGGGTTCAGTGCGCCGCCACGCCGGCCTGCGCATCCAGCGCCGAGCGGAAGCCGCGAGCTAGCGTGGTCGCCGGACCCTTGCCCCAGAAGTGGGTGAAATAGAAGGCCGGCGCGTCGCCCATCATGTGGTTGTGCAGCGCCACCACGTGGATACCGGCCTGGCGCAGCGCGCGCAGCACCGGCTGCACTTCAGCCGCGGTCATGATGAAGTCGCCATCCATCGCGGCCGCCGCATCGCTGCCGCTGAAGGCCGCCCAGGTGGTGAGTCCCATCGAGGCGCCCATCTTCTGCCCGTGCATGCGCCCGTCGCGGCCGACGGTGATCTTGGCCACGCCGCCGCTGGCCTCGGCCTTGTGGCCGACGATCTGCGCCAGCGCAGCGGCATCGAGCTTGCCCGCCGTGGGCGCGGCGCCACCGAAGCCGTCGGCAGGTTGAGCCCGTGCTGCGCGCACCGCCTTGATTGCGTCCCATACCGCCTTGACGTCGGCGGCCAGTGCTTGCGGCTGGCCTTCGCCGACGATATGCATGAAGTACACCTTGGGCTGGTCGAAGAAGAAATGGTTGTGCAGCGCGGTAACCTTCAGGCCATGCGCGAAGGCCGCATCCATCGCGGCGTCCACCTCGTCCTGGAACACCACCGTGTCGCCCATCACCATCGCCTGGTCGCCCGTCGGCGCGAACGCGGCCCAGGAACCTAGCCCGGCAGCGGGCGCAAGGCGCATGCCATCGACAGTGACCGGCACATCGCTACGGCTCCAGCCGATCTTCACCACGCCGTCCTTCTGGGTCGTTGCCTTCACTCCCGCCGCTTGGCTGATCGCTGTGGCATCCAGCGAAGCGGCAGCCGCGGAATCGCATGCGATGGTCAGCCCCGCGATAACCAACAACATCCACGAGGAGCGTGCCGCAAGTTTTGAAATATGAGCATTCATGACGAGCCTCCGTCCGTTTCGGAATACGCCGCGTACAGGCAGTCGAGCACGGTTGACATGTCTGCCAGCAGCGCGTTGTCGTCCTCGCCGTGCCGGGCGCGTGCACCCGCCATGACGCTGGCGAAGCCGGCGGCATCGGCCACGGGTACGCCGCCGATGTCGAGGTAACCAATCAGGAGCCCCAGCCGTGCCAGGCGTGGATCGCGGTCCAGACCAAAGCTGGCCACCAGCACCTCGAAGGTCACGCGCGCACCGACGTGGCTGAACTCGGCACCGTCAAAATCGAACCCCACGATGTGCTTTGGGCAAGCGTCCGGCTTATTCAGCCAACGAAATTCCGCGCGGGGATCGATGAAGCGGCGGATCAGCCAAGCCGAGGCGACGCGATCGATCCATAAATGCCGGCGGGTGGCCCACACACGGCCTCGGTAATCCTGCATGCGGCGACGCAGAATCGCCGTTTTCTTTCTATGTGGTTCGTCGGGTGCGAACTGTGCATTGAGCGCGTGCTCAAGGTCGGTCAACGTGGTCTCCACCCGTGCCCGCGCCGCGCCCGGAAAGAAGTCGGTCGCGGCAACCGCTTCCAGCTCGCGCCGGGCGGCGGCGAGTCGCTTGCGCGCCTGCGCCTCGCCAAGTTGCCGCAAGCCACGGCGCAAGACCGCTAAACTTTCGAGTCCTCCCGCATAAGCCTGCGTACGATCGAAGGCAGCACGCAATTCGGCTTCCTGCCGGGCATCCGTCGAGGTGAACGGCACTACGTGCGCGCTGCCGCCGGCCTGGTTTGCCTCGCCAACCTGGGTCTTGAAAAGCAGCTGCGCTCCATCGCTTTCGGGCAGTACGTATACGCCGTCACGGAGCATCGCCGCGCCGGCGCCCTTGAGCGCTCGCCATAGCCGCATGCGGGGCGTGCGGCTGCGCCCTGGCAGCGACACCACCAGCATCAACCAAGTAGAGAGGTCTACGGGCACGTAGCGTATGCTACATCAACTACACCAGCGCTAGGGATCTATGGGTGCTTCGACGAACGAAGTGGTCAGGCCGCCCAGACGAATGCTCAGCTCACTGAACCGCCTGTTTGCTGCGCGTGCATTGCGTGACTTCGGCGACAGCTTTGTAGCCATTCTGCTTCCGGCATACCTGCTCGCACTGGGCTTCCCGCCGTTGGCGGTGGGCGTACTCGCCACAGTGTCGCTCTCGGGCTCGGCCTGTCTGACGATCGGCGCAGGCTTGCTGGGGGCCCGTTATGGCTACCGCCGGCTGCTGTTGATCGCAGCCGGCCTGATGGTGGTCTCCGGACTCGCGTTCGCCGCCTCCTGGGATTATGCGGTGCTGCTGGTAATCGCGTTTGCGGGCACCATCAACCCCTCTGCCGGCAACGTCAGCGTGTTCGTGCCCTTGGAGCACGCGGCGCTGGCGCACGAAGCAGGTGACCAGGACCGCACCCGGATGTTTGCGCGTTACAGCCTGGCGGGGGCATTGGCCGCGGCAGTGGGTGCGCTGGTTGCGGGGGCGCCGGAGCTGGTTGCGCCACTCGGGCTCGACCGGTTGAGTGCGATGCGCGGGATGTTCGTGCTGTACGCGCTGCTCGGCGTGGCGAAGAGCTTGCTCTACGCCCGCCTGCCGCAATGTCCGATCTCAGCCATCACCGCACCGTCCGCTGCACTCGGGCCTTCGCGTGCCATCGTGATCAAGCTGTCTGCATTGTTCAGTTTGGATGCGTTCGCGGGTGGCTTCGTGGTGCAATCCCTGCTGGCCCTGTGGTTGTTCCAACGCTTTCATCTTTCACTCGCCGCCGCCGGCGCGTTCTTCTTTTGCGCAAGTTTGCTGGCAGCGCTGTCGTACCCGGTTGCGGCACGCCTGTCGCGACGCTTCGGGCTGGTCAACACGATGGTGTTCACGCACATCCCTTCCAGCATCGCGCTGATCCTGGCTGCGCTGTCGCCCACGCTCGAACCGGCACTGGCGTTGCTGCTGGTGCGCGCCGCACTCTCGCAGATGGACGTGCCGACCCGCTCGTCCTACGTAATGGCGGTGGTGACCGAGGCCGAACGACCTGCTGCCGCAAGTTTCACCTCCGTGCCACGCAGCCTTGCTTCGGCCGCGAGTCCGGTGATGGCGGGCGCACTATTCACGGCTTCGGCGTTCGCGTGGCCCCTGTTGATCTGTGGCGCACTGAAGATCACCTACGACCTCCTGCTGCTGGCGCAGTTCCGGCGCCTCAAGCCGCCGGAAGAACGGGGAGCCTGATCGCGGGCGAATGATCACTTTCGGCAACGAGCGCAGGCCATGAAAATCGGCGCAAGCGACTTCCATCCAAGCTGGGTGTCGGCTGTCCTCCTGGCGTTTGCGACGTCAGTGCCTCTGTGCAGCCAAGCCGGCAATCCGACCAACCGATTGCCGCTGATTACAGTCGCGGACGTGCCGCTGCCCGGCAACGCGACGCGCAGCGCCATCACTTGTTTCTCGCGCACTTGGGCGATAGCGCGGTGCTGGTGTTCGATACCGTGCAACGGAAAGTGATCGCGACCATCCCGGATGTCAGCCGCGTGCACGGGGTGCTCTACGTGCCGCAACTGGATCGTGTGTATGCGTCGGCGACCGGACCCAATAAAGTGGTCGCGATCGATGCGAAGACTTTCAAGATAATCGCGCGCGCCCGGTGGCGATTACCCGGACGGAATGGCCTAATGCGTGAAAGGTGGGCGTACGTCGCCTTTCCAGGCGTACTCATGTGCCGCAGCCTTGTCCTTTGGAGTTTGCGGTCCCGTGAAGTACTTCCACGGTTGCCGTCTCTTGACCGCTTCTGCGCGGCGCGCTCGTCGTTCCGGTATCCAGCTGCGACGCATGATCCGATCAGTTGAGGGTATGCACCAGGACCACTCAGGGGGGCGAGCCGACGGTCCCGCCGGCGTGCCGGCTTGTCGCCTGGATGCTCAAGTGCGCTGCGGAGGCCGATTCGGTGGTCGAAGGTGCCGCCCCCGGCGTGCCTACGCTGTCCGCAAGCCCCTGTGACAACGCCGCTTCTTCTGCCTGCTTGGTCATCACCAGGATGCTGATGCGGCGGTTGATTGGGTTGCCGGGGTGGGCCTTGTCCAGCGGCACCGCCGCCGCCAGGCCAACCACCTCGGTGACCTTGTTGCTGTCCAGGCCGCCTTGCAGCAGGGCGCGTCGCGCGGCGTTGGCACGGTCGGCGGACAGCTCCCAGTTGCTGTAGTGATGATCGGTGGTGTACGGCGCGTCGTCGGTGTGTCCGGACAGCGTGATGCGGTTCGGCACGCGGTTGATGAACTTGGCCAGCTCGACCAGGATCTGGATGGTGTAGTCCTTGAGCGTTGCGCTGCCGGTGTCGAACATGGGCCGGTTGAGCTTGTCGACGATCTGGATGCGCAGGCCGTTTGGCGTGATGTCGATCAACAACTGGTCCTTGAACGGCGCCAGGGCCTGGCTTTTCTCGATCGCGGCCTGCAGCTCCTTCTTCAGCTCCTCCAGCCGCTCCCGCTCCTGCTCACGGGCCTGGGTTTCAGCATCCGCAGCACTGACGCGCCCGTTCTGGTGCTGGTCGGGGCTGTGCGGCCGATTCATGCCGCCACCCATGTCGATGACGGCGTCGCTTGCCCCGCCCGGTCCGACCTTGCCGGGCGGCGCCATGGTGGCGGTACCGGGCGTTGCGCTGGGGTTCTGGAAATACGCCGAAATGGCGGCGCGCTGCTCGCTGGTGCTGACGCCCAGGATCCACATCACCAGGAAGAACGCCATCATCGCGGTGACGAAATCCGCGTACGCGACCTTCCACGAGCCGCCGTGGTGCCCGCCGTGGCCGCGCTTCACCTTGCGGACGATGATGATTGGCTGGGTGGATTCGTCGCTCATGCACGTGCCTTTGCATGCATGTTCTGCAGATGCGTTTCCAGGTCCGCAAACGTGGGTCGCACCTGCACCGAGAGCGCCTTGCGCGCAAACTCGACGGCCACCTTGGGATTGTAGCCACGCAGGTTGGCGAGCAGCCCCACCTTGACGCACTCGAACGCCAGGCTGTCTTCCATGGCGCGGTTCTCCATCGCCTGCCCAAGCGGGCCGACGAAGCCATAACACAGCAAGATGCCGAGGAAGGTACCCACCAGGGCGCCGGCAATGTGCTCGCCAATCTTCGAGGTGTCACCGCCCAGCTGGGACATCGTGGTGACGATGCCGAGCACGGCGGCGACGATGCCGAAGCCCGGCAGCGCGTCAGCCACCTTGGTCACCGCCGACGAGGGTGCCGTTGCCTCCTGGTGATGGGTCTCCAGTTCGACTTCCAGCAGTTGCTCGAGCTCGTGTGCATTCATGCTGCCGGTGACGATCAGGCGCAGGCAGTCGGTGATGAACTCGATCATATGGTGGTCGGCAAGCAGCCGCGGATACGCGGAGAACACCGCACTCGACTGTGGGTCGTCGATGTGCGGTTCAAGCCCCAGCACGCCCTCCTTGCGCATGACGCCAAAGAGGTCGTACAGCAGCGACAGCAGGTCCATGTAATCCTGGCGCCGGTACACCGGCCCCTTCATCAGACTCAGTGCCTCCCGGAACGCCTGTTTGACCACCTTGCCCGGATTGCCGATGAAGAACGCGCCCAGCGCGCCGCCACCGATGATGATCAGCTCGTAGGGTTGCCACAGGGCGAGCAGATGGCCATGCGAGAGCAGGTAACCACCGAGCACGGAGACCAGCACTACCAGCGAACCGATCAAAACCAGCATACAAACTCCGTGCGGGATACCGCATCCCTCGACAACCCTTATCGACCGGGACGCGCAAAGATTGAATGCGCACAAGCGCGCCCGCGGATCTGCGGCCATCCGGCCGTCATCAGCCGACGAGGCACCGCCCCCACCGCGGCAGGCCAATGCGGAACAACCACGTTGTAGTGCAGGTTTCTTATCGGCCAGTGAGCACAAACCTGAAATCGCCCCGCCAAGTCGCGTGAGCTCCGCGAAAAGCCCAAGGCTGCGATGCCGCTTCGTCTGCGGTAGATTAAGTCAGTCTGCGTAGCGCCAATGAAAGGGGGAAGCCCATGTCCACCCCGTCATCGTCAAACCAGCCGCAGGGCGAAACCCCGTCCGCGCTGCCGCCGGTCAACCCCGCCGCCGAGCCGCTGTCGCCCTGGTGGATACGCACGATCTTCATCGTGATGGTCTTCGGCCTCGCGATACTGATCGCGATCACGGTCATGGGTTACCGCCTGGCGCCGCCCATCCCCGGCAAGATCGTGGATGCCAGTGGCCAAACGGTGTTTACCGGCGACGATATCCGTGCCGGGCAAGCCGTCTTCCTGAAGTACGGCTTGATGGACAACGGTTCAATCTGGGGCCACGGCGCCTATCTGGGCCCGGACTATTCGGCTGACGCCCTTCACCACATTGGCATGGACAGCGCAGCCGCCCTGGCACAGGAACAGTACGGCAAGCCGGTCGCGGAACTGGACGCCGAACAAAGTGCCGCCGTGCACGCGCAGGTCGCGGTGTTGCTGAAGGCCAACCGCTATGACGCGGCGTCCGACACCCTGCAACTGACGCCGGCCGAAACGCAGGCCTGGCGGCAGCAGATTCCGTATTGGACTGATTATTTCCTGCACCCGGACACCAATGGGGGCCTGAAGGTCGGCACCGTGTCCGATCCGCGTGAGTTGCGGGAGTTCACCGCCTTCGTCACCTGGGCCGCCTGGGCCTCGGTTGCCAATCGCCCCGGCTATGACTACTCGTACACCAACAATTTCCCGTATGACCCGCTGGTCGGCAACGTACCCATTCCCGGGGCATTCCTGTGGAGCGCATTGAGCCTGCTGGTGCTGCTGGCCGGCATCGCCGCCGTGTTGCTGATGTTCGGCAAGTTCGATTACATGGGCTGGATTTCCCGCGGCCACACCCTGCAGCCGCACATCGATCCCCACGGCCATCCCAGCCCAGGCCAGCGGGCGCTGGTGAAGTTCTTCGTGCTCGTCGCCCTGGTTTTCTTGTTCCAGACCTTGGTGGGTGCCGCCACGGCGCATTACCGCGCCGATCCCGGCAGTTTTTACGGCTTCCAACTGGAAGACATCTTCCCCAGCAACCTGATGCGCACCTGGCACCTGCAGAGCGCCGTCATGTGGATCGCCACCTCTTACGTGGCGGCCGCACTGTTCCTGGGCCGCTCCCTGCGCGCCAAGGATCCGCGCGGGCTGGCCAACTGGGCACATTTCCTGTTTGTCGCGTTCATCGCCGTCATTGGTGGCAGCCTGCTGGGTGAATGGGCCGGCATGTCGAACCTGCTCGGTGACTGGTGGTTCTGGCTCGGCAACCAGGGTTGGGAGTATCTCGAGCTGGGCCGCATCTGGCAGTACCTGCTTATCATCGGACTGCTGGTGTGGTTTGGCGTCTTGTTCTGGATGGCGCGCCCACGCAACGTCGAAGACGCCGATGCGCGACCGATCGTGCGCATGTTCATGCTGGCCGCCTTGGCCATCCCGGTGTTCTACCTGCCGGCCGTGTTTTTTGGCGCGCACACCAACTTTACCGTGGTGGAAACCTGGCGCTTCTGGATCATCCACCTGTGGGTCGAGGGCTACTTCGAGTTCTTCGCCACCACGGTGGTCGCGCTGACGTTCTACCAACTCGGCATTGCCCATCGCAACACCGCGCTGCGCGTCATCTACCTCGATGCGATCCTGTATTTCCTGGGCGGCCTGATCGGCACCGGCCACCACTGGTATTTCATCGGCCACACCCAGTTCAACATGTCCTTCTCCGCGCTGTTCTCGGTGCTCGAGGTCGTGCCGCTCACCCTCCTGACGCTGGACGCCTGGGACTTCGTGAAGACCACGAAGGAAGAGGTCGACATCAACGGCGTGCGTCGCCGCGTGCCGCACAAGTGGACGTTTTATTTCCTGATGGCGGTCGGCTTCTGGAATTTCGTCGGCGCCGGCATGTTCGGCTTCCTGATCAACCTGCCGATCGTCAGCTATTTCGAGGTGGGCACGCAGTTGACGCCGAACCACGGCCATGCCGCGCTCATGGGCGTGTTCGGCATGCTGGCCATTGCCCTGCTGGTGTTCGTGCTGCGCCAGACGGCCGATGACAAGACCTGGCCGGGGATCGAGAAATACGTCAAGTACGCGTTCTGGGGCACGAACATTGGCCTGGCGCTGATGATCGTGCTCAGCCTGTTCCCGAGCGGGGTGCTGCAGATGTGGGACGTCATCCAGCACGGCTACTGGCATGCCCGCAGCGTCGAATTCATCGCCACGCCGCGCGCGCTCCTGATCGAGTGGCTGCGCCTGCCCGGCGACCTGGTGTTCATCATCTTCGGCGCGATCCCGCTGGTGATCGCCACGGTCAAGGGCTGGCTGGGCGTGCGGGCCGCGGCGCGAACCACGGCGCGATGAGGCGGCACCTGGCCACGGCGTCCGGACAAGCCCGCCCACGTCGCCCCGTGCGGTGACGCCGCGCGGGGTGCCTCGCTAGCCCTGCTTGCCGCGGCCGGCGCGCGTTTCCGCCGGCTTGCGGGCCCGGCTCAGGTTGTGTGCAGTGTTGACCAGTGCAATATGCGAGAACGCCTGCGGGAAGTTGCCCAGTTGCCGGCGCGCCTTCGGATCGTATTCCTCAGCCAACAAGCCCACATCGTTGCGCAAGGCAAGCAGCCGTTCGAACAGCTCGCGGGCTTCCTCCATGCGGCCCTGGAGCACCATGCAGTCGGCCAGCCAGAAGCTGCAGGCGAGGAACACGCCCTCGTCGCCGCTTAGCCCATCCACGTCCGAGGCGGTGTTGTAACGGCGCACGAAGCCACCTCCCAGCAAGCGCTTCTCGATCTGGGCGATGGTGCCGCGCACACGTTCGTCGTCGGCGCGCAGGAAACCCACCAGGGGAATCTGCAGCAGGCTCGCGTCCATGGCCTTGCTGCCATAGGACTGCACGAACGAGCCGAGCTCGCGGTCGAACCCGTGTGCACAGACGTCGTCATGGATGGCCTGCCGCAGTCCGCGCCAATGCTCCAGCGGGCCCTTCTCGCCGAATTCCTCGATCGTGCGCACGGCACGGTCCAGGGCGACCCACACCATGACCTTGGAATGCGTGAACTGGCGCCGCGGGCCGCGTATCTCCCAGATACCCTCGTCGGGTTCTCGCCATATCGTTTCCAGGTGCCCGATCAAGAGGCGCTGCAGGTTCCAGCAGGCATCGAATTCATCGAGCCCGACCTGTCGCGCGTGATACAGCGAATCCATCAGCTCGCCATAGATGTCCAGTTGCAGCTGGCTGCTGGCGGCGTTGCCGATACGTACCGGTTTGCTGCCGGCGTAACCCGCCAGCCACGGCAGCTCAAGCTCGGTCAGGTGGCGTTCGCCACCCACGCCGTACATGATGCGCGGATGCTCAGGGTCACCGCCGATGGCACGCAGCAGCCACTGGCGCCAGGCCGCCGCCTCGTCGATGTATCCGGACTCGGTCAGCGCGTACAAGGTGAGCGTGGAGTCGCGCAGCCAGCAATAGCGGTAGTCCCAGTTGCGTTCGCCGCCAATCTCCTCGGGCAGCGACGTCGTCGCCGCCGCGACGATGCCTCCGGTCCCGCGATGGCTCAGTGCCTTGAGCGTGATCAGCGAGCGCAACACGGCCCCGTTCCAGGCGCCGGCATCCTGGTAGCGCGCGGACCAGTGTTGCCACTCGTCCGTTTCGGCAGCAATGCCCGCGGCCACGTCCGGAGCGTCGGCCAGCGGCCGCCACGATTGGCGCCAGGTCAGTGCAAACGGAATTTCCTCACCCGCGTTCACGGTGAAATCGGCCAGCGTGGTGAGGTCCTTCCCGCGCAGTGCCACGGGTGTGGACAGGATGACCCGGTCAGGTCCGGCGATGGCCTGCACCCGGCCGTCATCGGTACGCGTCACCCACGGCACGGACCGGCCGTAGCCGAAGCGCAGGCACAGGCGCATGCTCATCGACACCTGGCCGTGCACACCGCGCACCAGGCGCAGCACATCCACGTTGTCCTCGCCATCGTGCGCGCGCATGCAATCGATGACGACCACGCTGCCCTCCGTGGTCGTGAACTCGGTTTCCAGCACGAGCGTGTTGTCACGATACCGTCGCTTGCTCTGCGCGCCATCGTCGGTGGGCGCAAGGTGCCAGTAACCGTTGCCGCCATCGCCCAACAACGCGGCGAAGCACGCTTCAGAATCGAAGCGCGGCAGGCACAACCAGTCGATGCTGGCATTGCGACTGACCAAGGCCATGGTCTCGCAATTGCCGATGACGGCGTAATCCTCGATCCGGGGCGTGCTCATGCGGACTCCAAGGCGGCGGCCTCGGTCACTCCACAATGGCGAAACGCACGTTGATGTGCCGAAGCAAGGTCCATGGGGTAGGAGCTCTGAACCCGTTGAATATAGACACCGGGGCGTGACGAGTCAGTGTGCCGGGGTGCCCGTGCCAACCACCCGGCCTTGCGTCAGTTCTTCTGTCGTCGCCGGGCGCACGTGGGTAACCTCGACGTCGAGATGCAGGTTCTCGCCGGCCAGCGGATGGTTGCCGTCGATCGTCTTCTGGTCCCCCTTCACGGCAGCCATGGTCACCCGTAGGCAGCGCGAGGTGCCGTCTCCCTCCAAGGCTACGGATCCATGGCGGGGCATGCAAATGGCGTGATGCGCACACATTGTGGATGAGGCAGAGCGGATGCAACGCGCCCCCGCGGGCTTTGCGCACCTGTCACCTGTCACCTGTCACCTGCTGCCTGCCCGAGGGCGATGCGACCGGTGTACGATCCGGACCGTGGTTGCAGTGTCACGCAACCACACGCCGCTTCCAGGCCGGATGCGATTGCGCGTGACAGGCGGCGCCCGACGCGGACCTGGATCACCCGGTAGGCAATCCGCGGCCTGTCCTGGAGGTCGACCATGCGCATCCTGCTCACTGGCGCTACCGGTCTGGTCGGTCAAGGCGTTTTGCGCGAGTGCCTGCGTGCCGCGGACGTGGAACAGGTAGTGGCGCTTGGCCGCCACCCTGCCGGTGTACGGCACGCAAAACTCCGGGAGCTGACCTGCGGCGATTTCGCCGATCTTGATGCGGCCGACGACCGTCTGGCGCCATTCGACGCCTGTTTCTACTGCGCTGGTGCACCGCCGCTCGGCACGCCCGCGTCTGTGTATCGCCACGTTACCCTCACCCTTACCTTGCACGTGGCCGAAATCTTCGCGCAACGCAATCGCAACGCGAAATTCCTCTACATTTCCGGCGCGCGTTCGAATCCGCATAGCCGGATCATGGTGCTGAGGGTCAAGGGGGAAACCGAACAGGCCCTGGCAGCCTTGCCGATCACTACGGTCATGCTTCGTCCCGTGGGTGTCCAGCCGGTCGACGGCGTACGTTCGCCGCATCGGCAACTGCGCCTGGTGTACCGGCTTGCCGGTCCGGCGATGGGACTCGCGCGCCACCTGTTGCCAGGGTTGCTGACCAACACCGCGAACGTCGGCCTGGCGATGCTCGCGCTGGCGCGGGCCGGGCAGCCACCGCCGGTCGTCGAAAGTGCCGACATCAATCGATGGGCCGGATGAGCGTGGGCGCGCGCCTCCTCGCATCACTCACGCCGTGAGCGGCCAAACGGCGTGCCCGGCCACGCCAACCCTGCGGAGGTCCCATGAAAGGTTGTTCGCTTCGCTTCTACATGCACGAGAACCAGAAGCACCGCGGCATGCTCCTGTACGAGTGGCTGTTCGAACAGGCCAAGCAGCACGGTATCCCTGGCGGTTCAGCGTTCAAGGCCATGGCTGGCTATGGTCGCCATGGGGTGATGCGTGAGCAGACGTTCTTCGAGCTGGCTGGCGAAAACACCGTGCTGGTCGAATTCATCCTGGACGATGCCGAGGCCGCGACCATGCTGCGCATCGTGCAGGAGGACGGCGCGCCCCTGTTCTGGGTCAGGTTCCCGGCCGAGTTCGGCATCGTCGGCGGCGGCTGATCGCGGACTGGAACCGCACGATGCTGAGGCCCGTTTCGGGCATCAGCACGGAGGCCTCAATCGCTGCGAGCGGGCGCCGGGTTGATGATCCGTCCCCAGGTGCCCTTGTTGCCCCAGATGTTCTGGCGCATGCCTTCGAGCTGCAAGATCTGGCTGTGGTCGACGAACAGGTTGACCTCGTTGCCGTAGTTCTTGACGTACCACTCGAAGACGAGGCTGTCGGCCGCCTCGAACATCACATGCTCGATGCCAAGCCCGTTCATGATGGCGGCCGCGGCGCCGGTGTTCCATTGCTTGACGTTCTCGGTAATGCCTTCGGACTCGATCATGAGGATCGAGGCCCCGGCATCGAGGGCGCGCTTGCCGCGGTCGATCAGGTCGCCGATGTCCTTCTTGGTGTCGGCCGCGAGTTCGCTGATGGCCGAATCCCCACCCGACCCGAACTGGATGCCGAGTTCCGGCTTCGCTTTCAGGCCGGCGGCGACCACCTTCTTCACCAGCCGCTCGAGGCCGGTGGTCGGCATCATGATGAAGCCGGTCGAGATCTCGATGACGTCGAAGCCGATCTCCTTGGCTTCCTCCAGGTAGCGCCCGACCGCCTCGTCGCCGTAGCGCAGCACGGTTTCGATCCAGCCGCCCGAGGACACGTACGAGCCATGCTTGTGCGCGATGTCGTTGAGCGCGCGCACTTGCGCCGGTGGCAGCAGCGCAAACGAGCCGCCCGCCCATTTGATGCCGTCGATCCACGGACCGGCCACGTCAAACACGTCCTGCATGTGGCGGATGCCGTACGCCCAATAATGCGGCGCACGGATTTCGGTAATCCCGGAGGTGCGTGGCTTCGGCGGGCGATACGCCCGCGGCACGAAGTTGAACGACACGTCATAGGAAATGGCATTGCTCATCTGCGTCTTCCTCCATTCTGCTTGTTTCAATCGGCCGCCAGGTTCCTGCCGCCGCGAGGCATCCCGCGGCCGCTACCGGCACGCCGTGGATGGCGATTGCCCCGGCATGGTGTCTGCATCAAGGGTCATGGCGACGATATCGGCATCACGCCGGCACCGGCCATGTACGCTCAGGTGTCGCGCTGTCGCGCAGCGTGACCGGGCACTTGCGCCAACAGCCTGGTGAGGTCGCGCACGTCGTGGGTATCGAGGTGATGCGCGCACTCGACGATCCGGCCAGCCAGCGTTCCGTCAATGAAGGGCGCCACCAGCGGATGGAACTTCTCGCACGCGGCCACCCAGTCCAGCGGCTGCAAGGTGAAGCCATGGAACGACGCGGTCGCCACGCGGCGCGGGTTGCCCTCACCCAGGTCGACTTCGACCTCGGCGGGCATCTCGGCCGGGAAGCGCGCGGTGAATCCCGCATCGGGTGCCACTTCAACCTTGCGCAGCAGCGCCTGGACGTCGGCGCGCACGATGCGTTCCGATGCGTACTGTGCCGGCAGCACCTGCCCATCCAGCAGCGCCACGGCAATCATGTACGGCAGCGAGTGGTCCGCCTCTTCCTTGGTCTGGATGTGACGCTTGTCGCCTTCCTCGCCGCCGCCAATGATGTCGTAGGCAACCTGGAAGGTCTTGACCCGCACCCGGCGGATTGCCTCGGCGCGGAAGCCAGCTTGCCGGCGGAGGCTGACTGCGGCGTCGATCGCCGACTGCGAATGGACCTCGGCGTTGTACTGCTTGACCACGGTGCGCAAGACGCTTTCCAGGTCCTCGCGTGACCAGTCGATCGAAAACGCGCCAGCAATGCTCTCCTTGAAGCCCTTGTTGCCTTCAAACACCTGGGCGGGCCCGGTAATGCCGGCACGCGCCAGCAACGCCGCAAACACGCCCTCCTTGCCGACCTCCGGATAAGCCAGGCCCTTCCAGTTGGAAAGATCGCCGGTGCGCGTCACGCGCAGCGCATTCTGGGAGGTGCCGGCGATCGCAATCGCATTGGCGATCTGCGCGGCCGGGAGCCGCAGCGCCTTGGCCGCCGCACCGGCCACGGCATAGGCGCCTTGGACGGTATGGTCGAAACCACGTGCGCGCACCGGCGCGACATCGGAAAGCCGGGTCTGGACCTGGTAAGCCACGGCCAGCGCGGTCAGGAACTGCTGACCACTGGCGTCAACGCTTTCGGCCGCCGCCAGCACCGCGCCGAGGTTGTCGGAGGGATGGCAGGTCTCGCCAGGCGCGAGGTAACTGTCCATGAAATCGAGGTAGCGGCTGAGCGCGATGTTGTGGAACGCAGCGCGGTCGATCGCGCTGCGGCCACCACTGATCAGCGTGGCGTCGGCATGGCCGCCCAGGCTTTCGGTGAGCTCGTGCAGGGCGAGCATGGGCGGTGCATCGAGTGCGGCGATAGCCACGCCCAAGGTGTCGAGCACGCGAATCTTGAGCTGCTCGACCGCGGCCGCGCTGATGTCGTGGAACGCCGCGGCGTGGACAAACGCGGCCAGCTTCTGCACTTCGGTCGCAGGAATAAACGAGTCCGGCTGGATGCTTCCAGCAGGCTGCGAAAAGGATTGATCGGGGGGCATGGGAAACGCTCGTGGCGTGCGGCAGCACGTGTAGTGCAGTACGTCCGGTGCACGGCGAGATGCGGTTCGGCAATGCAACGGGACACCCGGCCCGGATGCTGCGCCAATGTCGGCGCGACTGCATCCGAGCTGACAACGTCATCATGCTGCCATGCATGAAGCATCGCACTGACCCACGTCAGGCGGATGTACATGTGTGTGTTGCGCGCCGCATTTCGGACACCTTGGCGGTATCGATGGGCGCGCGAGCTGCTGCCCGGCGCAGCCCCTTCAGCGTGGCACTTGTGGCGTCAGCTCCAGAGTCAGCACCTCGAAGGGAGCGAGCCGGATCGTGGCAATGCGGTCGGCATCGAGCTTGGCAGGTACGTCGACGCTGCCACTGCGCCAGACATCACGTACCGCGAATACTCGTGTCGCGCCGGCCGGCAGCTCAAGCTGGCGCTGCAGGTCGACGACGGCCAGCTGCGGCTTGGCGTCGGGATTGCGCAGGGTGACAATCGCCCTGGCCGGTGTCCACGCCGCCCAGCCGTAGACGTCCAGACGTCCAGGATCACCGCCAATCCAGTGCACGTCCTCCAGCACCTTCGCGTTCTCGCGCGACCAGCGCGCGGCGGCGGCAAGCACGCCCCAGTCGGCGTCCGACAGCAGGGACGGGGTGATGTACAGTTCCTGCAACTGCGTGCCGGTGCCGAAGAAGCTGTGCACCTCGTTGGCGAAGTCGTGGCCGGGGTCGGTGCGCAGGCCCGGGAAACCCGGCAGGCGGGCGCCGGAGGCCGCATGCTGCGCGTAGATGATCCCGTGCAGCATCAGCGAGTTGATCGGGAACAGCGGCCCAGGCACGACGATGTTCTGGTAGGTCATCTGGTCGCGGAACGTGATCCAGCGCTCGCGCGGCGTGCCGACGCCGGCGAAGTTGTGGTCGAAGACGCTGCCGCGCCACACCGTGTCGGTCCAGCGCAGCCAGAACGGCGAGGCCCAGGTGCCGGTGGAAAGATTGATGAAGATGTCCGGCTTGGCCGCGCGGATATCGTCGATGAGCTGGATCATCGCCGCGAAATCGCTGTCGAAGCGGCTGCCCGGCACCACGCTGTTGACGTTGCCGGTGCCGTCGAATTTGAACTGGTTGACGCAACCGCCCGCGAGCAGGTCCATCACCACCTGGTGGAAGCGTTGCCAGTATTTCGGGCCGGACAGCGCCAGCCCGCCGTCCACGACTTCATAGCCCTCCTGGCGCGCCTTGGCGATGCGCGCGAGCTTGCTCTTGCCGTAGCCGCCCCATGGCGACATCCAGATGCCAGGCGTGGCGTCGTATTGCCGGGCAGCCTGGCACAAGGGCGCGAGTCCCTGCAGAAAGCACTGGTTGAAGTTCCAGTTCGGCCCGCCGTCGTCCCAGCCGCCGTCAAGCAGGAACGAGTCCAGCTTCACGTGGCGCCTCTCGACCAGCTCGCGGCCGAATGCGGTGATGCGGTCGAGCACCTGCGCCGCGGTGTAGTTCTCCAGGTCGTAATAGGTGTTGTAGTGCAGGAAGGGCCGATAGGGATGGGCCCGCTCGCGCTCGATATAGCCCGCGAAACCCCGCCGCAACTGCCCCGCCGCGGCCGCCCCAATGACGGCCGAATAGGTCACGGCGTTGCCCTTGCGCAGCGGCAGCTCGCGGTCTACCCACATGCGCACGCGGCCGCCGCGCACTTCGGCATGCGACATTGGATATTCGAAGCCGAGCCAGTCGCTGTGCCAGACCACCGGCGAGCCGTCCACCGTGCCCTCGACGCTTGCGCCATCGGCAGCCACGCCCAGCAAGGCCACCTGCTTGATTGCTTCGTCGCGCGCCAGCGCCGTGATGGTGACCTCTTCGCGCAGGTACTGCGAGCCGGAGCGCTGCACCAGCCGCCAGTCCACGCGGAAACGCCCTGCCCCGTCGCCGAAACTGGCCTGCACGCTCTCGCCCTCCAGGCGCGCAGCCAGTCGCGACGCGCCCGGCTCGGCCTGCTCCGCGAGGGCATGCGGCGCCGACAGCAAGGTCATGTTGCCGATACCGAACGTCACGCCATCGGTCACCAGCTCGAACGGCACCGGCACCGGGATGTCACGCTGGTTGATGCCGTCGTGGACCGAAAGGCCGGACAGGTGATTGCCTGCGACTTCCCAGTTTGCCGTCACCGCCTCATTGCCAAACCGGTAGTGGCTGCCCTCGTGTGCAAAACCCGTCTCCCCGCCGATAGCGCTCGACGGCAGCGCCGCACCCACGGTGGCCACGCACATGAGCACAATGCCGGCAAAGGGCCACAGTGACTTCGTGCTCGATTGCATCGATGACATGTCTCTCCCCATGACGTCAAAGGCGGGTCAGAGTGCACGTTCCCGGCGTTTCCGCGGACGCTCGACCGTTGCCATGCCAGCAGGGCGCCTCGGCTGCGGAAAGGTGCACTCTGGTTCGGGTTTCCTCAGGCATCGAACAACACGCTGCAGCAGGTCACGCCGCCTTCGGCCTTTTCGGTTTCCGTCATGTCCACCGTGCGCGCGTCGATGCCGGCCTGCCGCAGGCGCGCGGCGGTATGCGGGAACGACGCCGAATACAGCACCCGGTCGCCGGCCCACACCGCGTTCGCGGCAAACGGTTCGCCAGGATCCACCGCGATCGTGCGATAGCCCGGGAAATGGTCCGCATCGACCCAGGCGGGATTGAGCAGCAGCATGTCGGATGCCACCTGCGTGACGGCGCTCTTGAGATGCAGGCAGCCATGCAGGGGCACGGCCTGCACCCGGTAGCCGTACGGCGCAAGCAGCCGCGTCAACTGCGCCACCGCATCGGCGTTGCTCCGCGCCGACGCGCCGACATGCAGCATGCGCCCCAGACGCAACACGTCACCGCCATCCAGCGTCGCCGGGGCGACGATGCGCAGCAGCTTGCGGAACGGCGCCAGCGCCACGGCCATCGACTCGACCTCGCCACGCCGCGACCCGGCGCCCGGCCGCGTCAGCACCGCGACTTCGTCGAGCACGATCGCGGTGTCTTCGACGAACACCGAATCGGGGAAATCCGGCTCCTCCAGCAACGCGTGGACGTCGCAGCCAGCATCGCGCAGCGCTTGTTCGTATGCGGCGTGCTGCGCACGTGCAAGGTCGAGATCGATCGCCCGGCGCTCGAGGTGGGTGAGTTCACACCGATCCAGGGCACGGCTCACGGCACGGGTGATGGCGATGCGGTTCACGGCGCTACCTTACCGAAACGCGGGTCAGGGTGCACTTTACCCGCGCTTCCCGGGGCGGCCGATTTTCCCCGGGACGGCAGCCCGAGCGCCTGCATGAGCGCGACCTGCCCCGCCTCCGTCGGCGTCGGGGCAATATCGCCATCGAGCACCAGGCGCCGGGCGACGCCTGGCCTGCACCGGCAATTTCGCCGCCGAGCCGTTGCGCTAGGGAACGCCTGATTTATCGGTGGCGCTGCGCCCGATCCAGCGGTTCACCTTCCGGTCGAGGATGGCCAGCGGCATGCTCCCGCCGAGCAGGATCTGATCGTGGAACTGGCGGATGTCGAAGCGTGGCCCGAGCGCCTGCGAGGCCTTTGCCCGCAAGGCCTCGATGTCGAGCTGGCCGACCTTGTAGGACAGGGCCTGCGCAGGATAAGCCACGTAACGCTCGACCTCGACTGCGGCCTGCTCATGGGTCATCGACGAGTGCGCCATCATCCAATCGATGCCCTGTTCGGTGGTCCAGCCCATGGCATGGATGCCGGTGTCTATCACCAGGCGGTTGGCACGCAAGATCATGTCCTGCAGATAACCGTAGTATTGCCAGGGGTCGTCGTACAGCCCGAGCTCCTCGCCCAGTGATTCGCAATACAGCGCCCAGCCCTCGCCGTAGGCGTTGAAGAAGCCGAGTCGGCGGAACGCCGGCAAGCCTTGAATTTCCTGGGCCAGCGACGTCTGCAAGTGATGGCCGGGATAGGTCTCGTGCAACGTCGTCGGCATGACGATGAACTTGTCCGTGATGCCCGGGGCATACGGGTTGATCCAAAGCACGCCGGGCCGCGAGCCGTCCGCGGCCGCTGCCTGGTATTCGCCGTTGCCGCGAAAAACCTTGGCGGAGGCCTCGGGAATCGGCCGGATTTCCAGTTTCGCCTTCGGCTGCTTGTCGAAGAGCCGCGGCAGGGTCGGCAGGATGCGCGCCAACGCTGCCTGGTAGGCCGGTACCACCTCTTTGGGATCCTGGAAATGCAGCGCCTTGTCCGTGCGGACATGCGCCAGGAATTGGGCCAACGTGCCGTGGAAGCCGACGATCTCGAGGACCCCTTCCATCTGGTCAGTGATCTTGCGGACCTCCGCGAGACCCAGCGCGTGGATCTGCGCGGGCGTCATCTCCGTCGTGGTGTGCACCCTGATGTCGTACGCATAGAGCGCAGCGCCCCCCGGCAACGCGCCCAGCCCGGGCTTCGCGCTGGCGTGCGGAAGGTAGTCGTCATGCAGATAGGTGTAGAGCCGGTGGTAGGCAGGTTCAATCACATCGGCGATTTTTGCCGCGTAGGCCTTGCCCAGGCGCTGCCGCTCCGCCGCCGGGATGGCGGCCGGGAATTTGGCAATCGGTTGCCAGAACACGGTTTCTTCTGGCGGCGCGCCGAAGTACCGCTGGAGCTGGGGCAGGACGCGCTCGACCACGATGCGCGGAAGCACCACGCCCTTGATCACGCCTTCGCGCATGCGTGCGATGGCGTCGTCCGTCCAGCGCGCGTAATCGTCCGCGAGCTGCAGTGCGTGGTCGTAATCCGCCACCGTCTTGAAGTTGTAAGTACCCGACCCCGACTGGTCGAGCGCAAAACTCATGTGCCGCCCGGTGAACTGGTTGATCGGCAGCATGCGGGCGGTCGCGTGAACGTCCGTACCGTAATAGGACAGTTTCTGCGCCAGTTCGTAGCGCAGCATCTCGTAGCTGATGCCCTCCTGCTCGGGCAGCGGGGCCGGATCGAATTTCAGCAGCGCGGACTGGTAGCGCTTGAGCATCGCGGCAGCGTCATGGTCCCAGGCGTCCTCCAGCGAATCGCCGAAGCGCGCCTGCAACGCCGACCAATCGCGCCAATAATCCGCGTAGAGCCGGTCCAGTTGTCCCTGTTCGGCCGAAGCCACCGAAGCCGGCGCGGCCAGGGCCGGTGCGCTCGCGGCCACGAGCGCGAGCCCCAGGAACGCGGGCAGCAGAAGTGCGCGAAACAAGCTCGTCATGGAATCCCCCGTTGCTGCGTAGCCCGGGATGGCGACCGCCTGTGCCACTCGTCCCAACGGCCGCCGGCGGTACCCGGAACCTGGCGGGTCATCATCCACGACACCGCCCTCGCCCACAACTGCCGACGTTCAGTCGGCCGGCCCCACGAGAATTGCGGGCCTTTCGTCTTGCGCACCGGACAATGCGGCGTGGCGCAGCAAGGCCTGTCTTGCCTGCTGCCATTCGCTCGACGGCAGTTCGACGAGCGGCGTGGCCTTGCCGCCAACCAGGGCGGCAATTGCCGCGCCGTCGCGATACAGCAGCCGTGAGCCGGCCAGCGCTGGCACCTTGTCGCCAGCGAGTACGGTGCCAACCAGGTTCAGCGGATCGCTGCCGCTGATGCAGACCAGTTCGCCGTCGTCCGCGCGGGAGCGCGCAGCGCGCAGCGGTGCGATGGCTTCGGGCAGGGCAAACTGCTCGCCGACCAGGCCCTCGACAAAGCGGCCACCACGAATCTCGCCACGCGCCTCCAACCGATGGTAGACGCGCAGCAGGTCACGCCAGGGCGGCAGCCAAGAAGCCTCGCGCTCCAGCAATTTCCAGAACACCACGCCATAACGGCGCAGCAGGGTACGGGCGATGTGTTCGAGCGCCTCGGGCGCGGGTTTGCCGTCGGTTGCGGCCACGCCGCGCACCAGGGCCCAGCGCCCCGCGTCCTCGATGCCGGCGAACTGGTGGCGGCGCATGCGCCGATGCCGGCTGCCGTCGCGCTTCGCCGCCGGCAGCAGCAGGGCGCGCAGACCGGCAAAGCTGTCCGCGTTGATCTGGCCGCCGGCCACCAGCTCGCCCAGGGCACCTTCCAACTCGGTGCGCAGCAGGCGGGTAGCGGACATCAACTCGTCGAAGAACAGCGCGCCCTGCTCGCGCAAGACATCGGCGACGGCCTGGGCCCGCGAGGACAGCAGTGCCTCCTGCGGGTCGCCGGCAGCAATGGACGTCCAGGTGCCGATGTCGCGTCGTGGCAGCAGGACAATGGGCGTACTGCGCACCGGACCGCCACCTCCACCAGCGCGCAGGCGGCTCCAGCCGGTGCGTCCGGCGCGGCAGAGCTCGTCCAGCCAATGGCTCGCGTAGTCGTCGATGCGCGCCGTTAGCAGCTCGCCCTCCCAGGCGCCGGCCGCCGCCTCGTATCCCTCCAGTTGCGCGAGCGTAGTCACCAGCGCATCTGGCCCACTCAGCCGCGCTGCTGCGGACACGTGTTGCCAGTCGAACAGGAAGCGCATCAACGTGCGCCTGCTGACCGGTTCAATCTCGCGGCGCAGCCGGCCGATGGTGTAGCGATGGATGCGTGCCAGCAGGTGGCGCTCGCACCATTCGGTGTCGCCGGCGGCGGGGCTGAAGCGGCCTTGCATCACATAGCCTTCGGATTGCAGGCGCAGCAGCGCCAGCCCCACTTCACCGACGTTGACGCCGATGGAGCGCGCCAGTTCGTCCGCGGTGACAGGGCCGAGTCCGCCGAGGCGGCGGCGCACCAGCTCCAGCAGCGCGTCGCCACGCGCCCAGCCCTGGGCGGCGTATTCGGCCGGCGCGGCAATCCGTGGCTGCATTGGCGAGTCGGGAAACAATGCTCGCCACAGCGGCAACGTCTCCGCCGTCGTCCACACCTGCGGACCGCAAGTCTCTCCGTCACTCCCTGGCCAGGGGAGAGGGAGTAGGCGTGTCGCCCTCTGGGCTTTCGCCAGCGCCTGCAGTTGCCCGTTCCAGCCGGTGTTGGCAGCAGCTTCGGTCGCGGTGACGAAACCCAGCAAGGTCAGCGCCTCGTGCATTTCGTCGGCGTCGCGCACCCGTGGCCAGGCTTCGTCGCGCACGGCGGCAATGGCTTCGGGATCGAGGCGGCCGAGCTCGTCCGCGTTGTCGGCGCCGTTCCATTGGCGGGCCTGCACGGCGTGGGTGCGGCGCTCTTCCAGCGGCGCGTCGTCGAGGAAGGCGTACGGCGCCGCGCCCAGTACTTCGGCGGCGAGCGGACTGGGCGCGGGGAGGTCGCGTGCGACGACTTCAATCTCGCCGGCTTCCAGCCTGCGCAGGATCGCCAGCAGCCCGTCCACGTCCATCGCCTCGTGCAGGCAGTCATACATGGTCTGCTTGACCAGCGGGTGATCAGGCACCTCACGCTCGCCCACGATGTTTTCCAGGCAGGCAACCTGGTCGGGGAACACCGCGGCAAGCAGGTCCTCGCTCTTCATGCGCTGCAGCGGTGGCGGGGTCTTCTTGCCGGAGGTGAACCGCGGCAGCGCCAGCGCAGTGACCGCATTCCAGCGCCAGCGCGCGGGAAACAATGGAGCATCGAGCAGCGCCTGCACCAGCACCTGCTCGGCGGTATTGGAGTGCAGGTAGTGGGCGACGTCCTCGAGCGGGAAGCTGTGGCTGGTGGACAGCGAAAGCACGATCGCATCCTCGGTCGCCGCCGCCTGCAGCTCGAAGTTGAACTGGCGGCAGAAGCGCTTGCGCAGCGCGAGGCCCCAGGCGCGGTTGACGCGGCTGCCCCAGGGCGTGTGGAGCACCAGCTGGGTGCCGCCGGATTCGTCGAAGAAGCGCTCCAGCACGAGCGTGCGTTGGCTGGGCAATACGCCGAGCGCAGCCTTGGCGCGGGCCAGGTAGTCCATGAGTTGCTGGGCGGCGGATTCGCCGAGGCCGAGTTCCTCGCGCAGCCATGCAAGTGCGCGCGCCTTGCTCCCCTCTCCCGTTGGGAGAGGGGCCGGGGGAGCGGGTGCGGGCGGAGCGTGGATGTTCATGGCGTCGCCCGTACCCTCACCCCAACCCCTCTCCCGAGGGGAGAGGGGTTCAAGAAGAGCGGACAGTTCCTCGCGCAGGCGCGACACGCCGTACGACAGCTCGTCGCTGCGGCCCGGCGCCTCACCCAGCCAGAACGGGATGTTGGGTGGCGCGCCGCGCGCGTCCTCCACGCGCAGGCGGTCTCGCTCGACGCGCTGGATGCGGTAGCTGGCGTTGCCGAGCTGGAAGATGTCGCCGGCCATGCTCTCGACCGCGAAGTCTTCGTTGACCGTGCCGACGATGATCGCCTGCGGTTCCAGCACCACCTTATAGTCCGCGGTGTCGGGAATGGTGCCGCCGGAGGTGAGTGCGGTGAGCCGGGCGTTGCGCCGCGGTCGCAGTTGCCGGTTCACCGCGTCGCGATGGATGTAGGCGGCACGGGGTCCCTGGCGGGTAGTGAAGCCCTCGGTCAGCATGTGCACCACCGCGTCGAATTCGCCGCGCGACAACTCACGATACGGCCAGGCGCGCCGCACCAGCGCGTACAGCGCATCCTCGTCCCACGTCGCGCAGGCGACCTCGGCCACGATCTGCTGGGCCAGCACGTCGAGCGGCTGCGGCGGCACGACCAGGGCATCCAGCTCGCCCCGGCGCACGCAGTCGAGCAGCGCGGTGCATTCGAGGAGGTCATCTCGCGTGGCCGGGAACAGCCTCGCCTTTGCCATGCCACCGATATGGTGGCCGGACCGGCCCGCCCGTTGCAGGAAGGCGGCGATCGAGCGCGGCGAGCCGAGCTGGCAGACCAGATCGACCTCGCCGATGTCGATGCCGAGCTCCAGCGAGGCAGTCGCCACCAGCACCTTCAGCTCGCCGCGCTTCAGCCGCTGTTCGGCGTCCAGCCGCAACTCCTTGGCCAGGCTGCCGTGGTGCGCCGCCACCACGTCCTTGCCCAGGCGCTCGGACAGATGCCGAGCCGCGCGCTCGGCCATGCGCCGCGTGTTGACGAAGATCAGGGTCGTGCGATGTGCCTGGACCAGCTCGACGAGGCGGTGGTAGACCAGCTCCCAACTGTCGTTCGACATCACCGCTTCCAGCGGCACCGGCGGCACCTCGATGGCGAGGTCGCGCGGGCGCGCGTGGCCGACATCGATGACGGTGCAGTTGCCCTCCCCCAAGCCCCTCCGCAAGCCGGCGGCTTCGTCGTCCGACGGAAATGCCAAGGCTGGGGTGCCGACCAGGAAGGCGGCGACTGTCTCGATGGGTTTTTGCGTCGCCGACAGCCCGATCCGCAGCAGGCGCCGCCGGCACAAGGATTCCAGCCGTTCCAGCGACAGCGCCAGGTGCGAGCCGCGCTTGCTGCCCGCGATGGCGTGGATCTCGTCGACGATGACCGTGCGCGCGCCACCCAGCATCCCGCGGCCCGAGGCCGAGCCCAGCAGCACGTACAGCGATTCGGGTGTGGTCACCAGGATGTGGGGCGGCCGCTTGCGCAGCGCGCTGCGTTCGGCCTGCGGGGTGTCACCGGTACGCACGGCGGTGCGGATCGCCACGTCGGGCAAGCCGAGCCTCACCAGTTCCGCACGGATGCCCTGGAGCGGCTCCTCCAGGTTGACGTGGATGTCGTTGGACAGCGCCTTGAGCGGCGAGACATAGACCACGCTGGTGGCATCCGCGAGCGTCCCGCCGTGGGCCACGCCCTCGCGTACCAGCGCGTCGATCGCGGCGAGGAACGCGGTGAGTGTCTTGCCCGAGCCGGTGGGTGCCGCCACCAGCGTGTGTTGGCCGGAGCGGATGGCCGGCCACGCCGCGGCCTGCGCCGCGGTGGGTGCGGCAAAGCGCTGCCGGAACCAGCTGGCCACGGCTGGATGGAAGGCGTCGATCGGGCTGGGATTCACGGCCATCGGCACAAGCCAGCGATGGAGGAACGGTTCATTGCAGCATAGATGGGGGCGACGCATCCGTGCTCAATCAGTACGCACCAGCCGTTCACGTTGGCGCAGGCCGGCCGATGCCACGGCCTGGTCGATCGAGCGCGGCGGTGGCCACCAGGCGTCGATCACGCCGCCAGCACTGCACGTGACATCGAGGCCAGACGGTGAACTCGGCGCGCTCTTCCCTTACTCTTGTGCACCTTGGTGACCACAGGGGAGCACTTCATGTTCAATCGCGCGTTCGCACGTTGCTGCCTGCTGCTTGCAGGCATGCTGTTGGCCACGACTCCCGTACTGGCGCAAACGCGGGCTCCCGAGATGGCCGCTGCCGGCAACGCCGCCGCGATCACGACGCCACAGGAGTTCTTCGGCTTCAACATCGGCGATGACTACCAGCAGGTCAACTACACCAAGGCGGTCGAATACTGGAAGAAACTGGCCACCGAAACGGATCGCATGAAGCTGGTGGACATCGGCAAGACCGAGATGGGCAAGACCGAGTGGATGGTGATCATCTCCGCACCCGAGAACATCCAGCAGCTCGACCACTATCGCGAGATCAGCGCGCGGCTCGCGCGGGCCAAGGACCTCGATGACGCCGAAGCGCACAAGCTGGCGGCCGCAGGCAAGGCTGTGGTGTGGATCGATGGCGGCCTGCATTCGGAGGAAACCGTGGGCTTCCACCAACTGGTGCAGAGCATCTACGAGATGGTCAGCCGCAACGACCCGGAGACCCTGCGCCTGTTGCACGACGTCATTGGCCTGTACGTGCCGGTCAATCCCGACGGCGTCGAACTGGTGTCCGATTGGTACAACCGCATCGCCACGCCCGACAAACGCACCATGGCGCCCGGCCTGCCCACGGTCTACAACAAGTACGTCGGACATGACGACAACCGCGACTCCTACATGTCCAACATGCAGGAGACCATCAACATGAACAAGGTCCTGTACCAGGAGTGGTTCCCGCAGATCCTCTACAACCACCACCAGACTGGCCCAGCCGGCGCGGTCATCTTCATGCCGCCGTTCCGTGATCCGTTCAACTACAACTACGATCCGCTGGTGCCGCTCAACATCGAGGCGGTGGGCACGGCCATGCACATGCGCCTGGTGTCGCGCGGCATGGGTGGTTCGGCGCAGCGCACCGGTGCGAACTACTCCACCTGGTGGGACGGCGGCGTGCGGACCACCGCCTATTTCCACAACATCACCGGCCTGCTGACCGAGATCATCGGCAGCCCGAATCCAATCCAGATCGCGCTGATCCCGGCCAAACAGTTGCCGAACGGTGACTGGCCACTACCGATCGCCCCGCAGACCTGGCACTACAGCCAGTCCATCGCCTACGAGCTGCAAAACAACCGCGCGGTACTCGACTACGCCTCGCGCAACCGCGAAGACCTGCTGTACAACATCTATTCGATGGGTCGCAACCAGATCCGCCAAGGCAGCGAGGATTCATGGGTCATCACGCCCGACCGCATTGCCGCCCTGGAAGCCGCCGACGCCAAGCAGAAGGCCGCCAAAGGCGCGAAGGCTGACGCGGACGAA
The DNA here is from genome assembly GCF_058781105.1 of Rhodanobacter sp. FW510-R10. Taxonomy (NCBI): domain Bacteria; kingdom Pseudomonadati; phylum Pseudomonadota; class Gammaproteobacteria; order Lysobacterales; family Rhodanobacteraceae; genus Rhodanobacter; species Rhodanobacter sp. FW510-R10. The sequence goes on along the minus strand of NZ_JBYSWL010000001.1, from coordinate 2,442,845 downwards.
AACCCGTTCCGTCCGCGTGGCGCCGATCCCTCGCTCTACGCCACCGTGCTGCACGATCCCGCCTACCGCGCGCCGCGTGGCTACATCATCCCGAGCGACCAGTCGGACTTCGCCACCGCCACCAAGTTCGTCAACGTGCTGATCAAGAATGGCATCGAGATCCAGCGCGCCACCACTGCGTTCACCGTCGCCGGCAAACGCTACCCGGCTGGCAGCTACGTGGTGATGTCGGCGCAGGCCGCCCGGCCTTTCATCCTGGACATGTTCGAGCCGCAGAACTACCCGAACGACCTGGCCTATCCGGGCGGCCCGCCGGTGCCGCCCTATGACATCGCGGGCTGGACCGTGGCCCTGCAGATGGGCGTGGATTTCGTGCGCGAGCTGGATGGTTTCACCGGCCCGTTCGAGTCGCTGCCGTTTGGCCAGTTGCAGCCTATGCCTGTCTATGGTGTGACCGGTACGGCCAAACCCGCCGGCTACGTCATCAGCCACGAGCTCAACAACGCCTTCCTCGTCACCAACCGCCTGCTCAAGGCTGGCGCCTCCGTGTACTGGATGCAGGCGCCGCAGTCGGCTGACGGCAAGGATCTGGGCACCGGCGCGATCTATGTCCCCTCCGGCCCGCAGGTGCTGCCCATCCTCACCGCGGCTGCCAAGGACCTGGGCGTGGCGTCGCACGGAGTGGCCAGCGCTCCGGCCGGCGCGGCGATGAAGCTCAAGCCGATCCGTATTGGGCTGTACGACGAATACGGTGGCAGCATGCCCAGCGGCTGGACGCGCTGGCTGCTGGAGCAATACGAATTCCCGTTCCAACTGGTGTTCACGCCAGAGCTCGACGCCGGCAAACTGCGCAACAAGTTCGACGTGCTGCTGTTCGTGGACAGCGGCATCGGTGACAGCGGTCGCCGCCGTCGCCCCCGCCCCACGCCTACGGCTGCGGAACTTGCGACCGTGCCTGCCCAGTGGCGCGCGCGCATGGGCTCGATGAGCGCCGAAAAAACCGTACCCGCGCTCAAGGCGTTCGTACAGGCAGGTGGCACGCTCTACACCATCGGCGCCGGCACTTCCCTGGCCGAAGCCGTGGGACTCCCGATCACCAGCGCGCTCACCGAGATTGGCGCGAATGGCAAGTCACAGCCCCTGCCACAGACGAAGTTCTACATCCCTGGCTCGCTGCTGCGCGTCACGTTGAACAACCGCGACCCTATTGCCTACGGCATGGGTGACAGTGTCGTGGTGGACTTCGATCACGACCCGGTCTTCCGCATCCTGCCCAATCGCACACTCGCCCCGACTGTGTCTGGCTGGTTCCAGGGCGATCAGACCCTGGTCAGCGGCTGGGCCAACGGCGAGGCCTATCTCGCCGGCAACGCCGCGATCGTCAGCGGCCGCATCGGCCAGGGCATGGTCTACGCAGTGGGTCCGGAGATCACGTTCCGCGGCCAGCCGCACGGCAGCTTCAAGTTACTGTTCAATGGCCTCTACGCCGGCACCGCCACGCCCGCCTCACCGAAGTAACCGGCGGCTTTCGGTGGAGCCTACCGCTGTATACGGGCGACACAGCGACGGCCTTGATCCCCTCTCCCCACGCTCCGCCGGGGGAGAGGGCTAGGGTGAGGGGCACTCTGGCTTCGGCCGTTACCCCGGAACACCGAGACCCCTCACCGCCACCGGGGCGAAGCGGTGGACCGTCCCATCTTTTGGCACGTGTGAGGGGAGCGTCCTTCCGTTAGCGTGGCATTACACAGCTTGCCGCGCGCATCGCATGGGGTTTGGCATACGGCCAGGATCCTCGCGGGGCAAGGCCCAGGAGGATACGAATGGACGGCATGCATGGCAATCCGATGTCCCGGATGATCCGACGCGCGGCAACCGCGTTCGCGCTGACAGCAGCGTTCGCGGTGGCTCCGGTATGGGCACAGATGCAAACGACGCCACCGCGCGGCGCAAACGACGGCGGTGGCCCGTACAACCGGCTGCTCATCTGGGGCGCAACGGTGATCGACGGTGCGGGTTCCCCGCCCTTTGGGCCAATGAACATCCTGGTCGAAGGCAACAACATCGTTTCCATCACGCCGGCCGATTTGAACAAGCGTCCGGAAAGTGTCGACCGCGTGATTGACGCCCGTGGCGAATACGTCACGCCCGGCTTCATCGACGTGCACGATCACTTGGGCGACACCAAGATCGACGGCAACGCGTCCTATGTATACAAGCTCTGGCTGGGTCACGGCATCACCACGGTGAAGGGCGTGCCGTTCGGCCCCGACCTCGCCTGGGACTTGAACCAGAGCAAGTTGAGCGAGGAAAACAAGATCGTCGCGCCGCGGCTCGTGGTCTGCTCCGGCTGGCTCGGCAACGGGGAAAAGGGTCAGTTCGAGACTCCGGACCAGGCCCGTGCCTGGGTGGAACACATCAACAAGCTCGGCATCAACTGCATGGGCGAGCTGTTCTCAATGTATCCGGATGTCGAGGCCGCGGTGCTGCAGACGGCGGACAAGTTGCACATGTGGACCCAATCGCACCTGAGCCAGAACCACGTGGGTCGCATGACCGCGGCCGACGCGGTCAAGCTCGGCCTCGATGAGGTAACGCATTTCTATGGCATCTTCGAGTCCATGCTCACCGGGCATTCCATCCAGGATTTCCCGCAGGAGTACAACTACAACAATGAGTACGACCGCTTCAGCAAGGTGGCACCGCTCTGGCGCCAGAGCGCCGAGCCGGGCAGCCAACCGTGGCAGGACCTGATCAAGCTGTTCCTCAAGCACGACACCGTCTTGAGTCCGACGATGAGCATCTACCTGGCGAGCCGCAATCCCATGGCCGCGCGCAATGCCGACTGGATGTCGCAGTACGTATTGCCCTCGCTATGGCAGTTCTTCGAGCCCAACCCGAAATCCCACGGCTCGTATTTTTATCACTGGACCAGTGCCGACGAAGCCGACTGGCACCATTTCTATGCGAAGTGGATGGCCTTCATCAAGGACTACAACGATGCTGGCGGCCGCATCACGGTCGGCGAGGACACCGCTTTCATTTACCAGGTGGATGGCTTTGGCTACATCCAGGAACTGGCGCTGCTGCAGGAGGCCGGGCTGACGCCGCTGGAGATCATCCGCGCGGCGACGTTGAATGGGGCCGAGACCATCTTCATGCCGCGCAAGCCCTGGGGCAAGCCGATTGAGTACGGCCTGGTGCGCCCGGGGATGAAGGCGGACCTGCTGGTCTTCAAGCAGAACCCGCTGAGCGATTTCAACATGCTCTACGGCACCGGCGCACTGCGGCTGGACGAGAAGACCGGCAAGGCCGAACGCGTGCACGCGCTGCAGTACACGATCAGCAAGGGCGTCGTCTATGACAGCCAAAAGCTGCTCGCCGACGTACGCGCCATGGTGGCTGAGGCCAAGCGCAAGGCCGGCCCGAACCTGGACATGCCGCACGTGCCGCTCGCGGGGGCCGCGGGTTCCAACTAGCCTTCCATACCCAGGTCCCCGTCGCTCATCTCCGCTTCCCAAACATCAGGGCTTGACACGATGCGCAAGTGATTGATGCGTAAGACGAAAGGCGGAATTCTCGGGATGCTTAAAACCAGTCCAAGGCCGTTTCTTCAAGGGTTCCTGACGCTGGATGCACCGTTCTTGAGCGCCCTGGTTGGGCGTGCTGAAGTCTGCGTAATTACGCGCCAATCTCGCTCGGGGTCGCCGACGGCAACGATCTCGCGGTGGCGCAATCGCTGCTGCTGGGCAAGACTTTCACGAACATGTGGACGAGGTATGGTTGGCGTCCGTGGCGCTGAACTGTGCCGCCTGTTCCAGCTGGTTTCGACTTCGCTTGCATACCTCCGCTTCTTGCTGGAGACTTTTGGGTACAGAGGCGGTTATGCCGCCGGGGAAGCGTCCGGGGGCACCATGTGACCGATCCCGACGAACCATCCGAACCGTCCTCCGAGCCGGCCGAGGAGCACGGCTTCATCGCCGAGTTGCAGCGTCGTAATGTGCTGCGCGCGGCGCTGTTGTATGGCGGCGCAATATGGGCGACCGCGCAGGGCATCACGGTACTGGGGCCCGCGGTCGGCCTGCCCGATTGGGTCACGCGCTGGTTCCTGGTTGCCGGAGTCATCGGTTTCCCATTCTTCATGACCTTTGCCTGGCTCTTCGAGTTCACGCCGGGCGGCCTGAAACTCGAGAGCGAGACCGAGGTCGGGCGCCGGCGCGGCGGGTTCGGCCACATCACGGAACGGAAACTCGACTACTGGATCATCGGCGTGCTTGTCGTCGCGGTCGTGTTGCTCCTGACCAACCAGTTCGTCCTGCGCCGCGACGCGAACAGCATGGCGGCCGCGGCCGATGCCCGAACCTTGACGGCCGAGTTGGCCAAGCTTCCCAGCAAGTCCGTCGCCGTGCTACCGCTGGCCAACGAAAGCGATGACCCCAAGCAGCAGTACTTTTCCGACGGCCTGTCCGAAGAGCTGATCTCCGATCTCACCCAGATTGACGGGCTGAAGGTGATCGGCAAGTACTCGAGTTTCAAGTTTCGCGACAGCACGGCCACGCCGGGCGAGATCGGTCTGGCACTGGGTGCGGCCCATCTCATCCTGGGCTCCGTACGGCAACAGGGCGACCGGATCCGCGTCACGGTCAGCATGATCCGCGCCACCGACGGCAGCAGTGTCTGGTCGCACAGCTACGAAGAGCAACTGAAGGACGTGTTCGCGATCCAGTCGCAGATCGGCCGTGCTGTAGCCGACGCGCTCAAGATCAAGCTGCTGGGGAAGTCGATCGTGTCCGACGACAAGCCGCCGAGCGGCAACGTCGAGGCCTATCAGTTCATGCTGCAGGGACGCACCATCATGCGTCGCGGCACTGAAGGCAGCATTCGCCAGGGCATTGCCCTGTTCCATCAGGCGCTGAAGCTCGATCCGGCCTACGCCTACGCATGGGGGTTGCTGTCCAATGCATCGGTCAATCTGGGCGTGCTGTTCCTGACCGGCGAGGCACGCCAGCAAGCCTACGCACAGGCGCGCGCGGCAGGGAACAGGGAACAACTGCTGGCACCGGATGCGGCGCATACCCACACTGACCGCGGTTACCTGCTTGCGACCATCGACAACGACCCCGTTGGAGCGCTGGCTGAGTATCAGCGGGCCTATGCGCTGGCGCCGAACGGAACGAACAGCATGAATTTCGTGGCAGGTGGCCTCGAGAACCTCGGACACCTGCAGGCCGCGGTGGAGATGTACCACAAGATCCTCGCCACCGACCCGCTGCGCGTCGATATCTATTCCAACCTGGCGCTCGGCTTGCTGGGGCAACGCGAACTCGATGCCGCCGAACAGGTCACGCGCAAGGCGCTGGCCCTGCAGCCGGATTTCCCCGGGTTGTATGCAACCCTGACGGAGATCGACGTCTTGCGTGGTGATGCGGGTGCTGCGCACAACGACGCCGCAAAGGAGGCCGATCCGACCTGGGGCCCGTGGGCACGACTACTGGCACAACAGATCGGGCACGATCGCCACCAGGCCGATGAGGCGCTGCGGGATTACATCGCCAAACAAGGCAAGGATCAGCCTTATTTTGTTGCCGATATCTATGCCTTGCGCAAGCAACCGGACGCGATGTTCGATTGGCTGCAACGCGCCTGGAGTCAGAACGATCCGGTTTTCTCCGGTCTGCTCACCGATCCCTTTGTACTGGCCTACCAGCACGACCCGCGTTTTGCCTCCCTGTGCAAACAGGCCGGCCTGCCGCTTCCGGGTACGGCGTTGCCGGGGGTGGGCAGCTCCGGCGAGCGCTAATTGTCGGCGGACTGCGTGAAGTGGGCATGGTGCAACGATGGCCGGGTGGAGGTGAAGCAACCCGGTGACGGACGCGACTGGATCGCCGGGTTGACGCTGGCGGCCGGTGCGACAAGCTCGAGGAGCCGTATCCAGGCGTATGAGCCGTCTGCCGCTCCATCGGCGTCAGGAAACGTGACACTTTGCCCAAAGCGATCGGCATCCCGATAAGAACCTGTCGGCACACGCCTCCCTGGAGAAGCCCGTGCCAGGCGGAAGCTGAATTGTCGTCGAGAAAACTTACATAACCTGCCTAGGGCGCGGACGTTATCACAGCAGGATCAATCTGTTGCACGCTGGCACGAGCAATGCAACGCGTAGACGAATTGTTCACGACAAAGGAGCTTTGTGCCATGAAACGTTTCCTTGTCCTTGCTTTTATGATGTTGGCGGCGATCATCGTCGCGCCGAGCGCACTGGCGACACGGGTGATTTTCGATCCACCGTCCGGCGTCGCGCCACCCGCCGGCACCGACTGTACCTTGGGCATCCCGCCTCTCGACGACTACACGCCGTGCAACATCAGCAAACTCAACACCCCGTATGCGGTGCAGTTTGTGGATTGCAGCACGCTTACGGGCTTGTCGCCTGCGGCTTCGGGTTGGTGCCTGTTCATGACCAACGTCACCGGCGGTCCGCTGCGCACATTCACGTTCAATTTTACCGCCCCCAGTGGAGGCTCCGCGGATCATACCGATGAGCTCACCTGCGGCAGCCAGCCGCCCGGCTTTGCGACGGACAACTGCGTGGACGGTCTGCGTGTAAGCGCTGGCGACGTGCTGGACCTGTCATTTTTTGCGCCGCTTCCAGCCAACCAAAACTTTTATTTGATAACCGATTTCTTCAATTCGCCGGGTACCGCGACCGTGACCGTACAGGTATCCGAACCGGGTGAATTAGGCTTGTTTGGATTCGGCCTGCTCGCGCTTGGCGTGGCCCTCGGTTGGAAGCGGCGCGGGGCAGCTCGCTACCATCGCAATGAAGAGGCTGCGTAATCATCCTGTTGTTGTGGTCAACCCTCCCCGTTTGCAGATCTGTCCATAACCAACCCCAACCATCGGGTCGGCTTTTTTGTTCCGGAAAAGTCGCAACGAACAGGTTGTCGTATGAATGCGAAGTCCCATCCGCAAACAACCAGCTGAAGCTCTTTGGAAGCGTTTCACCCGAGGCGCGATTCCTTGGGCGTCGACACTCCACATTGGGGCAGCAGGAGATCGGCGACGCGTGTCGCGGGCGATATATCGGTGTACGGCGCACAGTGGGGAAGCGCACGTTCCGGCGAAATGGTGACCCGCTTTGGTTGCGTCCTAGAGCGGATGCTGCCGGTAGAACAGCTCGAGCTGGCGGTAGACGTCTGGCAGGTGTTCGCGCAAGTTGGCCGGCGCTTCGAAGAACTGCTCGCTGACGACGGAGAAGAACTCGGCCGGGCTTTCCAAGGCGTAGGGATCAATCGGCAACTCAGCGCCACTGCGCTGCTCCTTGCGTAGGCTCTCCCAGGCCTCCGAAAACACCCGCGACCACGTGCGGCGATCCATGCGCCGGTGCAGCGGTGGGAAACCGTTGGCGTCGCCGTTCTGCATGTCGAGCTTGTGTGCCATCTCGTGGATGATGACGTTATGCCCCGGCACCTTGCGGTCTTCCAGTATATCGGCCCAGGACAGGATCACCGGCCCGCGCTCCCAGGCCTCGCCGGACAGTACGGAATCGCCCTGGTGCAGCACCCCTGCTTCGTCGAGGTGCTCGCGGCGCGGGATGAAGGCCGTCGGGTAAACGATGACGCTGTGCCAGCCGTCGTACCAGTCGAGGCCGAGTTTCAGGATCGGCATGCAGGCATGGGCCCCCAGCAGGACGCGGTCGGCATCGTCCAGCTGCAAGCCCTGGACGGGTTCCAGCGCCTTGCGCTGCAGGAACAGCGTGACCAGCACACGCAATGCAGCCTGGTCGGAAGCGCCCAGCCGCCGCGCCGGCGCGCAATGGCGCAGCGCATGCCGCCAGTGCGTCTCGGCAATCGGACGCCTGGCGACGATGCGTCGTACCCGCCAGTTGCGGAGCTTGTCGAACATGGCCACCTGCCGAGGACGTTGCCACCAAGGATCGGGGCCGCCATGCGCTTTCTCAAGCCGGGTCACCGGACCCTCACCGGATGGATGGCCGGCCGAACTGACGGCAGGGGCACCCTGCCCATCGCGGCGACGGCTGGTATCCTGCGTGGCGGGCGTGCCCTCGCCCAGGTTCCCCTTCCGCCTGCCGTTTCTACGCGCGACGGTCTCTTCGTCACCCTGCAGGATGCCAAGCCGTGTCCCGAATCATCGCTTTGCTCGCCGTCATTGCGCTCTCTGTCCCGTGTGCCACCTGGGCCCAGGCCAGCAAGGGAGTCGCCACCAGTGCCGCGTTGCGCGCCAGCACGCAGCAGTACGTGGCTACGCACGAACCGGCGATCCTGCGCGAGTTCACCGACCTGCTCGCGTTGCCGAACGTCGCCGCGGACCATACCAACATCCGGCGCAATGCCGACCTGCTGGTTGCCTCGCTGAAAAAGCGCGGGGTCGACGCACGGCTGCTGGAATTCGAAGGCGCACCGCCAACCGTCTACGGTGAACTCAAGGTGCCTGGTGCCAAGCGCACGGTCATCTTCTACGCGCACTACGATGGCCAGCCGGTGATTGCCGCGCAATGGACAACCCCGCCCTGGACGCCGACCCTGCGCGACGCGCCGCTGGAAGATGGCGGCAAGCCGATCGCGCTGCCGACCGCAGGCGCCGCTGCACTTGGCCCGAACACCCGTATCTATGCGCGCTCGGCCGGCGACGACAAGGGCACGATCATGGCCATGCTGGCCGCGCTGGATGCGCTGCATGCGGCCAGGCGCGAGCCGTCGGTCAATCTCAAGTTCTTCTTCGAGGGCGAGGAGGAAGCCGGCTCGCCGCACATCCTCGGCATCCTGCAGAAATACAAGGGCCTGCTCGCCGCCGACATGCTGCTGCTGGGCGATGGTCCGGTCTACCAGAACGGCGAGCAGCAGCTCCTGTTTGGCGTGCGCGGCGACGCCGACATGGAGCTCACCGTGTTTGGCGCCACGCGCGCACTGCACAGCGGGCACTACGGCAACTGGGCGCCAAACGCAGGCGTGTTGCTGGCCAACCTGATCGCCAGCATGCGCGACGATAACGGGCACATCAAGATCGATGGCTATTACGCCGACGTGGCGCCGGTCACCGCCGCCGAGCAGGCGGCAATCAAGGCGATGCCGCCGATCGACGCGGAACTGCGCACGGCACTCGGGCTCGCGCGTACCGAGGCGAATGACGCGCCGCTCGAGGAGCGCCTGATGCTGCCTGCCCTCAACCTGCGCGGCTTCGATTTTGGCGCCGTGGGCGAACATGCGCGCAACGTCATCCCCACCGAGGCCAAGGCCTCGTTTGATTTCCGCCTGGTGCCAAACCAGACGCCAGCGCATCTGCGCGAGCTGGTCACCAGGCACATCGAAAGCCAGGGCTATTTCGTCACCCCCGGCCCGGTGACCAGGGAGATGCGCCTGGCGCATGCGCGCGTCGCCCAGGTCGTCTGGGGCGATGGCGCCTACCCCGCGGACCGCGTCAGCATGACCTCACCGGCTGCGCGCGCCTTGATCGCGGCAACCAGCGACGATGCCGGCAAGCCGCCCATCCTGGTGCCGACCTCGGGCGGCAGCTCGCCAAACTATGCGTTCACGCAGACGCTGCGCGTGCCGGTGATCAATGTGCCGATCGCGAACTACGACGACAACCAGCACGCCGCGGACGAAAATCTGCGCCTGCAGAACCTGCGCAACGGCATCGAGCTCTACACGCAGATCTTCGCGCACCTCGGCACCACCGGTTGGTAGCCCACGTCAGCCGCCGTATTGCCTGGGAATTGGCAGCTCGGCGCTGGCTGCCTGCCAGTAGATGTTCACCACCCACCAGCGCTGCCCGTCGAACAGCAGCTGGAAGCTGTTGATGCCGCGCTGGAACGGCTTGGCGTCAGTGGCGGCGTGGCGCGATTCGTAGGTGCTGAACACCTGGGCAATGGCGCCGAAGCGCTCCACCGTGCGGTGTGTTTCGCGCTCGAAGAAGCCCTCGCCTTCGAGCGCGGGGGTGGCGCGCTGGATGTAATCGTCCACGCTCAGCATCGAGGTCTTGGTGATACCGCTGGTGTCAGCACGCGTGGGGATCAGCCGCGCGCCCGGCACGAACAACGAGCGCATCCGATCCCAATCCCGCTTCTGGCCTTTCGGGCCGGAGATCACGTCGTAGACGGCAGCCATGATTGCGTCCATCGAGTCGACGTCCGCCGGACGCGCCGCCGGAGTGGCGGATTGCGCCGCACCGGCCGCGCCCGGTGCCGCAGCGGCCTGGGCGGCAGCCGGCTGAAACGCAGCGCAGCCCAGGGCGAGTGTCCCGGCCAGCACCAGGGTGTGCAAGGCAGTGTGGTTCATGGATGGCTCCCCGTTGGCAAGTGAGGCAGGGTGGGAATGGCGTCGCCGTTGTACCGAAAAGCCAATGCGCTGTCCACGCTCAGTGCCGGGGTGGCGCCCGGCTTCAGCAAGGCCTGGATGCGCGCGTCCCCTGCCATCGGTCATTGTGACCGCCTGCCGGGGACGTGGTAGCGTGTGACCAAGTCGCGCATGGGGTGCGCGGCCATCGTTCCGCCGCCAAGGCACCGGGAGCACCGATGAATCACGCTGGTTTGTGCACGCTCGTTTTCGTTTCCGTTACGCTCGCGGCGTGTTCGGCGCCCCAGGCGCCAACCGCCACCTCCACGGCTGCTCCGGCGAAGGCCACCTCGTCACACTTCAACGCCCTGGCCTTGTTCGCGCCGTTCGCGCACCAGTACCCGGTCAACCGCTACCGCTCTGGCGATGGCCGTCCGGGCCCCGACTATTGGCAGAACCGCGCCGACTACAGCATCCAGGCCACGCTCGATCCCGAGTCGAAGGTGCTGACCGGCAGCGAAGTCATCACCTACACCAACAACAGTCCGCAAGCGCTGGGCTACGTCTGGCTGCAGCTCGACCAGAACATCTACCGGGCCGGTTCGCGCGGCAGCTTCGCCTTCCCGGGTACACCGGACGCCAGCCGCCAGACCGACGGCGACGTCATCACCGCGGTGCAGGTCGAGGCTGGCGGCAGCACGGCCACGGCCAGGCACACGATCAGCGATACGCGCATGCGCGTGGACCTGCCCAAGCCCGTGGCTGGCAACGGCGGCACGGTCAAACTGCACATCGACTGGCATTACACCATGCCCGAATCCGGTGGCCGCACCAACTGGTACACGACCAAGGACGGTGACGTGTTCGAGATTGCGCAGTGGTATCCGCGCATGGCCGTCTACGACGATTTGCGCGGCTGGGATACCCTGCCCTACGTCGGCAGCGAGTTCTACCTGGAATACGGCGATTTCGATTACGCGATCACCGTGCCGGCCAACATGATCGTGGCCGGCTCGGGCGAGCTGGTGAATCCAGCCGACGTGCTCACCCCGACCGAGCAGCAGCGCTTGGCGCAGGCACGCACAAGCGATGCGACCGTGGTGATCCGCACCCCGGAGGATGTCGCCAATCCGGCCAGCCGTCCGAGTCAAGGCACGCGGACCTGGCGCTTCAGGATGCATGACAGCCGCGACGTGGCATTCGGTGCCTCGGCCGCCTACGTCTGGGATGCCGCACGCATCAATCTTCCCGATGGCAATCACGCGATGGCGCAGTCGGTGTACCCGACCAAGAGCATCGTGGATGGTGGCTGGCAGCATTCCACGCAGCACATCAAGTACACGGTGGAGTTCTTCTCCAAGTACACCGGCCTCGTCTATCCATGGCCAAACGCAATTGCCGAGGCCGGTAATGCCGGTGGCATGGAATATCCGGGCATCGTATTCGATTCGTGGAAATCGACCGGCAAGGACCTGTTCATGCTGACCGTGCACGAGATTGGGCACGACTGGTACCCGATGATCGTCGGCTCGAACGAGCGCCGAGCCGCATGGATGGACGAGGGCTTCAATACCTTTGTCGACGCGCTCGCCCAGGCGGACTGGGGCAAGGCGCACAACGGCGAGTTTGCGCCCAAGCAGGACGGTGAATACGCGCCGCTGACGGGCGATCCGGCCAAAGACATCGTCACCCAGGTGTTCGACGACCCGAATGCACCGACGATCCTTGCCGCACCGGATGTGGCACCCGGCAAATACCGGCACCCGATCAGCTACTTCAAGGCCGCCTACGGCCTGACGCTGCTGCGCGAGGCGATCCTCGGGCCCGAGCGCTTCGATGCCGCATTCTCCCAGTACACGCACGACTGGGCGTTCAAGCATCCCTCGCCGTCCGATTTCTTCCGCGCCATGGACAGCGCCGCGGGCGAGGATCTCTCCTGGTTCTGGCGCGGCTGGTTTGCGCACAACTGGAAGCTCGACCTGGCGGTCACCGGCGTGAAGTATGTCGACAACGACCCGGCCAAGGGCGCACAGGTCATGGTGGCCAATCTCGAGCGCATGGCGATGCCGTCCATGCTAAAGGTGGCGTTTGATGACGGCAGCACCACCGACGTGCGGGTGCCGGTCGAGGCCTGGATGCGCAACATCGAGCTTGCGGTGCCCGTGCCCGGCGGCAAACGCATCAAGCGCGCGACGATTGATCCGGACGGCTTGCTGCCCGACGTCAATCGGGCCAACAACGCCTACCCGGCTGCGAGCAAGCAATAACGGGCTCAACGGGTTGCACTTGGCCGGAGATCCAAGTGCACCCGGCACGCCAGGTATAAAGGAACGCTCAGGCGCCCGCCGCTGCCTCGCGGCCTTGCTGGCGGATAATGGCCTCTTCGCGCGCATCGATGATCGACTGCATTACGCTGTCGATGTCCACCTCGCCTTCGTCGAAGGCGAAGTGGCCGGTCAGTTCGCTGTCCGGCCGCAAGTCGCCCTGCTCGAACAATGCCCACATCTCCTCGGCGTAATGCGTGTCGAGCAGTTCCGGCGCGAAGCGCGACAGGCAGATCGTGATGTTGCCCACGTCCCGCCGCAACATGGTGCGCGCCGCATTGTTGCCCGCGGCGCTGACCACCTGCGGCAGATCGATGATGACCGGACCGTCGGCCGCCACCAGCACGTTGTATGCGGACAGGTCACCGTGGATCAACCCCACGCACAACATGCGCGCGACCTGGCCGACCAGGAAGCGATGGTATTCGCGCGCCGTCTGCGCCGACAGCACCACCTCGCCCAGCCGTGGTGCCGCGCAGCCGTCGGCATCGGTGACCAGCTCCATCACCAGCACGCCACCGAAATAGCCAAACGGTCGTGGCACCCGCACACCGGCGCCCGCCAGCTGATACAGCGCATCCACCTCGGCACTTTTCCAGGCGGCCTCGGCTTCCTTGCGCCCGAACTTGCTGGCCTTGCCCATGGCGCGCGCCTGCCGGCTGCCGCGTACCTTGCGCCCTTCCTGGTATTGGACGCGCTGCTGGAAGCTGCGCTGCGCCATGTTCTTGTAGACCTTGGCACAACGCACCTCGGTGCCCGAGCGCACAACGTAAACCGACGCCTCCTTGCCACTTTTCAGCGGGCGCAGGACCTCGTTGATCACACCATCGTCAATCAACGCCTGCAGGCCGGCGGGAGGATTCATGCGTGGCAAAGCTCGCTAACGGATAGGACAGTCACGCATTATGACTTACCGGCTACCGCCAGCCGAAGGCGTGTACCCCCGCTGGGGTACCCCAGCTCGCCGGCATCCGAGGGATCCGGGCCGGCGCCCACTGGCGCGGCGCTCAACCGCGGCTTTGCCCGAGCGATGGCCGGGTCCGCTTTTGCCTCAGCGCATCCAGGCTCCAGGGGCCGCCGCCTGCCGCGGCCAGATACAGGAACGCAAAGCAATACACCACGGCCAATTCCCCGCGGTTGACGAGCGGGAAAAAGCCGCCGGGGGCATGGGCGATGAAATAGGCAAACGCCATCATGCCGGAAAGGATGAATGCGATCGGACGGGTAAACAGTCCCAACAAGAGCAAGCCGCCGCCAAACGCTTCAAGCACGGCCGCCAGGCCATGCAGCGAAAACAATTCAACCGGGCCCATGGCAGTCGGGTATTGGAACAACTTTGCCGTGCCGTGCGCCATGAACAGGAACGCGATGACGATGCGCAACAGGCTCAATAAATGTGGTCTGGATGAATCAGGCAGTTGCTTGAGGCTCATGCGGGTCTCCGGTCTGCGTGGTCGAACAGGTGGCCGAGGTGGGTGCGACAGTGGAGCAGCGCACGCGCAAGCGGGCAGCCTCTGGCCACACATTAAGCGTAGCTTACCAACCGCCGCCGCCACCGCCTCCCCCGCCACCGCCCGACGACCCACCGCGACCCGAGCTGGAACCTGGTGCGGTCGAGGACGCGGCAATCGCATTGGACATGCCCGAGCCGAGGCTGCTGGCAAAGCTCTTGAAGCCCGCGGCATTGAACGAGTCGACAGGACCACCGTGGTACCAGCTCGGGGCGGCAGCCTGCATTTGCGCCGGGCTCAGCGCCTGGGCAAAACGGTCGGCCCACGCGTTGCCGACATCCAACGCCAGCGCGTATGGCAAGTAGGCGGCAAACAACTCTGGTTTGGACTCGGGCCGGTAGCGGGAATCCAGCTCCTGCTTTTCGGCCACGCCGAGGTACCAGCGAAAGCCTTGGATGCCGTCAAGCAGGCGCGCGCCATCCCGGGTCGGCGCCTTCATCCAGTGGTAGAACGCGATGTTGGTGCCGATCAGCACGACGAACACCGGCAGCATCGCGTACCCCACGATGCGGCCGAACATCACCAGGCCAGCGATTTCGCCGGCTACGAACGGCAGTGCGAACAGCCAAATGCCAAGGCTTTTGAGGATGCCGCGCCAGCCGCTGCCGCGGCTCACTGTGACCGCGATACCGAGCAGGACAAACACCGCCAGACTCCAGAACGACAGCCACACCAGCATGCCCCAAGCTTCCGGCGAGCCACCGCGCACGGCCACAAACAAGGTCACCAGGCTGATCGCAAGCCCCGGCAACAACTTGCCGCGGTTGGTCAGGAAATACTTTTTCTCGTAGTCGAGCGCCAGCGCCGCCTTGTGCGCGCTGCGTGCCGCGCCCATCACGGTGTGGCTGGTGTCCTTGAGCACGACGCGGCCACCGGCGGCAAACAGCGTCGCTAGCAGGCGACTGGCGTCCCGCGGCAATGGCACGTTCGCGACTTCCGTGGAACGCACCAGCGTATACGTGCCTTCCACGTCCTGCTCTATGGACAGTCGCCCGCGTGCCGCCAGGTCCAAGACGCCCGCGGTAAAGCAGAGGTTGTCGTAGCCCATGTCGCGCACGTAGCGCAAGGCGGCGGCCGAGTCCCCGTCCGGTGGATCATAGCGTGCCACCAGGGGCTGGCTCGCCGGGTCGCGGCCAAACCGGGTCCAGGCCCAGCCGTAATACAGCCACAAGACCAGCAGTCCAAGCAGTCCCACGAGCGCGCTGCGGTTGTCGTGCAGCAGCCAGGCAAACCTCTGGGCACGGCCCGGCTCGGCAATGATGCGTTTGGGGAATTCCAATACCACGCTCAGGTTTTCATGCGGACCCAGCGGATGGGTCGTGGTGTAGCGCGCCCCGTCAGTGAGCAGCTGGACGGCCAAATCCTGCGCCCGCGAACCTGCCGCGCCGGTATAGCCATACGCGCGCAATGCTGCGGCTGGCACATTCGCCGGCAAGTGCAGCGTCGCGCTGGCCTCGCCAATCGGGAAGTCCCAGCCCGCGCCGGTGACATTCCAGTACAGCTCGTCGTGGTCGGCAAAGAAGCCGAGCTGGCGCGTGGTGCGGTAGCGGATCACGTAATGATGCTGGCCGGGGCTCACGTCCTGGCTGCCATCGCCAAGATAGATGCGCACGCCGTTGTCGCGGCGTTCGCTGCGCCACGCCACGGGCGCAGCATCGAGGCTGGCGTCCAGCACCGTGAAGTCGACGCGGTAGCGGTTGTGCTGGGCGTCACGGTAATCCGTGGGGAAATCGCGGTAGATGCCGTGCCGGATTGCGTCCCCCTCGGCCACCACCACGATGTTCTCGGCGACCGTCATGCTGCCGTCGGCGGCAACCTGAACGTCGCTGTGGTAATCGAGGATGCGCTCGGCGGCACGGAGCGATGGCGCGGGCAGCGCAAGGCCGGCCAGCAGAAACCAGGCCAGTACGGACCGGGCGCGTGTCATGTGTCCGGTCCGCGGTCGAGCTGCACCGAAGCGGCGGCGCGTGCGTCATCTTCAGCGGCAAAAAAGTCCGCATCCCGAAATCCCGTGGCGTGTGCTGCAAGCAGGTCGGGAAAGCGCTGGATGTCGGTGTTGTATTCGCGCACCGAGCCGTTGTAGAAGCGCCGCGCGTGGGCCAGCGCACCCTCCACTTCCACCAATTGGCTCGACAGTTGGCTGAAATTGGCACTGGCCTTGAGCTCGGGATAGGCCTCGGCCAGCGCGATCAGGCAGGCGAGATCGGCCGCCAAGGCGGTTTCCTGGTCGCCACGGGCGGCAATCGATTGCGCACTCCGCGCCTGGCTGCGCTCGCTCGCCACGCGTTCGAGCAGCCCCGACTCGTGTTGCGCGTAGCCGCGCACCGCTTCGACCAGCAGGGGTACCAGGTCATGCCGTCGTTGCAGCTGTACGTCGACGTCGCTCCACGCCACACGCACCTGGTTGCGTGCCCGCACCAGGCGGTTGAAGACCCAGATGACATAGCCGGCCAAAACCAGCAGCCCCAGTATTGGGATCATGCCCGCCCCCCGTCATGGCTGTCCACCCCTGACGCACCGCCAGCACGCTCGTCCCGGCATCGTCGCACAAAACCATCCACACGATAGCGTGGGAATCCGCTGGCGACCGTAGGGAGTCCCTTGTGGGCGGGCCATACGTTTTGGCGCCGCTGGATAGTAGGTCCTGTAACGGCGCAGCGCGTGCATCCTGGCGGGGCATCGATGGTACCGTAAGGCGCTTACCCAGGGCTTCCCGAGTGGGGTGTGGCCATGAGTTCCACAGACATGGGGCGGCGCACGTTCCTCAAGTCGGTTCCGGCGGTCGCCGCGGGCCTGGCGACCTTGTCGACATCGGCAAGAAGCGCGCTGGCCGTGTCCAGCCCACCCATTGCCGACGCGAGCTTTCCCTTCGGGCATGACTACCCGATGCGCCCCTTGCCGTTCTGGAAGGTGACGCTGAAAGACAACTTCTGGGCGCCCAAAGTGACGCGCAACGCCGAAGTCACGGTGCCGTTCGAGATCGGCAAGCTCGGTGTCGTCGGCGATGGGCTCGAAGGCGGCGTGCTGGAGGCGGCCATCTATATCGCCAAATCACGGCCCGATCTGCATATGCGCGATTACATCGAGCGCTGCCTGCAGCCAATGCTGGCCGCGCCGACCGCCGGCAGCGAAAATCGGCAATTCGAGCTTGGCGCGGCGCTCTGGTTCACCCATGGCGATCGCCGGCTGATCGACAAGTGCCTGCCCCAGGCCGCCGCGCTGAAACGCGAATTCCGCGAGCAGGATCCACCCTACCCTGGCGGCGAGCGACCGTCGATGAGCTGCGCGTTCCTCTATCGCGTGACGCGCGACCCGCGCCACCTTGCGCTCGCCAAGCATTACCTCGATATCCGCGGGCGCGCCGATGCGCCGGGGCGCAGCCGGCACACGCAGAGCTGGCTGCCCGTCCTCGAGCAGCGCGAGGCAGCCGGCCATGCCGTGAACGATGCCACGCTGATGCTGTCGCTGCTCGACGTCGGCGTCTACACCGGCGACCGGCGCTATTTCGACGCCGCCCATGCAATCTGGACCGACGCGGTCGCCAACAAGGTCTATGTCACCGGCGGCATAGGGCAGACCGGCAACGAGGGCTTTGGCCGCCCGCATGTGCTGCCTAACCTCTCGGCCTATGCCGAAACCTGCGCCACGGCGATGTTCCAGAACCTCAACCAGCGCTGGTTCATGGCGACGGGCGACGCGCGCTACATCGACCTGCTCGAGCGCGGCATGTACAACAACCTGCTGAGCGGCGTGTCCCATTCGGGCGACCACTTCTTCTACGTCAACCGCCTGGCCAGCGCCGGCGACGGGCGCGACGAACGTTGGCAACACGCGTCGCTGGAATGCTGCCCGCCGAACCTGGTGCGCTTTCTCGCCTCGATGCCGGGGATGATCTACGCGCAGGACCAGGCCGGCGCGATCCACGTCAATCTTTATGTATCGAGCGAAGCCAGCTTCGCCGTGAGCGGGGGCACGCTCCGGTTGGCGGTGGACAGCCAGATGCCGTGGCGTGGCCGGACACGGATCAAGATTGGCGCGGCCGCGCCGCTGCAGGCGGCGCTGCGTTTGCGTATCCCCGGCTGGGCGCGCGACGAACCGGCGCCGGGCAGCCTGTATCGCTATAGGGACCGCGCGGCCCCGGTGACCATCAACGTGAACGGGGCGCCGCTGGCGGCGCAGCCAGATCGGCTGGGCTATGTGGCCATCGAGCGTATCTGGCACGACGGTGACGCCGTGGTCATCGACCTGCCGGTGGCGCCGCGCCGCCTCGTCGCCGACGCGCGCGTGCACGAGACGGCGCGGCGCGCGGCCATCTCGCTCGGCCCCATCGTCTATGCCGCGGAATGGCCCGAGGCGCCGGGCCGCAAGGCGCTGGATCTGGTGGTGGCGCCTGACGCGCCGCTGACCCCGCGCTTCGATGCTGGCTTCATGGGTGGCGCGATGCTGATCGACACCGTGGCGCACCACGCCGCCGATCCAGCCGGCAAGACCGCCAAGCTCACGTTGATTCCCTACCATCTCTGGGCAAACCGCGGTGCAGGCGAGATGAGTACCTGGCTGCTGATGACGGATTACGAAGTCGGCGACGTGGGGCCGGCCGGCGGTCTGATCTTCCACAAGAACCCCAACGCCGCACGCGACGGCTGGCGCTACCTGGAGGCCATGCCCTTCGACCAGAGCCAGAGCGCGAAGTGGGGCTGCTTTCGCCACGACGTCGCGGGCGCCAGGGGCACGGCCATCGGCACCGGCAAGCACAATACCAGCGAGATGCTGGCAAGCTGCGACGAGCCGGGCAGCGCCGCCCGCCTGTGCGCCACGCTCAGCTTCAACGGCGTGAGCGACTGGTTCCTGCCTTCGCGCGATGAACTGACGGCGATGTATCGGGCGCTGAAGGCCACCGGCGTCGGCGACTTCCGTGACGGCGGCATGGTCGACAACTGCGAATACTGGACGTCCTCGCAGATGGACACGGACATGGCCACCCACATCGACTTCGCCGACGCCGGCCGCGTCCACGGCGACGACAAGGACTTCCCGCGCCGCGTCCGCGCCATCCGTGCGTTCTGACAGGGAGAGCGGAGCTTGGCCGTGTCCGCGCCATGGGCTTTCCTCCAGCCGCCGTCCTATGGACCAGCCACCGCGTGCGCCGACGGCTCCCGGCACATGAACCAGTTCGCTACGCCGAGCACTGGTTCGCGGCGGGCGACGACGAAGCCAAGGGTTTCGTAGAACGCCACGTTGGTGGCGAGATCGGTCTCCAGCCACGCGACCGTCCCCAGCGCATCAGGGTGTCGTAAACACTGCGACATCAACGCACGGGCGATGCCTTGTCGGCGCCACGGCGGCAATACGCCAAGCGGGCCGATATGCACATGCGGTGCGACCGGGTCGTTGCGCCTCCAGGCCATGAGCCAGCGCAGGATGCGCCACACGCTTGCCGGCGAATTGGCGCGCATGATCGACGCGAGCAAAGGCACCGTTGCCATCCTTGAAGGTCGGCAGCGGTGCGGCGACAGCCTACCCAACACGCCGACCAGCCCACCTTGCGTCCATGCCCCCAGCACTTCGCCGTTATCACTCACATGGGCCAGCAACGGCACAAGGAATCGTTGCAGGCGTTGTTGGCGCCGCAACGGCTCCGTGCCAAACGCCCTTGCATGCAATGGGTTGTCGCGCATGGCAACCGCCAGCAGGCTCGACGCCGAACCAAGCTCTCGCGGCAAGAGCGGCCTGATCGCGACATCGTGCCTCGCGTCGGAGGTCGAAGGCTGCGTGCGCTGCACCGCCATCAGTAGCGGTAGATCGCCGCCAAGCCAGTATGCGTCGGCATGCGCTCGGCGGGCACGACGACCACTTCACCGCCACTGGCCAGTACCCGCTCGCCGAGGTCGTCCAACACGTCGTCCATATCCGGAGCGTCCAGATCGCCAAATGTGATGGCGCCGCTATCGGCATCCATGCGCCCGGCGACATGGCGCTCCGCCTCCAGCAGCAAGGTGTCGACGCGGCCGGCAACCGCAGCCTTGGCCGCTTCGGCAAGCTCGTCGGTCGCCTGGTCGCGAGGGACCGCGACGTGGAAGCGATCGACCAGGCCGGCAAGGCGCTGCAGGTAGTGCGGCAACAATTGCTCCCAGGCCCTGACGCGCAGCGCGTCAGGGGTCAGATCGTCCGGATGGACGTCGAGAGCTGTGTCCAGCAGATGCGGATTGCGGCTGACCTCGCGGAACAGGTGGTGATGTTCCGGGACGGCCGCCAGCAACAGCGGCAACCCGGTGGGCCGGGAGTGATGTTCGAGCACGGCGCGGTCGACGGCGCGGAAGAAGTGTTCGGTATCCGCGCGGATGGCATCCTGCTTGACATCGCTGGCGCCGTGGCGACCCATCGTCTGCGGCTTGACTGGTCCATGCGTGCGTGTGGCGCGCTCGCGCTCGGCGTCACGATCCAGAACGTCGGTGAGCGTGCGCGGCACCTCGGGCGCCAGTTCAATCTCGTCGATGAGATCGCGATTGCCCTCGAACAGGCGCGCCTCATGACGATTGATGCCCAGCACCTGGTAGCGGTCCGCGGACTGCATCATGCGCAGCAACGGCTTGGTGTGGAAACTGTCCGCCACCACCGCCAGCTCAGTCACCGGCCGCTGCAGTCGATATGCGCGAAAAAAATCCGCTGCCACCAGTACCGCCAGGCCGTCCAGGGTGTGGTTCCAGAACTTGCTGTCGCCGGCCAGCGCATGGAGGGGCGCCAGCAGCGCATCAATGACGCGTTGCGGATACTTTTTCTGCAGTGACTGGTTCAGTTGCTTGACCAGGTTACCGAAGCGGATCGGATCCTGGAGGTTCTCGGGGTGCTGACGATGCGTTGGCTGGTACAGCGTCAGGCACGGTGCCGCGCGGGCGGCCAGGATCACATCCGGATAGTCATTGGCGAGCAGGTCCATCGGCAAGGCTCCTCAGTGGCGGGATCCCTGACTCCATACATCTTGGCGGTTCATGCCGGTTTCAAGCGGGGGTTGGGCTTTTTGAACCGCTACGCGAGGCGGTGCACTCGTCGTTCGCTTCCTGATCGATCGCGTCGTCGTCTGCGACGAACCGCCGCAATTTTTTTCATCGACACTAGCGTCTGCTTTCCAAGGGAGAGCCGCTGCCACTCAAACACCAACGGCCGAGGTCCCGACGGGCGTGACCCCAGGGGGCCGTGAGTGCCTGTCAGGTTCCCAGAAATTGCGTGAAAAACGTGCATCGGCCCCCGCCAGCGCATTGATCCGCGTGCTGCCTACCTGCTCCGTTGACGTTGCGTCCGGGCAATCGCCTGCGGAGGCGGCCTGCGGATCGAACCGGATCGGGTCGAGCCGCAACCCAATCCCCGTAGCAGCGAAGGTCACCGCCGAAACAACAGGCCGGGGTTCATCCTTTCGTGCGGGATCTGGCAGAGCGCGGTGCGGCCCAATTGGGGGTAACCGCGGCACGTGGCGCTTTTCAAGGGCGGGCATTAACCTGCACGCCTTGTCGCTACGCTGCCGGGGCCAGACATGTCGCTATCCTGCTCGCGCCTTTCGACGCTGGCCTCGTGCCATGCGCTGGCCGGCTTGCTTGCCATCGCCGCGCTGGCGTTCGGCTCCGGCAGCGCGCTGGCAGACGCTGCCGACGCGCATATCCCGCCGCCGCAGGACCTGCCCTACCCCGGCACGATCCAGCTCCACGTGGATGCGACCAATACCGCGCAGGGCATCTTCAAGGTGCACGAGGTCATCCCCGTCAAGCCCGGGAAGCTCACCTTGTTCTACCCGAAATGGATCCCGGGCACGCATGCGACCACCGACTCCATCGACATGCTGGCCGGGCTGACCATCAGCGCCAACGACACGCGCCTGCCTTGGACGCGCAACCAGTTCGACGTGTATGCGTTCCAGATGAATGTGCCGGCCGGCGTGTCGGCCATCGACGTGGACTTCCAGTCACTGTCCGGTCCGGGCGGCTCCCCGTTCGTCACCATGACGGACAAGATGCTGCAGCTCGAGTGGAGCATGCTGTCGCTGTATCCGGCCGGGTATGGCACGCGCGGCATCGACGTGGCGGCGAGCGCCACGCTGCCCGCCGGCTGGCAGTTCGGCACCGCGCTCGACACGCAAGCGCAATCGGGCGGCGCGGTGACGTTCAAGCCGACCACGTACAACACGCTGGTGGACTCGCCCGTCTATGCCGGGAGGTACTTCAAGCGGATCGACCTCGATCCCGGTGCCAAGGTGCCGGTCCACATGGACCTGGTCGCCGACACGCCGGAATACCTCGCGGTCACGCCCGACGTGGTGCAGCTCCAACGCAACATCGTCACCCAGGCCTACCGCTTGTTCGGGGCGCACCACTACGCGCACTACGACTGGCTGATGGCGTTGTCCACCGAGCTGGAGCCCGAGGCGCACGAGGACCACCAGTCGGTCGGCGGCAATTGGCCCGCGGATTACTTCAGCCACTGGGACGCCAATGTCCCGAACCGCGACATCGTCGCGCACGAGTACATCCATTCCTGGGACGGCAAGTTCCGCCGACCCGCGGATTTGTGGCAGCCCAACTTCAACCTGCCCGAGGGTGGCTCCCTGCTATGGCTGTACGAGGGCCAGACCCAGTACTGGGGCTTTGTCGTCACCGCGCGCGCCGGCGTCTGGACGCCCGAACAATTCCGCGGCGCCCTTGCCATGGTCGTGGCCAACTACGACCGCAACCGGCCGGGCATGGCATGGCGCACGCTCGAAGACACTACCAAGGATGCCGTCATCGCGCGCCGCCGGCTGCTGCCCTACCGCAGCTGGCAGATGAGCGAAGACTATTACAGCGGCGGGCAACTCATATGGCTCGCGGCCGATGCCAAGATCCGCGAACTCACGCACGACAAGAAATCGCTGGATACCTTCGCCAAGGCGTTCTACGGGATGGACAACGGCAGCTATGTCACCAGGACCTACACCCTGGACGACATCGTCGACACGCTAAACCACGTCGTGAAGTACGACTGGCGCGCGTTCCTGGACCGCAACGTGTACGCAACCGCGCCGCCGCTGGCGACCGAAATCGAGGCGGCGGGCTGGAAACTCGTCTACACGGGTACCGAAAACGAATACGAACGGGCCTACGACGCCAGTCCGCAGTCGCCGCGACACATCTACAACTTCGCGTGGTCGATCGGTCTCACCATGAACCGGGACGGCACGATCAACGACGTGCGCTGGAACGGCCCGGCGTTCAAGGCCGGCATCGGCAGCGGCGGGCAGCTCATGGCGGTGAATGGCCACGCGTACACCGAGCAGGCACTCAAGGACGCGATCACCGCGGCCAAAGGCGGCACCGCGCCGATCGAACTGCGGATACGCCGATTCGGTACCGACCATGATTTTGTCGTCGACTATCACGGCGGCCTGCAATATCCGCACCTCGTACGGATTCCGGGCACGCCGGACTATCTGGGCGAAATCATCGCCGCGCGGAAATAGCTGCGGGAACCACGGGCCAGGTTCGAAATAGTGCTCAGGGGAAACGTCATGGGCGTGACGCCGAAAAGTGCACTCTGGCCCCCTGGTTCAGACCCAGCGGTCAATCGCGCGCAGCCTTTCACTTCGCCAAGACCTTCACGCGCGCAGCATTTCCTCCCCCTATTACCGGAGACGGCCCGTGGCCAAGCCCAGGCAGCCGAATGAGATAGAGAAGCTGGAGCGTGCGTTTTGGCAGTCGATGGTCGACCGCAAGCCCGATGTCGCCACCGGCATGCTCACCGAGCCGTCATTGATGGTCAGCGCACATGGCGTCATGACTTTCGACCATGCGGCGTACACCCGAATGGCGAACGATACAAAGCACAAGGTGGTTGGCTACGACATTTCCGGGCTGGAAGTTCTGTTTCCGAGCGACGAGGTCGCCATCGCCACCTACCGCGTGCACCAGAAGACAGAGATGGACGGCAAGCCGATGGAGATGGATGTCGTCGACTCGTCCACCTGGGTCAAGCTTGGTGGCGCCTGGAAGTGCGCCGCGCACACCGAGTGCCAGGAAGCCGCCAAGGCGTAATCGAATGACGGTCTTGCGGCTGTCTGGTACACCATCCTCCGGACCGCGTTCAGGAGGTCGCTGACGAGTTTCAAGACCGGTTACGCCGGCAATGCCATGCCGGTGCGCATGGCGATCGAGACCCGCGACTGGGCGCAAGCCGCGGAGCTCAGTCCCCTACCCGACTCCACGCCGCAAGTGGCCGCGCTAGTGTGGGGGGCGCGCGCCCTGGGCAAGCTGCGTGCCCCGACGCCGGTCTCCGCGGACGCGGACATCCGTCAGCTTGCGGCCTGTCGTGAGGCGCTGGACGCGGCGCACGACGCCTACTGGGCGGCGCAAGTAGATGCGCTGCTCAAGTCCGCCCAAGCCTGGCGCCTTGCCGCTGCAGGCGAAAATGCCGCCGCAGTCGTGGCGATGACGGCCGCCGCCGGCGAGAAAGACGCGCTCGAGAAGCTGCCACTGACGCCGGGCCCCATCGTGCCCGCACGCGAGCAATTGGGCGAGATCCTGCTAATGACCGGCAAGGCAAGCGAAGCACTGGTTGCCTTCAACGCGGCCCTGGCGCTGGCGCCGGGGCGGTTGGGAGCGCTCAGAGGCAAGGCCGATGCCGAACGGCGCCTCTGAATGAGCCCGGATAAAGAGCGAAGCAAGCCAGTGTTAGGTTCAGGCACCGCCGGCCCCAAGAAATTGTCCCGGGCGCCTTTCCCCAACACTGACTGGCACTTGAGTGGCTCTGGCCCGATTAGCCTTTCACTTCGGCCCTTTCATCTCGCAGTTGACCATCCAGCTCACGCCGAAGCGGTCCACGCACATGCCGAAGCGTTCCGCCCAGAAGGTCTTCTCCAGCGACATGGTGACCTTGCCGCCTTCGGATAGGGCGGCAAAGGTACGCTCCGCCCCCGCCACGTCCCCAGCGTTGACCGACAGTGAGAACCCGCCGAAAGGCGAGCCGTACTGCGGCGGGCAGTCCGCACCCATCAGGAGCGATCCGTCCGGGAACTGCAAGGTGGCGTGCATGATCTTGCTGCCATCGCCGCCAGGCGCCTGGTCGGCCATCGGCGACTCCGCCCAGGTCGTGGAGTACAGGCATTTCGCGCCAAGCACCCGCTGGTAGAAATCGAAGGCAGTCTTGCACTCGCCAGTGGGGAAATTGAGGTAAGGGTTCATGGTCAGCTCCGTGGTTGGGGAGGACACGGGAGGATTGTGCGCGTCTGGCGGTCAAAGGTGCGTGGCGAACGCCGGAAACCGGAACCAGAGTCGACTTTCCCTATCCGAAATGGATACCGGGCACGCATTCGACGACCGACTCCATCGACGTGCTGGCCGGGCTGACGATTACCGCAATCGGTCCCCGTTTTGGAGCAAAACCTCGCGACCGCCGACGTCAGTCGGGCTCATGACCTTGAGTCCGCAGGTAAGCCCAGCCGGCCACGCCGGCCCCAAAAAAAACCGGCGCCGTATTCCCAAAGCTCCACAGGTCCACGAGATTACCGTTGTTGAGCGTGAACATTACGCCCATGAGATCCAGGAAGCCGCCGAAAAATGGGTAAACCGGGGTACCGTCTATCAGGCAAAGCAGCGGCGAGCCGTACGGGTAAAAAGGTCGTCGTACTGGCGGCTTTTGTAAGGAATATCGACATCACTCTGATGCGATGGTAGCGCTCGAAAAGTCGCAAATGTCTCCACCAGCGGCCTGAAACACGGGTTCGCTGCCAGGATGGTAAACAAACCCCAACTGTGATGTGGGTTCCCGGCGAAGACGGCTCTGATCGTGACTCTCCAGATTCACTTCCGAACGAGGGATAGGTGAACCTGCTCCCGTTTTTGGTAGCACTTGTTCCGGTGCCGTTGGAGGCACAGACTCACGCCGGGAATCCAGGGTCGGCCACCATCCGTCACTGCGAGGAGACTGCCATGTCTACATCCCGTTTGATGAATCGATTCACGGTTGCCGCGACGCTGCTCGTTGCCATGGGCAGTGTGCAAGCGGCGAACAAGGCGATGCCGAGCGACGCGCAAATGATTGCGAGTGCGATGCGCGCCGCACCAGCCCACGTCGCGAAAGACGCCACGATCGTGGCCGTGGACGCGACCGGAAAGATGCGCACGCTGCGCAAGGGCAGCAATGCGTTCACCTGCATGCCAGATAGCCCGGCGACACCCGGGCCGGACCCGATGTGCATGGACAAGAACGCGATGGCCTGGGCACAGGCGTGGATGGCGCACCAGCCGCCACCACCCGGAAAGCTTGGCCTGATGTACATGCTGGAGGGTGGTACGGACGCCAGCAATACCGATCCGTTCGCGGCAAAACCGGCAGCCGGCAATCACTGGATCAAGACCGGCCCGCATCTCATGATTGTCGGTGCGGACGACGCGTTCTACGCCGGCTATCCGAAGAATGCAGACCCGGACACGAGCGCGCCGTACGTCATGTGGGCGGGAACGCCGTATCAACACTTGATGGCGCCGATCAAGTAAATCACGCACGTCGGAAACCGGGGTCAGAGTCGACTTTCCAAAGCGCTCCCGTAGAAGAAAAGAAAGCGCACTCTGACCCCCTGTCTCACACCATCGGCAGCTTCAGCCCCTGCTCCTTGGCGCAGGCGATGGCGTCTTCGTAACCGGCGTCCGCGTGGCGCATGACGCCGGTGCCCGGGTCGTTCCACAACACGCGGGCGATGCGCTTGTCGGCCTCGGGCGTGCCGTCGCAGACGATGACCAGGCCGGCGTGCTGGGAATAGCCCATGCCGACGCCGCCGCCGTGATGGAACGACACCCAGGTCGCGCCGCTCGCGGTGTTGAGCAACGCGTTCAGGATCGGCCAGTCGCTGACGGCGTCGCTGCCATCACGCATGGATTCGGTTTCGCGGTTGGGCGAAGCGACCGAGCCGGAATCAAGGTGATCGCGGCCGATCGCAATCGGTCCCTTCAGTTCGCCGCTGCGCACCATGGCGTTGAACGCGAGGCCAAGCTTGTCCCGCTGGCCGAGACCGACCCAGCAGATACGCGAGGGCAGGCCTTGCCAATGGATGCGCTGTTCGGCCATGTCCAGCCAGTTGTGCAGGTGCTGGTCGTCCGGGATCAGCTCCTTGACCTTGGCGTCGGTCTTCAGGATGTCCTCGGGATCGCCGGAGAGCGCGACCCAGCGGAACGGACCGATGCCGCGGCAGAACAGCGGCCGCACATACGCCGGCACGAAGCCGGGGAACGCAAACGCGTCCTTGCAGCCGACGTCGAATGCCATCTGCCGGATGTTGTTGCCGTAGTCGAATGTCGGGATGCCCTGCGCGTGGAACGCGAGCATGGCTTCGACGTGGACCTTCATCGATTGCTTGGCGGCGTCGCGCGTACCCTCCGGGTCGCGCTGGCGCCGCTCGAACCACTCCTCCACCGTCCAGCCTTGCGGCAGGTAACCGTTGACCGGGTCGTGCGCGGAAGTCTGGTCGGTGACCGCGTCGGGTTTCACGCCGCGCCGGACCAGCTCAGGCAGCACGTCGGCAGCGTTGCCGAGCAAGGCCACCGATTTCGCCTCGCCCGCCTTGGTGTACTTGGTGATGCGCGCCAGCGCGTCGTCGAGGTCGGTCGCCTGCTCATCCACGTAGCCGGTCTTCAGGCGGAAGTCGATGCGCGACTGCTGGCATTCAATCGCCAGCATGCAGGCGCCGGCCATCACCGTGGCCAGGGGCTGTGCTCCACCCATGCCGCCGAGGCCTGCGGTGAGAACCCACTTGCCCTTGAGATTGCCGCCGTAACTCTGCCGGCCCATCTCGGCAATCGTTTCGTAGGTGCCCTGGATGATGCCTTGCGAGCCAATGTAGATCCATGAGCCGGCAGTCATCTGGCCGTACATCATGAGGCCCTTGCGGTCGAGCTCGTTGAAGTGCTCCCAGGTCGCCCAATGCGGCACCAGGTTGGAATTGGCAATCAAGACGCGTGGCGCGTCGGTCGTGGTCTTGAAGACGCCGACCGGCTTGCCGGACTGCACCAGCAGCGTCTCGTCCGGGTTCAACTCGCGCAGGCTTTTCAGGATCGCGTCGAAGCATTCCCAGTTGCGCGCCGCGCGGCCGATACCGCCGTACACGACGAGCTCGGCCGGATTTTCGGCGACCTCGGGATCGAGGTTGTGCTGGATCATGCGGTAGGGCGCCTCGATCAGCCAGTTCTTGCAGCTGAGCTGGCTGCCACGCGGCGGATGGACGACCCGGGTCGGGTCGTTGCGGGTTGGTGTGTCCATGGGAATCTCCAATCACAAAGTCTCGGTATCGTATTGCCGGATTTCCGGTGAGCAGCCGTCGATCGGGCCAGGCGGCGCGCCCTCAGGCCCGGAAGGCATCATCGGCAACCAACGCACAGGCGGCGCGGACATCGCCATCGAGCGCGCGATCGCGATGCAGGTAGGCAATCTTGTCACGCACCACCGCATGCGCATGGCGCACCCCGGCGCCAGCGTGGAATTCGCCTGCGTCGACCAGGGCCTTGGCCAGTTGCTGCACGTCACCCACGAACTGCGCGTAATCGGCGTCGCCTTCGCGCGGAGCGTTCGCCACCTTCGCCGCGAGCGCCTGCCAACCACCGCGCCGGGCCAGCCGCTGTGCCGCATCCAGCATGGCCTTGCGGCAATCCAGTGCCTGCGCAGCGGTGAAGAGCTCGAGCGCGAGCACTCGGCCCAAGTCAGCCGTCATGTCCAGCACTTGGCGCGCCTCGTTCGCGCCCATGGAGACATGGTCCTCGGCATTTGCGCTGGTCGGGATGGAATACACGCAAGCCGGATGCGCGCGCGTCGCCAGGTCGTTGACCAGCGCCGCGGCAGTGTATTGGATGATCATGAAGCCCGAATCGGTGGCGTCCTCGTTGCCGGTGAGGAACGCGGGCAAGCCATCGTTGGTTGCCGGATCCACCAGCTTGTTCAAGCGCCGCTCGGAAATCGACGCCAGGACGGGAATGGACGCCTTGAGGTAAGCCAGCACCAAGGCCAGCGGCATGCCGTGGAAGTGCCCGGCGGAGATCACCTGCTCCTCGATGTTTGGCGCGCCGGCGTTCTCCGGGAACACCAGCGGGTTGTCGGTGACCGCGTTCAACTCGACGTCGATGACGCGGCAAGCCTGGGCCCACGCATCGCGCACCGCACCATGCACCTGCGGCATGCAGCGCAAGCTGTAGGCGTCCTGCGGCTGCACCTTCTTGCCACCCTTGAACGGCAGGAAGCGACGATAAAACGCCTCCCTGCCCTGGCGCTCGCCCGCCGGCACCCAGTCCCAGCGGATGTCGAAGCCGAGCGCCTGGTCGTCGGTCTCGCGCCAGGCCCGCGCGCTCCATTTCTGGAACCGCGGTACCAGGTGATAGGGAATGTCCATCAAGGTGGAACCGGCCAGGAGTTCACGGACGTGGGCTGCCGCAGCCACCTGCCCCGGATGCGGACGCAAGGCGTGGACGTCGGCACGCAGCGCGCCGCTGCGGCCGGCAAACGCGTCCAGCGTCATCGCCGCCGCCTGGTCCGCCGTATCCAACAGGCGTTCCACCGCATCCAGCGCCAGCACCGCCATGGCGAGCATCTGCGCCGTGCCGTTGTTGAGCGCGAGGCCTTCCTTGAAGGACAGATGCACTGGCGCCAGGCCTGCGCGGCGCAGCGCTTCGGCGCCCGGCAGCCGCTCGCCGGCATAGAACGCCTCGCCTTGGCCCAGCAGCACGATCGCCAGATGCGACAGGGGCGCGAGATCCCCGCTGGCACCCACGGAACCCTTTTCCGGCACCACGGGCACGACGCCGGCGTTGAGCATGGCAGCCAAGGCCTGCAGCGTGCCCACGCGGATACCCGAGTGCCCGCGCATCAGGGTGTTGATGCGGATCGTGAGCATCGCGCGCACGACGTCGGCGTGCATGGGTTCGCCCACGCACACGGCATGGGTGATGATGAGGTTGTGCTGCAGCTCTTCCATCAGGCTGCCCTGGAACGCGTCCGGCGCACGGCTGCCGCCCAGGTCGTCGCGCACGCGATGGTTGCCGAGGAGCTTGTCCGCGTTGCTGCCAAAACCGGTGGTTACGCCGTAGGTGGGTTCACCGCAATCGACCTTCGTCGCGAGGAAGTCCGCGGCGCGCTGTACTTGCTGCAAGCCACCGGCATCGAGCATCACCTTGGCGCCGCCACGTGCGACCGCTACCAACTGCGCGCGAGTCAGGCTGCTGCCATCCAGAACAATTGCGTCACTCATTGCACCTTGGCTCCTTCGGCTGGATCATCCGACCCGTGCACCCATCATGAACCGTTGCTTCCTTGATGGCTGGTCGTGCGCCATCACGGGCGTCTGCCGCGGCCCGCCAGCGACCTCGTCACCGCGACCTGCATCACACTGTGGGCCGCGTCGGCGCGGCGGGTTGGCGCACTGCGGAAGATAATCCAACGGGGCTCTTTTGTCTATACAATAAATGTCGTCGGCAAGCCGGCAGGGCGGCTATGGTGCGGCAGTGACACACTCCCCAAGGCTTGCTGCTGCGCGGCCGGGCATCGCTCGCCGGCCTGCCACGACCGCGGCAGCTCGCGGGCAAACCGGAGTACCATGCCGCGACCACAAACCATCACACGCGACGGCCCGGCATAATGGCGTCCGTCCGGCATCGGCGACGCGCAAGCCAGCAACCGGCGGCAGGTCGTCGGGCGGCTGCCTCGCCCGCGTCGTCCACCCGAACAGGGGCGTCCCGAGCTTGAACGCAGGAAGCAAATCATGGTGAAGGCCCGGCATCCGCAAAGTCTGGGACAGACGATACGCAGCGACCTGGAGCGCAACATTGCCAGCGGCAAATGGCCGCCCGGCTACCGCATCCCGTTCGAGCACGAGTTGATGGCGCAATACCAGTGTTCGCGCATGACCGTGAACCGGGTGCTGTCCCTGCTGGCCGAGAAAGGCCTCATCGAGCGGCGGCGGCGCGTAGGCTCGTTCGTGCGCAAGCCGAGCAGCACGATCGAGTCGGTCGCGCTGGACATTCCGCACATTCCCGTCGATGTTGCCTTGCGTGGGCACGTCTACAGCTACCGCTTGCTCGGGCGCCACGTACGCAAGCCGGCCAAGGCGATCCCGCACGAGCTCGAACTTGCCCCCAAGGGCAGCTTGATTGCCGTCGAATGCCTGCACCTGGCGGACGACAAGCCGTTTGCGCTGGAGAACCGCGTCATCAACCCCGTGGCCGTGCCGGTGGCGCTCGAGGAGCCCTTCACGGACCAGGCGCCCGGTACGTGGCTGCTGCAGAACATCCCCTGGAGCCGCGCCGAACACCACATCCGGGCGATCAACTTGGGCCGCGCCGCGGCGGCGCGCCTTGGAGTGCGCGTCGGCACGGCCAGCCTGCTGATCGCGCGGCGCACCTGGCTCGGCAAGACACCCATTACCTATGTGGAACAGATGTTCCTGGGCAATTCGTACGACCTGGTGGCCCATTTCCGTCCCATCGCCCGCTGAAACCATGATGACGCGGCCGGAGTCGGGCTCCGGCCGCGATCCCGGCAATGCTCCTCAATGCAGGTACAGGGCATTGAACAACAGCTTGAACGTGCCCTGTGACTGACCGCGGAACTGCGGTGCAAACCCGTACAGGATCACCCTGCCCTTGCCATAGGAAACTTCCAGCGCGGCCGCCAGGCCTTGCAGGCGTTCCGGATGCAAGGCAAAGCCGCTTTGCAGCGCGCTGCCAGTCTTGGGATAGGACGCCAGCACCTTGCCCTGGAAGCCAGGCTTGACGGTGAACGCCGGGCTGTTGAAGAACATGACCGACGGTCGCGCCTTGACGCCCGCGGTGAGCGGCGAGGCCTGGCCGAGGTCGACGGCAAACAGCGCGCCGGCGCAGTAGAACTCGGTGTCGGCCAGGCCGGCCAGGGCATTGCCCACGGGCAAGCCGAACAAGTCGATGATCGCGTTTGCCGAGTGGTCCATCGCGACCAGGGTGCCGCCGTCGTTGACGAAGGCTTTCAAGGCCGCGACGCCCTCGGCATCGATGCCGCCGGAATATTTCTCCGGCATCGAGCCTGGCTTGTACGGGCCATCCACCAGGCGCTGCGTGGGTTGCTGCCCACGCCCGGCCATGTCCGGCAGCACGATCACATCGAGCTTGCTGTGCAGGTCGCCGGCGCGGATGTCGGCGTTGTACAGCTCCTGCGGCTGGAAGCCATACTGCTCCAGCAGCCATTGGGTCCAGCCGGCGTCCATGGCGGCCTCGTCCTGGCCCCACGGCCGGTAGTTGCCGACGCGGGCCATGCGCACCTGGCCGCCCGGGGCCTGGTCGCCAGCCACCGGGGTGGCGTTGACGCCCTCGCGGGCAAGGATGTCGCCGAGCGTCTTGTCATCGACGCCGCGCAGGACCATCGATGCCTGCTGTCCGGCCGCGCCATCGACGAACGCCACCTGGCCCTTGGCCTGCAACACCGCGTTTGCCACCTTGTAGCTGGCATTGCTGGCGTGGCTGATCGCGTAGGCCGCGCCAGTTCCATGCAGGCCGCCTTCAATCTTCGCCTCGGCGACCCGGGTCAGGGCGGTGCCGATGTCGGCAGGCAGCGGCGCCTTGATCGCGACGGTGTCGACCCCGAACTGCAGCGGCAGCGTCCAGCCGGTCACGTCATACGGCAGCTTCTTCGGCAAGCCGTCCTTGTCCAGGAACGCGTGCGGGTACTGCTGCAAGCCGAAGAGCTCCTCGACCAGGCCGGCAAACGGCTGGTCCATGCGCACCACCCAGGAGCCTGCCGGAACCTGCGTGTCGCCCAGGGTCAGCGCGGACTTGTTCTGGTAGACCTCGACGCCTTGCAGGATCAGCTTCTGCGCAAGCAGCGCCGCGCTTTGCGGATCGCGCTGGCCCGCCGGGATCACGTAGGCGTACAGGCCTTGCCCGACGTAGCGCTTGGCCGTGTTGGTTGCCGCCAGGTAACGGTCATACAGGATGGACTCGCGCTTGTTCACCGCGGTCATCAGCGTCGACATGGATGCCGTCAACATGTAGTTCTCGGTATCGCGGAAGCGCCAGACCCCACCCTGCCAGGGCATGGAGTAGAAGATCAGCGGCTTCAGGTCGCTCCATTCGCGTGGAAACGTATCGGCACGATAGTCGATGGGCGTTGGCGTGTTGTGCGTGGTCTCGGTGAAGTAGGCCGGCGTGTGGCGGAACTCGGCGATGTAGTCGAGGTAGCCGGGATACCAGTTGTCATAGTCATTCTGGGCCAACGCACCCGTCTTCCCCTCCTCACCGAAGCGGGTGAGCATGTCGATGCCGAGATTGGTGGTCCACATGCGCACCAGCGGATCGATATTGGCGGAGATCGGGTCGGAGAATGGCGGCACCCAGATACGCGGCGGGTACTGCTGGGCTCCGGGCTGGTGATGGGTGTACCAGATGGCCGGGGAATTCTTCTGTTGTTCGGCGATGACGACCTGGCTCTCGATCATGTTGAGCATGTAGCCATCGCGGTTGTTGTCGTGGCTGACGTACTTCTGATACACGTACGGCATCGGCTCATCGATGATGGTGGTGGGAATGGCCTCGTCCTTGCCACGCCGCTGCAGTTGGTCGCGGTACCAATGCACTTGCATGTCCATGCCATCCGGGTTGAGCGTGGGCCACAGGATCAGGATCACGTTGTCCATGATCTTGGCAACTTCCGGATCATTCGGCTCCGACAACAGCTTGTACGCCAGCAGTGGCGGCAGCTGATGGTCGGCGAGTTCGGCCGCGTGCAGGCCGCCGTCGATGTGCACGATGATCTTCGAGGTCCGCGCCAGATGCCGAGCCTGCGCTTCGGTCAGTTGACGTCCATCGGCGAGCTTCTTGGAGGCATCGACGTACTGGTCGAATTTGGCCAGGTTCCCGGGGCTGGAAATGATCGCGTACTCGAAGGTCCGTCCCTCGCTCGACTTGCCTGCCGTAACCATCTTGATGCGGTTGGAGGCCTTGGCCAGGGCATGGAAATACTTGACCGATTCTTCGTAGTCGGCCAGGTAGTAGTCGTCGCCCGGGGTATGCCCCAGTATCGATGCCGGGGTCGGCACCGGTCCCGTCTCCTGCTCGGCCTGTTGCCGGGAACAGGCCGCCAGCATCAGCGTGCCAACGCCGATGGCCAAGGCCGCCACTGCCGCGCGGATCCCCGTTCTAAAGCTCTGCATGCCTATTCTCCCCAACGTCTTGCCAGGAAACCGCGCTCAAGCCGAGCGCGGCCGGTCAAGGAAATCCACGCCGCCGGGCGACGGCATGGACGCTCCCTCATGATGGTGACCGAGCTCCATCGTTGCCCGGCACTGTCGCCCACGACAACCCCGCTCCGCCGCCATTACGAAACCCGGCCATAGAACAGCTCGGAGGTCAGTGGGCTGAGCTTCATGCCCGGACGTTCCCCATAGGTCAGGACCGAATTGATGCGCGGCCGCGTGCCCTTCACCAGCTTGACCCGGTGCATGGCGTTGTGTCCGTGGAACAGGGCGAACGTCCCCGGTGCCGAGGCTTGCTCCTTCACCACTCCGCGCGCGCGCCCCTGAAGTACCTCGGTGATGCCCGCGTAGTTCGGGTCCGCATCGGAGCGCAGCGCGGGAACGTATTCAAACTCGCCGCCGGCCTCGGGCAACTGGTACATCACGGTGACGGAGAACTCGCTGTTGTCGAAGTGCCAGCCGAGTTCCTCGCCAGGATAGAAGCGGGTGATCTGGAACGCGTCCAGCGGATCGGCGCTGCGATAGAGCACGTCCTTGCCCAGCGCCGCCGCCACGAACCGGGTGAGCTCGGGCGACTCATACAGGCGCCGCATCGGCGCGTCGGCCGGAATGTAGTCGTAGGCAATGCCGTGTTTTGCCGAACGCTCGAGATGTGCCCGCGGGTCGGTTGCCGGCAGGTCCTTGGCCGGTGGCGTGAAGTAGATGTTGTGCGGCCGGTCGGTCACCCAGGCCTTGGCGGCCACCTCGCCGGAGATGCGCACCATGTCGGCAATCGCCTCCGGCAGGAGGAAGCCGGCCAGTGTGCAGCAGCCGTCCAGGGCAAGCTGGGCGCGGCACCAGGCCACGAGCTCGCGGCCGCGTGCGCCGTCCAGGTCATGGACAGGATATTTGTCGATGTCCACCACGCCTTCATAGGCCGCCACCATGTCGTTCTCCTGCCCCCAAGGGGTCTCCAACCAATCAAAATTGCTGCCAGGGCGCAGGCGTGGCTGGCCTCTGGCAGCGGGATACCTAGCGTGCGGTTGAGCCAATCACCTGGTTGACCGCGTCGATGTCCTTTTGCAGCTTCGCCTTGCCGGTTTCCGCTGCCGCGGCCAGGGTCGCAAAGCCCTCCTGGTTCACCGGCCGCAGCGGCGTAAAGCTGCGGTCGACTTCCAGGCCAAGCATGGCCAGGCGCTCGGTCACTCGCGTTTCCACCACCAGATCGCCCTCGCTGGACTGGATGTCCAGGTTGACCATCTCGGCGATATCGCGATCGAGTGCGGTCGCAGTCGACTTGGCCCGGCTGGCGGAGAGATGTCCCGCAGTCACGGCCCGTTGCAGGCGGGTGCGCGCGGCCAAGGCTTCATTGAGCCGGGCGTTGAGGCTATCGATAGCCTGGTTGATCTGCATCGCCAGGTCGAGCCGGGCCTGCATCTGCGCCTGCGTGGTATCGAGACGCGGATCGAGCTTGACCTCGAACGGTTGCCTGGATATGACGGTGTCGCCATAGGTCAACGTCACCGCATAGGTTCCCGGCGCGATCGTTGGCCCCACGATCTTGTCGACGCCATGTTCGGTGACGAAGAAGCCGTCCACGTAACGCGCAGGCGCATGGCGGAAATCCCAGGCAAAATGATTCATCCCCGCGTGCAGTGGGGTTGGCGGCTCGTTTTTGCCGTCACTCAAGCCACGTGGCAACACTTCCTTGTATGGCAGGTCATAACTGCGCACGACCGTGCCGTCCGCCGCAGTGAAGGTGAGTTTGGCCGGGGTACCTGCCTGGTAGGACTGCGGCAGGTAATAGAACACGTCGGCCACGGCCGGCCGATTCTCGCCACCCACACTGCCGCCGCCAAACCCAAAACCTGCGCTGCGCTTGACCAGCCACGACTGTTGGGGTGCAAACAGATAGGCCTGGTCGGATGCCACCTTGGCACTGTCCAGTTGTTCCACGAACGCCAGGTTGTCCAGGACCCACGCGCCGCGGCCGTGGGTGGCGATCACCACTGCATTCTGCGGGCCCTGGATGGCAATGCTGCGGACCACGACGGGCGGCAGGTTGAGCGCAAATGACTGCCAATGCGCGCCAGCATCCAGGCTCAGGTAAACCGTCTTGCTGCTGCCGAGGAACAACAGGCTTGGGTGGTTCGGATCCTCGCGGATAGTTTCCAGGTACTGATCGCCTGGCACGCCTTCGGTGATCGGCTGCCAGTGCTTGCCGTAATCCGTGGTCCTGTACGCGTACGGCTTGAAATCGTCCCACATGTAGCGACTGGCGACCACGTAGGCGGTGCCGGCATCGGCATGCGATGCATCGATGTCGGTGATCGTGATCCAGGTCGGCAGGCCCTGCGGGGTCACGTTGTCCCAATGCGCACCCCCGTCACGGGTGACATGCACCAGACCATCGTCGGATCCGGCCCAGATCACCTCATCGGTCTTGGGCGACACACTCAATGCCGAGACGGTATCGAAGAGCTCGGCCCCGGATATATCGTGGCTGATGGGGCCGCCGGGGAGCGTCTGCTTGCTCTTGTCGTTGCGCGTCAGGTCTGGGCTGATGCGCGTCCAGGTATGCCCGGAATCCGTGCTCTTGAGTACGTATTGGGTGCCGGTCAACAAGGTGTTCGGCGCATCGTGCAGGAACACGTTCGGATGCCGGATCCAGCCGCCGCGATATTCCATCTCGGAGGCAGGCGCGCCGTTGTAATAGATCGGTGACGGATCGATGCTGCGGTCGATCCCGCGCCGACTATCCAGACTGTCCATGAGCGTGAAATAGCCATTGCCGAACGTGATCCAGTGCTTGTCGGGTTGCGGTACCACCCAACTGTTCTCGCCGCCGGCCGCGCGATCCCACACCGGAGGGATCTTGCCGCTGGCGACCGCACTCGGACCGACCCAAGCCCGGTTGTCCTGCTGCGCGACATAGATGTTGAACGGGAACTGGTCGTCCACATTCACGTGGTAGAGCTGCGACGTGGGTTGGTTGGTCTGCGAACTCCAGGTCGCGCCGCCATCGCGGGACACCGTGGCTCCCTGGTCATTGGATTCAATGAACAGTCGGGTGTCGTTCGGATTGATCCACAAACCATGGTTGTCGCCGTGCGGCGGGTGCAGTTGCTTGAGCGACTTGCCACCGTCGTGGGACACGTACAGGTTCACGTTCGGCAGGTAGATCGTGTTGGCGTCCTTGGGGTCGACGTAGACGCGCATGTAGTAGAACGCGCGCTGGGTGAGTTCGTCGTCGCCGTTGACGAACGCCCAGGTCTTGCCGGCATCGTTGGAGCGGAACAAGGCGCCAAAGTGACCCTGGTAGTTCGCCTGGATCAGGGTGTAGACGACGTTGGGATCACTGGGTGCCACCGCGATCCCGGCTTTGCCGATGATGCCGGCGGGCAAGCCCGGGTTGTGCGTGATGTTGGTCCAGTGCGCGCCGCCATCAGTGCTCTTGTAGATGCCGCTGCCTGGTCCGCCGCTGGAGAACGTCCAGGCCGCACGGGATGCCTGCCACGCTGTCGCATACAGCGTGTTGGGGTCAGACGGGTCCATGGCCATGGTGACCACGCCCGTCTGGTCGTTGATGTAGAGCACCTTGTTCCAGGTCTTGCCGCCGTCGGTGGTCTTGAACACCCCACGCTCGGGATTTGGCCCCCACACGTGGCCGAGCGAAGCGGCATAGACCACATCGGGGTCCTTTGGGTCGATGAGGATCCAACTGATGGTGTGGGTGGCATCCAGCCCGACGTGCTGCCAGCTCTTGCCGCCATCCACCGACTTGTACATGCCCTCCCCGGTCAGGAAGGTATTGCGGATGTCCGATTCACCGGTGCCGACATAGATGATCTTTGGATCCGATGGCGCCACCGCGATCGCGCCGATCACATTGTTGGTGAAATGGCCGTCCGAAATGTTCTTCCAGCCCTGGCCGTAATCGTGGGTTTCCCAGACCCCTCCGTCAGTGGTGCCCATGTAGAAGTGGTTCGGTTCGTTGGCTATTCCCGCCACCGCAATCGAGCGCCCGCCCACGTAGGGCCCAACGCTGCGCCACTGCAATGCCTGTACAAGCTCGCTGGTGGGTACGGGAGCCGCCAAGGCAAATGTCGTGACGAGGGCCGCACAAACCAGAAGGGCGAATCTCAGGGAATAACGATTGCGTCGTTTCATGACGGATCCTCATTGCCTTCTGTTGTGACATGGATGGGACTGGAAAAGCAGGGTCGACTCCGGCTCCTATTGCTGCGTAGTGATTTTTTTCAACAACCCGTACCAGAAATCCAATGCAGGTTGAAACTCGCCGGCCAGCACGCGCTCGTCGATGCCGTGTGCCCGGCTGTCGTTTGGCTTGCTGAAGAACGGACTCACCCCGTACGCCGGCAGGCCTTCATTGCGGAAAAACTGGTTGTCGGAGGCGCCCGCACCTTGGGACGGCACGACGTCGACGCCCGGAAAGCGCTCGTGGATCGTGGCGGTGATGGCCGCAAACAGCTCGGGCATGATGGGCGAGGCCTGGCTGACCACCGGCTGCGGATCCTGGATGGTGATCGTGACCGCGGGGTCGTTGATGACCTTGGTCAACTCGGCCTTGATGGCCTCGGGGCTGACGCCAGGCCAGACGCGGCAGTTGATGTTGGCGTTCGCCTGCTTCGGTACGGCATTCAGGGCGTGGCCGCTCTCCATGGTGGTGCCGACGCAGGTCGTGCGCAGTTGCCCGACATAGGCCGGGTCGGCCGAAAGCGTCGCTGCGGCCTTGGCATCCTTGGGGTTGGCGGCAAACGCCTTCATGGCCTCGCCAAGCGACCCGGTCACGTGCTCGCCCAGGCCCTTGAATGCCGCCAGGGTGATTTCGTTGTAGGTCACGGGGAACTCGTACTGCTGGACACGCCCCAGGGCATTGGCCAGCGTGTACAGGGGATTGTTGTGCAGGGGTGTACTTGAATGGCCGCCAGGCCCGGTGGCGGTCAGCAGGTAATCCACGTTGAGCTTTTCGGCGGCACCGATGCGGTACAGCTCCGGCTTCAAGTCATCGCTGTAGGTCCCGGCGCCACCCTCGGCGTCGATCACGTATTCGACGTCCTTGTACTTCGGCGCCAAGGTCCGTGCCGACGCGAAATCCGTCTCTTCGTCGCCGGTCAGCACCACGATCAGCCCACGCTCGGGCGTGAAGCCTTCCTGCTTCAATCGCATGAGGGTCTGCACGAGTACGACGATTTCGTTCTTCATGTCCGCGACGCCGCGGCCGTACAGATATTCGCCCTCCTTGGCCAACTCGAACGGCGGATGCGTCCAGCGGTCGGCATCGGCAGCCACCACATCCATGTGGCCATTGATCAGGATGGGTTTGGCATTGGTGCTGCCCTTCCAGTTCAATACCAGGGCTGCGCTTTTGTCGATGCCATTGATGGGCACGACCTCGAGGTCCGACTTGGCAAATCCGGCGGACTCGAGTTGCTCGGCCAGGTAATGGGCCAAGGCGATCGTCTGGTCTCCATGCCCGGTTGCGCTCTGGAACGCGATGGCCCGCGCAAGCATGTCCATGGTCGCGGGCAGCGTGCCCGGCTTTTTCGTGCTCGCCGTGGTGCTTGGTGCGCTGGCCGTTCCCGCGGGCGTACCAGATGACTCCGGCACGTCGGGTGCGTTGGAGCTGCAGGCCGCAACCGCTACCAACCCGGCGCCCATGCACAAGTACGCAATCCGCCTCATCTTCATACTCCACTCCTAGCGTGATAGATGCGATGCCAATCCTGGTTCCGCGCAACGCCCGAAACCCGACCTTTCGCGACAAATCCACAAATCCCGTCACCCCACGTTGTCACCAGGCGTCAGCCATCCGAGGGATGCAGCATCGCTGGGATGTTGACTTCAATACCGGTGTCCTTCTTGGACTTCGTGACCATGTCGCGAATCTGCGACAGCAGCTTGTCGCTGTCGTAAACCACGCCGCCCTTCACCGTGTACTTTATGCCCTTGACCCGACTGATCTTGCCCGTCTCCCGGTCGAGCCGGACCGTGCCGGTTCCATACAGGGTCTTGAAGTCTTCCAGCGGATTTTCAGTCATCAGCACCAGGTCTGCCTTCAGCCCAGGCCGGATCACGCCGTATTCAATCGGGCGCCCGTTCGCCTTGTATGGTTGGAAAATGCCCTCGGCACCATAGAGCGTGGCTGACCGTATGACCTCCAGCGGCGTCAACCCTGCCTGTTGAAGCAGGATCATTTCCTCGATATAGGAAAAGCCTTCAAGCTGATAGACGCTATTGGCATCGGTCCCCACCGTGACGCGCCCGCCAGCCAAGGTATAATCGTAGACAAAACGCATCCATTTATTGAGATACCGCTGCCAGCGGGCCTCATCGACGCTGGTCAATTTCGCCATGACACCGCTGTGCTTCAACGGATTCGGTTCAAAGCTCTTCCACAATTCCGGCATGGCGTATTCGGCCATCCAGTCCGCATTGCTGGCCTTCATCAAATCGTAGACGAACTGATAGATGATGAACGTCGGATTGAGGATGAAGTTCTTCTCCTTGAACAACGTGATCAATTCCTTCCACTGCTGGCTTTCCGGTCCGTAGCTCTGGTCCACGAGCTCGCCGACCTTTGGATAACGGTCATCCTCGGAGTTCTCGTTGTAGTCAGAAGAGTAGTCGCGGAGCGAGTGTGTCGTGAGCAGAGACTCGAACAACGCGTAGAAATGTTCCATCTCGTCCAAGCCCATCTCCGCGGCATCCCGTGCGGTAATGGCGTTGTCGAACCCGATGTGGATCATGCTTGGCATGCCAATCGCATTGC
The DNA here is from genome assembly GCF_058781105.1 of Rhodanobacter sp. FW510-R10. Taxonomy (NCBI): domain Bacteria; kingdom Pseudomonadati; phylum Pseudomonadota; class Gammaproteobacteria; order Lysobacterales; family Rhodanobacteraceae; genus Rhodanobacter; species Rhodanobacter sp. FW510-R10. The sequence goes on along the minus strand of NZ_JBYSWL010000001.1, from coordinate 2,401,734 downwards.
CCTCGGCAAGGTATGCCGCCATGACGTCGCGGTACTTTGGCCCACCCTCGCCAATGCAGTCCACCCCCCGCTTCCTCGCGTTACGCACCCATTGCCGGGCTTCGTCGGGTGTATTGACCGGTGCCACGCTTTGGCAAACGCGGATACGTGGCGCAACAATCTGGTTCTTGTTGCTGAGCTCCCGCTGCTTCATTACCTCATCAGTGGTTTTGTCATCAAAGGTCAAGATCCGTACGGTCGTGACCCCATGCGCGAGATGAAGCAAATAGGCGTACGGATCGCGCTCATGGGTATGCATGTCGATAAACCCAGGGGTCACATACATGCCGCGGGCGTCGATCACCCGGTCTGCACCCTTGAGCAGATCCTCGTCGTGCAGCTCCTGATTCTTCTTCGCGTATCCAAAGCGCTTGACTTCAGTGATCTTGTCGCCCTCGACCACGATATCGACCGGGCCCATCGGCGGCGCGCCAGTGCCGTCGATCATGGTCACGCCACGAACCACCAGCCGCTGGAATGGCCCATCCTTGCCAGCATCCTGCGCCAGAGCTGATGGCAGGGCCAGGCTCAATACAAGTGCCAGTACACCCGCCGGACGAATCATGTTGTTTCGGAATACGATCATATGTGACTCCAGGCTTGTGCCGCCACGCCAACAGTCATCGGACCGCAAAATACGGCCGACACGCATCATCAACCCATCCAAGAACATCCCACGAAGGCACCCCAGGGAAACTCCGATCAACCCCAAACCGTCATTCCCGCGGAAGCGGGAGGCGCCTCACAACAGCGAAGCTGGTCATCCAGTGCCTTTGCTCCCAAAACAGCTAAAAAATAAAGGCACTGGATCCCAGATATCGCTACGCAATTGCGGGATGACGAGCAGAATCAGGGCTCCTCTAGGGAAGCTCTGAACAATTCGCTCTTGATCGTCATTCCCGCGAAAGCGGGAATCCAGTGTCTTTGATTTCAACAACGTAACCTCACTGGATCCCCGCTTTCGCGGGGATGACGGCAATTATTCAGACCTTCCCTAGGTACCTGGTGCATACGTCGCACCGGCCATGGTGCTTCGCGTGAATCAGCTCCCCATTTACTCTGATGAGGTCTTAGAACTTGATCGTGGCGCGCGCCCAGTAATAGCGCCCAAGCAAGTCGTACGTGGCGCCGTCGGTGTTGTTCGTGTTGAGGTTGCTGTTCTGGTAGATCAGCGGTGGCTGACGGTCGTTCAAATTGTCCACGCCAATGTCGAAGCGCGTGCGGATCTTCGGTATCGCGTAACCCAGCTGGATCGAGTTGTACAAGACTGAGGCCATCGGGATATCCACGCCCGGGATAGCCGCGTCACCGTTGTGCAGCGTCAGACGATGGATGTAGCGCGTCTGCCATTGGGCGTTCCAGTTGCCCTTTTCCCAGTTGATCGTGGCCGTGCCACGCCAGCGTGGGATATTGCCGAATTGCTGGCTGAAGGTACCGGCATAATCGATGGATTGCGCACCCGGCTGGCCCGGTGTCGCACTGTTCTTGTAGGTTGCGACATAACTGCTGGCCAGGCCGAAGCGGAAATCGCCTGGGTCCATGCTGCCCACGTTGAAATGTGGCAGGCGGTAACGCAGCGTGTAGTCGATGCCGCTCGTGCTCAGGCTGCCCAGGTTCACCGCCGGCGTGCTGACGTAATAAATCTCACCTGGCTGCCGCGTGGTGTTGTCATAGCGCACGATGAAGCCACAGTACGGGCTTGCGTTGTTGTTGTAGCAGGCGTTGACCACGGTGTCGGTCTGGATCGTGGTGAGCGTGTCGAACAGATAGATGTGCCAGAAGTCGACGCTGGTCGACAGGCCGGGAATGAACTCGGGGTCGTAGACCAGGCCGAAATTGACGGATTTGCCGTGTTCGGGTTTCAGCTTCGACCCTGCGGCAATGGCACCGGAGTAACGCCCGGTCACCTGCAGCACCGAGTTGCCCGCCCAATTTGGTGGCACGAATCGGCAGGCATTGGCGTGCTGCGCCAGCTCGGCTGCCGTGCGATGGGCGCAAGGGTCGTTCAGTGCCGCCCCGCCGCCGCCGGTGGAAAGGCCGTCGTACAACATGTTCAAGTTTGGTGCGCGGAAGACCTCGGAGATCGTGCCGCGGACCAGCAGGTCCGCGACGGGACGCCATTCGATTGCGATCTTCTTGTTCGTGGTCACCCCGGTCGTGCTGTAGTCGGACGTGCGGACCCCCAGGTCGAGGTTCAGCGTGTGCGCAAACGGCTGGTTCGACAGGAGCGGGATCAAGGCCTCGCTGAAAAGCTCCTTGACGTTGTAGCTGCCGCGCCCGGGCGACTGGCAGCCGCCCGAATTGCAGGTCATGGTTGCCGGATCCAGGATCGAGTCCGGACTGACCGTGTAGTTCATGGATTGCTTGCGGAACAGGGTGCCTACCGACAGCTGGACTGCCCCGGCCGGCATGGTCCACAACTCGCCGCTGGCATCCAATTGGGCCTGTTTGGTGGCGCGGGTCAGGACGTATTGCGATGGTTGCCTGGCGGCTTCAAACAGCTTGCTGACCGCCGGGTCGCCCTGGTTGAAGATGTTTGCGCCGGCATTGACTGCCGCCTGCATCTTCGAGGCGACCATGACGACCGGCTCCACCATGTTGCGCTTGGTATGGCTGTAGTTGACTGAGGCATCCCAGATCCAACTGCTGTCCTGGCCAAAGTTGCCACGCAAGCCGGTATTGACCTGTCCCGTGTCGGTGGTGAAGAAATGCGTGCGTGGACCAATGCCGGTCAGGCGCGTCTGGAAGCGGTAGCCGCTGTTCGGGTCACCTGGGATCGGCCGCTGGCTGAATGTGACGCCGAACGGGTTGATTGGGTTGCTCGAGAGGATGCTGAACAGCGCGCTGCTGCCATAAGGCGTCGATGCATCCTGCCCGCTGGACACCGTGTGGTTGTAGAACGCGTCGACGAACGCGGTCGTGTTGTCCGTGATGTTGTAGCTGCCGAGCACAAAGCCATTCGTGCGCTTCTGCGCGGTCTGCAGGTAGTTCGACACTGCGTAGTTGTAGTTGTCGCTCGCGCCGCGGTAGCAGCGGTAGTCATCGAGACTCTGGCCGTTGCCCTTGTCACGCGTGACAAAGATGGAGCCCGACGAGTTGACCGTGCAGCCATAGCGGCTGGCGAACGAGCCAGGCAGTTGGATGCGGCCGTTCGGGATACTGCTGGACCCCGATGGCGTGATGACGCCGCCCGAGAGGTAGAGCACCTGGGCGGCGAACTTGCGCGCCGGGTTCAGCACCGGGTCGTACTTGTTGTAGTCGACGCCACCGACAATGCTGTACTTGTCGCCCGAGGTTCCGGCAGTCAGCGTCATGCCGCGCCGCTCGGCGTCGCCATGGCCGGAAATACCGCCGTTCACGCTGACCTGGGCACCCTGGAAGTCCTTGCGCAGGATGAAGTTGACCACGCCGCCAATCGCATCCGAGCCATACACGGTCGAAGCGCCTTCAGCCAGTACGTCCGTGCGCTCGATCATGTCGGTCGGGATCAGGTTGACATCCGGGTTCGCCATGCGCTGGCCGTTGACGAGCACGAGCGTGCGCTCCACGCCCAGGCCGCGCAGCGATACGCGGGAGGCACCATCGCCAGCCTCACCCGAAGGCGTCGCCCCGCCGCCACCGTTGCTGTTGTTCTGCGGGTTCGTGGCATTGCCTGAAATGGAGGGCAAGGCCTGCAAGACGTCGCCCAGCACGGGCTTGCCGCTGGCACTGATGCTTGCGCGGTCCAAGGTGACCACCGGGCTCGCGGTCTCGATGTCGACGCGGCGGATCAAGGAACCCGTGACGACCACACCTTTCAAGGTCTGTGCCTGCGAGGCGTTGGCCTGGGTCGCCTGCGCCGCGTCCGGTGTGTCCTGCTCGTCCGTCGCGAACGCCGGCCCGGCCATGGCCATGGCTCCGGCAGCCAGCGCCATACCTACTGCGACCGCGAGGCGATTCATGCTTGGTTTCATGGACTTACCCTCGATTGAGCTGAAGTTTCAAAAAGGTTGTAACGCCGGTTGCAGTGGCTCGCGATGCCGGCGGCTGCGTCACCGCAGATACATCGTGTTGAACAGGAACTTGAACGTGCCCTGCGGCTGGCCCCGCCACTGCGGTGCGAAGCCGTAGAGCAGAACCCGGCCTTTGCCGTATTCGACCTCGAGCGCGGCCGCCAGGCCCTGCAGGCGTTCGGGGTTGACCGCAAAGCCGCTCTGCAGCGAGCTGCCGGTGGCTGCATAGGAAGCCAACACGCGACCTTTGAATCCAGGCTTGGTCTTGAACGCCGGGCTGTTGAGGAACATCACCGATGGGCTCTGCCGCATGCCCTGTGTCACGCTCGATGACTCGCCCAGGTTGACCCCGAACAAGGCTCCGGCACAGAAGAACTCACTTTGGCTCAGGCCGGCCAGCGCGTTCTCCACGGGCAGGTCCAGCAGCTCGGTGACCGCGACCGAGGAGTGGTTCATTGCCACCAGGGTGCCGCCCTCGTTGACGAACGCCTTGAGCGCGTCCACGCCAGCCTGGTCGATGCCGCCGACGAACTCCGCGGGCATCGTGCCCGGTTTGAACATGCCGTCGACGAGGCGCGCCACCGGCTGCTGGCCTCCCCGTCCAATCGTGTCGGGCAACACGATCACGTCCACCTTCGAGCGCAGCTTGCCGCGGCGCATGTCGGCATTGCGCAAAGTCACCGGCGCAAAGCCGTACTGCTCCAGCAGCCATTGCGTCCAACCCGCATCCATCCCCGCCTGGTCCTGACCCCAGGGCCGATAGTTGCCGACGCGCGCCTTCCGCACCGGCGTCGCCTCGTGCCCAGACGCCGCCGGCGTGGCGGTCACGCCATATTGGGCAAGGATGCCGTCCAGGGTCTTGCTGTCCACCCCGGAAAGCACCATGGCGCCTGCATCGTCGCCGCTGAACGCCACCCGCCCCTTCTTCGCCAGCACCGCGTTGGCGACCTTGAAGCTCGCGTTGCTCGCATGGCTGATGGCGAAGGCCGAGCCGCTGCCCTGCAGTCCGCCCTCGGTCCTGGCTTCGTCGACCCGCTTCAGGGAAGCCATGGCGTCAGCCGGCAGCGGAATGCCGATGGCCACCGTGTCGACCCCGAACTGCAGCGGCAGCGTCCAGCCGGTCGCGTCATACGGCAGCTTTGGCGGCAAGCCCTTGTCGTCCAGGAACACCGTCGGGTATTTCTGCCGCTCGAACAACTCCTGCACCAGGCCGGCAAACGGCTGGTTCATCGGGATCACCCATGAACCCGTCGGATATGAGGTGCCGCCCAGGGTCAGCGCCGACGGATTCTGGTACACCTCCACGCCCTGTTGGACCAGCTTCTGTGCCAGCAGCGCGGCGGTCTGGGGGTCGGCCTGGCCACTGGGAATGACATAGGCATGCAGGCCGGCGTCGACATAGCGCCGCATGGTGCGGCTACCGGCCAGGTAGCGGTTGAACAGCAGCTCCTCGCGATACTTGACCGCGGTGTCCAGCGTCGACATCGACGCGGTCATCATGTAGTCCTCGGAATCACGCAGTCGCCAGATCCCTCCCTTCCACGGCGAGGGATAGAACACCTGCGGCTTCAGCTCCTGCCAGGCCTTGGGGAACTCGCTCAGGCTGTAGTTGCGTGGCGTGGCCGAGTCGTGGGAGGTCTCGGTGAAATACGCCATGGTGTGCCGGAATTCGGCGATATAGTCGATGTAACCGGGATACCAGTTGTCGAATGTGGCCTGCACGATCGCGCCCGGTTTTCCCTCCTGCTCGAAGCGCGACATCATGTTGATGCCGATGTTGCTGGTCCATACGCGGGTCAGCGAATCGATGTTCGCCGACACGGGGTCATAGAACGGCGGCATCCAGATCCGTGCCGGGAACGGTGCACTCTGGTGCTGGGTGTACCAGATGGCCGGCGCGTTCTTCATGCCCTCGAACGTCACGACCTGGCTCTCGATCATGTTCAGCATGTAGCCGTCGCGGTTGTTGTCGTGGCCCACGTACTCCTGGTACAGGCGCGGGCTGCGCTGGTCCATCGCCTTGGTCGGCACCGGGCCGGTAAGGTCGCGACCAGCGAGCTGCTGGCGGTACCAGTGCACTTCCATGTCCATGCCGTCCGGGTTGAGCGTCGGCCACAAGAGCAGGACGACGTTGTCCAGGATCGCCGCCACTTCCGGATTGTCCGGCTCGGACAGCAGCTTGTAGGCAAGCAGCATGGGGTGCTGGTGGTCGGCAACTTCACTCGAGTGCAGGCCGCCGTCGATGTGCACGATGATCTTCGAGGTGCGTGCCAGTTCGCGCGCCTGCTCCGGGGTCAGCTGCCGTGAGTCGGCCAGCTTCTTCGAGGCGTCGACATACTGGTCGAACTTCGCCAGGTTCTCCGGGTTCGAGATGATCGCGTACTCGAACGTCCGCCCCTGCGTGGTCTTGCCGATCGAGACCATCTTGATCTTGTCGGACGCCTTGGCAAGCGCGTGGAAGTAGCGCACCGAATCTTCGTAGTCGGCGAGGTAATAATCATCGCCAGGCGTATGTCCGAGCACCGACGCGGGGGTGGGAACCTGGGCCAATACCGCCGGTGCCGCGCCAAGCAGCAGCGCCAGCCCGAGCGCGGAGACGATGGCCGACCACCACTTGCCTCTCGTGTCTGATTCCAGCATGTGACCTCCCCATGATGTCATGTCGATACACGGTGAAAACGATAAGCTGCTACCCCTCAGCGCTTCCCCGGCGTCGCGATCGACGCAAACGCCGCGACACCGCCCCGAGGCATGACCTTGCCACGCCGCGCCAATACCACACGCGCGGAGCCTGCATTGCACCTGTGATGTGCGCAAGTGATGCACTGCAGCATACCGGCATGCCCGGTGTCCTGGAACCCCCGATTGCATCCGTTGCGTGCCGCGAGTGATGTCCGGGCGTACGGCCGGTTACACGCGCGGATCCGAAGCGGGGCTGCTCCACGTACTGCCGGTAAGTCGCCAGGCATCGCATTGGTTCGCACCTCGCTGCAACGTTGCCGCGGCCGCTTCTTCATCGTCGCCGAACCCCCTGGCGAGGACGGGTCTGGTCGCCTTGTCACCAGACTCGTCATTTGTATACACGAAAATTTATATCTATACAAATGCAGTGCAGCAATTCCCATGTCGGCCAGATTCCGTCCACCGATCCAGTCGACACCGCAGGCTCGCCTGCAGGCGCCGCCGGTCCCACGTAGTGGTGTCCGAAAACGGCGAGTTCCGCGCCGCTTGCGGTGCTAGCCTGCGTCCATGGATCAGCAAGCCGACATCGCCCTGCCCGACCCGCGCATCTGCGACCTTGCCCGCAAGAGCCGCGATGCCCGTTTCGATGGCCTGTTTTTCACCGCGGCCAGCAGCACCGGAATCTATTGCCGGCCAGTTTGCCCGGCGCCTGCCGCGCGGCGCACCAACGTGCGCTATTACGCGAATGCGGCAGCCGCGGAAGCCGACGGCTTCCGACCCTGCCTGCGCTGCCGGCCCGAACTCGCGCCGGGTAACGACGTCTGGCGACACGGCGATGACGTCGTCGCGAACGTGCTGAAGCTCATCGCCGATGGTGCGCTCGCGGAGCAGTCGCTGGAACAACTCGCCGCGCGCGTCGGCATCAGCGGCAGGCAGCTGCGCCGCCTGTTCGTGCAGCGTGTCGGCGTGCCGCCGCACAACGTGTATACGACGCAGCGATTGTTGTTCGCGAAGCAACTGCTGACCGAGACCGCGCTGCCGGTGACCGAGGTCGCGCTTGCATCCGGCTTCCGCAGCCTGCGCCGCTTCAATGCGGCGTTTGCCCAGGCGAACCGTATCGAGCCGCGGCAATTGCGCCGGACGCCGCGCGCCGCGAAGGATGCGCCACTCGTGCTTCGGCTCGCCTACCGGCCACCGTACGCGTTTGGCGCCGTGCTCGAGTTCCTGCGCACGCGCGCGTTGCCCGGGGTCGAATGTGTCGACGCGCACGGCTACGCGCGCGTGTTTGGCCCGGCCACGGCACCGGGTTGGCTGATCCTGGACCCCTGGCCGGGGCGCGCCCACAACTTGCGCCTGAGGGTGCATTGCCCGAATGCCACCGAGCTGCTCGGTGTGGTCACCCGTGTACGCCGCATGTTCGACCTGGACGCGAATCCGGCCTTGATCAACGGGGCATTCGCCGCCGATCCCCTGCTCGGTCCGCTGTGCGCGCGGCACCCGGGCTTGCGCGTACCCGGCAGTTGGGACGGTTTCGAGACCGCGGTGCGCGCGGTGCTTGGCCAGCAGGTCAGCGTTGCCGCTGCGCGCACACTCGCCGCACGCATCGTGCAACGTTACGGCACGCCGCTTGCGACGCCCCCGCAGCCCGGCCTGGAACGCCTGTTCCCGGCGCCGGACGCGCTGGCCACGGCAGATCTCCGCGGCCTGGGCGTGACGACGAGCCGGGCGCGGACGATCCAGGGTATCGCGCAGGCGCTGCAGGATCGCCGCGTGACGTTCGATCCGGCGCAACCGCTGGACGAGTTCGTGCGGCGCTGGACTGCGCTGCCGGGCATCGGCCCGTGGACTGCGCACTACATCGCGATGCGCGTACAGAACGAGCCGGACGCGTTCCCTGCCGCGGACCTGGTCCTGCGCCGTGCCGCTGCCGGCGGCGGTACGCCATTGAGCGAGCGGGGGCTGCTGGCACGCGCGACAGCGTGGCGACCTTGGCGCGCCTATGCCGTGATGCAGCTGTGGCGCGCCTCCGGCGAGCGGGCCGCGATTGAAGCACGCACCACCCTCCCACGGAGTGACTGACATGAGAGCCAGCGACACCACGACGTATTACGACGAAATCGACAGCCCGGTCGGCCGCCTGCGCCTGGTTGCTGACGTCGGCGGCTTGTGCGGCATGTTTTTCGAAGAGGAGAGCCATCCCACCGCGATCGAGCCCCATTGGGTACGCGCAGCCAGACCGCTGGCGCGCGCGCACCGGCAACTCGACGAGTACTTTGCCGGCAAGCGGCAGGCGTTCGACCTGGCGCTGAATCCGCATGGCACGCCGTTCCAACTCGCGGTTTGGATGCAGCTGCGCCGCATCCCGTACGCCACGACGATCAGTTATGGCGATTTGGCCCGGCGCGTTGGCAATCCGGCCGCGTCGCGGGCGGTCGGCGCGGCAAACGGGCGCAATCCGCTGTCGATCATCGTGCCTTGCCATCGCGTGATCGGCGCCAGCGGCTCCCTCACCGGCTACGGCGGCGGCTTGCCGATCAAGGAATTCCTGCTGGCGCTGGAGCGGCGCACCGTGCACGGCGACCTGTTCGCCGCCTAGGAGCCTGGGCGGCAGAAGCCGCCCGGGCTTCCGGCCAGGCTATTGGCCGCTGCGTGCCTTGGCTGGTGCGACAGAAGCCGGCGGCGGCAGGCGGTTCGTGCCCCAGTACTGGTCGACCAAGGCTTGCTGGGCCGCCTGGTCACGTGCCTGCTGGGCCTGCGCCGCCTGGTCGAGCTGGGTGCGGTTACGCGACGCCGGGTCCAACGCCTGTCGCGCCCGCTCGCTCACGCCGCGGCGCAAGTCGCTCTCCAGCTGGCGTTGCTGCAATTGGTCGCGCACTTGCTGCAGCTGCACGCTTTGCTGGAACTCGACCGCAGCCGGTGGCGGCACCAGTAGCAAGGTCTGCGCCGGCGGCGGATTTGCCGGCGGCGGCACGGGAACCTGTTGCGACAGCGCCGTGCGGAACCACGCCAGCCCCAGCGCGCACAATGCGATGGCCACGACCCGGCAGGCTTGCCGGTCGCGAACCAGCAAGCCCACGGTGGCAGGCTTGAGCATCGTGGACATGCACCAATGATGCACGCCGCGACGTGAACGCCAGGCCATCTCCACGCCTTGCCGCAACGGGCTTGGACTCGAGGTCAGTCCGTACCCTGGCCGCGCTGGGCACGGGCTTGCGCCACCATGGCCTTGACTTCGCGCATCAGCGTCGGGCCGTGGTACGGGATGCCGTCCTTGATCGTCCACTCCACCCCGCCGGTGTGCACTGGCTTGCCGTCGACCATGTCATCCACGCCGGTCGGATAGAACACCTTGAGGTTCTCCAGCGGATTGCCATTCACCACCGCCAAGTCGGCCTTGAAGCCGGGTCGGATGCGGCCAAGCTCGGTTTCCTTGCCGAGGATGCGCGCGTTGTTGAACGTCGCGTGCTGGATCACCTGGATCGGGCTGAAGCCGGCTTCCTGGTGCAACTCAAGCTCGCGAATCAGCCCAAAGCCATACAGCTCATAGATGAAGCCTGCGTCGTCCCCGGCGCCAACGATGCCGCCCTTGCGCGCGAAGTCACGCACGGCGGCCATCCAGATACGGTAGTTCTCCTTCCAGTAGGTCTCGTCGGTGGAACTCCAGCCGAAGAAGTAGGAGCCGTGGTTTGCCGGATCGGGACGGAAATACTCTTCCAGCGTCGGGTGCAGGTAATCGGCAAACCAGGGCTGGGTACGCGCCCGCTGCAGGTCGCGCGAGGCCTCGTAGATGTCGAGCGTCGGCACCCAGGCCACATTGTGCTCGACCATCCCGTCCAGCACCTTGTCCAGCAATTGCGGATCGGCCTCGCGCCAGAGATGGCCGGCCCAGCGGAAGCGATCGGTCTCGTTGTTGTAGTTGTAGTAGGACGGGAACGCCTGCACGCCATCGGCCAGCGCCGCATCCGGCACGCCGTACCAATGCTCGATGCTCGTGGTGCCAAACTTCATGTCGTCCCAGGCGTTCGTTTCCTCGACGCCGGCATGGTGCGCGATGCGCAGGCCTTGCTTGTGCGCCTCGTCCGCCAGCGCCGCCATCACGTCACGATCGATGCCGGTGATCTTGACACCGTCGGCGCCCTGGGCCTTGATCGAACGGATGAACGTGCGCGCCGCCTCCGGCGTGGAACGCACGCCATACATCGGATAGACCAGGATGCGCGGCGCGACCAGGTCGCCGCGCGCACTCGCTGCCCGCCAGGCCAGCGCCTTCTTGGTGTCGCTGCCGACGTCGCGTATCGTCGTAATGCCGCAGGCCAGCCAGATCTTGGTCTCGTATTCGATCGGCTGTGGCTTGCCGCCGCGCTCATCCTGCAGGTGCGCATGCGCGTTGATCAAACCGGGGGTGACGTACTTGCCGGTGGCGTCGATTTCCACCGTGCCGGCGCCCGCCTGCGGCCGGGCACGGCCACGGCCCATGGCGACCGGATCGATTGCCACGACCTGCTTGATCGTGTCGCCTTCCACCACGATGTCGAACGGCCCTTTGGCCGGCGTGCCGTTGCCGTCGACGACGGTGGCATTGCGGATGATCAAGCGGGCGGGACGCTCGCCCGAGCTTGGCGTGGCCTGCGCGAAGGTGATCCCTGGCAGCAGGATGCCGGCCGCAATGGCCAGTCCCGCAGTCAAGGCAAGGCGGATGGATGCTCGCATGGATATCGACTCCCCAGGATGGTCATGAGCGCCAGCCGACCCCCTGCCGACCGGCGGAAATTGGGGTCAGAGTGCACTTTCGACAGATGGTTGGATGGATTCTTCAGCCGTCGTATCGAAAGTGCACTCTGATCCCAATTTCACTTCCCGAAACTTATCACACGACGTCGCATCTGCGGTTGGTCGAAATCAGCCGATGGCTGCACGGCCGCCTGTCATGGCAGCGCGGGTTCGGTGCCGGGGGATGGCGGCCCGGCCAGGGGCGGCAGGTGATGCAGTCGCCGGGCCACCAACAGCGCGAGCAGCGCCAATACACCGACGAAGCTGCCGACGCCATTCCAGCCGTGCCAGGCATAGAACAGCCCACCAGCCCAGCCGGCGACGCTGGAACCGACGTAGTAGCAGCACAGGTACAGCGCCGAGGCCTGGGCCTTGGCGGCGCCCGCGCGGCGGCCGACCCAACTGCTGACGATGGAATGCCCGCCGAAAAAGCCGAACGTCAGCACAACGATGCCAAGCAGGATCAGCGCGAGCGGCCGCGCCAAGGTCAGCGCGACACCGGCCAGCAGGAGTGCCGCGGCCGTCCACAGCACCTTGCGTCGCCCAAGCTTGCCGGCCAGGTGGCCCATCCACGGCGAGCTGAATGTACCGACCAGGTAGATGCCGAAGATCAAGCCCACGGTGGCCTGGCTAAGGTTGTAAGGCGGCGCCAGCAGGCGGTAGCCCAGGTAGTTGTAGACCGTGACGAACACGCCCAGCAGCAGGAAACCTTCGAAGAACATCCACGGCAAGCCCGGATCATGCAGTACGCCTGCGAAGCGGCGGCGCAGAGCGCGTAAACCGGGCGGTTGGCGCGTGAAATGGCGGGACGGCGGCAGGCTGCGGGCAAACACCCAGCCGGAGAGCAGGCCAACCACGCCCACCACGGCCACTCCGATGCGCCAATCGACGAAATCGGCCAACACGCCGGTAATCAGTCGTCCACTCATGCCGCCGACCGCGCTGCCGCTGATGAACAGGCCCATGCCCAGGCCAATCGACTCGGCGTCCATCTCCTCGCTGAGATAGGTCATCGCGACCGCCGGCAGCCCGCTCAGGGTGAAGCCCAGCAGCGTGCGCAGCACCAGGAGCAGGGACCAGGTCGGTGCCAGCGCGGTCAGCAGCACGAGCAGCGCGGACACGAAGAGCGAAGCCGTCATCACCCGCTTGCGGCCCCAGGCATCGGACAGCGCACCGGCCAGCAGCAGGGCAAACGCCAGCACGCCCGTGGTCACCGACAACGAAAGCGCACTGGTCGCGGCGCTCACGCCATAGTCCGCGCTGAACTGCGGCATCAGCGGCTGCACGCAATACAGCAGGCCAAAGGTGGCAAAGCCGGCGGCAAACAGCGCCAGGTTCGTCCGGGTGAACGCCGCCGTGCCGCGATGGATGTACGGTACCGCGTGATCCGCCGGCACCGCGCTCATGGCCGCCGGATGGGCGCCGCCACGGCAGGGGTCCGGGCCAGGCGCTCGACCACCGCGCGGTAACGCGCGCCAATGCGCTCCTCGTCGTGGTGGTGGAAGTCATGCACCTGCCAGCGCCCGCCGACCATCACGTCACGCACCAGCGGCGTGTTGCCGGCAAACAGGAAGCTGTCCAGCATGGAGCGTGCATCGCGCGCAGCCAGCAGCGGCGAAGCCTCGTCGAGCACGATCAAGTCCGCGCGGCTGCCTTCGCGCAATGCACCAATCGGCAGGCCGGATGCCTGCGCGCCACCGCGCAATGCTTCCCGCCACAGGGTTTCGCCGACGCTGTCGCCGGGACGGCGCGCCGCCACGTTGCGATGGTGGGTGAGCAGGCGTTGGCCGTATTCCAGCCAGCGCAACTCTTCCACCGGCGAGATCGAGATGTGCGAGTCGGAGCCGATGCCGAGTACGCCGCCCGCATCGAGATAGGCCGCCAACGGGAACAAGCCATCACCGAGGTTGCCCTCGGTGGTGGGGCACAGGCCAACCACTGCGCCACTGCGTGCGATCTGCTGCATTTCCGCGGGTGTCAGGTGGGTCGCGTGCACCAGGCACCAGCGGGAGTCCACGTCGGCATGCGCATACAGCCATTCCACCGGGCGGGCGCCGCGGATGGCGAGGCAGTCCTGTACTTCGCCAAGCTGCTCGGCGATGTGGATGTGGATCGGGCAGGCGCGCACCAGGCCGCTGGCCAGCACTTCCCGCAGTGCCGCCTCGGGCACGGCACGCAGCGAATGCAGGGCGATGCCGACGCGTAAATCCGCGCCCGCCAGCGCCTGCAGGTTCTCCAGGAAGCGCAGGTAACGCGCCACGTCGTGGCCGAAGCGCCGCTGTCGTTCGCCCAGCGCACGCCCGTCGAAGCCGCCGCTCATGTAGAGGACCGGCAACAAGGTCAGCGCAATGCCCGCCTCGCGCGCCGCCTCGATCAGTGCCAGCGACATGGCCTCGGCCGGTGCATATGGCTTCGCGTCGGGCTGGTGATGCAGGTAATGGAACTCGCAAACCTGGGTATAGCCGGCCTTGAGCATCTCGACGTAAAGCTGCGCGGCAATGGCTTGCAGCTCCTCGGGCCCGATCGTGGCGGCAAAGCCGTACATGGTCTCGCGCCAGCTCCAGAAGCTGTCCTCGCCCCTGCCCCGCCGCTCTGCCAGGCCGGCCATGGCGCGCTGGAACGCATGCGAATGCAGGTTCGGCATGCCCGGCAAGACCCAGGCCCCCAACGTGCCATCCGCAGCAGTCGCCGTATCGTCGGTCACCGCCGCCAAACGGCCGGTGGTATCCACGGTGAGGCTGGCGTCGAGCTGCCAGCCCCCGGTCCGCCACAGCTGTTTGGCGCGCAACCGTCCTGAAACCTGCCTGCTGCTCATGCTCTGCTCCGACCGGGGACGCACAGTGTACTCATTGCATTATGCCCGGCCCCGGCCGGACCCTCGCCGCACCCGACTGGCGCTACAACTGGGCCGCGGCCTGTGCGGCGCACCAGTCGAGCAGGCGTTGCCACCACGGCCGCGTGCGCCAGGCCTGCAAGCTCAGCTCCCGCGAGCGCTGGATGTCGGCCTCGATCACCTGCGTCATGTGCGCGGCAAAGGCCGCGTCGTAGACATCGATGTTGGCCTCGTCATTGAGCGTGAACGAGCGGTTGTCGAAGTTCGCCGAACCGGCAATGGTCAAGTAGCCGTCCACCACCATGAGCTCGTTGTGGAACAGTGCCGACTCGTAGCGATAGACGTGCGCACCGGCACGCAGCATGGCGCCCCAGCCCGCGCGCGAAGCCGCGAGCACGATAAGACTGTCCGTATGTGGGCCGGGGACCACCAGGCGCACACGTACGCCGTGTCCCATCGCCTCAAGCAAGGCCCGGCCGATCAGCTCATCGGGTCCGAAATAAGCCGCTTCCAGGTCGATGCTGCGCCGCGCACCCTCGATCGCAAGCAGATACAGCCGCTGCATGTTTCCGGCGTCCCGGTTTGGTCCGCTGGCAACCACTTGCATCGGGAGGACGACGGCGCTGACTTGCCCGAGGCGCGGTGGCACGGGCTCCCGGGGCCACAGGTTGAGCAGCACGATCCCGGCCAGCAGGGCGCTGAACGCACCAATGGCCGACCACGTCGGGTGCCGCCGCCGGCGCGTTGCGCTCGTCGGCATGCGGGGCGCCTCCGTCACGATCGATGAGGCGCTTGCACAACCGCGTGGTCAGCGCGGCAGCCCCGCCGCAACGACGAGCGTGAGATGCCTGACGAGCACACGCCGCACGAGCACCAGAACAACCCGCGGCAAAAGCCCAGGCCTTCGCACCGCTAGGCCCTACAGGTCATCGGGAATCTTCGGCGGACCGACGATCCGGTGGCGCTTCACTTGCCGCAGCAGGGCGCCAGGCATAATGGCGCCATGGTGAAGAAGGCAACCGAGCTGTCCCCGAAACTGCGCCTGCGCCAGGCGATTCCCGATGACGTGCCGGCCCTGGTCGCCCTTACCGCCGGCATCTACACCCCGGAATGGGGGCATTCGGCGGAAATGTTGCGCTCGCAACAGACGCACTTTCCCGAAGGCCAGTTTGTCGTCGAATACGAGGACGTCATCGTCGGCTATTGCGCCACGTTCCGCATCGACGAGGCCGCGGCGCTGGCGCCGCATACCTGGATGCAGATCACCGGCGGCGGCATGGCCTCGCGGCACAAGCCCGACGGAGAGTGGCTGTACGGCATGGAAGTGGTGGTGCATCCGGATTACCGTGGCATGCGCATCGGCCAGCGCCTGTACCAGGCCCGCAAGCGCCTGTGCATGGACCTCAAGCTGCGCGGCATCGTGTTTGGCGGGCGCCTGCCTGGATTGGCAAAGAACATCGGCCGCTACGGCAGCGTGCAAGCCTATGTGCAGGCCGTGCTGGACGGCAAGCGCCGCGACCTGACGCTGAGCTTCCAGTTGTCCAACCATTTTCGGATGATCGGGCTGCTGCGCGGCTACGTGCCGTCGGACCACGAATCGCTCGGCTACGCCGTGCACCTGGTATGGCGCAACCCGCGCCTGCTCGAGCAGCCGGACATGCCGCCGGTCACCTCGCCGCAGCGCCTGCCCGATTCGGTGCGCGTGGCCTCGGTGCAGTACCAGCAGCGGCGCATCGCCTCGTTCGAGGAATTCGCCACCCAGGTCGAATATTTCACCGACATCGCGGCCGACTACAACGCCGACTTCGTGACGTTCCCGGAGCTCATGACGCTGCAGCTGCTGTCGATCGAGAACACTGAGTTGTCGCCGGTGGAATCGATCCGCAAGCTGAGCCAGTACACGCCCCAGGTCAAAGAATTGTTCAGCCGCCTGGCCGTCGGCTACAACATCAACATCATCGGCGGCACGCACCCCACCGAACAGCCGAACGGTGACATCCACAACGTGTGCTACGTGTGCTTGCGCGACGGCTCCGTGCATGAGCGCGAGAAGCTGCACCCCACGCCCAGCGAGCGCAACGTGTGGAACATCACCGGCGGTGAGAGCGCCGCCACCGTGCAGACCGACTGCGGGCCGATCGGGGTGATGATCTGCTACGACGCCGAGTTTCCGGAGGTGGCGCGACACCTGGTGGACCAGGGTGCCTTGATCCTGTTCGTGCCGTTCTGCACCGACGTGCGCGAGGGCTACCTGCGCGTGCGCTATTGCGCGCAGGCGCGGGCCATCGAGAACCAATGCTACGTGGCGATGTCCGGCAACGTCGGCAACCTGCCCGGGGTCAACAATTTCGACATCCAGTACGGCCAGAGCTGCATCCTGACGCCGAGCGATTTCCCGTTTGCCCGCGACGGCATCGCCGCCGATTCCACGCCGAACATCGAGACCGTGTTGTTTGCCGACCTGCGCCTGGAGAGCCTGGCCCGCGCCCGCAACGCCGGCGCCGTGCAAAATCTCAAGGACCGCCGCTTCGACCTGTACGAGACGCGCTGGCGTACCACGCCGGTGAGCGAGCTGCCAGCCATCGCCAAGGAGAACCAATGAACAACCCGCGCTGGGACCGCCTGCTGCTGAACGCCACCGTGGCCAGCATGGCCGACGATGCGCCCTACGGCCTGCTCGAACAGGGCGCGGTCGCCTTGCACCGCGGTCAGGTCGCCTGGATCGGGGCGATGAACGCCCTGCCGGACGCGCCAAAGGCCCTGGCGGCCAGGGTCGACTCCGTCGATGGCGCCCTGGTTACCCCTGGGCTGGTCGATTGCCACACCCACCTGGTGTTTGGCGGCAATCGCGCGCACGAGTTCGAGCTGCGCTTGAATGGGGCCAGCTACGAGGACATCGCCCGTGCCGGCGGCGGCATCGTCTCCAGCGTCAATGCCACGCGGGCCGCCAGCGAGGAGGCCTTGTTCGCCCAGGCGTTGCCGCGCGCCCGTGCGCTGCGCGCCGACGGTGTAACCACGCTGGAAATCAAATCCGGCTACGGCCTGGAGCTCGACGCGGAACGTCGCATGTTGCGCGTTGCACGACGCCTCGGGCGCGAGTTGGGCATCTGCGTGCGCACCAGCTTCCTCGGCCTGCACGCCTTGCCTGCTGAATACAAGGACGATCGCGGCGCCTACGTGGCCCTGGTGTGCGACGAGCTGCTGCCGACACTCGCCGGCGAGGGCCTGGTCGATGCCGTCGATGCATTCTGCGAGACCATCGGCTTCACCCGCGCAGAGACCCAGTGCGTGTTCACCAGGGCGAGCGAACTCGGCTTGCCGGTGAAGTTGCACGCCGAACAGTTGTCCGACCAGGGCGGCGCCGCTCTGGTGGCCGAGTTCAAGGGCCTGAGCGCCGACCACCTGGAACATCTTGGCAGTGCCGGCATTGCCGCGATGGCGGCGGCCGGCACGGTTGCCGTGCTGCTGCCCGGCGCGTTCTACGCATTGCGCGAGACCCAACTGCCGCCGATCGCTGCGCTGCTCGGGCACGCGGTGCCGATCGCCATTGCCACCGATTGCAACCCCGGCACCTCGCCCCTACTCTCCCTGCGCCTGGCCGCCAACATGGCTTGCACCTTGTTCCGCCTGACACCGGAGCAGGCGCTGCGCGGGATCACGGCGCATGCGGCCCGTGCGCTCGGCTTGCCCGACCGCGGCACCCTGGCGGTCGGCCAGCGCGCTGATTTGGTGGTGTGGCACGCGCGCCGACCAGCCGAGCTCTGCTACTGGATCGCCGGCCAGCTGGTGCGCGAGGTCATCGTTGGCGGCGAATCCGTGGCGCTATGAGCGCCGCGCCCTGGCCGTTTCCTGCGCTGCTTCGACACGTGTCGCCAACGCATCAAAAAATGCCGTCGGCAATTCGGCCTGCACTGGCACCCGCCACCAGTGTGGCTGGGCAAACGCGCGGCACTTGACCGCATCCTTGTCGGTCATCAGCACCGGCACTCCGTCGGCGAACTCGAGATCGGCTGGCAGGTAGCAATAGTGGTCGGCAAAAGCGTGCTCCACCACGTCGATGCCCATGGCCCGCAGGCCGGCAAAAAAGCGCTGCGGGTTGCCAATGGCCGCCACCGCGTGTACGCGCTGGCCGGAGAA
This sequence comes from Rhodanobacter sp. FW510-R10, assembly GCF_058781105.1. Taxonomy (NCBI): domain Bacteria; kingdom Pseudomonadati; phylum Pseudomonadota; class Gammaproteobacteria; order Lysobacterales; family Rhodanobacteraceae; genus Rhodanobacter; species Rhodanobacter sp. FW510-R10. The sequence goes on along the minus strand of NZ_JBYSWL010000001.1, from coordinate 2,383,281 downwards.
ATCCCGCAGCGGCTGGCTGCGACCATCGACCAGGGCCACCGCATCGTCGCCCGACAGATGCATGGCATATTCGCCCGGCTCTGCCCGGCCGCCATTGCACACGCGGAAATCGACGCGCGAGAGCCGCGACAGCGGCTCGCGCAACGGCCCCGCCGGCAACATTCGGCGATTGCCGAAACGCCGTACACCGTCGATCACGCAGACCTCGACGTCGCGCGCCAGGGCGTAATGTTGCAAACCGTCGTCGGCAACGACCAGGTCGCAGCCGGCGTCGACCAGCATTTGCGCCGCCACCGGCCGTTCGCGGCCGACCGCCACCGGAATCGCCTCACCGTGGATCAGGCAAGGTTCGTCACCCACCACGGCCGGATCCGGGGCATCGCCAAGCAACACCGGCGCGCGCTGGGTGCCGCCGTAGCCACGGCTGACCACGCCTGGACGCCAGCCGCGCGCGCGCAAGGCCCGCACCACCGCAATGGTAAGCGGCGTCTTGCCGGTACCACCTGCCGTGAGGTTGCCGATGACGACCACCGGCACGGCCAGCCGCGCACTGCGCAGCCAGCCGCGGCGGTACAGGGCAAGACGCACCACCACCACCGCCCGGTACAGGCACGCCAGCGGCCAGGTCCACCATGGCGCACGACGGGGCCCATACCAGGCGGCTTGCAGGGCGTCGAAACCGGCCATGCGACGGCCGCTCAGGCCGTGCCGAGCGCAGTGGCGTGGTCGTTGAACTGCAGGCGGTACAGGCTCGCGTATTGCCCGTCCAGGGCCAGCAATTCGGCGTGCGTGCCACGCTCGACGATGTGGCCGCGATCCATCACCGCAATCTGGTCGGCGCCCTCGATGGTGGACAGCCGATGCGCGATGACCAGGGTGGTGCGGGCGTGCATCAGCCGCTGCAACGCCTGCTGGATCAGGCGCTCGGATTCGGTGTCCAGCGCGCTGGTGGCCTCGTCCAGGATCAGGATCGGCGCATTCTTGAGGATCGCGCGGGCAATCGCGATGCGCTGGCGCTGGCCACCAGACAGCGTATTGCCGCTCTCACCGACCTGGGTATGAATGCCTTGCGGCAGGGCCCGGATGAAGTCCAGCGCATTGGCAGCGCCCGCGGCCTCGATGATCTCCAGTTCGCTGGCGCCGGCCAGTTCGCCATAGGCGATGTTGTTGGCCACGGTGTCGTCGAAGAGCATCACGTCCTGCCCGACCCAGGCGATTTGCCGGCGCAGGGACGCCAGCGTGTAGTTCTTGTAGTCCTGGCCGTCCAGCACGATGCGCCCGGCATTGGGCGTGATGAAACGCGGCAGCAGGCTGACCAGCGAGGTCTTGCCGCTACCCGAGCGGCCGACCAGCGCCGTCACGGTGCCGGGGGCGCAGTGCAGGTCCACCCCGCGCAAAGCTTCCACCTTGTGCCGCGGATAGACCAGGCGCACGCCCTCGAAGCGCAGGTCGCCGTGGGCGCGCGCCAGCGCTTCCTTGCCGGTATCGACTTCCGGCGGCAGGTCGACCACTTCGAACAGGTCCTCCGCCGCGGACAACCCGCGCTGGATGTTGGCCTGTACGTTGGCCAGGCGCTTCAGTGAGGGCAGCATCGCGCCCATCGCGGTGAGCACCGCGAAGAACACGCCGGGCGACATGTGGTCCAGCACCTGCGGTCGCGTGCCCAGGAACACGAGCGCCGCGAGCGCCAGCGCGGCGGAAAACTGGATCGTGGAGCTCGCCGCGGCATTGGTGGCGGCAATCTTCAGGTTCAGCCGGCGCGTGTGCCGCACCACCTGGTCGAAGCGCTGTGCCTCGTGCTCCTGGCCGCCGAAGATGCGGATCTCGCGATGCGCGCCGACCGATTCCTCGACCGTACCAGCCACCGAGCCCATGCTCCCCTGGATGCGCCGGCTGATCTGCCGGTAGCGGCGGCTGACCACCGTGGCAATCAGCGCGATCGCCGGCACCAGTACCAGCAGGGCCAGGGTGAGGTAAGGGCTGAAATACAGCATCACGCCAAACATGGCAATCACCGTGCAGCCATCGGTGATGGCAATCTTCACCGCGTCGGTGGACGCCGAGGCCACCTGCTCGCTGGTATAGGTCACGCGCGAAATCTGTTGCCCCGAAGGCTCGATGCCGAAGTAGGCCGCCGGCAAGCGCAGGTAGGCGGCAAACACGTCCTGCTGCATGGCCTGCACCACGTGGCGGCCAATGTAAGCCATGCCGTAGGTACTGACGAACGTGGCGAGCGAACGCAGGAAAAAGATGCCGATGATCCAGACGGGCATCCAGAAGATCAGGAACGCGTCCTTGTGCATGAACAGCTTGTCGATCATCGGCTGCAGCAGGCCGGTGAACAGCGCCAGGCCGCCCGCGTCGACGGCCATGCCGAGGATGGCCACCAGACCAATCGCCCAGTAGCGCCGCGTGTAGCCCAGCAGCCGCTTGTACACGGCCCAGCTCTGTGCGCCCCAAACCGGTGGCTTGGTGCGGGTCATTGCCCGTTGCCGGCTGCCGTCGGCGTGGTCGCCATGGACAAGTGGGTGAAACCAAGCTGCCCCAGCGCGTCCATGGCGGTGACCACACTCTGATGCGTGCTGGCGGCGTCCGCGCGGATCATCACCGTGCGGCTGAAGTCGTCGCCAGCCACGCGGGCCACACTTTGCTTGAGCACGTCGATGTTCGTGCCCGGCACCGAATCGCTGCCCACGAAATAGCGACCATCCTTGTCCACCGTGATGATCAGGGCCGGCTGCCCGCCTTCGGCCTCGCTGCTGGCATTCGGCAAGGTCACCCGCATGCGGGCGTGCTGCACGAACGTGCTGGTCAAGGCAAAGAACATGAACAAGGTCAGCAGGACGTCGATCAACGGCACCACGTTGATTTCGAATTCGTCGCCGCGGCGGTCGTTGCCAATGCGCATACTGTTTAGACGACCCTCGCCCGACTCGCAGTCTGGCTGCGCCGGACCGGCGCGCCCGCGCCTGCTGGAGGTGGGAAGGTCAGGTCATCCAGCAGGGCCGTCGCCTGCTTTTCCATGTCGACGCAATAGCCCGCCACGCGCGAGCGGAAATAGCGATGCAGCACGTAGGCCGGAATAGCGACGATCAAGCCCGACGCCGTGCAGATGAGCGCGTCGCCAATGCCGCCGGCCATCTTCGCCGGGTCGCCCAGGCCGCCGGCCATCACCGCCATGAACATGCGGATCAAGCCGATCACGGTGCCGAACAGGCCGAGAAGTGGGCCAATCAGCGCAATTGTGCCCAGCGAATTCAGGTAGCGCTCCATGCGGTGCACGACGTGCCGGCCGGTGTCCTCGATGCGCTCCTTGATCAGTTCGCGGGGACGATCACGCACGGCCAGTGCCGCCGCCAGCAATTCGCCCAGCGGCGAACCGCCGGCCAGCTCCTGCAGTTGCTGTTGGTCGGGTTGCTCCTGTCTCGCCCAGCGGCGCACATCCTCGCCCAGGCCCGGTGGCATGACCGCTCGCCGGCGCAAGGTCCAGAAGCGTTCCAGCACGATGGCCAGCGCTGCCGCCGAACAAAGCAGGATCGGCAGCATGGCCCAGCCGCCAGCAATAACGAGTTCCAGCACGTGCGACCCCGCGCGTTGCGCACTTGGTAAGCCCGCATGATAGCAGTCCCCTGCGAGCGTTCGCGCAGCCGGGAGCCCCGCAAGCATGCGCGCGGTCGCACTTTGGGCGGCCTATTCGCGCCAGTAGCGGGCTTGTCGCAGGCGCCATCCGAGTCCCGCCCTGGGCGCGGCGTCCGAGGGAAACTCCAGCGGGACGGCACCGAGTTCGGCCGTATTCAACATTGGCGCGCCGGCGTGCGCATAGCGGGCCACGACCTCGGGACGCGGATGCCCGAAGCGGTTGCGCCAGCCGGCCGAGACCACGGCCAGCGCGGGCTGCCAGGCGGTGATGAAGCCGTCGCTGGAGGCGCCATTGCTGCCATGGTGCGGGACCAGCAGCACCAGTGGCTTGCCGCGCGCGGACGGAACGTCGAGCTGTGGCTCGAGCTTGCGGCTGATGTCGCCGGTGAGCAGCAGGCGTCCGGCACGCCCCTCGACCAGCAGCACGCAGGAGCGGTCATTGCCGTTGACCGGGGAGAAAGCGGGCGCCGGGCTGAGCACGTGAAAATCAACCCCATCCCAGCGCCACCGCTGCCCGGCCACGCATGCCCGCATCGGCACCGACATGCGCGCGGGTTCGCCGGAATAGCGCCGCGCACGGGGAAATGCCGCCGCCAGCGCGTGCGCTCCACCGGCATGATCATTATCGGCGTGGCTCACCATCAGCAAGTCGACGCGGCCCAGGCCCAGCGCATGCAGGCTGGGCACCACCACCGCATCGCCGAGGTCGAAGCCGGAGCGGTAACGCGCGCCGGCGTCGTAGACCAGGACATGCTCCCGCGTGCGCACCACGACCGACAGGCCCTGCCCGACGTCCAACACCCAGGCCTGGAAGCCGCCAGCTGCCGGCGACGGCAGGCGTGGCAGCAACAGCGGCAGGAACAGCAGCGCGCCAAGCCAGCGCTGCGGGACACCGCGCGGCAGGAACAACCAGAGCGCACCCAGCATGGCCAGGCCCAGCGCGCCTGCTTGCACGCTGGGCAGGTACCAATGCGCCCCCGGCCAGCCGGCCAGCACCTCAAGCAGCCACCATTGCCCATGGATCAGTTGCGCGGCCAACCACCACACCGGTCCGGCCAGCGGCGGGCACGCGCCCAGCAGCAAGGTGCCAAGCAAGGCACACGGCACGATCACGAAGCTCACCAGCGGCACTGCAATCAGGTTGGACAGCGCGCCCACCAATGAGGCCTGGCCAAAAAACCACAAGGTCAGGGGCAACAGCGACACCGTCATCAGCAACTGGCCGGCCGACAACTCGTGCACGAAGCCACGCCAACCGCGGCCGCGCGCCTGCAGGCACAGCATGAGCAACGCCACGCCGACAAACGACAGCCAGAACCCGGCCGAAAGCACCGCCAACGGATCCACCACGAGGATCAGCAGCAAGGCCAGGGCCAGTGCATGCGGGCCACGGTGACCGCGGCGGCTGCCGCGAGCCAGCGCCACCACCGCGATCATGAGCAAGGTGCGCACGGTGGGCAGGCCGAAGCCGGCAAGCGCGCTGTACGCCGTCGCCACGACCAGGGCCGCAGCCGCCTGCGCCTGTGGCCTGGGCAGGCTTAGCGCCAAGCGCGGCCACAGCTGGTAGAGCGCCCAGACCACGCCCACGCCGAATACCGCGGCCATGCCGACATGGAAACCGGAGATGGCAATCAGGTGCGACACACCATTGCCGCGGGCCACCGCCCAGTCGGCCGGTTGCAGACCGCGCGTGTCGCCTACCGCGAGCGCGCGCAGCAGGGCCGCATCGCGCGCATCGCGCACCTGTGCGGCGATGCGCCGGGCAATGGCATCGCGTACCCGGTCGACACACCAGGACTGCCCAAGCTGCCGGTTGCCCGAGGCTACCCGCACATAGCCGACGGCGTGGACTCCGCGCTCCAGTGCCGATCGTTCGCCATCGGCGGTGCCGGGATCGAGCAGGCCGCGCGGGCGCCGCAGCCGCAGCAGCAACCGCCAGCGACTGCATGGCGCGGGCGCCGTTCGTGCGTCGTACCAGGCAAGCGTGACCTTACCGTGCAAGGCCAGCGCCCGGCCAGCCTGGCTGGCCTGCTCCACGTCAAAGGAAAAATGCGCTGCGTCCGGACGCAAGTCCGGCAAATCCACCACGCTGCCGATGGCCTGGAAATCGCCGCCTTCGAGCGCCCGCGGCAAGCGCGCTTCCATCGCCGAGGTGCCCTGGTACACGGCCCACCCAAAGCCCAGCAAGACAAACAACAACCAGTGCCAGCGCCGCAACGCGACGATACCGGCCGCGAGCACAGCCAGGCACGCCAAAGTCCCGGTTGTCGCCGGCAAGCGGGGCAACCATTGCACCACCAGGATGCCAGCGAGCAACGCCAGCGCCGCTGTGCTTGCCGTGACCGGGGGCGCGCCAGGTCGCATGGCGGCTCATCAATGAGGGACTCCACCGAGCCTAGCCTGCGCGGTGCGCGTCCGCGGATGAATGATGCGTAGGCACTCAGCCCGCCCGCCACCGGACCCCACCCTTTGTGGGCGCTCACTTGAGGCCGGAGAGTTCCTTGTGCGTCGCTCTTGCCGTCCGTGGGTTGCCACGCCGGTAGATCAAGAGAAGACCGGCGCAAGCAGGAAAGAGAGCATCGTCCACGAGTGGGCTCCCACACATCCTCGCCAGTCAGTGAGCCGTCAACTGGCGAACTGGCCAAGCGGCCCGAGCGGCTAGGGAGCGGGGGCTTCGCGGAGCACGCCGTTGTGGAGGACCAGGGTGCGGTCCATGCGTGAGGCCAGATGCTTGTCATGGGTGACGATGACGAAGCTCGTGCCGATTTCCTGCTGCAGTTCCAGCATCAGCGCATAGACCTGGGCGGAATTCGCCTCGTCGAGGTTGCCGGTCGGCTCGTCGCCGAGGACGCAGGCCGGCCGCGTCACCAGGGCGCGGGCGACGGCGCAGCGCTGCCGCTCGCCGCCGGACAGCTCCGAGGGTTTGTGGCCCAGGCGCGCACCCAGGCCCACGCGCTCGAGCAGCGCCGTCGCCTGCTCGCGCGCGGCGCCAATGCGCGTGCCGCGGATCAAAAGCGGCATACACACGTTCTCCAGTGCAGTGAATTCGGGCAACAGGTGATGGAACTGGTAGATGAACCCCAGCGAGCGGTTGCGCACGCGGCCGCGCTCGGCATCGGACAGGCTGGACAGCTCGCGCCCGTCGACCTCGACCTTGCCCGCACTCAACGTATCGAGTCCGCCGAGGATGTGCAGCAATGTGCTCTTGCCCGAGCCCGAGGCGCCGACGATGGCCAGCGACTGCCGGCGCTGCAGGCTGAACGTGGCATCGGTCAGCACCTCGGTGCGCAAGCCCCCCTCGGCATAGGTCTTGGCCACCTGGGTGGCGCGCAGCACCACCGCACCGGCCGTGTCGTCGATCCGCCGCTCATTCATAGCGCAGCGCCTGTGCCGGTTGCGTGCGCGAAGCGCGCCATGCGGGATACAGCGTCGCCAGCAGCGAGAACACGAACGTCAACAAGGCCACCCAGCCGACGTCGTGCCACTCCAGCCGGCTTGGCACCTCGCTGATGTAGTAGACGTCCGGGGACAGGAAGGTCACGTGGAACACGCGCTCGATCCACTTGATGATGCCCGGCAGGCGCCACGACAGCAGCGAGCCCAGGCCGACACCAAAGCCGATGCCGACGAAGCCCACGAGCAGGCCCTGCACCATGAACGTGCCCATGATGCTGCGCGGCGTCGCCCCCAGTGTGCGCAGGATGGCAATGTCGGACTGCTTGTCGGTGACCAGCATCATCAGCATGGAGATCAGGTTGATCACCGCCACCAGGATGATCAGCGACAGGATGATGAACATCACCATCTTCTCCATCGACAACGCGGCAAACAGGTTGGCGTTGGTGTCCATCCAGGTCTGGACCTGGTAGACCTGCCCGAGTTGGTGCTCCAGTTCCACGGCCACCGGTCGCGCGTTGAACAGGTCGTCCAGGCGCAGGCGGATGCCGGTCGGGCCGGTGAGGCTGTTGAGTTTTTCCGCATCGCTCATGTTGACCAGGGCGAGGCCCGAATCGAACTGCTCCATGCCCAGCACGAACAGGCCCACGACATGGAACGCGCGCATGCGCGGGATACTGCCGAACGGCGAACTGCGGATGTCCTGCACCGCCACGGTCACCCGGTCGCCGACGTTCACGCCCAGGCTCAGGGCCAGGTCGCGGCCGAGCACGATGTTCCAGCTGCCCGGTGTCAGCTCGTCGAGCTTGCCAGCCACCATGTGCTGGGCAATGTCCACCACCTTGGGCTCCAGCGCCGGCTCGATGCCGCGCAGCATGGCCGCGCCGGAGCGCTGCGCCAGCAGCATGGCCTCGCTTTCCACGTACGGCGCCGCGCCGAGCACGTGCGGGTTGGCCTCGGCCACCTTCAGCGCACGCCGCCAGTCGTGCAGGCCATCGCCCAGCCCGGAGACCGTGGCATGGGAAACGGCGCCCAGGATGCGCGTGCGCATCTGGTAGTCGAAACCGTTCATCACCGACATCACCGTGATCAGCGCGATCACGCTGATGGAAATGCACACGATGGAAACCGTGGAAATGAACGAAATGAACTGGTTGCGCCGCTTTGCGCGCGCGTAGCGCAGGCCGATGAAGAGTTCGAGCGGTCGGAACATGGGAACCTGACGCTTGCGGCCGGCAAAGTCCAGCATTTTGACACCAGCCGGGCCGCGGCGCGAATCCCGTGTGCGGCCGGAGCATCTTCACGACGCCGCTCCGTCCCGACGTGGCCTTCACCCAGATGAGCGGCGTCTTGACCATAAGCCCCCTCGGCCATCACGTCCGTCGTGGAAACATGGCCTCTGCTGCGCAGCCGTGCAGGCCTTCAGCAATCCATCGATTACCGGCAGGCGCAAGCTCGCCAGGAGAATTCCGCATGACCAACGTCAATCCCGCAACCCGCTCGGTGCCGCGCCATGCCAACCAGCGCACCGGCAGCCTGGTGCTCTCGGCCAGCACCATCAGCGGCGACAGCGTGCGCAATGCCGCGGACGAGGACCTGGGTGACATCAAGGACTTGATGATCGACATCGACACCGGCAACGTGGCCTACGCAGTCCTGTCTTTCGGTGGCTGGCTGGGAATGGGCGACAAGTTGTTCGCGGTCCCTTGGAGCGCGTTCACCGTGGATACCGCAAACCACTACCTGATCCTGAATGTGCCCAAGGAGCGTTTCGAGGACGCGCCGGGTTTCGACAAGGACAACTGGCCGAACTTTGCCGACAGGGAATTCGCCACGCGGATCAGTGATTACTATCGCTGAGCCTCCGAGCCAAGTCAGCGGCGCCGGGCGATGCTGCCCTGTCAGCGGCGTCATGTCCTCGCCCGTCATTCCCGCTCAAGCGGGGATCCAGTGCTTCCCGGCGGCTCGTGAAGGCCAAAGAACTGGATGACCAGACATTCGTCTGTTGAAAAGCGCCTCCCGCTTGCGCGGGAATGACGACGAGGCGGCTTTTCGCGTGCTGGCGCGATGCTGCGGATGAGCCCAAGGCGGCTCCCAAAACGTTCCGGACAGCAGTGCGCTTTCGCGGCGATGACGGGGGAAGGCACAATGGGCGCATGCAGCATGAACGCCTGACCGCCAACCTTCGCCGCGCGCCTCAAACCCGGTACGTAGCGGCAAGCAGCCAGCCTGCTGGCGGATTTACGCACGGCGGCCGACGGCGGTGAGTGGTGCCGACGGGGGTCTCGTGGCCTGTTTCCATGCCGGCATCGACGAGATCGATGCCGTGGCCTGGGACCGGCTGCGCCCCGACGACAATCCCTTCATCGCGCATGCGTTCCTGCTGGCTCTGGAGCGCGACGGTTGCATCCGCCCGCAATGGGGGTGGCAGGCGCACCATCTCGGCCTGTACCAGGGCCAGCGGTTGGTGGCCGCGGCACCCCTGTACCTGAAGACGAACTCGCATGGCGAGTACGTGTTCGACTTCAGCTGGGCCGACGCCTGGGAGCGCGCCGGCGGCAGCTACTACCCCAAGCTGCTGAACGCCGTCCCCTACTCGCCCGTGACCGGTCCGCGCCTGCTGGCCGGATGTGCGGCATCCGGGCCAGGTCTGCAACGGCAACTGGTGACTGCGATGCGCCTTGAAGCCGAACGCCTGGGCCTGTCCTCGCTGCACGCCGACTTCCTGCCAGATGCCGAACTCGAGGCGTTTGCGGTCGACCCGGCACCGCATCCCTGGCTGGCACGCAGCGACGTGCAGTTCCATTGGCACAACCATGGCTATCCCCACTTCCCGGCCTTCCTGGCCACGCTGGCGCACAAGAAGCGCAAGAACATCCTGCGCGAGCGGGAGCAGGTTGCCGCCAGCGGCCTGGACATCGAGTGGCGCGACGGCAGCGACCTCGGCGAGCGCGACTGGCGCCAGGTGCACGGTTTGTATCTGCACACCTTCGCCACCAAGGGCAACCGCGCCACCCTGAGCGAGGCGTTCTTCCGTGAGCTGGGCGCGCTCGGCCTCGGCGTCCAGCTGTCGCTGGCGAGGCTCGATGGCGACATCGTCGCCATGGCCCTCTTCCTGCGCAGCAGGCACATCTTGTATGGCCGCTATTGGGGCAGCCTGGTCATGCAGCCGGGGCTGCACTTCGAGTTGTGCTATTACCGTGGCATCGAGTACGCCATTGCCGAGCAGCTCGACCGCTTCGAGCCTGGGGCCCAAGGCGAACACAAGCTGGCGCGCGGCTTCCTGCCGGCGCGCACCGCGTCACGCCATTACCTGTTGAATCCAGACTTCCATACGGCCGTGGCCCAGGCGCTCGACCGCGAGCGCGTCATGCTGGACCATTACTCTGCCGAGCTGCGCCTACACAGCCCCTACGCCGAACGCGAACCAAGCCGACCATGATCCGCCTGCCGCTGCTGGATGCCGACACGCCTGAGGCGTTCCCGCCGCCGGCGCTCGCGCTTGCCGATCCCAACGGGCTGCTGGCCTTTGGCGGCGACCTGTCGCCGGCACGCCTGTTGGCCGCGTACCGCCAGGGCATCTTCCCGTGGTTCGGCGCCGGCGAGCCCATCCTCTGGTGGTCGCCGGATCCGCGCTGCATCCTGCGCACGGAGCGGCCGCGTATCAATCGCAGCCTGCGCCGGCAATTGCGCGGCAAGCACTGGCGGCTCACCGTCGACCACGCGTTTGCGCGCGTGATCCGCGCCTGCGCCGCGCCGCGCAACGACGACAGCGATACCTGGATCACCGCGGACATGCGCGACGCCTACGTGCGCCTGCACACCCTGGGCCACGCGCACAGCGTGGAAGTCTGGGATGGCGAGGAACTGGCCGGCGGTGTCTACGGGCTGGCCATCGGCCGCCTGTTCTGCGGCGAATCCATGTTCAGCGCACAAAGCGGCGGATCGAAACTGGCACTGGTGGCCTTGGCGCAGTTGCTGCGCGACATGGGCTTCCCCCTGATCGACACCCAGGTCGCCAACCCGCACACCTTGAGCCTCGGCGCCACCGAGATACCACGCGCCGAGTTCCTGCGCGAGGTGGCCCGCCTGGGCCAGTTGCCGGGGCGCGTAGGCAGCTGGGCCGACCTTACGCCACGGTTGCTGCAGCCGTGTATCCAGCGCGACCCCGGCATGCTGCGCTGACGCGGCGTTTCAGGCTGCCGGAGTCTGCCCCAAGGCCTTCAACTCGCCATAGTTGGCCAGGAACAACGCCACCAGCGCCGGATCGAACTGGCCGCCGGCCTCCCTGCGCAGATACTCCAGCACCTCCACTTCCGGCCACGCGCGCTTGTATACGCGTGGCGAAATCAACGCATCCCACACGTCAACCACGCTGAAAATCCGCGCCGCCAGCGGGATGGCTTCTCCGCGCAGCCCCTGGGGATAGCCGCTGCCGTCCCAACGTTCATGGTGGCCATGCGGGATGTCGCCGGCATCACGCAGGAAGTCCACGCGCTGCAGCAGGTCATAGCCAATCTGCGGATGCGTACGCATCACCGTCATCTCGGCGTCGTCGAGTTTGCCTGGCTTGATCAGGATGGCATCCGGCAGCGCCAGTTTGCCGATGTCGTGCAGCAACGCGCCAAAGCTCAGGTTGCGCAGCGCGACACCGCGCAAGCCAGCCAGTTTGGCCAGCCCAACCGCCACGCGCCGTACCCGATCGGAATGGTCACCGGTTTCCCGGTGGCGTATATCCATCGCCGACACCAGCACCTGCAGCGCCTGCTGGTGGCCTTCGACAAGAGTCCGGTTGATCGCCCGCAGTCGCCGCAAGTCGCGGCCAATCATCCAGTACAGCGCCGCGCCAGTGACCAGTACGAACAGCCAGCCCTTGACATTCTGCAGCGTCGTGAGTTCGGTCCGGCCCACGACCAGGGTTTCCACGACGCGATCGGAAAGCCATATCCACAGCGCGGACACCAGAACGTAGACGGACGCGGTGCGGAATTGCGGGCTTATCGTCATGGCAGACTCCCGCGGAAACCCTCGTATCCGCCATCCGTGCCACGAGTGGCTCCGCCTGTCGATGCGGGACTGCAAGCCCTCTGCTGCCGGGTTGCAGTCGTCGGGGGCACTCAGCCGGCCCGCGCGGCGTACTTGCGGGCCACATAGTCGTCGAGGATGCCGACGAACTCCTCGGCAATGTGCTCGCCGCGCAGGGTCATGGCCTTCTTGCCGTCGATGAACACCGGCGCCACCGGAGTCTCGCCGTTGCCCGGCAGCGAAATGCCGATGTTCGCGTGCTTGGATTCACCCGGGCCGTTCACCACGCAGCCCATCACCGCCAGGGTGAGGTTTTCCACGCCGTCGTATTGTACGCGCCACAGCGGCATCTGCTCGCGCACGTGCTCCTGCACGGTCTTCGCCAGCACCTGGAAGAATTCGCTGGTGGTGCGGCCACAGCCCGGGCAGGCGGTGACCAGCGGCGAGAACGCGCGCAGGCCCATGGTCTGCAGCAGCTCCTGGGCAACGACCACCTCGCCGGTGCGCGATGCCCCGGGTTCGGGCGTGAGCGAGATGCGGATCGTGTCGCCAATGCCTTCCTGCAGCAGCACGGCCAGCGCGGCGGTGGAGGCGACGATGCCCTTCGAGCCCATGCCGGCCTCGGTCAGGCCCAGGTGCAGGGCGTAGTCGCAGCGCGCGGCGAGGTCGCGGTAGACCGCGATCAGCTCCTGCACCCCGGAGACCTTGCACGACAGGATGATGTGGTCACGCGCCATGCCCAGGGCCTCGGCATAGGCCGCCGAATCCAGCGCCGAGCGCAGCAGCGCCTCGCGCGCCACGGCCCCGGCATCCCACGGCTCGGCGCGCCTGGCGTTCTCGTCCATCAGGGTGGTCAGCAGCGCCTGGTCGAGCGACCCCCAGTTGGCTCCGATACGCACCGGCTTGTCCTCGCGCAGCGCGATCTCGATGATCTGCGCGAACTGGCTGTCATGCTTCGCCCCGAAGCCGACGTTGCCCGGGTTGATCCGGTACTTGGCCAGCAGCCGCGCGCACGCCGGCTCCTGCGCCAGCAACTGGTGGCCGTTGTAGTGGAAGTCGCCGACCACCGGCACGGCCACGCCCATCATGTCCAGGCGCTCGAAGATATGCGGCACGGCCGCAGCCGCGGCCGGCGTATTCACCGTGATGCGCACCAGCTCGGAACCGGCGCGGGCCAGCTCCGCGACCTGCTTCGCGGTGGCGGCGGCATCCTCCGTATCGGTGTTGGTCATCGACTGCACCACCACCGGCGCCCCGCCGCCCACCAGTACCTTGCCGATCCGTACGCCCACGCTGGCGCGCCGCGGACAAGGGACGGCCGCACGCGGTACACAAGGCGCAACAGGAGTCTCAGCGTCACTCATCTGGGCAGTTCGCTAGCGAACGCTACGGCGCAATGGCGCCAGGTAACCACAAGAATACCCGATCGGCCCCTTACGCCTGCAGTCTCCCCGCGTAGTCGGCGCCCACTCGCGACCGGCGGGGTTCCTTGCGGGAGGACGACGCTTTCGGGGGTCACGACAGTTGCCGCAAAAGGTATCGCACGCGCCGCGGCTCCCGCCTGCTGGGCCCCGCGCTCAAGCGGGGCTGGAGATGCTGCAGGCCTGCAGCGGCGCCATGTGCCGCAGCGGCCGATTGACGCACCTGGCTTCCTCGGCCTCGGCGGCTCGTTCACAATTTACGGGCTAACCGTTGCGACGACCCGGACTCCGCATGCCGACAACCGAGTATTACGACGACAAGGTGGTGCGCCTGTTCCTGCTGGCGGCCGCTGTCTGGGGTGTGATCGGCATGGGGGTCGGCATGTACGCGGCCGCCCTGCTGGCGTGGCCTGGACTGAGCCTGGACTTGCCGTTCCTGACGTTCAGCCGCCTGCGTCCCGACCACACGTTCGGCGTGATCTTCGCGTTCGGCGGCTCGGCGCTGATGGGCACCTGCTACTACGTGGTGCAGCGTACCGGGCACGCGCGGCTGGCGTTCAACCGCTTGGCGGAGTTCACGTTCTGGGGCTGGCAACTGGTGTGCGTGCTCTCGATGCTGTCGATGCCCTTTGGCATCACCCAGAGCAAGGAATACGCCGAGCCGGAGTGGCCGATCGACATCCTGATCGCCGTGGTCTGGGTGAGCTTTGGCGTGGTGTTCTTCGGCAGCCTGACCCGGCGCCGGATCAAGCACATCTATGTGGCGAACTGGTATTACGGCGCGTTCATCATCGCCGTCGGCCTGCTGCACATCGTCAACAACCTCGCGTTGCCGGTGTCCTGGATCAAGAGCTACCCGATCTATTCGGGCGTGGTCGATGCCATGGTGCAGTGGTGGTACGGCCACAACGCGGTGGCATTTTTCCTCACCGCCGGCTTCCTCGGCATGATGTATTACTTCGTGCCACGCCAGGCCCAGCAGCCGCTGTGGAGCTACCGCTTCTCCATCGTCAACTTCTGGGCCCTGATCTCGGTGTACATGTGGGCCGGTGCGCACCACCTGATGTACACCGCTCTCCCCGATTGGGTGCAGTCGGTCGGCATGGCGTTCTCCCTGGTCCTGCTGATGCCGAGCCTGGGCTCGGCCGCGAACGGGCTCATGACGTTCAACGGCTCGTGGCATCGGTTGAAGACCGACCCGGCGGCCCAGTTCATGGTCATCTCCCTCATCTTTTATGCCGCCTCGACGTTCGAGGGCTCGATGATGGCAATCAAGACCGTGAATGCGCTCTCGCACTACACGGATTGGACGGTCGCCCACGTGCACTCGGGCTCACTCGGCTGGGTGGCAATGATCACGATCGGTTCGCTGTACGCCATGGCGCCGCGCGCGCTTGGCCGCGCCGTGCACTCGCACCGCGCCATGCAACTGCATTTCTGGCTGCACCTGGTCGGCACCTTGTTGTACGTCGCCTCGATGTGGACGGCCGGCATCACCGAGGGCCTGATGTGGCGGGCGACGGAAGCCGACGGCGCGCTCACCTACGCGTTCATCGACAGCCTGCTGGCGATCAAGCCTATGTACTGGATCCGCTGGTTCGGCGGCGTGTGCATCTTCACCGGCATGGTGGTCATGGCCTGGAACCTGTGGCACACGGCGGCGGACGCCCGCGCGCACCTGATCAAGCCAATCCCCGTGCCAATCCCGCAGCCCGACGCCCACCAGGTGCCCGCCCCGCTGCCGGCTGTGGGTTGAGGACGCGGCCATGGCATACAGACACTTTGAAGTCATCGAGAAGAACGCCGGCCTGCTTGGCGTGTTGATCGCGATCATGGTCTCGCTGGGTGGCCTGGCCGAAATCACGCCGCTGTTCATGCAGGCGCATGCGGTGAAGGCGCCGCCCGGGGTCCAGCCCTACGATCCATTGCGGTTGATCGGCAAGGACATTTACGTGCGTGAAGGCTGCTACCTGTGCCACTCGCAGATGATCCGCACCCTGCGCGCCGAGACCCAGCGCTACGGCCACTTCTCGACCGCCGAGGAATCGGTGTACGACCGGCCGTTCCAATGGGGCTCCAAGCGCACCGGGCCGGACCTGGCACGGGTCGGCGGCAAGTATTCGGACGAGTGGCAGCGCATGCACCTGCTCGCGCCGCGCGACCTGGTGCCCGATTCGAACATGCCGAATTATCCGTGGCTGGAACACGCCAGCCTGGATGTTGCCGACGTACAGGCCCGCATGCGCACGCTACGCCGACTGGGTGATCCCTACACCGACGCCGACATCGCGGCGGCGCCCGAGGCGCTGGCAGGCAAGACCGAGCTGGACGCCTTGGTGGCGTATCTGCAAGGCCTCGGCATCCGCAACGAACCGGCCGCCACGGTACCGGCGCCCGTCGCTCATGGCGGTACCCCATGAGCGGGCTGCCGTGGGGTGACATCATCGGCGTGTTCACTGTGTTCAGCATGGTGACGTTCATCGGCATCTGGATCTGGGCCTGGCAAAAACGCCATCGCAAGGTGTTCAAGCGCCTGTCGGAAATTCCCATGGAAGATGACCCGGAAGGGCCGGCCCGTTCCGTCCCCACCACGGAAACGATCGATCCTCGCCAGTCGCAGCCACGCAAGGGAGGGAAGCCATGAGCTGGGGCTGGTCACTGTGGGTCATGGGCCTGGTGACGCTCAACATGGGCATCACCTTCCTGTTGTTCCTGTGGGCACCGCGCGCAAGGATCCCGACGTTGCCCGACCAGACCAGTGGCCATGTCTGGGCGCATGGCGCGATTCGCGAAGGCGTGCGCCGCCTGCCGACGTGGTGGGTGTGGTTTTCGGCCAGCATGTTCGTGGCCGCCTGGATCTACCTGATGTTGTATCCAGGCTATGGTCATCACGCCGGCCTGCTGAAATGGACATCGCACGGCGAGCTGGCGCGGGACGTCGCGCGCAACGAACGTGTACTCGGCGCGCTGCAGCAACGCCTTACGCGCTACACGCCCGAACGCCTGGCGCAGGATCCCGCGGCGCTGCAGATGGGCGGCCGCCTGTTCGTGGACAACTGCGCGGCCTGCCACGGCCGCGGCGGCTACGGCAACGTCAAGCTGGGGGCGCCCAGCCTGACCGACGGCGATTGGCTCTACGGCGGCAACGGCGCGGACATCCTCGCCAGCATCCGTGACGGCCGCAGCGGAGTCATGCCGCCTTGGGCCAGCCTTGGCGAGGACAATGTGAAGAACCTCGCCCAGTACGTGCTCAGCCTTTCCGACTCCCCGCACGATGCAGCGCGGGCAGCTGCCGGAAAGCCGCTGTTCACGACCTGCGCCGCGTGTCACGGCGCCGAAGGCAAGGGCAATCCCGCGCTGGGCGCGCCCAACCTCACCGACAGGATCTGGCTGCACGGCGGCACCGTCGCCAACATCGAGCGCAGCATCGGTGGCGGACGCCAGGGCAATATGCCAGCCTGGAGCCACCGCCTGAGCAGCGAGGACACCTTGGTGCTTGCCGCGTATGTCTATCGTCTCTCCCATCAGGGCGATGCAACCGCCCGCTGACCGCGCCGCGCTGCAGGGCGCCTGGTACCGGCAACCGATTGCCTGGCTGGGTGTGCTCGTCTTTGCCGCTTCCATTGCCGGTTGCATCTGGATCATCGCGGTCGGCCAGCGGCACGCCGACGTGCCGGTGGCAACGCCCGCGCACGGCACGGTATTTGGCGTACCCACGAGCACGCTGCGCGAGACGGCGCCGGCACCTCCCTCCAGCACGCCATGAACGCCTATGCGATCTGGGCCCAGCCGCAACTCACCACCCAGGTGTTGCGCGCGCGTGCCGGTGGCTGCAGTGAAATCGCCCTGCGCCTCGCACCGCTGACCAGCGCGCGCCACGTCCTCGAGCTTGAACAGCGTATCCGCGCCCTGCCCGGCGTACAGCGCTTGGCGATCGATGCCACCGCCCGGCGCGCCCGGGTGGTGTGGGATACCCGACGGACCCCGTTGCCGGAGTTGCTCGCTGCGTTCGCTGCCGGCGGGTGCGGGGCCCAACCGCTGCACCGCGACAGCATCGAGGATCCGCGCGGCAGTGAGATGCAGGTCGCCTTGAAGCGCCTGCTGGTCGCCGGCATGTGCGCCATGCAGGTGATGTCCTACGCGCTGGTGATGTACCTCGGTGCCGTGGATTTCATCGACTTCAGCACGCGCGGACTTTTCCGCTGGCTGAGCCTGCTGACCACGCTGCCCGTCGTCCTTTACTCTGCCCAGCCGTTTTTCCGCGGCGCCGCCGCCGAGCTGCGTCGCCGACAGATCGGTATCAACCTGCCGGTCGCGCTGGCCGTGGCCCTGGTTTTCAGCGCAAGCACGTGGACTACGTTGGTGGGCGCAGGCGAGATTTATTTCGACTCGGTAAGCATGTTCGTGTTCCTGCTCCTTGGCGGACGCTACATCGAGCTGCGCGCCCGCCACCACAGCGATGCCCGTGGCGATGCGGTGATGGACGCCACGCCGTGGCTGGCGCAGCGCCGCCAGGCCGACGGCAATCTGGAAACGGTGGCGGCGATCGAGTTGCTGGCTGGGGATCACGTGCACGTGGCCGAGGGCGCCACGATCCCGGCCGATGGCATCTTGGAGAGCGAGTCGGTGCGCGTAGACGAGGCCATGCTTTCCGGTGAATCAAGGCCGGTATGGCGCGCGCGTGGCGCCGCCCTGCTGGCCGGCAGCGTGCTGCTGCAGGGCCCGGCCGAGATGCTGGTCGAGCATGCCGGCAGCGCCACGGCCAGCGCGCGCCTGGGTGCGATGGCTACCCGCATCCGCAACGCCCGCGTGCCGGTCGGCGATGCCAGCCAGCGGGAGGTTTCGCGCTTCGTCGGCCGCATCCTGCTGCTGACTACGCTCGCCGCCATCGGCTGGCTACTGGTCGATCCGCCACGCGCTTTTGCCGCCGCCGTGGCCGTGCTCGTGGTCGCCTGCCCCTGCGCATTCGCGCTGACCATGCCGGCGACGCTCACCCGTGCGCTTGGCGCCCTGGCCCGGCGCGGCGTCCTGGTGGCCAACCCCGCGGCATTGGCCGCACTGGCCCGGGTCGACCAAGTCTGGTTCGACAAAACCGGCACCCTGACCACGCCGCAATTTGTGCCCGCCGCCGGCGTGCCGCTGCGCGGCGACGCCCCGCGGCTGGCGCTGCATTGGGCGGCTGCCCTGGCCCGCGCGAGCTCACACCCGCTGGCCCAGGCGCTGGCCGCGAGTGCCGGCGCCCAGGTACCTTCCGTCGCCACCCAGTCGGTCCAGGTGACGGCCGGTGGCGGCATTGCCGGCCTGGTCGACGGCCGTGCGCTGCGGCTGGGCCAGGCGGCATTCGCCTTGCCAGCAAGCGCCGGCCAGCTGCCGCCCACGCTGGAGGACGGGCTGGTGCTGGCCGATGAGGACGGCGCCATCGCGGTGTTCCCGATAGCCGAACGGCCGCGCACTGGCGCTGCCGATACACTCGATACACTGCGCGCTGCGGGTATCTCGTGCGCCATCGCGAGCGGCGACGCCGCGCCCCGCGTCGCCGCGCTGGCGGCGCAGTTGCGCGTCGACGACTGGCATGCGCGGCAAACGCCCGCCGGCAAGCTCGCCCTGTTGCAGGCTGCGCGCAATCGCGGGGCGATGACGCTTGCAGTCGGCGACGGCAGCAACGACGCAGCCTTGCTTGCGGCCGCGGATGTCTCCGCGGCACTCGGTACCGGTACCGCGCTGGCCCAGGCGCACGCCGACCTGCTGCTGGTGGATGGCCACCTGGACGGCTTGCCGTACGCGCGTGCCGTGGCCCTGCAGGTGGAGCACATCGGCCGGCAAAGCCGTCGCTGGGCCCTGGTCTACAACCTGTGCGCGGTACCGTTTGCCGCGTTCGGGCTGGTACCGCCTTGGCTGGCTGCCATCGGCATGTCGCTGAGCTCGTTGGGTGTGGTGCTGAATGCCATGCGCGTGGGCCGGGTGGATGCGACGCAGGGAAAAGCGGGCCCTGGAACCCGGCTTGCCATGGGCACGGCGGACGCACCGGCACTCCCCACATGAACATCCTGCTGGTATTGATTCCGGTGACCCTGGTGGTGATCGGCATTGCCGTGGCGCTGTTTTTCTGGGCCGTGAACCATCAGCAATTCGACGACCTGGACAGCCCAGGCGCGCTGCCGCTCATGGACGATCCGCCAGACGCCGAGCCGGACGAGCCAGCATCGGGTGGGCCAGACGACACCGCAGTAGGCGAGCCGAATGACACGCGAGCGCCACCACACTCCTAAGGAAGCTCTGAGCAATTCGCTCTTGATCGTCATTCCCTAAGCGCGTGGGGCTCCATGCTTTCCTGCAGCCCTACGCCCCGGGAATCAGCCGCGTGGCGACCCGCGCAACGCGTCAGGGGCGGACAGCCATACCGCGGCACCAGGCCAAATGCGTGGTCTGGGAGCGTATGGCGAACCAGGTATGCACGACGGGTGTCGGCAATCATGGTGCCCTGCTCATGGCTTGGTCCTGGTCGCTGCGCGCAATGGAAATTCGGCCGCCGCGCGGCGGGAAGACGGGCCTTGGCCTACACTGCCGCCATGCCGAGCGTGTTGCTTCCCTCCGCCGCCCCCGCCCGTACGCTGGCCGAGCGTGCGCTGAGCCGCGCCGCCGGAGCGCCGCTGCTCAGCAACAACGCGGTGGAATTGCTTATCGATGCCGAAGCGCATTACTCGGCCTGGCTCGCCGCGATACGCGGCGCCCAGCATCGGGTCTTGCTGGAAAACTATATCGTCCGCAACGACGCGGTAGGCCGCTCTTTCCTCGAGGCCCTGACCGAACGCGCGCGGGCCGGCGTCTTCGTGGCCGTACTGGTGGACTGGGTCGGCTGCCTCGGCCAATCGCGCAAAGCGTTCTGGGCGCCACTGCGTGCTGCGGGCGGCCAGGTCCGCGTGTTCAATCCGCTGCGGCTTGGGCAATCGCTTGGCTGGATCAGCCGCGACCATCGCAAGGTCCTGGTGGTCGACGGTGTGCATGGCTTCCTGTCCGGCGTGTGCATCAGCGACAAATGGCTTGGTGATCCCAGCCACCAGATCCCGCCCTGGCGCGATACCGGGGTGGCCGTGCGCGGCCCGGCCGTGGCGGAAATCGAGGCCGCGTTCGCCGACAGCTGGAGTACGGCCGGCGACCCGCTACCACACTTCCCGCGCCTGCTCAGCGCCGCCGAACCGGCCGGCTCGATCGCGCTGCGGGTCATCGCCACCCAGCCCAGCACGGCCGGCATGTACCGGCTCGACCAGCTCATAGCCGCCATGGCGCGCAAGACGCTGTGGCTCACCGACGCGTATTTCGTCGGCCTCGCGCCCTACGTGCAGGCCTTGCTTGCGGCGGCTCGCGACGGCGTCGACGTGCGCTTGCTGGTGCCGGGCAACAGCGACCTGGCGGTGGTCGCCGGGATGTCCCGCGCGGGCTACCGCCCGCTGCTGCAGGAGGGGATCCGGGTCTTCGAGTGGAACGGCTCGATGCTGCATGCCAAAACTGCGGTGGCAGATGCGCAGTGGGCACGCGTCGGCTCATCCAACCTCAACATCGCGAGCTGGCTTGGCAATTTCGAAATCGACGTCGCGGTGGAGGATGCCGGTTTCGCCGGCCAGCTTGCCCGGCAATACGAACGCGACCTGGAAAACGCCACGGAGATCGTGCTGGCACCACACCGCCACCGCGCGCTGCATACCACGGATGCCGCCGTGCGCAGCAGCCAACGCCGGCCAGCCCGGCTCCGTGGCGGCGGCAGCTCGAGTCGCGCGGCAGTTGGCGCGTTGCGCGTGGCGAACCGGATGGGCTCGGTACTGCGCAACCAACGCGTGCTCGACAGCGTCTCCGGCGGACCCATGCTGGCGACGGCCACGGTGCTCGCCGTGTTTGCCGCTACTGCCATCTTGTGGCCCGCGTGGATTGGTTGGCCGCTAGGTGTGATCGCGGCATGGTTTGCCTTGAACCTGGCGATCGCCAGCTGGCGCAAGTATCGCCGCCACCAGCGTGCGCACCCGCCAGAAAGCGATACGCGCTGAGGTCCGATCCTTTATTTCGTGGGAGCCCGCACATGGCGTGCTAGGCTCCCCTGGCCATGTCCAGCATCGAAGCCGCGCCACCGCGCCACATCCTCACTCCCACGGCGCTGAACCGGCTGGTCCGCGACTTGCTGGGCGATGCCCTGCCCCAGGTGTGGATCGAGGGTGAGCTCTCCAACGTCTCCCGGCCTGCCTCGGGACATCTCTACTTCACCCTGAAGGACAAGGCGGCGCAGGTGCGCTGCGCCATGTTCCGGCAACAGTGCATGAGCCTGCGCTTCAAGCCGGCCGACGGCCTGCAGGTGCTGCTGCGCGCGCGCGTCGGTCTGTATGAGCCACGGGGCGAATTCCAGTTGGTGGCCGAATACATGGAACCGGCCGGCGCCGGCGCCCTGCAACGCGCCTTCGAGGAGCTCAAGGCCAAGCTGGCTGCCGAAGGCTTGTTCATCGCCGAACGCAAACGTCACCTGCCGCGCTTCGCCCACCGCATCGGCGTGATTACCTCCGCGACCGGGGCGGCCGTGCGCGATGTCATCAGCGTGTTGTCGCGGCGCTGGCCGCTGGCCGAGGTGGACGTGCTTGCGGTGCCAGTGCAGGGTCGCGAGGCACCGCCAGCCATCGTCAGCATGCTGCGCAAGGCTTCGCTCTGCGGGCGCTACGACGTCTTGCTGCTGACCCGCGGTGGCGGTTCGTTGGAGGATCTCTGGGCTTTCAACGAGGAGGCGGTGGCGCGGGCCATCTATGCGAGTCCGGTACCCGTCGTCTCGGCAGTCGGACATGAGATTGATTTCAGCATTTCGGATTTCGTCGCCGACCTGCGCGCGCCCACGCCGTCGGCGGCAGCGGAGCTGCTGGTGCCGGACGTGCTCGCCATCGGGCGCCAACTGCGCGACTGGCAGCGGCGGCTGCTGGACCGGCAACGCAATCGGCACCAGGAACGCCAGCAGCGCCTGGACCTCTTGCTGGCCCGGCTGCGCAACCAGCGCCCGCAAGCACGCCTGGCGCGCGACCGGGAGCGCCTGGCCCACCTGCACCACCGACTGGCCAGCAGCATGCGCGCGCGCACCGAGCGCGACCACCGCCGGCTCGACCAGCTGCACAGCGGCCTGCTGGCCCGGCACCCGCGGCATCTGCTGCCGCTGCTGGCGCAGCGCCTGCACGAACAGCGGCGGCGCCTGCAGCGGGCGATGCAGCAGCGCGACGAACGCGCGCAGGCGCGGTTGCAAGGCGCGGCGCGCGCGCTGCATGCAGTGAGCCCACTGGCCACGCTGGAGCGCGGCTACGCCATCGTGTTCGATGGCGGCGGCCAGATCCTGCGCTCGGCGCGGGGCGTGGCGGTCGGCGCGACGCTGCGGGCCCGCCTGGTCGATGGCGAGCTGGCAGTACAGGTGCTGGACGAGGCGCCAGCTTCGTAGGGGCTCGCTGGCGTCACGCGCCACGGGAATGGTGAGGAAGGAGTTGTTGAACTGGGTTCCCGCGTTCGCGGGAACGACGAGGACAGGCGTTCGCGGGAACGACGAGGACAGGCTTTCGCGGGAATGGCGGGCGCATTGCCCGGGCCGGCGCGCGGCTGAGCCTCAACGCCTTGGCAACGCGCGTGGGCGCAAGATCATGACTCGCCACAGCCGCGTCAGGAACCGCCATGCTCGCCAAGACCTATCCGTATTACCTCGCCAATCGTCCACAAAGTTCGAAGACCATGTTCGAGGTGCGCGACAAGTACTCCGGCAAAGTGGCGACGCGCGTGGCGGTGCCCGATGAGCGCGCGGTGGAGAAGGCCATTGCCGCGGCCGTCAAGGCCGCCACGCCGATGCGCCGCTTCAAGCCTTGGGCACGCCAGGCGGTGCTGCAGCACTGCGCGCAGCGCTTCGCCGCGCGCCGCGACGAGCTGGCCGAGGCGTTGTGCATCGAGGCTGGCAAGCCAATCAAGGATGCCGCCGGCGAGGTGACCCGCCTGATCGAGACGTTCCGCATCGCGGCCGAGGAAGCCGTGCGCATCGACGGCGAGACGATCACGCTGGAGCTTGCCAGCCGCCTGGACGGCTATCATGGCTACACTCGACGCGTGCCGATCGGCCCGGTCTCATGCATCACGCCGTTCAATTTCCCGCTGAACCTGGTCGCACATAAGGTGGCGCCGGCCATTGCCGCCGGCTGCCCATTCGTGCTCAAGCCCGCCGAGAGGACGCCGGTCGGCGCGCTGATCATCGGCGAGGTCCTGGCCGAGACCGACCTGCCCGCCGGCGCGTTCTCGATCCTGACCCTGGACGGCGAGCACGCTGCACCGCTGGTCGAGGATGAGCGTTTCAAATTGCTGTCCTTCACCGGCGGCCAGATTGGCTGGCAGCTCAAGGCGCGCGCCGGGCGCAAGAAGGTCGTGCTGGAACTTGGCGGGAACGCGGCCTGCATTGTCGACGCGGACCAGGGCCCGCACCTGAAGCGCGTGGTCGAGCGCCTGCTGTTTGGCGCGTTCTACCAATCCGGGCAAAGCTGCATCGGCGTGCAACGCATCTATGCCCACGACGGGATCTACGACGCGCTGAAGCGACGCCTGGTCGCCGCGACGCGCAAGCTCGTCGCTGGCGATCCGAAGAAAAAAGAAACCTTCATCGGGCCGATGATCGACGAGGCGGCCGCGACGCGCCTGGAGGGCTGGATCGGGGAAGCGCGCGCGGCCGGCGGGAAGCTGCTGTGCGGCGGCAAGCGCAAGGGCAATATGCTGGAGGCAACGCTGATGGAGGACGTGCCCGGCGACGCCAGACTGAGTTGCCAGGAAGCGTTCGGCCCGGTCGCCCTGCTCTCGCGCTACAACGCGTTCGACGACGCCCTGGCGCGCGTCAACGACTCCGACTACGGCCTGCAGGCCGGCATCTTCACCGACAGCCTGGACCACGCCATGCGCGCCTGGAGCGAGCTGGAACAAGGCGGCGTGATCGTCAACGACATCCCCAGTTTTCGCGTCGACAACATGCCCTACGGCGGTGTCAAGCTCTCCGGCTTCGGCCGCGAAGGCATCCGCAGCGCCATTGCCGACATGACCGAGCCACGCCTCATGGTCATGTACGAGGGCTGAGCCACACCAACAACCGCCCGCGATTCAGTCCGTGCCGCGCACGCGCAACGTCAATCCGCGCAGGAAGTGGCGCAGCAATTGGTCGCCGCAGGGACGGAAGTTCTTGTGCCCGGGCTGGCGGAACAGCGCGCTCATCTCGGGCTTGGAGACCGGCATGCCGGCGGCGGCCAGAATCTCGTGCATGTCCGCGTCCTGCAGCTTGAACGCCACGCGCAGCTTCTTCAGCACCATGTTGTTGTCGATGCGCTTCTCCGGCGGGCGCGGCGCTCGGCTGGGATCGGGTCCGCGCAGGCTGGTAACCAGGCCATCCAGGAACGCCGCCAGCACGCGGTCGCTGCAAGCCTTGGCGCCAAGTTCATCGTCCTTCTTGAGCAACACCTGCACGTCCTCGCGACCAAGCACCAGCGAGGGGTCGGCCAGCGCAATGATCCGGGTGAGCTTGGTATCGCTCAGGCCGAGCATATAGCGCACGGCGCGCAAGACATCATTGTTGGACATGGACACTCGGCGGTCGACGGTCAAGCCGCCATGCTACCAAGCCGGCCGCAGCGTTGAGGTTCGATTCGCGTCCACGCCAGGCTGACAGGCCATTGAACCGCGCCGCACGTACCCCACGTGAAAATGAGCCCGCACTGGCATCGCCAACCAAAGCCACAGGATGATCGGCATCCGACATTGCGATGTGCCTCTCGCCCCCGCGAAGATGACGTTGGGCTGGCGAGAGGCAGCGCGGCAGTGCCATTCGGTCGCGAACCCAATACCATTCCTCCGCGACGGCCCGTTCCCGCCGCACCCTGCGAGTACGCATGACTGATACCGACGGCCCCGCACGCCCCACCCGCCGCCTGGGCGCGCTGCGTCTGCTGTGGCCGTTCGTCAAGCCACACTGGCTGCTGGCCATCGGCTGGCTGGTGTTCCTGGTCACTTCGTCCGGCGCAACCCTGGTGTTGCCGCTGGCCGTGCGCCACGTGATCGACGAGGGCTTCAGCGATTCCAACGCGGCAGCACTCAACGAGATTTTCCTGGGCCTGTTTGGCGTTGCCCTGGTACTCGCCTTTGCGACTGCGGCCCGCTATTTTTGCATCACCCTGCTCGGGGAGCGGGCGCTGGCGTCGTTGCGCGGGCAACTGTACGCGCATGTGGTGAAGTTGGACGTCGGCTTTTTTGAGCGCAGCCGGGTCGGCGAGCTGATCTCGCGGCTGGGCACGGACACTGAAGTGGTGCAGGCGCTGGTCGGTTCGGGCATCTCCGTGGCCCTGCGCAGCCTGGTCATGCTGCTTGGGGCCAGCGCCATGATGGTGTGGACCAGCCCGCGCCTCGCCGGCCTGACCGGACTGGTGATTCCGTTGGTGATGGTGCCGATCCTGCTCTTC
This sequence comes from Rhodanobacter sp. FW510-R10, assembly GCF_058781105.1. Taxonomy (NCBI): domain Bacteria; kingdom Pseudomonadati; phylum Pseudomonadota; class Gammaproteobacteria; order Lysobacterales; family Rhodanobacteraceae; genus Rhodanobacter; species Rhodanobacter sp. FW510-R10. The sequence continues at coordinate 2,357,315 of NZ_JBYSWL010000001.1, read as the reverse complement.
GGACGGCGCGTACAGAAACTCTCGCGCGCCAGCCAGGATCGCCTGGCCGACGCGGCGGCGCTGGCCAACGAAACGCTGAACGCCGCCCCGGCCGTCAAGGCCTACGCGCGCGAGGACATCGAGAGTCGGCGCTACGGCTTGGCGATTCTTCGTGCGCTGGACAGCGCGCGCCAGCGCATCGGCATGCGCGCCTGGCTCACCGCGGTGGTGATCGTCCTGTTTTTCGGTGCCATCACCCTCGTACTGTGGGCCGGCGCGCGCGACGTGTTGGCGCACACCCTGGATGCCGGCGTGCTCGGGCAATTCGTGCTCTATGCGGTGTTTGCTGCCGGGTCGATCGCGGGATTGTCCGAAGTGTGGGGCGATGTCATGCGCGCGGCCGGCGCCATGGAACGCATCGGCGAGCTGTTTGCCGAACGCGCGGAGATCACCAGCCCGGACCGGCCCTTGGCCTTGCCGCGACCGGTGCGCGGTGCGCTGCATTTCGAACACGTCGGCTTCCATTATCCGACGCGCCCGGACACAGCCGCGCTCGAGGATTTCGAGCTCGCCATCGCGCCCGGCGAGACGGTGGCCCTGGTCGGTCCCTCGGGCGCCGGCAAAAGCACAGTGCTGTCCCTGCTGCTGCGCTTTTACGACCCGCAATCCGGCCGCATCACGCTCGATGGCATCGACCTGCGCAAGTTGGCCCTGCCCGAGCTGCGCGGCGCCATCGCCCTGGTGCCGCAGGAAACGGCCATCTTTGCCGGTACCGCCGCCGACAACATCCGCTTCGGGCGGCAGGATGCGAGCGATGCGGAAGTGCGCGCTGCCGCGCACGCCGCCGAAGCCCACGAGTTCATCAGCGACATGCAAGGCGGCTATGCCGCCGAGCTTGGCGAACGTGGGGTGCGCCTGTCCGGTGGCCAGCGCCAGCGCATCGCGATTGCCCGCGCGATCCTGCGCGATGCGCCGCTGCTCTTGCTGGACGAAGCCACCTCCGCGCTCGACGCACAGTCCGAAGCGGCCATCCAGCAGGCGCTGCAGCGCCTCGAGCAGGGCCGCTCGACCCTGGTGATCGCCCACCGACTGGCGACCGTGCAGCGCGCCGACCGCATCGTGGTCATGGATGCTGGCCGCATCGTGGCCCAGGGCACGCACGAAAGCCTGCTTGCCGAAGGCGGCCTGTACGCCGAGTTGGCGCGTCTCCAGTTCGTCAAATAAAGTGAAACAAAGGGGACGGGCGCTGGTGCGCACCAGCGCCCGGTCGGCGCTGCGGTAAAGTTCGGCGACGTCGGGGAGGTCCGCGCGCGAACAGACGTCGACGTAGCCGAGCACGCAGTGATCCTGCAAGTGAGGCCAAACCACCATCCCTTGTCGGGAAAATTTACATATTTACGAGCGTCCTGACTGATGCGTCATCACGGTATCCATGCAAATCAATAACATCTCGTTTTGGCATGAAGGGTGCTTGACTGAGCGGGCTGTCAAATGATGTTGAAAGCGTCAAGTACGCGCGGACCGGTATCGCGCCTAATCACCTTACAAGGGAAGTGACATGAACAAGCACGTGCAGAGCGGACGGCGAACCACGGGTTTCAAGTCGCTGTTGGCCGCGGTGGCGCTTTTGGCGGGTATGGGCGTGGCGGCTACGGCAAGCGCGACCGCCATCCTTTCCGCCTCGGTCGGCGGCGCTCCCGCCGGCGCCGACTACTATGAAACCTTCGACTCGCTCGCCTTGGGCAGCGCAGGCGGCACGACGCCTAGCGGGATCGTGGCCTCGTTCTCACCCGATGCCCAGGCAGTACAGGGTTCGGCAAGCGGCGTGTACGCGGCGCCGTTCCTGTCTGGCAACAACGGTCTCAACTTTGGTGGCGAACCGGACGGCGCAGATGCCACGACCTACCTGACCAGCGGCTCCACTGGAACTTCTTCCGGCGCTGGTGTGACGCTGGCGTTCCCAGGGTTGGAGAGGTACATGGGCCTGTTGTGGGGGTCCGTGGACAGCTACAACACGCTGACGTTTTTCAATGGTGCCACGGCGATTGCCACGTTCACCGGCAATGACGTCACCACGCTGGCGAACGGAAACCAGGGCGCGTCAGGCACGTTCTATGTGAACATCAATTTCAGCTCACCATTCGACCGCGTCGTCGCAACCAGCTCGTCGTATGCCTTCGAGTTCGACAACGTCGCGTTCAGTGCCAACCCGATCGGCGTGCCTGAACCGGGTGTCGCAGGCATGTTTGCGCTGGGGCTCCTTCTCTTCGGGTCGGGCTGCTGGCTCAAGAGGCGTGAACAGCGCTTGAGCTAGACGTTCGCCAACGTCATAAAAAGCGTCCCGCGTTGCACGGGACGCTTTTTTTTGCCTGGGTCCGTGCGGATGGCGTAGCAGCCCAGCACCAGGTCGAGGCGGGGGCATGGCCCCAGGAGCCCAGGATCCGTGCTGCGGATCGGCAGCCTACGCGCAGGCCTTCCAGTCCACCCAGGCGAGGTCGCAGCGGTTTGCATTTCTACGATCCGAATCCTAGCCTCGTGCGCTGATTCCGCGCGGCCACCACCATGTCCATCGTTCTCACTCCCTTTGCGCGCACCCGACTGTTTCCGCGGGACCATCGCCGCAGTGCCATCCAGGATTGCAGCGCGGAGGAATTCGCGCTGCGCCTCAATACCGAAACCCCGCAAGCGGTGCTGGAAGGCTACGCGCCATTCTGTCGCTTGCATGTGCACCGCAACTGGACGTCCACGCGCTGCACCGCCGTACCGATCACCGATGCCAACCGTCACCTGCTGCGCTCAGCCTACGAGGCTCGCACGCGCGAAGAACTGCCGGTGCTGGTGCGCTGGTTCGAGGGCATTGAGCCGCCGGTCGCAAATTACCTGTTGCCGATCCTCTACAGCCGCGAGCAACTTGCCAAGGAAGGGTCGCCCATCAACGCAGACTGGGGCGTGGTTGGTTGCCTGTATACCACGCGGCCTGAAGAGCTTCCGATGGTACCGATCACCATGCTGCGCAATGCACTGGGCGTCACCGAAGGCGGCTCAGGCATGCCGCTGGACCGCGACGCATACTGGCGTGCGGTGGCATTCTGGGAGGTGCACGCCAACTGGCGGTAAAAATAAAGGGCGCGGCCAAATCGAAATAAAGAGGACGTGGCAAATTTAGCTGCAACTTAATTTGCCACGCCCTTTACTTGCCGACTTGGGCGGCCAGTTGCGGCGGATAGCGGTCGCCTTCCACCGGCAGTGCCGCGAACGCCGCACCCAGCCGTGCGACCTCATCATCACCCAGTTCGATCTCTGCCGCGGCAAGATTTTCCTTGAGACGGGACAGTCGCGTGGTGCCGGGAATGGGCACGATCCACGGCTTCTGCGCCAGCAGCCAGGCCAGGGCGACCTGGGCCGGCGTCGCGCCTCGGTCGGCGGCAAAGCGGCCGAGCGTATCGAGCAGTACCTGGTTCGCCTTGCGCGCAGCCAGTGTAAACCGCGGCAGGCCATTGCGAAAATCATCGGCGGTGAACGTCGTGTCCGCATCGATCTTGCCGGTGAGGAAGCCCCGGCCCAACGGACTGAACGGCACAAAGCCAATGCCCAGTTCCTCGCAAACCGCCAAGGTGCCGTGTTCGGGTTCCCGCCACCACAGCGAGTATTCGCTTTCCAGCGCCGTGACCGGCTGTACCGCATGCGCGCGGCGGATTGACACTTCTCCCGCCTCGGAAAGCCCGAAATGTCCCACCTTCCCTTCGGCGATCAGGTCCCTGACCGCTCCCGCCACGTCCTCCATGGGCACGGCCGGGTCCACGCGATGTTGGTAGAAGAGATCGATGCGGTCCGTGCGCAGGCGCCGCAGCGACGCTTCGGCGACGGCGCGGATGTGTTCGGGGCGGCTGTCCACGCCGGCGGCCAAATCGTCGCTGCGAAACCCAAACTTCGTCGCAACCACCACTTGGTCGCGGATCGGTGCCAGCGCCTCGCCCACCAGTTCCTCGTTGGTATACGGACCGTAGACCTCGGCCGTATCAAACAATGTGACCCCGCAATCCGCCGCGGCGCGGATCAGGGCAATGGCGTCGTGCTTGGCGAGGCCCACGCCGTAATCGGAGTTCAGTCCCATGCAGCCAAAGCCGAGGGCGGAGACGGTAAGGCCGCTGCGGCCAAGGGTGCGTGTACGCATGGCGTGTTCCTGGAGGGCGTGGCTGGATGATAGCGGCGGGCCCGGCAAAGACGAGCCCCCTTCGTCACCCCTTGTCAACCCGCGCGTAGTGCCGGCTGACGCGTGCGCGGTTGCCGCACGTCGCGCTCGAGCACCATTGCCTCCTGGGATTGGTCGCGACGAACAGCATCCGACAATCCGGGTGCCTACACGCGCGCAGCTTCGCCGCGGCAGGGCCGGTCAAGAGTTCCAAGGCGTCCAGCGCCAGGGTGCACAACAACCGATCGCGCACAGCGCCGGCGGCCGCGCCGGCCTTGCGTGGCCCGGACCGCGTCCATTCCAGTCGGACGCTTCCGCGCGTACCAGCCAACGCACGGTTGAGCGCGTGCAGCGCACCGTCCGGCGGACCCACACCCGCCAGGTAAGCCAGCAACAGATGATCGAGCGTATCACGCAGCGCACGCAGCGCCGCCAGGTCAGACTGCGTTGCCCGTCCGCGCCATTCCACGCGATTGCGCTCGACACGCAACCAGGCGGAGAGCGCTGCAGGCCGGTCGAGGAAATCCACCACCACACCACGTCGCAGCGCGCGCGTGTTGACCAGGTCGAGCGCCAGCGGTTCGCCAAGCAGCGGGAAGCGGGCGGGGTCGGTCATGCGGAAGCTCCGGGGAGACGTCGGCGGCGGCCAAGGCCAATGCAGCGTACATCAACCAGTCGCCGCAGACGCCGCCCATCCCCAGTACTAATGTATTGACGCATTATAAAGACGGAGCCAAGATGGCGCCATTGCAAGTACGGATAAAGAGGCGATTCCATGCCAACGAAGATCCCTGGCGCTGGTGTACGGGCGTACCCGTGCGACGTCCCTGATGTCGGGTTGTTGTGGCTCGACACTCGCCACTTTGCCCTGAACGATCCCCTGGACGGGATGACGACGTTGGCAGCCCACTTCATTGCCTGCGACTCGCACTGATCCGCGCTCGGTCGCCGTGCATCCGCTCATGGCGAATCGCTGCGGGAGCGCGCGCCCCGCGCCTGGACTTCCATCTTGAACGCCGCACCAATGACCTCTCCAGCCGGCCGGCTGGATGCGGCGGCGCCACGCTGGATGCTGCCGACACTCTGCGCCGCTGCCTTCATGGTGTTTGTGCAAACCTTCATGGTCGCGCCACTGATCCCGCGGCTGACCGCCGTGTTTGCCAGCAGCGTCAGCTGGGTGGGGATTGCCGTACCCGCCTATGTCCTGCCCGAAGCGATCGCGACACTGTGGGTTGGACCCTGGTCCGATCGAATCGGCAGGCGCCAGGTCATCTTGGGTTCGCTGGTCATCTTCATCGCCCTGACCGCGCTCACCGCAACCGCGCACCACGTGGGTACGTTCATCGCCTGGCGCGTGGCAACCGGACTTGCCGCCGCCGGGATCGTGCCCATCTGCCTGACGCTGATTGGCGACGTCGTGCCGTTCAACCGCCGCGGCCGGGCAGTCGGCTGGTTCTTCGGCTCGATCGCAGGCGGGACGGCCGCCGGCGCTGCCGTGGGGGCCCTCCTCGAACCATTGGTCGGCTGGCGTTTGCTGTTCCTGATTGTCGCTGGCTGCTGCGCGCTCCTGCTGCTGGTGATGCTTACCTCGACCGCACTGCCGCGCAGCATCACCGGCACGGAGCCCTGGTCGGCGGTGGTCACCGGCTACCGGCGGCTCCTGGCGTCGGCGCGCGGACGCCGTACCTATGGTTATGTGTTGTTGAACGCGGTGCTGCAATCGGGGGTGTTCACCTGGCTTGGGGTGTATCTGCATCGGCGATTCGGGCTGGGTGAGACTGGCATTGGCCTGGTATTGCTTGGTTACGGCGTACCGGGCCTGTTGTTTGGCCCGGTGATCGGCAAGCTGGCCGATCGCTTTGGGCGCGCGCTGATCATCCCCGGCGGGGTGGCGCTCACCGGCGTCTGTGCCGTGCTGCTCGCGTTGCCCATGCCGCTTCCAGGCGTGCGCGTGGCCATCATTCTCCTGTCGCTCGGTTTCGACCTTACCCACCCGCAACTGGCGGCAATCACTACAGACCTTGGGGGTGGACGGGGTCAGGCCGTCGCAGTCATGGCGTTTTCTCTGTTTGGCGGTTTCGGGCTGGGCAGCCTGGTATTCCAAGCTGCCTTGACGCTTGGGTTCACCGCGGCGCTGTTGCTGTTTGGCGTGGCCGCGCTTGTGGCTGCCGTGTTCGCGTACACACTGTTCCGCGGCGAGGGGACGCGCACCCGCCCGGCAACCTCGGCTACTGGCAACCAGTAACGCAGGTACCCGGCTGCAAGCCGGGGGCGGCCCGGTTGGCGCTGAATCGAGCGGGCCGGCACGCGCCGTTCGCCTCACCTATCGTGCCCATTGACAATACCGAATGGCCCTGCGGGGCATTTGAGGGCAGACTCCAGGAAGGCGACTCACCAGCCGGTGCCCCGGCTTCCATCACCCCAGGAGGCAAGTCCATGTCCTCGCATCCGCACAAGCCCCAAGGCGGTTCCACCACCGGTGCCGGCGCTCCGGCAGGCAGCGACCGCAACTCACTGACGATTGGCCCGAATGGCCCGATTCTGCTGCACGACGTGCATTTCCTGGAGCAGATGGCGCACTTCAACCGCGAGAAGGTACCGGAGCGCCAGCCGCACGCCAAGGGCGCTGGTGCGTTCGGCGTCTTCGAGACCACCGAGGATGTGTCGAAGTACACGAAGGCCGCGCTGTTCCAAAAGGGCGCCAAGACCGAGATGCTGGCACGTTTCTCCACCGTAGCCGGCGAGTCGGGCAGCCCCGACACCTGGCGCGACGTGCGTGGCTTCTCGCTGAAGTTCTATACCGACGAAGGCAACTACGACCTGGTCGGCAACAACACCCCGGTGTTTTTCGTGCGCGACCCGATGAAGTTTCCGCACTTTATCCGCAGCCAGAAGCGCCTGCCCGATTCAGGCCTCCGCGACAACCATATGCAGTGGGACTTCTGGACGGCCAATCCGGAAACCGCGCACCAGGTCACCTACCTCATGGGCGAACGGGGCCTGCCGCGCACCTGGCGGCACATGAACGGCTACGGCTCACACACCTACATGTGGATCAACGCCAGGGGCGGGAAGTTCTGGGTGAAGTACCACTTCCACACCCGCCAAGGCATGGCCTTCTTCAACAATGCCGAGGCCGCGGCGATGGCCGGTAAGGATGCCGACTACCACCGTGCCGATCTCTTCAACGCGATCAAGCGCGGCGAATTCCCTGCATGGGAGCTCTCGGTGCAGGTCATGCCCTACGCCGAGGCGAAAGACTATCGCTTCAATCCATTCGACCTCACCAAGGTCTGGCCACACAAGGACTACCCGTTGATCAAGGTCGGCACGATGACCCTGAACCGCAATCCGGAGAACTTTTTCGCCCAGATCGAGCAGGCAGCGTTCTCCCCTGGCAACACCGTGCCCGGCATCGGCCTGTCACCGGACAAGATGTTGCTTGGCCGTGCGTTTGCCTACGCCGATGCCCAACGCAACCGCATCGGCACGAACTTCCACCAGCTGCCGGTAAACCAACCCAAAGTGCCGGTGAACACCTATATGTTCGACGGCCAGATGGCCTACCACCACAGCGGCAATGCCCCGGTGCACGCGCCAAACAGTGGCGGCCGTGCCTGGGCCGACGAGACCGGCCCGGAGGAAAACGGCTGGGAGGCCGATGGTGCGATGGTGCGCAGCGCCTATACGCTACACGCCGAAGACGACGACTTCGGCCAGGCCGGCACCTTGGTGCGCGAGGTGTGGGACGACGCCCAGCGTGCGCAGTTCGTCGACCAGGTTGCCGGCAGCCTGCTGGGTGGCGTGCGCAGTCCGGTGTTGGAACGCGCCTTCGCCTACTGGAAAAACGTTGACGCCGAACTTGGCCAGCGCATCGAGGACACTGTGCACGCGGGTAGCCCGCGCGCGCCGGCCGAGGGCATGGGCGAGGACTGATTGCGGCCGGAGGGCGGAGGTAGTTGATCGGGCTGCCTTCTGTCCTCCCTTTTTGCCCGCGGCGCCGCCGGCACTCCGACCAATACGCCGGGCAGTGGGCACCGGCGCACGGATGCGCTGTAATAATCCTTGCGCCTGCTGCCCGATCCGGAATCTGCCAATGAGCCTGTCACCGTTCCACCTCGCCATCCCCGTCGACGACCTCGCCGCGGCCCGGCGCTTTTACGGCGTGGTGTTCGGCCTCGCCGAAGGCCGTTCGAGCGCGCAGTGGGTGGATTTCGATTTCTATGGGCACCAATTGGTGATCCACCAGCACCCAAAGACGGCAGAGCAGGCCCACGCCCACACCAACGTGGTCGATGGCGATGCCGTGCCGGTGCCGCATTTCGGCATCGTGCTTGGCTGGGAGCAATGGGAAGCGCTGGCCGAGCGCCTGAAATCCTCCGGCATCCACTTTGCGATCGAACCGCATGTGCGCTTCCGCGGCCAGGTCGGCGAACAGGCCACCATGTTCTTGTTTGATCCCTGCGGCAACGCCCTGGAATTCAAGGCGTTCAAGGACCTCAGCCGGCTCTTCGCGCATTGAGCGGCCCGCATGAAGCACATTGACATGTCCATTCCTTTTGCTGCCTTGATCGCGGCGGCCACGGCATAGCGCCACGACCCTGGCCAGGGGTCGCCGGGCCACGCAGCAGCCCGCGCCGGTGCTAGCCTGTACCCTTCGCACGGCCGCAATCCGATGTCACCTCGGCGCGGAATGGCCTGGCACGGCGCGGCAGTCGCGCCCTGATGGAGGATGCCCGGGATGTTTGCAGCCTATTGGTTGGAGCGTTGGCGCGAGGGCCGCATCGGCTGGCACCACGGGAAACCGCTGCCCTTGCTGATGAAGCATTGGCCCACGCTGGAAATACCGCCGCGCACCAAGGTGCTGGTGCCGCTGTGCGGCAAGTCCGCGGACCTGCTTTGGCTGGCGGCGCAAGAATGCCTGGTGCTGGGCGTGGAATTGTCGCCACTCGCCGTCGAGCAATTGTTTGCCGAGAACGAACTGACGCCGCGCTCGCGCCACGAGCCCGACGGCGTGCATTGGACCGCTGCCTCGCTCGAGATCATCAACGGCGACATCTTCGACGTGGACGCGGCCACGCTGGAAAGCTGCGGCGCCTTCTACGACCGCGCCGCCCTGATTGCGCTGCCCGCGCCCATGCGCGAGCGCTACGTGCACGAGGTCTACGGCAAGCTGCCTGGTGGCTGTCGCGGATTGCTGGTCACCATGAGCTATCCTCCCGGCGAAATGGACGGCCCGCCATTTGCGGTTGACGATGCTGAAGTGCACCGCCTGTTCGATGCCGATTGGCACGTCGAGCTGCTTGAGCGCGAAGACATCCTGGCCGCCCAGCCAAGCTTCGCCGCGCAAGGCGTGACGGCGCTGCATAACGCCGCCTACCGCCTGGTCAAGCGCGTCGCCTGACGCCAGCCGTGCCGTCGGCTGGCGTCCGCGTGCTAACCTCACGCACCATGACCTACGCCTTCACGCCGCTGCCGACCCCCAGCCTGCCAATCCAGGGCAGCGACCAGCGCTACCCGGTGCACCGCGTCTTCTGCATCGGCCGCAACTACGCCGAGCACGCGCGGGAAATGGGCGTCACACCCGAAGTCGGCACGCCAATGTTCTTCTGCAAGCCGGCTGATGCGATCGTCAGCGACGGCGCCGATGTCCCCTATCCGCCGCTGACCTCCGAGCTGCACCACGAGGTCGAAATGGTGGTGGCCCTGGGCGGCGGCGGCCGCGACATTGCCGTGGCCCGCGTGCCGGAGCTGATCTTCGGCTATGCCGTCGGCCTGGACCTGACCCGGCGCGACCTGCAGCGCCAGGTCAAGGCCAAAGGCCATCCCTGGGAAATCGCCAAGGCCTTCGACCACTCCGCACCGCTGTCCACGCTGCAGCCGGCCAGCGCCGCCCACGTGGACGGCTCGACCGTGCTGCGCCTGAGCGTCAACGGTGCCGTGCGCCAGCAAGCCACGCTGGCGGAGATGATCCATGACGTACCGGCAATCATCGTGGCGCTCTCGACCTTGTTCGAACTGCACGCCGGCGACCTGGTCTTCACTGGCACCCCGTCTGGGGTCGCGGCACTGCAGCGTGGCGACCAGTTGCACGCCGAACTCGTCGACGTGGCCGAGCTCCACACCCGCATCATCTGAAGCCGACCCGGCGCGTTGTCGCCACTGGTTGCCATAAAGCAGTACATTCCTGGCGCCACCAGTCACAACCAGGGAGCATCCAAGATGAGCATGCTGCAGGAATTCAAGGCCTTCGCCATGCGCGGCAACGTGATGGACATGGCTATCGGTATCGTCATCGGCGCCGCGTTCGGCAAGATCGTCACCTCGCTGGTCGAGGACGTGATCATGCCGCCAATCGGCTGGATCACGGGCGGCATTGATTTTGCCAAGTTGCGGTGGGTCATCCGGCCTGCTGACGACAGCGATCCCGCGCACAAGATCACCGAGGTGGCGATCAACTACGGCGCCTTCATCAACACGGTGATCACCTTCATCATCATCGCCTTTGCGATCTTCATGGTGATGAAGGCCATGAACCGTATGCAAAGAAAGGCCGAGGCCGCACCGGCCCCGCCACCAGCCGACGTCGCCCTGCTGACCGAGATTCGCGACCTGCTGAAGAGCAATAAGCCCTAGCGCCTGCGGCACATACGGCGGCCGGGGTCGCGCCAGACTGGGCCAAGCGAGAACGCCCCGTCCTGCTCCGGACACCCGGAGCAGGACGGGGCGCCCAACTCGGGCATAATCGGCGTTCCTAGAACGGGAACACCCGATGCGCCATCTCCCACTTGCCCTACTGCTCGGCAGCACGTTACTGGCGTCCGCCATCGCCAGCGCCACCAGTACCACGACGATACCTGCCGCGGCCGTCAAGACGGCCGAACAGCTGCGCGACCAGGCGTTGCACGACGACACCGGTTACCGCATCGTCGAGTCGCTGACCACCGAGGTCGGTCCCCGCATGGCTGGCAGCGCCGGCGACCAGCGCGCGCGCGACTGGACGCTCGCGAAGTTCAAGGCGCTCGGCTACGACAAGGTCTACACCGAGCCCGTCACCTATCCGTTGTGGGAGCGCCGCGGCGAGAGCGGCGCCATCGTCGCGCCATTCCCGCAGCCGCTGGTGCTGACTGCGCTGGGCTACTCGCCCGGCACGCCAAGAGGCGGGCTTACCGCCCAGGTGGTGAAGTTCGACAGCCTGGATGCGTTGAAGGCGGCGGACCCAGGCCAGGTGAAGGGGAAGATCGTCTACATCGGCTACCGCATGCAGCGCGCAAAGGACGGGCACGACTACGGCATGGGTTCGGCCGCGCGCACCGCTGGTCCGGTCATCGCCGCGGCCAAGGGCGCGGCCGGCTACCTGCTGCGCTCGGCTGGCACCGACGCGCACCAGCGCATTGCGCATACCGGGGTCACAGGCTTCACCAAGGCCGAGGGCGCAATCCCGGCCGCGGCGCTGTCCAACCCCGACGCCGATCAGCTCGAGCGCATCCTTGCCTATGGCAAACCCGTCACCGTCAAGCTCGACCTGGATTGCGGCATCGTCGGCGAATACACCGGCGCCAACGTGATCGGTGAGATCACCGGCCGCAAGTATCCCAACCAGGTGGTCGCCATCGGGGGCCGCCTGGATTCCTGGGATCCGGGTACGGGCGTGATTGACGACGCGGCTGGTGTTGCCATTGCCATGGCCGCCGGCAAGCTGATCCGCGACCTGCCGGAGCGCCCGGAGCGCACGATCCGCGTGATCGCGTTCGCGAACGAGGAAATGGGCCTGTGGGGCGGCAAGGCCTACGCCGAAAAGCATGCCAGGGACGTCAAGCAGTTCCAGCTCGGCACCGAGTCCGATTTCGGTGCCGGCAAGATCTGGATGATGACGGCGAGCGTCAAGCCCGAGGCACGCGGCGCGATCGAGCAGATCGCACAGGTGCTGGCGCCACTCGGTGTCGCGTACAACGCCAAATACCCGGGTGGCGGTGGTTCAGACCTTTCGCAGATGCACGCCAAGGGCATGGCCGCGCTGAGCCTGGTGCAGGACGGCACGCATTATTTCGACTGGCACCATACCGCCAACGACACGCTGGACAAGATCGATCCCGCCGAACTGGCACAGAACGTCGCGGTCTATGCCGCGTTCTCCTACATGGCGGCGCAGGCCGACGGTGACTTCGGCTCCGGCCCCGGCGCTTTCGCCAGCGACCCCGTCGAGGAATAGACCCCTTACGCCCCACGGGGCTGATTCGCCAGATCCTGGTCTCGCGGCCCGTCAGCCCGTCGCCGAAGCCCGCTGCCGCTCGCGCTTTTTCGATAGTCGATCAAGAGCTTTTTCGCGCGCCGAAGGAGGGCGAAACGCTCTTGATCTACTACCGGTACGGCAAGGTCCCGCAGCGGGAGCTGCGGTCGCGAGTGGTGACCACGAAAGGCCGCGTCCTCGGCTTGGGGCTTACATCGCCGGGACGGGCTTGCCGGCGCGGCGTCGGAAGCGCTGCTGCAGTCGATCCATGTAGAGATAGATCACCGGCGTCAGGTACAGCGTGAGGATCTGCGAGAACACCAGGCCGCCGACCACTGCCAGGCCAAGCGAACGGCGGGTCTCGGCGCCCGCGCCAAAACCGATGGCAATTGGCAGGGTGCCGGCCATCGCAGCCATGGTGGTCATCATGATCGGGCGGAAGCGCACGCGGCAGGCATCGAAGATTGCCTGCGCCGGAGCCATGCCTTCGTCGCGTTGCCGCTCCAGCGCGAAGTCGATCAGCATGATCGCGTTCTTCTCGGCAATGCCGATCAGCATGATGATGCCGACGAACGCGAACAGGTCGAGGTTGGCGCCAAACAGCAGCAGGGTGAACAAGGCGCCAACCGCCGCGGCCGGCAACCCGGACAGGATCGTCAAAGGATGGATGAAACTCTCGTACAGGATGCCCAGCACCAGGTAGATCACGAACACTGCGAGCAGCAGCAGCACGCTCATGCCCTGCATCGACTGCTGGAATGCCTGGACCGAACCCTGCACGCTGCCGCTGACCGTTGCCGGCAGGCCGATATTGCGAACGGCCTCCTGGATTTGCGTTACCGCGGTACTCAGGCTGACTCCGGGGGCAAGGTTGAACGAGACCGTCACGGCCGGCAACTGCCCCTGATGATTGACGGTCAAGGATTGCGGCACGCGCTTGAACGTGGCCACGGCATTGAGCGGCACCAGCGCACCGGTAGCGGACGTGACGTAGAGCTGCGACAGGATGCCGGGGTCATTTTGCAACGGGCGCGCCACCTGCATGATCACCCAATACTGGGTTGCCGCGCCGTAGATGGTGGATACCTGGTTTTGCCCAAAGCTGGCGCCCAGCGCACTCTGCACCTGGGCCATGGTCAGACCCAGCGGCGCCAGCTTGTCGCGTTCGACCTCGACCATGATCGAGGGGCTGTTCAAGTTGAGGTCGTTGGTGACGTCCTCAAACCCAGGTAACGTGCGGAATGCGTCGGTGACCTTGCCACCCCACTGGTACAACTCCGCCAGGTTGGCCGACTGCAAGGTGTACTGATACTGGGCCTTGGAGATGCGGCCGCCAATCCGGATCGCCGGCTCGTTCTGGATGTAGGAGCGGATGCCGGGCACCGTGGCCAGCTTCGGGCGCAACTCGGCAATGATGCCATCCGGATCGAGCTTGCGTTCGCTGGCCGGCTTCAGCACCAGGGTGATCGAACCGTTGTTGATCGTGGAACGCGGCCCGCCGCCACCCACCGTGGACAGATAACTCGCGATATTGGGATCCTTGGCCACGATGTCCGCCAGTTTGCCCTGGCGCTCGACCATGCTGGCGTAGGCGATGTCTGGCGGCCCTTCGGTGTTCACGTGGAGCTGGCCACTGTCGCCGGCCGGGATGAAATCCTTGGGCACGAGGTAAAACAACCCCACCGTGGCCACCAGGCACGCGGCAAACATCGCCAGCACCAGGTGGGGCCGCTGCATGGCCCAGGACAGGCTGCTTACATAGCCATCGCGCACCGCACTGAAACCCCGGTCGAAGCCGGTGACCAGCCAGTTGCGCCGTTGCCCGTCGCCGTGCCCGGCGCGCTCGGCGGTGACGAAGCGGCTGCACAACATGGGCGTCAGCGTGATGGCCACGAGACCGGAAAACAGGATCGCCACGCTGATCACGATCGCAAACTCGTGGAACAACCGCCCGACGATGCCGCCCATGAACATCACGGGGATGAACACCGCGATCAGTGACAGCACCATCGAGATGATGGTGGAGCTGATTTCGCCCGAGCCGCGCACGGCTGCCTCATACGGCGGCACGCCAGCTTCCATGTGGCGCACGATGTTCTCCAGCATGACGATCGCATCGTCCACGATGAAGCCCACGGCCAGCGTCAAGGCCAGCAGTGACAGGTTGTCCAGGCTGTAGCCGAGCGCATACATCACGCCGAACGTACCCAGGATCGAGATTGGCAATGCGACCGCCGGAATCAGGGTGGCCGACAGGTTGCCCAGAAACAGGTAGATCACGAACACCACGAGTACACCGGCCAGCAGCAGCGTGAACTGCACGTCATTCACGGACGCGCGGATCGATTGCGAACGGTCGTAGTGCACTTTCAGCGACACCGAAGGCGGCAGGCCTGCGCGGAATGCCGGCAGTACCGCCTTGACCCGCTCCACCGTCGCCACGGTATTGGCGCCGGGCTGGCGCTGGATCGCCAGGATGATCGCGCGCTGCCCGTTGTACAGGCTCACGCGCTGGTCGTCCTGCACGCTGTCCTGCGCGGTGCCGATATCGCTGACGTGCACCGGCGCGCCATCGCGATAGGCGACGACGACGTCGTTGTAGGCGTCCGCACGCTGCAACTGGCCATCGCTGCGTATCGGCAATTGCTGGCGGTTGCCATACAGGGAGCCGGTCGACTGGTTGACGTTCGCCTTGGCAATCGCGCTCTGCACCTGGTCGATGCCAATGCCGCGCGAAGCGAGGCGGTCGGGATCGACACTGACGCGCACGGCATATTTCTGCGAGCCGTACACATTCACCTGCGCCACGCCCTCGATCATCGACAGCTGCTGGGCCAGCTCGGTTTCCGCGTATTCGTTGACCATGGTCAGCGGCAGCGTCGTCGAACTCATCACCAGGTACAGCACGGCCGAGTTCGCGGGATTGATCTTGAAGTACGTCGGCGGCGACGGCATGTCGCGCGGCAACTGGCGCGTGGCGGAGGAAATGGCCGCCTGCACGTCCTGCGCCGCGCCGTCGATGTTGCGATCCAGGTTGAACGTGAGCGTGATCGAGGTCGAGCCGAGCGCGCTGGTGGACGTCATCGAGTCGATGCCGGCAATCCGCGACAGCGCGCCCTCCAGCGGTGTGGCAACGGCCGACGCCATGGTTTCCGGCGATGCCCCGGGCAAGCTCGCGCTGATGTTGATCGTGGGAAAGTCCACGTTCGGCAATTCGTTCACCGGCAACTGCGGATAGGCCGCGATGCCAAAGACGATCAACGCGATCATGACCATCGAGGTCATGACCGGCCGCTGGATGCACAGGTGCGGAATGTTCACGGCGTCACCCTTGCGTGATCTGGACCGGACTGCCGTCGACCAGCATCATCTGGCCTTCGGTCACCACCTGCTCTCCGTCCCGCAAGCCCTTGTCGATCACGGCCCGGCCTTGCGCGGTGGGGCCCAGCGTCACCGGACGCTGCTGCACCTTGCCATCCGCGCCCACCACGAAAACGAAGCTGCCATCGGTCGAGCTTTGCAAGGCGTGCACTGGCACGCTCACCACATCGGTCAAGCGCGTGGTCGGCAACTGCACCTGGACGAACTGGCCCGGTGTGAGCCGATGCGCGGCGTTGTCGAATTGCGCCTTCAACACGATCGTGCCGGTGGCGACGTCAACGGCGTTGTCGATGAAGTCGAGCTTGCCCGAGAGCGGCTCTTCCCGGTCGCCGGCGACGGTCACCTGGACGTTGAGCGGCCCCGATTTCCCGGCCGTGCGTACCGCCGGCAAGCTGTCTTCGGGGATGTTGAACGCCACCCGCACCGGCTCGATCTGGTTCAGCACCACGATGTCGGTGGCGCTGTCGGTAATCTGCGCGCCCGGGTACACGAGGGGAGCGCCAGTGATGCCATCGAACGGCGCCACGATGCGCGTGTAGTCGACCTGGGTCTGCGCCAGTTCCTGCGCGGCCTGGTCGCTTTGCAGCGTCGCCTCGGCCACCGCCAGGTTCGCCGAATAGAGATCGTAATCGGACTTGGAGACGAAGCCCTTGCCGAGCATGTCGGCATAGCGCTGCTGGTCCGCCTTGGCCTTCTGCAGCAGCGCGCGGTCGCGCGCCACGCTGGCCCGCGCCTGGTCCAACTTGGCCTGCAGCAAGTGCGGGTCGATCTGCGCCAACAAGTCGCCCTTGCGCACCTGGGCGCCGGGCTGGAACGCCAATGACTGCAACTGGCCGGACGTCCGTGCACGCACGGTCACGGTCGACCAGGCCTCGACCCGGCCCACCACCTTCAGCGACAACTCGAGGTCGCCCTTGCTTGCGGCAACCACCTCCACCGGTACCGGCGCCCCGATCCGCTGCGGCGCCGCTTGCCGGCCCGCCTTGCCGCCGCCCACGAAATGCAGCGACACAGCGACTACCACGACGCCAGCCGCCAACATGGCGATTTTCTTCCACACCATACAGATTGATCCCAAGTGTCCCTGAACCTGCGGCCAGTCGCGCTTCCGGCCGCAGGCCACTGCTGGCAAACTGCCTGAATCAGACACAACGCGTTGGTGAAGGTTGCGTTGACCGCAACTCCACCAAAAGTGTCCAACCAGGATGGTCGCCACCTGGCACAGGCATCACCCTGCGCGCTGGGGTCTGGCGGCCTAAAATGGCCATCCTAACAGGATATCAAGTGCCGGCGGCGCCGGTCACGCTTTGGTCCGCAACGCCCCTAAGCCCTCTGGCAAGTGCAGTCCGCCATGTCCATCACCCTGATCCAGGCCGACATCACCACACTCGCGGTCGACGCCATCGTCAACGCGGCGAACCCGAGTCTTTTGGGCGGTGGCGGCGTCGATGGCGCCATCCATCGTGCTGCCGGCGCGCGCCTGCTGCAGGCCTGCCGGGCCTTGCCGGAAATCACGCCGGGCGTGCGCTGCGCGAGCGGCGATGCCAAGCTCACTCCAGGCTTCGACTTGCCTGCGCCCTACGTGATCCATGCCGTGGGACCCATATGGCATGGCGGCATGCGGCATGAGGCGCAGCTCCTCGCCAGTTGCTACACCCGGGCCATGCAGCTGCTCGAGGAGCAGCAGTTGCACTCGATTGCCTTCCCCGCCATCAGTTGCGGGGTCTATGGCTATCCCGCACCGCTGGCCGCGGCCGTCGCCGTGGCGGCATTGCGCGCGGCCTTGGCGGACAGGCCGGCGGAGGTCGTGCTATGCAGCTTCAACGCCACCATCCACCGGGCCTTCCAGGCCGCCTTGGAGAACGCCTGAACAATCTGCTCTTGATCCTCATTCCCGCAAAAGCGGGAGGTGTTTTTCAACAGACGAAGTCTGGTCATCCAATGCTTTTCGCTCCCTGGACCTCGCCGGATTCCGGGGCAAGAGCCTGGATTCCCGCTTGCGCGCACTGCTGTCCGGAACGTTTTCGGAACCGCCTTTGCTTCATCTACGGTATTGTGCCAGGACGCCGAAACCCTACCTGGCGTCATTCCCGCGAAAGCGGGAATCCAGTGCTTTGGCCTTTGCAGACACCTAAAAGCACTGGATCCCCGCTTTCGCGGGGATGACGATGGAGGTTCGAGGGTCTGGGTAAGACAACGGGGTGACTACCTTTTTTGAGTCCAGGTTGCGCGTGACAGCCGTCCAGCCTTGCGTCGCCACATCTTCGGTGTCGCGGCACGAATTTATTCCGGACAGCAGTGCGCTTGCGCGGGAATGACGAGGTAGGTAGTGCGGCGGATCCCCGCTTGCCCAGCTTCGCTGTTGTGAAGCGCTTTCGCGGGAATGACGTCGCCAGATCACACTTTCCTTGGATGGTGCGACGACGCCCGGGCGCCGCCCCCGGGCGCGGTGCCCGGGACAGGCCCGCGGGATACTTGCCTGGGCTCCCTGGGCACCGCGCCCGGTGCAGCGGTGGCGCGCTCAGTGCAGCTTGAACGGGTACAGCGGCGCCAGACCGTCGCGCCGTTCGTCACCCGCCGCAGCCTTCCAGGCAAAGCCACGCTTGAACAACCGCGCGAGGTCCACGCCGCCAGGCGCAGCCGGTTGCCCGGCATAGACCTGCCGCTGCAGGCCGGCCACGGCCTCGCGTTGCGCAGCGTCATCCAACAGGTCCAACACATCGCCCAGGCTGCGGACGGCCGGCCGTTCCGCCCGCGCCCAGGCCAGCAGGCTGTGCGCCTGCAAGACCGCATCGCTGCCGCGCGCCGCCGCCAGGAAGCGCAAGCGGCCTTGCCGCGCCGAGGCGCGTTCTGCGGTCGCCGGCCCAACTGGTGTTGGCCCGGGCGCGGAGCCACCCCGGCGAAGTCGCCGCCACCACCATGCCGCCGCGCCCACCAGCAGCAACCCCAACGCTCCCGCGGCGATCCAAGGCCACGCCCAGAACCTGCTTGCCGTCCCCGATTCCCGACCGGCTACCCCGTGCGCAGCCGCAGTCGATGCCGGGGTGGAGGCCGCCGCGGCTGGCGGCGCTACGCCGCTGCTGCCAAGTGCGGGCAGCACCGTCAGGCGGTGCGCGGCAACCTGCGCGACTTCCACGCGACCGGTGAGCACATTCCACCACTGCACGGTGATCGCCGGTACGGTCAACGTACCGCCCTGGCTGGGCACCAGCGCAAACGTCCGCTCGCGCTGACCACGCAGCCATTGCCCTTCCGGTTGCGTCTTTTGCTCCGCCTTGCCTGGGTAGACCGTTGCCCCGGTGATGGCCGGCATACTCAAGGTGGGCAGCACCTCGGCCGGCAAGCCGGTGGCGCGCATGGTCAGGGTGAGGTTCACCACCTGCCCCACGCGCACCGGATGCTGCGCGTCCGGCCAACCATCCATGGCCAGGCTCAGGTCGCGCGCCGGCAACCAGTCAGCGCTGCCCCAGGACGCTGGGGGTGCCTGCACCTCGATGGACAGCGCTGGTGCGCTGGCCGAGAGTGGCGTGGCGGAGCCAAAAAAACTGTTCGGGTCCATCGGGTCGGCCGAATCGCCGCGGAAACCAGTGGCCGGTATCTCGACCCGACCCGCCCGCTGCGGCGTTAGCGCATAGCGGCGTTCCAGCACGTGGTAATCACGGCCGCCGCGTTGCGCCTGGTAATTGAGGTCGTTGCCCAGCTGGCGCACGTCCATGCCGTCCACGCCGGGTGGGTCCAGCGTGCCGCTGCTGATGTTGACCGCGTAGTACAGGCGCTGCACGTAACTGAACTGCTCGCCGACGTAGCCTTGCGCAGGGGTGACCTGCGCCTGCATGAACACGTCGCCGCGCGCGCGCGCCGCCGCATCCGGCTTGGCTGGATCAACCGTCAGCTGCAGCGGCGCGGTATGCCCGCCACCGACGTTCAAGGTGGGAATCGTCAGCGTACCGACATGGTTTGGCCTCAAGGCCACGCCTATGGTCATGGTCGACGACGCCTGGCCATTGACCACGCTCACGCTATGGTTTTGCGAAGTGCCGAGTATGGTGAAATCCTGTTGCAGCGCTTGCAGGTCGGGCATGGCGATGCTGCTGCCGGCGCCCTGCACTTGCAGGTTCAGGGTGACGGTTTCGCCGAGCTGCACGGTGTTCCGGTCCAGCGTGGCCTGCACTCCGGCCGCCCATGCCGAGAGCGGCGCAAACAGGGCAAACAACGCAGCGGCAAGCCAAGGCCGGGGCATCACGGCTGCGACCCTCCACCATCGCCCGCCATGCGCTGCTGATATTCCAGCGCGAACTTGCGCCGCAGCAGCGCGCCAGGATCGTCCGGTACACGTTGCAGGGCCTGGCGCAGGGCTGCCGGCAGCTTGGCCTGTGGGTCGTCCGCCTCCAGCGCACCCAATTGGTGCCCGGCTGGCTGCGCCGGCTCGGACTGCCCGGCCAAGGCCTGATCCATCTGCTGCTTCAAACCGCGCTGGGCCTCGGCCGTTTGTGCCTGCTGCGCGGCGCGCTGCTCCGCCGTCTGCGGCTGCGGCGGGTGGTCGCCCTGGGTTGCGTGGCGGTCACCCTGCTTGCCTGACTGGTCCTGGCTGGACGATTGGTCCTGTGGCGACTGCTGGCCTTGCTCACCGCTGCCGGCTTGTTGGTGTTCGCCATCCTGCGCCGACTTCTGCTCGCCCTGCTTGCCCGACGATTGCTGTTTGCCCTGTTGCGACGGCTGCCGCTGCTTGCGCAGCCACTCCTCCAGCGCCTGACGGTTGGCGCGCGCATCCGCATTGCCGGGATCGAGCTTGAGCGCCTGATCGTAGGCGGCGATGGCCTGGTCGTACTGGTGTTGCCGGGCCAGCGTATTGCCCAGGTTGTAGGCGCCATTGGTACCCGAAGCTCCGCGGAACGCCTGCGCCGCAGCCGCATAATCGCCGGCGCGGTACGCCGCGGCCCCACGCAGCGCCGGGTCGCGGGCCAGTTCCTGCGCCAGCTTGGGCTGCCCATCGCGCAAGGCCTGCGCGGCCTGCTGGTCCGGGCGCTGCCACCAGTCCGTCCACCCCGCCGCCATGGCGGGACCCGGTACCATGGGCAAGGTCGCGAGTACCACGAACAGCAGCCAGCCGCGGCGAAAGCCCAGGGCCACCAGCAACAGCAGCGGCAGCAGCAGCCAGGGTCCCTGATCCTGCCAGGCATCGCTGGCCTGGTCGGTCCTTGCCTTCGCGCGCACCGTACGCAAGCCAGATTGCAAAGCACGGACGTCGTCGCCGTTGGCGGTCATCACCTCGTAACGCCCACCACCCGCAGCGGCGAGGCGAGACAGCGCCGCATCGTCCCGCGGTGCCAGCGTCAGGCGGCCTTCGCCGTCGCGCAGAAAGTCTCCACCAGGCAGCGGCACGGGACCGCCCTGCGCGCTGCCGGCGCCCAAGACCGAGACCTGGACGCCGGCGGCGCGTGCCGCCTGCGCTGCCGCCTCGGCCGCCGCGTCGGCCTGGTCGGTAATCAGCACCAGCATGCCGCCCCCAAGCTTGGCCTCTTCGATCAGCTGCACGCCCTGCGCAATCGCCTGGGCGGCATCGTTGCCCGACACCGGCATGGTATCCGGCGCCATGGCGTCGAGCAGGTCGCTCAGGCTGTGCGCATCGGCCGTGAGCGGAGCGACCACGAAGGCCGCACCCGCGTAGCCGATCAGCGCATTCAGGCCATCGCGGTTGCCCTCAAACAAGGCGTGGGCTTTTTGCCGCGCACGGTCGAGCCGGCTCGGCGGGGTGTCGCGGGACAGCATGTCCTGCGCCAGGGAGATCGCCACCACCTGTGCAGCGGGGTTGGCGTACAGCGGTTCGCTGACCCGGCTCCAGGTCGGGCCGGCCAGGGCCAGCGCGCACAAGGCCCAGCCCAGCACAAACAGCCATCCGGCCAACTGCCGGCGACGTTCCCCATCGCTCAGTACCTGCGGCAGGAGCTCGGCGTCGACCAGGCGCGCCAGCTGCCGCCGAGCGCTGCCCGCGCGCAGCGCCAGCCAGGCGGCCGGCGGCAGCAGGGCCAGGGTCGCGAGCCACCAGGGGCGCAAGAAATGGAACTGCTGCCAGGCCTCGATCATGTTGCCGGCTCCACCGCCAGGCGCGAACGACGCGCGGCCATGGCGGCCAGCAGCAGCACCATGGCGGCGAGCAGCGGCCAACGGAACAACTCGTGTCGCGGGCGCAGGCTCGGACCCTGCTGGGCGATCGGCTCCAGGGCATTGATCGTGCGGTAGGCATCGGCCAACTCGCCACTGTCGGTGGCGCGGAAGAAGCGGCCACCGGTCTCGGTCGCCAGCGTGGTCAACATGGCCGCGTCCAGGTCGGCGGACGGGTTGACCAGCTGGCTGCCGAAAAAGTCCGGGACGCGCATGCGCGTGGCGCCGATGCCAATGGTGTAGACGCGCACGCCAGCGGCCTTGGCTGCCCGCCCTGCCTCACGTGGAGTGATGTGCCCGGCGTTGTTCACCCCATCGGTGAGCAGCACCAGGACGCGCGCCTGCTGCGGCAAGGCGGAGAGCCGCTTGACTGCCACGGCAATCGCGTCGCCAATGGCGGTTTCGGTACCGGCCAGGCCGACGACTGCCCCCTGCAACTGGGCGCGTACCGCGGAGAGGTCGTAGGTCAGCGGCGTCACCAGGAAGGCCTGGCTGCCGAAGAGGATGAGGCCCACCTCGTCGCCGCCGCGCCGGCTGATGAAATCGCCAGCAATCGCCTCGACAGCCTCGAAGCGGTTGACCTGCTGGCCGCCCAGCACCATGTCCGGCGTCTGCATGCTCCCGGACAGGTCGACGGCCAGCATGACCGCACGGCCGCTGTGCTGCAGCGCCTGCGGCGGCCCCACCCATTGCGGGCGCATGGCCGCGGCGACCAGGCACAGCCAGGCCAGGACCAGGAGCGAGGCAACCAACCGATCGCTGCCGGTAGCCACCAATTGACCGATGTGCAAGCCAGGCTGCGGCAGGCGCAGCGCAGCACCCGGCGTGGCCACCGGCAGCCACCGCCGCAGCAGCCACGGCAAGGGCAGGAGCAGTGCCAACCACGGCCAGGCGAACTCAGGCATCGGTGGCCACCGCAGGCTTCCAGTGGCGTGGCCGCACGGCAAGAGCGAGCCAGGCATGTACCGCCGCAAGCGCCTGTGCCGAGTCAAATGCCACGTCATCCCGGTACATGGCCTGCTCCAGCGCCAACAACTGCTGCAACACGCCCGGGGCCACGGGCACCCGTTGCAGGGTTGCCCGCCAGGCCGCTCCCTGCTGGCGCACGGCGGCCGGGTCATGCAGGCGCGCCACCCGCCGCAGCAGTTCATGCAAGCCAGTGGCTAGGCGCACGTCGTCGGCATCCCGGGCGTGCCGCAGGCGACAGGCTTCCAGCTCCCGCCATACCAGCCGCCGCGCCCGCAGGCGGCGTCGCGCGT
Source organism: Rhodanobacter sp. FW510-R10 (assembly GCF_058781105.1). NCBI lineage: Bacteria > Pseudomonadati > Pseudomonadota > Gammaproteobacteria > Lysobacterales > Rhodanobacteraceae > Rhodanobacter > Rhodanobacter sp. FW510-R10. The sequence continues at coordinate 2,334,112 of NZ_JBYSWL010000001.1, read as the reverse complement.
AACGCCATACCAAAGCGACCGCGAACAACATGGCCAGCAGCAACACGGCCAGCAGCCACCAGCCGGGAGCCGGTGGCCACCACGACGGATCGGCTGGTACATGGATGTCACGCAGCTCGGGCGCGCCCGCGGGATTTGCCTGGAGTTGCCCCGTCGCTTGCCACATCATGAACGCGGCCTCCGCACCGGGTGGAGCGTACGCGTAGCGGCTGCGCAGGCGTCGGCTGCGCCATCGACTTCCACGCAAGGGCAACCCAAGGCCGTGGCGGCATTGCGTAGCCGTACCGCGCCGGCGCCGAGCATCCGCAGCAAGGAGTGTTGTTGAGCTGACGAACGCAGGCTCACCAGACCGCGGTGGCCATGGTTTTCCAATGGGTAATTGCCGGCACGCACCGGATTCAGTTCCATCGCATCGGCGACCAGCACGAAGCCGAGCCCACCGCGCCGCGCCAGCTCACGTAGCGGCCCTTGCGCCGCCGCATCGAAACTGAAGCCGTCGCTGATCAGGATCACGCGACTGGCCAGTTGCAGTGAGCGCCGCAAACGCCGCAGCGCCGCAGACAAGGCCTCACCCTGGCCCGCGGGAGTCACGCCATCCCATCGGGCCAAGGCACCGCAGACAGCCAGCGCGCCACGCAGGCCGGCCGTCGGCCGCAATACCTGGCCCGGACCGGCGCCAAAGCCGACGACGCCAATCCGGTCACCCGCTTGGGTCAATTGCCAGGCCAGTGCCGCAACGACGCGTGCCGCCTGCACCGACTTGAACCGCCCACGGGAGCCGAAACGCATGCTTGCGTGCGTATCCAGCACAAGCAGCGTGCTGCTCTCGCGGTCCTCCTGGAACAACTTGGTATGCAGCTTGCCGCTGCGCGCGGTAAGCCGCCAATCGAGTCGCCGAACGTCGTCACCGGCCTGGTAGACGCGCGATTCCGCGTAGTCCATGCCGCGCCCAAACAGGCGCGTGACATGCTGTCCACCCTGTGTGGTGCGGGTGACCTGCGTTGCGACGCGCCCGCGTCCCGCGCATTCGCGCAGGGCAATCAGGGCCGGCAGCGAGACCGCAGTGCGGTCGACATCGACCATGGGGTCATGGGCCAACGCAGTCACGGCAAGGGCACGAGATCCAGCAGGCGGGTAATCACCTGGTCGGCATGCACGCCTTCGGCCTCGGCTTCATAGCTCAGCAGCACGCGGTGGCGCAGCGCCTCGTGGGCGATGCCGTGCACGTCCTCAGGCAAGACGTAATTGCGACCGGCCAGCCAGGCGTGCGCGCGGGCGCAGCGATCCAGTGCAATCGTGGCGCGCGGGCTGCCGCCCCAGGCGATCCAACGCTTGAGCTCGAGTCCGTAGCGCCCGGCATCGCGCGTGGCCAGGACCAGTTGGGTCAGGTACTCCTCCAGCGCCGGAGCCATATGGACGGCCATGACCGCGGCGCGCGCGGCAAACACCTGATCCTGGCTGAGCAGTGCGGACGGCGCGGAACGCTGCTCGGCCTGGGCGCCGGCCTGTTGCCGCGCGAGGCGCAGGATTGCCAGTTCCGCCGCCGCGTCAGGGTAGGCGATCGTCACATGCAGCAGGAATCGGTCCAACTGGGCCTCGGGCAGCGGGAACGTGCCCTCGTGCTCGATCGGGTTTTGCGTGGCCATGACCATGAACAGTTTCGGCAAGGGCCAGGTACTGCGCCCCACGGTGATCTGCTGCTCGCCCATCGCCTCGAGCAAGGCCGACTGCACCTTGGCCGGCGCCCGGTTGATCTCGTCGGCCAGCACGATGTTGTGGAACAGCGGCCCACGCTCGAACTCGAAGCTGCCGGCCTGCGGGCGGAACACGTCGGTGCCGGTGAGGTCGGCAGGCAACAGGTCCGGGGTGAACTGCACGCGATGGAAGTCGGCATCGATCCGCGCGGCGAGCGCCTTGACCGCCGTGGTCTTGGCCAGGCCGGGTGCGCCCTCGACCAGCAGGTGACCGTCCGCCAGCAAGGCGACCAGCAGGCAGTTGATGAGCCGTGGCTGGCCGATGACGCAGGTCTCAAGGTCCTCCCGAAGCGTCGTAAAGCGCCGCTGCAACTCGGTCGACACAGGCTCTTCGGGCATATCCATGGGCAGGCGCTTCCTCGCGATAATGACGCTCGCCAAGCCGCGGATGATCCGCGGCCGCACGGCGATGAGGGACAGACCATAACAGTCCCCGGAAGTTTAACAACACCATGGCCGCCGTCGGCTGCGCGCGTGAGGACCTGCCCATGAACAGGAAGGCGGCCGCAGCCGCCTTCCCGTTCAGCGCAATGCAGCGACGACCGGACTCAATGCACCGAGTCGCTCAGGATCCGTGGCGTCACGAAGATAAGCAACTCCGCCTTGCTGTTGGTGCGCGAGGTGGAACGGAACAACGCCCCAATGCCCGGGATGTCACCCAGGCCCGGCACCTTCGTGGTGGAGTTGTTCTTGTTGATTTCATAGATGCCGCCAAGCACCACCGTCTGTCCGTTGTCGACCAACACCGAGGTGTTGATCTCACGCGTGTTGATGGTCGGGATCTTGCCACTGCCCGGGGCATCCACGTAGCCGTCCAGCGCGTCCTTCTTGACGTTGATCGCGAGGTACACGCGATTGTCGGCGGTGATCGTCGGCGTCACCTTCAGCTCCAATACCGCATCCTTGAACTGCACGGTCGCCGTGCCGCTGCCGGCACCCTGCCCGCCCGAGTTCTGGAACGTGACGTAGCCGATCTCCTGGCCCTGGCGGATCACCGCCTCCTGCTGGTTGGCGGTGATCACGCGCGGACTGGAAATGACCTCGCCGCGACCTTCGGTCTGGGCGGCCGACAACTCGAGGTCGACCAGGTAGTTCTTGCCCAGGATCGCCAGGCCCAACTGGCCCGCCGTGGTGCCGGTCACCGGCAGGTTGACGTTGAAGCCGCCGGTCCCGGCAGTCTGATACGTGATCGCACCCGGACGCGGCAGTGGGCCTGTGCCGCCGTTGCGGTTGAAGTTGGCGACGTCATAGGCATATTGCGAATTGACGTTGTTCCGGTTGATCGCCAGGCCCGCGGCGTTCGTGCCGGTCGGGCTGGTGCTGACGACGTTGCCGCTGGCCGTGGTGTGGTTCGCCTGTACGCCCCACCGCACGCCAAGGTTGCGGGTGAAGTCGTCGGTGGCCACCACGATCCGCGACTCGATCAGGACCTGCTGCACAGGCCGGTCAAGCACCTCGATCAGCTTGCGCACGTCGGCAATCTTCTGCGGCGTGTCGTTCAGCAGCAGGGTGTTGGTGCGGTTGTCGAACGAGGCACTGCCGCGCGGCGAGAGGAAGCCACGCTGCATGCCACCGCCGGCGACACCGACGCCGCCACCACCTTGCATGCTGCCGGTAGTGAGCAGCTTGGCAATATCCGCCGCCTTGCCGTAACTGATCGGAATGTACGCGCTGACCAGCTCGGCGGTGTCCTGCGCCTTCAGTTTGGCTTCGGCCACGTTCTGCTCGTACTTCGCCAGTTCGGCCTGCGGCGCGATCCAGATCACGTTGCCGTCACGCCGCTTGTCCAGCCCCTTGGCCCGCAGGATCACATCCAAGGCCTGGTCCCAGGGCACGTTGACCAAACGCAGGGTGACGCTGCCACCGACGGTGTCCGCCGCCACCAGGTTGAGCCCGGAGATGTCGGCCACGAGCTGCAGCGCCGAGCGCACCGGGATGTCCTGGAAGTTGAAGGTGACCCGCTTGCCGTCGTAGACGGGGGGCTTGCCGGCCGCGGCCAAGGCCGCCGGGCTGACGTCGGCCTTCTTCGGCGCCACTTCGACGACGTACCGGTTTGCAGTCTGGTAGGCCGAGGTATCCACCGGCCCCTTCACCGCAATCTCCATGCGCGCGCCGCCGCCAATCCCCGGCTTGGTCACGATCGACTGCACGGGCGTGGCGAAGTCCAGCGTATCCAGGCGCTGCTCAAGTCGCTTGGGCAGGTTCGCGTGGGTGATGTTGACGATCACCTTCTCGCCGTCGCGGCTCATGTCCGCGTTTGCCCCGGAGCCGCTGAAGTCGATCAGCACCTGGCCCTGGCCGTCGGCGCCGCGGCGAAAATCGATATTGGCGATTGCCGGCCCGGTTGCCGCCGAGGGCAAGGCCTTGCTTGGATCGATCGTGGATGCCGTGGTCACCGATTCCCCAGTGGTGCCGTTGTTGACCACCAGCACCAGCTGCTTGCCCTCGACATGTGAACGGTAGGTCGACTCACGCATCAGCTCGACCACGACGCGCGTGCGGCCACCGGCCGCCACCGCGGAGACGCCGGAAGTGGAGCCCTTGCCGATTTCCAGGTGCCGCGATGCCTCATTGCTGGTGTCGGGAAAATCGACCGCGATGCGCGGCGGATTGTTGGTGGTGAAGATGCGCGGTTGCGGCACCGGGCCATTGCCGAAGTCCATGTGCACCGCAATACGGCCGCCAGGCAACGTGTCATAGGTGATCTTGGTCAGCGTCGAAGTCGCCGCCGCAGCCAGGCTGGCCCAGCCCGTGCCGACGAGCAGCAACGCCAGCCACGCGCAGCGGAGCAAACGATGCATGCCACGGCCTGGCACATAGCGGATTTGGTTGGTCATCGCAGCAGCCCCTGTCTTTTCCTATTTCTCGCCGAGCCCAATGCTGGCAGGACGTTCCATCCAACCACCATTCCCGTTGGACACCATTTCGACCAGATCCACCTGATCATCGGTCACGGTCGTAATGCGTCCGTAGTTCTGGCCCATGTAATCGCCCGCACGCACCCGATGGATCACGCCCGTCGGGTCCTTGATCAGGACCTGCAAGCCGGGGCCGGTACCCACGGTGCCCACCATCTTCAAGGTGTCCAGCGCGAACATCTCCAGCGGCTCCTTGACACGATTGGCATCCGGGCGCGGGCCGCTGGTGGCGCGTGCCACATCGTCCAGCTCAGCTGTGCCGGGGCTGAATGGATCGCGCATGTCCTGGTCGGCGTAGACGAACGTCTCGAACGTCTTGATCACCGGCAACGGTTGGATCGGCGCACCCTTGCGCGCCTTTTGCTGGGCAACCCATTGCCGCAGATCGGACATGCCCCGGGTGCACCCGGTCATCAGCAACGTGGTTGCCAGCAGTGCCGCCCAAAACCCGGCCCGGCCGAGCATGTTGGCAGAACGCCTGGTCATTTGCGCCTCCCCGCCGAGCCGCCGGCACCTTGTTTCTTGGCCTGGGCGGCACTTTCCTCGTCATCCAGGTAGCGGTACGTCCGTACCGTGCCCTGCAGCACCAATCGCCCGCTCGTGCCGGCGTTGCGCTCGGGTGTCAACGACACGTCATGCAGCGTGAGGATGACCACGCGCGGCAGCGAGGCGACGCCACTGATGAAGGTGCCAAACTGATGATAGGTGCCAGCCATGCGCAGCTGGATCGGCTTCTCGGCGTAAAAGTCGCGTACCGTCTCCGGTCCCGGCTGGAACAGATCAGTCACCAGACCCGCCGACAACGCCGTCTGCGAAATGTCGACCAGCAGTTCGGGCATTTCGGTCTTGCTCGGCAGCTGGCGCAAGAGCTGGCGCAGCATGTCCTGCATCTCGGTCAGCTGTTGCTGCAGTGCTTCCAGGTTCGCCGACTTGGCCTGCTTGGTGGCGAAGTCGGCCTTGAGCTGCACTTCCTGCTGGGCCAGGGACGCCAGTTCGTCCTGCTGGCCGCGGATGAAGACGTACCAGCCAATCAGCAGGACGGCGAGAAACACCAAGGCGGTGAAGAACATCTTGACGGCTGGACTCCAGCCGCCAACGTTGTTGCGATCCAGGTTGCGTAGTTCGGTGAACAGGCTCATGGCGCGCTCCCTGCCTTGGCTGGCGCAGGTGCCATCGTGGGTGCCGCCGACGCCGGCGCCGCTGGCGCACCCAAGGCCGTCGAGGCGGCTGCCGGTGAGCCATCGGCCGCCTGGACGTTCTCGGTCTTTGGACGGCTCAGGCTGACGTTGAGCCCAAACCGGTAGGGCATCCGCGTCCCGTCGTGGCTGTTCTCGGTCTTGCGCAGGTCCGCATGGCCCATCCACGGCGAACGCTCGATGTTGCGCATGTAGGCGGCCACGCTGGCATTGGACTGGGCCACGCCATCAAGCTTCATGGCCTGGCCGTTCTGCTGCATTGCAGTCAGCCGCACGCTCGTGGGCATGGTTTTTACCAGCTCGTCGAACAAATGCACCATCTGCGAACGATCGGCCTGCAGTTGTTCGATGATCTGCTTGCGTGCCAGCAGATGATCACGGACGCGGTCCAGGTCCTTGATCTTGGCGATGCGCACGTCGAGCTGCTTGATCTCGGTCTGCAGGTATGCGTTGCGCTCGTTCTGGTTGTCGATGCGCTGGCTCATCCAGAACGTCCACAGCAGCAACGCACCTACGCCAGCCACCAGCGCGCTGACCAACTGCAGGTAGAACTCGCGCTCGCGCTGTTTGCGTCGCTCGGCACGCCAGGGAAGTAGGTTGACGTGGGCCATCAGTCGAAGCTCCTCAGCGCGAGGCCGACCGCAATCATCAACGCCGGGGCGTCCTGGGCCAGTACCTGGGGCTGCACCCGCGGCGACAACGACATGCGGGCAAGCGGGTTGGCCACGATGCACGGCACCCCGAGCTGTTCCTGCAGCAGCGGCCCGAGGCCCTCGATGGCCGCGCAGCCGCCGGCCAGCACGACCTGGTCGACCTTGCTGTACTCGCTGCCGGCAAAGAAGAACTGCAACAGGCGTCCGATCTGCTGGACGAGGGACTCCTTGAACGGCTCCAGCGCTTCGCTCTCGTAGCTCTCCGGCAAGCCGCCCTTGCGCTTGGCGCGCCCCGCCTCCTCATAGGAGAGGCCAAAGCGGCGCATGATCTCGTCGGTCAGTTGCTTGCCGCCGAACAGCTGCTCGCGCGAATAGATGGTGCGCTGGTTGCGCAACACCGAGAGCGTGGTCATCGTGGCACCGACGTCGACCACCGCCACCAGGCCATCGCGGCCTACCTTCAGTTGGTCGGCCATGATCGCAAAGGCGTTCTCCAGCGCGAACGCTTCGACGTCGATCACGCTGGCGGTGAGGCCGCCCAGTTCCAGCGCGGCCACGCGCATGTCGACGTTCTCGGTACGCGACGCGGCCAACAACACATTGTTCATGTCGGCGCTGTCGCGCACCGGGCCGACCACCTCGTAATCCATGCTGACTTCGTCGATCGGATACGGGATGTACTGGTTGGCCTCGACCTGGATCTGTCCCTCGAGATCGTCCTCGGACAACTCGTTGGACATCGGGATCACACGGGTGATGACCGCCGAGCCGGCCACGGCCGCCGCGGCGTGCTTGAGCTTCGACCCCGAGCGCGCCAGGGCGCGGCGAATCGCATCGCCAACCGCCTCGACCTCCACAATGTTCTTTTCGACCACGGCATTCGGCGGCAATGGTTCCACCGCGTAATGTTCAACCCGGTAACGTCCGCCCGACCCGCTAAGCTCAAGCAACTTGACCGCCGTCGAACTGATGTCGACACCGATCAAGTCCGGCTTCTTCGGCGTAAAAAGTCCCACGGCACCTTCCCCCTGCCCCGCATGTGCCCGAATCCAGCATCTCTGGTCGGATGCGCGCTGCCATTAAATCGAACATTTAACGCGATAGCAACGGCCTACGAAAACTTTCTCAGGTAAACACGTGACGCCTGACACATTCCATGACACCGCCACCCAATCGGCTCCGGCCAGCCGTCGACCTGCCCGGAACAACCCGGTCCCTTATACTCTGTCGGGCCAGGATTGAGTGTCCGCGTTTCCCTACCTATGCCAATTTTCAAGCGTTTCCTGCGTTGGGCCTCCATCCTTGCGCTATCTGGTTTCCTTCTCGCCTGCATCGGCGTGGGTGTGGCGTATTGGCTGATCGCACCACGGCTGCCAGACGTCGCCACGCTCAAGGACATCCACCTGCAGGTACCACTGCGGGTGCTCAGCGCCGACGGCAAGCTCATCGCCACCTTCGGCGAGGCACGCCGCATTCCTGTCTCTATCGACCAGGTACCGCGCCGACTTAAGGAGGCCGTGCTGTCCGCCGAGGACGCCGATTTCTACCACCATCCAGGCGTGGACTGGCGCGGCATTGTGCGCGCCGGCTGGCACGTGCTCGTCACTGGCGGCGGCAAGGGCCAGGGCGGCTCGACCATTACCCAGCAGGTCGCGCGAAATTTCTTTCTCAGCCCGGAAAAACTGTATTCGCGCAAGATCACCGAGATATTCATCGCCTTGCGCATGGAACATGAATTGGACAAGGACCAGATCCTGGAGTTGTATCTAAACAAGATGTTCCTGGGTCATCGTTCCTACGGCGTCGGCGCGGCCGCGGAGTATTACTACGGCAAGACGGTCAACCAGCTCACTGTCGCCGAATGCGCCTTGATCGCCGCCAGCTTCCAGCTGCCGTCTGCAGTCAACCCGATCAACAACCCGAAGCGCGCCATCGAACGGCGCAACTGGGTGCTGGGCGAGATGCTGCGTAACGGCTATATCGACCAGGCGGTGTACCAGGCATCCATTGCCGAGCCGAACGACGCCTACCCGCACGAGCCGCCAATCGAGGTCGACGCGCCCTATTTGGCGGAAATGGTGCGCCAGCAGGTGCTTGACCGTTTCGGCAATGCCGCGCTGACCGAGGGCTATGTGGTGCACACCACCGTGCAGAGTGCGCGGCAAAACGCTGCGGTGGCGGCACTGCGCAACGGCCTGGCCGCCTACGACCGCCGGCACGGCTGGCGCGGGCCCGAAGCGCACGTCGAACTCCCGGCACAGGCAACGACCGGCGACTATATGGCCGCGCTGCGGAAGTATCCGCCAACATCCGGCTTGCAGGCTGGCCTGGTGACCGCCAGCGACGCCGGACAGGCCACGGTCTACCAGGCTGACGGGAAGAGCATCGAGCTCAACCTCGCCTCAGTCGCCTGGGCGCGGCCATACAAGAGCGAGAGCTCAGTGGGCGCGACGCCGACCGCGGTCAACAAGGTCCTGCATCGCGGCGACATCATCCGCGTCGAACCTGGCAAGGACGGGGCGTGGCGACTCGCGCAAATCCCGGCGGTCCAGGGCGCGCTGGTAGCGCTCGACCCCGAGGACGGTGCCATCGAGTCCCTGGTGGGCGGCTACAACTTTGAACGCAGCAAGTTCAACCGGGCGACCATGGCCGCCCGCCAGCCCGGCTCGAGCTTCAAGCCCTACCTGTACTCGGCGGCGTTCGAGCGCGGCTTCACCCCGGCCTCCATCGTCAATGATGCGCCGCTGGCACTCCCCGACCCGTCGAGTCCGGACGGCATCTGGACTCCCGCCAACGACGACAGCAAGTTCGGCGGGCCGACGCGGCTGCGCGAAGCGCTGATCCGCTCATTGAACCTGGTTTCCGTGCGCCTGCTCGACGCGATCGGGGTGGGCTACGCGCGCGAATACATGACACGCTTCGGCTTCCCGCTGGATTCCATCCCGGCCAACCTGACCATGGCCCTGGGCACCGCCTCGGTGACCCCGATGGACATGGCACGCGGCTATGCGGTGTTTGCCAACGGCGGCTACCTGGTCACGCCATATTTCATCCGGCGGGTCGACGACCGCAATGGCCAGCCACTGTATGTGGCGAACCCGGCCCGCGCCTGCCGCGAGTGCAAGGAGCGCCTGCTCGACACCGCGCCGCCGGGGCCGCCTTCAACTGCGGCCAGCCCCGCCGCTGGCAATCCGGCAGCCGCCGGCAGCACGCCAGCCACCGCGCGCAGTGCCGATGTCACCGGCGGCGCGGTGCTTCCGGCCGACGTGCATGCTGGCGGTGAACACCCACCGGTGCTGGCACCGCACGTCATCGATGTCCGCAACGATTACCTGATCACGTCGCTGATGAAGGATGTGGTGCTGCGCGGCACCGGTGCCGCCGCGCGCGCGCTGGGCCGCGACGATCTGGCGGGCAAGACCGGGTCCACCAATGACCACCGCGACGCCTGGTTCGTGGGCTTCAATGCCGACCTGTCGACCGCGGTATGGGTTGGCTTCGACAACTACAGCTCGCTCGGCCGCGGCGAATTTGGCGCAAAGGCCGCCTTGCCGATCTGGATGGAATACATGGGCCCCGCGCTCAAGGGCCAGCCCTCGTCGACCCTGCCGATGCCGCCAGGAATCTCCACCCTGCTGATCAACAAGGAAAGCGGGCTGCCGACCACGCCCGACGATCCCAACAGCATGCAGGAGATCTTCAAGGTCGAGGACGTCGAGGCCCTGCGCAAGCGCGCCGCCGAACAAAAAGGCCAGCAGCACGCCTACGACATCTTCTGACGATCCACCCCGAAAACCGTGCGCCACCACGGAAGTTGCATGATACGCATCACTTCCACTCCTCAATGCGCGGCTCCGTAAGACTCGGCCCTTCGCCGTGCCAGTAGACGCCCGTATCTGTCTCCGCGCCCGAGCGCACTGAACCACGGCGCGGATACGCACGATCACCATCACTTGTCGTCACGCCATCCATGGCGCGTTGCCCGGCTTAAAGAAATCGGGGCAGGTGCCGTTCCACTACTACGCGCCGCGAGCGATGGCTCGCCCGAATCGCCGTGACCCGGCTCTTGCTGCACCTGTGTTGAAGCACAGAGTGTTGAGAGCGCGTCCAAAGGGGGGAACTTGCATAAGCACATGGGTACTTTTCGCCCATGGTTCACGCGCGCGCATTCCATCGCGATTGCGCACTGACACCTCCGTGCAGCAAGACACGATCTCAGCTTCTGAGATCAGGGGGGAGCAAAGTCCATCTTCACCAGGAGACGGGAAACCCAGGCAATACATCTCGCACACCTCGGGCCAGTCACTGCGCGGTGGCGCAAGTGGACCCCTTCAGTTGTTCCCAAGGAAAACGGGAAAATGAGTACCGTAGAGTCGTTGTTCGCAACCGCATTGGATGGCAGCCAGCCCTACCCTTACCAGGTGCGGCTCGCTTCCAGAGCTTGGCCCGACGCACTGAACGTACCAACCGGCCTCGGCAAGACCGCTGCCATCAACGTAGCTTGGCTTTACAAGCGCGGTTGGCGACAACGGGGCCAGTTCGGCGAAGTGGACGCGGATACTCCCCGCCGTCTCGTCTGGTGCCTACCCATGCGCGTCCTGGTGGAGCGCACTGAGGAAAGTATCCGCCACATGCTGTCAGTGCTCGGCATTTTGGGCAACGCCGGCGACGGCAAGGTCTCGGTACACGTGCTGATGGGCGGCGCGGACGACCTGAAAACCTGGGCTGAATTTCCCGAAGAAGACATGATCCTGATCGGCACCCAGGACATGCTGCTGTCGCGCGCACTGATGCGCGGCTACGGCATGAGCCGTTTTACCAGTGGCCGATCCACTTCGCCCTGCTGCACAACGATTGCCGGTGGGTATTCGACGAAGTGCAGTTGATGGGCGCAGGGTTGGGTACTCGGGCCCAGCTCGAAGCTTTCCGTCGCAGCGCTTCATTGACCCGCAGCAGCCGCCTACCGACTACTGTTCGAATATCAGGCCAGACTCCGCAACTCAATCGCGCCCCGGCCCAAGAGCACCTCTCAACTTTTGAGACGACACTGTGCAAACCTAGCTACCACTACCGGACACATACAACAGGGGAAGGAAATGGACGACAAGCTCACACTCGAACTCATTCGCAACGCCGTCGCCGGCTCAGCCGCCGCCTTCCGTTGCCGCCAGAAGTTGCAGCCAGCTGGCGGCGAAGGCAGTCCGGTGTTTCCCGCCACCTACGAAGGTGGCAAGTACGCCACCGAGGAACGTCGCCTACCCGATCACGAAGCACCGGTGCCGTGCGTGGTGCTGAATTCGGTGCAGTCGGAAGCGAACCATGTCGAGCTTGCGCTGCTCGACGCATGGGACGACAAGGAGATTCCGCTGCCGGTGATCGCAGTCGATTTCGCGGGGCAGGGTTTGCGCCGCGACCTGCGTGTAACCAGCCTGGAGGCGCCGCATCGCATCGCCGATGCGTTGCTGCGCGACAGCCTTTCGGACGGCGTGGAGTTCCGCAAATCGGTGCACGGCAGCAAGATCGACCACGTCGATCTGCGCAACGCGACGGCCTTGTTCGAGCTGTGCCCGACCGCGCTCGTGTATGGACTGTGGGATTCCACCGGCCCGCGCGGCGGCCTCGGCGCGAAATTCGCGCGCGCCTACGTCTCCGAAGTGGTCGGTATCGACGCCGTGCCCGGCAAGAAGACCGCGAGCCGCATCGACCCCGCCGAGGTGCGCCTCGGTGCCGGCCCGGTATACCTGCGGGCCGGCGGCGGTTGGACGCTTGACGAGAACGAGGCCGCCAAGGAGAAGGGCAAGCCCGTCAAGGCGGGGAAGGACGGCAAACCGTCCGAGGTCAACCACGGGAACGTGACACCGTCCGTCAGCGACGGCGGCTTCACGATCGCCTATGCGCTGCGCACGAGCACGCTGTCGCTACCCGCGCTGCGCCGCCTGCGTTTCCCGGTCGACGGCCAGCGCGATCCCGCGCGCGACCGTGCCGCGCAGACGGCGTTGGCGGCGCTTGCCCTGTGCGGCGCCACGCTGGCGCAAGCCGCCGGCAGCGACCTGCGTTCACGCTGCCACCTGGTACCGGTGGAAGCCACCCGCTGGGAGCTGCTCGACGCGCCGGGCGAGGAGCCGGCGTCCTATGTACTCGATCGCGCCGACGCGATCACGCTGTACCGCGAGGCCGTCGAGGCGGCCAAGGCCGCCGGCCTGCCGTGGCTGGACGAGCCACTCGAACTGGTGCCCTCACCGCAGCTCGCCGCGCTGGTGCGCAAGAGCCAGGATCTGGCGGTCGCCACGGCTGAAGCGGGAGAAGACTGATGATCGCCATCGGCATCCGTTACCTGAACGGTTGGTCGATGGCGGCAGCGGCGGATGGATCGGACAAGTCGACGGCCGAATGGCCGCCGCATCCGGATCGCTTGTTCATGGCCCTTGCCGCCGCCCACTTCGAGACCGATCGCGATCCCGCCGAGCACGCGGCGTTGCTGTGGCTAGAGCAACAAGCCGCCCCTGAACTGCACGCAAGCATGGACACGGGCGTTTCACGCCGCGCCATCGTCACGCATTACGTGCCGGTCAACGACGTTGCCCCGCCACGCTCCGCGGAGAACGCCACCGCCAAGCAGGTCGCCGAAGGGTTGCTGCTGTTGCCGGAACGACGGCTGCGCCAGGCGCGGCAATTCCCGGTCGTCGTGCCGCAAGACGACACTGTGCATTTCATCTGGCCGGACGCCGAACCCGACTCGGGCATCCACGCCGCCCTGGCCGCGTTGTGCGCCAAGTTGACCTCCCTCGGGCATTCGGCCTCGCTGGTACAGGGCTGGGTCGAACCGGAGCCGCCGGAACCAACGATACGCCCCGCAAGCGGCCCGGGATTGCCCCTGCGCGTCGCGGAAGCGGGCCGGCTGGTTCAGCTCGAACAGGCCTACAACGAAAGCGAGCGCCTGGCATGGATCGCGCTCGAAAGTGCCATGGCCAGCGCCAAGGGAGCGGTCCGGAAGAAACTGCGTGAGGAGCGGGAGGCGCGTTTTGGCAAAAACGCGCCCGCGTCGCGCCGGCCGCCGCTGGCGACCTCCATCACGTATGCCATCGTCGCTCCGGAACAACCGGCCGCCCCGCATACGATCTTCAGCGATCGCCTACTGATATTCCGGCAGGTGCCACGCCGGCCCTCCATTGAGAACGCCGGCAAGCCACTGAAGGGCCGCACCGATGCCGCCGACAGGCGCCTGTGGCTCGACACCATGCCGCTACTGATGGATGCATGGCGCCAGACCGTCATGTCGCGCAGCCCGGTTCAGCCGCCGCCGGAATGGCTGTGCGGCCATCGTCCCGACGGTACGCCGACGACGCAACCGCACCTCGCCGTACTGCCCATCGCGAATGTCGCCAACCCGCATGCGCAAGGCCACGTAATGGGCGTCGCGCTTGCCATCCCGCGCGACGTACCGGACCACGAGGTGGGCCGCTGCCTGTCGCCGCTGTTCGAGCTGGATGGCGACGGCAACCCGAAACCGCTGCGGATCTATCGCGGACGCGACTTCGACATCGATGTCGTCTTCGACCTCGGCGAATCGGAGCGCCAGGCATTTCGCGCAGAACGCTGGTGCGGCGAGGCCGCCGGCGCCACCGTGTGGGCCAGCGTCACGCCGGTCGCGCTCGATCGGCATGGCAAGCATGGCCGTTTCGGCGACGAGACGCGGGAACGGATTGCCCAGGCCTGCATGCACATCGGGCTACCACGTCCGACGAAGATCTTGATCGCCTCCACCGGTTTCCTGGCCGGCGTGCCCCATGCCCGCACGGTGCCCGCCCTGCGTCGCAAGGACGGCAGCACGCGCCAGCAGGTACACGTCTACCTGGAGTTCCCGGAGGCCGTACGCGGGCCGGTGCTGATCGGTGCCGGACGCTTCCGTGGCTACGGCCTGTGCATGCCATATCGGGAGGGCAAGGCATGAGCCTGACACCGGAACGATTCGAGGCTTTCTTCGCGGCGCTGCATCCCGGCCGGCAAGCGTTCCCCTGGCAAAAGCGGCTGTGCCGCGCGGTCATGCTGGGCGAATGGCCGCGCACGCTGTCGCTACCGACCGCGACCGGCAAAACCTCATGCATCGACATCGCGCTGTATGCGCTGGCGGCCGGCGCACCGCGGGCGCCGCGACGCATCCTGTTCGTGGTCGACCGGCGCATCATCGTGGACGAGGCCTTCGACCACGCCAGCCATATCGCCCAGCGCCTTCGCGAGGCGAATGACGGCATCCTCCGCGAGGTCGCCGACGGCCTGCGCGAGCGTCGCGGCGCCGACCCGAGCGGTGACACCGACCCGCTCGCCTGCTTCCAGCTGCGCGGCGGCACCTATCGCGACAATGCCTGGGCACGTACGCCGAGCCAGCCGACGGTGGTCTGCTCGACCGTGGACCAGGTCGGCTCGCGCCTGCTGTTCCGCGGCTACGGCGTGAGCGACTACCTGCAACCACTGCACGCCGGGCTCGTCGCCAACGACACGCTGATCCTGCTCGACGAGGCGCACTGCTCCAATCCGTTCCGGCAGACGCTGGAAGCGATCGCCCGGTATCGGACGGCGTTCGGATCGGCGACTCCGCCAGCCCCCTTCGCGTACGCGTTGCTGTCGGCAACCCCCCGGGCCGCAGGCGCGAACGATGCCGAACCGCAGTCGTTCGGATTGGATGCCGCTGACGAAGCGGACGACACGCTGGGACGCCGGCTGCGCGCGCGCAAGCCGGCATCATTGATCGAACTGGGCGAGCGCACCGGCACCGATGCGTTTGCCGCCCGCTTGGCCGACCAGGCGGAAGCCCTGGCCAAGGCCGGTGCGAAGCGCATCGGCATCATCGTCAATCGCGTGCGCAGCGCACAACTCGTCTTCCACCGCTTGTCCGCGCCGCCGTCGCAAAAGGCGCTGTTCATCGGCCGCATGCGCCCGTTCGACCGCGACGCAAGCATGCTGCAATGGGGCGACGTACTGCGCAGCGGCTCCACCGTGTCGCCAGACAAACCGGTGTACGTCGTGGCGACCCAATGCATCGAGGTGGGCGCCAATCTCGATTTCGACGCCCTGGTTACCGAATGCGCCAGCCTGGACGCGCTGCGCCAGCGCTTTGGGCGGCTGTATCGCCTCGGCGAGCCCACCGGCGCCGACCCGCTGGCGCACCCGCCCGGTGTCGTCGCCATCGCGAAAGACGGCTTGAAGGACGACGACCCGATCTATGGTTCCGCCTTGCGCGGCACCTGGGCCTGGCTCGGCGAGCAGGCCGACGAACAAGGCCGGGTCGATTTCGGCATCGCGGCGATGAAGCCACGGCTCGAGGCCGGCGCCCCCGCGCAAACCCTGGTCGATGCGACCGACGCACCGATCATGCAGCCCGCCTATCTCGACCAGTGGGTGCAGACCAGCCCGAAACCCGAGCATGAGGCGGAGCCTTCGCTGTTCCTGCACGGAACACGCGACGAATCACCGGACGTGCAGCTGTGCTGGCGCGCCGATCTCGACCCGGACAAGCCCGACGCCTGGGCCGATGTGGTGGCGCTATGCCCTCCCAGTGCCGGCGAGTGCATGAGCGTGCCACTGGTGCAGTTCCGACGCTGGATGCGTGGCGAAAAAAGTCCGGCCGCGGGCGACGTCGAAGGCGTCAACCTACCCGACGACAACGCCACGGACGACGGAACGCCCGCCGACAAAAACGTGCTCGTCTGGCGTGGCGACCTGAGTTTCACCACCACCGAGCCCCGAAAAATCCGTCCCGGGCACACACTGGTTATCCCGACGACACACGGTGGCTGGAACGCACTGGGCTACGCAC
This sequence comes from Rhodanobacter sp. FW510-R10, assembly GCF_058781105.1. NCBI lineage: Bacteria > Pseudomonadati > Pseudomonadota > Gammaproteobacteria > Lysobacterales > Rhodanobacteraceae > Rhodanobacter > Rhodanobacter sp. FW510-R10. The sequence continues at coordinate 2,317,777 of NZ_JBYSWL010000001.1, read as the reverse complement.
CCCAGGCAGAGGCGACGAACGTCGACCTGGCCGAGTCAGCCATGTTGCAGGCGCGGCGGCGACTCGTCATGCGCGTGCACCCAGCGTTGCTCGACCAGCTTGCCGTAGAGGGCCCACCACGCCAACGGCTTGCCGACCTGCTCAAGCGACAAGCCGATATCGAAGAAACCGACCCGGACGCCGGGGAAGTGCTCGACGCATTGGCCGATACCCTGGCACCTTTCGCCGCGGATGCAAACGGTGACTGGCGCACCATCGCCGCGCGCTGCCTCCGTGTACCGCGGGCACGTCCATCGTTCCGCGTCACGAGGTATCCCGGCGCCGGAGGTGCCCTTGGCAAGGGCTGGATCGTCGAAAGCCGGCGCAAGCTCGTGCTGGATCCCGGCAAGACCGTCCACACCGGCGACTTCACCACCGAGGACGACAGTTCGTCGTTTACCGTCGCGGTGCCACTGAAAGAACACCTCGACGGCGTTGCCAGCTTCGCGCGCGCCTACGCGACGGCCTGCGGGTTGCCGAAAGCACTTATCGACGACATCGCGCTCGCGGCGAGCCTGCACGACCTCGGCAAGGCCGACCCGCGTTTCCAGTCGATGCTGCGCGGTGGCGCGCCGACCTTCGCCGCCAGCACGTTCGATGGCCTGCTCGCGAAATCGAACGGCGCGCAGGATCGACACGCCCGCGATCGCGCCCGCCACCGCTCAGGCTATCCGGAAGGCGGCCGCCACGAGTTGCTGTCGCTGAAGCTCGCGCAATCGAGCGACGCAGTGAAGGCTCAGGCGCACGATCCCGACCTCGTATGGCATTTGATCGCCAGCCATCACGGCCGTTGCCGCCCCTTCGCGCCCGCCATCGATGACGCGCAAGGCTGCGAGCTGGCATTGGCCGACGATGGCCGCTCGTACCGTCACACCGGAGTGACCGGCACCGAGCGCATCGACAGCGGCGTCAGCGACCGCTTCTGGCGACTGGTACGCAAGTACGGCTGGTGGGGGCTGACCTACCTCGAGGCCATCCACATGCTCGCCGATCATCGGCGCAGCGAGTTCGAGGAACACATGGCCAGCGAACCAGAACCGGAGACCCGCCATGACGCATGACATCCCGCTGCACGGCATCGACGGCGCGAATCCACTCGGCTTCCTCGCCGCGATCGGTACCCTGCGCGTGCTGTCGCTGGATGCGGGCGACATCCGCTTGCGCTGGAAGAAACATGAAAACGCCTGGCGCCCTGTCCTAGCCCTGACCACCGCGCTCGACGAACGCACCTTGGTCGAACGCCTGTCCGCGAAGCTGGCCGCCTCGATTCCTCCCGAGGTCTTCGCGCTGGGCGACAATCCCTCCGTCTCGCTCGACGTCTTCCGCCCCTACGCGCAAGCCTGCGCACAAGCGGCCTGGGACGGCGACCGTCTGCGTTCGGATTTCGCCGTGGCCTTCGCCGGCGAGTATCCCGTCGACAAGGATGGCAAAGTCCCGGATACCGCACTGCGCACGATGAGCGGCGCCGGACACCAGCATTTTCTCAAGTTCATGTGCAACTTCATCGAGCAGGTGCAGCCGAAACACTTGCACAAAGCTCTGTTCGCCATCTGGCGCTACGACGACCCGGTGCAGAACATGACCCTTCGCTGGGATCCCTCCGACGACAACCGCTACGCCTTGCGTTGGTCCGACCCGAGCGGGGATCCGGATCGCAAGTCGATCGGCTCGATGTGGGGCGCCAACCGCCTGGCCATCGAAGCACTCCCCTTGCTCCCGACGCTGCCCACGCACCGGCAACTGGAAACGACCGGCTTCCATACGCAGGGCGCGCGCAAAACGCACTGGACCTGGCCGATCTGGGATGCGCCCGCTGGAGTGGATACGGTGCGTTCCTTGCTCGACATGGCCGCCGTGCACCGCAGTGGCCAACCCGACACGCAGCCGCGCGGGCTCGCCGCACGCGGCATCGTCGAGGTCTACCGCAGCCGGCGCCTGACCACCGGGAAATTCCGCAACTTCACGATGGGCGCACCGGTGCCGTACGCCTGAACGGCTAGGTTCGCCTCCACCATGTCGGGCAGGGCATTGGTGTCATCCTCACACCCGATACGGCACCAGCACCTCGACCTTCTTGCCGCCAGCCCTGAAATCCCGCGTATTCCGCGTAACCAACACCAGCCCATGCTGCACGGCCACCGCCGCCTGCAGCGCATCGGGCAGTTTCCAACGCTCGCTGCGGCGCAGCGATGCCGCGAGATCGGCGATCTCGGTAGTGATGGGCAAGTGCGGAAACACGTCGAGCAGTTCACGCGCCAGTGGTTCGGTGCGCAGGGTGAAGCCGGCCAGCACTTCGGCGCGGGTGATGACGGAGACGGCGCACTCACTGCCGTGCTCGCTCAGGAAGGCGGTGGCAGCTTCGAGGTTGTTGAAGTGGTCAATGAGGATGACCGAATCGAGCAGGTACTTCACCCGCGCTCATCCCATTCGTCACGCATGCGATGCTGATAACCCAGGCCGTCGCCGCGTTGCCAGATGCCGGCGGTACGCCGCAGTGCAGCCTGCAAGTCCGTCAGCCCCTGGCTTTCGTGGCGGATGCGGTAGCCGCGCACGGCCTGCCGCACCAGTTCGGTCATGGGCAGGTTACGGGCCTGGGCTTCGCGGTCCAGCCACGCCTTGTCGTCGGGGTCCAGATTGATGAGTGTGCGGGCCATGGGGCGACGATATCACATTTAGCTGTTAATGATATCGCCCTTGCCTTCTTCGAGGAAACAAGAGTAAAAGCTTGATAGTCAAGGGTTATCGGCAGACGCTGGGGGAGCGGCTTTCGATGGAACCGAAGCAAGGGGATTTACAGTTGCCGTTTCCGGAATTGGGTGGCGACCAGCCATTGATTCCGGTGCGCATGCTCAACGAGCACGTGTACTGCCCGCGGCTGGCCTATCTAGAGTGGGTGCAGGGCGAGTGGGCCGACTCGGCCGACACGGTGGATGGCCGGCATCGTCATCAGCGCGTGGACAAGCCCTCCGGCGACCTGCCTGCCGTCGACAAGGCGCGCGAGGAGAACGCTGAGATCCACGCCCGATCAGTCACGCTGTCGTCCAACGCCATCGGCCTGATCGCCAAGCTCGACTTGATCGAAGGTGAAGGTGACACAGTCATACCGGTCGACTACAAGCGCGGCAAACGCCCTCACATTCCACGCGGCGTGTACGACCCCGAACGTGTCCAACTGTGCGCACAAGGTCTGCTCCTGCGCGAACATGGCTACGCATGCGAGGAAGGCGCCATCTACTACGTGGCCAGCAAGGAACGCGTCAGCGTGCCGTTCGATGACGAACTGCTGGCGTTGACCCGCAACGCCATCGCCGAACTGCGCGCCATGGCCGCCGGTGGACGCATCCCCGACCCGTTGGTGGACAGCCCCAAGTGCTCACGTTGTTCGCTGGTGACGATTTGTCTGCCCGACGAAGTGCAGTACCTGCATCACGCCGAACTCGCACCACGGCCACTGGCGGTGCCCAATCACGAGGCGCTGCCGCTGTACATCCAGCAATTCAATGCCAAGCTGGCCAAGAAGGGCGACGTGTTGGAAGTCAGCAAAGACGACAAGGTGCTGGCCAGTGCACGTATCGGCGAAGTGTCGCAAGTGGTATTGATGGGCAACGTCTATGTAACCGCGCCCTGCCTCGGAGAGCTGATGCACCGTGGTATCCCGGTGACTTGGCATAGCTACGGTGGCTGGTTCTACGGTCACACCGTCGGCAACGGCCACAAGAACGTGGAGCTGCGCACCGCGCAATACCGCGCCAGCTTCAGCGACGCCGCATGCCTGCGCGTGGCACGCGGCCTGGTCGCCGCGAAAATCGCCAACAGCCGCACCCAGCTACGGCGCAACTGGAAGCTGGAGGAAAAGCCCGAGCGGCTGCTGGCCGACATGAAGCGCATCCAAAGACAGAGCGAAGGTGCCGAAAACCTGCAGACTCTGCTCGGTATCGAAGGCAACGCTGCCGCGCACTACTTCGGCAACTTCCGCAACACCCTCAAGCCCACGGCCGCTGAAGACGAAGCGCTGTTGTCATTCGACTTCACCCAACGCAACCGGCGGCCGCCGACTGACCCGATCAACGCCATGCTGTCGTTCGCGTATACCCTACTCGCGCGCACGCTGACGGTGACGCTGCAATCAGTAGGCTTCGACCCCTTCCGCGGCTTCTACCACCAGCCACGTTACGGCCGCCCCGCCCTGGCGCTGGATTTGATGGAACCGTTCCGCCCACTGCTCGCCGACTCGGTGGTGATGCAGGTCGTCAACAACGGCGAAGTGCACCCGAGCGATTTCATCAGCGCCGCCGGCAGCGTCAATCTCACCCCCGATGGGCGCAAACGTTTCATCGCCGCGTTCGAGCGCCGATTGAGCCACGAAGTCATCCATCCGATGTTCGGCTATCGCCTGAGCTACCGCCGGCTGCTCGAACTGCAGGCCAGGCTGCTTGGGCGCTTCCTGCTGGGCGAGTTGGATGATTATCCCAACTTCACCACCCGGTGAATCAGCGATCGAAGCGTCATCGCAACCCGTGAGACGAGCATGGACGAACATCTGTATTTGGTAACCTATGACATCCGCGACGACAAACGCTGGCGCCGCGTCTTCAAAACCATGAAAGGGTTCGGTGAGTGGCTGCAACTATCCGTCTTTCAATGCCGCATGAGCCAACGCCGGCACGCCGAAATGCTGCAACTGCTCGACGGCATCATCCTGCACCGCACGGATGCCCTGCTGGTCATCGACCTCGGCCCCGCCGACAAGGTGAAACCCCGTGTCGTCAGCCTCGGTGACAAATTCGAACCCGTCGCCCGCGAGCCCGTTATTGTGTAAGCCACCGCACTCGCCTGCTTTTTGCCCCGCCCGCGCGAGCGCTCCGGCGACAGCCAAAACCACGGCCAGCGCTCGCGCCACACCGTTCTTTGACAATCAAGCATTTAGGCCATTCTGTTGCGGTTACGCCAGAAGGTCACTAACGTGGGTCATCCCCATGGTCTCTACCGCTCGCACGATCCACGTAAACAACCTTCCCGCACATGGACTTGCGTGTGGGCAGTTATCCGGAGCGTTTTGCTCCGGCCTCATTGAAGCCGCCCAATGCGTACTGTTCGCGGTACATATCGCGGGTTATCCGGAGCGTTTTGCTCCGGCCTCATTGAAGCATGTTAGGCATGGTCTCAGTTCCAGGTCGTGATCTTGGTTATCCGGAGCGTTTTGCTCCGGCCTCATTGAAGCGGGTCCAGCTTGCCGTCGCGCACACTCTCGTAATTGTTATCCGGAGCGTTTTGCTCCGGCCTCATTGAAGCTACCTCTGCAACCGCGACAAGGAAAACTGGAAGCAGTTATCCGGAGCGTTTTGCTCCGGCCTCATTGAAGCAACGGTAACCCGGTCCTGCATGGCATCCCGCTGGTCGTTATCCGGAGCGTTTTGCTCCGGCCTCATTGAAGCCGGACGGACAGGCTTTGTTGGCGCGGTCGTAGCAGATGTTATCCGGAGCGTTTTGCTCCGGCCTCATTGAAGCCTCACCGGCCAGCAGGCTTACCCGAGCCTCACGCCCGGTTATCCGGAGCGTTTTGCTCCGGCCTCATTGAAGCGTGCCAACGTTGGTGGTCGCGCCGGCATAGGGGTTGGGTTATCCGGAGCGTTTTGCTCCGGCCTCATTGAAGCGACTCCAGCGCGGCGCATCCCGACGGCGACCCGGTTTGTTATCCGGAGCGTTTTGCTCCGGCCTCATTGAAGCCTGATGACCGACGAGGAAGCCGACGCACTGATTAACGGTTATCCGGAGCGTTTTGCTCCGGCCTCATTGAAGCTGGCGGACGTCAACGCCGCCATTGAGGCCAACTGGGTTATCCGGAGCGTTTTGCTCCGGCCTCATTGAAGCTTACTGCGCCGTCCTCCAGATCAAATAATATTTATAGGTTATCCGGAGCGTTTTGCTCCGGCCTCATTGAAGCCCGCTGGGCGCATCCTCGCTTTCGGTCTTGCGCATGGTTATCCGGAGCGTTTTGCTCCGGCCTCATTGAAGCGCCTCCCGCTTGCGCCTCAACTTGGTTGCCTCCTTCGTTATCCGGAGCGTTTTGCTCCGGCCTCATTGAAGCTAGTACGTGGACACACCGCCGGCACGGAAGCCATCGGGGTTATCCGGAGCGTTTTGCTCCGGCCTCATTGAAGCCGCAACTGCCCATGTGTCCGAGCATGCGCGTGATGTAGGTTATCCGGAGCGTTTTGCTCCGGCCTCATTGAAGCACCCTGGGGGCAGGTGCATCCCGCATCTTCTCTGGCGTTATCCGGAGCGTTTTGCTCCGGCCTCATTGAAGCTGGCAGGTGATGTGCTGCACGTAGCCGTCACCGACATCAGTTATCCGGAGCGTTTTGCTCCGGCCTCATTGAAGCAAGGAGTTTCTGGAGCTGCCTTGGGAAACCACTCAAGCCGTTATCCGGAGCGTTTTGCTCCGGCCTCATTGAAGCAGCCCTGGTGGCGCTGTCGTCGCCGTTCCGAAGCTCGTTATCCGGAGCGTTTTGCTCCGGCCTCATTGAAGCTGACGTCGCGGGCTAACAGCTCCGCGCCGCGAGTTGTTATCCGGAGCGTTTTGCTCCGGCCTCATTGAAGCGAATCTGATTATAAGCAAAATATACCGGACCTTGTATGTTATCCGGAGCGTTTTGCTCCGGCCTCATTGAAGCGATCGTGGTCGGCAAAGACCGTGATTCGTTTGGCAATCGTTATCCGGAGCGTTTTGCTCCGGCCTCATTGAAGCTCAAGCCCGGTGGCAAGCTGGTTTCGATCATGTCGGGCGGTTATCCGGAGCGTTTTGCTCCGGCCTCATTGAAGCGGTTTCGACGGCGCTGGTGGCGCTGGGGCTCGGGTTGTTATCCGGAGCGTTTTGCTCCGGCCTCATTGAAGCGCGTTGAATCGCAGCTTGGTCTCGTCGTCGAAGTCGGTTATCCGGAGCGTTTTGCTCCGGCCTCATTGAAGCGTTCCGGATCATCCTGTTCTCAAACAGCACGATAAGGTTATCCGGAGCGTTTTGCTCCGGCCTCATTGAAGCACGTTCAACACGCCGGGCAGCGGAGTCGGTATAGAATCGTTATCCGGAGCGTTTTGCTCCGGCCTCATTGAAGCTACGGGAGCGCAACGGTTACGCAGCCACCCATGTGCGTTATCCGGAGCGTTTTGCTCCGGCCTCATTGAAGCCGGTACTCGGGTCGCTGGGCCAGCTCGGCCAGGAACGTTATCCGGAGCGTTTTGCTCCGGCCTCATTGAAGCCCGCTGGAGCCAGCCCGGATGTCCACGTTGACCATGCGTTATCCGGAGCGTTTTGCTCCGGCCTCATTGAAGCATGTAGTTCATGGCCTTCCTACGAGTTGACGGTGATGGTGTTATCCGGAGCGTTTTGCTCCGGCCTCATTGAAGCATTCAAAAGCAAAAAGAGAAAGCATAAAATGGCCGGTTATCCGGAGCGTTTTGCTCCGGCCTCATTGAAGCCCGCTTGTGGCAAGGCGGTTCAGACTGAGCTTGGTGGTTATCCGGAGCGTTTTGCTCCGGCCTCATTGAAGCTATTCATAATTGCCTTGTAACCATCATCAAGTAGATGTTATCCGGAGCGTTTTGCTCCGGCCTCATTGAAGCGCCAGGGGGAACGCACGGTCCACAATGGGACTTGGTGGTTATCCGGAGCGTTTTGCTCCGGCCTCATTGAAGCCCAATATATGGCTGGTGGTCCAAGAGTGGCCCTCAGTTATCCGGAGCGTTTTGCTCCGGCCTCATTGAAGCTGGATCAAAGGATGGATAATACTTTAGTGCTCTTGAGGTTATCCGGAGCGTTTTGCTCCGGCCTCATTGAAGCCGTGCAAAAGGGTTTGTGGGAGATTGCCGCGAAGGCAGTTATCCGGAGCGTTTTGCTCCGGCCTCATTGAAGCAGTTTGATCCGGAGGGCTGTCCAGTCGATGAAGGCTGTTATCCGGAGCGTTTTGCTCCGGCCTCATTGAAGCCAAGTGGGCTGGGTCCCTCACGTCCTGATCGTGAGGTTATCCGGAGCGTTTTGCTCCGGCCTCATTGAAGCACGGACTCGTAGATGCCCATGAAGCGGGCAGCACTGGGTTATCCGGAGCGTTTTGCTCCGGCCTCATTGAAGCTCGTATGCCGACCCAAGCGCACCAGCAACGGTTGTGTTATCCGGAGCGTTTTGCTCCGGCCTCATTGAAGCCCGGTCACCACCAGGTGGGAGATCAGCTCGAACATGCGGTTATCCGGAGCGTTTTGCTCCGGCCTCATTGAAGCATCAGTGCCGCGCTCTTGCCTTGAGCTATCGCGCTGGTTATCCGGAGCGTTTTGCTCCGGCCTCATTGAAGCAGGGGCGGCAGGGGTGCAAGCCCCGACAGGGCCATGGTTATCCGGAGCGTTTTGCTCCGGCCTCATTGAAGCAATTCGCCACTGCGCGAAGAGTTGAGCCTCACTGATGTTATCCGGAGCGTTTTGCTCCGGCCTCATTGAAGCAGGCGGAATGCGAGCCGGTCGACGCGTGATGATCTGTTATCCGGAGCGTTTTGCTCCGGCCTCATTGAAGCGTGTTGTAATATTAGGTGTAAGGCGGCTTTAGGGTAGTTATCCGGAGCGTTTTGCTCCGGCCTCATTGAAGCAACGCCGATCTTATTCATGGACGACTCCGTGGGAACGGTTATCCGGAGCGTTTTGCTCCGGCCTCATTGAAGCAGATGCTCCTCCAGCGCAGCGCCCACAGTGATGGCCGTTATCCGGAGCGTTTTGCTCCGGCCTCATTGAAGCGGTAACACTGATAAAACCAGAACCGCTCATTACCTCGTTATCCGGAGCGTTTTGCTCCGGCCTCATTGAAGCAAGCGGAGCTTGGCGACCTCCAGCGCCACGCCGCCACGTTATCCGGAGCGTTTTGCTCCGGCCTCATTGAAGCTATGCCGGCTTTTGGGGGTAGGGATTGTTTGCGCCGGTTATCCGGAGCGTTTTGCTCCGGCCTCATTGAAGCCCTATGCGGTTGCCGCTGCGCAGCTCGGCACGCCGAGTTATCCGGAGCGTTTTGCTCCGGCCTCATTGAAGCAGGCACTCGGCCATCGTCGCCTTCATGCCCCACTCGGTTATCCGGAGCGTTTTGCTCCGGCCTCATTGAAGCATCGACGCGTTCAAGCATGAAACGCAGCACGACCCCGAGTTATCCGGAGCGTTTTGCTCCGGCCTCATTGAAGCGCGTAGCGGTCTGCGGCCTTGGTCGCGGCGGCGTTGTTGTTATCCGGAGCGTTTTGCTCCGGCCTCATTGAAGCATGTACGCCAGCCGGGACCCGGGCAACAAGCTGAAGTTATCCGGAGCGTTTTGCTCCGGCCTCATTGAAGCGGCTTCGTCTTCATGCAGGCCGATGCGGGCCTCGACGTTATCCGGAGCGTTTTGCTCCGGCCTCATTGAAGCGAGAGCGCGATCAACGCGCTGTGCTGCGAAGCCGCCGGTTATCCGGAGCGTTTTGCTCCGGCCTCATTGAAGCGGCTATGCACTTCTGCGGTGTCTATGCACTTCTGCGGTGTTATCCGGAGCGTTTTGCTCCGGCCTCATTGAAGCCGCCCTTCGAGGTTGAAACAATCTCAAACGTGGGTGGGTTATCCGGAGCGTTTTGCTCCGGCCTCATTGAAGCTTCAGGCTGATATCGCCGCCCTTGACGTCGGTGGCCGTTATCCGGAGCGTTTTGCTCCGGCCTCATTGAAGCGTTGCTGGCTGCGACGACTTCCTTCATCACGCGCGCGTTATCCGGAGCGTTTTGCTCCGGCCTCATTGAAGCACTGGCGCACCCTCATCGTTTGTTGTTTCTTGGCGGGTTATCCGGAGCGTTTTGCTCCGGCCTCATTGAAGCCAGGACGACGCGCTGGGCGAAGTGCGAGGGAAATTGGTTATCCGGAGCGTTTTGCTCCGGCCTCATTGAAGCCTCATCCAGTGCGACGGGACGCGACCATGCTTGACCCACGTTATCCGGAGCGTTTTGCTCCGGCCTCATTGAAGCATCGGCGTACAGAAAGACAAATCCGGCTGGAAGGTCGTTATCCGGAGCGTTTTGCTCCGGCCTCATTGAAGCGCTGCACGTCCGTTACGCAGCATTTCCGCCCAAATCGGTTATCCGGAGCGTTTTGCTCCGGCCTCATTGAAGCGCCCTCGGTCACAATGGGGCCAAGACCGTCAGGCGGTTATCCGGAGCGTTTTGCTCCGGCCTCATTGAAGCTGCGCGGTTCCGTCGCGACTTGCCCTCGCACGGACGGTTATCCGGAGCGTTTTGCTCCGGCCTCATTGAAGCGGGACGCGGCCGGGTTCTCTACTCCTGGCCAACGTGGGTTATCCGGAGCGTTTTGCTCCGGCCTCATTGAAGCAGTACCGACCATCCGCTGTTAGGATGCGCAAACGGAGTTATCCGGAGCGTTTTGCTCCGGCCTCATTGAAGCGCCATCTACCTCAAGGAAGGCGACTTCATCCGTGAGGTTATCCGGAGCGTTTTGCTCCGGCCTCATTGAAGCATCCATGTCGTCGTCGACAAACGGTAGAGATACGTGGTTATCCGGAGCGTTTTGCTCCGGCCTCATTGAAGCACTAAAACTGAGGATGGGTTTGTTGATGATGGCACTGGTTATCCGGAGCGTTTTGCTCCGGCCTCATTGAAGCCTGAGCCTCTTTATCTTCCTCTCATCCCGACGTTGCTTGTTATCCGGAGCGTTTTGCTCCGGCCTCATTGAAGCACCTGCACGCTGATTCTGAACGCCGCGCAGATGACGGGTTATCCGGAGCGTTTTGCTCCGGCCTCATTGAAGCGTTGGTATCCATGAATTGCCCCTGTATGCCGCCGAAGGTTATCCGGAGCGTTTTGCTCCGGCCTCATTGAAGCAATACGAAGTACAGCACCGAGGCACCCCGCAAGAAGGTTATCCGGAGCGTTTTGCTCCGGCCTCATTGAAGCGGCTTCGGCCTCGCAGGACTGTGTTTGTCCGATCGCGTTATCCGGAGCGTTTTGCTCCGGCCTCATTGAAGCTCCCAAGGGGGCACAATATGACACAGCGACGCTTGCGTTATCCGGAGCGTTTTGCTCCGGCCTCATTGAAGCACCACTTCCTGACTGCTGAGATGGCGGCGGAAGCATGTTATCCGGAGCGTTTTGCTCCGGCCTCATTGAAGCACCTGGGCGACCATTGGGACTTCGCGAGCTTGTCCACGTTATCCGGAGCGTTTTGCTCCGGCCTCATTGAAGCGTGTGTGTAGTGTCCCTGGCGCGCCAAGCATCCAAGTTATCCGGAGCGTTTTGCTCCGGCCTCATTGAAGCTACCGCTGTCTATGCACGCATGCTGGTGCAAACGGAGTTATCCGGAGCGTTTTGCTCCGGCCTCATTGAAGCTGCGCGCCGGTTGGCATGCGCGAGCCCGTGACGCCCGTTATCCGGAGCGTTTTGCTCCGGCCTCATTGAAGCCCAAGGCGCACGAGGGCCTTCTTGCGGGATGCCTCGGTTATCCGGAGCGTTTTGCTCCGGCCTCATTGAAGCTCTCGCTGCCGTGGTGGGGCACCCCTAGGCGGATGGCCGTTATCCGGAGCGTTTTGCTCCGGCCTCATTGAAGCCAGTGCGGGCTTAATCCTCGTGACTTCATGATTACGTTATCCGGAGCGTTTTGCTCCGGCCTCATTGAAGCGGTCGTGGCCAGTTGCGCGGCGTTGGCCTGCAACTCGTTATCCGGAGCGTTTTGCTCCGGCCTCATTGAAGCTCGACGACCGCCTTCGTACGTTCGTCTACCGTGTCGGTTATCCGGAGCGTTTTGCTCCGGCCTCATTGAAGCGCGGGACAGGTAGAGCGTGAAGGCGCCCAGGTTGATGGTTATCCGGAGCGTTTTGCTCCGGCCTCATTGAAGCGTATCCGTCCGCGCACCCAACTCGCTGACCCAGCCGGGTTATCCGGAGCGTTTTGCTCCGGCCTCATTGAAGCCTGGTCTGGTCCACCAGGTTCACGCGGTCCACGATGGTTATCCGGAGCGTTTTGCTCCGGCCTCATTGAAGCTATCTGAATGGCCTTCCGGTGCTGATGCGTCAGCACGTTATCCGGAGCGTTTTGCTCCGGCCTCATTGAAGCGGACGAGTCCAATTCAAGGGTGACGTCCAAAACAAAGTTATCCGGAGCGTTTTGCTCCGGCCTCATTGAAGCACCTTGTGCTGCGGGCTCACCAGGACCACCGACGCATCGTTATCCGGAGCGTTTTGCTCCGGCCTCATTGAAGCTCGCCGCGCTGCAGTTCCTCCTCTGGCGTCATGCCGTTATCCGGAGCGTTTTGCTCCGGCCTCATTGAAGCTAGCTGGGGTGCCTGTCCACGTGGCGGGCACCCTGGGTTATCCGGAGCGTTTTGCTCCGGCCTCATTGAAGCCGAGTGAGCCAAAAATCATGGCCCGCCTGCCCACGGGTTATCCGGAGCGTTTTGCTCCGGCCTCATTGAAGCGATCGAGACCGACCCGCAGGAGTACCTGCGTCGTCAGGCGTTATCCGGAGCGTTTTGCTCCGGCCTCATTGAAGCTGGTCGTTTGTCAACGTGACAGGTTGCGATGCCGACGTTATCCGGAGCGTTTTGCTCCGGCCTCATTGAAGCGACCATGCAGCACAAGACTGTGCGTCCAAAGCAGGAAGTTATCCGGAGCGTTTTGCTCCGGCCTCATTGAAGCCAGCAGACACAACCTATGCCGAATGGCTCAAGGGTCGTTATCCGGAGCGTTTTGCTCCGGCCTCATTGAAGCCTTAACATTTGCGTCACTTCGGCAGGGTGGCGCTAGCGTTATCCGGAGCGTTTTGCTCCGGCCTCATTGAAGCAATTTCTACGGCCACGACTTCGGTGTGTCCAAGGTGAGTTATCCGGAGCGTTTTGCTCCGGCCTCATTGAAGCTTCAGGCCCGGACGCAAACTCTTTTGTGGGTAGCCGGTTATCCGGAGCGTTTTGCTCCGGCCTCATTGAAGCAGCTGGCCAGGGATCGACTTGGCCTGCGCAACGGTCTTGTTATCCGGAGCGTTTTGCTCCGGCCTCATTGAAGCTCCACCACGCAGCAGCAGTCGGCATGGCTCAAGCCGTTATCCGGAGCGTTTTGCTCCGGCCTCATTGAAGCTACAACGGCGAGGCTGTTGGCGAGCTGGCGGCGCCGGGTTATCCGGAGCGTTTTGCTCCGGCCTCATTGAAGCGATGACAAGTGTTCCCGACCTTGAGGAAGCTCTGCGCGTTATCCGGAGCGTTTTGCTCCGGCCTCATTGAAGCCCCGGCTGCACACTCGGGACTACCGACTCGTCGGTTAGTTATCCGGAGCGTTTTGCTCCGGCCTCATTGAAGCAATTTGCTGATATTTAGACGTCCAAAGCCTTACAGCTCGTTATCCGGAGCGTTTTGCTCCGGCCTCATTGAAGCCACGTCACCGGATGCGGTTTCGTAGCTTTCGAGCTGGTTATCCGGAGCGTTTTGCTCCGGCCTCATTGAAGCGCGGTTCATAAGTTTTATCCAAGTTGCTTTTATGGGTGGTTATCCGGAGCGTTTTGCTCCGGCCTCATTGAAGCCCATTCCACGCCTTCGTAACTGGCAATGTCGGTTTCGTTATCCGGAGCGTTTTGCTCCGGCCTCATTGAAGCCATCCCTCATCCTCCATGAGCAGCCGACGACGCATGGTTATCCGGAGCGTTTTGCTCCGGCCTCATTGAAGCCTTGCCGACTGGATCGTGGTGGGAGGCGTTGGGCTTGTTATCCGGAGCGTTTTGCTCCGGCCTCATTGAAGCGTGCCGACGTGGCTGCTCTGGCCTGAGCCTGGCGTGGTTATCCGGAGCGTTTTGCTCCGGCCTCATTGAAGCTCGACGTACACGTCCTTGCCCTCGGCAATCTGGCGGTTATCCGGAGCGTTTTGCTCCGGCCTCATTGAAGCCACCCCTTTTGAGGAATCCGAAATGAGCGATTTGCACGTTATCCGGAGCGTTTTGCTCCGGCCTCATTGAAGCACCGCGTGTTCGTGTTCCTCCCATGCGACTGACGTTCGGTTATCCGGAGCGTTTTGCTCCGGCCTCATTGAAGCGCGATGGATGCGAGAGAGATAGCCATGGTGTTCTCCGTTATCCGGAGCGTTTTGCTCCGGCCTCATTGAAGCGCCTGGGCCTCGGTGAGCGTTTCCGGGGTAACGCCGGTTATCCGGAGCGTTTTGCTCCGGCCTCATTGAAGCCACCTTCACAGTCTTAGTTGCGGGTTTGTGTGGCTGTTATCCGGAGCGTTTTGCTCCGGCCTCATTGAAGCGCACTAGATGTGACCGCCTGCACCAGCTGCAGGTCCGTTATCCGGAGCGTTTTGCTCCGGCCTCATTGAAGCACGGTTACCTGGGCCCATCGCAACCGCGAATCGCAAGTTATCCGGAGCGTTTTGCTCCGGCCTCATTGAAGCAGCTTGTTTTGTGCTGTACCGCCGATGGCTCGGCCAGGTTATCCGGAGCGTTTTGCTCCGGCCTCATTGAAGCTGCCGACAACTTCGCGAGCTGCTCGACCGTCGTGCCCAGGTTATCCGGAGCGTTTTGCTCCGGCCTCATTGAAGCTCTACGCTCGCGTGAGCGACCGCAAGCAATCCGAACGTTATCCGGAGCGTTTTGCTCCGGCCTCATTGAAGCCGTTATCGCCTTGGTCAGTTTGTGCGCAGCTATGTCGTTATCCGGAGCGTTTTGCTCCGGCCTCATTGCGGCGCGACCAGAATGGATGCAACCAGTTCACGTATACGACGCCGCGGTCAAGGCCCTTCGATACTGCACTGACCCATCCGTCTTCTGAAGAGCCGTCACCCGTTTCCTTGGTTGGCCTCGCTTAGGGAAGGGCTGAATAATTGCCTTCATCCTCGCGAAAGCGGGGATCCAGTGAGGTTAAGTTGTTGAAATCAAAGACACTGGATTCCCGCTTTCGCGGGAATGACGATCAAGAGCGAATTGTTCAGAGCTTCCTTAGCGCTGCGCGGCAGGCACGTAGTCGCGCCGGGCCCGCTGGCCGACATTTGACTGCAGCGTCCGCAAGCTGTTAACGCTGCGCGGCAGGCACGTAGTCGCGCCGGGCCGCGCCGGTATACAACTGCCGTGGGCGACCAATGCGCGATCCGGGCGTTTCGTGCTGCTCGATCCAGTTTGCGGTCCAGCCGGCGGTGCGGGCAATGGCAAACATCACCGTGAACATCTCGGTGGGGATGTTCAGTGCCTTGTAGATGATGCCGGAATAGAAGTCGACATTCGGATACAGCTTGTGGCTGACGAAGTAATCGTCCTTCAGCGCCGCCTCTTCGAGTTTCAGCGCCACTTCCAGCAGTGGGTCGTTCACGCCGAGCTCGTCCAGCACGGCGTGGCACATCTTGCGGATGATCTGCGCCCTGGGGTCGAAGTTCTTGTACACCCGGTGGCCAAATCCCATCAGCCGGAAGCTGTCGTTCTTGTCCTTGGCCCGCAAGATCGCCGATTCGACGTTGTCCGGCGTGCCGATCTCCTCGAGCTGCTTGAGCACGGCCTCGTTCGCACCGCCATGGGCAGGCCCCCACAACGCGGTGATGCCGGCGGCAATCGACGCATACGGGTTGGCGCCGGTGGAGCCGACCAGCCGCACGGTCGAGGTCGATGCGTTCTGCTCGTGGTCGGCATGCAAAATGAATAGCAGGTCCAGCGCCTTGGTCGCCACCGGGTTCAATTGCAGCGGCTCGCTGGGCACCTCGAACATCATGTGCAGGAAGCGGTCGACGTATTCCAGATTGTTGTGCGGATAGCGGAACGGCCACCCGATGGAATAGCGGTAGCAGGCCGCCGCGATCGTCGGCATCTTCGCGATGAGCCGGATCGCCGCGAGCCTGCGGTCCGCCGGATCCTCGACGTTGAGGTTGTCGTGGTAGAACGCCGACAACGAGGCGATCGCGGCAGCCAGCATCGCCATCGGGTGGGCATCGTGATGGAAGCCCTGGAAAAAGTTCTTCAGCGACTCGTGCATCATCGTGTGATGCGAGACGTCATGCTTGAACTCGGCCAGTTGCTCGGTCGTGGGCAGCTCGCCATCCAGCAGCAGGTAGGCCACTTCCAGGAAGCTGGAATGTTCCGCGAGTTGCTCGATCGGATAACCGCGATACAGCAGGACGCCCTTCTCGCCGTCGATGAAGGTGATTGCGCTGCGCGTGCTGGCCGTGCTGGCGTAGCCAGGGTCGAACGTGAAATGCCCGGTGTCCTTGTACAAGGTGGCGATGTCGATGCAGGCCGGACCCAGGGTCCCGGACACCAGTGGCAGCTCGGTGCTGCGTTTGTTCGATTCGTCAATCAGCTTCACTGTTTTTGCATCAGACACGGACAACTCCTCACACCAGACTCAGCGACCACCACGTGGACAACAATCGACAGTATAGTTCTGCGCGCCACGGCATGGCCGCCTGGCCCACGATCAGGCCACCCCGCGAAGCCAACATGCATGGATCGACTGCTCGCCTGCCCAGGCACGTTCCGGCCAGTAGCCGGCTTGGACCGACGTCGCGTCCAGGGTCGAACGCGGCCGGCCAGTACCGCCTACTCGGCGTCGACGGTCGGCTTCTTGGCGGCGGCGTAGCGACGGCGGAACTTGTCGACGCGGCCACCGACGTCCAGCGTCTTCTGCTTGCCGGTGTAGAACGGGTGCGAATGGCTGGAAATGTCCACCTTGACCAGGGGATATTCCTGGCCGTCTTCCCACTTGATGGTCTCGTCGCTGGTCATCGTCGATCGCGTCAGGAACGAAAAATCGGATGACAGATCCTGGAACACCACCGGCTTGTAACTTGGATGGGTATCGGGCTTCATGGTTGGCTCGGATATGACGCGTAAAAGCCGTTATTGTAGTGGTCGGGCCGCTACTGCCGCAAGCGCAGGCACCTTCCGGTCCAGACGCCACGAGGGATGGAGCCAACTTACCAGCCATCACGCATTGGCATAGAGCAGCGCACTGCCGAGCCAGCGTTCGATCAGCTGGCTGGTCTGCTGTGGGTATTGGTGCAGCATCGCCTCGCCAACGTCCTGCACCATTGGCAGCAGGCGCGCATCCCGCGCCAGGTCGGCAATGCGGAACGCCACCTGCCCGGTTTGCCGGGTGCCGAGCAGCTCGCCGGGACCGCGTAATTCGAGGTCGCGCTCGGCAATGCGGAAGCCATCGTGGGTCTCCCGCAATACCTGCAGCCGCTCGCGGGCCAGCCGCCCCAGCGGCGGCTGGTACAGCAGGACGCAATCGGACGCCGTGCTGCCCCGCCCCACGCGCCCGCGCAACTGGTGCAGTTGCGCGAGGCCAAGGCGTTCGCTGTTCTCGATCACCATGAGGCTGGCATCGGGCACGTCCACCCCGACCTCGATGACCGTGGTGGCCACCAGGACCGAAATACTGCCGGCCTTGAACGCCTCCATCGTCGCCTGCTTCTCGCCGGCCTTCATGCGCCCATGCAGCAAGGCCACCGTGGCGCCGGGCAGCGCCTGCACCAATTCGGCGTGCGCGACTTCGGCGGCTTGTGCGCGGAGTTGCTCGGATTCCTCGATCAGCGTGCACACCCAGTACACCTGCCGCCCTTCCGCGCAGGCCGTGCGCAGACGCTGCATCACTTCGGGCCGTCGCGTGTTGGAAACGGCAATGGTGTGCACGGGCGTGCGGCCCGGCGGCAGCTCGTCGATGGAGGAGACGTCCAGGTCGGCGTACTCACTCATCGCCAGCGTGCGCGGGATCGGCGTGGCGGTGAGCACGAGCTGGTGCGGCACCTGGTCGCCGCCATCGCCCTTGGCCCGCAAGGCCAGGCGCTGCTGCACGCCAAAACGGTGCTGCTCGTCGACGATCACCAGGCCGAGCCGCGCAAAGCTCACGCCCTCTTGCATCAGCGCGTTGGTGCCGACCACGACCGGGGCGCCCTCGGCAACCCGCTGCAAGGCCCGCTCCCGGGCTTTGCCCTGCTGCTTGCCGGCCAGCCATTCGACCTCGATGCCTAGCGGTGCAAGCCAGTCTGTGAAGCTGCGGCGATGCTGCTCGGCCAGCAATTCGGTGGGCGCCATCAGCGCCACCTGGTAGCCCGACTCGACCGCGGCCAGCGCCGCCAGTGCCGCGACGACGGTCTTGCCCGAACCCACATCGCCTTGCACCAGGCGCAGCATCGGGTGGCGCAGTGTGAGGTCGTGCAGGACTTCGCCGACCACGCGCTGCTGCGCGCCGGTCAAGGCAAAGCCGAGGTTGGCGCGCAGGCGCCGGCGCAGGCGCCCGGAACCGCCGAGACTCGGCGCCACCTTGCGGCGCACCCGTTCGCGCATGCAGCGCAGGCTCAGGTGCCGCGCCAGCAACTCCTCGAAGGCCAACCGCGCCTGCGCGGGATGGGTGCCGCGCATGAGCTCGTCGACCGGTGCGTCTGGTGGTGGGCGATGCACGTAGAGCAGCGCATCACGCAGCGAGGCCAAGCCGCAGCTGGCCAGCAGGGGCGCCGGGATGAGCTCCAGCTCCGCCTCCGGCGGCAACCGCGCCAGACCCTTGGCAATCACATTGGCCAGGCGCTTTTGTCCCAGGCCTTCCGTCGTCGGGTACACCGGGTTGAGTGCTGCGTCCAGCGTCGGCGGCGCCTGCGGGTCCAGGCTTCGATACTGCGGATGCACCATCTCCAAGCCATGCGCGCCGAGGCGCGCCTCGCCATAGCACAGGAGCTGCATACCGGGACGCAGTTGCTCGGCCTGGGCCCGGTTGAAGTGGAAGAAGCGCAGCAGCAGCGTATGCGTCCGCTCGCGCAAGGCGACCTTGAGCTGGGGGCGGAACGCGAAGCCGCGTTCCACTGCCTCGACCGTGCCGACCACCTGGACGCGGTCGCCGGCACGCACGTCCGCCAGCGGTGTGATCCGCGTCCTGTCCTCGTAGCGCAGCGGCAGGTGAAACCAGAGGTCCCGCACCCGCGTCAGCCCCAGTCGGCCGAGCGCGGCAGCCAGCACCGGCCCCACGCCGGCTATGGTTTCGACTGGCGCCAGCCCGGCGCCCGCTCCACCGCGTTCGGGATGCACAGCCATGGTGGCGCTCATCGCCAGGTGCTGGCCGGGGCCGACGTCATCGGCACAGCCGACCTCGCGGCAGGCAATCAGTGCGCCTCGGGGCCACGCCTCAGTCGAGCACCATGATCATGTCGATCTCGACCTGGGCCGCCTTTGGCAGTGCGGCGACCTGAATCGTGGAGCGCGCCGGATAGGGTTGCTGGAAATACTCGGCCATCACGCCGTTGACCACGGCAAAGTTGGCCAAGTCGGTAACGTAAATGCCGACCCGCACCACCTGGGCAAACGAGCCACCGGCCGCCTTGGCCACGGCAGCCAGGTTGTCAAACACGCGATGCGTCTGCGCGCTGATGTCACCCGCCACCAGGGCACCAGTGGCCGGGTCGATCGGCGTCTGGCCGGAAAAATACACGGTCTTGCCGGCGCGCACGGCCTGCGAGTAAGGCCCGATCGCGCCTGGAGCCTGGGTGGTGGCAATGTAGTCGAGGGACATTGGATCTCCTTGCGAACGTTGGAATGGCACAAGCCGGGAACCGGCTGTGCCGGGGGGCCATGATAACCCGGCACCGGCAGCAGCCGATGCGGACGACCCGGCGACTCCACCGTCGTCCAGGCGCAACCGCCAGGGGTCGGTACTCCAGGCCGGGACGCGCCAGGCGCGTGGGCCCACGCTTCTAGATGGGATAGCGGTGCACGGCGCTGACGACGCCGGTGCGCCGCACCCGGCGAATGACGTCCGCCAGATGCTTGCGGTCTTTCACTTCCATGGAAAACATCAGCGTCGCCGCCGTCGGATCGCGTTCCACGTATTCGACGTTGTCGATGTTGGAATCGGCCGCCGCGATCGCCGCGGCCACTGTGGCCAGCACGCCGGGATGGTTCGCCACTTCCACGCGCAGGCGCGCGCGGTAGTCGCCGCGCACTTCGCGATCCCACTCGATGCCCACACGGCGCTCCGGCATCTTGGCCAGTTCCGCCACGTTCGGACATTCGGTCCGGTGCACCACGATGCCCTTGCCTGGCGACAGGTAGCCGACGATGTCGTCACCCGGCAGGGGGTGGCAACAATTGGCAAAACTCAGCACGCCGCGTTCGGCGCCGGTAATGCGGATGTTCTCGTTGGCATGCGGCGCCTGCGGCGCATCCCCGGCATGCTTGCCGCGCGCCTGCAGGAGCTGCGCCGCCACCCGATCCGGCATGCGGTTGCCCAGTGCGATGTCGGCCAACAGTTCTTCCAGGCGCCGGTACTTGATGCTCGCCAGGTAGCGATCCAATACTTCCGGCGAAATGCCATCGATGCTGAAGCCGCGCAGGTCCAGCGCGCGATCGAGCATGCGGTGGCCAAAGTCGACCGCGTCTTCGTGCTGCAGATGCTTCAGGTGCTGGCGGATGGCCGTCCGCGCCTTGCCAGTCACCACGGCCTCGAGCCAGGACGGATTGGGTACCGCCGACGGCGCGGTGATGATCTCCACCATCTGCCCCGATTCCAGCCGCGCCCGCAACGGCGTGAGCTTCTTGTCCACGCGTGCGGCAACGGCATGGTCGCCGACATCGGTGTGCACGGCATAGGCGAGGTCGAGCACGGTCGCGTTGCGCGGCAAGGCGAAGATGTCGCCGCGCGGCGTAAACACGTAGACCTCGTCTGGAAACAAGTCGATCTTGACGTTCTCGATGAACTCGGCCGAGGACGTGGTGTTGACCTGGCTATCCACCAGCGAAGACAGCCAGGCCCGGGCCCGGGCCTGTGCGTTGTTGGCCGGCGCGCTGTCGGTCTTGTACGCCCAGTGCGCGGCAATCCCGCTCTCGGCCACCGAATCCATCTCCGTGGTGCGGATCTGGATCTCGATCGGCGCACCGAACGGCCCCAGCAGCACCGTGTGCAGGGACTGGTAGCCATTGGCCTTGGGGATGGCGATGAAATCCTTGAAGCGCCGGTCGACCGGCTTGTACAGCGCATGCACCACGCCGAGTGCCACGTAGCAGTTCACCACGCTGTCGACCACGACACGGAACCCGTACACGTCCATGAGCTGGGCAAACGTGAGGTGCTCGCTGCGCATCTTCGAGTAGATGCTCCACGGCGACTTGATGCGCCCGACCACGCGGCACTCGATGTGTTCAGCACCCAGCCGCTCGGAAAGGGCGGCGCGAATCTTGGCCATGGCCTCGCGGCGGTTGCCCAGGGCGGCGCGGATGCGCTCGCTGATCACCCGGTAGCGATCCGGATACAGCATGCGGAAACCGAGGTCCTGCAGCTCCGTGCGGAACTTGTTCATGCCCAAGCGCTGCGCGATCGGCCCGTAGATCTCCAGGGTTTCACGCGCGATGCGGCGCCGCGCCGGCAGATCCTTGGCGCCCAGCGTCCGCATGTTGTGCAGGCGGTCGGCCAACTTGATCAGGATGACGCGGATGTCCCGCGCCATGGCCAACAGCATTTTCCGGAAGCTCTCCGCGTCCGCTTCCTGCCGCGTGCCGAAGCGCATCTTGTCGAGCTTGGTCACCCCGTCGACCAGTTCGGCGACGACCTCGCCAAACTCCGCCGCCAGCTCGGTGCGGGTCAGTGGGGTGTCCTCGAGCGTGTCGTGCAACAGCGCGGCAACGATGGTTTCGGCATCCATGCCGAGCCCGGCCAGGATGACCGCCACCGCAACTGGATGGGTGATATAGGGCTCGCCGCTCCTGCGCTCCTGCCCGGCATGCGCCTTGGTGCCCGCGGCGAACGCCTGCATCACCCGCGCACGCTGCTCAGGCGGCAGATAGGTAACGCTTTCCTTGAGTGCCACCGCGTAGGGTGGCAGGGTCGGCGGATCGAGTGCGGCGGATTGGGCGGCGATGGACATGGCGGCGATACGCCTCAGACGCGCGCCTGGCGCCCCGGCATGGGCTGCGCCAAGCCGCCATCCGCCAGGGCGGGGCCCACGCACCGCACCGGGGGGGCTGCGGCAGGACGGCGTACGCGCGAACCCGCACCAGCCAGGCCGGTGCCGGGTTCGCGCCTACAGCCGCCGGCGTCCATCAGTCGTCACCGACCTTGGACAGATCATCGTCGACTTCCGCGGCGGCCCATTCCAGCGCCTCACGTTCCGCGCGTTCGCGCTCGGCCTTGTCGATCTGGTCGATCATGGCCTGGTCGATGCGGCGCTCGGCAATTTCGCGCAAGGCCACCACCGTGGGCTTGTCGTGCCCCGGATTGACCGCCGGCTCGACGCCCTTCTCCAGTTGCCTTGCCCGCTTGGTCGCCATGAGCACCAGCTCAAAGCGGTTGTCAACGACCTCAAGGCAGTCTTCCACGGTGATACGGGCCATGCGAAATCCTCTGATATTAATGGCTTGTAGCAAGCTCAAGTGTAGAGCGCAGGCGCTTTGCTGGCAATGCGCATGCGGCTATCATGGGCGGCTGCGCGCATCGGTGCCCTCGTCGCTGCCGACCGTGCATATAACAACACCAATCAGTACAATTATGGCCTTCCTGGCTAAGGGCAAGCGCGCATCATGACGCACCCGGTTCGTTCGCTGCCGTCCATCCGCTGGTTGCTCGTGTTGGCTGTGGTGCTGTTGGCGGGTTGCGCCATCGCCAAGCCGCGCACGGACGACCCTCTCGAGAAATACAACCGCGAGGTGTACAAGTTCAACAACGTCGTGGACCAGGCGGTGTTGCGGCCCGCTGCGGTCGGCTACCGCAAAGTGACCAATCCACCGGTACGCCGCTCGGTCAGCGACTTTTTTACCAACATCCGCATGCCCATCGTGGTGTTCAACGACCTGCTGCAGGCGCGGCCCACGCACGCGCTGCAGGACACCGGCCGATTCCTCGTCAACCTCACGCTCGGCATTGGGGGCTTCTTCGATCCGGCCAGCCAGCTCGGCCTGCCGCTGCAGGACAACGACTTCGGCATCACCCTGGCGCGCTGGGGTGCCCCTGAAGGAGACTTCCTGATGGTGCCGCTGCTGGGCCCCAGCACCATGCGTGATGTCTGGCGCCTGCCAGTCGACAACTATTTCCTCGATCCATTGAGCATCTACGGCCGCACCCATCATTACCATGGCCTGCAATACGTGCCGCAGGCGATGTACGTCGTCACGCTGCGTGCCCGCGCGCTCGATGCCGAGGGCTTCCTCGAATCGGCTTACGATCCCTACGTGTTCCTGCGCGATGCCTACCGGCAGCAGCGTCTGTACCAGATTTATCGCGGCAACCCGCCCGCCTCCATCATCGAGCAGATGCAGGGCCTGGACCAGGAGAACTTCGATCCCGACCAGTTGCTGGAGCAGCAACACGAGTGGGAGAAGTCGCACCCCAAGCAGGGGAAGCCCAAGCAGGTCCAGCCCAAGCAGGTCCAGCCAGTCCAGTAGGCACGCCCTCGGCGGAGTCCGGAGCCCTTCTTCCGGTCCACCTGAATGCCGCTCATCGGCTGCCGTCAAGCATGACCAATGTCAGGCGAAATGGCCCGGATGGCGGCAGTAAAATTGCACGCTGGCTGAATTCGATACGGCCGAGGCGAGCGTGCGCATGCAAACACCGGTGCAGGAACCATCTGCAGCCATCCGCATACCGGCATCCACGAGGGCTGGCACAGCCTCCGGACCGGCAACCCACGTGGCCGGCCATACACCAGCCACGGCCGCTGGCCGGGGAACACCGTGAGCAGGAAATCGACTTCGCTTTCCCTGGGCGGGTTGGGGCTGGCGTGCCTGGCCGTATTGCTCGGTTGGCGCATCGCCACCAATGCACGCAGCGAGCACGTCGCTTCGCACGCGGCGCCATCGCTGTCGGTGGCGACCGAACTGGCCACGATCAAGTCCATGCCGATCCAACTGCTCGCCGTAGGCCAGGTGCGGTCGGAACATACGGTCAACATCCAGCCGCAGATCAGCGGCGTGCTGAAACAGGTGTATTTCACCGAGGGCCAGCACGTCAGCGCCGGACAGGCGCTGTTCCTGATCGACCCGGCGCCGTACGAAGCCGCACTCGCCTCCGCCAAGGCCGCCTACCTGGCCGCCAAGACCCAGGCCGATCGTGAAAAGCCACTGGCCGCCAAAGGCTACGTGTCGGCGCAGGAATACGAGGCGTCGGTGGCCACTGCGGCGCAGACCAAGGCCGCGCTGGAGCAGGCGCAAATCAACGTGGCCTACACCCGGATCGTGTCGCCCATCGACGGCTTGACCGGCAACCTCGCGGTGAAATCCGGCAACGTGGTCGCCCCCAGCAACACCGTGCCACTGGTCACCATCAACCAGATGAAGCCGATCCTGGTGCAGTACAACCTGGCGCAGCAGTTCCTGCCCGAAATCCGCAAGTACAACGCCGAGCACAGCATCAAGGTCTTCATCTCCAATGAAGACGGTTCCGGATCGCGTGGCGAGGGCAGACTGGTCTTCATCGACAACACGGTCAACACGGCAACCGGCACGGTGTTGTTCAAGGCCGAGATTCCCAACCAGGACATCGAGCTGTGGCCGGGCGAGTACGTGGACGTCAACACCCGGCTGACGATCCAGGCGAACGCCGTGACGATACCGGATTCAGCCATCCAGTCTGGACAGGATGGCAACTTCGTGTACGAAGTCGTGGACGGCGTGACCAAGGTGCAGAACATCACCGTGGATCGCGTGGTCGGCAACGTGGCCGTGGTCAGCTCTGGGCTCAAGGGCGGTGAACGCGTCGTGACCCAGGTGCCACGCAGCATGCGCCCCGGCCTGCCGGTCACGCTTGGCGCACCGGTCGGCGCGACCGCCGCGGCACCCGACGCCACATGAAGGTCAACCTTTCCGCGCCGTTCATCCATCGCCCGGTGATGACCACGGTCATCATGTCCGCGCTGGTGCTGTTTGGCCTGGTGGCGTATTTCACGCTGCCAGTCGCCGAACTGCCAAACGTGGATTTCCCCACGATCGTCGTCTATTCGAACTTGCCCGGCGCTGACCCGGAAACCATGGCGTCCTCGGTCGCCACGCCGCTGGAGCGGCAGTTCTCGACGATTGCCGGCGTGGTCTCGATGAACTCGGTCAACACCATCGGCAACAGCAACATCACGTTGCAGTTCGACCTCTCACGCAACATCGATGCGGCCGCCCAGGACGTACAGACAGCCATCTCCCAGGCCATCCGCCAGTTGCCGCCGAACATGCCGCAGCCGCCGCACCTGCGCAAGGTCAATCCCGGCGACTCCTCGATCATCTACCTCGCCATCACCGCCCAGCACGTGCCGCTCACCCAGCTCGACGAATTCGCCGAGACCGAGGTTTCCGAGCGCATCTCGATGATTCCGGGCGTGGCCCAGGTCAACGTGTTCGGCTCGCACAAATATGCCGTGCGGCTGTACATGAACCCCTATGCCCTGGCCGCGCGCCACCTCTCGCTCGACCAGGTGGTGCAGGCCGTGCAGCACGGCAACACCAACCTGCCCTCCGGCACCATGTACGGCGCAACCAACACGTTCACCGTCAAGGCCGCCGGTCAGCTCACCGATGCCCAGGCCTACAACAGCCTCATCATCGCCAGCCAGGACGGCGCGCCGGTGCACCTGTCGGATGTGGGCCAGGCCGTCGACAGCATCGAGCAGGACAAGCAGCTCACCCAGTATTTCGACAATGCCCACAACGACGGCAAGCTCGAGACCGCGATCGTGCTCGGCGTGCAGCGCCAGCCCGGTTCAAACACGGTGAAGATCGCGCAGCAGATCCGCGACCTGCTGCCGGCGCTGACCGACGATGCACCGGGCGACGCCAGCCTGCACGTCATGTACAGCCGCGGCGACTTCATCAGCGGCTCGATCAACGAGGTGAAGTACACGCTCATCCTCGCCATCGTGCTGGTGGTGCTGGTGATCTTCCTGTTCCTGCGCAACATCCGCGCCACGATCATCTCCGCCCTGGCCTTGCCCACCTCCATCATCGGCACCTTCGCGTTGATGAAGCTGTTTGGCTTCAGCCTCGACAACCTCTCGCTGCTGGCGCTGGTGCTGGCCGTAGGCTTCGTCGTGGACGACGCGATCGTCATGCTGGAGAACATCGTCCGCTACCGCGAGCGCGGCGAACCGATGCTGCGCGCGGCGCTCATCGGCAGCAAGGAGATCGGCTTCACGATCCTGTCGATGACCATTTCGCTGGTGGCGGTGTTCCTTCCGATCCTGCTCATGGGTGGCCTGCTGGGACGGCTGTTCCGGGAATTTGCCGTCACCGTCGCCATTGCCATCCTGATTTCCGGGCTGGTGTCGCTGACCCTGACGCCCATGCTGTGCAGCCGCTTCATCCAGGAAAGCGGCCAGCACGGACGGCTGTACGTGAGCCTGGAAAACGGCTTCAACTGGATGCGGGACGGCTATGGCAGGTCCCTGGTCTGGGCGGTGGACCACTGGCGCAGCATGATGGTGGTGGCCGCAGGCATGCTGGTGCTGACGTTCTATTTCTTCATGGTCGTGCCCAAGGGCTTCATCCCCACCGAGGACACGGGGCAGGTCCAGGCGCAGACCAGGGCGCCCGACGGCATCACCTTTGCCCAACTGCAAGGCATGCAAAAACGCGTCGCCGAGGCGGTGCGGAAAAACCCCAATGTGCAGGCCGCTATGTCCAGCGCCGGCCAGGGCTTCGGCAGCAGCGCCGGGACCAACGTCGGCCGGCTGTCGATCTCGCTCAAGCCTCAGGATGAGCGGCACGCCGACGCCGACCAGGTCATCTCCCAGTTGCGCAAGGCGGTGGCCAAGGTACGCGACATGCAAGTGTTCTTCTCCAACCCGCCGGCGATCCGGATGGGCGGCTTCAGCAGCACCACCGGTGACTACCAGTACGTGCTGCAGGGGCTGGATGTGGATTCACTCGACCGCGCCGCGCAACGCTTCCTGCCGGCCCTGGCGCGCCTTCCGGGCCTGGAGGACGTCGACACCGACCTCGACCTGCGCAACCCGCAGCTCAACGTCGACATCCTGCGCAGCAAGGCCTCCAAGCTGGGCGTCGACGCGACGGACATCCAGACGGCCCTGTACGACGCCTACGGCGGCAAGCAGATCAGCACGATCTACGGCTCGACCAACGAGTATTTCGTCATGCTGCAGTTGGCGCCGCAGTTCCAGCAGAACCGGTCGGCCATCGATGCGCTGTACGTGCCGGGCACTGGCGGCACCCTGGTCCCGCTGGCCAGCGTGGCCAACATCACTCCCGGGGTCGGTCCGACCCAGGTGGACCACTACCAGCAACTGCCATCGGTCACCTTCTCCTTCAACCTCGCTCCGGGCGTGTCGCTGGGCGACGTGGTCGGCCCGATCCAGCAGCTGACCGCGAGCATGATGCCGGCGGACGTCACCGGCACGTTTGCCGGTACCGCCGCCACGTTCCAGGAATCACTGGTGGAGCTGCCGATCCTGCTGCTCATCACGATCCTGGTGATCTACATGGTGCTGGCGATCCTGTACGAGCATTTCATCCATCCCATCACCATCCTCACCGCCATGCCACTGGCCATGGTGGGCGCCCTGCTCGCGCTGATCCTGTTCAACCAGCAGCTCAACGTCTTCAGCTTCGTCGGCCTGATCATGCTGGTCGGGCTGGTGAAGAAGAACGGCATCATCCTGGTCGATTTCGCCGTCCAGATGCGCCGCGAGGAAAACATGAGTGCCCGCGACGCCATCATCCAGGCCGGCCTCGTGCGCTTCCGCCCGATCATGATGACGACCTTTGCCGCCATCCTCGGCGTGCTGCCCATCGCGCTGGAAAGCGGCATGGGCTCCGAATCGCGGCGCGGACTCGGCATTGCCGTGGTCGGCGGCCTGATCTTCTCGCAGACCCTGACGCTGTACATCACCCCGGCCTTCTACGTGGCCATGGAACACTTGAGCGCCAAGTTCCATCGCGGTACCGAGCACCCGGCACCGGCCCTCACGCCCGCGGCGGCGGACGCGGGAAACCAGTAAGGCGGCCGGCCGGCGTGGCGGCGCCACTGAAAGGTCCGCCGTGAAGCGACATCGCCACGGTCAAATCCGCCGCCCGGCTCAGGGCGCACTCACCTCGACCCACGTGGGCGCATGGTCGCTGGCCTTCCCCTGCAGCCTCACCCACCGATCCACGCCAGCGGTCCTGAGCCGTCTCGCCAGCACGGGATTGAGCAGGAGATGGTCGATGCGCAAGCCGCGATCGCGTTCGGCATGCTGGCGAAAGTAGTCCCAGAAGGTGTAGATGCGCCCGTCGCCGCATACCTGCCGTAGTGAATCTGTCCATCCCTGGTCCAGCAAGCGTTCGTACGCCTGCCTTGTCTGCGGTTGCAGCAGCGCGTCCTTGCGGAAGGACTTCGGATCATAGACATCCGTGTCGGTGGGGATGACGTTGAAGTCACCCATCAGGACGACCGGATGCGCCACGTCCACCAGGGTTCTGGCGTGTCGATGGAGCCGCTCCATCCACTTGAGCTTGTAGTCGAATTTCGGCCCGGGCTGCGGGTTGCCATTGGGCAGGTAGAGGCCGCCGACCACGATGCCATGGATGGCCGCCTCGATGTACCGGCTTTGCGTGTCGGCCGGATCCCCCGGCAGTCCGCGGCGGATCTCGACCGGGAGGGTACCGCGGCCCAGCACGGCCACCCCGTTCCACGATGACTGGCCATGCCAGATGGCCCCATAGCCGGCTTTCTCCAGGTCATCCGCCGGAAAGCCCTGGTCGGTGGCTTTCAGTTCCTGCAAGGCCACGACGTCCGGATTCTCCCGCTCCAGCCACGCAAGCAGGTGCGGCAGGCGGCGGCTGATGCCATTCACATTGAACGTGGCCAGTCTCAGGGTTTTCTTGCGTGCCATGCGGGGGCATCCTGCAGGTATGAAAAACAGGAAAGCATGAGTCTGGCGAGCACTGACACACGGGTCAGAATCGCCCTTTCGCCGTGGCCGGCGTGGGAAGTCGACTCCGGCGCTATGCGGCCTGCAAGCCACCGTATACGCGCAGCATCGCGTCGGCGCTGAGGACAACGTCTTCCTCGCTCGTCGCCCAGTTGGACACCGAGATGCGCATGGCGGCGAGGCCGTGCCAGGTGGTGCCGCTGGCCCAGCAGGTGCCTTCTGATTGCACGCCGGCAATGACGGCACGGGTGAGCATGTCGTCATCACCAAAGCGCACCAGTACCTGGTTGAGCACGACATCGGCGAGGACCACGACGCCGGGCGTGGCAGACAGCAGCTCGGCAAACTGGCGGGCGCGGGCGCAGCAGCGCTCGATCAGGTCGGCGATGCCGTCGCGGCCAAGGGCGCGCAACGCCGCGTACACCGGGATGCCGCGGGCGCGGCGGGAAAACTCGGGCACCCAGTCGACCGCATCGCGCTCCACGCCCCGACTCTGGATCAGGTACGCCGCAGCCGATGTCATCGCGCTGCGGTGATCCTCGGCATTGCGGACGATGGCGATACCGCTGTCGTAGGGCACGTTAAGCCACTTGTGCGCGTCGGTCGCCCAGGAATCGGCGAGCTCGATACCGTCGACGACCGCGCGCAATGCGGCGCTGGGGCTGGCGCGAGCCCACAAGCCGAACGCGCCGTCGATGTGCAGCCAGGCGCCATGCGCACGCGCGGCTTCGGCAATCTCGCGCAGTGGATCGAAGGCACCGGTGTTCACGTTGCCGGCCTGCGCGCAGACGATGACGGGGCCGCGCAGCGTTGGCAGCAGTTCACGCAGATGGTCGGTGCGCATGCGGCCCTGGGCATCGGATTCGACGTGCACCAGCGCGCGCGTGCCCAGTCCCAGATAGCGCAACGCGACATCGACGGTAACGTGCGCTTCCTGCGAGGCGACGACGTGGATGCGCGGCGCACCATTCAGGCCTTCGCTCTCGACGTCCCATCCGGCCTTGCGCAACACGCCATGGCGCGCGGCGGCGAGGCAGGTGAAATGTGCCATCTGGCAACCGGTGACGAAACCGACGCCGCTCGCGCGCGGCAAATCGAACAGCTCCAGCAGCCAGCGCGCGGCGATCTCCTCCAGCGCAGCGGTCATCGGCGAGATGACGTGGATGCCAGCGTTCTGGTCCCAGGTCGACACCAGCCAGTCCGCCGCCAATGCCACGGGCAGCGAGCCACCGATGACGAAGCCGAAATAGCGCGGCGCGGCACACGCGGAAGCGCCGCGCCCGGCATTGCGCGCGAGCAGGTCGAGCACCGCGGCGGGGTCTTCGCCGTGCTGCGACAACGGCGCATCGAGTGCGGCCATCATCTCGTCCCGACTGGCGCGGGCGCCGACAAAGCGTTGCGGCAAGCCATGCAGGAACGTCCCGGCGTGGGCGTACGCACGCGCCAGAAGCGGGTCGAAGTCTTCGAAGTTCATGCGGATTCCGGGCAATGATGATGGGCGGAATCAATTGGGAACCAAACCGCCCGCCAACACAACCGGCAAAGATATGAGGCAAAAGCTGCGGGTACCAGGGCGGCGCGAAACACATCGACGAGCGCACTCCCATCCTGTTTCCGCACCCGCTCCGCTCGGCTGCGCAACACCGTGGACTGCTCCGGCCTGCTCCAGGGCAGCTTCGCGACACTAAAGGGGACGTAGCCAATCGAATGGGAGTGCGGCTGCCTAGTTGGCGCCTCAGCTCACAGAACGGATGAGAGCGTTCGTCTGCGGGCGTCCGCCCATGAACGGCAACCGACACGGAAAGCCGCGATTCGCGTGAACCTAAGGCTTGCTCAGCATCTCGACCAACCGTGACTCGCACGGCGAGAAATCGTAACCCCGCCGATGCGAGACCACGAACGTCAGCGGCCCCATGTGCCAGGCACGCCGTTCAAGTTCGACGAGCTGGCCGTTGGCCAGATCCTCGCTGACCAGGTGTCGTGGCAAGTGTCCCCAGCCGAGGCCGGCCTTGAGCAGATCGCGTTTGGCGCCGAGATCGTTGACCAGCCACTGGCGCTTGCCGGCCGCTCCATGCTGGGTCTTTTCTGCTTCGGGTTGGTTGTCGGTGACGACGATCTGGACGTGGCGGCCAAACTCGTCCTTGGGGATGGGTTTGGGTGTGGAAGCGAGCGGATGGGATGGCGCGCATACCGTCACCATTTCCGTCTCGCGCAGCCAGCGGCGTTCGATGGCGTCCGGGTTTACCTCCGGCACGTTCTCGATCGTGACGGCCAGGGCGCACACCCTTTCGAGCACCAGGTTCTCGCCGCCCTGCATGGTCGTGATGCGCAAGTTGATCGCGGCGGTCGGGAACTCCTGCTGCAGCGTGCGCAGGCAGTCGATCAGGTGGCTGCGCGGGAAGTAGGCGTCCACCGCCACCGACACCTGCGACACGCCGGCCCTGGCGATGGCGCCGGCGCGGTTCTTCATTTCCTCGGTGCGCGAGATCACCGCCCGCGCATCCGGCAGCAGGCTGCGCCCCGCCGCGGTGAGCTGCGCCTTGCGCGTATTGCGCTCGAACAGCTCGATGTCGAACGCGCTTTCCAGCGCCTTGATCGCATGGCTGATGGCCGACTGCGCGCGTACGAGCTTGCGCGCCGCGCCCGAGAAGCTGCCCTGGTCGCATACCGCGACGAATGCACGTAGCTGGTTGATGGTGACATTGTCGAGCAACTGATATCCATAACTTAGATTGTATTGAGCGATCTTTCGTCAATTGTATTGATGCGTCAAGCGTCCCAGATTGGTTGGGCAACCGGCCCGAACGGGCCACACCATCCACCCCCACACTGAAAAGGACCATCCTCATGAGCTACGCCATCATCGGTTTCGGCGCCATCGGCCAGGCCCTCGCCCGCGCTTTCGCCCGGAACAACATCGAAGTCTCCGTCGCCAGCCGGCGGCCGCCCGAAGTCCTGTTGCCACAGGCGCAGGTAATCGGACCCACGGTCGTTCCCAGGACGCTGCGGGAAGCGCTCAAGGCGGACGTGATTTTCCTGGCCGTGCTGTTCGAGGGCCATCGCGAGGTCGCCAAGACCCTGTCGAGCTGGCAGGGCAAGACGATCGTGGACGCGATGAACGGCTTTGGCGTCTCCTCTGCCGTCGTCGCCAAGGCGTTCCCCGGTGCCCGGCTGGTGAAGGGCTTCAATCATCTCCCCTCCCGCACCCTGGCTACCGACCCGCACGTCAAGGCCGGCCGGCGGGTCGTGTTCCTGTCGAGCGACGACGAAGGTGCCATCGCGTCGGTGGCCACGCTCGCCGAACAACTCGGTTTCGCGCCCGTCAATCTCGGCAAGCTCGACGAGGGGGGCGCGCTGGTGCAGGCGCGCGCGGACAGGAGCTGGGGGCCGTTGATCTTCCAGGACCTGTTCAAGAACGAGCCTGAGCGACCGGCGACTGCCGTCGCCGGATCGTAATCACCCTGCAACCCGGATCACCGCTCCGGAAAGATCAACCCACCCGCCAAGGAAGATCCCATGTCCAACAAACTCGATTTCTCGAAAGAACTTGTCGGCCGCCGCGCCCTGGTTACCGGAGGCACGCGCGGCATCGGTTCGGCCATTGCGCAGCGTCTTCTGGATGCCGGCGCCAAAGTCGTGGTCGCCGCGCGTAAACGCAACGACGACACCCCCGCGACGGCGACGTTCGTTGCCGGCGACCTCACCACGAGCAAAGGCGCGGAGGCGATCGCGACGCAGGCGCTCGAGGCGCTCGGCGGCCTCGACATCCTGGTGAACAACGCGGGCGGCGGACACGCATTCCTGCAAGGGTCGTGGACGATCCCCGACCAGGCCTGGCATGACAGTTTCGCGCTCAACGCCTTCGCCGCGATCCGCCTCACGAACGCGGTCCTCCCGGCGCTCCGGGCGTCGAAGGCCGCTGCCGTCGTGAACATCTCTTCGGCAGCAGCCACGATGCCGTTTGGTCCCTTTGCGCACTACGGCGCCGCCAAGGCGGCGCTCGAGTACTACTCGCGCACGCTCGCGGGGGAACTTGCGCCGAGCGGCATCCGCGTGAACGTCGTCTCGCCTGGCGTCATCGCAACGCCGGGTTCCGACGAGTTCGCCAAGACGACTCCCGGATTCTCCTCTGACGATTGGCTGCGGAATATTCCACTGGGTCGCATCGGCGCCACCGAAGACATCGCCGAGGCCGTGGCGCTGCTCGTGTCGGATCGCGGCAAGTTCCTGACCGGCGCCAATTACCGCGTCGACGGCGGCATGACGGCGCGCTGACGAAGATGCGCTTCAAGCAAGCGACTCCCTGTTTCCGTATCAGACGAAAGTACGGTGTACCGGGAGGTGCCGGGCAATGGAGGCCAGGGTCGGAATCGAACCGGCGTACGCGGCTTTGCAGGCCGCTGCATGACCACTCTGCCACCTGGCCATTGCCCCTGCGTGGGCGATGGAGGAGACCGCCGAACGCCCGGAAAACAGAAGCCTCGACGGTGCGAGGCTTCAGGAACTGGAGCGGGAAACGAGACTCGAACTCGCGACCCCGACCTTGGCAAGGTCGTGCTCTACCAACTGAGCTATTCCCGCAGCAGAGCGGCAAATGATACCAGAACATATTTGTCTGTGAATACCCGGCGAGACCAATGCCGCCGGAGTCTGGCCGGGTTTCAGTGCGCCTCGTGGCGCTCGGGCCGATGCGGCTCGGCGGACACGCCATCGCGCAGGTAGGGCCAGGCCGCGCGCAGATAGTACAGGCCGGACCAGATGGTCAGAATGCCGGCGATCACCAGCAAGCCCTCGCCAATGTGGTACAGGCGCAGGGCCTCGGCCGACTTGTCGTGCTGCATGATCAACACGACCAGCGCGACCATCTGCATCACCGTCTTCAACTTGCCGATCATCGCCACCTTGACCGTGGCGCGCATGCCAATCTGGGCCATCCATTCACGCAGCGCCGAGACGCTGATCTCGCGGCCGACGATCACCGCCGCGGTGATCGCCATGAGCACACCCGACCAGCCGC
This sequence comes from Rhodanobacter sp. FW510-R10, assembly GCF_058781105.1. NCBI lineage: Bacteria > Pseudomonadati > Pseudomonadota > Gammaproteobacteria > Lysobacterales > Rhodanobacteraceae > Rhodanobacter > Rhodanobacter sp. FW510-R10. Next base: position 2,283,879 of record NZ_JBYSWL010000001.1, on the reverse strand, counting down.
CGTAATGCGCATCGACCAGCATGAACAAGGTCACGGCCACCATCAGCTTGTCCGCCACCGGATCGAGGAAGGCGCCGAACGCGGAGGTGGCGTGCATGCGCCGCGCCAGCCAGCCATCCAGCCAGTCGGTCACCGCCGCCAGGACGAAGACCACGGCCGCGGCAACGTTGTGGCCGGCAAACGGCAGGTAGAACACCAGCACCATGACGGGCAGCAAGGCCACCCGAAACAAGGTCAGCCAGGTCGGCAGGTTGATGCGCATGATTCGGTCCGCAGAGTTGCCCCAGTGTCGCACGCCATGGGGTGGAATGGCGCGGCACCATCGGTTTGTTCAGCCGTGCAGGCTCGCGTAGATGCGCTCCGCCAATTCGCGATCAATGCCGCGTACCCGCGTCAGCTCCTCGATGCCCGCCGCCTGCACGCCTTGCATGCCGCCAAAGGTGCGCAGCAGCATCGAGCGCCGACGGGCACCGACGCCGGGCACGTCCTCCAGCACCGAGTGCTGGCGGGCCTTCTCGCGCCGTGCCCGATGCCCGCTGATCGCAAAACGATGCGACTCGTCACGTACGGCCGCGATCAGGTGCAGGGCCGGCGAGGACGAACCTGGGTGCAGCTCGCGCCCACTGTCGGCAAGGACCAGGGTCTCCTCCCCGGCCCGCCGCCCCGGCCCCTTGGCCACGCCGATCACCAGGATGTCGCGTATGCCCAGGTCACGCAGCACTTCCAGCGCCTGCGCCACCTGGCCCTTGCCGCCATCGATGAGCAGGATGTCCGGTCGCACGCCCTCGCCTTCCGCGAGCCGGCGGAATCGACGCGTGAGCGCCTGGTGCATGGCGGCGTAATCGTCCCCCGGAGTGATGCCGGTGATGTTGAAGCGCCGATAGTGCGATTTTTCCGGGCCTTCCGGGCCGAACACCACGCACGAGGCGACGGTGGCCTCGCCCATGGTGTGGCTGATGTCGAAGCACTCGATCCGCCGCGGTAATTCATCCAGGCCAAGCAAGGTCTGCAAGTCGTCGAAGCGCGTGCCCAGGGTCTGCCGGCTGGCCAGCCGCGCGGTGAGTGAGGCCTGCGCGTTGCGTTCTGCCATCTGCAGGAAGCGCGCGCGATCGCCGCGCACCTTGGTCTTGAGCTCCACGGTGCGCCCAGCCTTGGCGGTGAGCATGTCCTTGAGCAGGTCGAGGTCGGCAACTTCGCCGCCCAGGATCAACTCACGCGGTACCGGCCGCTCCAGGTAATACTGGGCAATGAACTGTCCCAGCACGTGGCCCGGTTCGGCATCCACCGGCAGGCGCGGAAAGAAATCGCGCGTACCCAGGCTGATGCCGTCGCGGAAGAACAGGATGCTGACGCAGGCGAGACCTGATTCAATCCGGCAGGCGATCACGTCCATGTCGGCGTTCGCGCCCTGTACGTAGTTGGCAGCCTGCAGCTGGCGCAGGGCGGCGATCTGGTCGCGCAACCGGGCCGCGCGCTCGAACTGCAGCACCGTGCTGGCCTGCTCCATCGACGTCGCCAGCTCATCGATGATCGCGCTGCTGCGCCCCTCCAGGAACATCTCGGCGTGGCGTACGTCGGCCGCGTATTCCGCCTTGTCGATCATACCGACGCAAGGCGCGCTGCAACGCCCAATCTGGTACAGCAGGCACGGGCGCGTGCGGTTGTGGAAATAGCTGTCCTCGCACTGGCGCACCTTGAACAGCTTCTGCATCAGGTTGAGGCTTTCGCGCACGGCGTAGGCGCTGGGATAGGGCCCGAAATAGCGCCCCGGTTTGGTGCGCGCGCCCCGATGGAAGCCCAGCCGCGGGTAGTCCTCGCCAGTGGACAGGTAGATGTAGGGATAACTCTTGTCGTCGCGCAGCAGGATGTTGTAGCGCGGCTTGAGCGACTTGATCAGCTGCGATTCCAGCAGCAGCGCCTCGCCCTCGGTGCGCGTGACCGTAGTTTCCACGCGGGAGATCTGCGCCACCATGGCCGCGATGCGCGGCTCCTTTGGCGGACGCAGGAAGTAGTTGCTGACGCGCTTCTTGAGGTTGCTGGCCTTGCCTACGTAGAGCAGCTCGCCGGCGGCGTCAAAGTGGCGGTAGACGCCAGGCGACGAACTCAGCGTGCGTACGAACGCCTTGCCATCAAACGCTGGCGCAGGTGTGGATTGCATCTGCCCATTCTAGCTGCCCCGCAGCAGGCCGGCCCGAACCGGACCTGTCCGCTCAGGTGTGGGAGCGCAGCCACTGCTCGGCGCGCTCCAGGTCTTCGGGCGTGTCGATGCCGGGCGGAAACGGCTGCGGGGTCAGGCGCACGGCAATTGCGTGGCCGTGCTCGAGCACACGCAACTGTTCCAGCGATTCGGCCTGCTCCAGTGGCGTACGCGGCAATTGCGCATAGCGCGCGAGGAATCCCGCGCGGTAGGCATAGATGCCGACGTGGCGCAGGAACTCGACACCGTGCGGCAGCGCCTGTCGATTGGCAGCAAACGCGTCGCGTGCCCAGGGCAGCGGCGCGCGGCTGAAATACAACGCCCGTCCATCCAGGCCACGCACCAGCTTGACCACGTTGGGATTGAACAACTCTGCGGCATCGTCGATCGCCGTGGCCAAGGTGGCCATCGGCGCGCCGTCCTCGGCCAAGGCCTCGGCCACGGCGCGGATGCCGCTGGCCGGCGCGAACGGTTCGTCGCCCTGCAGGTTGACCACCACCGTCTCGGCAGGCCAGGCATAGCGCACGGCGCACTCAGCCAGGCGATCGGAACCCGAGGCATGGGCCGGGCTGGTCATGCACACGTCCACGCCCTGGCCATCGAGGGCCTGCGCCACCCGCTCGTCGTCGACGGCCACCACCACCTGGGCGGCGCCCGCCTGGCGGGCCCGTTCGGCCACGCACAGGATCAGCGGCCGCCCGCCCAGCAGGCGCAAGGGCTTGCCAGGCAGGCGCGTCGACGCATAACGCGCCGGGATGGCCACCACAAAGGGCAAGGCGTCACCCATGGCCGCGGCGCCCTCAGCTGGCCACGCGCAAGGGGAAACCGCAGCCACTGGCGATTTCGCGGAAATCCGGGAAGGAAGTGGCCACCGGCGCGCAATCGGCGACGCGCACCGGCGCGCGGGCCACCAGCCCGGCCACCACCATGCTCATGGCGATGCGATGGTCAAGGTGGCTGGACACCACGCCGCCACCCAGGCGGCCGCCATGGATGATGGCTCCGTCCGGCGTCTCCTCGACGGCCACGCCCAGCGTGCGCAAGCCGCTGGCCATGGAGGCAATGCGGTCCGATTCCTTCACGCGCAGCTCGGCCGCGCCGGAAATGACCGTGCGGCCTTCGGCCACGCTGGCGGCGACGAAAAACACCGGCAGTTCATCGATCATGTCCGGCACCAGGGCCGCGGGCAGCTCGATGCCGTGCAGCGGCGCGTAGCGCACCACGATGTCGCCAATGGGCTCACCCGAGGTCTGGCGCTCGTGCTCGATGCGGATGTCCGCCCCCATCTGGCGCAAGGCCGCCAGCAGGCCGGTGCGGCGCGGATTGAGTCCGACCGCGGGCAACAGCAGTTCCGAGCCATCGACGATGCTGGCCGCGACCATGAAGAACGCCGCCGAGGAAAAATCCGCCGGGATCTCCACGTCGGCGGCATGCAGCGCGTAGCCCCCGGCCAGCCGGGCACGGCCGGGCGTGAAATCAATCGGCCAGCCAAACGCGCGCAACATGCGCTCGGTGTAGTCGCGCGTCGGCTGCGGCTCGACCACCTCGGTGTCGCCATCGGCGTACAACCCGGCCAGCAGCAGCGCCGACTTGACCTGGGCACTGGCGATCGGGCTGATGTGGCGCATGCCGTGCAGGGCCTGGCCGCCGTGGATGTGCAGGGGCGGCAGGCCATTGTGGCTGTCGATCCGCGCGCCCATGCGCGTCAGCGGATCGATCACCCGGTTCATGGGTCGCCCCGACAGCGAATCGTCGCCAGTGAGGATGGTATCGAACGCCTGGCCGACCAGCAGGCCAGTCAGGAGGCGCATGCCGGTACCGGCGTTGCCACAATCCAGTGGCCCGGAGGCCGCCCGCAGGCCATGCATGCCGACCCCGCGCACGATGCGCTCGCCGGGTTGCGGGGCGTCGATCGCGACCCCGAACCGCGACAAGCTGGTGGCCGTGGCGCGCGTGTCTTCGCCTTCCAGGAAGCCACGGACCTGACATTCGCCATCGGCCAACGCCGCCAGCATGAGCGCCCGATGCGACATGGACTTGTCGCCCGGCACTTGCACGCTGCCATGCAGCGGCTGGCGTGGTTTGCTGGTCACCCAATCGAGATGTTTCAAGCTGGATACCCGTCAGGCCAGGGCCGCGCGTACATCAGGGCAACGCGACCGGATAGGAGCCGAGCACCCGTACCGCCCCGGCCGAGGCATCGATCTCCTGGATCGCCGCCTGCAACTTCTCATCGTCCACGTGCCCGGAGACGTCGATGAAGAAAGCGTATTGCCATTTGCCGGTATGCGCCGGCCGCGACTCGATGCGGTTCATGCTGATGTCGCGCTGGGCAAATGGGCTGAGCACGCGGTACAGCGCGCCAGGACGGTCATTCACGGTAACCAGCAGGGAGGTGCGGTCGTTGCCGGAAGCGGGAAAGCGGTTGCGTCCAATGACGAGGAAGCGCGTGGTGTTGTCGGCACGGTCCTCCACGCCCTGGGCGATGATCTTCAGGCCGTAGATCTTGCCGGCCGACTCGCTGGCAATCGCCGCCACGTCGTCGGCATGCCGCGCCAGGCGAGCCGCCTCGGCGTTGCTGCTGGTCGGCAGGTATTCAACATCCGGCAGGTTCACGCGCAGCCATGTCTTGCACTGTTGGAACGACTGTGGATGGGCATACACGCGACGGATATCCTCGGCATGGTCAGCGCGCGAGAGCAGGCACTGATGGACGTGCAGGTCGATCTCCCCGCAGATGACGGCCTCGGAGGTAAGGAACATGTCCAGCGTCACCTGGATCATGCCCTGACCGGAGTTCTCCACCGGCACCACGCCAAAGTCCGCATTCCCGGAAGCGACTTCCTGGAAGACCTCCTCGATGCTGCCCAGCGGCAAGCCATAAGCGGCGTGGCCGAAATGCTTGAACACGGCCTGCTCGCTGAACGTGCCTTGCGGCCCGAGATAGCCGACCTTGAGCGGATCCTCCTGGGCCAGGCAGGAGGACATGATCTCGCGGAACAGGCGCACCATTTCCGTGTCCGGCAGCGGCCCGTCGTTGCGGTCGACGACCATGCGCAGCACGTGGGCCTCGCGTTCGGGCCGGTAATAGTCGATCGCCGCCAGGCCCTCGCCCTTGACCGTGGCCACTTCGCGCGCGCGTTGCGCGCGCTCGGAAATCAATTGCTGGATCTGCCGATCGATGCTGTCGATCCGCTCGCGCATGTCGCTCAAGGAAATGGGAGTCTCACTCATGGGCCAGTCGCCTGTAGACGAGGGTGCCGCTACGCGCGCGGCATGAAAAAACAGACCACGCCCGGTTCCTGCAGGGCGCGAAACAACTGCGTTTTATACAACGAGTGACAGGCGCCACCAAGTACCCGCGGTCAAAACCGCACCAGCAACAACAACGCGATGCCCAGCGCCAGGATGGCGGCGGTCACGATCAACCATGCCGTCCCCGCATGCGACGGTGCCGTGGCCGGGCGGGAGGGCGGCGGCGCCGGCAACGTAGCCGGCTCCGGCTCCGGTTTCATCCCGGGAGCCGACACCACGAAACGATGCAGGCCGATCCCGATCTGGTCACCTGGTTGCAGCACCACGTCGGTCACCAGGTTGCCGTTGACCCGCAAGCCCTGTCGCGCGGACGGCTCCAGTACGGCAAGGACCAGGCGCCCGTCGCGCCAACCGATGCGCAACGACGCGCTCCCGCCCTGTGGCAGCTCCAGGGGATAACGTCCGCGCGGACCCAGCTCCAGGTATTCGTGCACCGCCAGGACCTTGCCCGACAGGGGCCCGGCCACGGCCCTCAAGGCAACCGTGCAATGCGCACGGTCGACCACGGCCTGCGGCGGCTGGCGGTGGTCCGGCGCCTCGTCGGCACACAACAGCAGGCGGCAATCCCCCAGGCTGACCACGTCGCCGGGGCGCAGCAAGGCCAGTTCGCGGACCGGCCGCGCGTTGACATAGACGTGCGGTGCACCCGGCACCACCCACAGCACCCAGCCGCGGGCGTCGGACTCGAGCAACAGGTGCCGCGGTGCCGCCTGCCCCGCAGTCAGGACCAGGTCATTGTCGGGCGCGCTGCCGATGCGCAGCCGCGCTTGGGTCCACGACAGGCTGTCGCGGCTGGCCGGGATGAATTCAATGCGCATCGATCAATCGACCAAACCAGTACCCATACCCTGAAAAACCGGCGCCGCCAGCGCAGGCGCGGAACCCGCACATGGCCGGTCGCGCCACACACCCGGACCGGTGCAGGGGCGCCGCCGCATCGCGCATCGACCCAAGCCTTGTATGCTGGCATACAACCCTGGTATCTGCACTGAAGACCTGCATGGCCACGATCGACATCGAGCGCACGCACAACCTGGACGTGGCCGGCGTCCGCAGCCTGATCGACGACTTGGCCGCTGGCCTCCACCGGCAGTACGGCCTGGATCATCGCTGGCAGGGCGACGTTTTGCAGCTTTGCGGCAACGGCGTCCGCGGGGCGATCACGGTCGGCGCGCACAGCGTGCGGGTCACCGCCGAGCTGGGGCTCCTGCTGCGGCCGTGGCGCGGAAAAATTGAGCAGGACATCCGCGCCAGGCTGGATCGGCACCTGGCATAACGGTTCTCAAACGGGGCCTTGCTGCCGGCTCCCCTCGATCCATGTCATACTTGCACGCTTCCGCGGCCGGTTCGGCCGTGCGCGACTACCCGGAACACATGGCCAAAGACGACGTCATTGAAATGGAAGGCACGGTGCAGGAGACCCTGCCCAATACCATGTTCCGCGTGCAGCTGGAAAACGGGCACGTGATCATTGCCCACATTTCCGGTCGCATGCGCAAGCATTACATCCGCATCCTCACCGGCGACAAGGTGAAGATTGAAATGACGCCGTACGACTTGAGCAAGGGCCGCATCACCTATCGCATGAAGTAGGCCGCCGGCTGCTGGCACAGAGCGCCAGTGCCCCGATCGCCGGCACGCGCGATGGCGTGCCGGGAACCGTCCACCTACTCCACCACCGCCGGCAGCTTTTCCAGGCCTTCGGCGTTCACCTGCAGTTCGCCATCGACCACGCTCAGGCGCACCGTGCCGCCGTCGGCCAACTTGCCAAACAGCAGCTCGTCGGCCAGCGCGCGCTTGACCTTGTCCTGGATGACGCGAGCCATGGGACGCGCACCCATGTGCGGGTCGAAGCCGTGCTCGGCCAGCCAGCGGCGGGCATCGGCGTCCACGTCCAGGCTCACCCGCTTCTCGGTCAGCTGTGCCTCCAGCTCGATCAGGAACTTGTCCACCACCCGCAGCACGTGCTCGAACCCCAGCGCGTTGAACTGGATGATCGCATCCAGGCGGTTGCGGAACTCCGGCGTGAACAGGCGGCGGATCACTTCCATCGCATCGGACTCATGCTTTTGCTCGACAAAGCCAATACCACGCCGCGAGGCGAGTTGGGCCCCCGCGTTCGTGGTCATCACCACGATCACGTTCTTGAAGTTGGCTTCGCGCCCGTTGGTGTCGGTGAGCGCACCGTGGTCCATGACCTGCAGCAAGGTGTTGAACACGTCCGGATGGGCCTTCTCGATCTCGTCCAGCAGCAGCACCGCATGCGGGTGCTTGACCACGGCTTCGGTGAGCAGGCCGCCCTGGTCGAAACCAACATAGCCCGGGGGTGCGCCAATCAGCCGCGAAACCGAATGGCCTTCCATGTACTCGGACATGTCGAAGCGGATCAGCTCGATCCCGAGCTGCAGCGCCAGCTGCTTGGTGACCTCGGTCTTGCCCACACCGGTCGGACCGGCGAGCAGGAAGCAGCCGATTGGCCGCGACGGATCTGCCAGGCCGGAACGCGCCATCTTGATCGAGGCCGCCAGGGCTTCGATTGCCGAATCCTGGCCAAACACCACCATCTTCAAGTTGCGCTCCAGGCTGCGCAGCACGTCGCGGTCGGACGCCGACACCTGCTTGGCCGGGATACGCGCCATCTTGGCGACGATGTATTCCACTTCGGCGACGTCGATCTTGCCGGTGCGCTGATCTTCCGGCAGCAGGCGTTGGCGTGCGCCGGCCTCGTCGATCACGTCGATGGCCTTGTCGGGCAGCAGGCGGTCGGGGATGTGCTTCACCGACAGGTCGACCGCAGCCTTCAAGGCCTCGTTGGTGTAGCTGACCTGATGATGTGCCTCAAAGCGCGAGCGCAGGCCCTTGAGGATCTCGATGCTGTCTGCCACCGACGGTTCGACCACGTCGATCTTCTGGAAGCGGCGGGCCAGCGCGCGATCCTTCTCGAACACGCTCCGGTATTCCTGGAACGTGGTCGAACCGATGCAGCGCAGCTCACCCGAGGCCAACATCGGCTTGATCAGGTTGCTGGCGTCCATCGTGCCGCCAGACGCCGAACCCGCGCCAATGATGGTATGGATCTCGTCGATGAAGAGGATCGAGCCAGGCTGCTGCTTGAGCTGGCTGATCACTCCCTTCAGACGCTTCTCGAAGTCGCCGCGGTACTTCGTGCCGGCCACCAGTGCGCCCAGATCCAGCGCCCAGATCGTCGCGTCCTCCAGCACCTGGGGCACTTCGCCATCCACGATGCGCTTGGCCAGACCTTCGGCCAGGGCGGTCTTGCCCACGCCGGCGTCGCCGACATAGAGCGGGTTGTTCTTGCGCCGACGGCACAGCACCTGGATCGTGCGCTCGATCTCGTCGGTGCGCCCAATCAGCGGATCGATCTTGCCTTGCAGGGCCAGCTCGTTGAGGTTGTTGGCAAACTCCTGCAGCGGATTGTTCTTGCCCTCGCCGCCCTCCTCGGCTTCGCGCTCGCCGGCGCCAACGCTGCCGGCCGTCGGCTCATCGCCAACCTTGGCAATGCCGTGCGACATGTAGTTGACGACGTCCAGGCGGGTGATCTCCTGCTGGTGCATGAAATACACCGCGTGCGAATCCTTCTCGCCAAAGATTGCCACCAGCACGTTCGCACCGGTGACTTCCTTGCGCCCGGAAGATTGCACGTGATAGACGGCGCGCTGCAGCACGCGCTGGAAGCCCAGCGTCGGCTGCGTGTCGCGCTCGTCGCCCCGCGGCAATACCGGCACGGTCTCGGCAATGATGCGTTCCAGGTCGGCGATCAGGCGCGGCAGGTCGGCGCCACAGGCGCGCAAGGCGCTCAGCGCGGACTGGTTGCTGGTCAAGGCGAGCAACAAATGCTCGACGGTCATGAACTCGTAGTGCTGCTCGCGCGCCTGCTTGTAGCATTGGCCGATGGTGACTTCCAGATCCTTGCTGAACATGCGGATCGTCTCCAGCTAGGTGATGACGGACTTACTGCACCGCCTTGTGCACAAAATGGGGGCGCTCACAGCTTTTCCATAGTGCACAGCAGCGGGTGCTGGTGCGCGCGCGAGAATTCATTGACGTGCACAACCTTAGTTTCCGCAACTTCGCGCGTAAATACACCACAAACACCGCGACCTCGCGTGTGCACGTGCAGCATGATCTGTACCGCCTGCTCCTGGTTGAGGTCGAAGAACGCGCGCAACACCTCTACCACAAAGTCCATCGGCGTGAAGTCATCGTTCAGCAGCAACACCTGGAACAACGGTGGCCGAGCCACGTCGGGCTTGGCGGGTGCTACCGCCAGGCCGCGGTCGTTGCCATGTTCCGATTCGTATTCTTGGCTCATGGTAATGGGATCGATGCACCTGACTCGATTATACGCGCTGACCAATACGCCTCTGCGGCGTAACCGCCTCTGAGGTGATGGCACAATGTGCCCATTTCCAGTGCTTCGCACTCTATGAACGAACTCATTTCCACGCCCATGGGCAACCGACCCCAGGTCGGCGGGCCATGAAGGTCATGCTCGGCATGTCGGGGGGCGTCGACTCGTCCGTGGCGGCCCTGCTGTTGCAGCGGCAAGGCCACCGGGTCGAGGGCCTGTTCATGCAAAATTGGGAGGACGACGGGCTTGCCGGTCCCTGCACGGTCGATGGCGACCGCAAGGATGCGGTAGCCGTCTGCGGGCAACTGGGCATCCCGTTCCATGCCCGCAACTTTGCCGCCGAATACATGGAGCGCGTCTTTGCCCATTTCCTCGACGAGTACCGGGCCGGCCGCACGCCCAATCCGGATGTGGCCTGCAACCGCGAAATCAAGTTCAAGACCTTCCTCGACGAAGCCCGCGCGCTTGGCGCCGAGCGCATCGCCACCGGCCATTACGCCCAGGTCAGGGAGCGTGACGGTGAGTACCAGCTGTTGCGCGCCGCCGACGCGGCCAAGGACCAGACCTATTTCCTGTACACGCTGAACCAGCGGCAGTTGGCCGCCACGCTGTTTCCCATCGGGACGTTGGAAAAGGCGCAGGTGCGCCGCCTGGCGCGCGAGGCCGGATTGGCGACTTCGGCGAAGAAGGATTCGACCGGCATCTGCTTCATTGGCGAGCGCGATTTCCGCAGTTTCCTCGCCCACTATCTCCCGGCGCGCCCGGGAGAACTGCTCACGCCTGGCGGAAACCGCGTCGGCACGCATCAAGGCGCGATGTACTACACCCTGGGCCAGCGCAATGGCCTGGGCATCGGCGGCCGCCAAGACGCCAGTGGGGCACCGTGGTACGTGGTCGGCAAGGACGTGGCCGCGAACGTGGTTTATGTCGCCCAGGGCGGTGCAAACCACTGGCTGCAGTCCCGGCGCCTGCGCACGGCGGCCACCGACTGGGTCGCTGGCCACGCCCCGGCGGCCCGTTTCCGCTGCACGGCGCGCACGCGCTATCGCCAGCAGGACCAGGGCTGTACCGTGGAGGTACGCGCCGACCGGCTCGATGTGACGTTCGACCAGGCCCAGGTGGCCGTCGCTCCAGGGCAGTCGATCGTCCTGTACGCGGGCGCCGTGTGCCTCGGCGGGGCGATCATCGCAGCCACCGATGCGGCGTTTGGCGGCCTGGTGCCCGAGCCTGCCACCGCCCATGAGCAGTTAGAGCCGCTCGCGCAGCACTTTTGACGCATCACCGAGGAGCACCACCGCACCGTGTTTGAGACTTTTGGCATGAATGAGGAACGGGTGATCGCGCTGGCCGGCCTGTTCCAGGCCTGCGCGCTGACCCAGCAACTGGCCAACACCGGCCGTTGCGACGAGAGCGCGATGGAGACCGGCATCGCCAGCGTCTTCCGCATCGACGCGCCCTCGGTCACCGCGGTCTACGGCAGTGTCTCGGGGCTGCGCGTCGGCCTGCGTGCGCTGGTCAACCAGCTCGACGAAACCGACCAGAGCATGCTGGTCACGAAGATGGCGATCACCGTCGTGCGGCTGGAGCGCAACCTCAGCGCGCACCAGGATCTGCTGGACAAGCTGCAGACCGGCATCGTCGCCGCGCAACGTCAGGTGGAGCACTTCGGCCAGGACTCCGCGCAGGTCATCGCCCGGCTCGCCGAGCTGTACACCTCGGTGCTCTCCACTCAGCAGCCGCGGGTCATGGTCAGCGGCAACCCGGAACAGTTGCAGCAGCCGGCGGTGGTCGAGAAGATCCGCAGCAATCTGCTGGCCGCGGTGCGCTCGGCCGTGTTGTGGCGGCAAATCGGCGGCCGGCAATGGCAACTGCTTCTGTACCGGCGCCAATGCATCATGTTGGCGCGTGGCCTCTTGACCGGGGTGACGCTGGACCACTGAGCGCGAACGGGCCGCCGGGGCGCTGTTATCCTTCGCGGATGGATGAACCTGCCAGCAATGCCAGCGCCTCGATCCACATGGCGGAGCGCTTTCGCGGTTACCTGCCAGTCGTGGTGGACGTCGAGACCGGCGGCTTCGATGACGAACACGATGCGCTGCTTGAAATCGCCGCCATCCCGCTGACCCTGGACGCGGACGGTCGCCTGGGTCTGGCGCCGACCCTGCACACCCACGTCGAGCCCTTTCCCGGCGCGAACCTCGATCCACGCTCGCTGGAAATCACCGGTATCGATCCCTACAACCCGCTGCGCGGCGCCATGAAGGAAGACCTGGCGCTGAGCTATATCTTCCACGGTGTGCGTGAGGCGATCCACGCCGCCGGTTGCCAGCGCGCCATCCTGGTCGGGCACAATGCGGCTTTCGACCTCGGCTTCCTGAACCAGGCTGTGGCGCGCTGCCACTTCAAGCGCAACCCCTTTCACCCCTTCAGCTGCTTCGACACGGTGACCCTGGGCGGCCTGGCTTATGGCCAGACCGTGCTCAGCAAGGCCGTGCTTGCCTCGGGCCACGCCTTCGACACCCACGAGGCGCATTCGGCGATCTACGACGCCGAACGCACCGCCGAGCTGTTCTGCACCGTGGTCAACCGCTGGCGCCAGTTCGAACTGCTGGCACGTGAGTCCGGTGGCCTGGTGGTGGGTTGACGCCGTGCCGATACCCTAGCGCCAAGGCTCCTCGGGCCCAATCTCGGTGGAGACCACCTTGCGCGCACGCCGGCCGCGCACGATGCCGTACAGGCTGATCAACAGCCACGCCAACTCCATGAGGAAGGCCGGCAGATTGAAGCCGCCGAACATCAGCGACAGCATGACGCCGAGCGCGCCGAACAGGTTCATCAGCTGGTACACCAGTCCGTCGCCCCGCAACACCCGGGCCTGCAGCAGCAGGTAGGCCAGCAGCACCAGGACCACACCGACGTAGCCGGTCCAGTCATACCAGAAGATGGTCGTCATCGAGCACCTCGCTGTCGCAATGCTTCAAACAGGGCAATGCCGGTGGCCACGGATACATTCAGGCTCTCCATCGCGCCCGGCATGGGGATTTCCACCACGAAATCGCACAGCTCCCGGGTCAGGCGGCGCAAGCCATCGCCCTCGCCGCCCAGTACGAGGGCAACCGGCCCACGCAGGTCCACGGCGTGGATGGACTGTCCGGTACCCCCGGCCAGGCCGGTGATCCACACGCCGGCGGCTTTGAGCTCACGCAGCGTGCGCGCCAGGTTCGTCACCGCAATCAGCGGGACCAGCTCCGCACCGCCGGCAGCCGCCCGCCGCACCACGGGCGTCAGGCCGACGGCACGATCCTTGGGTACGACCACGGCGGTCGCCTTGGCCGCGGCCGCACTGCGCAGGCAGGCGCCCAGGTTGTGCGGGTCGGTCACCCCATCGAGCACCAGGACCAGTGCCTGCGCCCCATCACGCGCCAACAGGGCCGACAAGTCTGCTTCTTGCGCCGCGGGTGACAGCTCGCAGCGCACCGCCACGCCCTGGTGCCGGGCCGCACCGGCGTGCCGCTCCAGCTCGGCCCGTTCGACTGGGCGCACGGCGATGTGCAATTGCTGGGCACGCTCTGCCAGTTCCTGTGCCCGGGCGTTGCGCCGACCGCTTTCCACCAGCAGCTCACGCACTGCCGCCGGATCGTTGCGCAAGGCGCTGTCGACCGGGTTGATGCCGACGATCCAGCTCTCGCTCATGGCTTGCGATCGGCCTGGGCGGATCGCCGTCCGGGCTTGCGCCGACCCGAGGTCTTGGCTGCGGTCTTGCCGGCCGCAGCCTGACTCGGGGACCGCGACTTCACGCCACCCCGCCCCGACGGCCTGGCCGGACCACCGAGTGAGCCAGCACGCTTTGCGCCCTGCCCCCCAGCCTTGCCGCGTGTCGGCGCGGTGGTCGTCGTCCGCGCGCCAGCGGCGCGCTGATCGGCTGGCCGGGCAGACGCCGTGACCTTTGCCGCTCGCTTGGCCTGCCGAGGCTTGCGCTCGACCTGCTCCTTGGCCTCGCGGGTCCGCGGCGCCACCAGGCGAAAGTCGATCTTGCGATCCTCGAGGCTGGCGCGCAGGACCTGGACCCGCACATGATCTCCAAGGCGGAATTGCAGTCCGGTGCGCTCACCGCTCAACAGCTTTCGGATGGCATCGAAGCGGTAATAGTCGTTGGCCAGTTGGCTGATGTGGACCAGGCCGGAGACCTTGGATTCGTCCAATTCCACGAACAAGCCAAATGAGGTGACCCCAGTGACCAGGCCATCGAATTCGCTGCCGATGTGCTTTTCCATCCATGCACACTTGAAGCGCTCGTCGACGTCACGTTCGGCCTCCTCGGCGCGCCGCTCACGATGCGAGCACTGCACGGCCATCGCCGCCATCTCGGTCGCGCTGTACAGGTAATCACTCGGCTTGCCCCCAGCCAGGGCGTAGCGGATCGCGCGATGCACCAGCAGGTCCGGATAGCGGCGGATCGGCGAGGTGAAATGGGCGTAGGCGTCCAGCGCCAGGCCGAAGTGGCCGCGGTTCTCAGGCTGGTAGGCAGCCATGCTCTGCGCGCGCAGCAGCACCGACTGGATCAGTTCGCGCTCGGGCCGGTCCTTGACCAGGGCCAGGATTTCCGCGAAATCCGCCGGGGCCACTTCTTCCAGCGGCGGCATACGCAATTTGAACTCGCGCAGGAACTGCTGCAGGTCTTCGTATTTGTCGGCCGGCGGCGGCTCGTGCGCGCGGAACAAGGCGGGGATCTTCCTCTTCTCCAGGAACCGCGCCGCCTGCACGTTGGCGGCAATCATGCATTCCTCGATCAGCTTGTGCGCGTCGTTGCGCTCGGTGGCGCCCATGGATTCGACGCCACCGGTCTGGTCCAGGCGAAACTTCACCTCGACGGTCTCAAAGTCGATCGCCCCCCGCCGCTTGCGCTGCTGCGCCATGGCGCGATACAGGTCGTACAGTTCGCGCAATTGCGGCAGCACATCAGACACGGCCTGCAACGCATCCGGTGCCGCCAGGCCAACCGCCTGCCAGACCAGGTCATAGGTCAGACGCGCGTGTGAGCACATCACCGCCGGATAAAATTTCGACCGCGTGACCTCGCCAGTGGGGTCGACCAGCATGTCGCACACCATGCACAGGCGATCCACTTTCGGATTCAGTGAGCAGATGCCGTTGGAGAGGGTCTCGGGCAGCATTGGCACCACGAACCCGGGAAAGTACACCGAGGTACCGCGCTCGTACGCCTCATGGTCCAACGCCTCGCCGGCACGGACGTAGTGCGAGACGTCCGCAATCGCCACCAGCAGACGCCAACCGCCGCCACGCCGCGGCTCGGCATACACGGCATCATCGAAATCGCGGGCATCGACGCCATCGATGGTCACCAGCGGCAGCTCGCGCAGGTCGACCCGCCCCTGGCGTTCGGCTTTGCCGACGCGGTCCGCCACTGCGGCCGCCTCGTGCAACACCGCGTCCGGCCACGCCTGCGGCAAGTCGTGGCTGGCGATTGCCATCTCCACCACCAGCGAGGGCTCGAGCCGCTCGCCGAGCACCGCGCGAATTTCACCCAGCGGTCCGCGAACCGCCGTCGGCGGGTCGGTGATTTCCACTACCACAATCTGGCCGGCGCGCGCTCCATGCTCGCCGCCCGGCTTGATCATCACGTCCACCGGCAGGCGACGGTCGTCCGGGCTCACCAGCATGACGCCGTTCTCGATGATCACCCGCCCGACCAGGCGCGATGAGCGGCGCTGCAACACTTCGGCAATTGCCCCCTGGCGCCGCCCGCGGCGATCAATGCCAACGACGCTGGCCAGGACCCGGTCGCCATGCATCACCAGGCGCATCTGCTGCGGTGACAGGTACAGGTCGTCGCCGCCCTCGTCTGGCCGCAGGAAGCCGTAGCCCTCTGCGTTGGCCAACACCGTGCCGGCCATCAGCCCGAGCTTTTCCGTCGGCGCGTAGCCGCCGCGACGACCGAGCAGCAACTGACCATCGCGCACCATCGCCGTCAGGCGCCGGTGCAGGGCGTCGAGGTCAATGGCCTGGTCGAGGCCCAGCGCCTCGGCAATACGCGCTTCCTTCAACAGCTCGCCACGCGCCTCGAGCAGCGCCAGGATGGCTTCGCGGCTGGGGATCGGGCGGGCATAGCGCTGGGCTTCACGCGCGGCCTGTGGATCGCGCGCCGCGGTCTCGTGCACGGGCGATGATCCGCGGCGCTTGGCCGTGGTCGAGTGCGCCGGTGCGCGTTTGTCGGCACGTGGTCCGGGGGAAGATTTTCTGGTCACTGACAGTCCTGGTGATGCACACGCGACCGGGATGGGTGCGCTGCGAATGTTGCGGTATCGGGGAAGTTGAGTGGTATCGGGAAAGTTGACAAGCTGCGGCCCGCTGCCTACATTACGCCGCTCGTGTCGCCGCAATGACGACATGCGTTGCCCGGGTGGCGGAATTGGTAGACGCACTAGCTTCAGGTGCTAGCGGGGGCAACTCCGTGGAGGTTCGAGTCCTCTCCCGGGCACCAATTGTAAGGGATGGCCGCCATTGTTAGGCGGCTTTCGCTTTTCTGGGTCCGTTGAACGCCTGAGCACACCAAACGCGCGGCCACCGCATCCCTGCGGCGGTTCGCCCCTGCGGTCCGGCGGCTTGACGACGCACTGTATAATTCCCGCATCAGCGCTGGTGGGAGAAGCGGTGAGCCGGGCATCCGGCTGGACCGCTGCCGAAGACGTAATGCCCGTAATCGCTCAGGCACCCATACCACCATGCGCACACACTCTGGAGAGACCGGTTGAATCCGGCGCCGAAGGGGCACGAAGCACGTCATGTGCTTCCAAACTCTCAGGCAAAAGAACAGAGGGGCGCTCCCCGTGCGGCACGGCACGGCACCAGTCGGACGTCCAATCATGAGCCAGCCATCCATTCCATCTTTGCACGAGCTCGAGCATCACGACGAGTTCATCCAGCGTCACCTCGGCCCAAACGACGCCGAGATCGCTGACATGCTGCGGCATCTCGGCTATGCGTCGCTGGACGCCTTGACCGACGCGATCGTACCGCAAGGCATCAAATCGACGGCGCCGCTGGCCTTGTCCCGCGCGGTGACCGAGGTCGAGGCACTCGCCAAGATCGGGCGCATCGCCAAGAAGAACCAGGTGCTGCGCAGTTTCATTGGCCAGGGCTATTACGGCACCTACACGCCGAACGTCATCTTGCGCAACATCCTGGAGAACCCGGCCTGGTACACCGCCTACACGCCCTACCAGGCGGAAATCTCGCAAGGCCGCCTGGAGGCGTTGATCAACTTCCAGACCATGGTGGCCGACCTCACCGGCATGGAAATCGCCAACTCGTCCCTGCTGGATGAAGCCACGGCAGCAGCCGAGGCCATGACCCTGGCCAAGCGCTCGTGCAAATCGAAGTCGAACGTGTTCTTCGTCTCGCGCAATATGCATCCGCAGACCCTGGAGGTATTGCACACCCGCGCCGAAGGCCTGGGCATCGAGCTACAGGTGGGCGCCGATGCCGATGCCGCGGGCGTCGACAGCTTCGGCGTCCTGCTGCAGTATCCGGACACCTTCGGGCGCATTCACGACTATCGCGCCCTGGTCGATGCCGCACATGACCGCGGCGCGCTGATGGCGGTTGCCACCGACCTGCTGGCGCTGACCCTGCTGGCCGCGCCGGGCGACTGGGGCGCGGACATCGTGGTCGGCAACAGCCAGCGCTTTGGCGTGCCGCTCGGTTATGGCGGTCCGCATGCCGGCTTCATGGCTTGCCGTGACGCCTACAAGCGGCAGATACCGGGCCGCCTCATCGGCGTGTCGATCGACGCCGAGGGTCAGCCGGCCTACCGCCTCACGCTGCAGACCCGCGAGCAGCACATCCGCCGGGAGAAGGCGACATCGAACATCTGCACCGCGCAGGTCCTGCTGGCGGTCATGGCCGGCATGTACGCGGTGTACCACGGCCCGAACGGCTTGACCCGCATCGCCCAGCGCACGCATCGTCTCACGACGATCCTGGCCGCCGCCCTGCGCATGACCGGCGCGCAGGTCGATGGCGAATTCTTCGATACCTTGCACGTCGTTGGGGTGGACGCTGCCGCGATCCACGCCAAGGCCGAGCACGCGGGCATCAACCTGCGTCATGTTGACGAGCACAGCCTGGGCATCAGCCTTGACGAAACCGCCACCCGTGCCGACGTCGTGGCGATTGCCGCGCTGTTCGGCGCGACAGTTGGCAGCGACGCGGGCGACACCGCGGCGCAAACCACCATTGACGCGCTCGATGCCGCCACGGCGGACGCCCTGCCTGCCGGCCTGCTCCGGCACACTCCGTTCCTCACCCATCCCGTGTTCAACACGCATCACAGCGAGCACGAGCTGCTGCGCTACCTGCGCCAGCTGGCCGACAAGGACCTGGCGATGGATCGCAGCATGATCCCGCTGGGCAGCTGCACCATGAAGCTCAATGCCACGGCGGAAATGATCCCGATCACCTGGCCGGAATTTGGCGCCATCCATCCGCTGGCGCCGACAGCGCAGACCACGGGCTACAAGGAGCTGACCGATTCGTTGGAAGCCATGCTGGTCGAGCTGACCGGCTACGACGCGGTCAGCCTGCAGCCAAATGCCGGCGCGCAGGGCGAATACGCAGGCCTGATGGCGATCCGCGCCTGGCACCGCTCACGCGGCGAGGGCCACCGTGATGTCTGCCTGATCCCCGAGTCCGCGCACGGCACGAACCCGGCTTCGGCACACATGTGCGGCATGGAGGTCGTAGTCACCCGGTGTGACGCGCACGGCAACGTCGAAGTCGAGGACATCCGCCGGCAAGCCGAAAAATACGCCGACCGGCTGGCGGCACTGATGATCACCTACCCGTCCACCCACGGCGTGTTCGAGGAAGACATCATCGAGATTTGCGACATCGTCCACGCCAACGGCGGCCAGGTGTATACCGACGGCGCAAACATGAACGCGCTGGTCGGCGTGGCCAAGCCCGGATCCTGGGGCTCGGATGTGTCGCACCTCAACCTGCACAAGACATTCTGCATCCCGCACGGCGGTGGCGGCCCTGGCGTTGGCCCGTGCGCGGTGAAGGCGCACCTCGCCCCCTTCCTGCCGCGGAAACTGGGCGAGTCTGGCCCGGCCGGCATGGTCTCGGCAGCCAGCTACGGCAGCGCCGGCATCCTGCCAATCTCCTGGATGTACATCACCCTGATGGGCCAGCAAGGCCTGCGCAAGGCGACCCAGGTCGCCCTGCTCAACGCCAACTACATCGCCCGCCGCCTGGCCCCGCACTACCCCACCCTGTACACCGGGCGCAACGGCCTGGTGGCGCACGAGTGCATTCTCGACCTGCGCGCCATCAAGGACAGCAGCGGCATTGGCGCCGAGGACGTGGCCAAGCGCCTGATCGATTTCGGCTTCCACGCGCCGACGCTGAGCTTCCCGGTGGCCGGCACGCTGATGGTCGAACCGACCGAGAGCGAGCCCAAGGCCGAGCTCGACCGCTTCATCGAGGCCATGATCCAGATCCGCGAGGAAATCCACGCGGTCGAAGACGGCAAGCTCGATCGCGAGGACAACCCGCTCAAGCATGCCCCGCACACGGCCGCCATGGCCAGCGCGAGCGAATGGACCCACGCCTACCCGCGCGAACTGGCGGCCTATCCGTTGGCCAGCCTGAAGCAGCACAAGTACTGGTCACCGGTGGCGCGCGTGGACAACATCTACGGCGACAAGCACGTCATGTGCACATGCATCCCGATCGATGCCTACCGCGACGAACCGGCGGAGGCCTAGGCTCACGCCACCACCATACCCGTCATCCCTGCGAGGCGCTTTTCAACGGCCGAAGGGCCGGTCAAGCGGGGATGACGGCGGTTTGGGGGTGGCAGCTAGGCGTCGAGGTAGACACGCGGCACGCGCTTGACCGCGCATAGCAGGTCGTATGCCGTGCGGCTTGCGTGCCTGGCCACCTCGGCCACCGGGACTCGGGTACCCCACAGCTCCACCCGGCTGCCAAGCCCCGCCGCCGGATGGTCGGTAAGGTCGATCGCGAGCATGTCCATGGACACGCGGCCGATCAACTCGCCGCGCTGGCCATCGAGCGCGACGGGCGTGCCGTTCGGCGCCAGCTGTGGATAGCCGTCGGCGTAGCCCAGAGCGACGATGCCGACCCGCGTCGGCCGTGGCGCCACGAAGTGCGCGCCATAACCCACCGGCTCGCCCATGCCAATGTCGCGCACGCTGATCACCGTCGACTCCAGCGTCATCACCGGGCGCAACTGATCGGCCAGCGGATGCGGTGCGCCAAACGGATTGATGCCATACAACATCAGCCCCGGTCGGGCCCATTCGCCGTCGGCGCCGGGCCAGCCCAGTATGGCAGCCGAATTGCCCACGCTCCCCGGCAGCGCCAGCGCATGGCTGGCCTGCCGGAACACGGCCAACTGTTCGTCGGTGCGCGTGCAGTCGAGCTCGTCGGCACGGGCAAAGTGGGTCATGGCCACCACCTTGCGGACTTGCGACAAACCCTGCAGCCGCTGGGCCGCGGCCGGCCAGGCCTCGGCAGCAAAACCCAGCCGATGCATGCCCGAATCCAGCAGCAGCCAGATGTCCAAGGGACGCTGCAACCTGGCCTGGGCCAGGGCCTCGAGCTGCCAGTCGGCCTGGATGACGCACCACAAGTCGTGCGCCTCGATCAGGGCCAGCTCGGCAGCCTCGAAAAAACCCTCCAGCAGCAGGATCGGGGCCCGGATGCCGGCCGCACGCAGCTCAAGCGCCTCCTCGATGCAGGCGACGGCAAAGCCATCGGCCTCGGCCTCCAGCGCTTGCGCGCAGCGCACCGCGCCATGGCCATAGGCATCGGCCTTGAGCACTGCCAGCGCGCGTTGCCCGCCCAGCTTGCGCGCCAGACGATAGTTGTGGCGCAAGGCCGACAGGTCGACCAGCGCGCGCGCCGGGCGCATCAGGCCTGGACCGGCATGCGCCTGGCATCCGGCCAGGGCTTGCCGTAGCGCGAGAGATCGAGGCCTTCCATGCTGATGTCCGGCTTGCGGCCGGAAATCAGATCGGCCAGATACCGCCCGGAGCCGCAAGCCATCGTCCAACCCAGCGTGCCGTGGCCGGTGTTCAGGAACAGGTTGGCCAGGCGCGTCGCCCCGACCACGGGCGTGCCGTCCGGGGTCGCCGGCCGCAAGCCGGTCCATACCGTCGCTGCACCGAGTTCGCCGCCACGCGGAAACAGGCTGCCCAGCGCCTTCTCCAGGGTGGCGCGGCCACGCGGGTGCAGGGCCAAGTCGTAGCCGCTGACGCCGGCCAGTCCGCCGACGCGGATGCGTTGGTCAAACCGCGTCAGCGCCACCTTGTAGGTTTCGTCGAGGACGGTGGAGACCGGCGCCAGTTCCGGGCGGGTGATTGGCACGGTGAGCGAATAGCCCTTCAGCGGGTAAACCGGCAGGTGGATGCCCAGGGGCGCCAGCATCGGCGTCGAATAACTACCCAGCGCCATCACGTAGCGGTCGGCGTGCACGATCTTGCCATTGACGACCACCGCGCTCACGCGGCTGCCATCGCTCTCCAGGCGCTCGATGGTCGCACCAAAGCGGAATTCGACTCCGGCCGCCTGCGCGCGCTCGGCCAGGCGCTGCGTGAAGATCTCGCAATCACCGGTTTCGTCGTGCGGCAAGCGCAACGCCCCGGTGAGGGCGTCGACCACGTCCGCCAATGCGGGCTCGATGCGCACGATGCCGGCACGATCGAGCACTTCGTAGGGCACGCCATACTGCTTCAACACGTCGATGTCTTTGGCCGCGTCGTCGAGTTGCGCCTGGGTGCGGAACACCTGCATGGTACCGAGCTGGCGACCTTCGTACTCGATCCCGGTTTCCGCGCGCAGGCGGTCGATGCACAGCCGGCTGTATTCGGACAGGCGCATCATGCGGGCCTTGTTGACCGCGTAGCGGTTGGCCGTGCAGTTGCGCAGCATCTGCCATAACCACAGGTATTGGTGTGGATCCAGGCCGGGGCGGATCGACAACGGCGCGTATTTCTGGAACAGCCACTTCAAGGCCTTGAATGGCACGTGCGGCGCAGCCCAGGGTGAGGCGTAGCCTGGTGAAAGCTGCCCTGCGTTGGCAAAACTGGTTTCCTGTGCAGGTGCTGGCTGGCGATCGATGACCACCACCTCGTGACCGGCCTGCGTGAGGTACCAGGCACTGCAGGTGCCGATCACGCCACTCCCCAGAACCGCGATACGCATTGCGCCACCCCCGCCACTGGCTACGGCCATTCGGCCATGTATCTGGACGAGTATATGAAGGTTTACTTGGGCTTATTTCCCATATTTCATCCAATCGTCAGGTAAAATTCGTGTCAAGACCACCGATATCGGGACGCACATCTCCATGCGCTCGCGCGAGTTGGACAAAATCGACCAGAACATCCTGCGCATCCTGCAGGAACAAGGCCGCATCTCCTTCACCGAGCTGGGCGAGCGCGTGGGGCTGTCGACCACCCCGTGCACCGAGCGCGTACGGCGCCTGGAGCGCGACGGCATCATCACGGGCTACCACGCCCAGGTCAATCCGCAAAGCGTGGGCGCGGGGTTGCTGGTGTTCGTCGAGATCAGCCTGGCGTACAAGTCCGGTGACATCTTCGAAGAGTTCCGCAACGCCGCCTTGCGCCTGCCGAACGTCCTCGAATGCCACTTGGTGTCCGGCGACTTCGACTACCTGATCAAGGCCCGCATGCCGGAAATGGCCTCCTACCGGGCGCTGCTGGGCAGCACCCTGCTGACCATGCCGAACGTCCGCGACTCGAAGAGCTACATCGTGATGGAAGAGGTCAAGGAAACGCTGACCCTGCCCATCGGTGAGCGCCGTGCCCGCCCCCAGGCCTCGCCCAAACCGGCCAAAACCTGATACTGGCGTGCATCCCACTGACAGGAGATCACGGACCCATCGGCCTCGCGGGCTCCTGCCGTCCCTACGGCCCCTCGCTCGTCATTCCCGCGAAGCGATCCGCTTGCGCCATTCTCGCAGAGCGACCTTTGGTGTCATTCCCGCAAAAGCGGGAATGACGGGGGAAACGGAAATGGCGACGGGAGGGACGGGAATGACGACGGGGAACGGCTCAGGCGAACGGGTCGTCGAGCACGATCGTGTCGTCGCGGTCGGCCCCGGTGGCGACGATGGCCAGGCGGCAACCGGAGAGTTCTTCCACCGAGCGCAGGTAGGCGCGCGCGGCAGCCGGCAGCTTGGTCCAGTCGCGGATGCCGGCCGTGGACTCCTGCCAGCCGGGAAATTCCAGGTACACCGGCTTGCACTCCGCCCAGCCGTCGGCATCCAGCGGCGCCAGTTCACGCCGCTTGCCACGATACTCGTAGGCCACGCAGACCTTGATCGAGGCCAGCTCGTCGAGCACGTCCAGCTTGGTGATCGCCAGGCCATTGATGCCGTTGATCTGCACCGCGCGCTTGAGCGCCACCAGGTCGATCCAGCCGCAGCGACGCGGCCGTCCAGTGCTGGCACCAAACTCCATGCCGCGCCGACGCAGCAACTCACCCATGTCGTCGTGCAGCTCGGTCGGTAGCGGTCCGCTACCGACCCGGGTGACATAGGCCTTGCAGATGCCCAGCACGTAGTCGATGTCGCTCACCCCGACGCCGGTGCCAGCCAGCGCGCCACCAATCGTGGTGTTGGAGGAGGTCACATACGGATAGGTGCCGTGGTCGATGTCCAGCAGCGCGCCTTGCGCACCCTCGTAGAGGATGTTGCCGCCCGCCCGGCGAACGTCGTGCAGGATCGTCGCCACGTCGTCGACCAGCGGGCGGATGTACTCGCCCCAAGCCATAGCATCGTCCAGCACCTGCTGATAGTCGACCGGATCGGCGTGCAGCCATTGGGTAAGGATGAAGTTGTGGTAGTTGACGGCGGTTCGCAGCAGGTCCGGCAGCTCGTGCGGGTACATGAGGTCGGCCACGCGCACGCTGCGGCGCGCGACCTTGTCCTCGTACGCCGGGCCGATGCCGCGGCCAGTGGTGCCAATGGCCTTGCCACCGGCAGCCGCTTCCCGCGCCTTGTCCACCGCAATGTGGTACGGCATGATCAATGGCGTCGCCGGACTGATCTTGACCCGCGGGCGCACCGAGACGCCGCTGGCCTCGAGCTCGCCAATTTCAGTCATCAGCGCTGCCGGCGACAGCACCACACCGTTGCCAATCACACACAGCGCATCCTCGCGCAGGATGCCTGAGGGGATCAGGTGCAGGACCGTCTTCTTGCCCTTGATGACCAGGGTGTGGCCGGCATTGTGCCCGCCCTGGAAACGGGCCACGGCGGAGACGCGCTCCGTCAGCAGATCGACGATCTTGCCCTTGCCTTCGTCACCCCACTGCGCACCCAGAACTACGACCGACTTTCCCATACTGTGTTCACTCGCTGACAAATGACTGCTGCGTGATTGCCCTGCGGCTCGCCCGGACGGCGGGGCGGGCCGTCGACGCGTTGTGGCGGCCAGCATGCCCGGTCCGACAAGGCGCCAGGCCCGACCATACGCCCAGCGCGTACCCAGGTGCAGCCGCTTACGGGCGTGCCGCGCTCAGCGCTTCGGGGTGGCGTCGTTGAAGTATTTCAGGAATTCCGAATCCGGCTTGAGCACCAGCACGCCCTTGCCATCCTCGAAGGATTTCCGATAGGCCGCCAAACTGCGGTAGAACGCGAAGAACTCCGGGTCCTGATTGTATGCCGCGGCATACACGGATGCCGCCTGGGCATCGCCCTCGCCACGCACCTTGGCCGCGTCGCGGCGGGCATCGGCACGCAGGACCAGGCCTTGCCGGTCGGCATCGGCCTTGATCTTCTCCGCCGCCTCCTGCCCGGTGAAGCGCAGCTCGTTGGCCAACTGCGAACGCTCGGCGCGCATGCGCTTGTAGACCGACTCGCTGACTTCATCGGGCAGATCGATGCGCTTGATGCGCACGTCCACCACGCTGATGCCAAGGTTCCTGCGCGAGGATGCATCGGTGATCTCGCGCACGCGGTCCGTCACCTCGTTGCGGCCACCGGCAATCAGCTCGTTCAAGGTACGCGAATTGAACTCGAAACGCAGCGCGTCCTTGACGATCGGGGTCAAGCGCTGGGCTGCCTGCAATTGATCGCCGCCCGTGGAGCGGTAGTAAAGCCCGTTGTCGACAATCCGCCATTTGACGTAGAAATCGACGTTGACGCTCTTCTTTTCCGACGTGAAGTAGCGCTCGGGCTGGGCGTCGAGCGACAGGATGCGGTTGTCGAAATGCACCGCCTGCTGCACCAACGGAATCTTGAAGTGCAGCCCCGGTTGGTAATCGCCGCGCACGATGCGGCCAAACTGCAGCAGCAGGGCATTTTGTCCCTCGCTGACCACGAACACGCTGTTCACGCCAAGCAATACCAGGATGACGGCGACGACGATGGCGATGGTCTTGTTCATGGCTGCTGCCCGTCGTTGCTGCTGGCACCGCTGGCCGGCGCCACGATCGCACTGGTGGTCGCCGCGCGATTGGCATCCGCATTGGGTGGCACCGCTGTCTTGGCCTGGTCAAACGGCAGGTTGATGATGTTGCGCCCACCGCTGCCGTCGATCACCTTCGGGTTGTCGGCCATGACCTGCTCCATGGTTTCCAGCCACAAGCGCCGCCGGGTGACGTCGGGCGCCGCTTTGTACTGCTTGAGCAAGAGGGTAAAGCGGTCCGTATCGCCCTCGGCACGGGCGATGCGTTCGGCCTTGTAGCCGGAGGCCTCGGCGGCAATGCGCGAGGCATCGCCGCGCGCCACCGGGACGACCTTGTTGGCATAGGCCAAGGCGTTGTTCTCGATGCTCTGCTTGTCTTCGCGGGCGTTGTTGACGTCGTCGAACGCCTCTTTCACTTCCTTGGGCGGCGCGACGTTCTGGAAACTGACTTCGGTGACCCGCAGCCCCGAGTGGTAATCGTTGAGCGTCTGCTGCAACGTGTGCTGCGCTTCGCTCACCAGGGTGGCGCCCTTGCCCGAGAGGATGTCGTTCATGTCGCTGCGGCCGATCACCGCGCGCACCGCAGCTTCGGCCGCATCATGCGTGGTCGCGTCCGGCTCGTTCAGTGAAAACAGGTATTTGCGCGCGTCGTCCACCTGGTACTGCACGGTGAAGTCCACGGTCAGGATGTTCTCGTCCTTGGTCAGCAGGACCACGCTGTCGGTCACCGAACGCACGCGTGTGGCGTCGACCTTGGTCACCGACTCGATCGGTCGCGGCAATTTCAAATGGAAGCCGGGGCCGAGCGTGCGCGCGTAATGGCCGAAGCGCAGCACCACGCCTTCCTGCCGCGCGTTGACGATCGTGTAGCTGCTGAAGAGCAGCGCGATCACCACCACCAGCAAGATCACGCCCAGCACATTGCCCGGCCCGCGACCCAGCTTGTTGAAACGCGCCTGCAGGTCCTTGAGCAGCTTGCCCAGGGGTGGAATGCCAGCCCCGGGGCGCTTCCTCGACCAGGGATCGCGTTGCCCGTTTCCGGGTTCATTCCAAGCCAATGTCAGTCTCCTGAGGGCAACGGAAGGGCCGGCAACCAGCGCCGGCCCACGGGAGAAACGGAATGCCGCATGAGCCGCGGCAGTGCAGGCGCGGCCACGCCCGACGCACGATCACCAGCAATTTCGCAAGGGATGGATTCTAGCAGAGGCTGGACGCGAAACCCGCCGCACGCCGTCATGAGACCGGCGCCAGCAGGCTGCGCAACAAGCGCGCTTCGGCGAGGTCGCCGCCAGCCAAGGGCTCGATCAGGCTGCGCGGGGCATCGATCTGCAGCCGCCAGCCCTGCTCGTCAACGCTTTCCCCGACGATCGCACCCGAAGCACGCAGCCGCGCGTGCAGCCGCCCGGCCGTAAGCGGCAGTTGCAGCGTCGCACGGCAGCGTTCGCCGGAAAGCAGCTCGCCCAGTGCATCGCGCAGCAAACCGAGGCCACTGCCGGTGGCCGCCGAGAGCCAGACCCGTTGCGGCTGGCCCGCTGCGTCGCGATCCAGGCGCGGCCCGGCCTGGGCCAGGTCGATCTTGTTCATTACGCGCAACTGCGGCACTTCGTCGGCGCCAATCTCGACCAGCACCTGCTCCACCACCCGCTGCAGCTGGCCGCTTTCCTCGTCCGAGGCGTCGATGACATGCAACAGCAGGTCGGCATCCCGCACCTCGGCGAGCGTGGCGCGAAACGCCGCCACCAGATCGTGTGGCAGCTCGCGGATGAACCCCACGGTATCGGCGAGCACCGCCGGGCCACAGGAGAGGCCCTCGAGCTTGCGGACGGTGGGGTCGAGCGTGGCGAAGAGCAGGTCGGCGGCCAACACCTCACCGCGGGTCAAGGCATTGAACAGGGTGGACTTGCCGGCATTGGTATAGCCGATCAGGGCCACGCGCGGCACGCTGTTGCGCAGGCGCGAACGACGTTGCTGGCTGCGCTGGGTCTGGACCTTCTGCAGGCGTTTGCCGAGCATCTTGACCCGCTCGCCGAGCAGACGCCGGTCGGTTTCCAACTGGGTCTCACCCGGCCCGCGATTGCCGATCGCACCACCGCGCTGCGCGTCCAGGTGGGTCCAGCCGCGTACCAGCCGGGTCGCCAGGTGGCGCAACTGCGCCAGCTCGACCTCCAGCTTGCCTTCGGCCGAGCGCGCACGCTGCGCGAAGATGTCCAGGATCAGGCTGGCGCGGTCGACGACCCGCACCTTGATCAATTGCTCCAGGTTGCGCTCCTGCACTGGCGAGAGCAGCCGATCCACCAGCACGACGTCGGCCGCCGCGGCCCGCGCGGCCTCCGCGACCTCATCGGCCTTGCCGCTGCCCACGTAATAGCGCGGATCCGGAATCTTGACCGGCGCCGACACCACCCCGACCACCTCGGCGCCGGCCGACTTGGCCAGCTCGGCAAATTCCGCGGTACGCCGTACCGGGTCACCTTCGCCACGCGCGTGCGGCGTCAGCAGCAGCGCGCGCTCACCTTGTTTTTGACGATCAAACACGGGACAGGAAATACCTCATGGGCCTGCCCCCTTGCATGCGGGCGGATCAGGCCGGATCAAGTGTCGGGTGCCGAGGCGACATGGATGCCCTCCTCGTCCTGGCCGTTGCCCACATGCACGTTGCGGCTCGGCACTACGGTCGAGATGGCATGCTTGTAGACCATCTGGCTGACTTGGTTGCGCAGCAGCACGACAAACTGGTCAAACGATTCCACCGTGCCCTGCAACTTGATGCCATTGACCAGGTAGATGGCAACCGGGATGCGTTCGCGTCGCAACGCATTCAAAAACGGGTCCTGCAGTGATTGTCCTTTGGACATATTCTTTTCCCCCTGAACAAACCCAGCCGAAAACAACGCAAGACGGGCGCTGGCACAAGCACGCAGATGGTATCTGCTTTCTGGCGCGTACAGGAACCATCCGGCCACCGGAATCGGCGTGGCGAATTGCGGCAGGCAGCCCCTGCCGCCTGGGTTCAAACCCAGCCTCGCCCAAGGAACAAGGCAAGCGCGGCGGCCACCTGGTCGCGCAGGCCAGCTTGCCAGGGCTCGAAATGGCGCAAGGCGAGGTCGCCGCGCAGCCAGGTCATCTGCCGCTTTGCCAGTTGCCGGGTGGCCTGGATGCCGCGTTCGCGCAACCCGGCCGCCGTGCTTTCGCCCCGCAGGAACTCCGCCGCTTGCCGGTAACCGACCGCGCGCATGGCCGGCAAATCGGCATGCACGCCCGGCTGCGCGAGTAGCCCTGCCGTCTCCGCCACCAGACCGGCCGCCAGCATGGCGTCGAAGCGCCGGGCGATCCGCGCATGCAGACCGCCGCGATCCGTTGGCACCAGGCCAAGCTTCAATACCCGCCACGGGAAACCACTGTTGGCCGGGCGCCGGTGCAGTTCCGAAAGGCGCCGGCCGGTGAGCTCAATCACTTCCAGGGCACGCTGGATGCGCTGTGCGTCGTGGCGATCAATACGCCGCGCCACATCCGGATCGAGCCGTGCCAGTCGGGCGTGCAAGGCTGGCCAGCCATCCCGCTCCGCGGCAAGGGCCAACTGCCCGCGCGTGGCCGCGTCGGCCGCCGGCAGCTCGGACAAGCCCTGCTGCAGGGCGCGGAAATACAACCCGGTGCCGCCCACCAGCAGGGGCACGCGACCACGCTGAGTGATCTGCTGCATGATCGCCTGCGCATCGATGCGGAACTCCGCCGCCGAATAGGCCTGGACCGGCGCGCGCACGTCGATCAGCGCGTGTGGGCAGCGCGCCAAAACGTCGGCATCGGGCTTGGCGGTCCCGACGTCCATGCCACGATAGACCAGGGCCGAATCCACGCTGACTACGTCCAGCGGGAACCACTCGTGCAAGGCACAGGCAAGCTCAGTCTTGCCGGTGGCGGTCGGCCCCATGAGGAACACAGCAAGTGGGCGCGCGTCGATCGGCATGGCGCCAGTGTAGTGGCGCTGCCAGCGTCGCTGACGCCAATCCAGCCTCGCCCAGCCGCAACCGCCGTGGGTCGCTGCTCTATAATTCGCAGTTGGCGGTCCGCTCCACGGGCCACGGAGAGGACGTCATGACACAAACGATGAAGGCCCTGGTCAAGCGCAAAGCCGAACCAGGCATCTGGATGGAAGAGGTGCCGGTACCGGAAGCCGGACCCAATGAGGTGCTGATCAAGGTCAACAAGACGGCCATCTGCGGCACGGATCTGCACATCTACAAGTGGGACGACTGGAGCCAGCGTACGATCAAGCCCGGGCTCACCATCGGCCACGAGTTCGTCGGCCGCATCGTCAAGCTCGGCCCTGGCGTCACCGGCTACAAGGTTGGCGACCGCGTGTCCGCCGAGGGCCACATCGTTTGCGGCCATTGCCGCAATTGCCGTGCCGGGCGCCAACACCTGTGCCCGCACGCGATTGGCATCGGCGTGAACCGCAACGGCGCGTTCGCCGAATACATCAATATGCCGGCCTCGAACCTGTGGCCGATCCCTGACCAGATCTCATCCGAATTGGCCGCCTTCTTCGACCCCTACGGCAATGCCGCGCATTGCGCGCTGGAATTCAACGTCATTGGCGAGGACGTGCTGATCACCGGCGCCGGCCCGATCGGGATCATTGCCGCCGGCATCTGCAAGCACATCGGCGCCCGCAACGTGGTGGTCACCGACGTCAACGACTACCGCCTGAAGCTGGCGGCCGACATGGGCGCCACGCGTGTAGTCAACGTGGCCAAGCAGTCGGTCGCCGAGGTGATGAAGGACCTGCACATGGAAGGCTTCGACGTCGGGCTGGAGATGAGCGGCAATCCACGCGCGTTCAACGACATGCTGGGCTGCATGTACCACGGCGGCAAGATCGCCATGCTCGGCATCCAGCCGAACGGCGCCGGCATCGACTGGGACCGGGTGATCTTCAAGGGCCTCACCCTGCAGGGGATCTACGGCCGCCGCATGTACGAGACCTGGTACAAGATGACGCAAATGGTGCTCACGGGCTTCCCGCTGCATAAGGTGCTCACCCACCAGGTCGCCATCGACGACTTCCAGCAGGGTTTCGACCTGATGGCTACCGGCAATTGCGGCAAGGTCGTCTGCAACTGGAGTTGATGCCGCGGGCGATCCCCACCCCGACGCTTGCGCCATGCCCGCTGCACGCGCATGGTGGCCGCAATCCTGCCGTCCCCCGGCATCTGCGTCCCTCGCCTACTGGAACTGGAAACACACCATGACCAACACCGCCGACCAACGTTTCGCCAGCGAGCTGGATGCGATCCGCAAGCAAGGCCTGTTCAAGGCCGAGCGCGTCATCACCTCGCCACAATCGTCTGAAATCACCTTGCAGGACGGACGCAGGGTGCTGAACTTCTGCGCCAACAATTACCTCGGCCTGGCCAACAACGCCGAGGTCATCAAGGCCGCCAAGGACGCGCTGGACTCCCATGGCTTTGGCATGGCTTCGGTGCGCTTCATCTGCGGCACGCAGGACCTGCACAAGCAGCTGGAAGCGAAGATCTCGGCGTTTTTCGGCACCGAAGACGCGATCCTGTATGCGGCCTGCTTCGATGCCAACGGCGGCCTGTTTGAACCCCTGCTGGGCGAGCAGGACGCGGTGATCTCCGACGCGCTCAACCACGCTTCGATCATTGACGGCATCCGTCTGTGCAAGGCACAGCGTTACCGCTACGCCAATCGCGACATGGCCGACCTGGAGGCCCAGCTCAAGGCGGCCGACGCGGCCGGAGCACGGACCAAGCTGATCACCACCGACGGCACGTTCTCGATGGACGGCTACATCGCGCCGCTCGACCGGATTACCGCGCTCGCGGAGAAATACCACGCGCTGGTGCACATCGACGAATGCCACTGCACCGGTTTCCTCGGCGCGACCGGGCGTGGCTCCGCCGAGGTCCATGGCGTCATGGACAAGGTCGACATCTTCACCGGCACGCTGGGCAAGGCGCTTGGCGGCGCCGTGGGCGGGTTCACCACCGGGTCGCGCAACCTCATCGAAATGTTGCGCCAGCGCTCGCGCCCGTACCTGTTCTCCAACTCGTTGCCGCCGCACGTCGTCGCCGCGGCAATCAAGGTCTTCGACATGCTCGAGCGCGCGGGCGAACTGCGCGAGACGCTGAAGGCCAACACCGAATACTTCCGCTCGCGCATGACCGCGGCCGGGTTCGAGATCAAGCCTGGCACACACCCGATCGTGCCGGTGATGACCCATGACGCGCAGTTGGCGCAGTCCCTGGCCGCTGGCCTGCTCGACGAAGGCATCTACGTCAGCGGCTTCTTCTTCCCGGTCGTGCCCAAGGGCGAGGCACGGATCCGCACACAGATGAGCGCCGCACACACCCGCGCACAACTGGACCATGCGATCGCAGCATTCACCAAGGTGGCACGCGCACTGGGCATGCCGGGCGTCCATTGATACCACGCGACATCCGCGCTGGCGACGGACACCTGCGTCGGCTTGTCTGGCAAGCACGCCACGCCTCACGTCGGCGTAGCCCATTAGCGAGTAGGTTGTCGGACATCACCCAACGCGCGGTGCGAACGCCCACCCAGCGCCGACCACGCGCAGCAGTGCGCAGAGCGCTTCCCGACTAACGCGGTGACAAGGCGAGCGCGCGCACTTCGCATTCAGTCAGGTGTCGCCACTGGCCCTTCGCCAACGTGCCCAACTGCAGCGGGCCAATCGCGACGCGCACCAGGCGCAGCACCTGCACCTCGTGGGCTGCCAGCAGCCGCCGGATGTGCCGGTTGCGGCCCTCGTCCAGGACAACTTCCAGCCACGCGTTTTTCCCCCCGCTACGCAGCAGCGCAACCCGCTTCAGGCCCAGGTGCTCGCCGCCATCTTCGATCCCGGCGAGCAACTGCGCGACCAGCGCGGGAGTCGGAACCCGGTCGATCTGCACGTGATAGGTCTTCTCCAGATGGCTGGCCGGGTCGGTGATACCTGCCGCCCACAGCGTGTCATTGCTCAACAACAACAAGCCCTCGCTGGCCCTGTCCAATCGCCCGATCGGACCCATCCACGGCAGGTCGGCCGTGGCGAATGCGCGATAAATGGTGTCGCGGCCGCGTTCGTCCGCGGCACTGACAACCAGGCCACGCGGTTTGTTGAACATGACGTAGACCTGGGCGGCCGGCTCGACCAGTGCGCCATCCACCTCGATGCGCTGCGATCCGGATGAAGCTGGTACGTATGGATCGCGCACGACACGACCATCCACACGGACCCGCCCGGCACGCACCCAGCGCTCGGCCTCACTGCGCGAGCACACGCCCAGTTTGGACAGCACGCGTGCCAAACCATGGCGTGCCGGCAGGGACATTGATGCGACTGGCGCAGGGAAGGAGGAAGATCGGGACATGCGCATAGCGTACAGGGCGGCGCACCGCAAGCGGCCAGCCACGTTGGGCATTGGCGTCGTGTGACCCAGGACGGCGGCCCCGCACGCCAGGCGGGACCTCAGCCGGCCAATACATCCGGCAGCGAGGTAGGCTAAAATTGACAGGCTAGGTCGCGTGGTGCCTGTGGCGCAATCCGCATCAGGCGCACTGGCAGGCCACGGGATTCCGGATTTGGCGTCGAACTTCGGCTCGCCACACCCGCGCGGCGCTCTTCAACAGCGAAGCTGGGCACGCGGGAATGAGGGGTTGACTTGACGCCGGCGCCGTTCGACGCACTCACTGCGATTCGGTGCCAGAGGGGATTTGCCACGAAGACTCTGCTCATGCACACCGCGATGGCCATCGCACTGACTGCTTGCCTTACCGGAATGGGTGCGGCAAGCCCGGTCGCGGCGCCTGCCGCCTTGCACGTGTATACCTCCGGCAGCATGGCCGGCGCGCTTGGGGAGATCGCCGCGCGCTACACACAGGAAACCGGACAGGCAGTGGAGATCACCAGCGGAGCCGCTGGTCTCCTGCGCCAGCGCATTGAAAAAGGTGCCAGCGTGGATGTCTACGTCTCGGCCAACCTCGCCAATGCGCAGCACCTTGCGCGGGAACATTTGGGCTCGCCCGCCGTCATCGTCGCGCGCAATAGCCTATGCATCATCGCCAGGTCGCAACTGCATCTGACGGCCGACAATCTGCTGGATACCTTGAGCAAACCCTCGGTAAGGATCGGTACCTCGACGCCGGGAGCCGACCCGGGTGGCGACTATGCGTGGGCGTGGTTCGCTCGGCTGGACGCTGTCCATCCCGGTGCCGGCAAGGTCCTGCGGGACAAGGCACGACAACTCGTCGGCGGCGCGGTGGCACCGAAGGTCCCGGCGCACACCAATGCCGTGACCTGGTTCCTGCAACAAGATCAGGTGGATGCATTCGTCAGTTACTGCAGTTCGAAGCAACCCAACGCCAGCCTGGAGCCGGGACTGGTGAAGATCGCCATTCCTGCGGACCAATCAGTCCCGGTCAACTACGCGATGAGCGTGTTGCTGCGCCCGGACGATCCGGCGCGCCAAATCCAGGCCTATCGATTCGCCACCTTCCTGCTGACCCCGGACGCGCAGGCGCGATTGCCACGCTACGGGTTCATACCAGTGACAGCCGTTGCTGCCGGCAAGGCTTCTGCTGCGCGGGACGACTCCGCCGGAGGGGACCGGTAAAGCTTTCCCGCGGTCATGGGTACGGTCGACGTGACTTGAGTGCGCGAGACCCGACGCAGCCGGCAAACGCGTGGGAGTCGGCACCCCCGACGCGGCTACGCATCCGATGTTTTGACGCAACCGCGACGTCCACAACCGACATGGCCGGACCCGCCATCGGCACCACGCCACGCTCCTGGGTGTGACTCCGGAACATCTCCTACATATCCAGTTCCACGCTGGCCAGGTATGTCCGCGGCGCCCCAAAATAAGCCGTGTTGGCCCCGGGACTACCAACAATGTTGCCGTCGGCAACCGACGAGTAGTAGTACTTGTCGGTGGCGTTGATCACTTGCAGGCGCAGCGTTACGAAATGCGATCCCCATCGAGTCGAATAGCGGCCGCCGATGTCCAGCGTCGCATACGACGGCGCGAAACTGGCGTTGGTGTTGGTCGCCGCGCGCCTACTTTCGCCATGCAGCGTGCCGGTCAACGCAAATCCATGAGCGAAATCCGGATGGTAGTCGATCGAAACATCGGTTTTGACCCGCGGCACACCGACCACCTGCTTGTCGTTGGTGGCGGCGACACCGGTGCCGACCAGCTTCGCATCGACATAGGTGATACCGCCAAGCACGCTCACCTGGGAGCTGATGGCACCCTGCGCGAACAGCTCGGCGCCCACGTTGCGCTGCGTGCCGACTACCCCGAAAACATTGGTCACGGCGTTCGTGATGGCCAGTGGACGGGTCATCCGGAACGCATCCAGAGTGACCAGGAGACCCTCGGAGACGGCGTATTTCGCGCCGACCTCATATTGCTTGTCGTGGTAAGGCGCCAGGAACTCATTGGCATTGGCCGTACGCGCGGGGCCTGCCTCGCCCTGCTCCACACTCTTCGACCAGGTGGCATAGGCAGTAAGCACCGGGGTCGGTGCATAGGTCAGGCTTACCGTGGGACTGACCACGCCGCTGTGCGAATCTGCGCTCTTGCTCGCGCCGGTTGCGGTAAAGCTGCGTGACTTGAGCCAGGACGTGTTGAACACGCCCTGTACCGCCCATTGCTCGTTGAGATGCAGTGTGTCGCCGACGATGATCGACTGCTCGACCAGCTTGCCCGCCCGGTATTGGCCGCCGTTGTAGGGGATCGGTGGCGCCTGAAAAATTACCGCTTGCGGGAGGCTGGCTTTGCCCAGTGGGGTCGCGATCGAGTTGCGATAGGTGTATTGCGCGTTGTTGTAGCCGTTTGTACCCACCGAGAAATCGTTGCGCAGGCCGAACGTGTCGAAGTGGCCGTTCAATTGCGCAAGATTGCTGGCGATGGTGTAGTGGGGTATCGCGGTGAAGTTCTTGGTGACTTTGTAGTTGCCGTCGTTGTCGACAAACGTGTTGGTGATCCCGAATAGGTTGCGTATCGCGTTCTGATACAGGCCGCCGATCTGAAAGTCCCAGCCATTGCCGAAATCGTGCTTGATCTTGACCAGGCCGGTATTGGTCATCAGGTCGGTGCCCGCACCTGGCTGACCCAATACACCTCTCCTGGTCGGATCGATCGCTTTGGGCAGGATCGTGCTGGCGCCACTGTCATAGACAATGCTGCCGGGGAGGCCGTAGATTCTGGTGCGGTAGTGGCTGACGTCGACCTCGAGCACCGTGTCCGGGCTGAGGTGATAGTCGAACGCGCCACTGATCAGGTTGCGATTGCTGTTGCTGCCGTCGACGTAGCTTTCGCCCTCGCCGTGC
Organism: Rhodanobacter sp. FW510-R10; assembly: GCF_058781105.1. Taxonomy (NCBI): domain Bacteria; kingdom Pseudomonadati; phylum Pseudomonadota; class Gammaproteobacteria; order Lysobacterales; family Rhodanobacteraceae; genus Rhodanobacter; species Rhodanobacter sp. FW510-R10. Next base: position 2,248,159 of record NZ_JBYSWL010000001.1, on the reverse strand, counting down.
ACGAGATTGATCCGGTAGCCGAGCAGGTGGGTCTCGCCAAGGGTGCCGCCGGCGTCCACCTGGCTGGTGAAGATGGAGTTCGAATCGAAACTCTCGATCAGGCGCAGCAGCGGCTCCGCCGTCGGCCGCTTCAGCAGGTAGTTGAATACGCCGGCCGGCGTTTCCGGCCCGTACAATGAGCCCGCCATGCCGTTCAGCACCTGGATACCGGCTAGATTCCCGGCCGGTATCGCCGTGGTGCCGATCACGCTGAGGCCATCCAGGCGGGTGTTCTGCACGACCGTGCCCTGGAAGCCGCGCGACTGCGGACGCGACACCTCGAGGCCCTGCTGGTCGCGGATCTGCACCGAGGGCAGGCTGCGCAGCACGTCGTTGACGGTCTTCGCCTGCTGGTTGACGATCAGGTCCTCAGGCACGATGGTCACCGACCACGGCGTGTCCTTGATCGCGCGCATACCCAATGGACCCAGGTTGGCGTTATCAGTGTGGTATTGCGCCGCCGTCGCGTAGCCAGCAGTCGTCCCATTCACGCGTACCGTACCCAGCGTCTTCACCAGGGGCTTGCTGTCTCGGGCCACGCCAGTAACATCCCGGACCTGCGCAGCCTTCACTCCCAGCGACATGCCCAATAGTGCGCTGGCCACACAAAACGACAAACGTGTCTTCTTCACGTCCTGGCCTCCCCAAATGAATTTCGGCAGGTGGCGCCTAATGCCCCAAGGTATCCCGGCATTTTCACCGCTCGGCTCGCGGGGGCTTCCAGCGCCGGTAATACGGTGGTCACTACGTGGCCAAGAGCAGCAAGACGTCGCGCAACCACACGACAGCGGAGCAGAATAATACGTATGCGCCGACAAAGCAGGCGCGGTGAACGAACCGCACAGGTCGCCCGCTTGGTTCCCTGCGCTGTTTACACCCCGGCTTCGCTCTGTACTGCCCGTGGTTGGACGCATGCAAACGCAGACTGTCCAAACCAGTTCGCCTGAACCCGTCCCTTGCCATTTCAAGTTTCGATCAAGCCATGGCGGACCGCAATCAAGGTGAGCTCGGCCTGGTTCCCCACCCCGAGTTTTTGCTTGATGTTGTAGAGATGGGTGCCGACGGTATTGGGTGACAGGTTCATGACCTCAGCGATACGCTGTACCGAGTGACCGTGGGCGAGTTGCAGGAAGACCGAGAACTCGCGCTCCGACAGCGTCTCGACCCCGCCCGGAACGCCCCCCAGGCCCTGCATCGCCAGCTTGCGCGCGATCTCGGCATCAAGATAACTGTGGCCGGCCGCGACCATGCGCACCGCCTCGATCAGCTCTTCAGGCGCTGTGCGTTTGGACAAGTACCCTAGGGCGCCAGCCTTGAGCACGCGTTTTGGGTGCGCGGTGTCCTCATGCGCCGACAGCACCAGTACGCGCGCAGTCTTGTCCCTGGCCAGCAGATGGCGCACCGCTTCGATGCCGCCTATCCCTGGCATCGACAGATCCATGATCACGACGTCCGGCTGGATTTCGGCATAGCGCAGGTACGCGGCTTCGCCGCTATCAGCCTCGGCGACCACCTCGATGTCGGGGTTTGCCGTCAGCAGCATCCTGAAACCGACCCGCACAACCGCGTGATCGTCGACCAGCATGACGCGGATTCTCGCGCGCATGATGCCTACTCCAATGGCAGGGTTGCATACATGCGCACGCCACCGGTTGCGATGTTTTCGAGCGCCACGTTGCCACCCAGCGCACGAGCGCGCTCGCGCATGCCGCGTACGCCATAGCAACCAGGGCGTTGCCAGTCCGGCGCGAGGCCGCGGCCGTCGTCACGCACTTCGATATGCAAGGCGTGCGCGTCGCTGCCAAGCTCGATCTCGATGCGTCGTGCCTGCGCATGGCGCAGTACGTTGGTGACCGCCTCCTGCACGATGCGGTACGCGACCAGCGCGTAGCTCTCACCCAAGCTGGGTGTCAGGGTGTCCAGCTTCAGCTCGAACTCGACCCGCGGCTGCTCGCGCCGCCAGGCGTCGATGCGATCCTCGATCGCCTCGCCCAACTCCAGGTTGTCGAGCGCCGGCGGCCGCAGGCGCGGGATCAGGTCGTGCATCGCGGCATACAGTTTGCTGGCAGTGTCGACGATCAACTGCGCCGCTTCGCGCGCTTCGTCATCGCAACCCGTGGTGCGCCGGGTCAGTGACAGCGCTATGCTCTTGATCGCGGTGATGCTCTGCCCGGTTTCGTCATGCAACTCCCGCGCTATCTGGCGGCGCTCGTCCTCGATGCGATCCTGTACCACGGCTGCGAGGTCGCGGCTCTGCTCGAGGCGCAGCTTCGCCTCGGCTACCTCGCGACGTGCGTCCAGACTGTCCCCGACCACCTGGGCCGTGCGGTTGAATGCCTGCGCGATGGCGCGGGCTTCGGCGCTTTTGAACTCGGGCAGGCGCGTACGGTATATGCCGCCCTGCATGTCTTCGAGACCATGGACGATCTCCCGCAGCGGCTGGGTCGTGCGCCTGACCAGCCAGAATACGAGCAAGTTGCCCAATACCATCACGATCAAGCCGAGCTGCAGCAGATGGACCGTGTCGTCCCAACCATCCAGCACCGCGCGCGATGGATTCGCCTTGATATCGAGCACGCTGCCGGCGAGTGGCAGCTGGTAATGCGTTGGGGCCGGCGCAACCAGCGCGGAGTACCACCTGGGTGCGTTGAGCCCCACCTTGTAGGGCGAAGGTGGCGATTGGTACACCACGCGGCCGTTCGAATCGCGCAAGGTGATATCGGTCGAACGCACATGGCCAAGTTGTTTCAGCGACTGCCGTACAACCGTCTCGCTGGCATCCGCGTACGTATCCACGAAATAAGTGAGCAGCTGGGCCGCAACCTTGTTTGCGGAGTCGGTATCTTCGCGTACCCTGGCGCGCGTGTCCGTGAGCTGAAACGTGAGCACGACCACGGTAAACACCACCATCAAGGCGGCAACCAGCAGGTTGAGCTGGATGCGCATGCTCATGCCGTCGTGTCCACGTCAGTCGCCCAGCGCGAGAAGTCGTGAGTCCCCGCAAAAGCGTCGGTCGCGCTGCGCAACAGCCGTGACGTCGCCGGATGTGACGGGTCGTGCCCGGCCTGCGCAGCCCAGGCCAGGCGGCTACCAGCGCAGGTACGCTGCACGCGCCAGGCGTTGCACGGTCGGCAAATCCAGTCCTGCGTGCCGTGCACGAGCGCGAGCGGAATACCGCGCAATTCGCCCGCAGCGCGAAGCACCGCAGCTTCGCCGAGGAAACACCGTCGTGCGAGATAATGTGCCTGCACGCGATACCTGGCGATCAATCGTTGCGCCTGCTCGGCATCCGGCGTAGCCAGCAGCGTACGCGTAGGGTGCTGCTGTCCGTCGACCCCCTGCTCGTACGCCTGCCATGCCAGCGCAACGCGCAGCGCGCGCTCGTAGTCGGCATCCACGTTGGCGAAACAGCGGTCCAGCCAAGTTACGACGCTGCCGCGCCAGCGCCGTGGAACCACCGCCATGAAATCCGCGTTGAGCTGCGGCACCAATGCCGCGATGCCGTGGAAGAACCATTCGAGATCGGTGCGACCCGTGAGGAACGTTCCGCGGAGCAGTACGCCGTCAACACGTTCGCGGTGGCGCGCCGCATAGGCCAGAGCGAGCGCCGCGCCCCACGAGCCACCGATGACGAGCCAGCGCTCGATGCGCAGATGCCGACGCAAGGCCTCGATATCCTCCACCAGCGCACCCGCATGGTTGTGCGCGGTTTCCCCAAGCGGCGTGCTGAGGCCGCAGCCGCGCTGGTCGAACTGGATGCTGCGGTAACGCGTCGCATCGAGGAACTCGCGCTGTCGCGGCGTACTCGACGAGCCCGGGCCGCCGTGCAGCAGCAGCGCCGGGATGCCGTCGGCTGCACCGTGTTGCTCGTAATGGATGGAGTGGCCGTTACCGACCTCGAGCCAGCCGCCAGCCGGCGCCGGGATCGGAACGGGTGGAACCATCGAGATGCCCGCGGACATGTTTCGATCCTACTGCATCCTCGTGATGGGGCGAACGGAATCGCCAAATCATGAAAATCGCTAGCCACCGATCACCGTTGGCGCGATGCACCCGACACTGCGCAAGCGCAGATTCAGGTACGCACGGAGAGTTTCTACGCCACATGACTAGGATCCGCGATTTCCGTGCCCGCGGGTCCGCAACCGAGGAACGACCACATGAAATGGGAAACTCCGAAGGCGATGGACTGCCGCTTTGGCTTCGAAATCACGATGTACGTCGCGCGGCGCTGAAGCTGGTTGATGCAGACAACGTGAGGCCGGACGTGCAAGCGTCCGGCTCACGTTTGCACACTCGACCATGGCGACCCCACGCATGCGTGTCCACGTCCTCGGTTCCGCCGCCGGCGGCGGCTTCCCGCAGTGGAACTGCAACTGCCGCCTGTGCCACGGCGTCCGTAGCGGCACGCTCAAGGCACAGCCGCGCACGCAATCGTCGATCGCGCTGAGCGGGGATGAGACCAACTGGCTGCTGTGCAACGCATCGCCAGACGTTCTTGCGCAGTTGCGGGCATTCCCCGCGCTGCAGCCTGCGCGTGCAATTCGCGACACCGCGATTCGCGCGGTGTTGCTCATCGATGCGCAGGTGGACCACACCACGGGGCTGTACATGTTGCGCGAGCATCGCCAACCGCTGGAGATCTGGTGTACCGAGCCGGTGCACGAGGATCTCGAGCGCGGCAACCCGCTGTTTCGCGTGCTCGGCCACTACTGCGGGATCAACTGGCATCGCGTGCCGATCGATGGCAGCGCATTCGCGGTCGATGGTGTCCCCGGCCTGCGTTTCACCGCGTTGCCGCTCACCAGCAACGCACCGCCGTATTCGCCGCATCGCGATCATCCCGTACCCGGCGACAACGTGGGCGTGCTGGTCGAGGACAGCGCGAGCGGCAAGCGCCTGTTTTACGCGCCCGGGCTCGGCGAGGTGGACGCGCCCGCGACCGCAGCGATGCAGCGTGCGGATTGCGTCATGGTCGATGGCACCTGTTGGCACGACGACGAAATGATCGCGCTCGGGCTGTCCAGGAAGCGTGCGCGCGACATGGGTCACCGCGCGCTGGACGGCGAGGCCGGCATGCTCGCGCTACTCGCCGGGCTGCCCGCGGCGACGCGCCGGATCCTGATTCACATCAACAACACCAACCCGGTCCTCGACGAGGACAGCCGCGAGCATGCGCAGGTGCTCGCGGCCGGGGTCGAACTGGCATACGACGGCATGGATTTTCAGCTGTGAACACGAAGGCCTGGAACCGCGAAGAATTCGAGGCGAAGCTGCGCGAAAGAGGCGCTGCCTATCACATCCATCACCCATTCAACCGGCTGCTCAACGAGGGCCGGGCCACTCCCGAGCAGATCCGCGGCTGGGTCGCGAACCGCTACTACTACCAGATCTCGATCCCGGTGAAAGACGCCGCGGTCCTGTCCAACTGTCCCGATCGCGCGGTGCGCCGGCAGTGGGTGCAGCGCATCCTCGACCACGATGGCCACGGCGACGATCCCGGCGGCATCGAGGCCTGGACCCAACTCGGGCTGGCGACCGGGCTCGCGCGCGAGGAAATCGAGGATCTGCGTCACGTCGCTCCCGGCGTGCGCTTCGCCGTCGATGCCTATGTGAACTTCGCGCGCCGTGCGCCATGGCAGGAGGCGGTCTGCTCGGCGCTGACAGAACTGTTCGCGCCGCAGATCCACAAGGAACGGCTCGCGAACTGGCCTCAACACTATCCATGGATCGAAAGCCAGGGCCTCAAATATTTCCGCAACCGCGTTTCGCAGGCGCGCCGAGATGTCGAGCAGGCGCTTGAGATCACGCTGACTTATTTCGTCACGCCAGTGCAGCAGCAACACGCACTGGATATCTTGCAATTCAAACTCGACGTCCTGTGGGCGATGAACGACGCGATGGCGCTGAAGTACGGAATGGAGCTGGCAGCATGAATGTCGTCACGGTAGCGCCCAACGGAACCACCGGCTTTGCACCCGACAGCATCCCCCGCGTAGGCCGCGGTTTTCGCCTGCAATGGGAGCCGGTGCAGAAATCACATGTGCTGCTGTATCCGGAAGGCATGGTCAAACTCAACCACACCGCCGGCGAGATTCTCGCGCGCTGCGACGGCATAAAGCCTGTTGTGGCAATCGTCGCCGAACTCGAAAAACTCTTCGATCAAACCGGACTGGATGCGGACGTGATCGCGTTCCTCGATCTGGCCTGCACACAACGCTGGGTGGAACGCACATGAACGCACAAGTACAACCCGCTGCACCTGAAACCACGATCGGCCCGCCGTTCTGGCTGCTGGCCGAACTTACCTATGAATGCCCGCTGCATTGCCCGTTCTGCTACAACCCGGTCGACTTCGCGAAACAGAAGACCGAACTCGCGACCGAGGACTGGCTGCGCGTCCTGCGCGAGGCGCGCGCGATCGGCTCAGTGCAGTGCGGCTTCTCCGGCGGTGAGCCGCTGCAACGCAAGGACCTGGAGGTCCTTGTCGCCGAGGCGCACCGGCTCGGTTACTACACCAACCTGCTGACCTCCGGCATTGGCCTCAACGAGCGGCGCATCGCCGCACTCAAGCAAGCCGGACTCGATCACATCCAACTCTCGTTCCAGGACTCGACGCGCGAGGTCAACGACTTCCTGTCCTCGACGCGCACCTTCGACTTGAAACGCGAGGCCGCCAGACTGATCAAGAAATATGACTTCGAGATGGTGATGAACTGCGTGATCCACCGCATGAACATCGACCACGTTGACGAAATCATCCGGTTCGCGGTTGAGATCGATGCCGACTATCTGGAACTCGCCAACGCGCAGTACTACTCGTGGGCGCACATCAATATCGAGCGGCTGATGCCGACGCGCGAGCAGCTCGTGCGCGCAGAGGCGACTACCAACCGCTGGCGCGAAAAGCTCGGCAACAAGATGCGATTGTTCTTCATCGTGCCGGACTACTACGAGAAGCGCCCCAAAAAGTGCATGAACGGCTGGGGCAACGTGTTCCTGACCATCGCACCCGATGGGGTTGCGCTGCCGTGCCACACCGCGCGCATGTTGCCGGGGCCCGCCTTCCCAAACGTAACTGAAATGGGCGTACGCGAAATCTGGTATGACTCCGAGGGTTTCAACCGCTATCGCGGTACCAGTTGGATGAAGGAACCCTGCCGCAGTTGCGCGGAACGCTTCAACGATCTCGGCGGTTGCCGCTGCCAGGCGTACATGCTGACCGGTGACCCAACGAATGCCGACCCGGTTTGCGACAAGTCACCCCATCACGGCGCCGTACTGGCGGTCGTTGCCACGGCGCAACTTCCGCAAGATCCGAAAAAGCTGAAGGCGCTTGTATTCCGCGGCAGCAAGGAGTCGGCGAGCGCGGAAAAGCTGTTCTGAGAGGGGCCCAGGATTCTCCGGTAATCGTCGCCAGCTCGATCCTGTCGTCTGACCCGCAGTCGTGGGTTCCAGTGTATGCATGTCGCAGATCCCGTCTGTCGCGCCCGCACCTGTTGCGTCTGCGCCGAGTCTGCTGGCGAGCCCGGCGTCGGGATCGGCAACAGGTCAAAGACGAGCGAGCAGCGCCACAGCACGCACGACTCTGACGGACCTTAGCGTCGACCACACTCCGGGCCGGAGCCGCACGCGGCCTGGCCTGGGCAAACTCGATCCTCTCTGCTTTCCCTACCCGCTCCTCCCCCCTCAACGGCGGTTTCACCGCAGCTGCCTCGCAAGCATTGACCTCGGCAGCAAATTGGCGGCGAAATGGCAACCGTCTGACGGCAACCACTGGGGCAAAGCCGATGATGCAACCGATCCAAGATATTGCACCGCCGCCCTGGAATCGGCAGGCGCTCAATGACGAGCTCTTCCGGCGCGCGCCCGTACCGGTGGGCACGCACGCGCTCGTGACCCACAGTGCCGTGTTGCAGGATGCGGCGCAAATGCGGGATGCCACCGAATACCTGCGCAACATCCTGCGCAATCACAGCCACTATGAAGAAACCGGCGATCGCGACTACAAGATCGTGCGCATCGACGACGCGGTGCAGGTGAAACACGAACGCCATACGGAATTCACCGACTACACGCAGGTGGCCGCGGCCAGCGGGCAAACTCCATTCGCACAGGATGCAGGCATCGTCTCCGCCGACTGGATGAATGCCCTGCCCGGTCTGCGGATCGCGGCCAGCAAGCTGCACAGCCTGCCGCAGGATGACGGACAAGGCGTGGCACGCGCCGTGGCTGCATTGTCTGCCCAGACCTCGTCCAGCATGGTGGCCGATGGCCAGGCCCGCATCTGGGCAGACTGCCGGATCCGTGACGATGGCCATACCCGGATCCTGGTGGTGGACAACGGCATGACGGCCGATCGCCGGGCGCGACTGGTGCAACGACTGCTGGAAATCGAGGACTATCGCATGTTGGCGATGCTCGGCTTCGTGCCGGCCAGGTCGATCATGACATCGTTGCAGGGTATGGAATTGCAGCTGCAAAACTTGATGACGCAAGTTGCCGACAGCCATGGCGACAGCGACCAGGGCAAAGGCGAGAAGGTTCTCCACCAGCTCCTCGGCCTGGCCGTGCAGGTGCAGCAGCACTCGACCGATCACAAGTTTCGCTTCGATGCTTCGCGCGCTTATTTCGCACTGGTCAACAAGCGCTTGGAGGAATTGCGCGAAGAGCGAATCCAGGGCCACCAGCGGCTGGGCTATTTTCTCGATCGCCGCCTGGGACCGGCCATGCGGACCATGGAGGCCGTGCGTGGTCGACTGGAAACGCTGTCGGATCACATCGACCGGGCCGCTTCCCTGATCCGCACCAGGGTCGATCTGGGTTTGCAACGCAAAAGCAGCCATCTGCTGCGCTCGATGAACCGGCGCTCCGCGCAACAATTGCGCCTGCAGCAAACCGTCGAAGGCTTGTCGCTGGTGGCCATCAGCTATTACAGCCTCGGCATCGTCATGCATCTGGCCAGGGCAGCGGTGGATCTCGGATTATCCGTGAACCCGGAAATGGTGACCGGCTTGGCCGCGCTCCCGATCATCGGTGGCGTGTACTGGATCATTCACAGGATCAGCAAGCGGGTGAGCAAGCATCCTGACACCTGATGGGTCATCCAGTGAGGCCATGACCAGCCGCCAGGCTCAGGGGAGGAACGGCTCCACCGTGACCCACTCCCCTTGCTCGACCGGACCGCGGTCGAGGCCGAGCACGATAAAGCAGTTGGCCTGGTTTACCGAGCGGAGGATGCCCGAGCCTTGACGGCCCGTACTTTCCACACTCGGGTCGGTGCCTTCGCGGCAGGTCAGGATGCCTCGTTGGAATTCCATCCGCCCCGGTTTCTTGTGCAACCTGGATGCGGCGCGTGCGCTGAACCTGAGCGGTGGCGCATAGGGTGCACCAGAGATGACGGCGAGCGCGGGCCGCACCACCTGGAGAAAGGTCACCATGACGGATACCGGATTGCCCGGAAGTCCGAAAAACTCAGCGCCATGCAACTTGCCAAAAACCAGTGGGCGCCCTGGTTTCATGGCCACGTTCCAGAACGAAACCTGCCTCAGCTCGGCCAGGATGTCGGTCACATAATCCGCTTCCCCCACGGACGCGCCGCCACTGGTCACAACGACGTCAGCGCGCTCGGCGGCCATGGCAAATGCCTCACGCAGCGCCGCGGGGTCGTCGCGCACCACGCCCAGGTCGATGCTCTCGACCCCGGCCTCGCCCAGCATCGCGTGCAGCGTATAGCGATTGCTGTCGTGGATCTGTCCGTGCTCCAGCAACTCGCCGACGCCGCGCAACTCATCGCCCGTAGAGAAATAGGCGACTTTGACCCTGCGTCTCACCCGAACCTGCGAAACCCCGATCGAGGCCAGCAAGCCCAAGTCCGCGGCGCGCAATTTCCGCCCAGCCGCGAGCACCGCGCTCCCTGCCTTGATGTCCTCGCCAGCAAGTCGGACATGCTCGCCCTGCCGACAGCAAGGTCGCGCTGCCCTGGACCAGGCGATGCGCCTCTTCAGGCGCGACTTGCGGAACATGCTTGATCAGCTCAGCCAGACGCTGTTCCCGGCCCGACATGGACTCTCAACCTCCAGCTATTGACGGCAGGATCGTCACCACATCTCCGCTGCGCAGATTCGTGCGTTGGCCATCCAGCGCACGAATGCTGGCTTGCCCACGTACCCGTTGACGAAGGGTCGCAGTTGGCCGTCGCGCGCGCAGATGTGGTTGACCAGAGCGCCATACCCGGACGACGCCGCACCCGCGAGCAACTCATCTACGGACGACGCCGCGATGCGCAACTCCCGATTGCCTCCGGCAAACTGACGCAGAGCTTCAGGTATGCGTACTGTCACTTCTGCGCTCATACTGACATCACCGCTGCGCCCTGACGACCGACCCACTCCAACACTGACGCGGATTGCCCGCGGTCGCCAACGAGTCCAGCTTGGGTGGCGGCAGGCTCCTAGCCCCTCACTTCATCTTGCGACGGGTCTGCGGCGAAACGGATCTCGCCCTTGGTTTCATTGATGGTGCCAAATGTCTCCAATTCCACCGTCGCGTGGGCCGAGAGCTTTTCGACGTCTTTCAGGCGCCCCGAAGCCATGGCCTCACGGACGCGCTTCTCGATTTCCTGCTGGGAGGTCACACCGACGATCTTCAGGAACTTGCGTATGCTGCGGTTGAATGCCTCTTCGTCCATAGCTCATCTCCAGGTTGCACGCCGGGCGGAATGCCAGGCGGTCCACTCACCAAATGCAATCACTCACCTACGTCCGATGGCCGTGCTCGTGCTTCTCGCCACGGATGATCCCGAGCGCGTGGATGATCCCAGGCAGCAGCGCATCCAGGTATTCCTCCACGCCATGGACGCTACCCGGTATGGTAATGACCAGGGTGTCCGCAATCGTTCCAGCAATCGCCCTTGACAACATCGCAAACGGTGTCCGGCGCTGCCCGAAGGCGCGTGCGGTTTCCGCCACGCCCGGTAGTTTCCGCTCCAGTATGCCTTCAATGGCATCCACGGTCGTGTCGCGCGGCGAGATCCCGGTCCCGCCGACCGTCAACACTAGATCGGCGTTCTTGCACTGCTCGCGCATGACGCGCTGCAGCTGGGCCGGCTCATCCGGCAACAGGATGGGCCCGGTGACATCAAATCCGGCAGCAACCAGACGCTCGCACGCACGTGCACCGGAGACGTCCTGGTTTGTCCCGGCAGAGACCGAATCCGACAGCAGCACCACGGTCGCCCTGCGTGGCCGCGTCAGACGGCGGAGATATTGCGATTTGCCGCCGGTCTTCTCGATCAGTTTCACCTCTCCAATCACGATGCTGGTACCTGCGTGCGGCTTGAGCATGTCGTACAACGTGATCGCGGCCACGCTGGCCGCAGTGATCGCCTCCATCTCGGCGCCGGTGGCGGCGATGGCCTGCACATGGGCGATGACGGTAACCTTGGTTGCCGCGAATTCGTAGTCAATGGTCACCACCGACATCGCAATCTGGTGACAGAGCGGTATCAGTTCCCAGGTGCGTTTGGCCGCCATCGTGCCGGCAAACCGCGCTGCCTCAAGCGCATCGCCTTTTTCGGTCAGGCGCTTTTCGAGCAGCTCAATGTATTCCGGCGCAGATTCCAGTACGGCCTGGGCAGTTGCACTACGCAACGTCTCCGGCTTCGAGGTGATGTCTTTCATTCAGGCTGCATCCCTTGACGTAACTATGGATACCATTCCAATCGCTCGGCATGAGCGTTCCGCACCCAGGGTCCAGCCACAGGGTGTCTGTCCCATGGGCTCAACCGCCGATCTGCCACATTTCCGGTCGCTTGGACAACATATGACAACGGGTGATCCGCGTAATCTCCTCAAACGTCAGCAATTGCATCGACGGCATGAATTTGTATGACGCGCCGAACACTTCTTTCGGCATCCAATAGCGACAGCGCAGGTTGCAGCGATCGGTGACCGAGATCCTGAGATCATGCAGAACCCTCCCGTAGCGGTCAGCAACGGCGCCGTGCCGATCGGCCGATGCTTGTGACAGTTGCATAGGAACCGTCCTGCCCATTTGGTACACCTCGGATATTCGACCTTGGCATTGCAGACGATGAGCTCAAGCTGACGAGCTCAGAAACATGTTCGATGCGCTGTTGCAGCTGAAATAGGCGTGTGGCGACGAATGCTTGCCTGGCCATTCACCAAACTTCGGACCACGCCAGCCGACCGCATTTTTTTGCGTACAGCCAAGAGTGTACGCGGCAGTGCCGAGCGCGGCGAAGTCAAGCGGCGCGGTAGGCCGCCATCAATTGCCTACGCGCAAGGCGACCATGGCGATCAAGGCTATGTTGTCCGGCCTGTTCGGTATCCCCCTGGCGTGGCTGGCATCGCAGTGCTGTTCGCATGCGTCGGTGGGGCTGCTGGGTGACCCGCTGCTAGAGATGTTCGGCATCAGATTCCGGCGCTCACCCCCCCTGGCATCGTCGTGGCGATGCTTTTCGTCAGCGCCCTCTCTGGCGCGGCGCGCATCGCCTTCGACGGCGTCGACCGACGCCTGGAAAAGGTGGCCCGCAGTCTGGGCACGGCCCCGTGGAGCGCGCTGTGTCGCATGGTCTTGGCCATGAGCTGGCGCGGCCTGCAGGGCAAAGGTTGGACCCAGTCTATCGGGAGATTTCAACGTGATGTGTCGGCAGCGCCGGACCCACTCGAATTGATGGGTCGGGCCCGGAACCATGCGGCGCCTCCACGCTGCACGCAGTTGGTGGCGGGGACTCTATTCAGCGTCTTGCACACGGCCACCACATGTCGCCCACTCGATTTCCCGGCCCGTTTACACCACGGCTTCACTCGGCAAGACTGCCTGCGTCGCGAACCCCGTCCGCGTTGCTGGAACTCCGCCCGCTTTCACGCGCACGCCACAGTACTTGAGACTCGGAATTTTCGCCTCCGGATCCAGCGTCGGGTTGGTCAGCAGATTAGCCGCCGCCTCGTAAAAGCAGAACGCCATGAACACCTGCCCCCTGGCGACCTTCGAGTCGGCGCGTGCGTAGGCTACGATCGTGTTGCGGCGGGTTTCCAGCGTGATTGGGTCCCCCGGTGCAATGCCGGCTTCCTGCAAGTCCTGCGGGTTCAGGTGGCATACGGGATCCGGTTCAATGGCATCGAGCACCCTGGAGCGCCGGGTCATGGTGCCGGTGTGCCAATGCTCCAGCTGACGACCTGTCAGTAGCACAAACGGATACTCGGCATCCGGACGTTCATCCGGCTCGACGATCTCACAGGGCACGAACAGCCCTTTTCCACGCGGGAAATCGTTGACGAAGGTTACGGCCTCGCCGGGATCACCTTCATGCAGGCACGGCCAGACGACGGAGCCCTCACGCTCCAGCCGTTCCCAGGTGATTCCGGCCATATTGGCCGACGCCTTGCGGATCTCCCCAAACACATCGGCGGGCCCGGCGTAATGCCAATCCAGTCCGATGCGATGGGCAAGTTCCTGGATGATCCACAGATCCTGCCGCGCTTCCCCCGGTGGATCCAATGCCTGGCGCCCAAGCTGTACCCAGCGGTCCGTATTGGTGAAGGTGCCGGTCTTCTCGTAATACATGCTGGAGGGCAAAACGACATCGGCGTTGTAAGCCGTCTCGGTCAGGAAAATGTCCTGCACGACCAGATGCTCCAGGTGTGCAAGCCCCATGCGCGCGTGGTACGCATTGGCATCTGACATGGCTGGGTTCTCGCCCATGATGTACATGCCCTGGACGTGTTCGGCAAGGATCTCGTCCATCATCTCCATCGAGGTCAAGCCCTTCTTCGGATCCAGCTTGCAACCCCAGAGCTGCTCAAACCGTTGGCGCTGCTCAGGGTCCTCTACGCTCTTGTAATCCGGGAAGCGGCTAGGCATCAATCCCATATCGGAGGCGCCCTGCACGTTGTTCTGGCCGCGAATCGGATGCAGGCCGGCGCCAGGACGCCCAACCTGACCGGTCAGCAATGCCAGCGTGATGATGCAACGGACGTTGTCCGAGCCGTGCTGGCTCTGGGAGGAACCCATGCCCCAGATGATCATCGACGCCCTGGACTTGGCGTAAGTCCGTGCCGCCTTCTTCAGATCCTCCGCCGGTATGCCACAAATCGGGGCCATCGCCTCCGGACTGTAAGCCTGAATGTGGCGTTTCAACTCCTCAAAGCCTTCGGTGCGATCGCGGATGAACGCATCGTTGGTCAGGCCCTCATCAATGATGGTGTAGATCATCGCGTTGAGAAGAGACACATCGGCGTCGGGCGCAAACTGCAGATGCATGAAGGCGCGCCGTGAAAGGGCCTGCAGACGCGGATCGACAATGATCAGCTTCGCGCCATTTTGATCGATCGCATTCTTTATCCAGGTCGCGGCGACCGGATGATTGATGGCCGGGTTGGCGCCAATGAGCAAGACCGTTTCAGCCTTCATGACATCACGCACCGGCAGCGATACCGCGCCAGAACCCAGACATTGCATCAACGCCACCACCGACCCGGCGTGGCACAACCGCGTACAGTGGTCGATGTTGTTGCTGCCGAAGCCTGTACGCACGAGCTTCTGCACCAGATACGCTTCCTCGTTGCTGCCTTTGGCACAGCCCAGGGCGACCAGTGACTTCGGGCCATGCTGGTCGCGAATGCGCTTGAGACCTCCCCCGGCAAAGTCCAACGCTTCGTCCCAGCTGGCCTCGCGGAATGCCTCCAGGGGATTTGCCGGATCCAACACCAGATCGGCTGATTTGGGTACGTCATGTCGTCGGATCAGTGGTTTGGTCAGCCGATTCGGATGTCTGTAAAAGTCGAAGCCGTAGCGCCCCTTGACGCATAGGCGGCCTTCATTGGCAGGGCCATTCGCACCATTGACCGCAATGATGTGGTTGTCCCGAACGTCCAGCTTGACCCGACAACCGACACCGCAGTACGGGCAGACCGTAGTGACTTGTTTCATCTTTCCACCTCCGATTCCTGCCCCTGCCACGCCCACTGCTGACGCGGATCGACATTGGTAATCGACAACGCACCGGTCGGGCATGCGGCCACACACTCGCCACAACCGACGCAGGTACTTTCGCCCATGGGGTCATCCATGTCGAACATGATGTGGGAGTCACCGCCACGCAGCGCATAACCAATCACGTCGTTGCCTTGCACTTCGCGGCACGCACGCACGCACAACGTGCACTGGATGCACGCTCCCAGATTTACGGCAATCGCCGCGTGCGAAAGATCCGGCTTCGGCTCCTCGCGCCGGCTGAACCGGGGCTTGCCTACCTCAAGCTGTCGCGCCCAAAAGTCCAGACGCGAATCTGCCACATAGGATTCATCCGGCATGTCGGCCTCCAACAGCTCCAACACCATCTTCTGGGCGTGGACGGCGCGCTCATTGCGGGTGTTCACTTTCATGCCTTCGCTTGGCTTGCGCCAGCACGACGGCTGCAGCTGGCGTTCGCCTTCGATTTCACACATGCAGACGCGACAGTTGCCGTCCGGACGCAAACCCACTTGATCCGGCTTGAAACATAAGTGCGGGATCACGACGCCATGCCGGCGTGCCGCCGCCCAGATGGTTTCTTCCTCGTATGCACCAATCGGCTGTCCATCGAGCGTGAAGTGGACAGTCTCGGCGCCTGGCACATCTTGCGGTTGGGCCGCCATCACATCACCTCATTCGGAAAGTACTTGAGCACGCAGTTCATGGTGTTCGGTGCCGCCTGACCCAGACCGCAAATCGATGCATCCACCATGACCCGCGACAAGTCCGTCATCAGTGCCGCGTCCCAGTGTTCGGCGCCCATCAACTCCGTCGCCTTGACCGTGCCCACGCGGCAGGGGGTGCATTGGCCACAGGATTCGTGCGAGAAGAAGCGCATGGCGTTGCGCGCCAGGTCGCGCGCCTTGTCATGTTGTGAAAACACGATGATCGCGGCCGACCCGATGAAGCACCCGTAGGGCTGAAGCGTATCGAAGTCCAGCGGCACATCCGCCTTCGAGGCTGGCAGCAGGCCGCCGGACGCGCCGCCTGGAAAATAGCCGTACAACTCGTGGCCATCCTGCATGCCGCCACAGTACTCGTCGATCAATTCGTGTAACGTTATGCCGGCTGGTGCCATGTATACGCCGGGCTTCTTGACCCGCCCGCTCACCGAAAATGTGCGCGCCCCCTTGCGACCGTGACGCCCCTGCGAGGCGAACCACGCACCGCCCTTCTCCAGAATGTCGCGCACCCAATGCATGGTTTCCATGTTGTGCTCAAGCGTCGCCAACCCAAACAGCCCGTTTCGCGCAACATAGGGAGGGCGCAAGCGCGGCATGGCCCGCTTGCCCTCGATGGACTCGATCATCGCTGACTCTTCGCCTGCGATATAGGCACCTGCACCACGGCGCAGGTAAATGGCCGGCAATGCCGCAGGTGGGTCAGCCTGCAACGCAGCAATCTCGCGCTCCAGCATCAGGCGGCACGCCGGATACTCGTCGCGCACGTACAGGTAAACCTCATGGCTCTCAATCGCCCACGCAGCGATCAACGTGCCTTCAAGAAAGCGGTGCGGGTCGCGTTCGAGGAAATAGCGATCCTTGAACGTACCTGGCTCGCCTTCGTCGATATTGATCGCGACCACGCGCAGACCAGGCTCCTTGCCAACAAGGCGCCACTTGCGCCCGGCCGGGAATCCGGCACCGCCCAGCCCGCGCAGGCTGGAATCTTCCATCGCCTTGATCACCGACTCGCGGGTGCGCGTGCCGTTCACGCACTCAAGCCACGTCGCGTAGCCCCCATTCCGGCGATACGCGGCATAGTTCACTGGGGTCAGGGACTCCGGAAGCACCTCGTGTGCCGCCACGGCCGCGGCCACACGCTCGGCAGTGGCTGCCAGAACCGGTTTCTGGCCACAGATCGCGACCGGCGCCTCTGCGCAGCGCCCGACGCAGGGCACGCGCTGAACACGCACGCTGGACCCCAGCGTGCCCTCCAGCGATTCAATAAGGCTGTCCGCACCGCACATCGCGCAGGTCACCGAGTCGCAGACACGTACCGTAATCGCGGGCGGTTCCGTGGCAGGGTCCCTGACAATATCGAAATGGTGGTAAAACGACGCGACCTCGTACACCTCGGTCAGCGCCAGCCGCAACTCGTCGGCCAGCGCGGTCAGATGCTCGACACGCAGGCAACCATAGCGGTCGTTGATGCGATGCAAGCCTTCGAGCAGCATATCGCGCCGGCGTGGCATCCCGCCTAGTACCTCCTGCACCGCCGCCAGCGAAACTGGATCCACCTGTCGGCCCTTGGGCTGCGCGCGTCTACGTTTGCGACGACGCATGGATACCTCTGGTGTGTTCACGGCCCCCACTCCTCGCGACCTACGGCAGTGCGTAGCGTGCGCATGCGCAATACATGAATCGGCACTGCACCACCAATCTTGTTTTCATATACCGTTATACGAAAACTTGCAACGCCGAGCGGCTCGAAGTTTCTTCAACTCCGATTCTCACAGGGCGTCGCGCCAAGTACGGTAACGAAGTACTAACGCGGAGGCCCCGATGCTTGGTTGGGACGTGCCTGCTCAACACGAACTGAGAAGGCCGCCGCATATTTGCATGTGGATACAACGCGGCGCACACTTGGTGTTGATGGGGTGTCCCAAGCCAGCTGATGTATGGGGAGGGCCGTGATGCCAGACATATCAGGCGATACGCCGCACGCAACGCAGGTGATGCGGATGGTGCGAACCGGCCTTGATGCTGCTGGTATCACCCCGGAAATTGGCCGGTCGTGGAATCGATGCGTCAACGAGTTCGGCATCTACCCGCACAGCCGCCGCGATACCGCTGTGCTGACGGCGAGTCAATTGCGCGAGAGCCAGCAGCGGCTCGGTAACGTGTTCGGCGTCGCACACTGTGAGATAGAAAACCTCTACGAACTCATCGCCGGTACCGGCTATGCGGTAGTTCTATCCGACGCAAGCGGGGCGATCCTCGACGCCATTGCCGATCCGACTTTGAAGCGCGAATTCCGGCAGTCCGGGCTATGGCTTGGAGCATTGTGGGACGAGCGCCACGAAGGCACCAACGGCGTCGGGACTTGCCTCGCAGAATGTAGCCCGACGACTGTGCACCGCGAAGAACACTTCCGCGATTGCCACATACGTCTTTCCTGCTCCGGCGCGCCCGTGTTGGATGCATATGGCGCGTTGCTCGGAGTACTGGACGTCTCCTCGCTCAACAGTTCCGACACTCGCGAGATCCAGCGGCATACCATGGCGCTGGTCAACATGTCGGCCAGCCTGATCTCGCGCTACCAGTTTCTCGCCGAATTCCCCGAAGCGTGGATTCTGCGTTTTCACAGTCGCCCCGAATTCGTGGGGCTGCTGCATGAGGCGTTGGTCGCCGTCGATGGCGGTGGTCAGGTGCTGGCAGTGAACGAGAATGTGTTATGTCAACTGGGGCTGAACGCGCGTGCACGGGTGGTGGGGCACTCCATCGGCGAAGTCTTCCGCTTCACGGCGGGCACGCTCCGCCAACGCGGCATGCGCGACGCCGCGACGATCTGGCCGATCCGCGATGTGGCGCGCGGGCGGCGTTACTTTGCGCTCGTGCAGCCGCCATGTGCACCGCACTCGGCCGCGCCAGCGAAGAAACCCGCCGTGCACACCAATGCGCGCGCCACTGCAGCGTCGGACACCCAGGTCGATGCAGATGATTCACAGATGCGCCGCAACCTGGCCAGCGGCCACCAGTTATTCGCCAAGCAGGTGCCGATCTTGCTGTTTGGCGCAACCGGCACCGGCAAGGATGTATTTGCGCACGCACTGCACACCGCTAGTCTGTGGTCGGATCGTGCCTTCGTCGCCGTCAACTGTGCGGCCATCCCCGAGAACCTGATCGAGAGCGAGCTGTTTGGCTACCGCCCCGGCGCATTTACCGGTGCCACGCGCGAAGGCCGAGTCGGCAGGATCCTGCAATCAAGTGGCGGCACCCTCTTCCTGGATGAAATCGGCGACATGCCGCTCTTGCTGCAGGCGCGATTGCTGCGCGCACTTGAGGCACGCGAAATCTTGCCGGTGGGAAGCGATGAACCCGTCGCAGTCGACTTGCACATCATCAGCGCGACGCACCACGACCTGCGTCAGATGGTTGCCCGGCGCGAGTTCCGCGAGGATTTGTATTACCGCATTGCCGGGATCACTCTGGAGCTTCCACTGCTCCACGACCGCCAGGACAAGCGGCAGTTGATACATTCGATTCTGCGCGAGGAATGTGGGGAAGGTGAGCTGGTCGACATTGCCGAAGATGCCTTCGAGCGACTGCTGGCCTACCGCTGGCCGGGAAATATTCGTCAGCTACGCAACGTGTTGCGCACTGCGGCCGCGCTGTGCAACAACTCTGTCATCCGCCTTTCCAACCTGCCACAAGAGATAGTGGATCCTGAAGAGCCCGCCGCTTCGGCAGCTGCAGCCGGCATCACCGCTGCGATTCCCGAAGACCCACCCATCGCAGCCGGAGCGGCGCTGCAGACTGCCGAGCGTGTTGCGCTGCTCCAGGCGCTTGCGCAACAAGGTGGCAACATAACCCATACCGCCCGTGCTCTCGGCGTGAGTCGCAACACCCTGTATCGCAAGATGCGCAAACGCAGCATTGACGTGCGGCGTGAGCACTGACACTCCGCGCATCAAACACGTTCCCACGGCGCGCGCCACAAGGCCGGCGGTCACGCAAACGACTCCCACCGGCAACCACACACTGCCTGGCGGGCAGATCAAAACGCGTAACTGGCGCTCAAACCGAGCAAGAAATTGCGACCCGGTTCGGGCTGAAAGTACCGGCCGTTACTGGAATTAACTATAACGGCGCCAATGTAATGGCGATCGAAAAGGTTGTTGACGCCTGCAAACTCGCTGAATTGCCAACTACCGGCGTTCTGTTTGAACTCCAGGCGATAATTCGCCACGACATAGCTGTCTGCAAAGTCCGTGTTTTCGTTGTTGACATAAACGCGATCGCGCCACTGCGCGCTTAGCGAGGTCGTAAAACCGAGCGGACGATACTGCCAATCGAGTTCGCCGTATAGCATTTGCCGCGGCACGCCAGGCATGCGGTCACCATCGAGTACCCCGCCGTCGAAATGCGCTTGCAGATAACTGTAGGCCAGGTAGGTGCTGAAGCCTCCAGAGAACGCTTGCTGCACGTTCAGTTCCAGGCCATGCCGCTTCGTGCTCCCGGCGTTAACAAAACTGTCGCGACCTTCGTTGGATACGCCAACGACAATATCGTTCGTGGTCGCTATGTTAAACAGGGCCAACTCGAATGTTGTCGAGTTCCAGCCTCCTTTGAGCCCCGCCTCATAGTCGCGGCTCTTGCTTGGCTGCAAATCCAGATTGAAGCCAGCCTTGCCATCCGGCCGATAGGCGAATTCGGAGAGCGTCGGGGTTTCGAAACCCTGGCCATAATTCGCGTATAGATTCAGATTCGGATTGATCTTGTAAAGCACGCCTACGACTGGGTTGGTGCTCGAAAAATTCTGCTTGCCGCTATCGTCGGGATCTTCGGCTGTCACGTAGTGGTCGTCACTTCCGAACTTGACGCGCGAATGACGCAAGCCGGCAACGATGCTCCAGCGACCGGGTTTCCATTCGGCCTGGACGTATTCCCCCGCCTGGCTGGAGACGTCATTCTCGTTGCGACGCAGGTCGCCCTCCACGCCCATAGCATTGACCCAACCCTCGCGCAGCTCGTGCAGGTGGTCGTACTCGACACCTGCAATCAAGTCGAGCGGTGTCGAGGCGAGCGAAAAGCTGTGGGTCCAGCGCGCATCACCACCCTTGGACCGGTTTTTGAGGTCGACGACCGCGCCGCCGCCATTCGGAGAACCGCCGGGAAACGGCAGGAACTGGACTACGCGTCGGGTGCCGGCGTAGCCTGTGACGTGCAGGTGGTCGTCTTCGCCGAACTGCTGCTCGTATACGGCTCCGAGTTGACGATCACGGTGGCTTTCGCCCGAGCCGAACTTGAAAACGCCCGGCACCGCGAAGCGCGGATCTTCCCGTGCCTGTTCCTTGGTCAGGCCCGAAGGGTCCTCCGCGTACGGTTGGTTCTCGCCGTTGAAGAGCATCGTCAGCGAAGAATCCTTGCTGATGTCGTAACGGAATTTCGCGCGCAGATTGTTGCGTTCGGCTGCGCTGTGCTCGCGGTAGCCGTCGGTACGAAAATGCGTGCCATCCACCACGTAGTTGAAGTTACCCGAAGTGCCGCCAGCGTCAAGCCGTTGGATACGGGTGCCATAGCTTCCGAACAGCGTGGAAGCCCCGAACGTTGGCTGCGCTGGCCCGTCCTTGGTGAAAACCTGGATTACACCACCTGCGGCATTGCCGTACAGTGCCGAAAACGGCCCGCGCAACACTTCGATGCGCTGGGCGGTGGCGAGATCGAAGATATCGGTCTGCCCTTGCCCATCGGGTCCGGATACCGGGATGCCGTCCACCAAAAGGCGGATGCCGCGTACGCCAAAGGAGGCGCGCGAACCGAAGCCGCGAATGGAAATCTGCGAATCCTGCGCGTAGCTCTGGCGATTCTGCGCAACGACACCAGGTATCCGCGCGAGCGACTGCGAAAGACTGAATGCCGGCGCGCCGTCGACGATGTCATCTTGCGCGACCGCCCCAACGGCAGCAGGCACGTCAAAGTTGGCTTGCGGTATGCGGGTCGCGGTCACCACAATCGTAGGCAGTGTTGCCTGCTCAGTATCATCCGGTTCAGCCTGTTGCGCGTGAACAACAGGCAGGACGAGGAGAGCAAGCGCCAGCGCCGCCGGGAGATCGCGCCACGCGTAGGCTTGCGCAACACAATTCCTGTTCGTGCCAAAGACGGTCTGGTCGCCGCGGTTTTCAAAGTGCCCGATCATCGACATCACTCCTCAAGACAAAAATCACCGCGCAGAATGAAAAGTAGCCACACCTTGCACGTGAGGTATCGAGCGTTGCCATAGCGCGCTCACCATCGTCGGCTTAAACGAATCGGCGTATCAAACAAATACGCTGCGGGTTACGCGATAAAAGATAGCAGCTGTATTCGCCTGCCATACAGACCTAGATCAAGCCCGCAAGCACAGCAACATTATGTTGCGTTCCGGACCATCACCGACTCCGCCGGGCTGGCGATTGCAAACCCAGATGTTTGCTCACCCGTCCACCGCGCCGAACTCGTAGCGAAGACCGACGAAGTAGCCACGCGGCGCGCCCGGCGCCACGAACAATGTGGAAGCGCCACGGCCGCTGATATTGATCAGGCGGTTCGGCGTATTGAATACGTTGTTACTCAACGCGCCGCTGATGAAATAGCGATGATCGAACACGTTGTGGATTTCGGCAAAGAATGACAGAGCGCGGGTCGGCCGATAATGCAGATCCAGATCGAGGATTACATACCCAGGTACGGCACCGTGACGGTCCTGATTATTCTCGTCTCCGATCGCGTACTGGTTTGAATAGGCACGCACGTTGCCGCCAAACGACCAAGCGTCGGTGAGGTGGTATCCACTGGCAAAGGTGAATGCATTGCGTGGCACGCCGGGCATGCGGTCTCCCTTGCGCACCTGGATCGCGCCTTCATCGCCGGCGCTGGAGTTGTCCGCGGCCAATTCCTCGAACGCGGCGTCGTAAGTGGCGGCGACGTGACTGTAATTTGCCTGCCATTCGAGCCGGCCAAGCTGGCCGCCGAGGCCCAGATCCACGCCCTTACGCAAGGTCTTCGGGACGTTGGCGAAGTAGCCCTGAGAGCTGCCGCCGGTGAAAATGGTCAGGATGTCGTTATCGACGCGGCTTGCATAGAGCGAAACGTTCCAGCGCAACCGACCGCCAGCAAGAGCGCCGCGCAGCCCCCCACTCAACGTGTGCACGACCACAGGCTTCAGCGGTGGATCACCGGTAAAATCGTTGGGCAGCGCACAGGGAGCCTCGGGGTTGGCGCATTCGACCTCGATCGGCGTCGGCGTGCGCATGCCTTCGTCGTAGTTGATGTAGGCGCCGAGCTGCTTGCTGACCGCCCAGGTAAAGCCCAGGCTGGGATTGAAGCGGCTGAAGCTTTGCCGACCGTTGATGTCCGGTGCGCGGCCTGACAGGTCGCTGACGCTCAGGCGGTTCTGGTTGTAACGCCCGCCAGCGCTCATGTGCACGGTGTCGGCCAATGCCACCACGTCCATGAAATACACGCCGTAGCTGCGACTCACCGAGCCCGCATTGGTCATCGGATCCTGGGCAAATGGCTGCAACCCCAGCGCGACACCGCGCAAGTCCACCTCGTAGGGGAAAAACGCCGGCTGGCCAGACTGATTGAATACACTGTCGCCTACATCCAGGCTCACTCCCAGGGCGAGCTGGTTGGCGTGGCCCGCCAAGCTGCCGTTGACGACTGCCTGCAAGGATCCCCCGAAGCCGCGCGTGTACACGTTGCCCAGTACGTTGGAAGCAACCACGTTGTTGATCGTCGCCGCCGGGTTATGTGGATCGTAAGCCGGGCTCAGGCCGACGTAGTAATACCGGCCCAGCGAGTGCGGATCGAATGGCCCCCCTGGCATGTAGCCCAGGGGTCCATCCTCGTCAGCGTCATATTCGTCAAAATCATTGGTGTTGCTGTTGAAGCTGCGGCTTTGGGAGATGCGCAGATAGGCATTGGCCTGGAGCGCCCAATCTTCATTGAGCTGACGCGAGCCCTGCAGATTGAACTGGCTGAGATTGTTGACGAAGAAGTCTGGCCAGGTAAAGGCAGCCGCAGGTTTACTCGCCCATTCGATCGGAAGGGCCTGGGTGCCATACAGCTTGGCGTGCGCGCCGGTGTAGCTCAGCGCGATGCTGGTGGCCTCATCCGGCCGCCAGTCCCCACGCAGGAATGCCTGCTGCACGCGGCTTGACGAGTAGTCGCGCCAGCCGGTCTCGTAGCTGCTGCCAATACCAGCATAAAACCCAAGATTTCTGCCGTGAACACCGAAGTCCGCGTCGGTCTGGATGCGTCCCCAGGATCCGCCTGAAACGTCAAGCGAACCACCCTTATCCGTAAAGCCGTTCTTCGTCGTCAGCAACAGCGCGCCACCAAGTGTGTTCAGGCCATACAGTGGGCTGGAACCAGGAATCAGCTCGACGTTGCGGATGGCAAAATCGGGGATCGCCTCCCAGTTCATCGTCCCGGCAAAGGGTTCGTTCTGGCGCACCCCGCCCATGTACACGGATATGCCCGAGGGCGAGCCGAGCAGCGGCGACAACGTGAAGCCACGGAAGAACAAGTTGCCTTGCCAGGGATTGCCCTGCGATTGGGTGACATTCACTCCCTGGAAGTTGCGCTGCAGCAAGTCGGTCACGGACTGACCGTGTATTTGCTCGACGTCGTCGGCCTGTGCACTTTGCACATTCAACGGCACTTGCCCCGGCGGCACGTTCAAGCCGGGCAACGGCGTAACCCCGATCACCATGATCTCGCCCAGCTGCTGCACTGGTGGGGTGGCAAGCACCACAACCGACACCATCGAGAGAATCGTCATTCCCAGCGCGCCACCGATCGATCCGACCCGGCAACGAGTACGGTGCGAATCCAGGATATTCAGCGACACATCTACACGCTCCGCGCCACCAGAAAACGGACGGAGTTTGCGATACCTACAATACCGACCCAAAGCAACATTACTCTATGCGAACTTCGCTTTGCGACGTGCATTGCCTATGTGCCGTGAACTCTCCTGGTTGGACAATCCAATTGACCGATGGAAATACTGCAATCATCAGAAAAAGATGATACCGCCGAGGGATATGCCGTTCATGCGTGCGTTGCCGCCGAGATAATCCTTGGATCGGGTCTGGCTCAGCTCAAGGTCAAGCGTCACGCTCTTGGTCAGCGCGTAGTAGCTGCCGGCAGTAATGTTGCTGTTGGATTTGAAGTCGCCGGCGGCCGGCAGATCGTCACGATTGCGGCTGAGTCCTCCACTCAAGCCGAGCTTGAGCTTTTCCGTTGCCTGCCAAGTGCCCTGCAACAAATAGTTGACGCCCTTCGCGTCACCTTGGTCGCCGTCGGTCAGGATGCCGATGCCGCGGCCGGCCTGTACGTTCGCGAGCAGGCCGAATTGGCCAAGCTTGAAGCTCGCGCCGACTTCGGCGGCGGACATGGTGAAACTAGCCGGATCGAGTTCCGAACCGGCTGGTGCATAGAACCTCTGGGTCTTGGCGCCCACCCAGCCCTTGAAGTTGCCGCTGGAATACGACAACTGCAAATGGATTTGCGGATCGGTGCGTGAGTCGTACATGGCGGTGTTGTTCACCGGACTGAAAACGCCGCCGGTAAAGCTGAAGCCGGACATGTCGGGAGATGTATACGTAATCTGGCCGTAGCTGCCCAGGTAGGTATAGCCCGCTCCGATATGCCCCAACGCCACGCGTCCGCGCTGCGTCGCCTGTACCGGCATGCCGACACCAAGCAAGGTCATGTCGGTGAGAATTGCGTTGGAACCGAATACACCGTAATCACGGCCCAGCTTGACGGTACCGAAATCCGGCGTGCCCACGGTGAAAAAGGCCTGCCGCACATCCACACCGCTGTTTGCCGAAAGTGCATCCGAAGTGGCGGTATGCACCATGATGCCAACCTGCGCATTGATGTCAAAGCCTTCCTGGTTCGTGGTGAACTTGGTGATGAGGGCATTCGGCAACAGGCCGTTGCCGATCGTCGTGCGATCCTTCTGGCCCCCGCAGCCGAGCGCCTCTCCGGCGAGCGCGGTACCGCCGACCGGACCACCCGAACAACTCGTGGTGGTATAGAAAGCATTGACGTATCCGCTCAGGTCCACCGTCCAGCCATTGCCGCTGAACGAGGTCGCGTCCGCAGCCAGCGGGCACCCGGTCACCAGCGCGAGTGCGAGAGCAGCTCGCTGCAGCCTGGCTGTCCGGCGACACGTCGGGTTTCGTTTTGCTGATTTGCGTTGCATGTGCCTTTCCTCCCATGACCCGTTGGCCGCGTACGCGACGGCCGGAAATCCCGGCCACGCACGACCGCGACATCGTCCGCACCAGCCCCAACAGCGCCTGCAGGAGTCAGGCTTGCAGCACGCCCGCCGCCTTCGCCGCGTGGGTCGCGACGATGTCCATCAATTCCGGTGAATAGCAATCGTACGGCTCGATGCCCAGTTCACGTAGACGGGACCGCACTGCATTCATTTGAGTCGGCGCTACCCCACCCTCGATGATCGAGGACACAAATGCCGCGAACGTCGGCGGCGCATACCCCGCTTGCCGAGACAGTTCAGGGTGGATGAATACAAAGCCATGGAATACGTGCGTCGGGTCCGGGACGGTGTCATACATGTGCGTGCCGCAGACCGTGCAGGCATGACGGTGCAACACCGCGTTCTTGTTCACCACTTTCAGCTTTTCTTCGTGTTTGGTGACCTTCACCTTGTCGCTCGGCACCGCCGCAAGCATCGAGAAGTCCGCGCCTTTCGGTTTCCAGCACTTGGTGCAGCCGCACAGATGATTGAACAGAAACTCACTGTCCACCGTCACCTCGACCTGATCGGTGGCGCAATTGCACACCAGGGTGCTGCCGGAAAACCCCGGCTTTCCGGGCTTGACACCGTCATCGACGGCGGGGTGGATCTTCGTGCTGGCCATGTAGTCTCTCCAATTGAAAAGCGGGTTGCCGGTGTTACGCCACGGTGTCGTCGTACTGGATCACCGAGCGGATGACCTTGCCTTCATGCATCAACTCGAAGGCATCGTTTATTTTCTCCAGTGGCAGAACCCTGGAAATGAACTCGTCCACCTTGAGCTTGCCCTGCATGTAGGAGTCGACGTACCCGGGCAACTGGGAACGCCCCTTGACTCCACCGAAGGCGGCACCGCGCCAGACTCGCCCGGTGACAAGCTGGAATGGTCGCGTGCTGATCTCCTGACCTGCCGCCGCGACACCGATGATCGTCGATTCGCCCCAGCCCTTGTGGCAGCACTCGAGCGCCGAACGCATCACGTTGACATTGCCAATGCACTCGAACGAATAATCGACACCGCCGTTGGTCTTGTCGACGATCACCTGCTGGATCGGCAGGTCGTATTCCTTGGGATTGACGAAGTCGGTGGCACCCATGGCCTCGGCCATCGTCCACTTATCTGCATTGACATCGATCCCGATGATGCGAGCCGCTTTCGCCATCACCGCACCCTGAACCACCGCAAGGCCAATGGCGCCCAAGCCGAACACCGCGACCGTCGAACCGGGGCGGACCTTGGCGACGTTCAACACCGCGCCGACACCGGTGGTGATGCCGCAGCCGAGCAGGCAGACCTTTTCAAGCGGTGCCCTGGGGTCGATCTTCGCGATCGAGATTTCGGGCAGGACCGTGTATTCGGAGAAAGTGCTGGTGCCCATATAGTGGTGCAGCGTCTTGCCCTTGAACGAAAACCGCGACGTGCCGTCCGGCATCACGCCCTTGCCCTGCGTCACGCGGATCTTCTGGCATAGATTGGTGCGGCCAGACAGGCAATACTCGCACTCGCCGCATTCGGGCGTGTAGAGAGGAATCACATGATCACCGGGTTTTACCGAAGTCACGCCCGGGCCGATCTCCTCGACGATCGCGCCGCCTTCATGGCCGAGAATCACGGGAAACAGGCCTTCAGGATCGGCG
This sequence comes from Rhodanobacter sp. FW510-R10, assembly GCF_058781105.1. Taxonomy (NCBI): domain Bacteria; kingdom Pseudomonadati; phylum Pseudomonadota; class Gammaproteobacteria; order Lysobacterales; family Rhodanobacteraceae; genus Rhodanobacter; species Rhodanobacter sp. FW510-R10. The sequence goes on along the minus strand of NZ_JBYSWL010000001.1, from coordinate 2,220,463 downwards.
CCGGATAGCGTGTACGCATCCGTATGACAGACTCCGGTAGCGACGACGCGTAGCAATACTTCACCCGCCTTGGGCCCATCCAGATCCACTTCCTCAATGTGGAGCGGCTGGCCCGCCTCCCACGCAACCGCTGCACGCGTTTTCATAGTCAATCGTTCCTCATAACCGTCAACCCTGCGCCGAAGCGGGCTGCCCGGAACGTACCATGCACTTTGGATGCCAGTTTCCGGCGAAGTCTGCAGGCGGCGATTCAGTCACTTGAAGCGACTATGTGGCTACCTGTCACGCGTGCTGTATCAGATTCGTGACAAACGAGTGTGCCGCGTGCGGTACAGCCGCCACAATGGGCATCACTGCACGACTTTCACGATAGGCCTCAGGTAAATTCCTGTCCCTGCCATTGCTGGATGGAGACGACTGGGAAACAGAAAATTCTGTGACTGAACTGCGGCATCTGGACACCTCGCCACAGCAAGCCTTGGCCGACTCCGGATACGCGCGGCCACCGCACGCGGGCGCGCGGAGCGTTATCACTCCGACAGCTTTTCAGGAATTGCTCAGCCGCCTTGGCGCTTGTGCCGCACCGTGCCGCGCTGCGGATCGTAGCCCCATATCGCCAGCCCCAAAAAGGCGACGAGCGTGGCAAGAACCACTCCGCACGCAAGCCAGTTCATCTGCCCGTACATCGCGTAGCGGATCAGATCGATACCGTAGGTGAATGGATTGATGCGCGCCAACTGGTAGATGATTTCGGCCCCGGATTCCTGCAACTTCCACAACGGGTACAGTGCCGGTGACAGGAAGAACATGGGAAAGATCACAAAGTTCATGGCCCCGGCGAAATTCTCGATCTGCTTGATGTAAACGGACACCAGCAGACCCATCGCGCCCAGCATCAGGCCAGTCAGGAACATGGCCGGCAACGCCAGCAGCAGGCCGGGCCACCATGGAAGATCGAGTCTGAATATCGCGCAGACCGCAAAAAATGCGTACGCTTGCAGGATTGACAGAAAGGTGCCCGCGAGCAGCTTGCACGTCAGCAACACCGAGCGCGGCAGCGGTGCGGTTAGCAGCAACCGCATCAATCCCATCTCACGATCGTAGACCATCGCCAGCGAAGATTGCATGCCATTGAACAGCAGGACGATACCCACGAGCCCTGGCACGACGTAGACCGGGTACTCGATATAGGTTGAGTACGGCGGAATCACGGAGACACCGAAGACATCCCGGAAACCGGCCGCAAAAATAAGCAGCCACAGGCTCGGCCGCACCACTGCGGAGAGCAATCGCCCACGCTGGTGCATGAACTTGACCGTTTCGCGCGAGGAAAGCGCCAACAGCGCCTGCACGGCGTGGCCCACGATCGACATGGCGGAGCTCATTGCAGGCTTCCCCGAAGCCGACCTGGCGCAGGTCCCGGTCGAACTGAAGCAGCCAGATCGCGATCCTGCTGCGGAGCGCCGCCGGGTATCTCTCGCAGCGATCCAGGCCTCGCGTGCATCAGACCGCTTCCTCTTTTTCTACCGAAGTTTCCCCGGTCAGGTCGAGGAAGGCGTCCCGCAGCGAACTCTGTCCTGTGCGCTCGCGCAATTCCGCGGCGGTGCCGGAAGCGATCCATTGCCCCTTGTGCAGGATGATGACCCGGTCGGCGGATTCGGCCTCGTCCACCAGGTGCGTCGCCCACAGCACACCGACGTCGCGATGCGTACACAGCGAGTGGACATACTCCACGAGCTGCGCCCGTGAGGCGGGATCAAGCCCTACCGTGGGTTCGTCCATCAGCAGTACCACCGGGTCGTGCAGCAGCGCACGGGCCAGTTCGACCCGGCGGCGATTGCCGCCAGAAAGCGCCCGCGCCCGATCTCCGGCCCGCGCGGTCAAGCCGATACGCTGCAGCTCCGCATCGATGCGGGCGCGCCCTGCACGTCCCATGCCGTGCAGCCGCGCATGGAAACGCAGATTGGCAACGACGCTCAAGTCCAGGTCCAACGTCGGCTGCTGGAATACCACGCCCAGGCACGCGAGCGCCCGCCGCGCCTGATGGCGCATGTCGAAGCCCGCCACCTCGATGCGTCCGGCGTCGGGTACGAACAATCCGGTTAGCAGTTGAAACAGCGTGCTTTTCCCCGCACCATTCGGTCCGAGCAGGGCCACGAACTCGCCGCGTGCGACGTACAGGGACAGTCGGTCCAGCGCTTTGATTGAGCCGTAGGACTTGCTGACCTCGTCCACCGCGAGTGCGAGTGTGGCCTGTCCCGGTAGGCGCGACGTGGGTGTGGATGTCCCACTGGGTACGTTCATCACGGCACACCGGGGCGCGGGTACGCGGCACACCCCGCCAACGTCCACACCAAGGCGCCAGACCTCACAACCCCTCCTGACCACGCCGGCCTGCGTCCACGTCAGCACCGACTACTTCGGATAGCAGCCGTTGATGGTGTGCCAGCAGCCGGCGGCTTAGAGCAGCTATCTCGGGACTGTTCATATCGTGACTACCTGTTTGCTCGACACGATAGTCCAGCACAACGCGGGCTGGCCTATCACCCAGAAACAATATGCGATCGGCGAGCACCAGTGCCTCAGTTAAATTGTGGGTAACAAACAATACCAGTGGCCGCACCCGCGCGCACAGCCGCCGCAGCAACTCGCGCAGCTGGTCAGCGGCCGGCAGGTCGAGCGACACGAACGGCTCATCCATCAGCAGCAACCAAGGCTCGATCACAAATGCCCGCGCCAGCGCGGCGCGACGCTGCATGCCGCCAGAGAGGTGGCTCGGCCACGCATCCCGAGAAGTGCGCAGGCCGACCTCATCCAGCAAGCTGTCTGCGCGCGAAACATAGCTGCGATCGCGCGCCAGACGCGCTGCTTCCGCCAGCCGCACGTTGTCGCTGACCGTGAGCCATGCCATGAGCCGTGGCTCCTGGAATACCATGCCCAAGCCGGGAGGCGACTGGCCGGGCTCGGCCAACGGCGCTCCGTCGTAGCAAATCGCACCCGCATAGTCGGCGTCCAGACCGGCAACCAGGCTCAGCAGTGTGGTCTTGCCCACACCGGATGGCCCGACGATGGCGACAAATTCACCTGCGTTGATGGTGACATCGATATCGGCCAGCACCGGCACGCCGTCGAAACGCTTTTCGATGACATGGATGTTCAACCCGTTCATCCGCGCCACCGCGTCAAGCGCTTTTCAAGAGGCCGCATCACACCCGCTTCAATGGCCATGACGACAGCAGCAAACGCGAGTGTGTACGCCAGAATACTGGTGATATCGAAAAACTGGAAAAATACGGACAATTCAAAACCCACGCCATTGCTGCGCCCAAGCAGCTCGGCAACCAGTACGATCTTCCAGATCAGCGCCAGGCCGTTGCGCGCAGAGGCGATGAGGTACGGGTAAAGCTGCGGCAGTACCACCCGATGCAGCGTCACTGTACGCGGAACGTGATACACCTGCGCTACCGCCAGCAAGCGCAGGTCGATGGCCCGCGTCCCTTCGCGCGTTGTCACCACCACGACCGGGATCTTGTTGAGGGCCACGGCCACGATCACGGCGACTTCCGTGAGCCCGAGCCATAGGTAACACAAGATGATGATGACCAGCGCCGGGATGTTGAGTGCAAGCACCAGCGGGCCATCCAGTAACAGGTTGAGCTTGCGCGAGCAGCCCATCATGAAGCCGATCGCGGTACCGACGGCCATGGCCACGATGAACGCAGCGGCCACCCGCGTCAGCGTGATCCCCAACTCCAGCGGAAGCTGGCCGCTGCGGGTATAGCGATACACCGCGGCGAGCACCGCAACCGGCGTCGGCAGCATGTTGCTGTCCGCGAGTCGTGCCGCGATTTCCCAAATCACCACCAGGGCGACGAGCGACACGCTCCGCCACAGCCAACTGCGCCCCAGCGCTAATCGAACCCCGCGCCAATACGCCGGCGCCGCCGCGCGTGGCTCCCTCCTGCCAATGATTCGGGGCACGTCGCCCGGGCCAAGGCGACGATGAAAGAACCTCATGGCCGACGAAATCCGCTCCAAAACACATCCGCTGGCAACTCACTCGTTCCACTGGTGAGTTCGCCGTGGTTTCCATCAGCAATCAGATCGAACAATTGTCCAGCTGCGTGGATTTCGGGCGCGCCGAAGTGCTCGACGATGCCGTCCCGATAACCCTGTCGGATCGCGGCGAAGACCACTTCGTTTTCAGGTTTGACCTTGCTCCTCAGCGGCTGCCAAGCCGCATCCGAGCGGGCCAGCTCCTGCTTGGCATCGTAAGTGGCGGCGATGAAAGCGCGCAAGGCATCGCCGTGGGTTTCCGCCCACCGTTGCGAAAACACCCAACCCAGCAACGGCGGAACGGTCTTGACGCCCAATCCCTTGAGCATCTGCTCCACCGTAATCACCGGCTGCATACCCTGTGCAACAAGGCGGGAGCTGTATTGCCAGAAGTTGATTGCGGCCGGAAGCTCGCCGTCGAGCATCAGGTGGTTGATCAACGGCGGTGCGGCAAACTGTGGTTTCGCGACAGACTTCAGGTCGATGCCGTACTTCTTGCGCGCGTAAGCACGCGCGATCAGCCAACTCTTGTCCACCGGGCCACCAGCGACACCGACCCGTTTGCCCTGGAGGTCGGCGAGCGACTTGATTCCCGCCCCCGGATTGGCGACGACGGCACCGACCGCCTTCGAAAACGGGACAAACTGGTAATCCTGACCGCGGGATCGGAGCGTCGCGACCCAGAACCAGTCCGAGACGACAAGGTCGACGCTGCCACTCAGCAACGCCACCTTCATCGCGTTCTCGGACGCCAGGGGTATCACGTCCAGCCGGATTCCGTGTCTGCCCGCGAGACCCAGCCTCTGGACGGTATCGATCTCCCAGCCGACCGTGCCGAACTCAAGCACCCCGACGCGCAGTTCGGGAACGTCGCGTGCAACCTCCGCGCGCGATGCCGCACTTGGCATCATCGCGAGGAGCACGGCACAAATCAGCGCAAAAACGCGCGTGACGTAGTCAGTCGACGCTATGTTCATTCTCGCCTGCCAGCCCTTCATGGAAGCACCTTCCCCACCAATCCCGGCGAATATTCTGGGCGTTCTCGATCCATGCAGACCTGACTTTCTTGCAGCGTAGCTGACCGCGCAGAACGAGGCGACAGGATCGTCTCACCCAGGTTTCAGGGCAGACACTCCATGTCAAGGTGCACCGGTGAATATCAAGCCGACGCAAGTTCGGATCAAGTACAACGGCGGCCACCGCGCGGCTACGTGGAGGTGACGTGGTTAGCAATGCATCACCGTCGCGTGCCGCCACCATGCGTCACAGGCATACGCACCTGTGTCCTGATTGGCTGCCCCCGCGCGCTGGAAAGCACCACAACCTCGAGCGCGAGCAACGTGGCGCCACTTGAAGAAGGTCAATGATCGCGATCCCGATCAGCACGCGTCCGGCGGCTGCGGCTTCGGTGCGGCATCCACGATGACCGCAACTTTTCACGGACCGCCAGGTTGGGCAACGACCATCCTGCGTTCCCACCACGCAGCTGCACCACGAGCGACCGGTAGTATCGCCTGCCAAACCAGAGCTGCCGATCAGTCCCGCTCGGTGGGGGCTGTCACCCACGCAGGACCGTCGAGAGCCCCGAAACCGGATCGGGGCGCCTCCCATGCTCGTCTAGCCGCTCTTCTTCGCGTTCATTGACTTGATCCACGTGATGATCTTCCAAAGGTCGCCAGCTTTTGTCAGGGTCGTGCCGCCTTGCTGCGGCATCAACGCGGGGGTTTCCGGGCTTATCCGCGAGTATCCCGCCGCCTGCAATTTCTCACTACCCAGGGTGACAAGCCGGTACAAAGTGTCATCGCTCTCGCCGTAGATCCATACGCCATTGTTGAGTGGCGGACACATGCCCCCGCCGCCATTGCCACCATGGCAGGCATTGCAACCGTGATTGAGAAACTGCTGGTGACCCTCAGCGACCACGGTGCTGTTCGCGGGATCGTAGGGGTTCGTCAACGTGCCTTTCGGCGCGTTCTTGACCACGTCCACCGGGTCTTCATCGTACCCTTTTATTTCCTTTACGACTTCCAGCTTGGGCACCGCGTTGGTCCAGGTCCCGTCTGCGACTTTTTCCCGTAAATCCAGGTATTCGACGCGATCCAACTGACCATCACCGTTTGTGTCGGCGGCTTTGAAGTTCAGATTCGGCATGGCGGCCAGGGCTTCCTTTTCTGTCACCATTCCGGTGTGGCTGGTGTCCATTGACTCATACGTCGCCGGCACACGGATGCTTGCGGCGCTGGCCGGAGTCGCCGCCGAACTCACCGGGCCGCTGCTGGCAAGCACCAAGCCGATACCGGCAACGGCAGCGACAACGGCGGCAGCACTGGTAAAGCCATACGCAGTCTTGCGAAACATTTGACTCTCCTTCAAGTACCAGTTAAACATCTGGTGGTGCTTCCACACCCCGGCACCGCCCCATCACCGAACAACAGCTCAGGGCACGAGCGCTATGCCCCACGGCAGGCGACCGACAGGCACCGAAACCTCGGGCTTGAGTGATTTGACATCGACCACCGTCACGTCATTGGTGAAGCCGTTAACGACGTAAAGCTTCGAGCCGTCGGGAGACAGCGCCATGTGCCAAGGCCGCTGCCCCACGATGATGTAGTCACTCACTTTATAGGTCTTGGTGTTGACGACGGCAACGTGGTTCGCGGGACCGAGCGCGACAAACGCCTCCGAGCCGTCCTTCGACATCGTGATGCCGACTGGCTGGATGAACTCGGCACGCATCCCAGGAATCGCAAAGCCGATCTTTTGCACGAGCTGGTGGGTACTCACGTCGACCACCGACACCGTGCCACCGACCTCCGAGGACACCCAGACATGGCTGCCGTCGGGCGTGAACGTGGCCACGCGTGGACGCGTATCCACGAGCACGCTGGCCACCAGTTTGAGTGCCTTGTTGTCGATGAAATGCACCATGCTGGTGCCTTCGGAGGTTGCCGCCGTGAGCTGGTTGTCCGGACTGACACGCATGCCCTCGGGTTCCGTGCCAACGGGAATCTCCGCAAGCAGTTTGCCCGTCTCCGCATTCAGCACGGTGACCATGGCGTTGTTTTCGTTGGCGATGTAGACCCGCGTGCCATCGTTGCCCACAGCCATCAATTCCGGGTCTGGCCCCGAGGGCAGCTGACGCGTGACTTCAAGCTTCGCCACATCGATGACATCGATCCGGTTGCTGTCACCCACGCACACGTACACCCACTTCCCATGAGGCCCCGCCACGATGCCGCGCGGCCGCTGGCCGGTTGGTATGGTCTTGATCGTCTTGAGCGTATTGCTGTCCAGCACGGTCACGGTATTGCCGCGCTCGTTGCTCACAAACAGCATCGCGGCCGACACGGATGGTGCCGCAAGGGCCACCAGCAGCAAACACGCGGTGGCAACCCGCGTGCGCAGCCCGTTGTGGTTGAACGTTCTCATTTGGAGAACCTGCACAGGCTTCGAGGTTGGTCGAACCCAAGGGTATCGGTCGTGTACACCGGGTGCAGAAAACCCGGTTGGGGCGACATCGAAACCAGGGTCAGTGGGTCCATGAGCAGGATCGGTTGTCGCAGCTGATGATCCCACGAGCGGAAGTTCATGCCCTGACCCTTGTACCCCGAGAGCTTGAGATTGTCCGAAGTGATGTAGTTCCGGATCGCGTCGACATTGTTGTTCTTGTCGTACATCACGGCCATCCCCAGCAGATGGACCGCAAGCCATCCCTCATAGTCGCGCACCGTGATCTCACGGTGCGCGAATTTCACAAAGTGGTCATGCAATGGCTCGGCACCGTATGACTCGTATGCCGCACCCCAAGCCGTCGCCACCAAGCCATCCGTACCCACCACGGGCCGTGGATCGGTGGTCCTATATTGCAGGTAGAGTCCGAACGAATTGGTCTCGTCGGCCACGAAGGCGACGTCGTAGTCCGGTACGCCGCGCGTCAGCATCGGCATTTGCGTCTGGATTTCCTGGAAGCCGGTATCCACGCGGCGCGCCCCGGTTTCGAGCTCATACGCGCGCTCCGCCACGATCTTGGCACCGTAGAGCTTGGCTGAACGCTTGATGGCGTTGGCGTACTCGACGTCGGCCGGATGCTTGCCACGCACGAGAAACCACCGCGTCCACTTCTTCCACACCAGATACTGTGCCAGTGCGTCGGTGAGCATTGCATCGCCCGGAATCAGGTGGAAAACGTTGCGGCGACACTGGGTCTGCCGCAGCACGTCGTCCCGTGCGCGCATGTTCAGGATGATCGCGTCTTTTGCCTGTGGCAAATCTGCAACCGCGAGCAAATCCGGGGCTTCCAGATTGGCGAGGATGAGGCGCTGACCGGCCGCCAGCAGTTTTTTTGCTGCCGCAACCACGTCGCCGCCCTGCGGCACGACCGTCTCGTCGAGGACAAACTGTTGTCTCAAAAATTTTCCGGCAACATTGTTCTCGTTGGTCCCAAGGCGCGCGCCTGCCAGGCCCTCGTCGGGAATAACGGCAGGTTTGAGCAGCGACAGTGGCGGCGGTTCCCGGTATTCCTTGCCAAGATACGCATAATGCGTGACGAGCGTGCCGCTGCTTCCCGCGCCTTTACTCTTGCCCTGCGCACTGGCGGGTGAGGCAAAACTGGCCGCTGCCAGCATCAATGCCAGCGCACCTGCAGCAACGGTGACACCGCACACCTTCATTGCAGCGGACGCTGCACGGGAGCAGCCGGACCTTGCGGCGAGGCGAACCGCGTCATCAACTCGAGCGTCTTTGCTGCCGTATCGTTGCCGTTGTCTTTGGCTATATCAAGCGCGGTTTTGCCGTCCTCGGAATGGACGTCGATTTTCGCCCCGGCCTGAATCAGCAAACCGATCAGAGGCGCGTTGTCGTACCCGGCCGCTATCATGAGCGCCGTAACCCCGCCCCGGCCCCGGGCATTCACATCGGCACCCTTGCTGACCAGCAACTGGCCGATCTCGACGGGGGAAACTCCGTCGCTCAGGTAGCGGTCGCCATCGACCGGAACGTTGCCGCTCTGCTCAGCCTTCTCATGCGTCGCCACGATCATCAACGGCGTCAGCCGATTGCGGCCACATTGCACGTCGGGCGAGGCACCCGCCTTGATCAGCGTCGAGGCGGCCAGGAAGCTGCGGGTGTCGAGCGCGCTGCAGAGGGCTGTCAAGTCTTCGGGATTCTTCATGGTCAGGCTGGCGCCGTGTTGCAGGAGCGCTTCCACTGACGGCACGTGATCGCGGTAAGCCGCCTCCATCAGCGGCGTCAAGCCATCCGCGCTGCGTGCGTTGGCATCCGCGCCGAGATCGAGTAGCAGCTTGACAGTCGCCGAATCGCGAGCACTGGCGGCACTGAACAACGGTGTCGCACCCATGGAGTCGCGTGCGTTCAGCTCTGCCCCATGTGCAGCCAGAAACTTGATGCGCGCCGGGTCAGATGCCACCACTGCTTGCGCCAGCTCGGCGTTCAGATTGGCGCCCGCCGCAAGCGATTTCTTCACGTTTTGTACCGTGACGAATTCGCCTGGAGCCACCTGGGACTGGTCGATGTGAACCAGGTCCTCATCCAGCGGCTGCGTGTACCGCGCATAGGCACTGGCTCCCGTTGAATAGGCGCCGTGCGAGGGGAGGTTGCCCTGGACGATGCACTCGCTGCATTGGACCAACGGAACGCCGAAATCCTCGAGAATCGCCTTGATCTTGCTTGCCGAGGCCTCCAGAGCGTTGTCCAACGCATATTTCAGAACCACGTCGTTTTCGCGCACGCCGATGGCCATGGCGTATTCCAACTGCACGTCGTTGGACATCAGGTTGACCGGTTGCAGCACGATCGGCGCGTCCTTCTTGGCCTTGGCATAACCGGCAAACGGGCCCCACACCCCCACCACGTCGAGTTGGCCGCCCCCTATCTGTTCAACCTGCCGCCACTGCTGCTGGGCGCCGCCGTTGCTTGCGGTGTCGTAGCTGACCGTAAGGACGTGGATACCATTCTTGAGCCCGTTTTCGGCGAGCGCCTGGCGCAAAGCGGAGGTTTGGTACACGCCGACGCGGAGCTTCCTTAGGGCAGGGTCGGTGAGGCTCTTGATATGGATCCCGCTGTCCTGGCCATAAGCGAAAACGTATGTCGACCGGTAGATCGGCTCAGTCATCAGCACGCCCGAAACACTGGCCGGGATGTCGACCACGAGATCGCAGTTTCCCAGCGGCTCGGCCGCGTTCCCGAACGCCCGTCTCAAGAACCCGTGCTCTATGTACGACATCCAGTAGAACCCCACCGTGGTGTGCATGGCACTCGCCAGCACCTTGACGATCTGGTTGTCGATGCCGTCGCCATTGCGGTCCGAAAACGGCATGTTGGCGGGGTCCGCACAGGCCGTCAGCGGCCGTAGCTGCTGATGTAGCGCGGCCTCTTTCGCGGCGTTCCGTTCGGGCGCCGTCATCTCGCTGAATTTCAGGTCGAGGTTGTAATAGGTCTTTTCCTGCGCCCACGCCAACCCAGCCACCATCAGCGCAAGACATCCAACGAATATTGCGATACCAAATTTCATGTCATGCAGTGCACTTCGAAAGAACCTCGCACGTTTGCTGCCGACTCCACATCTCAGCATCAATGCCGGGGTTGCACCTGGCAACCCCGGCAGACTTCACGATGCAAAGGTGGTTGGTACACCTCTACAACTCAACGATAGACACGCCGTCACTTCGTGCCATTGGTGTCCGCGACGTTCTGGTGCTGCGGTCCACCCAGGCGGAACGTATACAAGGTGCCACCCTGCGGCACGAGGTTCAGGTTGGTGGACTTGGCCATCGCGGTGGCACCGATCGCGCCGAACTTGTCGTTGAAGTTCAGACCAGCGGCAACCGGCAGTCCGGCCCAGCCACCCAGCCCGGCGAACACCGCTACATACTGTTGGCCGTTGACCTGGTAGCTGATCGGGTTGCCGATAATCCCCGAACCCAGCTTGCGCATCCACAGGACCTTGCCGGTCTTGGCGTCCACAGCCCGGAAGTTACCCACCATATCGCCATAGAAAACCACGCCGCCAGCCGTGACCAGCGCACCACTCCAAGTCTGGTACTTGTTCGGGATCTTCCAGAGGATCTTGCCGGTGTTGACATTGAAGGCCTGGAACTGGCCCACAAGGCCAGGCGTGCTTTCGTACATGTACACATTGGCAAACGCGTAACCCGAGCCCTGTTGCGTACTGGTGCGCTTCAGCGGGGTGTCCTCCATGCACCACTGATTGGTCGGCACGTAGAAGACCTCCGGGTTGGCCGGATCCACGGCTACCGGCTGCTGGTCCTTGCCGCCCATGGCCGACGGGCACGCCTGCACGGCCTTGTCGATGCTGAAGGGTGCGTGCGCCTTGACCTTGATCGGGCGATCAGTCCCGCCGACGTCGATCTTCTCGGCCCAGTTCACAGGAACGTAGTTGTGTGCGCGCAGCACTTGGCCGGTTTTGCGGTCCAGTACATAGGCAAAGCCGTTGCGATCGAAATGCACCAGTACAGGGCGATTCTTCTGGCCATCGATATCCATGTTGACCAGGATCATGCCGTTGACACCGTCGTAGTCCCACTGGTCGAACGGGGTCATCTGGTATGCCCAGACCAGCTCACCCGTCGACGCATTGCGCGCCATGATCGACAGCGACCACTTGTTGTCCTGGGTACCGTCGTTGCACTTTTCAAACGTGTCGTATTTGCAGCGATACGTAGGGCTCCACGTGCCGGGGTTGGCGGTGCCGTAGTAGACCAGGTTCAGATTCGCGTCATAGCTCATCCAGCCCCAGACGGTCGCACCGCCGCGCAGGTGCTCATCGCCTGGATACTCATCAACGCCACGATAGGTCTTCAGGGTGCCGTGCTTTGGAACTGCCTTGTTGGTGTTCGCGGTCATGCCAACGTCCTTGGCGCTGCCGTTGTTCCAGAAGCTCCAGACCTTCTTCCCGGTGGCGATCGAGAAGGCAGCGATGTCGCCGCGCGCCGCAAGCTCAGAACCACCGTAGCTGATGATCACGTTGTTGCCCGCAATCACGCCCGCCTGAGTCATGGTCTGGCCTTTCTCCGGGTAGGCGACCTTCACGGTCCAGTCCACCTTGCCGGTCGAGGCATCCAGTGCGATCAGGTAACCGTCCAAGGTATGGAAGATCACCTTGCCGTCGGCATAGTTGAGGCCGCGGTTGACGGTGTCGCAGCACGCGATACCGACGGCGCTGTTGTCACGGCCGTCCTTCTTGAGGTAGTTCCAGACAGCCACCGGGTGGTCCGGGTCGGACAAATCCAGCGCCTGCACGACGTTCGGCCAGCCACTGACCAAATACATCATCGGTTTGCCGCCAACCTCCACGACGAGTGGCTGACCTTCCTGGCCGCGCAACGAGCTGAGCGACTGACTCCACGTGAATTGCAGGTCGCCCGCGTTGCTGGTGTTGATCTGCTTCAGCGGGCTGAAACGCGTCAGGTGATTGTCGCGACCCGGTGCGGGCCACAAGTTGGGGTTCTGTGCGCGCTTGGCAATGGCTTCGGACGCGCTCGCTTCGCTTGTCTGGGCCATTGCCTGGGCCACTGCCGTTGCACCGACAACCAACCCCAGGCAGGCGAGCATCGTGATGCAAAACCTGGACCGGCGTGACTGGCTTCTGTTTTGAGAACTCATGGCGATCTTCTCTCCTCTGCATGTCACTGAACAATCATTCTGGACATTCATCCAGGGATAGCGGGACATTCATCCAGGCATAGCCAAATACCGGCCTTTGGTTCCTGTCGCGCCCCGACTGCACGGCTAACCACCTGTTATGCGAGGGCAATTTCGTCAACGCGGCAGGCTCTGGTCTCGCGTAGACGGATCGATGGCGGCATACACGCGTCTCCGTACTGTGTCAAGTGCGCTGATCGAGCCTCCGAAATCCAGCGATTGCGGCGAGTTGAGCCGCGGGAGCGTAACCGGATGGCCTGTTCTTCGGATCGGCCTTAACCCAGCGACCTTCCCCGCAGCCGCTGGTTGGTCAGGTCGGTAGTTGCAGATCGCATGCCAGGTTCCGGTATTGAAACAGCACGTAGATTCAATGCTTTGGAGGTAGCAAATCTGTGGTTGTCACCTTGAGTGTCACGGATCCGGTACATCGTTGTACCGGCCAGATGACACTACGAGAGTAGTGGTGGCTGAGTTTGAACGCTGACCTGCAACGCCCACGCTCGTCGCCGCGAATGCGCCCACCATTGCCGAGAAAACATATCGCGAACGTTGCGCGATTCATGCCGCAGAGACGGCCGAAAACGGCCTGTCGTTTCCTCTGACTCAAACCAGCTCCCCAAGGCAAAATCCTCGAGGTGCATTCGGCGTGAGGCGGCAATGGTCTTTGCCTCTTTGGATCAGGTTCGATTGCTACCCGATCGGTTCACGATGCATGTCAGGGTAGTTGTCGCCCCGCTACTCACGCAGCTTTGGCCAAGGTCGAATTGATCTTGCCCCCGAGAGACGTACCCCTTGTCATGTGATTCAAGCCACGCAAGGATAACCACGACGGAGGCAACGCGAACACACCACACCCTGGAATTCAAGCCAGAGGCAGTACGACTGGTCGAAGCTTGTCGGAACCAAAGCCGCCGTGGGCATGACGCGGGAACTGCCAGACCAGACCCCGTCTCGCGTCGAGGCGGTCGCCCGCGCGGACTACCAGGAGGTCAAACACACAACACTGCGGCGTGGTGTCGCAGGTGGTCCTCGATAAATGACTGGATGAACCAGTAGCTATGGTCGTACCCGGGTTGCATGCGCAACTCCAGCGGTTGACCTGTTTCGTGGCAAACCTGTTCAAAGAGTTCCGGGCGCAACTGCTCGCGAAGGAAATTATCGGCAGCACCTTGATCAATCAGGATCGTGCCAGCGAAGCGCTTGCCGGCGCGAACCAGTTCGCAGGCGTCGTGCCCGGCCCACACCGCAGGATTGTCACCAAGGTAACGAGGCAACGCCTTGCGTCCCCACGGGACCTTCGTTGGCGCGACGACCGGGGCGAGCGCGGACACCGAGCGATACCGGCCCGGATGTCGCAGTGCCAGCGTCAAGGCACCGTGACCGCCCATTGAGTGTCCCATGATCCCCGCGTGGGCAGGTTCTGCGGCGAAGTGAGTCTCGATCAACGCGGGCAACTCTTCGACGACGTGGGTTTCCATATTGAAACGCGCGGCCCACGGCGTGCGGGTCGCATTGAGATAGAAACCGGCGCCTTCGCCAAATTCCCAATCACCGGTGGCACCCTCCAAGCCGGTGTCACGTGGGCTGGTGTCGGGTGCGACCAATAGCAATCCAAGCTCCGCCGCGATACGTTGCGCACCGGCTTTGATCAAGAAGGTCTCCGCTGTGCAGGTCAACCCAGCAAGGCAGTACAGCACGGGCAACCTGCCACGCGCAGCCTGCGGCGGTGCGTATACCCCGAATGTCATCGGCCCCCCGCAGGCATCCGAAACGAACCGGTAGAATCCTTGTACCCCGCCGTAGCAGCGTTGTTCCGATAACGTTTCAATCTCGCTCATGTCCATTTCTCCTTTGTACGAATACACCGGGTTGACCCGCCGGCCAGCGTCGACAGCAGACCGCGACCGAAGCTCGACTTGCCACGTCACTGAGGCGGCGGGGTATCGCGAGCGAGGGGCTTCGGCGCAGCACCGGCACGAGCACTGGCCCTATCAATTATGCACTTGGCTCGCCCCAAATTCCGTGCACGAGGCTCCCGGCGGAGCCGCTGCGCTTTGCAGTGCCAGTGCTAGTTTCCGCGCGCCTAGAACCCGGGCTGACGAACCGCTGGAGGTCGATACCACGCTACGCGTGCGCTTGGCCGCCGGTTCCCTGTGTGCAGGGTCTGACACCATCTATATCCTGCACGCAAAAAAAGCCCGGCCGAAGCCGGGCTTTTTCATACGCGGGAAAGCAGCCTATTACTGCTGGACTTGCAGCTCGGTACGACGGTTCTGCGCACGACCCGAATCGGTCGCGTTGTCGCCGATGGGGTCGCTCTCGCCATGCCCAATCGGGCCTTCCAGACGGCTGGCGTCAATGCCATGGCTGGTCAGGTAGTCGTAGACGATCTTCGCGCGACGCTCCGACAGGCCCTGGTTGTACGCATCGGTGCCGACTGAATCGGTATAACCAGCCACGGTGACGTGCACTTGCGGATAGCGCTGTAGAGTATCAACGGCCTGGCTCAGGATCGCCATCGAATCCGAAGTCGGCACGGCCAGGGACTTGGAAATGTCCGTCTCGCCCTTCTTCGGCCGGTCGAACTTGAAGTTGACACCGCGCAGATCGATCACCACCTTTTGTGCGCAGCCATCCGGGCCGACGATCGTGCCGGCAGTGGTATTCGGGCACTTGTCGAGGCAATCGTTGACGCCATCGCCATCCGCATCCAGGGTCGAGCAATCCGGAGCTGCGGGCGCCGGAGCGGCTGGCGGTGCCGCGGGTGCCGGCGGCGGCGGCAAGCTACCGAGCCGGGCGACGACGCTCAAACCGAGGAACCAGTCGCCATAACCATTCTGGTTGCGCTGGGTCTTGTCATCCCAGTCATAGCGATAACCGGCTTCCAGACGCACATCGGAGCTGTCGGTGATGGTCTTGGAAAGACCGGCGCCCAGTTCCGCGGCAGGTGACCAGCCATTGTCGCCGGAATTATTGTGGTGACTGCCCATGATTCCAGCCAAGGCATAGGGCCGCCAGGAGTTCCAATCGCCGGCATAGAAACGGGCGGCAATACCCGTGGTGTTGTTGGCCCAATTCTGGGTCGACGAATGGCCTCCACCCGCCGCAGGGCCGCGATCACGATCGCGCTTGGTACGATCGATAAAGAGATCCAGTGAAATATTCGGATTGATGAACTTGCCGATGCCCAGCCCGTAATAGAACTGGCGGCTGTTCGTGTTGCGGTCCGTATCGTTGTAATAACCGCCGACAGTGGGCGCTACGTACCAACGACCGTCAAAGCTCGGCGAAACCGCATCGCTGCTCGAGCTGTCGACTGGAGTGGCCGGCGCCGCCGCATCCTGGGCATGCACGGCCCCTACGCCGCCCAAGGCCAGCGCGATCAAAAAATACAAACCCTTACGTTTCATCGGTTTCTCCTCAGGTGAAGGTTCTCGCGTCCGTCCGAACCTCGACCAGGTCGCGTTGCAACAAACGGAAGCCCGTTTTCTCCTTCACGCTGCTTGCAACTCGCACCTGGTGGTTCTACAACAAGCGGGACAGAGTGTAGCAAAATCGTTAATTTCCTCGCATAAACCAAAGCTGGTTTCGTTCTCGTTGGTGAGGCTTCATTCAGGAAGCCTCGCGTGCGGACGACGATCCCAGCCTCACGACGAACGACGTTGTGCCCCGTCCTCCCGCCACTGCCGCCCCGGCGACCCCATAAAAAACTCGCGCGCCAATAGGGGCCATCTTCCATTTGGCTTGTCTCTACAACGTGAAGAGGCGCATGAAGTCTTGCACCGGCATCGCATCCAGGCGATCTGGATCGGCCGTCGCCCGCATGATGGTCTGAACCTGGTGCGCCGGCAGGTGGCCACGCATTGCCACCTCGAATTTCTGCAAAAGCACCGGGATGCCCTCGGCGCGCCGTTTGCGATGACCGATCGGGTAATCAATCGAGACTTTGTCGGTGCTGCTGCCATCGGTGAAAAACACCTGCACCGAATTGCCGATATAGCGCTTGGTCGGGTCGAAATAGTCGCGCGTGAACTGCGGGTTCTCCGTCACCTCCATCTTTTCACGCAAGCGGTCGATGCGCGGATCGGCGGCCACCTCGTCGCTGTAATCCTGGGCCACCAGGCGGCCGAAGATGAGCGGCACCGCCACCATATACTGGATGCAGTGGTCGCGATCGGCGTAGTTGGCCAAGGGACCGGTCTTGTCGATGATGCGACAGCCCGCTTCCTGGGTCTCGATGCTGATCCTGGCGATCTGGTCCAGGCGTCCGGCCACTTGCGGATGCAGGCGGATTGCACATTCCACCGCGGTCTGTGCATGGAATTCGGCGGGATAGCTGATCTTCAACAGCACGTTTTCCATCACGTAGCTGCCGAACGGGCGTTCGAACTCGAACGGCTTGCCGTTGAACGCCACGTCGTAATAGCCCCAGGTGCGGGCACTGAGCGCCGACGGATAGCCCACCGCACCACGGTACACCGCGTTGATGGCGTGGGTGACAGCGCGCCGGCACGCGTCGCCGGCGGCCCAGCTCTTGCGCGGCCCGGTATTCGGTGCATGCCGGTAGGTGCGCAGCGCCCCGTTGTCGATCCAGCTGTTGGAAACCGCCGCGATGATCTGTTCCTTGCCGCCGCCCAGCATCGCCGTAGCGACGGCGGTGGAAGCCAGGCGCACGAGGATCACATGGTCCTGCCCTACCCGGTTGAAACTGTTGAGCAGCGCGTAGCAACCCTGGATTTCATGCGCCTTGATCGCATAGCCGAGTACGTCGCGCACACTCAGCGGCGTGCCACCCTCGCGCGCCGCCTTGCGGCTGAGGTAATCGCCCACCGCGAGAATGGTGCCCAGGTTGTCCGACGGATGGCCCCACTCGGCGGCCAGCCAGGTGTCGTTGAAGTCGAGCCAGCGAATCTGCGTGCCGATGGCAAAGGCGGCCTGCACTGGATCGAGCTCATGGCTGGTGCCAGGTACGCGCGCGCCACCGGGCAGGGTTGCGCCTGGCACCAAGGGACCGAGATGTTTCACGCACTCGGGGAACTTCATCGCCAACATCGCCGTGCCCAACGAATCGAGCAATACGTAACGAGCCGTGTCGTACGCCTCGCCGGAATGGATGCGGTAGTCGACGACGTACTCGGCTATGTCCACCAGCGGCTGGTCAGGATCGGGGCGCTTGGCGGAGCGGATATCAACATCGGTCATGACACATCCTGGCTGGCGGAGACTCACTATTTTAGCCGAGCCCTGCGGAGGCAGGCGACCGCGGCTTGACCATGACCCAGGCACTCCCCACAATGCCTGCGCACGTCAAAAGGGAGTAGTTCCCGGCACACGCCTAATGCGCGCCGGTATGACGGTCGTCAGCACGGGTGAAGCATCGCCCCGGCCCCATGGCAGCTTCTTGCGAACGAGACTTTCGGTGGTCATGAACCGCGCGGGTTCGTGTCGGCCACAGCCTTTGCCGCGTCTGGAAGTACGCCATGGAACTTGCCTTCAGCGAATTTTTCTCCGGCCTGCTGGCCGTCATCCTGCTCGACCTGGTACTGGCCGGCGACAATGCGCTCGTCATCGCCATGGCGGCCAGCCGCCTGTCACGGCAATTGCAGCGCAAGGCGATCTTCTGGGGCACGTTCGGCGCGGTCGCCGTGCGTTTCACGCTGACCGCGATCGTCGTTTACCTGCTCAAGCTGCCAGGCTTGATGCTCGCTGGTGGTGCGCTGCTGCTGCCGATTGCGTGGAACCTGCTGCGCCACGACGACAGTGACGATCCGCAGGTCAAGGCCACCGCCACATTCTGGGATGCACTACGCACCATCATCATCGCCGACGCGCTGATGGGCATGGACAACGTGCTGGCCATTGCCGGCGCGTCAAAGGGCCACCTGGGCCTGGTCCTGCTTGGCCTTCTGGTGAGCGTGCCCCTGGTGGTATGGGGATCCACGCTCATCCTCAGGCTGATTGCGCGCTTTCCAATCATCATGTACGTCGGCGCGGCGATGATCGCGTTCACGGCCGGCCGCATGATTGCGCATGACGACTGGCTGCACGGCTGGTTCGACTCCCACCCCGCCATGCGCTACGTGTTGGATGCGCTCCTGCTCCTGGGTGTTTGCGGCGGTGGCTGGCTGGCACGACGGCGCCCATATCCGCACGCCAGACGGTCATCTCCGCCGGCAGCCTGAGCACGCCGCGCGTCATTGCCGCCACCACCGGCGCCGACAACACGCCACGAATGGACGGCTGATCCCAAGCCACCGAGCTGCGCCGCCTTGAAGCTGGCACGATGCCGCGCCACACTGAAAACCTTCTCCCGTTGAACCTGGAGTGGCCATGAAGCTTTATTACATGCCGGGCGCCTGCCCGCTGGTCGCGCACACCGTGCTGGAATGGATCGGCGCGCCCTTTGAGATTGCCGAAGTCAAACGCGAGGCACTTAAATCCCCCGAGTACCTGCGCCTGAACCCGGCTGGCGTGGTGCCGACCCTGGTCGACGGCGACTTCGTGCTGAACGAGAACGTGGCGATCCTGCACTACCTTGCCGACCTGCACCCGCAGGCCAAGCTCGCCGGTGAGGGCCCGCGCGGTCGCGCCGATGTCAACCACTGGCTGGGGTTCCTCAATTCCGACGTGCACCAATCGTTCAAGCCGATGTTTTCCCCGGAACGCTATCTCGCCGACAGCAGCCAATACGACGATCTGGCGGCGCACGCCAAGCGTCGCTTGCAAGTGCTGTTTGCGGTCGCCGACACGCCGCTGACCAAGCATGACTGGCTTGCCGGCGCCGGGCGCTCGATCGCCGATCCCTACCTGTATGTCCTGCTGCGTTGGGCGAAGGCCAAGGAGATCGACCTCGGCGCCATGGATGGCCTGCAGCGCTTCTTCAAGCGCATGCAAGCGGATCCCGGCGTCAAGGCAGCGGAGCACGCGCAGGGCCTATGAGCCGCCGCGCGGGCGTGCGGCTTCAACGCGCTGGCGGACCGCAAAGCCCAGGGCATGCGGCCAGGGCACCGTACCGATGCCCTGGCCGGGTCTTCAACGCTTGTCGATCGGCGCGTAGACCTGGTCTTCGGGGCCGATGTAGTTGGCACTCGGCCGAATGATCTTGCCATCCTCGCGCTGCTCGATCACGTGCGCGCTCCACCCGGCCGTACGCGAGATCACGAACAGCGGCGTGAACATTGCCGTGGGCACCCCCAGCATGTGGTAGGTGCTGGCGGAGAACCAGTCGAGATTCGGGAACATCTTCTTGATCTCGGCCATCACCTTTTCGATGCGTTCGGAGATGTCGAACAAGACCGGGTTGCCGCCGTCCGTGCACAGCTTGCGTGAGATCTCCTTGATGATCTCGTTGCGCGGATCGGAGACGGTGTACACCGGATGTCCGAAACCAATGATGATTTCCTTGCGTGCCACGCGCTCGCGGATGTCGGCCTCGGCCGCGTCGGCGCTGCGGTAGCGCGAGATGATCTCCATCGCCACTTCGTTCGCGCCGCCGTGTTTGGGGCCGCGCAGCGCGCCAATGGCACCAGTGATTGCCGAATACAGGTCCGAACCGGTGCCGGCAATGACGCGTGCGGCAAACGTCGAGGCGTTGAACTCGTGTTCGGCGTAGAGGATCAGCGACTTGTCCAGGGCCTGCGCGTGCAGTTCGCTTGGCGCCTTGCCGTGCAGCAGGTGCAGGAAGTGCCCGGCAATCGAGGCGTCTTCGGTCTCGGTCTCGATGCGCTTGCCGTTGTGGCTGAAGTGGTACCAGTACAGCAGCATCGAGCCGAAGCTCGCCATCAGGCGGTCGGCGATGCCCCGCGCCTCGCTGACGTCGTGGCCCGCGCCTTCGGGCAATACCGTGCCGAGCATCGAGCAACCGGTACGCAATACGTCCATCGGGTGCGTGGCGGCTGGCAGCAGTTCCAGCGCCGCCTTGACCGGCGCGGGCAACCCACGCAGGCGTTGCAGGCGCGCGCGGTAGCGCTTCAACTCGGCCCAGGTCGGCAGCACACCGTAGACCAGCAGGTACGCCACTTCCTCAAACGTGCCCTTGGCTGCCAGCTCATGGATGTCGTAGCCGCGATAATGCAGGTCGTTGCCGCTGCGCCCGACCGTGCACAGCGCCGTGTTGCCGGCAGCCACTCCGGACAAGGCCACCGACTTCTTGGGCTTGGGTAAGGTTTGCGTCGTTTCAGCCATGCGTACCATCTCCATTTGAAATGCGCGTCAATCTTTCGGCGTCGCGCCGAGGGCCGAAGGGTCAATCAGTACCGCCATTGGCGAACAACTGATCCAGTTTGCGTTCGTAAGCGTGGTAATCGAGAAAATCGTAAAGCTCTTCCCGCGTCTGCATGTTCGGCAACGCTGCCTTTTGCGTGCCGTCGCGGCGCACGGTCCGGTAGAAATCCAGCGCCGCCTTGTTCATCGCCCGATAGGCGCCACAGCAATACAGGATGATGTCGACGTTCGCGCTGGCCAGCTCGTCGCGGGTGAACAGCGGGGTCATGCCGAACTCTGTGATGTTCGCCAGTATCGGAACCCGTGCTGCCGCCCGGAACTCGCGGTATTGCGCAAGGGTCTGGATCGCCTCGGGGAAAATCATGTCCGCACCGGCCTCCACGCAGGCCAGCGCACGCTCGATCGCGGATTCAATCCCCTCGACGGCAATGGCATCGGTCCTGGCCATGATGACGAACTGCGCATCGCTGCGGGCATCGACCGCCGCCTTCACCCGGTCGACCATTTCCTGCCTGGACACGATCGCCTTGCCGGGGCGATGGCCGCAGCGCTTGGCCGCCACCTGATCCTCGATGTGCATCGCGCCGGCGCCAGCCTTGATCAGCGAGCGCACGGTGCGCGCGATATTGAACGCGCCGCCCCAACCGGTATCGGCATCGACCAGCACCGGCAAGTCGCAGGCATCGGTGATGCGGCCGACGTCGGTGAGCACGTCCTGCAGCGCGCTGATGCCCAGGTCCGGGGTACCCAGGGAGTTCGCGGCCACGCCGCCGCCCGACAAATACAAGGCCCGGAAGCCGGTGCGCTGCGCCATGCGGGCGACATACGCGTTGATCGCGCCGACCACTTGCAGCGGCCGCTCGGCCGCGACGGCCGCGCGAAAACGCTCGCCGGCGGATTGATGGCTACTCATGTCGACTCCGGGGCAAAGCGTCATTTTAGCCCATCGCCAGCCACGGCCCCCGGGCCCAAAAACGCCAGTGGCGACGGCCCGGAATCACCGGTCAAATTCGCCGGCACAGGGTGCCCGGCCGAACAACCGACATGGGAGGTGACGAAACGCCCCGGCTCCCGTACATTCGGCACGATGAGCGCAACCAACTCGCTGGCAAAACGCATCCTGTGGGGTCTGGTCATCGGCGTCGTCGCCGCCGTACTCACCCTGAGCATCGGCTACCTGCATCCGGCAACGCTGGAGCTGATGCGGAAAATCTCCACCGCGGTATTCGATCCGTTCGGGCAGATTTTCCTGCGCATGCTGTTCTTTGTGGTGATCCCGCTGGTGTTCGCGTCGCTGGCTTCGGGCGTCGCCCAGCTCGGCCAGCTGAGCAAGCTTGGACCGCTGGCCGGGCGCACGTTCGGGCTCTTCTTCGCCAACATGTTCATCGCGGTGATGATCGGGTTGGTGATGATGAACACGGTGCAGCCCGGCCACCACCTGGATGAACAGGCACGTACGCAACTGATGCAGGAGTACGGCGGTGGTGCGCAGCAGAGCATTGCCACCAAGGCCGCGCAGCCCAGCATGAGCTTCGCCACGCTGGTGGAGATGTTCATGCCCCGCAACCTGGTTGGCGCGGTCGCGGGCTCGAGCCGCGATGTGCTGGGCGACGTGTTGCCCCTGATCCTGTTCGCGATCCTGGTCGGTGCCGCCGCGACCCAGTTGCGCGGCAAGCAACGCAAGCGGGTGCAAGGCGCGCTGGACACGGTCACCGAGCTGATGACACGGATCGTCGGCTATGCGCTCGAACTGGCGCCCTATGCGGTACCGGCAATGATCTACAGCGTGATCGTGAAGGTCGGGCCCGACGTACTGCTGGCGTTGTCGGTATTCGTCGTCGGCTGCGCGGTGGCACTCGCGGTGCATCTGTTCGGCACCATGTCGCTGTGGCTGAAGTTCCTCGCCAAGCGCTCGCCCCTGCGCTATTTCCGCCAGATCGAGGCACTGCTGGTCACCGCCTTCTCGACCAGTTCCAGCAATGCCTGCCTGCCCGCCTCGCTTGCTGTCGCCCACGACGAGCTCAAGCTCTCACCCAGCACCGCAGGTTTCGTGCTGCCGCTCGGCGCCACCATGAACATGAGCGGCACGGCCTTGTTCGAAGGCTGCGTCGTATTGTTCGTCGCCCAGACCTTCGGCATCGAGCTGGCGCTCGGCCAGCAATTCATCCTGATGCTGATGTCGGTATTGAGCGCCGTCGCCGTCGCCGGCATCCCGGGCGGTTCCCTGCCGATGATTGCCGGGCTGCTCGCCACCTTCGGCGTGCCGCCTGAAGGCATCGGCATCATCATTGGCGTGGACCGCATCCTGGACATGATGCGCACCACGGTCAACGTCGGCAGCGACATCGTCGTTGCCACCGTGGTCGATACCCAGATGCGGCGTAGCGGCAACCTGTCGGCATCTTGAGGCGCATTCCGCACGGCCTGCGAAGGCCGCGTCCGCGGTGCCCGATGTGATGGTCGCGCCATAGCCCCATCGAATCAATCTTATTCCCACAATCAATTGGACTGATGATATGGGCCCGCCTTATGCTTGACCTCGCAGTTCAATCATCACAGGAGAAACCCATGTCCCTGATCAATACGGAAATCAAGCCATTCAAGGCTCAGGCATTCAAGAACGGCAAGTTCATCGAAGTGACCGACGCCGACTTGAAAGGCAAGTGGTCCGTAGTGTTCTTCTACCCGGCAGACTTCACCTTCGTGTGCCCGACCGAACTCGAGGATCTGGCCGAGAACTACGCCGCGTTCCAGAAGCTTGGCGTGGAAATCTACAGCGTCTCGACCGACACGCATTTCGCACACAAGGCCTGGCACGACAGCTCCGAGGCCGTCGGCAAGATCAACTACACCATGGTTGGTGACCCGACGCAGGCGCTGTCGCGCAACTTCGAAGTCCTTATCGAAGCCGACGGCGTTGCCGATCGCGGCACCTTCGTCATCGATCCGGCCGGCAAGATCCAGATCATCGAGCTCAACGCCGGAGGCATCGGGCGCGACGCGCTGGAACTGCTACGCAAGGTCAAGGCTGCGCAATACGTCGCTGCCCATCCGAATGAGGTCTGCCCGGCCAAGTGGAAGGAAGGCGAGAAGACCCTGAAACCCTCGCTGGACCTGGTCGGCAAGATCTAAAGCTGCACCTGCCCTGCCCACGGGCCCGGGTGTGCCCGGGTCCGCTCTCGAACATGGTGCCGGAGGGCGCCTGCCTACCGCGCGCACCCCGGCATCCCAGGAATTCACCGCGGAGTCCGTCATGCTGGATGCCACTCTCACCGCCCAGTTGCAGGCCTATCTGGAAAAACTCAAGCAGCCGATCGAGATCGTCGCGGCACTGGATGACAGCGCGAAATCGGCCGAGCTCGACGAATTGCTGCGGGAAATCGCCGCGCTGTCGACGCGAATCACCTTGAAGCGTAGCGACGACGACGATGCGCGCAAGCCGTCGTTTGCGATCAAGCGCACGGGAACCGCCATCGGCGTGCGGTTCGCCGGCATTCCCATGGGCCATGAATTCACCTCGCTGATCCTGGCCTTGCTGCAGGTGGGCGGCCACCCGGCCAAGGTCACGCCCGAGGTGGTCGAACAGATACGCAACCTCGAGGGCCCCGCCCCCGACGGCGTGTTTCGCTTCGAGACTTATTTCTCGCTGTCCTGCCAGAACTGCCCGGACGTGGTCCAGGCCCTGAACCTCATGAGCGTGCTCAACCCGAAGATCCAGCACGTCGCCATCGACGGTGCGTTGTACCAGGACGAGGTGGCCACGCGCCAGGTGATGTCGGTGCCGGCCGTATTCCTCAACGGCGAGCCGTTCGACCAAGGCCGCATGAGCCTGGAGCAGATCCTGGCCAAGCTGGACAGCGGCAGCAGCGCGCGCGAGGCGGAAAAGCTCAGGGCCAAGGAGGCGTTCGACGTGCTCGTCGTCGGCGGTGGCCCGGCCGGCGCGGCCGCGGCCATCTATGCGGCGCGCAAGGGCATCCGTACGGGACTTGCGGCTGAGCGCTTCGGCGGCCAGGTGCTTGACACCATGTCGATCGAGAACTTCATCTCGGTCAGCGCCACCGATGGCCCACGGATGGGCGTGGCCCTGGAGCAGCACGTCAAGGACTACGACGTGGATATCATGAACCTGCAACGCGCAGTGGAGCTGATACCGGCCGCGGCGACGGGTGGCCTGACCCAAGTACGCCTGGCCAACGGCGCGACGCTGAAGGCGAAGACCGTGATCCTCTCGCCGGGCGCGCGCTGGCGGCACATGAACGTGCCAGGCGAGGACGAATACCGCAACAAGGGCGTGGCCTACTGCCCGCACTGCGACGGGCCGCTGTACAAGGGCAAGCGCGTGGCGGTGATCGGTGGCGGCAACTCCGGCGTGGAGGCGGCCATCGACCTGGCGGGCATCGTGGCCCACGTCACCCTGGTTGAATTCGACGGCAAGCTGCGCGCCGATGACGTGTTGCAGCGCAAGCTGTGCAGCCTGGCGAACGTCGACATCATCGTCAACGCGCAGAGCACGGAGATCGTCGGGGACGGCCAGAAGGTCGGTGGGCTGGTCTACCAGGACCGCGCCGACGGCAGCACGCATACGCTCGAGCTCGAAGGCATCTTCGTGCAAATCGGATTGCTGCCGAACACGGAATGGCTGCAGGGCACGTTGGAATTGAGCCCGCGCGGCGAAATCGTCATCGACGGCCGTGGCCGCACCTCCCTGCCGGGGGTATTTGCCGCCGGCGACGCCACCACGGTGCCGTACAAGCAGATCGTCATCGCCATGGGTGCCGGCTCGACAGCGGCGTTGAGCGCGTTCGACCATCTCATCCGCGCCCCCATCCCCGCGCCCGCCATGGAAACGGTTGCCGCCTGAGGCGGAGCGCGTCAGGCACGGCGTCGCGGCGCCGGGCAGCATGCACACGAAGGGCCGGCGCAAGCCGGCCCTTCGTCCATCATGGTGTGCAGCTCATTTCTTGGCGAACAAGTGCTCGACGCTGGCGCGCTCGCCGCGCAGTTCGTGGTCGCTGGCATCCATGTGCGCACGCGAAAACTCACTGATATCCAGGCCCTGCACGATGTGGTACTTGCCGTCGCGGCAAGTCACCGGATAGCCGTAGATCACCCCTGGCGCGATGCCGTAGGAGCCATCAGACGGCACCGCCATGGACACCCAATCACCCTCGGCCGTGCCCAGCGCCCAACTGCGCATATGGTCGATGGCCGCGGCCGCTGCGGACGCCGCCGAGGACGCGCCGCGCGCCTTGATGACCGCCGCCCCGCGCTGCTGCACGGTGGGAATGAACTCCTTCTCGTACCAATCCTGGCCGACCAGGTCCAATACCGGCTTGCCCGCGACGGTTGCCTGCGACACGTCCGGATACTGCGTGGAACTGTGGTTGCCCCAGATGATCATCTTGCGCACGTCGGTATTGTGCTTGCCGGTCTTTTCGGCCAGCAGCGACTTGGCGCGATTGTGGTCCAGGCGCACCATGGCGGTAAAGCGTGCCGGATCGAGGTCAGGCGCATTCTGCTGCGCAATCAATGCATTGGTGTTGGCAGGATTGCCGACCACCAGCACCTTGACCTTGCGGTTGGCGTGGGCATTGAGGGCCCGCCCCTGCGGCCCAAAGATGCCGCCGTTGGCCTGCAGCAAATCCTTGCGCTCCATGCCTGGGCCACGCGGGCGGGCACCGACGAGCAGCGCGTAGTCCACGTCCTTGAACGCCACGTTGGCGTCATCGGAGGTGACGACACCGGCCAGGGTGGGGAACGCACAATCGTTCAACTCCATCACGACGCCCTGCAAGGCCGGCAGTGCCGGCGTGATTTCCAGCAGATGCAGGATCACCGGCTGATCAGCGCCCAGCATGTCGCCTGCGGCAATACGGAACAGCAAGGCATAGCCAATCTGGCCAGCGGCACCGGTAACGGCAACTCGAACAGGGGCTTTCATCAGCTACAGACTCCTCAAGGATGGATATGGAGATTCCTCAAGCCGACCGGCCGGCAAACTGCGCGGCCAGCGCCGAGGCTTGCCGTCGCCGGGCGAGCCCGACAACAGCCCGCTTTCAGCCCAGCTCGGCAAAGAAATCGGTGATGCGCTTGAGCCCTGGCTCAAGTTGGGCAACCGGGCAGGTATAGGAAATGCGCATGGCACGCGCTTCGCCAAACGCCGAGCCGGGCACACAGGCCACGCCCTTGGCCTCCAGCAGCGCCGCGCAAAAACTGACGTCATCGTCGATGTGCATGTCGCCGTGGCGCCTGCCGAAGGCCACGGAAATGTCCGGGAAGGCGTAGAACGCGCCTTGTGGGCGCGGGCATACGACACCGGGAATCGCGCTCAAGGCGCCGTACACCACGTCGCGCCGGGCGGCAAAGTCCTGGCACTTGGCGCGGGTGACGTCCTGCGGGCCGGTCAAGGCAGCGACCGCCGCGGCACTCACCACTTCCGGCAAACTGGTGATGTGACTGGAGTTCAACGTGGTAATCGCCTTGGCGACCACCACCGGACCGGCCAGGAAACCGACTCGCCAGCCGGGCATGCCATAGGTCTTGGATACGGAGTCCACGAAGACCAGCCGATCGCGCAATTCCGGCCGGGCGTGGACGAAGTTGTGGTAGCCGATGCCGTCGAAAACCATGGCCGCGTAGATGTCGTCGGTGACGATCCAAGTCTCGGGGTGGCGCACCAGGACGTCAGCGAGCGCGGCAATTTCGCCGGCGGTGTAGACCATGCCGGTCGGGTTGGCCGGATTGTTGAACAGGAACACCTTGGGCTTGCGTGCCAGGGCGGCATCGAGCTGCTCCGGCGTGAGCTTGTAGTTGTGCCGCGGTCCGCAGGGCAAGGGATTGATGCGCGCCCCGACGATGTCGGCAATGTCGCGATAAGTGGTCCAGTATGGCGCGGCAAACGTGATCTCGTCGCCCTCGTCGAGCAGTGCCTCGGCCAGGTTATACAGGACCTGTTTGGCGCCGATGCCGATCGCCACGTTGGCGCGCTGGTAACCGTGGAAGCCCAGCGCCTCGATGTGCTGCAGGAACGCGTCCTGCAGCGCCTCGGAGCCGCGGTTGTTGCCGTATTGGCCGCTGTCGTGCGCCAGCGCTTCACGTGCCGCCGCGTACACGTGTTCACCGGGCAGGAAATTCGGTACGCCGACCGAAAAACTGATGATGTCGCGCCCGGCGGCCTTGAGCTGCCTGGCTTTCTGGGCAATCACCATGATGGTGCTGGGTTTGGCGCGACCGACGCGTCCGGCGAGTTGCGGCATGGCTCTCACACTTCGAGCGAGGACTAAAGACGGCTATTTTATCACGGCCACCGGCCCCGCTCCGGGCTGGCGATGCTACTCGCCAGGCACCTAGACGCGCGCGTCGAGGGTGGCGTTCCACTCCTTGACGCGGTCGGCCTGGGTGGCCAGGAATGCATCGACGTCATCTTCCACCACGACCTTCTCGATCGTGTCGCCCTGCTGGATGGCATTGACCACGGCCATGTCTGCCGCGTCCAGCACTTCGCCAAACACGCTGTGCTTGCCATCCAGCCACGGCGTCGGGCCATGGGTGATGAAGAACTGGCTGCCGTTCGTGCCGGGGCCGGCATTGGCCATGGACAACACGCCCGGCTTGTCGTGTTTCAACCCGGGATGGAATTCGTCTTCGAAACGGTAGCCAGGGCCACCCCGTCCGGAGCCCTCCGGGCAACCGCCCTGGATCATGAAGTCGGCAATCACGCGATGGAAGGACAAGCCGTCGTAATAGCCACGGCGCGCCAGGTTGACGAAGTTGGCCACCGTGATCGGCGCCTTGTCCCCGTGCAGGCGCAAGTGGATCGGCCCGCGGTTGGTGGTGAAGGTGACATGGATGGTCATGGCGCGTCCTCTGGTTCGATGACTGTTTGCCGCCGATCGGCGGACAAGCCGCCAAGCATACGCGATGTCATTGCCATCCACGCCGGGGCGCCACGGTCCGCGCTCACTTCTCGAGCTTGGCACCAGCCAGCTTCGCCACCGCACCGAGCGTGGTCTGCGCCGCATTCAGGCCGAGGCGGAAGTCCGCATCACTGTAGGTCGAGTACAGGTCAGTCGGCTGGTGCCACTGCGGATCCCAGCCCGCGCCAATCTGCGCACCACGCTCGTTCTCGCGGACGCTGATCGATGGCGCCAGGTCCTGGAACGGCGCCGAGTCGGTATTGGTCATGTGCTGGCCGACCTGTGCCGGGTAGTCGGTCGCGTACTTGTCGTTTGCGTCAGCCAGCGCCCAGGCGAGCTTCTGCGAGTCGGCGGCGAACTTAGAATTGGACTGGAACTCGATATTCACGTCGGCCTCCGGGCGCTGCACCTTGCTGACGCTGCCGTCGGCCCGGGGCATGCCGTGGTCGAACATCATCATGTCGTGCTGGATGACGCCGAGCCATTTGGGCTCCGGATACTTGCCCGAGCCCACCGGATCCTCCTTGCCCTGCAGCGCGGCGCGCTGCTCGACATAGGCACGCGAGCCGTTGAGCCCGGTCTCCTCGTTGTTCCACAGGATGAAGCGGATCGAGCGGTCGGTCTTCACGTCCGGCGAGCTCAGCACACGCGCCAGCTGCAGCACCAGCGCCGTCCCCGAACCGTCGTCGTTTGCCGCCTCGCCCCAGCCAATACCGTCCATGTGCCCGCTGACGATGTACATCTCGTCCGGATGGGTGGTGCCGACCTTCGTGCAATACACCTCCTGGCGTTCACCCGGCACGCTCGGCGGCGTATCCAGCGCGCGCAGCTTCGCATCCGGCTGCTTCATCGGGTCCGTGTTCACTCCGGTCGCCGCAACGTTGCCGCGCAGGCGCGAGCCACCCGGGCCTTTGCGCGCCTGCATGAAGCGCAACTGGGCCTGGTGGATTTCCTCAGGCGTCCGCGCCGGCCGCGGGCGCGGCTGGAAATCGTAGGTGATGCGTGCGGTGGGCGTGCAGCCATAACTCTTCAGCTGTGCCTCGATCCAATCGACTGCATCCCGGTTGCGTTGCGTACCTTGGCGGCGGTCGCCAAACTTCGTGAGTCCCTTGACGGTGGCCTTGTATTGCGCCAGGTCCAGGCGGTCGACCAGGACCTTCACCGGGTCGACGGCCGCTTGGGGACTATCTGCCCCAGGCGCTTGCGCGCCGACGGACGTCCCGGCCATCCCGCCCATGGCGACCACACCGGCCACCGCCAACAACCGAGTCCAAGACATGCTCATCATCTGCCCCCAAAACCCAGCGCAGCGCGCAGTCTACACCTCGACGCCGGACCGGCTGGTGGCCTGGCACTCCGGCCGGGGCGCGGCGCGGCAAGACCAGGCATGGGCGCACCCGCTGCGGGAATGCCGGCAAACACAAACCGCCGCATGCGAAATTCCTGGAAGCCGGGTGACCATGGACGAATGGCACTCCGCCGTCCCGAATCGCTGGTGCTAACTTCGACGCTTTCCTGCAACCGCCGCCCGCCATGAATCGTGTCTGCCTGCTTCTTGCGTCGCTCGCCAGCCTGCCCGCCCTGACCGCCAGCGCCGCCGCAACCCTCGACACGCCGAGTGATACCGGCGCCAGCGCTGCCACCAAGACCCACATCACCGAGCTTTTGCAGCGGATCGACCAGACCCATCGCTTTGCCGGCGTCGCCATCTCACCGGACGGCAAGCGGGTGGCCTGGACCCTGGACCTCGGCGCGGGCCCGCGCGTGCAGTTGGCTGATGTGGACGGCAAGCGCGTGGCCGGCATCACCCTCGCCGACACCCACAAGGGCTGCAGCCAGAACCACCCGGCCTGGTCGCCAGACGGCAAGCGCCTGGCGCTGCTGAGCAATTGCGGCAACGGCAAAAATACCGTCCAGCAGGACATCTACCTGGTCGACGTCGGGGCCGGGCGAGCCGAGGCCCGGCGCCTGACCCATCTGGATGGCTACGCCCACGACCTTACCTGGACCCCGGACAGCCACAAGCTCGGCATCCTGTATGTCCCCGGCGACACGCATCTCATCGGTGCCACTGCCGCCACCAAGCCCCGCGTCGGCGTGATCGGCGTGACCGGCGTCGAGCACCAGGCCGTGGCGCTGGTGGATGCCGGCGATGGCGGCGTGCGCACGCTGACGCCCGCGTCCCTGTTTGCCTACGAATACAGCTGGTCGCCGCGCGCCGACCAAGTCGCCTACGTGGCAGCAGCGCCACCGGGGACGAACAACTGGTGGGTGGCGCAAATCTACACGCAAGCCGTCCAGGGCGATGCCCAGCCGCGTTCCATCGTCGACCCGAACAAGCTGGCCGGATCGCTGCACGGACTGCAGGTCGCCCTGCCGCGCTGGTCGCCGGATGCGACGAAGATCGCGTTCATTGGCGGCCTGATGAGTGACCAGGGCGCAACCGGGGGCGACATCTACGTCGTCGCCAGCGACGGCGGCACGCCGCCAGTCGATGTCACTCCAGACATCCACACCACCCCCGCATGGTTGACCTGGACCGGGAACCGGCAATTGCTGGTGTCCTCGATCGCCGGCGGCTCCTCGCGCCTGTCCCTGTTCAGCCTGCAAGCCGGACAGGCCGCCATCGAATCCGTGCTGACCAGCGTGCCGGCGTCGATCACGGCCGGCACCGCTGCCGCCTCCATTGCACTGTCGGCCAACGCCACGCGCTACGCCTTCGTGCACTCAAGCTTCACCGAGGCGCCCGAGATCTACGCCGGCAGCTTCCGCCTCAGCGACGGCCAACCGAGTCAAGGCGCCGCACCCGCGCAGGCGATCACCTGGATCAACGCCGCGTTCAAGCCCATGTGGGGCCATGCCGTCTCCGTAAGCTGGCGCAACGAAGGTTACGACGTGCAAGGCTGGCTGCTGTTCCCGGCCGACTATGACCCGCACCAGCACTATCCAATGATCGTCCAGGTGCATGGCGGCCCCTCCGCCGCCGTAGTGCCGCGCTGGGGTGGCGGCGAGATGGCAGCCATGGGTTATTTCGTGCTGATGCCAAACCCGCGTGGCAGCTTCGGCCAGGGCGAAAAATTCACCCAGGCGGTACGCCGCGACATGGGTCACGGCGACCTGCGCGACATCCTTGCCGGCGTCGACGCCGTCGAGAAATCCTACCCCGTCGATGACCAGCGCCTCGGGCTGACCGGCTGGAGCTACGGCGGCTTCATGAGCATGTTCGCGCCCACCCAGACCCAACGTTTCCGCGCCGCAGTCGCCGGCGCCGGCCTGTCCAACTGGCAGAGCTACTACGGCGAGAATTCCATCGACCAGTGGATGATCCCGTTCTATGGCGCATCGGTCTATGCCGACCCGGCGGCCTACGCGAAGAGCTCGGCAATCAATTTCATCACCCACGTCCGGACCCCGACCCTGATCGTGGTCGGTGAGCTCGACGCGGAATGCCCGGCGCCGCAGTCCTTCGAGTATTGGCACGGCTTGCGTGCCATGGGCATACCAACCGAGCTCGTCGTCTACGCGGGTGAGGGCCATGGCTTCCACAAGAAGGAAGACCAGCGCGACGTGCTCGAGCGCTCGCTGGCGTGGTTCGCCAAGTACCTCGCGCCGGGGGCGACGCACAGCGACACCGCCAAGGCCGCCGCTAGCGTCGGGCCTGGAAGAACTCCCTGAGCAGGGCCGCCGATTCCTCGGCCAGGACGCCGCCGACCAGCTCCACGCGATGGTTGTGCTCGGCGCTCAGCAAGGTATCGAACTTGCCACCAGCGGCGCCGGTCTTGGGATCGGTCGCCGCGTAGACCAGCCGGGCGATGCGGGCATGGATCATGGCCATGGCGCACATCACGCAAGGCTCCAGCGTCACGTATAGTGTGGTGCCGCACAAGCGATGGTTGCCGAGCCGCGCGCCAGCGGCTCGCATGGCCAGGATTTCGGCGTGTGCGGTCGGATCATGCAGCGTCAGGTTGCGGTTCCAGCCTTCGCCAATGACCACTCCCTCGTGCACCAGCACCGCCCCCACCGGCACCTCGTGCTCCGCGTCGCGGGCATGCGCCGCCAGTTGCAGCGCGTGGCGCATGTACCGCACGTCGTCGGCCGAGGGCACGGCCTGACCGGACTCCGCGCCGCTCATGCGCAGCGGCGGTGCGCGCACGCACGCCCCCGGCCCTGCCAGTCGTCCGCATGGACGCCAAATCGGTACATGCTGCAATCTCGCTCTATGACAAGGCGTAAAAATAGCAGCGGATGGGATCCGATTCGACAAGACATGCTCGCCCCCTGTATCCACAGCCGACCTGCCCGCCCGGGACCGCCATGCTGTTCACCAATCCACGCGCGACGCGCACACCCTACCCTGCCACGCTGCAGGCGATCCTGAGCATCGCCCGCGCCGAGGAAAGTCGCCGCTGGCTGTCCACCTGGCCTGGCGTCACCAGCCCCACGCCGCTGCGCGAGCTGCCGGACCTGGCCCGCGAACTGCGGGTTGCCCGCCTCAGCGTCAAGGACGAATCCCTGCGCTCGCCACTGGGCAGCTTCAAGGCCCTGGGCGCACCGATCGCGCTGCTCCGGCAGATCCTGCGCCTGCATCCCGGCTTCCGCCCCCAGGACGTCCTCGCCGGCTGCCATGCCGGCACGCTTGCGGACTACACCGTGATCACCGCCACGGATGGCAACCACGGCCGCAGCCTGGCCGCCGCTGCGCGCGACGCCGGCTGCTGCTGCGTGATCGTGCTGCATGCCCACGTGAGCCGCGAGCGCGAGACGGCCATCGCCGCCTACGGCGCGCATATCGTGCGCGTCGCCGGCAACTACGATGCCGCGGTCGAGGAAGCGGCCCGCCTGTCAGCGGCAAATGGCTGGCAGGTCGTCTCCGACACTTCCTACGCGGGCTACGAGGACATCCCGCGCGACGTGATGCAGGGTTACGGCAGCATTGCCGCTGAGGTCACCGAGCAGACCGGAGCCAGGCGCGACGGCGAGTGTGGGTATACCCACGTCTTCCTGCAAGGCGGCGTCGGCGGCCTGACTGCCGGGGTGGCCAGCTGGCTGTGGGAATACCACGGTGAACAGCGGCCAAGCTTCATCGTGGTGGAACCGGAGCAGGCGGACTGCCTGCTGCAAAGCGCGATCCAGGGCCACGCCGCCAAGGCGACCGGCTCGGTGGATTCGGTGATGGCCGGGCTGGCCTGCGGCGAAGCCTCGCCGCTGGCCTGGCGCTTCCTCGACCCCCTCATCGATCACTGCGTGACCATTGCCGACGACGAGGCCATCGAAGCCATGCGCCTGCTCGCCCGCGGCAGCGTCCGCGACACGCCCATCGTCGCCGGGGAATCCGGCGCGGCAGGCCTGGCCGGGCTGCGGACGTTGCGTCGGCGGGCTGCGCTGTCGGCCCAGGCCGGCCTGGACGCGCACTCCCGCGTGCTGGCCATCAACACCGAAGGCGCGACCGACCCGCGGATGTACGAGAAGCTGGTCGGCACCAGCCCGACGGCAATCACCCGTAAGACTCGTGCGTTCGCTGCAGATACGAGCCGAGACGTCCACCGCACGCGGGCGGACGGGTAGACGACCGCCAGTGCTAGGATGCCTGCGACCACTCGGACGCCAGGGAAACTTGCAGATGCCTAGACTGACCAACGCGGTCCTCCTGCTGGCCTTGCTCTCGAGCGTGGCCTATGCCCAGACCAACGCCGGCGAACAGAAATCCGATCCCAATCTGCCCTTCACCATGACCGAAGTGGCAAGCTTCGACCTGCCCTGGCGCATCGCCTTCCTGCCCGATGACCGCATGCTGGTGACCGAAAAGGTTGGCCGGGTGCAGCTCGTCACTCCGCAGGGCGCCAAGACCGAACTCAAGGGCGTTCCGCCCAGTTACTACAAAGGCCAGAGCGGCATGCTGGGCGTCTTCCTGTCGCCCCATTACGCCACCGACCACAATGTGTATCTCACCTATTCCGAACCGGGCAGCTATGGCGGCGGCCTGGCGCTCGGCCGGGGCCGGCTCGTGCTGGACGACGGGCAGCCCAGGCTGGATGCCTTCGAGGTGCTGTGGCGCCAGATGCCCAAGGGCAAGGGCGGCCAGGAAGGCGCACAGATCGCCTTCTCGCCAGATGGCAAGTATCTCTTCCTCACCGTCGGCGAACGCCAGCGCTTTACCCCCGCGCAAGACCCCAGCCAGCCGGAAGGCAAGATCCTGCGCCTGACCTTGGACGGCAAGCCCGCGCCCGGCAATCCGTGGGCCGGCAAGACCGGCGCGCGCACCATTCCCCTGATCGATCCGCCGCGCGATACCGAGGCGGCCAAGACGGCGCCCGTGGTCAGCACCTATACCTTCCCCGGGCCGAACCTGACCCCGGCGGAAACCTGGAGCACCGGGCATCGTACGCCGTACGGCCTGGCCTTCGCCCCCGATGGCCGGCTGTGGGAGGTCGAGCATGGTCCACGCGGCGGCGACGAGCTGAACCTGATCGAGCGCGGCAAGAACTACGGCTGGCCGCTGGTTTCCTACGGCATGAACTACGACGGCGTGCCCATCCCCAGCCCCGATACGCGGCCTGATCTCGCCAAGCCCGTGATCTATTGGGTGCCGGTGATCGCGCCAGGCAATCTCATGTTCTACAAGGGCCGCGTCTTCCCGCATTGGAACGGCAGCGCCTTGATCAGCGGCCTGGCCAGCCAGGCCATCATCCGCGTCACCTTCGACGGCAAGGGCGGCGCGACCGCGGCCCAGCGCTGGGACGTCGGCAAGCGCGTCCGCGACATCGAGGAGGCGCCGGACGGCTCGCTGTGGATGCTGGAGGATGCCGAGCCCGGCGGCCTGTACCACCTCACGCCGAAGAAATGATCCGACCGGTCCGCGTCACTCCCACTCGATCGTGGCCGGGGGCTTGCCGCTGATGTCGTAGACGACGCGCGAGACGCCGCGTAGCTCGTTGATGATGCGCTCGGATACGGTGCCGAGGAACTCGTACGGCAGATGCGCCCAGTTCGCGGTCATGAAGTCGATTGTCTCCACCGCGCGCAGGGCGATCACCCATTCGTACGCCCGCGCGTCGCCCACGACGCCCACTGACTTGACCGGCAGGAACACGGCAAACGCCTGACTGGTCTTGTCGTAGAGGTCGGCCTTGCGCAGTTCGTCGATGAAAATCGCATCGGCGCGAGCCAACAGCTCGGCATGCTCGCGCTTCACCTCGCCGAGAACGCGCACGCCCAGGCCCGGACCGGGGAACGGATGGCGGTACACCATCGCGGGCGGCAGGCCGAGCGCCACGCCGATGCGGCGCACCTCGTCCTTGAACAGCTCGCGCAGCGGCTCCAGCAATTTCAGCTGCATGTGTTCCGGCAGGCCGCCGACGTTGTGGTGGCTCTTGATGACGTGGGCCTTGCCGGTCTTGCTGCCGGCCGACTCGATGACGTCCGGGTAGATCGTGCCCTGCGCCAGCCACTTGACCCCGGCGCCGTCGGCAGAGGCGAGCTTGGCTGCTTCCTCGTCGAAGATCTCGACGAAGAGGCCGCCGATGATCTTGCGCTTGGCCTCAGGGTCGGTGACCCCGGCCAGGGCCGCGAAATAGCGGTCAGCGGCATCGACGCGGATCACCTTGATACCGATGCCGTGCTCGCTGGCCACCGCGGCCATGCTGGCCATGACCTGGTCGCCTTCCTTCCAGCGCAGCAAGCCGGTGTCGACGAACACGCAGGTGAGGCGAGGCCCGATCGCCCGGTGCAGCAGCGCGGCCACCACGGAAGAGTCCACGCCACCGGACAGGCCGAGCAGCACCTGATCGTCGCCGACCTGCCCGCGGATCCGCTGCACCTGGTCGTCGATGATGTTGTCGGCAGTCCACAGCGACTGGCAGCCGCATACGTCACCCACGAAGCGCCGCAGCAGCGCCGTACCTTGGGTGGTGTGCGTCACTTCCGGGTGGAACTGCACGCCGTACCAGCGCTTCCCGGAGTGCTCCATCGCCGCAATGGGAATCTGCGCCGTGCTCGCCGTCACCACGAAACAGGGTGGCACGGCAGACACGTGATCGCCGTGGCTCATCCAGACGTTCAGGCGTTGCGCGCCCGCCACGTCGGTCAGGCGGCCGAACAGTTCGCTGTCGCGCAGCACATCGACCTGCGCATAGCCAAATTCGCGCGTGCCGGTGGCCTCAGTCGCGCCGCCAAGCTGCACCGCCATGGTCTGCATGCCGTAGCAGATGCCAAGCACCGGTACCCCGGCCTCGAACACCTCGGCCGGCGCCCGTGGCGCATCGGCCAGCGTGGTCGATTCGGGGCCGCCGGAGAGAATGATGCCCCGCGGCGCAAAACCAGCAAGGTCGGCCGGGTCGTGGTCCCAGGGCCAGATCTCGCAATACACGCCAATCTCGCGAATCCGGCGCGCGATCAGTTGCGTATATTGCGCGCCAAAATCAAGGATGAGGATCTTGTCGGTGTGCAGGTCGGTCATGGGCGGTCGAAACTAAAGATGCGAACGTTGGGAAAGGCCCAAGCTGGTACCCGCGGGCCGGAACCACACGGCGCTTCCACCCACCTGCCACGGATAGCCGCCGCCATCCGCCAGGGTCGATGCCGTCGCCGCCACACGGGCAACCGGCTCAGGAGTGCAGGCGGTAATTGGGCGCTTCCTTGGTGATCTGGATGTCGTGTGGGTGCGCCTCGGTGACGCCCGCCGTGGTCACGCGCACGAACTCCGCCTTGTGCCTCACATCCTCCACCGCGGCCGCGCCGAGATAGCCCATCGACGCCCGCAAGCCGCCCACCAGCTGGTGGATGATGTTCCGCAGCGGGCCGCGATAAGGCACGCGACCCTCGATGCCTTCGGGCACCAGCTTGTCGGCGTTGTCGATATCGTCCTGGAAGTAGCGGTCGCGCGAGCCGTGCTGCATGGCGGCGATCGAGCCCATGCCGCGATAGGTCTTGTACGAGCGGCCCTGGAACAATTCGATCTCCCCAGGTGATTCGTCCGTGCCGGCAAACATCGAGCCGAGCATGACGCTGGACGCGCCGGCAGCCAACGCCTTGGCTATATCGCCCGAATAGCGGATGCCGCCATCGGCGATCAGCGGAATCTCGTCCTTGAGCACGGTGGCGACCATATCGATCGCGGAGATCTGCGGCACGCCGACGCCGGCAACCACGCGCGTGGTGCAGATGGAGCCGGGGCCGACGCCCACCTTGACCGCGTCCACGCCCGCGTCGCGCAGCGCACGCGCGGCATCGCCGGTGACGATGTTGCCGGCAATGAGCTGCACCTGCGGATAGTGCTTTTTCACCCATGCGGCACGGTCGATCACCCCTTGTGAATGCCCATGCGCGGTGTCGACCACGAGGACATCGACGCCAGCCTCGACCAGCATTGCCACGCGCTGCTCGGTATCACCACCGACCCCGACTGCCGCGCCGACCAGCAGGGTGTCGTGTTCGTCCTTCGCCGCATGTGGGTTGTCGCGGGCCTTCTGGATGTCCTTGACCGTGATCAGCCCACGCAGCTGGAACGCGTCATTGACCACCAGCACCTTCTCGATGCGATGTTTGTGCAGCAACACCAGCACATCATCCTGGCTCGCCCCCTCGCGCACCGTGATGAGCTTGTCCTTGCGCGTCATGATGTTGCGCACCGGGTCGTCGTGCTTGCGCTCGAAGCGCATGTCGCGGCTGGTGACGATGCCGACCAGCTGTTCGCCCTCCACCACCGGCACGCCGGAAATATTGTGCGCGTGGGTCAGGCGCAGGACCTCGCTGATCGAGGTATCAGGGCCCACGGTGATGGGGCTGCGGATCACTCCAGCCTCGAATTTCTTCACCAGCCGGACTTCGGCGGCCTGCTGCTCCGGGGTCATGTTCTTGTGGATGATGCCGATGCCGCCGCACTGGGCCATGGTCACCGCCAGGCGGGCCTCGGTCACGGTGTCCATGGCTGCCGACACGATCGGCACGTTCAGGCGCAGGCCGCGCGTCAATCGCGAGGAAGTGTCCACGTCACGTGGCAGAACCTGCGAATGCGCGGGAAGCAGATACACATCGTCGTAGGTGAGTGCCTCGGCGAGAATGCGCATACACGGATGTCCTACTGCAAAGCGCGATTATACGCGGGCAGCCGTACCCTCGCCAGGCATTGGCGCTGACTCAGTCGGCCGCATCCCGCGCATCGCTGGCGCACGCCGCCTCCAGCGTGTTCTCCATCAGCGTGGCCACGGTCATGGGGCCAACGCCGCCCGGCACCGGGGTGATCCAGCTCGCGCGCTCGACCGCGCCAGCAAAGTCGACATCGCCCACCAGGTGCCCGTCGGCGAGCCGGTTGATGCCGATGTCGATGACCACGGCGCCGGGCTTGATCCAGTCGCCCTGCACCAGGCCCGGCCGGCCGACCGCGACGATCACGATGTCCGCCTGGCGCACGTAACCAGGGAGATCGCGGGTGAAGCGGTGGCATGCGGTCGTCGTGCAGCCGGCAATCATCAGCTCCAGCACCAGCGGCCGGCCGACATGGTTGGATACGCCAATCATCACCGCGTGCTGTCCGCGCACCGGCCGATCCGTGTGCCCGAGCAGGGTCATGACCCCCTTCGGCGTGCACGGTCGCAAGCCAAAGCGGCGCAAAACCAGGCGGCCGACGTTGACGGCGTGGAATCCGTCCACGTCCTTGCGCGGATCGATGCGATCGACCAGGGCGTCCTCGTCGATGTGCGCTGGCAAGGGGGACTGCACCAGCATGCCGTGCACGGCGGGATCGGCATTGAGCCGATCGATCAGGGCAAACAGCTCGGCCTGCGAGACCGCAGCCGGCAAGTCGTAATCGAAGGAGCGGAACCCAACCTGCTGGCAGGCCTTGCGCTTGTTGCGCACGTACACCGAAGAGGCCGCGTCGTCCCCGACCAGCACGACCGCCAGGCCGGGCGGCGCCAGACCCCGCGCGACGCGGCTGTCGACGCCCACGCGGACGCGCTCGAGCAGCTCGTGCGCTATGCGTTTGCCATCGAGGATGCGGGCGCTCATGATGGGTCTGCCTGGGTGCGGAGCCGACCATTATCGAAGCTGCGCGCCGACGGTACAAACGCTGGCGGATCGCCCGGTTTCGCCGTGTCGGAGCGACGATTCATCGCGTGCGCTTGATCAAGCGGGTGACCCGGCGCCTGGCCTGCTGCGCCTGTTCCTTGCTCAGCACCTTCTTGCGTCCGGCAAACGGGTTTTCGCCCTCGCGGAACACGATGCGCACCGGCGTGCCCTCGAGCCTGTAGCGGCTGCGGAAGAAGTTCTCCAGGTAACGCTGGTAGGCGGCGGCAATATGCCGGGTGCGCGTACCGTGGATGACGATCGTCGGCGGGTTGCTCCCGCCCGGATGGGCAAAGCGCAGGCGCGGCGCATGTCCTTGCACCAGTGGCGGCTGATAGGCTGCGTAGGCCTGCTCCAGCGTCCTGGTCAGGTCCGAGCTGACCAGTTCGCGGGTCGCCGCGGCATGCGCGCGGACCACGGCACGCATCAATTCGCGCAAGCCCGAACCATGCAGCGCCGACAGCGGGATCTGCTTGGCCCAAGGCACGAAGCCCAGCCGCCGATCCAGCTCGCGGGTGCATGCCTCACGCTGCTGCCGGTCCAGGCCGTCCCACTTGTTGATGGCGATCACCAGGGCGCGGCCGGCCTCCAGCACCTGTCCAATGAGGCTCAGGTCCTGCTCGGCCAGGTTCTCGCGCGCATCGATCATCACCACGACCACTTGGGCTGCGGCAATCGACTGCAGGGTCTTGATGACGCTGAACTTCTCCACGGCCTCAGCGGCCCGGGTCTTGCGCCGGATGCCAGCGGTGTCGATCAGGGTGTAGCGACGGCCATCGCGCTCGAGGCTGACTTCGATCGGGTCGCGCGTGGTGCCGGCGACGTCGGACACAACCAGGCGCTCCTCGCCAAGCAGCCGGTTGATCAGCGTCGACTTGCCCGCATTCGGCCGGCCGACAATGGCCACCCGGATGCTGTCATCCTCGGCCTCGGTGGCAAGGGCATCGGTGCCCGTTGGCGGCAGGGCCTGTTGCAGCGATGCAAGCAGCTCCGCAGTTCCACGATTGTGGGCTGTGGCCAGGGCGACCATGTTACGCATGCCGAAGGCCGAGAACTCGGCGAGCGCATGATCCTGGTCCACGCCGTCAATCTTGTTCACGGCCACGATGACCGGCTTGCCGCTGCGGCGCAGTTCACCGAGGATGGCATGGTCCTGCGGCAACGGGCCATCGCGCGCATCCACCACGAACACCAGCACCTGCGCCTCGTCGATGGCGACACGCACTTGCCTGGCGGTAAGTGCGTCCATGGCCTCATCGAGCCCGGACAGGCCGCCTGTGTCAACCACCAGGAACGGCTGCTCGCCCAGGCGACAGGTGCCGTAATGGCGGTCGCGGGTCACCCCGGGCACGTCGGCCACCAGCGCATCGCGGCTGCGCGTCAGCACGTTGAACAAGGTCGACTTGCCAACGTTCGGACGACCAACGAGTGCAACGACGCTCAACATGCTGGGCCAGCCCGGCTGAAGTGGGATTGCAAGTGCCGGGACATTTTGCCGGCAATGCCTTGAAAACGCCCGCCACGGGCGCCGGTACAGGCTACATGGCCACGGCAGCCGGCGCCGGCCCGGGCCGGCGCACCCTCGTCGATGCGTGCGCCAGTCTCAGCGCGGGGCGAGGCGAAACGCCCCGATGCGGCCTTCCACGTCCTCGACGTAGACCACGTCGCCGACCACCAGGGGTTGCGCGCGGATGGCATGCTTGGAAAAGCGCTCACGCGCGGCCAGCGCGCCGTCGCCAATCTGCAGCCAGTGCAGATAGCCTTCCGCATCACCGACCACGACGTACTTGCCCTGCACTTCCGGCGCGGTCAACCAGCGGTACTTGAGTGCGGCGTTCTTCCAGATGTCGGCGCCGCCCTCCTTGCCGAAGGCCCATACCTGGGACTGGTCGTCCACCGCGAAGACCG
The DNA here is from genome assembly GCF_058781105.1 of Rhodanobacter sp. FW510-R10. Taxonomy (NCBI): domain Bacteria; kingdom Pseudomonadati; phylum Pseudomonadota; class Gammaproteobacteria; order Lysobacterales; family Rhodanobacteraceae; genus Rhodanobacter; species Rhodanobacter sp. FW510-R10. Next base: position 2,178,620 of record NZ_JBYSWL010000001.1, on the reverse strand, counting down.
CTTTGTCGTCGGCTGCCAACGAGACGTAAGTCGAGAACGGATGCCCCCACAACGGGCGCCCGCTTGGTCCATCCACCGCGATCAGGTTGCCATGGTAGGCCGCCGCGTACAGCGTCTTGTCCTGCAGCAGGATCGCGCCATCCGCGTCATCCAGGCGATCGATCTCGGTGCGCCCTTCGCCGCTGGCCAGCTTCTGCTCCCACAGCTTGCTGCCATTGTCCTGGCGCAAGGCGATGATCTTGCCGTCATCGGTGCCCATGAACACCACGCCGTTGGCCACCAGCAGTGAACCATTGCCACGCAGGCTGAGCACCGGCACCTCGGTCTGGTCATAGACCCAGCGCTGGTCGCCGTTGGCGGCATTGAGCCCGTAGACGCGGCTGTCCTGGGTACGCACCACGACCAGATCGCCGACGATGCTCGGCACGGCCAGCACCGACGCGCTCAAGGTGACATCCCAGCGCCGGTTGCCGTTCTTGGCATCCACCCCGTAGACATGGCCGTCCAAGGTACCCACCACCAGCAGGTCGCCAGCCACGGCCGGCCCGCCGGCATAGAACGCGTCTGTCCGCTTCTTGTCGCCCCAGCCAAACCAGCCATGCGTGCGCGAACTCTTGGACCAGAGTTTCTTGCCGTCGGTCACGTCGAATGCGGCCAGCGTGCCGTCGGTACTGTCGGCATACAGCACGCCATCGACCACGGTGGGCCGCAGCCGGACACCACTCTTGCCGGCGCCGCCACCCACGCTGGCGCGCCACAGCCGGGTGACCCCGACGCTGGGCTGGAAGTCCTTGGCCAGCGGTGTCGGCGGCTGCACGTTCTCCTTCTTGAAGGAATGGCAACCACCGAGCACCAAGCCAAGCGTGGCGAGCAGCACCACAGCCAAGGTGGATTTTGCCGACGTCCGACTCATGCTTCGGGTTTCCCGGGCTGCGCTGATTCCCCGGGTACCGCCAAGTCATCCAGTTTCATCTTCAGTGCACCGCGTTCGGGAGCATCCGCAGCGAGCGCGGACATGGCGGCCGTATAGGCCTTGCGCGCGTCATCGGCGCGTCCCAGCTTGACCAGGGCGTCTCCCCGAAGTTCCTGCACCAGGCCGACGAAACCTCCTGCCGGGACCGCATCGAGCGTGGTCAGCGCGGTCTTGCCATCGCCGCGCGCCAGCTCGACCCGGGCCAGGCGAATCTGCAGCAGGGACTTCAAGGGTTTGTCGCCCACATGCTCGATCGCCCACTGCAGGGAGCTGCCCGCCTTGGCGAGATCGCCAGCACCGGACTGCTCGCGCGCCAGGTCGCTGGCGGCAAATACCGCATAGGTGGACTTGGGATATTGCGTCATGAGCTCGCCAGCCACGCGGGTGACCATATCGGCCTGATTGGACGCCAGGGCATTCTGGACTTGCTGGTACAACCCGGCGGCTGCGGTTTCCGTGCGCACCTGATGCGCACGCCATTGCTGCCAGCCAAAGATGCCGACCAGGCCGATGACGATGCCGATGACGATGGACAGCCCGTTCTCGCGCAACCATTTGACCACGCGCTCGTTCTGTTCGTAGTCGTCGTAAACCTCGAATGCCATGCTGTCACCTTTCGGGAAAACCGGATGGGCCGCAACCCACCAACGTTTGAACTGCGGTGGTTTGACCGCTTGGTCCGCCCAAGCCTGCCGACCAATGGACATGCCTGCCCGGCAGCGGATGCGCAGCGGGCAAGCATAACCGAAATGCAGGAATCGACGCGCTAGCGCAGCGTCTCAGCGGACCGCCACGCTGGCCTTGCCGTCGTCAATCTGCACGCGCAGGCGTGCAACGTTGCTGTTGCGCGCATCGGCCAACGCCACCGGACTTCCATCCAGACTCAAGTTGGCGCCACTGACGTTGCCGATCAGCACGTCGACCGGCTGGTCGGTGTAATAGGTCTTGCTGCTGCCCGCAGGCAGCAAACCGTATTCCAATCGCGCGCCGTCGCTGCCGACCACTTCGACCCAGCTTGGCGCACTCAGGGTCAGGTTCAGGCGATGGTCGCCCTCAGGCGTCTGCGCAGGCTGGGCACTGGCCGCGGCCTCCGGCACCGTGTCGTAGCCCAGGTTCGGGAACGGTGCCATCGATGCCATCAGCGGCTGCTCGTTCACCATCGGCACCACTACGCCGGGTGTGTTCAGGCGCAACGAGGTCACCGTGGGGACAGCCCGGGTGGCAACCTCCTGCTGCGCCACGGGCGCCGCATCGAGCGGCGCCAGGTTACTGAGGTCGCGATTCAGCGTGCCGTGCACGCCAAGCCAGATCATCGGCACCACGATCACCGCGGTCAGCACGACATAGGTCGCGGCCGTGGCATAACGGTCGAGCAGGAAGCGTGAACGCGACACGCCTCCCGTGACGACCAGCGGCACCTCGGCATGTCGAGTCTGCTCGAGTTCCCGCTCGATGGCTGCCGCGTCCACTCCGAGGTAGGCGCCGTAGCTGCGCAGGTAGCTGACAAGGTAGACCCGCGAGTCCATACCCTCGTACGCATCTGCTTCCAATTGGCGCAACACGCGCGCGGGCAAATGCAGCGCACTCGCGCAAGCATCCAGATCCTGGCCGCGCGCTTCTCGCGCCGCACGCAATCGCGCACCGAAACTCTCGGGCATGGCCGCATCTTTGCGCTCGTCCTGCACGGGCGGCGCCATTTCCGGCGACGATGCACCGGTCTCCGGGCTGACGGCTGGCAACAGCCCGGCGTCGTGTCCATACATGTCTTGGTTCACGTTTGTCATCGACTGGCAGTATTGTTGATGGCTTGCGCCTGTTCCGAATCCGGGAACAGTTCGTGCAAGCGCTTGGCATAAGTCGCGGCACCTTCATGGTGTCCGAGTCGGGACTCGATATCGTAACCGAGCTTGAGCATGGCGGGAGTCGGCTGATTGAGCGCATCGAGCCGCTGCATGAACGCGCTGGCGCCGAAGGCATTATTGTTGGCGTACAGCATCCGCGCCAACTGGAACAAGGCCTCCACATTGTCCGGGTTGCGTTCCAGCGCGCGACGGAAGTCGGCCTCCGCCGCCGCTTCCGATCCGCCCTTCAACTGGCAGACCCCGGCGTTGGACAAGGCCACGTCCGGCGTCGCGTAGAATGGATCGGCGATGGCCTTTTCGAAGTAGCCCTGGGCTTCCTGGAACTTGCCGACGCTGCACAGGAACTGGCCAAAATTGTTGTTCGGGCCGCCCTTGTCCGGCTCCAGGGCCACAGCCCGACGATAATGCTCTTCGGCCTTCGCCGGCTCCTTTATGCGCTCATAGAGCACGCCCAGGACGGTATGTGCCGGCGCGTAGTTGGGATCGAATTTCAGCGCCAGCTGCAATTTCTCCAGCGCCGTCTGCAAGTCGCCCTGGGCCATATAGTGCTGGCCGAGCTCAGTGTGTACACGCGCCGCGTCCTGGGCCTTCTGCGCACTGCTGGTCGCCGGCAGGTTCTTGGCCAACGTGTCCGAACCCGAGTGGGTCGTGACGCATCCGGCCAGCGAGCTGGCCAGCAGCAAGGGCAAGAGACGGTCACAGCGCATGCACGGCACCCTCCGCCTGGCGCTGGCTGCGCAGCGTGGCACTGCGCCGCGTGCGATCGACGACCTGGCCGGCAAGTTGGCCACAGGCCGCATCGATATCGTCACCCCGCGTGCGCCGCAGCATGGTCAATACTCCGGCATTGATCAGCACGGCCTGAAACGCCTCGATCATGCTTGCCGGCGAACGCTTGAACTGTGTCCCCGGGAATGGGTTGAACGGGATCAGGTTGACCTTGCAGGTCGGGAAGGCGCGCATCAACTTGATCAGCTCGCGCGCATGCACCGGCTGGTCGTTGATGCCATCCATCAAGGTATATTCAAAGGTGATCGAGGTCCGCGGCTTGCGCGCAATCCAGCGGGTGCACGCGGCGAGCAATTCGGTGAGCGGATAGCGCTTGTTGATCGGCATCAACTCGGTACGCAACGTGTCATTGGCGGCATGCAGGGAAACCGCCAGCGAGACGTCGATCTCGGCCGAGAGCTTGTCGATCAGCGGCACCAGGCCGGCCGTGGACAAGGTCACCCGTTTTGCCGCCAGGCCGAAGCCCAGGTCATCGCGCATCAGGCGCATGGCGATCAGTACGTTGTCGAAATTCGCCAGCGGCTCGCCCATGCCCATCATCACGACGTTGGTGATGCGCCGGTTCTGGTGCGTCGCTTCGCCGAGATATTTGGCCGCGACCCAGACCTGGCCGATGATCTCGGCCGGCGACAGGTTACGGTTGAACCCCTGCGCCCCGGTGGAACAGAAGCGGCAGTTCAGCGCGCAGCCGATCTGCGACGACACGCACAAGGTACCGCGCGTGGGCTCGGGGATGTACACGGTCTCGATTGCATTGCCGTGATCCATGCCCAGCAGCCACTTGCGCGTGCCGTCGGTCGCCACCTTGTCCAGCAAGGTGGCCGGCGGGCCGATGCGGCAAACCTCAGCCAGTTTGGCGCGCAGGGCCTTGCCCACGTCGGTCATGTTCGCGAAGTCGTCTTCCAGGCCGTGGTAAATCCACTTCATGACCTGCTCGGCGCGGTAGGGCTTCTCGCCGAGTTCCTGGAAAAAATTGCGCAGGCCCGCCCGATCGAGATCAAGCAGGTTGATCTTCGCGGTCGCATCGGATGGAATGGCGGATACCTGATTCATCTTCTTGTTGACCGGCGCCCCACGCTCCAGGTCGTTGTTGTTGCGGTCATGGACCGGGTGTACGGCTCACCTCGCAAGCACCTCGGTCGCCGCGAAGAAATAGGCGATTTCCGTGGCTGCGGTTTCCGGCCCGTCGGAGCCATGCACGGCATTGGCGTCGATGGATTCGGCAAAATCGGCGCGGATCGTCCCTGGCGCCGCTTCCTTCGGGTTCGTCGCGCCCATCAGCTCCCGATGCCGGGCGATCGCATTGTCGCCCTCGAGCACCTGGACCATGACCGGCCCGGAGATCATGAACTCGACCAGCGGCTTGAAGAACGGGCGCTCGCGGTGCACGGCGTAGAACCCCTCGGCCTCGCGGCGCGACAACTGCCGCATGCGCGCGGCAACCACCTTCAGGCTAGCCTTCTCGAAACGGGAATAGATCTCACCGATGACATTCTTGGCCACGGCATCGGGTTTGATGATGGACAGCGTGCGCTCCAGCGCCATGCAGGTTGCTCCAAAGAATTAGTGGTCATGTCGGCGCGGATTGCCCCGACTAAAGGGTGCGGCAACAGAACCCGACGCAAATCGGGCACTTGCTTCACAAGACGTTGACGGATTCTAACCCATCTGAATCCCATGTGTTTTGTGCGTCAACGCATGGTTTGACGCACTCGGAAGCCGCCGCGTATGATCAAACGATCGTTTGAATCGCTTTCGTGCGGAGTGCCCACCCAACATGCCCACCACGGTAGCTACCAAGGATCGGATCCTGCGGGCGGCCGAAGAGCTGTTTGCACGGCGCGGCTTTGATGGCGCCTCGCTGCGCGAGCTCACCTCGGCTGCCGGTGTAAATCTTGCCGCGGTCAACTACCACTTCGGCTGCAAGGAAAAGCTGATCGAGAAGGTACTGCGGCGACGCCTGGACGTGCTCAACGCCCAGCGCATGGCCGCGCTGGACAAGGTCGAGGGCCGGCCCGACATCACACTGGATCGGGTGTTGGACGCTTACATCCGCCCGGCGCTCGAAATCTCCTATGACGTTGGCGGCGAACTCTTCATGCGCATGCTGGCCCGTGCATTTGCCGAGCGTGACGAACGCCTCCGCGAACTACTGTCCCAAAACTATGGCCACGTGATGCGCCGCTTCGCCGCCGAGTTCGCACGCCTGCTGCCCCATCTGGACAAGGTGGAACTGTACTGGCGGATGGACCTGGTCACCGGCGCGCTGACCCTGGCCATGTCCGGCTTCGGCATGATCCAGCGCGCCGAAAACGTCAGCGAACAGGCGCATCACGAGCAAACCACCCAACATTTGATTCGTTTTGCGGCTGCCGGACTGGGCCAACGCGGAGCTTGCCCGCCATACCCGCCAATGACGACCGCGTTCGCAACATCCGGAGAAAACACATGACCACAGCGTCGCGACCTACCTCCACACTGCGCATCCGCAAGGCCGCCGTACTCGGAGCCGGCGTCATGGGCGCCCAGATCGCCGCCCAGCTCACGAACGCCGGCGTGGAAACCGTGTTGTTCGACCTGCCTGCCAAGGATGGCCCGAAGAGCGGCATCGCGCTCAAGGCCATTGCCAACCTGCAAAAGCTCTCGCCGGCGCCACTGGCGGAAACCAGCCTGGGCGGCGCCATCTTTCCGGCCAACTACGACGACGACCTGGAGCAGTTGCACGGCGTGGACCTGGTGATCGAGGCGATCGCCGAACGCATGGATTGGAAGCTCGATCTGTTCCGCAAGATCGCCGGCCATCTCTCGCCGGCCGCGATCATTGCGTCCAACACCTCAGGCCTCTCTGTCAACACCCTGGCCGAGGCGCTGCCGGAGGAGATGCGCCATCGTTTCAGCGGTGTGCACTTCTTCAATCCGCCGCGCTACATGCACCTGGTCGAGTTGATCCCGACCCGGCTCACCGACCCGGCCGTCATTGAAGGCCTGGAAGCGTTCCTGACCACGATTGTCGGCAAGGGCGTGGTGATCGCCAAGGACACGCCAAACTTCATCGGCAACCGCATTGGCGTGTTCTCGCTCCTTTCAACGATGCACCACACCGACCAGTTCAAGCTCGGCTTCGACACGGTCGACGCGCTGACCGGCCCGGCGATTGGCCGCCCGAAGAGCGCGACCTACCGTACCGCCGACGTGGTCGGACTGGACACCATGGCCCACGTCATCACGACGATGGCGGAGACCTTGCCGGATGATCCGTGGCATGCGTACTTCAAGAGCCCGGCCTGGCTCACTGCCCTGATCGAGAAAGGCGCGCTGGGGCAGAAGACCGGCGCCGGCTTCTACCGCAAAGTCAAGAAGGACATCCTGGTGCTTGACCTCGCGAAGCAAGATTACGTCCCGGCTGAGCAGAAAGCCTCGGATGCAGTCGCGCAAATCCTCGCCATCAAGGATCCAGCCGAGAAGTTCGGCAAGCTGCGGGCTTCCGCCGATCCGCAGGCACAATTCCTGTGGGCCATCTTCCGTGACCTGTTCCATTACGCCGCCTACCACCTGGCCGACATCGCCGATACCGCGCGCGACGTGGACCTCGCCATCCGCTGGGGCTACGGCTGGAAGCTCGGCCCCTTCGAGACCTGGCAGGCCGCTGGCTGGCGGCAGGTCGCGCAGTGGATCAAGGAAGACATCGAGGCTGGCAAAGCCATGAGCGAGGTGCCGCTGCCGGCGTGGGTCGCCGATGGCCGCGAGGGCGTGCACGGCAAGCAGGGTTCGTGGTCCGCCGCCGATGGCAAGCACAAGGCGCGTTCGCAGCATCCGGTCTACCGGCGCCAACTGTTCCCCGACCCGATCCTGGGCGAACGCCACGACCGCGGCGCCACCGTGTGGGAAAACGACGGCATCCGCCTGTGGACGCTGGGCGACGATGGCATCGGCATCGTCTCATTCAAGACCAAGATGCACACGGTCAACGACCATGTGCTCGACGGCATCCAGCACGCGATTGGTATCGCCGAACAACAGCTCAAGGCGCTGGTGATCTGGCAGACCGGTGAACCGTTCTCTGCCGGCGCCGACCTCAAAGGCGCGCTGGGCCTGCTGCAAACCAACCGCTACGACGATTTCGAGCAGATGGTCGCGAACTTCCAGCGCACCAGCATGCGCATCAAGTACTCGCTGGTGCCAGTAGTCGCCGCGGTGCGTGGCCTGGCCCTGGGCGGCGGCTGCGAATTCCAGATGCACTCGGCGCGCACCGTGGCCGCGCTGGAAAGCTATATCGGCCTGGTCGAGGCCGGTGTCGGCCTGCTGCCCGCGGGCGGGGGTCTGCACGAGCTGGCGATCCGCGCTGCCCACGCGAATCCGACCGACCCCTTCGAGGCTTTGAAGAAGGTGTTCGAGACCGTCGCCATGGCCAAGGTTTCAGCGAGCGCGCTGGACGCCAGGCGGCTTGGCCTGCTGCGCGACAGCGACGTCGTGGTGGCCAACGTCGACGAGCTGCTGTACGTGGCCAGGCAGGTCGCCGGCACCCTGGCCGAAACCGGCTATCGCCCGCCGCTGCCCGCCCGCGCCATCCCGGTCGCCGGCGACGTCGGCACGGCCACGTTCAAGGCGACCCTGGTCAACATGCTGGCCGGCCGTTTCATTTCCGAGCATGACATGGACATCGCCACGCGCATCGCCGACACCTTGTGTGGCGGCGTGATCGAACGCGGCTCGCTGGTCGACGAGACCTGGCTGCTCGACCTGGAGCGCAAGCACTTCGTCGCGCTTGCCAGGACCCAGAAGACGCAGGCGCGCATTGCCCACACCATGGCCACCGGCAAGCCCTTGCGCAACTGACCCTCCTGTCACCTGGAATGATGAACAACCAAGACGCGTCGCCGCTCCCAGCGCGACGCCACGGAGCAAGAACCATGAGCAAGCAAGTCCAAGACGCCTACCTCGTCGCCACTACGCGCACACCGGTCGGCAAGGCACCGCGCGGCGTGTTCCGCAACACCCGGCCAGACGACCTGCTCGCCCACGTGATCCGCGCCGTGCTCGCGCAAGCACCGGGCGTCGATCCGGGCCGCATCGAGGACGTCATCATCGGCTGCGCCATGCCCGAGGCCGAGCAAGGCATGAACGTGGCGCGCATCGGCCTGCTGCTGGCTGGCCTGCCCGACCACGTGCCCGGCGTCACCGTGAACCGCTTCTGTTCCTCCGGCCTGCAGTCGGTCGCGATGGCGGCCGACCGCATCCGCCTCGGCGAGGCGGACTTGATACTGGCCGGCGGCACCGAGAGCATGAGCATGGTGCCGATGATGGGGCACAAGGTCGCGATGAACCCGGCCATCTTCAATGACGAGCACATCGGCATCGCCTATGGCATGGGTATCACTGCCGAGAACGTCGCCACGCGCTGGAAAATCAGCCGCGAGGCGCAGGACGCCTTTGCCGTGGAAAGCCACCGCCGCGCCCTCGCCGCCCAGGCCGCCGGCGAGTTCAAGGCCGAGATCACGCCATTCCAGATCGACGATCACTATCCCGACCTCGCCCACCGCAGCATCCGGACTGACGGTCGCCTCATCGAGAACGATGAAGGCCCGCGCCCCGGTACTACGCCCGAAGTGCTGGCCAAGCTCAAGACCGTGTTCCGCAACGGCCAGCTCGGCGGTACCGTCACGGCGGGCAACTCCAGCCAGATGTCCGACGGCGCCGGTGCCGTGCTCTTGGCCAGCGAGCAGGCGATCAAGGACTACGGCCTGCAGCCCCTCGCCCGCTTCGTCGGCTTCTCCGTCGCCGGCGTGCCGCCGGAGATCATGGGCATCGGGCCGAAGGAAGCGATCCCCAAGGCGCTCAAGCAGACCGGCATCAGCCAGGGCCAGTTGGATTGGATCGAGCTCAACGAGGCGTTTGCCGCGCAGGCATTGGCCGTCATCCATGACCTCGACCTCGATCGGGCCAAGGTCAATCCGCACGGCGGCGCGATCGCGCTCGGCCATCCCCTGGGCGCCACCGGCGCAATCCGCATCGCGACCATGGTGCACGGCATGCGCGCGCGCAAGCAGAAATACGGCATGGTCACCATGTGCATCGGCACCGGCATGGGCGCCGCGGGCGTCTTCGAGATGGTGTGACATTTCGGCGCGACGTCACGGCACGAGCCCACCCGCGGGCCATGTCCTTGGCCTCGCGCGGACGCCTGGACCCGCCAAGACGATTGGGTCAGGACCGCGGCGCATTCATGCGACGCCGTTTCCCGTTGCGCAGTCCAGCGCCATGCGGCACGCTGGCTTCAATCGTCCGTTGCGCCACGTGCACGGCGACGCCACGTCATGCTCGACAGCACGCCATCGCGGCGAATCAGCCCGTGGTACAAGGCCGCGGTCATATGCGCGAGGAAGGTCGCGAACAGCAGCAGCGCGAGCCAGGTGTGCAGGTGCCGCAGGACCGCGAAACCAACCGGACCGGCTGGAAAGATCGGCGGCAAGCGCAGCGAGGAGCCGAGCATGACCGGGTAGCCGCCCGCCGAGAGCATCGCCCAACCGACCAGCGGCAGCGCCAGCATGAGGAGATACAGCAGCCAGTGCGATGCATGCGCGGCCAGCTTCTGCAGCACGGGAAGATCCGCCGGCAAGGCAGGTGGCGGATTCCGCCAGCGCACCACTACGCGCACGAGGACCAGCAGCAGGATCGCGATGCCGAGCGGCTTGTGCAAATTCACCAGCCAGTCGTGGCGTGCGGATACCGACGCAACCATGCCGATGCCGACAAACAGCATCGTCAGGATCATCGCCGCCAGCAACCAGTGCAGAACGCGCGCAATGGGCACAAACATCTGTGAGTCGGACCTCATGGCTGGTGCTCCGGCTGCGGGCGGACGGCTGGGGTGCCGGGCCAATGCGCCTCCTCGCTGGTGCGGCGCAAGTAGGAGTTCGCGTAGACGGCGGAGCGCGCCGCGAGCAATGGATCATCGGACCCGGCGATGCCATCAGGCAGCACCAGTGGGTCGAAATTGACGTCGCGGCAGCTGCCACTGTCCTGCGGCTCGGCGCGGACGAGCACGAGCGTGCCGGCGTCGATTGTGCGGCGATCGCCCGGCCACGCCTTCGACGCGTCGTTGGTCGGGTCGCCCGGATTCGCCAGCGTGATCTGCAGCTTCCAGCGCTGCGGACCCTGCGCCAGGCGCCGACCCAGGTCGGACGCCAGATAGTCGGCATCCCCCGCCTCGCGTGTGACATCGTCCGTTGCCACTGCTTCCGGCACCATGCGCCAACGCACCGCCTGGCGCTGGCCGTGGGCATCGGTGAGCACGAACGCATCGAGGCTCCAGTAGCTCTCCGTGACATAGCTGGCCGACGGCCTGGCGGTCTTTGCCCAGGCGCGAAACGGTCCGGTCTCTGGATGCGCAGCGAAGAACGCCGCCACCTTTGCCGGGTCCGGCTCGCCAGTTGCGGCGGTCGGCTGCATCGCCTGCAACTGCGCGTAGAAGGCCTCCGGCGTGCCCACCGCGAACACCGGCATGCTGTTCATGCCGGTGCGCCATTGCTGGCCGTTTGCCTGCGTGAAGCGCAAGGCCATGCTGCGGATCGGCACGCTGCTGTCCGCGGCATACGGGTTGCCGCCGGGGATCGCGAAGCGGCCTTCCACCGGAGTACGCCCGGGTGCGAAGACCTGCGCCACGGAATACGCCTGCGCCGCGCCATTGCTGTCGAACCAGCCGCTCACGCACACGCCTTTCGCGTGATTGCGACGGAAGCCGGCAAACGTGCCGGCGTTGTCCTGCAACTGGTTTACCAGACGGTCGGGAGTGAGCCGGCCCGGCGCCAGCCAGCCGCCGACGTAGGCGAACGCAGCGGCAGTCGCCAGCACTGCTCCCGTGATCAGCAGCCACGCACCGGTGCGATGGCGTGGTGGTGCGGATGTCGTGGGTGAATCCTGCATGATCATCTCCAGGCCGTCTGGCCGTTGTCCGCACGTGAGGAGTGCTGCCTGCCGCCCCGGAGTCGTGGAGATATTCGCCCCGCGGTGCCGTCGGGTTACACCGGATGTGTGGCTGTCTGGGGCAACACGCGACGCGCGCGCTGCACAGGCATCACGCCCGGGAAAGCAGCCGTCCGCCCATTGCGGCGTTGACGGCCACGACCAGCGCCACTGCCAGCGCATGGGTCAACAGGTCCGTCGCCGCGGAGGCCTCGGCATGCCCGATTTCCAGCAGGCAGGCCGATGCCGCCGCGCTGGCGAGTCCGATCATCACGGCCGTCAGCACCGGGCGCAGCGGACAGGCGCGGCGCACCAGGAGGATCAACAGCGCGGACAACGGGATCGACAGGCCGACGATGAAGACCAGGCAGTCGGCGGATTGCGCCAGCGCGGCAACCTGCGGGTCCGGCGTAAACCACACACGCAGACAGCCGAGTCCGCTCGCGCCCATCCACAACACCACCCCGGGCAACGGCAGCCACGCCCAGAGCGCGCGACGCCCGGGCACACTCAGGCTCAACGCGGCCCACGCGGCGCAGATCGCGGTGAGCGCCGCGCCAAGGCCCGCCCACCCCAGGTCCGGCGCCGCTGCCCAGCGCTGCAGCATGCCGTCCGGGCTGTAGTGTGCGAACAGCGCCAGCGCGATCACGGCGACGACGAGCAGCCAGCCAAGCAGCCGCCGCCATGGTGGGGCGAGGCGCTGCACCGGCACCAGTGCGCCACCGAGGCGCTCGATCAGTACGCTGTGCGAAGACGTCGATACGGACATGGTTTCAGGATTCTCCGTGGAAGCGCTCGCGCAGCGTCTTCAACGCCCGATGCAGGTTGACCTTCAACGCGCCGGTGCGGCGCCCGGTCGACTCGGCCACCTCGCGCAGCGAGTGTTCACGCAGGCCGAGCTGCTCCACCGCCTCGCGTTGGCCAGGGGGCAGCTCGGCGATCGCCAGGCGCAGGCGTCGCGCACGTTGCGCAGACTCGGTCGCGGCGCTGGCGTCATCGCTGTCGGGATGCCGCTCCAGTGCGAACTCGTCGTGCACTTCCCGGCGGTCGCGGCGACCGCGGCGGCGCAAGGCGTCGATCGCGCGACGCTGCGCGATCGCTACGAGCCAGGCGTCGTACGTGCGCGTCGGATCAAACGTGTGGCGCACGCGATGCACGGTAAGCAGCGTTTCCTGCACCACGTCATCGACATGGTCGGGCGCCACGCCGGCACGTCGCGCCGCCACATGGATCAGGGCAATCGAGTCGGCCAACAGCCGTTCGTAGGCACGGCGATCGCCGGCCTGGGCCGCAACCATCCACACCGTGCGGCGCTGGCTGGGACTCTCATTGGCAGCGTTGGACTCGACGGGCATGTGCGGGTCACTCACCCGGCATGGCGATGCATCATCAAAGACCATAGTGCCCGTGGTGGTCAAGCTGCACGGCATCGCCGCTCCACAGTGGCAGGTACCTTGATCCATTCGCCACAGCGAACGCTGCGGTTACGTCGACCATGGCATAACGGTGTAACCGGCACGGACCCGCCGGCGAACAACCAACAAGTCCGCATAGATCTCCCGCCATGCTGATCCTGTTCATCGCCTACTTCGGTGGCATTCTCACCATCCTCAGCCCGTGCATCCTGCCCGTGCTGCCGTTCGTGTTCGCGCGTGCCGACCGGCCGTTCCGGCGCAACGGGCTGCCCATGCTCATCGGCATGGCACTCACCTTCGCCGCGGTTGCCACGCTTGCCGCCGTCGGTGGCGGCTGGGCGATCCACGCCAACCAGTACGGACGTTACGCGGCGCTGGTCGTGCTGGCGATACTCGGTGCCACACTGCTGTCGTCGCGGCTGGCGGCGTGGCTGAGCCGCCCTTTCGTCGCGCTCGGCAATCGCCTCTCGCAACGTTCGGCCAACGACGGCGATTCGGTATGGGGTTCCGCCGGGCTTGGCGTGGCCACCGGCTTGCTGTGGGCACCCTGCGCCGGGCCTATCCTGGGCCTGCTGTTGACCGCGGCGGCGCTGTACGGTGCAAGCGTGCAGACCACCTTGCTCCTGTTCACCTATGCGGCCGGCGCGGCAACTTCCCTGGGCGTGGCGCTGTTGCTCGGAGGCAAGGTGTTTGCTTGGATGAAACGCTCTATTGGTACCGGAGAATGGCTGCGCCGGGCGCTGGGCGTATTGGTGCTGTGCGGCGTGGCGTCGATTGCCCTGGGGCTGGACACCGGCGTGCTCACCCGCGTCTCGCTGGCTGCCACCGGCGGCCTCGAGCAGCACCTGATCGATGCCGTGCGCCCCGCGCGGGCTGCCGAACCCACGCGGCAACCCGGCCAGGAGCTGCCATTCGAGGGCGAAATGCCCTCGCTCGCCGGTGCCACACAGTGGTTCAACAGCCGACCGCTCACCACCCGGTCGCTGCGCGGCAAGGTGGTGCTGGTCGATTTCTGGACCTACTCCTGCATCAACTGCCTGCGTGCCATGCCGTATGTGCGCGGCTGGTACGACAAATACAAGGACCACGGCCTGGCCGTCATCGGCGTGCACTCGCCTGAGTTTGCCTTCGAGAAGGATCCGAAGAACGTCGCCAAGGCAATCAAGGATCTGGGCGTGGATTATCCGGTGGCGACGGACAATGACTACGCGATCTGGCGCGGCTTCAACAACCAGTATTGGCCGGCGCACTACTTTATCGATGTGCACGGGCGGATCCGGCACCACCACTACGGCGAAGGCGCCTACCGGCAGAGCGAGGACATCATCCGCGAACTCTTGACCGCCGCAGGCCAGAAGAACCTCCCGGGAGGCTACGTCAGCGACAACCGCGGCGGCGTGGAGGCGGCGCCATCGGGTGACATGACCATCTCGCCCGAGACCTACGTCGGCTATTCGCGGGCAGAAAATTTCGCCGGTGGCCAAGTCGCGCACAACGACCCGTGGAACTACCGCACTCCCGCCAGCTTGCGAACCAACCAGTGGGCGCTCGACGGGCGCTGGACGGTCGGCCGCCAGGATGCGCGACTGGAGCAGGCCGGTGGGCGCATCATCTACCGCTTCCGCGGCCGCGACCTGCACCTGGTGCTCGGCCCCGGCAGTGACGGCAAGCCCGTGCGATTCCGCGTCACCCTCGATGGCAAGGCACCCGGTGCCGACCATGGCATGGATACCGACGCCGACGGCAACGGTGTCGTAACCGGACAGCGGCTATACCAGTTGGTGCGGCAGGCCAACGGCAGCGGCGAGCGACTGTTTGAAATCGAGTTCCTGGACCCCGGTGTACGGGCCTACGCGTTTACTTTCGGTTGACGCAGGCGGTCTCCCGCTGCGTTCCGGATGGAGGTAGCCATGTCGCGTATTGATGAAACACTGCGCAGTGATCGACGCCACTTCCTGCAGGCCGCGCTTGCCGGTGGCTCGCTGCTGGCCCTGGGCGCGCTGGCCGTGGTGCCACGCCTGCGCGCAGCCGCGAACACGCCTACCGACGTGCCGGGCAACGTGCTGCTGGAAATCTTCGGCGACGACGGCCGTGACCTTGGCACGCGCGAGGTGCCGCGCCTGGTGCTGACCGAGGCCCAGTGGCGCGAGCGGCTTTCGCCAGCGGCGTATTACCAGATGCGCCTGGCCGCCACCGAGCGGCCATTCACCGGCAAGTACTGGAACTTCTACGGCCGCGGCATTTTCCGCTGCGCCGCGTGCGCGACGGCACTCTACGACGCCGACACCAAGTTCCATTCCGGTACCGGCTGGCCCAGCTTTTACCAACCCATGGCCCGGCGCAACATCATCGAAACCACCGACTACAGCTTCGGCATGACCCGCATCGCGGTGTCCTGCGCCGGCTGCAACAGTCATCTCGGGCATGTCTTCAACGATGGCCCACAGCCCACCGGCTTGCGCTATTGCATGAACTCGCCGGCGCTCCACTTCGTGCCTCTGGCCAGGGCGTGAACGATGTCGTGCCTGCGTTGCCCGCAACTTCACACACGGCCGGGAGACCAGCCATGAACGCCGCATCGTTGCTGCGCATCCTGGTCGGCCTAGCGTTGGCACTGGCACTTGCCGCATGCACCGCCGTATCCGCTGCGAACGACGCGCAGGTCATGCCGCCGCCGGCGCTCGACCAAGCCCAGGTCCAGGGACCCAAGGAGGAGGTTGCCGTGTTTGCCGGCGGGTGTTTCTGGGGCATCGAAGCCGTGTTTGAGCGCATACGGGGCGTCGACCAGGCCGTCGCCGGATACGCCGGCGGCAACGCCGCCACGGCCCACTACGCCATGGTCAGCCAGGGCAACACCGGCCACGCCGAATCGGTCCGGGTGAGTTTCAACCCGGCGCGCGTCAGCTATGGCATGCTGCTGCGGGTGTTCTTCTCGGTGGCGCTCGACCCGACCCAGCGCAACCGGCAGGGGCCGGACGTCGGCAGCCAATACCGCTCGGTGTTGTTCTATACCACTGAGGAACAGCGGCGGATCGCCACCGCATACCTCGCCCAACTCGCCGCGGCCAAGGTCTTCGCGCGGCCCATCGCCACCGCGGTCCAGCCGCTCGCGGCGTTCTACCCGGCCGAGCCCTACCATCAGGGCTATTTCGACGAGCACCCGGACGCACCCTACATCGTCATCAACGACCGACCAAAGGTCACGCACCTGCAGCAGCTGTTTCCAACCCTGTATCGGCCGCCGCGGCAGTTCGTGCAAGTCCAGTTGCAATGAGTCGCCTGCCGGCAAAAGGATCACAATGGATTCCGACCCTGGAGGCGGCGCTGCAGGAGGACGCATAGGCCGCTGCCAGATGGCTCCGCGCCATGCACGGATCCTCACCGCACCAGGCCAACGAAACACGGAGGCTGTGCCATGAAACCACTCCAGACCATCGCGTTATGCGCAGCCTTGGCTGCCATCACCGGCAGTGCCTTGGCTGGCGGTACTGGCTCGCTCAACGAATTCCCGTCGAAGGTCCTGCCGGTCCTGGTGTACGTGAACGCCCAGGGCAAGGTTACCGACGCCTCGCCGGCCACGCGACTGCCGCCGGCCCTCAATCGGCTGCTGCTGGCCGACCTCAGCGAGCGCATCACGGGCCCCGCCATCGTCCATGGCAAGCCGGTGCCCAGCCAATTCGTGATGAACCTCGCGCTCGTCACGACGCCGCGTCCAGGCGGTGATTACGACGCCCAGTTCGCCTACGTATCGACTTCGCCGGTACCGCCGGGCTCCTGGTACTGGGTACATATCGATGGCCATCGCCTGGCCTTGGCCAACCGGAGCAGCCTCCCTGGCACGCGGCAACCTAGTCCGCTGTTCCAGCACCGGATACTGCTCTTCACGCCGCCGAAGCCGGTGTACGCGCCGGATCCGGGATCGCCGTCCGGTATCCGCAATGCGACCCCCCGCATCCCGCGCATCAACTGACCCGTACGGCGACGGCCGGACGCGCCTGCCCCGACGCAGGCGGGCCGGGCTTTGGGCTATCGTGGAGAACAGAATGGCGATTGGTACGCCACGGAGAGGGAATGATGAGCTTGAAATTTGACACGCTGGCCGTGCACGCCGGCGCCGAGCCTGATGCTGAAACCGGTGCCGTGGCACCGCCGATCCACCTGTCCACGACATTCACGCACGACCCGCAAGGCGAGAAGCCTGGCGCCTTCAGTTACCAGCGCGATGACAATCCGACCCAGCGGCGCCTGGAATCGGCGCTGGCCGCACTCGAAGGCGGTGCCTGCGCGCTGGCCTATGCCTCCGGCATGGCGGCCATTGCCGCCGTGCTCGACCAATTGCAGCGCGGTGAGCGCGTAGTACTCCCTGAGGACTGCTATGTCGGGCTACGCGCGTTCGCCAGCGAGGTGCTGCCTGCGCGCGGCGTCGAGGTCGTCACCATCGACACCACCGACCTCGAGGCAGTACGCAGCGCCTGCGCGCCAGGCCTCGCCCTGCTCTGGGTCGAATCGCCGTCCAACCCTTGCCTGCGGGTCAGCGACATAGCCGAACTGGCGCGCGTCGCCCATGCCCATGATGCGCTGTGCGTCTGTGACAACACCTTCGCCACGCCGGTGCTGCAGCAGCCATTGGAACTTGGCGCCGACATCGTCATGCACTCGACCACCAAGTATTTCGGCGGCCACAGCGACGTGCTGGGTGGGGCTTTGGTGTTCGCGCGCAACGACGCCCGGCATGCCGCCATCCGCGCACGGCGCCTGTTGTCCGGCGCCATCCTCTCGCCCTTCTCCGCCTGGTTGATCCTGCGTGGCTGCCGTTCCCTGCCGGCACGCGTGGCCCTGCACTGCGCGAACGCCCACCGGCTGGCCACCGCGCTGGCCGCCTTCCCGGCGGTGGCGCGCGTGCACTACCCGGGCCTGCCAGGCCATCCGGGGCACGCGTTGGCCACCCGCCAAATGCGCGATTTCGGCGCCATGCTCAGTATCGAGTTGCGTGGCGGTTACGCCGCTGCCGCCGCCGCCGTGCGCAAGGTCAAGGTCTTTACCAACGCGACGTCGCTGGGTGGCTGTGAATCGTTGATCGAACACCGCGCTGCCGCCGAGGGCGAACACAGCAAGTCACCGCCGGGGCTGTTGCGGCTCTCGATCGGCCTGGAAGATGCCGACGACCTGATCGCCGACTTGCAACAGGCGCTCGTCGACCCCTGAGTTTCCGCTGCGGCACCTCGCACGCGCAAGCGCCACACCGGTGCCTGGGATACCGCCTGTCCAGTCGCGCGTACCGTTCAGCGATCCGCCGACTGCACTGCGCCGGGTGGCACGCCTCCTTGCGCGCGGCACAAGGCGAGGACTTGGCGGAAGACGGCACGCAGATGCTCCGGCGGCAGGTCGCCGGCATTCGCCACCCCAAGGCGTGCAAGCAGTTGTTCCACGCCTTCGGCATCCGACCCGGTCGCCGCCGGTGTCGCATCTGGCAGCGCCGCCGCGCGAGCGCACAGTTCGCGCCGACGTTGCAGCAGGTTGAGCAGATCACGATCCACCTCGTCGACACGTTCCATCGCATCCCGCGCCGCGCCGGCTTCGGCGCCGCCGCTGCGGACAGCAGGCACGGACAGCACACCCAGGTCCACTGGCGCCGCCAACACGCGCTGGTCGATCAGGGTCAAGGCCTCGATCAAGCGCTTGCGGGTCGCCGCGGCATAGGGATTCTCCCGTTGGATCGCGTTGAACAAGTGTCCGGCGTCGGCCCGCACCGCGGCAATCGACGAGGCCAGGGCGGCAAAGCTCGGCGGTGTCCAATGCAAGTCTTCGCCGACGCCGAGTTCCAGGAGGCCGCGCGCCAGGAAAAACGCCATGGCATGAGTCATGGCCATGTGGCGGTCGTGCTCGGCTGGCGTCATCTCCGCGATCTCGCTGCCGATCGAGGCGAAGAACTCCCGTGCCTGCGTCGCGGTTCCGGGGTGACGTGGACTCGGGCAGATCACGGTGCGCAGCGGTTCGGCGCGGGCAATGCTGAGCGGGCCGAAGAGCGGATGGCAGCCGACATGCGGGATGTCCGCCCCCAGCACCTCGTCCATCAGCGCGCAGGGGCCCTGCTTGACGCTGCACACATCCAGCACTTGGTGCCGCGCGCTGAAATGCGGACGCAGATCGCGCAGTACCGTGGCAAACACGCTCACCGGCACCGCAATGACCACGATATCGGCACCGGCCAGCAAGTCGGCTGCGTCACTCGCAGCATGCGGCCCGGGTACCGACGGGCCCGCGTCCCAGGCGCGCCATGGGTAATGATATTCGGCCAGCAAGCCGGCAAGTGCCGCCCCAAAACGCCCATGGCCAAGGATGCCGACACGCAACGCTCGATTCATTCGCCGACCCACCGTCAATCGTGGCCCCGCCGCCCGCCACTTACCGCAGATGGGCGGTGGGGCACCCTTCAGGGGTCTATCGTACCGGCAAGCGCCTCGGCCAATGGCACTCGGGCGTTGCACGCGAACCCGGGAGTTGCGGCAATGCATGCGCGGCGCAGGCTGGCTGCGCCGCGTTCACCTACGGGCACGGACGAACACGCCCAAGCCGCTGGCTCAGAACCGGTAAGTCAGCCGCGCCCAATAAAATCGCCCGATCGGATCGAAGTAATTGGTTGCCGTGTTGCCGTTGCCCGCTCCACCATTGTTTTCATACAGCATGGGGGGTTGCTTGTCCGTCAGGTTGTTCACGCCCACATCGATCCGCGTGTTTATCGCCTTGATCTCATAACCTGCGGATACGTCGTTGTAAACATATGCTCCGTAGCGCAGCACCTGCGGATTATCCGGTTTGTACCCGGGAATGCCGCTATAGCCACGCGACGGGTCATGCGAACCCAAATTGAACGGACCCATGTAGCGTATGCGCCACGCCGCATTCCACGGCCCCAGATTCCACGTCAGGTTGGCCAAGCCCTGGACCCGCGGCATGAGGCTGTTGTCCGTGTCATAGTTGATATTGCCAGCCTGGTGGATGACCTGATTGCCTTCCAGCCCGGGCGCGGTCTCCAAGTCGTAGCGCGTGAGGTAAGTCGCCTGCACGCTGGCCACGAATTGCCCAAACGGCAACTCGGGCAGTCGATATGTGGCCTGCAAGTCCGTACCTGAAACGTCGACCCGTCCGAGATTCACCGTGGGCAGCAACATGCGGATGAACTGTCCCGGGTTTTCAGTGGTCGCGCCAAAGCGCTGTATCAGGGGGCAGAACTGGCTGACGCCGTTGAAGCAGGCGCTGAGCACGGTCTGGCCAGAAACATTCGTGATGACATCCTTCAGGTAGATGCGCCATGCATCGACGCTGGCCGAGAAGCCCGGCAGGTAGTCCGGTGAATACACGGCGCCAAAGTCAAATGACTTGCCCTGCTCCGGCTTGAGCGGGAATCCCGCAAATGCGGAGCCAGAGGCCAAGACATTGGTCTGCTGATGGCTGGCTACTTGCTGGTTCACGAACGTCCCATCGAGTGGCACGCCGATACAGGCCGCGTTTGCCACCGTCGTATGGTCGCATGGGTCGGCGTTGATGACTTGACCGAATGCACCGGGTGCCGCGAACAGATTGCCAATCGTCGGCGCACGAAACACCTTGGCCACGGTCCCGCGCAGCAACAAGTCGCGAATGGGTCGATATTCAAGACCGACCTTCCAATTGCTGGTGCTCCCGAAGTCGCTGAACTTCGAATAGCGGTCGCCGACATCCAGGTTCAAGGAGTACACCAGCGGCAATTCCTTGAGCACCGGAACGAACAGCTCGCCATATGCTTCCTTGACGCTGAATCCGCCATGCAGTGGCGAACTGCACTGGCTGCTGAACGTGCAGGTCCCCAGGTCGTTGATGAGCAGCACCGGGTCCACCTTGCTCGTGGTGTATTCGGAGCGCCACGACGCACCGAGGGCCAACTGCGCCGTTCCGGCCGGCAAGTCGATCAAGCCACCGCTCACGTCAACGTGCTTCACCCTCTCGATCGACATCAGGCTGTTGCCCGCTGGCGAAGTGGCAGAACTTTGTACCTTTTCCGAGGCGGGGTTATTCAAGTTGAACGTATCCCATGGGGTGCAACCCGCAATCGCCGTGCTCGGGTCACCGGCGGTACCCACGCAGGTAGGCACGCCGTTGATAAACATGGACGGCCCCAAGCCCGGGTTCAACACTTCCAGATTCGCCAAGCCCCGAACCGACCGATCCTGGCTGATGTGGCCGAAGTTGTAGCCGACATCCCAAGTCCAATCCTGGTCGAATACCGTCAGATTGCCCTTGAGGGCGAAATTCACCTGGTCCGTCGTGGTCGTGATGGCGGTAAACCGATTACCCATCGGCACGAGGCGGGAACGGAAGATGTTTCCGTTGGTCGGCGTGTAGTCGATCCCAAACGGATTGTAGATGCTGTCCTTGGACAGGATCGCGCCGACATTGTTGCCCCACACCGGCGGGCCCAACTGGAAGCCGGAACTCGTCTTGTTGTGTGTGTAGGTCAGCGTGGCGTCAATATTGCTCGTCACGTGGTACAGCCCCTTGAAGAACGCGCTGGTCCGTTCCTGTGGCGTCGTCAGCGGCCGATAGGGCGAAAAGCTGAAACGGTCCGCCTCAGGGTTGAAGCAATGGTAGTCAGCCAAGGTCGTCGGCCCGCTGCTGCCCACCGCCGATGGATTCAGCGATACGGTCTTGCAGCCGAATTCACCCTGCAGCGATTTCGGCAGCACGATGGAGCCTCGTGGGGTGAAACTTGATCCGCCAAAAAAGACGTGTGGCGGCGTATTGGTGCTGCCGGCAATGGAGACGGTGTTCTTCGAAACGTCGCGTGCAGTCTCCGGGATGGCGTCGATCTTGTTGTAATCGACCCCAGCCATGACACTGCCGGTATCCGTCGTCTGTCCGAAGACGAAATTCCCGCCACGCGTCTTGCTGTCGCCACGGCTGGAGATCCCGTCATTGAGCTGGAGCTGTGCGCCTTGGTAGTTCGACTTCAGCAACACGTTTATGACGCCGCCAATCGCATCTGATCCATAGATCGACGACGCACCACTGGTCAGCACTTCAATATGGTCGACCGCCGATGCGGGAATCGCGTTCAGGTCGTTGCTGATGACGCGCTGTCCGTCAACCAGCACCAGCGTCCGGTTGGGCCCAAGGCCGCGCAAGCCGAGCCGCACGGCACCATCGCCGGCCGCATTGTTGATGTTCGGGCTGGAGTTGGTGCCCGTGATCGACGGCAGACTTTGCACGACATCACCGAGCGTGACGGACCCCGTTTGCTGGATGAGTTCGGGGGTCACGGTGACGATCGGGTTCGACGTCTCGATGTCGACACGCCGGATACGTGATCCGGTGACCACCACGGTCTTCAAGGTCTGCGCTGCTGCCGGATTGGCATTGGCCTGATCGGCTTGTCCCTGGTCTTGTGCCAAGACCGGCACGGCGCCACCCAGGGCAAACAATGCACCAAGCGACAACGCGGCCCGCACCGCGGTGCTGAGTTCACTTCGCCTAAAGTTCATGTTCGTTCCCAATAACCGCCGCGTGCGGGAGCGCGAGTACATGCCCGTACCCGCGTCTACTCACGCACACGTCACTTGCGACGCTTGGTCGCATGTTCTCGGGTGAGATCTGCAATCGCAGATCGGGCCAGCGAGTCCGCCGCGCCCGCGCTGCCTCCTCGCCTTACGAGGCAGCGTCGGCTCGTATACCGTGCGGCCACTCTACTCGCACATATGGACGGCCACAATCATGACTTACGGCATGGGTGCCTTTGTGGATAGACGTCCAAGCTGCCGCCGCGTTCCGCGTGGCGTGTCGCGCCGTGTGGTCACCACGCGATGCCGTAGTCCTCGCCGTGGTTGCTCGAGCCGCCCCACATGCTGTGGTGCTTGATGTCGAACTGGATCGCGTTGATCGGCCCCGACGTGCGTTGCGCGTACTCGAGTTTATAACCCATCTCCTGCAGCGCCGCTCGCGTGGCCTCGGGCAGGGAGGTGGCCACCAGGATGCGGCCGGGCTCGGCCTCGTGCAGGCCGAATGAGGAGCGCATCTGGTAACTGTTGAAGTTCGGCGCTTCGCTCGCCTGCTGCACGGTCATGCCGAACTCGGCGACGTTGAGGAAGAACTGCAGCAGGTTCTGATCCTGCGAATCGCCGCCCTGTACGGCCATGGCGAGATAGGGTGCGCCATCCTTGAGTGCGAGCGTCGGTGTCAGTGTGACGCGCGGGTGCTTGCCCGGCTCGATCACGTTGAACGGGCCATCTTTTGCGTCCGTCACGAAGCTCTGCGCCCGCTGGCTGAGGCCGATGCCGGTATGCCCGGCAATCACCGCTGGCACCCAGCCGCCGCTGGGCGTGACCGACACCACCCAGCCCTCGGCGTCCGCCGCCTCGATCGAAGTGGTGCCCGCATAGAAATCCTCGGCAAACGCGGCCTGCTCCGGTGTTGCGTGGTCGGGAATGAACTCCGCAGCCCCAGACGTGCGCGTGGTCTCAACAAGACCATCGCCCTTCTTCGCCGGCAGCGCATCCTGCTGCCCACTGCGCGGTTGCGATTTCGCCGGTGCAAACTTCGCCGGAGTCCACTCGGCGAGGAGTTGCTTGAACGGATTGGTCGCGCCCTGGTACGGGTACGGATCACCCGGCTTGACGTTCGGATCGTTGCCCTTGGTGTCGATCAGCGCGAAGCGCGCCTTGGCGTAGGCCTTGGACAGCAGGCCGTGGACCGGCTCGACGGGCGGGAAGTACGGGTCGCCGTAATAAAAGTCGCGGTCGGCAAACGCATAACTCATCACCTGGTACAGCGTGTTGATGTACTGCGGCGAGTTGTAGCCCAGGCTCTTCACATCCGTGTTCTCGAGCATGTTGAGCGCCTGCAGCAAGGCCGGCCCCTGTGTCCAGACCTGGAGCTTGTAGACCTCGATGCCCTTGTAGTTCGTGTGCAGCGGCACCTCCCAGCGCACTTTCCAGTTGGCGAGATCCTGCAGCGTGAATAGGCCACCTTGCTCCCGCATGCCGCGTACCAGCTCGCGTGCGATGTCGCCCTTGTAGAAGCGGTCGTACGCGGCATAGATCGCCTGCTTGCGCGTCTTGCCCTGCTCCAGGGCCTGCTGCTCGGCCTCGACCAGTTTGCGCCAGGTGGCGGCGAGGTCCTTCTGCACGAAGATTTCCCCCGCTTCCGGCGCCGGATGCGCGGTGTCCGGATGGGTCAACATGACCTCTCGCGAATACTTCCACTGCGACAGCTCGCCCTGGAAATGCTCGATCGTGTTCGACAATTGCGCTTCCATGGCGTAGCCGTCGGCCATCTGGATCGCCGGCGCGAGTACCTGCTTCAGCGACAGCTTGCCGTATTCGGCCAGCATGGTGAGCAGGCCGCCGACCGTGCCTGGCGTCACTGCCGCGAGCGGACCGTACTCCGGCGGGAAGCGGTAGCCCTTGGCATGGTAGTAGGCCGCGGTCGCCCCGCTCGGCGCCACGCCCAGCGCGTTCAAACCGATGACCGTTTTCGTGTGCGGGTTGTAGATGAGCGCCTGGGTTTCGCCGCCGCATGAAAGCGTGTCCCACATCGTGCAGCCAGCGGCGAGCATCGCCGCCGCCGCATCGACTGCGTTGCCACCTTCGGCAAAGATCAAGGCCCCGGCGGTTGCCGACAAGGGCTTGCCGGTGATCGCCAGCCAGTGCGTGGCGTGGAGTGGCGGCTTTTCAGTCTGCGAATAGCGGGGATCCTCGGCTTGCCGCGCCTGGAGCAGCGGTGGGGATTGGGCCTGCTGCGGGGCGGAATGCACCTGGGCCGGAAACAAGGCAATGGCCAGCACGACTGCGGCAGCAGTCCCAATTAATCCAGACATGCGGGTGCCTCCAGCAAACACGATGATGATCCCGGGGTTCGTACTGCAGCACGGTCAAGCCAGGACTACCGGCTCCCCTGCAACCGACATGGGCCTGGAGTATAGCGCCGGCCGGCGTAGCGACTGCACGCCACGCACGCGCGGTCGACGGCACGCCGCCAGCGGCAGCGACGTCGGGCCACGGTAAAACCATTATCCTCGCATGACAGCGCAACGAGGCTCGCCATGCACACGGACACAGGCATCCATACCATCGACACCGGCTTCGTGCGGCCAGGGTTTGACGCCGCCTACCTGATCGTCGAGCGCGGCCATGGTGCCTACATTGATTGCGGCACAGGCTTTTCCGTACCGCGCCTGCTGGCGGCGCTGGAGCCCGCCAGGCTGACGAGCGCCGACATCGACTGGCTCATCCTCACCCATGTGCACCTCGACCACGCGGGCGGCGCTGGTGCGCTGATGGCGCAACTGCCCAACGCCCGCCTGCTGGTGCACCCGCGCGGCGCGCGGCACATGATCGACCCGACGCAACTGTGGGCCGGCGCCAGTGCCGTGTACGGCGAGGTGGAGATGAAACGCGCGTACGGCGAGCTGCTGCCAGTCGCACGCGAGCGCGTCGTGGAATCTGTGGATGGGCAGGTCATCGACCTGGCCGGTCGGCCGCTGCGCTGCCTGCACACCCCGGGCCACGCCAAACACCACCAGGCCATCTACGACGTCCGGGCAAACGTCTGCTTCACCGGCGACGTCTTCGGCCTGTCCTATCGCGACTTTGACACCGCGGCTGGCCCCTTCATCCTGCCCACCACCTCGCCTGTGCAATTCGACCCCGCGGCCCTGCATGCATCGATCGACCGCCTGCTCTCTCTGCAACCGGCTGCCATGTACCCGACCCACTTCGGCCGGGTGGAAGACGTCGAGCGTCTCGCTGCCGACCTGCACACGCAAATTGACGCCATGGTGTCACTGGCCCGCGACGCCGACGGCGCCCCGGATCGCCACCAGCGGCTGACTGCAGCCCTGACCATGCTGTACGCGCAACGCGCCACCGCACATGGCTGGCGCGGCAATCACGCGGCGCTGACCGACCTGCTGCACACCGATATCGAGCTCAACGCGCAGGGTCTGGAGGTCTGGCTGGACCAGGCACGCCGCCACGCCAACAACCCTTGAGTGTGGGCCGCCGGCGCTGACAGCGCGCAGCCACCCAGCCCGGCGTCAAGCCATGCGCGTGCCATTCGGCACCGGCCGCTCGACCGTGCTGATCACCACGCCTGCGGCGGTGGGGAAGCCGGTCAACAGGAACTCGGAGCGGAATGGCCCGATCTGCTTGACCGGAAAGTTGATTACACCGATGACCTGGCGTCCGGGCAAGTCCTCGGCCCTATACAGTTCGGTGACCTGCGCGCTGGTTTTTCGCACACCGTACGCACCGAAGTCCACCCAGATCTTCCACGCCGGCCGGCGTGCCTCGGGAAAAGCTTCCACGCGCGTCACGGTGCCGGCCACGAGCAACACCTTGGCAAAATCGCTCCAGGCTATCGTGCCGGTGGCATCGGCCGTGTCCATGCTCATCCTTCCAATTCCTTCTTCAACCAATCGCGGCCTTGCTGCCACCAGTAGCTGGCCTGGGCCGCGACATAGCCGAACGGGCGCCTGGCGCTGTCCAGGCCAAATGGCGCGAACTGGGTCCAGCGGTCGTCACCCTCGGCCAGGGCCGAAGCCAGCAACTCGCCGGCAGCACAGGTGGGCCCCAGGCCATGGCCGCCAAACGCCTGAGCCCACCACAAGCCTTGCCCATCGCCGCCAATCTGCGGCATCTGGTGCCGCGCGTAACTCATGAGGCCCGACCATGCGTAGTCGATCCTCACCTCGCCCAACTGGGGAAATACCGCCAGCAGATCCTTCCGCAGCAGGCGCTGCACCGCGCGCGGCGCGCGGTTGTGGACGGAAATACGGCCGCCCCACAGGAGCCGGGTATCCGGCAGCGAGCGATAATAATCGAAGGCAAAGCGGGTGTCGTACACCGCAGCACGCGTACGCAGGCAAGCATCCAGCCGCTCGCCCAGGGGCTCGGTGGCCATGACATAGGTGGCGATCGGTAACACCGCCCGGTCCACCTGCTTGTGCAGGGCTGACAGGTAGCCACCGCAGGCCAGCACGACCTGGTCGGCCAGCACCTCGCCGTTCGCCGTGCGCACCTGCCATTGCGTGCCCTGGCGCCGCACCGAAACCGCCCCGCTGTGCTCATGGACGCCAACGCCGCGCGCCACCGCCGCGCCGGCCAGGCCAATGGCGTAGTTGAGCGGATGCAGGTGCAAGGCATCCTGCTCGAAGAGGCCACCGTGGTAGCGCCCGCTGCGCACGATTTCACGCAACTCCTCGGCATCCAGCCGCTGCCATTCGACACCATAGTGCTCAGCGAGCAGATTCTGGCGCCGGGTCAACACCTCCGGGTCACGAAACCAGTTGGCCCAGATCACGCCACGATCGACCGCGTCACAGGCAATGGCGTAGTCGGCAATGCGCTTGCGGATCAGCTGCACGGCGTCGCGGGTCAACTTGAACAGCGCTGCGGCGCGCGCGGCATCGAGCTGCTGCAAGAGCGCCAGCTCACCCAGCGAATAGCCGGCAAACACGAATCCGCCGTTGCGCCCGCTGGCCCCGAAGCCCACCTGCTCGCGTTCCAGTACGAGCACGTCGTGGACACCGCGCTCGGCCAGCCCGAGCGCAGTGTTCAACCCGGCAAAGCCGCCGCCAATGATCACGACCCTCGCCTGCGCGCGCCCGCCCAGTGGCGCGTAAGGCGCATAGACGGTCGCGGTATCACGGTAGTAGTGCGGTGCTGCGGTCTGCTTCATCGCCACCCACGCCACATAGTCACGCCGTGTCCCCTGACACACGACCGGCGGCCACTCCCGGACCGATCACGCCTCTTGCAGCATCGAGCGCACCACCGCCGCGAGCTCCGGGTCCTGCATGGCCATGTGCATGGTCGCACGGACCAGGCCTGCCTTGTTGCCGCAATCGAAGCGCGTGCCCTCGAAGCGGTAGGCCAGGACCTTGCCCCGCTCGCGCAGCAACGCCTCGATCGCGTCGGTCAGCTGAATCTCTCCGCCGGCACCGGGCGTGGTCGCTTCCAGCAGTTGGAAGATGCGCGGCGGCAGGACGTAGCGGCCGACCACGCCGAGGTTGGATGGTGCGTCGGCAGGCTTGGGCTTTTCCACCATGTGCTGGATCATTCCGCTGTGCGCGTCGATCGGCAGGGCATCGACGATGCCGTACTTGTCCGTGTCCTGCGCCGGCACCTGCTCGACGGCAATCACGCCGGCCTGCTGCGCATCGGCCAGCTCGGCCATCTGCCGCAGCGCGCCCTTACCGGTGCCAGTCGGGCCGTTCCAGATCAAGTCGTCGGAAAGTACCACGCCAAACGGTTCATCGCCGACCACCGGTCGTGCGCACAGCACCGCGTGCCCGAGGCCCAGCGCTTCGGGCTGGGTAACGAAGATCGCGCGCACATGACGCGGTAGCGTGCCCTGGACCAGCGCGAGCAAGGCTTCCTTGCCGCGTTCGTGCAGCTTGGCTTCCAGCTCGTAAGCCTTGTCGAAATAATCGGCGATCGCGTGCTTGTAGCGGTTGGTGACGAAAATCAGTGTGTCCGCGCCGGCATCCACGGCCTCGTCCACGGCGTACTGGATCAATGGCCGGTCGAGCACCGGCAACATTTCCTTGGCGACCGCCTTGGTTGCCGGCAAAAAACGCGTGCCCAGACCGGCCACGGGAAACACCACCTTGCGCAACGGCTTGCTCACTCAACTCTCCCCGACTTCATTGCGACGGATCGACACCACGTTGTCCGGCTGCGCCGCTTCGCTCCAACGGAACGACGGCAGCAGGCTCGACACGCAGCGCCGCAACTCTTCTTCATCAAACACGGCCACGGCGTCGCTGGCCTTGTCCAGCAAGGTCTGCAGCAGCTCCCAGGACACTTCCCGATGGCGCGCCAGGAAAATCTTCGCGTGCCGCGTGCTGCTGTAGTTCTCCAGCGGGTGGAACAGCTCCTCGAACAGCTTCTCGCCGGCGCGCAGCCCGGTGTAGACGATCGGAATCTCGCTGCCCGGCTTCTTGCCGGCCAGGCGGATCATCTGCTCGGCAAGGTCGCGGATACGTACCGGCTCCCCCATGTCCAGGGCGAAGATCTCCCCGCCGGAACCCAGCGTGGCCGCCTGCAGGATCAGCTGGCAAGCTTCCGGGATCAGCATGAAATAGCGGGTCATCTCCGGATGGGTGACCGTCACCGGTCCACCGGCGCGAATCTGGCGGCGAAACAGCGGCACCACCGAGCCGGCCGAATCCAGCACGTTGCCGAAGCGCACGGTGATGAAGCGGGTCTTGGAACGCGCATCCAGGTTCTGGCAATAAATCTCGGCCGTGCGCTTGCATGCGCCCATCACGCTGGTCGGGTTGACCGCCTTGTCGGTCGAGATCAGCACGAAACACTCCACACCGGTCGCCGCGGCGATATCGGCCACGGTGCGCGTGCCCAACACGTTGTTGCTGAACGAGGCGCGCAACTGTGCTTGCAGTAGTGGTACATGCTTGTACGCCGCCGCGTGGAACACGACCTGCGGCATGCTTTCGGCAAAGGTGCGCCGCATCGCCACGGCATCGCCGCAACTGGCCAGCACACCGTCGACGATCAGTTCGGGAAAATCCGCGCGCAGTTCCTGCATGATGCGATACAGGTTGTATTCGCTGTGCTCGACCACGGTCAGCGAATGCGCGCCCAACCGGGCGACCTGCCGGCACAGCTCCGAGCCGATCGACCCGCCGCCGCCGGTGACCAGCACACGACGCGAACTCAAGGCGCCATGGATCGCCGCCCAATCCAGTTCGACCGCATCGCGGCCAAGCAGATCCTCGATCGCCACTTCCTTGATCTCATTGTCCTGCGCCCGCCCGGCCAGCACGTCCTGCAGGCGCGGCACGGTGCGATACGGCAGGTCGGCCTCGTCGCACAAAGCCACCACGCGGCGCATCTCGCCGGTGCTGGCCTCGGGCAGGGCAATCAGCAACATCTGCGCCGCGGTCTCCCGGGCCAGGGAACGCAGCTTCGAGGTCGGCCCCAGCACCGGATGGCCGTTGATGACGGCGCCGCGCAGGCTCGGCCGGTTGTCGACGAAACCCACCACGCGGTAACTGCTGTCGCGCTGCAGGTTGCGCGACAGCACCTCGCCGGCGCGATCGGCGCCGATGATGATCACGCGCTTGGCGTCATCGGACCCAGGACGTGCGCTGCGGCTGTCTTTCCAATAGCGGTAAGCGAGGCGCGGGCCGCCCAGCAAGGCGGCCAGCAACACTGGATACAACACCAGCGTCGCCCGCGGCACCCCATCCAGGCGGTCGTAGACAAACAGCGCCACCGCGACCGCCACGGTGCCCACGATCACCGCCTTGAGGATGTTCCACAGGTCCGGCAGGCTGGCGAAACGCCAGACGCTGCGGTACAAGCCGGTCCAGCGCAGGGCCAGGCCCTGCACCAGCAGCACCAGCGGGAATTCCAGGGTATGGAACAACACCATCTCGTTGGGCTGCAGCGCATACCGCAGCATCTTCGCCAGCCACCATGCCAACGCCACCATGGCCAGGTCGTGACCAACCACGGCCAGGCGCGGGTGGATGCGGGCAACAGCGTTACGCAGCAGCATGACGGACCTTTCGCGGGGAACGATGGACCAGACGGCGCTTCAACAGCAACCACGCTATCCCGGCAAGCACATAGGCGCCCATGGTAAGCGCGATGCCGCTGGATGGGTGAACGAGCGCCAACCATGCCAGTGGCGCAACTACTACGACATTCCATGCCAGATAACCGCCATCGACCTGGCCATGCGTGGCAACGCGCCGCACCAGCCACTGATAGACGTGCTCGCGATGTGCAGCGTACCAGCGCCGGCCGTGCAGCATGCGTGAGAGCAAAGTCAGTCCGGCGTCGACGACGAACACGGAGGATAGGACCAGCGCCGGCCAGATCAGGTCCGGGTCAGTCCGCCACGCCATCGCGGTGAAGGCGAAGATGGCCCAGCCGACGCTGCCGCTGCCGACGTCACCCATGAAGATGCGTGCCGGCGGACGGTTGCAGACCCAGAACCCCAGCGCCGCAGCCGCCAGGGTCGCCATCGCCAATGCCAGCCCCGACGCCCCACGCGACCATGCCAGCAGCGCCAGACCGGTGGCGACAAACAGCGCCTGCAGCGCAAGCAGGCCGTCGATGCCATCCATGAAATTGTGCAGGTTGATGCTCCAGACGCCGGCCGGCACCAGCAGCAGCAACCACCACCAGGACGCCGCCCCGGACAGCAAAACGGCGGAAAACCACCCGACCGCCAATACTTGCACTGCGAGTCGCGGCAAGACCGGCAAGCTGTGGTGGTCGTCCAGCCAGCCGACCGACGCCACCAGCACCAAGCAGGCCATCCAGCTGCCCAGGAGGCCAGACGGCCAGACGCCCGCTAGTGCCAGCGGCGCGCCCACCAACAAGACAACGACGATGCCGATGCCGCCGCCACGCGGCGTCGGCACGCGATGCGAGCGCCGGTGCCCAGGTCGATCGAGCAGACCGCGCCAATTGGCGTAGGCGATTGCAGCGCGCGCCAGCAACAGCGCGATCGCGAACGCGGCGAGCAGCCAGGCGCATGCGGCCAGCACGGCCATGTCACTCGCTGGCCACGCCATGGATCGGCCGGATGGTGCTCCAGCTCTTGCAGCTGGGGCATTGCCAGTGATGAGCCTTGGCGCCAAATCCGCACCGGCTGCAGCGATACATCGCCTGCCCCTCGAGCAGCTTGGTGGTGAGGTCGCGCAGTATCAGGAAATTCTCATGGGCCTCGCCTTCCACCTTGTCCATGGTGGCATCGATCAGCGCCATCAGCCCACGCACCGATGGACGCTGGCGCAACTGCGCGGTGAGAAAATCGATTGCGGCCCGTTCGCCATCACGCTGGCGATACAGCCGGGCCAGGGCGAGCACCGGCGACACCCCGTGGTAGCGACCAAGCAGGCTGCTCAGGAATCTTTCGGCACGATCCATCTGGTGCGAACGCGCATAGCTCGCCAGTAGCGGCGGCAAGATTCCCGGCAGGAACGCGCTGTCGGCCTCGATCGCGGCCTCGTACGCATCCACCGAAGCGGCATGATGACCGTCCTCAGCTTCCAACTGGCCGGTCAACATGAACGCACGCACGCAGGCCGGTTGACAGGCAAATGCCTGCTGCAGGTACTCGCGTGCCTCGGCCCGTGCGCCATGTTGTCTAGAGCGGTCGGCCAGCTCGCAATAAAACTGCGCGATGGTGGCCGCCTGGTCCTCGCCGGTCATGGCCTCGAGCCGCCGTGCATGCTCGATTGCCTTGTGCCAGTCGCGCTCATGCTGGTAGATCGCGATCAGGTGGCGCAAGGCTGAAGGCGCGTGCGCCTTCATCGCCACGAGGTCGGAGAACAAGGATTCGGCGCGGTCGAGCAGGCCGGCGCGCACGTAATCCTCGCCCAGTTCCAGCAAGGCGATGGTCTTCATCGCATCCGACAGGCCGGAGCGCGAAACCAGGTGCTGATGCACGCGGATCGCCCGGTCGACCTCGCCGCGGCGACGAAACAGGTTGCCCAGCGCGAGATGGGTTTCCACCGTGTCGTGGTTGTATTCGGCCAGCCGGAGGAAGACCTCGATGGCCTTGTCCTGCTCCTCGTTGAGCAGATAGTTCAGGCCGCGGAAGTAATCCGACGACAGTTCGCTGACCTGGGCGCCGGAACGCTGCGCCACTGCACGACGCGACGCCCACCAGCCGACGCCGAAGGCAATCGGCAACACCACGACGAGCAGATAGAGGAAATTCATGGCCGCGGCGGAGCGCTCTTGCCGCTGACCCGCTGGAGCTCACGACGGCGCCGGCGCGCGCCCAGGCTCACGCCGAGCCATGCGGTCAGCCCGCCAAGCAGCCAGCCCACGACGAGGGCACCGAGCAACGCGGCACCCTTGGGCCAGTGCAACTGGAAAAACGCAAAGTCGTAGCCGACCGATTCGGCATTGAGCGCGCCCACCACGACGCCGGCGGCGACAAACAGGGCAAGGATCAGGAAGACAAGCAGGCGCATGCCGAAAACTCTACCCGATTGCTCGACGCAGGCACAGCCAAGCTGGAATTACCGCGGCAGCCTGCGAAGGCAGCACCGTCGGCACAGACCGTCGGAGGCGTGGCGCGGATCAGTCGCCTGCGCCGGATCGACCCTGGTTGATCCGCTCGCGCAGTTCCTTGCCGGGCTTGAAATGCGGCACGTGCTTGCCGGGCAACGCCACCGTGGCGCCGGTCTTGGGGTTGCGGCCAATGCGCGAGGCCCGGTAATGGAGCGAGAAACTGCCAAACCCCCGCACCTCGATGCGCTCGCCGTGGGCGAGTGCGGAACTCATCTGCTCGATCACACTTTTGACCGCCATTTCCACATCCGCAAACGCAAGATGCATCTGGCGCCTCGCAAGCGTCTCGATCAATTCGGATCTGGTCATGGCACCCCAATGTCCCTGACGTTACCGGCAGGGTCGTCTGCGCGACCCTGCCACTGCCCGGCAAAGCCGTCCCCTACTCAGCCTTGTCCAACTGCTCCCTGAGCAAGGCGCCGAGCTTGGTCGTACCGCTCGCCGCCGCCGCATAGTCGCTGCCGGCCGCGGGCGCTTCTGGCACGCCCTCCTCGCTCTTGGCACGGATCGACAGCGCCAGCTGCCGGCCCTTGCGGTCCATGCCGGTGAACTTGGCTTCGACCTTGTCGCCGACCTTCAGGTACTGTGTGGCGTCGTCGATGCGCTCCTTGGCGATATCGTTGGCGCGCAGATAACCCTCGACGCCGTCGCCCAGGTCGATCACCGCACCCTTGGCATCGACTTCCTTCACGATGCCGTTGACGATGCTGCCGCGCGGATTGGCTGCCATGAACTGGCCAAACGGGTCCTGCTCCATTTGCTTGATGCCGAGGGAGATGCGCTCGCGCTCGGGGTCGACCGCGAGGACGACGGCCTCGATCTCGTCGCCTTTCTTGAAGTTGCGCACCAGGTCCTCACCGGACATCTGCCACGAGATGTCGGACAAATGCACCAGGCCGTCGATGCCGCCTTCCAGGCCGATGAACACGCCAAAGTCGGTGATCGACTTGATCTGGCCGGAAACCTTGTCGCCCTTCTTGTGCATGGCGGCGAACGCTTCCCACGGATTGGAACGCGTCTGCTTGATGCCGAGCGAGATGCGGCGGCGCTCCTCGTCCACGTCGAGCACGGTAACCTCGGTTTCGTCGCCGACCTGGACCACCTTGGCCGGATTGACGTTCTTGTTGGTCCAGTCCATCTCGGAGACGTGCACCAGGCCTTCCACACCCGGCTCGATCTCGACGAAGCAGCCGTAGTCGGTGACGTTGGAAACCTTGCCAAACAAGCGGCTGCCGACCGGATAGCGGCGGGAGATGTTGACCCAGGGATCGTCACCCAACTGCTTCAGGCCAAGCGAAACGCGGTTGCGCTCGCGGTCGTACTTGAGCACGCGCACTTCCAGCTCGTCGCCGACGTTGACCACCTCGGACGGATGACGCACGCGCTTCCAAGCCATGTCGGTGATGTGCAGCAGGCCGTCGATGCCGCCAAGATCGACGAATGCGCCGTAGTCGGTGAGATTCTTCACCACACCCTTGAGCACGGCGCCCTCGACCAGGCGCTCCATCAGCTTCTCGCGCTCCTCGGAGAACTCGGTCTCGACGACGGCGCGGCGGCTGACCACCACGTTGTTGCGCTTGCGGTCCAGCTTGATGATCTTGAACTCGAGTTCCTTGCCCTCGAGGTAGGCCGGGTCACGCACCGGACGCACGTCGACCAGGGAACCCGGCAGGAACGCCCGGACGTCCTTGATGTCGACGGTGAAGCCGCCCTTGACCTTGCCGGAAATCATGCCGCTGATCGTCTCTTCCTTGTCGAATGCCTGCTCCAGGTCGTCCCATACCATGGAACGCTTGGCCTTCTCGCGTGACAGCTTGGTCTCGCCGAAACCGTCTTCCAGCGCCTCGAGGGCCACCTTGACCTCGTCGCCGACCTGGACTTCCAGTTCACCCTTCTCGTCCTTGAATTGTTCGATCGGGACAATACCCTCGCTCTTCAAGCCGGCATTGACGACAATCACGTCATTGCGAATTTCCACGACGATGCCCGTGACGATGGCACCTGGCTTCAGCTTGGCAATGGCCTGCTGGCTCTGTTCAAACAGTTCGGCAAAACTTTCAGTCATAAGAGTTCCAATATGGGAACGGAGCGCGGTCATTGCGGTCAAGCTCGAGTCGCAAGGACAACCCGCGTCCACCGGTAAGGGCATTGCGGCCGCCAGTTCCAAGGACGGCGCGCCTTGCCATGGGAGTTCCCTGCTCGGGCAGGGCACAAAAAACGCCGCGCGAACGAATCACGGCCGCACGACAGCAAGAACCTTTGCTACCACCTCTTCGATACCGATGCCGGTGGTGTCCAGCACCACGGCATCCTCAGCTGGCTTGAGCGGAGCGATCACACGCGTCGCATCGCGCCGATCCCGCACCTCAATCTCCCGCTGGAGACCGGCTAGTGTAATGCCCAGTCCCTTTGCCTTCAACTGCTTATAGCGCCTTTTCGCCCGCTCGGCGGCACTCGCCGTGAGGAACACCTTGTAGGCTGCATCCGGGAAGATCACGGTGCCCATGTCGCGCCCATCCGCCACCAGGCCAGGCCGCCGCCGAAAGCCCAATTGCAGGTCGACCAGGGCCGCGCGCACCTCAGGCAGCGCCGCGATCGCCGAGGCGGCGCCCGCGGCCGTTTCCGTGCGCAGCGCCGCGGTGGCATCATGGCCATTGACCATGACCCCGGCCGCGGCGCCATCACCGCCGGCGACAAAGCGCACCCGCATGGCGCGTGCGCAGCGCGCGACCGCCTCGGCATCGGACAAGTCCAGGCCAGCCACGCCGGCCGCGTATCCGGCAGCCCGATACAACGCGCCCGAGTCCAGCAGGTGCCAGCCCAAAGCGGCGGCCACGCGGGCGCTGACCGTGCCCTTGCCCGACCCCGAGGGGCCATCGATCGTCAGCACGGGTACGGCGGATACATTGGGCACTCGATTCATCGCAGACCTGGGCGGGTGTGGAAAAGCGGAAATCCCGCATGCCACAACAGCTTGTGCAGCGGTCTAAGCATTGCTAAAATTGCAAGCTTATCTTCGTTCAATCCCTTGTCTTCATTCAATCCTTGGAGTCCGCCGTGAAGGTGCTCAGCTCGTTGAAATCCGCCAAGGCACGCCACCGCGACTGCAAGATCGTGCGGCGCCGCGGCAAGCTGTTTGTGATTTGCAAGAGTAATCCACGTTTCAAGGCACGTCAGCGCTGAGACGCCGGGCAGCCCGAAAAAAAGAGCCGCGAAAGCGGCTTTTTTTGTGGCCGCCATCCCTGGCAGCCACCCTTCGGGCCATCGCTGCGCGATGTCAAAAATCGTTCCCGACGCTTTTTTGTGGCCGCCATCCCTGGCAGCCACCCTTCGGGCCATCGCTGCGCGATGTCAAAAATCGTTCCCGACGCTTTTTTGTTGTGTGCGGCGCGGATTCGATTGCGCCGCCCGGAAGCGCGCCTGCGCTCACTGGTAACGCACGTCGATGATCTCATAGTGCTTGACGCCATTCGGCGCGGTGAACTCGAAACTGTCGCCCACGTGCTGGCCGATCAGCGCACGCGCGATCGGCGACGATACCGCGATCAGGTGCTGCTTGATGTCCGCCTCCAGGTCACCAACGATCTGATAGGTCACGCGCGTACCGGCATCCTCGTCCTCGAGGTCGACGGTGGCACCAAACACGATGCGATCGCCTGGATTGAGCCGAGTGACGTCAATGACCTCGGCCGTGGAAAGCAGGGCCTCCAGCTCGGCAATCCGGCCTTCAATGAAGCTCTGCTCCTCGCGCGCGGAATGGTATTCCGCGTTTTCCTTGAGGTCGCCGTGCGCGCGCGCCTCGGCAATGGCGGCGATGATGCGCGGCCGGCTGGTGAACTTCAGGCGCTCGAGCTCGGTGCGCAACCGGATGGCGCCAGTGTTGGTGATGGGCGGACGATTCATGTGTTCAACTCCTGATGCAACTCCTGCAGGCTGTGCACGGCACCGTCGCTGCGGAAGTCCATCGAATGCACCAGCGCCCGCGCCCCAGCCAGGGTGGTCGAGTAGGTGACGTGGTGCTGCAGCGCCTCACGCCGGATCGAGAACGAATCGGCAATGGCCTGCTTGCCCTCGGTGGTGTTGACGATATAGACGATTTCACCGTTCTTGATCAAGTCCACGATGTGCGGACGCCCCTCGAGCACCTTGTTGACCCGCGCGCAGATCAAGCCGTGCGCGGTCAGATAGGTTGCCGTGCCGGAGGTGGCCACCAGGTTGAAACCGCGCGAGATGATCTCCCGGGCAATCGGCACCAGCAGCTCCTTGTCCGCGTTGCGCACCGAAAGGAACACCTTGCCCAGCTCCGGTGGCTTGATGCCAGCCGCTTCGTGGGCGCGCGCAAAGGCTGAGCCGAAGCTGCGGCCGACGCCCATGACCTCACCGGTCGAACGCATCTCCGGGCCGAGGATCGGGTCCACGTTCTGGAACTTGAGGAACGGAAAGATCGCCTCCTTCACCGAGAAATAGTGCGGCAACACCTCGGCGCGCGCGCCCAGGCTGGCCAACGAGCGCCCAGCCATGACCCGCGCCGCAACCTTGGCCAAGGGGACGCCAGTGGCCTTGGACACGAACGGCACCGTGCGCGAGGCACGTGGGTTCACCTCCAGCACGTAGACGGCGTCGCCCTGGATCGCGAACTGCGTATTCATCAGCCCACACACCTTGAGCTCGCGCGCCATCAGGGTCACCTGACGCCGCAGTTCGTCCTGTATCGCCTGCGGCAGCGAATACGCCGGGAGCGAGCAGGACGAATCGCCCGAATGCACCCCGGCCTCCTCGATGTGCTCCATGATGCCGCCAATCAGCACCTCGCCTTGCGCGTCGGCAATCACGTCGACGTCGACCTCGACCGCGTGGTCCAGGAAGCGATCGAGCAAGACCGGCGAATTGTTTGACACCTGTACGGCGTCGCGGATGTAGGCGCTGAGGTCTGCATCGTCCTGCACCACTTCCATGGCCCGGCCACCCAACACGTAGCTTGGACGCACGACCAGCGGGTAGCCGATCTCGCGGGCCAGGGTCAGCGCTTCCTCGGCGTTGCGGGCGGTGCGGTTGACCGGCTGGCGCAGGCCAATCCTGGCGATGAGATGCTGGAAGCGCTCGCGGTCCTCGGCCAGGTCGATGCTGTCCGGGCTGGTGCCAATGATCGGCACGCCGGCGGCTTCCAAGGCACGGGCCAGCTTTAGCGGCGTCTGGCCGCCGTATTGCACGATGACGCCCTTGGGCTGCTCCACGTGCACGATCTCAAGCACATCTTCCAGCGTGACCGGCTCGAAGTACAGGCGGTCGGACGTATCGTAATCGGTGGACACGGTCTCCGGGTTGCAGTTCACCATGATGGTTTCGTAGCCATCCTGGTGCAGCGCCAGCGATGCGTGCACGCAGCAGTAGTCGAACTCGATGCCCTGCCCGATCCGGTTCGGGCCGCCGCCCAGCACCATGATCTTGTCCCGCGTGCTGGGTTCGGCCTCGCATTCTTCCTCGTAGGTCGAATACAGGTACGCGGTGCCGGTGGCGAACTCGCCGGCGCACGAATCCACGCGCTTGTACACCGGGCGTATGCCCAGGGTATGGCGCAAGTGGCGCACGGAGGCCTCGTCGGTGGTGAGCAACTCGGCAATGCGCGCATCGCTGAAGCCCAGGCGCTTGAGCGCGGTCATGCGCTCGTGGTCCAGCGCGCTGATACCCTGCGCGGCAACGCTGGCTTCGCAAGTCACGAGGTCCTCGATGGCGGCGAGGAACCATGGGTCAATGTGGCTGAGCTGGAAGATCTCGTCCAGGCTGAGGCCGGCGCGGAAGGCGTCGGCAACGTGGAAGATGCGAGCCGCATGCGGCTCGCGCAGCTCGCGCCGGAGCACGGCCATCCCGTCCTGGCTGGTGTAGTCCAGACCCGTCGGGTTCAGGCCGGTCTTGCCAATCTCCAGGCCACGCAAGGCCTTTTGCAGCGACTCGTGGAAGCTGCGGCCAATGGCCATGACCTCGCCGACCGACTTCATCTGCGTGGTCAGCCGCGCGTCCGCGCTGGGAAACTTTTCGAACGCAAAACGCGGAATCTTGGTGACCACGTAATCGATGGACGGCTCGAACGAAGCCGGGGTCAGGCCTCCGGTGATCTCATTCTTCAGTTCGTCAAGCGTGTAGCCGACGGCGAGCTTTGCCGCCACCTTGGCAATCGGGAAGCCGGTGGCCTTGGACGCCAGGGCCGATGAACGCGACACGCGCGGATTCATCTCGATCACCACCACGCGGCCATCCGCCGGGTTGATGCCAAACTGTACGTTGGAACCGCCAGTGTCCACGCCGACCTTGCGCAGCACGGCAATCGAGTAGTCGCGCAGGCGCTGGTACTCCTTGTCGGTCAAGGTCTGCGCCGGCGCCACGGTGATCGAGTCGCCGGTGTGTACGCCCATTGGATCGACGTTCTCGATCGCGCAGACGATGATGCAGTTGTCCGCGGTATCGCGGACCACTTCCATCTCGAATTCCTTCCAGCCCAGCACCGATTCGTCGATCAGCACCTCGTGCACCGGCGACATCTCCAGCCCACGGGTCACGATCGCCTCGAATTCCTCTACGTTGTAGGCGATGCCGCCGCCAGTGCCGCCGAGCGTGAACGAGGGCCGCACGATGCAGGGATAGCCCAGCGTGACCTGCCCTGCGCGCG
Source organism: Rhodanobacter sp. FW510-R10 (assembly GCF_058781105.1). Classification (NCBI taxonomy): domain Bacteria; kingdom Pseudomonadati; phylum Pseudomonadota; class Gammaproteobacteria; order Lysobacterales; family Rhodanobacteraceae; genus Rhodanobacter; species Rhodanobacter sp. FW510-R10. Next base: position 2,138,862 of record NZ_JBYSWL010000001.1, on the reverse strand, counting down.
CGTCCTCCAGCGAACGCGCGATTGCCGAACGCGGCGAAGCCAGCCCAATCTCGTCCATCGCGTTGCGGAACAGCTCGCGATCCTCGGCCATGCGGATCGAGTCGCGCCGCGCACCAATCAGCTCGACGCCGTATTGCTCCAGCACGCCGTGGTCGGCCAGGTCCAGCGCACAATTCAGTCCGGTCTGGCCACCCATGGTCGGCAGCACCGCGTCGGGCCGCTCTTTGGCGATGATGCGGGCCACGGTCTGCCAGTTGATCGGCTCCACGTACACCGCGTCGGCGGTATCCGGGTCGGTCATGATCGTGGCTGGGTTGGAGTTGACCAGGATGACCCGGTAGCCCTCCTCCATCAACGCCTTGCAGGCCTGGGCGCCGGAGTAGTCGAACTCGCAGGCTTGCCCGATCACGATCGGGCCGGCACCGATGATGAGGACACTCTTGATATCGGTGCGCTTAGGCATGGGAGACGGCCTCCTGCAGCAGCTTCACGAAACGGTCAAACAGGTAATTGATGTCATGCGGCCCAGGGCTGGCCTCGGGGTGGCCCTGGAAACAGAACGCCGGACGGTCGGTGAGCGCGAAGCCCTGCAGCGAGCCGTCAAACAGTGAGTTGTGGGTCACCCGCGTGTTGTCCGGCAGGGTCGACGGATCGACTGCAAAGCCGTGGTTCTGCGAGGTGATCAGGACGCGCCCGTCGTCCAGATCCTTCACCGGGTGGTTTGCGCCGTGGTGGCCGAACTTCATCTTCACCGTGCGCGCCCCGAGCGCCAGCGCCATGAGTTGGTGACCCAGGCAGATGCCAAACAACGGGATCTTCGCCTCCAACAGCTCGCGTGTGGCATCGATCGCGTAAGTGCATGCGGCCGGATCACCCGGGCCGTTGGACAACACCACGCCGTCGGGCTGCATGGCCAGCACTTCCGCGGCCGTGGTTTGCGCCGGCACCACCGTGATCGCGCAGCCGCGCTGCGCCAGCAGGCGCAGGATGTTGAACTTGGTGCCGAAGTCGTAGGCGACCACGCGATGGCGGGGTTGCACGCTGTCGAAGGCGGCGCGGTCGAGGTCGTAGCAGCCGGCGTTCCACTCGTAGCGTTCGCGCGTACTGACTTCCTTGGCCAGGTCCATGCCGTCCAATCCAGGGAAGGCGCGTGCGGCCGCCAATGCAGCTTCGGCGTCCACCTGCTCGCCGGCGACGATGCATCCAGCCAGCGCACCCTTGGCGCGCAGGATGCGGGTCAGCCGGCGCGTATCGATGCCGGCAAGGCCCACGGTCCCGCAACGACGCAGGTACTCGGTCAGGCTTTCGCTGCTGCGCCAGTTGCTGGCAATGCGTGGTACGTCGCGTACCACCAGCCCGGCTGCCTGCACCTGTGCCGATTCGCCATCCTGGGTGTTGATCCCGGTGTTGCCGATGTGCGGATAGGTCAAGGTGACGATTTGCCTGGCGTAGGACGGGTCGGTCAGGATTTCCTGGTAACCGGTCATTGCCGTGTTGAAGACGACCTCACCAACCGTCTGGCCAATCGCGCCCACGGCATAGCCGCGGAACACGCTGCCATCCGCGAGGGCGAGCAATGCAGGAATAGGCATACGGGATACCGCCTTTTTAGATACGACAAAGTCCGCAAGCCGTGGCATAACCGGCTTGTGCGGCTCAGAAAAACCAGCAGGGCGGCTGCAAATCATAAGCGTGGCCAGCCGGCATGTCCACCGTATACGGCATGAACCGCGGCCGACGCCCGCAGTCTCGCGCTGTCACTTGCAGGCTAAACTGGCGCCTGGCCACGACTGCCCGAACATCCATGCACAGTACCGTCCTGCTTGATCCCGCACGCCTCGAACGTGCGGATACCACGATCCAGAAGGAGCCCTTTCCATTCCTGGTGGCACATGGCCAACTGCCCCGCGAAGCCTATGCCGACCTGGACCGCGATTTCCCGCGTTACGGCAGTGCCGGCTTCTTCCCTTACGATCCGGCCGATTGTGGCCCGTCCATCAACCGCCTGATCGACAACGTAACCTCGCCGGAGTTTGCCCAGGTACTTGGCAAGCACCTGGACATCGAGCACCTGGACGGCTATCCAACCTTGGTGACCCTGTGCCGCCTGCTCAACAAGCGCCACGGCACGATCCACACCGACAGCCGCTCCAAGGTCGCCACGGCGCTGATTTACCTGAACGCGCAGTGGCCCGACACCAGCGACGGCTGCCTGCGCTTTCTCGGCAAGGTCGACGACATCGACAGCCTGCTCGCTCCCGAGCTGGTGCCCTTGTACGGCGAGGTCGCCGCGTTCAAGCGTTGCGACAACTCCTTCCACGGCCATCTGCCGTACGCCGGCGAGCGCCGCGTCATCCAGGTCGCCTGGCTGGTAAGCGAGCAGGACAAACTGCGCAAGACGCGGCGCGGTCGGTTTGCCCGGGGCTTCAAGAAACTCTTCGGCGTCCTGGACCGGCAGCTTGGCGCCGGCCGCGACCGCAACGCCTCGCACCCGCGTTGAACGTCCGCCAGCTACCGGCTCAACCCACCCGCGCGGCAATGAAGCGCCTGTCGCCGTCGTCCTCGGCAGCCGGCGCCGCCAGGCGCACTTCGAGCTCCTCCACCTGGGCCCGCAGGGTTTGCTCCAAGGCGACGTGCACGCCGGTCGTGGCTCGTTCCAAGGCCCGCGGCAACGGCTCGCCACGTACCAGGAAGCCGGCCAGCAGGGCGGCAAACACGTCGCCGGTGCCGGTGAGGTCGATCGGCAGCTCCGGCGTGGCCAGGCGCCAGGCTTCGTCGGCGCCCACGGCCAGTACGCCCACACCGCCGCCGGCCAGCTCGATGCCGTGCACCACCACCCATGCCGTGCTGCCGCGCTGCAATGCACGCGCGGCCTCCAGGCACTCTGCCTCCGTCACGCAAGCACGCCCGCACAACAGGCCGAGCTCAAAGGCGTTGGGCGTGAGCAGCCAGGCGTGCGGCAACAGGCGCCGGCGGACGATGTCGACCAGGCCGGCTTCGACATACAGGCCGATGTGCAGGTCGCCAAGTACCGGATCGAGGCAGTAGCGCAACGACAAGTGCCGCGCCGTGACGTGGTCGATCCAATCGGCCAGCGCAGCGCCATTGGCGGCGGTGCCGAGGTAACCGGAAAGCAGGAGGCGGGCACGGGCAGGCAGGCCCCGCTCATCGACGCCGCGCAGCAGCTCCGCCAGCCAATCGGCGGGCAGCACGCGGCCGCGCGTGGTCGGGTACACCGGCGCATTGCTGAGCAGGGTGGTAGGCACTTCGGCCACGCGCAAGCCAAGCTGGCGCAGCGGCTCAGCCGCGGCGCTGTTGCCGGCATGGCCATAGACCACTTGCGACTGCACCGAGATCACGTCGACCGGCGCAGCCCCGGGAGGGCGCGCGCCGCGGCTGTGCACCAGCTTGTCGTCGACAGCCATCAGCCCTCCACGCGCGGCCTGGCCAGCACGTCCTCGAGGCTCCACAGGCCAGGCGGCTGCGCGCCCAGCCAGTACGCCGCATGCAGGGCGCCGCGCGCGAAGACCGTGCGGTCGGTGGCGCGGTGGACCAGTTCCAGCCGCTCGCCGGCCGCCATCAGCATCGCCGTGTGCTCGCCGACCACATCGCCGCCGCGGACTGAGGACATGCCGATCGCACCCTGCACCCGCACGGCATCGAGCGCCTGGCGATTGAACACGTAGGGGGCGACGTCGCAGCCGGTGCCGCGACCCTCGCGCGCCGCCTCGCCCAGGGCCAGGGCCGTGCCGGAAGGCGCGTCGCGCTTGCCGCGGTGATGGGCCTCGACGATCTCCACGTCCCAGTCCGGCAAGGCGGCAGCCGCCTCGCGCAGCAGGCGCCGCATGACCGCGACGCCGAGACTGAAGTTTGCCGCGCGCAACAGCGCAATCCGTCCGCCGGCCGCGCGCAGGCGCTGGTCCATGGCGGCGTCGTAACCGGTGCTGCCCGCCACCAGGGCCACGCCCGCCCCCAGGCAGTGCGCAAGCGCGGCACCGAGCGCGGCCGGCGAGCTGAAATCGATGACGACGTCCAGGTCTGGCGCATCGTCCCAGCCGGTCACATAGCGCAACGCTTGGCCACCTTCGACCGGCACCGGCGCGCCAAGGCTCGGGGACTGCGGCGACACGACGGCGCGCAGCAGCGTGAAGCGCGGGTCGGCGGCCAGGAGGCCACACAACGGCATGCCCATGCGCCCGGAGGCCCCGTTGACGGCGACGCGGATCACCGGCCCAGCCACGTCAAGCCCGCCCGGGCTGCAGTCCGGACTGCAACAGCTGCCGGGCGGCGCTCACGCCGTGACCCGCGACCAGAACTGGCGCACGCCCGCCAGCCAGCCCTTGGCCCGCGGCGTGTGCGTGCAAGCCTCGTCGTCCTCGAACGTGGCCTCGAACGCGGTCAACAGCTCGCGTTGCTGGCGGGTCAGGCGCACCGGGGTCTCCACCACCACGCGGCAGATCAGGTCGCCGTGTCGCTTGTTGTGGGCCGACTCGACGCCACGCCCACGCAGGCGAAACTGGGTGCCGGTCTGGGTCTCTGGCGGAATGTTGATCGGCACCTCGCCTTCCAACGTGGGCACCGCCAGGGTCACGCCCAGGGCAGCCTGGGAGAAGCGGATCGGCACCTCGCAGTACAAGTCGTTGCCGTCGCGCGTGAAGATCGCGTGCTCGCGCACCCGCACCTCGACATACAAGTCGCCAGCGGGCGCGCCGGCAGGCCCGGCTTCGCCCTGGCCGCTGAGACGGATCCGGTCGCCGTTGTCGACACCAGCGGGAATCCGCACTTCCAGGGTGCGGGTTTCCTCGACGCGCCCCTCGCCGCGGCAATGCCGGCATGGCTTTTCAATTGTCTTGCCGGCACCGCCGCAAGTGGGGCAGGTCTGCTGGATGGAAAAGATGCCGTTCTGCATGCGCACGCGGCCGTGCCCACGGCAGGTGCTGCACGTGACGACCTTGCCGTCTTCCGAGCCGCTGCCGTGGCAATGCTGGCAGCTGACCATCGTGGGTATCTGGATTTGCCGGCCGACCCCGAACACCGCTTCTTCGAGATCGAGCTCCATGATGTATCGCAGGTCGGCGCCTCGCGCCGGACGTCCCCGCCCGCCGTGCTGCCCGAAGATGTCGCCAAAGATGTCGCCGAACACGTCGCCCATGTCGGCAAAGCCGGCACCGCCGCGGCTGCCGCCATTCTCGAACGCGGCGTGCCCGTACTGGTCGTACATCGCGCGCTTGCGTTCGTCGCCGAGGATCTCGTAAGCGTGCTTGGCTTCCTTGAACTTGTCCTGCGCGGTGGGATCGTCGGGGTTGCGGTCCGGGTGGTACTTCATCGCCAGGCGACGAAACGCCGTCTTCAGCTCTGCCGCACCAGCATCGCGGCGGACCCCCAGCACCTCGTAATAGTCACGCTCACTCATGACCCCATCCACGCCATCGCATACACCCCTGCGCAAAACCGCGCCATGCCATTCCACGGCAACCACACAGCCCGCGCCGGAAACCTCCAGTCACGGGCTGCGTTGTTCGCCACCGACGCTGCCAGCCGTCCTTATTTCTTGTCGTCCTTGACCTCGGTGAACTCGGCGTCGACCACGTCATCGGCGGCGTCGCCGCCCGGGGCCGCTTGCGGGCCGGCACCGGCTTCGGCGCCAGCGCCACCCTGGGCAGCTGCAAACAAGGCGTGGCTGACCTCCTCGAGCTTGGCCACCTTCGACTCGATCGCCGTCTTGTCGTCACCGTCCTTGACCTTTTCCAGATCCGCCAGCACACCCTCGATGGTGCTGAGCTGATCCGGCGGCACCTTGCCACCGTGCTCCTTCAGCGCGGTCCGCGTGGCGTGCACCAGCTGGTCGGCCTTGTTGCGCGTCGCCACCAGCTCGCGGAATTTCCTGTCCTCTTCCTTGTTGGCCTCGGCGTCGGAGACCATGCGCTGGATCTCCTCGTCGGACAGGCCGGACCCGGCCTTGATCTCGATCTTCTGCTCCTTGCCGGTGTGCTTGTCCTTCGCGGACACGTGCAGGATGCCGTTCGCATCGATGTCGAACGTGACGTCGATCTGCGGCATGCCGCGCGGCGCCGGCTCGATGCCCTGCAAGTCGAACTTGCCCAATGACTTGTTAGCGCTGGCGCGTTCGCGCTCGCCCTGCAGCACGTGCACGGTCACCGCGGTCTGGTTGTCATCGGCCGTGGAGAAGGTCTGCGAGGCCTTGGTCGGCACCGTGGTGTTCTTCTCGATCAGCTTGGTCATCACGCCGCCCATGGTCTCGATGCCGAGCGAAAGCGGGGTGACGTCAAGCAGCAGCACGTCCTTGACGGTGCCGCCCAGCACGCCGCCCTGGATTGCCGCGCCGACAGCAACGGCCTCATCCGGGTTGACGTCCTTGCGTGGCTCCTTGCCGAAGAATTCCTTGACCGCCTCCTGCACCTTGGGCATGCGCGTCTGGCCGCCCACGAGGATAACCTCATGGATGTCCGATACGCGCAGGCCGGCATCGTTGAGCGCCACCCGGCACGGTTCGACCGTGCGCTTGACCAGATCCTCCACCAGCGCCTCGAGCTTGGCCCGGGTCAGCTTGATGTTGAGGTGCTTCGGGCCCGAGGCGTCGGCCGTCACGTACGGCAGGTTGACCTCGGTCTGGTGGCTGCTGGAGAGCTCGATCTTGGCGCGCTCGGCGGCGTCCTTCAGGCGCTGCAGTGCCAGCGGATCCTTGCGCAGGTCGATGCCCTGGTCCTTCTGGAACTCGTCGACCAGGTAGTCGATGACGCGACGGTCGAAGTCCTCGCCGCCCAGGAAGGTGTCGCCGTTGGTCGCCAGCACCTCGAACTGCTTCTCGCCGTCGACTTCGGCAATCTCGATGATCGACACGTCAAACGTACCGCCGCCGAGGTCGTACACGGCAATCTTGCGGTCGCCACCCTTCTTGTCCATGCCGTAAGCCAGGGCCGCGGCGGTCGGCTCGTTGATGATGCGCTTGACGTCCAGGCCGGCGATCCGGCCCGCGTCCTTGGTGGCCTGGCGCTGGCTGTCGTTGAAGTAGGCCGGGACGGTGATGACGGCCTCGGTGATGGTCTCGCCGAGATAATCCTCAGCGGTCTTCTTCATCTTCATCAGCACTTTCGCGGAGATTTCCTGCGGCGCCATTTCCTTGCCGTCGGCGGTCTCCACCCAGGCGTCACCGTTGTCGTGCTTGACGATGCCGTAGGAGACCACGCCCAGGTCCTTCTGCACTTCGGCATCACTGAACTTGCGCCCAATCAGGCGCTTCACCGCGTAAAAGGTGTTCTTCGCGTTGGTGACGCCCTGACGCTTCGCCGAGGCCCCGACCAACACTTCGCCGTCCTTGGTGAAGGCGACGATGGACGGCGTAGTGCGGTCGCCTTCCGAGTTTTCGATGACCTTGGCGGTATTGCCATCCATGATCGCGACGCAGGAATTGGTGGTGCCCAGGTCAATGCCGATGATCTTGCCCATGTGATTGCTCCGAAATTACGGCAGCCCTGCGGGCCGCGATTGATTTTGAGATGGGGTTGGGTCCAGGCGATTCAATGCCGGCCCTTCCGTTGGATGAAGCGTCCGGCCACTGCGCCCTCGCGCGCGGTCAGTTACCTGATGCCACGACCACCAGCGCGGGGCGCAACAAGCGGTCGTTGAGCACATAGCCTTTCTGCAGCACGTTCACCACGGTGTCCGCCTTGTGGCCCGGCGCATCGACCACGCTCACCGCATGATGCAGTTCCGGATTCAGCACCTCACCCAGCGGATCGACCTGCACCAGTCCGTTGTTGCCGGCGATGCGCAGGAGCTCCTTCAGGGTGAGGCCGATGCCTTCGCGCATGCCCGCCACGTCGTCGGTCTCGATCGCCAGGCCACGCTCCAGACCGTCGTACACCGGCAGCAGCTCGCTCAGCAGCTTCTCGTTGGCAAAGCGGCGCGCCTGTTCCATGTCACGCTGCTGGCGCCGCCGCTGGTTTTCAAGCTCGGCGCGCTCGCGCAACAGCGTGTCGCGCGATTCCAGCGCAATGGCCTGGGCCGCTGCCAGTTCCTTGCGCAAGACTTCGAACTCGGCCGCTGCCGGGGTCGACACGTCGCCCTCCCGTGGGTCTTCGCCAGGCAGGTGGGGATCGCTGTCATGCATGAACACGCTCCATGGATTGGAAAAGACGGAACACAGCCGCGCCCTGGGCGACCTCAGTGGAAACGGCGCCAGATGAGGCCGGTTATGAGGTCGCGGCGACGCGATTCAAGGCATCGCTGAGCAATCCGGCCGTGGCTTGCACCACCGGAATCACCCGCTCGTAGGCCATGCGCGTCGGACCAATCACGCCCAGCGCGCCCAGCACCTGCCCGTTGGCGCCATAACTGGCGCTCACCAGGCTGCAGCCGTCGAGCGCCGTGAACCCGGACTCCTCGCCGATGAACAAGCGCACGCCCGGCGCCCGGGCGCACACCTCCATCAACTGCAGGAGCTCGCTCTTGCGCTGGAAGGTATCGAACAGATCGCGCAGGTGGCAGATGTCGGCCAGTTCGGCACAGGCCATCAGGTTGGTTTGCCCGCTCACGAGCACGTCGTCGTGGCCCATGGGTACGGCAAACGACTCGACCGCCAGCTCCACCGTGCTCGAGAGCAGGCGGTTCAGCTCGCCACCGGCCTCGCGCATCTCCGCCAGCAGACGGGCGCGGATGTCGTCCATGCGCAGGCCGGCAAAGTTCTCGTTGAGGTAATTGGCAGCCAGCACCAGGTCGCGATCGCGCACCGGCCTGCTCAACTGCACGACGCGGTTCTGCACCTGATGGTCGGCCAGCACCAGGATCACCAGGACCCGGGACTCCGGCAGCGGCACGAAATCGATGTGCCGCAACGGCAGATCGACCCGGTGCGGGACGGTGACCACGCCGGCAAAGCGGGTCATGGCCGAGAGCAGGGTCGACACGTCGCCGAGCAGGCCCACCGTGCTCGAGGCTTCCTGCGCCAAGCCCTGTTTGAGCCGGGCCAGCTCGTGGCGCGGCAAGGGCTGCAGTTCAATCAGGCTGTCGACGAAGAGACGCAGGCCGCGGGGGGTCGGCACCCGCCCCGCCGAGGTATGCGGCGAGGACACCAAACCGGCATCCTCCAGGTCGGACATGATGTTGCGCACCGTAGCCGGGCTGATGTCCAGGCCGGACGAGCGTGACAAAGTGCGCGAACCCACCGGCTCGCCTTCCACCAGATATTGCGAGATCAGGGCGCGCAACAGCCGCCGCGAGCGTGCATCCAGGTCTGGGTCAGGGGAAGTAGTCATATGCCTGTCGATTCAGCCGTGGCCATACTTCGTACACCTTCTAAATAGGGACCACCGGCATTCCTTGCAAGGCGCCGCCTCGACGGTACCGTAGCGGCCGGCCGCAACCGTTACAATCCCGCCATCCCCAGCCGCTGCAAGCCATGCTCACCTCGCTTGATGTCCGCCATTTTGCCGTCGTCGAGGGCGCGGAGGTTGCCTTCGGCCCAGGCCTCACCGTGATCAGCGGCGAGACTGGCGCCGGCAAATCCCTGCTCGTGGACGCCCTGATGCTGCTCGGCGGCGCGCGCACCGATGCCGGCATGGTGCGGGCGGGCAGCAACCGGGCCGAGCTTGCCGCGGAGTTCGACGTGGCCGGGTTGCCGGCAGCCCGCGCCTGGCTGCAAGGCGAGGAACTGGATGACGGCAATACCTGCCAGCTACGCCGCGTCATCCGCGCCGAGGGTAGTTCCAAGGCCTGGATCAACGGCCGGCCGGCCAATGCCCGGCAACTCGGCGAGCTCGCCGCCTTGCTCGTGAGCATCCACGGCCAGCACGAGCACCAGGCGCTCTTGTCGCGTTCGCACCAGCTCGACTTGCTGGATGCCTACGGCGGCCACGGAGAACCGCTCGAGCGCGTGCAGGCAACGGCCAGGCAATGGCGCGAGACGGGTTCGCGCATGCGCGAGTTGGGCGGCGGTGGCGATCGTGCCCAACGTATCGAGCTGCTGCGCCATGAGATCGACGAGTTACAACAATGGGCCCTGCCGGCCGAAGCGCTGGCGGAGCTGGGGGCCAGCCACACCCGACTGGCCAATGCGGAGCGGCTGGCCACCGGCGTGGCCGGCATTGGCGAGCAACTCGATGGCGACAGCGAATTTGCCGCGCAGCGCACGCTGCACCGGGCGCACGAGGAACTGTCCAGGCTCGCCCAGCTCGATCCACAGCTGCAACCGGCAGCCGAGTTGCTGCAGAGCGCCGCCATCCAGATCGATGAAGCGAACGACCAGCTGGGCCGCTATGCGCAGGACGTCGACCTCGACCCACAGCGCTATCAGCAGGTGGACGACCACCTGACCCACCTGCACGACCTGGCGCGCCGCCACCGGGTCGCCGAGGACGAGTTGCCGGCGCGGCGCGACGCCTTGTGCAGCGAGCTCGCCGCGCTCGAGGAGGCAGGCAGCGAGCTTGAATCCCTGGCCACCCGGCGTGCGCAACTGCGCACCGAGCACGCCGCTGCCAGCAAGCGGTTGAGTGCCGCCCGCATTGCCGCGGCCCGGCGGATGGAGGAGGCGGTCAACGCCCTGCTGGCCGAGCTCGGCATGGCTGGTGGGCGCATCGTGGTCGAGCTGCAGGCCACGGGCGAGGCAGAGCCCGATGCGCAAGGCGCGGAGCGCTGCGAGCTGCTGATCACCACCAATCCGGGCCAGCCGCCACGACCCTTGCGCAAAGTGGCCTCAGGCGGCGAGCTGGCGCGCATCAGCCTCGCCCTCGAGGTCGCCACCCTGGGCAAGAACACCACCGGCAGCATGGTCTTTGACGAGGTCGACAGCGGGATCGGCGGCGCGGTGGCCGAAGTCGTCGGACAGAAACTACGGGCGCTGGGCAAGCGCTGCCAGGTGCTGTGCGTCACCCACTTGCCGCAAGTCGCGGCGCAAGGTCATCAGCACCTGCGCGTGATCAAGCAGACTGACGGCGACAGCACCCACACCCGCATCGAGATCCTGGGCGTCAAGGCACGTGGCGAGGAGTTGGCGCGGATGCTGGGCGGCATTGACATCACGCCCGAGACCCGCGCCCACGCCCGGCAGATGCTGGCGAGCGCCCAGGCCGACTGAACGCCGTTCTCCAACCGGTGGGAGCCTGCGCGCAACCGCGCCTCAGGACTTGCGCACCTTCGGCTTGGGGCGCACGTAAAGCACCAGGCTGTGGGCTTCGATCAGGTAGCCGTGCTTGGCGGCGATTTCATCCTGCAGGCGCTCGATCTCGTCGCTGACGAACTCGATGACCTTGCCGGTGTCCAAGTCGATCATGTGGTCGTGGTGTTTGCCGCGATCAAGCTCGTAGACGGCCTGGCCACCCTCAAAATTGTGCTTGACGATGATGCCGGCGGCTTCGAACTGGGTCAGGACGCGATAGACCGTGGCCAGGCCAATTTCTTCCTGATGGGCAAGGAGGCTCTTGTAGACATCTTCGGCGGTGACGTGCTGAGTGCCCGAATCCTCGAAGATCTGCAGGATGCGCATGCGCGGATGCGTCACTTTCAACCCGGCACGCCGCAGCTCTTTGCTTCCCTGTTCCATGACGACACCGCCTGGGCAGCACAATCCAAGCCCTAGTGTATCATTCAAGCCTTCAGCGATCCGGATCCCACAGCATGGCAAAGCTGGCCAACTTGTTGATTTTCCCCACACTGGCACTGACCCTGGCGGGCTGCCACCTGGTCTACACGCCCGACGTGCAGCAAGGCAACCTGCTGGACAAGGCGATGGTCAGCGAGCTCAAACCGGGCATGACCAAGCATCAGGTGCTGTTGCTGATGGGAACGCCCTCGGTCACCTCACCATTTGAGCAGAACCGCTGGGATTACGTGTCCACCCAATCGCGGCGCGGTGGCCCGATGGCGGTCCACACCTTCACGTTGACATTCAACAACGACACCCTGGTGAGCACCGCGGGCGACTTCTTTGCCCAGGATGCGGAGCAGTTGATCAAGGAAAGCCGGAAGTACAAGGCCAGTACGCCGGCGGACGAAGGGCGCAGCGACAAGAATGCAAAGCCCGACGACAAACAGGACGGCGGCGACATGGGCGGCGATTCCGGAACCGGCGACGGCGCTTGAGCGCGATGCTGGCCTGATCAGCCGCCGCGGGCACGCTGCCGCCGCGCCACCATCGGATCGAGCAGCAACGGCCGGTAGATTTCCACCCGATCACCTGAGTGCAGGATCTGTCCAGGCGGTACCCGGCGGGCAAAGATGCCCAAGCGCTGCGGATCGAAGGCGCCGGCCGGCACCAGCTTCGCGATCCCCGAGGCCTCGACCGCCTCCAGCGCTGTGCTGCCAGCAGGCATGTGCAGCGTGCGGCTGATGTGCGTCGGCCCCGCGTAGCACACCTCGACGAGGATCTCGCCTTCAGCCATAGACGCGTGCGGCCTGGCGACAAAAATCGTCCACCATGCGGTTGGCCAGGCCCTGGAAACCAAGCTTCAAGGCGCCACCGCCAAAACGCCCGGCATAGTCGAAGTCCAGCGCCAACGCCACCTTGCAGCCGGCGTCACCGAGGGCGATGAAGTCCCAGCGCCCTTCCAGGCTGTGGAACGGTCCTTCCACCAGCGACACCTGGAGATGGTGCGGCGGTTCCATGGTATTGCGCGTGGTGAAACTGTGCCGCAGACCGGCAAACTTCAGGTCCAGGCGCGCCAACAGCACGTTGTCGCCCTGGGAGATGACCGTCGCCGCCGTGCACCAGGCGAAGTGCTTTGGGTATGCTGCAACGTCATTCACCAAGGCAAACATCTGCGCGGGCGACCAGCGTACCAAGGCACTGCGGCGGATTTCGATCACGACAATGGCTTCCTACCACGCAGGGTTGACATGCAGCGCCGGGGCTACGACGCGGCGCGCGCCTGACATCGACCGGCGACACGACCGCCTCCGAGTTTAACGGACATGAACAAGACCAAGGACAAGGGTGCCAAAGGCACGGGCACCATAGCGCTCAACAAGCGCGCCCGCTTCGACTACCACATCGACGAGCGCTACGAGGCCGGCATCGCCCTGCAGGGCTGGGAACTGAAGGCATTGCGCAGCGGCCGCATCAACTTTGGCGACAGCTATGCACTGGCCAAGAATGGCGAGGTGTTCCTGATCGGCACCTCGATCCCGCCGCTCGCCAGCGCCTCCACCCACGTGGTCGCCGAGGAGCGACGTACGCGCAAGTTGTTGCTGCACCGTGGCGAAATCGATCGCCTGCTTGGTGCCATCGAGCGCAAGGGCTACACCTTGGTGCCGACCGCCATGTACTGGAAGGGCAACCGGGTGAAGGTGGAAATCGGCCTGGCCCGCGGCAAGCAGGAACACGACAAGCGCGACACCATGAAGCAGCGCGACTGGCAAATCGAGAAGCAGCGCACGCTGCGCTCGCACAACCGCGAAGGCTGAGCGCCGCCGCCACGGCACGCTCAGGTGCCGCAGGTGCGATCCTGGCGATAGTGGGCGCCGAGGCTGACCCGCCGCAGCCGTGCCGCTCGCAACAGGGCCAAGGCCAGGCGCATCTGCCAGCCCCGCTCGGCGGCAGCGCGACAAACGGCCCAGGCAGCGCGCAGCTCCCCGCCTTCGCGTACCGGCCCGGCCGCGCGCCACAGCAAGTCCTGCAGCGCCGCCAGCGCATCCGGGTCGAGACCAGGGCCGCGCTCGATCCAGCGATAGTGCCCGGTGCTGCCCGCATGACCACCGCCGTCGCCGCCCATTCGGGCCAGCACCGCACCGAGCCGCCGTCCGCAGGCCACCGCTTCCAGCAACGAATTGCTGGCCAGGCGGTTCGCGCCATGGATGCCGTTGCACGCCGCTTCACCCACTGCAAACAAGCCAGGCAAGGAAGTGTGGCCGTCCAGATCGGTGGCGACGCCGCCCATGTGGAAGTGGGCCGCCGGCGTGACCGGCAAGAGTTCGCGTCGCGGATCCAGGCCATGGGCAAGGCACGCCGCGAGCACCGTCGGGAAACGCCGCTGCCAGTCACCTTCGATGGCGCGCGCGTCCAGCCAAGCCTGCCCGTCCGTACGCAGCGCCAGCCAGACTTGGCGCGCAACGACGTCGCGCGGCGCCAGGTCGGCCAGCCGATGCAGGCCGCGCATCAACGGCCGCGCCTGACCATCGAGCAGGTGCGCCCCCGCACCGCGCAGCGCCTCGGTCAGCAGCGGCAACGGCCGATCGCCGGTCGCCAATGCCGTGGGATGGAACTGCACGAATTCCAGGTCACGCACCGCGGCCCCAGCCGCCAAGGCCAAGGCCAGGCCGGCACCATCGGCACCTGAGGGGTTGCTGGTACGCGCAAACAGCGCACCCACGCCGCCGGTGGCCAGCACGGTGGCGGCGGCCGGAATTTCCGTTCGGCGACCCAGTGCATCGTGCGCCCGCACGCCGTGTACGCAACCGCCACGGAGCAGCAGCGCGTCGACATCGAGACCATGCAACGCCTCGATATGGCCAGCCGTGCGGACCCTCGCGCGCAGCGCCGCCACAAGCACCGCTCCGGTCGCGTCACCACCGGCGTGCACGATGCGCGCCACGCGATGGCCGCCCTCGCGGCCAAGCTCAAGCTGGCCCCCTGGCACACGGTCCCAGGCCACGCCTTGCTGCTGCAACCATTCGATGGTCCGCGGCGCTGCCGCGGTCAACCAGGCGACGGCAGCACGGTCATTGTGGTCGGCGCCAGCCGCCCAAGTGTCTTCGGCGTGGGCCTCGACGCTGTCGCCAGCGCCGACGGCGGCCGCCATGCCGCCCTGGGCCATGGCGCTCGCGCCGCCGTCACCGTCGCAACCGCGGCCCAGCAACAACACCTTGGCCGGCGCCGCGGCCAGCGCGGTGCTCAGGCCGGCCACGCCGTTGCCGACTACGACGATGCGGGCATGCTGGGCGGTCACACTGGTTCGTGCCGCCCCACCTGCAGCATGCGTTCCAGTGCCCGGCGCGCGCCACCCAACACGGCTTGCGGGATCTCGATCGCATGCTTGAGGTCGCGCAACGCAGTGTAGATGTTCTGCAGCGTGATCCGCTGCATGTGGGGGCACAGGTTACATGGCTTGATAAACTGCGTCGCCGGAAACCGGGCGCGCAGGTTGTCGGCCATCGAACACTCGGTGATCAACGCCACGCGCGCCGGCTGCGCGCGCTGCAGCCACGCACCCATGGCCGTGGTCGAGCCGACGAAATCCGCTTCGGCCAGCACCTCGGGGGAGCACTCGGGATGTGCCGCCAAGGCGGCGTCAAACCGCTCGCGGGCATGCCGCGCCTGCCGTGCGGTGAACTTCTCGTGTACCTCACAGCGGCCGTGCCACAGCACCAATTCCACGGCAGTCTGGCTGGCCACATGCCGGCCAAGGAATTCGTCGGGCAGGAAGATGACCTTGTCCACGCCGAGTGATTCCACAACCCGCACCGCGTTAGCCGAAGTGCAGATGACATCGGACTCGGCCTTGACCGCAGCGGAGGTGTTCGCGTAGCTCACGACCGGTACGCCAGGATGCTCCGCGCGCAAGGCCCGTACGTCTGCGGCCGTAATCGATGATGCCAGCGAACAACCTGCCTCCAGGTCAGGGATGAGCACCATTTTTTCAGGCGCCAGGATCTTCGCGCTCTCAGCCATGAAGTGCACGCCGCACACTACGATCAACTCGGCATCGCACGCGGCTGCGGCCTGGGCCAGGCCCAGCGAATCACCGGTGATGTCTGCCACGCCGTGAAAGATCTCCGGGGACTGGTAACTGTGCGCCATGATGACCGCGCCGCGCTCGCGCTTCAGCCGGTTGATGGCGTCAATCCATGGCAGGTGCAGCGGAATTTCCAAGCATGGCACCAGCGGTTCGAGACGCGCCGCCAATGCCGCGTACTCGTGCTCCAGCTCGTCACGCCATTCGGGCATCGGCAAATCGGTGCTGACGTTCATGACCACTCATCCGCAAACAGTGAATCCATTGCGCAGGCGCGGGGGTGGAATCCCTTGTGCCGGAGCCAGCCTACGCGCCTACCGGAAGAACGCAGCATCATCGCCGAAGCAGCCTGCTGAACGTGTTGACCAGGATCAACTGCCGCACGCGCGCGTCATTCCAGGCCGCCCGATCCCGGCCATCGGCCCGGAGCTCCGCCGGCTCCATGCCAACCCTATTGCCGGCGCCATGCGCTCCGCCGATCGACTCCCATCACCGCATACAATCGGTTATAAATATATATGGACATCTAAACGTTTAGCGATCCACTCCAGCCGCCACAGGAATCCCCATGAAATTCGAAACGCTCGCCGTACACGCCGGCTACTCCTCCGACCCGACGACCCGCGCCTCGGCAGTACCGATCTACCAGACCGTGGCCTACACCTTCGACAGCGCGCAGCACGGCGCCGACCTGTTCGACCTCAAGGTTCCCGGCAACATCTACACGCGCATCATGAATCCCACCGAGGACGTGCTGGAGCAGCGCGTGGCGGCATTGGAAGGCGGCATCGGCGCACTCGCCCTGGCCTCGGGCATGGCCGCGGTAACCTATTCGATCCAGACCATCGCCGAAGCCGGCGACAACATCGTGTCGGCTGCGACCCTGTATGGCGGCACCTACAACCTGTTCGCGCACACCTTTCCGCAACAAGGCATCGAAACCCGCTTTGCCGACGCGCGCCGGCCTGAAACCTTCGGCGCCTTGATCGACGCGCGCACCAAGGCCGTGTTCTGCGAATCCATCGGCAACCCGCTCGGTAACGTCACCGATATCGCCGCCCTGGCCAAGGTGGCACATGCGCACGGCGTGCCACTCATCGTCGACAACACCGTGCCAAGCCCCTACCTCTTCCGGCCAATCGAGCATGGCGCCGACATCGTGGTGCACGCGCTGACCAAGTACATCGCCGGCCACGGCAACAGCATCGGCGGCGCCATCATCGACAGCGGCAAATTCCCCTGGGCTGAGCACAAGACGCGCTTCCGGCGGCTCAACGAGCCGGACCGCTCCTACCACGGCGTGGTCTACACCGAAGCCCTGGGACCGGCGGCCTACATCGGGCGGGCCCGCGTGGTGCCGCTGCGCAACACCGGCGCGGCCATTTCACCGATGAATGCATTCCTGATCCTGCAGGGTATCAATACCCTGGGCCTGCGCATGGACCGTACCTGCGACAACACCCTGGCCATCGCCCAGCACCTGCAGCAGCACCCGAAAGTGGCTTGGGTCAAGTATGCCGGCCTGGCCGACCATGCGGATCACGCGCTGGTGCAGAAATACATGGGGGGCAAGGCTTCGGGCATCATGTCGTTCGGGGTGAAGCCCGCCGCGGGCGACGCGCCGCGCGCAGCCGGCGCCCGCCTCCTCGATGCGCTCAAGCTCTTCTCGCGCCTGGTGAACATTGGCGACACCAAGTCGCTGGCCACCCACCCGGCGTCCACGACGCATCGGCAGCTCAACCCCGGGGAGCTGGCCAAGGCCGGTGTGAGCGAGGACATGATCCGCCTGTCCGTCGGCATCGAGCACATCGACGACCTGCTCGCCGACCTCGACCAGGCCCTGGCCCAGGTGTGAAGCGCCGCGCTGCGAAAACCTCAAATCCGTGCCGTATCATCCGGCGCCCCGAGGCGCCGGAACGCGGTGCGCGCCCAGAGGAAAACCCAGGTCACCAGCACGAAGGGCAAGGTCAGGCCGGGCAGGCCGACCGGCTGCACGGCCGCCGACACAGCCGCGGCGACCAAGACGACAACCACGGTGGCCAAGAGGACGTAAAGCATGGACGCGCGGCCGGGAATGCGGAACGTGCTGCCCAACGCAATCGCGACCAGCACGCCGTTGAAGCCGAAAATGCCGGCCCGGATCGCGGTCTCGGCCGCGCCCAGCCACCATGCGACGAGCATGCCCACGAGCGAGCCCACCAGGGCGGCGACACCGGCACGCCATGAACCGATGAACAGGCCAAGCGTGAACAAGATGCCGGCGGCGATGCTTTGTTGGAAAAACACCTGGGCCACGCCGTTGAACAAGCCGTCCGTCAGCGTGGTGATCGAGACCACGCCGTCCACGGTAGCCGCCCGGGGCAACATGGCCGCCGGCAGCAGGCCCGTGGGCTCTAGGCGCCCCAGCTGCGCGGTGGCAAGGAAGAAGCACCACGAGGTCAACACGAAGGGCGCCGTGAGCGCCGGCACGCTCCAGCCTTGCAGCAGCTTCGCCGCGGCTGCCGTGACCACGGTCGAGGCGGCCGCGGCAAACACCACGTAGCCCCACGTCGACACGGTGGGCTGCAGGAACACCAGCAGCGCAATGGCCACGAGCGCGCCGTTGAAGCCATAAAGACCGTCACGCAGCTGGCCACGGTCCACTCCCAGCCAGGCCGCTGCGGCCGTACTCACCGTGGTGCCGAGCACGGCAGCCAGGGCGAACATCGGCGAGGCGACGACCAGGCCCAGCACGAACAACAACCCGGCGTAGCGGTTGTCCTGCAGCATTACCTGGCCCATGCCTCGCAATACTGCATCGGCGAAACCGGGCACCGGCGCGCGCGCTCGCAGTGGCGTGGTACCGCTTGCACCTGCCGGCAAATCCGGGTTCATCCAGCGTCCTCCGTGCCGCCGCCGGCACCGATACGCATGAAAAACCCCGACTGGCGACAGTCGGGGTCTGGTTGTTGGTGGAGGTGGCGGGAGTCGAACCCGCGTCCGAAGATGTTCAACGCCCGGATCTACATGCTTAGCCCGCCGTTCAATCTCGTTCCGCGGCAAGTACGGTGGACAAAACGCACCGCGGAACCAGCCTGATTGATCTTGCCTACGACCGCCAGGCGACAGTCTTCAGCGATCCCATGATAATGACCCTACACCGACGAGCATGAGCACAAGTGGGTTCGGGGCTTACGCCTTAAGCGGCGAGAGCGTAGTTGTCGTCGTTGGCAACTATATGTTTGCCGCTGGATTTACGAGGAAAGCTGCCCCCTCGGCATGCACCAAGTCATCTCACTACCCCCGTCGAAGCCAGAACACCCCCGCGGAAGAACGACCTGATACCGGTCCAGTATATGGGGTTGGATCGGGCATTTACAACGACCCTCGCGGCGATCCTATGGCGACCCAAAGCCCTGTCCAAAAGGCCATGCTGGATGCACCCCGGCGAAGCGCGATCACGGCCGTCTTGGCGGCCATGCAGGCGACCTGGCGGTGCCGCAAATGGACACGCAGCACGTCATGAAGCAGGGTCGCTGGCCGCAAGTGTTGTCCACGCTCAAACGCAGCGACTATACTGGGGCGATTCCTCGCGACAGATCGTCGCACCAACGAGAGTGATGCAATGACTCGACTGCAACTGCTCGGCGTCGCTGTCGCGGCAGCCTGTTTGGCCAGCGTGAGCGCGTACGCCGAAGGTAACAAGGCGGCGGGCGAGAAACTTGTCTACACCTGCTCCGGCTGCCACGGCGTGCCGGGCTACACCAACGCCTACCCGCAGTATCCGGTGCCGAAGATTGCCGGGCAGAACGAGCAGTACATCATCAGCGCGTTGCAGGGCTACAAGAGCGGTGGCCGCAAGCACCCGACCATGGACGCGCAGGCTGGCAGCTTGTCCGATACAGACATCCAGGACATTGCGGCCTACCTTTCCAGCCTCGCCAAGTAGTCAACAAGGATTCCGCACATGAAACGTGCTGCAACTCTGCTCTCGCTCGGCGCTGCGCTGGCGATGCTCTCCACCACGCTGTTCGCCGCCCAGGGCAACGCCGAGCGCGGCAAGCAAAAAGCCGCCACCTGCTTCGCCTGCCATGGCGTGGACGGCAACGCGGTCGATCCGCAATACCCACGCCTCGCCGGGCAATACAACCTCTACATGCAATTCGCCTTGCATGAATACAAGGATGGCAAGCGCGACAACCCGATCATGAAAGGCATGGTCGCCACGCTGTCGGAACAGGACATCGAGGACATCGCCACCTACTTCTCGGGTCTGCCGACCAAGCTTGGCACCTTGAAGGGACACGTCGGCGGCGAGCCGTAAACCAGCCCCATCCCGCTGACTGGCAGGCCTGCTCACGCGGGCGTGTTTGCATGCGCAACGGAGCCCTGACGAACGGGCTCAGGCCATCGCCGACTTGCCTTCATGCTTCTTGTAGTAAGGCTTCTTGCCCGTCGAGTGATCGGTGGCGTCGCGCACCGCGGCAATTTCCGGGATGTGCTCGCGCAAGGTTTTCTCCACGCCCTGCTTGAGCGTGACGTCCACCATGCCGCAGCCGTGGCAGCCGCCGCCAAACTGCAGCACGACGGTGGCATCGGCCTCGATCGACACCAGCTTGACTTCGCCGCTGTGCGCGGCCAGCTTCGGATTGACCTCGGAGGCCAGGACGTAGCGCACCCGTGCCACCAGTCCCGCGTCCGGGCCGGGAATGTCGCCCTTGATCTTCGGCGCGCGGATATTGAGCAGCCCGCCCGTGTTGGTCGGTTCGAAATCCATCGTCGCGCCCTGCATCCAGGACACGCTGTCGCGCTGGACGTGCAAGTCAAAGCCCGTGCAATGGACGACTTCCTCGTCACCGAGCAGGTCGGCCGGCTCGCAAAACTCGAGTTCGCACGCGGCGGCGGGCGTACCCGGAGACGTCACCCGCACGAGGATGCCCAGGCCCTCGATGCCTTGCTGGGTGAGCAGGCGGGCAAAGTGACCCTGTGCACGTTCGGAAATGTCAATCATCTTCAGCCCCACAAACCGGATGCCTTGCGCTTAATCAGCACCATTTTAGTCCAGTTTAAGCCAATGCATCGGTTTTGACTTTTCGTCCCCTGGGCACGACGCTTCCGGCAACGGAGGATCGAACGCATGAACCAACAAGACCTTGTCCACGAACATTGCGTCGCCCAACGCGGCCGCGCGCCACTGGATGCCACGCAGATCGGGAAGCTGCTGGAGCAGGTGGCGGGATGGCGGTGCGACACCGCCGCACGCACGCTGAGCAAGGAGTTCCGCTTCCCGGACTTCCATCACACGCTGGGCTTCATCAATGCGGTGGGCTTCATCGCCAACCAGCAGGACCATCATCCCGACCTCGAAGCCGGATACGGGCGCTGCACGCTGCATTGGTCGACCCACGACGTGGGCGGCTTGTCCCGCAACGACTTCATTTGCGCCGCGCGGGTCGACGCGCTGGTGGCGGCGGCGTAGGCACCACGCGGGACCGACGCGGGCGCGCTGCCTGCCCTTGCGCCGCCAGGGTATCCAGGAAGGCCTTCAGCTCCTCAGGCAAGGGAGCGGAAAAACTGTAGGTACGCCCGTCGAGGTCGAAACCAAGGTGGGCGGCGTGCAGGAACATGCGGTGCAGACCCAGCTCACGAAAGCGCTTGTTGGCCTCGCGATCCCCGTATTTCGGGTCCCCGGCCAAGGGATGGTCAATGTACGCGGCATGCGCACGGATTTGGTGGGTCCGGCCCGTGGCCAGCGTGGCCTGCATCAGGCGGGCTCCCGGATAAGCCTCGACTTCGCGGAAAAACGTCAGTGCCGGCTTTCCGTCGTCGTCCACGCGGACCATGCGTTCGCCACCCTGCAGCACCGACTTGCGCAAGGGCACGTTCACATCGAACTTGGCCTTGGCCGGCTGTCCCAGCATGAGGCACAGGTATTGCTTGGTCACCGCGCCATCACGAATCGCGGCCTGCAGCCCAACCAGTCCAGCACGCGTGCGAGCCAGGACGAGTACGCCGCTGGTATCGCGATCGAGGCGATGGACCAATTCGAGATGCTCCTGCGGCCGCGCCGCACGCAGCAGTTCAATGGCCCCATGGCTGATTCCACTGCCGCCATGGCTGGCCACCCCGGCAGGCTTGTCGATCACCAGGAAATGCCGGTCCTGGAAAATGATGCTGTCCTCGAGCTCAGCCAGTTGCGCGGACGACGGTGCCGCAGCACCGGCCTTCTCGGCCGAACGGACGGGCGGAATGCGCAGAGTATCGCCCTCGACGAGGCGGGTCTCGGGTTTGGCCCGCCTGCCGTTCACGCGTACCTGGCCGGTACGCAACAATCGGTAGATCATGCTCTTGGGGACCCCTTTCAACAGGGTCAGCAGCGCATTGTCGATACGCTGACCGTCACGTTCCGGGCCGACCTGGACTTGACGCACACCTTGAGCAGGATGAAGGGAAGCTGCGGTTTGCATTGAAAAAAAGCCACTGGGATAGGATACTGGGCAGGCGTGACTTGCGCCCGTGTCATCACTGAACCGGGCCGAGAGTCCTCCGTTACTGCGGCGAGGATCGTGCCGGCACCCTAGAGGATCTGGTTGCGAGCTCCCTTCATCGTAACGGTTGTGGCGGGCGTTGTCCGTTGCCTCAAGGGGCGCGGGCGGCCCACGTGAGCTGACCGAATCGTCCGGACACCGGCAACGGTGTCGTCTTTTTGCCGCTGCCCACTGCGGCGCGATCCACGGCAGGCCGCCCACCCGAAGGTGGCGCCACCGCGGCACGCGACGCGTGGCAAGCCGAGGAATACCACCATGAAGCGCATGCTGATCAACGCGACTCAACGCGAAGAGTTGCGAGTGGCCATTGTCGATGGCCAAACCCTGTACGACCTGGACATTGAAATCCCTTCGCGGGAACAGAAAAAGTCCAATATTTACAAAGGCCGCATCACCCGCGTTGAGGCGTCACTTGAAGCATGCTTCGTCGAGTACGGTGCCGAACGCCACGGTTTCCTGCCGCTGAAGGAAATCACCCGCGACTACTTCACGCCGGGCCTGGATCCACACAAGGCGAACATCCGCGAGCTGGTCAAGGAAGGCCAGGAAGTGGTCGTGCAGGTGGAAAAGGAGGAGCGCGGCAACAAGGGCGCGGCGCTCACCACCTTCATCAGCCTCGCCGGCCGCTACATGGTGCTGATGCCGAAGAACCCGAAGGCGGGTGGCGTCTCCCGGCGCATCGAGGGCGAAGATCGCCAGGCATTGAAAGAGGCGCTGGCCCACGTCACCGTGCCTGACGACGTCGGCCTGATCGTGCGCACCGCTGGGCTCGGCCGTGACGCCGAAGAGCTGCAGTGGGATCTCGATTACCTGATGCAACTGTGGAAGTCGATCTCCGAGGCCGCCGACAAGCAGAGAGCGCCGTTCCTGATCTACCAGGAATCGAAGCTGTTCATCCGCGCCCTGCGCGACTACCTGCGCAGCGACATCGGCGAGATCCTGATCGATGACGAGCCGTTGTACAACGACGCGCGCGAGTTCATGCAGCAGGCCATGCCCAATGCCTTGCGCAAGCTCAAGCTGTACTCGGACGACACCCCGCTGTTCACCCGCTACCAGATCGAGACCCAGATCGACAGCGCGTTCGACCGCCAGGTGCGGCTGCCGTCCGGCGGCTCCATCGTCATCGACCAGACCGAAGCGCTGACTGCAATCGACGTCAACTCGTCCAAGGCCACGAAGGGCAGTGACATCGAGGAAACCGCGTTCAATACGAATTGCGAGGCCGCCGTGGAGATTGCCCGCCAGGCGCGTATCCGCGATGCCGGTGGCCTGCTGGTCATCGATTTCATTGACATGGACAGCCCCAAGCACCAGCGTGAGATCGAAGAGCGCATGAAGGAGGCGCTCAAGCTCGACCGGGCACGCGTGCAGGTGGGGCGCATTTCCCGTTTCGGCCTGCTCGAGCTCTCGCGCCAGCGCCTGCGTCCCAGCCTGGGCGAGGCCAGCCAGGTCGTATGCCCGCGCTGCGATGGCCATGGCGTGATCCGTGGTGTCGAATCGTTGTCGCTCTCGACCTTGCGCCTGATCGAAGAGCACGCGATGAAGGACAACACCGGCGAAGTCCTGGTGCAGGCGCCTCCCTCCGTGGCCAATTTCCTGCTGAACGAAAAACGTGCCAGCGTGGTCGAGATCGAGCTGCGCCACAAGGTGCACGTGATGATCGTCGCCGACGAGCACCTGCAGACCCCGCACATTCAGATCCAGCGCATCCGCGAAGCGGACATGGGCGAGTACAGCAAGCCCAGCTACGAACTGCTGACCGCGGTTGAGCCGGACCCGGTCCGCAAGCTCGGCCAGACCCTTGGCAGCGGCGAGCACCCGGCCGTGAGCGGCATCGTACCGGCCAGCCCTGCCCCGTTCCGCGAACTGCCTACCGCCACGACCGAAGAAGCGCCGGATGCCAGGCCGCCACGGCAAAGCGCCGCGCCGGCCGGGCCGACCCAGGCCAGCACGAAGGGCGGCATCTTCGCCCGCATCCGCAGCTGGTTCGCCGGTCCGGCGGAGGCCGCCAACGACGCCGTGCCCGCCCCGGCACGCAGCAGCGGCCGCCGTGGTACCGAAAGCAGCGGTAACCGGCAACGTGATGGACGCAATCCACGCGGCACCGCGAGCAGCACTTCCAGCACCGCACGCCAGGGTTCGCGCACCCGCGCTCCACGCCGCAGTCCCAACCCGCGCAGCCAAGCCCCGACAAGGCCCAGTGAGCAGGCAAACGGCAGGCAAGCCCGCCAGCCGCGCCCGCAGCAAGCCGAGACTGCCACACAGGGCGGCGCGGCGGCTACGACCACCGCCACTGCCACGCATGAAGTCAAGCAGCCTATCGCTGAAAACGTCGCGTTGACTGCCGCCACGGTGGCAACGGCGGCGCTGGCGGCCAACCTGGATCGTGAAGCCGCGCCCCAAGCCAGCAACGATCACGTGATGCTGCAATCGGAAGTCCAGGCCATGGCCGAATCCGAGTCCGCCGCACCCGCAAACGAGGACGAACACGTCCATGACGCGGCAGCCGAAACAGAGGGTGCCAGCTCGCGGCGCCGCCGTGGACGCCGCGGTGGGCGTCGGCGCCGGCGGCACGAAGAAACTGCTGGCGAGACGCTGCAGGCACTCGGTGAGCAAAGCTCGGCCGAGTCCTCGTCGGCTTCCAGCCCGGCGGCTTCGAGCCATCCCCACGCCGACGCGGACACCAGCCCAGCGACAGACGCGCCAGCTCGCCGCGGCAACGCTGCCGGTTCCTCAGCCAAGCCGACCGCGCCCGAGGTGTCAGGTGTCCACTCGCCAGCCAACGCGACGCCGGGCACTGCTGCGGCAAGCCTGGTGGCCACCTTGACCACCTCCGGCTTTCAGTTGCCGGTACTGCCTCCCATCCCCGGGACGATCGAGTTGCCGCGCACGGAAGCTGCTGCCCACTCGCCGTCGGTCTACGGCCAGCCGGCTATCCACGCCGCAACCACGAACGGCATCCCACCAGCCCACGAAAACCCCCAACTCGCGGATGACAAGGCTGACGCGGACGACCTGAGCGCTTCACGGCAGCCTGCGCCAGCGACCGCGGTCGCCTACCCCGCGGCGACGAATGGCAACGCCGCCAAACCCATGAACGGTACGACCACGACGCGCCTGGACACGGCAACCACGACGCACATCAACGTGGCCTTGCCGCAGCGCGTCGACGCTGCACCCTCCGCCAACGACGCACCAACCGTAGCCAGCGCGACGGTTTCGAGCACGCCGGTGCCGGCGTCATCGGAAGCGACGGCCCGGGAATTCACCCAGCAAGGCGATTTGCTCGCGGTGGCGGCAGTGGCTCCGGTCGCTGGCGACGGCGTGACCGTAACCGCACCAGCCCAGGTCGAAGATCCGACCGCACCAGCGTCCAAGGACGAGCGCGCCAGCTGAACTCCCCGCCATCGAAACAGTGCGGCCAGGCGTGCAAGTGCCTGGCCGCGCAGTTCTTGCCGTTCGTCGCGCTACGCCCGACTTTGCTGCCCAGGCTCCTACGAACAGAGCTGGGATTCAGATGCGTCCAGCAAACCGTGTGTGGTCATCAACCGCGACAGGCCCAACACATGGTCGACGCGCAGCTTGTCCATCAGGCGCTGCTTGTAGGTCGACACGGTCTTCGGGCTCAAGTTGAGCTGCTCGCCAATCACCGTCAGCGCCTTGCCGCGTACCAGCATCATCGCGACCTCGAGTTCCCGGCTGGAGAGCGCGTCGAACGGCGACACCCGTCCATCCAGCGTAGCCAGGGCCAGCTGCTGGGCGACGCCGGGCGCCAGGTAACGCCGCCCGCCCGCAACCTGGCGGATGGCGGTGATCAGCTCGTCCGCGCTGCAACCCTTGGTTAGGTAGCCGAGCGCGCCGGCGTCCAGTAGCCGCTTGGGAAACCGCGCGTCGGTCATGACCGTGGCAATCACCACGCGAGTGGAACTCTTCACCCGACATACACGTTCGGTCAGCTCGATGCCGCTCATTCCCGGCATGTGAACGTCCACCACGGCGATATCCGGCTTTAAGTTGCGAATCAGGCGCAAGCCCTCCTCCGCACTCGCCGCCTCACCCACCACCTCGATGTCCGGGCACTGCGCCAGGATCAGGCGAAAGCCGGCACGCACCAGCTGATGATCGTCCACCAGGATGACACTGATCATGTCGAATCCCCTGCACCGCTTCGGTATAGGCCAGCATGCCGCTGTCCCGGTTCGCCGTCTGTAGGCAAAAACCGACACCCCTGTGCGCCTAGGCCAGTCGCCAAGCACACTGTAGGCAGCCCGATACAATCGGCGCAACCCAGCGCAAGGCAAGTCCAGCCGTTGCAGGCGATGGCGGCCCTGCGGCCGCGTTGCATGTAGGCCCTCGCCCACAAGAAAAACCCGCCAAATGGCGGGTTTTTCTTGTGTTCTTAGAATCCAACCATGGATACCTTCGAACCATTGCAATTGGTGCCCAAGGCGGGACTCGAACCCGCACGACTTGCGTCGCTACCACCTCAAGGTAGTGCGTCTACCAGTTCCGCCACCTGGGCAAGGTGTTGCCGGCTCAGCGCCCGGCGTTTGGCGCTCCGCCTGCCGGGGCCGCGCCGCCACCCGTCCCGGCCGCGGCCGGAGCGGTCGCACGCGCGGCATCCGGGCTGGTCGGCGCGGCCGGAGCCACCGGCACTTCGCCGCCAGCCGGCGCCGGCTTCGCCGCCGGCACTGCGTTGTTGGCGGCAGGCTTCTCCACCATGGTGCTCATCACACCCAAGCCTTCGGCCTGGGTCTGAGTGCGGTTGCCGCTGCCGTTGAGCGCGATCCCCATGGCAATGCTGAGGATGAAGAACAGGGCCGCCAGCACGCTGGTGGCGCGGGTCAGGAAGGTGGCCGAGCCGCGCGCACCAAACACCGTGGCCGACGCACCCGCGCCGAACCCGGAGCCCGCGTCCGCGCCGGCGCCATTCTGCAACAGGATCAGCACGATCATCGTCGCGGCAATCAGGATGTAAAACACGCTGAAAATGACGAACATGATTTTTTCTTTGAGCCTGTTGCGCTATTGCGCCGCAGCGCAGATTCCAAGAAAGTCGGGCGCGGCCAGGGACGCTCCACCGATCAGCCCGCCATCCACGTCAGGCTGGGAGAACAACTCGGCGGCATTCGCCACTTTCACGCTGCCACCGTAAAGCACTCGGGTCAGACCGGCAATTGTAGCATCCTCATTTTGCAGTTGGCTACGAATGAAGGCGTGCACTTGCTGCACGTGCGCCGGCGTGGCGGTCTTGCCGCTGCCGATCGCCCACACCGGCTCATAGGCAACGACCGCAGTGCGGAAACTGGCGATGCCGCTGCGCGCAAGCACCGCCCCGAGCTGGCGGCCAATCACATCCTGGGCCTGCCCAGCCTGGTGCTGCGCGGCAGTCTCACCCACGCACAGGATGGGGGTCAGGCCAGCGCCCAGCACCGCCGCGAATTTCTCGGCCACCACCGCGTTGTCCTCGCCGTGGTATTCACGGCACTCGGAATGGCCAACCAGCACCCAGCCGACGCCAACGTCGGCCAGCATGGACGCGGAAACCTCGCCGGTGTACGCGCCCGGCTCAGCATGCGCACTCACATCCTGCGCGCCCACGCCAAGCACGGCCCGCGGATGTCGCGAGGCCAGCTCGGCCAGATAGGGAAAGGGCGGGAACACCAGCACCTCGACCGCCTCCGGCTTGCCGCCGGCGACGGCATCCACCAGCGATGCCGCCATGGCGCGGCTGCCGTTCATCTTCCAGTTGCCGGCGACGAGTTTCCTGCGCATGAATCCTGCTCCGTGCTCAAAGGGCCGAGCTTAGTGTCCTGCCGCGGCAGCGGCAACCGGTGTCCCTGTGGCTATGAACAACGGCATTCGAGACCAGCGGCCCTGCTGGAAACCAGGCTTGCCGCGCCAACGTACGGCGGATCGGCTCCCTCAGGAGGTCCGCGCCACATGCGCGCCGGCAGCCATCTGCACGGCATCGGCCAGCGTCGAGGCCAGCCGTTGGACTTCGGCTGCATCCTCACCTTCCAGCGTCACGCGCACCACCGATTCGGTGCCGGAGGCGCGCAACACCACGCGCCCGCGACCGCGTAGTTGTTCTTCCACCGCGGCCAACGCCTCGCGTACCGAGTCATCATCCAGCGCCTCGCGCGCCCCTGCCGTCCGCACGTTCAGCATAACCTGCGGCAGCTTGCGCAAGCCGGCGCGGGCCTGCACCAGATCCTCGCCGAGGCAGGCCAGGCCCTGCAGCACCGCCAGCGCAGCCACGATGCCGTCGCCAGTGGTGGCGCGGTCCAGGCACAGGATGTGGCCCGAGGTCTCCCCTCCGAGCACGCCACCGTGCTGCTTCAATTGCAGCAGGACGTGGCGGTCGCCGACCTGGGCGCGGATGAACGGCACGCCAAGCTCGGAGAGCGCCTGCTGCAGGCCGAAGTTGCTCATCGCGGTGCCGACCACCGGCCCCTCGAGCCGGCCTTGCGCGCGCATGCTGCGCGCCAGCACGTAGAGGATGTCGTCGCCATCGGCAATCGTGCCGGTGCGATCCACCAGGATCACCCGGTCGCCGTCACCATCGAAGGCAATACCCAGTTGCGCACCCTGATCCAGCACCGCTTGTTGCAGGGCTTGCGGGTGGGTCGAGCCCACATCGTGGTTGATGTTGAAACCATCCGGA
This sequence comes from Rhodanobacter sp. FW510-R10, assembly GCF_058781105.1. Classification (NCBI taxonomy): domain Bacteria; kingdom Pseudomonadati; phylum Pseudomonadota; class Gammaproteobacteria; order Lysobacterales; family Rhodanobacteraceae; genus Rhodanobacter; species Rhodanobacter sp. FW510-R10. Next base: position 2,109,982 of record NZ_JBYSWL010000001.1, on the reverse strand, counting down.
CGGTCGCCAATCGCCGCCACTTCGGCGCCGAGCTCGGCAAACACCCGCGGCGCCACCTGGTAAGTGGCGCCATGCGCACAATCGAGCACCAGCCGCATGCCGCCGAGGCTGAAATGCTCCGGCACCGTCGCCTTGCAGTATTCGACGTAGCGTGCCAGGGCGCCAGAAACGCGGCTGGCCTTGCCGAGTTCGTCGGAGGCCACAGTGACGAAATCGGCATCCACTTCCCGCTCGATCGCCAGCTCGACCTCGTCGGACAGCTTTTCGCCATCGGCGGAAAAGAACTTGATGCCGTTGTCAGCATGCGGATTGTGCGAAGCGCTGATGACGATGCCGGCCTGGGCACGCAGCGAGCAAGTGAGGAAGGCCACCGCGGGCGTGGGAATGGGGCCCAGCAAGCCGACATCCACGCCGGCGGCGACCAGCCCGGCCTCGAGCGCCGACTCGAACATGTAGCCCGATACCCGCGTGTCCTTGCCAATCAGCACCTGCGGGCAACCCGTGCCGCGGCGACGCAACACCGCGCCGAGCGCCCGCCCCAGGCGCAGCACGAAGTCCGCGCTGATGGGCCACTCGCCGACCCGGCCACGGATGCCGTCAGTGCCGAAATATTTGCGTCCGTTCACCGGCCCGACACTCCCGCGCCGCGGCCATGCGAAACGGCAACTGGGCACGGTATGCGGCGCACGACGCTCAATCCTCGTCCGGCCAACGTGGCGCCGCTGGCGGCGCATCCTTGCGCCGCGGCACCTGTTCCTGCGCTTCCACGGCGCGCCACACCGCCAACGCTTCCACCGTCGGGGCCACGTCGTGCACGCGGATCATGCGCGCGCCACGCTCGGCAGCCAGCACTGCCGCAGCGACCGAACCAGCCACGCGCTCCGCTGGCAGCTTGCGTCCGGTCAAGGCGCCTATCATGGACTTGCGCGACAGGCCCACGTACAGGCCGGCGCCGAGATCGCAGAAGCGCTCCAGGGCGGACAGCAGGGCGACGTTGTGTTCCAGAGTCTTGCCGAAGCCGAATCCCGGATCCACCAGGATCTGCTTCCGATCCAGACCTGCCAGCTCGCAGGCAAACAAGCGGTCGGCGAGGAAACGATGGACTTCGCCGACCACATCGTCGTAATGCGGGTCGGCCTGCATGCTGCGCGGATCGCCTTGCATGTGCATCAGGCAGACCGGCACGCGCAGCTCGGCGGCGGCTTCCAACGCGCCGGCGGCGCGCAGGGCACAGACGTCGTTGATCATCCCGGCGCCGGCGGCCACGGCAGCCCGCATGACCTCCGGCTTGGAGGTGTCAATCGCCACCGGTGCCGTGCCGCGGGCAACCAGCTGCTTGATCACCGGCAATACGCGCTGCAGCTCCAGCGAGGCAGGAACCTCAGGTGCGCCCGGGCGAGTGGATTCGCCGCCGACATCGAGCATGTCGGCACCCTCCTGCAACATGCGCAGCCCTTGGGCCACCGCGGCCTCAACGTCATCCCCGAGGCCATCGGCGGAAAACGAATCCGGGCTCAGGTTGACGATGCCGACCACCCGCGGCCGGTCGAGGGTGAGCGCGCGACCGGCGCAATCGAGCACTGGCGCGAACAGCTCGCTCAGCATGGAAGGCGGCATCCGGGCAGCAGGCGGCGGCTAGGCATCGGAACTCCCCGCAAACGCGCCCATGTAGCCGCGGTAATACTGGAGCTCGGCAATCGAATCGCGAATGTCCGACAGCGCGGTATGCGCCGACTCCTTGGTAACGCCGCGCGCGATACCGGGCGACCAGCGCCGCACCAGTTCCTTCAAGGTGGAAACGTCGAGGTTGCGGTAGTGGAAATAGCGCTCCAGGCGCGGCATCTGCCGATGCATGAAACGGCGATCCTGGCAAATCGAGTTGCCGCACAGCGGCGACTTGCCAGGTCCCACCCATTCGCGCAGGAACTCGATCGTGGCGTGCTCGGCCATGGCGTGATCGACTTCCGAAGCCAGCACCTGGTCCCACAGGCCCGACTTGTGGTGCTGGTTGGAATTCCAGGCGTCCATGGCCTCCAGGCGATCCACCTCGTGGCGGATCGCGAACACCGGGCCATCGGCCAGCACGTTGAGGTTCTTGTCGGTGACCACCGTGGCAATCTCCAGGATGGAATCGTGGTCGGTGTCCAGGCCGGTCATCTCCAGGTCCACCCATACCAGGTTGTCGTCGTCGACTACGCTCATGCGCCCTCCTTGATCAGCCGCAGTCTAGCAGCGTTGCCGGCCTCCCCTGTCCCCATGCGATCATGCCCTTCCATGCAGACCCTGTTCTGGCACGACTACGAAACCACGGGTGCCGACTCGCGGCGCGATCGCCCGGTGCAGTTTGCCGGCCTGCGCACCAGCCTGGACCTGCAGCCGATCGGCGAGCCGGTGATGTTCTATGGCGCCTTGGCCGGCGATATCCTGCCCCACCCTGACGCCTGCCTGATCACTGCCATCAGCCCGCAGGACGCGGCGCGCGAGGGCGTAACCGAGTCCGAGTTTGCCGCCCGCGTGCACGAGCAACTGGCTGCACCAGGCACCTGCACCGTCGGCTATAACTCCCTGCGTTTCGACGACGAGTTCACCCGCCACCTGCTGTACCGGAACTTCTACGATCCCTACGCGCGTGAGTGGGAGCACGGCAACTCGCGCTGGGACCTGATCGACCTGGCGCGCATGTGTCACGCGCTGCGCCCGCAGGGCATCACCTGGCCGCAGCGTGACGATGGCACGCCCAGCTTCCGCCTCGAGCACCTTGCCCAGGCGAACCACCTGGAGCAGGAACACGCGCACGACGCGCTGTCGGACGTACACGCACTGCTCGACCTGGCCCGCCTGATCCGCCTGCGCCAGCCGCGCCTGTGGGACTGGTACTATGCGCTGCGCCGCAAGCAGAAGGTCTACGACCTGCTGGACCTGGTGCAGCAGACGCCGGTGGTGCACGTGTCTTCACGCTATCCGGCCAGCCGCGGCTGCCTGAGCGTGATCGCCCCGCTGGCGCAACACCCGGCGCGGCCAGGCGAGATCATCGTCTACGACCTCGGCACCGATCCGCGCGAATGGCTGGAGCTGGATGCCGAGGCGATTGCCGACCGGGTCTTCACCAGCCGTGCAGACCTGCCCGAGGGCGTCTCGCGCATCCCGCTGCGCACGGTGCGCGCCAATCGCGTCCCGGCACTGGCGCCGCTGTCGGCATTGCAGGGCGTCGACACCGCACGCCTGCAGCTCGACCTGCCGGCCTGTCTGCGGCATGCCGAGTTGCTGCGTGCTGCCAGCGGGATCGTCGATACCGTGTGCCGGGTGTTCGAGCAGGCCGCGACCTTGCCTGCGCCCGAAGATCCAGAGCTCGGCCTGTACGGCGGCGGTTTCCTGGCCGATCGCGACCGCGCCCTGCTGGCCACGGTGCGCGCCACGCCGCCAGGGCAATTGCGTGGCCTGGCCACCGCCTTCCACGACCCGCGCTATGCCACGTTGCTGCTGCGTTACCGCGCGCGCAATTGGCCCGAAACACTCGACGCCGACGAACAAGCCACATGGCAGGCGTTTCGCCGTGCGCGGCTGACCCGCCACACGCCGCTCACCAGCCTGACGCTGGAGGAATATTTCAGCCGCATCCGCGAGCTGCGCGGCGAGGCGTCAGCGCAGCGGCAATTGCCGTTGCTGGACCAGCTCGAGGCTTGGGGCGAGGGAGTAGCAGCCGATCTGGGCACCGGCGTCCACCTCGAAGACGAGGCTTGACCGTACTCCCGCGGGAGCTCGCTGGCGATCCCGGGGAAACCCTTGTGGGTGGGCGATGCTTTAGTATCCCCGCGCACCTTTGCGATCCCCGGCCATGCCACAAACCTACTTCACCACCGCCACCTTCCGCTTCATGCGCGCCCTGGACCGGCACAATGAACGCGCCTGGTTCCACGCCCACAAGGACGACTACGAACGCCACGTGCGCGAGCCGTTCCTGCGCTTCATCGCCGACATGCAGGAACCGCTGCGCACGATCAGCCCGCATTTCCGCGCCGACCCGCGCAAGGTCGGCGGCTCGCTGTTCCGCGTCTACCGCGACACGCGCTATGCGCACGACAAATCGCCATACAAGCCGTGGCAAGGCGCACGCTTCGGGCACGAGCGCCGGCGTGAGATTGACGCGCCCTCGTTCCACCTGCACCTGCAACCCGGCAACTGCTTTGCCGGCGGCGGCATGTGGCAACCCGAAGCCGACGCCTTGAAACATATCCGTGAATTCATCGTCGACAATCCGTCGGCGTGGAAGCGCGCCACGCGCAGCCGGCAGTTTCGCGCCCACCTCGCGCTTGGTGGCGACTCGCTGGTGCGTGCGCCGCGCGGCTACGATCCGGCACACGAGCTGATCGACGACTTGAAGCGCAAAAGCTTCGTTGCGCTCACCGATTTCGACGAAGAGTTGGCCTGTTCCCCACAACTCCTGGCCTGGACCGTAGCCACCTTCAAGCAAGCCGCGCCGCTCGTCGACTATCTGTGCGCGGCGCGGGAGCTGGAGTTCTGAGGACCGACCCCGGCGTGACTGCCGCGAGGCTCAGGCCTCGGCAAACGGAAAGGCCAGCACGTCGGCAATGGCCCTGGTATCCCGCATGGCCATCAGCAGGCGCTCGATGCCCAGTGCCACGCCCGCGCAATTGGGCAAGGCGTCGAGGACGGCCAGCAGCGGTTCATCGAGCGGCAGTTGCCGCTGGCCACGCTCGGCGCGACGCTGGTTGTCGTGCTCGAAACGCGCGCGCTGCTCGGCCGCGTCATTCAATTCGTGGTAGCCGTTGGCCAGCTCCAGCGACCCGAGGTAGAGCTCGAAGCGCTCGGCCACGGGCGGGTCGCCCGCGCGAATGCGCGCCAGTGAGCACTGCGTGGCGGGGTAGTCGTAGATCACCGTGATGACGTCGCGCGCAAAATTCGGCTGCAGGCGGTGGGTCAGCAGCAGGTCCAGCCAGTCGTCGCGCGTCAGCCCGGCCGGATCGATGTGCTGCGCGGCCAATGGCGCCTGCAACATCGCCAACGGCGCCAGCATGGGGTCGATGTCGAGTTCCTCCAGGAACAACTGGCGGAAGCCAACGATGCGCACGGCTACGCGCCGCTGCACCAACTTCAGGGCCGCCTCGACCAAGGCGATGGTCTCACCCATCAGGCGGCGATCGTCCCAGCCCACGCGGTACCACTCGAGCATGCTGAACTCGGGGTTGTGCCGGCCACCGGCCTCGCCATTGCGGAACACGCGCCCAAGTTCGTAGCAATCTCCGATCCCCGCGGCAAGCAGGCGCTTCAGCGGAAACTCGGCCGAGGTGCGCAGCCAGCGCTCACGCGCGCCAGCGTCGACGTGGCCGGAAAATTGCGTGCTGAAGCTGTCGATATTGGGCTCGGTATTGCCGGCCGCCGAAAGGATCGGCGTCTCCACTTCCAGCACGCCACGCTCGCGGAAGAACTCGCGAATGAGCCGGTACAAGCTTGCCCGCAAATGCAAGGCGGAAAGGCGGGTCATGCTTCGTGCTCGGCCAACAAGGCGAGCAAGGCAGCTTCGTCCCATATGGCCACGCCGAGCTCGGTCGCCTTGTCGAGCTTGGATCCGGCCGCCTCGCCCGCCACCACCACACTGGTCTTCTTCGACACCGAACCGGCAACCTTCGCCCCCAAGACTTCGAGGCGTGCCTTGGCTTGGTCACGGCTCAGGGTGGACAACGACCCGGTCAGCACGAAGGTCTGCCCCGCCAGTGGCGCCGCGGCTATCCCGGCATCGGCGGGAATCTGCGCCAGCAAGCCCTGCATCGCCGCCTCGTCGTGGCGCAGGGCCGCAAGCTGCTCGGCATCGGCCAGCAAGGTTTCGAGGTTGGCGGCAGCCGTGGCAGGCAGGCCGGCGTCCACCCAGGCTGCAACACCCGCCGCGAGCATGGCATCGAGCGTGGGGTAGCGGGAAACCAGTGTGGCCGCACGCGCCGGACTGAGCTGGGCAACGTGCCGGCCACCCAAGAGGATGCCGAGATCCAGCCGTTCGCGCAGAGCCGGCGAAGGCGTGGTCTCATCCCGGCAATGCACGCCCGCATCCAGCAGCCCGTCCACGGCCCGCTGGTTGCCGGGCTGGGCGAAGAAGCCGGCAATCGATTCGGCCACCGCGTCGCCGACGTCAGGCAGCACGCGCAATACGGCCGCCGGCATGCTGCGCACATTGGCGAGTCGCCCCAGCCACGCGGCCAGCATCTTTGCCGTGCTCTCGCCAATGTGCATGATGCCGAGCCCGAACAGGAAGCGCGCCAGCGTGGTGTCGCGGCTGGCATCGATTGCGGCCACCAGATTTTCCGCCCAGCGCGTCGCCACTTTCCCGCGCTTGACTGTCTCCGGCGTCGTCCCGTCGCGCTCGTCGATGGCCTGCTTCATGGCGACGAAGCGCTCCACGGTCAGCGCGTAGAGATCGGCGGGAGCACGCACGATACCCTCCTCCACCAACGCATCGACGTAGCGCTCGCCGAGGCCGTCAATGTCCAGCGCCCGGCGCGAGGCAAAGTGCACCAGCGCCTCGCGACGCTGCGCCGGACACACCAGGCCGCCGGAACAACGCCAGGCGCTGACGCCCTCCTCGCGCAACAGCGCCGAACCGCACACCGGGCAGGCCGCCGGCATGTGCCAGGGCACGCTGTGCGCCGGGCGCCGCTCGGGCAGCACGCGCACCACCTCGGGGATGACGTCGCCGGCACGGCGCACAATGACCGTGTCGCCCACGCGCACGTCGAGGCGCGCGACCTGGTCGGCGTTGTGCAGCGTGGCGTTGGCGACCATTACCCCGGCCACCGGTACCGGGGTCAGGCGCGCCACCGGGGTCGCGGCTCCGGTGCGGCCGATCTGGATCTCGATGGCCTCGACCGTGGTCAGTTGCTCCTGCGCCGGAAACTTCTGCGCCAGCGCCCAGCGCGGCGCACGGGCGACGAAGCCCATCGCCTGCTGCCCGGCATAATCGTCGAGCTTGTAGACCACACCATCGATGTCGTAGGGCAGCGCATCGCGCTTGGCGCCCAGTCGCCGGTAATAGGCAACCAAGCCGGCAAACCCGCGGGCTAGGTCCACCTCTGGCGAGACGGGGAAGCCCCACTCGCGAAACAACTGCAGCGTCGCGTAGTGCGTGTCCGGCAGCCTGCCGCCCTCGACCACGCCGAGCGCATAGGCAAAGAAGCTCAGCCGCCGCCTGGCCGTGACCGCCGGGTCGAGCTGGCGCAGCGACCCGGCCGCGGCGTTGCGCGGGTTGGCCAGAGGCTTGCCGCCATGGTCCCGCATGCGCGCGTTGAAGGCCTCGAAGTCCTTGCGCAGCATGATCACCTCGCCACGCACTTCCAATTGCCCGGGCCAACCGCTCCCACGCAGGCGCAGGGGAATGGCACGGATGGTGCGCACGTTTGCGGTCACGTCCTCGCCGGACTCACCGTCGCCGCGGGTCGCCGCCTGTACCAGCACGCCGCCCTCGTAGCGCAGGCTCATGGCCAGGCCATCGAGCTTCGGCTCGGCGGCAAACTGCGGATCATGGCGGCCCGTGGTGAGCTCGACCCGGGCCACGAAGTCGGCCAGCTCGGCAAAGCGTTCGCGGTCGCTGTCGCCTGGCTGTTCGAACGCGTTGCTGAGCGAGAGCATCGGCTGCGCGTGGCGGACTTCGGCAAAGCCGCCGTGCGCGCGTACGCCGATCCGGCGGGTTGGCGAATCGGCGGTCACCAGCTCGGGATGCGCGGCTTCCAGGGCTTCCAACTCACGCATCCAACGGTCGTACTCGGCATCCGGCACTTCCGGGTCGTCGAGCACGTAGTAGCAATAGTTGGCCTGGTCGATACGCTGTCGCAATTCCTCGACACGGTCGGCTGCGGCTGGCTCCAGGGGTTTGGACATGACGCCCTCCGACTACGCCCACATGTCGCCAACGTGCTGCACCGCCCGCGCGCTCAGCGGTGGAATTGCCCCGCCGCCTCGGGCTGGTAGCTGATCTCCAGCACGCGCAGGTGGCGCACCCGGCCGTGCGGCGTCGGCCAATCGATCTTCTGGCCTTGCGCCAGGCCCAGCAGGGCGCTGCCCACCGGAGCCATGATCGACACCGTGCCGGCAGCACCCGCGGCGGAGGGATAGACCAGGGTCAAGGTGAGCTTTTCGCCGTTGTCCTCGTCCGTGAACGTCACCGTGGAGTTCATGGTCACGATCTGTGCCGGCATGTCCTTGGGCTCGACCACCTCGGCGCGATCCAGCTCGGCGCGCAGCGCAGCAAGATTGGCGACTTCGGCTGCCGGTGCGCGTTCAAGCAGCGCCTCGATGCGGTCGAGGTCGACGCGGGAAAGAGTGATCGGTGGCTTGGTGCTCATGGTTCATCCTGGGTCGGCGACGGGTATCGCACAAAAGTGCACGCCGGAACGAAAACCGCCCCGGCGTGCCTGGTCGTCGTGACGCTTTTGCAATTGTCCCGCCACGGCAGCAACAAAACTGCGGATAACCGCCGCCAGGGCATCCGCCCGATGGACGCCAACGCAGCAGTTACCATGCTTGGCATGTTACCCGAAGCGCCCGCCGAATCCCAAGCGACCAGCGTCATGACGGGCAGCGCCGGGGCGGAGCCGGCGCAGCTTTCGAGCACGGTGCGCTTTCGCGGCCTGCTGTTCCTGGTGGCGGCGGCGTTCTTCATGCAATCCCTGGACTCGACGGTGGTGAACACCGCCGTGCCGATGATTGCGGTTGGCCTGCAGGTATCGCCACTGGACATGCGCTCGGCGCTGACCAGCTATGTGCTGACCCTGGCCGTACTGATCCCGGCCACCCCCTGGCTGTGCGACCGGCTTGGGACGCGGCGCGTGTTTGGCCTGGCCATCACCATCTTCGGCCTTGGCTCGCTGTTTTGCGGCCTGGCGCAGAACCTGCCACAACTGGTGGCCGCGCGCGTGCTGCAAGGCGTCGGTGGCGCCGCGCTGCTGCCGGTCGGCCGCTACGTGCTGGTACGCACGATCGACAAGCGCGAGTTCGTCCGCGCGATGAGCACGGTGGCCACCTACGGCGTGCTCGGCTCGGTGCTCGGCCCGCTGGTCGGCGGCGCGCTGGTGCAATACACCTCGTGGCGCCTGATCTTCCTCATCAACGTGCCGGTGGCCGTGGTCGGCTATTGGATGAACCGGCATGAGATGCCGGATTACCGACTGCGGCGCGCCCACCGCTTCGACCTGTCGGGCTTCCTGTTGTTTGCCTCCGCCTCCGCACTGCTGCTCACCGGCGCCGAGCTCGCTGGCACGAGTCCGCTGCCGTGGCCAAACATCCTGCTTTGCGCCCTGGGCGCCTTGGCACTGGGCAGCCTCTATGTCTGGCATGCCGGGCGTACCGAGTTCCCCGTCGCCGACCTGAAATTGCTGCGCAAGCGCAGCGTGCAGGTCGCGCTGTCCGGCGGCATCTTCACGCGCCTCGGCATTTCCGGGATGTTCGTGCTGCTCATGTTGTTCCTGCAGATTGGCTGCGGCTGGTCGCCGCTCGCCGCCGGCATGGTCATGGTGCCGCAGGCGATCGGCTCGATCGTGGCCAAGCGCTTGATCAATCGCCTGCTGGTCCATTACGGCTACCGGCGTCTGCTGCTCGGCAACACCTTGATCGTGGCCGCCCTGCTCGGCAGCTTCGCCGTGCTCGGGCCAGGCTCCCCGGTGTGGCTGGTGGGCACGCTGGCCTTCTTCTACGGCGGCTTTGCCGGCCTGCAGTACACGGCAATGAACACGCTGATCTACAACGACTTGGACATCAGCGACGCCTCCATGGCCTCCTCCTTGGCCTCGACCGCGCAATACCTGGCGATGAGCTTTGGCATTGCGCTGGGCATGTTGCTGATGCAGGCTTTGCTTGGTGGGCACGCCAGCGACAACTACGTGGTGGCGTTCCGCTGGACGGTCATCGTGCTGGCGCTGATCACTGCCGGCGCCAGCCGCGTGTTCCGCCAGTTGCCCGAGTGAGCCGCCGCCGCATGCCCTGAGCCTGCCTGTTACTGTAGTCGCCGCTGCAGACGGGACTGCATTGCCGGACAGTGCCCGCGCCGCCGAAATCACCAGGACCTCGCATGTACCTGCTCTCCACCATGCTGGCCGCATCCGGCGCCGCCGACGCCGGCGCCAACCTCCACCTGCTCGGCGATCCGGTGGCCTGGCTGGCGCTGCTGATCTTCGTCATCGCCTACCTTGCGGTGATCTTCGAGGAGCGCATCCACATTGCCAAGTCCAAGCCGGTGATGCTGGGCGCGGCGCTGATCTGGGCCTTGATCGCGTGGCAGACCGACGGCAGCGCCGCCACCCGCGCCGCATTCGACGAGATGTTCCTGGAATACGCGGAGATCTTCTTTTTCCTGGTGGTGGCAATGGCCTTTGTCACCGCCATGGCCGAGCGTGGCGTGTTCGAAGCCTTGCGCGCGCAATTGACGCGGAGCGGCTATGCGTACCGCACGCTGTTCTGGATCACCGGCGTGGTGGCGTTTTTCCTCTCCGCCGTGCTGGACAACCTCACCACCACCCTGGTGATGTCGGCCGTGATCCTGGCCCTTGGCACCGGCAATGCCCGCTTCTGCACGCTTGCCCTGATCAACCTGGTGGTGGCGGCAAACGCCGGCGGCGCCTGGAGCGCGTTTGGGGACATCACCACGCTGATGGTGTGGCAGGCGCACAAAGTCGAGTTCACTGAGTTCTTCGCGATCCTCCTGCCCTCCCTTGTCAACTGGCTGGTGCCGGCAGCATGCATGTTCCTGGCGGTGCCCCGCGGGCGGCCGCAACCACTGGAATCGACGGCACGCATCCGGCGGGGCGGCCTCGCGATCTGCGTGACGTTTGCCTTGACGATCGCGATTACCGTGGCCGGCAAGCAATGGTTGGGCTTGCCCGCCGCATTCGGCATGCTCTCCGGCCTGGCCCTGCTGAGCCTCCTGGCTTCGTACATCGAGCGCCGCGAACAACGCGATCCGCCGGAGCCCGGCATCGCGCCCGTGGCCTACTCCATCTTTCGCGTCATCGCCCGGGCCGAGTGGGACACGCTGCTGTTCTTCTATGGCGTCTTCGGCTGCGTCGGCGGATTGGCAGTCATTGGCTACCTGGACCTGGCCTCGCAACATCTGTACGGCGGGCTGGGCTTCACCCTCGGCAACACGGCCATGGGCGTGCTCTCGGCGGTGGTGGACAACATTCCGATCATGTTCGCCGTGCTGAAAATGAACCCACCCATGGACCATGGACAGTGGCTGCTGATCACGCTTACCGCCGGGGTCGGCGGCAGCCTGCTGTCAATCGGCTCAGCTGCCGGCGTGGCGCTCATGGGCGTCTCGCGCGGCATGTACAGCTTCGCTTCGCACTTGCGTTGGACCTGGGCCATCGCCTTGGGCTACGTCGCCAGCATCGGCACGCACCTGCTGCTCAATGCCCAGCATTTCACCGGCGGCACAGGTGGCCTTTAGGCGCCCTCCGCGCCGGTGGCGGCGTCATGTCACGCCATCCGTGGACCCCAGGCGCAGCTACGATGTGAGTGCGCCTGGCCTTGGGCCATCTGGTCCACGCGATTATTTCGGGGTGTAGGTGAACTTTTGTCCGGCGATGGTGGCGTGGTACATCGCGCCACCCTTGACGATGGTAAAGACGGCCATGCCTTTGTAGTACGTCGCTGCCGTCTTCGCCTTGTCCTTGGTGACGCTCGCGTTGCCGCTGACACCCTTGGTGCCGACGTCGGCACCCGCCGCCGCGGTGATCGCCACCGCACCAGCACCCGCGCCAAACTCAAAATTGCCTTGGGTGAACGTGTCGAACGCCGCCTTGTCCTGGAAGAAGATGATCTGGCTGTATGCCTCGCCGCCCAACTGCGCGCCAATGCTCAGTTGCGTCATCGAGGTGTCGCCGACGTGCTTGCCATGCACATAGACGCGGCCCTCGCCATGCGCCGCCCCCACCACAAGGCCACCCTTGCCGATGGTCGGAAACACTGCGTAACCGTAGGAGTTGGAAAAGAAGGACCGGCTTTGCTCCGAGTGCCGGAACAAGTCGGTCGTATCGCTGTAGGCATCAGCCCAGCTGACCGCCGCCCACAGCAACAGCATCACGCCTGACAGGAGTATCGACGAGCGTTTCATGAGCCACCTCCGAGCGATTGAACTGAGGTCAGCAAGCAGCGAGCCCTGCCAGACCATGTGGCCACGGTAGGGCCGCCGCGGTCAATCCGACGTGAAGCCAGCAAGCCCGTCCACACCCCGCGTCCACCCCCATCCCCGCGCGGGCGGCACCGCGCGAAGCCGCGTCGCGAGCGAGTCGCTCAGTCCGTCTCGATGCGCACCAGCTTGACCCGGCCTGCGGCCCCACTCTTGATGCTGACGGCCGATTGGCTGCAGCCAAACTGCGCGGCCACCAAGGCGATCAACTCCTGGTTTGCCTTGCCCTCGACCGGCGCGGCCTTCAACTGCGCCAACCACCTGCCATCCCCGGCCGGCACCAGCCGGCTTTGCCCGCTGCGCGGCTTCACCCGAACTTCGATGATCGCGACCCGCGGGCTCACGATCAGGCGACCGCGCCGCCGCTGAGGCGCGCGTCGGTGGCGGTAGTCAGCGCGACGCGCACGATGATCCCAACCGCCTGCCGCATCTGCGCGAGCGGCATGCCGGGAGCGACGTGGCGTGTCGCCTGCTCGGGCAACCACGGCACGTGCACGAAGCCAGCCTGGAAATCCTGGCGACGCGCGGCATGCATCAGCGCATAGAACACCTGGTTGCAGACATAGGTGCCCGCGGTCTGCGAGACGCCGGCCAGGATGTCTGACCGCTGCAGGGCGGCAAGCATGGTCTTGATTGGCAGCGTCGAAAAGTACGCGGCCGGCCCGTTGCGCAGCACGGGGACGTCGATGGGTTGCGCGCCCACATTGTCCGGGATACGCGCATCGATCACGTTGATGGCGACCCGTTCAAGCGAGATGCCGGCGCGACCACCGGCAAGGCCAAAGGCAATCGCGAGGCGTGGGCGCACCGCGCGCAAGGCCTGCCGCAAGGCCGGCAGCGCGGCGCCAAATTCAGTCGGCAGCTCCACCGCCACGACGCGATGCCGCGCGATGCGCTTGCCATCGAGCGCCCGCACCGCTTGCCAGGACGGATTCATCGCCTCGCCGGCGAATGGCGCGAAGCCGGTCAGCAGGACCGTGGGCGTGGAGCTGGTCATCGGCTCAGAACCGGAACACCAGGAAGTACATCAGCAGCAGGTTGACGACCAGCAGCACGGCGCCGGTCTTCCACTGCGCGCGGATCACGGCCGACTGCTGCGGCAGTTCCAACAGCGCCACCGGCACGATGTTGTAGTTGGCCGCCATTGGCGTGAACAAGGTGCCGCAATAGCCGGTGACCATGCCGATCGCGCCGAGGATTGCGGGATTGGCGCCATGCAGCCCAATCAGCAGCGGCAAGCCGATACCTGCAGTCAGCACCGGGAACGCCGCAAAGGCGTTGCCCATGATGACGGTGAACAGCACCATGCCGATCCCGTACGCGAACACGCACGCCAGCGCGCTCTCGACCGGAATCACCATGCGCACGAGGTCGGCAAGCGCCGTGCCGACGCCAGTCGCGGCAAAGACGCCGCCCAGCGCGGCGAGCGTGAGTGGCAAGAGCGCGGCCCAGCCCAGCGTGTCGAGCAGGCGCCGGCCCTCGACCAACCCGGCCTGCGGTCGCGCGTCGGTGACTGCCGATGCCGCGATCCACGCCACGACGCAGGCCAGCGCCAGCCCGGTCAACGTCATCTGCGGTTTGGCAAACAGGGCGACGCCATGCACGACGAGCATCCCCCCAAACAGCGCCACCAGCAGCGTCACCAGCGGGATCAGCAGCGCCGGGCCAAACAGCTTGTGGCCCAGACGCTGCGCATCGGCTTGGCGTGCCGCGGCATCGCGCTCGACGAGCTCACCGCGGTGCATGCGCGGTGACAACACCGCGAGCACCAGCACGCCGGCGCCGGCAAGCTGCGCCGGCAATGCGTCATGCGCGGCCGCAGCACGCAGCACCGCATCGCCACCGCCGAGCAATGCAGCCAGCACAGCCCAGAACGCCGCGTGCGACCAGCGCCGCCCGCGCAGGTTCAGCCACGCCGCGCCAGCCAGGAATGCGGCGATCAGCCAATAGGCGTGCTCGATGCGCAGCATCTCAGCGCGATGCCTCGCGGCGCGCATCCGGCGCCGGCCGCTGCAGCCGGCGCGAGAACAGCACCGTGCGCAGCGCGTGGATGATGAACGCCGCAATCGCGGTCGGCAGCGCCCACAAGGCGATATGCAGTGGCGTGAGCTCGATGCCGTGCTGCGCGTAGAAGCCCTGGATCAGCAGCACGCCGCCAAGCGCGACAAACACATCCTCGCCGAAGAACATGCCGACGTTGTCGGTGCCGGCGCTGAACGCGCGCACCGCATGGCGTTCTTCGAGCGTCAGCGGCGTGCCGCGCTTTTCCGCCGCGGCTTCAGCCATGGGCGCGAGCAGCGGCCGCACGGTCTGCGCCTGGCCGGCGACATTGGTCAGGCCGCACATGGCAAGGACCTGGCGCAAGCCAAGATAGGCAATCAGCAGGCGCGGCAAGGTCATTCTGCGCAGCGAGGCGATCCAGTTGCTCGCATGCTCGCGCAGGCCGGCACGCTCGAGCACGCCAATGGCTGGCAGGGTGAGCACGAAGAGCAGGAGCGCGCGCTCGGACACGAAGCTCGTGCCGAGCAAGGCGAGAATGTCGCCCGCGGACTTGCCGGCGGCAAAGCCGCTCACCACGCCCGCGGCCACGACCACCGGCACCGGATTGAAGCGCAGCGCGAAGCCGATGACGACGACCGCAACGCCCAGCAGCGGCAGCCACTGCGTCAGCATGCGTGGGCCGGCCCGGCGGTCACTTGCACGCCGGCCTCCTGCAGCGCCTGGCGCAAGTCCTGGGCGAAACGCGCGGCGTCCGGCCGGTCGCCGTGCACGCACAGCGTATCGGCCTCGACACGCACGGCGGCGCCATCGGCCGTGACCGCCTGCTGGTGCGTCGCAATCGCCACGGCCTGGGCCACCACTTCGGCGCGATCCTCGAGTACCGCGTGCGGCTCCGAGCGAGGCGTGAGCGAACCGTCTGCCCGGTAGCGGCGATCGCAAAAGCCTTCACGCGACACCACCAGGCCCATCGCTCTTCCCGCCGCCACCAGCGCGCTGCCGGCGAGCCCGACCAGGATCAGCCCGCGGTCGAAGTCCGCCACCGCATGGGCAATGGCGTCGGCCAGCGCACGCTCGCGCGCAGCCATGTTGTACAGCGCACCATGTGGTTTTACGTGCCGTAGCCGCGTCCCTGCCGCGTGGGCAAAGGCCTGCAGCGCACCAATCTGGTACAGGGTGTGGGCGTAAACCTCATCCGGGGAAATCCTCATCTCGCGGCGGCCAAATCCCTGCAGATCAGGCAGTGCGGGATGTGCGCCGAGCGCGACGCGGTGACGCACGCACAGCGATACGGTCTGGCGCATGCCCGGCGGATCGCCGGCATGGAAGCCACAGGCGACATTGGCCGAGGTGATCCACGGCATGACGCCGGCATCATCGCCCATGCGCCAGGCGCCAAAGGATTCGCCGAGATCGGCGTTGAGATCGATCTGCCTCATGCGGACAAGCGCGTAGCGATACGGGTTTCGAGGTCGGCAAGCGCGCGTTCGCGCTTTTGCAGCGCGTGCCACGCGTCCGCCAGCGTGCACGGCGCGAAGCGTAGCACGGCGCCGGGACGCGCCTGGGCGAGCCGCGGCAGGTCGGTCGCGGCAACCTGGCCAATCCGCGGATAACCGCCGCTCACCGGGCACTCGACGCCAAACACGATGGGCTGACCCGACGGCGGCAACTGCAGCAGGCCAGGCACGCAGCCTTCGCTGACCATTTCGAGCGGCGCCTGCCATACCAACGACGGCCCCTGCAGGCGCAGGCCGGTGCGGTTCGAGTCGGCTTGCACGGTAAACGCGCCTGCGAACAGGGCGCGGCGCGAGGCGTCGGTCAAGTCGGCCTGGTGGCGGGCGGGCAACAACTGCAGCGGCTGCGCAGCGTCCTCCGCGAACCAAGGTCGCGCGTCCAGCCACCAACCGGATGCCGCGCGCGCGCTCAGCGGCGAATCGACGGCGGCAATCGCCAAGCGATCGCCGGCGCGCAGCGCGCGGCCTGCGAACGGCCCGAGCGCAGCGTGGAGGTCGGTGCTGCGGCTGCCGAGGATCGGCTCCACGTCGAAGCCGCCACGCACGGCGAGATAGCCGCGGCAACCGCGCGGCATGGCGCCCAGGCCGACCCGTGCGCCAGCTGCCACCTGCACCGGTGCCCACCGCGGCAGCTCGCGACCGTCTATCCGCAGCGGGATCGGCGCACCGGTGACGGCGATCCAGGCCGCGGTGTGGAACTGCAGCGTCGGCCCGAGCAGGGTAAATTCCAGGACGCAGGCATCGCGCGCGTTGCCGCACAGCGCGTTGGCGATGCGCAGCGCGGGCGCATCGAACGCGCCGCTGCGGCCGATGCCGAGCTCGGCGTAGCCGCTGCGGCCGCCATCCTGCAGCGTGGTCAGCATGCCGGGCTTGACGACCTCGACGCTCACAACGGGCGCTCCATCAAGGCGGAGAATTCCTCCGCGCTGATCGCGCGGAAACGGACGCGGTCGGCCGGCGCCAGCAGGCACGGCGGGTCACGTCGCGGGTCGAACAAGGCGAGTGGCGTGCGCCCGATGAGGTTCCAGCCACCCGGCAGTTCGCGCGGATAAATGCCGGTCTGCGCGCCGCCAATGGCGACCGAGCCGGCTGGCACCCGCGTGCGCGGTGTGGCGCGGCGCGGCATGTGCAGGGCCGGATCGAGCCCGAGCAGATACGGAAAGCCGGGCGCGAAACCCAGCATCGCGACCGTATAGACGTCCGCAGCGTGCCGCGCGATGACTTCTGCGGGACTCATGCCTGCGTGGGTGGCCAACGCTTCGAGATCCGGGCCATGCGTGCCGCCATAGCACACGGAAATCTCCACGACCCGGCCCTCGGCATGTTCGACGCCAGCTGCTGGCGGCGGTAGCAGCGCGAGTGAGGTACGTAGCACCTGTTCCACTTGCGCATGGGGCGGACGGCCGCTGGCGTCGTCCCAGGCCGCAGGGTCGAAACGCAGCAGGATGCTGGCGTAGGCCGGCACAATGTCCAGCACGCCGCGCAGCGACGCCATGCCCAAGCGTCGCGCCGCAGCCTGGACCTGGGCATTGAGCTCGCTATCGATGCGTTCGCCGAAACGCAGCAGCAGCGTGTCTTCGGACAACGGCTCGACAGCGAAATGCATGAACGGATTTCCGTACGGCAGCGATACGCACCAGGCCGAACTCATCAGCCGGCTACGCGCATGCACGACATTATGAACCCGCGCGGGCATTCCCCCGGCGAAGGTGGGGCCACTTGATTGCCGCCGTCCCCTTGTCCGCGAATGACCGCGGCGTGGCCAGTCAATCGCGCCCGCCCCGGGCATCGTCGCGAGTCGTATGCCTGTTGTCGACGTTTCCCCACATCAGCTTCCAGGCAAGTATCAGCAGCACGACAAAGGCGGCGACGAGGAGGATTCTGCCGAGTCGTTGCTGGTCGTCCAACAGGTAGTTGCTGCACAGGCGTACCGGTGAAATCAGGTAGAGCCAGCCGAGGCGCAGCATCGTGGCGATCATTTCGAGCAGGACGACGCCGCGCACCACGAACCCTGCCCGTGGCCAGCTCAAGGTGATCGGCGCGCCGACCAGCAGCGGCACGCTCAGGAACTTCGCCAGTTCGGCCCGCGGGTCATCGAGCGCCGCGTCCATCGCCAGCGGCAACATCCACACCAGTCCCGCCAGCGAGGCCAGCAGCAGTCCGCTGATGCCGCGATGGTTCCACGCCGACAGCGACCGCTCGAGCCACCGTGGCGTTCCTTTCGCCAGCCAGCCACCGGCCAGCGCCAGCAATGGGATCTGGAGCAGCATGTGCAGGGTCATGGCGGATTCGAGCGCGTGCCGCACGGGAGGCAAGGCGAGTGCCGCCCAGAGCAAGGCGCCGGCCAGGCACAGGCGGCCGGAGAGCGGCTTCATGGTCCGGATGACCCGCTGACGTAACCGACGGCGGCACGCCAGTCGTTCCAGTCCAGTATGGCGACGATCCTGCCGGTCGGATCGACCACCGCGATCGCGGCGTTGTGCACGAAGCCGTCCATGCCGTCCGCCACCGCGACCACGCCGAACCGGTGCAGCAGCTCGTCCAGGCCCGCCTGATCGACTGGGCGTGCCGCGATCCAGCCCGCGCCGCGGTCGCCATGCCGACGCTGGTAATCGGCGAGCGCCGCGGGATCATCGCGGGCCGGGTCGAAGCTGATGCTCAGCAGCGCCACCTTGTCGGCGTCGATCGGTCCGGCCAGTTCGCGTTGCAGGCGCGCAAACTCGCTCCCTTGCACCGAGCAGTAGGTCAGGCAATGCGTGTAGATGAAATCGACCAGCAGCCAGCGCCCGCGCAGCTCCCCGAAACTGGTTCGTCGCCCATCTGCGGTCTGCAACAGCGTGGATGGAACCGTGCGGGGATGCTCGCGGATATCGATGCGGCGGACGGTCTCGCTGGTGTAGGCACGAAATCCGTGGGTGGCGGCGGCCAGTACTCCGAGGCCCGCCGCCAGCAGGAGGAGGCTAGCCAGCAGCGTTCGCAGTACTGCCATCGGGCTCTCCGCGCGCCGGCGCCTTCAGCAGACCCACCGTGATGCGCACCGCGAAGTAGAGCATGCCCAGTACCACCAGCACCGCGCCGATCGAACCCATCTTGTCGGTGGCGATCCACTCTGGCAGGTGCGTCGCCATGCGCCGCGCCACGCTGAGATGCCCGGCATCGAGGAAGGCGAGCGTGAAGATCAGTCCGCCAATCAGGTAGACGGGCAATCCCAGCCGGTCGGCGGCGTTGTTCGGCGGCGCGTCCGCACGCTGGCCGATCACGTGGAACATCAGGGCCAGCGCCATCGGCAGTACGCCGAGCAACAGGTAGAAGTGGAAATGTCCGGGCACCCACTGCGTGTTGTGCATCACCAGGTTGATGCGGATGGTGCCGTCGAGGATGGCCGGCACGATCCCCGCCGCCCAGCCGAACAGCGACAGGACCATCAGCCGCGATGGCATCGTCCAGCGCATGTTCGCGCGATAGATGTTGGTGAGCGCGCCGTACATGGTGACCAGGAACACCGGGAACCCCGCGCCGTACGACACCAGCTGGCCCATGACCGCAAACCAGCGCGGCAAGGCATAGTCCATCAGCAGATGGTGCGGAAACACGATGGTCACGAACAGCGTGCTGAGCGCCCAGGACCACAGGAAAGCCCGGGAGATCGGGTATGGCCGGCCCGAATAGCGCGGCAGCAGCGCGTACACCGCGATCACGCCCATGTAGATGGTGGCGTTGATGTACATGTGGCCAAACCAGTAGATCAGGGTCTTGGCCAGCAGTGCATCCAATGCCATTTCCGGATAGAACGCGTTGACCAGGCTCATCACCAGCACCACGGCACCGGCCAGGATGCCCAGCACGTTGGAGATGATCACCATGGTGCTGGCCACCACGGTCTTCGGGTGATCCGGGTCGATGGTGCCGTGGAACAGCCACTGCAGCCCCAGCGCGCGCCCGAGGTTGCCGTATACCTTGATGATGGCGGCGGCGGCGTCGAGATAGAACACCAGCATGCCCACGCCGATCAGCAGGTAGCCGAGCATGAACACGGATGCGGCGTCGGGACCCCACAGCCCCATGCCGCGCACGGGCAGCGGATAGAGGAATGTCCACAGCGCGCCGTAGCCATCGACGAAAATGGCAAAGATGAGGCACAGCGCGCCGAGGAGGAACATCACGTAATTGGTGACGAACGCCCACAGGTGCAGCTGGACATGCTGGCGCAGGAAGAACCACATCACCGCAGTGGTTGCCAGGCCGGCCGTGCCGACCATGCCGGCGCCGTGCATCGAGAGGATGCGGTAGAAAAGATCGGGTTGAACCGACAGCCAGGTGGCCTGGCCCATGCGCATGACCAGGCCGAGCAACATCATCAGCACGAACAGCGCCACGGCCGAGATGACGTAGAGGTTGAAGGCGACCCGGTTTCCGCCGGCCAGACGTTCGTTTTCGGGGTACATCGTGAGAGCAGCCATGGTCAGCCTCCGCTCGCAGTGACCACCGTGAACTCGGAGGTCATGGGCGCATGCCCAAGACCACAATACTCAAGGCACATCACCCGGTAGGTGCCGGGCTGGGTGAAGGTGTGCACCAGTTTGTTGGTGAAACCCGGCATGGCTTGGGTTTGCGCGGCGATCCGGCCGTCCGGCGCGTAGATGGCAAAACCGTGATTCACGTCCTTGCTGGTCACCCGGAACTCCACCGGGCTGCCGGCGCGTACCGTGTTCGGCGTAATCTGCCATGACCATTGCTGCCCGGTCACGTTCACCACCTGCTGGATACCCAGCGCAGCGTGCTGCGAGGCGATCGGAAAGCGGTGGAGCGTAGCGTAGGTGGCGCCCACGAAGATGACCAGCATGGCGCCGAACAGCCATCGTCGCAGCACGTTGGAGGTGTGCGCGGCCTTGCGCGTCGCCGCATCGTCGGCCGGTTTGCCGGCCTGGCGGATCACGTGGATGAAACCCAACGCGACCAGGCTCATGCCAACCAGCGCAATGGTCCAGACGAGGTCCTGAAGGATCATGACGGTCCCCACCAGTCAAGACGGAGCCACTATGGTCCACGTCGGCCCTGGTGTCAAAGCTCATTCGGGCAGCATGGGCCACCCGATTTCCTCCGCCTGCGGCAACTGTCTCCCTCGCCTACTTCAAGTACCTGATGTTGGTGGCAGTGATCGTGCTTGGCTTGCCAAGCACGGCAGGCGGGTGGCGGGTGATGAACGCGCTGACGCCGGCGCTCGACCGGGTGCTGCTGGAAAATGGAGGCAGCACTCCGGTACAAAGCTTTGGCGGTCCGTTTTCGAACCCACCCCGACGTTTCGCATTACTGCCTCCGGATCGGCAAGCGGATACGTTGACATCAAACTCCTTGTTCGATGCGGCTAATCTGCGCGAATGCGACGCAGCGCATTTTCTCCTTCCATAGCCGCCGCCCTGACGGCAGCGGCATTGTTCGGTGCCAGCACGCCCTTGGCCAAGGCGTTGCTACGGGATCTGTCGCCCGTTTTGCTGGCTGGGTTGCTATATCTCGGCAGCGGCGTCGGCTTGGGCTTAATCCGCATCACACGGGATCATGGCTGGCGCACGCCGCCGCTGGCCAGAAAGGAGTGGTTCTGGCTATTGCTCGCGATCGGCTTCGGCGGCGTACTCGGTCCATTGGCGCTAATGTTCGGACTGATCCGAACTGCAGCAGCGACCGCTTCGCTGCTATTGAACCTGGAAGCGGTATTGACGGCGTTGCTGGCATGGATCGTATTCCGCGAGAACACCGATCGCCGCATCGTGCTGGGCATGGTGCTGATCGTCACCGGTGCCGTGCTGCTGGCTTTGCCGGCCCCGTCGCAACACATGAGCCTTGGTTGGGGTGCATCGCTGATCGCCGCCGCATGTCTGTGCTGGGCGCTGGACAACAACTTCACTCGCAAGGTGTCGGCATCGGACGCACTGTTCCTTGCCGGACTGAAAGGCTTGATTTCCGGCATCGTCAATGTCGGCATTGCGCTGGCACTTGGGGCGCGGCTGCCCGCAATCCCGGTCATGGGCATGGCAATGACGGTCGGATTGCTCGGCTACGGCATCAGTCTGGTGCTGTTCGTGCTGGCCTTGCGGGGTCTGGGATCGGCGCGAACTGGCGCGTATTTCTCTACCGCGCCATTTATTGGCGCGGCGATAGCGATCCTCGCGTTCGGCGAACACGCCTCATGGATATTCTGGCTCGCTGCCGCCGTGATGGGCGCTGGCGTATGGCTGCATCTAACCGAGCGCCACGAGCACTTGCACACTCATGAACCGATCACCCACACGCACCGCCATGTACACGACGAACATCATCAACACGCGCACGATTTCGACTGGGACGGCCGCGAACCGCACGCCCACGAGCACACCCACGCGCCGTTGACCCACAGCCATCCGCATTACCCGGATATCCATCACCAGCACAAGCACGAATGAGTCGCGGCGTGATGCTCAGAGCACGTGCGGCGCAAGGCTCACGGTGGCAGCGATACCACCGGCATCAACCATGCGGAGAGCTTTGCGTCCATGCGGCGTACGCTATGCCAAGGCCATAGATACTACAGACCCATGGGTGCTTCGATGAACGAAGTCGCCGCGGCGCCCGGATCTCAAGCCACTGGAAGAACGGCGAGCGTGATGACGGGCGTATGATCTTTTTCACAACGAGCGCCGGCGAATGCAAACCATCGCAAACCACTTCTGTCGAGGCTGGGCGCCAGGTGTCCTGTTGGCGTTCGCCGTATTCGTGCCGGCGTGCAGCCAAGCCGACGGCCTGGGCAGCCGATTGCCACTGACCACGGTTGCAGACGTGCCGCTACCTGGCAATGCAACGCGCTGGGATTACGCCAGCTTCGACGCAAAGCGTCATCACCTTTTTCTCGCACATCTCGGCGACAGCGCCGTGGTGGTGTTCGACACTGCGCAACGGAAAGTGATCACGACCATCTCCGATGTCAGCCACGTGCACGGCGTGCTCTACGTACCGCAACTGGATCGCGTCTATGCATCGGCTACCGGAACCAATGAAGTGGTCGCAATCGATGCCAAGTCTTTCAAGGTCGTCGCACGCACACCCGGCGGTGATTATCCGGACGGCATGGCCTACGCGCCTGGCGTGCGCAAGTTGTATGTCTCCGATGAGCACGGCGGCACGAATACGGTCATCGACGTCATGAGCAACAAGCGTATTGCCACGATCCCGCTGGGCGGGGAAGTCGGCAATACCCAGTACGACCCAGTGTCACGACACATCTTCGCCAACGCGCAGACGCGTGACCAGTTGGCAGAAATTGATCCGGTCACCGACAAGGTGGTTGCACGCATCGACCTGCCGGGTGCCAAAGGCAACCACGGATTGTACATAGATTCCGCGGCACGGCTCGCCTTCATCGCTTGCGAAGGGAATGACAGGCTGCTGGTATTGGAGCTCGCCAGCCGCAAAGTGCTCGCTTCGTTTGATGTCGCCAAGGACCCGGACGTGCTTGCGTTCGATCCCGTGCTTGACTGGCTGTACGTCGCCGGCGAATCCGGACAGGTCTCCTTATTCAAGGTGCAAGGGAAAACAGTCAGCGCACTCGGAACCGCGCGGCTTGGACCCAATGCCCACGTCGTGGCGGTGGATCCGATGACGCATGAAGCGTTTTTCCCACTTAAACCCGCACACGGAAAACCTGTGCTTCGGATCACGCAACCGGGCCCTGGAGGGTGATGCGCGATTGCTGTCGCGCCGTCCGAGGCAAGCTCGGTTTTACGGATATCCGGTATCATGCCGGGTAGTCGCAGGCTACGCCGACTCATCAACCACGAGTGCGCCGATGGGGAATGAAGCAAACCAGCAGCCCGTTGCGCTTCGTGAGCGCGCCCGTTTCGCCGCCCAGCACAATGATGAGGCCCTGGCGGAGACCGCATACACCCAGCTGCTGGAGAGCCAGCCCGGCGACCTCGAAGCGCTGAAATTCCTTGCGCGATGCCAGTTGATGCGTAGCGCCGGCCACCGTGCCGTCGAATTGATGCAGGTCGCGGTGCGGGCGCATCCGGACGACGCGCCTGCCTGGCATCAGCTCGGCACGTCGCACATGCTGGACGGCAACATGGGGGCGGCATCCGACAGTCTGCGTCGGGCACTGCAGCTCGCTCCCGGCATGTTCGAAGCGCACCTGCGACTGGGGATTGTGCTGGAACGGCTGGGCGATTCCCATCAGGCGCTGATCGAATATTTCTCGGCGATAAACCTTGCCCAGGGACAGGGTCAATGGCTGAATGACGAGACCACCCCTCCCGGCGGGCGTGATGCGGTACAGCATGCCGTACGTTACATCGCCACCGGCCGCCATGCGTTGTTCAATGATGTCCTTGAACCGCTGCGCCAGCGCTATGGCCGTTCCGAATTGGTACGGGTCGCACAGGCACTCGCGGGCTACCTCGGCGAACAGCCAATTGCTTGGCAAGACCCGCGGCAACGGTCGAAGTTTTTCCACTTGCCTGGCGTACCCGCGCGTACCTATTACCCGCGCGACCTGCTTCCGTGGTACGAGGAGCTTGAATCCAAGACCAGCGTGATCCGCGACGAACTGCGCGCCGTGCTGCGGGAATCGCAGAACCTGGAACCGTTCCTGGGCGACAAGATCAAAGACCGGCCGGACATGCTCGCGGCGTTCGGCCCCGGCCGTGCAACCTGGGACGCGTATTTCTTCCATCGCCACGGCAAGCGCCACGACGAGCATTGCGCCCGCTGCCCGCACACGGCGGCCGCACTCGACATGCTGCCGCTGGACCGCGTGCGGAACCACTCGCCCGAAACACTGTTTTCGGTGCTGCGCCCGGGGACGCACATCCTGCCGCATCGCGGCGTCACCAATACCCGGGTGACCTCGCACCTGCCACTCATCGTGCCACCCGATTGCGCCATTCGCGTGGGCGGCGATATCCACGTCTGGGAGGAAGGCCGTTGCGTGACGTTCGATGACACCATGGAGCACGAAGCCTGGAACAAGAGTGGCGAGACGCGCGTGGTGATGATCTTCGACTGCTGGAACCCGGATATGACCGAGGTCGAACGGCTGGCCGTCACCGACCTGGTCGAGGCCATCGGTGATTTCGTCGACGCCTGCCGCGACGCCGTGCAGCCGGGGGCAAAGGATTGAGACCCGGCGAGTCGAGCATGCCCGCCAAACATCCATCACCGCCGTCCCTGCCCGCCAACTTGATGCGCCAATTGGCCATGGCCGAGAGCGCTTTGCGTGCCGGCGACCTCGCCACATCGTCACGGTTGGCGGAAGCCGTTGCCACCCAAGCGCCCGACGCGGTCGCCGCGTGGCATCTGTGGGCGGTATCCCTGGCCCAGCGCGGCATGCACCAGGCTGCGTGTGTGCCGTTCCAGCACGCGCTGGAGCTGACGCCCGACGATCCGCATCTGCTCGCGAATTTCGCCACGGCACTCCGGCGCCTCGACCGCCTGGATGAAGCGGCCAGCTTGTGGCGCCGGGCCGTGGGCCTGGCACCTGCGTTTGGCCAGGCTTGGCTGGACCTGGGACTGGCCGAGCTCGACCGCGAGCGCCACGAAGAAGCCGAAGCCGCGTTCCGGCACGCGACCGCCTGCATGCCCCGCTCCGCCACAGCCTGGCACGGCCTGGCCAGCTCGCTCGATGCACGTGACCGGCCGGTGGACGCCGAAGCGGCATTGCGCAAGGCACTGGCCTGCGACCCCCGGCAGCCGCGCGTCCTCATGCATCTGGGCCATGTCCTGCGCCGGCAGGCGCGAGTGGAGGAGGCGCTCACGTGCTATGAATCGGCACGGGCGGCGGGGGCCGAGACACCGGAGTTGCTCGACGCCGAGGCTGGCGCCCTGCTCGATGCCGGGCAGGTCGATGCGGCCATCGCCGCCGCACGCCAGTTGACGGCCACCTATCCGGACTTCGCGCCGGGACATGGCACGCTTGCCCGGATCCTGTGGGAGTACGGGGATGGCACGGGAACCGACGCCGATCCCATGGCCGACTTTGCTTCCGCAGTCAGGGCGCGTCCGGACGACGCCCCGCTGCGCTATGCGTATGCGCAGCTGCTGCAGCAGGCCGGTCGCGGTGAGGCGGCGCTCGAACAGATGGTGGCGCTGCGCAGCCACAATGATCAACCGCCGTTCCGTCGTTTCGAGGCGGCTGTGCTGGATGCGCTGGGGCGCGCGGAGGAAGCGGGGCGCATCTATGACGAGCTGTACTCGACGACTGCGCTGCGGACGCCGGATTTCCTCAACGCCTGCACCCGGCACCTGCTCCGGACCGGGCAGTGGAAGGCTGCCGCGGCACGGGCCGAGGAAGCATTGGCGCAGGATTCCCGCAACCAGGAGGCGTGGGCATATCTCGGTACGGCCTGGCGCCTGCTTGGCGACGCGCGCGAGTTTTGGCTGTGCGATTACGAGCGGCTCATTACCCTGGTCGATATCGACGCGCCACCCGGGTATGCCGACGTGGGCGAATTCCTGCAGGATCTGCAGACGACATTGCTGCCGCTGCACCGCGCCTCGCGTGAACCCTTGAGGCAGACGCTGCGGCACGGCACGCAGACGCCCGGCAATCTATTCGGGCGCCTGGAGCCCGCCATCCAGGCGGTCGAGCGCGCGATCCAGGAATCCGCCGAGCGCTGGATCGCGACTTTGCCGGATGACGATGGACATCCGTTCCTACGCCGAAAGGTCCCGCACATCGCCATGCGCGGCGCGTGGTCGGTGAAACTCGTGTCGAACGGATACCACGTCAACCATATCCACCACCAGGGTTGGATCAGTTCGGCGTTCTACGTCTTCCTGCCACCCGTGATGGATGACGCGGCGAAGACTGCCGGCTCCATCGGCTTTGGCCAGCCTCCGGTCGACCTCGGGCTCGATCTTGCGCCGAGGCGGATCCTGCATCCACGCGCGGGCAGCCTCGCGCTCTTTCCTTCGTGCATGTGGCACGGCACCGTGCCCTTCACGGACGACGCGTTCCGGCTTACCGTGGCTTGTGACATGGTGCCGGCGCCGTAGCATCCACGCCGTTGGATGAAGAAATCGGGTAGGGAGCCGGAATCCTCCGGCCCCCTCCCACACCACCGTACGTGCGGTTCCGCATACGGCGGTTCACGAGTGACACTGAAGATACCGGCTGGTGTCGAGTAGCGATACCAGTTGCAGCCGGTCGAAGAAGGCTTTCGGAAACGCTTGATTCATGTGGCTGGCACCGCTGTTCCACCACGGGCCTTGCCCGTTGTGGCCGGAGTGCCAGGCCCGCGCCTCCGGCAGCCCTCGTTGGCGCAGCATCGCGGTGCGCCGCTGACGCGTCTTGGCTTGTCGCCACAACAGGCAACGTAGCCGACGCCGCAACCATCCGTCGAGTTCCTTCCACACCGTCTTGCTCTCGCTGAGCTGGAAGTAGCCAACCCATCCACGAAGCACCGGATTCAGTGTTTCGAGAGTCCGAGTCAGGCTGCGCCCGCGTCCCTGACGTAACAGCTCACGCACGCGGCCGGTCAGACGGACCACACTTGGTAGTGCGACCTTGAGCCTGATTCGACCAGCGGCGTGGGTCAGGGTGTAGCCCAGAAACGTGCGCTTCCACGGCCTTGCACATGCACTCTTCGTTGCATTGACTTGCAACTTCAGGCGTTCTTCCAGGAACACCTGCATGGCGGCCATCACGCGTTGCCCTGCCGCTTCACTACGAACATAGATGTTGCAATCGTCCGCATAGCGACAGAACGCATGTCCGCGCTTCTCCAGTTCGCGATCCCAGTGTCCGTACCCCGCCCGAGGGCTTGGGTATGTCCACCGCGCGCACCGCCGATGGCAGATACTGTCCTGCCAACAAGGCCGCTCTCACGCTGGGCCAATGCATCGTCAACCAGTCCTTGAACGATCCCACCGTCAGGCCATCGACCCCCGGTGCGCCACCGTTGCGGACCACTTTCTGATACGCCGACCACACGTTGCTGCGCTCGATCACGGCTTCCATCAGCCGTGACACCTCCGCTTTCGTTTGCCCGGCTGCCGCCGTGATCGACTCGGCACCACACGGCCTGCCCACGGGATACTGTCCCGCCTCTCGGCCCTTGGCCCCGGCTTCCCGGGCTTCTGCCTTCTCGTCGATCATCGAGGTTCAACCGTCCTAATCGCGGTCTCTCATGTTCGGCCCTTCGGTCATGTCGCGCCTACTATGGCCTCTGCTGACTTCTCGCTCCGGTTCACACCGTCGGGCTTTCACCCACAAGGCGAGATCTCCCCGGGTATGACACACCTGCCTTCCCGCTTTTGCCTGTCGGATTTACGCCACGTCGTCTGTGCAAGTACCGGGCTTTGGCCTTTTGGGCTGCCTCACCCCAACGTGTCGCCTCGTATCCGCTTCCTGTTCGTCAGGCCAGCGTTTTGCTTCCGGCTTCCTTCAGACGTCCGGTCACCCGCAACGCCCTTGCCTTCCGCTAACCCTTCCCCTTGCCGGGTGGGTAGAGGACTTTCACCTCCAAGCAGGTGCGCCCTGCCGGGCGCACCCAAAAAAAACGGCGGGCCAATTGGCCCGCCGCCCGGATCAAGTGAAACCGCGTGATCTAGAAGTGCACGCTGACGTTGGTGAAGTAGTAGCGACCCAACTCGTCGTAGCCTCCCGGCGTGTTGGCGTTGTCCACCAACGAG
Source organism: Rhodanobacter sp. FW510-R10 (assembly GCF_058781105.1). Taxonomy (NCBI): domain Bacteria; kingdom Pseudomonadati; phylum Pseudomonadota; class Gammaproteobacteria; order Lysobacterales; family Rhodanobacteraceae; genus Rhodanobacter; species Rhodanobacter sp. FW510-R10. The sequence continues at coordinate 2,081,626 of NZ_JBYSWL010000001.1, read as the reverse complement.
CCACCCACCAGCGGCGGCGCACGGTCGGTGATGTTGTTCACACCCACCGTCAGGTCGACGTGCGTGCCGACATGGAACGTGCCCGACACGTCCAGCCAGTTGTAGGCCGAGATCTTGTGGTCGTGGTTGAACAGGAGCTTGTCCGTGGTCGCGAACGAGCCGTCGTTGTTGACGTACCGCACCTGGCCAAAGTAACGCCAGCGAACGTTCACGCTCCACCAGTCCTTCGAGTAGTTCAGGTTCATCAGGTGGCGCCACTTCGGGCTCGGCGGATTGTTGCAGGACGTGTTGATCTTGCCCGAGCAATCGTACGCGGCCGAATTGTTGACGCCTGGCAGGGGATCCTTGTAGAGGCTCAGCAAGCGGCTTCCCGCCATGTTGACCTCCGCCCGCCCACCCAGCATGCGCCAGACGTAGCTCGCGTTCAGGTCGATGCCACGGGCCTCCTGGTTGCCGAAGTTGCTCGTCAGGTTCACCACGCGGCCTGTGTTCCCTAGCCAGAGGTCACCGGTGACCGGGTTGCGCTTGACGTTGTTGCACAGGAACGGGTTGCCCGTCTGGGCACAAATGCCAAGCGTCGTATTGGAACCGATGGTGCCAATGACGTCCTTGATCTTTACCTGGTAGTAGTCGACCGATGCCTCCAGACCCTGCAGCGGCGTGACCGCAAAGCCGAAGGTGTACGTGTCGGCCTTTTCCGGCTTCAGGTTCGGGTTGCCGCCAGTGAACTCGTTGTACTGGCTCGCCGGACTGTCGGGAACGTGTCCATACTGCGCCGCGGTCACGCCGGTGTTCGCGCATTGCACCGCGCTGTCGGCCGGGCTCGGTCCCGCGCAGGGATCCTCGCCGCTGAAGAGTCCGATTTGCTGGGTGCTGAACAGCTCGTTGATGTTCGGCGCACGCACCGCGCGGTTGTAGCCGCCGCGCAGCCGGAATATGTCATTCACGTTCGCGTTGAGGCCAAACTTGTAGGTATTGGTCGTGCCGATGTTCTTGTAGTCGGAGTAGCGGTAGCCGAGATCCGCACTGAGGGACTTCAGGAAGCCCATGTCCGAAATGATAGGAACGCCCCACTCGGTATAGGCTTCCTTCACCTGGACCTGCCCCGCGATCGGCAAGGTCGGGCCACCCGCACCGGCAAAGTTGCCATGCTGTGAGTTGCTGTCGGCGGTGGAGTCGACGTTCTGCTTGCGCCATTCGGTACCGACCACCACGCTGATCGTGTCAGCGCCGGCCCAGGGCAGGGCCCAGCCGAGATCACCACGCACAAACGCGTTGATGTCCATCAGGCGCGTATGGGTCGGTCGCAAGCTGACGCCGCCGAGGTTGGCTGCGGCCTCGGTCGTTACCCCGTTCGGGGCCCAGACGTTGTACGGAATGCAACCGCTGTAGGAGCCGGCAGGACAGCCGAGCACCGCCGGGACAATGCGGTCGGAGAGGAAATCACCGGTGCCGACGCTCAGGTTGTTGGACTCGCCCATGACGCCGGACACGTCATACGACCAGCGGGTGCTGATGTCGCCTCGGGCACCAGCCACGAAGCGGTACGCGTCGTTGTTGACCATACTGAAACGCGGGCCACCCTCGACGTTGCGCTTGCCGACCTCGACCACCAGGGGTTGCGACGTGTCCAAGCCAAGCAGCGGGCCGACCTGGGTGCAGAACCCGCCGATCACCGCGGCATCCTTGGCGCAGTCGACACTGATGTCGTCGGCAAAGAATGTGCCTGAAGGCGCCAGCTGGAAACTGCCGCGGCGATGCTGGTACATGACATCCATGTACGGCTCGAACGCATCGTTGACGTGGTACTTGATCGACGCGCCAAGGTTGATGCGCGTGCTGGGACGCTGGTAGTAGTTGAGTGGTGCGTAGTTGTAAGGGGTGCTGGCACCGGAAAGCCACTGGCCGGTGGTTGGATCCATATGGACCTCGTCGCCAGCGCCAGTGTGGTCGAAGACGAAGAAGTTCGGATTGGCCGCGGTACCGGAGCCACCGCAGGCCGTGCCTGCGTTGTTCAGGGAGCACGCAGAGTAGTCACGCGCGTCCGACATTACGGCCTGGGTCTTCTGCGCCGAGATCCAGCCCATGGCATGACCATCGCCATCGGAGAAATGACCGCCGAAGATCGCGTCCGCCTCCTGGGTCCTGCCATTGAAGCCGCTGTTGCCGTCTGGAGCCGGGTAGTTTTTCTTGGCTTCCAGGCCCTGCATGTACGTGTTGCGGTTGTCGTGGTTGTAGCCCGAAAGCTTGTAGTCGAACTGCACGCCCTCGAAGTCGTGGTTGAGCACGAAGTTCACGACGCCGGCCACGGCGTCGGCGCCATACACTGCGGAGGCACCGCCAGTGAGGATATCCACCCGCTGCACGAGCGCGCTCGGAACCTGGCTCAAGTCCACCGCGCCGCTGCTGCCAGCGGGCTGGACGCGCTGGCCGTCGATAAGCACCAGCGTACGATTGGTGCCCAGCCCGCGCAGGTCGGCGGTCGGGTAGCCGGTGGCGCCGTTGTTCTGGAACTGGTCGAAATATGGACTCAGCTGTGGCAACTGGTTGACCAGCTGGTCGACGCTGGTGGTGCCCGTCACGGTCAACGCCTGCGCATCGATCGTAGTGACCGGACTAGACGCGGTGATGCTCACGCTCGGCAGGCGCGAGCCTGTCACCACGACTGCCTTCAGTGTCTGTGCCTGTTGTTCCGCTGGCGCGGCGGCATCCTGCGCGAGTGCTGTGCCCGAGGCACCCACTGCAATAACCGCACCCAGCGAAAGCGCCAGGCGGACGGCCGTAGAAAGCTTCTTTACCCCAACATTCATGAAGATCTCCTCCAGTTGATTACCGTGGATCAGGATGGGTACTGCCGAATTGGCTGCAACTTGGCAACACCCACCCCTACCCCAAGCTATTAGCCTGAAAGCTTCTACTCCCAGCTGAGACCAGGAGCCTGTAGTACCGATGAATAATGCCTACGCCGCTGTTCTTGCCGCCGTGATTCATAGGCATGCGTCCGGGCGTTCGATGAACATTCGACGGCCGCTTTCACCCTGGTCCCCACCCCGAAATTACGCTCTTTTTACTCATTGTCAACAACTGGTTCCCGTCCAGTGCCACTGAAATTGAGTAGGCGCTCTCGAAGACCGGCAATCCTTCGCCAGCAACCGTGGATAACCGAGCGTTTCAAACACCTTCAAATACCGCAGCGGCACGAGCCATGCGGTACGGCATGTTCTGCGGATTCAACCCGGCCACCACAGAGATATGCGTGTCACAGTCCTTTGATAATTGGCCAATTCTGCCGGCTTCAAATAACTCGACAGCCAGACCATACGCAGCCGCATGGCCCAGCTAGCGACCCCTTGGCTGCGCAAATACGCAGGTCGGCATTCGCTGATAATGATTCCGTTTACTCGACTACCAATGGCGCAGCGGCACCGACCATACGACGCCGAACATATCCAAGCGCCAGTCCGCTAGGAAAGGCCTGAATAATTGCCGTCATCCCCGCGAGGCGCTCTTCAACAGCCGAAGGCTGGTCAAGCGGGAATGACGATCAAGAGCGAATTGTTCAGAGCTTCCCTAGCTTCGCAGGTATGAAGCGCCGTTGATGTCGAGGATGCAGCCGGTGGCAAACATCATGCCGTCGGCGGTGAGGCGGACGACGGCCTGCGCAACCTCATCCGGCGTGGCGACGCGGCCGAGTGGGCTCTGCTTGCGGATGCCCTCGCCTTCGGGACCGTCCAGCAAGGCGGCGGCCATGTCGGTGTGGACGAAGCCAGGAGCGACCACGCCAACGAAAACGCCGTGCGGCGCCAGCGCCTGGGCGAGCGATTGGGACATCTGGTTGAGCCCCGCCTTGGCCGCGCCATACGGCAGCGCGTCGGGCTCGCCACGGAAGGCACCACGCGAGGAAATGTTGATGATCTTGCCGCCGCCTTGCCGGATCATGGCCTGGGCCGCGAGATAGCAGAGATTGGCGGGAGCCACGAGGTCGACGGCGAGCGTGCGGGTCCAGGTTTCCTGCCAGGCAGCAAAATCGAGGTCGGCCAGTGGCTTGACTTCGAAGATCCCGGCATTGTTGACCAGGATATCCAGGTGCCCGTGATGGACGAGTACTTGCGCAATCAGCTGCTCGCACGCCACCGGATCTGTGAGGTTGGCGCCGAACGCCTGGTGCCCAGTCCCCGGCAACGATGCAATCAACCGCACGGCCTCGTCGCGACTGTGGTTGTAATGGACGGCCACCGTGCCGCCCAGTTTTGCAAACGCGACCGCCGTGGCGCGGCCAATACCGCGTGCGGCTCCCGTGATCAGGATTACTTTGCCGGAAAAGTCCATTAACTCGTTCCCCTTGGCGTATTGCCCGTAATTCCAGAAGATTGCTTTACTTCCGTTTTCCCAGTCTACATTTCAACGGCGATGGCCAACCACCCTGGCAGGTGCGGCCACTTGCCATCAGCACAAGCACTGGACCAACCACTGCATCCCCCGATCACGCGATCGTTATTTGGACGTCTGGATAGCCGTAATGTGACCCCCAGGAAGGGCCATGGTTCTTTGAATGGCTCGGCGGGAATGGGACCTCAGGTGCGATCTCGCCAAGCCGACCTTGGATTATCTCGTCGGACGTCCGGACGGCCGCGATATAGCCCCTCCCCTGGCTTTGCCGGGGAGGGGTTCCAGTCTATTGATGGAGTTCCCACCCCGCCCTCACCAACACAAACAAAAAGCGCCCCGCTGGGGCGCCTTGTATTTCTGGCGGAGAGAGTGGGATTCGAACCCACGGAAGGTTTGACCCTTCGCCGGTTTTCAAGACCGGTGCCTTAAACCACTCGGCCATCTCTCCGTTGTCTGCACAACCGTGGTCATGCTATCAGGAACGCGGTGGTGACTGACCAGGGCGGCCCTTGTGTGCGAGGGCGATGAGGCAGCCGACCAGGATGGCGACCGGGATCAGGCCGCCGAGCAGCGGGAACAGCAGCACGGGCTCGCGCACGACCATCGGCACCAGCTGGGTGGCGCCGGCAAACGCGATGGCGCCCAGGCGCAAGCCACGACGGGTTCGGGCCAGCCAGAAGCTTGCCAGCACCACGACGAGTGCCACGGCGCTCAGGTCGAAGTCGAGCCTGGGCATCGGCCAGACTCCCGAAAACCCGAGGCGCATGCCGAGCACGCACAGGAGCACGGTCAGCAGGAACAGGCTGGCGCCCTTCTCCACCTGGTTCCACGAGCGGGCCGGCACGAGTGTCGGCTGTACGGCCGGGGTGTTCACGCCGCACGCTCCCATGCCGGCATGCGGCGTGCGTGATGCGCAGGGCGCCGCTCGCGACACACCGCGTTCACGCGATGCGCCCCAGCCCCGCCATGTACGGACGCAGCGCGGCTGGAATATTGATGGCCCCGTCGGTGTCCTGGTAGTTCTCCATTACCGCGATCAGGGTGCGGCCGACCGCCAGGCCGGAACCGTTCAAGGTATGCACCAGCTCGGGCTTGCCGGACTCGGGGTCGCGCACGCGCGCCTGCAGGCGACGGGCCTGGAAATCCTCGCAGTTGGAGCAGCTGGAAATCTCGCGATAGGTCTGCTGGCTCGGCAGCCAGACCTCGAGATCGTAAGTCTTCGCCGCGCCAAAGCCCATGTCGCCGCTGCACAGCAGCACCTTGCGGTAAGGCAGCTCGAGCTTGCGCAGGACGGCCTCGGCGTGGCCGACCATTTCCTCCAGTTGCGCGTAGGACTGCTCGGGGCGCGTCACCTGCACCATCTCGACCTTCTCGAACTGGTGCTGGCGGATCATGCCGCGCGTGTCGCGGCCGTAGCTGCCAGCCTCGGCACGGAAGCACAAGGTGTGCGCGGTGAGCCGCAGCGGGAGCGCCTCGGCCTCCTGGATGGTGTCGCGCACCAGGTTGGTCAGGGCGACCTCGGCGGTGGGGATCAGGTAGCGCTTGACCTCGTTGACGCGGGTGGAAAACAAGTCTTCCTCGAACTTTGGCAGTTGGCCAGTGCCCTGCATGCTCTCGGCATTGACGATAACCGGCACGTTGCACTCGAGGTAGCCGTGCTCGGCCACGTGCAGGTCGAGCATGAACTGGCCCAGCGCGCGATGCAGCCGCGCCAACTGGCCGCGCAACACGGTGAAGCGCGCACCGGAAAGCTTGGCACCGGCCTCGGCATCAAGCCAGCCGTGCCGCTCACCGAGCTCGACGTGGTCCTTGACCGCGAAATCAAACGCCCGTGGCGTGCCCCACCGCGCGACCTCGACGTTGTCGTGCTCATCCTTGCCCACCGGCACCGAGGCATGCGGCAGGTTGGGAATGCCGAGCGCGACGTCGGCAAGCTTCGCCTGCACTTCGGCCAGGGCTTGTTCGTTGGCCTTGAGCTGGTCACCGAGGCCGGCAACCTCGGCCAGCAGCGCGGCAATGTCCTCGCCCTTGGCCTTGGCCTGACCAATGGCCTTGGAGCGGGTGTTGCGCAGGTTCTGCAGATCCTGGGTCTGCTTGGACAGGCGCTTGCGCTCGGTCTCGAGCGTCTCGACCGCGGCGACATCCAGCGCGTAGCCGCGCTGCTCCCGCAGGCGCGCCGCGGTCTCGGCCAGATGTGAGCGCAGCAGTGCGGGGTCCAGCATGATCGGCTTCCGGTACGGACATGAATGGCTGATTATCCGCGCTCGGCCATATATGCCGCAACGCAGCGCCGATTGCAGTTCGCTTCCCTGTCGTCATTCCCGCGAGGCGCTCTTCAACAGCCGAAGGCTGGTCAAGCGGGAATCCAGTGCCTTTGGCAGCCCTACCGCGTTCAAGAGCCTGGATTCCCGCTTTCGCGGGAATGACGACGGACGGTGTTTCGACATCCCGGCACGGTACCGTGGATGAGGCAAAGGCAGTTCCGGAAGCGTTCCGGACAACAGTGCGCTTTCGCGGGGATGACGATGGAACGTAACGTCGGGTGCAAGGTGGAAGAGTAAGCCGATGCATTTTGAGTGAGACGCTACGGCGAGCCTCCGTCGCCCCGGCGGGCCTTCTCGCGCGCGGCACGCAGGGCCAGCAACTTCTCGCGCAACTGGCCTTCCAGGCCGCGCGTGGTCGGCTCGTAGAACACCGTGCCGACCAGTGCGTCGGGCAGGCATTGCTGGTCCAGCGCGACACCGCCTTCCACGTCGTGGTCGTACTGGTAGCCCTTGCCATAGCCCAGGCCCTTCATAAGCTTGGTCGGCGCATTGCGCAGGTGCATCGGCACCTCCAGCGTGCCACCGGCGCGGATGGCGGCGTTGACCCGGTTGAACGCGGCATACACGGCATTGCTCTTGGGCACGACGGCCAGCCAGATCACCAACTGCGCCAGGGCGAGATCGCCTTCCGGGCTGCCGAGACGCTCGTAGGTGTCCCAGGCATCCAGCGCCATGCGCCAGGCGCGCGGCTCGGCCAGGCCGACATCCTCCACCGCCATGCGCGTCATGCGCCGCGCCAGGTAGCGCGGGTCGACGCCACCGTCGAGCATGCGGCACAGCCAGTACAGCGCAGCGTCCGGGTCGGACGAGCGCACGGATTTGTGCAAGGCCGAGATCTGGTCGTAGAACTGCTCGCCCTGCTTGTCAAAGCGGCGCGTGCGGTCGGCGAGAACCTGGGCCAGGGTGTCCTCGTCGATGCGGCCGTCGGTGGCCAGCTCCGCGGCGATTTCCAGCAGGGTCAGCGCGCGCCGCACGTCGCCATCGGCAGCCTGGGCAATCGTCGCCAACGCGGTGTCGGCCACCTGCAGTTGCAGCTTGCCCAGGCCACGTTCGGCGTCGGCCAGCGCACGCTTGAGCGCGACCACAATGTCGTCGGTGGACAAGGGATCGAGTACGTGCACGCGGCAGCGCGACAGCAGCGCGGAATTCAATTCAAAGGACGGGTTTTCCGTGGTGGCGCCAATGAAGATGATGACGCCGCGCTCGATGTGGGGCAGGAAGGCATCCTGCTGGGTCTTGTTGAAGCGGTGCACCTCGTCGACGAACAGCACGGTGCGCCGCCCCTGGGCAAAGTTCGCCTCGGCCTCGGCCAGCGCCTTGCGCACCTCGGGCAAGCCGGACAGCACGGCCGAGATGGCGCGGAATTCGGCATCGGCATAACGCGCGACCAGGAGCGCCAGCGTGGTCTTGCCGGAGCCCGGCGGCCCCCATAGCACCATGGAGTGGATGGCCCCGGCTTCCAGCGCACGCCGCAGCGCGCGGTCCGCGCCCACCAACCGCGGCTGGCCCACCATTTCATCCAGGGTCCGCGGGCGCATGCGTTCGGCGAGCGGCTTCAGCGCCTCGGCACCGGCATCGGCAAACAGGTCGGACGTGGGGTTGCGGGGCATGTGCGGCATCATAACCCTGGTTGGCGGGCGCTCATCTCGTCCGCACGGAGTTGTCCGCATCGCCTGTACGACACACCGCAAGCGCCGGTGAGTATCTGCGTGATCAGCAGCTTGTCCGCCTGTATACACACGAACAATGCGGCAACCGTGGAAGCATGGGCGTGAGCGCGCTCAGCCCTTGATCGGCCGCACCGACATGACCGGCGCGTCGCCGATCACGTCCACGCCCTTGGGCGGCACGAAGTTGAACGTACCCGCCGGAATCTCGACGTTGCGCTTCCAGCCGGAGAAGCGGATGTCCGTGGTCGCGCCCAACTGGTCGCGGAAGGTCATCCGCGCCAGCCCGTCGGCGCTGAAGCCGAGGTCGGCGTGGTCGAACTGCGGGTCGGCCGCGCGGGACACCAGGCGTAGCCACAGCAGGCCGTCGCGCGAACCCTGCTCGGTCACCTTGAAGTCCTGGTCGAGCTGCTTGACGTTGGTGAGCACGGTCAGCGGGCTGTGCGCCTCCTCGGTGCTCTGCACACGCACCGTGACCTGCTCGAGTTCCGGGTCGTACATCCACACCCGGCTGCCGTCGGCGACGATGGTCTGCCGATAGGGCTTCAGCGTCTCCCAGCGGAACTGCCGCGGCGCCTGCAGGGCCAGCGTGCCGCTGCTGGTCTTGCTGTCACGGCCGTTGAGGTCGGTGACGGTCTGCTGGAAGTTCCCGGTCAGCGCGTGCAACCCGGAAGCAAACGCATCGAGCCGTGCCCGGGCCTGGCCGGTAACGCCCTGGGCAGCCGCGCCCGACGTGAACAGCAATGCCGCGATGGACAGCACGAAGGCAAGCGATTTCATTGAGTTTCCAACGAATGGTGGAAGCGATGGATTATGGGAACTGCCGCCTTAACCAAGCCGGAGGGGCAGATCCCGAACCAGGACCCGGCACAGAGCCACTCTCCTCGGGTTGGCATCAGGGCTGTCGCGGCGCCGGCGCGAGCGTCGGACCCGGCTCCCCCAGCATGGCGATGGCCTGCACAAAATCATCGGCATAGCGCAGCGTGGTGCCGTCGGGGACGATGTGCATGGCCTCAAGCACACGTGCCGGCTGCGGCTGCAGACCAGTGAAGATCAGGGCGATACCCTGGCGGCGGCAGCGTGCAACCAGATTGCCAATGGCCGTGGCGCCGGAGGCATCGATCATGGGCACCTGGCGCAAGCGCAGGATGAAGACACGCGGCGGACGGCCGAACGCCCGCAGCACATCGTCGATGCGGTTGGCCACGGCAAAGAACAGCGGGCCGGAAACGCGATAGGCCTCGACGTCATCCGGCAGGCTTGCCCGCTGGTCCGACGGGCGAGAGCCGTCGACGACGTCCTCGTCGTATTCGACCAGGTCGACGTGCGATTCCAGGGCGACGATCTCACTCATCCGGTGCATGAACAGGAACGCCGCCAGCACGACACCAAACTCGACGGCCACGGTGAGGTCGACCGTCACTGTGAGTACGAAGGTGACCACCAGTACCAGGCGATCGCCGATCGGCGAGCGCAGCAACTGCCGGATACGTTCGATCTCGCTCATGTTCCAGGCCACGATCAGCAACAACGCCGCCATCGCCGGCAACGGCACCTGGTTCGCCAGCGGTGCGGCCGCGACCATGAAGATCAGGATGAACACGGCATGCGCCATCCCTGCCACTGGCGAGCGGGCGCCGGCGCGTACATTGGTGGCCGTACGGACAATCGCACCGGTCGCCGGCAAGCCGCCGATCAGTGCGGAAGCACCATTGGCCACGCCCTGTGCCACCAGTTCGCAATTGGAGCGATGACGCCCATCGATCATGCCGTCGGAAACCACGGCGGACAGCAGCGACTCCACCGCACCCAGGAACGCGATGGTGAATGCACTCGGCAGCAGCTCGTGCATGCGCGCAAGATCGAACGATGGCAGGTGCGGCAGCGGCAATTCGCGCGGTATCGGGCCGAAGTGCGACACAATGGTTTCCACTGGCAGCTTGAACAGCATCGTCGCCAGCGTGGCCAAGGTCAGCGCGATGAGGAATCCCGGCCAATTGGGCCGATAGCGGCGCAGCGCGATCAACAACGCCAGTGTCGCCAGCGCCAACGCAGCCGCAGCCGGATTGACGCTGCCGGCATGCGCCAGGTAGCTCTGCCAGCGCGCGAAGAACTCGGCCGGCAACGTGGCGATGTCCAGCCCGAACAGGTCCTTGATCTGGCTGCTGAAGATGCTCACGGCAATGCCGGCGGTGAAACCGGTGATGACCGGTTGCGGCATGTACCTGACCAGGGTGCCCAGGCGCATCAGGCCGGCCAGTATCAACATGGCCGCGGCCATCAGCGTGGCCACGATCAGCCCGTCGTAGCCGTACTTCGCGATGACCCCGAACACGACCGGGATGAACGCTGCGGTCGGCCCCCCGATCTGCACGCGCGACCCACCCAGCAGCGAGATCAGGAAGCCGGCGACGATGGCCGTGTGCAGCCCCACGGCGGGCGACGCCCCGGAGGCAATGGCCAAGGCCATCGACAATGGCAGGGCAACGATCGAGACCGTCAGCCCCGCCATCACGTCCCGGCGCAGGTCACCGAGACCGTAGCCGGAACGCAGCGCCGTAACCAGCTTGGGCACATAGAGGCGCCAGGTGAAAGCACGCTCTGACATATGCGACCGGACCCAATGCGGAAATTCGCGAGTATCGCAGAACTGCGACGGAAGCTGGCTCAGTTTTTTGGCGGCGGCGGGGCAAGCACTTCGCGGTTGCCGTTGTGCTGCGGGGCGCTGACCACGCCATCGCGCTCCATCTGCTCCACCAGGCGCGCGGCGCGGTTGTAGCCGATGCGCAGGTGGCGCTGCACGCCCGAGACCGAGGCGCGTCGGGTCTGGGTAACGATCGCCACTGCCTTGTCGTACAGCGCGGCCTCGGCGTCGCCGCCTTCCTCGCCATCCATGGGCAGGCCCGCATCGCTGATGAACTTGCCATCGCCGGTGGGCTGCACTTCCTCCAGCACGCCCTCGACGTAGCGCGGCGCGCCCTGGGCCTTGAGCCAGGCGACCACGTTGTGCACCTCGTGATCGTCCACGAACGCACCATGCACGCGCTCCGGCGTGGCCGTCCCCGGCGGCAGGTAAAGCATGTCGCCGTTGCCCAGCAGGGTCTCCGCCCCGGACTGGTCAAGAATCGTGCGCGAGTCGATCTTGGAGGACACCTGGAAGGCGATGCGCGTAGGGATATTGGCCTTGATCAGGCCAGTGATGACGTCCACCGATGGACGCTGCGTGGCCAGGATCAGGTGCACGCCGGCGGCACGGGCCTTTTGCGCCAGACGCGCAATCAGCTCCTCGACCTTCTTGCCGACGATCATCATCATGTCGGCGAATTCGTCGATGATGATGACGATGTTGTACAGCGGCTCCAGCGGCTCGGCGCCAAGGTTTGGCATTTCCGGATTCGGCTGGAACAGCGGGTCGAGCAGCGGCTGGCCGGCGTTCTGCGCCTCGCGCACCTTCTTGTTGAAGCCGGAGAGGTTGCGCACGCCGACCGCAGCCATGAGCTTGTAGCGCCGTTCCATCTCCGCCACGCACCAGCGCAGGGCGTTGGCGGCCTCCTTCATGTCGGTGACCACCGGCGCCAAGAGGTGAGGGATGCCCTCGTACATCGAGAGCTCAAGCATCTTCGGGTCGATCATCAGCATGCGCACGTCGCTGGCGCTGGACTTGTAGAGCAGCGACAGCACCATGGCGTTGACCGCCACGGACTTGCCCGAACCGGTGGTGCCGGCCACCAGCAGGTGCGGCATCTTCGCCAGGTCCACGACCACCGGCCGGCCGCCAATGTCCTTGCCCAGGGCAAGCGCAAGCGGCGAGCGCTGCTGGTCGTATTTGTCCGAGCGCAGGATTTCGGAGAGGTACACGATCTGCTTGCGCGTGTTCGGAATCTCCAGGCCGATCACGCTCTTGCCCGGGATCACGTCGACCACGCGCACACTGACCACGGACAGGCCGCGCGCGATGTCCTTGTCCAGGCTGGACACCTGCGAGCCGCGGATGCCCGCGGCTGGCTCCAGCTCGAAGCGCGTGATCACCGGCCCCGGATACACGCCGACCACCTTGGCCTCGATGCGGAAGTCACGCAGCTTCAATTCCACCTGGCGCGAGAGCACCTCGAGCGTCTCATCCGAATAGCCGGCTTCCTGCTCCGGTGCCTCGTCGAGCAGCGACAACGGCGGACGTTCGCCGGGGGTGGCCGGGCCGGCAAACAAGGGGATTTGGGTTTCCAGCCGCGCCCGTTCGCTCTTCTTCACCGGCGCCGGCGGTGCCTCGATGCGCACCGGCTCGCGCCCGGCCTGGCGCACGGCCTCGGTCTTCTTCACCACGTCACGGCGAGCACGCTCCTGGCGCGCCGCAAGCTCCTGCGGCAGCTCGCGCAGCCGGCCGCGGACCCAAGCGGCCAGGCGCAGCACCGCCTGCCCGGTCCAGTCCATCACCTTGAACCAGGACAGGCCGGTGGCAAATGTCACCGCCACCAGGAACACCGCCAGCAGGAGCACCGGCGCACCCTTGATGCCGAAGGTGTCGAGCAGGCCGTGGCCCACCCACATGCCGACGATGCCGCCCACGCCCTGCGGCAACACCGGGCTGTCGAAGTTGAGGTAGAACAAGGCTGGCGTGGTGATGAAGAAGAACACCCAGCCAATCAAGCGCAGCGACGGCTCCCAGGGCCGCGTCGTGCGTTCGCCACGCTGACCCAATACCTGCACGCCAAGCAAGAGCAGCAGCAAGGGGAAGAAATATGCGGCCAGACCAAAGACGTAGCGCAGCAGGTTGGCGATATTGGCCCCGACCAGGCCGCCGAAGTTGCGCACCTGCTCCGAACTGCCGGCGTGGCCCCAGCTCGGATCCTGATCGTCATAGCTGAACAGGCACAGCAGCAGGTAGGCCGCCAGCGGGATGAGCAGCAGCGCGCCAGCTTCGCGCAGGCGACGCCGGGTCTCCTCGCTCAGGCGTTCCTTGGGCTGTTGCCTGGCGTTTGCGCTGTGCGCCACCTTCGATAGCTTCCTTCGCCTGCGATCCACGCGCAAAGCATACCTTGCCACGTCGCGCAAAATGGTCGCAGGGTCGGTGAAAGCCGCCGGTCAGCCTTGAATCGCCGCCGGCCATTCCCCATCCTTGACGAGCTGTGGGCTACGGTCGCACCGCGCCCATCGATCGCTCCACGCACGCGCAAGTCGCTTACTGCCCAACGCAAGGTATATTAATCATGTCCACGCCCACGCACAGCCGCCTGCTGATCCTTGGCTCCGGCCCGGCTGGCTACACCGCCGCGGTGTACGCCGCACGTGCCAACCTCGAGCCGACGCTGATCACCGGCCTCGCCCAGGGCGGCCAGCTCATGACCACCACCGACGTGGACAACTGGCCAGGCGACGTGGAGGGCCTGCAGGGGCCGGCCTTGATGCAGCGCATGGCCGAACATGCCGAGCGTTTCCACACCAAGATGATCTTCGACCATATCCATATGGCGGACCTGGCGCAGCGCCCGTTCCGCCTGAGCGGCGATTCCGGCGAGTACACCGCCGACGCGCTGGTCATCGCCACCGGCGCCACGGCGAAGTACCTCGGCATCGCCAGCGAGGAAAAGTTCAAGGGCAAGGGCGTGTCCGCCTGTGCCACGTGTGACGGCTTCTTTTTCCGCGAGCAGGACGTGGCGGTGATTGGCGGCGGCAACACCGCCGTCGAGGAAGCGCTGTACCTGTCGAACATTGCACGCAAGGTGTACCTGGTGCACCGCCGCGACCAGTTGCGCGCCGAGAAGATCATGCAGGACAAGTTGTTCGAGAAGGCCGCCGCCGGCAAGATCGAGCTGGTGTGGAACCACACCGTGGACGAAGTGCTCGGCGACGACAGCGGCGTCACTGGCCTGCGCGTGAAGGAAGTCGGCTCCGGCTCCACACGCGACATTGCTGCCACCGGCTTCTTCGTGGCGATTGGCCACACGCCAAACACCGGCATCTTCCAGGGCCAGTTGGAAATGCACGACGGCTACCTGAAGATCCACGGCGGCCAGGAGGGCATGGCCACGATGACTTCGGTGCCCGGCGTATTCGCCGCCGGCGACGTCGCCGACCACGTTTACCGCCAGGCGATCACCTCGGCCGGCTTCGGCTGCATGGCGGCCCTGGATGCCGAGCGCTGGCTGGACCAGCAGACGCCCGCCTGAGTGCGGCCCGCCGGCCCGCGCTGCACCCGGCGCGTCGAGTGCTGCCTGCCGGCCGGACCGCATCTCTCCCCGCCATCCCCGTACCGCCACGTCGTCATCCCATACCCACCATGTCGTCATCCCCGCGCAAGCGGGATCCAGTGCATCTGGGCGCCAGTAAAAGCCAAGGCACTGGATTCCCGCTTGCGCGCACTACTGTCCGGAACGTTTTTGGGACCGCCTTGGCCTCGTCCACGGCATCGCGCCAGGACGCCGAAACCACCCCGGCGTCATTCCCGCGAGGCGCTTTTCAACGGCCGAAGGGCCGGTCAAGCGGGAATCCAGTGCTTTTGGCCCTTACTGGTCGCCTGAAAGCACTGGATCCCGCTTTCGCGGGGATGACGCCGAAAGGTTGCGGTCCAGGGCGAGACAAGAGATGTGAGCCACCATTTTTGAGTCCGGGTTGCACGCGACAGCCATTTGGCTATGTGGCGCAATGTTTTGGTCTCGAGATACGAATTTATTCCGGACAGCAGTGCGCTTGCGCGGGAATGACGACGGGCGGTGTCTCGACGTCCGGCGCGATGCCGTGGGCGAGCAAACGCCGCGCCGAAGACGTTGCGGACAGCGGCGCGCAACAGCGGGATGGCGGACCGTGGCGAAGCTGGGCGACTGTTCAATCAATCACCGGCACGCAAGTCGCGGGCGACGCGGAAGCCGACCCGCGCGCTGCGCACGTCGGCGCTCACACCCTGCCGGTAGCCCGAATTGACCTGCTCGGGCGAGCTGCCCCACGAGCCGCCACGCACCACGTGCGCCGCGCAGCCGGGATTGAGCCAGGCACTTCCGTCGCCTGGCGCATGCACGTAGTTGTCGTGCCAGCAGTCGGCCACCCATTTGGACACGTTGCCATCCATGTCGTACAGGCCAAACGGGTTGGCGGTAAAGCTCATGACTGGCGCCGGGCCCCAGTAGCCGTCGCCATAGCCCTTGAACGCATGGCTCCAACGCCGTCCCTGGGGTGACTTGTCTTCCGAGCCGGTGAGGTTCTCAACCTTGCCCTTGGGAGTGCCATCGCCCCACCAGTAGCGCGTCGTAGTCCCCGCCCGCAGCGCGTACTCGAACTCGGCCTCGCTGGGCAGGCGATAGGGCTTGCCGGTGCGCGCGCTGAGCCATTGCACGTACGCCATCGCGTCATTCCAGGAGACGTTGATGACCGGCAGGTCGTCGGCCGCCTTGGCGCCCACGTAGTCGCTGCTCCAGCTGGCTCCCGGATCGGCACGCAAGGCGCCGCTGCGTTCGTCGTAGACGCTGCCGCCGCCGAGCTTCACCGAGTCGGGCACATAGCTGCTGGCGCGCACGAACTGGCGGAACTCACCGACGGTGACGTCGCTGCGCGCCAGGGCGAAACCTTGGGCAATCGTCACCGGGTGCTGTGGCACCTCGGCGCTGCGGCCGCCCGCGCTCGACGGCGAGCCCATGCGGAACTCGCCCGTCGGGATCACCACCATGGCCGGCGCGCTGCCGGCCATGTCCACGAAGCGGTCGACAAAGACCTGACCCGGCTGGAAGTCCGCGTACAGCCGAGCGTTGTTCAGGCGCACATCGAAGCGGGCCAGGGCCTCCAGTTGCGGGTTCAGCTCCCGCGCCTGGTCGGCGAGCTTCCCCGCCAGCGCAAGGTTGCCGCCATCCAGCGCGGAACCCGCCTGGGACAGGAAGCCCAGTGCACGCTGTTCGCGCATCTGTTCGACGCGCGAGCGCGTGTCGCGCCATTGCGGCGAATCGGGGACAATCCGGGTCGCCTCGGCCAGTGCCTGGTCGGCGCCCTTGAAATCGTTTTGGGCAATGGCCGCCAGCGCCCGATCGAGGACCACGTGCTGCACGTTCAACAAGCCTTGCGCCGCCACCGCATTGTTGGGGTCGAGGGTTTGCACCTGGCGATACACGGCCAGCGCGTTGTCGCTGGCCGGCCGGTCGGCCCGGCCCTGCTGCAGGAGGTTCGCGGCGTGGGCCAGCATCGGCCGCACCTTGATCAGGGTCTGCAGCTTCGCCTCCAACTGCGCGACCTCGTTCGCGGTGTTTGGCAAGGTACGCAATGCCTCGAGCACACTGCTCGCCGAATGCTCATCGCCAGTGGCGAGATCGCGATCCACCTCGGCCACCAGGCGGGCGCGCACGTCGAGCAGGCCCTGCGCTGCCCTGCGGCTGTCCGGCTGCTGCCGCAGGGCTTCGGCGTACAGCGCGGCTGCGCTCTCCTTGCCCCCAATCAGCTGCCCGGCGCGCAGCGCGTTGGCGGCACGGCCGAGCAAGGCCTGTACGGCCGCGCTATCCTTGCCCTGCTGCTCCGGCAGATTCGCAGCAGCGCCGACGCGGGCCGCGATGACTGCAGTCGGTGCCAAGGTCAACGGCGGTCCGGCATTGAGCTCGGCAGCGGCCGAATCATTCCGCGACGATCCCACTCCAGGCGGCGGCGACGCGCCGAAGCTCAGGACCCGGTACGGCGCGCGCTCGGTATCGACGTGCAGGGCGCGCGGAAAAAAGTGGTAGGTCAGCGCAAATGCCAGCACCAGTACGCCCAGCGCGCCGCCGGCCGCACGCTGATGGCGCAGGAGTGCATTTTTCGGCATGGATGGCGCCCTCTGCGCGACCTGTCGTGATCCGTCCGTCACCATAGGCACAAATGGCCATGAGGGCAACGCCGTCCCGGCCCGCGATACCACCTATCATCTTTCAGGAACCTGCATGACCAATGACAACAGCCGCAACGCCACCTGGATCGAGCAGCCCGAGGTGCTGCAGGAGTGGCTGGCCGCGCTGCCGCCTGCGGCGGCCGTGGGCGTGGATACCGAGTTCATGCGCACACACACGTTCTTTCCCGAGCTCGCCCTGCTGCAGCTGGGCTACGGCGCGCACCAGGCGCTGGTCGATCCGCTGGCCTGCAAGCTGGACGGACTGCTGCAGTCCTCGCTCGGCGGCGCATCGATGGTCACCATCATGCACAGCGCCAGCGAGGACCTGGAAGCGCTGGCACCTGCCCTGCCGCAAGGCCCCGGCACCCTGTTCGACACCCAACTGGCCGCGGCCCTGGTGGGCATGGGCCTGGGCGTGAGCTACCGGGCCCTGGTGCAGGCGCTGGCCGGGGTCGAGCTGGACAAGGGCGAGACCCGCTCAAACTGGCTGCAGCGTCCGCTCACCCCCGCGCAGCGCAGTTATGCCGCGCTCGATGTGGTCTACCTCGACACTTTGCACGAACAGCTGTCGGCCCGCCTGGAGCAGTGCGGGCGCAGCGCCTGGCACGCCGAGGAATGCGCGCGGCTCAAGCAACGCGGCGCCAGCCAGGATCCCGACCCGCAGCCACAGCGCGCCATGCGCGCGGCGGCAGATTGGCCGTTGCCGAAGCAAGCCCTGCTGCGCCGCCTGCTGCTGTGGCGCGACGCCACGGCCCGCCAACTCGACGTGCCGCGTCCGTGGCTGCTGGCTGACGCGCTGGCGCTGGATCTCACCCACGAGCCGCCGACCACATCGATAGCATTGGAACAGCGCAGCCGTGGCCAGCGCGCCTTGCGCTCGGCGCAGCGCAAAGACTTGCTGGAAGTGCTCGGTCGCCCGCTGGAGGACGCGGAAATCGAAACCACCGCCCCCATCGTCGGGCACGCCCAAGGCGCCAGCAAGGCGGCGCTCAACGCGATGAAGCAGCACGTCGACACCGTGGCGAAACAGTTGGACCTGCCCTCCGGCCTGCTCTGCCCGCGCAAGGTATTGGAGGAATTCGCCGTCACCGCGGCGTGGCCCGCGTTCCTCGACGGCTGGCGCCACGACCTGCTGCACGACCGCCTGACGACGCTGCTGCCCGACTGAACCGGGCCCCCTCGCCGGAAAAGCCTTGGCGGGCCCGCCCGCCCACTGGTAACATGCGCAACTCGCGTGGGGCGGTAGCTCAGCTGGGAGAGCGTCGCGTTCGCAATGCGAAGGTCGGGAGTTCGATCCTCCTCCGCTCCACCAATTCCCCTGGCGACGAAGTTGGGCTGACCAGCGGCAGATGGCGCATGGTCAAGCCGCTCCGCCGTCCTCGACTGCGCTGCTGAAGCGGGCCAGCAACTCGGCCTGCACGTCGTGCATCTCGTCGCCCTCGACGGGCGTGGCGTGCACATAGCTGCCATCGGGCTGCATCAGCCAGGCGCTGACGTTGTCGTCCAGGTACAGCTGCAGCATGCCGCACACGCGGGCCTGCAGGCGCTTGCCGGTGATCGGGAACGCGGTCTCCACGCGCCGGTCGAGGTTGCGTTCCATCAGGTCGGCGCTGGACAGGTACAGCTTGGGCTGGCCGTCGTGGGCAAACCAGTACACCCGGTTGTGCTCGAGGAAGCGGCCCACGATCGAGCGCACGCGGATGTTCTCCGACACCCCTGGCAGGCCCGGCCGCAGGCAGCAGATGCCACGCACAACCAGGTCCACCTGCACCCCGGCACAGCTGGCGCGGTACAGGGCGCGCATCAGCTCGGGCTCGTTCAACGCGTTGACCTTGATGATGATGCGCGCCGCCTTGCCCGCCTCGGCAAAGGCAATCTCCTGCGCAATCAGCTCCAGCAGGCCGCGCTTCAGAGTGAACGGCGAGTGCAGCAGCTTGCGCATGCGCAGTTCCTTGCCCATGCCGGTGAGCTGGCGGAACAGGCGGTGCACGTCGTCACACAGCACCGCATCGGCGGTAAGCAGGCTGTAGTCGGTGTACACGCGCGCATTGCCGGTATGGTAGTTGCCGGTGCCAAGATGGGCATAGGACGCCAGCCGCCCGTCCTCGCGGCGCTGGATCAGCAGCACCTTGGCGTGGGTCTTGATGTCGACCACGCCATACACCACCGTAGCTCCGGCCTGCTGCAGGCGCGCGGCCAGCGACAGGTTCGATTCCTCGTCGAAGCGCGCGCGCAGCTCGACCACGGCCGTCACTTCCTTGCCCACGCGCGCGGCCTCGACCAGGGCGTCGACCACTTCCGATTTCGCATTGGTGCGGTACAGGGTCTGCTTGATCGTCAGTACCTGCGGGTCCTTGGCGGCCTGGCGCAGCAGGTCGACCACCGGCGCAAACGATTCGAACGGATGCAGCAGCAGGACATCGTGGCGACTGACGACCTGGAACAGGTCGTCGGCCTGCTTGAGCACCTTGGGCAAGGCGGGAGTGAAGGCTGGATAGCGCAGCCGCGGATGGTTGGCCTCGCGCACGATGCGGAACAAGCGCGACAGGTTGACCGGACCCTTCACCTCGTACAGGTCGGCGGCGGCCAGGCCGAATTGCCGCAGCAGGTGCTCGGCAAGATCCGGTGGGCAGTTGTCGGCCACCTCCAGGCGCACCGCGTCGCCGAAGCGCGATGCGTACAGCTCGCCACGCAGGGCGAGCGCCAGGTCCTCCACATCCTCCGGCTCCAGCGACAGGTCGGCATTGCGGGTCAGCCGGAACTGGTAGCAGCCAAGCACGCGCATGCCGGGAAACAGCTCGTCGACATGCGCATGGATGATCGAGGACAGCAGCACGTAGTTCTCGCCGTCCTCGCAGACCTCGGCCGGCAGCGGGTTGAGCCGCGGCAACACACGCGGCGCCGGCACGATGGCCAGTCCCGAATCGCGGCCAAACGCATCCACGCCTTCCAGGCGCACGATGAAATTCAGGCTCTTGTTGACCAAGAGCGGAAACGGATGGGTCGGATCGAGGCCGATCGGGGTCACCAGCGGCACCACTTCATGCTGGAAGAAATGCCGCACCCAGGTCGCCTGCTGGTGCGTCCACTGCGAGCGGCGCACGATGCGGATGCCGTGGCCGGCCAGTTCCGGCAACAGCTGCCGGTTGAGGATCGCGTACTGGCGGGCAATCTCGCGGTGCGCGATGACGCTGATTTCGGCCAGCGCCCGCCGCGGCTGGATGCCGTCGGGGCCAACGAATTCGTGGTCCAGCGCGATCTGCCGCTTCAGTCCGGCGACGCGGATCTCGAAGAACTCGTCCATGTTGCTGGAGAAGATCAACAGGAACTTCAGCCGCTCCAGCAGCGGCACCCGCGGGTCCAGCGCCAGGTCGAGCACGCGGATATTGAACTGGAGCTGCGAGAGCTCGCGGTGCAGGTACAGCGCGCTGTCACTGAACCCGGCCATTGCCGGCCCGGCCACCGCGTCGTCTGTGGGCATGCTTGCCGCCGCTGCTTCAGGCAGCGGCGAACCGTGGTGCACAGGCATGGTCATCGATTCCGCATCCGGCCAAATGAACAACGATGCCTGCATGGTACCCCGGCATGCGTTGCGGACTCATGTACGCAAGGTCACCAACGCATGGCTGTCGCGCCCTCAAGCGCCGACGATCACCGGCTCGGGCACGAGGGTGATGCCGAAGCGCTCGTGCACGCCGCGCATCACCTGCTGCGCCAGGGCCCACAACTGCGGCCCGCTGGCGTGGCCATGGTTGACCAGCACCAAAGCGTGCCGATTCGAGACGCCGGCATCACCCTCGCGCAGGCCCTTGAAGCCACAGCGCTCGATCATCCAGGCAGCCGACAACTTGCTGTGCCCATCGCCGGCTGGCCAGGCCACCAGGTCCGGATACGCGTACTTCAGCCGCGACGCCTCGGCCGGCTCGACCAGCGGGTTCTTGAAGAAGCTGCCAGCATTGCCGATCACTGCCGGGTCGGGCAGCTTTTGCGTACGCAGGCGCACCACGGCCTCGGCGACGTGGAACGGCGCCGGTCGCTCCACGCCCATGCGCTGCAACTGCTCGGCGATGCCGGCGTAATCGGTGCGCACCGGCCGTTCGCGCGGCAGGAGGAAGCGCACGGCGCTGACGATGTAGCGCTCCGGCTCGCGCTTGAACACCGAGTCGCGATAGCCGAACGCACACGCCGTGCGATCCAGGGTAGCCACGCGACCGGCGGCCCGGTCCCAGGTTTCCACGGCTTCCACGAACTCGGCGACCTCGCTGCCGTAGGCGCCGATGTTCTGCACCGGCGCGGCGCCGACGCTGCCGGGGATCATGATCAGGTTCTCCAGACCGGCATAGCCCTGGGCCAGCGACCAGCGCACGAAATCGTCCCAGCGCTCGCCGGCCGCGACCTCGATGTGGTCGCCCGCGGCGTCGCTCTCCACGTGCACACCGCGGGTGGCCATGACCAGCACGTTGCCGGGGTAATCGCCGGCGAACAGGACATTGCTGCCCTCGCCCAGCACCAGCAGCGGACGGTCCGGCAGCAAGCCGAACTCCAGCACGGCAGGCAGGCTGGCCACATCGCGAAGTTCCACCAGCCGCCCGGCGCGCGCGGCGACGCGCAAGGTGTTGCGGGCCCCCAGGCTGGCGCCGTCCAGCAGCATATAGCCACCCATATCCACGCCGGCCGCCGGTGCACGGGTCTCGACACCATCAGCATCGAATGGCTCATGCGCCATGCTGGCCCACCTCCAGGGTACCGGCGCGCTGCCGGCGGATTTCGTCCACGCATTCACCCACCAGGTCCGGCCCGCGATAGATGAGTCCCGAGTAGAGCTGCACCAGTGACGCCCCGGCATCGAGTTTCTCCGCCGCGTCGGCACCATCGAGGATGCCGCCCACGCCAATCAGCGGGATACGTCCCTGCAGGCGCTCGTACATGCCAGCCAGCACCGCGGTGGAGCGCGCGAACAGCGGCTTGCCGGACAAGCCGCCGGCTTCGCCGCCCAGCGGATCGGCCTCGACCGCCGCGCGCTCGAGCGTGGTATTGGTGCAAATCACGCCGTCGATGCCGGTGCGCAGCAACACCTCGGCTATCGCATCCATTTCCGCCGCGGAGAGGTCCGGGGCAATCTTCAGCAACATTGGTTTGCGCCCGCCGTGCTGCGAGCCCAAGCGCTCCTGCGCCACGCGCAACATGGCGATCAGGCGATGCAGCGCCGCCCGGGCCTGCAGGTCACGCAGGCCGGCGGTGTTCGGCGAGGAGACATTGATCACCACGTAGCTGGCGTGTGCATAGACCTTGCCCAGGCACATGAGGTAGTCATTCCCCGCCTGGTCGTTTGGGGTGTCCTTGTTCTTGCCGATGTTGATGCCAAGCACGCCGCGGTACGAGGACTCCTGCACGTTGCGCACCAGCGCATCCACGCCGGCGTTGTTGAAGCCCATGCGGTTGATGATGGCCTCGTATGCGGGCAGGCGGAACAGGCGAGGCTGCGGGTTGCCCGGCTGCGGGCGCGGCGTCACCGTGCCAATCTCGATGAAGCCGAAACCCAGCGCGGCCAGCGCATCGAGATGCTCGCCATTCTTGTCCAGGCCGGCGGCGAGGCCGACCGGGTTTGGGAAGCGCAAGCCGAACGCCTCCACCGGCAAGTCCGCCGGCACGCGGCTGATCCGGCGCGTCAGCCGGGTACGCTGCACCACGTCCAGCGCGGCCAGCGTGAGGCCATGGGCACGCTCTGCATCCAGCTTGAACAGCAGCGGACGCAAGCAATCGTAGAAGCTCGGCATGCGGCTCAGAGCCAGAACAGGTGCACGCCGACGAACAATGCACCCAAGACGAGCAAGATCGCGAGTGCGCAAAGCGCCAGGTGCACATAACCCAGCACCAGCCCGGCCAAGGCCATGCCGTCGCCGGCCTGCGGCGGGGCACGCCGAATCTCGCCGCGGGCCAGGTGCCCGCAGATCACCGCGACCAGGGCGCCGACAAAGGGCAACAGGAACCAGGTCAAGATACCGAAGACGAGGCTGACCACGGCCAATGCATTGGTTGGCGCGCTCAGCGACGAAGCGACTGGCTCGGACATGGCGGCAGCACTCCTGGCATCGTGGCAACGGGCCTGCAATGTCCCGGATGGGACACCTGACAATGCGCCGGACCGGTACCTGGCCGCAGCCATCCATGGCATACGGCAAAGGCCGGCTAGACGTCGAACTTGATGCCCTGGGCCAGCGGCAGCGCATCCGAATAATTGACCGTGTTGGTCTGCCGACGCATGTAGACTTTCCAGGCATCGGACCCGGATTCACGGCCGCCGCCGGTTTCCTTCTCGCCGCCGAACGCGCCGCCAATCTCCGCACCGCTGGTGCCAATGTTGACGTTGGCGATGCCGCAATCGGAACCCGCCGCAGACAGGTACTGCTCCGCTGCCTTCAGGTCGCGCGTGAAGATCGCGGAGGACAGGCCCTGCGGCGCGTCGTTCTGCATCGCGATCGCTTCGTCCAGCGTCTTGAACGGCATGACGTAGAGGATGGGCGCAAATGTCTCGGTCTGCACGATCGCGTCGGAATTCCTGAGCCCGGTGATGATCGTCGGCAGCACGAAGTTGCCCTGGCGCTCGCCGAGCACCTTGCCACCGCTGCGTACCACGCCGCCGGCCGCCTTGGCCGTATCGATCGCCGCGGCATACGCGCGTACCGCGTCCGCGCTGTTCAGCGGCCCCATCAAGGTGGTGGACAGCGTCGGGTCGCCAATCTTGGCCTCGACCTGGTGATAGGCCTTGACCAGGCGCGCGACCACGTCGTCGTGGATCGACTCGTGCACGAACACGCGCCGCGTGGTCGTGCAGCGCTGGCCCGCCGTGCCGACCGCGCCAAACACGATGGCCGGTATCGCCAGCTTCAGCTCGGCGCTCGCGTCGACGATGATCGCGTTGTTGCCGCCCATTTCCAGCAACGAGCGGCCCAGGCGCTTGGCTACGCGCTCGCCCACCGCGCGGCCAACCTTGGTCGAACCGGTGAAGCTGATGAGGGCGATGCGCCGATCATCGACGAAGGCCTTGGCCAGCGCATCGCCGGCATCGTTGAACAGGAAGAACAGGTCCGGGAAACCGTGCCCGGCAAGCGCCTCGTTGCAGATGCGCATGGCCGCCACGGCCGACAGCGGCGTCTTCGGCGAGGGTTTCCAGATGCAGATGTCACCGCACACTGCTGCCAGCATGGCGTTCCAGGCCCACACCGCAACCGGGAAGTTGAACGCGCTGATGATGCCAACCAGACCGAGTGGATGGTACTGGTCGTACATGCGGTGACCCGGCCGCTCCGAGTGCATGGTGTAGCCATACAGCATGCGGCTCTGGCCGACGGCGAGATCGGCAATGTCGATCATCTCCTGCACTTCGCCATCGCCTTCGGGCTTGATCTTGCCCATCTCCAAGGCCACCAGGGAACCCAGTGCATCCTTGTGCTTGCGCAGCGCCTCGGCGCACAGCCGCACCGCCTCGCCGCGCCGCGGCGCCGGCGTGGCACGCCACAGCGCAAACGCCGCCTGCGCGCGCTCGACCAGCTTGGCGTAGTCCGCCGCGCTGGAGGCATAGACCGCCGCGATCACCTCGCCAGTGGCAGGGTTGATGGGCCGCAGCACGCCGGCGTCGGTGGTCTGCGACCACTCGCCCTGGCCCAGATAGGTACCGGACTGCTCGCTCGCCAAGCCCAGTGCGGCAAGGATGGCATGGTGCGCCCCACCCTCATAGGCGGTGTGACCGCTCGACTCGACTTCGGAAAGGACTGCATTGGACATATCGACTCCTGAAACTGGCCCGCGCCCAGGGCGCGATGAACTGGAATTCACTGTCGCCATTCTAGCAGTTCGCCCCCCGGGTTCCCCGGACCGGACTCGCCTGGCAGCCGCGCCGTCGTGCCAACGTTTCAATTTGCCAGGTCCCCTTTAATATAGGGTCGGCATTGCGCCCTCGTAGCTCAGTTGGATAGAGCGGTCCCCTCCTAAGGGACAGGTCGGACGTTCGAATCGTCTCGAGGGCACCAATCCCACTTGCGCTACCCCGGCTGCCATACCGGCCGGCGCGTGCCGTACCGGCTCAGGAGCTGCAGGAAAGCATGGAGCTGCCAGCGCGGTGGCGGGCCCAGTCCGGACGCTTGCCCGCGTAAGCCTCGCGGCCGGGCTGCTCGTCGTAAGGATGGCGCATGACCTCCAGCAGCTCATGCACGCCGCCCAGGTCGCCAGCCGTGGCGCGATCGATCGCCTGCTGGGCCAGGTAGTTGCGCAGCACGTAACGCGGGTTGGCCGCATGCATCTGCGCCTGGCGTTGCGCGCCCGACTGCGGGTCGGTCGCGAGTCGCGCGGCGTAGCGGGCGAGCCAATCGTTGAGTGCCGGCCCAGCGCTCCGGCGCTTGGCCGCGTCGTAGAAGGCATCCTCCATCGGCGCCAGCGACGGCGCCCGTGGCTCCACCTCGGCCAGGGCGCGAAACCACAGCGTCATGTCGATCTCGGCCGAGTGCATGAGCGAGTGCAGGTCCTGCATCAGGGCCAGGTCGTCGCCACGGCACTCGGCCAGGCCCAGCTTGGCCGCGACGTGCCCGCGCTCGGCGGCGGCATAGGCCTGGGCATAACGGTCCAAGCCGGCCTGCAGCGGGGCCGTGCCCGCAAACAGCGGGGACAGGGCGCCGGCCAGGCAGCCCAGGTTCCACCAGGCGACTTCGCGCTGCTGGCCGTAGCGGTAGCGCCGGCGCCTGGCGTCGGTGGTGTTCGGGGTCCAATCGGGATCGTAATCATCGACCCAGCCATACGGGCCGTAATCCATGGTGAGGCCCAGGGTCGACATGTTGTCGGTGTTCATGACCCCGTGCACGAAGCCCACGCGCATCCACTGCGCAACCATCTGCGCCGTGCGCTCGCACACCTGGCCAAACCATTCGGCATACAACGCCTCGCCGCTGCCGCCGAGCTCCGGGGCGTCACGGCGTATCGTGAAATCGAGGAGTTGGCGCAACAAGGCGACGTCGCCGCGCGAGGCCGGCAGCTCGAAACTGCCAAAGCGGATGAACGAGGGCGCGAGCCGGCACACGATCGCGCCCGGCTCGGGTGCGCGGTTGCCGTCATAGAACATGTCGCGCACCACCTGCTCGCCGGTGCCAATCAGGCACAGCGCGCGCGTCGTCGGCACGCCCAGGTGATGCATGGCCTCGCTGCACAGGAACTCGCGGATGGAGGAACGCAGCACCGCGCGTCCGTCCGCACCGCGCGAGTAGGGCGTGCGCCCGGCACCCTTGAGCTGCAGCTCCCAGCGCTCGCCCGCGCAATTGACCACCTCGCCCAGCGTGAGCACGCGTCCATCCCCAAGCTGCCCGGCCCAGTTGCCGAACTGGTGCCCACCATAGTTCGCGGCATAGGGCTGCATGCCATCGAGCAAGGCGTTGCCGCCAAACACCTGGGCAAATTCCGGCGTGGCGAGGTCGGCCGCGGTCAAGTCGAGCAGCACCGCCGCGTCGGCCGAAGTCGCCAACACGGTAGGTGCCCGCACCGGGGTGGGCGCGACTGGCGAATACATCGCAGCTTCCACGAGGCGCGGCCCAGCGCCCTGCCCGGTGTCGGCAGGCAGTTCACGGACGAAACGGTTGTCAAATTGCAGCGTGCGCATGTCCTGCCTATATGCCGGCGCGGACCTGGCCATGCAAGGGCGCGCGGATCGCCTCAGCGTGCGAATACCCTGGCCAACTCCGCCGCTGCCAGCTGGCGCCAGTTGCCGGGTGGCAGTTCGCCAAGTACGAGGTCGCCGATGGCGGCGCGGTGCAAGGTCTCGACGCGATTGCCGAGGGCGCCGAACATTCGGCGCACCTGGTGGTAGCGCCCCTCGGTGAGCGTCACCCGCGCCGTGTGCGGGCCCATCGCCTGGAACTTCGCGGGGGCCAGCGGCGTGGCTTCACCATCCAGCAGCAACGTGCCGCTGGCGAACACCGCGGCCTCATCACCGCGCAGGTCCTGCGCCAGGGTGGCAACGTAGACCTTGCGCACTTGCGAGGTGGGCGCGATGACCCGGTGCAACAAGGCGCCATCGTCGGTGAGCAGCAGCAGTCCGCTGGTATCGCGGTCGAGCCGGCCGATGCTGGACAATGGCGGCCGGCGCCAGGCAAAGCGTGGCGGCAGCAAGTCGTAGACCAACTGGCCCGGGTCGCGATGCGAGCAGGTATAGCCCACCGGCTTGTGCAACATGAGGACCAGCCCGCAGCCCGGGTCGAGCGGCGCGCCATCGACACGGATCGACGCCGCCTCCACCTGGTCATCGGCGTACAACACCTCGCCATCCGCGTCAGTCACGCGGCCAGCACGGAACATCTGCGCCACTTCCTTGCGGCTGCCGTAGCCGAGGTTCGCGATCAGCCGTACCAGCCTCATGGCCTGGGCCCCTGCGCGCTGATCGCCTTGTAGCCGTCGCGCTCGGCGAGTACGTGAACCTCACCGAAGCGTGCACGCAGCAGTGACTCGTAGGGCAAGTGCCGGTTCGCCACCAGGAGCAGGCGACCACCGGCGCCCAACGCGTCGGCGGCACTGGCGATGAACGCCTGGCCGAGTTGCGGCAGGTCGGCGCGGCCCTGGTGGAACGGCGGATTGCTGACGATGGCGTCGTAGCTTTCAGGCAGACCAAGCGTCACGTCGTGCCAGCGCACGTCGCAGCGCACCGCCCGCCCCTGACCGCGCGCCTGTGCCTGCTGCAGGTTTTGCCGCGCCGGGTCCAGCGCACGCCGTTCGGCTTCGTACAGGTGCAGCACCTCGACGCGCGGACAGCGCGCCAGCACCTGCGCGCCGAGGTAGCCGTAGCCCGCGCCCAGGTCCGCGACACGGCCGGAGAGATCGGCCGGCAGCCATTCGGCCAGCAGGGCCGAGCCGCGGTCGATCCGGTCCCAGGCAAAGAGCCCGGGTCGGCTCCAGTAGCCGGCGACGGTGATCCGCGGCACATCGAGTGCCAGCCACGCATCGAGCAAGGTGCGGTCGATCGCGACCGGCTCAGGTGCGACCCAGAACACCCGGCACTTGTGTTTGGACAGATGCTGCGTCGCGCCGGCAAGCCGAGCCAGATCGGCCTCGACCGACTTCGCACCGGCATTGTTGGCAACGCAGGCGAGGAGCGTGCCGCCCGGCGCGAGATGCGTCAACGCACGCGCAAGCAGCGCACGGGTTTCCTCGCGTTGGCGGCGCGGCAGCAGCAAGACCAGCGGAAAGATCTCGTCCACGGCCGGTTCGCCCACGCGCAGGCCGCAGCGGCTGAGCTCAGCGGCAAACGGCGCAAAGCCTTGTTCGCACAGCCATCCCGGCTGCGCCAGCTCGCGCACGCGCGTGCCAGCCCGCGCGCCAAGAAACAGCACACGGCCATCAGATGGCAACTGCAGCGCGCGCCCGGCAAAGGGCAGGAACAACGCCGCGAGTGCCGCATCGGGTGCGGCGTCGGCAAAGCCGACCGCCATCACGACCTGCCCTCGCCTGCCCTCATGGCCAGCCACGCGCGGCGGTGGTCGCGGCAGCCGGCGCGGACGATGCCGCAGGCAGGCTCGCTGCGCCAGGCAGCGCGGCCGGCGCCGGCGCCGGCGTCGACCCGGCGCGCGCCGGCAACTCGGCCAGCATCTGCGCCGCCAGCGGGACGTAGCCGCCATCGAAGTGGTGGTCGCCGTTCTTGGCGTGCACCTGCACCCAGGGCGGCAGATCCGGCACCGTGCACAGGCTGTCGTCGGCGTCATCCTTGCCGTAGTAGCACACCACCGGGAACTGGTCCTGCAGCGCCTGCACGGGCGGCAGCGCCGGGTAGTCCGGCACCTTGCTGAACTTCTCCAGCAGACGCTTGGCGAACGCCAGGAAGCGGCCGCGCGCGACCATGTAGCCCTCGAACTTGATCTCGTAGCTGTAGTCGCGGCCGGGCGAGAGCAGCACGAGCTGGGCAATGCGCGCGCGGTTCGCCGGGCTCAGGCGATCGACGATGGAAGGCAGCACGTCGGCGCCGAAGGAGTACCCCACCAGCCAGATGCGCTGCTTGTGCCAGCGTGCCAGGTTCTCGGTCAGCAACGCATCCAGTTGCGCGGCGGATTCCTCGCCACTGCGCAGGCGCCAGTAATATTTGAACGCATTGACGCCCAGCACCGGCAGGCCATGCGCCGCGAACGCCCCGCCCAGCTGCTGGTCCAGGTCCGCCCAGCCGCCATCACCGGAATACACCACGACCAGCACGTCGTCGTGGCCCGACACCGGCGCCACCTGCCCCGCCGGCGGCACGACGACCGTGGCACGTTCCAGGCTGATCCGGGTGAATGGATTCCAGATGACCGCCAGGCCAAGCACGACCGCGCCAAATCCTGCCAGCATGAGTCTGCTCCTGCGTCTCACCGGCGCACCACGCCCGACAGGCCGCCGCCGATCAGGCTGGCCACGTTGGCCAGGATCATCGGCAGCGCAATGCCACCCGGTACGGCCATGTAGCGCGGCTCCCACTCCGGGTCGAACTTGTCCTTGTACTGCTGCAGGCCGCGGAAATTGTAGAAGTGCCCGCCACGGCCAAACACCATGGCGCCAAACTTGTTCCACAGCGGCGCCTGGCGCCGGTTGTGCAGGCCAGCCAGCGGCGCCATGCCGAGGTTGAACCACTCGTAGCCTTCGCCGCGCGCCCACAGCATCAGTTCGACGAAGAGGAAATCCATGATGCCGGCGGGTCCGTCCGGCAGATGGCGCATCAGGTCCACCGACGCCTCGTACTTTGTCTCGCCGAGGAACAGGTTGGCGAATGCGATCGGCCGGTCACCCTGCCAGACCACCGCCATCGGTGTGCGCACCAGATACGTCGGATCGAAGGCGCCCAGCGAGAAGCGCTTCTCGCGCACGTGCTTGTCCCGCAGCCAGGCGTCGGAGATGAGCTTCAACTGCGGCAGCAGGGGCGCGACACCTTCCGCCGGGACGATCTCCAGGCGCAGCCCATCACGGGTCAGCTTGTTCACCGTGTTGCGCAGCACCTTGCGCGACTTGCCGTCGAGGTTGAACCGCGCCAGGCGCACGCGTGCCTGCTCGCCAATCTTGAGCAGGCTCAGGCCTACCTCGAGGTACAGGTCGAGGTCGGCCTGGCTGACCTGGTAGAACACCGGCCAGCCGCCCGCACGCTCGCATTGCTCGAGGAAGGTCCACACCAGTTCACGGCGTGCCGCCTCGTCGGTGCCGACCGGGTCGCCCATCGCCACCCAGCTGCGGCCCGCGACGTCGTACATGACGAAGGCGGCATGCGTGGGATCGAACAGCAGGGTCTTGTCGCCCATGAGCGCCAGGTAGGCCTGCGTGTCCGGCGAGCGCCGGATCAAGGGCAGGGCAGCCTCGAGCTGCGCCTCGCTCGGGGCCGCCTGGGGCGGCTGGACCTGGCGGATCAGGCTGGCCAGCGCAAACAACAGGCCGGCGGCGGCGGCGGCCACCAGCGCGCGCAAGGCCCGTGGCGCGCCGCCCTGGTGGAAGCTGAATTCCCACCACAGGTCCGCGCTGTAATCCACATGTTTGTAGCTGAACAAGACCAGCCACGTCGCACAAACCAGCACGGCGACGATGGCCACGATCCAGCCAATGGAAAACCTCGTGTTGAACAGCGAGGCGCGCCGGTAGAACAGGTTGTGCGCCGGCGCGAGCGCCATGGCCAGCAGCACCAGCAGCGTGGCCTCTTCGTAATCGATGCCCTTCAACAGGGAGAACGCCGCGCCGGCGATCAAGAGCGCCAGGGTCAGCACGTAGGCCGCATCCAGGCGCCGCTGCAGGCCGCGGGCCAGGATCAGCAGCAGCATGCCGATGACGCTGGCCAGCAGGTGCGAGACTTCCAGCACCGAGAGCGGCAACACTTCGCGCAGGATGTCCATGCGCTCGGGCAACGCGCGCGTGGCGCCGGAAAACAGCAACACGGCCCCGGAAACCAGGGTCAGGCCGGCAAAGAACGAGGGCAGCAGCGCCGTGAACCAGGGCGCCCACAGCGATTTCCGGTGCAGGCTGCGTGCCTCGCGCTGCAGCACCAGCACCACCGCCGCGCACAGTGGCAGCAGGTAATAGATCACGCGGAACGCCGCCAGCGCGCCGAGCACCGGGGCGGCCAGCGCCTGGTGCCCGGTGGCGCCGAAGCCGGCCAGCATCACCGCCTCGAATACACCGAGCCCGCCCGGCACGTGGCTGACCAGGCCGGCGATCTGCGCAATGACGAAGATTGCGAGGAAATGTCCGAAGCCGTTGTCCAGCGAATCCGGCATGAGCACGTACAGCACCGCCGCGGCGAGTCCCCAATCCAGCGCGCCGACCACGATCTGGCGCACCCCCATGCCCAAGGTGGGAAAGCGCAGTTGCCAGCGCCACAGGCGCAACGGCTGGCGCAGCCACGCGGCCGCTGCCAGCCACGCGAGCGGCACCAGGGTGAGGGCGATGCCGAGGGGCAGGCCAATCCGTGCAAACGGAAGATCGGGTGGCAGGGGCACCAGCAACAAGGTCACGCCGGTCAACGCCAGCAGGCCCAGCCAGAAACTCAGCGCGCAAAACAGGACCACGCGCGCAATCTCGCCGGTCGACAACCCGTTCTGGATGTAAAAGCGATAGCGGATCGACCCGGAGACCAGCAAGGCCATGCCAATGGCATTGCTGAACGCATAGCTGATGAACGAGATCAAACCGACGCGTCGCCACGACAACTTGCGTCCAATCGAGATCACCGCATAGCGGTCGTACTGCGTCATCACGCCGTAGCCCAGCGCGGTGAGCAGCGCCGCCAGCAGGAAGCGCCCGCGCGGCAGGCCCTGCACGTATTCGCGAATCTGGTGGTAGTTCACGTCGCGCGTGAACAAGTGCAATGCCCACAACGCCAGGCACAGCATGGCAATCGACAACAATGGCGCGGCGACCCGGCGCATGAGCACCATGCCCTGTCCGGATGCCTCGACCACCGGGGCTTCGCCCCCACCTTCGACTTGCTGTATTTCCACGGTCGACCCAGTACGAAAAACGCGGCTAGTGTAGGGCCCCGCAGGCCTCCCGGCTGATTCACCCTTGCGGGCGCTGCTTTCGCTGTTGGGTCGCTGCGGTGACGCTGGCCAAGAGCTTTCGTGCGCCTGTCGGCGCGCGAGTCACTTTCTCTTTGAGTGGCCAAAGAGAAAGTAACCCAAGCGGGGTGCCCCTCTCTTTGGTTACCTTTCTCTCGGGCAAGCGAGAGAAAGTAACTCGCACGCCGGAGGCGCACGAAACGCTCTTGACCTTAGAAGACCGGCGCATGCCGAAACGAGAGCATCGCCCGTCAGCGGGCTCCCGCCCGGGATCGAGGAGGCGCGGAGCCAGTCAGGCGGCGGCGCGCACCTGGCCCAGGCGTGCCACCCAGCGGTACAGCGCCACGTTCACCGCGATGAACACCAGGCCGCCGATCCAGATCGACGCGGTGTGGAAGCCTGGGCCGGCGATGGCCAATGGCGCCGCCTCGCCGGAGAACACCACGATGGCGGCAATCACCACGCCGAGGATGCTCTCGCCCACGATCATGCCGGAGGCCAGCAGCACGCCGAGCTGCTTCACCGCCTCGGGCTTCGCCGTGCGCTCCGCGCGCCGGTCGTAGTACCAGCCGACTACCGCGCCCACCACGATCATCAGCGTGGTCGAGGTCGGCAGGTAGATGCCCAGGCCGACGGCCAGCGGCGGCAGGCGCGCGGTTTGCGCCGTGCGCCGCAGGATCTGGTCGAGCACGATCAGGCCGACGCCGATTGCCCCGCCAATGAAGATCAGGCTCCAGTCGATGTTGTCCTGCAGGACGCCCTGCGCCAGGGCGGAAATCAGGCCGGCCTGTGGCGCCGGCAACGCGCGGGCCGGATCGACACCCGGCGTACCGAGGAAACCGTAGGCCTCGTTCAACAGGTCCAGTACCGGCGGGATCACCGCCGCGCCGACGATGACGCCTACCACCAGGGCCGCCTGCTGCTTCCACGGCGTGGCATCGACCAGCTGCCCGGTCTTGAGGTCCTGCAGGTTGTTGTTGGCGATCGCGGCGACGGCAAACACCACCGAGGTGATGAACAAGGCAAAGGCGACCAGCCCCTTGCCGGAATCCGCCGAGGCCTGGGCCTGGATGCCGCCGATCAGCAGCAGGGACGCGACGATCACCACCAGGATGCCGACTCCGGACAGCGGGCTGTTGGAAGAGCCGATCAGGCCGGCCATGTAGCCGCACACCGCCGAAACCAGGAAACCCATGATCACCACGAAGACCAGGCCGCCCCCCACCAGCAGCCACAGGTGCGCACCGAGTCCGGTCTGGATGCCGAAGCTGCCAAGCAGCCAGCCGATCGGGAACAGGCATAGCAGGCTGATCAGGCTGACGATGCCCATTGGCATGTCGAGCTCGGTACGCGGCAGGGACGCGCCTTGCCCGGACTTGCGCGCCCGCGACGACGCCATGGCCGCCGCCAGGCCGCCCACCACCGGTTTGACCAGGGTGCCGAGCGTCCAGATCGCCGCCACGCCTATCGTGCCCGCGCCAATGAAGCGCACCTTGGTGCTCCACGCCGCCTGCGCGACCTCGGCCGCGCTGCCGGCCGCCGCCGCGAGCATGGTGTAGTGCGGCGCCGCCCAGCCCCACGCGATCACCGCGCCAAGCAACATGGCCATGCCGACCCGCAGCCCGACCAGGTGGCCGACCGCGAACAAGGCAAACGACAGGCTAAAGTCGTAGCCGGTGGCCGCACCGCGGTCGCCGACATGGAAATACTGCGTGACGCTGGCCGCGAACAGCTTGGTGGCTACCACGACGGCGAACACCGCCGACACCACGGTGCCGCCCACCACGGCGAGCAGGCCGGCGCGGCCACCCTCCGCGTCGGCATCGGCCTGGTGGCTGTCGCCCACCTTCAGCACCTCGGCGCAGGCCACGCCCTCGGGATACGGCAGGTCCGAGTCGGTGACCAGGGCGCGGCGCAACGGGATGGTGTACATCACGCCGAGGATGCCGCCGGTGGCGCAGATGCCGAACGTGACCCAGAACGGGAAACCGGTCCACCAGCCGACCATGATCAGGCCCGGCAGGACGAAGATGATGGAAGACAGCGTGCCGGCCGCCGAGGCCACCGTCTGCACGATGTTGTTTTCCTGCACCGTGGAATCACGCATCTTGCGCAGGATGGCCATGGAAATCACCGCGGCCGGGATCGAGGTGGCGAACGTCAGCCCAGCCTTCAGTCCAAAGAAGACGTTGGCCGCAGTGAACACCAGGGTGATCAGGATGCCGATGATCAGGCCGCGCACGGTCAATTCGGTGCGCGGTTCCACGCTGGACGGCTGTTGTGCGATCACGCGGGACCCCTGGTAGCGGCTGGATGGGCGAACAATAGCGCGTCGGCCTCCGCCGCGCGCACCTCCAATCGCCGAAGGCTTATGTCTCCGGCCCTCGATGCGGGCTACAGCGTGCGACGGCTCGCGAACTGACGCAGCTCGCCGCCCAAGGGATCGGTGAACGCCAGACCCTGGGCCAGCAGGCGCAGCGGATGGGCATGGTCGTCCGGCCGGGAGGCGTCCAGTTGCGGATACCAGGGATCGTGGCGGATCGGGGCGCCGAGCGCGGCCATGTGCACGCGCAACTGGTGCTTGCGCCCGGTGACCGGAGACAAGGCATAGCACCAGTCGCCAGGCCCGCGTTCGAGCACCTCGATCCGGGTCTCGCTGTTTGGCGCACCGGCCACTTCGGCCATGCGGAAGAACGGCTCACCACGGACCAGCCGCGAACGGCGCAGCAGCGGAAATGCCAGCCCCGGCAAGGCTGGCGCCAGGGCCAGGTAGCGCTTGGCCACCCGGCGCTCGCGAAACAAGGCCTGGTAAGCGTCACGTGTGCGCGGGTCCACTGAAAACAACACCAGCCCGGCGGTCAGGCGGTCGATGCGGTGCAGTGGCACCAGGTCGGCGATTCCAGTCTGCCGCAGCAAGCGACGCAGCAGGGTCTGCTCCACGTAATTGCCGCTCGGCATCACCGGCAGGAATGGCGGCTTGTCCGCTACCAGCAGGCGCTCGTCCTGGTACAGCACGGCCACCGCGCCGGGGATCGGCTGCTCATCCGGCACGTCCCGGTAGTAGCGGATGCGCATGCCGGGGCGGCAAGGCGTCTGCGGCGTGATCGGGATGCTGTCGGCATCCAGCACGCGGCCGTGCCGGATGCGCTCGAGCCATACCGCCTCGCCCACGCGCGGGAAATACGCGACCAGGGCAGCCCACACCGTCGGCCACGGGCCGGGGCGCAGGTGGACCGTGCTCTGGCGCGGGTCGTGCTGCACGGTGGCGGCAGGCGGGCTCATGGCCTTGCAGTCTAGTGGCGGCGAGCGGCATCCACACCCCTTCAGGGCAGGTGCTTGTCGGTCGCCTTTTGTCGCAAGGCGTTCAGCGCGGTTTGCACCAGGGGCACAAAATTGTCGTCTGCGGTGACCACGCGCTTGCGGCGCGCAAAGCGATTCAGCGCATAGGCCGCGAGCAACGCGTTCAAGACGGCAAACCAGGCAAACAGCGACCAGGGCTGCCACCAGCTCATCAGCGCGCCGGCCACCAGCGGACCCACGGCCGAACCGGTGCCGTTGACCAGCAACACGGTACTCGAGGCCGACAAGAGCTCGTCGCGATCGACGTAGTCGACCAGGTGGGCGACGGCAATCGGATACAGGGCAAAGGCCACGCCGCCAAAGGCAAACACCATCACGATGGCCAGCGCGCGGTTGTCGGCGGGCAGCATCACGTTGGCCAGGGCGACCAGCGCGGCGCAGCCGCTGATCAGGGCGATCGCCAGGCGCCGGTCGATACGGTCGGAAAACCGCCCCAACGGCCATTGCATCACCACGCCGCCGAAAATTGCGGCAGCCACATAGGTGCCGATCTCACCCGCGGCAAGGCCACGAGCCTGGGCGTAGATCGGCAGCAGGCCCCACAACGCGCCCAGCGCCAGGCCGGAAATCACCGAGGTCACCAGCGCGGTCGGGGCCAGCCGATACAGGCGGCGCAGTTGGACCTTGGGCAGGGCCTCCATGGTCGGCTGCGCCTCGCGGGTGGCGATGACCGGCAGGCCGGCGACGCAAAACAGCATGGCGACCACGCAGAACAGCACGAACGGCTCGCCCGGCAGGCGCAGGAACTGCTGGGCCACCGCCGCCGCGCCAAGGTTGAGCATCATGTACACCGCAAACACCGAACTGCGGTGCTGGCGATCGGCAGACGCATTGAGCCAGCTCTCAATGATGGCGTACAGGCCGACCAGGACCAGGCCCTGCAGGATGCGCATCAGCAGCCAGACCAGGTAGATCGAGGTGACGGCTTGCACCAGTGCGCTGAAGGTCACCAGCACGATGCAGAAGGCAAAGCTGCGGATGTGACCAATGCGGTGGGTCAGCCGCGGCACGGCATAGGTGCCCGCCAGGAAGCCGGTGTAATAGGCGGACGTCAGCACGCCAATCATGGCCACCGAGTAGCCCAGCGCATGACCATGCAAGGCCACCTGCGAGTGCAGCAAGGCCACACCCATGAGCAGGAAGACCGTGCTTGAGAGCAGCGGGGAAACGGCACGAATGATTGACAGCATGGTGCAGGCAGCGACGGGCTCCAGCGGCCATCACCCTGGCGGGCGGCGACGGGCGCGGGAGCAGGAAAGGGGCAATGGGTGGAGCTTGCCATGCGACGACCCCATGCGGGGCAGGCTCGCATGCGGACGATCGTAACGCGTCTCCGGCCGATCCGGGCAATCCCTCGGCGGCCAACGCGTGTGCACCATAGCAAGGGTGCGGACAACTCGCCCTGAATCCCGCCCGCATCACGCCCGGCGCTGCCACGCCCGCCGCATCAATGCGTCGCTGACCTCCAGCACGTGCCCGCACGTGTCCGCGCCGCCACTGTCCGCCCTGCGCGCCGCGGTGTCCGCGGACACCAGGCGATGGCGGCATGTCGCCGCACAAACGGCCGTGGAATGGGCTTGGGCGGCCCTGGCGCCAGTTGGCACAGGCCTTGCCATATTTCCCGTGAACACCTCGCCACACCTTCCAAGGAGCACCGCCATGAAATTCGAAACCGTCATGTTGAACAGCCTGTTTTGCGCCTGCCTGGTGATCTGCATCTCCACGCTGGGCTCGATGGTCCTGTAAGCCGGCGGCGAACTCCGCCGCCGTGCCGCGGTCGTCATATCACTGCCACCATGTCGCCAAGCCGACGTGGTGGGCCTCCACCCGCATCAACGAGGAGGGCTCATGCCCACCAAGCCATCGTGGCAACGTGGTCCCCATCCATCCACTCGCCCGGGGATGGAAGTGTCCGTTGCATCGGGCTGCGCGGATCTGGCCCAGTTCGTAACGCGCGCACGGGAACTGCTCGAGGCCAGCGACGAACAGTACCGCCAGCAACTCGAGACCGAAGTCCTGCGGCTGGCGGTTGCACTCCATGCCGCCGGCGTATTCGAGATCCTGAACATCGCGCACCCTGCCCTGGCGACCATGGTGCGCGACCACCTCGATGAAGCCGCGACGCCCAACGTGGGCTCCTGGCATCGGCAACACTGAAGGCACGGCGGTCACCAGGGAGTCATCATCATGAGCAGCATGCGGGTCGTGGCAATCACCCGGCCGGGCGGACCCGAGGTCCTCCAGATCGGGGAACGCGAACGACCCGATCCCGGCCTGCACGAGGTGGTGATCCGGGTCCGCGCCGCCGGCGTCAACCGCTCCGATCTGTTGCAGCGCGCCGGACGCTATCCGGTGCCGGCCGACGCCTCGGACCTGCCTGGCCTGGAGGTTGCCGGCGTGGTCGAGCAAGTGGGCAGCGCCGTCACGGCGTGGCGCCCCGGCGACGCCGTGTGTGCCTTGTGCAACGGTGGCGGCTACGCCGAATACGTCGCCGCGCCGGCCGGCCAATGCCTCCCGCTCCCGCGGGGCATGGACTGGGCATCGGCCGCCGCGCTGCCGGAGGCGGCGTTCACGGTGTGGTTCAACGTCTTCCAACGTGCCGGCCTCGCGGCTGGCGAGTCACTGCTGGTGCACGGGGGTACGAGTGGCATCGGCACCCTCGCCATCCAGATGGCCAGGGCGCTCGGCGCCACGGTCTATGCCACGGCCGGAACCGCGGACAAGGCGGCTGCCTGCGAGCGCCTGGGCGCCACGCGCGGCATCGACTATCGACGCGAGGATTTCGTCGAGGTGGTCCGGGCTGCCACCGATGGGCGCGGCGTCGACGTCATCCTGGACATGGTCGGTGGCGATTATTTCCCGCGCAACCTCGAGGCGCTGGCCGAGGATGGACGCCTGTCGCAGATTGCCACGCTCGGCGGCAAGGAGGCCCCGCTGGACCTCTCGAAGATGATGCGCAAGCGCCTGACCCTGACCGCCTCGACCTTGCGTCCCCTGGATGCCGTGCGCAAGGCCGCCATCGCCGCCGAACTGCGCGCCACGGTCTGGCCGCTGATCGATGCCGGCCGGATCCGCCCCGTGATCCATGCCCAGGTTCCCCTGGAGGAAGCCGGCCGCGCGCACCAGCTCATGGAAGCCGGCGGCCACATCGGCAAGATCGTGCTCACCGTGGCAGGCTGAGCGCCGCTTTGGGAGAGTCCACAAAGGACTCCCCAAAGCGGGCGGGTGCCTACTCTTCCAGCAAGGGCTTGCGCGGCAGCATCTGCCCACGCATGGCCGCCGCGTAGACGAACGAAGCCACGATTGCCGCCGCCTGCTTCAGGTCCTCGGGCTCGGCGTGGTCCAGCGTATCGAGGTCGGTGTGGTGCACGTTGCTGGAATAGTCCAGCGGATCCTGGATGAACTGGAAGCCAGCCAGGCCCACCCGGTCGAAGGAAATGTGGTCGGTGCTGCCGGTGTTGCGCGACACCACGGTGGTGGCGCCGACGTCACGGAACGGTTCCAGCCAGGCCTGGAAGATCGGCACCACGGCGGCATTTTCCTGGGCGTAGATGCCGCGCAGGCGACCCGAGCCGTTGTCGACGTTGAAATACGCGGCCAGGCGCCCGTATTCGGGCGTGGTCTGCAAATTGCCGCTGGGCTTGCGCAGGAACTCCGGCAAGGCCTTCTGCGCCGGGTCGGTGGGCTCCGGATACTTCGCGAAATGCTTGGCCACGTACGCACGCGAGCCGATCAAACCCTGCTCCTCGCCGCTCCACAGCGCCACGCGGATGGTGCGATGCGGTTTGGCACCGACGGCTTTCAGGATGCGCATGGCTTCCATCATCACCGCGACGCCGGCACCGTTGTCCGAGGCGCCCGTGCCCGCATGCCAGGAATCCATGTGCGCGCCCAGCATCACCACTTCCTTGGCATCGCGACCGCTGCCCGGGATCTCGGCCAGGGTGTTGTAGCCCGGCTGGTTGGTTTCATCGGTGAAGCGTGCCTGGACGTCCACGCGTAATTTCACCGGCTGCTTGGCCGCGACCAGGCGCGCCAGCTCGTTGTAGCGCTCGGCCACCATCACCAGCGCCGGCACACCCACCGACTCGCCCGCCCGGCGCGAGCCACCGGCGCCGACGCGCAGGATGCCATTGTCCAGGCTGCTGATGTTGAGCGTGGCCAGGACACCCTCGGCGGCGAACAACTCATTCGTGGCCTTCGTCAGCTCCATGCGTTCGCCGTACTTTTCCAACCGCTCGGCCAGCTTCTTCCTGTCCGCATCGGTGGGCAGCGCGAAATCCTGCATGTCATCCAGGTTGGCCTCGCTGTAGCGCCGCGAATCAGGCGTGTCGCCACGCTTGTAAGGACGCACTTCGTCCAGCAGCAGGATCTTGCCGGCCAGCTTGCCCTTGTATTGGGCAAGGTCGGCCACCTTCTTGATCTTCACCGCCATCACCTCGCCCTCGACCGGGCCCTTGGTGCCGGGCGTCCAGGCCAGCGGCAACGCGCGCAGTGGTACCGGGTGCGGCCCCAGCAGCAGCACGCTGGCGTTGCTGAATTCCCAGCCCCGGCCGAAATCGTCGAAGGCCTCGTCGTGGACGTTGGCCAGGCCCCACTCGCTGAACTTGCTGCGGGTCCATTCATTGGCCTCGCGCATCTGGGGCGAGTTGGTCAGGCGCGGACCGATGCGGTCGGTCAAATGCGCGAGCGTGTCCATCACCTGCGAGCGATGGAAGGATTCCTGGCGGATCCGGTTGACCATGTCGAGGTCCACCGGCTCCTGGGCCATGGCGACGCTGCTGATTCCCAGGCATACCAGCATCAGGCACTGTTTGAACATGGAAGTCCCCACTTTGGATAGACGGCGCACTTGCCGAACGCTGCGGGAATGCCGTAGCGGATCAGTTCGGGCCACACGGGATTGGATTGGTCGGCGCCCGCCGCGGATCCCCCGCGACACGCGTGCCTGTCCGGAGTCTACCGGCTGATGCCGCGTTTGGGGAATCATCGGCGGCCAAGCCAAAGATGG
Organism: Rhodanobacter sp. FW510-R10; assembly: GCF_058781105.1. Taxonomy (NCBI): domain Bacteria; kingdom Pseudomonadati; phylum Pseudomonadota; class Gammaproteobacteria; order Lysobacterales; family Rhodanobacteraceae; genus Rhodanobacter; species Rhodanobacter sp. FW510-R10. The sequence goes on along the minus strand of NZ_JBYSWL010000001.1, from coordinate 2,041,007 downwards.
CTGGCTCAGCGCAATCCCACCGTACCGTTTGCAGCCGCGGCAAGTTTCGCCGGGTCGTAGCCCACGCCGTCCTTGAAGACCAGGACGACGTGTTCGATGTCCTGGATGTTCCGGGCAGGATTGCCATTGACCAGCACCAGGTCGGCGCTCTTGCCCGCCTCGACCGAACCGGTCTCGGCATCCACGCCCAGGAACCGTGCGCCATTCAAGGTGGCGATGCGGATTGCCTGCACCGGCGCAAAGCCCGCTTCGACCAGCAACTCGACTTCGCGCTGGTCGCCGTAGCCGGCGATGACGCCGCCGTAACCGGTGGGATCCAGTCCCGCCAGCAACGTGCCGCCGGCATCGACAAAGGCGCGTTCGAAAGCCATTTCCAGCGCGAACGCCCGCGGCCAGGGCGAATCCTTCGTCGCCGCCACGCGCGCGCGCGCCTTCAGGTATTCGTCGCGCGTCTGCGGCAGCATCGCGTCGAGCACGCGCGCGTCCTGTGGCGCCCGGCCGGGCACGAAGGTCTCGAACACCGGCAACGTGGAGGTCACCGCGACACGCTTTGCCACCAGGTGCCTGATCAGCGCCTGGACCGCCGGGTCCTGCACGGTCAACGTCGCCAGGTGCGCGACGGCGGCCTTGGTGTCGGGACACACGTCCGGCTGCTTGCCGGCGGTGAATTCAGTATCCACGAACAAGCCGTGCTCGAGGTCGTCGATACCCAGGTCCGCCGCCTCGGTGAAGCCGATCGAACACAGGTGGCCGGTCACCTTGATGCCCTTGGCGTGCGCCGCGGCAAGCGCCGCCGAGAGCTCGGCACGCGTGATGTGCATGTACGCCTTGAACGAGGTCGCGCCCTCGCCGATCCAGTAGTTCACCGTGTCGCGCGCATCGGTGGCATCCGCCAGCTCGTGCATCTGCGGCGTATAGCTGCCCTTGCCTTCCAGGTAGGGCCCCGTGGTATGCATCTTCGGCCCGGGAATCAACCCGGCGTCGATCGCCTTTTTCAGCTGCAGGTCGGTATAGGGCTCGATGCTGCCGGTGGTGCGCACGGTGGTGACGCCACCGGCCAGATACAGCTTGGGGAAGCTGGAAGCCTGCTCCGGATAGAGCGCCGCCCGCGCTGCCGGATTCACCCTCGGCGCAGGATAGAACATGTGATCGTGCATGCCGACCAGGCCGGGAATCAGCGTCTGCCCGCGGCCATCGATCACCGTCGTGCCCTTGGGCAACGCCAGCCGTTGGCCGACCGCGGCAATGCGCCCATCGCGCAGCAGCACGGTCTGGTCGTCCCTCGCCGCAGCGCCAGTGCCGTCGATCACGCGCACATGCGTGATGGCGAGCACCGGCTCGGCATGTGCCACGTAGGCACGCACCTGTGCCGACAGCGTGGGCATGGCCGCATGCGGCGCGGCGGTGGCCGCCATGCCGGCAGCACCAAATACAGCCACGCATGCCACGCGCAAATAACCGCCAAGCCGATCATGCATGTCGAGTCCCCCGGGCATGGAACAAGTATGGTCCAGTTCGCCGCCGCCCGCGTGTACCATGCCGACGAGCGCGCCTGGAGAAGCCCATGTCCTACCTGATGCAATCGTTGGCGCCGGACGAAGTGATCGTTGCGACGTTCAAGCTGCACTGGTCGATGTGGGTGAGGTTCTGGGTCGTCGTCGGGCTGGGTCTCGTTGCCGTGATCGCGTTTGTCGCCGCGCACGTGCCCTGGGGAACATGGGCAGCGCTGGCCGCGGCCATCCTGACGATCCTGGCCGCCGGCTACCAATGGTTGTGGCTGCGCGGCATCGAACAAGGCGTGACCAACCGGCGCGTGGTGCGCAAGCTCGGCATCGTGTCGCGGCAGACCACCGAGTTGCGGCTGGCTTCCATCGAAACCGTCGACCTGCACCAGAGCTTCTGGGGCCGCGTGTTGGGATATGGCGACGTGCGGATCACCGGCCGCGGTGAAACGGCCATGGTCCTGGACCGCATCGCACGTCCGATCGACGTGAAACGCGAGATTGAAAGCGCCTACTCCTCCCACATCGAGGCGCATGGGCCCCGCGGCAACACCTGAGCACGGCGCACGGACCCGGCATCCACGCGCTGCCACCTCATGCCGCAGCCAAGGGCGCCCTGATCAACCTGCCGAAGCAGACCTCACCTAAAACACCAGGTCGGCGACCACGGGGAAGTGGTCGGACGGGTAGCGCGCGCCTTCGTGCGTGGTCACCGTCTGCACATCCAGCACCTTGAAGCCGCGGCTCAGGATCCAGTCGATGCGCTGATCGGGGATACCGGTGAAATCATGGAACGTTTTCCCGGGACCGGAGCGCGCCGGAGCCGCTTCCCAGGCATCGCGCAGCGACTGGGTCAGTGCGGCGTGTACCGATGTGTCCGGACTGCAATTGAAGTCCCCGGCCAGGATCACCCGGGCCGTCGCCGGCAAGCGGCCGATGCGTCCCAGGATTTCATACGCACTGAGCAGGCGCGGGCGGACATCCTCCGGCCGATACGGGAAATGCGTGTTGAAATAATGGAACTCCCCACCTCCGTCGCGCCGCCGGAACCGGGCCCAGGTGACCATGCGCGGATACGGTTGCCCCCAGGTCCGGCTGCCCGGCACCTGCGGCGTGTCGGACAGCCAGAAGTCGCCGGAGTCCAGCACCTCCAGCCGGTCCGTGCGATAGAACACGCCCATGTGCTCGCCCTTGCTGCCGCCGTCCCGGCCCTGGCCGAACCAGGCATAGCCGGGCAGATGCGCGGCGAGGTATTCGCCCTGCTCCTCGGTCAGCTCCTGCGTGCCCAGCACGTCCGGATGCGCAGCCCGGATCACCTGCACCATCAACCCACGCCGGCCGGCCCAGGCGTTCACGCCCTGGTCGACCGGCACGCGCACGTTGAACGTCATGATCCGCAGCGCTACGCCGGCCGCCGTGCCGGGACCGGCCGCAGCCACGGCCAACGCCGCGGCGATGCCCAAAACCCATTGACGCAAGCTCATCCTGCAACTCCATGCGCGAGGCAAGTGGCCAGGATGGTCCGGGCGCCCACGCCGCGCCATAGGGCCTGCCGTGCCGCGACGTCGAACTGTAGTCCCTTCACCCAAAGTTCGTGCCGCTGGCTATAGTGCACGCGCGCGTACAACGCTTCGTTGATTCCCTGGTGGCGACACGTGCACACCACCTGCGTCCCGGCGGCGATCCCAGCGACGACCACCACCATCCAGCCATCCACACTGCCACACAGGAAACGCACTTGTTCTTCCTGACCCCCAATGCCCGCCTCGCCAGCGTGCGCTATGAAATCCGCGGCGCGCTCACGCGCCGTGCCCGCGCCATGGAAGCCGCCGGGCAGCACATCATCAAGCTCGACATCGGCAATCCCGGCCGTTTCGGCTACGCCACGCCGCCGCACCTGCGCAAGGCAATTGCGGAACATCTGGGCGAAAGCGAAGCCTACGGCCACGAACAAGGCCTCGAGGTCGCGCGCGAAGCCGTCGCCGAGCAGCAGCGCGCGAATGGCGCGCGGAACGTCGCGGTCGAGCGAATCTTCATCGGCAACGGCGTCAGCGAACTGGTCGACATCTCCCTGCGTGCGCTGCTGCAGCCTGGCGACGAAGTGCTGGTCCCCACCCCCGACTATCCACTGTGGACCGCCGCCACCATCCTCAACGGCGGACAGCCGGTGCATTACGGCTGCCCGGCGGCCAACGCGCACTTGCCCGATCCGGCGGAAATCGAGGCGCTGGTCACGCCGCGAACGCGCGCCTTGGTTGTGATCAACCCCAACAATCCGACCGGCGCGGTATACCCGCGCGTCCTGTTGGAGCAGATGGTGGCAATCGCGGCACGCCATCGCCTGTTGCTGCTGGGCGATGAGATCTACGCCAACATCCTCTACGACGGCGTTCGCTTCCAGCCGCTGGCGGAGATTGCCGGCGACGTCCCGTGCCTGAGCTTCTGTGGCCTGAGCAAGTCCTATCTTGCCTGCGGCTACCGCGTCGGCTGGATGAGCCTGTCCGGCGACGTCGCCGCCAGCAAGGCTTATCGCGACGCGATGCAATTGCTGGCCGCGCTGCGCGTGTGCCCGAATGCACCGGTCCAATGGGCCATACCGGCCGCATTGCATGGCCCGCGGACGATGGACCAGCTCACCGCCCCGGGCGGACGCCTGCATGAAGCGCGGCGCATCGTGCTCGATGGCGTCGCGGCCAGTCCCTATCTCGACCTGGTCGATCCGGCTGGCGCGCTGTACGCGTTCCCGCGGATCAGCGCGGAGCGGATCGACACGTTCGACGACCAGGCGTTCGCGCTGCGGCTGCTGGAAGAAGAGCAGGTGCTGGTGGCCCCGGGCGCGAGCTTCAATGCGCCAGACCAACGGCACTTCCGCATCACCCTGCTGCCCGAGGCGCCACAATTGCGCGAAGTGTTCGTGCGCCTGGAACGCGTGCTGCAACGCATGGCTGCGGAGAGCCGGCCGGCCATTGGCCTGGCCTCGACCGCGCCGACGGCCTCGGCCTGAGCCGCCGTGGTGCACAGGCGCGCCAGGCAATACGGTGGCCCGCGCGCAGCCATGCCTTGGACGGCTTGACGGGCCTTCCAGCAAACGGACCTCGCGCGTGGCTCGACGCCTGATCCTGAACCCGCGCGATGCCGGCCAGATGACGCTTGGCAACGCACCGCTTCCGGCGCCATCATCCCGCTACGCACCCACGCAGGAGACTTCCATGCGATCCGCACGATTCTGCATCTACGCTGCCGGCCTGCTGGTCTTGCCACTCGCGCTGGCGGCCTGCGACACGGGCCCGGGACACGACAAGGTCCTGGGTTCGGTCAACATCCCCTCTGGCAGCAGCGTTTCCGACGCCAATACCGTCAATGGCGCAGTCAACGTCGCGAGCAAGGCCAAGGCGGGCGACGCCAACACCGTGAACGGCTCGATCAATATTGCCGCTGATGGCCAGGTCGGGGACGCCGAGACCGTCAACGGCAGCGTCAAGCTTGGCGAACGCGCCGTCGCCAGGAAGGCCACCACGGTCAACGGTTCGGTCACCCTGGACAAGGGCGCCACGGTCAATGGCGATGCCACCACGGTCAATGGCGAACTCCGGCTTGCCCCTGGTGCCACCGTCCATGGGTCGCTGACCAACGTCAACGGCCACATCACCGTCGATGGTGGCCACGTCGGGGCGGGCATCACCACCGCCAACGGCGACATCGATATCGCTGGCAACGCCGTGGTCGATGGCGGCATCAAGGTCACGGAGTCGAAAAGCAACGGGTTCCTCGGCATCCACTTCGGCAACGACAAGCCGCCGCGCATCGTCGTTGGCCCCGGAGCGACGGTGAACGGTCCGCTCGACTTCGAAAAGCCGGTCAAGCTGTACATCAGCGATCAGGCCCACGTGGCGGGGCCGATCACCGGTGCCCAGGCAGTGAAGTTCTCCGGCGCGACGCCGCCGGTGTCCTGACCGCACCGGTACAGCTGAAGCCGGCGTCGGCCGTGATCGGGGCTCCAGTCAAAACCCTGGCGGCCGTTCAGCGCCCACCTGCGCTGCGCGCTCGAGCGCGCCACCCACGCGGCCAAGCACGCCTTCCGCAAACAGACGGCCGATCAGGGTGACGCCATATGGCACGCGCCGCGGCGTGGTAAACGTCGGCAACGGATGCGCCGGGTCGGGCGCCCAGTCGCTGCGCGCCCGGGTTACCTCGACGAAGCCGGTACGCAGGGTGAGCGACGGCTGCCCGGTCATGTTGGCGATCACCATCATCTCGTCGCGCAGCGACGGCACCAGCAGCAGATCCACCTCGGACATCACGCGCGCCATCTCGACCGCCACCCTGCGCCGCAGGCGGTCCGCCTGCACGAAGTCCACCGCCGAAAGGAAGCGTGCCTCGCGGAACAGGTTGGGCCAGGCGTCGGGCGTCTGCATGCGCAGTTCGTCGGCGCGGCCGGACAAGGTCAGTTCCTCGAACGCGGCGGCGGCTTCGGCAAACAGCAGCAGGTTGAGCGAGTCGTAGGGCCAGTCCGGCAGGGAAACCGGTACGGGCGCCAGACCAAGCCCGCGCAGGCTGTCGAGCGCCGCGCGGTCCAGCGGGGTGGCCGGCGCCTGGTTCAGCCACGCCGGGAAATAACCCACCTTGAGTCCCTCGATCGGTTCGCTGGCGTCGTAGTCGAGCCGGCTGGGCAGGCTGGCCACATCGCCCGCATCCGGCCCGCTGATGGCGTTCAGTACCAGGAGGGTGTCCTCGACCGAGCGGGTGATCGGGCCCAGCTTGTCCATGCTCCAGCACAGGGTCATGGCGCCGGTCCGCGGCACGCGGCTGAAGGTCGGACGCAGGCCGATGGTGCCGCAGCGCATGCACGGTCCGATGATGCTGCCCTGGGTTTCGCTGCCGATCGCAAAACCCACCAACCCCGCTGCCGTGGCGGCGGCCGGGCCGGCGCTGGAACCGCCGGAGCCCTCCTCCAGCAACCATGGGTTCATGGTCTGGCCGCCAAACCAGACGTCGTTGAGCGCCAGCGCGCCCATGCTCAGCTTGGCCACCAGCACGGCGCCGGCCGCGTCGAGGCGACGGACCACGGTGGCGTCGGCATGGGGCACGCGGTGGCGGAACGGTTCGGCACCGAAGGTGGTAGCGATGCCGGCCGTGTCGAGCAGATCCTTCGCACCCCACGGGATGCCGTGCAGCGGGCCGCGATAGTGGCCGCTGGCGATCTCGCGATCGGCCTGCCCGGCCTGCTGCAGGGCGTGCGCCTCGCACAGGGTGATCACGCAACGCAGCTTGGGATCCAGGCGCTTGATGCGCGCGATATAGATGTTGGCCAGGCGCATCGCGCTGAGTTGGCGCGTGCGTATCCATTGACCCAGTTGGGCGACGCTGGCATAGGCAATGTCCTCGTCGCGCGCCGGCAGCGGCGCGGGCTGCACCGGCGCGGGCACGAAGCGGTCGCGCGTGGGCCCGGCACCATGTCCGCCCAGGACCGGATTCCACACCGTGGCCGGGGCCAGGTCGTCGGCCAGGGCCACCTTGTTCGGACCGGTGCGGCGTTCGAGCAGGCCGGCCATCGAGGTGGGCCAGCTGGCCGCGGCCATGCTGCGCTGGGCGCCGGTCAACACGACCTGCTCGAGCTTCTCCGCCTCGGCAAAGGTTGCGGCGGACAACCTCGGGCCGACCGCCGGCGCAGTGTTGAACGCGCCGGGTGATCCGGGCGGCGGCGTCGGGGTCTGGCCGGTTTGCGCTGCCGCGCGGGATGCCAGCATGGCGCCGAAGACACCAAGCGGAGCCTGGGTGAGAAATTCGCGACGTGTAGTCATTGGTCCCCTCCAAACGCGCGCCGAGCATGCGCCCACGCAGCGGGCGATACCAGCGGCAAATCCGCTGCCGCCCTTGACGGCCCTTTCCATGTCCCCGGGAGGAGTACGCTGCGCCAAGCATCCGCCCACCCGGCCCGACCAGGACAAATGGTTGGCACGCCGGCCGAGACAGGGCCTCCAGACACTGGCGCGCCCGGCTTGCCGACCGGCGTGGCTGGTTACCATGACGACTGGCCTGGGAGGATTGCCAGCTGTGTCGCACTACGCCGGGCCCCTGCTCACCCGCCCGACCGCCGCAGCGTTGCTTGCCGCGCATGCCGCGGGCGCCGACGTGTGGACCGGTTCACTGGATTTGGGCCGCTCGACCGGCGGCGCACGGCTGCACAACGACGCCTGGCATTGGCGCGGTGAGCGCTACCCCTACCCGGCATCTCTCAAGGATCGCAGCATCCACTACTGGGACGGCGGGGCCTTTGCGCCGGCCGCGCGCTTTTCCGGCTCACTGATCAAGCTGGTGCCGACGGATTGGGGCGTACCGACGTTCGAGATCGACGGCATCAAGATGCTGCCGACGGCCAAGACCTCGCCACTCGACGACGCCCGGCGCAAGGTGGCGCTGGTCGAGCCGGCCGGCAAAACCGTGCTGGACACCTGCGGCGGCCTCGGCTATTTCGCCGCCTGCTGCCTGGAGGCAGGCGCCGCCCACATCCATTCCTTCGAGAAGAACGCCGACGTGCTGTGGCTGCGCACGCTGAATCCGTGGTCGCCCGATCCTGACCTGCCGGGGAATGCCGGCCGTCTGCAACTCCGTCATGCGGACGTGACCGCCGCCATCGCCGGGCTCGCCGACGCGTCGATCGACGCACTGCTGCACGACCCGCCACGCTTCGGCATCGCCGGCGAGCTGTACTCACTGACGTTCTACCAGCAACTTGCACGCGTGCTGCGTCCCGGCGGCCGCCTGTTCCACTACACCGGCAGCCCGAACAAGCTCAGCCGCGGCCGCGACCTGCCGCGCGAAGTGGCGCGACGCCTGCAACAGGCAGGCTTTGCGGCCGAGCCCAAATTGGACGGCATACTCGCCGTGCGCCGCTGAGGATCGTTGGTCGTCATTCCCGCGCACGCGGGAATCCAGCGTGTCCAGAAATCAACCAGCTTCGACAAGGGCTCTGGATTCCCGCTTGCGCGCACTGCTGTCCGGAACGTTTCGGAAACGCACTCACCACACCACTCCGTCGTCATTCCCGCGAAAGCGGGAATCCAGTGCTTTGGCTGTCACGGGCACCTAAAGGCACTGGATCCCCGCTTTCGCGGGGATGACGGTGGAGGGTGAGGTCCCGGCAAGGTGGCAGGGTGAGCCGGTATTTTTTGAGTCGACGTTGCGCGCGACAGGCGCCCAGTCTTGCACCGCAACGCCTCCGGCGTCGAGGCACGAATTTATTCCGGACAGCAGTGCGCTTGCGCGGGAATGACGGCTTAATAAAGGCACTGGATTCCCGCTTTCGCGGGAATGACGATCTGGATTCCCGCTTGCGCGGGAATGACGATCGGAAATGCCAGCGTCAACCCGCCGCGTCCTCCGCGGCCACGAAGCCACCGGTCTGGCGCCGCCACAGGCGCGCATACAGGCCATCGCGCGCGATCAGCTCGGCGTGCGTGCCGGATTCCACGATGCGGCCCTTGTCCAGCACCACCAGGCGATCCATGCGCGCGATCGTCGAGAGCCGGTGCGCGATGGCAATCACGGTCTTGCCCTGCATCAGCACGTCCAGGCTGTCCTGGATCGCCGCCTCGGCTTCGGAATCGAGCGCGCTGGTGGCCTCGTCCAGCACCAGGATCGGCGCGTCCTTGAGCAGCACCCGGGCAATCGCGATGCGCTGGCGCTGGCCGCCGCTGAGTTTCACCCCGCGCTCGCCGACCAGGGCGTCGTAGCCCGTGCGGCCCTCGCCATCGACCAGGGTGCCGACGAACTCATCGGCGCGCGCCTTGCGCACTGCCTCGGCAACCTGCGCCGCGCTGGCGTCGGGACGGCCATACAGGATGTTGTCGCGGATCGAGCGATGCAGCAGGGACGTGTCCTGGGTCACCACGCCAATCTGCGAGCGCAGGCTTTCCTGGGTCACCTGGGCGATGTCCTGGCCGTCGACCAGGATGCGCCCGGACTCCAGGTCGTACAGCCGCAACAGCACATTGACCAAGGTGGACTTGCCCGCGCCCGACGGGCCGACCAGGCCGATCTTCTCCCCCGCGCGCACGGCCAGGTCGAGCCCGGCAATCACCCCGCCGTGCTTGCCGTAGTGGAAGTGGATGCGCTCGAATTGCACGGCACCGTTGGTCACTTCCAGCGGCATCGCGCCCTCTCGATCCTGCACCGTGCGTGGCTGAGCGATGGTGGTGATGCCGTCCTGCACCGTGCCGACATCCTCGAAGATGCCGTTGACCACCCACATGATCCAGCCGGACATGTTGTTGATGCGGACCACCAGCCCCGTGGACAGCGCGATCGCGCCCACCGTCACCCGACCCTCGTTCCACAACCACAGCGCCAGGCCCGAGGTGATCACGATCAGGAAGCCGTTGAGCACCATGATGCTCACGTCCATCGCCGTGGTGATGCGCGTCATGCGTGCCAGCTTGCTGGTCTGCTCGGCCATCGCCTCGGCTACATAGCCTTCCTCGCGGCGGGTGTGCGCAAACAGCTTCAACGTGAGCACGTTGCTGTAGCCGTCGACGATGCGACCCATCAGCTTGGAGCGCGCCGCCGAGGCCTGCCACGAACGCTGCTTGAGCCTGGGCACGAAGAACCACAGCAGGCCGACGTACAGGAACACCCATACGAACAGCGGCAGCGCCAGCCACACGTCGGCCCGCGCAAACAAGGCGATGGCGCTGCCGGTGTAGATGACGACGTACCAGATCGCATCGACGATCTGCACCGCCGAGGAGCGCAGCGAGGCGCCAGTCTGCATGATGCGGTTCGCGATGCGGCCGGCGTAGTCGTTCTGGAAGAAGCCCAGGCTCTGGCGGATCACGTAGCGGTGGTTCTGCCAGCGGATGCGGTTGGTCAGGTTGGGCACGATGGACTGGTTGACCAGCAGGTCATGCAGGCCGTTGAACAGCGGCCGCGCGACCAGCGCGACCAGTGCCATGCCCAGCAGCTCCCAGCCGTGCACGCGAAAGAAATCCGCCGCCGGCAGGCCCTTGGCCAGGTCCACGATGCGGCCGATGAAGCCGAACAGCGCCACCTCGATGATCGCGACGATGAAGCCGACCACCATCGCCGCCAGGAACACCGGCCAGACCTGGCGCAGGTAGAACGCGTAGAAACGCCAGGTCGACTGCGGCGGCATGCCGTCGACCGGTTCCCTGAACGCATCGATGAGTGACTCGAACCAGCGGAAGATCATGGCATCGTGGCGGCGAAGCGGGCCGCCAGCGTGATGGGCGGGCCGCAGGTTGGCAAGAGAAACCGATCGGTGCCGAACCTCGATACCTGGTGGTTGAACCGGCTCTGGCCCGTCATTCCTGCGAGTGGAGGAATGGCGACCAACATCAGCCGGATTGCTTGTGTCCAAAGGTCGTAGTAACGTTACTACATTGTCTGGGAGAGAGGTTTCCCGATGACCACGACGACACTCTCGAGCCGCGAACTCAATCAGGACATCGGCCGTGCCAAGCGTGCGGCGCTGGAGGGGCCGGTGTTCATCACCGATCGCGGCAGGCCCGCCCATGTGCTGCTCAGCATCGAGCAATACCGGCGTCTGACCGGCGGCCGGCGCAATCTGCTCGACGCACTGAGCATGCCTGGCATGGCGGACATCGATTTCGACCCACCCAAGTTGGACATCAAGCTGCGCATCCCTGATTTCGGCGATTGACCGGGCGGCAAGCCATGTATCTGTTGGATACCAATGTCGTGTCCGAGCTGCACAAAGCCATTCGTGGCAAGGGTGATCCCCGTGTCACGGCCTGGTTGGCACAGATGGACATAGCCGTTTGCTTCTTGTCTGCGGTGACCATGATGGAACTGGAAATCGGCGTACTGCGCATGGAACGACGCGACGCCAGCCAAGGCGCGCTGCTGCGTGCGTGGCTGGATCAGCGCGTGACGCTGGAGTTCTCCGGGCGTGTGCTGCCGGTGGACGAGGCGGTGGCAAGGCGATGTGCGCGCCTGCACGTGCCCGATCCGCGCCCTGAACGCGACGCGCTGATTGCCGCCACCGCGCTGGTCCATGGCCTGACGGTGGTGACACGCAATCTGTCCGACTTTGCGCCGACTGGCGTATCGCTGTTCAATCCATGGCAACCGTGGACCGTGCAGGAAGCGACGGGCCACTACGTTGTCGATGGCTGACTTGTCACGGAAATCGCATCGAAATCGCGGCAGGTCGCCACCTGTCACGGTCGTTCACGGATTGCTGCGTGAACATTTGCGGATGACTGCCGTCATGCACCTTGGGGGAAACTGACATGAACATGCGCCTGCGCCTTGCCTGCCTGCTGCTCGGCCTGTGTCCGCTGCTTGCCGCTGCGGCGCCAACACCTGCGGAACCCAGCTACGACCTCATCATCCGCAACGGCCACATCATCGACGGCACGGGTTCGCCGTGGTATGCGGCGGACCTGGCAATCAAGGACGGCCACATCGCGGCGATCGGCCAGCTGGCCGGCGCCCATGCCACACGCAGCATCGATGCGCACGGCATGGTGGTGGCGCCTGGCTTCATCGACATGCTGGGGCAATCGGAGACTTCCGTGCTGGTCGACCCGCGGCTGCCCTCGAAGATCTACCAGGGCATCACCACCGAGATCACCGGCGAGGGCGAGTCCATCGCGCCAATCAACGATGCCATCCTGAAGGCCAGGCAGCCCGGGCTCGACCACTACCACCTCAAGGCCGACTGGCGCACCTTGGACGGCTATTTCGCGCGCCTGCGCAAGCAGGGCATCGGCATCAACATGGGCACCTACATCGGCGCCACCACGGTGCGCGAGATGGTCCTGGGCTACGGCGACCGCACTCCGAACGCGGACGAGCTGAAACGCATGCAGGCACTCGTTGCCGATGGCATGCGCCAGGGTGCGATGGGGCTGTCGACCGCGCTGCAATATGCGCCGGCGCCTTACGCCAAGACCGATGAACTGGTCGCGCTGGCGAGCACCGCCGCGCAATTCGGCGGCATCTACGCCACCCACATGCGCAGCGAGGGCAAGGCCGAAAATGCCGCGCTGGATGAAACCTTCCGCATCGGCCGCGAGGCGCACATCCCGGTGGAAATCTTCCACCTCAAGGCCTCCGGCAAGTCCAGCTGGGGCACGATGCCGAAGATCGTCGCGCGCATCGAGGCGGCGCGTGCATCCGGCATCGATGTGGCCGCCGACACCTACGCCTATACCGCCTGGCAGAACTCGTTCTCGGCAATCATTCCCCCGTGGGCCCACGATGGCGGCGACGCCAAGTTGCTCGGACGCCTGAAGGACCCGGCCACGCGTGCCCGCATCCGCAAGGACATGACCACGCCCGATGCGAGCTGGGACAACGAATGGCTGGAGATCAACGGGCCGCACGACATCCTGATCAGCGTGGTCGTCAACCCGCAGCTGGCCAAGTACCAGGGCATGCGCATCGACGAGATCGCCAAGGAATGGCATGAAGACCCGATCGACACGATCATGGACTTCCTGCTCAAGGACCGCGCCGCCACCTCGGTGGTGATCTTCGGCATGGACGAGCACGACGTGGCGCTGGCGCTCGAGCAGCCGTGGGTGTCGATCGACAACGACTATGCCGGCACCTCACCCGAGGGCATCCTGGGCAAGGATCATCCCCACCCGCGCGCCTACGGCACGTTCCCGCGCATCCTGGCCAAGTTCGTGCGTACTGGAAAATTGCTCACGCTGCCAGATGCGATCCGCAAGTTCAGCGCGCTGCCGGCGCAACGCATGCATCTCAACGACCGTGGCGTGCTCAAGCAGGGCATGTGGGCCGACGTCGTGGTGTTCGACCCTGAAACCATCCACGATGTCGCCACCTACGAAAAACCGAACCAGCTCTCGATCGGCATGCGCTATGTGCTGGTCAACGGCGTCCCGGTCATCGACGAGGGCAAGATGACCGGCAAGCTGCCGGGCCAGGTGCTGCTGGGGCCGGGCTACGCAGGAAACTGAGGTAACGCTGATCAACGGCACTTTTGCTTGTCATTCCCGCGGAGGCGCACTGCTGTCCGGAACGTTTTTGGGACCGCCTTGGCCTCGTCCACGGCATCGCGCCAGGACGCCGAAACCACCCCGGCGTCATTCCCGCGAGGCGCTTTTCAACGGCCGAAGGGCCGGTCAAGCGGGAATCCAGTGCTTTTGGCCCTTACTGGTCGCCTGAAAGCACTGGATCCCCGCCTTCGCGCACTGCTGTCTGGAACGTTTTCGGAACCGCTTTTGCTTCATCTACGGTATCGTGCCAGGACGCCGAAACCCTACCTGGCGTCATTCCCGCGAAAGCGGGAATCCAGTGCTTTGGCCTTCGCAGACACCTAAAAGCACTGGATCCCCGCTTGCGCGGGGATGACGATGGAGGTTCGAGGGTCTGCGTAAGACAACGGGGTGACCACCTTTTTTTGAGTCCAGGTTGCGCGTGACAGCCGTCCAGCCTTGCGTCGCCACGTCTTCGGTGTCGCGGCACGAATTTATTCCGGACAGCAGTGCGCCTTCGCGGGGATGACGCCGAAAGGTTGCGCTCCAGGGCGAGACAAGAGATGTGAGCCACCATTTTTGAGTCCAGGTTGCACGCGACAGCCATTTGGCTATGTGGCGCAATGTTTCGGTCTCGAGATACGAATTTATTCCGGACAGCAGTGCGCGAAGGCGGGAATCCTGGGTCTTCGTTTTCAATGGCTTGAAGGCATTGGATCCCCGCCTTCGCGGGGATGACGACATTGTTCAGCGTTGCCCTAGGGCCCAGGCAAAGACCGCTCGCGGTTGCGGCTTCCGCCGGCGGACGCCAGCCGGCTGGATGACGAGAACTTCCCCTCGAACAGTGGTTGCCCAGGACGCTTGAGCACCTCCGACCCAGCGGCTTTCCCTTGCCACGGCACGCCACCTTCTGCCCATCTACTGGCCGCAAGCCAATCGACGCCGTATGCTCGACCAGGTGCCAGCGGGGGAAGCGCCAGAATCATGTGGCATGGATAAGAAGAAGCTGTCCGAGGCGGATATCTGCCTGAAATTCATCACGCCCGCGCTGGTCGCCAGCGGCTGGGACGTGGACGCGCAGGTGTTCCAGGAATTCACCCTCAAGGCGGGCCGCATGGTGGTGCGCGGCCAGCACGCCGCCCGCGACAAGGCCAGTATCCGCCGCGCCGACTACATGCTGTGCCGCCGGGCGGACCAACCGCTGGCAGTGATCGAGGCGAAGGACAACACCCACGCCCTGCACGCCGGCATGCCGCAGGCGATCGAATACGCCGAACTGCTGGATGTGCCGTTCGCGTTTTCCAGCAATGGCGACGGCTTCATCTTCCGCGACCGCACCCTTGGCGACGGCGTGCTGGAACGCGAGCTGACGCTGGATGAATTCCCCAGCCCCGACGAGCTGTGGCAGCGCTATTGCGCGTGGAAAGGTTGGCCGGCAGAAGTGCGCACTGTGGCCGAGTCGGCCTGGTATCCGGGCAAGACCCCGCGCTACTACCAGATCGCCGCGGTCAACCGCACGGTCGAGGCGATCGCCGGCGGGCGCGACCGCGTGTTGCTGGTGATGGCCACCGGCACCGGCAAGACCTTCACCGCGTTCCAGATCATCTGGCGGCTGTGGAAGTCCGGCGCGAAGCATCGCATCTTGTACCTGGCCGACCGCAACATCCTGATCGACCAGACCATGGTCAACGACTTCAAGCCGTTCAAGGGCAAGATGGCGAAACTCAGCTCCAACCGAAAGGGTGTGGAGCGAGTCGACGCCGAAACTGCGCAGCGTTTCATCGAAGGCCTCGACCTGGCCGTCAACAAGACCACCAAGCTGGTCGACAAGTCCTACGAAATCTACCTCTCGCTGTACCAGGCCGTGTCCGGCCGCGAGGAAGAGGACAACATCTACAAGCAGTTCACGCCGGATTTCTTCGACCTGATCGTGGTCGACGAGTGCCACCGCGGCAGCGCCGCCGAGGATTCCGCCTGGCGCGAGATCCTCACCTACTTCACCCATGCCGCGCAGATCGGCCTGACCGCCACGCCCAAGGAAACCGAGCACGTTTCCAACAGCGACTACTTCGGCGAGCCGCTGTACACCTACTCGCTGAAGCAGGGCATCGACGACGGCTACCTCGCGCCGTACAAGGTCATCCGCATCGACATCGACCGCGACGTGGTCGGCTGGCGCCCGAGCGCCGGCATGACCGACAAGTACGGGCATCTGGTCGAAGACCGCATCTACAACCAGCGCGACATGAACCGCTCCCTGGTGCTCGAAGCCCGTGATGTGCTGGTCGCCGAAAAGATCACCGCCTACCTGAAAGCCACCGACCGCTACGCCAAGACGATTGTCTTCTGCGAGGACATCGACCACGCCAACCGCATGACCCAGGCGCTGGCCAACGCCAACGCCGACCTCTGCGTCGACCAGCCGAAATACGTGGTGCAGATCACCGGCGACAGCCCGCACGGCAAGCTGGAACTGGACAACTTCATCGACCCGGAAAAGCCGCTGCCGGTGATCGTCACCACCTCGCGGCTGATGTCCACCGGCGTCGATGCGCAAACCTGCAAGCTGATCGTGCTGGACCAGACCATCAAGTCGATGACCACGTTCAAGCAGATCGTCGGCCGCGGCACCCGCCTGCGCGAAGACCTGGGCAAGACCTGGTTCGCCATCATGGATTTCAAGCGCGCCACCGAACTGTTTGCCGACAAGGATTTTGATGGCGACCCGGTGCAGATCTACCAGCCCGGCCCGAATGACCCGGTCGATCCGCCTGAACCGCCACTCGGACCATCACCGACCGGCGGAACGCAGGAAGAACCCGGCCCGTGGAATATCGAGAGTGATGATTCCCCGACCACTGCAGGTCCCGGCGAAGGCGGCGAAGCCATCAAACGTTTCGTCATCGACGGCAAGCGTGTGCCGGTCAGCATCGCCAAGGAACGCGTGCAATACCTCGACGGCGACGGCAAGCTGATCACCGAAAGCCTGCGCGACTACACCCGCATCAACATCAAGAAACAGTACGAATCGCTGGACGCCTTCCTGCAGGCGTGGTCCGGCGCCGAACGCAAGGCCGCGTTGATCGCCGAGCTGGACGACCGCGGCGTCTTCCTCGATGCGCTCGCCGACGAAGTCGGCAAGGATCTCGATCCGTTCGACCTGGTGCTGCACGTGGCCTACGACATGCCGCCGCTGACCCGCGCCGAACGCGCCAACCACGTGCGCAAGCGCAACGTGTTCACCGAATACGGACCCGTCGCGCGCCAGGTCATCGCCGCGCTGATCGACAAATATGCCGACAGCGGCGTGCAGACGCTGGAAAGCATGGACGTGCTGCGCGTGCCACCGATCAACCACCTCGGCACCCCGCTCGAACTGGTCGCCGCGTTCGGCGGCAAGCCAAAATACCTTGAAGCGCTGCGCACGCTGGAAGCGGAGCTATACCGCCCGCCCACCGTGTAGAAGCGCACTTGTGCGCGATACTTTTGCGAAGCCCATCCGCAGAACATCGCGCACAAGTGCGCTCCCACAACACCTGCTACATCACACTCGTTTCGACACAGAACCAACCATGTCCAACCTCAGCTCCATCATCAAATCCACCCAGGACATCATGCGGCCGGACACCGGCGTCGACGGAGATGCCCAGCGCATCGGCCAGCTCACCTGGCTGTTCTTCCTAAAAATCTTCGACGCCTACGAGCTGCAGCAGGAAACCCTGCACGACCACTACCGCTCGCCGCTGCCCGAGCACCTGCGCTGGCGTAACTGGGCCGCCGACCCGGAAGGGCGCACTGGCGAGGCGCTGCTCGAGTTCATCAACATCCAGTTGTTTCCCACGCTGAAGGAACTGCCCGGCGACCTGAAGCGCAACCCGCGCGCCTACGTCATCCACGCCGCGTTTGAAGACACCTTCAACTACATGAAGTCCGGCCAGTTGCTGCGCCAGGTGATCAACAAGATCAATGGCATCGACTTCAACCGCCAGGCCGACCGCCACCAGTTCAACGACATCTACGAAAAATTGCTGCGCGACCTGCAGTCGGCCGGCAACGCAGGCGAGTTCTACACCCCGCGCGCCGTTACCCAGTTCATGGTCGACATGGTCGATCCGCAGCTCGGCGAGACCGTGCTCGACCCCGCCTGCGGCACCGGCGGTTTCCTGGTCTGCGCGCTGGAACACCTGCGCGCGCAAGTGCGCAGCACCGACGACGAAGCCACCCTGCAGCGCTCCATCCGCGGCGTGGAAAAGAAACAGCTGCCGCACCTGCTGTGCGTCACCAACATGCTGCTGCACGGCATCGACGTGCCCAGCAACATCGCCCACGACAACACGCTCACCCGCCCGCTGCGCGACTACGCCGCCAAAGACCGGGTCGAGGTGATCATCACCAACCCGCCGTTCGGCGGCACCGAAGAGCCCGGCGTGGAAGCGAACTTTCCCGCCGACGTGCGCACCAAGGAAACCGCCGACCTGTTCCTGGTGCTGATCAAGCACCTGCTCAAACCCGGCGGCCGCGGCGCCGTGGTGCTGCCCGACGGCACCTTGTTCGGCGAAGGCGTGAAATCGCGCATCAAGGAACAACTGCTCACCGAGTGCAACCTGCACACCATCGTGCGCCTGCCCAACGGCGTGTTCAGCCCCTACACCGGCATCAAGACCAACCTGCTGTTCTTCACCAAGGGCCAGCCGACCCAGCACGTCTGGTACTACGAACACCCCTATCCGGCGGGCGTGAAAAACTACAACAAGACCAAGCCCATCCGCATCGAGGAATTCGCCGCCGAAAAAGCCTGGTGGGGCAGCGCCAGCGACAACTACGCCAGCCGCGTCGAAAACGCACACGCCTGGAAAGTCGACATCGACACGATCAAGGCCAGCGGCTACAACCTCGACCAGAAAAATCCGCACACGGGCCCGCAGATCAACCACGATCCGGAAGTGCTGCTGGCCGACTACCAGCGCCTGCAAGCCGAAGCGCAAGTTATCCGCGAGCAGCTCAAAGCCCTCCTCAGCGAAGCACTCACCGGCACCAGCGGGCCGCGCGCATGAGCGTCGTGAAACAAGTCCGCGAGCCGCGTGCTGACTATCTGGCGCTCGAAGAACCGGCGCTGCTGCGTGGGTTTGAGTTGCTGGCGACGGCGGAAGGTGGCGGGGCGAAGTTAAGGAGCCTGATTCATT
This sequence comes from Rhodanobacter sp. FW510-R10, assembly GCF_058781105.1. Lineage (NCBI taxonomy): Bacteria > Pseudomonadati > Pseudomonadota > Gammaproteobacteria > Lysobacterales > Rhodanobacteraceae > Rhodanobacter > Rhodanobacter sp. FW510-R10. The sequence continues at coordinate 2,022,335 of NZ_JBYSWL010000001.1, read as the reverse complement.
CTTTGGCGGTGCGTGGTTTGCTCGTACCGCAAGACAAGAATGACGAATCGGCGCATCAACTTCTCACGAACATCGGTACTGCCAAGAATTGTCTTGTCGCTGAAGGAAAGCTCCGACCAGACAAATTCTCACCGAATGTCCCAGAGGCAGATCAGCCGTTTACCATTCCTCCGAGCTGGACATGGGCGCGCTTCGGTAGCGTGAGCATCAATCGTGATGGGGAGCGCGTCCCCGTATCCTCCGAAGATCGACAGCAGCGCGCCAAAGTCTTTGACTACTACGGTGCATCAGGGGTCATCGACAAAATCGACGGCTACCTTTTCGACAAGACGCTGCTACTCATCGGTGAGGACGGCGCTAATCTCATCAATCGCGCAACGCCAATCGCGTTCCTTGCATCAGGGAAATATTGGGTCAACAACCATGCGCACGTCATCGACACGACGCATCCAGGCCTGATGGAATATCTCTGCCTCTTCATCAACGCTATTTCGCTTGAGCCGTACATAACCGGGACAGCTCAACCGAAGATGAACCAAGCGAAGATGAATTCGATTCCAATCGCTTTGCCGCCCCTCTCCGAACAACACCGCATCGTCGCCCGCGTCGAAGAACTGATGACACTCTGCGACGAACTGGAAGCCTGCGGTCGACTGGCCGACGAACAACACGCCCGTCTTACCACCACCCTGTTCGACGCCCTCACCGCCAGCGACTGCGCCCAGACACTGGCCGACAACTGGCAACGCATCGCCACCCACTTCGACCTGCTGCTCGACCGCCCCCAAGCCATCGACGCCCTCGAACAAACCATCCTCCAACTCGCCGTCCGTGGCCTGCTGGTACCGCAGGATCCAGACGATGAGCCGGCAGTTACTTTGCAAGATCGAATACGGGCTGAACGACGTAGCCTCTTAACTAATGGCACCACAAAGCAGAACAAAAACCTGCCGTCGGCGGATGTGAGCGGGCATGCCTTTCAACTTCCCGACAACTGGGTATGGGTTCACTTCGACGAACTTGTACGCGCAGACAAGCCAATCGCTTACGGTGTTCTTGTACCCGGCGTTGACACCGTGGATGGCGTACCTTTCGTCCGTTTGGCGGATCTTTCGCTGGATAGTCCAGCTGTGAAGCCAGAAAAATCCATCGCGCGCGACGTCGACGCTCAATTCCTGCGAACTCGTCTGGAGGGAGGAGAGATTCTCATGGGAGTCGTCGGTAGCATCGGGAAGCTGGGCATAGCCCCGGATTCGTGGAAGGGCGCAAATATCGCCCGTGCCGTCTGCCGAATCGTGCCAACATCTCTGGTCAGCAAGACATACGTTTTGCAGTTGCTCCAGTCCGACTTCATGAAATCTCGATTCGTTGGTGATACCCGAAAGCTGGCGCAGCCAACACTAAATATCGGACTGATCCGAGCCTGCCTAACACCCCTCCCGCCCCTCGCAGAGCAGCACCGCATCGCCGCTCGCGTGGAACACCTGCGCCGCCTCTGCGCCGACCTACGCGAGCGGCTGAACAAGGTTCGAGCGACACAGACCCATCTCGCCGAGGCTCTGGTGACAGAATCCGTTCAACCGCAGAGGGGTGTCAGATTGAGCTAAATGTTATGCGCCGAGGCAAATGCATCACCGAACCGATCTTCGATGATTAGACCACTGACGAATATGATCGTCTCTCGGGGGGCGTAGGAGGGCGGCGTCCGATCCGAAGCGGACCTTCTGCGAACAGTGAAACTCTAAGGCGCCAATCGCATTCAGAACTGATGGCATATCGCGAAACTAGTACGTCAGTGTCGGATGTGTACGTGGGCCCGACGTGTCGCAGAGAGGACGTAATCTTCAGGCAACGAGTTTTGCTGGAACCAGCAACCATAGGTGCGTGAGTACCACGTCCACGCAGGGCGACGCGAGTGTTTGGCGTGGATGGCGCGTGGAGCATATGTCCTTGGTTTGTCCCGGCGTTATCGCTGTTGCACCATGCAGCGGAAGGTGGGGGCTGAGGCTGGCGATCGGTTCTCTGTTGCCGCGCACGTACGCAAGCATCATCCCGGATGGCATCCGGGCCGCATACTCACCACTGGCAAACCGCTGAATACCGTTGTCACTGTAGGATGCAACTGTGCGAGAGCCATGGCCATCTTCAATAAGCTTGCATTCGACGAAGCAACCCCAACAAATGGTATTCGTCACGCGCGGATAGTGGGACGTTGGTGGTCTAAAGGTCAGATCGGGTTGCTTCTCGATACGACCGTCAGACGTACGCTGCTTTGCACCCCGAACAGGATGGTCAAAGTCTTTGAGGCCTGGTGCGATGCGACGCCCACGTTCCATTCGGCCGAGTTGGGTTTCGATTGCTGTAGTGAGAGCCTCCTCCGAGCCACCATGCAGCGTGGTGTCATTCGCAGCGATGAGTTGCTGCCACGCCCATCGCAGTGCTCCCTCAATGGCTCTCTTATGAGCAGGTGACAGATCGGGTTCCGCTGCGAGCAGCGCGGGTGGCTCCGCAAGGGAAAGGCGTCTAGCCATCGCCGAGCGGTCCTCCGAGAAGATCATGTGCAAGAAGCACAGCTTGCGTTCTCGTCCAATACCGATATCGGTCGGGCAGACCAACAAAGACATGCGACTTACTCATGGGGAGCACAACAAGACTTGCGCCCGATTCATCAGCCTCCTTGAGCAGTGCATCCATAGGGAAACGCTTTACTGGCGTAGGGCGACTAGCGATTGAAAGCACTCGCCACGGGATACTCCCAACCAGCACCTCTTCGATCGTCGCCTGAAGATGCGATGCTTGAAGCACATCGTCGAGTGAATCCTTCAGTGCGACGAGGAACCTCGTGCGCTCAACCTCGGTAGGTGAGGCAACCGCCCGTCTTACCGAAGCGGGGGTTGGTCCCCGCGTTTCGAGCGTATCCTCAATAGCCTGTCGCTCGACAATCCCAAGTTCGTAAAGGTCGAATACAAACAGATTCAGCCTTTCGAACAGTAATTTGTCGAGGCCCTTCTCCATCTCCTTCGAAATCTGCCGCATTTGCGCAAGTTGATCCTTCGTTAGACGATCCAGCGGGATGATTGGGAATGCATCAAAACTCTCCTTGTAGAGGGTTTCTCGCTCGACGCCGTAAAGCGCATCTGTCAGCAATGAGACGAAATGCCCAAGACGCGACTGCAGGAGGATCTGCAACACCCGCGCATGATCGTCACCTCGTCCTATCCCCTTGAACGATAAACCGTGAAACGACTCATGAAAGGCTACCGCCTCCCTGGAACGCATCGCGCGAGGAGTTAGTGGATCGGCAGGAACCATCTTCCGTACAAGCAACAGCGGAGCTTCGTATATCGCTGGTCTACGCGAAAAAAGCAGCGTCTGCCTTCGGAATTTCGGGAGCGCCGAAGCCTCAAGCAAAAACTCGTCCGAGGACGAGCCCTTTAGGTCCGGCATCCCATACATGTGCCTCGCCGACAGCTGCTTCCCAGCCTTGCCGCCCACTTGGTAACCGTTCCAAAACTGGAGTCCGGGCCTCAGCGTGTTTAAGTAATTGCCCAACGGGACGCCAGTCGCCCGCATCACCTCGAATGCGCGACGCGCCAGTGAATCACCTCGGAAGCGAGCCTTTAGCGCCCACGGCGTGGATCGAACTTCCTCATGCAAAACGACTTGTGCGTCGGCCCAGTCCACCCGAAGAACCGCCTGCTCCTTTGTATCATTGGCTTCCACGAATGGACTGACGAACTGGAACGTGCCGCCTGGTAGCGCGGCTTCATTGCGCGCAAAGACAAGGCAAAAAGGAGCAGTAACGTTTGGCCACACCTTCGTCTGGCGCAGTGCGGCGCCGTTCAATACACCCGTCATGTTGAACGCAGTGAAAAGCCAACTGCGCGCCTTGAGCAACCGTTCAGATATTCCGAACAGCCAGCGCGCATGAACGACGAGCGCAATCTGGGCTCCGGGCTTCGCCCACTCACCAGCACGCCACAAGAACGCCAAGTCGGGATTGGCATCTGGTAAATCGAACGAATCGGCATCCGCCCCGAGTCGTTCTAAAATGGCCTCACCTGTATTCGCGATCCAGCGCTTCTTTGCGACGTTGTCATGGCCGGTCCATGGCGGGTTGCCCACAACTAGGTCGAACCGCCCGGCGTCCTCTTCCGCTACAGCAGCAAGGCTCCCATCGGTCTCGTTCCGCAGACGTAGCACAGCTTCAAGATTGTCGAATTTCAGGTCCTCCACAGGCGTCGGACTCGGATCGAGTTCTAGAGCAGTGAGATAGAGCCCAAGCTGCGCTAGGCGTAACGCACGCTTGTCGACATCAAACGCGGAAAGCTGATTTGAAAGGATGCGCCGAATCTGTCGCCGCTTTGGTCGTGTCTGAGTCTTCTCCCACTCACGCTGTACGAGATGGCGGAACGCTGCTATGAGAAACACGCCCGCACCAACCGCGGGGTCAAGTATGCGCGGACGGTCGATGTTCTGAATACTGCTGAGCGCCTCACCAACTACGAATTCAGCGATGTGCCGAGGCGTGTAGTGGATACTTCGCTTCTTCGCCGCAGGGGCATCGAGTGTCGTCGCGAACGCCTCGTAGACTTCACTAAGGAGCCCCACTGGGACGTGAGAAAAATTTATTTCATCCCAGTCGGTAGGTAGGCGAAGCTGACCTTGTGGTGTAGCGCCCGCCGCAATATTTCCAAGTACCTGCGAGAACACTTCGGGAACGTAGCTTTTGGGCGAAGTCTCGAACGGTAGCAGACCTCCATTGAAGGTTGCGTCCAACCACTTGAGCGTCGTGAGGGCACGGCCTTTGGTACTGAGGCAATCAGTCCACGACTCGGCACCGTCCGCGATATCGCCTGGCTTTTTGCCCACGAGCAGGTTGCGGTCAACGAGAAAACGCCAAAAAAGTCCCCATCCGACGAGTGATACAGCGTCAATCGGCGACACGCCAAAATTAACAGCCTGTCGCATCGATTCCGAGAGCAGATTCTTGAGGTACGCGCGCCGGGGTAAGTCGGCGGCGCCACTACGTACGTCGTGAATGAACCGCGTAAGCCCTCCGGAACCTGGGGCAATCGATTCTTTCGAGGTGACAACGTCTTTGCCTTGAATCTCGAACGAGAGAATATCCAGCCGTCCGGGGCGAAGAATCGCAGTCCACGCTGGATCTCCGCGTAGAAGAATCCGACGACACCATTGATCAATGACAGGCTGAGAAACCTCGCCGGATTTGGTTCGACCGTCAAAAACGAATACCCGAGGAACATGCTCATGCTCTGCGACGACTGGTGGCGACCAGATCGCGTCCCCATTTTTCAGGTCGGCGTAACGCAACGTCCGAGGCGAGCTACCAGCGAGCTCGACTAGTTGGTCCGACTGCGCGCCGTAGGAGAGCAGAGTTTGGGCGAGAGTGAGAGACACAATGCAGTTTACGTTCCGTTCGGGATGACATGTGCTTGGGTCACGGAAGCTATGCGTCCCCAGCCTCATGAGCTGAGACTATAGCTGAGTGTCCGCTTTTGGTCGGTTGCAACCGATGGGTTCGGGGTCGATCAATATGCCGGCGAGCTGATCACAGACGGTCGGTTCAGGTGACCAAGTTCAGCGGCGTGCGCTGCTTCAAAGGGTGATCTGGTCAAACTGACCTTTACCGCTGAACTTCCAGCGCGCACGAAACGTCGCTCCACCGCGCATGCGCTCGGCCTGCCCACAATGCTTGGCCACCAGCGCGCAAGGTTCTCTGCCTTGGCCCAGAACGCCTGGTTCTTCCAGCTTTTGTCGAGCAGGAAAACCTTGATTGCCGCACGCTTCAGAACTTCGCGCTCCGCACCCTTGTTCAGGCGACCGTGCGTCACCACGGTCCAGTCGCCCTCTTGCGAGAGCGCGGTGATCCAATCCGTGTCGGGGGTGGCCGCGGGAAAGCGATCGCGCAAGGCGACAACCTGCCTTTCCCTTGAATTGAGTTCAACCGCTGCGTGGTCGCCTGTCACCTGCGACATCGTGCCCATCCCGGCGCGGATACCTTCACCGAGCCCAGCCACTGGCGGGACAAGACCTTGCGCCGCGCGCTCCGGCGCAGACCATTACGCCGGCAGCAACCCGGATCCCACCAATGTGATGCACATGGACGGTGGCTGCCCTGACGCGCCGCTCGCGCCCTCTGGCTCTACTGCCATCGTTCGTCGCATCCCGCTTGACGGCACTGCCCGCGCCTGACAACTTCTACGGTCTCCTCCTCCGGATCCACCGACACCATGAACTTCCGGTATCGATTGCCATTGGCCTGCGTGATGTTTTGCGGGCTCATGCTGGCGTGGCCGGCGAGTGCCGGCAACCAGGCAACTGCCAACGCCGCAGCGTCGCGGACCATGACCATCGACCGGTTGTACAGCCTGCCGTGGATCATCGGTACGGCGCCGCAGGCACCCGCGTGGTCGCCGGACAGCAAGCGGCTGGCGTTCCTGTGGAACGACGAAGGCATGCCCTTCATGGATGTCTGGATGGCCGACGCCGCCGGTGGCAAGCCGGTGCGGGTGACGCGCATGCCGCGTCCGGACAGCCCGGCCGACGCGGGCAGCGGCATCGCCAAGCTGGAACAGGTCGAGCGCGCCGAGAACGACCATGGCGTCTCGCAGGTGATCTGGGCGCCCGATGGCCGGCACCTGGTGTTCAACCTGCATGGGCGCCTGTACCGGGCTTTGCCGGGGCAAGCGCCGCAGCCGATCACGGGAGCTGATGTAGCCGCCACCGATCCGGCTGCTTCTCCGCAGGCCAAGGCCATTGCCTACCTCGCGTCCGGTGGCCTATGGGTGGTGGAGTCCGGCATGGACACGCCGGAGCCACGCCAGGTCCGTGCGCCCGGAGGCCACGAAGCCGGCGTCGAATCCTTCACCTGGTCGCATGACGGCAAGCGGCTGGCCTTCGTCGAGGCCGACAGCAGCAAGGTGCCGACGCGCGGCATCCCGGATTACCTGGGCGCGGAGACGCGGCTGGTCGAGGTCAAGCGCCCGTATCCTGGCGAACCTTCGCCGGCGCGGCGCGTCGGTGTGATCGCCGCCAGCGGCGGCGCGGTGCGCTGGATGGATCTCGGCCCGGACCTGCTGGACCAGATCTTCAGCGTGCGCTGGGCGCCGGATGACAGCCGGCTGCTGGTGGACAAGAGCGACCTGTACGTCAAGGATCGCCGCCTGCTCCTGCTCGATCCCGCCAGCGGCACGGCACAACTGCTGGTGCGCGAGCGCGATCCAAACAACGTCAGCGCCGACTGGTGGGCGGACTGGGCGCCGGACGGGCGAGGCGTGTACTTCACCTCGGACCGCGACAACGACTATCACGTCTACTACCAGCCGCTCGCCGGCGGCCCGCCCAAGGCAATCACCGCGGGCGACTGGGCCGTGTTCTCGGCGACGGTTTCGCCCGCGGCCCGCGCGCTGTTCGTGGTCAGCAACGCCGGCAACACCGAGTCGCGGCGCGTCTACCGCGTGCCGCTTGCCGGCGGCGCGATGCAAGCGTTGACGCCGGCCGAGGGCGCCCACCACCCCACGGTATCGCCGGACGGCCGCCACTTGGCCGACCTGTATTCCAATGACGTCACACCACCGGACCTGTACCTGCAGGGCGCCGGCGCTGCCAGCAACCGCCGCCAGGTCACGCATTCACCGCTGCCCGAGTTCAGCGACTACCACTGGATCGCGCCGAAATATGTAGTGTTCGCCAACGTCAACGACGGCACCCCGCTGCACGCGCGCTTGACGCTGCCGCCCGACTTCGACCCCACAAGGAAATACCCGGCGATCCTGGGCTCGGTGTACAGCAACACCGTGCACAACGAATGGGGCGGGCGCATCTACCACCCGACCTGGGGCCTGGACCAGTTGCTGGCCCAGCGCGGCTTCGTGGTCATCAACGTGGACATCAGCGGCAGCTCCGGGCACGGCAAGGCGTTCCGCCAGCGCATCCGCGAGGACTATGGCGGCGTCGACGTCGACGACCTGTACAGCGCCACGCGCTACCTGGTCGCGCAAGGCTACGTCGACCCGGCACGCATCGGCATCTGGGGCAGCAGCTACGGCGGCCTGCTGACCGCGATGTCGATGTTCCGCTATCCGGACGTCTATCAGGCCGGCGTGGCCGCCGCGCCCGCCACCAGCCTGTTCCACGCGCTGACCGGCGAGATGCAGGTGATGATGATGCCACAAGGCCACGAGGCGCAGTACGCCAAGTCCTCGGCGTTCCTGCACTCCGGCGGCCTGAAGGGCCACCTGATGCTGCTGCACGGCATGCGCGACGAGGTCGTGCTGTTCAAGGATTCGGTAACCCTGACCCAGCGCCTGATCCTGCAGGGCAAGCATGTCGACCTGGTGCCCCTGCCCAACGCCCCGCACAGCTGGGACACGCAGGGGCTGGCGCAAACGCGCTACGGCTACCACAAGCTGGTGGACTACTTCGAACGCTACCTGGGTGCGCCACAACAACCGGCCCCGCCGCCGGCCCAGGACTGACCCTATCCTCGGATATACGAGATCCCATGTGGCGCCCGCGCCGCCTACTCCCTCTCCCCCCCGGCGAAGCCAGGGGAGAGGAGGCCAAGGCCGTCGCTACGGGGTTGGGCCGGCCTGCAGGCGCTTCACGATGGCCAATGACTCGTGCACGTGCTGGTCCGGGCGCAACTTGTCCGCCTCCGACGACAGCGTGGCCACGACCCTGCCGTCCTTGGCAATCACGAACGTGGTGCGCGGGAAGAACATGTGGCCAATCTCGACGCCGCGCGTGTCCTTCGCCCCCGGCTTGGCCGGCGCCGGCTTCAAGTCATAGGTGGCCGCCACTTTGCCGTCCGGATCGGACGCCACGGGGAACTTGCCGGCGCAATAGTTCGGATCCTTGGAGAACTCGTTCAGGCGCTCGATGCTGTCGGCCGACACGCCGATGATCGTGGCGCCGGCGGCATCGAACTTTTCCTTCTCGGTGGCGAACGTGTGCGCCTCGAGGTCGCACCCTGAGGTGTACGCCGAGGGGTAGAAATACACCACGACGGGGCCCTTCTGCAGCGCCTGCTGCAGGGAGAAGGTGAAGTCGTTGCCGGCCAGGCTGGCGACGGCACTGAAGTCCGGCGCAGAGGCCCCGGGCTCGAGCGCGGCCGAGGCCGGCATGGCGAGCAGCAAGCCCAGCGCTGCCGCGGCAAGGGATCCTGCAACGTGCTTGTTCATACCCGCGCTCCTCATCGATGGGACCAACAGACCCACAGCGTACATCGCCCGCGGCCCCTAGCGGGATGAAACCTTGTAGCGGGCGAGGATCCCGCGCACCTGGTCCAGCGGTATGGCCTTGACGGTGTGGCCGTTGCCGGTGACCGTGGTGGCCATGAACAGGGAGTTGTAGATCGCTTCCTCGGTGGACTCGATGACCGCCTCGAACAGCGGCGACATGTCGTCGTTGGCGACTTCCCGGGAGCCGCGCAGCGCGTCGCGGCCGACCGACGCGGCGACCCCGGCCGGATCGACATGGCGACGCACCTGCAGTGCGGTCGAGAAGGCGATCACGTAGTCGCCCGAACCGTTGGATGCGCTGGAGCCGGTACGCCCCAGGCCCAGCATCGCGCGTGCCGCCAGGCGCTTCAGGTTGCGATCGGACAACGGCGCGTCGGTGGCGACCACGATCATGATGGAACCGTCGCCGCGCTCGCGCTGCACCGCGTCCTTGAACGCGTATTGCCCAAGCTCGCGGCCGACCGGCGCGCCCAGCACCTGCAGCACGCCGCCAAAGTTGGACTGCACCAGCACGCCGACAGTCCAGCCGCCGAGGCTCGCCGGCAGCACGCGCGACGAAGTGCCGATGCCGCCCTTCCAGCCGAACGCGACCGTCCCCGCGCCGGCGCCCACGCTGCCCTCGGCCACCGGTCCCGCCGTGGCCGTGGCCAGCGCGTGATGGACATCCGCCGGCGTGATCGGACGCTCGCGGATCGCATTCAGGATGCCGTCGTTGGTTTCGCCGACCACAGGATTGATCGAATGCACGCCCTGCATGCCGGGCATGGCCAGCAGCTCGGCCACCATGGCGTCCGCGGCGCGCCACACACACAGTGTGCAGGTCAGCAGGATCGGCGTCTCCAGCTCGCCGAGCTCCTGCACCTGGGTGACGCCGACCATCTTGCCGAAGGCGTTGCCGACGAACACCGCCGCCGGCACGCGGTCGAAAAACAGGTTGCCGCCATGCGGCAGAATGGCAGTCACGCCCGTGTACACATCGCCCTTGGCGACCGTCGTCTGCCCAACCAGTACACCGGCGACGTCGGTGATCGCGTTCAACTTGCCCGGCGTGAAGATGCCCGGCGCCACGCCGAGCGCGCGGGCGCGGACCCGCGCCTCCTGCGCATGCAGGCCGGGTGGAACGAGCAGCCCCGCGAGGCCGGCGAGCAGCAGCGTACAGGCAAGCGGTCGCATCACGCCGCCACCTGCCCGCCATCCACGACCGCTGCCTGCAGCCGCACCGCATAGCCCTCAGCCAGCCCACGCAGCGCCAGCGCGCCGTCGCCATGGAAGGCCGGGCCGTGCATCAAGCCCAGGACGACCGGCTTCAGCGCGGCCAGGCGGCGCATGGTCGGTGCCGTGGCCGGTGTCAACGCGCTGGCATGGTGCCGATCCTCCAGCAGCAGCGCCGGCGCCACGAGGTCGGCGGTGGTGATCGCCGGGCCATTGCCGGATTGCGTGAACAGGTCGCCGCACAGCAGCGTGCCCGTGGTCTCCTCATACAGCAGGCCGGCATCCCAGCAATGCGGCACGTGGGGCGTGGCGAGATAACGCACCCGCTTGCCGCCCAGGTCCAACACCTCGTCGTCGGCCAAGGCGCGTGGCGGGCGGAGTGCCAGGTCATTGGCCGCGATCATGCAGCCAATGGTGCCGACCGCGACGCCCGCCGTCGGCGCTGCGGCCAGCCAGTCGTTCATGGCACCCGATTCGTCCGCCTCGAAGTGGCCATACGACACCCAGCGCAGCCGCTCCACCGGCAGCACCCGGGACAGCGCCGCGCGTACCGAAGGAAACAAGTGGTGCTGCCCGCAATGGAACAGCAAGGGCTGCTCGGCAAGGATCAGATACTGGTTGAAGCGCAGGTCCGCCGGTGCGACATAGGTCGACAACTGGAAGATTCCCGCCGCAATCTCGGTGACGATCGTATCCATCGTGCCCCCGCTCCCAAGCAGCCGTCGCCGTGCCTTTGGCAGTCTACAACCGGCTACAGGCGGTCGGTTGGACATCGCCTCGGCGCCAGGCGAAGATGGCACTTGCATCCTCGCCTCATCGTCCGCACGTGATTCGTGCGAGGCGCCGATCCTGCGTCCATGGCCGCTTCCGCAAGCGCCTGCGCGATGCCCTTGCGCCGCGCGCCGTGGCCAACCCGCGACCACCGCCATGCGTCCGGCCGCGACCGGCCGAGGCATGGCTGCACCAAAGACTTCTGCAAGGAGTACGAAATGACCCAACGAATGAACTACACCCAGGCCGCTCCGGGCGGCTTCAAGGCGCTGCGCGACCTGCAGGCCTATGTGGAAAGCTCCGGGCTGGAGCACCCGCTGCTGGAGCTGGTGAAGATGCGCGCCTCGCAGATCAACGGCTGCGCCTACTGTCTGGACATGCACAGCAAGGATGCGCGCGCGGCCGGCGAGACCGAGCAACGCCTGTACGTGTTGGACGCCTGGCGCGAGGCGCCCTTCTACAGCCCGCGCGAACGCGCGGCTTTGGCCTGGACCGAGGCGGTGACCCGCGTCGCCGACAGCGACATTTCCGATGAGCTGTACGCCGAGGTCCGCCAGCAATTCAGCGAGAAGGAGTTGGCAGACCTGTCGTTTGCCATCATCGCCATCAACGGTTGGAACCGCCTGGCCATCCCGTTCCGTTCCGAACCCGGCCATTACCGGCCGCAAACAGCAACCAAGGCTGCCTGAGCCACGCATCCGCCGCCACCCGCTGGCCGGGTTGCGGCGCGATGTGGCTGGGCTGGCACCCCCTTGTCCGAGCGGAGCATGCCGATGAGCTTCCCGATGGCCCCACCCTGGCAGACCGGCACCTGGCTCAATACGCCACAACCGCTGCAGCTCGAACAACTGCGCGGCAAGGTGATCGTGCTGCACGCCTTCCAGATGCTGTGCCCGGGATGCGTCGCCTACGCGCTGCCACAAGCCAAGCGCGCCGCGCAGCTCTTCGCCGGCAACCCCCGACTGGCAGTGATCGGCCTGCACACGGTGTTCGAGCATCACGCGGTGGCCGGGCCGGAGGCGCTGCGCGCCTTCGTCCATGAATACCGGCTGGCGTTCCCGATCGGCATCGACTTGCCCGGCGAGGACGGTGACCCGCTGCCGCGCACCATGCGCGCCTACGCCATGCAAGGCACGCCGACCACGATCCTGATCGATGCCGCTGGCCGCCTGCGCCAGCAGGTGTTCGGCGCCTGCGATGACCTGTGGCTAGGCACCGAGATCGGCTCCCTCCTCGCCGAGGCCGTGCCCTCCCCCCGCTCCTAGGGAAGCTCTGAACAATTCGCTCTTGATCGTCATTCCCGCGAAAGCGGGAGGCGCTTTTCAACAGACGAATGTCTGGTCATCCAGTGTCTTTGATTTCAACGACTTAGCCTCACTGGATCCCCGCTTTCGCGGGGATGACGGCAATTATTCAGACCTTCCCTAGGGGTGGGCGGGGGTGAGACTAGGGTGTGGGTGGGAGGTATTTGGCGAACCAGGCCAGCGCGCGCTGCAGCACGTCGCGCTGGTGCGCCGGGTCGACGAAGTGGTGGCCCTCGTTGGGATAGACGACCAGTGAGGTGGGCACATCCTGCGCGCGCAAGGCGTGCCACATCTCGAAGGACTGTGGCGCCGGGCACTCGGCGTCGCGGTCGCCGACCACGATCAGCATGGGCGTCCTCACCTGCTTGATGAAGTTGATCGCCGAGCTCTTGGCGTACACCGCCGGATCGTCGTACACGGTGGCGCCGAAGAACGGCGGCATCCACTGGTCGATCAGGTTCTGGCCGTAGTAGCTCTGCCAGTTGGAGATGCCGGCGCCGGCGACCACGGCGCGGAAGCGCCGGGTCTGGGTCGGCGCGAACATGCTCATGAAACCGCCGTAGCTCCAGCCGGTGAGGCCCAGGCGGTTGTCGTCCACGGGATATTGCTTCTCCACCGCGTCGATGCCGGCCAGGGTGTCGCGCAGGTCGCCATAGCCGAAGTCGCGGCGGTTGGCCTGCACGAACTTCTCGCCCTGGCCGTAGCTGCCGCGCGGGTTGGGCATGAACACGAAGTAGCCCAGCGCGGACAGCGGCGGCCCACCGTAGCCGACGCCAGGCCAGCGCGGCTGCACGGCGCTGGCCGGTCCGCCGTGCACCACCACGACCATGGGGTAGGTCTTGCCCGGGTCGTAGTCGGCCGGATACAGCAGCCAGCCCTGCACGTGGAAGCCTTCGTTGTCCCATTCCACCGATTCAGCCTTGCCCCAGGCCGGGCGCAAGGCGGCGTTGATCGTGGTGACGGCCGCCGGCGGCTGGTTGCCGAGCTTGCCGGCATGGACTTCCGGTGCCTTGGCGAAGGAACTTTGCACGTAGGCGACATGGGTCGCGCCATGCGACAGCGACAGGCCCATGGCGGCGCTGCCATCGCCGATGCTGGCCGGCACGCTGAAGCGCAGGTGCCGCTGCGTGGCGGCGCTCGCGGCCACCGCGTAGTCGGCCACTTCGCTCTGGCCGTTGCGGATCTGGCCGACCAGCAGCGCGTCGGGCGCGGTCCAGGCCAGCCAGCGCGGCGTGACCAGGATGCCGGGGGTGAGATTCACCAGCTTGCCGCCGTCGGCGGGTACGGCGTAGATGTCGCCACCGGTGCTGCCCTGGTCGCTCATCAGCCCACCGATGAAAACGATGCGCGAGCCGTCCGGAGACCAACGCGGCAAGGCAATCTGCAAGCCACGCAGCGTATCGCTGGCGGCCTTGGCGGGGTCGACCAGGACGCTGGCTTGGGCATCGGCTTGGGCCGGCTGCACGTAGAGCTTCGCCACCCACCAGTTGTTGTCGCCCGGCGGCTGGGCGGCGGTGTAGGCGATGCGCGTGCCGTCGGGCGACCAGTTGAATTCATAGGCGTACATGCCCGCGGGGGTCAACTCCTGCAGCGTGCCGCTGGCGACCTCGACGCTCGCCACGCGTTGCACTTCCACGCCGCTCACGCCCACTTCGCCCGTCAAGGGCTTGGCCGCGGCCACCGCGCTGGCGTGGCGGGTGGCGCCGCGCACGAAGAGGAAGCCGATGGACTTGCCGTCGGCCGTCCATTGCAGGGCGCGCACATAACCGGGAAGCTCGGCCAGGCGCACCGGTGCCGTATCCGTGCCGGTGTCGGCCAGGTAGATCTCGTTGTGCATCGGCTGCGTGCTGGTCAGGTCGATGCGGCAGTTGGAGATGAAGGCCAGGTGGCGCGAATCCGGCGCCCAGGCAATGCCGGACTCGTTGCAGGTCCCCGGCTGGGCCGCCGCGGTCACGCTGCGCGTATGCGTGCCGTCGGCGGCGGCCACGGTGATCGCGCCCTTGCCTTCGCGCTGGATCACCCACGCCAGTTGCTTGCCGTCGGGCGAGATCGCCGCGGACTCGATCGATTGCGCCTTCGCCAGGTCGGCCAGCAACGAGGCGATGCGTGGGTCCGCGTCACCCGCGGCGGCCATGGCAGCCGTGCTCAGCATGCCGGCCAACGCCAGGAGTGCGAGGCGACGAAACGGGGATGGCGGCATGTACTGATCTCCATGGCGTGCGGATACCGTGGTCAGGATGGGATGGATGGCGGGGCCGGAATGGCGGGTGGCAGGCGGGAGATTGTCTCCCCATGCTTTTCGTCCGGGCCTCGCGCAGCGCCGCCGAGTGTAACAGTGCCGACCCGGCCCACCGTCGCCCCGAGGCAAGGCGGAGAGCGCCATCCGCGGCTCCGTCGGTGCCAGCCGTGCCGGAACGCGGCGTCGCTGCTGGCGGTCGCCACGAGTCCCTTTTTTCCCCGTGACCGGGTACGGTAGACATCTGCCTAGATTCCCGGGTCGCACCATGCGCGCAGCCATCCGCCGCCTGTTCGACATCCGCCGCGGGGAAGTGGTGCCAGTGCTGCTGGCCATGGCGTTTTTCTTTTGCATCCTCACCGCGCTGATGGTGCTGCGGCCGGCGCGCGATGCGCTGGGCATGCAGCGCGGGATCGAGGCCGTGCGCTGGCTGTTCGTCGGCACGGCGCTGGTGACCCTGCTTGCCAACCCGGTGTTCGGCTGGCTGGTCAGCCGTTACCGGCGCCTGCGCTTCATCACCGTGACCTACCTGTTCTTCGCGTTGAGCCTGCTCGGCTTCTACCTGCTGCTCGTCGCGGCGCCGGCAGCGGTCGGCACGGCCAGCGGGCAGGTGTTCTACGTCTGGTTCAGCGTCAGCAACCTGTTTGTCACGATGGTGTTCTGGGCGCTGCTGGCGGACCGCTTCACGCTGGAGCAGGCGCGGCGCTGCTTTGCGCTGATCGCCGTGGGCGGCACGCTGGGCGCGATCTTCGGCCCCTGGCTGGCCGCGACGCTGGCGCGGCCGCTGGGCACGCCGGCGCTGTTGCTGGTCGCGATCGGCTGCCTGCTGCTCGGCGTGGCCTTTGCCTGGGCCCTGGCGCTCTGGCCGCGGCGTGGCGCCGATGCCGCTGCCGTCGCATATCTGGATGGCCATATCCACGACGAAGGCCGCGCCATCATCGGCGGCAGCGCCTGGCAGGGCTTCAAGGCGGTGTTCCGCTCGCGCTACCTGGCAGGTATCGCCGGCTACCTGGTCATCATGACCATCATGAGCACCTTCCTGTATTTCACGCGCCTGCAACTGGTGGCCGGGCTCGGCGAGGACATCGACCTGCGCGCCAGCATCTTCGGGCGCATCGACCTGATCACCCAGCTCGCGACCCTGCTGGTGCAGGTGCTAATTGCCGGGCGCTTGATGAAGCGCCTGGGCGTGCACATCGTGCTGGCGCTGTTGCCACTCACCGCCATGCTCGGCTTCATTGGCCTGGCCATGGTCGGCTCGCTGGCCGCGTTGATCGCATTCGAAGCGGCGTTCCGCGCCGTGCAGCGCGCCCTGGCGCGGCCGGCGCGGGAGACGCTGTATACCGTGGTCAGCCGCGAGGACAAGTACAAGTCCAAGGCCTTCATCGACACTTTCGTCTATCGCGGCGGCGACGTGCTTGGCGCCCAGGTCGAAGGCGGCCTGGGCCGACTCGGCCTCGGCCTGGGTGCGCTGGCCAGCGTGGCCGTGCCCTTGGCCGTGGCCTGGGCTGCCCTCGGCATCTGGCTGGGCCGCCGCCAACTGCGCCTGGCTGCTGCCGCCGAGATTGAAGGCAGCAGACCCGTGGCCTTCCCGGCCCCCTACCTGAGGAGTACGCCATGATCACCCGTCGTGAGTACCTGAAACTCTCCTTGGCCGCCGGCGCCGCCCTGGCGCTCGGCCCGCGGTGGTCCTGGGCCGACGACCAGCCCGCGAAGCTGATCACCCGCGCCATCCCCGGTACCGGCGAGCGCCTGCCGGTCGTGGGGCTCGGCAGCTCAGCCACCTTTGCCCAGGTCGCGAGCCGCGACGACGTGGCCACGGTGCGCGAGGTGTTGCAGGCGCTGTACCAGGATGGCGGAAGGGTGTTCGACACCGCGCCCAGCTACGGCGCATCCGAGGAAGTTGCCGGCAAACTGGCGCGGGAACTCGGCTTGAACCGCAAGCTGTTCTGGGCCACCAAGCTCAACGTGGCCGGCCGCGGCGGCGGCAAGGCGGATCCGGCGGCCGCGCGCGCGCAATTGGCGACTTCGTTCGCGCGCATCGGCAAGAGCCCGATCGACCTGGTGCAGGTACACAACCTGGGCGACCCGCCCACGCAACTGGCCTTGCTCAGGGAGGCCAAGGCCGCCGGCCGCGTGCGCTACGTCGGCATCACCAACACCTCGCCATCGTTGCATCCTGAATTGGAGCGGGTGATGCGTGCCGAGAAGCTGGACTTCATCGGCATCGACTATGCGCTCGACAACCGCCTGGTGGAGCAGCGCATCCTGCCGCTGGCCAAGGACCAGGGTATCGGCGTGCTGGCCTACGCGCCGTTTGGCCGCACGCGGCTGTGGGGCACGGTGCGCAGCAAGCCGCTGCCGGAATGGGCTGCGGAGTTCGATGCACGCAGCTGGGCGCAGTTCTTCCTGAAGTTCGTGCTCGCGCACCCGGTGGTGACGGTCACCACGCCGGCGACCAGCAAGGCCAGCCACATGCTCGACAACCTGGGCGGCGCCATGGGCCGGCTGCCTGACGCAGCCATGCGCCAGCGCATGATCGCCTACGTGGCGTCGCTCTAGGGAAGGTCTGAATAATTGCCGTCATCCCCGCGAGGCGCTCTTCAACAGCCGAAGGCTGGTCAAGCGGGGATCCAGTGAGATTAAGCTGTTGAGATCAAAGACACTGGATTCCCGCTTTCGCGCACTACTGTCCGGAACGTTTTCGGAACCGCCTTTGCTTCATCTACGGTATCGTGCCAGGACGCCGAAACCCTACCTGGCGTCATTCCCGCGCAAGCGGGAGGCGCTTTTCAACAGACGAATGTCTGGTCATCCAGTGCTTTGGCCTTCGCAGACACCTAAAAGCACTGGATCCCCGCTTGCGCGGGGATGACGATGGAGGTTCGAGGGTCTGGGTAAGACAACGGGGTGACCACCTTTTTTTGAGTCCAGGTTGCGCGTGACAGCCGTCCAGCCTTGCGTCGTCACGTCTTCGGTGTCGCGGCACGAATTTATTCCGGACAGCAGTGCGCTTTCGCGGGAATGACGATCAAGAGCGAATTGTTCAGAGCTCCCCTAGCCGCGGCTAAGGGATACCGGTGCCGGCGCCGCGCATCCACAGGCAGCCGGCGCGCTCGAGCACGTCAAAACGCAAGGCCCGTACCCCGTCCGGGTCGTCGCGCGCGCCCGTGTCGACGGTCAACGTCGTCGGGATGGATTCCCGCCCCGGCGCTGAACTCGATGGCGGCGCAGGCAGATCGCCACCGCCCTCCCCGGCCGGTTCCGTGCTCACGCCGAGCAAGGGGCGGCGCATGACGTCCTGCAGGGCGCGGATGTCGGCAACCGCGGCATGTGCCCCGTAGCCGCCCCACAACATCACCGCCGCCAGGCGATTGGCGTCGCGCCTGGCAAATGCCTCGATCACCACGCGCTTGAGCTGGCTGGCGTTGGCCGCGCACAGCGTCACGGGCGCGGGTGGACCCGCGGCCGGTGGCGCCGCCGGACTGGGTGTCACCAGTGTGGCGTCGAGCGTCGCACAGGGCTGGTCGGTGAAAACCGGGTTGCCCTGGTCGCCGACGCAGCGGTGGATCACGGTCTGCGCCGCCGCCGGGGCCATGCCAGTCCAGACGAACAGGAACACCAAGGCAAGCAGGGGACGCATCGCGCCAGCATACGGGATCGCGCACGGATCGCCGCAGGCCCCGGCGCGTCGACGCGCGTCGGCCGCGCTCCTAGGCCAGCCGGCGCAACACCGCGCGCGGTGCGTTCGCGCGATTCAGGGTGTAGATGTGCAGCCCCGGCGCACCGCCATCCAGCAGGCGCCGGCAGAGTTGCGCCACCACGTCGGCGCCCAGCGCGCGCACCGCCTTGGCGTCGTCGCCCAGCGCCTGCATGCGCTTGGCGAGCCAGCGCGGGATCTCCGCCCCGCACAGGTCGGAAAAGCGCTGCAGCTCGCTGTAGCTGGAAATCGGCATGATGCCGGGCACGATCGGCACGTGCACGCCGAGCCTCGCCACGTCGTCGACAAAACGGAAATAGGCGTCCGGGTTGAAGAAATACTGGGTGATCGCGCCATCGGCGCCAGCATCGATCTTGGCCTTGAAATGCTCCAGGTCGCGCCGGGCGTTTTCCGCCTGCGGATGGATCTCCGGATAGGCCGCCACCTGGATGTCGAAATGATCGCCGCTGCGCTTGCGGATGAACTCGACCAGTTCCGCCGCGTGGCGGAAATCGCCAGGGGACGCCATGCCGGACGGCAGGTCGCCGCGCAGCGCCACCAGGCGGCGGTAGCCGGCGGCCTGGTAGCCGTCCAGCAGCGCGCCCAGCTCGGCGCGGGTACCGCCGGTGCACGACACGTGCGGCGCGACGGCCAAGCCGTGGGCGCAGCGCAGGCGTTCGGCCGTGTCCCGGGTATAGCTCAGCGTCGAGCCGCCGGCGCCAAAAGTCACCGAGGCGTACTCGGGCAAGTTCGCCTTCAGGGCCTGTGCAGCGCGATCAAGCTGGGCGCGCTGCTCGTCGGTCTTGGGCGGAAAGAATTCAAAACTGATCGTCGGCATCGGTGGCTTCCTGGTGCTGCGCGGCCAAGTGTATCTCTATGTCGCGATGAAGCGATAGCTGGTACCCGACGGGTGCCGACCGATGCCGCGCCGGCCATCCCCAACCCGCCGCCAGGCGTTGCGTCGGCTCGCCGCGCAGCGCGCCAGCCGCCTATACTGGAACCGTTTCCCCAGGTCTGGATCGACACGGCGTGCAGCACCCACTGCCATCTTGCATCCATCGTCGTTGCTTGCGCCTAGGAACGGGCCAGTGGGATTGACGCTCACCCCCGACATGATCCTGGTGCTGGGCCTGCTGGTCTTCACCATGCTGATGCTGGTCCTGGAATGGATCCGCGCGGACATGGTGGCGCTGCTGGTGGTGGTCACCATTGGCCTGACCGGGCTGCTGCCGCCTGAGCAAATCTTCCAGGGCTTCGCCGGCAACGCCGTGATCACGATTCTCGCGGTGATGATCATGGGCACCGGCCTGGACCGGGCCGGTGTGTTGAACAGCGCGACCAGCTTCGTCATGCGCCTGGCCGGCGGCGTGGAATCCCGGCTGGGGCTGGTGGTGAACTCGCTGGCGTCCGCCTTCAGCGCGATCATTCCCAGCCAGGCGCTGGCCGCGTTGATGATCCCGGTCACCAGCCGCCTGTCGGCGCGCACGGGCGTGCCGCTCTCGCGCCTGCTGCTGCCCATGGCGTATTGCATCCTCACCGGCACGAACACCACGCTGATTGCCAACTCCCCGCTGATCCTGCTCAACGACCTGATCGCCAGCGCCAACCGCAACCTGCCGCCGGGCGCCCACACGATCCAGAAATTCAGCATGTTCAGCGTGACCCCGCTTGGCCTGGCCTGGGCAGTGACCGGCATCGCGTTCTTTTATTTCTTCTCGCGCAAGCTGCTGCTGCCGCGCGACGACGAGCGCCATGCGGTCACGCCCCGGCGCACCGAGAGTTATTTTGCCGAGACCTACGGCATCGTCGGCAACATGGCCGAGCTTACGGTCACCGCGGAAAGTCCCCTGGTCGGCATGAGCGTGTCCGAGGTCGAGCAACTCTACGAGGCGCCGCTGATCCTGGCGATCAAGAGCGGCAACGACGCGCGCATGGCGCCGCCGACCGACCACGTGATCTGGGTGGGCTCGGTGCTCGGGGTGCTTGGCCCGCGCGAACAGCTCAACCGCTTCGCCAACAACCAACTATGCCGGCTCTCGACCCGCATGCGCCAGTTGGGCGAGCTGTTCAACCCGACCCGTGCGGGCATTTCCGAAGCGGTGCTGCCGCCGAGCTCGCGCTTCGTCAAGCAGGTGCTGGGGGATCTCCACCTGCGCAAGCGCTTCGGCATCTCGGTGCTGGCGGTGAACCGCGGCGACCAGGTGTTCCGCGAGGACCTGCGCAGCATCAGCCTGCGCGCCGGCGACACCCTGGTGCTGCACAGCACCTGGCGCGACCTCACCCTGGTCCAGGAGGACAAGGACCTGATCGTGGTTACCGACATCCCCAAGGAGGAACAACGCCCGGGCAAGCTGTGGCTGGCGTTGGGCTTCTTCCTGGGAGCCATGGCGCTGGCCCTGTTCACCGAACTCGACCTGTCGGTGGCCATGATGACCGGCGCCATCGGCATGCTGCTCTCCGGCGTGCTGAACATGGACGAGGCCTACAAGGGCATCAACTGGATGACCATCTTCGTCACCGCCTGCCTGCTGCCGCTGGGCTGGTCGATGGATTCGACCGGCACGGCCAGCTGGCTCGCCCAGGAAATGCTGGTCTTTTCCCACGGTGCGCCGCAATGGTCGCTGCAGCTCGCGATCGCGGTGCTGACCCTGGTCTCCTCGCAGATCATGTCCAACGTCGGCGCCACGGTGATGATGGTGCCGATCGCCATCAGCATCGCGGTGGCCACGGGCGGCAATCCGGCCGGCTACGCGCTGCTGGTGGCGGTGTCCTCGTCCAACGGCTTCCTGCTCAGCGCCGGCCATCCGGCACTGATGATGGTAGCCGGCCCGGGCGGCTACAAGAGCCGCGACTTCCTGCGCGTGGGCCTGCCGCTGACCGGCGTCATCCTGCTGGTCACCATGATCAGCATCAACCTGATGTTCCGCTGAGGCTCAGGCGCCCTCGCCGAGATAGACCGCGTCGCCCTCGATGCGCAACGGGATCTCGCGCAGGCGCTCGCCGCAGCACGGGCCGCCAATGCACACGCCGCTGGCCTGCCGGAAGGTGGCGCCGTGCACGGCGCAGGTGAGGGTGTCGTTGCGCAGCAGGAATTTGCCCGGCGCGTAATCGAGGCGGCGCCCGGCATGCGGGCACACATTGAGGTAGGCATGGACTTCGCCGTCGCGACGCAGCACGATGACGCTGTCGGCGCCGTCATGCAGCACGGCATCGACCGCCGTGGCGCCACTTTCGGGTATATCACTCAAATGACACAGTGGTTTAACCCGCACCAAGGTATCCATCAGCCCTTGCCTCATCCGCCACATGACCCCATGGTCATGTCGTAGGTCCTTCAACTTTAACATGCGGGTCCTTGCCCTATGCTGCTGGTGTCCCCTTCGAACAAGTCGCAACACCCGCTGCTGCGCGTGGCGTCGATGCTGGTTGGCCTGGCGCTGCTGGGCCTGCTGCTGCTGTTCGGCCTCGTGGCCGCTGGCATCCTCCTGGTGGGCGGCGGCGTACTGCTGGGCTGGCGCCAGTGGCGGAAGCTTCGCGACAAACCGGCGGCAGCGCGGGCCGGAGCGTCCAGCCCGCCGATCCTGGAAGGCGAGTTTGTCGTGCTGTCCAGTGAGCGGCGCAGCACGCGCTGAACCCTCTCTGGGCTGCGGAGAACACTGGCCTGTCGCATGGACGCGGGACTGCGGCGATAATACGCAGTCCCCCTGCGATGCTCCCCTATGTCCGTTCCTTCCGCGCCGGCCGTCGCTGCGGCACCGCGCCGCCTGCTCGATCCCGGCACCCTGGTTCCGCTGTCGCTGGCCGCGCTGTACCTGATCTGGGGTTCGACCTACCTCGCCATCCGCTACGCGCTGGAAAGCTATCCCCCGTTCACCCTGGCCGGGCTGCGCTTCCTGTCAGCCGGCATCGTGCTGTACGGCTTCCTGCGCCTGCGCGGTCTCCCGGTGCCGTCCGCCGGCCAGTGGCGAAACGCCGCGTTCAGCAGCGTGTTGTTGCTCGGCCTGGGCAATGGCCTGATCTGCCTCGCCGAACAGGATGTGGGATCGGGCGTATCCGCGGTGGCCGTGGCCAGCATGCCGCTGTTTGCCGCACTGTTCGAAGGCATGTATGGCGCCTGGCCAAGCCGCCGCGAGACGCTGGGGCTGGTGACCGGCTTTGCCGGGGTCATCGTGCTGAACCTGGGCAGCGGTTTGTCGGGTTCGCGCCTCGGCGCCCTGGCCTTGCTGACGGCCGCGGCAGCCTGGGCGCTCGGCTCGGCCTGGAGCCGGCGTCGCGACATGCCGGCCGGACCGATGAATACCGCCGCGCAAATGCTCTGCGGCGGCCTCGTGCTGCTGCTGTTCGGGCTGCTGCACGGTGAGCAGTTGCCGGTGCATCCGACGCTGCGGGCCACCCTGGCCATTGCCTATCTCGCCGTCTTCGGTTCGATCGTGGCGTTCAGCGCCTACCTGTATGTGCTGGAGCGCGCCCGTCCTGCACTGGCCACGAGCTATGCCTACGTCAATCCGCTGGTCGCCGTGCTGCTCGGCGTGCTCGTGGCCGGCGAGCAGGTCGGCCCGCTGGACCTGGCCGGCATGGCGGTGATCGTGTCGGGAGTGGCCGTGATCACCCTGGGCAAGCGCCGGCGTGCGCACTGACCGAAGGAAGGTCTGAATAATTGCCGTCATCCCCGCGAAAGCGTTGCGACGCAAGGCTGGATGACTGTCACGTGCAACCTGGACTCAAAAAACGGGGACTTGCCCCTTCGTGGCTTACCCCTCTCCTTTGCCCCGACGTTCCCATCCGCCGTCATCCCCGCGAGGCGCTCTTCAACAGCCGAAGGCTGGTCAAGCGGGGATCCAGTGCTTCTGGTGACCCGCAAGAACCAGAGCACTGGATTTCCGCTTTCGCGGAAATGACGTCAGGCGGTGTTTCGGCGCCCTGTGCGATACCGTAGATGAGGCAAAAGCTGTTCTGGAAACGTTCCGGACAGCAGTGCGCGAAAGCGGGGATGACGATCAAGAGCGAATTGTTCAGGGCTGACCTAAGGAGCTTGCGCCGGCCGTCGCCGCCGACGACCATGGCGCCATGGGGCAACAGGCAAGCATGAGCGAACCGCAGGAGCGCTGGCTGGCGCGCTTCGCCTTGCGCTGTGCCGCCTGGTCGGAGCGCTGGTTTCCTGAAGCCTGGGTGTTTGCCGCGCTCGGCGTGCTGGTGGTGGTCGCGGCGGATCTGGCGTTTGGCGCCACGCCTGCGGCCACGGTGGAGGCCTTCGGCGACGGGTTCTGGAGCCTGATCCCGTTCACCATGCAAATGGCCTTCGTGGTGATCGGCGGCTACGTGCTGGCGACTGCACCGGTGGTGGCCAGGTTCATCGACGTGCTGGCGCGAGCGCCGCGCAGCGGCCGCGGCGCGGTGGTGTACATCGCCCTGGTCAGCATGCTGGCATCGCTGCTGAGCTGGGGCTTTTCCCTGGTCTTCGGCGGCCTGCTCGTCCGTGCGCTGGCCAGACGCCGCGAACTTTCCATGGATTACCGCGCCGCGGGCGCCGCCGCCTACCTCGGGCTGGGCGCCATCTGGGCCATGGGCCTGTCCTCGTCGGCGGCACAATTGCAGGCCAACCCGGCCAGCATGCCGCCGGGCCTGCTCGCCATCACCGGCGTGTTGCCCTTCAGCCAGACGATCCTCCTGTGGCAGTCGATCGCGCTGACCGGCGTGCTGATCGCGGTGTCCCTGCTGATCTGCTGGGCGACGGCGCCATCGCAGGCCAACGCGCGTACCGCCGGGCAATTCGACCTTGACGAGGCGCCGGCGGCCAGCTTGCCGCCACGCACGCGGCCCGGCGAATGGCTGGAATACTCCCCGCTGCTGTCCATGGCCATCGGTGCGCTCGGCCTGGGCTGGCTGGGCCACGAATTCGCCAGCAAGCCCGCGGTCGTCGCCATCGCCAACCTCAACACCTACAACTTCCTCTTCCTGACCCTCGGTATCCTGCTGCACTGGCGGCCGCGCAGCTTCCTCGATGCGGTGTCGCGCGCGGTGCCCAGCACCACCGGGGTGCTGATCCAGTTCCCGCTCTACGGCAGCATTGCCGCGCTGCTCACCCAGACCCCGGGCCGCGACGGCCAGACCCTGGCCCACCACCTGTCCAGCGTGTTCGTGCACGTGGCCAACACCGAGAGCTTCCCGGTGGTCATGGGCGCCTACTCGGCCGTGCTCGGCTTCTTCGTGCCCTCGGGCGGCGGCAAATGGCTGGTCGAGGCGCCCTACGTGATGCAGGCCGCGAACGACCTGCACGTGCACCTGGGCTGGGCCGTGCAGGTCTACAACGCGGCCGAGGCCATCCCCAACCTGATCAACCCATTCTGGATGCTGCCGCTGCTTGGCGTGCTGGGGCTGCGCGCGCGCGACGTGGTCGGCTACACCTTCGTGCAGTTCCTGGTGCACCTGCCCCTGGTACTCGCCCTGCTGTGGCTGTTTGGCCTGACCCTGGACTACCTGCCGCCAGTGCAACCCTGATCCGCGCGCGGAGTAGTCTCGGCATACCTATTCCGCAAGGAGCAGACGTGATGCCGAATCCAACGCACAAAATGCTGTTGCTGTTGCTGTTGTCCGCCATGCTGCTGCCCGCCATGGCTGTTGCCGCCACCATGCACGATCCGGCCACGCTGCAACAGGCGGTCGATGGGTCGTGGCGCTCAGCCGCCAACACTGCCCGCGACCCGTATCGCCATCCGCTGCAGACGCTCGAGTTTTTCGGGCTCAAGTCGGACATGACCGTGGTCGAACTCGACCCCGCAGGCGGCTGGTACAGCGAAATCCTCGCACCGTTCCTGGCCGCGCACGGCCACCTGGTCGAAGCCGGCTCCCCCGCTTTCGCCAACAAGAAGACGACCAACCCCGAGGTCTTCGGCAAGATCAGCGTGGTGCCGTTTGCCCCGCCGCTGCAGACCAAGTTGGGGGCGCCGGGTTCGGCCGACATGGTGCTCACATTCCGCAATACGCACGACTGGCTGAACCACAGCCCGGAGACCCTGGCCGGTGTATTCAATGCCGCATTTGCGGTGCTGAAGCATGGCGGCACGTTTGGCGTGGTCGAGCATCGCGCCAAGCCGTTTGCCGACGCCGTCGAGAGCGCCAGGCAATTGCACCGCATACCCGAGGACTACCTGATCGAGCTCGGCTTGAAGAGCGGCTTCCGGCTTGACGGAGTATCCGAGATCAACGCCAATCCAAAGGATCCCGAGGACATCAACGTGCATCGCCTGCCGCCGAATCTCGCCGGCCCCGACAGCGAACACGCCAAGCTGAAAGCCGTCGGCGAGTCCGACCGCATGACGCTGCGCTTCGTCAAGCCGTAACCGTGACTGCTGGTGACCGGGGAATCCCGGCGGCCGGCGGCGTCTTCGTTCTCTAAGAAACGTCTGAACAACACGTTTTTGATCGTCATTCCCGCGAAAGCGGGAATCCAGTGTCATTGGACTTCGACAGCTTGACGTCACTGGATCTCCGCTTGACCAGCCATTCGGCTGTTGAAAGGCGTCTCGCGGGGATGACAGCGATTGTTCAGACGTTCCCTAGCCAATCCGCTTGGACGTACCGTCGCGCAGCGTGCGGTCAAACAAGGCGATCGTCCGGCGCCAGGCCTCGTTGGCGGCGGCTTCGTCGTAGCGCGGCGTGGTGTCGTTGTTGAAGCCGTGCATCGTGCCGGGCGGCTGGAACAGCGTGTAGCGCACGCCGGCCTGCTTGAGCGCGGCCTCGTAGGGCGGCCAGGTGGCATTGACGCGCTCATCGTCCGCGGCCAGCACCACCAGCAGTTCCGCCTTGATCGCCGGTACGTCCGCAAGCGGCGGCGAGCTGCCGTAGAACGGCGCGGCGGCGGCCAGGGTCGGCCGGTGCGTGGCGAGGAAGTTGGTGATGCCGCCGCCGTAGCAAAAGCCAACCACGCCCATGCGGCCGTTGCCGCCCTCCATCCTGCCCAGCGCATCGGCTGCGGCGAGGAAATCCTGGTGCGTCTTGTCCTGGTCCAGCTTGGCGAACAGCGCGCGCGCCGCATCCTCGTCGCCCGGGTAGCCGCCAAGCGGGAACAAGGCATCCGGGGCAAAGGCCATGAAGCCCTCCAGCGCCAGGCGTCGCGCAATGTCCTCGATGTGCGGATTCAGGCCGCGGTTCTCGTGCGCCACCAGCACCAGCGGCAGCGCACCGCTAGGCTTCGCCGGCTTGGCCAGGTAACCGCTGCCGGTACCGTAGCCCTGCGGTGAGGCGAACTTGACGAGCTTCGTCGCCAGGCGCGGATCGTCCGGCTTCACCTGCTGCGCCTCGGCAAAGCGAGGGCTGAGCGCAGCCAGCAGGCTGGTTGCGGTTACCGCCCCCACCGCGAAGCGTGCCGCGCCCACCAGGAAGGCGCGCCGGTCGATCACGCCATGCACGTATTTGTCGAAGAGCTGCAGCACTTCCGGATCGAAGTCGCTGGCCTTGGCACGTGGTTGCTTGGACATGGGCTTCTCCGCAGCGGGCTGCCAGGATGGCCCAAGCATATCGGGCCTGGGCAGTGAATGGGCCAGGGAACGGGTCGCAACTGCAGGAGCCCACTCGGGTTCACTGTCGCGCCTTGTCCAATCGAAGTGTCGTTGGGAAGTGGTTTCCATGTATGCCGGCGTCATTGCCCCCCTTGCTTGCTGGCGTGGCTCATGTCGTTTCCCACAATGCGCGTATCGGCACGGCAAACAGGCCGTCGCCGCCGCCTTCACTTCCACGCCGACCAAAAGCCAAGGTTGGTGTTCGGCTGATTGCAAACTTCGGTACGGCCAATTGCAAACTTCACGCCCGGCTGAATGAAAGGCGCCACGGATCAGACAGGAACTGCCGCGATTCCTTTCTCCGTTCGGCCCGACGCCTGCGGGTCCAGCTGGCCGGTGACGACTGCAGGAACCCGGGTCAGGTTCACTCCCGCGCCACGTCCAAGTGAACCTGCCATCGCTTTGCATACCACGCAACGTCACTCCCGATCAGGCACCAATGCCAGTCGATAGCCGAGCGCCTTCGCCACCTTCATCGTGTTGGCGAGACTGGGGTTGCCTTCACCGGAAAGTGCCTTGTACAGACCGGCACGCGTCATGCCGGCAGCCTCGGCCAGCTGGCTCATGTTGCGGGCGCGCGCCACGGTACCAAGGGCCTTCAGCATGAACACGAGATCGTTGGGTGCTTCCTCCGCGCAAGCTTCGAGATAAGCGGCGATGTCCGCCTCGGTCTTGAGATAGTCGGCACTGTCGTAACGGGAAAAGGTCTCTCGCACGCCTTTCATGATCCACGCTCCCATTCGGCTGCAACGCGTCTGGCTGTGATGATGTCGGTACGCTGGCTGCGCTTGTCGCCACCAGCCAGCACCACAACGAGCACCGCGCCGCGTTGCATGAAGTACACCCGGTAACCGGGTCCGTAGTCGATCCGCAGCTCGCTGACTCCGCCGCCTACCCGGATTCAGTGCTCGCCGGGTTCCTGCTTGTTGGCCAACTGCTGCATCACGCGATCAAAGTCGCTTTCAAACAGGCGATCCTGCACGATCCGGTATTTCTCGAACTCGCTTTGCGCATGCAGCCTGGCGGTCTCGGCGGAAATCTTGCCGGCATCCTGCAGGATGTCGCGTTCAGTGAATGCGAGGAAGCCGCCGCAACGCCGCCAGAGACAGCGCGTGCGCGGCGTTGTAGGCAAGGTCGAAGCGACTTTCGAGCGACAGCGTCTTGTTTCTGGCGTCCTTCAGCCGTGCCAGACCGGAACGCCTGAGACCTCGAGCTCGGAAGCATCCGGCGGTTCGGCCTTCAGCGGCTTGCCCGGGCCGGTCAGGTTATCCAGCGCCGAGGTCATCTTCGCCTCCCACCACCCACAGCTTGGGTTGTTCCAGCACACGGGTCACGAACGCATTGCGCTGCTTGATCCGCTTGACCAAGTCCGCGCGCGAGTACAACGTCGGATTGACTTCGCGGCCCAGTTGTTCAATCGCAGGATGCAAGGCGCCGAGCAAGCTCGCGTACGTAAGCGAGTCGGAGAGAACCATCAAATCGATGTCGCTGCTGGCGGTATCGCTGTGTTTGGCTACCGAACCGTAGACGAAGGCCGCGGCGATCTCGTCTGCCAGCGGTGCCAGCGCTTCGCGCAAGGGCTCGGCCATGCCCACAGTCTTGCGGATGATGCTGACCAATTCGGCATGGATCGGCGCCACGGCGTTGGCCTGGTAATGCTTCTGGTTGCCCACGGCGCGCACCGTCACCAGGCCGCTTTCGAGCAGTTTCGCGATCTCGCGCTGGGCGGCACCGGAACCGGCGCCGGTCACAGCAATGATGTCGCTGACGGTGAAGCTGCGCTGCGGCTGGCCGAACACCAGACCCAGCACGCGTTGCTGCCCAGCCGTGAACAGCGCGTCGGCCAAGCTGCGTGTGGCTTCGCCGGGCACGACGTAGGGCGCGGTTGCATCACCCACGCGTGACTGGTGAACAGTCGATTTCCTGCCCGTGCCCATATTGGGGATAGTAATGCCCTTTTTGGGCATAGACAATGACCGGACCGGAAGCTCCCGTCGGCGGGCGAACATCAACACGTTCTATGGAGGCCGGCCTCACTCATCAAAATAGTCGCTGTCGATCTTCGGCAGCCTGATGTGTTGCGACGAGACGCCCACTTCGTGATCCATCATCAATTGCGCCAGCCTCGCACCATCGACCAGCACGATCCTCTCGACCGAGCCGGCGAACAGAACGGCTTGCGCCGTAAAGCTCGAAGTGGTGATGAACACGCCCTTGTTGGCGCGTTGCCCGGCAAGCGCGCCGTAGAATCCCTGGATTTCGGGACGGCCCACCGTGCCCTGCCAACGCTTGGCTTGCACGTAAACCTTTTCCAGCCCCAGACGGTCGAGGGAGATGACGCCGTCGACACCACCGTCGCCGCTGCCGCCCACTTGCTGCAGATCGCTGCGACTCGTGCCGTAACCCAGCTTGTGCAAGACATCGAGCACAATGGTTTCGAAATATTTCGGCGACGCCTGCAGCAGCCGCTCCAGCAACTCGCAGACCACCGACGCACGAATCTCATCGAGCGCTGTCTGCAAACGGTCATCGGGGGTCTGGACCTCATCCTCGACCGGGTGCGGCGGCGAGTCAGTGTGGCCGGATACCAGGGAAGCCAACGGTACGTTGATGTGGCTGCTGGCCAATTTATCGATGGTGTCGTCATTCAGCGCGGACGGATGTTCGGCGGCAAACGCCACGCCCTCAGGGGTGGCTTTCCAAACGCCATGTTTAGGACTGGATGAGAATCCGGACCGCTTGAGGCGGTCGTGCGCCCAGCCAGCCCGATTCTTGTACACCGCCTGGCCTGTGGAGAGCGTTTGGGCGCGATCGTCTTCGGACAAGCCAAGCTGTGCCGCCGCCGCATCGTGCGCATCTTTCGCGAACACGCCATCGGGATGTCCAACCAAAAACCGCAACACAGGCTCAGTGAACTTGTCATATGTCGGTACAGCCATCGTTGCTTCCCCTGCAAAATGTCACCCAGTAATAGCCTGACCCCCTGGCGCTTCCATACATCGGCGTGCTCACACCTCGACGCAATCAAACCGCCGATTCGCCTCCACGTCGGCGTCGTAGTCGACATCGTCGCGGTCGAAGCCGAACAGCTTCAGGAACTCGTGCTTGTAGCCGTCGTAGTCGGTCACCTGGCGCAGGTTTTCCGTGGTGACGGTGGGCCACACGGTCTTGCACGGCCCCTGCACGTCCTCGCGCAGCTCCCAGTCGTCCAGGCGCAGGCGGCCCTCGTCGTCGGTGGCCGGCGTGGCGCCGTCCGCGCGGTACAGGCGGTCGCGGAACAGGCGGTTGGCCTGCTCGATCGGCCCTTCGTGGATGCCCTTTTCCTTCATGACCTTGAAGGCGATGGAGACATAGAGCGGGATGACCGGGATGGCGGCGCTGGCCTGGGTCACCACCGACTTCATCACGCTGACATAGGCGTCCAGTCCCTGGTCCGCGTAGCGGCTGCGCAACTCCTGCGCCGTCTGGTCGAGATGCTGCTTGGCGTGTCCCAGCGTGCCGTGCCAGTACATCGGCCAGGTGATCTCGGTACCGATGTAGCTGTACGCCACGGTCCTGGCGTGCCTGGCGAGCACGCCGGCGCTGCTCAGCGCATCGATCCACAGCGCCCAATCCTCGCCGCCCATCACGGTGATGGTGTCCGCGATCTCCTGCTCGGTCGCCGGTTCCACGCTGGCCTCGATCACCGTGTCCTTGTTGGTATCCACCGAGGTGGCGGTGAATCTCTTGCCGACGGTCTTCAGTGCCGAGCGCACCACTTCGCCGGTATCGGGCAGCTTGCGCACCGGCGAGGCCAGCGAATAGACCACCAGGTCGATCGGACCGCCCATTTCGCTCTTGATGATGTCGATGGCGCGCGCGCGGGTCGCATGCGCAAACGCGTCGCCGTTGATCGACCTGGCAAACAGGCCGGCCGCCTTGGCCGCCTTGTCGAAGGCCGCCGCGTTGTACCAGCCGGCGGTGCCGGTTTTCTCGTGGGTGCTGGGTTTTTCGAAGAACACGCCGAGCGTGGCCGCGCCATAGCCGAACGCGGCGGTGATGCGCGAGGCCAGGCCGTAGCCGGTGGAGGCACCGATGACCAGCACGCGCTTGGGGCCTTTGCCCTTGGCGTGGCCGGCGGCCCGCGTCACCGCGATCTGCTCCTGCACGTTGCGCTCGCAACCGACGGGATGGGCGGTGATGCAGATGAATCCGCGCACTCGGGGCTTGATGATCACTTGCACTCTCCTGCTGGCCTACGGCAATGCGCCATCTTAACCAAGCGCCGCCATTCTGCAGCGGTCGCGGCCGACCACGCCTGTCCCGGCGCGTGGTTGGCGCCGCACCCGCGCCGCCTTGACGCATGCCGCATCGGCGTGCGCGTAGGATGCAGGCAACAGGCCGCCCGGCCTGTTCCGGAACGGAGGCAAGCCGTCCATGAGTACGGTCCTGGTCACCGGTGGCTCGGGCTTTATTGGCAGCCGCACGATCCTGCAACTGCTGGCCACGGGCCACGTCGTGCGCACCAGCGTGCGCCACCCAGATCGCGCCGAACACGTGCGCGAGCTCCTGCGCCAGGACGGCGCCGAACCTGGCGAGCGGTTGTCGTTCGCCGTCGCCGATCTCGAGCAGGATACCGGCTGGGCGCAAGCCGTCACCGGTTGTGACTACGTGCTGCACCTGGCCTCGCCCTTCCCGGCCACACTGCCCAAACATGAGGACGACTTGATCGTACCGGCACGCGAGGGCGCCTTGCGCGTCCTGCGCGCCGCGCGCGACGCCGGGGTGCGGCGCGTGGTGCTGACCTCATCCTTCGCCGCGATCGGCTACGGTCATCCACCACGCTCCACGCCCTTCGACGAACGCGACTGGACCCGGGTGGAGGCGCCCGGAGTGCAGCCTTATGCGAAGTCAAAGACCCTGGCCGAGCGCGCCGCCTGGGATTTCATAGCCCACGAAGGCGGTGCCCTCGAGCTGGCCGTGGTGAACCCGACGATGGTGTTCGGCCCGGTGCTCGGCGCGGACTATTCAAGCTCGATCACGCTGATCCGGCGCCTGCTGGACGGCTCCCTGCCGGGCTGCCCGCGCATCCGGTTCGGCGCCGTCGACGTGCGCGACGTCGCCGACCTGCACCTGCGCGCCATGACCGACCCCGCGGCAAATGGCGAGCGCTTCCTCGCCGTCGCCGGCGATTTCATGACGCTCGCGGACATGGCGCGCGTGTTGAAAGACCGCCTTGGCGCCGCCGCACGGCGCGCACCCACGCGGCAACTGCCGGACTGGCTGGTGCGCCTGGCGGCACTCTGGGATGCCAATGTCCGGCAAATCCTGCCGGAACTCGGCCAGGCGCGGAACGCCACCGCCGCCAAGGCGCAGCGCCTGCTGGGCTGGCAACCCCGCCCAGCGCAAGAGGCGATCGTCGCCACCGCCGAAAGCCTGATCCGCCTGGGCCTGCTGAAATCCTGAGGGCGCACCACGCTCCTGTTTCGGCATGCGCCCGCGCCTGAAAGAGCGTTTCGTGCGCATCCGGCGCGCGAAACGCTCCTGATCCAATACCGGCGCAAGCCGGAACGAGAGCACCATTGGCTGCAGGCGGAGCAGCGGGCGCGTAGCATGGAGCCGTCCAGGCAGTGGGATGCATCGACATGCGCGTGCTCAAGTCATTGATCGTGCTGATCGTGCTGGTGGTGATCGGCGTCGGGATCTGGATCTGGTCGGGGACCTACAACATCGGGGCCGATTCGCCGCATTGGGCAGTCACTTCCAAGCTCATCAACGTGCTGCGCGAGCGCTCCATCGACAAGCGCGCAGCACAAGTCACGGCGCCAAGCCTGGATGACCCGGCGCTGGTCAAGCTGGGTGCCGGGCACTACCGGGAGATGTGCACCGGCTGCCATTTGGCGCCCGGCATGGGTGAGTCCGAACTGCGCGACAGCCTGTACCCGGAGCCGCCCAACCTGACCCATGGCGCGCCGCCACCGGCTGAAGCCTTCTGGATCA
Organism: Rhodanobacter sp. FW510-R10; assembly: GCF_058781105.1. Classification (NCBI taxonomy): domain Bacteria; kingdom Pseudomonadati; phylum Pseudomonadota; class Gammaproteobacteria; order Lysobacterales; family Rhodanobacteraceae; genus Rhodanobacter; species Rhodanobacter sp. FW510-R10. Next base: position 1,989,309 of record NZ_JBYSWL010000001.1, on the reverse strand, counting down.
TCAAGCACGGCATCAAGCTCACCGCGATGCCGGCCTGGGGCAAGACCCACGACGACCATACGATCTGGGCCATGGTGGCGTTCCTGCAAAAACAGCCGCGCATGGGCGTGGACGAATACCGCGAGCTCACCGCGGATGCCGCGGACGTGGAGGGCCACGACGACACGGCAACGCCCGCGCACGCCGGCACGACGGGTGCCATGCCCGGCATGCCGATGGCCGCGCCTGACGCGTCGCCGCCAGCGCCAGCGCCCGCCATCTCCGCACGCTGAGGGCGCCATTCCGCACGCCGCATGCGGCCTGGCACGCGCAACCAGGGGATTTCAGCCGGCATTTACGGCAGACTTGGCGATTCGCAAATCCAGGGAATGTCCATGCCGCCCGTTCCACGGCACGTTGACGCATGAACGGCGCCGCGTCCGCCAGCCCGCCCTACCCCGGTATCGCACGCGCCTGCTCGGTGCTGCTGATCCTGTTTGCGACCGCCGTACTTGCCTACACCGACCGCCAGGTGCTGAGCCTGCTGGTCGATCCGGTGCGCCAGGACCTCGCCATCAGCGACACACAGATGAGTCTGCTGCTGGGCGTGGCGTTTGCCGCGATCTACGGCGTGGCCGGCATCCCGCTGGGTTTCCTGGCCGACCGCACCTCGCGGCGCAACCTGATCGTCGCGGGGGTGCTGATCTGGAGCATCGGCACGCTGATGTGCGCGCTCGCGCCATCGTTTGCCATGCTGTTCGTCGCCCGTGTGGTCGTTGGGCTCGGCGAGGCGGTGTTGTCGCCGGCCGCCATCTCGCTGATCAGCGACACCTTCGAACCCAGGCATCGCGGCCTGGCGGTCGGGACCTTCTTCACCGGCATTGCCGTGGGCATCGGTGGCTCGATCCTGATCGGCGGTGGCGTGCTCGACCTGGTGCGCGGCGGGCTGTTTGCCGGCACGCCGGTGGCTCATTGGGCGCAGTGGCGCCTGGTGTTCCTGGCCGTGGGCCTGCCAAGCCTGCTCTGGCCGCTGTTGCTGCTGACCATCCGCGAACCGGTGCGGCGCCACGACCAGATGTTCACCGCCGCCGAATCGCCTACGCTGGCCACCGATACCCTGCCGCGCCTGTTGCGGCGCATGGCGCCGGTGTTCATTGCCGTGGCGATCGCCTCGATGGTGGACAACGCGGTCGGTGCCTGGGCGCCCTCGCTGCTGATCCGGGAGTTTGCCGCGGACCCGGCGCGGGTCGGCGTCAAGCTCGGCCTGCTGCTCATGCTCGGCTACGGCGGCGGCATGCTCGCCGGCGGCGCTCTGGCCGACCGCTTTGCCCGCTGGCGCGGCCCCAGGGGCAAGACCGAACTGTGCTGGCTTGCCGTGCTGGCCACGCTGCCGGCGGCAGTGATGATCAACAGCCACAGCGCGTCCGGCGTCATGCTCGCCGTGCCGGTGTACTTTGCGTTGTCGGCCGTGGTCACGGCCTCGGGCCTCTCCGCCATCCTCGATGCCACGCCGAACCGCATGCGCGGCCAGGCCATGGCCATCAGCTTTTTCCTCAACGTGGCCATTGGCGCCGGCTTCGGGCCCACGGCGGTGGCGCTTGCCGGCGACCACGTGTTTGGCGCTGCCGCCGGGCTGGGGCCCGCCATCAGCTTTACAGTAGTGGTTTCCTACCTGTTGGCCGCCCTGGTGTTGCTGGCCGCCATCCGCTCCCGGAGAACCTGATGTCCACCCCCGACGACGATGCCTTTGAACTCTACGACCTGAGGGTCGAGGTGGTCGCCCCGCCGGGGGCGCGGCTGTACTGCTCGGCCAAGGTCGGCGACAGCTTCGAGCTGCGCGGCGAAGTCCTGCACCTCCCTGACGGCCAGGGCTTTTCAATCTACTCGCTGGCCGCGGTGCTGCCGCTGCTGGCGGCCAAGCAGCGGGTGACCGACGCCAACGACTGGATGAGTACCGCCGCCGAAGTCGCCTGCCCCGACCCGGACTGCCCCTCGCGCCTGCGCATCACCCGGCTCGGACGCCGCCGTTTCCTGCACCACGAGGTCACCGCCACGCCCAAGGTCGCGCCATGAGTTCGCCGGCAACCTTCGAGATCAAGCCTGGCTACGTGATCTCGCGCATCATCCGCGGCGGCTGGCAACTGGCCGGGGACCACGGCGCGGTGGATCGCGCGCATGTCACGGACGACCTGGCCGCGTTCTACGACGCCGGGATCACCACGTTCGATTGCGCCGACATCTACACCGGCGTCGAGGCCCTGTATGGCGACTTCCGCGCCGCCATGCTCCAGCGCCGGGGCGCGGATGCGCTGTCACGGCTGAAAATCCACACCAAGTTTGTCCCCGACATCGACCTGCTGCCCCGCATCACCGCAGCCGACGTGCGCCGCATCATCGAGCGCTCGCTGCATCGCCTGCGCATGGAGCGCCTCGACCTGGTGCAGTTCCACTGGTGGGATTACGCGCAGCCGCGTTACGTCGAGACGGCACTGCACCTGCGCGAGCTGCAGGCCGCGGGCAAGATCGACCTGGTCAGCGGTACCAATTTCGATGCCGACCATGTGCAGGAGATTGCCGACGCCGGCGTGCGCTTTGCCACGCTGCAGGTCCAGTATTCCCTGCTCGACCACCGCCCGGCCGGGCGCCTGAGCGACACTTGCGCACGGCTTGGCACCAGGCTGCTCTGCTACGGCACGCTGGCCGGGGGTTTCCTGAGCGACGCCTGGCTCGGCCGGGCGGAACCACAGGCTGCGCTGGAGAACCGCTCCCTGGTCAAATACAAGCTGATCATCGACGAGTTCGGCGGCTGGGACCTGTTCCAGGATCTGTTGCGCACGCTGCGCCAGGTGGCCGACCGCCACCACGCCAGCGTCGCCAACGTCGCTTCGCGCTACGTACTCGAGCAACCCCTGGTCGCCGGCGTCATCGTTGGCGCGCGGCATGCCGGCCACCTGCAGGACACGCTGCAACTCGCCTCCCTGGTGTTGTCGGCACAGGACCGCCGGGAGATCGACGCCATCCTGGCCCAGGCCCGCGGCCCCAAGGGCGAGGTCTATGCGCTCGAGCGCGACCGCAACGGCCCGCACGGCCGCATCATGAAGTACAACCTGGGCGACACGCCGCCGGCGTCGATCGACGGAGCGAATGCCGCCAGACCATGACTTCCGGAGCATGCCGGCGTTGCGGGCGAGCAGTATGTTGCCGAGGTCGATGACGGTCGCTACCGGAGTAGCCAAGATGAAATCCAGCCTGCTTGCCTCGGCGGTGGTGGCCGCCCTGTTCAGTCTTGCCCCACTGCTGACACAGGCCGCGGTGCCGCAGGCGCAGTCGCGCAGCGACAACGTACCGCCGCCGCAAGATGTTCCCTACCCCGGCAGCATGACGGTCCACGTCGACGCCACCGACACCGACCATCGCATCTTTACCGTCCACGAGACCATCCCGGTCAAGCCCGGCCCGATGTACCTGCTCTATCCGGCCTGGATCCCAGGCGACCATGAGCCCAGCGGCCCGATCCGCAAGGTCGCCAGCCTCATGGTGAGCGCGAACGGCAAGCACCTCACGTGGACCCGCGACAAGTACAACGTCTTCGCCTTCCTGGTCGACGTGCCCGCCGGCGCCAGCAGCATCGACGTGGACTTCCAGTTCCTGTCCTCGCAGAAAAAGGACGAAGGGTCCATCCGCATGACACCGGAAATGCTCGACCTGTCGTGGAGCAAGGTCTCGATCTACCCGGCTGGCTATTACGGCAGCCAGATCCAGGTGGTACCCAGCGTCACCTTGCCCGCGGGCTGGCAGTTCGGCACCGCGCTCGAGGTGGCCAGCCGCAGCGGCAACACCACGACGTTCAAGCCGATCGACTACACCAACCTGGTCGATTCGCCCATGTTCGCCGGCAAATATTTCTCGCGCCTGGATCTTGCGCCCGGTGCGAAGCAGCCGGTGCACATGGACATCGTCGGCGACACGGCCGAGGACATCAAGACCACGCCCGAGCAGGTCAAGGTGCTGCGCAACATCGTGACCCAGATGGACAAGCTCTACGGCGCGCTCCACTTCGACCACTACGACTTCCTGTTCTCCCTGTCCGACAAGATGAGCGGCAAGGGCCTGGAACATCACCGTTCCAGCGAAGACGGCACGCGCGCCGATTTCTTCACCAAGTGGGACCTGAAGACGCCGCGCGACCTGCTGACGCATGAGTTCAACCATTCCTGGAACGGCAAGTACCGCCGCCCGGCCGACTTGTGGACACCCAACTTCAACGTCCCGATGGGCGACAGCCTGCTCTGGGTGTACGAGGGCCAGACCCAGTTCTGGGGCAACGTGATCGCCGTGCGCGCCGGGCTGGAAAGCAAGGAGACCGGCCTGGACAAGCTGGCCAATGTCGCCGCCACTTACGACATGAACCGGCCCGGCATGCTCACCTGGCGCAACATCCAGGACACGACCAACGATCCGGTCATCGCCCAGCGTGCGCCGCTGCCGTACCGCAACTACCAGATGAGCGAGGATTATTATTCAGGCGGCCAGATGATCTGGCTGGCGGTAGATGCCAAGCTGCGCGCGCTCAGCCACGGCAAGCACGCGCTGGATGACTTTGCCCGCGCGTTCTACGGCATGGACAACGGCGCCTGGGACATCAACACCTATACGTTCGACGACGTCGTGGGCACGCTCAACAAGATCGCGCCGTACGACTGGAAGACCTTCCTGCGCACGCGTCTGGACGGCCACGACAAGATCACCGACGGCATCGCCGCCGAGGGCTGGAAGCTGGTCTACACGGACAAGCCGTCCGACATCGTCGGTGCGCTGCAGAAGCGCTATCACGCCATCGACTTCACCTGGTCGGTCGGCTTCACGGTCACCGACAAGGGCGAGTTGCGCGACGTGCGCTGGAACGGTCCGGCGTTCAAGGCTGGCCTGGCCCCCGGCATGACCATCGTCGGCGTCGATGGCAAGGATTTCAACGGCGACAACATGAAGCAGGCGATCACCGCGGCCAAGGGCGGCAGTACGGCCATCACTCTGCTGGTCAAGGACTTCGACGAGTTCAAGACTCTGCAGGTCGACTACCACGACGGCCTGAAATATCCGCACCTGGTACGCGCCGAGGGCGCGCCGGATTACCTCTCGCAACTCTACGCCCCGAAGTAGCTCTGCAACGATGGTCGCGGCGTCAACGGCATGCGCTCCCTCGTCATTCCCGTGAGGCGCTTTTCAACGGCCGAAGGGCCGGTCAAGCGGGAATCCAGGCTTTCGCAGGAAGTAGCGGAAAAGTCCAAGGCACTGGATTCCCGCTTTCGCGCACTACTGTCCGGAACGTTTTTGGGACCGCCTTGGCCTCGTCCACGGCATCGCGCCAGGACGCCGAAACCACCCCGGCGTCATTCCCGCGAGGCGCTTTTCAACGGCCGAAGGGCCGGTCAAGCGGGAATCCAGTGCTTTTGGCCCTTACTGGTCGCCTGAAAGCACTGGATCCCCGCTTTCGCGCACTGCTGTCCGGAATAAATTCGTGCCGCGACACCGAAGACGTGGCGACGCAAGGCTGGACGGCTGTCACGCGCAACCTGGACTCAAAAAAAGGTGGTCACCCCGTTGTCTTACGCAGACCCTCGAACCTCCATCGTCATCCCCGCGCAAGCGGGGATCCAGTGCTTTTAAGTGTCTACAAAGGCCAAAGCACTGGATTCCCGCTTGCGCGGGAATGACGCCAGGTAGGGTTTCGGCGTCCTGGCACAATACCTAGATGAAGCAAAGGCGGTTCCGAAAACGTTCCGGACAGTAGTGCGCTTTCGCGGGAATGACGCCGAAAGGTTGCGGTCCAGGGCGAGACAAGAGATGTGAGCCACCATTTTTGAGTCCAGGTTGCACGCAACAGCCATTTGGCTATGTGGCGCAATGTTTCGGTCTCGAGATACGAATTTATTCCGGACAGCAGTGCGCTTTCGCGGGAATGACGGAGAGGATAGTTGTTCGGAGTTTCCTTAGGCTGTTGTCGTGGCGGGCTCGGTGATGCGGTCGGCGAAGCGGTCGGCGAGCGCGGCGATCGTCAGCGAGGGGTTGGTGCCCACCGGGCCGGGCATGATCGAGCCGTCGGCAATGTGCAGGCCGGGATAGCCGAACACTTCGCCGTACTCGTTCACCACGCCTTCGTCCGCGCTGCGTCCCATAGGCGCGCCGCCCAGCCCGTGCACGGTGATGATGCGGCGACCGAGGTGCCAGGTGGGATTGCTCTGGAAATCGCCGCCCCAGGCCTCGGTGATCTCCCGCATCGTGTCGGTCAGCCGGGTGAAGAACGGCGAAGAGCGCTTGATGGCCCAGTCGCTGGAGAGCAGTCCATCCTCCAGCCTGAGGTTGCCGTCGGGTACGTCGCGCCCCATGCCCAGCAAGGGGATGGATGAGGCGGACAGGTCGCCTGTGCCGAGCAGGTTCGCGATGTCGGCGCTCAAGTTGGTGGTGGTGTTGATGCCGAGCGCCGAGAGCAGGCGGCGCCACGCCAGAAGCTGGGCGCGCCCCAACGTCGAGGCAAGGCCGGCCGTCTCCACCAGCCAGGACATGAATGCGGGATAGCCGGCATCTTCGATATAGAAGCCGCGGCCGGTGCCGCCGTCCAGCGCATCTGGCATGTGCAGCGAGCTGGTGATGACCGGGCCATAGGTCCCGTCGAGCGCCCACGGCTGCTTGCCGGTCGCGGTTTTTTTCGAGCAACGCAAGGCAAAGGCAAGCAGGTCGCCGTTGCTGCAGAAACGCGAGCCCAGCGCCTGGCTGAGACCCGGGAACTGCGCCCGGTTGGACAACAGGAGATAGGTGGTGCCGAACGTCCCCGCCGACAGGATCAGGCGGGTGGCCGAAATCGTGGTCAACGGCGTGTCCGCATGTGCCGGCTCGCCGGGCACGTGCTGGCGATACGAGATCAGGTAACCGCCGCCGGCGCGCGGCGCGAAGGTTTTCACCTCGGCCAGGGTGCGCAGGTCCGCCCCGGCGCGCTTGGCCGCCGACAGGTAGGTGTAGTCCAGTGTGTTCTTGCTGCCGTAGTTGCAGCCGACGTCGCATTCGCCGCACAGGCGGCAGGTGCTGCGGGTGCGGTCATGCAGGTTGCGCTGGGCCTCGATGATCGGCTCGCCGGGCACCGGTTCGGCGCCATCGTTGGCGAACGTCACGGCCAGCGGCGGCAGCATCCACTCCAGGCCCAGCTTCTCGCCGGCCATGCGCATGGCCTTGGTCTTCTCGGTCTGGTCGTAGGGAGCCTTGTGGAACGGGTAGCGCTGCACATTCATCATGCGCTCCACCCGCTCGTAGTGCGGATCGAGATCGGCGCGGGTCACCGGCCAGTATTCGTGCCCCGGCGCGCCGGGCTGCTCGCGCACGAACCACTTCTCGTCCTTGCGCAGCAGCACGTTCGCGTAGATCAGCGAGCCGCCGCCCAGGCCGCTGGAGATCAGCGCGTCGATGTGCTTGAACGACCATACGTCGAACAACCCAAACATGCCCGCGCTGGGATCCCAGAAGTTTGCGTGCATGGCCCGCGGCGTGCGCGCAAACGAGCCCGGCGGATACGCCTTGCCGCGCTCCAGCAGGCACACGCTCTGCCCGGCCTCGGCCAGCCGGTAGGCCGACACCGAGCCGCCAAAACCAGAGCCCACCACTACCGCGTCGAAGTGTTCCATGCCTAGGCGCTCGCTTGGGGGCCACCGGGCGACGCGGCGCTCGACGCGACCGGTGCCGGGACCGTGAAGGGATCCTCAATCAAATGCACCTGCGGCGGCTTGCCGTGCCGCGGGCGGAAATACGGCTTGCGCCGGTCGGCGCGCGGATCGAAACGCCAGCGCGCCACGCGGCGGATGCCGACCGCATACACTGCCAACGCGCCGTCCGCGCGCAGGTGGATGCGCAGGAAATTCTTGTAGTGCTCGATGCGCTGTGCCGAATAGGCCTCATTGACATTGACCCCGGGCAGCAGCGCCAGGCTGAACAGGAAGGCCCCCAGCGGACCACCAATCACGATCATCTCGACGATGTACAGCGCGCCCTGCGCCCACAAGCGCCCGTGGCCAGGCGCTTGCAGGCCGAGCAGCGCATTGAGATGGGCAAACCACCAGGTGAGCGCGAGCACCAGGCCCAGATGGGCAAGCCCGTGCACGAGGCCGATCCAGCGCAGCCAACCAGGTCGCCCCGGATCCGGCGAGCAGAACTTGTACAGGCCAAAGACCAGGAGTGCGGCAATCACCATGAGCGCCGGCACCTGCACCATGATTTCCACCAGCACGCCGAACACGTCCCCGGCACGGGCCAGCGGCTGCTGGCTCAGCCAGGCCATCAGGGCATTCATCGGCGTGTCTGCCCCCACCGTGCTCTGCACCAGCAGCGAGCCCTGGCTCGCGCTCTGCAGCAGCCATCCGCACAGCACATAGATCAGCCCGAGCGCAAGCACGAACCATGGGTTCTTGAAACCCAGCAGCAACACGCCGGCGCGCAGGCGGCGCGAGGCGGCCCGGTCCGGATACACCGCGCCGCGCGTGTAGGTCCCGGTCGTCGCGCTGGTACCCTCGCTGGCATCGGTCGGATCGACCTTGGTCAGCTCGATACGCTCCGGCAGGTGGCTCGTCCCATACAGATAGGCGCCACCGCCACCGGATGTGAGCTTGTGCCGCTGCCCGGTGGAATCCGAATAACGCGCGTAGTGGTGCAGGTCGCCAGTCAAGGTCAGCATCAGCTTGGCTTGCCGTGGGCACAGGATCGTGCGCTCGAAGAACAGGAGGTTGCGGTAGGCGTTCGAGGTGTCGCCCTCCTCCACCCAGGACGGCTGCGCCGTGCACAGGATCACCTGGTCGCCGGGCTGCATGTTTGCGGCCACTTCGGTGAAGTAGTCCAGTTGTGGCTGGTCAATGTCCGAGGCCAACTGGATGTCGATGCCGAGCAGCCACCAGTGCTGCGGCAGTTTCAGCGCGAAGTAGCTGCGCGTCTGCCGCGTCTTCCAGGCACCAATGGAGCGGCGCTGGCAGAACAGGCGCATGAAGCTGGTGAGGCCGTCGTACCAGTCGTGGTTGCCCGGTATCGAGAACAGGTGCGGCCGGGATGCCTCTTCGTCGATCCACGGCAGGGCGGCCTCGAACGGGCCGTAGAAGCGGTTCTCGTATTGCTTGCGGGAGGCGGTGGGATACACCTGGTCGCCGCCCAGGACCAGGACCTGGCCGCGTTTGGTCGCCGCCAGCAGCTCCCGCTGTCGCGGATGTTCTGGCAATGACTCGGCAGGCAGCTGCGCGTGGCCAAACAGCCACGCCACGCTGTAGGTGGCATCGAAGCCATCGCCGAGATCGGCGGCGAAATCGATCCACATATCCGGCAGCGGCGAGTAATCCGCAATCACCGGCAGCGCCCCATGCGCCAGCGCCGCCTGGGTCTCGCGCTGGTCGGCATAGGCGCCAAAGATGCTCGAGAGCAACGCGCGGATGCCGGTGCGGATGAGCTGCACCGGATCGAACCACTGCGTCATGCGCTGCGGGGTCCAGGTCAAGGGCACGGGCGCACGCTGCTCGACCACCACTGGCTCTTCCTCAGGCGGGAGCGCAGGATCGTAGGGAACTCGGGTGGTTGGCATGGAATGCTCCCCGGGATCTCAGCCCGACATCATTTGAAGGGACCCGGCGCGTAGCTCTTCCACAGCTCCCGGGCAAAGAAGCCACCAAACTGGGCAATCAGCCTGGTCGCCTCCATGGGCGAGGCGGCATCCACCGCACGCACGCTCGCCGCAACCTTGGCGAACGCCACGGCGTCGAGCCGGAGTACGCCAGCGCCGACCACCTGGCCCGTGGTATCCGGTCCCGCGTACAACCGGGTGTACAGCGTGGTGGTGTCGCTCCACAGGTCGAAGCCGGGATCATCGTGGACGCGCTTGGCGCCGGCCAGGTAATAGCGCCTGCCGGCATGCTCGAACGGCAGTTCGTACACCATGAGCGTGGTGTCTGCCGCGTCGGCCGGCGCAAACAAGCGGAAGATCCCCTCGCCGGTCGGCATGGCCAGCCCCAGCGGCGCGAAATCGACGGTGCCCGCCAGCGTACCGTTGTGGTTTGGGTCCTGGACGAAGCGGTCCAGATCACGCACGGTGACGGTGACATGGATCGCCAGCGTGGTCCCGGCGCTCTTGCCGGCGACAGCACCCGCTTCCGGCTCGGTGGGGCCGAGTGCGAAATGGCCCTGCATGGTTTCCTGGAACGAGATTCCTGGTACGGCGGCGGTCATCATCAGGGTCTCCGGGCGTAGGGCATCGCCCTCATCGGTGGTGGTGGCGAGATGGCGTTGGGCATCGACGTAGCCCATCTGGATCAGCGCACGCGCATCGGTACGGCCGAGATACAGGTCCGTATCCAGCGGCAACGGATGCGGTGGCCGGATGACGTGCACGCGGATCGGCGCCTGCTGTCCATGCGGCGAGTCGCCCGCGGCAATCCGCGCATTGAGCTGGGCAATGTCGTCGAATTCGCGGTTGAGGCTGGCGTTGGCGGCCATCTCCAGCATCTGCACGTAGATTTGCAGGGCGCCCCCGCGATACCCGGCGCTGTTGCCCAGGCACCAGACCAGCCAGATTTCCTCGGCGCCGCGGCGCACCGCCTCCATCAGGTTCGCGTCGCGCGCGAAGGCCGAGTCCAGGTAGACCGAACCGTTCCAGCTCACCGGCGGCATGACGCCCGGCAGCGACATGCCGGCGACGAAGAGCTCCTGGCACAGGTCCTGGTGCGCGATGACCTCGTTGACCTTGCGCGTATAGTTGAAGACGTTGAACGTGCCCTGCAGCCACTGCGCGCCGCGCACGGCCGCCAGGTCGATGCCCAGGTGCGGATAGACATAGTCGACGAAGGCCTCGGCACTGCCCATCGCCACCTGCCGGTCCTGGCGCAAGTAGCTCTCCAGCGGCATCAGCGACAGCGAGCGCCGGAGCTGCAGGCTCGTCCAGCGCTCGCCCATCTCCGCCGGCGAGAGCCCGGACAACATCATCGCGAGGTTGATCGCACCGCCCGACGTGGCGTCGACGTGCTGGAAGCTCAGGCCGGCCTCCTGCAGCGCGCGCAACGCGCCAGCCTGGTAGGACAAGCGCATGCCGCCACCGGAAAGCACCAGCGAGCGCCGCCTCGGGGCGTCGGCTGGCGCGGCAAACGCTTGGGCCGGGTGCGCGATCACGATTCAGCGGTCTCCTCCAGATGCCGCAGGATATGCGGATAGACGTCGTGGTCGGCGTGTTCGCCGATGATGCAGTCGACGTGACCGTAGCCTGGAATCACCTCCCGCCGGTACAGTGCCGAGCCATTGCGTCCGGCGAGTGCTTCCATTGACACCTCGGTGCTCTCCGGGAGCAGGCAGTCGTTGTCGGCGCCATGTACGAACAACATCGGGATAGCCATGCGCTCGAGGTATGGCAGATAGTCGTCGCTGCCGTCCTCGCGGACCACGTGCCCGGCACGCAGGTTACGGATGAGGTGCCGGAACGCGCGCAGGTTGGCCTGGCCGAATTGCTCGGGCAGGCTCGCGTGCGTCGCGTCGTCCAGCCTGGCGTGTCGGTACAGCGGCCCATACATCGCGCTGATGCGCCGGCAGGTGGTGCTGTCGCAGCGCTCGGCCGGCGCGATCGGCTGCAACCGGGCGCCCAGGGCAAACATGCGCTCGGTCCAGCCGCCGCGAGGCTGCGGTACCGCGTGCAGGGCCTTCACCCCGAACCAGCCCATGAGCGTCGGCATCCCCAGGTATGACTTGATCCGGTTCAGGGGCGCGGGGATGGGGTGGATCGCGACCTGCGAGCACACCGCGGAGCGCACGCCGTGCAAGCCGGACAGCATGGCCATGCTGAAGGTCTGCGCGCCAATGCCGTGGGCGACGACCTGGACGCTGCGCGCGCCGCTCACCCCCAGCACCAGGCGCACCGCCGCCGGAAAATCGTAGCGTGCGATCTCGTCGAAGCTCGATTGCCGCGCCTGCGCGGCCAGGTCGATGCTGAGCCGCATGTCCAGCAGCCAGACGTCAAAGCCGATGGCGTACAGGTATTCGAGGAGGTTGGTGGGAATGGTATCCAGGGCGTACATGCGACTGGACACGCCGATGCAGTGCACCAGCATGACCGGGCCGCGGCTCCCACCCTGATGACGCGTCAGCCGCAACTCCACGCCATCATCGGTGGTGAACGGATGGACCTGCGGTGCCCCTGTGCGCAGGCGTCGATGTACGGGGACGTCCCCGTGCTGCATGGCCGGCTCGACCAGCACGGTCATGCCCCGGCATCGACGGCAGAGTGGGAGGACACGTCACGCCTCTCTGCGGACGCCGCGAAACCAGGTGGCGGCAGCCAGGTCTCGCCCAGGCCCAGGCCGACCACGCTGTCCAGGCCCTCCGGCACCTGGGCCGGCGGCTCGGCATGGCTCAGGAACCAGCTCTCCAGGTGATCATCGAGCACGCCGGAACTCTCCGGGAAGTAGCCGACAAACAGCGGCCGTTCGCCAATCTGCAGCTGGCGCAGCACGTCGGCACGCGGGTGCGGGCCCAGGGTGAGCCGGGCGGTTGCCTTGCGCCACAGGCGAAAACCCATCTTGCCGTGGAAATAGATGCTGGACTTCATCAGCATGCCGCGAAACGCGCACCAGTTGACCGCGCCGGTACGCAACGGCAGCCACTCCCGCCTCGGCCGGTCGATCTGGATTTCCGCCACCATCGCGCCATCGAGGTCATAGCGGCTGCGCACAGACGTCGCCGTGATCTGGAAATCCAGGTTGGCCTGGTGCTTGGGCATGCCCCAAATACCCTTGCCGCCCTTCACCGAGATCTCGGTACTGACCGGCAGGTCGAACACGTATTGGCCGAGGCCGCAGGACTTGCGGAAGAGCACGGCGCGCGCCAGCGATACCGGTCGTGGCCCATGGGTGCAGCCGATGCCGAGGCTGTACTCGATGTACTTGCCGATATTGGTCTGGCGGTAGTCGATCACCGACACCAGCAGGAGCGCGTGGCGGCCAAAGCGCAGCGGATGCAACTCGTTGCCCGGCAGCAGTTCCGCCGCCCGGGCGGGGTCGATGGGAAACGCCGCCATCAAGGCGGGACTGCCGGAGGACGCCACCGGCAGCGTGAAGGGGATGCCGTCCACCAGGGCATGCCGACCGGCCTGTTGTTTCAACCTGCGGGGTATCGCCATATGCGCCTCGCGTCTGGGAGCCTGACTCCTAATTCGGTCGATCCAACTCCTGCACCATCAGGGGCAGCACGTCGCGATGGGCATTCTGGCCCATGAAGATGTCCAGATGTCCATATTCCGGAATGACATGCAGGCTGTGGTATCCAGGACGGATGCCATCGAGCCAGGCAAAGCTGCGCCGCTGGCTCTCGGGCAGGAAGCAGCGGTTCTCCGCCCCGGTGAAGAAGGCGAAGCGCGCCGAGGTCTTTGGCGCCTGGGCAAGCGGATCGGCCGGCACCTCGCCAGGACGGTCGTAGGCCACCAGATGGCCAGCCGCGACGCAGCGGTCCATCTGCTGGAAAAACGTGAGCGGCACGTCGGCAAATTCGGCCTGCATCCAGTCATGCGTGGCGGTGTTCAAATTCTCGTGCCGCCACAACGTGGGGAAGCCAACGCCGTAGGCGAAGCTCGACCAGCGGCAGACGATGTTGTCGCATTCGTGGTGCGTCAGCCGGATCACCCCGTTGAGCACCTTGGCCAGCACGTTCGGCGGATGCAGGCCCCACTGTGGATTCACGAATGGGGTAAGCGAGGCGAGCAGCGGCACGCTGAGCTTGCCCTTGAGGCGTGCCGCCAGCGGCACGACGGTATGGAATGACACCGCGTTGCTGACGATTGTGCTCACCTGGGGCACCAGGCCCAGTGCCGCGGACAGGCAAAAGGAAGTCGAGCCCTGGCAATGCACGATGGCCTTGATGCTGGTCGCGCCGGTCTCCCTGACCACCGTCTCCACCGCCGCCGGATGGTCGTACAACGCAGCCTGGTCGATCGTCCAGCGGCATGGCGTGAGGTCGATGCTGGCGCGCCAGTTCTCCAGCCACACGTCGTAGCCGGCATCGAGCAGCAGGTCGACGACCGTGGCCGCCACCGGCGCGCGGAAAATGTTCGCGCGCACCCCCGCGCCATGCACCAGCAGCACCGGCCCCTTGTCCGGCGGGCGAGCGCCACGCACCTGGACTACATTGCAGGGTCGCCCGTCGCGCGCCTGAAACGGCACCACCCGATCCGATACAGCGGCGTGACTCTGGCTGGCGAATGGCATGAGGCCTCTCCGTGAGTCAAAGCAAGCGACGGCTGAACGGCTTTACAGCCATTCGTGCAGGTACGGATACACCGTTCCCGGCACCTCGTCAAATCATTTTGCGGGGATCGTGCGGCACGACACACCTGGGCATCGAAACCGCTTGCCGCCGCAGTTTCAGGGTGCCGGCAGCGCCGCCAGGATGGCCGGCACGTTGGCTGTCGCGGACTCCAGATGGGCGAAAATTTCGGCGATGCTGATTTCCGTCTGGTCGCCGCAGCCGGCAGCAAAATTGGCCACCAGGGCCAGGCACGCATAGTCCACCCCCAACTCGCGCGCGAGCACGGCCTCCGGCATCCCGGTCATCCCGACCAGATCACAGCCGTCGCGCCGCAGACGGGCAATTTCCGCACGCGTCTCCAGACGCGGCCCCTGGGTGACGCCATAGCAACCGCCATCCACGACCGCCACCCCGGCCATGGCTGCCGCCGCCAGCAACTGCCGACGCAGTCGCGTCGCGTAGGGCTCGCTGAAATCAACGTGCTCCACCCTCGCGCCTTCGACGTCGTGGAAACTGCCGACCCGGCCCCAGGTGTAGTCGATGAGCTGGTCCGGCACCACGATGCGGCGCGGTCCCAGGTCGGCACGAATCCCTCCCACCGCATTGACCGCGACCAGTTGGCGGACCCCAAGCTGGTGCAGGGCCCAGACATTGGCACGGTAATTGACCCGATGCGGCGCGAACCGATGATCTTCCCCATGGCGGGCCAGGAACGCCATGCGCTGCGCACCCAGCACGCCGACCACGATCTCGCCGGAGGGCTCGCCAAACGGTGTTTGCACATGATGGCGCCTGGCGTCCCGAAGCCCGGCCAGCGCATACAGCCCGCTGCCGCCGATGACCCCAAGCGCTACGGGAGGTGTGGTTTCGGTCATGCCAGGTTCCCGGGGTTTGCCTTCCTGCCGCGGCGCGCGCACATCGAGCGGCCGACAGGTCATTGTGCCGCGAAATCCGCGGCCAGCCCAAGCCATCCGCGTACACCTGTGTCGACAATGGCAGTCCGGACGGCCATCGCGACGTGTCACCAGCGCCGGGGCGGAACCTGCACCCGGGCTGCGGGTAGACGCTGGCAGGCTGCTGCAGCATGATGGAACGACCGGCCAGGGGAGTACGCCATGTTCCAACGCATCATGCTTGCGGCTCTCGCGTTCGCGTTGTTCCCGGGCCTGCCGGCCCTGGGCGCGACCGCACCCGACACCACCCGCCATACCCCCAGCGCCAGCACCCTGCTTGCGCAATCCAAGCCCGATGAATGGCGTACGCCCGACCCGGGGAACCTGCTGTACCTGCAACTGCCGACCGGCCGGGTGATCATCGAACTGGCGCCGGATTTCACTCCACTGCATGCGGCCAACATCCGCGCCCTGGTCCGCGCGCACTATTTTGACGGCCTGTCCATCGTCCGCGTCCAGGACAACTTCGTGACCCAATGGGGCACGCCGGAGAGCGCAGAGGACGGCTATTCCCCCGCGCCGCGCGACCACGGCAGCGCCAAGACCAGCCTGCCGCCGGAATTCACCCGCCCGTTCGATGCCGCCTTGCCGTGGACCGGCTTGCCCGACGGCGACGTCTACGCGCCCGAGGTTGGTTTCAGCGAAGGCTTTCCGGTAGGGCGCGATCGCCGCAGCGGCGAGGAATGGCTGCTGCACTGCTACGGCATGGTTGGCGTCGCCCGCGGCAACGACCCGCAAACCGGCGATGGCGGCTCGCTCTACGCCGTGATCGGCCAGGCCCGCAGATTGGATCGGAGCCTCGCCGTCGCCGGCCGCGTGCTCGTCGGCATGCCGCTGCTTTCCGCGCTGCCGCGCGGCAGCGGCGCGCTTGGGTTCTATACCCCGAGCGAGCAACACATGCCGATCCGCTCGATGCAGGTGGCGGCCGACGTCCCTGCGGCGCAACGGACGCCGATTCGGGTGTTGCGTACCGGTAGCGCCACCTTCGCGGCCCTGCTCGATGCCGCGCGCAACCGCCACGATGCGTTCTACGCCCGCTCGCCAGGCAAGGTCAGCGTCTGCGACCTGCCCGTCCCGGTGCGCGAGGGCGCTGCCGCCGGGCAGTAATGCCGGGCCGATCGGCCCCTGATTCGGCCTGCTGCCGGGCGCCTACAATGTCCAGCCATCGCCTCGTGCCCCGGGCCAGTCATGCAAGCTACCACCCGCGCCTACCTGCAGATCCACTTCTGCGTCCTGTTGTGGGGCTTCACTGCCATCCTCGGCAAACTGATCACCCTGCCGGCCGCACAGCTGGTGTGGTGGCGCATGCTCCTGGTCATGCTGGCCTTGCTCACCGTGCCGCGGATGTGGCGCGGACTGCGGGCGATGTCGGCACGGCTGCGTTGGGCCTACGCTGGCATCGGCGTGCTGGTGGCCATGCACTGGCTGACCTGGTACGCGGCAATCAAGCTGTCCAACGCCTCGGTGGGCGCCACCTGCATGGCCTTGGCACCGGTGTTCATGGCGCTGATCGAGCCGTGGATCGCCAAGCGCCGATTCGACCCGCGCGAATTGCTCGTCGGTGCCGCGATCATTCCCGGCGTGGCGATGGTGGTAGGCGGCGTGCCTGCCGGCATGCGCGTCGGCCTTGCCATGGGCGTGCTTTCGTCGGTGTTCGTGGCCCTGTTCGGCTCGCTCAACAAGCGCTTCGTGGAGCGCGGCGATCCGTTGGCGGTGACCTTCGTCGAACTCGGCACCGGTGCCCTGTTCCTGACGCTGATCGTGCCGCTGCTGCCACACGAGGGTGCGGCATTTGTCCTGCCGGATGGGCACGACGCCTGGCTGCTCGCCGCGCTGGCATTTGGCTGCACCCTGCTGCCGTTTGCCCTGGCGCTCGTGGCGTTGCGTCAGCTGAGCGCGTTTGGCACACAGATGATCACCAACCTGGAGCCGGTGTATGCCATCGTGCTGGCGATCGTGCTCCTGCATGAGCAGCGCGAGCTGGATGCCTGGTTCTACGTCGGCGGCGCGGTCATCCTTGGCGCCGTGTTCAGCCACCCGCTGCTGGCCCAATTGCAGCGCAGGCCCGAGCGCCCCGAGGTGCTCGGCGCGACGGAAAGCCATGCGGTGATCGACTGAGGGCCGCGCATTTCCACGCCGGTGGCGACGCAGCGGGCGACGGCAGGATGGATCAGGCCTGGCTGCCGCGCCGCCCCGCCTATAATCGACAGCTCCGCGACCCGTCCCTGCCATGAACTATCGCCACGCCTACCACGCCGGCAACTTTGCCGATGTCCTCAAGCACACGGTGTTGCTGGCCTTGCTCGAGTCCCTGCAGGCCAAGCCGGCGCCGTTCTGCTACCTCGACACGCATGCCGGCAGCGGCAGCTACGCGCTGGACAGCATCGAAGCCGGAAAAACCAATGAGTACCAGGACGGCATCGCCCGGCTGCTGGGCGTGGACGAGCTGCCGCCGTTGCTGGCGCGATACCGCGACTACGTGTTGGATGGTGCCGACGCTGCCGCACCACTTCGCCATTACCCCGGCTCGCCCTTGCTGGCGGCGCGCCTGTTGCGGCCTGGCGACCAGGCCCAATTGTGCGAGCTGCATCCCGAGGAAGCGGCCAGGCTGCGCGCGCTGCTGGCCCATGACCCACGCCTCCACGTACACCAGCGCGACGGCTACGCCGCATTGAAGGCCCTGCTGCCGCCCGCGCAAAAACGCGGCGTGGTGCTCATCGATCCGCCCTATGAATTGCAGGAAACCGAATACGCCATCATCCTCAAGGCCCTGAAGACTGCGCTGGAACGCTGGCCGACCGGCATCTACGCCGTGTGGTATCCGGTCAAGCTGCGCAGCCAGGTGCAGCCCTTCCTGCGCGCGATCGGACAGGTGCCAGTCAAGCGCGTGTTGCGCGCGGAGCTCCTGGTGCACGCGGCGAACACGCCCTTGCGCCTCAACGGCGCCGGCATCGTGGTGCTCAACGCGCCGTGGGATCTGGACCAGCGGCTGCGCACCGCCGTACCGACCCTGGCGCGGCTGCTCGCCCAGGACGACGCCGCGGCGTGGCAGCTCGACTGGCTGCGCAGCGAAACACCCGCGCCGCCGCGCCAGCAGGGCTCACGCGCCGCACCGCGAGCACATTGAACACCGTGGCCGACCCGGGGTCTGTATCTCGTCACAGCAGGGACACCCTTGGCCATTGACTGTCGTCGGCAAGCGCCACACGCTTGGTGGCGCGTCGATCCCAATTCCGCCACCTACGCCGAGTATCCACTCATGCATGCCATCCGCTGCCTCGCGCCACTCTCCAGCCTGCTGCTAGCCGGCGTCCTGGCCGGCTGCGCACCCAAGCCCATCTTCCACACCCAGGCGCCGAGCCTCGCCGCCACGCCGGCCCAGGTGGCACAGACTCCCGAGCGCTACGCCCAGGGCACGGTCATCTGGGGCGGCAAGGTGGTGCAGGTCAGGAACCTCGCCGACCACAGCGAGATTGAAGTCCTCGGCTATCCATTGGATGCCTCACAGCGGCCGCGCGCCGGCGACAGCGACGGCGGGCGCTTCATCGCGGTGATGGCCGGCTACGTGGAGCCGCTGGCTTATCCGGAGGGCGCCCTGATGACCGTGCTGGGCACGCTCGATGGCACCCACGCGGGCCACGTCGGCGAAGCGAGCTACGTGTTCCCGCTGGTGAGGGTCACGCAAGCCCATCGATGGACGCCTGAGGAACTGCGGCAAGGCCGCAGCAATGTGCACTTTGGCGTGGGGCTGGGCGTCGGCATCCGCTGAAGCCCGTCGCGACCGCGGCAATGCACGCAGGCTGGGCACGCGCCTGACATCTCCGCAAACGAGGGCGGCCGCAGCGGCCGAGCGGTTACAATGGCGTGCTTTGCCCGACGCATTCTCCTGCCGGGTCCGCTGACCACGTCGTCCATGCCTGCCCGAATCACGCCGCCCGCGCTACCCACCACTCCCAAGCAACGCCGGTACTGGACCCCGCCTTACGGCTCGGCACGGGCGCTGGTGATCGCCGAGGCGGCGCGCGCCCATTCCGGTGTGCTGGTCGCGGTCACCCGCGACAACCTGCGTGCACGGGCGCTCGAGGCCGAGCTGGAAATCTTTGCCAGCGAGCTGCCGGTGCTGCACTTCCCGGACTGGGAAACCCTGCCCTACGAGGTCTTCAGCCCTCACCCGGCGGTCGTCTCGCAGCGCATCGCCACGCTGTACCGCCTGCCCGGCCTGGTGCGCGGCATGCTGGTGGTGCCGATGGCGACACTGATGCAGCGCATTGCGCCGCGCAGCCACATTGCCGGCGCCGGCCTGCTGCTCGACCGTGGGCAGACCTTCGATCTCGCCGAGGAACAGCGACGCATGCAGGCCGCGGGTTACCGTCATGTGCCGCAGGTCGGCGAGCCTGGTGAATTCGCCGTGCGCGGCGCGCTGATGGACATCTATCCCATGGGCGCCGCCGAACCCTACCGGGTCGAGCTGCTGGACGACGAGATCGACTCCATCCGCAGCTTCGATCCGGAAACGCAGCGCTCGCAGGAGCAGGTGGAGAGCGTGCAGTTGCTGCCGGCGCGCGAGTTCCCGACCACCGAGGACGCCGCCAAGGCGTTCCGCGGCAGGCTGCGCGAACGCTTCCCCATCGATCCGCGCCACTGTCCGCTGTACCAGGATATGAAGGCAGGCGTCACCCCGGGCGGGATCGAGTATTACCTGCCACTGTTCTTCCCCGCGGCAACGCCATCCCCCGATGCCCGAAATGGCACGCAGGCGCCGCCCACAGGCACCGCGACGCTGTTCGATTATCTCGCCGACGATGCGCTGTTCGTGCTGTGCGAGGGTGCCAGCGACGCCGCCGAGCAGTTCTGGACGCAGACCGGCGAACGCTACGAGCAACGCGCGCACGACATCGAACGTCCCGTGTTGCCGCCCGCGGAAATTTTCCTGCCGCCTGACGCTTTGCGCGCGCAACTGAACCGGCGCCTGCGCGTGGAGGTGGTGGATGCCGGCCACGAGCACGCGATCGACACCGGCAGCCGTCCGGCGCCGGAGCTGACGCTGAACCGCAAGGGCGAGGAACCCGGCGCGGCGTTGCGGCAGTTCCTGTCCAACTATCCCGGGCGCGTGTTGATTGCCGCCGACTCGGCCGGCCGCCGCGAAGCCCTGCTCGAATCGCTCTCTGCCGTCGACTTGCGCCCAGCCAACGTGCAGGACTGGCAGGCCTTCCTCGGTCCGGATTCAACCGCCCCCTCTCTCGTGGCTCCGCCGGGGGAGAGGGTTGGGGTGAGGGGGGCTCTTGCTGTAGGCGCCCCCCGCTTCGCCATCACCGTCGCGGCGCTCGAACAAGGCTTCGCGCTGAACCACCCCGCACTCACCGTCCTCACCGAGCGCGAACTCTACGGCGAGCGCGTGCGCAGCGAGCGCGAACGTCGGCGCCGGCGTGGCGGAGTACGTGATCCGGAAAGCGTCATCCGCGACCTGACCGAGCTCACCATTGGCTCGCCGATCGTGCACGTCGACCACGGCGTCGGTCGCTATCAGGGCCTGGTATCAATGGACGTCGGCGGCATGACTGGCGAATTCCTGGCCATCGAATATGCCAAGCGCGACAAGCTCTACGTGCCGGTTTCGCAGCTCGGCCTGGTCAGCCGCTATAGCGGCACCAGTCCGGAACTCGCGCCGTTGCATTCGTTGGGCGGCGATGCCTGGGAACGGGCGCGACGCAAGGCGGCGGAGCAGGTCCGCGATGTCGCCGCCGAACTGCTGGCCATCTACGCCCAGCGCGAGGCGCGCGGCGGCGAAGCGCTGCTGATCGATCGACCGCTGGTGGAGGCGTTTGGACGCAGCTTCCAGTTCGAGGAGACCCCTGACCAGGAATCGGCGATCGCGGCCGTGCTGGCCGATCTGGCCGCGCCGCGCGCCATGGATCGCGTGATCTGCGGCGACGTCGGCTTCGGCAAGACCGAGGTGGCGCTGCGCGCGGCATTCGCCGCCACCACCGCCGGCCGCCAGGTCGCCGTGCTGGTGCCAACCACGCTGCTGGCGCAGCAGCACTACAGCAACTTCGCCGACCGCTTTGCAGACTGGCCGGTGCGCGTGGACATGCTCTCGCGCTTCCGCTCGAAGAAGGAGGTCGGCGAGACACTGGCGCGGCTGGCGGCCGGCGAGATCGACGTCATCGTCGGCACGCACAAGCTGCTGATGCCCGAGGTCAAGTTCCAGCGCCTTGGGTTGGTGATCGTGGACGAAGAACAGCGCTTTGGCGTGCGCCAGAAGGAGCAGCTGAAAAAACTGCGCGCCGAGGTGGACCTGCTTACCCTCACCGCCACACCGATCCCACGCACGCTGAACATGGCCATGAGCGGTCTGCGCGACCTGTCGCTGATCGCCACACCGCCGGCGCACCGTACCGCGGTGCGCACGTTCGTCTCACCTTGGGACCAGGCGACCATCCGCGAGGCCCTGCAGCGCGAGCTCAGCCGCGGCGGCCAAGTGTTTTTCCTGCACAACGAAGTCAGCACGATCGACCGCACCGCGCGCGAAGTGGAGGCCCTGGCGCCCGAGGCGCGCGTGCGCATCGCCCACGGGCAGATGCCGGAGCGCGAGCTGGAAAGCATCATGGCCGACTTCCATCGCCAGCGCTTCAACATCCTGGTGTGCACCACGATCATCGAGACCGGCATCGACATCCCCACCGCCAACACCATCATCATCGACCGCGCCGACCACTTCGGCCTGGCCCAATTGCACCAGTTGCGTGGCCGCGTCGGCCGTTCCAGCCAACGCGCGTTCGCCTACCTGATCGTACCCGAGCGCAATGCCATCACCGCCGATGCACGCAAGCGGCTGGAGGCACTGGCCTCGCTGGAAGAGCTGGGTGCCGGCTTCACGCTGGCCACCCACGACCTGGAAATCCGCGGCGCCGGCGAGCTGCTCGGGGACGAACAATCCGGGCAGATCCAATCCGTTGGCTTTGGCCTTTACAGCGAGCTGCTGGACCGCGCCGTGCGCGCACTCAAGTCCGGCAAGATCCCCGATTTCGACCTCGCCGCGGAACATGAGACCGAGGTCGAGCTGCACCTGCCGGCGCTCATCCCCGAGGATTACCTGGGCGACGTCCATACCCGGTTGACGCTGTACAAGCGCATTGCCGGCGCCGCGGACGAGGAGGCATTGCGCGACCTGCAGGTGGAGATGATCGACCGCTTTGGCCTACTCCCCGAGCCTGCCAAGCAGCTCTTCGCGGTCACCAGCCTGAAGCTGATGGCCACGCCGCTCGGCATCCGCAAGCTGGACCTCGGCCAGAGCGGTGGTCGCGTCACCTTCCGCGACAAGCCCAACGTGGATCCGCGCCGCATCATCGAGCTGATCCAGCGCTCGCCGCGCGTCTACCAGTTGGCCGGACAGGACAAGCTGCGCATCATCCGCGAGCTGCCCGACGCCATCACGCGCCTGCAGGCGGCAAGGGACATCCTGCTATTGCTCGGCGCACGCGTAGCGCCATGAGCCGGCTGCCCACGCATCCACGACGAGCCTCAAGCGACGAAGCGCTGCACCCAAGCCACATAGCGGTCGACGAAGCCCTGCAGGAATTTCCGCGTCGAGTCGGAAGTGATGCGGCCATCGGCATCGATCGGGCCATCGTCCTTGAACTGCACGAACACTTCGGGTTGGGCCAGGGTCGGCACATCGAGATAAGCCAGCACGTTGCGCAGGTGCTGCTGCGCCATGGCGGCGCCGGGCGCACCGATGGAGGCGCCGATCACCGCCGCCGGCTTGCCGGCCCATGAGTTGGTGCCCCAGGGCCGCGAGGCGAGATCGAGCGCGTTCTTGAGCACACCGGGAATGGATCGGTTGTATTCGGGAGTGACAAACAACAGGGCATCGGCAGCCTCGACCTGTTTCTTGAGCTGCCGCCCGGCGGCTGGATAGTCCGCATCGAAATCCTGGCTGTACAACGGCAAGTTGCCGATATGCACCTGATCGAAATGCAGGCTGGGCGGCGCCAGGCCTTCCACTGCCCGCGCCAGGCGAAGGTTGAACGATGCATCGCGCAAACTGCCGACCAGCACCGCGACGGTGATTTTTTCTTTAGCGCCCATGTGTGACTCTCCACGTCAGCAATGTGAGTTCTGCGCCATGCACTGGCGATCACTGGATACTACAACGTGCACACACTGGGCCCGCCGGCGGACCGCCTGTAACATGCGCCGATTCCATGGCGTAAATATTGCTTGCTGGTCTCATGACTCGGCACACCGTTACGGCTTGTCCTGCACCCGCTCCGTGCCACACCTGCATCGTAGGGCGACCGGGGCTGCGGCGCGGCGTGCCTGCAGGACACCATCGACGGACGTCGACGCGATGGCGCTGGCTGGGCCTGGCCATGTGCATACTGTGCATGGGTCACATCAGCGCCACTACGTTGCCCAGCGGCGCCTGGCGTGCGGCGCACGCCGGTGACACCCCCAATCAGGTACTGCAGGAATATGGCGCAGGCCGGTTGCGGCGTTTCGACCCCATCCACGCCCAGCGCTTCGTCCCGGGACCTGCCGGCACATGGGTGGTCATCGCCCCACCTCCCAGGCCGGACGACAGCGAACGCGTGCTGACCATTGAGCCGCCGCCCTGGAGCCCGGTCACCGCCTACACCGAAAACCTCGCGCACGCCCAGACCCGCTCGCTGACCGATATTGGCGCGCCGCTCCCCAGTCACGGGCGCCTGGGCTGGCGGTTGTCCGACGACTACCGCGGGTCGACGGCGATCCTGCTGAAATTCGATCCCTCTCCGGCGCTCAATGCGCCGCTGCGCTTCCAGGTCCAGCCCCTGGCCGCCTACCTGCAGCACGATGCCGACTGGCTGACCTTCGCCACAGCCTGCTTTGCCACCATGCTGACCATGGTGCTGATGGCACTGTGTTTCGCGGTGATGCTCAAGGACGTGGTCTACGCCTGGTATGCCGGCTACATCGTCTGCTATGCGCTCATTCTCGGCGCCGAAACCGGCTTCGTATTCAATCCCCTGGGCTGGCACTGGCTGGCCGACAGCGTCGGCATGGCCCACGCCGCCGCGGTGTCGTTGTCGATTGCGTTTGCTGCGCTGTTCATGATCCGTTTCTGCGAACTTCGCCATTACGTGCCGATCTTTCGCGTGCCGGTGCTGGCCCTCGCCGTGGGCATGGTCAACCTGGCCCTGCTGCGCATCAGCCACGTGCCGATCCTGGTGGATGCCGCCGGCGCCCTCTTCACCCCGCTGATCACCCTGGGTGCATCCCTTCTCCTGGTGACATCGCTCGCCGCGGCGGCGCTTGGCTCGCGCGCAGCCTGGCTGTTCTTTCTCGGCTGGGTGCCGTTATTGCTGTTCACGGCAGCCAACAATGCGCACCTCAATGGGGCTCTGCTGGGTTTGAACTGGCCCGACCAGACTGGCCTCGCACTGGGCGCGGTCGAGGCCATCCTGCTTGCCATCGGCCTTGCCGACCGGGCCCTGACCTCGCGCCTGGAGCGCGACGAGGTCCGTGCGCTCGCTGACCATGACGCGCTGACCGCCGTCTTCAACCGCCGTGCCTGGAGCGAACACGCCAACGCCGTGCTCGCCACCAGCGCCTCGCAGCCGATGGCGCTGCTGTTCATCGACCTGGATCACTTCAAGACGCTGAACGACCGTCTCGGCCACCACGCCGGCGACCACGCGCTGATTGCCGTCGCCCAGACCCTTAATGCCGAGTTGCGGCCGCGCGACCTGCTCGGCCGGTACGGTGGCGAAGAATTCGTCGTGCTGCTCGACGCAACCTCTGCTGAACACGCCGTGGAGGTGGCCAACCGGCTGCGGCGCCGCGTCCATCGCCTGGAAATCCCGGCCGGCAGCGACACGTCGTTCCTCACCCTCAGCGTCGGCATCGCCATGCGCCAAGCCGCCGACAGTCTGCAGGCGATGGTGGAACGAGCTGATCAGGCCATGTATCGGGCCAAGTCCAGCGGCCGCAATCAAGTGGTCATGCATGATGCCGTCATGCTCATGCGCTCGGATCGGCTGCTGCCGGTCGAGCGCCGTCACCGCAGCGGCGCGCCCCCTGCCCAACCGTAGCCGCGCCGCCCGACGCTAGGCTTCGGCCAGGGCGTGGGCTGCCGCCACCACGTCGGCCTCCCCGGGCAGTACCAGCAATGCCGCGCCGGCCAGCGGCGTGAAGGTGTCGGCGCCGACCACGCGGCGCAAGGGCTTGGCGCCCAGCCCGGCTTCCACGATGGCCGTAATCACGCCTTCGCCGACGCCGGCGCTGCGCCGCCCTTCGTCGAGCACCACGATGCGTTTGGCTGTGCCCGCTTGTTCGGCAATGAAGTTCTCGTTCAGCGGCACCAGCCAGCGCAGATCGACCACACGTACCTGCCACGACAGCTCGGCCTCGATCGTGCGCGCCGCACGCAAGGCCATGGGTACGCCATTGCCAAAGGTGAACACCACCAGGTCGTTCGCTGCCTCATGGTAGACACGGCCGGCGCCGAAGGCCATGGCCTGGCCCGGTACCGGATAGGCAAACTGCCACTCGCCATCACCGGCCGCGTACAGGTCCTTGGTCATATACAGGGCGATCGGCTCCAGGAGCGCACACACGCGGCCATCCACCTTCGCCAGGGCCAGCAGGGTGCGCAGCATGGTTGCCGCGTCGTCGCCCCGGCTTGGACAGCCCACCACCAGGCCCGGGATGTCGCGCAAGGCCGTAATTGAATTGTCGTTGTGGAAATGGCCGCCAAAACCCTTCTGGTAGCCGAGCGAGGCAATCCGCAACACCAGTGGATTGCGGTATTGGCCATTGGAGAAGAACTGCAGCGAGGACGCCTCGCCGCGAATCTGGTCGCAGGCATTGTGGAAATAGGCCAGGTACTGGATCTCGGGGATCGGCAGCATGCCCATGTTGGCGTAGCCCTGGGCCAAGCCAAGGATCATGGTTTCATCGAGCAGGGTGTTGAACACGCGCGCGCCCTTGAACGCCTTCTGCAAGCCCTTGGTGACGGTATACACGCCGCCCTTCTGCGCCACGTCCTCGCCAAATACGAGCGCCTCGGGATACTTCGCCAGCGCGTCGTGCAGGGCGTGGTTGATCAGGATCGCCAGGTGTCGCGGCGGCAGGTCCTCCGGCAACTTGTCGGCACCGCCAAATGCCGCCAGGCGTTGCTCGGCAGTAGCCGTCCGCGTGGCCTCGGCCGCCACTGCGGCAGGCGTGTACGGTGCCAGGGGCGCAACGACCTCGGCCAGCGTGGCCAGGCGCGGCCGTGCGTCGGCCGCCTCGGCCGCGGCAAAGCAGCGCTTGCGCATTGCCTCGTAGACCGCCAGCAGCTCGTCCTTGCCGTAGACCCCGGCTTCCAGCGCGATGGCGGCCGAGCGCAGGAGGGGATCGGTGGCTTCCAGCGCCACCAGTTCCTCGAGGCTGCGCCACTCGATCTCGAAATCGCTGCCGGCGTGCCCCATCAGGCGCGTGGTCTTGAGATGCAGGAAGGTCGGCCGACGCGTGTCGCGGCAATGCGCGACCGCAGCCGCCACCTGGGCATAACCCACCGCGAGGTCCAGGCTGTCGGCAAAGAAATAATCCAGGTCGGGACGATGCCGGAAATTGTTCGCGACCCAGCCCGAGGGGGTCTTCACCGAAATGCCGATACCGTTATCCTCGCACACGAACAAGACCGGCGCCGGCAACTTCTGGTACGCCGTCCAGCCCGCGGCATTGAACGTCGTCTGCGCCGTGGCATGGTTGCTCGAGGCATCGCCAAACGAGCAGATCACGATGCTGTCCGCCGGCACCGGCAACGGATGGCCGATGCGCCTGGCCTGCTCGATGGCCACGGCGGTACCGAGCGCCTTCGGCAGATGCGAGGCGATCGTTGAGGTCTGCGGCAGGACCCACAGCGGCTTGCTGCCCCAGACCTTGTGCCGGCCACCGGAGGCCGGATCTTCCTTGCTGGCGGCAAAGCTCAGCGCCGAATCGACCACCGGGTCCATGCCCGGCAACTTGCGGAAGCGCTCGGCCATGAAGCCGCCGGAGCGGTAATGCAGGAATGCCGGGTCGGTGTGCCTGGTCAAACGCGCGACCAGCGCGTTGCCTTCGTGGCCGGAGCTGCCGATGGTGTAGAACACCTTGTCCTGCTTGCGCAACACCCGCGCCATGAGATCCAGGTGCCGGCTGACCAGCTCCGACTCGAACAACTCACGGAAACCCCGCACATCCAGCGTGCTGCCAGGCAGCACCGGGCCATCCTCGGGCGGAGTCGGACGCGTCTCGCCATTCCACTGCTGCACGAACTCGATGAAGTTCTGGTCGACGATCTCGGCGCGGTTGAAACCCTTGTGGCGTGCGCTGATGACAACTGGATTGGACATGGCGATAGGCGGCGATACGAATGGCAGGGGGGATTGCTTTTGTGGGAGTCCCCCGGCGGCAATGCCTTTAAACGCATTGCCCGCCGGCAGGTCCCACATCCGGAAGTCATGGCGCCGCGCACCAGGCGCGGCGGGCGCGGTTCAGAACGCGTTGATGCCGGTCAGCTCGCGACCGACGACGAGTTCGTGGACGGTCTGCGTGCCCTCATAGGTGATGACCGACTCCAGGTTCAACGCGTGGCGGATTGCATTGTGTTCGGTGGTGATGCCGGCGCCACCGAGGATGTCGCGACATTGGCGCGCCACGTCGATGGCCATGCGGCAGTTGTTCCACTTCGCCAGCGAGACCTGGGTTGGCCGCAACTGGCCGGCGTCCTTCAGGCGACCCAACTGCAGGGACAGCAGTTGCGCGGTGGTGATGCGCCTGGCCATGTCGGCCAGCTTGACCTGGATGGACTGGTTCGCGGCCAGCGGGCGGCCGAACAACACGCGCTCGGCGGTATACGCCAGCACTTCCTTCAAACAGGCCTGCGCGGCCCCGATCGGCCCCCAGGTAATGCCGTAACGCGCCTGGTCGAGACAGCCCAAGGGCCCCTTGAGGCCCTTGACGCCCGGCAGCATCGCGCTGGCCGGCACGCGCACGTCATCAAAAAAAAGCGCCGAGGTGACCGACGCACGCAGGCTCATCTTCTTGTGGATTTCCTGGGCCTTGAAGCCAGGCGTCGCGGTAGGCACCACGAAGCCGCGAATCCCATCGACGGTCTGCGCCCAGACGATGGCAATATGTGCGAGGTTGCCGTTCGTGATCCACATCTTGGCGCCGTTGATCACCCAGTCGTCGCCGGCTTTTTTTGCATGGGTTTTCATGTTGGCCGGGTCGGAGCCGCCGTGCGGCTCGGTCAAGCCGAAGCAGCCAATCACCTCGGCAGCCGCCATGCGCGGCAGGTACTCGCGCTTCTGCTCCTCGCTGCCATACGCAAAGATTGGATACATGCACAGCGAACTCTGCACCGAGGCGAAACTGCGCAGCCCCGAATCGCCACGCTCGAGCTCCTGGCAGATCAGGCCATAGCTGACCCCGTTCATGCCGGCGCCGCCGTATTCCTCGGGAATGGTCGCGCCAAGCAGCCCGAGGCTCGCAATCTCCGGGATCAACTCGACCGGAAACCGCGCCTGGTCGAAGCAGTCGCCAATGATCGGCAGGACCTTCTCGTCGACGAAGCGGCCGACCGTGCCCTGCACCATGCGTTCTTCATCGCTCAGCAGCGAGCGGACATCGTACAAATCGAGCGGATCGAGACGCGGGGCGGGCATGCGACCTCCAAGAACCTGGGTGTGAACGTGCATTGTAGCCCTGGCGCCTGCAAATCCCGCCACAAAGCCGGGGGGAGCCCCGGACGGAAGCAGCCATCACTGGTTGCTCACCCCGCTGGGCACGTGTCCGGTCGCGACATGCTGGCGCGCCGACTCCACGTTCGCCGGGGAATCGTCGAAAAAGATGTCGGCGCCAAACGCATCCAGGAACGGCCCCTTGTCGCGGCCGCCGAGGAACAGCGCCTCGTCGATGCGCACGCCCCACTTGCGCAAGGTCAGGATGACACGCTTGTGCGCCGGCGCCGAGCGCGCGGTGACGAGTGCCGTGCGGATCGGCGAATGCTCGGCCGGGAACGCCGACTGCAGGTGATGCAGCGCCGTGAGGAACCCCCGGAACGGGCCCACCGACAGTGGCTCGGCAGCGTGCTCGGTCTCGCTGCGATGGAAGGCTTCCAGCCCCTCTTCGCGCGAGACGCGTTCGCCTTCATCGCCAAACAACACGGCGTCACCGTCGAAGGCGATGCGTAGTTGCTCCCCTGCCCTGGGCGGTGCGGAGCTGGGCAGGATGGTGGCAGCTGCCACCCCCGCCGCCAACGCGCGGCCGACATCCTCGGCGTTGGCCGACAAGAAGAGATCGGCCTTGAACGGCGCAATGTAGTCGGATGTCGGCGCTCCGCTGGTGAATGCCGCGCGGCTGATGGCCAGGCCGTGGTGCTGGATCGAATTGAAGATGCGCAAGCCGGTGTCGCCGGAATTGCGCGAGAGCAGGATCACCTCCACCGGCGGCACCGCGCCACTCAACCGGTTCAGGTCAAGCAGCTTCTGCACCAGCGGAAATGCCACGCCCGGAGCGAGGATGTCGTCCTCGTGCGCGATCTGGAAAGCGCGGTAGGCATCCAGGCCTTCGCGCTGGAACAACGCGTGGCTGTCGCTGAGGTCGAACAGCGCCCGCGACGAGATGGCTACCACCAGCCGATTGTCGGCTTGCGCCGCGGCATCGTGGGCATTGGTCGTCGAAGTGCTCATGGCAGCATCATGCACGCATCGCAGCCGGCGAATCCAGCCAGGAGCCTAATCGGCCGCAAACTGTTCGTCGAGAATGCGTTGCTCGAGGTTGTGCTCGGGGTCGAACAGCAGGCGCAGCCCGGCGCCCTCGGTTTGCCGGACGGTTACGGTGTGCACGTCACGTACCTCGAGAAAATCCGCGGTGGCGCTGACGGGGCGCTTTTCCGCGCCCAGGACGCGGATACGGACCTCGGTGCGGTACGGCAAGATCGCGCCGCGCCAGCGTCGCGGGCGGAACGCGCTGATCGGGGTGAGCGCCAATACCTTCGCGTCCAGCGGCAGGATCGGGCCGTGCACGGACAGGTTGTAGGCGGTGGAACCGGCGGGGGTGGACACCAGGATGCCGTCGCAGATCAAGACGGGCAACTTGAGGATGCCGTTCAACTTGACCTCGAGATGCGCCGCCTGGTTGCTCTGGCGCAGCAACGACACTTCGTTGAACGCCAACGCCGTGTGCGATTTGCCCGCCCCGTCGCGTACCCGCATCTCCAGCGGGTGCAACTCGGCCACATGGGCCTTGCCGACCCGGGCGGCAAGATCACGCTGACGATACTTGTTCATCAGGAAGCCGACGCGGCCAAGCTTCATGCCGTAGACGGGAATGCCCCTGCCGCGATGGGCATGCAGCGTCCGCAACATGAACCCGTCGCCGCCCAAGGCGATGATCACGTCGGCGTCGGCGACCGGCACATCGCCATAACGCTCGATGAGCCGGCTCCGGGCCTGCTGGGCTTGCTCGATTTCACTGGCGACGATCGCAAAACGCATGGGCGCATCCTACGCGGCGAAGTATGCCGACTGACGGCAAAGTACCCATCCCACGAAGCCCTGCACAACCATCCGCGGAAACGCGCGCACGCGACGTTCCGGCGACGCAGAGGTCCAGCCCACGCCAAGCGGCGTGGGCCGGGCCGACACCTCAAACCGCGGCCACTTGCGCCAATTGCGCAAGGCGCCGCACCGCAACCGAGGCGATTGGGTAATCCGCAGTCTGCGTGAAAATCTCCGCCAACATGCTGCGCGTGTACTTCAAGGTCGGATCGTCGCGCTGCAGCCAGGCCGCGACCAACGCCGGGCCACTGCTGCCCGGGTGGCCCGAAGCCGCCACCTGCGACGCCAGGGCGCGATGCTGGTGGTTCAGCTCGTCGAGCAGCGAGCCGCGTGCCTGCGCGTGCCAGCGTCCTTCCACCGGCAAGGCCTCGATCTGGGTGCGCAGCCATTCCAGGTCCAGCGCCTCGCCCAACTCGTAGAACACGCTGGCCACCTGTTCGACCGGTTGCCGGGTCTGGGTTGCCACCTCGACCATGTCCAGCGACGCACGCAACGCCGGCAGCCGCGCCAACGGCAGCGCCAACTCAGGCGGAAGGCCGAGGCCAAGCCACTCTTGCTGGCTCTGCTCAAACGCCGCCTTGCCCTTGTCGTTGAGCACACCCGGCAAGGCGTTGCGCAGCGCGGATACGCCGCTCTGATAACGCTCGACGGTGTCGGCGATACCAAGGACGCTGCCTGGTCGATTGAGCAGCCAACGCGTGAGGTGACGCAGCAACGACCAGATCTGCTTGATTGCCTCCATCTGGGTGTCTTCGGCCACCTTGCTGTCCAGGGCCTCGACTTGGGCCCAGAGCTTCCGCGCATCGATGATTTCACGCGCCGCGGTATAGGCCTTGGCAATCGCGCCCGGGCCTTGTCCCGTGTCTTCCTGCATGCGCAGCATGAACGTGGCGCCCATGCGGTTGATCGTGGAGTTCGTCACCACGGTGGCGATGATTTCCCGCTTCAGGCGGTGGCGCTGCATATTTTCGGCGTACTTCTCGTGCAATGGCAACGGGAAATAGCGCACCAGCTCCTTGGACAGGTAGGCATCCTCGGGGACGTCCGAATCCAGCAACTGCTGGAACAGTCGGATCTTGTCGTAGGACAGCAGGATCGCCAGCTCTGGCCGGGTCAGCCCCAGGCCCCGACTCTTGCGCTCGGCCAGCTCCGCGTCACTGGGCAGGTTCTCCACCTGGCGATCGAGCGAACCTTCGGCTTCCAGGGTGCGGATGAAGTGCGCCATCGAGCCCAGGCGTGATACCGATTGATGCTCCATCAAGGTGATGGCTTGGTTCTGCCGATAGTTGTCGAGCAACACCAGCCGCGCCACTTCGTCGGACATCGACGCCAGTTGCGTATTGCGCCCGTCCACGGTGATCTCGCCACGAGCCACCGCGTCGTTCAACAGGATCTTGATATTGACCTCATGGTCCGAGGTACCCACGCCTGCGGAGTTGTCGATGAAATCGGTGTTGAGGATCACCCCGTGCTGCGCGGCCTCGATGCGGCCCTTCTGGGTCATGCCGAGGTTGCCGCCCTCACAGATGATCGTCGCGCGCACCTCCGCGCCGTTGATGCGCAGAGCGTTGTTTGCCCGGTCGCTGGCGTCGGCATGGCTTTCCGTGCTCGCCTTGATGTAGGTGCCGATGCCGCCGTTGTACAGCAGGTCGACCGGTGCCTTCAGGCAGGCGCTGAGCAGCTCATTGGGCGCCATGTGCTCGACGTCGGCCGGCAGGCCCAGGACCTCGCGTACCTCCGGCGAAACCGGTATCGACTTCAGGGTGCGTGCATAGACGCCGCCGCCGGCGGAAATCAGCGCGCGGTCGTAGTCGTCCCAACTGGAGCGCGGCAGCTTGAACAGACGCTCGCGTTCGGCAAACGAGCGCGCCGGGTCCGGATGCGGATCGAGGAACACATGCCGATGGTCGAACGCCGCCACCAGGCAGGTGTGCTCCGAGCGCAACATGCCATTGCCAAACACGTCGCCGGACATGTCGCCAATACCGACGCATGTGAAATCCTGCGTCTGGCAATCGCGATTGAGCGAACGGAAGTGACGCTTGACCGATTCCCAGGCGCCGCGCGCCGTGATACCCATGCCCTTGTGGTCGTAGCCATGCGAGCCGCCCGAGGCGTAGGCGTCACCCAGCCAATAGTGGTGGCCTTCGGAAATCGCATTGGCGATGTCGGAGAACTTGGCCGTGCCCTTGTCCGCCGCCACCACCAGGTACGGGTCATCGGCATCATGACGAACCACGTTCGCCGGGTGCACCACCTTGCCGTCCACCAGATTGTCGGTGATGTCGAGCATGCCCTGGTTGAACATCTGGTAGCAGGCAATGCCCTCGGCAAGCTGGGCGTCACGATCGCCGCCGACCGGTGGCTTCTTGACGAAGAAACCACCCTTGGAACCCACCGGCACGATGACCGCGTTCTTCAGCATCTGCGCCTTGGCCAGGCCCATGCTTTCGGTGCGGAAATCCTCGCGCCGGTCGGACCAGCGCAAGCCGCCGCGGGCGACTGGCCCGAAGCGCAGATGCACCGCCTCCGTGCGCGGCGCGTAGACCCACACTTCCCGGAACGGCACGGGCTTCGGCAAGTCCGGCACCTTGTGCGAGTCGAACTTGTAGCTGATGTATTGACGTGGCGCGCCGTCCCACAGCTGGAAGAAGCTGGTGCGCAAAGTGGCGCGGATGACGGCGACAAAGCTGCGCAGGATGCGGTCTTCGTCCAGGCTGTCGACATTCTCCAGCAGCACACCGATGGCGCGCTCGAGCGCGGCCATCTGGACGTCCCGCGGCTGGCCCATCGCCTCGCCAAGCCCGGTGACCAAACCCGGCTGGACCTTTTGCACCTTCGCCGGGATCAGCATTTCCATTTCGGCCACGAACGCGGTGGTAGCGGCGGCGCGGTCACCCGCGGTCTCGCGCTCGGGATCGAACTTGGCCAGGAACAGCTCGACGATCAGGCCGGCGACGGCCGGATAGTGGTTGAGTGCGTTTTCCATGTAGGCCTGGGAAAACGTCACCCCTACCTGCAGCAGGTACTTGCAATAGCCACGCAGCATCGCCACCTGGCGCCAGCTGAGCTTGGCGCCGAGCACCAGGCGGTTGAAGCCGTCGTTCTCCGCATGCCCGCGCCATACATGGGCGAAGGCATCCTCGAACAAGCTGCCGACCTGGCCGACGTCAAACGCCAGCGCGCCGACCGGCTGTACCTCGAAATCCTGGATCGATTGCGGTCGCGCGGCATCGGGGATCTCATAGACATGCTCGGTAAGCACGCGCAGGCCGAGATTTTCCAACTGCGGCAAAACCTCGGACAGGGCAATGTCACCACCGCTGCGATAGACCTTGAAGCGCAAGGTGTCCGGCTGGTTGGCCGGATGGTACAGCAGGGTACGCAAGGCGTCGTCGCCCTGGAGCAATGACAGCTGATAGATGTCCTGGGCGGCAACGGTCGCGTCGACGTCGGCCACATAACCGGGCGGCAACAGGCGCGCATATTGGTTGGCCAGCACCACGCCATCCTGCTCGCCGTGCCGCCGGATCAACGTATCGCGTACGTCATCGGCGAAATCACGGACGATGGTCGTCACTCCCTGCTCCAGGGTGGGCAGGTCGTACTCGGGGCGGTCACCAATCTTCGGACGCACGACCAGGGTGATGCGCGCCAACGTGCCCTCGCCCATCTGCACCGTCGAATCCAGCTGCTCGGCGCGCAAGGCCGTGCTGAGCAGCGCCTCGATGCGCTCACGCACCGTGGTGCTGAAGCGGTCACGCGGCACATACACCATGCAGCTGAAAAACCGGCTGTAGCGGTCACGACGCACGAACAGCCGGGTGCGTGGACGCTGGCGCAGCTCGAGCACGCCCATCGCGCTGGTGAACAGCTCGTCTTCCGTGCTCTGCAGCAACTCGTCGCGCGGCAGCGTCTCCAGGACATGCTGCAGGGCCTTCCCGGAGTAAGAATCGCGCCTGAGTCCGGAGCGGGCCAGGACCGCGGCCACGCGGTGACGCAACAACGGGACGTCCTGCGGGCGCGCCATGTAGGCGTTGGACGAAAACAGGCCCAGGAAGCGCTGTTCGGCCACCGGCTTGCCGGCGGCATCGAACTTCAGTACCCCGACGTAATCCATGTAGCCGGCGCGATGGACATCGGAGCGGGCATTGGTCTTGGTCAGGATGATCGCGTCGGTGGCGCCCGATTGCGGCAGCGCCGTCGCCACCAGCGATTGCAGTGAACGCGGCGCCATGGTGCGCGCATCGTTGCGCAGGATACCCAGCCCGGAGGAGGCAACCGCGCGCAACATGGGTTCGCCACCCTCCTCGAGCACCTCGTACTCGCGGTAACCGAGGAAGGTGAAATTGTCCGCCGTCAGCCAACGCAGGAACTCGCTGGCCTCAGCCACGGCAGCAGAACCGATCGGCAGCTGGCGCTGCGGCAAATCCTGGGCGATGGCCGAAGCCTTCCCGCGCATCGGTTCCCAGTCGCCCACGGCGGCACGCACGTCGTCCAGTGCCGCTTCCACGGCTTCGACCAAGGCTGCGCGGTCCGCGTCTTGTACCCGGTCGATCTCGAAATGCATGATCGATTCAAGTGTGGCGCCCTGACCCGCCTCGGCGCGCTCCGTCATCCCAGTCAATTCACCGGACGTGGTCCGCACCACGCCAAGCACCGGATGGATGGCCGCATGGACGGTTTGCCGATGGGCCAGGACCATGCTGGTCGAATCAACCAGGAACGGCATGTCGTCGGTGACGATCTGCAGCAGGCTCCGCCCGCCATGGGCTTCCTTCGGGTTGAGCACCCGCACCAGAGTCTGACCCGGGCGGCGTTGTTGCATGAAGTCCAGCAGACTGGCGACGATCACCGCCCATTGGGCGGGCGCGTGCAACTCCCCATCGCTGCTGCTCATGCGCGAGAAAAACGCATTGCAAAAGGCCTGGGCCGAAGCCAGGCGCTGCGGCGACAGGCCGAGCTTTTTCAGCTCGTCAAACACCGCTATGGAGGAAGAATTACCGGGCACCGAAGAATTGGAGGACATGGCATCAGCTTGGTTGGTGGAAAGACCCGATCGGGGCGTCTCAAACCGCTGAAGGATACGCCGGCGCGCATGCCGATACCACCCGCAGCCGCCCGCCACGAAGCGGTCGGGACGGCCTTCCGAGCCGTTTCCCGCCGGACGGCCAGCCGCTCAGGATGCGTGTCGCAACAACATCCAAAGCAGCACATTGAGGGTGACGAAGGATCCCAACGTCGTCAGCAGCAAGGCGGCGGCCGCGCGGTCCTCGGCGTGGTACCGCTGCACCAGTACCGAGTACATGGCCATGACCGGCATCGCCGCCATCAGCACCGCAGCAATTTTCAAATCCGCGTCCAGGCCGCCGAACAGTGCCGTGCCGATCGATGCAATGGCCACCCAGACGCCCAGCGGATGCAACACCAGCTTCGCCAACACGAGGGAAACCACGCCCCCAAGCAGGTGTGACATTCGTGACTCGGCCAGCGTGCCACCCACAAAGAACAAGGTCAGGACCCCGCTGGCCTGGGCAAACATCTCCATCGTCCGCGAAGCGAAGATCGGAATCTGCAAGCCCGACAGGGCCACGAGCAGGCCCGCAAACAAGCCGATGACCAGCGGCCGCGTCATCACCCTGCCGATTGCGCCCAGCGCCGAGTGCCCCGCCGTCCCCGATCCAAAACCGGATTCCGCCAGGAACAAGAACAGCGG
This sequence comes from Rhodanobacter sp. FW510-R10, assembly GCF_058781105.1. Classification (NCBI taxonomy): domain Bacteria; kingdom Pseudomonadati; phylum Pseudomonadota; class Gammaproteobacteria; order Lysobacterales; family Rhodanobacteraceae; genus Rhodanobacter; species Rhodanobacter sp. FW510-R10. The sequence goes on along the minus strand of NZ_JBYSWL010000001.1, from coordinate 1,952,794 downwards.
CATGACCATCAGGTTTTCGACGACGGTATTCAGTGCCAGGGCAGTTCCCGCCACCTTCGGCACCGCCAGCAGGAGCACCGGGTACCCGACGAACGCGCTGTTGGATGACACCGCACCCAGCGCGTAAACCGCCGCCGCGGTTTCGCCACGGTGCCCGATCCAGCGCATGCCCGCCAACACCGCCAGGCCGAGGCCGGCGGAACCGACGAAGTAGGAACCGATATACGCCCAGTTCAGGGTATCGGCCAACCGCTGTCCGGCAATCGCCATGCATACGAGTGCCGGCAATGCAAAGTTGATCGCGAAGCGGCCCAGCGCATGGTTGTCCGTCGCCTGCACGCGCCCGGTGCGCACGGCAAGGTAGCCGGCCAGGATGGTGAGGTAGATCGGTACCGTAATGCGCAGCACGTCGGTCATCGTCGCTCCCCTACAAGGACGGCAGCAGATCAATAGGCAGCCATCACACAAACTGGCCCACCAGCGCTTTCATCCCTTGCAATCCTTGCTGTACTATCTGGTACGTCCACCATATCGCCGTGGGAATGTTGTAACCAACACCGCGCCCTGACAAGAGGTTTGGCCTGACCTGTCGCCGTGATGGCCAAGCTGCGGCCCGGGCCAGGCCACGCCCATGGCGGCAACGCTGCACCGCCATCTGGCGCAAGGAGTCATCGCATGAAACACCGGTATTCGTTGGCGCAATTGTCGGCTCTGCTGTTGCCGCCGCCGGCCTTGGTCGATGCCGCAGCCAAGGCTGGATATGACTATGTCGGGCTGCGGGCCAACCGTGTCGCCGCCGACGAACCTCTCTATGCATTGACCGAAGACGCGCATTTGCTGCGCGAAACCAAGGCTCGCCTGGCAGACAGCGGCGTCAAGGTCCTCGACCTGGAACTGGCACGCATCGGCGCGGGCGACCAGGCCAGGGACCTCCTGCCCTTGCTGGAACTGGCGGCTGAACTTGGCGCGCACGATGTCATCGCGCAATTGCCTGACCCGGACCGGCATCGGGCAGTCGACCAGTTCGGACAACTGTGCGATCTGGCGCGTCCGTTGGGCGTCTTTGCCAATCTCGAGTTCCCGTCGTGGACAGCAACACCAAACCTCGCCAGTGCCGTGGCCATACTGCGCGCGGCCGATCGCCCCAATGCCGGCATCCTGGTCGACATGCTGCATTTCGCACGATCCGGATCATCGCTTGACGAACTGGCCAAATTGCCAAGGCACTGGTTCCGCTACGCACACCTGTGCGATGCCCCGGCGGCCCGCCCCAGCTCAAACGAAGGGCTGATACGCGAGGCACGAGCGGAGCGGATGTTCCCCGGCGAAGGCGGACTGGGGGTCAAGGAAATCCTGGCCCAGATGCCCCAGGACATCCCCTACGCGCTAGAGATTCCGCGTCTGCCGTTGGCCCGTATTCTTGGAGACGTGGAATATGTGCGCCTGGCATTGGACGCGACTCGGCGCCATCTGGACCACGAGCCGGTCGCGGTCCATCACGTCTCTGCCTGACAATCGCTCGATGCCTGCAGGTCCGAGCCCGAGGAAATACGCATGGAATCGAAAACCGTAGCCCCGGCCGTCGACGTCATCGTCAGCGAGGTCGGCCCACGCGAAGGCGCGCAAAGCATCCACCAGACCATACCGACCGAGGTCAAGCAGCGCTGGATCGCTGCGCTGGCCGCCGCTGGCTTGCGCGAGATCGAAGTGGGCTCGTTCGTCTCCGCGCGGCGCCTGCCGCAAATGCTCGACGCTCCCGAACTGGTGCGGGCTGCCCGCCGCATCCCCGGCCTCACCGTACTGGCGTTGGCACCGAATGCGAAGCACGCCGCGCGTGCGTTCGCCGCTGGCGTCCACACCGTGACCATGCCGGTCTCGGCATCGCGCATGCACAGCGAAAAAAACATCGGCATGACCCCGGAGGAAGCGATCGAACAAGTCCGCATCACCTGCACGCTCCGCGATGGACTGGACAGCCATCCACGGCCAACTGTCGAGGTCGGCATTTCCACTGCCTTCGGCTGCACGATGGAAGGACCCGTGTCGGAGGACTGGGTCATGGAAATGGCGGCACGCCTTGCCAAGGCAGGAGCGGATAGCATCGGCCTGTCCGATTCCACGGGCTACGCCAACCCGACACAGGTGAAGCGCATGTTCAAGCGCCTGCGGCATGAAATCGGCGCGCTCGCGGGTGCCGCGCACCTACACAATACGCGCGGGCAAGGTTTGGCCAATGTGGTCGCGGCGCTGGATGTCGGCGTCACCACGTTCGACTCGTCCCAGGGCGGGCTGGGCGGCTGCCCCTACGCGCCAGGTGCGACCGGCAACATCGTCACGGAAGACCTGGTGTTCCTGCTTGAGGCCATGGGCTTGCGCACGGGCGTGGACATCGGCCGACTGCTGGAAGCGCGCACGTTGTTGGCACAGGCTCTGCCAGGCGAACCGCTGTATGGACACCTGGTGGATGCAGGCTTACCCAAGGGATTCATCGCCGCCACGCAACCGTTGGGCCGGCCCGCCGCCACACCATCATCCAGATAGGGAGCGGCGCTCCGTAGCCCTTGTGGCTCTTCGGCGCCGGCACACCGCGTGTAGAATGGCCAGCTTTCAGCGGCGCAATCAGGCAGCCATCGGCGGGGACGACTCCGCCGACCGCGCAGGAGCACAACGCATGGCCAAGAAAGGGGAGACGACCGGTACCAAGCCAAAGAAACGCGCGGCCGGCCGCGCCTCGACGGTCGCCGCCGAGGCAGAGCAAACCAGGCAAAACATCCTCAAGGTGGCAACTGAAGAGTTCGCCGCCTATGGCTTGTCGGGAGCGCGGGTGGATGCGATCGCCGAGCGCACGCTGGCCTCCAAACGCATGATCTATTACTACTTCGGCGGCAAACAAGGCTTGTACAGCGCAGTCCTGGAAAAAGCCTACGGGGATATCCGCGCCGAGGAAGCACAGTCCGATCTTGCCAATATGCCGCCCCGCGAAGCGCTGCAGAAGCTCATTGAAGTCACTTTTGAATACGACGAGAACCACACCCGGTTCGTCAGCCTGGTGAGTACCGAGAACATCCATCGCGCCAAAACTATCTCAAAACTGCCGTCGATCCGGCGCATCAACGAAAGCGTCATCCATACTTTGGAAGACATCCTGGAGCGCGGGCAGGCAACCGGGGAATTTCGCCAGAACCTGGTGGCACTTGATGTCCATCTGTTGATCAGCGCGTTCTGCTTTTTCCGCATCTCGAACCGCCATACGTTCGAGGCGTTGTTCGACTGTGACTTGTTTGATCCTAAGGTACGCGCAAGGCATCGGCGCATGATCGTCGAGGCGATCTTGTCCTACGTCGAATCGCCGAACCCGGTTGGTCCCAAAAAGGCCTGATTCGGGCCATTCCCAGGAACCGCTGAGGGCGGAGGGCCCGCCGCCCCGCTTCCGGTGAACATGAGCGCTGGTGGTGGCAGGGTGGACCATGCCATGACCATGACATGACCATGACCGCGCCTCTGGCTTCATCCAGCGACTACCCGTGAGCGATCCGCGGACCCGCAATCGGATCACCGTTCCCGGGAGAGCACACCCTGCCTTGGCTAAGCAGCCGCTGCGCAAACGGTGCCACTCATTGACTTGGACGTACTAGTTCGTATACTCAGAGCCGGTGTGACTGGGCAGGGAAACGGTCCCGCTTCGGCCCACCTTGGAGACGACATGGCAAAAGAATTGAGCGACGCCGAGCGCACCAGCATCGACGGTATGATCCAGCGTGCGCGTGCTGCAATGCGCGAGGTGAAGGACTACGACCAGGCCCGGATCGACCGGCTGTGCCAGGCCTTGGGTTGGGCCACCGCCAATGAAAAGACCTTCACCCGCATTGCTGAAATGGGGGTCAAGGAGAGTCGGCTCGGCGATCCACAAGGCCGCAGGTCCAAGCGCATGAAGATCATGGGCGTGCTGCGTGACGCGCTGCGCGAAAAGAGCACCGGCATTATCGAGGAAATCCCTGAAAAGGGCATCGTCAAATATGCCAAGCCAGCCGGCGTGATTGCCTCGCTGGTACCAACCACCAATCCTGGCCTCACTCCGGCCTATACCGGGATCTATGCGCTGAAAGCACTGGATGCCGTGATCTTTTCACCGCATCCACGGGCCAAGGCCACCACGCTGGAAATGGTCCGCGTGATGCGCGAGGCACTCAAGCGGCAGGGCGCACCGGCGGACCTGTTCCAATGCATCGAGGCCCCGACCATACCGGCCACCCAGTACCTGATGGCCAACTGCGACCTGACCTTGGCCACCGGCGGCCAGCCCATGGTGCGTGCCGCCTACGGCTCCGGCAAACCCGCGTACGGCGTCGGTGCAGGCAACTCCACGATGGTCATCGATGAGACCGCGGACGTCGACGTCGCGGCACACAATACGCGTTTGTCAAAAACTTCCGACTTCGGTTCTGGTTGCTCGGCCGACGGCAACATCCTTGTCGACGACCGGCTGTACGACGCCATGCTGCAGGCGCTGATCGCCGAGGGCGGCTTCAAGGTCGACCCCGCCCAAGCCGCCGCCATCGAGAAAGTGATGTGGGACGCCGAGGGCCACCGCCTGCCGAACACGGTTGCCTGCCCGCCACAGGCAATTGCCCAGGCGGCTGGCTTTGCAATCCCAGCGGACCGCAAGTTCATCATCGTGGAAAACGACAAGATCGGCCCACAGCACAACTGGTCGCACGAAAAACTCACCACCGTGCTGGCGATCTACCGCTACCGCGGTTTCGACCAGGCCTTGCAGATGATCGAGCAGATCTACGAGGTCGGCGGCAAGGGCCATTCCTGTGGCATTTATTCGCACGACGACAGCCATATCGACCGCCTTGCGCGCATCGCGCCAGTCAGCCGCATGATGGTGCGCCAACCGCAATCCAAGGCGAACGCCGGCTCGTTCACCAACGGCATGCCGATGACCTCAAGTCTGGGCTGCGGTATCTGGGGCGGCAATATCACCAACGAGAACATCCATCTCAAGCACTTCCTGCAAACCACCTGGGTCAGCCGTCCCATTGCCGAAGACCGGCCGTCCGAACAGGAGCTGTTCGGGGAATTCTTCAACTCGGAGACGTTCTGACCATGGCCAACACCGCCGCTGAACTACTGGTCCAATACCTGGAGAAGCGCGGCGTTCGGCACGTGTTCGGACTCTGTGGACATACGAATATCGCTGTCCTGGCCGCGTTGTCGAAAAGCTCGATCCGCTTCATCGAGGTACGCCACGAGCAGATTGCCGCCCACGCCGCCGATGGCTATGCGCGCGTCACTGGCAAGGCATCGGTGCTGCTCACGCATTTGAGCCCAGGCCTGACCAACGCGTCCACCGGGGTGGCGAATGCGGCGCTCGATTGCATCCCCATGGTGGTGATCTCCGGCGATGTACCGTCCCACTATTTCGGCAAACATCCACATCAGGAAGTGAACCTGCACGCCGATGGCGCGCAGTTCGAGATCTACCGGCCGTTCGTCAAACGCGCGTGGCGCGTGGACCATGCTCCGCTGCTCCCGGAAATCCTGGAAAAGGCCTTCCAGCTTGCCGAAAGCGGTCAACCCGGCCCCGTACTCGTCGACGTGCCGATGGATGTGTTTTCCAAGGAATTGGATCCTGCATCGTTCGAAAAGCAACTGCTCAACACGAAGCAGCTGCGGCGTCCCTCCATGAATCGGGCCGACGCGATTGAAATCGTACGTGCGCTGGGCGAAGCCAAGCACCCGGTCATCTACGCCGGCGGCGGCGTGATTGGCGCGCGCGCCAGCGCCGAGCTCGGTGCGTTCGTCCAGCACATGTCCATTCCCGTGGCCCACAGCCTGATGGGCAAGGGCGTGTTGCCCGACGACAATCCTTTCGTGCTCGGCATGACCGGGTTCTGGGGTACGCACCTGGCGAACGGGAGCTGTCTCGAAGCCGACCAGTTGCTGGCCATCGGCACGCGCTTCAAGGAGGCCGACTCCAGTTCCTGGTACCGCGGCTACACATTCGATATTCCACCCACCAGGTTGATGCAGATCGACATCGAACCGAGCGAAATCGGGCGCAACTTCCCGGTCGCGCTCGGCGTGGTGGCCGACGCCAAGCAGGCCCTGAGCGTCCTTCTGGACGTGGCCAAGGAACTCTATCCTGCCGGCCGGCAGGACGAAGCCACGAAGCAGCACATCGCCACGCAACGTGCCGCATTCGCGGCCAGCAACGCGGCGATGCAAAAGAGCGACGCATTCCCGATGATGCCTGAGCGCATCCTGGCCGAAGTGCGCGAGGTGATGCCGCGTGACGTGATCATCACTACCGACGTGGGCTGGAACAAGAACGGCGTCGGCCAGCAGTTCCCCGCCTACACGCCAGGCAGCATCCTCACCCCCGGCGGCTACGCGACCATGGGCTTTGGCCCGCCGGCAGCCGTGGGAGCCAAGCTCGCGGCACCCGAGCGCACTGTGCTGTCCCTGGTCGGCGATGGTGGGTTTGGCCAAAACCCCTCGGTGCTGGCCACGGCGGCAGCCGAGCAACTGCCGATTATCTGGCTGGTAATGAACAACAACGCGTTCGGGACCATTGCCGGCCTGGAGCAGGCGCACTACGGCACCAGCTATGGCTGCGTCTTTCCGGAGGCGGAAAACGGCGTGCAGGACCTCAAGCCCGACTATGCCGCCATCGCACGCGCGTACGGTTGCGAAGGAATACGCATCGGCGCGGCAAGTGAGTTGAAGCCCGCCCTGGAGCGCGCCCTGCAGTCAAAACGGCCGTTCGTCATCGACGTCATGATGAAAAACAACCCTACCCCGACCACTGGCTTCTGGAACATCCTGGACATCTATTCGCCAGGCAAGCACATATCGCACGTGGCTACCGATTGAGCGGCTCGCGCATGCAGGCTGCAACAGCCCGGCACCACGCGTCTGGAAGCACAAGGATCCATGCATCATGATTGAAAAGAAGCCGTCCTGTCTGGTGGGCTTGATTGGCGCCGGAATCCAGGCGTCGCTGACGCCAGCCATGCATGAGGGTGAGGGCGACCGTCGTGGCTTGCGCTACATGTATCGCTTGATGGACCTTGACTTGCTCCGTCTTGGCGAAGACCCGTTGCCCCAACTTCTCAATGCCGCACAACTTGCGGGATTCCGCGGGCTCAATATCACCCATCCATGCAAGCAGTCGGTGATCCCACTGCTTGACGAACTTTCGGAAAACGCCGCTGCCATCGGCGCGGTGAACACGGTGGTGTTCCGCGATGGCCGCCGCATCGGCCACAATACCGATTGCTGGGGATTCGAGCAGAACATGCGGGAGAACCTGCCGTCGGCGCGCAAACACGATGTCGTGCTGCTCGGTGCCGGCGGGGCCGGCGCCGCCGTGGCGCACGCACTCATGCACCTCGGCACCGGCCACGTGCACATCCATGACCTGGACGCCATACGCGCGGACAATCTCGTGGCCGCGTTGTCGCACCGCTTCGGCGCCGGCCGTGCCTCGGTGGTGACCGATCTCGGATCGGCCATCGCGCAAGCCGACGGCATCGTCCATGCCACCCCTACCGGCATGGCCCACTACCCCGGCCTGCCGCTGCCGGCCGACATGTTGAAGCCCAGACACTGGCTGGCAGAGATCGTGTATTTCCCGCTGGAAACCGAATTGCTCGCCCTGGCGCGCCGGCTCGGCTGTCAGACTGTCGATGGCCGCGGCATGGCGGTACACCAGGCTGCCCGTGCGTTCCGGTTGTTCACGGGCATCGAGGCCAACGCAACCAATATGCTGCATGACTTCGATGCGCTCGTCGCGTTGCAAGGGGAGCATCCAGTTTCTGTCGCGGCCGCAGGCTGAACATGATGGGGGCAACGGCGCCGACCACGCACCCCGAACCTGCGCGCCGCAGTCGCGCACGGATGCTCATCCTGCTGCTGATCAGCATCGGCACCATGATCAACTACCTGGACCGCACGGTGATCAGCGTGGCGGCCCCGGCCATGTCCAAAGACCTGGGTCTCAACGACGTCTGGATGGGTGTGGTCTTTTCCATTTTCTCCTGGACCTACGTTGCCGCGCAGATTCCCGGCGGCGCGTTCATCGACCGCATCGGCGTGCGCCTGGCCTATTTCTGGTCGATGGCGGTGTGGTCGCTGTTCACCCTGCTGCAAGGCCTCTCCACCGGTTTGTACTCGTTGCTGGCCTACCGCTTGGGCCTCGGCATCGCCGAAGCGCCCTGCTTCCCCGCCAACAGCCGGATCCTGAGCACCTGGTTCCCGCAGCATGAGCGGGCGCGGGCGACCAGTGCGTTCACGGTGGGCGAGTACTTCGGGCTGGCATTTTTCAGTCCCCTGTTGTTCTGGATCGTGGTGACCCTGGGCTGGCGCAGCCTGTTCATCATCACCGGACTCATCGGCCTCTCGTTCGCCGTGGTGTGGATACGCAGCTATCGAGATCCACACCAGTCCCGACGCGTCAACCAGGCGGAGCTGGACTATATCGCAGCAGGCGGCGGCCTCGGTCACGAAAATGAAGCTGTACGCTTCGACTGGCGCAACGTCGGACGCCTGCTGCGCAAGCGCCAGATCCTTGGCGCGGCGATTGGTCAGTTCGGCGGCAATTCGACCTTGGTGTTCTTCCTTACCTGGTTCCCCACCTACCTCATCACCCAGCGACACATGGAGTGGCTGAACGCTGGATTTTTCGTGGTAATGCCCTTCATCGCTGCGTCCATTGGCCTGATTGCCGGTGGCTGGCTCTCTGACCGCATCATCGCGCGCACGGGCAACGCCAGCCTGGGACGAAAATTGCCGATCCTGACCGGCCTGGTACTCGCCGCCACCATCGTCTCGGCCAATTACGTCGTCAGCAACACCGTGGTTATCTTCATCATGTCCGTGGCATTTTTCGGCCAGGGCATGGTCGGGCTTGGCTGGACCTTGTTGACCGACGTCGCACCCAAGCGCCACCTCGGACTGAGCGGCGGCATCTTCAACCTCGTTGCCAACCTTGCCGGCATCATCACGCCCATCGTCATCGGCATCATCGTCGGCGCCACCGGCTCGTTCTTCGGCGCACTTTTCTACGTCGGTGCAGTGGCTGCCATCGGTGCGCTGGCGTACGTCTTCATCGTCGGCGACGTGCATCGCGTCGAGATCGATTGAGCACGGACGGGCGCGCCGGACGCGTGCACAGCCGGTACGGTTGCTGCGTTGCACATTGACATGTACGAACTAGTCCGTATCGTCGTCGCGGTGGGCACGGAGTCACGTGCAGTAGCAACTGCCTTCCAGAGGGTTCCGAATATGCGCAGCGATCGCAACATGGGTGTACAAGGCGGGGCGCCAGTGCCCACTCAGCTCGGCATGCGGCCGTGTGCAAAAGCGGTCATCGCCGCCCTGGCGTTGGCCACGCTGACCGCAATGCCCGCCTTCGCCGAGCAAGACGCGCCAGCGTCCGCCTCGACAGCGCCGACCGCGCTCAAGGCGGTCGTCGTCACCGGTTCGTTGATCAGCTCACCCAACCAGGTATCGGCGAGTCCCATCAGCACGGTCGACATGAGCGACCTCAAGTTGGGCACGAGCTCCGTATCGGTCGCCAACGTCCTGAACCAGTTGCCGCAGTTCAGTGCGACGTCGGGTACCTTGTTCACGCGGAGCGGCGTGCAGACGATCAACCTGCGTGGCCTTGGGTCCAACCGCAATCTGGTACTCCTCGATGGACGACGCCTGCCGCCTGCCGACAACAACGGCAACGTCGGGACCAACCTCATCCCCGAAGCAGCCATTGATCGCGCCGACATCATTACGGGCGGCGCCTCGGCCGTATACGGCTCCGATGCCGTCTCGGGCGTCGTCAACTTCCTGACCGTACCCTATTTCAGCGGCATCAAGGGCGACGTGCAGTACGGGAACACGACGAAAAATGACCTGTTCCAGCAAGCGGCTTCCGTGGCGCTTGGTTCATCGTTTGGCACCGACAACCAGGGGCACGTATTACTCGCCCTGGGTTACACCAACAGCCAGGGGATGCAGGGCGCAAAGCGCGACTTCTTCAAGAATGCGGTGCCCTCGTCGTACATCGGGCAAGGCACGTTCGTGCCCTCTGGCATCAACCTGCCGAACCAGGGCGTCGTCAATGCGCTGTTTGGAAGCTATGGCGTGGCGACCCCCGTCCCCAACACGTTGAACCTTGGTTTCAACGATGACGGCTCGCTGTTTACCCAGACCGGCGCGAAGAACTACAAGGGCCCAACAACCGGGGGCTATGCCATTCTTGGCGGCAACGTCAGGATGCCGGTCGGACCACAAACGGCGCTCGCCAATCCGGTCAAGACCAAGCAGACCTTCACCAAGTTCGACTATGAGTTCTCTCCCCACGTCGACCTGTACGGGCAGTTCATGTATGTGAACTCGGAATCGAAGTGGAACAGTGGCTTGAGCCTGGTCCAGATATTCGTGCCCTCGGTGCCGGCTACCAATCCATTCATTCCCTCCGACCTGCAGACGTTGTTGGCATCGCGGCCGAATCCGGCAGCATCCTTCACCTGGAACGCACGTTTTGTCGAGGTGCCCACGCGCATCATCGCCGATGATTACACGACGACGCAGTTCCTCATGGGCGCAAAAGGCGAGATCCTCGGCGACTGGACGTACGACGCGTACGTTTCACACAGCTCGATGGACCACACCTCGCAGATATTCAACGCCGTGTTGGGCAGCCGGCTCCAAACATTATTGAACGCCCCTGATGGCGGCGCGTCCATTTGCGCCGGCGGTTTCAATCCGTTTGGCCTGGCAAACAGCCTCAGCACGTCGCCAGCCTGCCTCAGCTATCTCACCACCACGGCCAACAGCCGCGAGAAGTTGAACCAGAACATCGCGCAGGCCACAGTCCAGGGCTCACTGTTCGACCTGCCGGCCGGACCGGTCAAACTCGCGGTATTGGGTGACGTTCGCCGTGACAACTATCGCTACGAGCCGGATACCTCGCTGGCCGCAGGGGATATCGAGGCAACCGGCGCGTCCCTGCCCTCGTCTGGCGCCACCCAGGTCAAGGAATTGGCAACGCAAGTCGAGATACCGATCCTCTCCGACTTGCCTTTTGCCAAGAGCTTGACTGCGGATGCGGCGTATCGGTATTCAAAGTATCGCCTGGCTGGCGGCGTGAACACCTATGAGGCCGACCTCAAGTGGCGGCCCGTTGATTCATTGCTGATACGCGCTGGCTATCAACGTGCGGTCCGCGCACCAAACATCAACGAGTATTTCGGTGCCGCAAACCGCGCGACAGTCAGTATCGGCACGCCGCCCATCGCCACGGGCGACCCATGCGACATCCGCTCCTCCGCACGCAGCGGCCCCAATGCCGCCAACGTCCGGCAGCTGTGCATTCAACAAGGCATGCCCGCGGCGGTCACGGATACCTACATGTTTCCGACCACCGCGGTGGGCGGCCTGACCAGTGGCAATACGAGCCTCAAGCCTGAGCGCGCCAATACCTGGAACGCTGGATTCCAATGGACGTCCACTTCAAGTTCCGACCTGTTCAGTACGCTGATGGCGTCCGTTGATTACTGGAACATCGACATCCAGCAGGTCATCAGTGCCGTGCCCGGCACCACATCGTTGTCCAAGTGCTTCAACTTGGACGGCTCCAATCCAAGCTATTCTCCGGACAACCAGTTCTGCAAGCTGATCCAACGTGACCAGAATGGGCTGATGACGACTCTGGTCACGCCATTCCTGAATCTGGGCAGCCTCAAGACGGACGGCGTTGATCTGCAACTGAACTGGGCACCGAGCCTGCACAGCCTCGGCATGAACGCGGCCGGCGCACTCTTCCTCAACAGCCAAGTCAGTTACACCCGCTCGTACAAGATCCAGACTTTGCCCAATGGGCCGGAACAGGAGTTTGTCAACACCATTTCGCAAGCCGCCGTGGGCAGTACCGCACTTGCCAAGTGGAAATCCATAACGTCAGTGGGTTTCAACAACCAAGACTTCACCGTCGGCTTGCGGTGGAATTATCTCAGTGGGATGAATGACATATCCAGCGTGACGAACCCGGCACACCCCGCGCCCGGAACAAGTTCATACAGCACCTTTGATCTGTTCGGCACGTATTTCGTGAACGATGAGTTGCAACTGCGGGCCGGTTTGAACAATCTCACGAACAAGGGCCCACTGCCGGTTGCCACCTCGGAAATCGGCACGAATCCATACGTGTACAACCTGCTCGGGCGAACCTACTACGTTGGATTGCATTTCTCCCTCTAAGGAAGCTCTGAACAATTCGCTCTTGATCGTCATTCCCGCGAAAGCGGGAGGCGCTTTTCAACAGACGAATGTCTGGTCATCCAGTGTCTTTGATTTCAACAACGTAACCTCACTGGATCCCCGCTTGACCAGCCTTCGGCTGTTGAAGAGCGCCTCGCGGGGATGACGGCAATTATTCAGACCTTCCCTAACGGCACAGCCATTGCTTTCGAGGGGCAGCATTCCTGGCTGAAAACGCGCGTTCATGGAGCGCCACCATGCGTCGATCCAGCCTTGACCGGCTGCTGATACGGGAGACCTTATGAGAGTTTCAATCGCACTGGCCACAAGTCTTGCCTGCGCCGGGCTCGCCACCTCCATCAATTCTTCCGCGGCCGCCGCCCCAGGGGCGACGATCGGTGCACAGATCGCGGACCAGGCCCAGGTGGCCGGATCGGTTCGCGACGCGGGTGCCGACGCGCTGAGTGGAAAGCCGATCAAGTTCGCCAACGGCGCCACGGTCTATCCCGACCTGACTTACCAGACGCTGAGTGGCTACCGGCCAATGCTGCTCGACCTGTACCTGCCGCCGGCGTCCTACAAGGACGCCCGCCCCCGGCCGTGGATCGTATACATCCACGGCGGTGGCTGGGCATGGGGCAGCAAACGGCTCATGGGTGCATTCGTGGACTGGCCCACCGTGCTGGCGTCGATCGCGGCACACGGATTCGCGGTCGCCGCGGTCAGCTACCGCTTTTCGAGTGAGGCTCCCTCACCCGCGGCAATCCAGGACGTCAAGGCGGCGATCCGTTGGCTGCGCGTAAATGCGACGAAGTACCACCTCGATCCCAATCGCGCGATGACGTGGGGTCAATCCGCCGGAGGACAGCTCGCTGCGCTGGCCGCAGTCTCGTGCGGCGTGACGGCGTTGGATCCACCCGTGCGCTCCACACCCAATGCGCCGAACGTCGAAGTGAGTGCTTCGGCGCCGAAGGGTGCGGATGAGGTTTCGGACTGCGTCCAAGGCGCTGTCGGTTGGTATGGCGGATACAACTTTACGACGTCATACGCCGAGGCCAAGAAGGCGGGAAGCCCGTCCGAGCCCACCCCCGTGTCGACGTTCCTGGGCTGCCACGGACCGTGCACGCCAGAACAACTGCGGCGCCCCTCACCCATCACCTACGTCGACGCCTCTGATCCGCCGATCCTCCTGATGGCTGGCACCGATGACACCACGGTCAACCCCGAGCAGTCGAGGGAATTTGAGGCGGCACTGCGCAAGGCAGGCGTGCACACCAAGTTGGTCATGCTGCCTGGGGTCGGTCATAGCTGGATCGGCAAGACCACCGAAGCCACCCAGCGCGCAAGCAAGACCGCGCTCCAGCAGTCGATCGATTTCTTCGAGTCGGTCATCGGCGACTCCGCCATAAAGAAATAGCTCGCACCAAAGGCGTGGCCACCGTCGGCAGCCACGCCAAGCATTGTTGCGTCGCACATTGACATGTACGAACTGGTCCGTATAGTCCGATTACGCTTACTTGGCACGCACGCCAAGGCCATGTCGGCGAGTGTCCGCCGCCTCGACCAATCACTTGGGGATTTCCTGGAGATCTTATGAGTTCACAAGCCCAGAACTGCATCCGACATCGTGCCGAAATGCCTGCCACGCTGCAAATTCGACCCTTCGTGGCGGCGATCCTGGTTGGCCTGGCTGCAAGCGCCGGCATCGCCACGCCGGCGTTTGCGCAGGACCAAGCAACGCCTGCCCCTGCCTCGAGTGCAGCCACCGCGCTCAAGGCTGTCGTGGTCACCGGATCCTTGATCCCCATTCCCAATGCAGTCTCCTCCAGCCCGATCGTCACCATCGACATGTCGTCTCTCAAGGAATCGACTGGTGACACCTCAACGGTCGGAGTCATCAATCAACTGCCACAGTTCAACGCGACATCCAGCGTATTCCTGGGCGGTGGTGGCGGCATCGAAACGGTCAACCTGCGCGGGTTGGGCGCAAACCGCAACCTCGTGCTTCTCGATGGACGCCGGCTGCCGCTGGCGAGCAGTTCAGGCGCCGTGGCGATCAACCTTATACCGGAGGCAGCGGTCGGAGACGTGGACACGATCACGGGCGGGGCCTCCGCCATTTATGGATCGGATGCCATGTCGGGCGTCGTCAACTTCCACACGATTCCTTACTTCGACGGGATCAAGGGAGACGTACAGTACGGCAACTCCACGAAGAGCGACTTTGCACAGCGGGCGGCGTCGGTCGCATTGGGTTCCGCTTTCGACGGTGGCAAGGGCCATATGCTGCTGTCACTCGGTTACACCGACGGCCAAGCCCTCCAGGGCTCGCGCCGCAGCTTCTTCGATCTGGTCACGCCATCGTCGTACATCGGCCCAGGAACCTTCGTTCCGTCTGCGACGAACTTGCCCAGCGCCACTGCCGTCAACTCGCTGTTCGCCAGCTATGGACCGTTTGCCCCGGTTTCAAATACGCTGAATCTTGGCTTCAACGACAACGGCACCTTGTTCACCCAGACGGGCGCCAAGAATTATCTTGGCCCCAGGTCGGGTGCGTACGCTGTATTGGGCGGGAATGTCCGCATGCCGGTCGGGCCGCAATTCATCATCGGCAGCCCGGTCAGGCGCAAGCAGGCATTCAGCAAGTTTGATTATGACCTCACGCCAAGCTTTACCTTGTACGGTCAGTTCATGTACGTCAACTCGGATATCTTCAGCGAGAGTGGCGGCAGCTTGACCCAATTCGGGAAGCTCACAACGATCCCGACCACCAACCCGTTCATCCCGGCCGATCTAAGGACACTGTTGGCTTCACGGCCCAATCCGGACGCCGCCTTCACATGGAACGGGCGCTATGTCGGGGTGCCCTACAAGAACTCGGACGACTTGTACACGACGGCGCAATATTTGGTCGGGGGCAAGGGCACGCTACCCTTCAAGGATTGGACCTACGATGTCTATGTGTCGCACGACTCCACCAGTCACGACCAGTCCCTCGGCAACTCGGTACTGAAAAGTCGGGTCCAGAACCTGTTGAACGCACCCGATGGCGGCAATTCGATTTGCGCCGGCGGCTTCAACCCGTTCGGGATCGTCAACAGCACGAATATCTCTCCGGCGTGCCTCGCGTACATGACCACCACGGCGCATAGCCAGGAAAAACTGACGCAGAATATCGTACAGGGCTCTGTCACCGGCTCCCTGTTCGACCTGCCAGCCGGGCCGGTCAAGCTGGCCTTGCTGGCTGACGCCCGCCGCAACACCTACGTATATGCGCCCGACACCTCGCTCGCGGCACAGGACATCGAAGCGGTCATTGCCGCGGCGCCGGCTCACGGCAACGTCAATGTGAAGGAAGGCGCGGTCCAGGTGGACGTCCCATTGTTGGCTGACCTGCCGTTCGCCAAGAGCCTCAATCTCGGCGCGGCGTACCGCCGCTCCGATTACAACACCTCCGGTGGCGTGAACGCCTATGAGGCGGACTTGAAATGGCGCCCCGTGGACTCGCTCCTGATCCGGGGCGGCTACCAGCGCGCCGTCCGCGCCCCCAATATCGGCGAACTGTTCGCTGCAGCGCAGGGCGTGCAGGTTCCCTTCGGCACCCCGCCAGCGACCATCGGTGATCCCTGCGACATCCGTTCTCCGGCAAGGACGGGCGCCGGCGGAGCCAGCGTGCGTCAACTGTGCATGACCCAGGGCATCCCGGCGTCGGTTATCGACAGTTACATCTTCCCGACTACGGCTGTCGCTGGCGTGCAGAGCGGCAACCCCAACCTCAGCCCTGAAACAGCCAATACGTACAACGCAGGCTTCCAGTGGATGTCCAATTCCGATTCTGCGTTGTTCTCCACCATGACGGCTTCGGTTGACTACTACAACATCGACATCAGCAACGTCATTTCGGTGGTTCCAGGCCTGACCACGCTGAGCAAGTGCTACAACCTGGACGGCTCCAATCCGAGCTATGCACCAGGCAACGTGTTCTGCGATCTTCTCCATCGTGATGTGAACGGCCAGTTGCAACTGGTGGAAACGCCATATCTGAATCTGGGTAGCCTCAAGACGGATGGCGTGGATCTTCAGTTCAATTGGGCACCGAGCCTTTCCAGCCTGGGCATGAATGCCGCAGGCGCCCTGTTCCTGAGCAGCTACGTCAGTTACGCCCATTCGTTCAAGATCCAAACCCTGCCTGGTTCTGCTGACCAGGAGTTCATCAACACCATTTCGGTCGGCAACGCGCATCCACGCTGGAAGGCAATGACGACCCTGGGATATCGCAATCAGGACTTGACGGTTGGCGTCCGTTGGCATTACCTCGGTGCCATGCAGGATGTGACCAGCGTCACCACGCCCAAGACGCCCGCGCCAGGGACGCCGACGTACAACACTTACGACCTTTACGGCACGTACTGGTTGGGTGACAACTTCCAGATTCGCGCAGGCATCAACGATCTGACAAACAAGGGTGCAGTGACCGTATCGAGCTCGCAATGGAGCACCGACCCGTCGCTCTACAACCCGGTAGGTCGCACTTACTACATCGGCTTGAAGTTCTCCACGATGTGATCTCTCCGGTCGGGTGGTGGCCTGACGTCCGCCACCCGGCTTTGCCAAAAGAGAAGCCGATGAGGGTCTTGCCCGCCGCCGTAGCCGCATGTCTGCTCCTTGCCCCGCTCTCGCGCGCTGCACCGCTTCCTGTCCCGGTCGATCGTCCGCAGCCGAGCGAGGGGAGCGGCTGTCCAAGCCCCTCTGGCTTCAAACTGGTCTGTGGGCAGGCTCACCCAGAGGACATGGCGCAGATCGGCGATACCCGCTGGGTCATCACCAGCGGCTTCAGCCCTGGCGCCGGCATCGCCCTGCTCGACACCAAGGCGCACAACTTTACCCGTGCCTATACACGGACTGCGGATCAGGTTCATCCGGACCGACAGCGCTTCCCCGGCTGTCCATCGGCGCCCGATCCGAGACTGTTCAACGCACAAGGGATCAGCCTGCGCAGCCGGGGCCTGGGGCAGTACACGCTCTATGTCGTCAATCACGGTGGACGCAACAGCATCGAGGTGTTCGATGTCGATGGCCGGCCCGACGTGCCCACCCTGACCTGGCGCGGTTGCTTGGACCTGCCGGCGAAGCTGGCGGCCATCAACGCGGTGGCCACTTACTCGGACGGCACGATCCTGTTTACCGTACTGGTACACCCAGGCGACACATACGCCGATTTTGTCGAAGGCAAGAACACCGGCGGCGTCTATGAGTGGAGGCCCGGCGAGAGCGGCTACAAGTTGCTACCGGGTACCGGGCTGCCCGGCAACAACGGACTCGAAACCGCGGCTGACGACAGCGGTTTCTTTGTCGTGGCCTTTGGCCGCCACGCGATCCTGCGCTACTCCAGGACAAATCCGTCGGCTCCGCCGGTGCAGGCCGTCGCCCCCGGCTTCATGCCGGACAACATCCATTGGGATCACGGACGCCTGCTTACTGCCGGCATGAAATACGACGAGCCGGCATGTGGCGGTACCCGCAAGGTCGTCGATGGCAAGGCGGATGCCATGCTGTGCCACCGTGGCACGGTGGTTGCCGAGCTCGATCCCGAAACGATGAAATTCGACATCGTTGCCTACGCGTCGCCCGATCCAGTGTTCAACGGGGCGTCCACGGCCATCCTGATCGGTGACCAGCTTTGGGTCGGTTCGTATCAATCCGATTGCGTTGCGTACCGCAGCTTGCCCTGGCTGCACGCGAGCCTCCCCATACGGCCTTAGCAGTTGCAGACTTGTGTTGCGCGGCAGCACTGGTATGCATGTTTCCAGTGCCGGCCGGCAAGCGGTGACGCGCGGACCAGTCGCGCTCGAGCCTTACTTCCTCGTCGCGCTGTCACCAATGACCGATTCAAAGAACTCGATCGATTGCTGCAGCGCGACCTTGCTGGCGTGATGGGTCGCGTCGGGCGTTTTGCCGATCCAGCTGTGGCCCACGCCATGCAACATCACCAGCTTTGTCCGCACGCCAGCTTTTTGCAACGCAGCCTCAAACGCTTTCGACTGGGCCGGATCGACGGTGGTGTCGTCGGTGCCGTGCATCAGCAGGATCGGTGGATCCTTGGAATCAACGTAGGTGATTGGCGAGGGACGACGCAGTTGCTCGGCTGTGCACGCGCCGTGGCAACCCAGGAACAGCGACATCATGTCAGGCTGACCAGCGTTCGCAGGCGCCTTGCGCTCCTTGTAGGACACGGCGAAATCGTATTCGCCAAACCATGCCACTGCGCCCTGGACGCAATCGGAAACCTCATCTGCACCCTTCGGCGCCGAGGCACTGACCTCGACATTGGGCGCGTTGGGATCGACACGTTCGGGTGGATCGAGCGCCTTCACTCCGCAAGTCACAGCCGCCAGTGCAGCCAGCTGCCCACCCGCGGATTGCCCCCAGGTCATCCCGCGGTCCGGATCGAGATGGTACTTCGCGGCGTTGACACGCAACCAGCGAATCGCCGCCTTGACGTCCTGGATCGCAGCGGGCGACGGCGCCTCCTTGGAGAACCGGTAGCTCACCGAGGTGACCACGAAGCCCTCCGCGGCAATCGACGCCAGCACCTTGGGCCAATCGAGATACGCCGCACTGCGGCGCTTGCCACCGAACGCCCAACCACCACCATGGATATACATGATCCAGGGTCTCGGGCCCTTCTTGGCGAATGATGGCGGTGGCAGGAACAAGTCCAGCGTCATCGGCCGGTAACCCAGCAAAGTCTGGTACACGACGTCCGGATAGCCGGTAACCCCGCCCGGATACTTGACCGAAAGATCCGACAGGGAGTCGAGGCCAACGGCACGCACTGAATCGCCGATCCGGGCCTGATCAGCCACCCGCTCGCCAGGGCTGGTGGGCGTCGCGGCGCTCACCGACGAACCGACGAGAAGTGACAGCCCAACCATTGCAAAACCGGTCGTCAATACCAACGGTATCTTCATCAACAGTCTCCTGCGTCGTGGACCGCCTGATATCAGGCTGGTGTATCCATGGGTATGACCCGCACGTCAGCGTCAGACGCTGATCAGTCAAGTCTTGGGGGGCCGGCAGGTTCTTCAATCACGAACCCGCGGCTTCTTTGACGACTGTGTCGATGGCGCGCTCACAGCCTGGAAATCCAGTCGCGCACGATCCATCGGCTCGACCTTGAAGGAGTCGCCATCGCTGCCGATATCCAACAATCGCGGCGTCGAAGGTTCCCAGGCCGGCCATTTGATAGCCCCGCTCGACGGGTCACCTGTCTGCGCGAAGGCGATCAACATCGATGTCATGTTGCGCGCAAGTTCACGATCGGAGTTTGTCCACAGCCGGGTCGGGCGGAACATGTTCAATGAGTCGAGCGTCTGGAACCAATAGGGCACGTCCGAACTGTGGTATGCGCCAATACGCTCCGGATGATCGGCGATCTCCACGGCCGGGTTGAACGGCTGCACGCGGGAAAACTCGTAGACGTAGACTGGTGCGCCCCCGATCTTGCTCTGCTCCTTGGCCCACTGCCATGCCGCTTGCGCAGGCCAGCCGGCGTCACGCACCGCGGCAGCCGCCATCGCGTTGGCCTGGGCGTCCGTCGTTGCCGGATAGAGCCGCAAGACCTCGGCCGCCTTGGCGCCATACAACTTGTTTACCGCAG
The DNA here is from genome assembly GCF_058781105.1 of Rhodanobacter sp. FW510-R10. Classification (NCBI taxonomy): domain Bacteria; kingdom Pseudomonadati; phylum Pseudomonadota; class Gammaproteobacteria; order Lysobacterales; family Rhodanobacteraceae; genus Rhodanobacter; species Rhodanobacter sp. FW510-R10. The sequence continues at coordinate 1,932,867 of NZ_JBYSWL010000001.1, read as the reverse complement.
CCTTGAACTCACTCAAGGTCTGCACCTTGTTCAGATCATTGTGATTGAAGCCCCTGGCTTCGTCGTGGGTAAAGCCGGTTACGACCGGTACGTTGCTTTGCCTGTGCTGCGCAAACAACTCGGCAGGTGTCGCCGGCAGCACATAGCCATCAATGTTGGCCCCGCCCACCCTGATCGTGCCCGCACTGCAGCCCATCTGGCAGTCTTCCTGCAACGCCAGCAATCGATCTGCAGGCACCGCGCGCAGCGCCGCGATACCACTCACATTCAGCGCCCTTGCCACTTCGGTGCCGGTCTTCTCCGCCTCAGCCAAGGTCGGGATGCCGCCATCAGGCCTCATCCATAGGCTGCCACTCATGCCAACGACCCCGCGGAACAAACCTTTCGCAAGTGGGCTTGCCTGCAGCAATGACACCGACATCGATCCGGCCGACTGGCCGCTGATGATCACCTTCGCGGGGTCACCACCAAAGGCGGCAATATTCCGGTGAATCCATTCCAGGGCCGCAATCTGGTCCAGGAACCCATAGTTTCCGGATGAGTGTTGCGGTGATTCGGCAGTGAGAGCCGGGTCAGCCATGAAGCCCAACAAGCCAAGCCGATAATTGAAGTTCACGAAGATCGCACCCGAGCGCGCGACATTTTCACCGCCGTAGGAAGCCATCCCGCTCGAGCCCACCGTAAACGCACCGCCGTAGATGAATACCACCACCGGCAGCTTGTCGCCGGCCTTGGCGTTTGCGGGCACCCAGATATTCATGAAGAGGCAGTCTTCGCTGGTCGCCTCTTCACCAAAATAATGGTTGATGTTGTGCGGGCGCAGAACCTGGATGCATTCGGGCATCTTGCGATCGGCGTGATAGACCCCCTTCCACGCTGCAAGCGGCTGCGGTGCCTTCCAGCGGCGCTCGTCGGTAGGTGGCTGTGCGAAGCGGAGTCCGAGATAGGCCTTTACCCCGGAAGGGAGCAAGGTGCCGCTCACCAGTCCGGTATCGATCCGTACCGGATCCCCAGGGATCGGTTCAGCGACTTGCGCATGGGCTGGTGCCGCCACCAGGCAGGCGACACCAATCGCCGCCATATATCCAAACACGTGTGACTGCCACTTCATCCGGTTAAAGCAGACGCGCAGCGCGGCTATCCGACCCATCGTTGCCTCCAGCCAATCGGGATTGGTTCGAACACTCACAAGTGAAAGGCCCCAGGGCACCAAGACACTCCCTAGCTTCGAGTATACGAACTAGTTCGTGCGTTGACAACGAAGCGACCAGCGGCGACGCGGCTCTCTTGAAACGAAGACCGGAGCCGCCCGTGGATCCAATACACGGTGGTTGGTCGCCCGCGTCGGCCTCTCCTTTCGCCGGGTCAAACCTCGAAACGCAAACACCGTAAAACCGCGGCGCCAAAGCCGCGGACATGCATGCCTGGGCGGGGCCTCCAGATGCGCGTCATCGCCGTATACCTGGGTCAACTCTGGATTCCAAACGTCAACAAATTGTAAACTAGGCGGTACTGCAAGACGGTGTCAGCTGTTTACCTTGTCGCGCGTTTATCGCAATTGCCCCTGCTCTGGTGTACCTGGCCTGCCAAGCTTGCGTAGCCTGTCCTGCCCGGGCCCCCGGAGCTGACAGCGCGGCTGGGTGGGTTGCGCCGCTGTCGACGGCGAGTCCGGCACTGCAGCGCCGTTGCGATTGCACATGGAGCTTCGATGAAACTTTTGCTATTGCGGGCCACACTGCTGGGATTTGGCTTGCTGGTCTTGGCCGCATGCGGCAACAAGGTGCAGAACGCCACCGAGCAGCAACCGACGCCGCAAGTCGAGGTGCTGCAGGTGCGCTCGCAGGACTCGCCCTTGACCCAGGCCGTGGTGGGACGCCTGTCGCCCTACCGCAGCGCGGACGTCCGCGCGCGGGTGGCGGGCGTCCTGCTGCAGCGCGTATACGACGAGGGCAGCATGGTGAAAAAAAGCCAGTTGCTGTTCCGCATCGACCCCGCGCCGCTGCAGGCGGCGCTGGCCGCCAGTGCAGCGGCGCTGGCCCAGGCCGAGGCGAGCTACACCAACGCCAAGGTCACTGCTGATCGCTCGCGCAACCTCGCGCCGCAAGGCTACGTTTCCAAGGCGGCCCTCGACAATGCACTGGCCGCCGAGCGTACCGCCGCGGCAGCCGTGCAGGCCGCCAAGGCCAACATGCAATCGGCCCGCATCAACCTGGGCTACGCCAACGTCACCTCGCCCATTGCCGGACGCGCAGGCCAGCAGCAGGTCACCGAAGGCGCGCTGGTGGGTAGTGGCAGCGCCACGCTGCTGACCACGGTCGACCAGATCGACCAGTTGTACGTCAATTTCACCATGAGCGTCATCGACCTGGAACGCATGCGGCGCGCCCAAGGTGAGGGCAACGTCACGCTGGCGCCGACCGCCAAAGCCAGCGTCGCCATCGCCTTGCCGGACGGCAGCCCGTATCCCGTGCCCGGGGTACTGGATTTTTCCGACACCTCGGTCAATCCGGCCACTGGTGCGGTGAACCTTCGTGCCTTGGTGCCCAACCCGCAACTGCGTCTGTTGCCGGGCATGTACGTCACCATGGAAGTGCATCTGGGCCAGCAACATGATGTCTTCGTACTGCCGCAGCAGGCGGTGCAGCGCGATACCGTCGGCGCTTTCGTGTTTGTCGTCGGCCAGGCCGGCAAGGTGGTGCGCAAGGATGTGACCACCGGCACGATGCAGGGCAATGACTGGATCATTACCCAAGGGCTTGTCACTGGCGACCGCGTGATCGTTTCCGGATTGCAGAACGTTCGCGTAGGCCAGGAGGTCAAGGCTATGCCGTGGCAGCCACCTGCCGCCAAGCCGGCCGCTGCCGGCAGTGCGTCCGGCGCCGCCGGCGCCAGGTGACGGAGCGCCCGCATGCCCAATTTTTTCATCGATCGACCGATCTTCGCGTGGGTCGTCGCCATTCTCATCTCGCTGGGTGGCGTACTCGCCATCCTGAATCTTGGGGTGCAATCCTATCCGTCGATCGCGCCACCCGAGGTCGTGATCAACGCCAGGTATCCGGGTGCCAACGCTGAGACCACGGAGAAGACGGTCACCCAAGTGATCGAGCAGCAGCTGACGGGCATCGACAATCTGCTGTATTTCAATTCGTCATCCAGCGCGACCGGGCGCGTGAACATTTCGCTCACCTTCGCCGCCGGCACCAACCCGGACATTGCCCAGGTGCAGGTGCAGAACCAGGTCCAGCGCGCGACCCCACAGCTGCCTGAGGAAGTGGTGCGGCAGGGCGTCACCGTCAACAAGGCCAACAACAGCACCCTGATGGCCGTCGCTTTGCGTTCGGACAACCCCGCGATCGACCGTGACCGCCTGAACGACATCGTCGGGTCAAGCGTACTCGACCAGATCGCGCGCGTGCCCGGCGTCGGCAGCACCCGGCAGTTCGGCGCCGAATACGCCATGCGCATCTGGCTCGATCCGGACAAGCTGCACGGCTACGGGTTGTCGGCCACGCAAGTCCTCAATGCAGTCCAGGCGCAAAACGTGCAGTTCGCCGCCGGCGCATTGGGCGCCGATCCGGCAGTGCCCGGTCAGGGCTTCACCGCCCTCGTGTCAACCGAGGGGCGCTTCACCACCCCCGGGCAATTCGCCGACATCATCCTGCGCGCCAATCCCGACGGCACCACCGTAAAGCTGGGCGACGTCGCGCGCATCGCGTTCGGCCCAAACAACTACGGCTTCAACACCGAGTACGACGGCAAGCCGATCGGCGCGTTCTCGATCAACCTGTTGCCCGGCGCGAACGCGTTGAACGTGGTCACCGCCGTCCGCGCAAAGATGGACGAGCTGGCGCCGAGCTTCCCCGAAGGCGTGACCTGGTTCAGCCCCTACGACACCACCACGTTCGTCAAGACCTCGATCACCGAGGTCACGCACACCTTGATCGAAGCCATCTTCCTGGTGTTCCTGGTGATGCTGCTGTTCCTGCAGAACATCCGCGCCACCATCATTCCAACGCTGGTGATACCGGTGGCCTTGCTCGGCACCTTCCTCGGCATGCTGGTGCTCGGCTTCACCATCAACCAGCTGACCTTGTTTGGCATGGTGCTCGCCATCGGCATCGTGGTCGACGACGCCATCGTGGTCATCGAGAACGTCGAGCGCATCATGCGCGAGGAAGGCCTGCCGCCAAAGGAGGCCACGCGCAAAGGCATGGGTCAAATCACCAGCGCGGTGGTGGCAATCAGCGTCGTGCTGGCGGCGGTATTCATTCCCTCGGCGTTGCAGCCAGGGTCGAGCGGAGTGATCTACAAGCAGTTCGCGCTCACCATCGCCATGTCGATGGGCTTCTCGGCCTTTCTCGCCCTGTCGTTCACGCCGGCGCTGTGCGCGAGCTTCCTGCAGCCCATGCATACAGAGCGCAAGAACGTGGCGTTCCGCTGGTTCAATTCGGCGTTCGCCCGGATCACCCACACGTATGTGGGTCACGTCGGCAACGCGGTTCGCCATGCGCCGCGGTGGATGGTGATGTTCGTGGTGATTTCGGCGCTCGGCGGCCTGCTGTTCACGCGCCTGCCGGGGAGCTTCCTGCCGGAGGAGGACCAAGGCTACGCCATGGCCAGCATCCAGCTGCCACCCGGGGCAACCAAGCAACGCTCGATCGAGGTGATGGCGCAGATGCGCAATATCCTGCACGCCGACAACGCCGTTGCCGGCCTGTTCCAGATCGTCGGCTTCAGCTTCATGGGCTCGGGCGAAAACACCGGCATGACCTGGATCCACCTCAAGGATTATGCCGACCGCGACGTGTCGGCCGAGCAGTTCATCCAACGCGCCAATCGCGAGCTCGCCCAGATCCGCGGTGCGAAGGTCGTGGTGATGAACGTGCCGACCGTACAGGGCCTGGGCCAGTTCGGCGGCTTCGACATGTACCTGCAGGACCGCGGCGGCGCGGGCCGCGAGGCCTTGTCTGCGGCACGTGACACCTTGCTCGGCAAAGCCCGTGCCGACAAGGTACTGACCCAGGTGCGCCAAAACGGTTTGGACGACGCCCCGCAACTCAACCTGGACGTGGACCGTACCCAGGCACAGACGATGGGCTTGTCGGTAAGCGACGTATACAACGCACTGGGCCTGATGCTGGCACCGGCCTACGTCAACGACTTCAATTATGCCGGCCGCGTCAAGCGCGTCATGATGCAGGCCGACGCCAAGTACCGCATGGGACAGGAATCGCTGCAGCACTTTTATACGCCCAGCGCAACGGCAACCAATGCGGATGGGACCCCGGCCATGATCCCATTGGCCAACGTGGTGCACGCCAGCTGGCACATGTCCACCCCATCGCTCAACCGTTACAACGGTTTCGCCGCGGTGGAGATCGTGGGCACGCCGGCGCCAGGCTACGCCTCGGGCGAAGCCATGGACCAGATGGAAAAACTGGTCGAGGCCAACCTGCCCCACGGCTTCGCCTTCGACTGGACCGGGCAGTCCTACGAACAGGTACTGTCCGGCAACTCGGCCACGCTGCTGATGGTGCTGTCCCTGTTCATCGTGTTCCTGGCGCTGGCGGCGTTGTACGAGAGCTGGTCAATCCCGGTCTCGGTGATGCTGATCGTGCCCCTGGCCTTTCTCGGTGCAGTGACCTTTGCCCTGCTGCGCGGCCTGCCGAACGATGTGTACTTCAAGATCGGCCTGATCACCGTGATCGGCCTGGCGGCCAAGAACGCGATCCTGATCGTGGAGTTCGCGGTCGACGAGCAGAAGGCCGGGCGATCCCTGCGCGAGGCCACGGTCGACGCCGCACGGTTGCGCCTGCGGCCCATCCTGATGACCTCGCTGGCGTTCATCCTGGGTGTGTTTCCGCTCTTCATCTCCACCGGCGCGGGCGCCAACGCACGCCATGCGATTGGCACCGGAGTGATCGGCGGCATGTTGTTTGCGACCTTCCTCGGCGTGCTGCTGATCCCGGTGTTCTACATCGTGGTGCGCCGCCTGCTCGGCGACAAGCTGGACCACGAACCGCCCGGCAGCGAAGACTCGGCCGCAGGCACGCTTGCCTTCGATTCCGACCCGCGCCGCGGCCGTTGACCTCGCTCGCGGGCGTCGCCCTAGTGTTTACGCTGCCGCGTCGGCAGATCAAGAGCATCGCCCGCCCACAAGGAACTCCCTGCGGTCGCAGGCGGGCTCCCACAACCACGACCGCAGCCATGACCATGGCGCGCGGTTAGCGCAGGCCGGTCTCGGCGCGGGCAATGACCAGGCGCTGGATTTCGCTGGTGCCTTCGTAGATCTCGGTGATCTTGGCGTCGCGGAAGTAGCGCTCGATGGGCATCTCGCTCGAATAGCCCATGCCGCCATGGATCTGCACCGCCTGATGGGTGATCCACATGGCCGCCTCGGAGGCAACCAGCTTGGCCATCGCCGCTTCGGTGCCGAAGCGGCCACCGTTATGCTCGACCCTGGCCTTGGTCCAGGCGGCGCGCATGGTGAGCAGCCAGGCGGCATCGAGCTTGCACTTCATGTCCGCAATCTTGGCCTGGGTCATCTGGAATGTACCGATGGGACGGCCAAAGGCCTTGCGCTCGCGCACCCAGGCGAGTGACGCCTCGTAGGCCGCGCGGCCGATGCCCAGCGCCTGCGAGGCAATGCCGATGCGCCCGGCATCGAGGACACCCATGGCGATGGAAAACCCCTTGCCCACGGGACCAAGCAGGTTTGCCTGCGGGCAGATGTAATCGTTGAATTCGATTTCGCAGGTGCTCGAGGCACGAATGCCGAGCTTGTGCTCGATTTTTCCGGCATGGAAGCCCGGCAGGCTGGTATCGATGACGAAGGCGGAAATTCCCTTGGCGCCGATGCCTGGCGTGGTCAGCGCAAACAACACCAGGTAGCGCGCCACCGGCCCGGAGGTGATCCACATCTTCTTGCCGCTGATCACCCAGTCGCCCTGCCCGTTGCGCACGGCCCGCGTGTGCATGGCCGAAGCGTCGGAGCCCGATTGCGCTTCAGTGAGCGCATAGGCACCAATGGCCTCCCCCGTCGCCACGGCACGCACGAAGGTCTGCTTCTGTTCTTCACTCCCGTGTCTCAGGATGGCGTTGCAAAACAGCGAATTGTTCACCGACATGACCGTCGCCGTAGCCGCGTCGGCTGCCGCAATTTCGATCATCGCGAGCACGTAGGCGATCGGATCGAGGCCGGGGCCACCATAGCTTTCCGGTACCTCGATACCCATCAAGCCGAGCTTGCCCATCTCGCGGACGTTCTCCAGCGGGAATTCGGCATTGGCGTCCATTGCCGCCGCCGCCGGCGCGATACGCTTCTGCGCGAAATCACGGGCAATCGATTGCAGCGACAGCTGCTCCTCGGTGAAATCAAAATCCATGCATCTCTCCTGGAAAAACCCTACTGCGCGCCAGCGGCCCCGCGCGTCGCGGCATTTGCGCGACAAGCGCACTCATGTGCGGCCACCAAGCGCCTGATGTAGATACAAGTCACGAAGGTATCGGCTACTGGCGCCGGCTTCCCAAGGTCGCTGACGCCAGTCCGCCGTCAGCCCTGACGCTCGCGCCAGGCTGCCAGTGCCCGCTGATACCGCTCCAACGCCTCGTCGTAGCGATCATACACGCAGTGTATGCAGCCCTCCCCGCAACAATCAGCGGCGTCCGGCTCGGTCGGCCGCACCGGTTCCGGATCGGACAACGGCACCGGTTTGGCTACGGATGGACTGGCCTGCTCGTGTCCGTTGCCCGGCGTCGGACCGTCTTCTGGCGTCAGCGGCACAGCGGGATCAGTTGGGTTCACGGCCTTGTACCCGAGTCGGCCCGGTGCCGTACCACCGGCACGGGTGCGCCTGCCGGCACAGGCAGGGGTGGTGTTGCCCCCTGCCCTCACCGCGTTCACTTCGCTGGTTTGCGGAAGCGATAGACGAATTGGTCGGTGTGGCCGCGGATTGACGGGTCGAACACCTTGAGCTCGTGCGTATCCTTCGGATTGCGCAGCACATTGCTTTCGCCATCGAACACGAAGCCGGCCGCTTCGACCTGCTTGCGCACGATCGCCGGGTCGATGCGGTGCAGCGTGGCGGTATCGGTCATGCCGCTACCCGCCGGCGCGGCGTGGTCGATCACCACGAACAAGCCACCGGGCTTGAGTGCCGCAAACGCCTGACGATCGAGCTCGGCCGGATCCACGTTGCCCAGGAAATCATCCGGATAGTCGTGATAGTTCTGCGAGGTGAACACCAGATCCACCGGCACCGGTGAAGTCAGCTTCGCAGCCGGCTGTTGCAGCAGGCTGATGTTCGAGTAATGCGGCTCGGCGGCCACCGCGGTCAGTGCGGTGAAACTCTTGCTTGCCTTGGCGGGCTTGTCGGCGCCTGGATAGGGCCAGACGGTATATACATGACCCGAGGGGCCGACGATGGCGCTGAAGACCCGGGTGAAATAGCCCGATCCTGGCAACAATTCCAATACTTTCTGTCCCGGCTTGACCTCGGCAAACATCATGATCTCGCCAACCTTGCGGCGAGCGTCGGTAGGCTGGTCGGCAGCACGTGCCGGATCGTTGACGGCCTTTTGCACCACGCTGCTGAGCGCAGGGGCCTGGGCCTGCTGTGCCTGCGCCAGTGCCAGCGAAGGCAGCGCAAGTGCCAGCAACGCGGCGAGAACGGTAGGGCGCATGGGAAACCTCCGCAATCGTTGAATGGACCAGCATTGTGCACCAATTCCTGCGGCGATGGCCCGGCGCGCCGCGCGTGACGTACCGACCTGGAAGGGCCCGGCACGGCCGGTGCCAGCGACAAGCGCCGCGCAAGCTGCTAAAACCAGGGGTGCTCCGATCCACTCCGCAGCGGCGGAGAGAAGGGCCGCCTGATGCATGTTGTGGGATGGCTAATGCGCGCCTGCCTGCTGGCAAGCAGCGGTGCGGCCATGGCACAAACGCTGCCGACCAAACCCGCGCCTGCCACCAGTATCGCGCTCGCGCAGGCCGAATGGCTGGCGCGCCAGATGCAGGCCGCACACAAGTCCGACGACATCATGCGCGAAGCCGACAAGCGCAAGGGCACGCTGGCCAAGTACGAGGTCATGCGTGACGCCTATCGCACGGCAACCGACCCGGCTTTCACGCTGATCTTCAGCCAGTATCTGAGCTGGTATCAGACCTTCGTCGGCGATTACCTTGCCGCTGCCCGGACGTTTTCCATCAAGGAGCTGTTGCAGCCGGGCGATCATCCTTCACCGCTGGCCAACCCTGACTACAGTCCGCGTCCGGCCCTGGACGCGATTGCCCGCCTGGCCAGCAATTACCAGATCGTCTACCTCAATGAGGCGCACAACGTGCCTCTCACGCGCACGTTGACCGTGCAGTTGCTGGGCAAATTGCGCGCCGAAGGCTTCACCCACCTCGGTATGGAGACGCTTTACCAGAGCGACACCAGTCTGCAGTCGCGCGGCTACCCGATGGCAGACAGCGGCTTTTACACCCGCGAACCGATCGATGGGGAAATAGTGCGTACAGCGCTGAAGCTGGGCTTCAAGGTGTTTGGCTATGAGGCCTTGTCGGACGCCACCGGCGATGCGCGCGAAGCCGAGCAGGCGCGCAACATCCACGAGACGGTCTTCAAACACGACCCGCAAGCGCGCCTGGTGGTGGTGGCCGGCTACGCCCATATCCAGAAAACCGGCGTGTACCTGGATGGCTCCTCCATGGCCAAACACCTGCACCAGCTGACCGGTATCGACGGCCTCGCGGTGGAGCAGACGATGATGATCCCGCATGCCAAACGCTCCGACGACCACCCCTATTACCGCGCGATCTGGCAGACCGTGAACCCGCGTATCCTGATCGAAGCCGAAGACAACGAGGAGACCGGGTACTCGGTGCGCTACCACGTGCTGCGTACCGCCGTGCCCATGGTCTACCTGAGCCGGACCGGGCAACCCTGGACCTTGCGCGACGGCTATGACGTCAGCGTCATCTTCCCGCCACAGGAAACCCGCGACGGTCGGCCAACCTGGTTGACCCTGGGCGGACTGCGGCGAACCTATTTCATCAGTGGTGCGCGCTGCCGGCAGCAGTTCCCATGCCTGGTCGAAGCGCGTTACGCCGACGAAGGCGCGGATGCGATCCCTGCTGACCTTATCGTGCTCGACCCCTTGTCGCCGAATTCAAACGTGCTTGGCCTGGTGCGCATGGGCGGCGACGTGCCCGATGCCGAGCTTTACCTGCGGCCCGGCACCTACGACCTGCGTTATACCGGCGACAATGGCCTGCTGTTGTACAGGCAAACCATCCACGTGGCAGCCGACGGCAGCGACGATTCTGCGGCGCCCACACCAGAGGCGCCGGCCACGGCCAACCCGGCGTCGGCATCGTCCAGCCGACCACGACGTTGACACCGGCAACCAATCGCTTCGTCCGTCTGGACGGATATATTGTTCAGTGCGGCTTGACTTGGCTTAGCAATATATTTACTTTCGGCAGCGGCCCGAACGAAACTTAATCCTGCACGCCGCACTCTCGGCCGACACGACAGGATTGGCAACGCCCGGTGAAATCGAGTCCGGCCTGCAACGCGGACCCTGCCAGCACGCAGGGACACGCTGAACCCCGACCCGTTTGAAAGTATTTGCTGCCAAATCATGGGGCGAAACGTATGGGCGGAACGATGTCGCAGCTGACGACCACGTTCGAGCGCAGATTGCGCCTCCCGGCCGGCATCGGGCTCAAGAACACGCCCTTCAAGCTCGCCACCGAACCCATCCGCCACGGGCCGCAGGCTCTTTCCGCCAGCTGGCGTCGTCGCTTACCACGCGGCAAACACCACCCGTCGACCTGACTACAGCCTCCAGATTCAAGCGGGTCCCGCACGCTTCCCAACGCGTCCACCGTGACCGTCGGGGCCCGCAAACAAAACCCGCCCTTCCCTTCGCCACATCAGCAGGAGCACACCATGTTGATCAACATTTCACGCCGCCGCCTCACCCTGGCCGTTTCGGCCGCCTTGATGGCCGGTATGTCGATCGGCGCAAGTCAGGCATTTGCGCAGGACACCAGCGCACCGCAAGCGAGTGCGCAAACCGCCGTCCAATTGCAGGCGGTCGAAGTCACCGGCTCACGCATCAAGGGCGCCGATATGGCCACCCAAGTGCCTACGGTGACGATCACCTCCAGCGAGCTGGAAAAAACCGGTATCACCAATATCGGCGACATCCTGCAGCAACTGTCGTCATCCGGCGCCGGCCTGAACACCAAGTTCAACTCCAGCGGCAACTTCGGTGCACCGCCGGGAGGCAATGGCATCGGCGCCGGATCCTCGACGCTGGACCTGCGCAACCTCGGTTCCAACCGCGTCCTGATCCTGGTCGACGGCGTGCGTTGGGTGAATGAGAGTTCCGGCTCCGGCGTGTCCGGCGCGGTGGACATGAACACGATCCCCGCCGGCATCATCGACCATATCGAAATCCTGCAGGACGGCGCTTCGGCCCTGTATGGTTCGGACGCCATCGCCGGCGTGGTGAACATCATCACCAAGAAGTCCCAGAACGGGGGCTCGGTCGACACCTATTACGGCAATTACAACAATCTCGGCGGCGCACCGACCACCACCACCAACTTCTCCTATGGCACCAAGACCGACCGCGCGGAATTCTTCTTCAACGTCAGCCACCTCAAACAGGACGGCATGTTCGCGAAGGAATGGCCCCAATCCAGCCTGTGCGTGCCAGGGATTCCAGCCTCCGACCTGTCCGAGTGCAGCTCGACATCTCCGGGCGGCAGCATCACCCTGATCGACCCGGAGACGGGTGCCCGCCACAAGGTGATCACCAATGACGGGGTGACCGGCACCGCCTCCTATCCCAACGACTTCCACAAGTTCACCAGCGATGACCGCTACAACTACGCCACGCACAACCTGCTGCTGACGCCTAGCAAGCGCAGCTCGGTGTTTGCCAGCTTCATCTACAACGTGACCGACAACATGAAGTGGTACGCGCGCGCCTTGTACAACAACCGCAAGTCGCAAAACATCGCCGCGCCGGTGCCCGTGGTATTTGGCGCGGACGCCGGCTCGGAAACCTTTACCGACCACATCAACATCGATGCCACCAACCCGTACAACCCGTTTGGCCGCACCATGGTGGCGGGCGTCGATTACGGCCTGATCCAGAAGCGCCTCGTCGAGAGCGGCAACCGCACGTTCCTGCAGGACGTCGACACCACGTATTTCACCACGGGCCTGCAAGGCCATTTCGATGTCGGGCAGAAGAGCCTGTTCTGGGACGTGAATTACGCCAACGGCATCAACAAGGCCAGCTCCTCGTTCGTCCAGGGCGCCATCGACATGCGCAAGCTGGCGCGGGCGCTGGGGCCAGTCGCCGACTGCACGGACACCTGCGTGCCACTGAACCTGTTCGGCGTGAACAGCGTCACCCCGGACATGCTCAAATACATCCAGTACGACGCCGTCGACCGCAGCCAGAACAAGATCCAACTGTTCACCGCGAACCTGTCTGGCGAGATATTCGACCTGCCAGCCGGCCCCTTCAGCTTTGCCGCCGGCGGCGAGCATCGCAAATACAGCGGCTATTTCATCCCCAATCCGCTGACGGTCGCGGGCGACGACGGCAGCATTCCGGTGCCGCCGACCACGGGCAGCTATTCGATCAGCGAGGGCTACCTCGAACTGCATGTGCCGGTATTGGCTGACGTCCCCTTCTTCAAGGCGCTGGATGTGTCGGCGGCAACGCGCTATTCGAATTACTCGAACTTTGGAGGCACGACCAACAGCAAGCTGGGCGTGCGTTGGCAGGTGGTCAACGACCTGACCTTGCGCAGCACCGTCGCCCTGGGTTTCCGCGCCCCTGCCCTGGGCGAGTTGTATGCCCCGCCCTCGGGCTTCGCCGCCACCTTGCTGGATCCCTGCACCGAGCCGGTGGCCAGTGCACAGATCGCGGCAAACTGCCGGGCGCTCGGCGTGCCTGCCGGCTTCCAGCAAAACAACACCCAGATCGGCGTGAATACCGGTGGCAACGCGAACCTCAAGCCGGAAACCTCGCACAGCGTGACGGCGGGCGCGGTGTACAGCCCGAGCTGGATCACCGGCATGGGCTGGGCCGACCGCTTCGACATCAGCTTGAACTACTACAAGATCAAGATCACCAATGCGATTGCGGCGCTCGATTCACAGACCGTGCTCAACAACTGCGTGGCCAGCGGCGTCGCCACGTCCGAGTTCTGCAAGGACATCCACCGCACGCCCAGCGGCGACATCGGCCTGTGGAACAACTTCCTGCGCAACATCGGCTTCGTCAACACCAGCGGCTGGGACTTCGGCATCAACTGGCGTAGCCCCGCCACCAGCGTCGGCGTGTTCACGGCGGACTGGGTAAGCACCTACACCGCCAAGTACGAGGAAGGCCAGGCCGATACCATCCAGCCGCGGTCGGTCGGCCTGGAGTTGAAGGACAGCGCCATCCCACGGATCAAATCGACGCTGCGCCTGGGCTGGAGCCGCGAAGCCTGGACCGTGAACACGACGTTCCGCTATATCAGCAGCCTGAACGAGGATTGCGCCAATGCAGTCGGCTACCCGATCTGCACCGAGCCAAACCTGATTACCCCGACCCGTCCGACCGGCACGCACCCCATGTCGGCCGTGGTGTACCAGGACCTGCGTGCAAGCTGGAAACTGCCGGTCAGTCTGGACCTGACGCTGAGCGCCGGTATCAACAACTTGTGGAACAAGGCGCCGCCAATCTGCATTTCGTGCACCTTGAACGGCTACGACGCGTCCACGTATGACCTGCCCAGCCGCTTCACCTACGTGCAGGCCCGCTTGAACTTCTAAGCTGGACCCGGCAAGCGGACATCAACCACCCCGGCCCGCGTTGGCAGCCTCATCGCCGCCAACGTGCGCCGGGCATTGGTTGCAGCGCGACAGGCAGGACAAGGCCGGACGCGGAGCTGGCCATCCCAACCTGTTGCAATGGCGGACGACGTGCCATCATCGCGTCTTCACGTTTCGCCTGACTCTATCCGCAGCAAACAAGGGGCCCCTCATGCGTACGCGCTTACGATTCCTGTTGGCAGCCGTTCTGGTATCCGTCGTCGGCATCGCGACTGCCACGCCAACGACCGGCCAGGACGAATACACCACGACCTACGCACGGGCATCGGGGCAAGCCATCGACCAGGCCTATACCGACCTGATCAACAAATACACCACCGAGCCGCAGTTCAACTCGCCGCTGACCAATTACTTGCCGGCATCCTCGACGGTGCCGACACCATTGAAAGTGTTGGGCCACATTGCCGGCGCACCGAACTACCTGCCTTATTCGGCGGACGTCTACAAGTATTTCCGCGCGTTGGCGGCCGCCAGCCCGCGGGTGAAGGTCTTTTCCATTGGCAAGACCGAGGAAGGCCGCGAGATGATCGCGGTGGCCGTGGCCGACGAGAAATTGATCGCCGACCTCGACGCCAACAAGGCGCGCCTGGCCAAGCTGGCCGACCCTCGCAGCATCGGCATGAACGATGCCACCGCCGATGAGCTCATCGCCCAATCCACGCCGGTCTATTACATTACCGGCACGATCCACTCGCCGGAGACCGGTGCGCCAACCGCGCTGATGGAACTGGCCTACCGCCTGGCCGTGGACGATGCGCCCTACATCCAGCACATCCGCTCACACGTCATCACCCTGATCACGCCAGTCGTGGAAGTGGACGGCCGCGACCGCCAGGTCGACCGCTACAACTGGCACCTCGCCAATCCCGGCAAGAACTATCCGCCACTGCTGTATTGGGGCCATTACGTCGCGCATGACAACAATCGCGATGCCATGGGCATGACGCTCGCCCTCACGCGCAACGTGGCCGACACCTTCATCGGCTGGCACGCGCAGGTACTGCACGACCTGCATGAATCCGTACCATTCCTCTACGACAACAGCGTCGGCGACGGTCCGTACAACGCCTGGGTCGACCCGATCCTCAATGGCGAATGGCAGCAGATAGGCTGGAACAACGTGCAGCAGCTGACCAAGTTCGGCATGCCCGGCGTGTTCACCCACGGCGACTTCGACACCTGGAGCCCGGGCTACCTGATGTTCATCGCCGCGATGCACAACGGCATCAGCCGTCTGTACGAGACGTTCGGCAATGACGGTGCCGACACGGTCAAGCGCATCCTCGACCCGGAGGATTATGCGCGCACTTGGTACAAGCCGAACCCGCCCTTGCCCGAAGTGATGTGGTCACAGCGCAACAACAACAACTACGAGCAGAGTGGCCTGCTCACCACGCTCAACTATTTCTCCAACAACACCACGCTGTTCCTGAAGAATTTCTACCTGAAGAGCAAGCGCTCGATCGAGAAGCCGCAGCTGGCCGGCCCCGCCGCCTACATCTTCCCGGCCGACGGCAAGCGCCCAGGCTCACGCGCGCTGTTGCTGCAGGTCCTGCAGCGCCAGCACGTGGAAATCAGCCGCACCACTGCGCCGGTGACGGTGGCGGTGACCGTGCCGAACGGGCCCAGCGAGAACCAAAAGCCGAACGCGACGGTCTCGCGCACGTTTGCCGCCGGCAGCTACGTGGTGCGCATGGACCAGCCGTTCTCGCGCATCGCCGACGCGCTGCTCGACCGTCAGTACTGGTCGCCCGAAGACCCGCAAAAGCACCCGTATGACGACACCAGCTGGTCCATGGGTGATCTCTTCGACGTCGACGTGGCCCGGGTTGCCGACCAGGCAATCCTGAAGGCGCCGATGCAGCCGCTGGCTGGACCGGTCGATGTGCCGCAGGGCCTGGCCGCGATCGACATGCAGCCAACGGCGAAGCTGCCGCGCATCGCCATCCTGCACACCTGGATCAGCACACAGACCGAAGGCTGGTGGCGCATGGCGCTCGACCAGCTGAAAGTGCCGTTCACCTACATCAGCACCCAGGATCTGGCGCGCGAGCCGAACCTGCGCGGCAAGTACGACGTCATCCTGTTCGGGCCGGTGGGTCGTGCGAGCACGCAGCAAATCATCGACGGCATGCCGATGTGGGGCAACCCGATGCCGTGGCAGACCACCAAGCTCACGCCAAACATCGGGCGCATCGACAGCACCGACGACATCCGGCCCGGGATGGGCGAAACCGGCCTGGCCAACCTCAAGCGCTTCGTGCACGACGGCGGCCTGCTGATCACCTCCGAGGACACCGCCAAGTTCGCGATTGACACCGGTATGGCGCCTGGCGTCTTCGTCACCCCGACCAGCAAGCTGAAAGTAGTCGGCAGCGTGCTGCAAGCGAAATTCGCCGACCGCAACAGCCCGATCGCCGCCGGCTACACCAGCGATGACCTCGCGCTGTACAGCGCCAGGGGCCAGTCCTTCATGATCTCCAACCTGGTCACCGGCAATCGTGGGCTGGCCACCTTGAAGGATTACGATCGCCCAACCGGGCGCGGCGGCCCGTATGACCAGGACACGCCCGAAGGCCGCGTTCCCGCGCCGGCACCTGTATTGCCCGACGTAAAGCCTTGGCAGGCCGTCCCGTTGAACGAGGAGCAGCAGCGAGGCAACGGCTTTGGCATGCCGAACCGCGTGATTCCGGACGGCCAGAAGCCGCGCGTCATCCTGCACTATGCCGACGCCAAGCACCTGCTGGTCTCCGGCCTGCTCGACCACGGCGAAGAGATGGCCGAGCGTGCCGCGGTGGTGGACGCCCGCTACGGCAAGGGCCACGTCCTGCTGTTCTCCAGCAACCCGATCTGGCGCGGCGAAACGATCGGCAGCTATCCGCTGGTGTTCAACGCCATCGTCAACTTCGACAAGCTGGACAGCGCGGGCAAGGGCCGCTGAGCCGCACCTGACAAGAGCGCGCCACCAGCATTCCGGTGGCGCGAGCCAAGACTGCGCAGCGATGGGCGCGGCCCTGTGCAAGCATGGCAATTGGCGGGCGAAAGCGCGCCGGAACCCACCACCCTCCTTCAGCCCGGCCCGTCCATCACGCCGCGGGAATCGATGGTGGCGTGCCCTTGGGCTTGCTCCCGAGGACCTGCACCAGCGGGCTGATCAAATCCAGCGGCAACGGGAACACGATAGTGGAAGCCTTGCCGCTGTTGCCCAGGTCCGCCATGGTCTGCAGGTAGCGCAGCTGCAGCGCCTGCGGCTCCTGGGACAACAGGCCAGCGGCATCACGCAGCTTCTCGGCCGCCTGGTATTCACCCTCGGCGTGGATCACCTTCGCCCGCCGCTCGCGCTCGGCCTCGGCCTGGCGCGCAATGGCCCGCACCATGGTCTCGTTGAGGTCCACATCCTTGATCTCCACGTTCATGATCTTGATGCCCCAGGGATCGGTCGCCTCGTCGAGCGTGGTCTGCAAGGTATGGTTGATTGAATCGCGCTGGGCCAGGATCTCGTCCAGCTCGTGCTGACCGAGCACGGAACGCAGCCTGGTCTGCGCCAACTGGCTGGTCGCCTGGTAGAACTCGGCCACTTCCAGCACCGACTTCTCCGGCTCGATCACGCGGAAATACACCACTGCATTGACGCGCACGGACACGTTGTCCAGGGAAATGATGTCCTGCGGCGGCACGTCCATCACCGTCACCCGCAAGTCGACGCGCAACATGCGTTGCACTCCCGGGAACAGCGGCACCAGGCCGGGTCCCTTGGTGGAGGTGTAACGGCCAAGCGTAAGGATCACCCCGCGTTCGTATTCGGGCAGGATCTTGATCGCCGAAAACAACAGCAAGATGAGAACGATGATGATGACGCCGAAGAATCCAAACATGTCACTCTCCTGTCAGAAGTTTCACGGCGACGGTGACCGCGACCACGGCGCCACATGCAGCAGCAGCCCCTCACGGCGCGTCACCCGCACCTTGGCATGCTGCGGCAGCGCGGTGTCGCTGTACACGCGCCAGCGCTCGCCGCGTACCATCATCCAGGACTCGCCGCCGGCGTCCACCGCCTCGAGCAGTTCCCCTGTTTCCGTCAGCATGCCCTCGTCGCCAGTGACCACCCGCGAGCGTCGCGAGCGCAACACCAGCCACACGATAAGTCCGAGCAGCACCGCCGCGCTCAAGGCAATGGCAGCGATCACGCCCACGTTCACGGCATATCCCGGCACTCCGGTATTCATCAACATCACCGATCCCACCACGAAAGAAACGACCCCGCCCAGGCCAAGCAGGCCAATGCTTGGATTGATTGCTTCTGCCACCAGCAAACCGATGCCCAGTGCCATCAGCGCCAGCCCCGCATAGTTGACCGGCAGCAACTGCAACGCATACAGCCCGACCAACAGGCAGATGCCACCCGCCACGCCGGGGAAGATTGCGCCTGGATGCAGCGCCTCCAAGCCTATGCCAAAGATCCCGGCCAGCAGCAACAGGTAGGCAATCGTCGGCGTGGTGATGACACCGAGGAAGCGCGTACGCGCGCCCGGCGCGTAGTCACGCACACTGGCCCCCGCCAGCTCCAGGGTGACCTTGCGCCCGGCAACCTCGATCACACGGCCATCCGCCTGGGCCAACAGGTCGGCCACGTCGCGGGCCACGAAATCAACCACGTGCTTGTTCAGCGCCTCGCTCGCCGTCAGCGTCGCGGCGCCACGCACCGCCTGCTCCGCCCAGGCCGCATTGCGCCCGCGCAATTGGGCCAGCGAGCGGATGTAGGCAATTGCATCGTTGAGCACCTTGTGTTCTTCCGCGTCACCACCCGCGCCGGCGGGCGCCGGTGGCGCCGCCGAGCCCGTATTTGCCGGCTTGCCGAGCGCGGGCACAGGCGCTGGTGGAACCGGCAGCGGCAGCGGCGTGCTGCCACCAAGCGATACTGGCGTCGCGGCGCCGAGATGCGTACCCGGTGCCATGGCCGCCACTTGCGCGGCATACAAGATATAGGTGCCGGCCGAAGCGGCACGCGCGCCACCAGGCGCCACATAACCAAGGATCGGCACGTCGCTGGCCAACATGCGCGAAATGATCTGGCGCATCGATTCAGACAGGCCGCCTGGCGTATCCAGGCGCAAGACCACGGCGGTGGCGCCATCGCGCTTGGCCCGCGTCATTGCATCGTCGAAATACTCGGCGGCGGCGGGCCCGATGGGACCGTCCAGGCTGATCTCGGCCACCAGCGGCGCCGGCGCCGGGGTGTCCGGCCATGCTGCGCCGAAAACCAGGGCGGCGGCTGACACCAGGCAAAGCCCGCCGAGCGCCTTTGCAAGCCAACGTGCCATTCCCGCCTCCTGACGACGCGCCGTGGGCTCCACTGTAGCGCGAACCACACTCCTGGACCGGCTGGCCACGTCATCAGGCCGCCTGCCCGTGTCCTGCCGTGCGCTTGCGGTGACGCAGATGAACGACCAGGTTGTAGCCCGAAACGAACACCGGGAAGAAGTTGGAGATGATGCCGATCGAATCGTTCTTGCCAACCACGAAATACGCCAGCAGCATCACGCTGCCGGCAACCGACAACCACCAGAACGCCAGCGGCATCACGACCTGTCCGAGCTTGCGCGTGTAATACAACTGCACGAACCAGCGGCTGGTGAAGAGCAGCGAACCGAGCAGGCCGACCACCTTCCACGGGGTAAGCTCGAAATTCTGCAAGGCATGCAGGATGAGGAAGAACTGGTTGCTGAGGTAGTCCATGGTCGGTCACGCGGGCGTTGGCAGAGGTGCGAGTTTACCAAGCAGCGTATCGGCGCCCCGGCCCATGACATGGCGCATGCGTCCATCCCACGACGCGTCAATCCGCCGCGTGGGCGGCCGCGAATTGACCCCACTGGCACACTCCACCTAAAATTGCCCGCTTGCACTGGGCGGTTAGCTCAGCGGTAGAGCACTGCCTTCACACGGCAGTTGTCGCAGGTTCGATCCCTGCACCGCCCACCAATGTCTCCATGACTGAAGGCCATCCATTCGGGTGGCCTTCGCTCTTTGCGTGGGCACGCGGATCGATCCGCCCGCAATGGAGCGCTTTTTTTGGCGGAATATTGACGCAATCCGTCAGTCAATGGTCCCAGCGACGTCATTCGCGTCACCCCACCCCGCCCAAATCCGTCCATGGAGCTGGCTCATTGCAGGACAGGAGTGCGTTTTCGCCGGCAAACGCCGGAATACATGCGTCATGGCGTAAATCTTGCTTGACTGACCGACGCACATCACGGGCAGCCGGACAAGACAAGCATGGACATGAATATCGATGCCGAGCAAGTCGAGCGCGTATTAAGTTGCCTTGCGCAGTTGCGGCACGACCGCGACCGCAACCCGAATGAAGTGAATGTGCTGGACCGCGTCAAGCCGGCCTGGGTGCGGATGGACACTTGGGACGCTGTCCTCGATGACCTCGAAGCGCAGCGTTACCGGGAACTGGAACGTGCGCATCCGCGGGCGCGCCCGCGACTGCAACTGGTGCGTGGCTGACACGCGTCCCGCTTCTCCCGCCGGAAACCACTCGCCCCGGCGTTGACTGCCAGTTCCTCCTGCCTGCATCCCACTCAACTGCGGGACGTGGGGAACGCTGGATTGCGGCCACCTCCGCCCTCGAGTCGGGGAGCGCGTGCGCGCTGATGTAGGTCATGGTGGCCAATGGCGGCCATGTTAGCCTGCAGCCATCGATCGGCACGGGCCGCTTTTCGCGTGGATTCCGCCACCGGCTCGTTGCCCGCATCGGCAGTACGACACGACGCTCAGGTCGTGAAGCCTGCATTTATCCAGAGGAGTGGCAACGTGTCGCGCACAACCGGATTGCTGGTCATGGCCTACGGCACGGCACGTCGGGCAGAAGACATCGAAGCCTTCTATACGGATATACGTCATGGCAGCCGACCCACGCCCGAACTGCTGGCCGAGCTCAACGCGCGTTACCAGGCAATCGGTGGCCTCTCGCCACTCGCGGCCATCACCGCAGCCCAAGGCGAGCATCTCGAGCGCTGCTTGAATGCACGCTTCCCCTACAAGAACTTCAAAACCTACCTTGGCTACAAGCACGCCGCGCCCTTCATCGAGGATGCAGTCGCGGCGATGCACGCCGATGGCATTGTCGAGGCCATCAACCTCGTCCTGGCGCCGCATTATTCGGGGTTCAGCGTGCAGGGCTACAACGACCGCGCGCTGCAAAGCGCCAGGAAACTTGGCGGGCCCGTTCTCAGCGTGACCCCAAGCTGGTACCGGCAACCAAAATTCATTCGCTATTGGGCGACCCGCATAGAAGAGACGCTGGCAGCGGTCCCGGCAACGGAATTGGCAAAAACCGTGGTCGTGTTCTCGGCCCACAGCTTGCCGCAGAAGATCCTGCAAGACGGCGACCCTTATGTGCAGCAGATCGAAGACAGTGCGCGGCTCATTGCCGCAGCCGCCAAGCTCCGGCATTTCGTTGTGGGCTGGCAAAGCGCCGGGAGGACACCGGACCCCTGGATTGGTCCCGACGTCCGCGATCTGACCCGCCGGTTATGGAAGGCTCCCGGCTACCGCCGCTTCGTGTACTGCCCGATCGGCTTCGTCGCCGATCATCTGGAAGTCCTTTACGACAACGATATCGAGTGCCGCGACGTGGTCGCGGAGCTTGGTGGCACCTATGTGCGCCCGGCAATGCCCAACACCGATCCGTTGTTTATCGAATGCCTGGCCGACGTCGTCGCCGAACATCTGCCCCAGCCTTTGAGCCGGGCCTCATGAGTCCGGCGCCGCTGCACACGGCCATCATTGGCGCGGGAATCACCGGGCTGTCCGCGGCCTTTTACCTGCAGCGGGATTTGCAGGCCCGCGGGCTCGCGCAATCCATTGCGGTCATCGAGGCGGAGAGCCACATCGGCGGAAAAATCCGGACCATCCACCGCGACGGCTTCACCTTGGAACAAGGCCCGGATTCCTTCCTTGCGAGCAAGACCAGCGCGATCGAGCTGGTACGGGCCATCGGCCTGGAAGGCCGGCTGGTGCACAGCCAGGCCGGCCGCAGCTACGTGTTGCAGGGTCGCCATCTGCGGCCGATTCCTTCCGGCGCCTACATGGGCATCCCGCGGAAGCTCTGGCCCTTGCTCGGCACGCGGCTGATCTCCCCGCGGGACAAGGTGCGCGTGGTCCGGGACTGGTTTCGACACCAGCCACCACTGCAAGCGGACCAATCGCTGGGCCAGTATTTCCGGCAGCGGCTTGGTGACAGCGTGGTCGCGAACCTGATCGAGCCGCTGCTCTCCGGCATCTATGGCGGTGACATTGACCAATACAGCCTGGAAGCGACCTTGCCGCAGTATTACCGGGCCGCGCACGGCAGCTCCGGCGCCAACAGTCCCACCCGCGTGGCGCGTACGACCAACTCTCCCCAGCGGACTTCCGCCGCTGCCAACGCCGGCCCGTTCATGACCTTGCAGGGCGGGCTGGAATCGCTGACTGCCGGCATTGCCGCCCACGTCGCACCGCACACCATCCGCACCGGCGTCGCGCTCGAGACCATCCAGCGCATCGGGCCCTATTACCGCCTGGTCCTGCACGACGGGCGTACGCTCGATGCGCGCAACGTGATCCTCACCGCACCCGCGCACGCGGCTGCCAGCCTGCTGCCAGCGGCCAGGAAGGCATTCCTGCCGCTGTTGCAGACTCCTGCCACCTCCGTCGCCGTGGTGACCTTGGCGTTTCCGGGCGAGGCCGCGCGCTTCGATCGGCGGGGTACCGGTTTCCTGGTGCCGCACGCGGCCGGTTACAGCATCACCGCGTGTACCTGGACCCACCTCAAGTGGCCGCACACCACGCCGGATAACGCCGTGTTGTTGCGCTGCTATGTCGGTTCCGTCGGCGTCGGGCAGATGGCCGTGGCCAGCGACGAGATGATCGTTGCCGCGGCCTTGCGCGACTTGCAGCAGATCCTCGCGTTGCGCGGCGCGCCGATCTTTTCCCAGGTACAGCGCTGGGTCCAGGCCATGCCGCAGTACACGGTCGGCCACGTGGCGCGCGTCGCGACCATTCGCCGCCAAGTCGCCGCGGATTATCCCGGCATCATCCTCGCCGGCGCCCCGTACGGCGGTGTGGGTCTGCCCGACTGTATCCAGCAAGGCAAGTCCGCTGCGCATCAAGCCGCCGACGACTTGGAACAGTGCGCCGCGTAATGCCCGCCAGGAAAGCGTTTGTGCCGCCAGACCAACAGGCCAGCCGGCCACCGGCACCTGTGCAAACCAGCAGAAACCTTGTCACGGAGAACCAGCCTTGTTGATTACCAATCTTGGGAAGACGCGCCTGGCGCTGATCAGCAGCTTCGATACGCTCAGCGACGGGCAGTTGAACCGGTCGGGCGGCGAAGGCGCGTGCAGCATCGCGCAGATCATCGTTCACCTGCACGCCAGTGAGATCGAGACCGCCAGGAGTGTCCTGGTGGCCTTGCCGCACAGCTCCGGCAAAGTTGCCGAACGAGACTTGGCTGTCCTGGCCGAGCTGGTGCGAGCGCACGACACCGCCATCGCCCCGCTTGCCCACGCGCTCACCAAGGCCGAGCTGATTGGCCTGCTTGAAGAGTCGCGGTTCAAGTATCTGCAAGACGTGTTCAATGAAACCCACGCGCAAACCTTGGCCGAAAAATCAATGCAGCATGCCGTCTACGGCGAAATCAGCCTGAAAAACCTGATCGACACGATTTGGCTGCACGAACAAGAGCACACCCGGCAGATTACACAGATCAAGGCAGCGCTGTAACGCCACCCAGACAGCCCCACGGAGACGAGCATCATGCAAGAGCAGTACACCGCCCAGTTGGCGATCAAATTCACCACCGAATGGAGTGCGCTTGAGAAGGGTGCCAAGACCGCCGCGATCCGCGAAGTCGTGGACTTGTTCGGCCAACACGCGGACAAGGTCGGCTTGCGCGGCACTTACGTCGTCCAGGGCTTCCAGGCGCATACGGACATCCTGTTCTGGATGTATGCGGACCATTTCCCGGATATCCAGGACCTGCAGTTGGCCATCCGGCGCTCCGCGCTGGGCCGCTACATCGAGATCCCGCATGCTTTTACCGGCATCAGCAAGCCCTTCGAATTTTCCGAGCATCCGACCTCGTTCGCGGTGGGCATGACGCCGCGCCAGTACCTGTGCTTCTACCCCTTCATCCGCAAGCCCGAGTACTACCTGCTGCCCAAGTGGGAACGCAAGGCGCTCATCGGCGACCACGGCGACATCGGGCACGCGTTCGTGCCGGACATCCTCACCAACGGGGTATACGGCTTCGGCCTGGGGGATTACGAGTGGTTGCTGACCTTCGAGGCCAACGACCTGAGCCGACTGGTGGATTGCGTGCGCAAGCTGCGCGAATCAAAGTCGCGGCTCTACATGGAAGACGAGCATCCGTTCATCGTCGGCCGCTACTTCCCGCTGGAAGCGGGCTTGTCGCAATACGCGTAAGCCGGCGCCGCTGGCGCGGCGACTGGAATGGTGCCGGGAAGAGGAGTCGAACCTCCGACCTACGCATTACGAATGCGCCGCTCTACCAACTGAGCTATCCCGGCAAAGAGCCGCAGATTTTACGGGGCGCGGCCGGTTGCCGCAAGCGTCGCCACCGCACGCCCAGGGCATGTGCGTCACCTGGCGAGCGCGGCTGATTGGCGACGTCAGGGCATCTGGCGCAGCATCTTGGGCAGCGCGAAGCTCACGTCTTCGCGTACGCCGTCCAGCTCGCTGACTTCGCCTGCGCCCCACTCCTGCAACCTGGCCACGACGCCGCGCACCAGCCGCTCTGGCGCCGAAGCGCCGGCCGTCACGCCGATGTGCTGCACGTCCTGCAGCCATTCGTGGCGCAGTCCGTTGGCGTCATCGATCAGGTAGGCCGGCGTCCCTTGGCGCCCGGCCAGCTCGCACAGGCGGCTCGAGTTGGAGCTGTTGACCGAGCCCACGATCAGCATCAAGTCCACCTCGGCGGCGAGACGGCGCACCGCGTCCTGGCGGTTCTGCGTCGCATAGCAGATGTCGTCCTTGCGCGGCCCCTCGATGTCCGGAAAGCGTTCGCGCAGCGCCGCGATGATGATCTTGGTGTCGTCGACCGACAAGGTTGTTTGCGTGACATAGGCCAGGCGCTCCGGCTGCTTCGGCGCCAGATGTGCGACATCGCCCAACGACTCGACGAGGAGAATCTCCCCGGCATGATCCGGCTTCCACTGGCCCAGCGTGCCTTCGACCTCCGGGTGCCGGGCGTGGCCGATCAGCACCACGCTGTAGCCGTTGCGCCCCAGCCTGGCCACTTCCATGTGCACCTTGGTCACCAGCGGGCAGGTCGCATCCAGCACGCGCAGGCCGCGTCGATCGGCTTCCTCGCGCACCTGCTGCGACACGCCGTGCGCGCTGAAGACCACCAGTGCGCCGTCCGGCACGTCGCTCAGTTCGTCGACGAATACCGCGCCGTCGGCGCGCAACCGCGAAACCACATGCCGGTTGTGCACCACCTCGTGGCGGACGTAGACGGGCGAACCGTACGCTTCCAGCGCGCGATCGACGATGGCGACGGCGCGGTCCACTCCGGCGCAAAATCCACGTGGGTTGGCAAGCAAAATGTCCAGACCGCTACCTCACGGGTCGACTCGATCACGCGATGCCGCGCAGTATCGGGCGCGGACACGATCCCAGCGATGTGGCAGATTATCGCACGTGGCCGTCGTGCCTGCCGGCAAACAGCCCAAACGCAATAAGCAGCGCCGCGCCCACGCTGATCGCGCTGTCCGCCAGGTTGAACACCGGGTAGTTCCACTGGCGGAAATACACGTGGATGAAATCGGTGACTTGCGCCGCGTGCAGGCGATCGACCACGTTGCCCAGTGCGCCGCCGATGATCAGCGCCAGGGGCAGCGCCGTGCGCCAGTCGCGCCGCGGCGTGCGGGCGAGCCAAACCACCATCGCGGCACAGATCGCCACCGCCAGCACCACGAACAGCCAACGCTGCCAGCCATCGCCACTGGCCAGGAAGCTGAAGGCCGCGCCGCGGTTGAAGGCGAGCGTCCAGTTGAGCAGCCCGGGAATCACCGGATGCGGCACGCCAGCGGGTTGCAGGCTGCCCAGCGCCCACCACTTGCTGAGCTGGTCGAGCGCGATGACCAGGGCGGAAAGCAGCAACCAGGACAACGCGTTGGATTTGGCGGTCATGCAGGAACTCCCAAGATGGCGTCAAAACCAGCGGCGGTCCTCGCCTGGGCCTTCGACATTGCTGATGCAGCGCCCGCACAGCCCGGGATGCTCGGGGTGGGTACCGACGTCTTCCCTGCGGTGCCAGCAGCGGATGCATTTCACGGCGCTGCTGACGCTGGCCGCCAGCCACGCCTCGGCGCCTTCGAGCTCCACGCGCACCGCGTCGTCGGTCCGCGCAGACAGCGGCGCGAGCTCGAAGCCGGAGACGATGAAGAAGAAGCGCAGCTCCTGCGCCATGTCGGCATAACGGGCCAGTACGGCAGCATCGGCATAGACGACCAGGTTTGCTTCCAGCGCGGCACCGAGCATGCCGGCATTGCGCATGCCCTCGAGCACGCGGGCGGCCACCTCGCGCATGCGCAGCAAATCGGCCCAATAGCGCCGCTCGTCCGGCCCGGACTGGGTTGCCTGCAGGCCGGTGTACCAGGTCTCGAACAACACGCTGTCGCCGCGCTTCTCCGGCGCGCTGGTATCCGGCATGGCGTGCCAGATCTCTTCGGCGGTGAAGGCCAGGATGGGGGCCAGCCAGCGCACCAGGGCCTCGGTGATGCGGAACATCGCGCTCTGCGCGCTGCGCCGACCGCGGCTGTCGGTCGGCATCGTGTAGAGCCGGTCCTTGGTGATGTCCAGATAGAGCGCGCCCAGCTCGTTGGCACAGAAGTTCTGGATGCGGGCGACGATCTCGGCGAAGTCGTAGCGCTCGTAGGCGGCCAACACCGCCGCCTGCACGTCATGCGCCTGCTGCACCGCCCATTGGTCCAGCAGCAAGGTGTCGGTCACCGGCAGGAGGTGCCTGGCCGGGTCGAATCCGTCCAGGTTGCCGAGCAGGAATTTGGCCGTGTTGCGCAAGCGCCGATAGACGTCCGAAATCCGCTTGAGGATCTCGTCGGACACCGTCATCTCATTGTGGTAGTCGGCGGCAGCGACCCACAGCCGCAGCACGTCGGCGCCCAACACATCCATCACTTTTTGCGGAGCCACCACGTTGCCCAGCGACTTGGACATCTTGCGGCCATGGGCATCGACCGCAAAGCCATGGGTGAGCACGTGCTGGTAGGGCGCGCGGCCAAACATGGCCGACGAGGTCAACAGCGAGGACTGGAACCAGCCGCGATGCTGGTCAGACCCTTCGAGGTACATCACCTCGTAATGCGCGGCCGCGCCTTGCTGCAGCTCGGGACGCCGCCCCAGGACGGCGAAGTGCGTGACTCCGGAGTCGAACCAGACGTCCAGCACGTCGGTGACCTTTTCATAGGCCTCGGCCTCCTCGCCCAAGAGCTCGGCGGGGTCCAGGGTAAACCAGGCATCGATGCCGTACTGCTCGACCTTCTGCGCCACCTGCTCCAGCAGGGCCACGGAGTCGGGATGCGGCTCCTGCGTCTGCTTGTGCACGAACAGCGCAATCGGCACGCCCCAGGTGCGTTGGCGCGAGATGCACCAGTCCGGACGGCCAGCCACCATGCCCGCCATGCGCTCCTCGCCCCAGGTCGGCACCCAGTGCACTGCCTTGATCGCGGTCAGCGCAGTCGCGCGCAGGTCCTGCTGCTCCATGGAAATGAACCACTGCGGCGTCGTGCGGTAGATCACCGGGGTCTTGTGGCGCCAGCAGCAGGGGTAGCTGTGCTCGATCCGGGCGTGCGCCAGCAGCACGCCGCGGCGGCGCAACAGCTCGACGATGGCGTCGTTGGCTTTCCAGATGTGTTGGCCGGCCAGTTGCAGGCCATCGGCATCCGGCACATCGGCGTGATAGGTGCCGTGCGCGCCAATGTAGTTCAGCAATCCGATGCCGTAATTGCGGCCCGCCACGAAGTCCTCGACGCCATGGTCAGGCGAGGTATGCACCGCGCCCGTGCCATCCTCGGCGCTGACATGGTCGCCGAGGATCACCGGCACTTGGCGCGCGTAGAACGGGTGCTGGAGCAGCACGCCTTCCAGCGCCTTGCCCGTGGCGTGGCCAAGCACTCGGCTCCCCTCCCCCCTCGGGGAAGGGGTCGGGGGCGAGGGTTCGGCGGAGTCAAGCGATCGCGCTTCGGCCGCACCCTCTCCTGCCCTGCGGGCACCCTCTCCCAGAGGGAGAGGGGAAGCGGGCTCTGCCGACGGAGCGGATAGACCCTGGGCGTAACGCGCCAGCACCTGATCCACCAGCGCGCTGGCCACCACCAGCAGCAGGCGCCGGCCATCGCGCGAGGGGCCTTCGAGCAGGGCATATTCCAGCTCCGGCCCCAAGGCGACGGCCTGGCTTTCCGGCAGGGTCCACGGCGTCGTGGTCCAGATTGGAATGGCCACCGCGGCGCCGCCAGCGTCGACGCCGAAGCGCGCCGCGAGATCCTTGGCATCGATGGCGTCATAGGCGACGTCCACGGCCGGCGAGGCCTTGTCCGCGTATTCGATTTCCGCCTCGGCGAGTGCCGAGGCGCAGTCGAAGCACCAGTACACCGGCTTGGCCCCGCGCAGGACGTGGCCGTTGGCGACGATCCGCGCCAGGGCGCGCAACATGTCCGCCTCGTAGTGGGCATCCATGGTGCGATACGGATGCCCCCAATCGCCAAGCACGCCCAGGCGCTTGAAGCCGTCGCGCTGGGTGTCGATCTGGTCGGCGGCGTACTCGCGGCACTTTTGCCGGAACGCCGCCGCATCGAGCTTCTCGCCCGCCTTGCCGTACTTCTTCTCCACCGCGATCTCGATCGGCAGGCCGTGGCAGTCCCAGCCGGGGACGTACGGCGAGCGGTAACCGGACAGCAGCTTGGACTTGACCACGATGTCCTTGAGCACCTTGTTGACCGCGTGGCCAATATGGATAGGCCCGTTCGCGTACGGCGGCCCATCGTGCAGGACGAAGACCTTGTCGCGCCCCGCGGCGTGGCGCTGGATTTGGCCGTACAAGTCCTCGCGCTCCCATTGCGCGCGCCACAAGGGCTCGCGCCGCGGCAGATCGGCACGCATGGGGAATGCGGTCTGCGGCAGATTGATGGTGTCTTTGTAATCCTTGCTCATTGCCTGGTTGCCATCGCTGTGATTCGTTGCTTCGCCGTGGCGCGCACGCCGGGGTGAGATCGGGCCGCCCTCGCGGCCGTCCGTCTCATGCGCCCGCCAGGCTTGGATTCATGCCCAGCACTTCGCGCGCCATCCGGGCATCCACCGCCATCTGTTCGCGCATGGACTCGACGCCGTCGAACCTGAGCTCATCGCGCAGCTTGGCGACAAACTCGACGCGCATGCGTCGGCCGTAGAGATCGCCGTCGAAATCGAACAAGTGCACCTCCAGCAAGGGCTCGCTCAGCGCGTTGACGGTGGGACGCAAGCCCAGGCTGGCGACGCCAGGCCAAAGACCGCTATTTTCGTCCAAGCCCACGCGTACGGCAAAGATGCCATGTACCGGACTGACCCTTCCGCGCAGCGGGATGTTTGCCGTGGGATAGCCGAGCTCCCGCCCCAGGCTGCGCCCGCGGGCCACGCGGCCCTCGATGCTGAAGGGCCGGCCAAGCAAGGGCTCCACGCCGGCAAACTCGCCAACGGCAAGCAGGGCTCGCACCCGGCTGGCCGAAACCCGCGCGCCGCCAACCAGTACCGTCGGCATCACGTGGGTCGCAAACGCGAGGGACGCGCCCAGGTGTTCGAGCAGTGCGACGTCGCCCTGGCGCTTGTGGCCGTAGCGAAAATCGCTGCCCACCCAGATCTCGCGCGCGCCCACCCGCTCGTGCAGCACGCGTCGCACGAAGCCCTCCGCCGGCATATGCGAGAGCGCGGCGTTGAAGCGCAGCAACAACACCTGCGCCATGCCCGCCGTCGCAAAACCCTGCAGCTTCTCGCGCACGCTGGAGAGGCGCGGTATGGGCGTCGAGGAAAAATACGCGCGCGGCAAGGGCTCGAAGCTGACCACCAGCGGGGTGCATCCCAGCGTCTCGGCACGCAGCCGGACCTGGGTCAGCAACGCCTGGTGACCGCGATGCAGGCCGTCGAACGCCCCCACTGCCACCACGCTGCCGGGCGGGGCCAGACAAGGTCCCGCGACATCCCTGGAGAGCTTCATCATCGCGGCAGTATAGCGAGCATGCAGGCGGCCTTATGGCGTCTTCGCCGGGCTCGGCGGTGGCAACGGACGCAGGTCGCGCGGGCGCATGCCGAGCATCAGCAGCACACCGACGTACACCCCGCCGCCCGCCGCCACCATGGCGGCCAGATGCCACAGGCGCGCGAGCACCGGTACGCCGTGGGTCCACAGTGGCCACCACCAGCGCCCGAGCAGCAACACTGCCGCCATGGCCAGGCAGGCCAGGCCCAGGCGAGCCAGGTGCCGCGCCCACCCGGCCTGGAGCTGGTACACGCCGGCGCGCTGCAACCAGCGCCAGAGCAGCCATAGGTTGACGTAGGCCGCCACCGCGCTGGCCATGCCCAAGGCCATGTGTAGGCCCGGCAGGCGGCTGACCGCGTCAAACCACCCCAGGCTGCGTAGCGCCGGCGGCGCCCAGAGCTCGAACAGCAGCACCACGAAGGCGACGTTCAAGACCATGTTGGTGAGCAGCGAGGCCACCGCCGCGCGCACCGGCGTGCGCGTGTCCTGCCGCGCATAGAACGCCGGCAACAGCACCTTGACCAGGGCAAAGGCAGGCATGCCGAAGCTCAAGGCGGTGATGGACAGCGTGGCCATGTCGGTGTCATGCGCCAGCCAGCGTCCGTGCTGGAAGATCGTCGCCACCAGCGGCTTGGCCAGCAGCATCAAGCCGAACATCGCCGGCAGCGCAATCAAGGTGGCCAGGCGCAGACCCCAGTCCAACGCGCGGGAAAATCCGTCGTGGTCCGTGGCCACGAAGTGCCGCGACAGCGACGGCAGGATGACTGTACCCAGGGCTACGCCGAACACCCCCAACGGCAACTCCAGGAAACGGTCGGCCTGCGACAGCCAGGTCTGCGAGCCCAGCACCAGGTATGAGGCGATGACGGTATCGAACAGCAGGTTGATCTGCGCCACCGAGGAGCCAAACAGGGTCGGCACCATCAAGTGCATGATCCGTCGCACGTATGGATGGTTCCAGCCCCAACGCGGCAAGGTGAGCAGGTTCAGCCCGCGCAACGCCGGCAGCAGGAACAGCAGCTGCAGGATGCCGGCCAGCAGGATCGCCCAACCCATGGCCATGATGGGCGGCTGCATGTGCCGCGAGAGCACCAGCGCGCCGCCAATCATGCACAGGTTGAGGATCACCGGCGTCAGCGCGGGCAGGCCGAAGCGGTGGAAGCTGTTGAGCGCGCCGCCGGACAGCGCCGTCAGCGACACGAACAGCAGGAACGGGAAGGTCAGGCGCAGCAGGTCGACGGTGAGGTCGAATTTCACCGGATCGGCCAGCGCGCCCGGCGAGAACAGCATGGTCACCTGCGGCGCGAAGAAGATGCCAAGCGCGGTGACCACCAACAGCACGCCGCCCAGCGTGCCCGACACCTGGGCCATCAGCTGCTTGAGCTCGGTGTGACTGCGCGTCTCCTTGACCTGGGTAAACACCGGCACGAAGGCGGTGGAGAACGAGCCCTCGGCAAACAGGCGGCGCATGAAGTTGGGTATGCGGAACGCCACCCAGAACGCGTCCGTCGCTCCGCTCGCGCCAAACGCGGCGTTGATCGACATGTCGCGCGCCAAGCCGAGCACACGCGACACCAGTGTCATCGCGCTGAACGACAACAACCCGCGAAACATGCTCGGAGACTTCATGCGCGTGTATATGACCTTGCGGCGAGGGGTGCGGGTGGCGGCGAAGCGCCGGCGGCCGGCTGCGCACCGCCGCGGCCGCGGGCCCGGCACGGCGGCGCGCTCCGGCGTCGTAGTGTGCCAGCGAATGCGGCCCGGGGCCCAGCCATGCCCGTGATCCACCAGAGGCCAGCATGGGCCATTCGTCCCGGGGCGCGGCGCAGCGTTGACGCCCCGACCGATTAGGCCGCATAATTGCGCTCTTTCCCCGGCCCAACAACGCATTCCGGAGTTCTACCTTGGCCAATATCAAGTCCGCAAAGAAGCGCGTGCGGCAGTCCGAGCGCAATCGCCTGCGCAACGTCAGCGCGCGCTCCATGGTCCGCAGCGCCCTGCGCAAGGTCGTCAAAGCCATCGAAGCGAAGGACAAGGCCGCAGCCGTCGCCGCCTTCGCCACCGCCCAGCCGCTGATGGACCGCTATGCCTCGCGCGGCCTGATCCACAAGAACAAGGCAGCACGGCACAAGAGCCGATTGAACGCGAAGATCCGCGAGCTGGCCTGAACCGCCAGCCGCAACTCCACGCAACATCGAAAGCCGGCGCCAGCCGGCTTTTTCGTGCCCGCGGTCCGACCGACACTGCTGCCGGTCGGCAGCCTCCGCCCGGTATCCGTCCACGCCAGCGCTTATCATGGATGTCCTTTGCGGAGCATCCATCCATGGCCGATTCGATCCTCACCGAACGCCGCAGCACGGTACTGTGGCTCACCCTCAACCGGCCGCAGGTGCACAACGCGTTTGACGACGGCTTGATTGCGGCCTTGACCGCGGCGCTACAGGCCGCGGACGCCGACCCGCAGGTGCGCGCGGTCGTGCTTGCGGCGAAAGGCAGCTGCTTTTCGGCTGGCGCGGACCTCAACTGGATGCGCGGGATGGTCGGCGCCAGCGAAGAACAGAACCGCGACGACTCGCTGCGCCTGGCCAGGTTGATGCGCACGCTGCAGTTCCTGTCCAAGCCAACGATCGCCAGGGTCAACGGCTCGGCTTACGGCGGCGGCGTGGGCCTGGTCGCGTGCTGCGACATCGCCATCGGGGTGACCACGGCCAAGTTCGCGTTGTCCGAGGTCAAGCTTGGCCTGGTACCCGCCGTCATCTCGCCTTACGTGGTCGCCGCCATTGGCGTGCGCCACGCGCGCCGCCTCTTCCTCACCGGTGAGGTCTTCAGCGGCGAGCATGCTGCGCACATTGGCCTGCTGCACGCCGCCGTCGCGCCGGAAGCGCTGGACGAGGAAATGGACCGGGTCCTGCACCTGGTAACCAAGGTCGCGCCGCAGGCACAGCGCGAAGCCAAGCAGCTGGCCTTGCGCGTCGGTGGCATCGACCAGGTGCAGGCAGAAGCCGTGGACACCGCCAATGCCGCGCTGATCGCACGCCTGCGCGTCGCCGAGGAAGGCCAACACGGGCTGGCCGCGTTCCTGGAAAAACGCGCGCCGCGCTGGGTGGCGGGTAATTGAACGCAGCTGGCACTCCGGCGGCGCCGGCCAATCTGCTAAGTTTGAGAAATCCACTGGATGGTCCAGCCAACGAAGGCACCCCATGTTTGAGCGCGTACTGATTGCCAACCGCGGGGAAATCGCCTGCCGCGTCATCCGCACCTGCCGGCGCATGGGCATCCACACCATCGCGGTGTATTCCACGGCGGATGCCGATGCGCAACACGTGCGCCTGGCCGACGAAGCCTGGCCTATCGGCGGCGCGCCGCCGGCGGAATCCTACCTGCGCGGCGACGCGATCCTCGATGTCGCGCGCAAGACCGGCGCGCAGGCCGTGCATCCCGGCTACGGCTTCCTGTCCGAAAACACGGGATTCGCGCGTGCCTGCGTCGACGCCGGCATCATCTTCATCGGCCCGGATCCCGAAAGCATCGAAGCGATGGGCTCCAAGGCGGCGGCCAAGCACCTCATGGCCAAGCATGACGTGCCCCTCGTACCGGGCTATGACGGTGACAACCAGGACAACGCGTTTCTGGCGCGGCAGGCCCACCAGGTCGGCTACCCGCTCATCATCAAGCCCTCCGCCGGCGGCGGCGGCAAGGGCATGCAGATCGTGCGCTCGGACGCCGAGTTTCCCGAAGCGCTGGAGACCGCGCAGCGCATCGCCAAGGCCGCATTCGGCGACGCCGCGATGTTGCTGGAACGCTATGTCGAACACCCGCGCCATATCGAGTTCCAGATTTTCGGCGACCGCCACGGCCACGTGATCCACTTGGGCGAGCGCGAGTGCTCCTCGCAGCGCCGCTACCAGAAAGTACTGGAGGAAACGCCCTCACCCTTCCTCAACGCCGAACGCCGCGCGGCCATGGGGGCGGCCGCGGTCGCCGCCGCGCGCGCGGTCAATTATGTCGGTGCCGGCACGGTCGAGTTCATCGTGGGCCAGGCAGGCGATTTCCATTTCATGGAGATGAACACGCGGCTGCAAGTCGAACACCCGGTCACCGAACTCACGCACGACATCGACCTGGTCGAATGGCAACTGCGCATTGCCGACGGCGAGCCGCTGCCAATGACGCAGGAGCAGGTGGTTTCCCGCGGCCATGCCATCGAAGTGCGCATCTATGCGGAGGATCCCGAGCGGAACTTCCTGCCCGGCTCGGGCAAGCTGCAGGCCCTGCGCCTGCCGCCGACATCCGCGCACCTGCGTCTCGATGGTGGCGTGGTCGAAGGCGACACGGTGACGATCTTCTACGATCCCATGATCGCGAAAATGATCGTGTGGGACGCGAACCGCGTGCAGGCGCTGCAACGCATGCGCAATGCGCTCGCGCAATGCGAGATCGACGGGCCAAAATCCAACGTCGCGTTCCTGGAGCGCCTGGTGCGCCATCCCGCCGTCGTCGAGGCCCGCATCGACAGTGGCTACCTCGACCGCCACCTGGATGAGTTCGTCACCGGCGCAGACGAACCCGACGAGCGCAGCTTGTTTGTGGCGGCCACGGCGGTCCTGCTCCACGACGAGACGCAGCCGCGCGTGGCTGCCTCCGATCCGCATTCGCCCTGGGCGGCAAGCGATGCCTGGCGCATCGGGCGCAACGGCAAGCGCGTGCTTGCACTCGCACGTGGCGAGGCGAGATTCGAGATCGAGGCCTGGGGCCACGCCGGGCGCTACGCCCTGAACCTGGGCGAGGCGCACTGCGAAGTCCAAGGCGCACTGCTTGGCGAAGGCGTACTCAACGCGCGTTTTGATGGCGAAGCCGAACGCCGCCCTCTGCTCGTGGACGACCAGCGGGTATCGCTGCACGATACCGGCGGCCAGCGTTGGCGCCTTGAGCGTGTCCCGGCTTACGCGTGGCACGCTGAGGACACGGCCGGCGGCAACCAGGTGCTGGCGCCGATGCCTGGCCGCATCGTGGTGGTGAAGGCCAAGCCCGGCGACACGGTGGAACAAGGCCAGGACCTGCTGGTGATGGAGGCGATGAAGATGGAGCTGGCGCTGAAGGCGCCGCGCACCGGCAAGCTTGCCGACATCACCGCCGCACAAGGAGACTTCGTCGAGGCCGATACGATCCTGGTGCGCTTCGTCGAGTAACGCCCCGGGCCAGTTGCCGCCCATGCTTGCATTCAAGATCCTCGGCATCATCTTGTTCGTGTAGATCGGCTGGGCGACGTAGCGCGGTACGGTGTTCGCCAAACGCGGCATCGGCTGGACCTTGGTCGAGTTCCCCACGCGGCCGCGCATGTTCTGGGATCTTCGCCTGCCATGTCTTGCCGGGCGTGCCCTGCTCGCAGTGTTTTGAAACGCCGTCACCCTGACTGGAGTTGCCATGACCTCTTCCGCCTCGTTCGTCCGCATCGTCGAAGTCGGCGCGCGCGACGGACTGCAGAACGAAAAGACCTTGCTGCCGACGGCAACCAAGATCGAGCTGATTGACCGCTTGTCGGCCACCGGCCTGAAGACGATCGAGGCCACGAGCTTCGTCAGTCCCAAGTGGATTCCGCAGCTCGCCGATGCGGCCGAGGTGTTTGCCGGCATCCGTCGGGCGCCCGGCGTCAGTTATCCAGTGCTGGTACCGAACCTTGAAGGCTACGCGCGGGCACGCGCCGCCGGCGCAAGCGAGGTCGCCGTGTTCACGGCGGCGAGCGAGGCATTCAACCGCAGGAACATCAACGCCTCGATCGACGAGTCGATCGAGCGTTTCGCGCCAGTGGTGGCGCAGGCGCAAGCCGATGGCGTCGCCGTGCGCAGTTACGTGTCGACCGTCCTCGGCTGCCCCTACCAGGGCGAAGTGCCGGTGCGCGACGTGGTGCGCGTGGCACGGCGGCTGCACGAGCTCGGCTGCTACGAGGTATCCCTCGGTGACACGATCGGCGTCGGCACGCCGGCGAAGGCACGCGCCATGCTGCACGCGGTCGCACAGGAAGTGCCGATGACGGCGCTCGCGGTGCACTTCCACAACACCTACGGCCAGGCGCTGGCGAACATCCTGGCCTGCCTGGAGGAAGGGGTACGCGTGGTCGACAGCTCGGTCTCCGGCACCGGCGGCTGCCCTTATGCCAAGGGTGCGACCGGCAATGTCGCGAGCGAGGACGTCGTGTACATGCTGGATGGCATGGGCATGCACACCGGCGTCGACCTCAACGCGCTGATCGCGACCGGTGCCTGGCTCTCCGCCCAGTTGCACAAGCCCACGGCCAGCCGCGTCAATCGCGCGCGCAGCGGCCCGCAGGAGGCTGGCGATCCCGCCTGAAACGCCGGCACGGCGCGAAAGTCATGTTTCCGCCAGCAACTTGCGACTGGCGGCGGCTGCAGGACGCGCGGCAACGCGCTCGAACCACGGACCAATCTTCGGCAGCGCATGGTCGAACGGTTGATTTACCTCGAGGCCGAAATCCAGCCATACGTAGAGCCAGATGTCGGCAGCGCTGAAGCGCTCGCCACACAGGTAGGGCCCCGCGCCGAACATGCCGTCCAGCCAGGCCACGCGATCCTGCGCAATGCGCTTCAAGTCGGCCGCCGCATCCGGGGCCACCGGGATACGCGGACGGAAGCGCGGCAGCCCCTCGGCATAGTGGAACGCATTGTGGATGAACTCGGTGACGTTGAGTTCGACCCGGCGCCACCACTGCCGCGTTTGCGCGCGCTCTGCCGGCGTACGCCCGATCAGCGCCGGCTCGGGATGCAGCTCCTCCAGATACTCGGCAATCGCCACTGCCTCGGCGAGCATTGTGCCATCGTCCAGTTGCAACGCCGGCGTCTGCCCCGCAGGATTGCGTGCGAGATACCCGGCCGCACGGTTTTCGCCCGTCATCACGTCGACCGTGACCGCCGGCAGGTACAGCTGCTTTTCCAGCACGAACATGCGCAAGCAGCGCGGGGCGGGACTGACGGCATCATAGATGAGCATGACATGACACCCGAAGGAACAACGCGCACACTATAGCGACGCCATTGCAGTTCATCCCTGATCCATGTCTGCCCCGTTCCTGATTCGTCCCATTGCGCGCGAAGACGATGCAGCCGTCGCCGCGATCATCCGCACCGTCATGCCCGAGTTCGGTGCCGGTGGTCCCGGATTCGCCATCCACGACCCCGAGGTCGACCACATGTACGCGACCTACGCGCAGCCGCATAGCGCCTATTTCGTGGTCGAGCGCGATGGCGTAGTCAGCGGCGGGGGCGGCATGGCGCCATTGGCAAACGGGCCGCAGGACGTCTGCGAGCTGCGCAAGATGTACTTCCTGCCCAGCGCGCGTGGCATTGGCGCCGGCAGCGCCATGATGCGCCGCTGTCTGGACGCCGCGCGCGACGCCGGCTTTCGCCGCTGCTACCTGGAAACGGTGGAGCGCATGGAAGCGGCCCAACGCCTGTACCGGCGTACCGGCTTCGCGCCCATCAACGCACACATGGGCGGCACTGGGCATTTCGGCTGCGACCGCTACTACATCCTCGACCTCTAGGAGTTTGGGCAACCCGGTACGCACGCACGCTGCCGGTCCCGGGACCGGCAGCGGCGGATCGCATCAATTGGACAGGATGATGTCCGTGATGATGCCGGTGGCGATGGCGACGAGGAGGAAATCACTGTTGTCGCTGCGCACCCAACGATAACCTCGCGGCGGCGGGCGCAGGCGATACACGCTCCAGTCGGTCACGTAGTAGCGATCGGCCCGGTAGTACGCCGGCAGGCGACCACCGCGCTTGTACCAGCCGGCGTGCCGACCACGGTCATGCGCGACGTAATAGCGGCCACGATCGTCGTGGATGCCGCGTCCATCGCGCACATACCGCCCTTGAGCTGCGCGCTGGTCACGCCAATCCGGTCCCCGCTGTCCGCGATGATCCTGCGGCCCACTGTAATCCTGCTGCCCGCGATGATCCTGCCGATCGTGGTGCTGCGGTGGGCTCGCTGCCGACGCCGTAGCGGCGAACAGCAAACTGCTTGCCAGGGTGACCAGGTATTTTTTCATGGCGGAATACCTCGAAGGGAACGAGCGCGACGGTGAGGCGACAATCCGCACCGGCGCCAGCCCAAGCCTAACGAACGTCCCTGAACATAAGCGCTACGTCGACGCGCCAAGCCGAATCCGCAACCACCCGGCCACGCCCAGGCCAGCTCGGTTAATATGACGGCTTCGCAGCACAGGGACGGCTTCATGCAACTCGATCAAGTCAAGGCCATCATCACCGGCGGCGCCTCCGGGCTGGGACATGCCGTGGCGCAGCACCTGGTTGCCAAGGGCGGCCAGGTCGCGTTGTTCGACGTCAACGGGGAAAAGGGTGCGGCGGCCGCCAGCGCGCTGGGCAACGCCGCCCGCTTCTACCGCACCGACGTCACCTCCGAGGACAGCGTCGCCACCAACGCCGCCGCCGCGCACGCCGCCATGGGCGGCTTGAACGTGGTGATGAACTGCGCCGGCATCCTGGGCGCCGGGCGGGTGATCGGCAAGCAGGGCCCCATGCCGCTGGCGAGCTTTGCCGGCACCATCGGGGTCAACCTGATCGGCAGCTTCAACGTCGCCAAGGCCGGCGCGGCCCTGATGCAGGCCAACGCGCCGGGCGAGGACGGCGAGCGCGGCGTCATCGTCAACACAGCCAGCGTCGCCGCCTACGAAGGCCAGATCGGCCAGGCCGCCTATTCGGCCTCCAAGGGCGGCGTGGTCGGCATGACCTTGCCCATGGCGCGGGAGCTGGCACGCTTCGGCATCCGCGTGCTGACCATCGCGCCGGGGATCTTCTGGACCCCCATGGTCGATGGCATGACGCCGGAGTTGCAGGCCTCGCTTGGCGCCTCCATTCCCTTCCCCTCACGCCTGGGCAAGCCGGAGGAATTCGCCGCCACGGTGGGCTTCATCCTCGGCAACCGCTATCTCAACGGCGAAACCATCCGCCTCGACGGCGCGGTACGCCTGCAACCGAAGTAAGCCAGCCGCCGGACGCGGCCGACCGCGGTGGAACCCAGCCTCCCCTTCCCAAGATCCGACCCATGAAAGCCGCCGAAACCAAGAAAGGCCACGTCATCGAGTACGAAGGCATCGTGTACCAGGTGTCCAACGTGGAACGCAGTGCGCCCACCGCACGCGGCGGCAACGTCACCTTCCGCTTCACCCTGTATTCGATTCCCGGCGGACGCAAATTCGACCTCAGCCTGCGCGCGGACGATGAGCTCAAGGAAATGGAGCTGCTGCGTCGCGCCGCCAACTTCTCCTACAAGGATGGCGACGCCTTCGTCTTCATGGACACCGAGGACTACACCCAATACGTGCTCGGCCCAGAGCTCGTGGGTGACAACGCGGGCTACATCGTCGAGGGTGTCGAGGGTTACTACGTGCAACTGATCGACGATGCGCCGGTGGCCTTGCAGGTGCCGAGCAGCGTCCTGCTGCGCGTGGTCGAGACTGCCCCGGCCCTCAAGGGCTCCAGCGCCACCAAGCGCAACAAGCCGGCGCGGCTCGAGACCGGCATCGAAGTCGCGGTGCCCGAGTACATCGGCGTCGATGAGCAGGTGTGGGTGAGCACGCTCACTGGCGAGTTTGCCGGGCGCGCCTGAGCCTGCTGGCGGCACGCCAGCGTGCGTACACCTGGCCATGCGCGTGGCAAGCGCTCGGGCCATGGTCCAGAATGGGCCATGCCCCGAAAAACGCGCAAGCTCCCGCACGCACACCTGTCCATGAGTCATGCCTGAAGTCACAGCCGACGGCGCGAGCCAAGCCGGACCGGCCGCCACCGGCCTGTTCCTCAACCGCGAGCTGGCCGCGCTGGAGTTCAACTTCCGCGTGCTGGCCATGGCCCATGACCGCAGCGTGCCGCTGCTGGAACGGGTGCGCTACCTCAGCATCGTGGCCAGCAACCTGGACGAATTCTTCGAGGTCCGGGTGGCCATGCTGAAGTACTACCAGGCCAGCGGGCAGGCCGTGCCCGGCCCCGATGGCATTCCGCCAGCCGAGCTGGCGCGGCGCATCCGTGCCCGCGTCCTGGAGCTGATTGCCGACGCCTATGCGGTATGGCGCGACGAGCTGCAGCCAGAGCTTGCGGCCAGCCAGGTGTATTTCTCCACCCGCCGGCACTGGAGTCCGGCACAGCGCCGCTGGCTCCAGGACTACGTGGAAGACAGCGCGCTGCCGATGCTCTCGCCGCTGGAAATGGACGAGACGCACCGCTTCCCGCGCATCCTCAGCAAGACCTTGAACATCGCCATGGTCATGCGCGCGCCTGACGCGTCGACGCCAGCCACCCGCACGGTCCTCCTCGGCGTGCCGCGCAGCCTGCCGCGATTGCTGCGCCTGCCCGACGGGATTGGCGGTCCGGGCGACCATTTCGTGCTGCTGGCCGAGGTGCTGTGCGCCTATGCCGGACTGCTTCACCCGGATGCCGTGGTGCTGGGGGCCTGGCCCTTCCGGGTCACGCGCAACAGCGAGCTGCTGGTCGATGAAAACGAGGTGGAGAACCTGGCGCAGGCGCTCCAGCAGGAGTTGCCGGCGCGCGGCTACGGCCACGCCGCGCGGCTGGAGATCGGCGCCGACTGTCCCGACGACCTGGCCGCGATGCTCGCCGCCAACCTCCAGCTCGACGCCAGCGGCGTCTACCGCTGCGACGGCCCAGTCAACCTGGTGCGCGTCGGCCAGCTCCATGCCTGGCTGGATCGACCGGAGCTGAAGTTTGCGCCATTCACGCCGCGCCTACCGGCGGGTGTGCATCGCAGGAAGAGCCTGTTCGAGCAGATCGCGCAGCACGACATCCTGCTGCACCATCCCTACGAAAGCTTCGATCCGGTCATCGACCTGCTGCGCCAGGCCGCGCTCGACCCCGAGGTCCTCGCCATCAAGCAGACGCTGTACCGCGCCGGCGAGGAAACCCCGCTGCTAGAGCCGCTGGTGGATGCCGCGCGGCGCGGCAAGGACGTCACCGTGGTGATCGAGCTGCGCGCGCGCTTCGATGAGGCCGCCAACCTCCACCTGGCGGCGCGCCTGCACGAAAACGGCGTACAGGTGGTCTACGGCGTGGTGGGCTTCAAGACCCACGC
Source organism: Rhodanobacter sp. FW510-R10 (assembly GCF_058781105.1). Lineage (NCBI taxonomy): Bacteria > Pseudomonadati > Pseudomonadota > Gammaproteobacteria > Lysobacterales > Rhodanobacteraceae > Rhodanobacter > Rhodanobacter sp. FW510-R10. Next base: position 1,891,521 of record NZ_JBYSWL010000001.1, on the reverse strand, counting down.
CAAGATGCTGCTCATCATCCGCCGCGAACGCAGCGGGCTGCGGCGTTACGCGCATCTCTCCACAGGCAACTACCACCAGGTCAACAGCCGCATGTACACCGACATCGGCTTGATGACGGCCGATCCGGAAATCACCGAGGACCTGCACAAGGTGTTCCAGCAGCTCTCCGGGTTGGGGCCGATCATCCAGCTGAAGCGGCTGCTGCATTCGCCGTTCACGCTGTACGCAGGGGTGCTCGCACGCATCGAGCGCGAAACCGCCAATGCACTTGCCGGTCATCCGGCGCGGATCATGGCGCGGCTGAATGCCTTGAACGAGCCACATGTGATTGCCGCGCTGTATCGCGCCTCGCAGGCCGGAGTGGAGATTGACCTGGTGGTGCGCGGAGCCTGCACGCTCAGGCCCGGCTTGCGCGGCATCAGCGAGCATATCCGGGTGCGCTCGATCGTTGGCCGCTTCCTCGAGCACAGTCGCGTGTACTGGTTCGCCAACGACGGCGATCCAGAGTTGTTTTGTGCGAGCGCCGACTGGATGGAACGCAACCTGCTGCGCCGCATCGAGATTGCCTTCCCGATCTCCGATCCGGCGCTGGCTGCACGCACCTTCGAAGAAACCCTGGCCAACGCGCTGGCCGACAACACCCAGGCCTGGCTGCTCGACAGCCAAGGCCGCTACACCCGCGCGCAGCCAGGCCAGGCCACGCCCTATAGCGCCCAACAAGGCTTGCTGCAGCGCTTCGGCGGCTGAACCGTGCGGGCGAACGGCGTCGGACGCGGCAGGCGTGGCAGAATCAGGGTATTGCCCACCCCGGAAATCACCGTGCGTTCACTCGAGCAGAACCCTATCCGCAACGGCGAATTGATTGCCGCGGTGGATCTGGGCTCGAACAGCTTCCAGATGCTGGTGGCCAGGGTGGAGCACGGGCAGCCGCGGATCATCGACCGCCTGCGCGACAGCGTGCGCCTGGCTGCCGGCCTGCGCGCCGACGGCAGCCTGGCCGCCCCTGAGCGCAACCGTGCCATGGCCTGCCTGGCCCAGTTTGGCCAGCGCCTGGCCGGGCTGCCGACGCAACACGTGCGCGCAGTGGCCACCAATACGGTACGCAAGCTGGCGCATCCGGAGTCGTTCCTGATGGGCGCCGAGGCGGCGCTGGGCGCGCCAATCGAGATCGTCTCCGGGCGTGAGGAGGGGCGCCTGATTTTCCTTGGCGCCGCGCACGACCTGCCGGCCTCGCGCGAGGCCCGCCTGGTGGTTGACATTGGTGGCGGCAGCACCGAGTTCATCATCGGCCGCGGCCTGGCACCGCTGCACACCGAAAGCGTGCAGGCCGGCTGCATTGCCACCACGCTGCGTTTCTTCCCGCACGGCAAACTCAGTCGTCCCTTGTGGGAGCGGGCAACTACCGAAATTGGCGTGCTGCTGCAACAATTTGCCGGCGACTATCACGCCTCCGGCTGGCAGGAAGCCTACGGCTCATCCGGCTCGGCCAAGTCCATTGGCGCCATCGTGCACAAGCTCGGGCTGAGCGACGAGGGCATCACCGGCGACGCCATTGCGGCCCTGCGCGAGGAGCTGCTGCGCCAAGGCGACATTGGCAAGCTCAAGCTGCCCGGCCTGGTCAAGGAGCGCACGCCAATCCTCGCCGGCGGCGTAGTCATCCTCGAGGCGGCGTTTGCCGCGCTCGGCATCGGGCGCATGGAGGTGTGTGCGAGCTCCATGCGCGAAGGCCTGCTCTGGGACCTGCTCGGCCGCGCCGGCGGCAACGACCCGCGCACGGCAAGCGTCGATGCGCTGGCCAGCCGCTACGGCGTGGACCTGGCCCAGGCCAGGCGGGTGGAAGCCACCGCGCTGGCGCTGTTCGACCAGGTCGCGCCCGCTTGGCTGCTTGGCGCCGATGCCCGCGAATGGTTGTCTTGGGCCTCCCGGGTGCACGAGATCGGCCTCGCCATCGCGCACAGCCAACACCAGCACCACGGTGCGTACATCCTGCGCAACGCGGATCTCGCTGGCTTCTCGCGCCAGGAACAGCAACTGCTTGCCGCCGTGGTCGAGGCACACCGGCGCAAGCCGGACAAGGCCCTGATGCGGGCGCTGCCGCAACGCCACCGCCAGCTGGCGCGCTACGTGACCGCGTTGTTGCGGCTGGCCGTGCTGTTCCGCCGTGCGCGCCGCGCCGAATCCCTGCCGCCCATGCAACTGCACGCCACCCGCCACCGCCTGCAGCTCGAGCTGCCCCGCGACTGGCTGGAACAGCATCCGCTGACCCGCGCCGACCTGCTGCAGGAGCGCCTGCCGCTGGCCGAACTGGGCCTCAAGCTGGAACTCCCCAGCCACGCGGGTGCAGCGCCCCCCGGACACTAGGAGACCTCTGCACGATTGCCGGCATCCCTGGCTGATTGCGCGATTGCCGCCGTCTCGCCAGCCAGCGCCAGGCAATCAGTCAGGTGATCGCCGCTATCATGAGCCGGATCCCACAGGCCCGGTACCCATGTCCAAGATCCTGCTCGCCCTCTTCCTGCTCGGCCTGCCGTACCAGCTTGCGGCGCAGGCGGCCAAGCCGGCCCAGGCGACCAAGCCGGACCACGCCGCAGCGGTGGCCGTGCCGCAGGTGGTGCTCGAGACCTCACAAGGCGCCATCACCATCGAGCTGTACCCCGAAAAGTCGCCGAAAAGCGTGGCGAACTTCCTGCAATACGTGCGCGACGGCTTCTACGCCGGGACGGTGCTCCACCGGGTGATACCGGGCTACCTGGTGCAAGGCGGGCTGTATACCCGCGAGCTGCGCCCCAAGCGCACGCGGCCGGCGATCCCCGACGAGGCCGACAACGGCTTGAGCAATCTGCGCGGCACCATCTCAGTGGCACGTGGCACCGACCCCAACAGCGGTACGGCGCAGTTCTTCTTCAACCTGGTGGACAACCTGCGCCTGGACTTCGTCGGCAACCAGAGCAGCCTCACCTGGGGCTTCGCGGTATTCGGCAAGATCACCAAGGGGCTGGACGTGCTGGACAGGATTGCCGCCCTGCCAACCCGCGCACTCGGACCATTCTCCGGCGACGTGCCCAACCCGTTGGTGGTGATCGAGAGCGCCCACGTCGTCGGTGAAGAAGGCGATGCGGAGAATGCCGGCGGCAGGCCAGCCAAGGCGGCCACTGCCGCAGCCCAGCCCGCACCGGCCAAGCCCGCCGCCAAGCGCGGCAGGCCAGCCAAGCCCACCAGTGGCCGCCAAGGCCAGTGACGGATCCGGCCATGGTCAGCTTGTTCGTCGCCGATCTGCACCTGGATCTGACGCGGCCACACCTGGTCGCATTGTTCGAGCGCTATCTCGCCGGTGAGGAGGTGCGCGGTGCAGAGGCCCTGTACATCCTTGGCGACCTGGTGGAAGCCTGGGTCGGCGACGACGACGACGCCGAACTGCCGCAGCGCATCGCCGCCGCCACCCGCGCCGTGCGCGATGCCGGCGTGCCGGTGTATTTCATGGTGGGCAACCGTGACTTCCTGCTCGGCAAGGTATTTGCCGAGCGCGCCGGCTTTACCTTGCTGGATGACGCCGTGGTGCATGACATCCATGGCACCCCGACCCTGCTCATGCACGGCGACTCGTTGTGTACCGACGACCTCGACTATCAGGCCGTGCGCGCCGAAGTGCGCACGCCGCAATGGCAGGCGCAATTCCTCTCGATGCCACTCGCCGCCCGGCGCGCGTTCGCGGCCAAGGCTCGCGATGCCAGCCGCAGCCATACCGGCAGCGCCAATGAAAGCATCATGGACGTCAACGCCGAGGCCGTGGCCGCCGTCATGCGTGAGTACGGCGTCACCCGCCTGATCCACGGCCACACCCATCGCCCGGCCGTGCACGCGCTCGACCTCGATGGGCATCCCGCCGAACGCATCGTTCTGGGCGACTGGTACCAGCATGGCTCCGCCCTGCGCGTGGACCGCAACGGGATCGAGCTGCGCGGGCTGTAACGGCTACTCCGCGCCATGCGGTCATGCCGCCATCGGCGACGCCGCTGCCTGGCACACATTCACGCGACAATCCCATGCACCCGGGCAACATCGACCGGGGCTGCACTGACTGCACTGCTCGTGCCCGAAATTCCTGGCGGCGGGCAAGCGCGAAGTGGCGACAACCCTGATGGCGCCCAGCACGCCCGGGCTGCCGCTTCGATCGGCCTTCGTGTCATGGCCCTGATCCGATCGTGCCCGACGGTACGTGACCTGGCATCGACGCCGGCAACAAGGTTCCCCGGATATGCAAGCACTCCACTTCCCGGACTGGCCAAATGACGAATGGCTCCGCCTCGGCATCCTCGCATTGGGAGCGCTGCTGCTTGCGCTGATCGTGCGCTGCATCATGCACCTGGTGGCGCGCGGCCTGGTCAAGGCTCATCCGCTGGTTGCGGACATCCACGACCGGGCCAGCCGCCCGCTCGACTGGCTCGTGCCCTTGCTGTTCGTCATGCTCGCCCTGCGCTGGGCACCAACGACGCATGCGCGCCTGCTCGACCTGCTGCACCACGTGCTGCTGATTGCCTTCCTGGCGGCGTTCACGTGGCTCGTCGTGCGCTGCATCAGTGTCTTCGAGCTGGCGGCGATCCGCCGCTTCCCCATGGATACGCAGGACAACCTGCAGGCGCGGCGCGTGGTGACCCAGGTGCGCGTGCTTGCCCGCGCCGCCGATATTGTCGTCATCACCCTGGGCACGGCGGTGGTCTTGCTGAGCATCCCCGGGGCCCGTGAACTCGGCGCCAGCCTGCTCGCCTCGGCGGGTGTCGCCGGGCTGGCCATCGGCTTTGCCGCCAAACCGGTCCTCGGCAACCTCATCGCCGGGCTGCAGATCGCGATCACCCAACCCATCCGCCTGGACGACGTGGTCATCATCGAGGGCGAATGGGGCCGCATCGAGGAAATCACCGGCAGCTACGTCTCGGTGCGGATCTGGGACCAGCGCCGGCTGGTGGTGCCGCTCAGCTGGTTCATCGAGAATCCCTTCCAGAACTGGACGCGCACGACGTCGCAGATCATGGGTACGGTCTTTCTGCTGCTGGATTACCGAGTGCCTCTGCAGCCGCTGCGCGACGAATTGCAGCGCCTGGCCAATGAATCGCCGGATTTCGACGGCCGCGTCTGCATCCTGCAGGTCACCGATGCGACCGATCGCGCCATCCAGCTGCGTTGCCTCGTGAGCTCGATCGATTCGGGGCACAACTTCGACTTGCGCTGCCACGTGCGCGAGGGGCTCATCGCCTACGTGCAGGGCCACTACCCGGGCGCCCTGCCGCGCTTGCGCGCCGAAGTGGAACGAAGACCACAACCCAGGGACGCCGACCGAGCCGGGGATTCCGCGCCAGCGACCCAGCACAGTCCATCGGCGGAGGATGGGAGGCGCGTGGAACGCTGACCCGGAAGGGAGGCGGCCCCGCCAGCCACACCCCGGCACCCGAATCATTCGCTGCCGTTGCTTCCTTCCGGACCTGGCGGAGTTCACGAACTATCGTCGCGGGGGGACCGACGGGGCCACCGTAAACGTTGGGCTTTTTGGAATGCCCTAAGCACGCCAACCGGAGGGTTGCCGCGCATTATTCATCAACTGGCGGAGAGGGCGGGATTCGAACCCGCGATACGGGGATAAGCCGTATACACACTTTCCAGGCGTGCTCCTTCAACCACTCGGACACCTCTCCACGCACACAAACCTTTATCGCATCATGCTGCACCGGGCGGGATTGTTCGGCCCCTCCTGGGCCTCACCCCTCGCTTTCGCTCAGGGCCGGCCTGCGGCCGTCCAAATTCGTTCCCGACGAATTTGTGTTCGGCCCCTCCTGGGCCTCACCCCTCGCTTTCGCTCAGGGCCGGCCTGCGGCCGTCCAAATTCGTTCCCGACGAATTTGTCGAACCCGCGATACGGGGATAAGCCGTATACACACTTTCCAGGCGTGCTCCTTCAACCACTCGGACACCTCTCCACACACAAAAACGTCGATCGCGCCATACTCATTGGCCGGGCCCTGCATGACGCTTCGCTACCAGGCCCGGACGACCGGAAACGTCCGACGCGAACCGGGAAGGATAGCGGCAGGCTGGAGTGCGGGCAAGCGAAAGCGGGCGGCTTCAGCCGGCATCTGCGCGGGGCGGGGCGGGAGTCGGCAAGGCGATCTGCTGTCCGGGGAGCACCACCCGATAGCTCCGACCAGCGATCGCAGCCCCGGCCGCGGCGCTCGCGTAGTGGTACAGCAGAAGGCGCGAGCGCAGCTCCACCGAGTACTCGCGAACCAGGTCGTCGGCGCCGGTATGCGAGGGGTTTGCCAGCAAGCCGCAATCGTGCGCCACCAGCTCGCCATGCGCCGCGCGCAGCGCAAGCACCTCCGGAATCGGCCGCGTGTCGCCGGTATAGACCAGGCTTCCTTGCAGTGCGAGGCCATACGAAGTCCCCGGCACGTGGTGGCGCGTCGCAAACAGGTCGAACCACCAGCCGTCAAGCCAGAAGCCGCGGGTGCACGGCACGAGCTGGAACGCTTCCCAGAAGTTCACCCCACCCTCGGCGACGGCCCCGGGATAGTCCCCGACCCGCGCATGCAGCCAGGGCAACACCCCGGCATGCACGAACACCTTGAGGCCTGCACGCGGCTTGTCGGCAAACCATAGGCGGGCAAACAGGTGCTCCATGTCGCCGACATGGTCGAGGTGGGTGTGGGTGATGAACAGCGCCTTCGGCAAGGCGCCATAGGTGGCCAGATAGCGCGCCACGGTGCCTGGCCCACAATCGATCAACAGCATCGGCTGCGCATCGCGCTCCAGCACCGCAGCAGAGGTACCGAGTTCGGCGCCGGCGTGGGCATCACCCACGCCAAGAAAACGCAGTTGCCAGCTCATGCCGCCCACTCCTGCCGGTAGCCGGCCAGCAAGGGTTGCCAGATTGCCGCCTCGAACGCCGGCACGCCATCGCTGGCCGCACCCAGCTTCAGCAGCGAGCGCCGCAACCGCCGCAGGTTGGCCTGGCGCCAGGCGCCGTGCGCTATGCGCAGGCGGCCACGGTCAAAGTCGATCAGGTGCACCCCGTTGGCATTCAACAGGATGTTGTGCGCATTCAAGTCAGCGTGGCAGACGCCCGCACGGTGGAAGCGCGCCACCACGCCACCGATCCGCGCCGCGACGTCCGCGTCCAGCGCGCCTCCTGCCAATACCTCGGACAGCGTGTGCGCTTCGGGGACACGCAGGGTGATCAGGTCGGCCGTGTACCACGCGCCGCGACGCGCATGGCGCGCGGCAATCGGCACCGGCCCTGGCAAGCCGAGCCTCGTGATCTGCTGCAACAGGCGGAACTCGGCAAAGCTCCGCGTCCGCGCAGCGCCCTGCCACAGGTAGCGGTCCGCCAGGAAGCGCGCCACCATGCCGCCACGGTGGTAGTGCCGCAAAATGCATTCGCCGGCGGGGGTGGCAATCACGGCCACGCCACCGCGGCCGCCGCGCAGGTAATGCAATGCCTGGCGCGCTTCCCAGTAGGCCGGGACGAACCAGTCGGGCGTAATGTGTTCAAACCGCGCCGCGTCAAAGACAATAGCCGTGGCGGCCGCGTTGCAGGTTCGTTCTTGCATCAGGCCTTCCACCAACGCGAGTCCGCCCACGCTCCTGGCACCCGTCGATTCTAACCTACGCCGTGAACCCACCCGCCTCGATCTGCCTGCTGCGCACCTCCGCCATCGGCGATGTCACCCACGTCGTGCCGCTGGTGCATACGCTGCAATCGGCCTGGCCGCAGGCGGCCCTGGTGTGGATCATCGGCAAGCTCGAGCGCCGCCTGGTGGGCGACCTGCCCGGCGTGGAGTTCGTCACCTTTGACAAGACCGCAAGCGTGGCCGGCATGCGCGGGGTGCGGCGGGCCCTGGACGGGCGCCGCTTCGACGCCTTGCTGCACATGCAGGTTGCCCTGCGCTCGAACCTGCTGAGCCTGGCCATCCATGCCAGGCGGCGCATCGGCTACGACCGTGCGCGGGCCAAGGATCTGCACGGCTGGTTCATCAACGAGCGCATCCCGGCGCGCAGCGGCGAGCACGTGCTGGATGCCATCGGCAGCTTTTGCGAGCCGCTTGGGCTGCACCAGGGCCAGGTGCGCTGGGACATCCCGGTATCAGCCGGGGATCATGCCTGGGCAGCTACGCACATCCCCGGCGACGCGCCGACGCTGGTGGTCAGCCCGAGCGCCAGCCATGCGCTGCGCAACTGGCGCCCGGAGCGCTATGCAGCCGTGATGGACCACGCGGCCTCCCGCGGCTGGCGCACGGTACTGGTGGGCGGACCCAGCGCGAGCGAGCGCGCCATGGCCGACGCCATCCTTGCCGCCACCCAGGCCGCGCCACTCGACCTGACCGGCCAGGACACGCTGAAGAAGCTGCTCGCCCTGCTTGCCCGTGCGCAGCTCGTGCTGACCCCGGACTCGGGCCCGATGCACATGGCCAATGCCGTGGGTACGCGCGTCCTCGGCCTGCATGCGGCGAGCAACCCGAACCGCTCCGGGCCGTATTCGGATCGGCGCTGGTGTGTCGACAAGTACGATGCGGCCGCCCGCCGCTACCTGGGCAAGCCGGCCAGCGCCCTGCCCTGGGGTACGAAGATCGAGCGCCCCGGCGTCATGGACCTGATTGGCGTCGACGACGTCATCGAGCGCTTCGAAGCCGCCGCGCACGATCTGGCGCTGCCATAGAGGGCCGCGCGCCCGCAACCTCGACTCAAGGGTCTCCTCGCACCCGTCCAAACTCGCGGCTCCAGCCGTCAACCCGTGCGCCCATCCACCTCTTGGCCTCCGCAATCATCCGAACACACCCCCGCGTCCCGCTTTCGCGCACTGCTGTCCGGAACGTTTTGGGGCCGCCTTGGGCTCATCCGCAGCATCGCGCCAGCACGCGAAAAACTGCCTCGTCGTCATTCCCGCGCAAGCGGGAGGCGCTTTTCAACAGACGAATGTCTGGTCATCCAGTTGTTTGGCCTTCACGAGCCGCCGGGAAGCACTGGATCCCCGCTTGCGCGCACTACTGTCCGGAACGTTTTCGGAACCGCCTTTGCTTCATCTACGGTATCGTGCCAGGACGCCGAAACCCTACCTGGCGTCATTCCCGCGAAAGCGGGAATCCAGTGCTTTGGCCTTCGCAGACACCTAAAAGCACTGGATCCCCGCTTGCGCGGGGATGACGATGGAGGTTCGAGGGTCTGGGTAAGACAACGGGGTGACCACCTTTTTTTGAGTCCAGGTTGCGCGTGACAGCCGTCCAGCCTTGCGTCGCCATGTCTTCGGTGTCGCGGCACGAATTTATTCCGGACAGCAGTGCGCTTGCGCGGGGATGACGATGGTGGGTTGAGGTCCAAGGGTGAGACAACAAGGTAAGCGGCCATTTTTTGAGTCCGAGTCGCGCGCGACAGTCATCGAGCCTTGTTTCGCAACGTCTTCGGTGCCAAGGCACGAATTTATTCCGGACAGCAGTGCGCGCAAGCGGGGATGACGCCGAGGCAGGATGACGCCAGGAGGGATGACGACTGGGGCGCCGCGTGGAACGACGACGTGGTTGATCCGTGGGCATGACGATTCGCGGCCTGAACGGAGTTTCCCTAGCTCGCCCGGTAGGGCTGGTAGGACTTTTCCTCGACCAGCTCGGAGCCGAGCTTGAGGTTGATGGCGCGCTTCCACGCGGCGCGCTCGTCGTTGCGGACATACACCGAGCGCGCCAGCCCGATGAACTCCGGGTCAAACGCCTGGGCCAGCTCCTTGCGACGGATCGCGTCCTCGATGTCCCAGAGCTGCTCGTTGACCGCCAGCAACTGCGCGCGCTCGGCGGCAATGTCGACCTTGGCCGCCTCGTCCGCCGCCCAGGTCGCCTCCAACAGTTCCAGCTCGCGGTGCACGTTCGCCAACTTGGCCGGATCGGCGATACGCCGCGCCTTGATCTCGAGGATGGTGAGCTTGTCGATCAGCTCGCCGTGGGAAACGGGGACATGGATCAGGCTCATGGGCTTGCTCCTGGCAAGGGCATCAGGGGGTGGCGAGCCCGGCACGCAGGGTGTCGACCAGCGCAGCGCGTGCGACTTCGGATTGTTCGCCGTGCTGCAGATCCTTGACCGTGACCACGCCCTTGGCCAGCTCGCTCTCGCCCAGCACGAGCACGTAGCGGATCCCGGCGCGGTCGGCGTACTTGAACTGCCTGGCGAGCTTGCCGCCCTCCAGCACCACCTCGGTGGCAATGCCGGCGGCACGCAGCTCGCCGGCCAAGGCCAGGTAGGCCGGCAACTGGGCATCGTCCATGTACGTGACCAAGGCGTCCACGGTACTGCCTGCAGCGTGCAGCAAGCCCGCATCGCGCAATTGCCAGAACAGGCGGGTGAGCCCGATCGAGATGCCGACGCCCGGCAGGTGCGATTTGGTGTACTGGCCGGCGAGGTTCTCGTAGCGGCCGCCGGAACACACCGAACCGATCTCCGGATGGGCGTCCAGGGTGGTCTCGTACACCGTACCGGTGTAGTAGTCGAGGCCGCGCGCAATGGACAGGTTCAGCGCGTAGTGCGTTTCCGGCACACCCAACGCATGGATCAGGTTCAGCACCTGCTTGAGCTCGGCGCGGCCTTCCTCCAATGCCGGCGGTCCGCTGCCCAGCCGGTCGAGCTGGTCCAGCGCGTCGGCCAGCGAGGTGGAGCGCACCTGCACCAGGGCCAGGATGCGCTCGACCGTCTCCGCGGGCAGGCCGAACGGGTTGCCGATCAAGGTGGCGCGCACCGCCTCGGCGCCGCGCTTGTCCAGCTTGTCCACCTCGCGCAGCACCTGCATCTGCTGCCCGGCGTCGACGATGCCCAGGCTCTCGAAATAGCCGCGCATCAGCTTGCGGTTGTTCAATGAAATGGTGAATGCGCCGATATCCAGCTCGCTGAACACGCTGTAGATCACCGCCGGGATCTCGGCGTCATGACGCACGGACAAGCTGTCCTTGCCGATCACGTCGATGTCGCACTGGTAGAACTCGCGGAAGCGCCCGCGCTGCGCCCGCTCCCCGCGATAGACCCGCTGCATCTGGTAGCGGCGGAACGGGAAGTTCAGCTCGCGCTCGTGCTCGGCCACGTAGCGGGCCAGCGGCACGGTGAGGTCGAAGCGCAGCGCCAGCTCGGGGACGCCGCCATGCTCGTGCACGTGCTCCAGCGCCCCCGTGGACTGCACGAAATACACCTGGCGCTCGGTCTCGCCGCCACTCTTGGTCAGCAGCACGTCGGCATATTCGATTGCCGGGGTCTCGATCGGCAGGAAGCCGAAGCGCTCGTAGTTGCGCCGGATCACCTCGAGCATGCGCTGCAGCACGATCTGCTCGCGCGGCAACAGCTCGAGCACGCCGGGCATGGTGCGGGGCGGGGTAAGCGCCATGGGTTCCTCGTCGATACGGAATGTGCGCTGCGCCGCCACTCCGGCACGCCAGCGACCGACAAGGTTAGCAGATGCCTTGGATCGCGGACTGCGGCGCGGGTAGCCGATGCGGTGCGGATTGTTGCCAAGCAGCCGGGCGGCAACTACCATACGCTGCTCCCGCGGGGTGTAGCTCAGCCTGGTAGAGCGCTACGTTCGGGACGTAGAAGTCGCAGGTTCAAATCCTGTCTCCCCGACCAATGAAATCAAGCGCCTAGCTGACACCCGCTCATCCATCCATTGCCCCGTAAGTGCGTGGTAAGTGCGATTTCGGGCCGTCGGCCGCCTACCGGGAGGCCGCGATGCTGCCAGCCGAACCGCTGCTGCCCAGCCTTGGCCACCTTACCTCCCCTTGCGATGCTCCCTGCAACGCGATCCTCCGCCGCGTCAAGAATCAACCTGATGAACCTGTCGCCATTTGGCGCGGTAGTTTGCTCCATGCGTGCGTTGGCGGGCTGGCCGTTGTTCTCGACTGTGAGATAGACGTCTCCCCCGGCAGTCGCTTGTACGCCCAGCTTCCCGTTGCTGCCACGCGTAAGCGGCATGATGGCCTCGGGGGCCATCCTCGCCCATGACGCGTTGCCGCCCTTGGCAAAGAACGTGGGCTTGTCCACGATGGTGGCAACGTTGCCGCTCGATCAAAGTGCAACGCTGCACCTTGATGCCGCAAGTGCTCACGTGAGCACTCGATCGCGGACGCGTGCGCGACGTGCTGCACTCGGTAAAGGGTCAACGTTGACCCTTTACGGCGGTGCCAAGTGGGAACCGCCAGAAGTCAGGCACAGAGCCGATCGCTCACCAGCCGGTTCAAGCTGATTCCAGACTCGGCGGCCGTGACAGCCAGCGCGCGGTGACGGTCAGGCGGGATGCGAACCTGGAACTTGCCGCTGTAGCGTTTGGTGCTAAGGGGATCGGGGATCCGTTCGCCACCTTGCTGCATGTCGGCAAGCACTTCATGAACCATCTCGATGATGCCCGACAACGCCTCCTGCTGCGTAGGCGCAAGCCACGACAATGACGCGAATTCCGCGCACAACCCGACAAACTCGCCGTCCTCTTCGGACCAGGTCACGCGATAGGTGTAGCGATCTGCGTTCATGGCTTTTCCTCCAACTTTGCGATAGCGGCAAGAACCTGCTTGACCTGATAAGGCTTGGCTTTGCCACCCTCGCCCTTCTGTATGTTCACGCGCGGATCGCCAGCCCACGGTGTCTTGTAGATGCGGTGGCTGGTGCCTTGCTGCCGCGCCGCTCCAAAGTAGTGTTCGCACACCGCACAAAGGTCCAAGAACCGCACCGATGACGGCGCTGCATGCATCCCTGCGACGATCTTCCCTACCTTGTCCACGGCCTTATTTTAGTCTCAATAGTGATACTACTTCAACCCCCGTACCACCTACCCCACCAGCACCTCGACCGCCGCCGCCTTGTGTTCCGGCGCCAGGTGGGCATAGCGAAGCGTCATCTTGATGTCGCCATGCCCCAGCAGCTCGCGCACAGTGTTCAGGTCAACGCCGGCCATGACCAGCTTGCTGGCGAAGTCGTGGCGGCAGTCGTGGAAGCGGAAGCCTTCAATCTTGGCCTTGGTCCTCAGCCGGCCCCACGCCTTGGCCGTGCACGTCAGCTTGAACAGCCGGCCCTCGGGTTCCTGCTTCTTCCACTGTTTCAGCACGGTCAGGGCTTCCGAGTTCAGCGGGATATGCCGCGCCTTGCCTGACTTTGCATAGCCGGCGCGCACGGTGACCTGCTTCGTCTTCAGATCCACGTCCGCCCAGGAAGTAATCTCGCCGCGACGCATGCCGGTATTGAGCGCGCAACGTCATTGGCATGAAATGGTCGACATAGCCCTCAATGGGCTGTAGCGGCTCCCTGCCACGCACCTTGCGCCACTCGATGCCCAACAAGGGCGTCTGGATTCCCTGTCGGGGGAATGACGATCAAGGGCGTGTTGTTGACCCCAATGACGCCGGAGTGGCCGGCGGCCGCTGGGTTCAAGGCGCGGAAGCGAGTGCCAGCAGGCGGTCCAGTTCGGCCGCGGTGAAGCCAGCCGCGCGGCGGGCCGGCAGGTTGAACGGGCCGCGCAGCTCGACGCCCATGTAGGCGCGGATCAAGTCGAAGAAGCTGGCGACCGGGTCGAGTCCGTCGCGCGCACAGCAGTGGCGGTACCAGCGCGTGCCGGCGGCGACGTGGGCGACTTCCTCGCGCAGGATCAGCTCCAGGATCGCCACCGTGGCTCCGTCGCCGGCCTGGCGCAGGCGCTCGATCATGCCGGGGGTGACGTCCAGCCCGCGCGCTTCCAGCACGCGCGGCACGAGGGCCATGCGCGCCATGTCGTTGCCAGCCGTCTTCACGGCCATCTCCCACAAGCCGTTGTGCGCGTCGAAGTCGCCGTAGGCGTAGCCGAGCTCCGCCAGGCGGGCGGCCAGCATGGCGTAGTGGCGCGCCTCGTCGTTTGCGCAGCTGGCCCAGTCGCGGTAATAGGCCTCCGGCATGCCGCGGAAGCGGTAGACGGCATCCCAGGCCAGATCGATGGCGTTGAACTCGATGTGGGCAATGGCGTGGACCAGGGCCGCGCGGCCCGTCGCGCTTCCCAGGCCGCGCCGTGGCAGCGCGCGCGCATCGACCAGGAGCGGCTTGGCCGGACGCCCCGGTGCATCCATCGGTCCGGCGGGCGGCGACGAGGGATCGGCACGCAGCTCGCCAGCCGCAACGGCGGCCCAGGTTTCACGGCTCAGGCGCAGCTTGTCGGCCGGCATGGTCGCATCCAGGCAGCGCTTGGCGGCCAGGTGCAGGTCAGCCACGCGCACGGCTCCGTCCAGCACGGACCCCAGCGGGGTTCACGCGCTGCGCCGCGCCGCGCGTGCGTCGTCCGAACGCAGGATCTGGATTTGTTCCAGGTAGTCCGGCTCGAGCCCGGTGATGTATTCGCCCGAGAAACACGAGGCGTCGAAGCCCGTCAGCTTGGGATTGCCCTCCTTGACTGCCGAGACCAGGTCGTCCAGGTCCTGGTAGATCAGCCAGTCGGCTCCCAGCAGGCGCTCGACTTCCTTTTCGGTACGCCCGGCTGCCACCAGCTCGGCGGAGGTCGGCATGTCGATGCCGTACACGCTGGGATAGCGCACCGGCGGGGCCGCCGAGGCAAAATAGACCTTCTTCGCCCCGGCCTCGCGCGCCATCTGGATGATCTGGCGCGAGGTGGTGCCGCGCACGATCGAGTCGTCCACGAGGAGCACGTTCTTGTCCTTGAACTCCAGGCCAATTGCATTGAGCTTGTTGCGCACGGATTTCATCCGCTGGCCCTGGCCCGGCATGATGAAGGTGCGGCCGATGTAGCGGTTTTTGACGAAGCCTTCGCGGAACGGCACGCCAAGCACGCCAGCCAAGGTGCTGGCCGCGGTGCGCGCCGTGTCGGGGATCGGGATGACCGCGTCGATGTCGTGGTCGGGGCGCTCACGCAGGATCTTCTCCGCCAGCTTCTCGCCCATGCGCAGCCGCGCCTTGTACACCGACACGTCCTCGATCATCGAGTCCGGACGCGCCAGGTAGACGTATTCGAAGATGCACGGCGTGTGCGCGACCTGCTCGGCACAACGCCGCGTGTACAGCTGCGCATCCTCGGTGATGATCACCGCCTCGCCGGGAGCCACGTCGCGCATGCGCCTGAAGCCCAGGATGTCCAGCGCCACCGATTCGGAGGCCACCGCGTATTCCTGCCGCCCGTCCACCACGCGCTGCCCGAGCACCAGTGGCCGAATGCCGTGCGGGTCGCGGAACGCCACCAGGCCATAGCCCAGCACCAGGGCAATGCAGGCGTAGCCGCCGACCGCGCGCGCGTGCACGCCGGCGACGGCCTTGAAGATGTGGTCCGGAGTGAGCTCCATGCGCTGTTGGATCTGCAGCTCGTGCGCCAGCACGTTCAGCAGCACCTCGGAGTCCGAATCGGTGTTGATGTGCCGGCGGTCGTCCTGGAACATCTGCCGGCGCAGCGCGTCGGTGTTGACCAGGTTGCCGTTGTGCGCCAGCGCAATGCCGTAGGGGGAATTGACGTACAGCGGCTGCGCCTCGTCGGAACCTTCCGAACCCGCCGTGGGATAGCGGCAGTGGCCGATGCCGATGTGTCCGCGCAAGCGGCTGATGGAATCCTGGCGAAACACGTCGCGGACCAGGCCCTTGCCCTTGTGCAGGCGCAAGTGTCCGGCGTCGACCGTGGCGATGCCCGCGGCGTCCTGCCCACGGTGCTGCAATACAGTCAGTCCGTCGTACAGGGCCGAAGCCACGTCCGTCGTGCCGACAATGCCAATGACTCCACACATGATGTTTGCCTGCTTGGGAGAATCGTCAGAATCGGTGCCGAAGGCTGCCGTCGTTCATGGTCGTCGCGTCCGCACCGAGACCGGATCCACGGCCGCCGTGTCCGCAGGCTGGGTGGACGTAGCCGCTTGCGGCGCGGCCGGGCGTGGCGAGGTCAATATGGGGGCCGGCGCCAAGGTCTGCAAGCTCGGCAACCGCTCCAGTTGCAACGGGTGCAGGTACTTGCCGACATCCTTCGGCGTGTGGTGTTCCAACCACACCGCAGCCTGGCGAAAATGCGGCAGCAAGACCGACTCCTGCCACCAGGCATCACGGGTGAACGCGGTAAAACCGACCAGGAATACCGCCAGGGTCACGACCAGGATGCCGCGCGCCAGGCCGAACACGCCGCCCAGCACCCGGTCCGGCCCGGCCAGACCCACGCCATCGATCAGCTTCCTGGCCAGCACCCGCAGCAGCGCGCCAACCACCAGCACGAGGACGAAGCACAGCACATAGGCGCCAATGATGCGCAGCGCGGGCTGCCGCACCCAGCCCTCCAGATGCACGGCCAGCACGGGACCAAACACCCAGGCGACCCAAAACGCCGCCACCCAGATCATCAGGGCCAATACCTCGGACACCAGCCCGCGCCATAGCCCCACCATGACCGACAAGCCCAGCACCGCGATGATGATGTAGTCAGTCTCGTTCACGCTCTTGCCCTGCTCCTAGGAGCTGCGTGTCATGGCACCTGGCGGATGACGCCATCGATGCCGAGCTTGGCCCTGATCTGCGCCTGCACGCGCTCGGCGTCGGCGCGCTGGGTCAACGGGCCGGCACGTACCTGCCACAAGCGCGCGCTGCCGGACTGCACGGGATTGACGTAACCGTCAAAACCGCCGGCGCGCAACTTGTCGCGCAAGGCATTGGCGTCGGCTTCATTGCTGAGTGCCGCAAGCTGCACCGCCCAGCCGCCGGCCTTGGGGGCGGATGCGGTAGCCGGTGCGGGCGCCTGGGCTGCCGAAGCCACGCGATCCAGCGTGGGACGGACGCCTTGCACCTTCTGGCCAATCTTCAGGCGCGCGGCCTCGGCCGCGGTACGCGTCTCGAACGGGCCGGCTGCCACCTGGGTCAGCTGCTTGCCACCCAGCGTGACCGCCTCCGTGCTGCTGCGGTAGCCCAATGCCTGCACCTGGCGGCGCAGGCTGGCCACGTTGCTGGCATTGGCATAGGCGCCCAAGTTGACCACGTAGGCACCATCGGCCACCGCCGCGGTCGGTGCCGCGGGTGCGGGAGCCGGTGCGGCTGGCTTGGACGGTGGTGCAGTGGGCGTGGGCGCCGTGGGAACCGGGGCAGGCGCGGTGCCCTCAGGCTTTGACGCAGCACCCTGCATTGGGATGATCGGTTGCGAGGGCGATGTGCCCGAACCCATGGTCACCGTGGTTGGCTCATGCGGCTTGCCCGCGCGCGGATCGGTTTCCACGTCCAGGGGTCGGTTCGAACCGATGTTCACCGTGGCCAGCCGATCGCCCGGCACGGCTGCCGCGCCCGGACGCACCGAGGATGCGGCGGCCGTGGACGGCACCTGCGGATTCAAGCTCATGGTGCGGGTCTGCAGCTCGCCGTCGGGCGAAGGCGGGATCGCCAGACTGATGCTCTGGTCGCCACCGGCTGGCGGCGTACGGGAAAAGAACATCGGCACGAACAGGACGGCCAGCGCGATCAGGACCGCGGCTCCGAGCAAGCGTGTGTTCAAGGATGTCTCCAAAGCGGCGAGCACGGCGCGTAAGCGACAATTATACCTGCCGACGCAAGCCGTCCACAGCGGCCGCCGAAGCGGTGTTCAGCACGGCACGCGCCACGTAGAAGGAACCAAACGCCAGGATGCAGTCGCCAGCCCGTGCCGCGGCGCGGGCTGCCGCCAGGGCCTGGGGAATGTCGGCATAGGCGTCACAGGCGGCGTCCGGCAGGCTCTCGCGCAACATCCTGACCAGGCCGGCGCTGTCCATGCCGCGCGAGGTTTCCTGCTCCAGGCCGCCCAGGTACCAGTGCGTGACCCGAGGACCCAGCGCCGCCATCACGCCGGCAATGTCCTTGTCCGCCATGGCGCCATACACCGCGTACACCCGCCCGGTCGCCTGCTCGTCCAACCAACGGGCCAGGACGCGGGCCGCCTGCGGATTGTGGCCGACGTCCACGACTACCGGCGGATCGCCAGGCAGGCGCTGCAGCCGGCCGGGCACGCGCACTGCGCGTATGCCGGCTGCCGCAGCCGCCGCAAGGGTCGCCGGCGCCAGTCCGGCACCTTCCCCGCCCAGCGCATGCAGCGCGGCGATCGCGGCTGCCGCGTTGTCCCATTGCACGGCGGCCGCGAGCGCGGGATCCGGCAGCTCCAGCACCGTGCCGTCACGATGTCGCCACGACCAGCCCGCAGCGTGGCGTTGTTCAAAAAAATCGACGCCGGCGCGCTGTACCCGCGCACCCACGCGCTGCAGGGCAGCGAGCAGGCCGGCCGGCGGATCCAGCTCGCCGACGATGGCTGGGCGGCCAGCCCGGGCCACGCCAGCCTTCTCGCGACCAATGCTGTCGCGGTCGGGGCCCAGCCATTCCATATGGTCGAGATCGATCGTGGTAATCACCGCGACATCGGCGTCGACGATGTTGACCGCGTCCAGCCGGCCGCCGAGGCCGACTTCCAGCACGGCGAAGTCGAGCGGCGGGTTGCTGGCACGCGCAAAGATGTCCAGCGCCGCCAGGGTGCCGAACTCGAAATAAGTCAGTGGAATGTCGCCGCGCGCCGTCTCGATGCGTTCGAACGAGGCGATCAGCACGGCGTCACTCGCTTCGCGCCCGCCCACACGCACGCGCTCGTTGTAGCGGAGCAGGTGCGGCGAAACGAAGCTGCCGACGCGCTTTCCCGCCGCCGCCAGGATCGCCTCGAGCAAAGCCACAGTGGAGCCCTTGCCATTGGTGCCGGCCACGGTGATGACCTGTCGTGCCGGCGCCGCCGCGCCCATGCGCTGCCACACCGCGCGCACGCGGTCGAGGCCCAGCTCGATACTGTGCACGTTGACGCGCTCTTGATACGCCAACCATTCGGCAAGGGTACGCGACATCGACGGATTTCCTGGAGCGAGGACGAGTGGCGCCTATTGTCGCCCGGTTGTCGCGGCCAGGGGTAACTGTGGGCTGGCCTTGGCGCCGCACTGCCGATCGCCGCAACGGCATCACCAGCGTCTGGGCTTCGTCTCCGGCCAATTCCTACACGTCTGCGGCCAACTTCGCCCGGACGCCGTGCGCGCGGCCTACAGCATGAACTCGCACCCGCGCCTACCATGCAATTGCCGCATGAAACCGATGCGGTGACTTGCCAACGATCCATCGCATATGGACATCCATACGTCTGTATCGTCCGTACCGACCGCAGGGTGCGGACGATCTGACGCGGAGTCCGCTGGAGATGGCCCGCCAGCATCCAGGGGCCACCCGCAACACCACCACGGCGACAAAGCCGTGGCCCTTCGTGTGCCGCCTTGGTCTCGGCGTGGCGCATGGCTTCACCAACCGATACGTGCCACTCCCGGCATTTCCTGTCCCAACCGAGTCATCGAGCAGCCGTGAATCAGGAGCCTTCCACCACGTGCCAGATTGTCTTGCTGCTGCTCGCGGCCGGGCTGCTGGCCGGCTGCAGCACGCGGCCGGCAAGAGACTTTGGCGGCAGTTGGCGGCCGGCCAATGTCTTCCCCGCACGACCAACGGCCATCCCGCTGCGCACTGCCTATACCTTTTACGCCGCGCCCATGGACGGCACTCTCAAGGCCATGTTGAGCCGCTGGGCCCACGATACGCAGCGCGAGCTGGCCTACCACCATGCCGTGGATCTCACGCTGTATGCCGGCGTTGCCGGCATCCACACCACCGATCTCGACACCGCGATCGCCGAACTCAACCGGCTCTACGCCGCGCAAGACGTCCTGATCACCGCGACCAGCCGCACCATTGCCGTCGACGGGGCCGCCGGCGAGTCGGCAATGGTCCAGCAGGTGATGGCAGCACCAACGCCAGCGCCGGCTCAACCAGGGCAGCCGCAACCCGCCTTGCGCCCGTGATCCGCCTACCCGCACCCCCATGCCCATGGCCAGAAAAACGCCAAGCAGCCGAAAGATCGACGCCGCCGTAGCCCGGTCGATCGACTTCGAGGTGTCCATCGCCGAGCTGCGCCGGCGCAGCGAACGCCGCGCCTGGCTGGTCGCCTGCAGCGCAGTCGGCCTCAGCCTGATCCTGGCTGGCGGCTATTTCCTGCTGTTGCCGCTGAAACAGCAGGTGCCCTATCTGATCATGGCCGATGCCTATACCGGTACCAGCACGCTCGCGCGCCTCACCGGCGATCCGTCACACCGCCGCCTCAGCGCGAGCGAAGCCATCAACCGCAGCAACGTGGCGCGCTACGTGATGGCGCGCGAATCCTATGACCTCGCCATGCTCAAGCTCGGCGACTGGGCCACGGTGCAGACCATGTCCGCCCCGGGAGTCAAGGCGGCCTATGCGCAGCAGTACGCCTCGGCCAATCCCGACAACCTGGTCAAGAGACTGGGCAAGGACACGGCGATCCGCGTCAGGCTGCTCAGCACCGTGCTGCTGGGCGGTGGTGCCGGCACCGTGCCGAAGGGCGCCACCGTGCGCTTCCAGCGCAGCCTCTACGACAAGCAGAGCGGACTCACCCGACCACTGGACAACAAGATTGCCACCCTGGAGTTTGCCTACAAGGCCAACCTGCAAATGGACGAGCAAAGCCGCATCGCCAATCCGTTGGGTTTCTGGGTCACCGACTACCGCGTCGACAACGACTACGCCTCGGCGCCGCCGCCCGAGATCACGGCGCCGGTCCGATCACTGCCACACGCGGACACCGCGGTGGCAGGCGACGTCGACAGGTCAGGCGCGGCCCAGCCGGACAGCAACGCCGCACCGGCGCAAACCGGGCCAGGCGAAGCAGCGGCGTTCACGCGTACACCGGCCGCCGCCGGGACACTCCCGGCAACCGGAAGCCGCCGCCCATGACAAGATCCAGCCGCAGCTTGGCACTCTGTGCGCTCAGTGCGCTTGGCGCAGCCATCGGCCCGTGTCCAACGCTGCAGGCGCAAGTCGTGCAGCAATACCAATACCAGCCCGACCAGGTCTATCCGATCCGCACCGCGCTCGGCATCACCACCCAGATCGAGCTGAGCCCGGACGAACAGGTCCTCGACTACAGCACGGGGCTCAGTTCCGGCTGGGACCTGCGCCGGCGCGACAACGTGTTCTACCTGCGGCCGCGGAACGTCGAGGTCGACACCAACATGAGCATACGCACGGCAACCCATGCCTACCTGTTTGAACTGCAGGTCGTCGCCACCGACTGGAAGACACTCGCCGAAGCCCGCCGCAACGGCGTGGAATACAGAGTCACGTTCCGTTACCCAACAGGCAGCCGTTTCGGCAAGGCAAATGCCAGCGACGCACAACCCACCGGCTTGAGCACGACCCTGCTGCCCACCCGGCAATACAACTTCGACTACGACTATGCCACCCGCAAGAAGGCGGCGCCCTGGTTGCTGCCGGTGCACGTCTACGACGATGGTCGCTTCACCTATATCGAGCTGGGCAATCTGCAGAAATTCCCCAGCGGCGATTTCCCGGCGGTGTTCATGCGCGAAACCGAAGGCGGCGAGGACTCGCTGGTCAACACCACGGTCGAGGGCAACACGATCGTGGTTCACGGCACCTACCCCTACCTGGTAATGCGCCACGGCGAGGACGTCGTCGGCCTGCGCAGGAACATTCCCGAATGAGCAACCCTGTACTCCAGCCCGCGGGCGACGGCAGTTTCGTCGACCTGGACTCCACGCCAGTCGCCGGGCAAGCGGATGCGCCGGTCGGCGGTCCGTATGCCGGTCCCTACGGACCGGCGCCGCCGGAGCTCGACGACGCGGTGCCGCGACTCAAGGCGCGCGAGCTGCGGCGCCTGAACCAACGCGCATTGGTACTGCTGGCCGCCGTCTGCCTGCTGCTGCTCCTGGTCGCCTACTGGCTGCTGAGCGGCGCAGGCCATCGCCCCGCACAGGCGCAGCCCCGCGAGGAAAGGGTCACCGTGGCCGAAGCTCCGGGCCAACTGGCGGTGCCACGCATCCCGCCGATCCTGCCGACCCGCGCCGCGCAAGCCATCCCGCTGGTGGCGATGCCAACACCGCTGCCACCGCTGCCAACCCGCCAGGACCAGAGCAGCCTGCCCGGCACCGTGGCCGCGCCGGCGCCCACCGCGGCGCAACGCCGTATCGCGGTGCGCAGCGACACCTCACCGGCGCTGCCGGCCACCGGCACGCCTGCCGCCAACCTCCCGAATCCGCCGCCGCTGCCAGCCGGCTTGCCGTCCCGCGCCACCAGTGCGCTTGACCTGGCACACCCCGAGATGCTGATGCAGCGCGGCACCTACATCCGCTGCGTGCTGGAGACCCGCATCATCTCCGACATACCGGGCTTTGCCTCGTGCCTGGTCACCGAGCGCGTGTACTCGCTCAATGGCCAACGCCTGTTGCTGCCAAAGGGCTCGAAGATCCTCGGCAGCTACGCCAGCAACCCCGTTGGCCAACGCGTGGCCGTGGTCTGGGACCGCATCATCACGCCGACTGGGGTCGACGTGAACATGGCCAGCCCCGGCATCGACAACCTCGGCGGGGCCGGCCTGCCCGGCGAGTACGACGCGCACTGGCGCACCCGCATCGGCTCGGCGCTGCTCATCAGCATGCTCAGCGATGCGTTCAAGTACGAAGCAGCCGAACACGGGCCGCGCAGCACCATGATCAGCAACGGCGTGGTGACCCAGCAGCCGTTCCAGAGCAATACCGCGCAGACCGTCCAGAACCTCGCCAACCAGGCCGTGCGGGAGGCGGCCAACCGCCCGCCCACCGTCACCATCAACCAGGGCACCGTGGTCTACGTCTACGTCGCCCGGGACGTGGATTTCAGCGCTGTCGTGGCCCGCCTTTGACGCTCTTCTATCCGGATGCCCCATGCCGCACCTGCTTGCGCCGCGATCCAACGAGTTTCTCGCCTACCAGTATGAGGTGCTCGGGGTGCGCGACTTCATGGTCTCGCTGGAGGTTTCGGAAATCTGCATCAACCGCCCTGGTGAGCTGTACCTGGAAAGCCGCGGCACTTGGCGCCGGGTCGAGGTGCCCGAGCTCACATTCGAGCGGGCGCGGCAGTTCTGCACCGCCGTGGTCAACGAGAGCAACACCGGACAGCGCATCACTGACGGCGAGCCGCTGGTATCCCTGACCTTCCCAACCGGGGAACGCGCCCAGTTCGTGATTCCGCCCGCCTGCGAGGCGCAGCACGTGTCCATCACGATCCGCCTGCCGTCCAGGCAGACCAAGTCGTTCGACCAATACCAGGAAGAGGGCTTCTTCGATGAAGTGCCGGGCATGGAGACGAAGCTGAGCGACGGAGACCAGTTCCTGTTGGCGCTGCGTGCCGAAGGCCGCTATGCGGAGTTCTTTCGTCAGGCAGTGCGGGACAGGAAGAACATCGTCGTTTCCGGCGCGACCGGCAGCGGCAAGACCACGTTCATGAAATCGCTGGTCCAGCACATTCCGCCCAGCGAACGGCTGGTGACGATCGAGGACGCCCGCGAGCTCTTCATCGCCCAGCCCAACGTCGTCCACCTGCTGTATTCCAAGGGCGGACAAAGCACGGCGCGGATCACCGCCAAGGCCTGCATGGAAGCGTGCCTGCGCATGCGCCCAGACCGCATCATCCTGGCCGAGCTGCGCGGCGACGAGGCGTTCTATTTCATCCGCAATTGCGCCTCAGGCCATCCCGGGTCGATCACCAGTTGCCACGCCGGCAGCACCGAGCAGACCTGGGACCAGTTGGCACTGATGGTGAAGGCGTCGGCTGAAGGTGCCGGGCTCGAATTCCCGACCATCAAGCGCCTGCTGATGATGACCATCGATATCGTCGTGCACATTCGCGCGCACGAGGGCCGGCGGCGCATCACCGGCATCGAGTTCGAACCTGGCCGCAGCCCGGGAGTGCAGCAACGGTGCGCATCGCGGCAGCGGGAAAGGAGGGGCGGCGCATGTTCACCGGACTGGAATTGATGGCCTGCCAGGGCCTGGCGGTTTCCGCCGAGGTGATGCAGCACATCGTGCAGGTGGAATCGCATGGCAACCCGTACGCGATCGGTGTGGTCGGTGCGCGCCTGCTGCACCAGCCACGCAACGTCGAGGAAGCCCTGGCCACCGTGCACATGCTCGATGCCGGCAGCCATGACTACTCCCTGGGCCTGGCGCAGGTGCATCGGGCCAACCTGCAAGCCTACGGGCTGGATTCCTACCGGCAGGCGTTCATGCCCTGCGCGAACGTGGCAGCTGGCGCGCGCATCCTCGCCGACTGCTATGCGCGCTTCGGGCGGCACTGGGGCAAGGCATTCAGCTGCTACTACTCAGGCAATCCAGTCACTGGCTACCGGGACGGCTACGTGCGGAAGATCTACGCCGCCATGCCGCCTGGTACCGGCGCCACCGACACCACGCCAGCGCCAGCGGGATACAAGCTGGTCCTCTCGTCATCCACCCCAAGCTCCCGCCGGCGGACGCCGAACGATCGCGCCTGGCGCCTGGCCATCCGCAGCACGCCCGTCGACCACGCCACCGGCTCGTCCGCCGCCGCCGAGGACCGGTCGCCAGGTCCGCGTAGCGAGATCCGCGGCACCACACACGCCAGCGGACAGGTCGGCCCAGTCGGGCCAAGCAGCAGCCACGCCGCAACGGAGGCATTCGTGCCGCAAGTCCGCGGCCCAGGTGATCCCGTACCGGTATCCGCCCACCGTGGTTTGCCTTCCCCCGCGCCCGCCGCGGCAGTCACCGGTCACCCCGCTTCGTCTCCGGAGCATCGCGATGCCGCCTTCGTCTTCTGAGGCACCTGGTGTCGGTCGCACGCGGCAGGCCCCGCCGCAGCGACGCCCACGCGCCCGCCCGCCGCCCCTGGGTTCGGTCCCGCACCCCCATCTGGCCGCGCCAGACCGCCCGCCTCCAAGGAAGCCCACGATGACTCCCCACCTGCCATTTATCGACATCCTCATCCGCAGCCCACGCGCGCGCTGGGCCGCATTCCTCTACCTGGCCGTGCTCATCACGCTGTTGCTGCCGGAGTTGGCACGGGGCCAGGACGCCACCGACACCATCAACACCGCCTGCACCTTTGCCAGCAACATCAACAAGATCCTCAACGCCATCTCCATCGTCGTAGTCACCATCGCGGTGATCTTTGCCGGCTACCAGATTGCCTATGCCCACAAGCGCATTGGCGACGTCGCGCCTGTGCTGATTGGCGCCGTCCTGATCGGAGCCGCGGGCCAGATTGCCAAGATGTTCCTGGCCAGCAGCACCTCGGCGGCCGGCACCGCCGCCTGCACGGCCAGCGTGCTCAACCAGTTGCTCGATTTTTATGCATAGCAGCGCACTCTTCCGTGGCTGCACGCGGCCGGCGATGTTCATGGGCGTGCCCTACGTGCCGTTTTTCCTGGCCACCGGTGGCTGCCTGCTGCTGGCGATGTACTTCAACCTGTTCTTCCTGCTGCTGATCCCGCCGGCCATGCTGCTGATGCGGCACATGGCACGCCGGGACGAGTTGATCTTTCGCCTGCTTGGCCTGCGCTGGCGCTTCCGGCTGCGCACCCGCAACGTACGTGGCAACGACGGCTTGTGGGTATACAGCCCCAGCGCCTACCGCGATCGGCCCGGAGCCGGCCCCTGACCCAACTGCGGCGCCGCGCCAGCCAGGCCGCGCCCCGGAACCCGCCCATGCCACGCACCAACTACCGTCCCGACACGCCGATCAGCGCGTTCATCCCGCTATCCACGCACGTGTCGCCCACCGTACTCAAGACCACGGGCGGCGATTTCATGTTGACCTGGCGGCTGGGCGGATTGCCGTTCGTGGGTCGCGAGGAATGGGACCTCGAACACCGCCACCGCACGTTCAACCGCATGCTGCAGACCCTGCGCGCCCCGGATTTCGTCAACGTCGCGTTCTGGGTGCATGACGTACGGCGGCGGCGCCGGCTCGTGGACCACAGTCGGTTCACCCAGGGCTTCAACCAGGAGCTCTCCGACGCCTATCACCGACAGTTGGGCGCGCAAAAGCTGATGCAGAACGAGCTGTACCTCACCCTCCTCTACCGCCCGGTGGCCGGCGGCAAACGCTTCATTGAAAAGCCGCACGACCTTGCCCGGCTGGAAGCCGAGCAACGCGATGCGGTGGCCACCGTATTGGAACTTGCCGGCAATGTTGAAGCCGTGCTCAAGGATTACGCGCCCAGCCGGCTCGGCATGTACCAGGCCGCGAACGGCGTGGTGTTCTCCGAGACGCTGGAGCTCTTCGGCTACCTGCTCAATCGCGTCGAGGAGCCCGTGCCGGTACTCGCCGCGCCGGTGTACGCCTACCTGCCGGTGAGCCGGCAGCGGTTTTCCGCCAGCACCGGCGATTACGTCATCACGTCTCCCGATGGCCGCAACCAGTTTGGCGCCATCCTCAACATCAAGGAATACGCCGACGGCACCTGGCCGGGCGTCCTCAACGGGCTCAAGTACCTGGATTTCGAATACGTCATCACGCACTCGTTCAGTCCCATGGGGCGGCACGACGCGCTCAAGGCATTGGAGCGCACCAAGGGCATGATGATCTCCTCCGGTGACAAGGCGTTCAGCCAGATCGCCGAACTCGACCAGGCCATGGATCACCTCGCCTCGGGCGAATTCGTCCTTGGCGAGTACCATTTCTCCATGGCCGTGCATGCGGCCAACCAGGACGCGCTCTCGCGGCACATCGCCAGTGCCCGGGCCGAGCTGTCCAACGCCGGCTTTGTCTCGGTCAAGGAGGATTTTGCCGTTACCGCGGCGTTCTATGCCCAGTTTCCCGGCAACTGGACCTGCCGCACGCGGCTGGCAAACCTGAGTTCGCTGAACTTCCTCGGCCTCTCGCCGCTGCACAATTTCGCCACCGGCAAGCAGCAGGGCAACCCCTGGGGTCAGTGCGTGACCACGCTGCAGACCACCAACGGCCAGGCTTATCACTTCAATTTCCACGCCACCCATGCGGCGGAAAACTCGCTGGGCGAGAAGGCGCTCGCCAATACCATGGTCATTGGCAAATCCGGTACCGGCAAGACGGCGCTGATCAATTTCCTGCTCAGCCAGGCGCAGAAGTTCGATCCGGTGCCCACCATCTTCATCTTCGACAAGGATCGGGGCGCCGAGATTTTCGTGCGCGCCTGCGGCGGCAATTACCTCGCCCTGGAGAATGGGCAGCCCACCGGCTTCAACCCGTTCCAATGCCGCGGCGACGAAGCCGACGCGCAATACCTCACCGAGCTGGTCAAGCTGCTCGCGGGCAAGGACCGCTACAGCGCGCGCGAGGAAGAGGACATCTTCCGTGCCGTGGGCAGCATCCTCGATACGCCCTCGCCGCTGCGCTCGATGACGAATTTCCAGAAGAGCCTGCCGAACATGGGTGACGATGGCCTGTTCATCCGCATGCGCAAGTGGACTGCGGGCAATGCCCTGGGCTGGGTGTTCGACAATCCGGTCGACAGCATCGACCTGGAAAAGGCGCCAATCATCGGTTTCGACTACACCGAGCTGATCGACAATCCCGAAGTACGGGTGCCGGTCATCCACTACCTGCTGCATCGGCTGGAGGCCTTGATCGACGGGCGCCGGTTGATCTACGTGATGGACGAGTTCTGGAAGATCCTCGACGGCGGTGGCGGGCTCAAGGAGTTTGCCAAGAACAAGCAGAAGACGATCCGCAAGCAGAACGGCCTGGGCATCTTCGCCACCCAGAGCCCTGAGGATGCGCTGGCCAGCGATATCGCCGCGGCACTCATCGAGCAGACCGCCACCATGATCCTGCTGCCAAACCCCAACGCCAGCCGGGCTCACTACGTCGATGGGTTGAAGCTGACGGATGCCGAATACCAAGTCGTCGCTGGCCTGGACGAGCGCTCGCGCTGCTTCCTGGTCAAGCAGGGCCACGCCAGCGCGCTGTGCCAGTTGAACCTGCGCGGCCTGGACGATGCCCTGGCCGTGATTGCCGCATCCACCGACGACGTCGCAATCCTGCACCAGGTGCTGGCTGCATGCGCCGACGCCAACGGCGTGGCGAGCGACGAGCTGCAGCCCGGGCAATGGCTGCCGCGCTTCTACGCCAGCCGCAAAGGCAGCGGCAAGGCGCCGCCCGCAACACCCGACCCAGCCAAAGCGCCGACGCTGCGCACAACGCACGTGTCCCGCCAATGATCCGGAGGAAGCCCATGCACCACGCCACGCCGTCAGCAACCGCCGACTTGCGGCCCATGCTGCGCTACCTGCTCGCGCTCGGGCTGGCCGCCGGCATGGCGGCCGTCGACACCGCCTACGCCCAGGTGATTGTCGCCGCCCCGACCACCGTCGCCGTCAACGAACAAGGCTTCGCCACCCAACTGGCCAAGACCGTCGAGCAGTACGCCAAACAAGTCCAGCAATACGCCACCCAGCTGCAGCAGTACCAGCAATTGCTCTCGAGCGTCGGCAACCTCGGCAATGGGCTGTCGCTCACGCCCAACCAGTTGCAGCCGGTGACGAACACCGCCGCGCTGATCCAGGGCAAGTGTTCGCACGCGGACAATCCGACTGTCCTGGTCAGCAGCCTCATGAACAACATGTCCTCGCTGCTCAGTCAGCCCATCAGCCAAACCCAACAGGCGCTGTGTGCGCAGATCGTCAGCGTGCAGATCGACAAGTACAACCGGACCGTCGAACTGCTCAACCGGCTGCGCGGCTACGCCAGCCAGTTCCAGCAGGTGGAAAGCACCGCCAGCGCCATCAGCACCCTGGCCGATACCGGGCGCGTGTCGACCCAGGTGCAGAAATACGCCAGCGCGCTCAACACCGACATCGGCGACTGGCAAGCGCAGATGCAGGCCGACGACGCGATCGTCGCCACGCTGCAAAACCAGCAGGCCATCCTCGGCCACATGGCGCTCCGGGGCAGCAACACGGTCCTCGGCAACATCGTCCAGGCCGTGACGTTCGCCACCGCGTTCAACTGACGGACGAGCAGCCCCCGACAGGCCGATCCGTCGCCATCGCAACCAGGAGCACACCGCCATGGGCTTCGTCTACTTCGTGCTGATCTACAACTGGCTGAGCGCCCGCATCGACACGTTCGGCATGAACCTGATGGCGACGTTCATGACCTGGGCCAGCGCCGTGGCGCTGGTGTTCGTGACGCTGTGGATCCTGATCCAGGGCTACCGCATGATCACCGGCCAATCGCGCGAATCGATGATGGCCCTGGTGCTGGGCATGACGCGGGTGGCCATCATCGTCAGCGTGGCCACCAGCATGAGCATCTTCGGTACCAGCCTTCTCAACTTGTTCAGCACTGAACTCAGTACCGGCATCAACCAGATATTCACCGGCGACAACAGCACCGCCGCGCAGACGATTGACGACAATCTCGCATGGTCGCAGCTTGCGCTGGCGGCGATCGACACCGTGCAGACGGCACCTGGCGACGCCGAAACCATCACCCAGAAAAGCCACGCGCTGCTGATGGCCGGGCTCGGCACGGCCAGTCCACCGATGGCGGCCGCGGCGATGCTGCTCATGTACAAGTTCGCCCTCGCCCTGTTCATCGGACTCGGGCCGCTGTTCATCCTGTGCCTGATCTTCGAGCAGACCAGGTCGCTGTTCCAGCGCTGGCTGCTGTATGGCGTCGGCATCGTTTTTTCCATGGCCGTGCTGGCCTTCGTCAGCTCACTGGTGTTGCAACTGTCGCTGCGTGTGGCTGCCGCACTCTGGGGTGCCAGCATCATCAACGCGATTACCGGCCTGGGCGCCGAAGGCTACTCCGCCCAGGCCATGCAGCAAGGCGGCGTCGGCTTGCTGCTGACCGTGTTGATCATCGCCGTGCCGCCCATGGCTGCCATGTTTTTCCAGGGCACACTCGGGCAGTTCATGTATTTCTCGGCCTTCGGCGGCAGTGTGGCAAACCGCCCGGGCCCGCAAGGGCAGCCGCCGGGCAGCTATGCCGACTACAGCCACGCCCAGCCCGCCGTCAGCGCGGCGCCCGGCGGCTACGGCACACGCGCCGGCCACGCAACGTCCGGCGAACTGGATCACGGCATGCGCGGCGCCATGGCTCCCGGCACCGTCCAGCCCGATGCCATCAAGTACCGCGCCTGAGAAGGTCCTGCCATGCATACCTGCCGCAAGCCATACGCCGTCCACAAACACGCCACGTGCATCCGCGTCGCGGGCCTCGCCATGGGCACCGGGATCTCCGCGCTCCTGGCCATTGCTCCGCTGCGCGCGCAAAGCACGGACCCCTGCACGGTGTACACGTGCATGGCCGGCCTCTCCGGCGTGGGTGCCGCCGGTGGCCCGGCCTGCGCGCCGGCCCTGGCCTTCTGGCACGGGGCGCTGGCCGTGTACAGCCCAATGTTCAATCCGCCAGCCAGTGCCGCGCGGCGCGCGAGCTATCTCAGAAGCTGCCCCGGGGCCAGCTACGCCAGCAACGCCGCGATCCTCCAGACGATCGTGGCCACCTGGGGTTGGGCGCCGTAGCCGATGCCGGTACTGGCCGGGTCTAGACGGCCAACAGGCGATCCACGCCGCAGACCTGGGCCAGCGTGCGCATGTCGTCCGGCGCATGCATCAGGTGCAGCTCGCGGCCGGCGATGGAAGCCTCGCCCAGCACCACCAGCAGGCAGGCAAGGCCCGCGCTGTCCACGTGGGCGAGGCCGGACAAATCCAGCGTGGTCGGCTGCGAGCCGGCTGACAAGGCCGCCTGCAGGGCCGGCAAGGCCTGCACGGCGGTAGCAAAACCCAGGACGCCACGCAACGCCAGCATGCCGGACGCTTGCGGTTCGGCGAAGAACCCCGGCATCGGCTGCGGCGTGCTCACTGGCCCTTGACGCCTTCGGCGTCCATCGCCTTCAACGCGTTCTCGCCCTGGGTCTGCAGGTTCGTGATCAGCTGCGCGATGCCCACCTTGCGAATCTCGGCGTCGACCTGGTTGCGATAGTTGGTGATGTAGGAAATGCCCTCGATGATGACGTCGTAGGCTTTCCAGTCGCCACTGCGGCTCTTGCGGAACGCATAGTCCACCGACAGGGTCTTGCCGTCGTCCAGCACGACCTGGGTGCGCACGACGGTGCGCTTGTTGTTCAGGCTGCCGCTGAACGGCAGCACCTTGACGCTGCCCTTGGTGTAATTGAGCAGGCCCTCGGCGTAACGATGGGTGATCGAGTCGTAGAACGCCTTGGCGAACTGGTTGCGCTGCTCCGGCGACGCTTCCCGTGCGTGCATGCCGAGCACCAGGATCGAGGCGTAGTCGATGTCGAAATGCGGCAGGAAGATGTGATCGATCACCCCGATCAGCTTCTCCTTGTCGGCCTTCAGTTCCGCACGATGTCCGTCGATCGCCGTAGCCAGCTGGTCGGCAATCGATTGCACGATCTGCACTGGCGTCTGCGCCAGAGCCGCGGCGGCTGGCGCCGCCTCCTGCGCCTGGGCGATGGCTGGCATGCCTGCGCAGCCCGTGGCAGCCAGGGCCACAATCAACAACCATTTACCTGACATTGGACACTCCTTGCAAAACAGACCAAACCCGCCGGCCAGTCACTGTTGGGGAGTGCCGGACTTCCCATCTCCGCCAGCGGACTTTCCGCCAGGTGCGCCATTGACCAGGAACTTGCCGATCAGGTCTTCCAATTGCATCGCCGACTGGGTGAGGATCATCTCGTCACCCTGGACCAGCATGTCGGGCGAACCGCCCGGCTGGATCGCAACATACTGGGTGCCGATCAAACCGCTGGTGAACACCGCGGCGGACGAATCATCAGGAATGTGGTCATAGCGCTTGTCGATGGCCAACACGACCTGCGCGTCCAGTTTGAGCGGGTCTACCCGCACCGACTGCACCACGCCAATCGGCACCCCAGCCATCTTCACCGGCGCGCCAGGCGAGAGCGTCCCGACGTTGCTGAAGCTGGCGTGGACCGCATAGGTGCCACCCAGGTTGTCGGCCACGCCGCCGGCGCCAAAGAACTTGCCCAGCATCTCCTCCAACTGCTGCGCCGGCCTGGTGAAGGCAATGGTGCCGCCAGGCTCCAGCGCCTGCTTGGCGGTGCCGTATTCGATGCCGACGTACTGGTCGCCAAGCAAGCCACTGGTGAAGACGGCAGCCACCGAATCGCGCGGAATGTTCCGGTACTTGCGGTCGATCGCCAGCTTCACGTCGGCCACGTCGCTGCCGGAGACCAGTGAGATCGCCCGCACCTGGCCGATGCGCACCCCCGCGACCTTTACCGGCGCGCGCTCCTTGAGTTGCCCGATGTTGGCGAAACGCGCCTCCAGGGCATACGTGTCGCCTTGCTGCACGTTCGCGATCGAGCTGGTCTGCGTGGCGAGATACGCCAAGGCAGCGAAACCGAGCACGATGAACAAGCCGGTGCCCAAGGCGTAGGAACTGCGGGGTTGACTCACGGCACGATCCTCGGAAATCCAGGTGAACAATCGAGGCGACCGCCGTTGGCGTGTCGCCGCACGGCGCCCCACTACATGAGGAACGCGGTGAGTACAAAATCCAGTGCCAGGATGGCGATGGACGACGCCACCACCGTACGCGTGGTTGCACGCGCCACGCCTTCGCTGGTGGCCGCGGTGGCAAAGCCCTGGTAGACGGCAATCAACGTGACCACCGCACCAAACGCCAGGCTCTTCAGCAGCACGCCATTGATGATGTCGGTACGCAGGTCCACCTGCGCAGTCATATTGGACCAGAACGTGCCGTTGTCGATGCCGAGCCAGGTGACGCCCACCAGGTGGCCGCCGAAAATGGCCAGGCCGCAGAACACACAGCACAGCAGCGGCATGGCGATCACCCCGGCCAGGAAGCGCGGCGTGGCGACGTAGGCAATGGGGTCAACGGCCATCATCTCCATCGCCGCGATCTGGTCGGTGGCGCGCATCAGGCCAATCTCGGCAGTGATCGAGGTGCCGGCACGCCCGGCAAACAGCAGCGCCGTCACCACCGGGCCAAGTTCGCGGTATACCGACAGCGCCACTACCATGCCGGCCGCCGAGGTGCCGCCAAAGATCGACAGCACGTGGTAGAGCTGCAGCATCAGCACCATGCCGACGAAGAGTCCGCAAACCATGATGATGGTCAGGCTCATTGCGCCCACGAACCAGAGCTGGCGGACGGTCTCGCGCAGATAGCGTCCACTCCGCGGAATGCCGGCGAGCAAGGTCAGCAGGAACAGGCCGCAGGCACCAATCTCGGTCAGTGTACCCGCCACCAGGCCGCCGGAACCGGAGCGCTGCCGGGTCATGGCGCTGCTCCGGCAAAACCGAGTTCGGCCGCGAAATCCCGCGCCGGATACTGGAACGGCACTGGACCGTCGACCTCACCGCCGAAAAACTGCCGCGTCCAGGGCGAGCCATCAGCTGCGATCGCCTGCGGGCTGCCTTGCGCCACCACCTTGCCGGTGGCCAGCAAGGCGACGTTGTCGGCAATGCGCTCCACCGCCGCCCACTCGTGAGCGACCAGCACGCTGGTGATGCCGAGCGTACGGTTGAGCGTCGAGATCAGGCGCAAGATCTGGTTCAAGGCGACCGGGTCCAGGCCGACGAATGGTTCGTCATACAGGATCAGCCCGGGATCGAAGACGATCGCCCGGGCCATTGCGACGCGCCGCGCCATGCCGCCGGAGAGTTCGCTCGGCATCAGCCGCGCGGCGCCGCGCAGGCCCACCGCTTGCAGCTTCATCAGCACGACGTTGCGGATCAGCACTTCCGGCAGGCGGGTGTGCTGGCGCAAGGGGAAGGCGACGTTCTCGAACACGTCGTAGTCGGTGAGCAGGGCCGAGTTCTGGAACAGGTAACCGATGCCTTCGCGCAGCTTGTACAACTCCTCGCGGGACAAGGCGCCGACTTCCTGGCCGTCCAGCAAAATCTTGCCCGCGTCGGCGTGCATGTGGCCAGTGATGTGCTTGAGCAGGGTGGTCTTGCCGGTGCCGCTGGCCCCCATGATTGCGGTGATGCGGCCGCGTGGGATGTCCAGGTCCAGCGCATCGAACACCGCCCGGCCACCGAGCACCGTGGTCAAACCGCGGATTCGCACCAGGGCGTCGTCGGACGCGGCAGGGACGAGGCTAGCGATCATGGTGACGCAACACTCGATGCATCCGCACACAGTAGCCCAAGCGGCCAACCTTGGCCACGCGCGCCCCGACGCCACGGGTCGGCTTCATCCACGATCCTCGAGCAACTCGGCAATCAAGGCGGCGTGGCGCTGCAATTGCGCGGTGCTGCGCAGGCGCACGGCGCGCACGATCGCCTGCAGGTCCGCCAGCGCGTCGGCAAACACGTCGTTGACCATGAGGTAGTCGAACTCGTGGGCATGGGCAATCTCGTCGCGCGAATTGCGCAACCGCCGCTCGATCGCCTCCGCGCTGTCCGAGGCCCGTCCGCGCAGGCGGCGCTCCAGTTCGGCGTGTGAGGGCGGCAGGATGAAGATGCCCACGCAATTGGCGATGCTGCGCCGAACCTGCGCCGCTCCCTGCCAGTCGATCT
This sequence comes from Rhodanobacter sp. FW510-R10, assembly GCF_058781105.1. Classification (NCBI taxonomy): domain Bacteria; kingdom Pseudomonadati; phylum Pseudomonadota; class Gammaproteobacteria; order Lysobacterales; family Rhodanobacteraceae; genus Rhodanobacter; species Rhodanobacter sp. FW510-R10. The sequence continues at coordinate 1,857,126 of NZ_JBYSWL010000001.1, read as the reverse complement.
CCAGCAATACATCACGCCCGCCCGCCAGCAGCGTCTCCACCCGTTCGCGCGCGGTGCCATACCCATTGCCGTGCACCTCGGCATGCTCGAGGAAAATCCCGGCAGCAACGCCGCGCTCGAATTCGGCACGCTCGACAAAGAAATAGTGCTGGCCATCCACTTCGTGCGGCCGCGGCAGGCGCGTGGTATGGGAGATCGACAGGCTGATCCGGTCGTCGACTGCGAGCAGCGCGGACACCAGGCTCGACTTGCCCGCGCCCGAGGGCGCGGCCACCACGAACAGGGTGCCGGCTTCAGTACTCATGAAGCGTGCAGCACGTTTGCTCCCTCTCCCGCCGGCGACCGGAGGAAGTCCCCGCGGAGGAGAGGGTCGGGGCGAGGGTGCGGGACTTGCGGGACGTCCCTATTCAATGTTCTGCACCTGTTCGCGCATTTGTTCGATCAGCACCTTGAGTTCGATTGCAGCCTGGGTGCTGCGCGTGTCGACCGACTTCGACCCCAGGGTATTGGCTTCGCGATTGAACTCCTGCATCAGGAAATCCAGACGCCGCCCGACCGGTTCGCCCAGCGCCAGCACGCGTCGCGTTTCGCCGACGTGCGCATCCAGGCGATCGAGCTCTTCCTGCACGTCGGCGCGGGTCACCTGCAGCAGCAGTTCCTGCTCCAGCCGCGCCGGGTCCGCTTCCTGCCTGAGATCGGCGAGCCGAGCCTCCAGCCTGGTGCGCAGAGCGGCGCAAATCTGCGGTACGCAGGCCCGCACGTCGGCCACCAAGCGCTCGATGCCGTCGAGCTTTTCCACCAGCACGCCGGCCAGCTTGGCGCCTTCGCGCGCGCGGGCGGCATGCAACTCGGCGAGTGCTCGATCCAGCAGCTCCAACACCACCGCAGCCTGACCTTGGGCGTCGGCTGGGGCCGCCTGCAGCACGCCGGGGAAGCGCAACAGTTCGGCCAGGTCCACCCCGAGTCCGGGAAAGCGCCCGCTGAGGCGCGCCGCGAGTCCGGCCAGCGTGTCCAGCATGGACTCGTCAACGCGCAATTGCTCATCCCGCGCCCCAATCTGGCGCACGCTCACTTCCACCTTGCCGCGCGCCAGCACGCCGGCAACGGCCTTGCGGAGGTCGGGCTCGATGGCGCGCAGCTCATCGGGCAGGCGCACCCCGACTTCCAGATAGCGGTGGTTGACCGAGCGCAGCTCGCACACCAGCGTGCCTGTCGGCGTGTTGGCCTCGGCACTGGCGTAGGCGGTCATGCTGCAGATCACGATGGCTCGTTCCTGAAGGCGGAAAACCACGCAATGGTAAACTGTCCTATCCACCCTGCCCACTCGGCCCTGCATGAACGACTTTGCCCGCCCCAGCGGCCGCGCCAACGACGAGTTGCGCGCGATTCGCCTTGAACGCCACTACACGCGCCACGCCGAAGGCTCGGTGCTGGCCAGCTTCGGCGACACGCGGGTGCTGTGCACGGCAAGCATCGAAGACCGCTGTCCGGCTTGGCTGCGCGGCAAGGGCGAGGGCTGGGTTACGGCCGAGTACGGCATGCTGCCGCGCGCCACCAACACGCGCATGCCACGCGAAGCTGCACGCGGCGGACAAGGCGGCCGCACCATGGAAATCCAGCGCTTGATCGGGCGCAGCCTGCGCGCCTGCGTCAACCGCGAAGCTCTGGGCGAGCGCGTGATCACCCTGGATTGTGACGTGCTCCAGGCCGATGGCGGCACCCGCACGGCCGCGATCACCGGCGCCTACGTGGCCCTGGTCGACGCGGTCGCCACGCTGATGGCGCGCGAACACTTGAAGCGCAATCCGATCGTGGGCGCAATTGCCGCCGTGTCGGTCGGCATTTATCGCGGCCAGCCTGTCCTGGATCTGGACTATGCCGAGGATTCCAGCTGCGACACGGACATGAACGTGGTCATGAATGACGGCGGCGGTTTCGTGGAGATCCAGGGCACGGCGGAAGGCCATGCCTTGCGCCGCAGCGAGCTCGATGCCTTGCTGGCGCTGGCGCAAGAAGGCATTGTCGAGCTGGTCGCCGCCCAACGGGCCGCCCTGGCCCAAGGCCACTGAGGCGTCCATGCAGCGCATCGTGCTGGCCAGCAGCAACCCCGGCAAGCTGGCCGAGTTCCGGGCGATGTTGGCGTCTTCCGAGCTGGACATCGTGGCCCAATCCGAGCTCGGCATCGGCGACGCCGAGGAAACCGCCTGCACCTTCGTCGAGAATGCCCTGCTCAAGGCCCGCCATGCCGCCTGCCAAAGCGGGCTCGGCGCCTTGGCCGACGACTCCGGCCTGTGCGTTCCGGCGCTGCACGGCGCGCCCGGCGTGCACTCGGCACGCTACGCCGGCCGGCACGGCGACGATGCCGCCAACAACGCCAAGCTGCTACGCGAGTTGTCTGCGCGGGCCGATGCCGAACGCCGCGCCTACTTCATCTGCGTCCTGGTGCTGTTGCGAGCCGCGCACGATCCCACGCCGCTTATCGTCGAAAGTCGCTGGCACGGGCGCATCCTGCATCAGACCCGGGGCAGCCACGGCTTTGGCTATGACCCCTTGTTCCTGCCGGACGGCCAGCAGCAGAGTTCGGCCGAGCTCGACCCGGCGCTGAAGAACCGCCTCAGCCACCGCGGCCAGGCGCTTGCGCAGCTGCGCTTGCGGCTCGGCGCCTGAGAGCCCAGCCGATGGCCTTGACCGCCCCACCGCTGGCGCTCTACGTGCACATGCCATGGTGCGTAAAGAAATGTCCGTATTGCGATTTCAATTCGCATGGCCTGGGCCAGAGCCCGCCGCCGTACGCCGAATACATCGACGATCTGCTCGCCGACCTGGATGGCGACTGCGCGGACTTCGCCTCCGCCCTGGCCGGCCGCCCGATCTGCAGCATATTCTTCGGCGGCGGCACGCCCAGCCTGTTCGCGCCCGACTTGATTGACCGCCTGCTGGACGGCGTACGCTCTCGGCTGCCGGTCGCCGCCGAGGCGGAAATTACCCTGGAAACCAATCCTGGTACGGTCGAGCACGGACGTTTCGACGGCTATCTGGCCGCCGGCGTCAACCGCATTTCGTTTGGCGCGCAAAGCTTCGACGACGACAAGCTGCGCCGCCTGGGTCGCATCCACAGCGCCGCCGAAACCATCCGCGCAGTCAAGTCCGCCCAGGACGAGGGCTACACCAATATCAACCTGGACCTGATGTACGCGCTGCCCAAGCAGACCCTGGAGGGCGCGCTCGACGACGTGCGGCAGGCCATCGTCCTGGCGCCCCAGCACATCTCGCACTACCAGTTGACCCTGGAACCCAACACCGTGTTTGCGCGCCATCCGCCGCCGCTGCCGGATGACGATCAGGCCTGGGCCATGCAGGAGGCCTGCCAGGCCAGCCTGGCTGCCGCCGGCTACGGCCAATACGAGATTTCGGCGTATGCCCGGCCGGGATACCGCTGCGTGCATAACCAGAACTACTGGCGCTTTGGCGACTACCTCGGCATCGGCGCCGGTGCGCACGGCAAACTCAGTGACGCGGACAGCGGCGTGATCAGGCGGCGCCGGAAGGATCGCAACCCGCGCAGCTACATGGCTGCGGCCAACCATGCCGCGCGAGTCGCGGGCGACCAGGCCATTGCCACGGGCGAGTTGCCGTTCGAATACATGCTCAATGCCCTGCGCCTGGTCGATGGGGTGGCTGCCGGCGAGTTTGCCGAACGCACCGGGCTCGACCCGGCGTGCATCGCCCCCGCGCTGGCTGAGGCGCGACAACGCGGCTGGCTGGACGGCGACATCCGGCGACTGCACACGACCGCCCTGGGCCAGCGCTTCCTCAACGACGTGATCGTCAGCTTCATGGCTTGAGTCCCCGGCCGGGTCAGCCGAAATCGACACTTTGGCGCGTAAACCAGCCTACACTTGGCTCCCTGGAGGAGCGGACATGCCCATGCAGCCCGGACAGGATCATCCTGGCTCGACCCCCCACGTCGGCCACCATCTCGCCCCGGCCCAGCCTTGGCCCGTGCGCAGCCGGCAATTGCTGGAGGGCAGCTTCCGGCTGTGTGCGGAACGCTTGCGCAATCCGCTGCGAGCCAGCGTGAACCAGTTTGCGCAGCAACTCTTCGACCGGGCCGACCGCGCGCACAGCCCGTTCGAGCAGCAGCGCCTGATGAATTGCCGTGAGCAACTGGTGCAACAGTTGGGCCCGCTGGAAACGCGCTGCTTGGGGGAAATCAGGCAGCACTTCGAGCGGCTCGGCCTGCCGCCGGCGCCGCCCCCTGAAGCAGCCAGCGATACTTGGCATGAACTGGCCCTGGTCGACCCAGCCGAGCAAGAGCTGGCGACCACCCTGGACCAGATTGGCTCGCGTGGCGAGAGCGCGTACCTGGAAGCGCTCCACGATCTTGGCTATCGCCTGGCGGTGCTGGTCGCCGCGCCGCCGCTGGAGGGCGACAGCTTGCCGGTCAGCCCGCAGGTGCTGATCCGGGCCTTCCATGCCGCCACGCTGCCGCTGCAGTTGCCGCTGGAGGACCAGGTGCAATTGTTACGCAGCGCAGACCGTAACCTGGTGCATGCGCTGGCGCCAATCTATGCGGCCGCGAACACGGCGCTGGCCAGTGCCGGCATCCTGACGCAATTGCGCAGCGCGCCGTTCCTGCGCCCCGCCGCCGCCCGTCCACAGGCATCTGCCGCGACCGCGGACACGCAGGCGGCACCCGGCATCCACGAGCCGACGTCGCCGACGCCACCACCCGCCCCCGCGAGCGAACCCATCGACGTCCTGGAGTCGCTGCGCAACCTCCTGGCCCAGCGCCGCACCAACGGGCAGCGCGGCCCTGGCGGTGCCGGCTACGTGGCCACACGTGCCGCATCCACGGAGGAACTGCAGGGGGCGCTGGGCGCGCTACAGCAGCACCTGGCGCAGGTCACTGACCGGGCCAGCCGCGAGTTGCGCAGCGCGGCCCGCCTGCACGAGGAGCTTGTCGCCCAGCTCAATATCGGCAAAAGCGCTGACGCACCGCGCACCCAGCTGAGCAGCGAACAGGACGATACGGTCGAGCTCGTCGCCACGTTGTTCGAGCAGTTGGCCAACCAGTTGCACCGCGGCGGCAGCGCCAAATCCGTGCTGGGCGGCCTGCAATTGCCCGTGTTGCGCATGGCGGTTGCCGACCACGGCTTTTTCGAGCAACCCAGCCACCCGGCCCGGCAGTTGCTGGACACCGTGGCCACGGCGGCCGACGAGTGGCTGGACGGCACCGACGACGACGCCAACCGCCTGCTCGCCAGCAAGTTGGAACATCTGGTCGCCCGTGCCAGCAACGAGCCACCGAGCAGCAGCCTGTATGCCGTCCTGCTGGCCGATATCGAACAGCAGGTTGCCCTGCTCAAGCGCAAGGCAATGGCTGCCGAACGACGCCACGTCGAGGCGGCCGAGGGACGCGAGCGCCTGGACCAGGCGCGCCGGCGCGCCCAGGAACTGATGGCGACGCGTTTCGCCGACGCCCCCCCGCGTGGGCTGCTGCGCGCGCTGCTGGACCGGGCCTGGTCCGACGTGCTGGCCATCACCTTGCTGCGCCACGGCGAGGACAGCGACGCCTTTGCCGTGCAGATCTCCATCACCGACCAGCTGCTGGGCCGCGTGCCAATCACCAACCGGAAGCAGCTGCAGCGCGACGTCGAGGCCGGCTTGCAACAAATCGGCATGCACACCGAAGAGGCGCTGCAAGTGGCGCAGCGCCTGCTCGGGGCGCCGGAGGGCAAGGTAGCCACTGCGCGGCAACCCAGCACGCCAGATCTGGCACAACGGCTGCGGCAACGGCAACGCCTGGGCGAATCGGCCGGCGTCGACGCTGCCGTGGTGCCGCTGTTCGCGACCGCGGCCAACGAGGCGGCGATGCCGCATGAAGCCACGGTCGGCGAGCGCCTGCGCGGGCTGCCGTTCGGCACCTGGCTCGAGTTCGATGGCAAAGCAGGCGAAGCCCCGACCCAGCGCAAGCTGGCCTGGTATTCACCCATGTCCGGACGCTGCCTGCTTCTGAACCGACGCGGCCAGCGCGCAGGGGAAACGAGCTTGAACGAGCTCGCGCACGAAATCGCCTGTGGGCGGGTGCGCGAGGTGCCGGCCGAACGCGAAAGCCTGCTCGACCGCGCCTGGCGCGGCCTGGCCACGCTGCTACGCCAGGAACCGGGAGCCGCGCAAGGCACCGGACGGGCGGTGCGTCCATGAGCGGGACGGTCGGCAACAGCCCCGGCAATCGGCGCCATGCCGCGCGCAAGCCGGCCAGCCCCCCCACCACCGTGACCGATCTCATCAGCGGCCAGGCCATGGGCCAAGTTGGCAACCTCTCCAGTACCGGCATGCTGCTGATTGGCCACCAGCCCCCACGCAGCGAGGCGCTGTACCAGGTCTCGGTGACCCTGCCCGGCGCCGAACCGCGGCGTGGCCCAGTCGTCGCCATCACACTCGGCATCCAGGAGCAATGGCACGAGCCGGCAGCAAGCGGCCAGACCTGGTCCGGCTATCGCATCGTGGCCATCAGCGACGAAGACGTCGCGCAGTTGCGCCGCTGGCTCGCAGCAGGCTGATTGCGCGCGATAGGGTGGTAACGCGCGGGTGCGCAGCACGCAGACTCAGTGGTAACCCTCACCCGCGCGGACCTTGCCGCGGAACACCCGATACGAATACGCCGTGTAGAGCACCACCACGGGCAGCATGATCGCAGCACCGACCAACACGAAGCCCTGGCTCGATGGCGGCGAGGCTGCGTCCCAGATACTCAGCGAGGGTGGCACCAGGTTGGGCCACATGCCGACCACCAGGCCAAGAAAGCCCAGCGCGAAGAACGCCAGCGCAAGCACGAACGGCCGCGCATCGCGGTTTTTCATCACCGAGCGCCAGAGCAACACCGCCACCACCAAGGTGGCGATCGGCAGCGGGGCCAGATACGCCATGTTCGGCCAACTGAACCAGCGCGCCATCAGGCGCGAATCCAGGAATGGCAGCGAGGCGCTGACCAGGCCCATGAAGGCAATCACCACCAGCATCAGCGGCCGCGCAAGTTCCCGCGCCACCAGCTGCGCCCGTCCCTCGGTTTTCAGCACCAGCCAGGTGGCGCCCAGCAACCCGTAGCCGAAAATCAACGCCACCCCGGTCAGCATCGGGAAGGGCGCGTACCAGTCGAACGTGCCATGCACTGCCTGCCCCGCCTGGAGGGGTATGCCCTCGACGATCGCACCGAGGATTACGCCCTGCGCGAACGCGGCCACCACCGACCCCAGGCAGAAGGCAAGGCCCCAGATGCGCCGGCTGCGTTCGGCGCGGAAGCGGAACTCAAACGCCACGCCGCGAAAGATCAGGGCAATCAGCAGGGCCAGCACTGGCACGTACAACGCGGGCAGGATCAGCGCATACGCCTTGGGAAATGCTCCCATCAGGCCGGCACCGCCCATCACCAGCCAGGTCTCGTTGCCGTCCCAGATCGGCGCGGCCGTGTTCATCATCAATTCCTGCTGCGGTTCATCGTCGGCAAACGGCGAGAGGATGCCGATGCCGAGCACGAAGCCGTCCAGGAGCACGTACATCATGATGGCGAAGCCGATGATGAAGAACCACACCACCGGCAACACGGTGGCCAGCGTCATGGCGCGTCCTCCGCTTCGCTGCTGAGCCCGGCCAGTGGCCGCTGCGGAGTCATGTCACGCGGGAAGCGCTGCGGCGCAGAACCCGGACCGTCGCGCAGCACCTTCAGCAGATACCAGCTGCCGAAGCCGAACAGGATGCCGTAGGCCACGAAATAAGTGACCAGCGACCCGGCCACGGCGCCCGCGGTGACGGCGCTGGACGCATCGACCGTGCGCATGACGCCGTACACCACCCAGGGCTGGCGGCCGATCTCGGCGGTGTACCAGCCGGTCAGCAGCGCGACGAACCCGGCCGGCATCATCGCGATCCAGCAGCGCAGGTACCAGCGGCTGTCGTACACGCGGCCCCGCCACCACAGCCACAGCCCGGCGACGGCCAGCGCCAGCATCAGCAAGCCCAGGCCGACCATGATGCGGAAGCCGAAGAACGGGGCCGCCACCGGCGGCCGGTCGGCGCGCGGAAAGTCCTTGAGGCCCTGCACCTCACCGCTCCAGCTGTGGGTGAGGATCAGGCTGCCCAGGTGCGGCACGTCGATGGCGGCGTCGTTGCGCTCGGCTTTTTCGTCGGGCCACGCAAACAGGGTCAGCGGCACATTGTGCGCCGTCGTCCAGCGCGCCTCGATCGCGGCCAGCTTGGCCGGCTGGTACTTGCGCACGACCAGCCCGGACAGGTCGCCGGCGATGATCTGCAGCGGGATCACGATGGCGACGAAGACCAGCGCGCAGCGCAACATCAGCCGCGCCTTGTCCTGCCAGCGGCCAGAGAGCAGGTAGGCCGCGGACACGCCGCCAACTACCAGCGCCGTGCTGAGGAAACAGGCCAGCACCATGTGCACCAGGCGCGTCGGGAACGACGGGTTGAAGATCGCGGCCCACCAGTCGGAGGCCTCGATGATGCCGTCCACGACCATGTAGCCCTGCGGGGTCTGCATCCAGCTGTTGGCCGCAAGTATCCAGAACGCGGACACCAGCGTGCCCAGCGCCACCATGCAGGTGGCCACGAAGTGCATGCGGTGGCTGACCCGGTTCCAGCCAAACAACATCACGCCGAGGAACGAGGCTTCCAGGAAGAACGCCGTCATCACCTCGTAGTTGAGCAGCGGACCCAGCACGTTGCCGGCCACGGTCGACAAGCCAGCCCAGTTGGTACCGAACTGGAAACTCATGACGATGCCGGAAACCACGCCCAGGCCGAACGAACCGGCAAACACCTTCATCCAGAAAAAATACAGGTCGCGCAACAGGTCGCTGCGCTGGCGCAGCCACAAGCCCTCGAGGAACACCAGCCAGCTGGCCAGGCCGATGGTGAAGGCGGGGAACAGGATGTGGAACGACATCACGAAGCCAAACTGGATTCGCGACAGGAACTCGGCCGTCATCGGTATCGACTCCATGCGTTGGCCAGGGCCAGCATGGGCATCTTCACGTCACACCCACGTGATTTGCGGCACCGGGCCAAGCCAGGCCACCGGTCCAGCGGGTGCACCTCACCGCGTGGCCAGCAAGGCCTCGATATCCGCGATCTCCTTGGGCATGGCGGCCGACAGCACGTCATTGCCTTCCTTCGTCACCACCACGTCGTCCTCGATGCGCACGCCGATGCCGCGCCAATGCTCGTCCACGGTTGTGTCGTCGAGCGCCACGTACAGCCCCGGTTCCACGGTCAACACCATGCCCGGCTCCAGTAACCTCGACTCGCCATCGACGCGGTAATCGCCGACGTCATGCACGTCGAGACCCAGCCAGTGTCCAGTCTTGGCCGGAAAGAAACGGCGGTAGCCACCTGCGGCCACGATCTCGCCCGGGTCGCCGCGCAGCAAGCCCAGCCCACACAATCCCTCCACCAGTACCCGCACCGCCGTGTCATGCGCGGCCGCGAAGGCATGTCCGGGCCGTACCTCGTCAATGGCCGCCCGTTGCGCCGCCAGCACCAGCTCGTACAGCGCGCGCTGCGCCCCGCTGAAACGGCCACCCACCGGGATCGTGCGGCAAATGTCCGAGGCATAGCATTCCCACTCGGCCCCAGCGTCGACCAGCAGCAGGTCACCCTGACGCAGCGCGCTACGTCCGCCCTGGTAATGCATGGTGCAGGCATTGGCCCCGGCCGCGACGGTAGGCACGAACGACGGCACTGCGCCGTGCGCCCGCATCACCTTGAGCAACTCGGCCTCGACCTCATACTCGCGTGCGCCAGGGACCGCCACCTGCCACGCCGCGCGGTGGGCGTGCATGGCGATGACGGCGGCTTCCCGCAGCAGGCTGAGCTCGGCGCGCGACTTGTACAGCCGCAGGTCGTGCAGCAAGTGTCCGAGCGCGACGAACTCCTTCGGCACCACGCCGCCGCCGCGCAATTGTCGCAGCCGGCGCATCCAGCCCAGGAGGCGCGCATCGAATTCCGGCTCGCGCCCGAAGTCGCAATACACCCGTGCCCGACCCTCGATCATGCCCGGCAGAATGTCGTCGATGTCGTCAATCGGGAATGCATCATCCAGGCCATAGGTGGCGATCGCCCGCTCAGTCCCCAGCCGCGCCCCGTGCCAGCGCTCCTGGGCCGCGTCCCGTTCGCGGCAAAACAAGACCGTTTCGCCGTGCGCGCGACCCGGCAACAAGGCCAATACGGCGTCCGGTTCGGGAAAACCGCTGAGGTAATGCAAGTCCGAATCCTGCCGATACGGCCAAGCCGAATCCGCATTGCGCAGGCGCTGCGGCGCGGCCGCCACCAGCAACACGGAGCTTGCACCGGCCATGCGCATCAACTGCCGGCGGCGGCGTGCGAACTCGTCCAGGCCGACGCTCAATGCACGGTCCCGCTGCTCCCGGGCGCGGGAGCGGCACATTCGGCATGCAGCAGCAAGGCACCCATGCGCATGAATTCGTGCACCTCGATCAAGGCGTCCTCGTCTTCGGCCGCGTCACCGTAGTTGAAGCTGGACCCGGCAATCGCACCCAGGTCGTGCAGCATCTCCTGGGCCTCGGTGGACAACTTGGCATGGCTGGCCGCGCCGGTCAGGCCAAAGCCGCCGAGGAAGCCGCGGCACCACTCCACGGTGGCCTCTGCGCGTTCGGCCAAGGGGCGATCATCGGCAGGCAACAGGGGCTCGAAGCCCAATTCCGGGTCGGCCAGCGCCGTCGCACAGGACCGCAGCACGCGCGCCAGCATCGCGCGCGCGGCGGCGTCGACCGTGCCACCCGCGGTGTCCGCCTGCAATTGCAATTGCTCAAGCAGGTTCCCACCAGTGGCATTGCCGTCACCGGCAAGGAAGCCGCACACCGAGCCATGCAGTTCGCTCGCGCTGACCGCCAGTCCCAACTGTGCGGCAAGCTCATCGAGTTCCTCGTAGTCGACCTCTTGGTCGTCGCCAAGGCGGGTTTGTTCCGGTGGTTCCATCTCGACTCCGCGTGGTTTTGTCGCCTGACAGGCTGCCGCCAGATCATGGCAAGTCTGGGTTCGGCGCGCCAGCCACTCCGGCCCGGCGAGGCGTCGACGGAGCCAGCCGTGCTGGTATAGTTTCCGGCATGAACAGCACCAGTCCAATACAGCAGGAAGTCGCCGCGCTCACCGCGCAGATGGACCGGCTGGTGGAGACGGTGCGCCGCCTCCACGCGGAGAACCTCAGCCTGCGCCAGCGGCAGGAGCAACTGAGCGGGGAACGCGCCGGACTGCTGGCGCGCAACGAACAGGCCCGTAGCCGTGTCGAGGCCATGATCCAACGCCTGAAATCGCTGGAAGCCAACAGCCGCAGCCTATGAGCATGTTACCGTCCCGGGCCGTCCAGGCGCGGCCCAGCGTCCCCCCCGGCCATAGGGCCATCCATTTCCGCCCGGGTGTCCGGACGGGAGCAGCCTCCCACCATGCCTGACCAAGCAGTTGACCCCGTCACGGTACGTCTGATCGACCGCGAGTTCCTGATCGCCTGCGCGCCGGAGGAACGCGACGACCTGCTCGACGCGTCGGTCTACCTGGAACGCAAGATGCGCGAGCTGCGCAGCAAAGCCAAGACGTTCGGCTTCGAGCGCCTCGCCGTGCTGGCGGCGATCAGCGTCACCCATGAATTGATCGCCCTGCGCAAACGGCACGCGGGCGAAGAGCAGCAGCTGGGCGACGATCTGGCTGCCCTGCGCCGCAAGGTGCAGGCTGCCCTGGGCGAGGATCCGCCTGCTTCCTGAACCAGTCCGCCGAGCCCGGCAGACCGCCGGTTCGCTGACGTCGCGGCAAACCCGGACGGCAGCAAAACGCTCACGCTCCCGACGGCTTGGTTTCTGTCGATCCGGCACCTAGAATGAAGACGGCGTTTCTGCGGTGTGCGCCAGCACACTGTGACATTTGCCTTGTTCCTAAACACGACCCCGGGTCGGTTCATCATGGTTGTTGTGCATGTCCGCCATGAGCGGAAAGCCTGGTCAGCCATGTAGCCCTCCCACCTGATCCCTCTGGATCAAGGTCGTTCGGTGGGCAGCGGCACCGCGGTGACGCCACTATTCCTGCTGCACATACCGCGACGTGCAGTGCCCCTTGCCGGAGATCATGGTCGTGGACGCAGTCGCCCAACGCCGTGAGTTCCGCCAGCAGCTCGCCGCCCGACGCCGCACCTTGCCAGCCGCCGCCCGCCTTGCCGCCGCCCAGGGCCTCAGGCGCGTGCTGGAACAATTACCCGAATATTTCACCGACGGCCATGTCGCCGGGTATTGGGCCGTGGACGGCGAATTGCCGCTGAACCTGGCCATCCCGCCGTTGGCGACGCGAGGCCAGCAGTTCCTGCTGCCCATGCTCCAACCAGGTCGACAACTGGCGTTTGCGCCGTGGCAAACCGGCGAGCCAGTGGAGCCCAACCGCTACGGCATCCCCGAGCCGGCGGCCCCGACCGCCCCGCTCGGGCCGGCGGAAATCGACCTGGTCCTGGTGCCGCTGCTCGGCTTCGATCGCAGTGGCAACCGCCTTGGCTACGGCGGTGGCTATTACGATCGCAGCTTCGCCTTCCTGCACTCGCGCCACCGGCCGACCGAACCGCTGCTCGTCGGGGTTGCCTATGCGTTTCAGGAGCTGCCGCACATCGAGCCCGAGGCCTGGGACGTCCCACTGGATTTCGTGGCCACCGAACAAGAACTCATCGACTGCCATACCACCGCGGCCGGCAACGGAAAAAGCGCATGACCCACGCAGCAGCGTACTGGCTGATGAAGACCGAGCCCGGCGCCTTCTCCATCGACGACCTCGAACGCAGAGGCCAGGAGCCATGGGACGGCGTGCGCAACTACCAGGCACGCAATTTCATGCGCGACGGCATGCACGTCGGCGACCGCGTTTTCTTCTACCACTCCAATTGCGCGGTGCCCGGCATCGTCGGCATCGCGGAGGTGGCCAGCGACGCCTACCCCGATCCGACCCAGTTCGACCCGCGCAGCCACCACTTCGATCCGGCAAGCACGCGCGGCGAGCCGCGCTGGGTGCTGGTCGACCTCCGCTTTGTGCGCAAGCTCGAGCGCACCATCAGCCTGGACGAACTCAGGCAGCACGCCGCCCTGGCCGACATGACCCTGCTGCGCAAGGGCAACCGGCTGTCGGTGATGCCGGTCGCGCCCGCGCACTGGAAGTACATCCTGGACCTCGAGTCCGGTACCGCGCCATCTCAACCGCTTCCACCTTCAGGGAAAGCCACACATGGATCACGCCAGCGAAAAACGCCAGGCAGGTGAAACCGCCATCCGCTATGTCGAGGACGACACCATCGTCGGCGTCGGTACGGGCTCGACAGTCGCGTATTTCATCGATGCCCTGGCGGATCTCAAGAGTCGCATCCAGGGCGCGGTGTCCAGCTCGGAGCAATCCTCGGCGCTGCTGCGCGAGCGCGGCATCCCGGTGCTCGACCTCAATGCCGTCGGGCCGCTGGCGCTGTATGTCGACGGCGCCGACGAATGCAATCCTCACCGCCACCTGATCAAAGGCGGCGGCGCGGCGCTGACGCGCGAGAAGATCGTCGCCGCGGCTGCCGCCAAGTTCGTGTGCATCATCGACTCCAGCAAGCGCGTCGACGTGCTGGGCAAGTTCCCGCTGCCGATTGAGGTCATCCCGATGGCCCGCAGCCTGGTCGGCCGCGAGATCGCCAGGCGCGGTGGCCAGCCTGTCTGGCGCGACGGCGTCGTCACCGACAACGGCAACTGGATCCTCGACGTGCATGGGCTGCACATCACCGATCCGGTGGCGCTGGAAACCGAGCTCAACCAGCTGGCCGGCGTGGTCACCGTGGGGTTGTTCGCGAGGAGGGCGGCGGACGTGGTACTTGTTGGTTCGCAGGTGATCTGACGCCGACTTGAACGGCATTGGTTGAGCGCGAAACACTTTTCGCGTCATCCCGATGCAGGCTTGGTACTATCCGGAACGTTTTCGGAACCGCCTTTACCTCATCCACGGTATCGTGCTGGAACGCCGCAACACCGCCCCGTCGTCATTCCCGCGAAAGCGGGAATCCAGTGGCTGGCGAACAGGGTTCGCTCTGAGCCGCAGCAGGATTGTTCGTCCATCCATGGACTCACCCCTCGCTGCGCTCGGGGCCAGCCTGCGGCTGTCCAAAATCGTTCCTGACGATTTTGTGTTCGGCCCATCCATCGACTCACCCCTCGCTGCGCTCGGGGCCAGCCTGCGGCTGTCCAAAATCGTTCCTGACGATTTTGTGTTCGGCCCATCCATCGACTCACCCCTCGCTGCGCTCGGGGCCAGCCTGCGGCTGTCCAAAATCGTTCCTGACGATTTTGTGTTCGGCCCATCCATCGACTCACCCCTCGCTGCGCTCGGGGCCAGCCTGCGGCTGTCCAAAATCGTTCCTGACGATTTTGTGTTCGGCCCATCCATCGACTCACCCCTCGCTGCGCTCGGGGCCAGCCTGCGGCTGTCCAATTTTGTTCCTGACAAAATTGTCGAACGGGGTTCGACCTGGCCGCTCAGCCAAAACAAAAAGGCCCACCGCGAGGGTGGGCCTTTTTGTTTTGGCTGGGAGACTAGGATTCGAACCTAGATAAACAGAGTCAGAGTCTGTTGTCCTACCATTAGACGATCTCCCAATGGCGCGCGGAACAGTACGCTCTGACCTGGTGGTACTGCGCCGTAAAGCAAGTGTAGCAACGCAGAAAAACTCAGCGCTTGGAGAACTGGGTGGCGCGGCGTGCCTTGTGGAGGCCGACCTTCTTGCGCTCGACCTCGCGCGCGTCGCGGGTGACGAACCCGGCCTTGCGCAGCGGCGACTTCAGGCCCTCGTCGTACTCGATCAAGGCGCGGGCGATGCCCAGCCGGATGGCGCCGGCCTGGCCGGTCATGCCGCCACCGGAAACGGTGACGTTGATGTCGAACTTTTCCGTGTTCTCGGTCAACTCGAGCGGCTGGCGCACGATCATGCGCGAGGTCTCGCGGCCGAAGAACGTCTCCAGCGGCTTGCCGTTGATCGTGATATCGCCCTTGCCCTGCCGCAGGAACACGCGCGCAGCGGAAGTCTTGCGCCGTCCCGTGCCGTAATTTTGCTGAGTCGCCATGCCGTTGTCGCCTGATGTCCTGTCGATGGGATCGGGCCCGAAGCCCGGTGCTGCGGATGCGTGCCAGGCACGCGTCAAATCAAATCTCAAGTGCCTGCGGCTGCTGGGCGGCATGCGGATGCGCGGCACCGGCATACACCTTCAGCTTGCGGTACATGTCGCGTCCGAGCGGGTTCTTCGGCAACATGCCCTTGACCGCGATCTCGATGACACGCTCCGGATGCGTAGCCAGCATCTCGTTCAGGCTGAACGTCTTGAGGTTGCCGACGTAGCCGGTGAAACGATGGTACTTCTTGTCTTCCAGCTTGGCGCCAGTGACATGCACCTTCTCTGCATTGATCACCACGATGTAGTCGCCGGTGTCGCAGTGCGGGGTGTATTCCGGCTTGTGCTTGCCGCGCAGGCGGCGGGCGATTTCGCTCGACAAGCGGCCGAGGGTCTTGTCCGTGGCGTCGACCACGAACCAGTCGCGCTTGACGGTGCCAGCATTGGCGCTGAAGGTCTTCATTGCGGTATACCTGATGTGCCGCCATGGGCGGCCGGCGCTTTTAGGTGAATCAAAGCGCGAAATGATAACGGAGCCGTTGCAGCAGGCGCAAGAGGAGCATCCCTCCAGGCCGGCTGCGAATGATAGCATGCGGCGGGTCCGCTGCGCAGCGCCTCACCGTGTCGCGCGTGATCGACCCCAACCCCTTCGCAACCGGTACGCGAACCCATGTCCGTGCGCAGCTTGTCCTTCCTCGACCGCCTGTTGGCTGGCTTCGGACAGGCACTGGAGACGGTCGCCGGAGCGCCGGCGGCAACCCGGCCGTTCCCGGGCGAGGGCGTGTCCGAGCCCCCGCTGGACGCCGCCGAACGCCGACAGGTCGCCGGCTTGATGCGGGTGAACCACACCGGCGAGGTCTGCGCCCAGGCCTTGTATCTGGGCCAGGCAGCCCTGGCGCGGCGTGCCGACAACCGTACGCACCTGCTGCATGCCGCCGGCGAGGAAACCGACCACCTGGCCTGGTGCGCGCAGCGCCTGCGCGAACTCGACAGTCGGCCCAGCGTGTTCAACCCATTGTGGTATGTCGGCAGCTACGCCATTGGGGCCGTCGCCGCGCTTGCCGGCGACCGGCTCAGCCTCGGCTTCGTGGTCGAGACCGAGCGCCAGGTCGAGGCCCACCTGGCCCAGCACATCGAGCGCCTGCCGGCCCAGGACGACCGCTCGCGCGCCGTGCTCACCCAGATGCAGGCCGACGAGGTGCACCATGCCGAGGCGGCACAGGCGCGCGGCGGCGTCGACCTGCCGCCGCCGCTGCCCAAGCTCATGCATCTGGGTTCCCTGGTGATGAAGACGGTCGCCTACCGCATTTAGGTCCCCCGCCTCGCCGGAAGGGTCTTCGTCACATCAGGTTGCGGCCGTGGAACAGTTCCTCGATCTCACGGCTGACCAGCGATTCGATGCGCTTGCGTTCCTTGAACGACAGGTCCTCGGCATTCGACTCGAACAGGTAGGTGTCGAGGTCGAATTCCTTGATGTGCATCTTCGTGTGGAACATGTTCTCCTGGTACACGTTGACGTCGAACATCTCGTACTTTTGGCGGATGTGCTTGGCCAGGTAGTCCTGCACCGAGTTGATCTTGTGGTCGATGAAGTGCTTCTTGCCCTTGACGTCGCGGGTGAAGCCGCGCACGCGGTAATCGCACACGACGATATCCGACTCGAAACTGTCGATCAGGTAGTTCAGCGCCTTCAGCGGGGAAATGACGCCGCAGGTGGCAACGTCGATGTCGGCACGGAACGTGGCAATGCCGTTGTGCGGATGCGTCTCCGGATAGGTATGGACCGTGATGTGGCTCTTGTCCATGTGCGCGACGACGGCCCCTGAGATCGTGTCGCGACCCAGCTTCGCCAACACTGGCTCCTCGGAGATGAGCATGGTCACCGAGGCGCCCTGGGGATCGTAGTCCTGGCGCGCGATGTTCAGGATGTTCGCGCCGATGATCTCGGCCACATCGGTGAGGATCTGGGTCAGGCGGTCCGCGTCGTACTGCTCGTCGATATATTCGATGTAGCGCCGGCGCTGGTCCTCGGACACCGCATAGCAGATGTCGTAGATGTTGAAGCTCAACGCCTTGGTCAGGTTGTTGAAGCCCTGCAGACGCAGGCGCGGCAACGATTTCATCATGATCGAATCTCCACGGCCGAGGCGGCAGCATGCATACAGCCTGCCAGCTTTCGGGTGATGTCGGTGGCAACGGATCCCACGGCGCCGGCATGCTCACTCCGCCGGCCACCCGGCCGGTCGGGCCAGGGCGCCGCCAACAAAGGCGCAAAGTATGCGATAAGCAGGGGCGAAACTGAAACTACACTTCGCTCGCGCGTTTGTCATAATGAGACACAGGTGGCAGCGGCGGTCGACGCTCTCGCGCATCGATCGCGTGTATCACCATGGGGGGAAACGTGGCTCAACTCAAGTATCAGCTGCAGCAGGCGTTCGAGCGCTCACAGGCTCCGCTGAGCCTGGCCCCGGATCCGGCATCCATGGAACGCTTCCTCGCGCTGTGCCACCGTCGCCGTTATCCAAGCAAGACCGCGATCATCCGCCCGGGCGATCCGGCCAACACCTTGTACTACGTCATCGACGGTTCGCTCGCGGTGTGCACTGAAGACGAGCGGGGCCGTGAGCTGATCCTCGCCTACATCGGCCGCGGCCAGTTCATTGGCGAGATGGGTCTGTTCGTGGAGCAGGCCCAGCGTGAATCCCTGGTGCGCACGCGCTCGGTGTGCGAGATGGCAGAGATCAGCTACGAGCGCCTGTTCACCCTGATGGACGGGCCATTGAAGAATGAAGGCCCGAAAATCCTGTTCGCCATCGGCGCACAACTGACCAACCGCCTGTTGCGCACTTCACGCCAAGCCAGCCGCATGGCGTTCATGGACGTGACCAACCGCATCTCCCGCACCCTGCTCGACCTGTGCCAGGAGCCCGATGCGATGACCCATCCCGAGGGCACCCAAATCCGCATCTCGCGCCAGGAAGTCAGCCGCATCGTCGGCTGCTCACGCGAGATGGTGGGGCGCGTGCTCAAGCAGCTCGAGGAAAAGCGCCTCATCGACGTGGCCGGCAAGACCATCGTCGTGCGCGGCTCGCGCTGATTCCAGCCAGCGGCGGCCACGCCGCGGGCAGGCGGCCTTCAGTGCCAATCGACCCGGGTCACGGCGTGACCCAGCGCCTGCTCGAGTTTCCGGCAACGCGCCGGCGTGCCGTTCACCAGCACGGCCTGTGCGGCCAGACGCCACATCGGCACATCGAGCAGCGAGGCGCTGTAGGCAGCCGCGCAGGCTTGCAGGCCATGCTGCGCCAGCAGCTTCACCTTCTCGCCGCCGTGGTTGGCCTGCGCCTGACGCATGCCGGACCAGCCGTCGCGCCAGCTCGCGGCCAGCACCTCGATCTCGGCCAGGCCCAATTCACGGAAGATGGCCTGGACCAAGCGCTCCTCGCAAGCCGTGACCACCAGCACCCGCTGACCCCCGGCCATGGCATGACGAACGGCGCGCAGGCCGTCCCGGCTGCAGCTGCGCGAGCGGCGCACCAGGCCGGCGGCATAGTCGTCGACCAATTGCTGGTAACGCGCCTCGTGCACGCCCAGCAAGGCCAGCCGCCCCAGTGTGGCGCGCAGCCCGGCGCGGGACATGAGCGCGCGCACCAGCAGCCACGGCAGGCACGCGAGCAGCACGGGCAAGCGCCACGCCGCGCCGCGCAAGCGCTGGCGCAGGAAAGCCTGCATTGGCTCGCCATACACCAGCACGTCGTCCAGCCCAAACAGCATCACGGGAGACGCCGGCGCAGCCTCTCCGCTGGCCGCGGCAGGCGCCACCGATCCGCCTATGGCCGGCGTACTCCTCACGGGTTGGCGAACAGCCTGCGCAATTCGCGGCCCGGATCGTCGGTGCGCATGAATGCCTCGCCGACCAGGAACGCGTTGATGCCCCCAGCGCGCAGGCGTGCGACGTCGTCAGGCGTACGGATGCCCGACTCGGCCACCAGGATGCGGTCATATTCCACAGACTGCTGCAAATCGAGCGACGTCTCCAGCGAGGTCTCGAAGCTGCGCAGGTTGCGGTTGTTCACGCCAATCAAGCGCACCGGCAAGGCCTGCGCGCGCTCCAGCTCGTCGGCGTCATGCACCTCGCACAACACGTCCAGGCCCAGTTCCCTGGCCAGCGCGACCAGCTCCCGCAACAATTCATCGTCGAGCGCGGCCACGATCAACAGGATGCAATCGGCGCCGATCGCCCGTGCCTCGTGCACCTGGTAAGCGTCGACGATGAAATCCTTGCGCAGTATCGGCAACGTGCAGGCCGCATGGGCCTGCTGCAGGCAGGCTTCGCTGCCCTGGAAGAAGTCCCGGTCGGTCAGCACGGACAGGCAGGTCGCACCGGCCGCGGCATAGCTGCGGGCAATGGCGGCGGGGTCGAAATCCGCCCGTATCACGCCCTTGCTCGGACTGGCCTTCTTCACCTCGGCAATGACTGCCGCCTTGCCGGCGTCGATCTTGCCCTCGATCGCGTGCACGAAGCCGCGCGTTGCCGGCAGCCCGGCGCTGCGCGCCTGCAACTCGGTCAGCGGCACGCGCAGGCGGCGCTCGGCCACCTCTTCCACCTTGCGTTCCAGGATGCGCTCAAGGATGTCGGTCATGATCGAGCTCGTCATGGGTTTCAAGTCCCGGCAATACATGATGCCAGAGAGGCGAAGCGATGCCGCGCCCGCGTGCGCGGGCCTGCATGGCCGACGGCAGGGCAAGCACGGGATCTCCGCCGGCCCGTCACGCCGCGAGCCTGCGCGTCGCGGCGACGAACTCGTGCAGCTTGGCCAGGGCCGCACCGCTCGCCATGGTGGCCCGGGCCAGGTCGATGCCGGCAGCAATCGAGTCGACCACGTCGGCTGCGTACAGCGCCGCGCCCGCGTTCAGCGCCACGCTGTCGCCGGGGACGCCGGGCTCGGCGCCAAGCGCCTGCAGCAGCATGGCCTTGGACTCCTGTGGGTTCTTCACGCGCAGGTTGCGCGATGACGCCATGGCCAGGCCAAAATCCTCCGGCTCCACCACGTATTCCTGCACCTCGCCGTCGCGCAGCTCCCCGACCAGCGTGGCGGCGCCGAGTGAAATCTCGTCCATGCCGTCGCGCCCCCACACCACGAGCGCATGCCGCGCGCCCAGCGCCTGCAGGGCACGGATCTGGATGCCGACCAGGTCGGGGTGGAATACGCCCATCATGATGTTCGGCGCGCCAGCCGGATTGGTCAGCGGGCCAAGGATGTTGAACAGCGTGCGTACGCCCATCTCGCGGCGCACTGGCGCCACGACCTTCATGGCCGGATGGTGGTTTGGCGCGAACATGAAACCAAGGTGCGTCTCGGCCATGCACTGCGCGACCTGTGCCGGTTTCAAGTCGATCGACGCACCCAAGGCCTCCAGGACGTCGGCGCTGCCGGATTTGGACGACACGCTGCGCCCGCCGTGCTTGGCCACGCAGCCGCCCGCGGCGGCGACCACAAAGCTCGAAGCAGTGGAAATGTTGAACGTGGAGGCGCCATCGCCGCCAGTGCCGACGATATCGACCAGGTGGGGATGAGGCGGCGCCACCACCTTCGCGGAGAGCTCGCGCATGACCCGCGCCGCACCGGTGATCTCGCCCACGGTTTCCTTTTTCACCCGCAGGCCGGTAATGATCGCCGCCGTCATCAGCGGACTGACTTCGCCGCGCATGATCTGACGCATCAGCGCCACCATTTCGTCCTGGAAAATCTCGCGATGCTCGATCGTGCGCTGCAAGGCTTCCTGTGGCGTGATCGCCAGCCGTTCGCCACCGCCACTCATGCCGCGAGCCGCAACGGCAGGCCGAGGAAATTCCGCAGCAGGTTGTAGCCGTGCGCAGTCAGTACCGATTCGGGGTGGAACTGCACGCCCTCGACCCGCAAGGTACGGTGCCGCAAGCCCATGATCTCGTCGAGGGAGCCGTCCGGATATTCAGTCCACGCAGTGACTTCGAGGCAGTCCGGCAGCGAATCCTGTTCGACCACCAGCGAGTGGTAGCGCGTGGCCTCGAACGGATTCGGCAAGCCGGCAAACACACCCTGCCCGCGATGGTGCACCGGTGACGTCTTGCCGTGCATGATCTGCTTGGCACGCACCACCCGGCCGCCAAACACCTGGCCCAGCGCCTGGTGGCCAAGACATACGCCCAAGATCGGCACCTCGCCCGACAGCTCACGCAGCACGTCCAGCGACACTGCCGCATCATCCGGTGTCCCTGGCCCGGGGGATATCACGATGTGCGAGGGCTGCAGCGCGCGGATGCCGGCCACATCGATCGCATCGTTGCGCACCACCTGTACCTGCTGCCCGAGCTCACCAAAGTACTGCGCCAGGTTGTAGGTGAAGCTGTCGTAATTGTCGATCATCAACAACATGGCGAATCCTGCACGACGGGGAGGCTCCCGCGAGGCCTCGCATTATAGCCATCCGTTCGCCGCGACCGAGGTCGCCGCACCCCAGACCCTACGCCGCGTCGCGGCGCGACTGGCGCACGACGACGCTGGTCGCGGTCATGTCGCAGGTGACATTGCCGAGCGTGGCCAGGGTATCGGGCAACGTATCGACTGCCAGCATCAGGCCCAGCGGACTCACCGGCACGCCCATGGCCTGGGATACCGGCAGGTTGGTGGCCATGAACACCACGGCCCCCGGCAGGCCCACCGAGCCCAGGCTGATGACCACCGCCAGCAGGGCGCCGCCGATGAGCTGGGCGGAGGTGAGATCGATGCCGAAGGCCCAGGCGATGAACACCGCGGAGGTCACGTACTGCACCGGGCTGGTCAGCCGGCACAGCGTCACGGCCATGGGTAGCACCAGCGAGGTCACCTGCTGGGGCCAGCCCAGGCGTTCGTCGGCGCTTTCCAGCATGGCCGGCAGCGAGGCCAGCGAGGATTGCGTGCTGAACGCCACCACCTGTGGCGGCACCAGTGCCGGCACGAAGCGCCGCAGGCTCTCGCCGCCCCAGAGCAAGGCTACCGGCAGCATCAACACGGTCACCGCCAGGTACATCAGGCATTCCACCAGCACATACACGCCGAGCGCACTCAGCATGCTGATGCCCGATCGCGCCGACACCGAGAAGATCAGCGCAAAGACGCCGAGCGGCGCCACCGCCAGCACCCAGCGCACGATGACGATCATGGCGTCAGCAATGGTCTGGAAGAGATCCAGCAGCAACTTGCGTCGTTCCGGCACCACGCGCATCAGGGCAAAGCCAAGGAACAGCGCAAACACCACCAGCGGGAGCATGGCGCTCTGCGCGGCGGCCATGATTGCGTTGCTCGGGATGATCGCGCTTACCGCCTCGGTCCAGTCGAGCGGCGCGGCGTGCGCGGTCGCCGTGGTGGCGGCGCTGTCCAGGGTCGCGCGCAGCGCCGGATCGTGCGGGAAAAGGGAAAACACACCTGGCGCGACGGCTGCGGTGAAGAGCGCGCCGCCGGTCAGCAACACGATGAAGACCACGATCGCGCGCCGCGCCACGCGACCCGACGCGGCAGCGTCCGACGCCGTGTTGACGCCAATCACGATCAGCGCCAACACCAGCGGCACCACGGTCATCTGCAGCCCATTGAGCCACAGCATGCCGATGGGATGCACCGCATGCGCGGCCTGCGCGGCCGTGACCGGGTCGTATGCGGCCAACAGCAAGCCGGCCACCGCCCCCAGGGCCAGGCCGAGCAGTACCCGTGAGGTGGCATTCATCCTGATCCTCATGCCGGCGTCCCCCTGGGCCGCAGACGCCCGCGCCGGGCATTCGCATCAAGCGGAAAATACATGCATGATCCCCAACCGACGGCCGCCGGGCGTGGCGCCAAGGCAAGCAGCGTAGCTGCTTGAAGCCGCGAATTCAGCACGGCTGCACGTCGGAAGCCCGGCAATGGAAGGGACGGAGCAGCATGCAACGACACCTCGGGCGAGCATCGACCACGGGCGCAACCGCCGGGCGCGGCGCCTCTGCGGATCGCGCACAGGGCACGACAAACCCGACCCGCGGGGCGGCAACGCCACTGGCCTGGCAAGGACGCCGCCCGCCGCGGTGGCTCGGCCTGCTGGCGTTCGCGCTGCTGGGCCTGCCGACCCAGCCGGTGCTGGCACAAGTGCAGGCACAAGTCCTGCCCGAGGCCACGCGCGCGCGCCTCGACCAGGCGGTCGACACGGTGATGGCGCGCTACACGCTGCCTGGCATCGCCGTCGGCGTCATCGAGCATGGCCAAGTGGTGTACACGCGCACCGCCGGCGAGCGCATCGCCGGCTCGGGGCAAGCGATCGACGCACAAACGCTGTTCAAGATCGCCTCCAATTCCAAGGCCATGACCACGGCCTTGCTCGGCCGCCTGGTGGATGAGGGCAAGCTGCGCTGGGACGACCCGGTCACCAAATACCTGCCGCAATTCCAGATGCACGACCCGTGGGTGACCGCGAACATGCGCGTGGCCGACCTGCTCACCCATTCCAGCGGGCTGCCGCTCGGCGGCGGCGACTTGATGTTGTGGCCGCAACCAAACACGTTCACCGCCGCCGACATCATCCACGGCCTGCGCTACATCGCGCCGGCCTACAGCTTCCGCTCGCGCTACGAGTACGACAACCTGCTCTACGTGGTGGCCGGAGCGGTGGCCGCGGCGGCCGGTGGCGCGCCCTATGCGACGCTGATGCGCCGCGAGGTGTTCGCACCGCTGGGCCTGGATCGCTGCCAGGTCGGCAGCTGGAACCGCGACGCGGTCGGCGACGTCGCCCAGCCGCATTATCTGAAGGATGGCCGTAACGTGCCGCTCGGCGAGGACGGGGCGGTGATCCCGGCGCTCACTTCGGATCCAGCCGGCGGCATCCGCTGCGACCTCACCGACATGCTGCAATGGGCGCGCAACTGGCTGGTGCCGACCCACGCGCAATTGCAGTGGCTGTCGCCCGTGCAGCGCGACGTGCTGCAGGCGCCGCACATGCTGATGCCGGTGTCGGCGCAGCGCCGCCTGCGCGACGACACCCACGTCATGGCCTACGGTTACGGCTGGCGCATGGCCGATGTCGACGGCAGCTGGATGGTCTGGCACACCGGCACGCTCAACGGCATGTATTCGATGCTGGCGCTGTTTCCCGACCAGCAGGGCGGCTTCGTGTTCATGATCAACGGCAGCGGCGATGCCGCGCGCACGGTCCTCGGCGATGTGCTGACCAAGCATTTCACCGCACCCGCCGACACCCACGACGCGACCTGGTATGCCGACGCCCTGGACCGGGCCAGCGCGGCGCGCGTCGCAGCCGCGAAGGCGCCGATCGCGGCGCCCGCTGCGGTGGCCGCCAGCGGGTTGGCGGCCTGGACCGGCATCTATCGCGATCCCTGGTTGGGCGAGGTCTCGATTTGCCCGCAGGGCGAGGCCGTGCGTTTTGCGGCGGTCAAGTCGCCACGCCTCGCCGGCCCGGTCATGCGCCTGGGCCGGCGCCTGCTGGTGCACTGGGACGACCCGGGCGTCGATCCCGACGCCTGGCTGGCCTTCCACGCCGCCGGCGGCACTGAACCGGTCACGCTGCGCATGGCCAAGGTCGACCCGCAGGGCGATTTCAGCTCCGACTACGAGGACCTGCACTTCCAGCGTATCGCAGCCTGCCCGGCGTCCTCAGCGACACCCACCGGTCGGCACTAACGGCTCGTTTCGAACTCGTCATCTCCGCGAGGCGGCAACTCAATTGCCCGCCCCTCATCGCTACAGGCCCTGGGCGGCCTGGGCCACGGCACGGAACAGGGCACGACCCTTGTTCATGGTCTCCTCCCACTCCGCGGCCGGGTCGGAGTCGTAGACGATGCCGGCGCCGGCCTGGATGT
Organism: Rhodanobacter sp. FW510-R10; assembly: GCF_058781105.1. NCBI lineage: Bacteria > Pseudomonadati > Pseudomonadota > Gammaproteobacteria > Lysobacterales > Rhodanobacteraceae > Rhodanobacter > Rhodanobacter sp. FW510-R10. Next base: position 1,832,079 of record NZ_JBYSWL010000001.1, on the reverse strand, counting down.
GCAGGCGGCCGCCGTGGATCACCGCGGTGCGGATCGCGATCGCGGTGTCGGCATCGCCCCACCAGCCAATCCAGCCGATCGCCCCGCCGTAGATGTTGCGCTTGGTGGGCTCCAGCTCCTGCACGATTTCCACTGCCCGCACCTTCGGCGCGCCGCTCAGCGTGCCGGCGGGAAACGTCGCGCGCAGGACGTCCATATAGCTGACCCCGGGGCGCACCGTGCCCTGGACCTGCGAGACGATGTGCATCACGTGCGAATAGCGCTCGACCACGAAGGACTGGCTGACCTCCACGCTGCCCGGTTCGCTGATGCGGCCGACGTCGTTGCGGCCCAGGTCGATCAGCATCACGTGCTCGGCGCGTTCCTTGGGGTCGGCCAGCAGTTCGGCTTCCAGCATGCGATCCTCGGCCTCGTCGGCCCCGCGGCGGCGGGTGCCCGCGAGCGGACGCACGACCACCTTGCCGGCGTTCAACTGCGCCAGGATCTCCGGCGAGGAGCCGACGATCTGGGTGTCGCCAAGATCGAGGAAATACATGTACGGCGAGGGATTCAGCGCCCGCAGCGCGCGATAGACGTCCACCGGCCGTGCGTGGAAGCCGACGCTCAGGCGCTGCGAGGGCACGACCTGGAAAATATCCCCGGCGCGGATGTATTCCTTGGCCCGTTCGACCATGGCCATGAAACCCTCGCGGGTGAACGAGGAAGTGAAGTCGTCCTCATCCAGCACCTCGCCGTGCAAGAGCTGCGGATAAGCCGAGCCGCCCTGGTGCAGGCGATAGACCAGGGCATCGAGGCGACGCCGGCCTGCGGCGTAAGCCTGCGGCTGCGCGGGGTCGGCGTGCACGATCAGGTACAGGCGGCCCTTGAGGTTGTCGAACACCGCCACTTCCTCGGCCAGCATCAGCAGCACGTCCGGGATGCCGAGCTCGTCCGTGCGGTCCCACTGCGCCAGGCGCGGCTCGATGTAGCCGATGGTCTCGAAGCCGAAGTAACCGACCAGGCCGCCAGTGAACGCCGGCAGTTCCGGCAGGCGTGGCACGGCATAAAGCTGGCGCAGCCGCTCGATCTCCGCCAGCGGGTCGGCGACCTCGCGCGACTCGACGACCTCGCCGCGATCCTCCACCTCGAGCCGGTGCGCGCGCAGCCGGTACACCCGCCGCGCCGGCAGGCCGATGATCGAATAGCGGCCCCACTTCGCGCCGCCCTCGACCGATTCGAAAAGACAGGTGTAAGGCCCATCGGCCAGCTTCAGGTAGACCGAAAGCGGCGTGTCGAGGTCGGAAAACACTTCGCGCACCAGGGGGATGCGGGTATGACCCTGCGCCGCCAGCGCATCGAATTCGTCACGGGAAATCACGGCTTGTTCCAATCCGCAAAGCGCTCACGATAACAGCGTTGCCGGCGCGTCGAGCCTGGGCGTCGGCTTGGTGCTGTGGCGTCGCCTCGCGCCTCAGGCACCGGATGGCGCTGCCGACGCCGTACCACCGCGGTAACGCGAGGCGACGACGACGCGCATGAACGCATCGAGCAAGGCGCGCTTCCCACTGTCGCCGGCGTCGAAACTCATCGACCAGCTCAGGCGGATGCCGCTGGCTGCACCTGGATCACAGAACACCACCACGTCATCGATCTTGTCGCTGCCGGTATACACCGTGCCGCTGCAGGCCATGGTCCGGTGGCGCAACACGAGGTCATCGACCTTGCCGGCGGGATCGCGCTCACGGTAGCGCTTGCGGTCGGCCTGCACCTCGGCCGCGAGCGATGGCAGCTTGACGGGCCACACGTTCAGCACCATCACGCGCTGTGGCTTGCCGGTCCACTCGCCCTGGTAGAGCACGAAGTTGACGCCGATCGCCGCGGCATAGGTGCAGCAGTCGTCCGTCCAGCCGGCCGGCGCCAACGTGGCAATCGTCCACGCCGGGACGGCGCTATCGCGCGCGCCGTGTGCCGCGACCTGGTGCCCGTCGGTCGTGGCGGCCATGGCCAGTGGCGCCAGTACAGCCAAGCCAAGCGCGAGCCACCATCGGCACCATCCAGGTCGGAACACCATGTGCGATCCACACTGGCTCACGCGATCGCCCGGCGCATCGCCGCGATCTCGCCGGCGTAATCCGGTGCCTTGAAGATCGCCGAGCCGGCGACGAAGGTGTCGGCGCCGGCAGCGGCAATCGCGCCAATGTTGTCGGCAGTGACCCCACCATCCACCTCCAGGCGGATCGGACGGCCACTGGCATCGATGCGCGCCCGGGCCTGGCGCAGCTTTTCCAGGGTGCCGGGAATGAACTTCTGCCCGCCAAAACCAGGATTGACGGACATGATCAGCACCAGGTCGACCTTGTCCATGACGTAGTCGAGATAATCCAGCGGCGTGGCCGGATTGAACACCAGGCCGGCGCGGCAGCCGGAATCCCGGATCAGGCCCAACGTGCGGTCGATGTGCTCGGTCGCCTCCGGGTGAAAACTGATGCCGCTGGCGCCGGCCTTGGCGAAGTCCGGCACGATGCGGTCCACCGGCTTGACCATCAGGTGCACGTCGATTGGCGCCTCGATGCCATGGCCGCGCAAGGCGGCCAGCACCATCGGTCCCATGGTCAGGTTCGGCACGTAATGGTTGTCCATCACATCGAAGTGCACCCAGTCGGCGCCCGCGGCCAGCACTGCGGCCGTGTCGTCGCCCAGCCGCGCAAAGTCGGCCGACAGGATGGACGGGGCAATGATTGCTGCTTGCCTGGACATGGGACTTCCAGCTCGGGTGGAGCCCCGTATTGTAGGCGACCGCCCAGGGACGATGTGCACGGCCCACCACTTCCCGTGCATCACCGCAGCACCCTAGTGGAAGCCGCGCAGCTCCTTGATGCGGTCATACGCGGCATTGATCTCGCTGGCGCGCGACTCGGCCTGGCGGCGCATGTCCTCAGGCAGGTCGCCCAGGCGGTCGGGGTGATGCTCGGAGATCAGCTTGCGGTAGGCGCGCTTGACGGCGCGCTCGTCAGCGTTGCGATCGATGCCCAGCACGGTGTAGGGATCCGGGCCTTGGGTATTGCGTTGCGGCGGCACGTAACCGCCGCCGGCGCCGGGACCCCAGGCACGGCCGCGACCGTGTGCGCTGCCACCGGCGTTCCAGGCATAGCCCTTCATCGCCAGCAGCGCCATCAGCTCCATGTCGCTGACCCGTAGCGCAAATGCCAGCTGGCGCAGAATCGCCATCTTTTCCGGCGACGGGCGACCTTCGGCCAGCACGGTCTCGATCACCACGTCCAGCACCGGGAAGGCGTGGTCGCGGCGCACGCCGACCCAGCGCCGCAGTTCGTCTATGGTGCCGGTGACGTCAAACTCCGGCTGCTTGCCCCGGTTGAAACTGGCCACCGCCTTCTGGCGCTGCTCGGCACCCAGGCCCATGCGCGTCATCAGGCGCTCGGCCACGGCAATCTCGGCTTCCGACACCCGGCCATCGGACTTGGCCACCGCACCGAGGAGGGTAAACAGCGGGCCGACGAAACCGCCAGCCTCCGGGATCGCGCGCTTGCGCTGGCTGTGGCGCAAGTTGTCCAGGATGAAGCCGATGATCGCGCCGGTGACGGCACCAGGCAGCCGGCCGACGATCAGGCCAAAAAAAGCAAACCAGAGAGTGTAGGCGAAGCTCATGAGCGGGTCAGCGCCGCCGGAGCCTGTTCGCTGTACCAGGCGGCCAGCGCATCGAGCTCGGTGTCACTCAGCGGACCCACGGCCGTGCGCATCACCGGCGCCTTGCGCCGGCCATCGCGATACTGGCGCAGCGCGTCACGCAGGTAATCCAGCCGCTGCCCGGCCAGGTTCGGCACCCCGGCTATGCGCGCATGGCCTTGCGTGCCGTGGCAGGCGGCACACAGCCCGAGACGGCTCGGTGGCGCCGGCGCGGCAGCCTGCACCATGGACGGGAAGCCGGCAACCAGCATCCAGCCGGCTGCCAAGATCGAAATGCGCATCGGGCAACATGAGCCACGGAAACCCGGGATTCTAGCAGTGCCACGAGGTGGACCTGCGCTGCCGCGGTTAGAATGGGCGCTGCTTCCGCCTGCGGACATCCCTGCCGTGACCACGACCTTGCCCCAATCGAACCTGCCCGAGCTTGAGTTGCTCCATCGCGGCAAGGTCCGCGATGTCTATGCGCTGCCCGGCGAACGTCTGCTGATGGTCGCCACCGACCGCCTCTCGGCGTTCGACGTGGTCATGCCCAATCCGATTCCCGGCAAGGGCGAGATGCTGACGCAGATCTCCAATTTCTGGTTTGCCAAAACCGCGCATCTGATGCCGAACCACCTGCTCGACGTGCCCTTGGCCGAGGTGCTGCCGGCCAGTACGGACTTTGCCCTGTACGCCCGCCGCTCGGTGGTGGTGCGCCGCCTGCGCCCGTTGCCGGTGGAGGCGATTGCCCGTGGTTATCTCATCGGCTCGGGCTGGAAGGACTACCAGGCCAGCGGCTCACTGTGCGGCATCCGCCTGCCTGCCGGACTCAAGCAGGCCCAGCAGCTGCCCGAGCCAATCTTCACTCCTTCGACCAAGGCCGCCTCCGGGCACCACGACGAGAATGTCAGCTTCGAGCAGGTGGCGACCCAGATCGGTACCGGGCTGGCGGCCCAGGTCCGCGACGCGACGCTGGCCATCTACCGTTGGGCGGCCGCTTACGCTGCCGAGCGCGGCATCATCATCGCCGACACCAAGTTCGAGTTTGGTACCGACGCCACGGGCAAGCTGTACGTGATGGATGAAATGCTCACCCCCGACTCCTCGCGCTTCTGGCCCGCCGAGCAATACCGCACCGGGATCAGCCCACCGAGCTACGACAAACAGTTCGTGCGCGACTGGCTGGAAACCCAGGACTGGAACAAGACCGCGCCTGGGCCGGTGATTCCCGATCAGGTCATCGCGCAGACCGCGGCGAAGTACGCCGAGGCCTTGCAACGCCTGGCCGACATCCGCCTGGACCCCTGACGACGGGCTGGCGCCGGCGTGCCGTTGTTGCCGGCCCCACCCATTGAGACACCTGGCCACGGCGGGGGAGTGCAGCGATGCGCAGCATGCAGGAATGGCTCGACAGCTACAGCGCCGACCACCGCAATCCGGTGAACCAGGTGGCGCACTGGCTGTGCGTGCCGCCCATCGTGTGGGCGGTGATCGCCATGTTGTGGACCGTCCCGGTGCCGGAATCGCAGCTGCGGCCCGGCGCGTGGGCAGTGATGGTCATCGTGCTGTCGTTCTACTGGTACTGGAAGCGCGCCCACCGCCTGGCCGTGGCGCTACTCATCGCCTTTGCGCTCCTGGCGCTGGGCACCCACCTGCTGGCCATGGAGTTCGGCATGCCGACGCTCCTGCGCGCAGCCATCGTGGTGTTCGTCGTGGCCTGGGTTGGCCAGTTCATCGGCCACCACTTCGAGGGGCGCCGGCCCAGCTTCATCACCGACCTGTCGTACCTGCTCATCGGGCCGGCCTGGCTGATGGCCAAGCTGCTGCGCCGGCTCGGCGTGCGGCTGGCCTTGTGACTGCCGTACTCACCATCCTCAGCACCTTGCTCTGGTGGGTGCTGTTCAGCTCCATCGCCGCATTGCCCGCGGCCGGCATCGGCTGGTGCGTGCTGCGCTGGGCCGAACGCAGTGCAGTGGTGTTCAACCGCCTGTACTTCGCCTGCCTGCTGTGGAGCCTGATCGTTTTGGCCACGATCGCGATCGTGGCGGCGGTGGAAGGCCACTTGCAGCCGCCCTACGGGATGTTGCTGCGTTCGGGCCTGCTGCGCCGGGTGCTGGTCCTGGACATGTTGATTGGCGCGCTGCTGGTGTGGCGCCTGACCCCGCGCGCCGACGCGCACCGCCTGCGCCTGGGTAGCGCCTGCCTGGCCGCGGCCATGGTCGCCGCGGTCGGCTTCGGCATCGCCACCACGCTGGCCTGAGCCGGCAGCTCATTCCCCCCGGCGGCGGTTGGCCGCCTGCACGGCGTGGACGAAGCCGGCAAACGGCAAGTCGGTAATTCCCACCAGGCCGATGTGGCTGTTCTCGCCGTCCAGCAGGCGCCCGGTGACCGGCTGGTCGACATACTCGAACCAGTGCGCGCCTACGATCTCGGGATTGGCCGCCGCGGCGGCGAGGAAGCGCGCATACGCCGGCCCGCGTTCGGCCTCGTTGGCCACGGCAACCACGCCATTGCCGAAGGGACCGCGATCAGCCGAGCCGAAGTGGAACTCGCTGATCAGCACCGGCCTGTCCAGCTGCCGCATGGCCGCCGCGTCGAAACCATGCTGCGGGAGGTCCGCATAGATGTTGAAACTGACCACGTCGCAATACTGCGCGCAGGCTGCCACGGCCTCGGGCGTGTTCACCGCGAATCGTCCGCCCAGGAACAGGTGGTGCGCATCATGCCGACGCAGGGCTGCGCGCACCGTGCGGAAATACGTGTCGGCATACAGGCGCAGCCACGCGCTGTAGTCCTCGGCAATGGCCGGATAAGCAGCCGACGGTAATGGGGCCGCGTAGCCGGTGGCCTCCAGTGCCGTCCAGGAGCCCAGCGGGATGCCCCACGCGGCGCCCAGCGTTTCCGGCGCCACGTACTTGTGCCGCAATACGGCAATGAACGCCTGTTTGGCCGGGCTGTGGGCGTCGCCCGCCAGGGTCCCCATGGCCAGGCCCCAGCGTCCCTGCGGACCGGCGCCAGCCCAGGCCAGTTCGTTGTCGGCGAAATAACCGAGCAGCCAGGGGTCCTCCGCCACCCCGGCCGTGGCGCTGGCCGCCGCGGCATCAGCCGCCCGCACGAAACGCGGGTCGAAGGGGTCGGGCATGCGCCCCCAATAGTCGTAGCCGCTGGCGACATTGGCGTAGACGCCGGCAATGTTGATCGAACGCGTATATGGCAGGCGATGCGCCAGCCCAAGGGCGGGGTCGCTCCAGTTGCCAATGGTGTTGAAGCCCCAGGCCTGCAGCCGCCGCAGCGTGCGCCGGCGCCACGCCGCCAGCCAATCGTGGCCATCGACGCGGTACAGGTTGGCGGCATAGAAATCGAACCAACGCCCGTGGTTGTAGCCAACGCCATGGCTGGCCGCCTGATCAGGTGAGCGGCTGTCGCCGCTGCCGTAAAACGCCGCCCAGGCGCCGCTGTCCGGAGGTATATCCTCGAACATGAATTCGCGGCCAGCCACGTAGCTGCGGTCCCCTTCCGCCGCCACCGCGTTCACGCCCAGCGAGAAGAATGCATGCCCGGCCGGAGTCACCAGCTGCCAACGGCCTGCCGCCTTCTGCACATGGAACCAGCCGCTGCGCCCCAGTACCGGGCCGTCCAGCCGTCCGCCGTAGGCATCCACGTGCGACACTGCAGCCTGCCCGCGCGCCAGGGTTGCTTGGTCCGCCGCCTGGGTGGCACGCAACGCCGCCGTCGAGGCGACCTTCTCCGGCCACTGCACGCGCGTGAACTGGCCAAACTGGTCCACGATGCCAGCGTAGGCCGCACGCAGCGTCGACTCGCCAGACGCCACCTCGACGCGGCCAAGCCACAGCGCCTGCGGCGAGGCGGGCCCTGGCATCGCGAGGTCCACGGTGCGCACATGGCGCGGGTCGATCGCGCCCTCGACGCGGGTGGCCAGCAAGATGGGCTGGCCATGCTCGACAAACGGCATCGGCGGCCCGGCCTGCATGCCCTGGCTGCGTGGCGAAGTTGCCTGCAGCGGGATCACCAGGGTCTGCGCGGGGCCGGGCGTCACTCCGACCTGGGTGCGCAGCTGGCCGTCCGCCGCATCGGTGACCACCACGTCCAGGGTGACCGGCCACGCCATGGCATCCTGCACCCGCAGTCGGAGCTCGCCCTGGCCCGACCAATCCCAGCTGCCACGCGCGGCCGCAACCACCATGCGCGGCCGCGTCGCCGCCGCAAACGTGTAGCGGCGCTGGGCCACGCCATCGGCCGCACGCTCCGGCGCGCCAGCGCGCTGCACCTGTTCGAGGCGTATATGCGCGCCCGTCTCCGTGGCCGCCAGATCCGCCACCAGCATCGGCACCGCTGCCGCATGACACACCGCCAGCAGCAGCGCTGCGCCGAGGTACAGGCCGCCCATTGCCCACCACTTGCCTGCTTGCCGCATGCAGGCATTATGCGGCGTGTGACTGAATCGCGGGGTGCCGTCACGGCCCGCGGGGGTTCGGTCGCGGTGTTGTCCAAGCACGCTGGAGCACGCCTCAGCGCCGGCGGCGCCACCACTGCCACAAGTAATACACCGGTACCCCGAGCGCGATGATCACCAGGCTCATGCCCGCATCCCGCGGCGCATGCCAGGCGCTGGCCACGATCACCGCGCACACCGTGAGCATGAAGATGACCGGCAGCAGCGGATACAGCGGCACGCGGTAGCTGACCGGCTCGTCGCGGCAATACTGCCGATACCAGAAGATCGTGCCGACCCCAAAAATGTGTCCCAACCACTCACCCACCGTGGAGTAATTGAGCAGTTGGGCAAAGGTCCCGGAGAGGGTCAGCACGATGGCCCACAGGCCCAGCACGGCGAGCGCCACCTGCGGCGCCCGCGTGCGCGGATCGATACGCGCAGCGGCACGGAAGAACACGCCGTCGGCACTCATGGTCTGCAGCACCCGCGCGCCGCCGGCAATGGCAATGGTGCAGTAGCCGAAGGTGGAACAGGCGATACCGACGGCAATCAGCGTGGCGCCGCGTTCGCCGAGCAGCCTGCGCATCAGGTCCGCCGCCGGCGCGCTGCTGGTCGCCAGGCCGTCCATGCCCAAGCCGGAAAGATAGGCGAGATTGGCCAGCACATAACACACCACCACCCCGACCAGGCCCAGCCCGAGCGCGCGCGGCAACACGCGCTGCGGGTTGCGCACCTCGCCGGCCAGGTCGTTGAGGTAATGGAAACCGCCATAGGAAAACAGCACCGGCAACAAGGCCCCCGCAAACGCCCAGCGCGAAACCGGCTGCGGCGCGGAAGGGGCGGCCCAGGTCAGGCCGGGGTATTTCCCCGCCAGGACCAGGCCGGCGACCACCACCAGGGCGACCGCGGCCAGCTTCAGCACGGCAAAAAGGTTCTGCATGGTGGCGCCGGCGCGGATGCCGAACAGGTTGACGCCGACGATGAAGACGATGGCGCCCACGGCGAATGGCTTGGAGAACACCAGCGGCGGCAGGCCGAGGGCAACGCTCAGGTACTCGGCAAACATCGTGGCCACGGCAGCGACACTGCCCGGATAGTTGACCAGGGCCATCGCCCAGCCGAACAGGAACGCCGGCAGCAAGCCGAAGGCCTCGCGCAGGTAGACGTAGATACCGCCAGCCTGCGGACGCCGCGCACCCAGCTCGGCGTAGACCAGCACCCCGGCCAGGGTCAGCAGCCCGCCCACGACCCACAACACGAGCAGCTCCGCCGCCGAGGCGGTGTTCTGCGCCACCGTGGACGGGGTGAGGAAAATGCCGGCGCCAATGATGCCGCCAATGACGATCATCGCCGCATCCCAGGTGTTCAGGCGGCGGGCATAGTCCTGGTTGGGTGGGCTTGGCATGGCGGCTACCTTGCCATCCGCCATGGGCATGACGCCAGTCCCATGCGTCACGCACGGCACAATCGACTGCTACCATCTGCGCCGGCCAGGGTGCCTGATCCCCGCGTCCGCCCGCGCTTGTGGGAACCCGACTTGTCGGGAAAAAGCCAACACTTACTATCCGGAGCCGCCGCCACGCCCACGTCACCCAGCGCACGCCGCATTGCCTTTGCCACCTCGGCCGAGCTGTCGGCAATCCAGCCCGACGATGCCTACCTCGCCGACTGCCTGCAAGGCCTGGGCGTGACGCCCACCAGTTGCGTGTGGACCGATCCCCACGTGGATTGGACGGCGTTCGATGCCGTGCTGATCCGCACGATCTGGGATTATTTCAAGCGCTACCCGGAATTCCTGGCCTGGCTGGACCGCCTGGACCGGCTTGGCGTGCGCACCATCAACGACAGCCATCTGCTGCGCTGGAACAGCGACAAGCGTTACCTGCTCGACCTGGCCGGTGGTGACGTGGCCATCATCCCCACCCACGTCGCCGCTGCCGACCAGATTGGTGGCGTGCTCGCCTATTTGCGTGGCCAACCGGTGGTGATCAAGCCGGCGGTGAGCGGCGGCGCCTGGCATACGTTGCGCGGCGTTGCCGGCGACGCCGCGCTCGATGACGCCATGGCCGCGCTGCCGGCCAATCTCACCTACCTGGTGCAACCGTTCGTGGCCGAGGTTGCCATCGACGGCGAGTGGTCGCTGGTGTTCATCGCCGGCCGCTACAGCCACGCCGTGTTGAAGCGGCCGGCGCGTGGCGACTACCGGGTGCAACACGAACACGGCGGCAGCACACTGCCAGCCGAGCCGCCGCCCGAGATACGCGCCGCGGCCGAGCGCGCGCTGGCCGCCGTGGCCGGCCTCGGCCACGCCGGACACAGCTATGCGCGGGTGGACGGCGTGCCCAGCCACGGCAGGTTCCTGATCATGGAGCTGGAGCTGCTCGAGCCGTCCTTGTACCTGGCCGGATGTCCCGCTGCCGCCGAGCGCCTCGCCCGGCATCTCGCTGACGCGTTGCGGTGAGTGCCACGCCATGGCCAGCCTGGCCGCGGCTTTCCCGCGTCCGAACTTCTAGAATTGAGCCACCGGCTTGATTGGTTGTCCTGTGGCTGCACCAACCCGCAAGATCCTGCACATCGACATGGACGCGTTCTACGCCGCCGTGGCGCAGCGCGACGACCCAGCGCTGCGCGGCCAGCCGATCGCGGTGGCCTGGCGCAGCACGCGCTCGGTGGTGCTCACCGCCAGCTATGAGGCGCGCAAATTCGGCGTGCACTCGGCCATGCCCTCGGCGCGCGCCGAGCGGCTGTGTCCTCAGTTGATCTTCGTGCCGCCGGATTTCACCCGGTACCACGCCGTATCGCAGCAGATCCGCGCCATCTTCGCCCGGCATACGACACTGATCGAGCCGTTGTCCCTGGACGAGGCCTACCTCGACGTCACCACGCTGGCCAGCGGCCTGCCCTCGGCCACCGCCACTGCCGCGGCGATCCGCGCGGCCATCTGCGCCGAGACCGGGCTGACCGCCTCGGCCGGCGTGGCACCGAACAAGTTCCTGGCCAAGATCGCCTCGGACTGGAACAAGCCGGATGGACTGTGCGTGATCCGCCCGCGCCAGGTGGACGCCTTCCTCGCCCCCTTGCCGGTCGGTCGCCTGCCTGGCGTGGGCAAGGTCACCGAGGCGAGGCTGCACGGCATGGGCATCGACACCGTAGCCGACGTGCGCCGGCACAGCAGCGCCAGCCTGCAGCAGCACTTCGGCCGCTGGGGCCAGCGCCTGCACGAGCTGGCCATGGGACTCGACGAGCGCCCGGTCGAGCCGCACCGCCCGACCCTGCAGATTTCCAGCGAAGACACGTTCGAGCAGGACCTGCCGCTGGATGCCCTGGAGCCGATGATCCGCCGGCTGGCCGAGCACACCTGGGCCAGCTACCGCAAGGAACGCCAGCGCGTTGCCTGTACCGTCGTGTTGAAACTGAAAACCGCTGACTTCCACGTCCTCACGCGCAGCCTCACGCTGGCGGCCGCACCTGCCTCGGCGAGCGAGCTTGGCGACATCGCCTGTGCACTGCGCGAGCGCGTGTCACGGCCGGCCGATTGCCGCTACCGCCTGGTCGGCGTGGGCTTGGGCGGCTTCGTGGACGAAGACCACTACCAATTGCAGCACGGGCTGTTCAAATAGTTTTAAAGGGGGCAGGGCAAATTAAGTGGCAACTCAATTTGTCCCCTCCCCTTTAAGGAAGGTCTGAATAATTGCCGTCATCCCCGCGAGGCGCTCTTCAACAGCCGAAGGCTGGTCAAGCGGGGATCCAGTGAGGTTACGTTGTTGAAATCAAAGACACTGGATTCCCGCTTCCGCGGGAATGACGATCAAGAGCGAATTGTTCAAAGCTTCCTTAAGGCGCGTCCCCTTTGAAGCGCGGCAGGTTCCAGTGGTAGCGCAGCGAGAGGATGCGCAGGCCAATGCATGCCGAGATCGGCAGCCACATGGCCCACAGCGCCGGCCAGCCCGCATACTCGCCAAACACGGCCAGGGTCGCGCCCAGCAGCGCGGCACTGGCATAGATTTCCCGTTGCAGCACCACCGGCACCCGCGCCAGCAGCACATCACGCGCCAGTCCACCGCCAATGGCTGTCACCACGCCCAGCAGGATCGCGACCTCGGCGTTGTGGCCAAATTCCAGGGTCTTGTGCGCCCCGTACACGGCAAACAGCCCCAGCCCCATGGCATCGAACAGGCGCACCGGCGAGGCCAGGCGCTCCACCCACCGATAGGCGCCGATCGTCAGCAGCGCGGCAAACACCGCAGTCGCCAGGTAGCGCCAGTTTGACAGGCCGGCCGGCGGAATCGCACCGATGCACAGGTCGCGCACGACCCCGCCGCCGCAGGCAGTGATATAGGCAATGGCCAGCACGCCGAACAAGTCCAGACCCTGCCGCCGCGCTGCCGTCGCGCCACTGATGGCAAACGCAAACGTGCCGGCGAGATCGACGAGCTCGAACAGCACGCGATCATTCATGGGTGCCACTCACCATTCCAGTACCGTGTCCAGCCCTCGCCGCAGGCCGAGCAGTCCGGGCACCTTGCGGATCGCCAGCAACGCCCCGTCCACGTAAGGTTGCGCGCTGCTGCCAGCGTCGTGGCGCAAGGTCAGGGTCTGGTCCGGCAGGCCGAAGATCGCCTCGGCGCCAATCACGAAACCCGGCAGGCGCACCGCATGCACCTGACTACCGGCCAGGGTGCCGCCACGCGTCTCGCGCAGACCCACGGTCTGCTCCAGTGGAACCTGCAACTGTGGTTGGCGCACCCGGCCAAGGCGGGTCGCCAGCTCGCGCACGGTGCCGCTGGGTGCATCGGGCTTGGTGGCCGAGGCATAGTCGATCAACTCCCACTGCGGGATGAGTTTGGCGGCCATTTCCGCAAACTTGATCAACAGCGCCGCGGTCAACGCGAAGTTCCCGCAGGCCAGCACGCCAAGCCCACGCTCGCGGGCCGCCGCATCGATCACCGCGTAATCCGCGTCGTTCAGGCCCGAGCTGCCGACCACCACATGGGCACCATGCTCCAGCGCGGCCAGGATGTTCGACTTCGCGCGGTCCGGACCGGTGTATTCGACGAACACGTCGCAATGTGCGGCCGCCAGCGCCTCGGCGGCACTGGCGAAGACGGGTGCCTGCAGGTGCGGCTCACCAAGCACGTCCGCCAGCTGCCGCCCGGCGTGCCGGCGACCGACCGCAGCCACCAGCTCCAGGTCATCAGCCAGCGCCATGCCGCGGACCAAGGCGGAGCCGGCCCAGCCGGTGGCACCGGCGACGCATACCTTCAGGGACATGACCACCTCGCATAGCTCAGGATGTCGCGGTTGGTGCTGCGCGAGCCTCGCCGTGACCGGGACCTGGCTGTATTCCAGCGTACGGCCCGTGCACGTGGCAAGCCAGCGCCGGCGCCATGCCGCTCATTTCCGCTGCGGCAGGTACAAGTCGGTGATGCTGCCTTCCCGGATCTCCGCGGCCATGCCCACCGACTCGCCCAGCGTGGGGTGCGGATGCACGGTCAGCGCGATGTCGGCCGCCTCGCTACCCATCTCGATGGCCAGGGCCACTTCGGAAATAAGGTCGCCGGCATGCACGCCGACGATGCCGCCGCCGACCACGCGGTTGGTCTCCCCGTCGAACAGCAACTTCGTGAAACCCTCGCTGCGGCCCATGCCCAGCGCGCGTCCGCTCGCTGACCACGGGAACTTGGCGACCTTGACCTCGATCTGCTTGTCCTTGGCTTCGCGTTCGGTCACGCCCACCCACGCCACCTCCGGGTCGGTGAAGGCGACCGAGGGGATGACCCGCGCATCGAAGTGGCTCTTGCGGCCGGCAACCGCCTCGGCTGCAACGTGCGCCTCGTGGGTGGCCTTGTGCGCCAGCATGGGCTGGCCGACCAGGTCGCCAATGGCGTAGATGTGCGGCACGTTGGTGCGCATTTGCGTGTCGACCGCGATGAAACCGCGCTCGCTCACCGTCACCCCGGCCTGCTCCGCGCCGATGCGCTTGCCATTCGGCGCCCGCCCGACGCTGACCAGGACGCGGTCGAACACCGTGGTCTCGGGCACGCTTGCGCCTTCGTACGCGACCTCGATACCCTGCTTGGTGGCTTTCGCGGCCACGACCTTGGTCTTGAGATGCACACCACCCTGCAGGCGCTTGCCCAGACGCTGGGCCAGCGGCCTGACCAGGTCGGCATCAGCCGCGGGGATCAGCTGGTCCATGAACTCGACCACGGTCACCGCGCTGCCCAGCGCGGCATAGACGGTGGCCATTTCCAGGCCGATGATGCCGCCGCCGACCACCAGGAGCTTGGCCGGTACGTCCGGCAGGTCCAGCGCACCGGTGGAATCGACCACACGCGGGTCGTCCCAGGGGAAGATCGGCAAGCGCACCGATTGCGAGCCGGCCGCGATGATCGCATGCCCGAAGCGCACCAGCTTCCTGCCTTCAGCCGTCTGGACTTCCAGTTCGTGCGGCGAGACGAACTTTCCTTCGCCCTGCACGACGCGCACCTTGCGCTGCTTGGCCATCGTGGCGAGACCGCCGGTGAGCTTGCCGACCACCTCGTCCTTGAATCCGCGCAGTTTGTCCAGGTCGAGCTTGGGCTTGCCGAAGCTGACGCCATGCGCAGCCATTGCCGCCGCCGCGTCGATGACCTCGGCAGCGTGCAACAACGCCTTGGAGGGAATGCAGCCGACATTCAGGCACACCCCGCCCAGGGCGGCGTAGCGCTCGACCAGCACGGTGTCCACGCCCAGGTCGGCGGCGCGGAATGCAGCGCTATAGCCGCCAGGGCCGGAGCCCAGCACGACCAGTCCACACTCGATGTCGGCCTGGCGCCCGGAGGCCGCCGCGGCAGCGGTGGGCGCCGTGGGCGCTTTACCCTCTCCTCCGGGGAGAGGGTGCCCCGCAGGGGCGGGTGGGGGTGCGGCCGGAGCGGTGGGTTCGGCTCTGGCCGGACCCTCTCCCCTCGCCGCTCTCCCGGAGGTAGAGGGGGGCGCGGCGGCGGTAGGGCTGCCGGCATCGGAGGCCTCCAGCACCGCAATGACGCTGCCCTCGTCCACTTCGTCGCCAACCTTGACGCGTACTTCCTTGATCACGCCTGCCGCGCTCGATGGGATCTCCATCGTTGCCTTGTCCGATTCCAGCGTGGCCAGGCCCTGCTCTTTCTCCACCGTGTCGCCAGGCTTCACCAGCACCTCGATCACCGGCACCTTGTTGTGTCCGCCAATGTCGGGAACCTTGATTTCAATGGTGCGGGCCATGCTTGTCTCCTTTGCGGCGAATGTCAGCGCGCGGCATCCGGCGCCTGGCGGGTAAGGTCTTGCTCCGGTGCCGATGGCGGCCCCGTGGCCGCAGCGGCGTCGCGTGGCGCGGGATCGCCGGGCTTGCCGGCGACCAGCGCAGATGCGGCCTCGCCACCGGCAGCCCAGCCGGTGACACGCACCTCGCGCTGCGGCAGCGGTATCACGATCCCGTATTTGTCCAGCGCCGCATGCAAGGCCCAATTATAGGCGGCCAGCACCCGGCCAACCCGGCGCGTCGCCGTGGCGTCAAGCCATATCACCAGCTCGAAGTCCAGGGAGAACTCGCCAAAGCCGGTCAGCCAGACGTCGGGCGCCCGCGGGCCTTCCAGGGTTACGGTGTAGGGCACCGCGGCGGCAGCCTCGAGGGCAGCCTGCTTGACGCGTTCGCGGTCACTGCCGTAAGCCACGCGGAACGGGATCCGCTGCCGCCGCGCCACTTCGCGCAAGGTCCAGTTGACCACCCGCCCGTTCACGAACTCCGAATTCGGCACCAGGATGTCGATGTTGTCGTTGGTGCTGACCAGGGTGGCGCGCATGCGGATTTCGCGCACATGCCCGTGCACGCCGGAGGCCAGGTCGACGAAGTCGCCGACTTTCAGGCTGCGGTCGAACAGCAGGATCAGGCCACAGACAAAATTGTTGAAAATGGATTGCAGGCCAAAGCCGAGCCCGACACCGAGCGCGCCGGCAAACAAGCCCAACTGCGTCATCGGGATGCCGGCCACGCCGAGTGCCCAGAGCACACCGACCACGAGCAGCAGGTAATGCAGCGTGCGCTCGACCATGTACAGCGTGGACTGGTTCACATGCTGGTTGCGCGCACCAAAGCGCCGCAGCAGGCGTTTGGACAGCGCCATGCCGAACAGGAACAGTACGAACAACAACACCGCGCCAAGCACGGAGCCAACCGTCACTTCGGTGCCGCCAACCTTGAAACCCAGATCCAGCCAGCCTTCCACCCGGCCGAGCGCGCGCTGCAAGGCAACCGGCGGCGCCAGGGCCGCGGCGAGGCTGGCAGTGGCCGGGAAACCCACGCGCGGACCGTTACAACAGCAGGCGGCGGATGTCACCGAGCCGGGCGGCGAGGAATACGGCAAAGCGCGCCGCCAGCGCGCCGTCGATGACGCGGTGGTCGTAGGACAACGACAGCGGCAGGATCAGGCGTGGCGCAAATTTCCTGCCGTTCCACACCGGCTTGAGCGTGGCCTTGCTGACGCCCAGGATGGCCACTTCCGGCGCATTGACAATCGGGGTGAAATACGTGCCACCAATGCCGCCAAGCGAGCTGATGGAGAAACAGCCTCCGGACATTTCGGCTGGGCCGAGCTTCTTCTCGCGCGCCTTCCTGGAGATTTCCCCGAGCTCCTTGGCCAGCTCGAGCAGGCCCTTGCGGTCGGCGTCACGGATGACCGGCACCACCAGGCCATCCGGCGTGTCCACGGCAATGCCAATATGGAAATACTTCTTCAGGATCAACCGCTCGCCACTGGCGTCGAGCGAGGCATTGAATTGCGGGTACGCCTTGAGCGCCGCCACCACGGCCTTGATCTGGAACACCAATGGGCTGATCTTCAGCTCCGGATGCTCGGCGCCAAGCTGCTTGCGAAACGCCTCCAGCTCGGTGATGTCGGCGTCTTCATGCTGGGTGACATGCGGGATCATGGCCCAGTTGCGCGCCAGGTTGGCGCCGGAAATCTTCTGGATGCGCGACAGCGCCCGCTCCTCGATCTCGCCGAACTTGGCAAAGTCGATTTGCGGCCAGGGCAACAGGTTCAAACCGGCGCCCCCCGCCACCGCGCCGGCCTGTGGACGAGCTCCCGAAGCCAGCGCATGCTTGACATAGGCACTCACGTCCTCGCGCAGGATGCGGCCGCCGCGCCCCGAGCCCCTGACCTGGCTGACGTCCACGCCCAGCTCGCGCGCGAATGCACGCAGCGCCGGACTGGCGTAGGGGACGTCGCCCGGCATGACGATCGCGGCATCGAACGGCGGGCGCGGATGCGGTGCCTCGCCATGCTCCGGGGCAGGAGTGGGCGCGACCTTTGCAGCCTCGGGCAGCTCGGCCTGGGCGGCCGGTACCGGTGTTTCGGCGGCTGGCGCCGGGCTGCTGGTCTCGGCCGCGGCGACCTTGGCCGGCTGGGCCGGGGCCGCGGGCGCGGCGGATTGCGCCGGCGCCGGCTTGCCAGCGCCGCCTTCGCCCTCCGCCTCGATCAGGGCGATGAGCGTGCCCTCGGACACGGTATCGCCTACCTTGACCTTGACCTCCTTGACCACACCGGCGACCGGCGCCGGAACATCCATGGTCGCCTTGTCCGATTCCAGCGTGATCAGGCCCTGCTCGCGCTCGACGCGGTCGCCGACCTTGATCATCACCTCGATCACCGGCACATCGGCATGGCCTACATCGGGAACCGTGACCTGCTTGAGTTCAGCCATGAAACACTCCTGCAATGGCATTGACGCACCGCGCACCGGCGGCAGCAAACTTGGGTCATCACACCAGGTCGCGAAAGGACCGGCAGGCATGGCATCCCGCATGCCGGCATCCCGGCAGCCTTCAATGTGTCGGGCAGCAACACATCGCACACGCCGGCCCGGTTGTCATCGGCCCCCGGGCAGACACCACCCCGCCCATCATAGCGAAGCCGCCAGCGGCGCGCCCGGAAAACCGCCGGCACCGCCAGTCCTCTCGCGGCATGCTGCAGAGCGCGCGTAAGCGTCAGCCGGGCCGTGGCGCCGAAACCGCATCGGCGGAGGCCTCGCCTGGGGGCGGGAAGATGCTGCGCGCGGGAATCGCAAACGGCACCCGCATCGCCTCGAGCTGCCCCATGATCCGCAGGTTCACCCGCTGCTGGATGTCGCAATACAAGCTGTAGTCCGGCGACAGCACGTAATACACGAACTCGAAGTCGTAGCCATACTCGCCAAACCCGGTCAGGTGGCCGCGATCGAACCGGACTTGCGGCTCCGCCTGGATGAACGCACGCGTCTGCGCGACGATCGTCTGCACCTGGTCGCTGGATGTGCCATACGGTACACAAAAGCCGAACACCACGCGACGCTGCGTCATGCGGCTGTAGTTGTGGATCAGCTTCTTGAGCAGATCGGCATTGGAAATCACCAGTTGCTCGCCAGAGGTCGAGGCGATCCGCGTCGTCTTCACCCCGACGTCGACGACCGTCCCGGAATCGTCGTCAAAGGCAATCGCGTCGCCCACCTCGAACGGCTTGTCCAGACCAATCGCCACCGAGGCAAACAGGTCGCCAAGGATGTTCTGCAGCCCCAGCGCTATGGCAATGCCGCCCACCCCAAGGCTGGCCACGAACGCGGTGATGTTGATACCGACGTTGGCCATGAACGCCAGCAGCAGCATCGACCAGATCAGGATCTGTGCGGCCCAGGTCAACATGTTCAGGAACACCGGACTGATCCGCTTGCTGCTTGTGGCGTCCGTGCGTTGCAGCCAATGGCGGATCAGGGCGTTCGCCCACAATGCCAACTGCAGCCCGCACAACGCGAACAGCAGATGCTCCAACCAGATGTTGGCCTTGGTGCTCGCATGCAGGAACTTGCCTGCGATTGCCAGCGCCAGCAGCAGCACCAGCCAATATCGCGTGGCCGCGAGCAAAGCCAACAACAATGCCGGCACCGCGCGGCCCGTCTCGGCATGCCGGCGCCGCACACGGGCGCTCAACAGGTGCAGCAGGCCAGCCACCAGCAGGAAGCCCAACAGCGCGCCACCAAGCACAAGCACCCACAACAGGAGCGAGTTGCCAGCAAACCTGGTGTGCTCAAGCCAATCGAACATGCGCCTTCGCTCTCCTTGGTCCTGATTCGACGAGTGGTGGTGCCTGCGGGCGCGCCGCTCGAACGCTCGCGGCAGGCCCGAGGGCGTCAACGTGGCGCCGAAACCCGGCGCGACCGGGGCACGGTGGCGAGTGCAAGCCTAGAGGCCTGGACAGTGCGAACGCAAACCCGGACCGCAGCAGTGCCGTAGCGAAGCCGCGGGGGAGATTACTGGCGCCGATCCTGGATGTCGCCGACGTGGCCGTCGACGATGGTGATCGTGGTCACGTGGTCGCCGCGCCGGTATTGCCAACGTTCGCCACCCTCATGGGCGTTAATCACACGGACGCGACCGCGACCGCGGCCGCGTGCTGCGGAAGAGGCGCTGCGCGGGCGAAATTTCCGCGAGGGCTGGCCGAGCAACTCGACGACGCGCATGGCGCTGTCCCCCGCGGTGAGCACCTGGTTGCCGACGCGCAAGGTCCCGGACGCCCACGCCACACCCACATGGCCCAGTGCCAGCAGCAACAACCAGACCCAGACTTGCCTGCGCATGACCCTGCTCCCGCTCGCCGATCGTCGCGCGATCGCCGGCAGTGATCTTGCCCAGCGCGCGCGCACCGGCCAAGGCCGGCTACGCCACGCGCCCGCGGGCGCGCTCCGGTTTGCCTGTCAGCCGATACCGCCGGTGCGTCGGAGCCTCGAAGCCGGCTGCTCAGGAACCGCGCTCGAGAAGTTGCAGCGGTCGGCCCTGCCCGTCCTGCCAGCCCTGCTGCAAGTCCAGCAAGCGCTGCACCGACGGGCACAAGGCGGCAACTGCCGGCCGCAAGACCTGCGTTTGCTGGTGCAGGCGCGTTTGCAGGCCGGTGGCCACGCCGACGGCACGGTCACGCAAGGCCAGCGCTTCTTGCGTATCACCTTCGGCCATGGCCTGCAGAGCCTGCTGGCCAAGATCGGCGCCAATCGTGGGTAGCAGGTCGGCGCTGAGTTCGGTCGCATATTGCTCGAACGCCGAACCATGCCAATCCTTGGTGCTCTGGCTGGTCGCAATGCGCTGTTTCACGCTGCTCGCGTGCGCCGCCAGCCGCCGGTCCAGTTCGTCGCGACTGGCATTGGCCAGGCCGAGGCCGGCGATTTCGTCACGCACCGATTGGGTGGCCAGATCCACCCCGCGTTCTGCCACCGCGCGCACCCGTGGCACCAAGGCGCGCACGGTGCGTTCGAACGCCTGCACCCGGTCCGGCTGCCCGCCGGCGGCGTGGACCGACACGCCATCGACGCGCAGCACGCCCTCGCCAACGACAACGCGGGTCGGCTCCGGCGTTGCGCGCTCGAACACCAGTTGTCGCGGCTGCAGCGTCAAGTCATAACTGCTGCTGGCCTGGCAGGTCGCGGCCAGGTCTTGCGCATGCAGCGGCAGGGCCACGCCCACGCACAGCAGGCACAACGGCAGGAAAGAGAAAAACGGCCATGGACGCATCGCATGCGCTCCGCAGGAAAGTCCCGGGGACCATACCTGCCTTGCCGGAAACTGCGCTGAACGCGATCGCGGACAGTCAGCCGCGCACGCGGAATTGCGCCCGCACCCCAGGCGTACCCAGGCGCCAGGCCAACCACAGCAGCAGGGGCGCCGCTACGACCTTGAGCGCCAACGCCAGGCGGTAGCTGCGCCGCGCATGCCGTACCGCCTGCTGCAAGACGGGGTCCGCACGCAGTTGCACCAAGGCCTCGGTGCTGGCGCGGTCGAATTGCCACCACTGCAGCAACAACATCACCCCGGTGGCGACCATCCAGACAGCCAGGATGCCGGACGCCACCCGCAAGGACACGCGCGCCCAGCCCTGACGCAGGATGCAGGCGGCGCACAGCACGATGAACACGAGCGCGGCCAGCAGGTAGACCACGTCCCAGGCCAGCATGCGTTGCAGCTCCGCGGCTGCCGCGGAGCTGTCCGGTGCCAGTTGCTGCAGTTGCACCCGCATCAGGCTGGCATGACGGAGATACTGCGCGCAGCCAAACGCGGCCAGCAGCAACAGCAGCCAGACCGCCACGCGCCAGGCCGCAAAGGCTGGCGTGGGAGCCGCTGCGCGAGCCGACGGCATCAGGCGTCCGCCCTGCATGGGCGACGCCGATTCGTCAGTATCCGCAAGGCGTGCCGGCCAGCCATGTCCCCCTCCGTATGCACCCGGCAAGTGTAGCGGGCATGTGCGCCATCACGCGTTGAGCGCCGTGGCCTGGAGTACACGCCCGTGCGGCGGCTGCGGGCTCAACGCCGGGAGATCGTGAACTTGCCGAACGACACGCCGAGGTTGACACCCTGGCCAGTGCCCGCCAGCGCCAGCGAGGTCGTGCCCTTGGTCAGCACCTGCGCTTGCGAGCTCCTGACCACGCCAGCCTCCGCACCGGCCTGGACGTAATCGCCGAACACCTCGCTGATGCCGTGCACCGTGCTGATCTCCCCGCGCCCATCCTCGATCCGGTATTTGCCGGCGGTCAGGCCACCGCCCACGACCTGGATACCCACCGCCGCGCTCTGGCCGTTGTCGCACGTGACCGTGCCACCGCCCTGGGCGCGCTTGTAGAACAGCGACCAGCCGGACAGGTGGTATTTGAGATGGCACTTCACCGTGGCCTGCGCCCCCTGCGCCGTATCCGCCGGCAGCGCCGAAGCGATCAGTGCACCGGCGAAAACCAGGGCGGCCGGGGCCAACATGCTCTTGTTCATCAGCATTCTCCTTGAGGACGTCCATATTGTGGTACCAGATGCGGCAGGCACGCGTGTCCCTCAGAAGATCTCCAGGAATCCGTGACAGCAGTGTGCAGGCACCCGCCTTGCGCGCGCTTGGTTTCTGCCACCTGCCCGCCTAGACTCCAAGGCGGGACGCACGCGCCGAGGACGCCGATGGTGAAGTATTCGCTCGTGGGTTACGACGGCTCGGACGCCGCACGGCGCGCGTTCCAATTTGCCGTCGACCTGGCGCGCTGCAGTGGCGGCCGGGTGCGCGTGGTATCGGTGCTCCAGGTCACCGAGGCCGGCGCCGATGCCTGCGCGCTGCTGATGGCCGATTCCGGCGCCGAACGCCTGCAGGAGTTGCTCAGCGAGCTGACCGCGATCGTCCCGGACGCGGCGCAGCTGGTCGATCTCGAAATCGTGCATGGCAGCCCGGGCGACGTGCTGCTGAGCCAGGTCGCCCAATACAACATCGACCACCTGGTGATCGGGCACACGGCCCGCGGTGCACTGGCGCGCTGGCTGCTCGGGTCGGTCTCCAGCAACGTCCTGGCGCGCGCGCAGGTTCCAGTCACCGTCGTGCCCTGAGCGCCTGACCCGGACCGGCTGCCGGCGACAAGCCCACGCTTCAGGCCTGTGGCGGCTGCGCATCCTGGGCCGGACGCGGTTGTGCATGTATCTCCCGCCGCATCTTCTGCGCGGCCTTCACCCGGCTGACATCCAGCGGACGAATCCTGGTGATGGTGCACGGATAGCTGTTGCGCCCGGTCAGCACCTTGTCGAAGTTGGTCGACACCTGGCGCAGATAGGAGGTGAGACCGATGGAAGGCACATAGGTAAGCGCCGGACAACCGCCCTCCACGTCGAGCAGCCAGGCCTCGTTCGGACGCGTGTACACCGCCAGCTCGGTGTCGCTCAGCGGCACCCATGAATACAGCGAGAGAAAGCGGAAACTGGTCACCGGCGCCCCCGCCGCAGCGGTGTAGTCCGCCACCAGCTGGGCCTGGCGTTGCGCGTACGGCACGCTGCTGCAGGCGGCAGCGAGGAGTACGGCTGCCGCAGCCAGGACCGATCGGAAGTAGTACATGGCGCCTCCGTGATGCAACGCAGTATTGGCCAGATCAGACAAGACCAACGTGGTGCACTGGCGTCGGGTTTACCGGGCCGATTTCCCGCGTTTATCCAGCTGACTCCAGCGCGAGGGGTCGAAGCCACCCACCTCGTAGACCAGCGTCTCGGACTGCTTGCTTGCCGCCGGCGTGACCTCGATCTCGACCTTGTGCGCGTCCGAGAGCAGCTTCAGGAAGCCCTTGTCGTCGTTCATCATCAAGGCCGGCTCACCGGTCGGAGGCGCAAAGGCCCTGACCCGGTGCAGCTTGCCGTCCACGGTGACCCTGAGCGTGCAGGACTTGCCACAGACGAAGCCCTTGCCGCTGCCGAACAGGAAGACGTTCTCGCCCCATTTGGTATGCCGGCGCAGGACCAGCTTCACCCGCTCGCCAGTCACCGGCTGGCTGTTGAGGATGGTGGCCGTGGACTGCGTACCGCCGGCCATGGGCGCCACCTGGTACTGCCAGAGCGCGGCCAGGCGGTTCTTCTCGCTGTTCTCGCGATAGCGTTTCTCGATCTCCGGCAGGGTCTTCTGCACCTCGGCCGCGGCGGCACTGCCGGGGAATTGCTCGACGATGCTCTTGCCCATGGTCACCGCCATCGCATCGTTGTTGATGCGCAGCAGCTCGCGGTAGGTATGGAGGTTCTTCTCGGCCTTGGCGGCGTCGGCCTGGGCCTGCAGTTCCTGCGGGGATGGGCCGGAGGCCTGTTGCGAACAGGCGCCGAGGACGACGGCCAGGCCAACGGCCGTGCTTGCCAGATACGTGCGCAGCAAATGCATGTCAGCTCGCCAGCAATGGGACAGGGCCCCAAGCTTGCCGCGGGCACCCCGCCCAGCGCAACCGCAGTGTAGACAGCGGACGCGGTCCGCTCAGTTCTCCGCGGCCCGTGCGGGCCCCACATAGTCCACGCGCGCCACCTCGTCGAGCCAGATGGGATCGACCCGTCCCGGCGTACCCGGGCGCTCCAGGCTCACCACGGCGTTGGTGCCCTCACGCCGCTGCGGGTCGCGAAACACCTGTGCGCTGGTACGCACGTGCACGACGCCTTCCTGCGTGGTGCCATCGCGCATATGCAGCACGACCCGGCCGTGCGCCGGCAAGCGCGTGATCAAGTCCAGCAGACGCTGGATCCCCGCCTCATCCGTACATACCCGCGGTGCCACCTGGCCCATGTCGTCCGTCCGTCCATTGCGTTAGGCTGATCGTGCCCCAGCCAACCGGCACGATGGAAAGCGACAATGTACCAGCGGACGGCCCCGTGATCATCCAGTCGGCAACGGAATTCGCTGCCGCGTTTGCCGCCTTGCCGCCGCCCGGATACCCGGCGACGGCGCGCGCCGCCTTTCTGGTCGCGCCGGCCGGGCATGCCCTGGCGGCCGAATCGGCCAGCGACAACGCCTACATGCGCCTGGACGCCCAGGTCGATGCGGACCGCGCGCTGGCCCAGCACCAGGCACTGGCGCAGGCATTGCGCGCGGACTGCCCGGTAATCAGCTTCCCGGGCGACGCCACCACGCCGGATGCAATCTTCCCGAACAATGTCTTCGCTACCACAACAGGCCGGCTGATCATCGGCCGCATGCGGCATGCCGTGCGCCGGGCGGAAGCCGGACGCGGGGACATCCGCGCATTCTTCCGCGACGTGCTGGGCTATGCCGAAGTCGACCTGTCCGCACGCACCGACCTGGTCGCCGAGCTCACCGGTGCCTTGGTCGTTGACCGTGGCCGCCGCATCGGCTATTGCGGGCTCGGCGAACGCTGCAACCTGGCCGGCGCCTCGGCCATGGCCGAAGCCTTCGGCTTGCGCTTTGTCTTTTGCTTCGAGCTCGCCCCCGGCGAATACCACGCCAACGTGGTGCTGTCCCTGCTTGCCGGCCGCGGCGTCATCCTCGCCGCCGACGGCTTCCGCGATCCGGCGGTCCCGGCCGCGATCGCCCGCGCCTACCCGGACTGCGTGGTCTGGCTGACGCCGGCACAAAAACGCGCCTTTGCCGGCAACGCCATCACCTTGAACGACCGGCGCGTGTGGATGAGCCAGCGCGCCGCCGACGCGCTGGACGACGCGCAGCGGGACACCTTGGCTGCAGCCGGCTTCACGCTCGGCACGCCGGCGCTCGATGAACTGGAAAAAGCCGGCGGCAGCCTGCGCTGCTGCGTGGCCGAAATCTACTGACCCGGCGCCAAACGGGGCCGGGTAGACGGGTTGCATGCGGCCGCTGACCACCATCGACACGGCGCTCACGCCGCCCCGGGCACACTGAGCCGTGCCTGCGTCTCTACCCCCAGGTGACCGCAGGCATTCAGCTTGAATCGCGATAATGGTCCGGCGAAGACGCCGCATAACCATGCCAGCCAAACTGGATGCGTCCTCGCCGCGATGCCCCACTCCAACCTGCCACGGAGCAAAGCCAACATGCGTCAACACGATCTAGAGAGCCAGGTCAAAGAAGTCGGCGATCGCGCGGCCGATCGTGCGCGTTATTACGCTGACCGGGCCAGCAACAGTGCCCGCAGCCTCACCGAGCGCGGTCAGGACTGGGGCGAGCGCTTTGCCCGGCGCAGCAATCGCTACAGCCGGCAGCTGGCGCACAAGGCCGAGGACCTGGCTGACGAGGCGAGCTACCAGTACCGCCGGGCACGCCGGCAGGTGGCGCGGCACCCGGTCGCCACCGTGGCAATCGTCGCCGGCACGATCGGCGCCATCCTGCTGCTCACGCGCCTGCTGCGCGGCCCCAGCGACGAAGACTGACGCGCTCCGCCGTCAGTAGATCAAGGGCTTTCGTGCGCCTGTCGGCGCGTGAGTTGCTCTTTCTCGCTTGCCCGGGGGAAAGGTAACCAAAGAGAGATGCACCCCGCTTGGGTTACTTTGTCTTCACTCCGGGCCAGCTTCGCCGTTCGCATGCGCTTCCTGCGCATGCGTGGCCACTCAAAGAGAAAACGACTCGGGCGCCGAAGGCGCACGAAACGCTCTTGACCTCGGAAGCCCGGCGCAAGCCGTAAGCAGAGCATCGGTCGCGAGCGGGCGGCCGCGACCAAGAGATCGGCAGGGCGAAGATGCGCGCATATGGACTCGCGGCGGTTCCATGCGGAGCAGCGTTCAGACGTCGATGGGGTTTGGCTTGCCGGCATCCAGGTTCCAGATCTTGATGGCGCGTTCCACATCCTTGGTGCCCAGGACGCCGTCCTCGGCCAGCGCGGCCAGCGCGGCATGGGCGATCCATCGAGCGTCCACCTCGAAAAACGCGCGCAGCGCATCGCGGGTATCGCTGCGACCGTAGCCGTCGGCCCCCAACACCGTAAAGCGCCGCCCTTCCGGGACGAAGGCGCGAACCTGGTCGGCCACTGCCCGCACATACTCGCAGACCGCCACCACCGGACCTTCGTGGCCGCTCAGGCATTCGGTGACGTAGGGTATGCGACGGTCCTTGGGATCGGGATGCAGGCGGTTCCAGCGTTCGCTGTCGAAGCCGTCGCGGGACAACTCGGTGAAGCTTGGGCATGACCACACGTCGGCCTTGACGCCAAACTCCGTATCCAGCAGTTCGGCCGCCGCCACCGCCTCGCGCAGCGAGCCGCCAGCAGCCAGGAGCTGGACCCGCGTGATACCGCTCTTGGCCTTGGACTTGCCCGGCGCCGCAGCCTTGCCCTTGGCCTGGGCATCCGCTGCCTGGAACAGGTACATGCCCTTGATGATGCCCTCGGCGCAACCTTCCGGCATGTCCGGGTGGGCATAGTTCTCGTTGGTCACGGTGATGTAGTAGAAGATGTCCTCCTGCTCGTGACCCATGCGCCGGATGCCGTCCTGCAGGATCACCGCCACCTCGTACGACCAGGTCGGGTCATAGGCCCGGCAGTTCGGTACCGTGGCCGCCATCACGTGCGAGGCGCAATCCGAATGTTGCAGGCCCTCACCGGGGAAACTGCAGCCGGCCGTGGCGCCAATCAGGAAGCCACGGGTGTGCTGGTCGCCGGCCGCCCAGATCAGGTCGCCGACCCGGCGGAAGCCAAAGAACGAGTAGAAGATGAAGAACGGCAGCATGGGCCGGTCCGACACCGAATAGCTGGTGCCGGCGGCAATCCACGCCGACAGGCCGCCCGCCTCGCTGATGCCGCACTGGAGCACCTGGCCGTCCTCGGCCTCGCGGTAGTACAGCAGCTGGTCGGCGTCCTGCGGCCGATATTTCTGGCCGCCCGGCGCATAGATGCCGATCGAGCGGAACATGCTCTCCATGCCGAAGGTGCGCGCCTCGTCGGCAACGATCGGCACCACGTACGGCGCAATCTGCTTGTCGCGCAGCAGCAGGTTCATGCCGCGCACCAGCGCCATGGTGTTGCTGATCTCACGTCCCTTCGTGCCGTCGGTGATCTGCTTGAAGTCTTCCAGGCCAGGCACCGGCAAGGGATGGCTGGACTTCTCCCGCCGGTGCGGCAGGGAGCCGCCGAGCTCGCGGCGGCGCTCCAGCATGTATTTCACTTCCGGCGAGTCGGCGCCTGGATGGTAGTACGGCACCGAATCAATGCCATCGCCTTCCAGCTGCTTGTCATCGATCGGGATCTGGAAGCGGTCGCGGAACACTTTGATCGCGTCCTGCTTCATCTTCTTGGCCTGGTGCGCGATGTTCATCGACTCGCCGGCCGCGCCCATGCCGTAGCCCTTGACCGTCTGCGCCAGGATCACCGTGGGCATGCCCTCGGTGTGTACGGCCACGTGGTACGCCGCGTAGACCTTGTGCGGGTCATGACCGCCACGATTCAGGCGCCACACGTCGTCATCGGAAATATTGGCCACCATGGCCGCGGTTTCGGGGTACTTGCCGAAGAAGTGCTCGCGCGTGTAGGCGCCGCCAAACGCCTTGCACGCCTGGTACTCACCGTCCACGGTTTCCATCATCAGCTTGCGCAACACGCCGTCCTTGTCGCGCGCCAGGAGCGGATCCCAATACGAGCCCCAGATCAGCTTGAGCACATTCCACCCGGCGCCACGGAACACACCTTCCAATTCCTGGATGATCTTGCCGTTGCCGCGCACCGGCCCGTCCAGGCGCTGCAGGTTGCAGTTGATGACGAAGATCAGGTTGTCCAGGTGTTCGCGACCAGCCACCGAGATCGCGCCCAGCGACTCCGGCTCGTCGACCTCGCCATCGCCCAGGAAGCACCACACCTTGCGGTCGGATTTCGGCACCATGCCGCGCGCTTCCAGGTACTTCATGAACTGGGCCTGGTAGATCGCCTGGATCGGCCCCAGGCCCATGGATACGGTCGGCATCTGCCAGTAGTCGGGCATCAGCCACGGGTGCGGGTACGAGGGCAGGCTCGGGCGGCCACGCGTTTCCATCCGGTAGCCTTCCAACTGCGCCTCGCTGATGCGGCCCTCCAGATAGGAGCGCGCATACAGTCCGGGGCTGGAATGGCCCTGGTAGCCGATCAGGTCACCGGGATGTCCCGCGGATGACGCGCGCCAGAAATGGTTGAAGCCGACGTCGTAGAGCGTGGCCGATGACGCAAAGCTCGCGATGTGTCCGCCCAGGCTGCCCGGCTTGCGGTTGGCCCGCACCACCATGGCCATCGCGTTCCAGCGGATCAGGGAGCGGATGCGCCATTCCATCGCCGCGTCGCCGGGGCTCTTCGCCTCCTGGCCGGCCGGGATCGTGTTGACGTACTGCGTGGTCGGCGCGAACGGCAGATGGCCGCCCGAACGCCGGGTCTGGTCGACCATGCGCTCGAGCAGGAAATGCGCGCGCTCGGTGCCATCGTGGTCGAGCACCGCACGCAGCGATTCCAGCCACTCGCGGGTCTCGGCCGGATCGGGATCCTGGTCGACGATGTCTTGAACGATATCCATCTAGCTCTCCATGACGCCGGATGGCGCCGGATCGAGGTGAGCCGCCAGCGCAGGCGCGGCGGAACCAATAGGGGCAGTTTAGCCGCCAGCCTGCAAGCCCGCCAATGCGACCGCCGCGCAGCGCGCGCCAACGCCGTGCCGCCGAATGGCAGATCCATCTCGCCCCGCACTCGCCGTCCCCACCTCGTGACCCCCACAATGTCGTCATCCCCGCGCAGGCGGGGATCGAGTGGACACGACCGCCGAAACACACTGGATTCCCGCCTGCGCGCACTGCTGTCCGGAATAAATTCGTGCCGCGACACCGAAGACGTGGCGACGCAAGGCTGGACGGCTGTCACGCGCAACCTGGACTCAAAAAAAGGTGGTCACCCCGTTGTCTTACCCAGAACCTCGAACCTCCATCGTCATCCCCGCGAAAGCGGGGATCCAGTGCTTTTAGGTGTCTGCGAAGGCCAAAGCACTGGATTCCCGCTTTCGCGGGAATGACGCCAGGGTGGTTTCGGCGTCCTGGCGCGATGCCGTGGACGAGGCCAAGGCGGTTCCGAAAACGTTCCGGACAGCAGTGCGCCTGCGCGGGAATGACGCCGAAACGGTGCGGCCGCCGCGTCGTCATCGCCGCCGCGGGCGCTGCTGCCGCCCGCGGCGCTAGGAGCGGATGTCGGCGCGAATCTGCGCCTCGACGCAGGCGACGGCGGTCATGTTGACCATGCGTCGCACGGTCGACTGCGGCGTCAGGATGTGTGCCGGCTTGGCGATGCCCATGAGGATCGGGCCAATCGCCACGCCGTCACTCAGCATGCGGGTCATGTTGTAGGCGATGTTGGCCGCATCCTGGTTCGGGAACACGAACACGTTGGCCTTGCCCTGCAACTGCGAGTTCGGGAACATGCGCTCGCGCAACTCGGGCATCAGCGCGGTGTCCGCCTGCATCTCGCCTTCGACTTCCAGGCGTGGCGCGCGGGCACGGATGAGGGCCAGCGCCTTGCGCATCTTCACCGCTCCACACGTGTCCTGGTTGCCGAAGTTGCCAGCCGAGAGCAGGGCGATCTTCGGCGTGATGCCGAACAACTTCAGGCGGATGGACACCTGCAGTACGGCCTGAGCAATCTGCTCGCTGCTGGGATCGTCCTGCACGTGGGTGTCGAGGTAGAAGAACGTGCCCTTCTCCGTGGCCACCGCGGCCATCGCCGAGGGCTCGCTGACACCGGCATCCAGACCGATGATGTCGCGGATATAGCGCAGCTTGCTCTGGTACAGGCCCACCAGGCCGCACAGCAGCGCATCGGCTTCGCCACGCTCGACCATCAGCGCGGCAATCGCCGTCGGCCGCGAACGCACGATCGCCTTGGCCATTGCCGGCGTGACCCCACGGCGCTCCATCAGCCGATGGTAGTGCTGCCAATATTCGTCGAAGCGCGGGTCGTCGTGGATGTCGACCAGTTCCACGTCGACGCCGAGCTTGATGCGCAGCCCGGCACGGCGGATGCGCTTCTCGATGACCTCGGGCCGGCCGATCAGGATCGGTTTGGCCAGGCCCTGGTCCACCACCACCTGCACGGCACGCAGCGTGGTTTCCTCTTCGCCTTCTGCGTACACCACGCGGCGCGGATGGGCGCGGGCGCGCTCGAACACCGGCCGCATCAGCAGGCCGGTGCGGAACACGAAACTGTTCAGCTTGTCGCTGTAGGCCGCGAAGTCCTCGATCGGCCGCTGGGCGACCCCCGACTCCATGGCCGCCCGGGCCACGGCTGGCGGCAGCTGCAGCAGCAGCCGCGGATCGAACGGTTGCGGGATCAGGTAATCACGGCCAAAGCTCGGCGGCCTGCCACCATAGGCCCGCGCGCTGACGTCCGAGGACTCGCGCCGCGCCAGTGCCGCAATGGCCTTGACGCAGGCGACCTTCATGGCCTCGTTGATCACTGTGGCGCCGACATCCAGGGCACCGCGGAACAGGTACGGGAAGCACAGCGCGTTGTTGACCTGGTTCGGGTAGTCGGAACGCCCGGTCGCCATGATGCAGTCCGGGCGCACCGCCTTGGCCTCTTCCGGAGTGATCTCCGGGTTCGGGTTGGCCAGCGCGAAGATGATCGGGTCGCGCGCCATGCTCGCCAGCATCTCCGGCTTCAAGATGCCGCCGGCGGAAAGGCCGAGGAAAATGTCCGCGCCCTCGACGATCTCGGCCAGCGTGCGCTTGGGCGTGTCCCGCGCGTAGCGTTGCTTGCCCGGGTCGAGGTCGGTGCGGCCGGTGTGCAGCACGCCGTTGACGTCCAGCGCCAGGATGTGCTCGGGCTTCACGCCCAGCGCCACCAGCATGTCCAGGCAGGCCACGCCGGCGGCGCCGACGCCCGTGGTGGCCACACGGACGTCCTCGATGCGCTTCTTCGCCACCAGCAGCGCGTTGAGCACCGCGGCGCCGACGATGATCGAGGTCCCGTGCTGGTCGTCGTGGAACACCGGAATCTTCATGCGCTCGCGCAACTTGCGCTCGACGATGAAACATTCCGGCGCCTTGATGTCTTCCAGGTTGATGCCGCCGAAGGTGGGTTCCAGGCTGGCGATGA
This sequence comes from Rhodanobacter sp. FW510-R10, assembly GCF_058781105.1. Lineage (NCBI taxonomy): Bacteria > Pseudomonadati > Pseudomonadota > Gammaproteobacteria > Lysobacterales > Rhodanobacteraceae > Rhodanobacter > Rhodanobacter sp. FW510-R10. The sequence continues at coordinate 1,800,641 of NZ_JBYSWL010000001.1, read as the reverse complement.
TGTCCACGAGCTTGTCCGGGTCGCGCTCGTTGATCTCGATGTCGAAGACGTCGATGCCGGCAAACTTCTGGAACAGGATGCCCTTGCCTTCCATCACCGGCTTGGCGGCCAGCGGCCCGATGTTGCCAAGGCCGAGCACCGCGGTGCCGTTGGTGATGACCGCCACCAGGTTGGCGCGCGCCGTGAGCTCGGCCGCGGCGTGCGGGTCGGCGACGATCGCGTCGCAGGCGGCCGCCACGCCCGGCGAGTAGGCCAGGGAGAGGTCGCGCTGGGTCAACAGCGAGGTGGTAGGGGTAACCTTGATTTTGCCCGGATGCGGCAGCCGATGATATTCGAGCGCCGCCAAACGCATTTCTTCGGAAAGTGCCATGGACACAGACTTGGGTGGGAGGGAACCGGGCGCCTGCCCGTCAAGGCGGCGTCCAGCAACGATGTTAGCACCGGCGTCCGTCGATCCCAGGGTGTCCCGCTGGCCGCCGGTGCCAGCCCGGGCCGCCTGGACGTCCGGAATCAGGCGTGCCTACTCGCGATCGCCGGAATCGCGGGCTCGCCGCGGCCGCTCCGGGACCCGGCCGCCGCGCTGACGGCTCAGGCGCGCTTCCAGGGCCGCGGCTTGCTCCTCGCGCTCGTCGTGCAGCTTGAGGTAGTTGCGCCAGCGCTCGGCGCCCAGCTCACCGGTGTCCAATGCGGCCTGGATCGCACAGCCCGGCTCGCTGCCGTGGCTGCAGTCGACGAAACGGCAGCGCTCGGCCAAAGCGGCAATATCGGCAAACAGGTCGAGATCCTCGCCCCCGGTCAGCTTGAGTTCGCGCATGCCCGGCGTGTCGACCAGACAGCCACCGCCGGGCAACTGCAACAGGGCACGCCGCGTGGTCGTATGGCGGCCACGATCGTCGCCGTGGCGTACGGCGCCGGTGCTCATGCGCGCCTCGCCGAGCAGGGTATTGGTCAGGGTGGATTTTCCCGCGCCCGAGGAACCGACCAGCACGGCGGTGTCACCCAGGCCCAGGTAGGGCGCGAGCACGGCCACGCTTGCCGGATCCTTGCCGTTGAGTGCATGGATCGGGGTGCCGGCAGGCAGGCGCTGGCGCAAGGCCGCCACCCGTGACGCCGTATCCTCGGCGCTGTCGACCTTGCTCAACACCACCACGGCCTGCGCTCCCGAGCCTTGGACCAGGGACAGATAGCGTTCAATCCGCGCCGGGTTGAAATCCTCGTCCAGGCCAGTGAGCACGAACACGTAGTCGACGTTGCTGGCGATGATCTGCTGCTGGTAACGCTCACCGGCTGCCGCCCTGGACAACATCGTGCGCCGCGGCGCCACGCTGCGGATGTGTGGCGGCGTGCCGGGCTCAACCTCGACGAAATCGCCCACCGCCGGCCGCTGTGCCGGATCGAGTCCGCGTTTCAGGAAGCGCCCGTCAGGCTGCGCGCCAAACACACGCTCGCCGTCGTGCAGTTCGTATCCGGCCCGATGTTGGGCCACGACCCGCGCCACGCGCAGCCCGGTCGCAGGAAGCGCATCGCCGCGCCAGCCAATTCGGCGCAAGCGTTCAATCGATACAGCGTCACTCATCGGGGTTCGGTCTGCACGAGATGCCCCATTATGCCGCGTGCCCCCGCGCAGCGAAGCGTGCAGCGCAGCATGGCAGTTGGCGCGGTTCAGACCGCTCAACGCGCGGATCTGTGGAGCAGCTCCACCAGGTGGCTCTTCCACAGCGCCGCCCAGGTGTGGGTGCCATGGCCATGGGTGGCGAGGCTGGCGGGAATCACCAGGTAACGTCCGCGCGGGATGCGCTTGATCTCGCGCTCGGCGATACCGAGATACGGCTGATTGATGAAGTCGTCCGCCGAATTGATCCACAGCAGCGGCGCCTTGATCGTGCCAAGTTCCGGCGAAGGGTCGTAGTTGCGCGAGGAATCGACCTGGTACAGCAGGTCGTTCGCGTCCAGGTGCGGCACCGTCCGCTGCACGCTGCGCGCGAGATAGTCGTCGGCGGCCTGGCGGGTCGGATAGTCACGCTGCAGCAGCTGCGGCGCGCTGCCGGCGATCAGCAGCATGTATTCAGCCGTGCGCAGCCCCAGCGCGGGTTCCTCCGTGTAGTTGCCGCCATTCCACGCGGGGTCGTCGCGGATGCCGTCCATCAGCATCTTGCGCCACATGCGGTTGCGTCCGGCAATCGCGACCGGCTCGCATGCCAGCGGCATGATCGCATCGACGAAATCGGGATACGCCTCACCCCACATGAAGCTGTGCATGCAGCCCATCGAGGTACCCATGACCAGGCGCAGATGGTCGACCTTGAGGCCGCGCGTCAGCAGCTCGTGCTGCGCCGCTACCATGTCGGCATAGTCGTAATGCGGGAACGCCATCTTCAGGCCATCGCTCGGCTTGGACGAGCCGCCATGCCCGATGTTGTCGGGCAGGATGATGAAGTAGCGGCTCGTATCCAGCGGCTGCCCCGGACCGAACAGCTCGCCGGCGAAATGCGGCTGCATGAACTGGCTGCCAGTGCCGCCAGTGCCGTGCAGGATCAGCACCGCGTTGTCGACGTGACCATCGGCGCCACGCCGCGGCGTGCCGAGCGTCAGGTAATGCAGCTTCAGCTGCGGCAAGCTGCTGCCGTCGTGAAAACGAAACTGGTCGATCGTGAAGTCGCCGGGCTGCGGCTTGAGTGCCGCGGTCATCACGGTCTCCGCAGGCGTCGACGCCTGCTGGGCCAGCGCCGGCACGATGCTGCCGAGGGCGCCGCCCAGGACGACGGCGAGCACGGACACCTTGAGCATGTTCATTCTTTTTTCTCCTGGAATGCCGATGGCGCGATGGGCTGCGGATCCCACGCAGTATGGCGCGGCGGCACGCACGTGATGCCCCAGACTGTTCGGACTGGCCCGGCACGTCGGTTGCGGCCTATGCTTGGCGGTCCGTAGACAGCGCTGGAATCAATATGCAACTGAATCATTTGCGCGTGGCAATCACCGGCAGTTTTGGTGCGCTCGGCGCCGCAACCGTACGCGCCGCACTCGACGCGGGCGCCCACGTGGCGGCGATCGATCGCGCCGCGCCGCCGCCCGGCGGCATCGGCGCGGCGACTGTCATCGGCGGCGTGGATCTGGCCGACGCCGCAGCCGCCAGGCAGGCGGTGGACGCGGCCGCCCAGGCGCTCGGTGGACTCGACGCCCTGGTCAACATTGCCGGCACATTCCGCTACGAGACGCTGGCCGAGGGCAGCGTGGACACCTGGGACCTGCTTTACCGGATCAACCTGCGCACGGCAGTGGCAGCCAGCCAGGCAGCACTCGCCCACCTGCCGCGCGGCGGGCGCATCGTCAACATCGGCGCCAATGCCGCACTCAAAGCCGGTGCCGGCATGGGCGCCTATACCGCCTCCAAGAGCGGAGTAATGCGCTTCACCGAAGCCCTGGCCGAAGAACTCAAGGGGCGCGACATCACAGTCAACGCGGTGCTGCCCAGCACCCTCGACACACCAGCGAACCGCGCCGACATGCCGAAGGCCGATTTCAGCCGCTGGGTGCCACCGGAACAACTGGCCGGGGTCATCGTGTTCCTGCTCTCGCCGCAGGCCTCGGTCATCACCGGCGCGTTGATTCCGGTGGTCGGCCGCGTCTGAGCGACCAGCCGCGCCCTACCGCTCCCCGCCCTGGCCGCTTCGACACGGGCGCACCGGCACCAGGAACCACAGCGCGGCGACGTAGGCAAACACCAGGGCGTAGGCCACGGCAAACACCCACAGCGGCAGCGGCCAATAAACCAGGCGGTCGATCCAGCCGGCGAGCAAGGGTTGCGCCGGCGTCTGACCGGTGAGCTCGGCCTGCCAGATGGTCAGCATGCAGGCGCGTCCAAACGCCGCCTGCAAGGCGACCACGGCCAGGCTGAGCAGGTGCGCCAGCCGCCACCAGCAGGCACGTACCCAACCCCAGCCGCGCCAGGCGCCGAGCGGGATCAGCATGCAGCCAACGACGTTGAAGGCGATGACCGCCAGATGCAAGACCAGGATCGACCAGGCTGCCATGGCCGCGCTCAACGCATGGTGACGAATTCCTCGGCCGAGGTCGGGTGGATGGCCACGGTATCGAGGAAATCCGCATACCGCGCGCCCATGCGCACGGCCACGGCAAAGCCCTGCAGCATTTCGTCCATGCCCGGACCAATGCCGTGCAAGCCGACAATGCGCTGCTCCGCGCCAATGCAGACCAGCTTCATCCGCGTCTGCCCCTCGCGGCCAGCCAAAGACCAGAGCATCGGCGTGAAGCGCGCCTGATGCACGCGCACCTCATCGCCATGACGCTCACGCGCTGCGGCTTCCGAGCAGCCCACGCTGCCAATCGGTGGGTGGGAAAACACCACGCTTGGCACGCAGGCGTAATCCAGGTGGGCCTCGGGCTCGCCGCCAAACAGCCGGTCGGCCAGCTTCCGGCCGGCGGCAATCGCCACCGGGGTCAAGGCGCGCTTGCCATTCACATCGCCCAAGGCGTACACACCCGGCACCGAGGTGTTCTCGAACTCGTCGGTGACCACCTCGCCGTCCCCGCCCAAGGCGATGCCGGCACGCTCGATGGCCAGCGTAGCCACGTCCGGTATCCGGCCAATCGCGCTGATGACCCGGTCGTACGGGCCATAGAGCTCGCCATCGGCGCAATCCAGCCACAGGCCGTCGTCACGCCGCTCGATGCCGCGCACGGCGCAACCCTGCTTGTGGATGATGCCATCGGCCTGCATCAGCGCCGACAACGCGTGGCCCAGATCGTCATCGAAGTGTGCGAGCAGGCGGCTGCGCGAGATGAGCTCCACGTGTGAGCCGAGTGCCCGCATCACCCCTGCCAGCTCCACGGCGATGTAGCCGCCGCCGATGATGCCGACCCGCTCCGGCCTGGCCTGCAGCGCGAAAAAGCCGTCCGAATCGATGGCCAGCTCGCCGCCCGGCATGCGCGTAATGCGGGCGCGTGAACCGGTGGCAAGCACCACGTGCGGTGCGCGGTAATCGGTGTCGTCCGCGCGCAAGGTATGCGCCTCCACGAAGTGTGCCGGTACGCGCAGCACGCGCACGCCAAGCGCCTCCAGGCGGTCGCCGTAGGACTTGCGTGCCCGCGCCACGTAGGCCTCGCGGTGGGTGACGAACTTCGCCCAGTCCAGCCCACCCGGCTTGGTGTCGAAACCGACTGCGGCGGCCATTTGTTGCGCCTCGGCCAGGCTCGCCGCCAGCCACATGGCCTTCTTCGGCACGCAGCCACGGTTGACACAGGTGCCGCCCAGCTCGCGCGGCTCGAACAGCGTGACCGCCGCACCATACTGTGCGGCCCTGATCGCCGTGGCCAGGCCGGCGGACCCGCCACCAACGACCAGCACGTCTGCCTTCGTATCCATGCCCGTTCCTCGTCTCGCCCGCCGCGCGGCTGGCCGCCGCGCGGCGCCAACCGCTACCGCCTCAATGCAGTTGCATGTCTGCCGTAGCCAGCAGCGCCAGCAGCCCGACCTGCATGCCGCGCAAGCCCTCGGGCTTGGCCACGTCGGTCCATTCATCCAGCGAGTGCGCCCGGCCGCTGACACCACCCGAGCCGATGGTGACTGCCGGGATGCCCAGGCTGATCGGCAGGTTGGAATCAGTCGACGACGCGCTGAGGACTGGGTCGAAGCCAATCGCCTTGACCGAGGCGGCCGTGGTGCGCACCAGCATCGCATCGGGCTTGGTCGAGCCGGCCGGGCGCACGCCAATGGATTTCGGCTCGACCGTGATCTTGCCGTCCCTGGTCGAGCGCGCCTGGTTCTCATGGTCGGCCGCCCGCTGCAGGATGGCCAGGAACTGCTTGTTCAGTGCCGCCAATGATGCGGGATCAGCCGAGCGCATGTCGAAATCCATCCACACATCGCGCGGGATCGCATTCACCGAAGTGCCGCCGCCGGTGACGCTGGCCGAATACGTGACCTTGGGGTCGGTCGTGACCTTGATCGCATACAGGTCGGCCACCGCCTGGGCCATGGCCGCCATCGGGTTGACGATGCCGAACGCGCCATAGCTGTGTCCGCCCGGTCCGTGAAAGGTCACGTGGTAGCGCTGCGAACCCACCGCGACGTTGACGATGTGCGCCGGATTGCTGCCGTCGACCGAAAAGAACGCACCGATGCGGTCCTTGTAGGCACCCTTGGTGAACAGGTAGCGCACGCCGCGCAGGTCGCCGGCGCCTTCCTCACCGACGTCGCCGACAAACAGGATCGAATGCCGCGTGGTGATGTGCGCCGCATCCATCGCACGGATCCAGGCCAGCAAGGTGCCCAGGCCGCGCGTGTCATCGCCCACGCCAGGCGCGTGCAGCTTCGTGCCCTCGCGGCGCACCTTCACCGGCGTGCCTTCCGGAAACACCGTGTCCAGGTGCGCCGCCATCACCACCAGCGGCGCCTTGGGGTCGCTGCCCGGGCGCAGGCCAAGCACGTTGCCCTCGGCGTCGATGTTCACGTCTTTCAGGCCGAGGGCCTTGAACATGGCCGCATAGGTCTTGGCCCGCTCGGCCTCCTTGAACGGCGGCGCCGGAATCTCGGTCAGCTGCACCAGCTCGGCCACGAAGCGGTCGTATTGCGCGTCCAGTGTCGCCACTGCGGTCTTGAATTGTCCGCTGCCCGCGATGCGGGCGACCGCGGCTTGCGCCGTATCCGCCGGCTGCGCCGCCACGGCGCCCAGCGCGGAAACCGCGAAGCTGAGGGCCACCACCACTACCGATCGTAAAAGCTTGTGCATCGCGCCTACTCCATAGGAGGAGCCCCAACTGTAGCGAAGCCATACCCTCCCCCACCAGACCGCGGCCTGGCAAATCGGGCAAAAGCTTGGAAAGATGACGCCGCCGATATCTGCACGCGGGACGTGTCACATGGCTACCAATCGCGAGTTCGTCGACTACGTCGCGGAGCAGCTCGACCTTGGCGACCGGTTCAGCTGCAAGCGCATGTTCGGCGAATATGCGCTGTATCTCGACCGCAAGGTCGTGGCCTTCGCCTGTGACAACAGCCTGTTCGTGAAGCCGTCCACGGCTACCACGCGACTGATACCGCAGCTGCCGCAGCGGGCGCCCTTCCCCGGGGCCAAGGATTACCCGGTCGCCGACGAGCTGCTCGACGACGCGGAGGCGATCCGCGCGCTCATCGTGCACACAGCGCAGGCCCTGCCCGAACCCAAGCCACGCAAACCGCGGGCCCGGCGCGGGCGCTAGCACGCAGGCCGATCCCGCGACCAGCAACTGGCCTCTGCCGCCGGGTTGATCCGTGACAACCGATAGGGCGGGGATGGCGCGAGAATGCGCCAATGCCAGTGCCGCCCTGCTGCGCTATGGTGGTGGGCATCATGCCGCCACCAAGGTCGGGGACGGCAGCGCCACGCTCGCGGAGGAACCCCATGGCCAAGAACAGCTTCGGCACCCACGACACGCTCAAGGTCGACGACGCCACCTACCACATCCACCGGCTGGACCGGCTCAAGACCGCGCACCGCCTGCCCTACAGCCTCAAGGTGCTGCTGGAAAACCTGGTGCGCAACGAGGACGGGCGCCTGGTCACCCGCGGGCAGATCGAGGCCCTGGCCAACTGGCAGCCGCAGGCCAACACATCGAGCGAAATCCAGTTCACCCCGGCGCGCGTGCTGATGCAGGATTTTACCGGCGTGCCCTGCGTGGTCGACCTGGTCGCCATGCGCGACGCGATCATCGCGCTCGGCGGCGACCCCAGGCGGATCAACCCCCTGATCCCCGGCGAGCTGGTCATCGACCACTCGGTCATCGTCGACATGTTTGGCCAGGATGGCGCCTTCGCCACGAACGCCGCGCTGGAATTCGAGCGCAACCAGGAGCGCTACCAGGTCCTGCGCTGGGCGCAACATGCATTTACCAACTTCAAGGTGGTACCGCCGGACACCGGCATCTGCCACCAGGTCAACCTGGAGTACCTGGCACGCGTCGTGTTCACGCGCGAAACCGCGGAAGGCATGCAGGCCTACCCGGACACCCTGATCGGCACCGATTCGCACACGCCCATGGTCAATGGCCTGGGCGTGCTGGGCTGGGGCGTCGGCGGCATCGAGGCCGAGGCCGCCATGCTCGGCCAGCCGATGAGCATGCTGATCCCGCAGGTGGTCGGCCTGAAACTGACCGGCGATTTCCCCTCCGGCACCACCGCCACCGACCTCGTGCTCACCGTCGCCGAACTGCTGCGTCGCACTGGCGTGGTCGGCAAGTTCGTGGAGTTCTTCGGTCCCGGCATTGCCAGGATTCCACTTGCCAACCGCGCCACGCTCGGCAACATGAGCCCGGAGTACGGCGCGACCTGCGCCATCTTCCCGATCGATGCCGAGACCCTGGCCTACATGCGGCTCACCGGCCGCTCCGAGCACCAGATTCGCCTGGTCGAGGCCTATGCGAAGGAACAGGGCCTGTGGTACGACCCGGCGCGCGAGGCCGACTATTCCCAGGTGGTCGAGCTTGACCTGGGCACCCTGGTGCCCTCGATCGCCGGGCCGAAGCGGCCGCAAGACCGCATCCCCGTCGCCGTCGCGCCGAGCGCAGTCGGCGCCCTGCTGATCGGCCATTCCTACGAAAAGGCCATGTCCAGCCTGGACAAGGCGATCGACGCCACCTTTCCGGCCAGCGATCCAGTCTCGGCGCCTGCCAGTGGCCAGCGCCGCCCGCCGGCAACGCCCGGACACAGCGATCCCGACCAACAATGGCCGCATGCGCGGACGGAAATCACCCTGGCTGATGGCAGCAAGACCCAGATGGACAACGGCCACGTGGTGATTGCCGCGATCACGTCATGCACCAACACCTCGAACCCGTCGGTGATGATTGGCGCCGGCCTGTTGGCGAAGGCCGCGGTGGAAAAGGGCCTCGCGCGCCAGCCCTGGGTCAAGACCTCGCTGGCCCCCGGTTCGCGCGTGGTCACCGACTACTACGACCGCGCCGGCCTGACGCCGTACCTGAACCAGCTCGGCTTCAACCTGGTCGGTTACGGCTGCACCACCTGCATCGGCAACTCCGGCCCGCTGATCCCCGAGGTTGCCACGGCCGTCGACGAACATGAGTTGAGCGTGTGCTCGGTACTGTCCGGCAACCGCAATTTCGAGGGCCGCATCCACCCGCAGTCGCGCATGAACTTCCTGGCCTCGCCACTGCTGGTGGTCGCCTATGCGCTCGTCGGCACCATGCACACCAACCTGCTGCGCGATCCGCTGGGCACCGGCAAGGACGGCAAGCCGGTCTACCTGCGCGACATCTGGCCGTCGGTGAAGGAGATCCAGGATGTGATCGGCGCCTGCGTCAAGGCGGACATGTTCACCAAGGGCTACGCGGACGTGTTTGCCGGCGATGCCAACTGGCGCGGCTTGAAGGTGCCCGAGGGCAATGCGTTCCAATGGCGGGCCGATTCGACCTACGTGCGCCAGCCGCCCTACTTCGAGGGTGTCGGCCGCGAACCCAAGCCCCTTGCCGACATCCGCGGCGCGCGCGTGCTCGCCAAGCTTGGCGATTCGGTCACCACCGACCACATCAGTCCGGCCGGCGCGATCAAGGCCGACTCGCCCGCCGGCAAGTACCTGTCCGCCCACGGCGTCGCGCGCAAGGATTTCAACTCCTACGGCTCGCGCCGTGGCAACCACGAAGTGATGATCCGTGGCACCTTCGCGAACATCCGCTTGCGCAACCAGCTCGCCCCGGGGACCGAGGGCGGCTTCACCCGCGATTTCACCCAGCAAGGCGGCCCCGTCAGCACGATCTACGACGCCTCGGTGAACTACCTGGCGGCCGGTACGCCACTGGTCATCCTGGCCGGCAAGGAATACGGCTCGGGTTCCTCGCGCGACTGGGCGGCCAAGGGCACGGCCTTGCTCGGCGCGCACGCGGTCATCGCCAAATCCTACGAGCGCATCCACCGCTCCAACCTGATCGACATGAATGTGCTGCCGCTGCAATTCCTGGACGGCCAGGATGCCGACACGCTCGGCCTGAGCGGGGAGGAGACGTTCGACATTGGCGGCTTGGCCGGCGTAGAGACGCCGCCACGGCGCCTGCACGTGCGCGCCACCAGCCCGGCCGGCAAGACGACCGAATTCGACGCCGACGTGCGTATCGACACGCCGGCCGAAGCGGCCTACTACCGGCACGGCGGCATCCTGCCCTACGTGCTCCGCCAGCTCCTCGAGGACACCCCCGCCGCCTAGGCCGCAGGAGCGTTTCGGACGCCTTCGGCGCACGAAAGCTCTTGAAGGTCGGGCGCCTACCTAGGCGGAAGAGATTTGTTGGCAGGCAGCAGCAGCCAAGGCGAAGGATTCCAGCCGCGCGGCGTGGTCGAAAATGTTCGCGGTCAGCATCAGCTCGTCCGGTCGATGCTGCGCCACGAACGCGGCAATCCCGCGCCGCACGGTCTCCGGCGAGCCCACCGCCGCGCACGCCAGTGCGTGCTCGACGCCGCGCTTCTCGATCGGCGTCCAGAACGCCTCGATGTCGTCGATCGGCGGTGGCACCAGCCCCGGCTGCCCGCGGCGCAGGGTGACGAAGGCCTGCTGCTGGGTGGTGAAGAGGTGCCGCGCCAGCGCGTCGTCCGCAGCGGCCACCACGTTCAATGCCAGCATCACATAGGGCTTGGGCCAGTCTGCCGACGGCGTGAACTCACGCCGGTAGATGGCCAGCGCATCGTCCATGGCGTCGGGAGCAAAGTGCGAAGCAAAGGCGAACGGCAGGCCGAGGCGGGCCGCCAAGGTGGCGCTGAACAAGCTCGAGCCAAGCAGCCAGACCGGCACCTCGACCCCGGCGCCAGGCACGGCGCGTACCGTCTGCCCGGCAACGGCCGGAGCAAAGTAGCCCAGCAACTCGATCACGTCGCGTGGAAATGCCTCGGCGCTGGCAAAGTAACGGCGCAGCGCCTTGGCCGTCGCCTGGTCGGTGCCTGGCGCGCGGCCCAGGCCGAGGTCGATGCGCCCTGGATACAGCGAGGCCAGCGTGCCGAACGCCTCGGCCACCTGCAGCGGCGAATGGTTGGGCAACATGATGCCGCCTGCCCCCACGCGGAGGCTTGAGGTGCCCCCGGCGACGTGGCCGATCAAGACCGCCGTGGCCGCACTGGCGATGCCCGGCAGGTTATGGTGCTCGGCCAGCCAGTAGCGCCGGTAGCCGAGCTGCTCGGCATGGCGCGCCAGGTCGAGCGTGTTGCGAAAAGTCTGCGCGGCGTCACTGCCTTCGGTGACCGGCGCCAGGTCAAGAATCGAATAGGGAATCACGCGCTGTCCTCGGCATGATGGGTGCTACGAACGTGGAGTCAGCGTACACGAATGCCAGCGTGCCGCCATCCGCACGGCCCCCTTCCTTTTCCTCTCCGCGCAAGCCATATTGGTCGGGCGTTACGCCCGGCCGAGCGGTCATGCCGCGGCCATGCCGATACCGGCAAGCGGCACCGGGCCAGCCGTTGACCGGCGCGATGGCGCCAAACCCCCAAGAGGAGAGCCTCATGAGCAAAGGGATGGATGCAAAGAAGAACGAGATGAAGAAACCGGCGAAGTCGCTGAAGGAAAAGCGTGCCGCCAAGCAGGAAAAGCGCAAGCAGTCATAAGCCGCACCGGGCGAGCGCAGGACCGCTCGCCCGCACGGCCATTTCCGGGCGGGCGAGGACATGGCGAGGGCATGGCGAGGGCATGGATGCCCGAGTTGAGGCAACGCAGGAGCGGTTGTCCGATGCCCGAGTTGAGGCAACGCAGGAGCAGCTGCCCGATGCCCGGAGCGCGCATGACGGGCCGGGGCACCCACCATCGAAGCTCCGCGCAGCGGCCTTGCCGTCGTCCGCGCCGACCATTCTGGCCGCCCCTCAATGATTGCTGCATGCCGCCGATACCTTCCTTGCTCAACCACTCGTTGTAGAAGGCAGGAGCTGGCGTCATGATGAGTTTCTGGGGCTGGCACTTCGGCTCCGCCAAACCCAAACCTCTGACCGCCCGCCCGGTGGCGACGCGCTCGCGCGCATCCACGACGAACCCGCAACCGCCAGTAACCGCGCCATGCGTGGCCGGCTGCAGTCCCACAGAAATCAGCGAGAGCTTCCATCGCCTCCTGTTCGGCTTGCCGGCCGCCAGCGAGGGCACGCCAACCTCTTCCGGGCGCGCCATGATGAAACGCCTGGAGCTGCTCAGCACCCGCTTCGACGTGCGCAGCCTGCCGCGCCTGCCAGCCGTGCTGCCGCAACTGCTGCGCACCCTCAAGAGCGATACCGCTGCCGGCGCCGAACTGGCCAAGCTGGTCGGCCGTGATCCGCTGATGGTGGGCGAGGTCATGCGCGTCACCAGCAGCGTCCACTACCGCACCGCGCAACCGATCGGCAGCCTCCGGCAGGCGGTGATCCTGCTGGGCCAGGAAGGCCTACACCGGGTGGTCACGCAACTGGCGATGATGCCCATCCTGCAGGCCAGCACCGGCAACTCGGTCCATGCCGGCGAGCTGCTGTGGGAGCACGCGGAACGCTGTGCCCATGCCTGCGCCTGGCTCGCCAAGAACGACGGTGGCGACACCTTCGAGGCCTATCTCGCCGGCGTGGTCAGCCATACCGGAGCCGGAGCCGTGGTGCGCCTGTTGCGCCAGCTGCTGGCCGACGCCCCGACCCGGGCGCTGGACTCCCATTTCATTGCGGATTGTGCAGCCCTGGGCACGCGGCTGTCATTGCAGGCAGCGTGCTACTGGGAGCTGCCGGAGCGCGTGATCGCCGCGCTGGACGAAAACCAGCAGGCGCAGGATGGCGCCGACTCCAGGCTGGGCAGCGCGCTGCGGATCGCCGATGCCGTGGCCATGGCCCACGTGCTGGGCAGCCACGAGATGTTGCCGGTCGAAGTCGAAGTCGACCTCAGCTCGGCATGGCCCAAGAGTTATACGCCGATGCAGATCAGACGCTGCCAGGACAACTTGCGGCAACACTTCACTGTCGATCAGGCAGCAGCCACGCCCGCCTGATCCACGGCTAGCAGGCGGGAACCTTGATGGTGTGGCCGGCGCGCAGGTGGCCATCCTTGATGTCATTCAACTGCGCCACTTCCTTCACATCCGAACAAGCCAGTTTGTGCACGATGCCAATCAAGGTGTCGCCCTTGCGCACCCGGTAGCTGCGCATGCGCTTCGACTTGGCAGCCTCGGCCTCGACGGCCGCGCTCGCCAGGGCCACGGTGGCCCCATGCAGGTCAGAGGCCAGGATCGGCCACGGCCCGGCCACGCAGCGCGAACCGTAGGCACTCTTGAGGATCGCCGGCAATTCCAGGGTCGAGCCGACCGGCTGCTCGACTTGCGGGTCGAGCCGCGGATTCAAGTTGCGCAAGGTGCGGAACCACCCCTCGTGCATGCCTTCGGCCGAGCCCAGGCACACGGTCAGTTCGGTCAACGACGCCGGCCGCTGCAACGTGACCTTGGCCAGCGTGTCGTCGACCTTCGGGAATTGCAGGTTGTAACTGTCGGGGTGCAGGAACAACCAGGCAGCGGCCAGCACTTCGGGCACGTAGGCACGGGTTTCCGCGGACAACTGGTCGTAGATCCTGGGATCGTAGAAGCTGACCGACGGATCGTCGCCCACCATGCGGCGCAGCCGCCCCTCGCCGGCGTTGTAGGCGGCCAGCGTGATCTCCAGGTTGTTGTTGAAGATCTTCAGTTGCTCGTCGATGTAGTCCGCATTGGCGCGCGCCGCCGCCGCGGGATCGAAACGCAGGTCGAAGCCGTCGTTGTTGTTGAGGCCGAAGCGCAGGCCGGTGGCATACATGAATTGCAGCGGCCCGGCTGCGCCGGAGCGCGACACCGCGTGCACCTTGCCGCCCGATTCCTTGGCCAGGATGCCGAAGAGCAGCGCCTCGGGCAGTTGCGCCTGTTTGTACGCGGGCTCCATCTGCGTGCGCAGGTACTCGTAGTTGACGTACGCATCCATCAAAGCCGGGCGCCACTGCGTCAGCCAAGTCTCCAGTGCCGCCTTCACCGGCCCGTTCATGGCAATCAGCTCGGAGAGTTTCTGCCCGCGCAGCAGGATGACGCTGCGCTGCGCCTCGGCCGGCAGCCGGGGCGCCGCCTGGCCGTCGGCAACGGCGGCGTCGGAGGGCACGGACTCGGCCTCCACGCCCCCGGCGTCGGCGTCGGCCGGTCCTTCGCTGCTCAGGTGCAACAGGCGCTCGAAGCCAGTGAAGAACCGCTGCGGATCGCAGCCGGCGGTATGCAGGCACTTGGTCGACGCCTGCTGCAACTGGTCCATGGCCCGACCGAGACTGGCCTGGGCCGCGTCGGCATCGGCACCCTGCCCGGCTGCCTGCCCGAGCGCGTCCGCGTAGGCGGTGCTGGCCGCGTCGAGCTGGGCGTAAAGCTGGTCTGCAGCGCTGCCAGGCTTCGGGCCAGCGCTGCTCGCGCAAGCCACCAGGGCCACTGCCGCACCCGCAAACAAGGCCCGGCGCACCAGGGGATGGACAAACAAACCTGACATCGAGGATCCAAGTGGCGCAAAGCTAAACCATAGCCGTCAGCGGACGCGGGCTCAACGTTTCCTGCACCCGGGGCGGCGGCAAGCCTGCCGCGTTCGTTACAATCCCGGTGATCAGCCATGGTTGACCATCGATGAACGAGACTTCGATCGACTCCTGCCGTCTGCACGAGGCACGGCCGGCATGACGCGCTGGCGCGCGCCACAGCCGAGCTCCACCGCGCTCATCACGCGCGAGGGTTTCGAGAAGCTCAAGTCGGAGGTCGACTACCTGTGGCATACCTTGCGTCCGCGTGTGGTCAAGGCACTGGCCGCAGCGGCCGCCGAAGGCGACCGCTCGGAAAACGCCGAATACACTTACCGCAAGAAGCAACTTGGCGAGATCGACCGCCGCGCCCGCTACCTGAGCAAACGCATCCCGCAATTGAAGGTGGTGGACACGCTACCGACCGACCAGGACGCCATCTACTTTGGCGCGCATATCGAAGTGGAAAATTTCAATACCGGACAGACCATGACTTGCCGCATCGTCGGCCCGGACGAGACCGACGCCGGCGCGGGCTGGATCAGCGTGGATTCCCCGCTCGCCCGTGCGGCATTGAAGAAGCGCGCGGGCAACGAATTCTTCTGCGAACTGCCGACGGGTCCAGCGCACTTCCTCGTGCACGCAGTCAGCTACCAGAAATAGATGCCCGCCACGCCCATCCTCGCCCTGTTGCTGGTGCCGGCGCTGTGGGTCGCGCTCGGTTTCGGCCTGGCGCGATTTGGTGGCTGGAGCACGCTGGCGACCTATTACCGCGGCGCCCAACCAGACCATGGGCTGCACTGGCACTTCGTCAGCGCCCGGCTGGGCCCGGTCGGCTATCGTCAGTGCCTGATGCTGGGTGCCGACTCACGCGGCCTTCGCCTGTCCATGCTGCTGCCGCTGCCCTTCAGCCATCCAGCGCTTTTCATCCCCTGGGCGGAAATCGACAACCTGGCACCTTGCCGCCACGCTTCGCAGCCCATGGTCCGGCTGCAGGTCCGCCGCGCGCCCGGCGTCGCCATCGATCTGCCGCGACAGCTGGCGATCGACGTACTCAGGCAGGCCTATGGTCGGACGCTGCCCCCCGGGGCCGATGCCTTGCTCGCGGCCGATGCCCGCACCGGTACGACGGCGCCACGGACTTTGGAGTCCACGTGACTGACGTCAACGCAGGAGCGGCACCGTGGCCGCATGGTATGCACTTCATTCATCGCCCGTGCCCGCGACGCACGCACCCAGACCATGAGGGTCGCCATGCTGCATGAAAACATCCAGCGCGATATCGCGAACCTGGAGCTGTCCCCCGCCGAGATGCGCGCCATGGGCGAAGCCGTGCTGGCACGCGCCGTGGACCACTTGGCCGCCTTGCCCACGATGCCGAGCCGTGGCGACTACACCGACATCGAAGCGCTGTGCCGATCCCTGCGCGAAAGCGCGCCCGAACACGGCAGCGAATTGCAAAGCCTGCTCACGCCGCTGTTCGAGGAATGGATCCCGCGTTCGTTCAACACGCCAGGTGCCGGCTATCTCGCCTACATCCCTGGCGGCGGCGTGTATCCAGCCGCACTGGCCGATTTCATTGCCGATACGACCAACCGCTTCACCGGCGTCTGGCCAGCCGCACCGGCCCTGGTGCAGCTCGAAGCCAACGTGCTGGACTGGCTGCGCGACTGGATGCAGTTTCCCGCCAGCACCCGCGGCCTGTTCACCACCGGCGGCTCGATGGCCATGTTCAACGCGATTGCGTGCGCCCGCGAAAAGCTGCTCGGCCACGACATCCGCGCCGGCACCCTGTACGTGTCCTCGCAGACCCACCACTGCGTGACCAAGGCGGCCAAGCTCGCCGGCATTGCCCACGACCGGGTGCGCGTCCTCGCCGTCGACGCGCAGTTCCGCATGCGCACCGACGCCCTGGCCCAGGCGATTGCCGCCGACCGCGCCGCCGGGCTCAAGCCGTTCATGGTGTTCTCCACCGCCGGCACCACCAATACCGGCGCGGTCGACCCGATCGATGCCGTTGCCGACATCGCCGCGCGCGAGGGGCTGTGGCATCACGTCGATGGGGCGTACGGCGGCTTCTTCCACATGGTGCCCGAGCTGCGCCCGTTGCTGGCCGGCTTGCCGCGCGCCGATTCGCTGACGCTGGACCCGCACAAGGGCCTGTTCATGCCTTACGGTACCGGCGCGCTCCTGGTGCGCGACGGCGAGGCGCTGCGCGCGCTGCACTCCTCCACGGCGGGCTACCTGCCGCAAAACCAGGACGAGTTCTACGACCCGGCCCAATACGGACCCAACCTGTCGCGCGGCTTCCCTGGCCTGCGCGTCTGGCTGACGCTGAAATACTACGGTGCAGCCCGCTACCGCGCCGCGCTGGCGGAAAAACGCGAGCTGGCCGTCTGGGCGGCCAGACAGGTGGCAGGGATTCCGGGCATGGTGCTGGATGCGCCGCCGCAGTTGTCGCTGTTCGCGTTCCACCTGGAAGGCCCGGCCCTGGCCACGCTCGAGGCGCAAAACGCCGCAACCCAGGCGCTGATGGAGCGCGTCACCCGGCGCGGCCGCGTCATGCTGAGCGGCGCGCAAGTCGGCGAGCGCTATGTCGGACGGGTCTGCGTGCTGGGCTTCCGCACCCGACACACGCACATGCAGGCCTGCGTGGAGGACCTCGCCGCCGAGTCCGCCGCCCTCCTCGCCGAAGCCGCTGCCGACGCCCCGGCACGCCGGTCAGGTGATGATGTCGGGAACTGACGGGTAGCATCGGCCCGGGCGCAACGGCTGGTAACACGCAGCCGTGCGGTGGAACGCCGCCTGGGCATTGTCCTCGCGCCAGCCGGGGATGCCTGAGAGCGGCAGCGGTCGCAACTCCTGCGGATCACGCAGCAGGCGGCCATCGGCAATGCCCGCGGCGCAAGCCGTGGGCAGCATGCCCAGGTCGGCCCCGGCTGGAGCCAAAAACGGCAAGGCCCTGCCCGTCAGCAGCCGCGCAGGCGTCAGGGCCAGCTCCAACAGCGCATGGCCAAATATCGCGACTTCGATGACCCCCTCGCGCCACGCCGCGCGCCGGGTCCAGAACAACTCGTACCAGTCATGCGCATCCCAGGCCGCGAGCAGGCTGGGATCGTGCAGCAGCACCAGTACGCCGCTTTCGTCGAACTGGGTCAGCGCGTATTGCGCACGCGAGCGCTGCCTGGGACCCATCCGCGCCACTTCGGCCACCTGCCGCGCGTTGAGTGCGCGCTTCAGATCGGGATGGCGCAGCCAGACCAGCGCGTTCAGCAGGTCGTGCCAATTGCCTTCCCGGGTGGCAATGAGGCCACGTTCGGCGATTCGCTGCTCATAGTGCAAGCCGTCGGCGAGCAGGTCGGTGGTTTGCGCCGCAAAGCGGTACGCGCACCCGGGCGGCAGCCAGGCGTTGAGTGCATCGACGCCAGGCCAGGCTTGGCCGCACAGCAAGTCCGCGTATTCGCGCCAGGCCAGCAAGGGCATGCGCGCAAACACCTCGGCACGGATCGCTTCACGGGTGGGCGCGCGATAGCGCAAGGCTCAGGCCTCCCGCCGCGGGAACCGTGTTGCGCGTCCCACGCGCGACCCGCGCATCACCGGGAATGGTCCAGGCGGGTAAGCTGGGGGCATCGACCATCGGGAGCGCACATGGGCCAGGACATCAACCTCAACACCACGAGGATGCAGTGCATCGGCGCCTATCTTGCCAAACCGGCCGGCACGCCGAAAGGCGGCCTGGTGGTGATCCAGGAAATCTTTGGCGTCAACGCGCACATCCGCAGCGTCGCCGACCGTTTTGCCGAGCACGGCTACACCGCCGTCGCCCCGGCCTTCTACGACCACCTGGAAAGCGGCGTCGAGCTGGGCTACGCCCGCGGTGACTACGCCAAGGGCAAGAAGCTCGCCGCTGAGCTCGGCCTCGAGCGCGCGGTGGAAGACGTGGCCAGCGCCGCCGAGGCGATCTCCTCGGCCGGCAAGATCGGCACCGTGGGGTTTTGCTGGGGCGGCACGGTGGCGCTGCTGTCCGCGCTGCGCCTGGGCCTGCCTTCGGTGAGTTACTACGGCGCACGCAACCTGCCCTTCCTGCATGAGGTGCCGCAGGCCCCGGTGATGTTCCACTTCGGCGAAAAGGACCCGAACATCCCGCCCGACATGGTGGCCAAGCACCGCGCCGCGTTGCCGCAGATGGAGGTCTTCACCTATCCGCACGCCGATCACGGCTTCAATCGCGATGTCGGCGCCACGTACCACGAACCCAGTGCGCGGCTGGCCATGCAGCGCACACTCGCGTTCTTCGATCACCACCTCGCCGGCGCATGAGCGCGGCGTTCGCATTGGACGAGCGCCTGCGCGCCGACAGCGTGCCGGTGCTGGACCTGCCGCTGTGCGCCGTGCGCCTAATGAACGACGCCCGCTACGCCTGGCTGCTGCTGATACCGCGCCGCGCGGACCTGGTGGAAGTCGCTGATCTCGGTCCTGCGGCCCAGGCCACGCTCTGGCGCGAATGTGCACTGGCGGCCGCGGCGCTGCGCAGCGTCGCGCCCTGCGACAAGCTCAACCTGGGGGCCCTCGGCAACGTCGTGCGCCAGTTGCACCTGCACGTCGTCGCGCGCCGGGTCGGCGATGCCGCGTGGCCAGGGCCAGTATGGGGTGCGGGCCACGCCGAGCCCTACGCCGAAGCGGCGCTGGCGGCACGCTTGGCCGCGCTGCGCCAGGCCTTCACTCCTCCCTTGCCCCGCTGACTCGTCGGCGGAAGGGGGATCAAGCCCGTCGCCAGGTCGCCAGAGGCTGCTTATTGGACCAGGGGTTTGCCGTCGGCGCCGGGCAGGCCTTCGCCACCCTGGTCGCCGGCCTTGTGCCGCGGGGCGGCATCCTGCAACGTACGCGCCTTGGTGTCCTTGGGGTTGATCTCCACCAGGGTGCCCTTGTCGTCGTAGTACGCACGGAAACCATAATCGAGCTGCATGCGCGCCAGGTACTGCAGGTGCTGCTTGCGGATCTTGGAATCGTCGCTGGGCTCGAGCAGCACGGTCTTGGGCAGCTTGCCCTGATCCTTCAGGTAGGCGAAGTGGCTGCCCGTGTCGATCGCCGAAAGTACGCCGCCGTCGACAATGAACTGCCCGTCCTTGTACGCCTTGATCACGGTATCAAACTGGCCCCGCATGCTGGCGGTGGTGACTTCGTTCTTCTTCGTGCCGCCCAGCAGCGAACAGCCGACCAGGGCTACGGTCGCACCGAGCAGGATGGCGGTCAGCGTACCCTTGAGGATTGTGGCAAAGCGCATGATGGATTTTCCGCAGCGGCGACCAGTCGAATGCAGGAGTTTAACCGCCCAGCCGGAGTGACGACAGCCACGATCCGCGCCGCATTCAGCGAGCGGGCGGTCAGGCGCGCGGCAAGGTCACGCCGGTCTGCCCCTGGTACTTGCCGGCACGGTCCTTGTAACTCGCGTCACAAACTTCGTCTGCCTCGAAG
The DNA here is from genome assembly GCF_058781105.1 of Rhodanobacter sp. FW510-R10. NCBI lineage: Bacteria > Pseudomonadati > Pseudomonadota > Gammaproteobacteria > Lysobacterales > Rhodanobacteraceae > Rhodanobacter > Rhodanobacter sp. FW510-R10. The sequence continues at coordinate 1,780,662 of NZ_JBYSWL010000001.1, read as the reverse complement.
AACAGCAGTTGGGCCACGCCCTCGTTCGCGTAGATCTTCGCCGGCAGCGGCGTGGTGTTGGAAAACTCCAGCGTGACGTGGCCCTCCCACTCGGGCTCGAGCGGGGTCACGTTGACGATGATGCCGCAGCGCGCATAGGTGCTCTTGCCCAGGCATACCGTCAGTACGCTGCGCGGGATGCGGAAATACTCCACCGTGCAGGCCAGGGCAAAGGAATTGGGCGGGATGATGCAGACATCCGCCTCGACGTCGACAAAGCTTTCCGGATCGAAGGCCTTGGGATCGACGATCGTGGAATTGATGTTGGTGAAGATCTTGAACTGGCGCGCACAGCGCACGTCATAGCCGTAGCTCGAAGTGCCATAGGAAATCAACTTGCGCTCGCCGGCCAGCTTCACCTGCCCCGGCTCGAACGGCTCGATCATGCCGTGCTGCTCGGCCATGCGCCGGATCCAGTGGTCGGGTTTGATGCTCATGCGGGCTCCGTGATCGGTCGGTCACACATTATGCGTCATGCCACCCGGCGTCGGAGCGGAATGGAAGTTGCCGCCATCCCGGCGCAAACCGCTCGTCATTCCCGCGAAGCTCCCTCGCCGTCATTCCCGCGAAAGCGCACTGCTGTCCGGACCGTTTCCGGAACCGCCTCGGCCTCGTCCACGGTATCGTGCCAGGACGCCGAAACACCGCCCCGGCGTCATTCCCGCGCAAGCGGGGATCCAGTGCCTTGGCCTTTACGGACATCCAAAGGCACTGGATCCCCGCTTTCGCGGGGATGACGCCGGGAGGTGGTGGCTCAGGATGAGACAACGCGGTAAGCCGGCATTTTTTGAGTCCAACTTGCGCGCAACAGTCGCCCAGCCGTTGCATCGTCATGTTTTCGGTGTCGAGGCACGAATTTATTCCGGACAGCAGTGCGCTTGCACGCGAATGACGGAAACAGAAGGTCATGTGCTCAAGCGAGTATCAGTCGGGTCAGATTTGCGGCATGCCGTCGACCGAGACCTTGCTGAAGCCGAGCGACTTGTTGCGCGGCTGCAGCGACAGGCGCCCGGCGGTATTGCGCGCAATGGTGCGGTAGCGCGCGGCGATTTCCGATTCGGGCATGGCCACCACGCTCGGGTTGCCGCCGTCGGTCTGTTCGCGGATGCGGATGTCCAGCGGCAGCGAGCCGAGATAGGCGACATGGTATTTCTCGGACATCCAGGCGCCGCCACCCGCACCGAAGATCGCCTCCTCGGTGCCGCACACCGAGCAGATGTGGGTCGCCATGTTCTCCACCACGCCAAGCACGGGCACCTCGACCTTCTCGAACATCTTCAGTGCCTTGCGCGCGTCGAGCAGTGCGATGTCCTGCGGCGTGGTGACAATGACCGCGCCCGACACCGGCACCTTTTGCGCGAGCGTGAGCTGGATGTCGCCAGTACCCGGCGGCAGGTCGACCACCATGTAATCGAGTTGCCCCCAGCGCGTATCACCGAGGAGTTGCATCATCGCCTGGGTGACCATTGGCCCGCGCCAGATCATCGGCGTGTCTTCCTCCACCAGGAAGCCGATCGACATCACCGGCATACCGTGGGCCTCCATCGGCATGATGCTCTTGCCATCCGGCGACGCCGGCTTGCCGTGCACGCCAAGCATGGTGGGCTGGCTCGGACCGTAGATGTCGGCATCCATGACGCCGACCTTGGCGCCCTCGACCTGCAAGGCCAGGGCGAGGTTGGCCGCCACCGTGGACTTGCCGACGCCGCCCTTGCCGGAGGCGACGACGATGATGTTCTTCACCGTCGGCAGTGGTCCAAGCGTGCCCTGCACCTTGTGCACGTGGATGCGCGTGGCGATGGATACCGACGCCGCGGCAATCGCCGGGTCGGCCTCCAGCGCCTCGCGCACGCGTTCGGTCAGCGCGCCGATGATCCCGGCCGCCGGATAACCCAGCTGGATGTCCACCGACACCTTGTCGCCATCCACGCCTACCGCGCGGGTCACCTCCGCCAAGGAGTGGCCCGTATGTTCGTCCATCACACCGCCGAGGATGCGGCGCACCAAAGCTTCGTCGGCGCTCATGCCATGTCGTCAGTAGCTGTCCAGTCCGTCAGTATGCCTGACTGCCCACGGCGTGCCGCTGATGCAGGTCAGCGGCACCTCAGCCCGACACCGCTTGCACGGCGCGCCAATGCGGCCGACCCAAACATTGCGGACAAACTTGGCTTTATGCTGACAGGCGATGACGCGATCCCGTTTTCCGTGTCCACCGTGGCGAGTGCTGCTGGCAGTGCTGGCCCTCCCGGCATTCTCGGCCGTGCCACCGATGGCGCGCGCGGTGGATGCGCCGACCACGCTTGCCGTGGGTGCCGGCGTGCAGCGCCTGCCCCGCTGGACGGGCGCGACCCGCCAACGCCAGGCGCCGCTACCCTACCTGGACGTCGAATGGCCGAACCACTTCAGCTTGTCCACGCTCGATGGCCTGCACCTCGACGTCATCGGCGGCAAAGTGCTGCACGGCGGGGTGTATGGCGATTACCAATGGGGCCGCGAGAGCGACGACCTGGGTCCGTTGCGTGGACGGGTCGCGTCGCTGTCACCGCGCTTGACCCTGGGCGGCTACCTGGAATGGCAGCTCAACAAGGACGTCGATGTCGGCAGCGACCTCAGTCACGATCTTGGCGGCGCGGGCGCCTATTGGCGGCTGTACGTGGACGTCGACCTGCCCACACCCGGGCTCGTGCAGCATTCATTCGAACTCAGCTGGCAAGCCATGAATCGGAGCGCCATGCAGCGCTTCTTCGGCATTTCGCCCGCCCAGGCGGTGCCATTGGGCACGCCGGCCTGGACTCCCGCTGCCGGCCAAGAGCTGGCCATGCTGCAATACCAGATCTTCGTGCCCACCAGCCAACATACGGGGCTGGCAGCTGCCATCGGCTGGGGGCGCCTGCTGGGCGACGCGGCGCACAGTCCGCTCGTGACCCGCTACGGCTCGCGCAACCAGGTATCGGAGTCGCTCGCTTTCATCTACCACTTGTGACTGTCGCCCGTGGGATTTGACTTGCTACGTCGCCTTTGTCGCGATGCCGAGGCCAGGAGCACAGCATCGGCACACGCCGTTGGTAGTCGCGATAGGCATCGAACCACGCGGGACGGCCCTGCTGCACTACGCCGCGCATGAGGCGCTGGAGGAGCGCCCCGGCGCCGACGCCCTGCGCGCGCGCATGGCCGAGCTGCTGCTCATGGAGGCGCTGAGCCTGTACACGCAGGCCACGCCGCCAAACGCGACCGGCCTGCTCGCCGGCTTGCGCGATCCGCTGGTCGAGCGCGTACTGCAGGTACTGCACGCAGCCCCGGACCGGGCGTGGTCGGTGGAGAAGCTGGCGGCCGACATCGACTCCTCGCGCTCCAGCCTGGCCAGCCGCTTCCGCGAAGTCCTCCAGGAAGCGCCCATGCACTACCTGACCCGCTGCGCATGCAGCGTGCCGCGCTCTACCTGGCCAGCCGCGGCTCCAGCGTGGACCAAGTAGCCAAGGAAGTCGGCTACGCCTCCAGCGCCGCGTTCCAGCGTGCCTTCAAGCGGCACTTCGGCGTCCCGCCCGCCACCTGGCGCCGCCGCGCCCAGCCCGTCTCCTGATGCGCACCCGCCGTCCCGCGCCACCACGGCGCCATCGCAATGAGTCAGCGCAGGGCGAAGCTGAGCGCGGCGCCAGCGGCAGCCACCTGGGCGGCGATGCATTGTTCGGGTGTAGCGCGCGGGCTGTCCGGATATACCTCGGTCGTGGTCTGGTAGCGCGCGCCGGTGATGCCAGCGCACAAGCCCAGCGCGGCAAACGCATAGGCGATGACGCCGGGGGCAAGTTCTGGTGAACCAATGATCTCGCCGCCCTCGTCGGCCGGCGCAATATGCGTGACCCTGGCCACGGCATCGAGCACGGCCCGCTGGAAACCGAGCTGCGGATTGTCGCTGTCGGCCACCAGGTAAAAACCATCCGGAATGCTCCCCGGCACGAACGCCACGCCATCCCGCGCGGCCAGCGCGGGACGGAACTCCGCCTCGTCCGAGTCGGTGGTCTCATGCAGGTCGATGTGCACCAGCACCTGGCCGCGCCAGGGCGCCACCAGGTCCAGCAACGCCGCGCACTCCGCCGCCGCACCGCCGGCGCGGAAATTGCGGTTTGGATCGAGCGCCTGCGGATTCCAGCGCTGGATGTGCTCATAGGCCCATGGGCTCACGCACGGCGCCACCACCAGGTTGAGGCGATCGGCATAGATCGCCGCGTGGGTTTCCGCAAACGCCAGGGCGCCGGCTACGCCGCTCGTCTCGTAGCCGTGCACGCCGCCGGTGACCAGAGCAATGGGCAGCTCATCGCGCCAGACGCGGCTCTTCAGCGCGAACAGCGGATAGCCGTCCGGCCGGTAATCCAGGCGGCCATACTGCACCACCTCGTAGCGCGCACGCAGGGCGTCGACGCGGCCCACCACGTCGGCAGCGTAGCTGCGCCGGCGCACCTGCCGCGCCCGCCACGCCGCCACCTCGGCCTCGCCCCACGGGTGGCCAGGCGTACCGATGGAACGGGCTGCGGAAGTCGTCATCAATGATGTCGCCGGTGGGGATGGGGGCGTAGCGGAGATTGCGCGGCACTGTAACACTGCGCGCAGATCATCCCCTGCCGCCATCCAAGCTCTCCTCTCCTCGGCTGCCGAGCACAAACCCGACTCAAAAGCCGCCTCGTGCCGTGCCCGCCCCCTGCCGCCATCCGAACTCTCCCCTTCGTCATTCCCGCGAAAGCGGGAATCCAGGGCTATTTCACCACGCCCCAAGCCTTTCCCTCACGAGGCACCCGTAATTTCCGCCCAGCGATCGTGCCAATCCGGATTGGCCGCGTCGATCAGTTCGAGTTTCCATACGCGATTCCATTTCTTCAGCGACTTCCCACGGGCGATGGTCTGCTCCATCGTGGCGTGCAGTTCGAACCACACGAGCAGCTTGGTGCCGTATTTGCTGGTGAAGCCATCGGCGACGCCCTCCCGATCCTGCCAGACGCGCTGGACCAGGTTCGAGGTGGCACCGACGTACAGGGTGCCGTTGCGGCGGTTGGCCATGATGTAGGTGGCGGGCTGGAAATCGCGCTTCATGGGAGGAAAACTACTGGATTCCCGCTTTCGCGGGAATGGCGGGCCGGGGCTCACGGCTTATGGAAGGTCGGAGCTACTGGATTCCCGCTTTCGCGGGAATGACGAAATGGGAGTTCGCGTTCATCCTCGTCATTCCCGCGCAAGCGGGAATCCAGTGGCTTTGCCGTGACGTGGCGGAAGACGGGTGCCATTCGGGCCCGACAGCGTTTAAAGTGCGGCGGGTATGACACGAACCGACGCCAGGGGGCTGACACGCGGCGAGCTGCGCACGCTGGTGCTGTCGGCGATGGGCGGCGCGCTCGAGTTCTACGACTTCATCGTCTTCGTGTTCTTCGCCGCGGTGATGGCGCAACTGTTCTTCCCGCCCGAGCTGCCGGAGTGGGTGCGCCAATTGCAGACCTTCGGCATCTTTGCCGCCGGCTACCTGGCCCGCCCGGTCGGCGGCATCATCATGGCGCACTTCGGTGACCGCGCCGGGCGCAAGCGCATGTTCATGCTGAGCGTGCTGCTGATGGCGGTGCCGACGCTCGCCATCGCCTTCCTGCCGGTCTATGCCAGCGCCGGACTGTGGGCACCGTTGCTGCTCTTGCTGCTGCGCCTGCTGCAGGGCGCGGCGGTGGGCGGCGAGGTGCCGGGCGCCTGGGTGTTCGTCTCCGAACATGTACCGCCGCACCGCGTGGGCCTGGCTTGCGGCGTGCTCACCGGCGGGCTGACGCTGGGCATCCTGATGGGCTCGCTGGCGGCTACCGCGGTCAACAGCCTCTGGAGCAGCAGCGAGATCCTGGCCTGGGCGTGGCGCCTGCCGTTCGTACTGGGCGGCGCGTTCGGCCTGCTCGCCGTATGGCTGCGCGCCTACCTGCGCGAAACGCCCATCTTCGAGGCCATGCGTGCACACAACGCGCTGGCACGCGGCCTGCCGATCAAGCAGGTGCTGCATGGCCATGGCCGCGCAATTGCCGTGTCCATGGTGCTCACCTGGTTCCTGACCGCCGGCATCGTCGTGGTGATCCTGATGACGCCAACCTTCGCCCAGTCCGCGTTCGGCGTGACCCCCGTGCACGCGCAGCGCGCGAACAGCCTGGCCACGCTCATGCTGGTCCTCGGCTGCGCCGCCTACGGCGTGGCCGCCGACCGCTGGGGCGCCTGGCGCACGATCGGCATCGGCGCCCTGTTGCTGGCGATCACCACGTTGCTGCTCTACGCGGTGCTGACCAGCCTGCCCCGCTGGTTCACCGCGGCCTACGCGCTGGCCGGCTTCGCCGTCGGCGTGGTCGGCGTGGTGCCGGTGCTGATGGTGCGGCTGTTCCCGCCGGCCATCCGCTTCTCCGGCATTTCCTTTGCCTACAACATCGCCTATGCCATTTCCGGCGGGGTGACCCCGCTCCTGGTCACCCTGTGGATGGTGCGCGACCCCATGTCCCCGGTGTGGTACGTCGCCCTGGCCTGCGCCGCCGCCGTCGCCACCACCGTGTTCATGACCCGTCCCAGCCGCGCCCGCGCCGTCGTGGCCTGACCTGCGTGTGAGACCCGCGACTGGTTGCAAGGGCTTGATTGACCATACCGTTTCATATTCGTGGCATCATGATGCCTTATCCATGATGCGGTCGCTGTCATGCGTACCACGGTCACCCTCGATCCCGATGTCGAAGTGCTGGTCAGGAAGGCCATGCGCGAGCGCGGCTTGTCCTTCAAGCAGGCGCTGAACCAGGCCGTCCGGGCCGGCGTGGCGAACGCATCCGGCGCCAAGGTCGAGCCGTTCCGCCAGCGCAGTTTCAGCCTCGGCCGGCCCCGGGCCGATCTGACCAAGGCCTTGTCGCTGGCGGGTGAGCTCGACGACCAACACACCACGCGCCACTACCGCGCGCCGTGAAAACACCCGATGTCAACGTGTTGCTCTACGCCGTCAACGCCGACAGCCCGCATCAGCGCGAGGCTGCCGATTGGCTGGAAGCTGCATTCGCCGAGCCAGCCGGAATAGGTTTTGCATGGGTCGCCTTGCTGGGCTTTATCCGCCTGACCACGCGCTCCGGCATCTTCGCGGCCCCCCTGACCATCGACGACGCGCTGGGCCTCGTCGACGACTGGTTGCACCACCCGCACGCACGCATCCTCAACCCCACCGACCGCCACGGAGCGTTGCTGGCGCGTCTGCTGATCGGCGCCGGCAGCGGCGGCAACCTCACCACCGACGCGCACCTGGCCGCCATCGCCATCGAGCACGGCGCCATCCTCGGCACCTACGACCGCGATTTCGAACGGTTCTCCGGCCTGCGCCTGGAGTACCTGCCGCTGCATGCAGTACACGACCGGCGGCGCTGAGCAAGGTGGCGCGCCCCCGCCTTACGAAAAGCCCGTCGGAGATCTTGCCGGCACCCGTTCGCGGCGGATCGACGTGCAGCGTCGCCTGGTCTACCTGGTGCTGGAGAAAGAGCGGGTGTTCAAGATTCTGCGCATGTGGACCCATGACGGGTAGCCCGCTGAGAAACATTGTCCCCACTGCCACCAGGCGGTACTCGTGTTTGCTGGAACCGATCGATCTGGCCCCTGAGCACGCGACGGTTCACGCATGACCTGCGCGGGAGTTCTTGAACTGGCCAAGGAAGATGAAACGGTTCCATTGGCCGCGTCCCTTTATGATGGGGCCGCATGGTCAGCGACCTGAAGAAAATCTGGGGCATCCTCACGCCGCCCGAGCGGCGCCAATCCGTCGGCATGCTGGTGCTGGTGGTGCTGATGGCCGCCGCCGAGACCGGCAGCGTACTGTCGATCATGCCCTTCCTGTCGGTCCTGAGCCGACCGACGATCATCCAGGACAACGCGTGGCTGCACGGGTTGTACACGGGCTTCGGCTTCGGCACCCGTCGCGCCTTCATCGTGGCCCTGGGGCTGGCCTCGATCGCCTTCGTGCTGGGCTCGTCGGCATTCAAGACGATCACGCTGCACCTCATCAACCGCTTCATCCACCTGCTGCGCCACACCATCAGCTCGCGCCTGCTCGCGCGCTACCTGCACCAGCCCTATGAGTTCTTCCTGGAACACAACCCCTCGGTGCTGAGCCGCAACGTGCTGAGCGAGGTGGACCAGCTCATGTTCAACCTGATCCAGCCGCTGTCGCAACTGGTTGCCCAGGGGGCGGTGCTGCTGGCGATGGTGCTGCTGATCTTCCTGTACAACCCGCTGATCGCCATCGCCTTCGTGGCCCTGGTCGGCGCGCTCTACGCCGTGATCTACGCCGTGGTGCGCCGGCGCCTGGCGCGCATCGGTGCGGAGCGCCAGGCGGCCAATGCGCAGCGCTACCAGAGCTGCAAGGAAGTGCTGGACGGCATCAAGGACGTCAAGGTCACGCACGCCGCCAGCGCCTACCAACAGGCGTTCGACCAGTCCTCGCGCTTGTTTTCGCGGCACCTCGCCACGGGCGATACCCTGGCCCAGTCGCCGCTGTACATGGTGGAAGCCGTGGGCTACACCGGCCTGATCGCGATGGCCTTGCTGCTGATGTCGCAGAGCAGCGACGTCGCGCGCGTATTGCCGGCCCTGGGCCTGTATGGCTTTGCCGCCTACCGCATGTTGCCGGCGGCGCAGATCATGTACCGCGGCTTCGCCAAGCTGAAGTTTTCCTCCGCGGCGCTGGAGACGGTGGGCCGCGACCTGGCACTGCCAACCACCCCGTCGGATGCCCCGGCCGCCGCGCTGGCGCCGCAGCGCGAGATCCGTCTGCAGGGCGTGCGTTACGCCTACCCATCGGCACCGGCCAAAGCCGTGCTGGACGGCTTTGACCTGGTCATCCCGGCCGGCACCAGCGTCGGCATCGTCGGCCGCACCGGCGCCGGCAAGAGCACGCTCATGGACATCCTGCTCGGCCTGCTGGAACCCCAGGCCGGCAGCCTGCGCGTGGACGACCTGCCCATAGACGCCAGCAACGTCGCCGCCTGGCAGCGCGCGATCGGCTACGTGCCGCAGCACATCTACCTGGCCGATGCCAGCATCGCCGAGAACATCGCCTTCGGCGTGCCGCGCGCGGACATCGACGCGCAAGCCGTGGAACGCGCCGCACGCGCCGCGCAAATCCACGACTTCATCGCCAACGAGCTGAAGGACGGCTACGCCACTCCGATCGGCGACCGCGGCATCCGCCTCTCCGGCGGCCAGCGCCAGCGCATCGGCATCGCCCGCGCGCTGTACCGCGACCCACCCGTGCTGTTCATGGACGAAGCCACCAGCGCGCTGGACGCGCAGACCGAACAGGCGCTCAACGACGCCATCGGCCAGCTCTCCGGGCACAAGACCATCGTGATCATCGCGCACAAGCAGGCCTCGCTGGCCGCCTGCACCGCGATCGTCTCCATCGACACCCAGACCCCCGTCACCCCTGCTTGAGGCAAAAACGGGTCACCCCCGCCCTCAACGCGATGACGATACCGGCGCCATGCCTTCTGCCTCTGTAGACCACGCCGCCAGCCGCTCGCGCACCTGCGGCTCCAGGCTCTTCAGCCCCCAGCGTCGCCCCTCGGCCAGCGCCACATCCGCGGACGCGCCATCCACCAGCGCCGCGCGCAACGCGATCATCGCGCCCACCCGGTTGCTGCTGGCGCAATGCACCACGGTCAGCCCACGTGTTGCCTTCGTGATGTCGTTCTCCTTGCTGGGATTGGATTACGCAACAAAGGGTACGTTTTCCGATGGCAAGGTCACCACCACCTGGCATCGTGCCTCCTCGTACCAAGCCGCCACGCCAACTGCATCGGCAAAGGGCTGCCTTGCCCTAGTACCAAAAAAAGTACAATACGGCCACGCGATGCCTGCCCATCCTTGCGGTTCGCTTTTACGCCAACGCTCAAGGCCGCGAGCCGGTGCGAGATTGGCTGAAATCATTACCGCCTGAGGCTCGCAAAACGATCGGCGAAGACATCAAAACCGTGCAGTACGGCTGGCCACTTGGCATGCCTTTGGTACGCAAGATGGAACCAGGACTGTGGGAAGTACGAAGTACGATCGGCGCAGGCATCGCACGGGTGCTGTTCACCACAGACGGACCTCGCATGGTCCTGTTGCACGGCTTCATCAAGAAGACTGACTAGACGCCCAAGGCCGATCTGCGGTGGCTCTGCGCCGAACAAACGAGGTTCATCATGGCCAAGCACAACGTCCACATTGGCAGCGCCCTGGATGATCTCCTGGCCGAAGACGGTGTGCTGGAAGAGGTATCGGCGCGCGCCATCAAGCGCGTCATTGCCTGGCAACTGCGCGAAGCCATGCAGGCCCAGGGGGTGACCAAGACCGTCATGGCGCAACGGATGCACACCAGCCGCTCCATGCTCGATCGCCTGCTCGACGATACCGATACCGGTTTGACCATCGACACACTGAGCCGTGCAGCACAGGCGTTGGGCTACCGGGTGAAAGTCGAACTGGCGGCGGCATAGCCACCCACCAGCAGCGTCACTCCCCTGATGCGTTGTAGGAGCCCGCGAGCGAGCGATGCTCTTGTAACCCCAGCCACACCCCCATCGTCTCAACGTGCCGACGACGCTGCCGGCGCCACCCCACCCGCCCCGGAAGACCACGCCGCCAGCCGCTCGCGCACCTGCGGCTCCAGGCTCTTCAGGCCCCAGCGCCGCCCCTCCGCCAGCGCCGCATCCGCGGACGCGCCCTCCACCAGCGCCGCGCGCAACGCGATCATCGCGCCCACGCGGTTGCTGCTGGCGCAATGCACCACGGTCAGCCCGTCACCGGCGTCGCCCAGCAGCTTGTCGAACGCCAGCACATTGCCCCTGGTCAGGTCCTGTGGCCCACGGATCGGCAGGTGGCGATAGTCGATGCCTGCCCCCTCCACCGCCGCCGCCTCGTCAAAATCCGGCGTCTCGCTGGCCGCACGCAGGTTGATGACCTCACGCACCCCGGCCGCCTGCAGCGCCGGCAGGTCGCCAGCCTGCAGCGCACCCGCCGCCACGCGGTGCGGCGCGGGGAAGCTGACGTTGGGGAGGTTGGCGAGGACCTGATCGGGCGACGGTGCGCTGCACGCGGTGGCCAGGGCGGCGATGGCCGTGAGGCTTAGAAGCAGGCGGAACATGAGTTCACCTCGCAGTGCGTGGGAGACAGGTGTCAGGGACGAATGGCACTTACTTAAGCACGACCACCCACGCTCGTCATCCCCGCGAAGGCGGGGATCCAGCGACTTTGGCAATCCCATGAAGACTTGAAGTCACTGGATTCCCGCCTTCGCGGGAATAACGGCGCTCGAGTAGGTGCCATCTGCGTCAAAGACAATCTCTGCAGAGCCGATCCGAAAAATTGCCCCCGGCACCTGCTTCCACATCCCTTGCGGCACATCGACTTCGACCGGTTGGGTTACGCTAGCTGCTGAGGATGGGGCCAAAGACAAGTTGCCGAAGCTACCCTGCCAAAACTGTCCCCGACACCTCTTTCGCAGACACACATCCTGGACTCGACGATGCTACTGGAACAACTCCGTCAAAGCAGGGACCAGATCAACGCCGCATGCCGCCGCTACGGCGCGCGCCGCATCCGCGTATTCGGTTCCGTCGCGCGGAGTGAAGAGCGTCCCGACAGTGATATCGACTTCCTCGTCGATCTTCCGCGCGGCTACGACCTGATAGCCCAGCGCATCCCGTTGCAACGACGCCTCACCGAGTTCACCGGGCGCCGCCTGGACGTGGTTCCCGAGCACGAGCTGAACCGGCACATCCGCGACGCGGTATTGCGTGAGGCCGTGGACCTGTGAGCAAGCGTTGGCATGCTTATGCCCTCCACCTTGGTGACATCGACCCAGAAACCGTACTGACGGTACTCAAGCACAATCCGCCACCGCTCGAAGCAGCCGTACGGGCCATGCTTGCCGAGCATAGTGAAGGGCCGTAAGCAAGCATTACATACACCTCACACGATATTTTTTATAAAGAAAGCGCCCCATGAAAACGTCTCTAGAAATATTCTCGACACATTTTTCCCTACTATGAAAAAGCTGACCGTGTTTCGCAGCGATATGCTTCATCGTTTGGAAACCAACATCAAGGAACAGGCTATCGCACTTGTAAAATTGACCTCTATCCTCGTCGGATATAGAAAAATCAAACATCGGTTGGCCCCAACCTCAAGAAGGTACGTAGCGACAGTCGGACACCATGATCAGAAACCTTTAACTCCGCTCGCCATTCTGTGAAACGATACGGCAGATTATGAAAAAGCAGGTTGACAAAAGCCATTACAACTTCAGTACTTACATGAGCAAGGGGCGTTGGATAAGCACATGGCACCAACTGAAAGAAGTGATCGACACGCACCCTGAAAGTATTCTCGAAATTGGTCCTGGCGCCGGTATATTTACAACCTGCGCTAAGGTCTACGGCTTATCCGTCAAAACCCTTGATCTGGACCCTGAACTTCAACCTGACTATACAGGTTCGGCCGACAATATCCCTCTAGCAGACAACAGCGTTGATACGGTATGTGCATTCCAAGTGCTCGAACACATGCCATTCGAACATAGCTTGAAAGCTCTTGCAGAATGTTGTCGTGTTGCCCGTAAGGCCGTTATTCTCAGCCTACCCGACGCCGCGCGCGGGTGGGACGAAACAATCAATTTTCCGTACTTAAGGACCTTAAGATTCGTGCTCCGCAACCCGTTTGCCCGCCGCCGAATACATGTATTTAACGGCGAGCACTACTGGGAAATAAATAAACAAGGGTACAAGCTAGTTGATGTCATCACGCAAATGCGCAGAGTAGCGCAACAATATGATATCCGTACATTTCGTGTGCATGAAAACCTCTACCATAGGTTCTTTGTATTCACAAAATTACTAGACACTAAAAACCACCTACCATCCACATCAAGACTTCAAATCTCCCCATAGTAACGATATTTTATATTTCATTTGAACGGATTCCACCAATCTTAGTAATCAAAACAAATGCCAAATAAACTCTGGACGTATCTTCGTAGCCACAAATCATCCGTTAAAGGTTGGTTCCAACGAATCGATGCGGAAATAATGGGAGCTATCTTGACCTTTCAAGATACCTCTGGAATTCAAGGAGATTGCCTAGAAATTGGTGTCCATCATGGAAAATCCTTCGTCCCACTTTGCCTTGCGCTCCGCAAAGACGAACACGCGGTCGCAATTGACATCTTCGGTGACCAACATCTCAATAAAGATCGGTCAGGCAAAGGTGATCTAGCGATATTCCGCCGTAACCTGCGAAAATTCAATATACCGGAAGTGCAGATAATCACAATTCAGAAGTCCTCAGATTTAATAACTCCCGCCGAGATTCTAGAACTCACAGGGCCACATCGAATTCGATATTTCAGCATTGATGGCGGGCATTGGAAGACGATCGTAGAAAATGACTTACGGTTAGCAGAATCGACACTGGCACATGCCGGCGTCATAGCACTCGACGACTATTGCAGGGCTGATTGGCCCGAAGTAACGTACGCTTACTCCCTCTGGCAAGATCAAACTCGCTGCGCTCTGGTTCCGTTCGCCATAGGATCGAACAAACTCTATATTTGCCACCGTGATTATGCGCGACGCTACCAAGATAGTTTACGCACTCGATTCCTCGACTCGTTCTTCACCAAAACATATCACACGGACACATCTGCGGTAGACTCGTTCCGCTGCGAACAATATCTCCAAGACGAGGCCCACTTGGCGCACGCTTGCTTGTATTGTCTACGTACTTTCTATCCTTCCCTTTACCATAGATTAAACCGTTCACCTCGAGTCCGCGAATCAACCGGCCTCAAGCAATAGCGTATGTACGCATTGCGTAAGGGGATTTTTCTATCTGTACTTGAAATGATGAACTTATAGTGCATCGATTAACTCAAAAGCACGTCGCCACGCAAGCGCAACTTGATCGTCACCATGCTTCTCCTCGGCGTAGTTTAATAACTGTGAGGTTGATACTGATCGCACAACCTCCAAATTGGAACATAGGTCGCTGATGTCGCGAAATACAAATAATCCGGGCGCATGTTCCGTATTTAGCAACCAATTGTAGAAGCAATGCTCCATCGCGAGTGTAGGAGTACCATTACACAATGCGAAAAAGTAGCTACCGCTAACAATCATGTCCTCGCTGTTATGGCAGATTATAAGGCCCCTAGCTCGGGAAACTAACTCGTCAGCTTCCTCGCCATCTAGCGCCCTAGCCATAACTTGTACATTCTTATCGTCGGCCAATTTTGTTAAAGTGTGTAGATAGGATAAGTCCTCACACGGCCCCGCTATGATTAGTCTTACATGCGAGGGAAAAGTTCGGATGAGCTGGTCTAACTTTTTGTATGGAAGGATTCTTCCGAACGCCACGAAGTAAGCTTCGCGCATCGACTGTGACGCAAAATCACGATGACGACTTGAAAGATACTTCGGGTGTGGTACATACACACGGTTGTGGCCAATATCCGCGCCAGAATGAACAACCACCAAACTAAAAACATTATCCGTTAGATTGACCACCCATCTTGCTAATGTGGCACTCCATCCTCGGAGACCGTGCGGATAGTTGTCGTGGCGTACGAATACGGTTCTCCTCGCACAGATCTGTAAGATGGCAATTCGACACAGAAAAGCTAGTGCCCCGGGAATACTGAAGCGTCCGGGCGGGGTTGAGCCGACCCATGTGTCCTCCCAATTGGAGATCGCGATGTCATATCGGTGAAATCGCAGAGATAGCCAATTTTTTAAGATCGTCCGAGTACGTGGTAGTGGTACGACGTGTCCAATAGTTTTGAGAATTTCTATTGATCGCTCAACATAAGTATTTCTTCCCGGATTAGTGAATGGAGCATAAGCAATCACTATCTCAGTAACGCTAAGCTTCGGTTTCGGCACTTGCACCTGACGGTTCCCCTCTTCTCGGTTCATATTCACTGACGTCATTTGAGCCTCTCCAAGCACTAATTAGGCTTGACTAGGACATTCGACTTCACGGCCCTTGTATGTGTAAATACTGTAGCAATCGTGTTACACCGGCACTACGATGCGCACTAAT
Organism: Rhodanobacter sp. FW510-R10; assembly: GCF_058781105.1. Taxonomy (NCBI): domain Bacteria; kingdom Pseudomonadati; phylum Pseudomonadota; class Gammaproteobacteria; order Lysobacterales; family Rhodanobacteraceae; genus Rhodanobacter; species Rhodanobacter sp. FW510-R10. The sequence continues at coordinate 1,765,518 of NZ_JBYSWL010000001.1, read as the reverse complement.
TCGGTACGCAACATACAATATTCTTTTTGCAAAAAAGGTAATGCGAAAACAATACTAATACACCACAGTATTACTTCTCACTTCAGCACTCTTCACGGACGCTAGGAGAGTGCACTCGTGGAAATTCGGTTAAGTACTTTGTCAAACTGACTTAACGTTTCTTCCAATTGGTATTTCGTAGCGTTCTCTCTAGCTAACTCGCTTAACCGCTCCCTCTTCGTGGGGTCGCTACAGATTGAGGTTATGGCTTCAACCCAAGTAGATACTGTGGCCGACGGATCGATCGATATCCCGCCATCACCGATGACATCTGGCAAACCTCCCACGCCGTTGCCCACGATGGGTATGCCGAGTCTCTGAGCCTCGATCACGACACGTCCAAAGGTCTCTGGCCAAACAGATGGCACGATTAGGGCGGTCGCCATTTCCAGCGCTTCCGTTGGATCTTCCACCCAGTCAATTCGCGTAAGATTCGGCGCGGGAGTTAGCGGTTCCAGGCCGGCTTCCGCCCCGATCACAACGAAATGTTGACTTGGCATTGCCCTAATTATCGCCCGCAATACTTCCACTCCCTTTTCACGAGAGAGAGTGGCTGCCAAGAATAATACATAAGCACATTTAGGCAATGTATAAGCATCCGGGTTATGGTCACGAGAACCCGTGGTGATAAATGGATAGATTACTTCGGAATTTATTTTGAAATCCTTCAAACGAGTATGCGTATAAACACTATTAGCTACAACGGTATCAACGCGATGCAGTGCTGAAATTAACTTCCTATGATACAAGTGACTGATCACTTTATAAATTAAGTTATAACTTCGTTTGTGACCAAAATAGGAAATGAAAAATAGATCGCGAACGAAACAAATGGTACGAGTCTTGGAGGACTCATATGGAAATGGCGGCTTTTGCGAAATTATGATGTCCGGCTGTAGGAATACTTCTACATGACGCGCGAACTTGTGTAGTTCGCGAGCATACATAAGTTTTTTGAATAATCTTCCTGCCGCGCGTAGACCATACACCTTTATCGAATCGTGTTTATGCCAAGCGATTGAGTATACCGATACCGACAAAGAACGTAACGTGTGACTATCTAGTTCGTTGCATATTACGCTGATGTTATGAGTTCTAGACAGGTGTTCGATTAACGTGATGAGCGACAGTTGAGCCCCCCCGTAAGTCGTTGACAAATAAGGGCTAACAATCATTATATTCATAACTATACCTGAATAACGACGGCGTTCAGCCCGTACTGGTGCGAGTTGAGACAATAACGAACGATAGTACGGAGTGAAGATAGAATGTTATCGAACGTTGCGTCGCGGCCGTTGACCTAAAGGGTGCCGCTATCATGGATGTGACCAGTCACGTCGCTCGCGGTTTAGGCATGCAAACAAGTGTACAACCAGTGCCGTACCTATAGGTATCAGACGACCTCGGGTAGCAACTAGTCAAGGTTCGCATGAATTTGTCGCCCGTGCGTGTTGGGGGAACATTCCGGTCCAGTGGCACTTAATTTGAGTTGATAACATGCTTCGGAAATATGCCAACATATGTATCTGTGCCATTTAAATGTGTGGTAGTAATCGAATATTCCATTGGGCGAGGTTACGTTGGCGATGATGACCATAATTTGTGCAACGCTTTTCACTGTCTGTGGTGCAAGAACACAAAATGATGAGATCGAAGGAAGCGGGTGAAGTAAGATGTTGACATCGTAAGTTCTCGCTAGTGTGAAAGTCTGATGGCACCGATAATGAAGTAGTCGGCTCCCCTTCACTCAGCATGGTCGAAGCTTTTGACGTTTTGTTCAGGAAGGCGTGCGTATTCGATATGGCGACGAACGTGATTGGACTAAGCACCATCATCCCGACTCACTTTCGCCCTGTCGTGTTACCGCGGGCGGTACGCTCCGCGTTGGAGTGTCAGGATTGCGATGTCGAGGTCATCGTCGTGCCTAACGGCGGGGACCTGACGTGGCGTTTATCACTGGGTAGCCTGGTCAACGATAGCCGTATCCGCGTGCTGCCCACCGACCGGGTCGGCGTCGCTGCGGCCCGTAACCATGGTCTTGCTGCTGCGACTCGGCCCTTCGTTCGCTTTCTCGATGACGACGATTATTTTTTGCCATCGGCGTCGGCACAGGTGCGTGTGCTCGCCGAAAGTGCGGCAGATGTGTGCTCAGGCAACATTCGAGTGGTGACTGCGGATGGCCACAATATCGGAGTGCGTCGGCAACCCACAACGACGGATTTCTGCGCGGCGATGCTGTGCCCGGGAGGGCACGCACAGGTCGGTTCGCATGTCTACCGACGTGCAGCTCTGGCCGGCTTGGCGTGGAACGAAGCCAGCAGCCTGAACGAGGACGTTGAGTGGTTGGTGGACCTAGTAGCGGCGCGTGAAATGGACTGGATCAAATTGGATGCAGACGTGGTCGCATGGGTTCAGGGCTCGTGGGCGAGGCTTTCGTACGGGAGAGATCCGGGCGCGAGTACGCTACGCCGTACTGCGGACGTCCTGCTCCGAGGGGGAGCCCGACTCGACGGGGCCGGACGGCTCGACGACGCTAGGCGGCAAGCATTGGCAAGGGGGCTCTGGGGTTTAATCCAGAAGGGCCTCCGTTATGACATCCCCTACTTTCGTCAAGTCGCCGATGCCGCCACTCGGTACGCTCCAACGGAGCGACCTCCTTCGCGACTGCAACAATCGCGGTGGATACGTGGCATCAGTCCCCTGACCATCGAGCTAGCACTGGTACCATTGCGCTGGGCGCACGCGCCGATCCGCTACCTCGGAAATCGCCTGACCAATTATCGGGCCTGATTGTAACCTATGCGTGGTCGAGCCACTTCCTTCACAAACTGGGCCGCACGCAGCGAGGCAAACGTGGTGGCAGCCACTCCACGAATAGCGATCGTTCTCCCGCGACTCGAGCTTGACGGGGTCACGAAGGTTCACATGGCGTTGGCCGGCTATTTTCGGTCAGTTGGCTTGGCTGTCGACATCGTTACGCGTACACGGCAACCAGCGGTCGGACTGAATTTGCCGCAAGGCGTTGGCCTCGTGTTGGTTGGGGAAAAGGGTCGCATGCGATTTTTCCCGGATTTGTTAGCGTATTTATGGGGCACGCGGCCGACGCACGTCATGAGCACGAATGATGACGTGAGCCTAATGCTTATGGTTGCACGAGTACTCACTCGGCAGCGCTATTTTGTGCTGGTGGGCGTACACACCTCCATCCTTGGCTCGCACGCTATCCATTCGCCAAACCGACGAATTACTAACCGGGTAACTGAATCCTTCGTCCGTCATGGTTATCGGCATGTCGATGCCGTTGTAGCGGTTTCACAAGGTCTAATTTCCGAATTGACTACAGCGTTCAGGCGTAATCCGAGCGATGTGCACCTGATTCACAACCCTGTCATCGGCACCGATTTCCCGGTGCGGCGCGACGCGCCACTTGCGATTAAATGGCCAACTGGAAATAACCGCCCGGTCGTTGGCTTCTTCGGTCGCCTCGAGGCGCAAAAAAACGTCGAACTGCTCGTGCGGGCGTTCGCTGCGCTCGGTGCGGGTTACCAGGCTGATCTGCTCGTTGTGGGTGATGGCAGAAAACATGATGCGCTCAGCGCGCTAGCCAATGATCTCGGCATAAGAAAGCGCACACATTTCGAGCCTTTCATCGATAACCCGTTCCCGCTCATGCGGCGATGCCGCGTCGTCGTGCTGCCCTCACGATATGAGGGGTACGGGAACGTGCTGGTGGAAGCGATGGCGTGTGGCTGTCAGGTGATCGCAACCGATTGCCCTCACGGACCGAGTGAAATCCTGCAAGGGGGCAAGTTGGGGCAGCTCGTGCCTGTCGACGACGTGGCCGCTTTGACCCGTGCTTTGCATCGCACCTTGAGCCGCGACGTTGAGATTGACCCTGCGCTGCTGGTGGCGGCTGGGATGGCGCATTCGGTCGAACACTCTGCCAAGGCTTACCTGCACGTCATGGGCATCACGACATAAAGATCGCGATAAGGGAATGAGGTGAACTTGCTCGTTTTCGCCTCTCACACGAACGCAGCCAGCTTCCCAGCCGAAGCCTCCAGACCTCGCAGGATGGGGTCACTCACGCTAGCCGGAAATTCACCTGGCAGCGCTGCGTTCGCTGCCGCCACGACCTTGGGCGTGGCTTCGACCAGATCGCCGATGATCGTCCTGGCCGCGTCCCGGTCGATGCCGCAGATCCGCGCGGTGGACAACCAATGCCTCGGTTGGATGTCCTGCCACTTGTAGTGACGGTTGCCGGACAGCAGGGCCATCGCCATTTTGGCTTTCTCTGGCGCCAGCCCAAAGTAAAGGGACGGAGGCAATTAAATCTCGTTGCCAGACTTGCGACGTGACCCAACCAAGCATCCAGGCAACGGCCGCACCTCGCAAACCCAGGGATTGATTGCTTCCGTCCCCTTATTACGAGCCAGGCCCTTTCAAGCCGGTACGGCAGTCAACTTCACGCCCAGCGCCGCCATGACGCGCTGAATCGTATCGAACCGCGGCTGCGCATCCGGCCGCAGGGCCTTGTAGAGCGCTTCGCGGGTGATGCCGGAATCCTCGGCAATCTTTGCCATGCCACGCGCGCGGGCCACATCGCCCAACGCCGCGGCAAGAAACGCCGGGTTGTTCTCCTCGATCACGAGCGTGAGGTACTCGGCAATGGCTTGCCCGCTGTCCAGATGCTCGGCCATGTCGAAGGTCTTCAGGCTGGCGATACGGATCTTTTTCTTGGTCATGCTTCAGTCCTCCAACATGGCGGCGAGTTTTCGGGCGGCGGCGATATCTGCTGCCTGCGTGCGCTTGGTGCCGCCACCCAGCATCACGACAATCACCGGTCCGCGCTGAATGCGTACGTGCGCCAGCCTGCGCCAAAGTGTTCACGTAGTTCACTCACGCCTGCGCCGACCGGCTCTGCGTCACCCCAGATGCCCAGCGAAAGCTTGCGCGGCCGGGTTTGCAGGCGCCGTCGGGTCGTGCCGTCCCTGAGCCCGTCGATCCACACGGTGAACTCGACCGTCTGCTTGATCGTGAACATGATCCGATTGTAATCGTCCGATTACAGCGGCACAAGCAAGTTCGCCGGTCACGAAAGTAAAGGGACAGCAATATCTACGGGTCGCGGTTCCCTCTCGCCCCGGGCGATTTGCCGGTCGCGCCGATGCATTCCAGGCGTCGGAAGCGCAGCGCCGACCAGTCTTCGTCGATGGCGACCGCGCGTACCGTGTCGAAGCCCAGGCTTCTCAGGACGTCCCAACCGGTGTCGCGATTGAATGCGCACCGGTATCTCTTGGATGAGCCCTTCGGGTAGGCGAACCAGAGCAACGGGTCGCCGGGCGCCTTCTTCACCAGGGCGTGGGCCAGCCTGTCCACTTCGGCCTGCTCGGTGGCGAACGCCAGGGCAAAGTGGATGACCTCGAGGTCCTGGGCCTTGCGCAACACGCGGACATGGGTGAGCGCCGCCAAGGCCGGTTCGAAGGATGCGGGAGCGTTGATGACCAGGATCTCGCGCTGGTCCTTGAAATTCAGCTTTTCGAAGACGGTTGGCATGTTGAGTCCCGATCCGGTTTTCCGATTGCATACCGAAGAGCATCGCCCGCCGACGGGCTCCTACAAAAGGGCGCGAACGCGCGCAACGGCTGAGCGCACGGGCTGACGATCGGTTACGTTCTTTGCTTCCACCGCCGTGGACTGCGACTGCCGTGCAAGACAGCAATGACAACGACCTTGCTGTCTTGCACGCGATAGAACACGCCGAATGGGAAACGGAGTGTCAAAGCACGGTGTGTATCGCGGTGAAGGGTCGGGTACAAAGCAGGTTGGGCGGAGATTTTGCTGAAAGTCCGCATGACTTCGTCAAGGAAATCGTTGCCCAATCCCGACCGTTGCTGCTCGTACCAATCCGCCGCTTCTTCGATGTCCTGCTCCGCTTCGGGTCGGACCCGGAGTTGAGGCGTCATAAACGCCTGCGGATTTCGGCCAGTACCACGTCGGCGGGACGCCCAGCATCGCCATCCAGCTCGTAGGCATCCAGGCGCCGATCCAGCTCTTCGCGCTGCTCATCCGTGAGGGGCAGGGCTTTCTGGTCAGAAGCAATGCTGTCCCAGAGCTCTTCAACCAGGTGAAGACGCTGCGCAACGGGTAGATCACGTAAGGTGGTGATGTTCATAGCCGCCTCCTGCTACTGATAAGTCTACTGGAGAGATGTCGGGGACAACGTTCTCGTCATCGACAAGCGACTCCGGCCTTCGCGGGCTGCCCAAGACATTGGACTCCGGCTTTCGGTGATTTTGCCGCACGGCGAACAGGGCGCCTGACTACGTCGTCCTCACCGGCCGACATCTACCGCCTGTAACGCAAGATCTGGCTCCATCTTGGCTGCCTTGCTGGCCGCACAGCCCTCGTGGTTCGCTCATCGAGACACAGCACCGGAAGTTGGGATGCGCGGCAGGTCCCGCACGACGCTCACGGACTTCACCAACCGGGCCTTTTCGTCATCGGACAGGCTTTGCAGGTCGCCACCCTCGAAATAGACCAGCGCCTTGCGGCACTCGCTTGGCTGGAAAGCGTTGCCATACAGCGCCACGGCAGCCGCCAGGCCGGTGGCGAGGTCTGAACCCGCGGCCAGCAGTGCGGCGATGTCGCGGTAGTCCTTGGCTTCGACGCGTTGCAACAAGACCTTGAGTTTGGTCGCCAGCAGGTCCTCGCGGGAAGCGACCTGCAAGACACTGTCTGCGGTCGTGTCGGGTGCACCGACGCGGCCGAAGCCCATGCCACCGAAGAAGGACAGCTTGACGGTCGCCCCATCCGGACCTCCGTCAGGAACCAGCAGGCTCCAGGTTTCGGGCGCGTCCTGGATGGTGGCCGCAATGGCCATGAACGGCAGCGCGATGCGCAGTGCGCCGTGGTCAAGCGCCCGGTCACTGAAAAAATCGAAATCGACCGACGTGCGATGCTCAAGCCGCAATGCGATGGCGGTGCCGCCGTAGAGCACGAAACCAAGCTGGTAAGTCGGTGCGAGCTGTCGCCACAGTCGCCGTTGCGGCGCGGGCAGGCTTTCCGTTCGTGGCGTGAAAGTCCGCGCCGGAACCTCACTCATGCGGTTTTCCGCACCGGCATGGGGGGACCCGATCGGTCTCCACGTGACCTAGGGAAGCTCTGAACAATTCGCTCTTGATCGTCATTCCCGCGAAAGCGGGAATCCAGTGCCTTTGATTTCAACAACTTAACCTCACTGGATCCCCGCTTTCGCGGGGATGACGGCAATTATTCAGACCTTCCCGAGACGGTAGTGCCAGTAGGCCCACGAGCGAGCGCTGAACTGGCCGGCCTCAGCGTAGACCAGTACGTCGCGCAGCGTGTCGTCGCCAACCTGTGCAGCCAACATCTGCACATCGTCCCAGGTTCCGAGGTCCATGACCTGGGCCATGACGCGTTGCGGCTGCTCGAGTGCCTCGTCGGGGCGTTTCCACCAGACGTACTTGCTGGCGAGCGCTGCGAGCAATGGCTGGTACTCGTTTCGCATGTGCGTATTGTATCGCACGCCCCCACGGGGCCAGCAAAAAGGTGGTCAGGACGAAACGGTGTCTTGGTCATCACCCGTCCGGCTTCGGCTGGCGCCCTGCATGGCGCCCGAGGACAGCACGCGCTGGCCTTGCGTGCGGGGGACGGCACGCGCCAGCGCGGCCGCCACATCGGCTGCGGCGATGGCGCGCCAGGCGCGCGGGATGCAGTCGAATGTCAACTATGAGAAATACTTTTGACAACTAGCCAGGGTGTGGGAGGCAAAGCAGATGGACGTGGGCTGGTTCCTGGTTCCTCACCCCTTCGCGGCGCGCACCCGCGCACATTAGGGAAGCTCTGAACAATTCGCTCTTGATCGTCATTCCCGCGAGGCGCCCTTCAACAGCCGAAGCGGTAAGATGACAGTGCAGCGGGCCATTGGATGCCCGCACCGCGGATGCAGGCTCGCTGCGGAGGCGGAGGTGAAATCCTTCGTTCTGCTCCTGTGGGCCGGTGTCACGTCGCTGGCCATTGCCTTGACCGCTTGCGCGCCTGCCTCGACGACCCGACCGGGCGACGTCGCGCCGCTGTTCCACGACGCGTTGTTCAAGCGGCCCGCCGCACCGGTCAACAGCGCGGCGATTTTTGCCCTCGACGCCCCCATGCGGCGCTTCCTTGCCGAGAAGATCACGCCGCAAACGGGCGAGAGGGATCCGCGCCGCGCGCTGCTCGACGCACTGGCGGACGAGCTGCGGCTGGACTACGACGCGCAGGAGACGCGCACCGCGTCGCAAGCCTTCGCGGCCCGGGAAGGCAACTGCCTGTCCCTGGTCATCATGGCCGCCGCGTTCGCCAGGCAAGTCGGGATACGGGTGACCTTCCAGGAGGTGTATGGGTTCGATACCTGGGAGCGGCGCGAGGGCCTGTCCTTCCTCAGCCAGCACGTCAACCTCGTGCTCGGCAAACCCCAATCGCGGCTCTGGGTGGAGTCAGGTGCGTGGACGCCGATGATCGTCGACTTCGTGCCGCCCAGGAAGGTGGCGAGCGCGGTGACCAAGCCGATCTCCGAGCAGACCATTGTCGCGATGTACATGAACAACCGCGCGGCCGAAACGCTGGCCGCCGGGGAGGCAAACCGCGCCTACTGGTTCGCGCGTGCGGCGCTCAAGGCCGACCCGACGTTCACGTCTGCCGCCAACACGCTGGCGGTCATTTATTGGAATCTCGGACACAAGGCACTGTCGGAGGAGGCACTGCGCTTCACGCTCGCGCGTGAACCCGGCAACGTGCCGGCGCTGACCAACCTGCTGCAGGTGCTCGACGCCGAAGGTCGTACTGCGGAGGCGCAGTCGGTGGCGAAAGAACTGGCCGAGGCCCAACGCTATCCGCCGTTTTATTTCTATGACCGCGGCATGCAGGCGCTGGACGCGCAGGACTTCGCGGATGCGGCGCGCCAATTCAAGAAGGACTTGTCCCGGCGCCCCTATGACAGCCAGTCGCACTTTGGGCTCGCCATGGCCGCGATGCACCTGGGTGACCTGCCGCAGGCGCGCAAGGAACTGCAAGTGGCGATCAAGAACGCCACCACGGATGATCAGCGGACGCTGTATGCAGCCAAGCTGCGGGAGCTGAAGGCCTCCTGACGCGCGCTGCGCCGCGGCGCAGCGCCAACCAGCCACAAAAGGCATGGGATGGGACCGGACGTCCGTGTGTCGTAAAGCGCCTCCCGCGTTCGCGCACTTCCGTCCGGAACGTTTCGAGAAAGCTCTCGCCACCCACGTCTCATCATTCATTCCCGCGCCCCTCCCACTCGTCATTCCCGCTTACGCGCACTGCTGTCCGGAACGTTTTCGGAACCGCCTTTGCTTCATCTACGGTATCGTGCCAGGACGCCGAAACCCTACCTGGCGTCATTCCCGCGCAAGCGGGAATCCAGTGCCTTGGCTGTCACGGGCACCCAAAGGCACTGGATCCCCGCTTTCGCGGGGATGACGGTGGAGGGTGAGGTCCCGGCAAGGTGGCAGGGTGAGCCGGTATTTTTTGAGTCGACGTTGCGCGCGACAGACGCCCAGTCTTGCACCGCAACGTCTTCGGTGTCGCGGCACGAATTTATTCCGGACAGCAGTGCGCGCAAGCGGGAATCCAGTGATTTTTCGCTTCCCGGACCCGCCGGCTCCAGGGGCAAGAGCCTGGTTAACCGGACGGTCGTCTGTTGTAAAGCGTCGAGCTTTGGTCGAATTGACAATGGTGAGCGCGCATGGTCGAATTTGTGCTGATGACAGATCCGTAAACATTGACATGAGCGAACACACCATCCAACTCGGCAAGGAGGGCCGCATCCTGATACCGGCGGCAATCCGCAACCAATTGGGCATGCAAGCGGGCGAGCCACTGACCTTGTCGGTGGTGGACGGCGAAGTGCGCATCGCACGGCGGGTCGAAGCCGTCCGGCGCATGCAGCAGCGCCTCGCACACCTGCGCGATCCGGACCGGCCGGTCGTCGACGAGCTGCTGCGCGAGCGGCGCGCGGAAGGCTCCAAGGAATGAGCGTGCTCGTCTACGACGCGTCGGCATTGCTGGCGGTCGTTTTTGCCGAAGCCGGCGCCGACGCCGTCATCCGGCACCTGGGACAACCGGGCGGAGAGATCAGTGCCGTCAACTGGTCCGAGATCGGCGCCAAACTGGTGGAACGCGGGCTGCCAGCGGGCGAGCTGGATCGTGAACTTGCAACCTTCGGGCTGGACGTCGTCGCCTTCGACGGGGCCCAGGCGAGTGCGGCAGCAGCGCTGCGCGCCTCCACGCGCAAACTGGGACTGTCCCTCGGCGACCGCTGTTGCCTTGCGCTGGCACAGATGCGTGGCGCCCGCGTGGTCACTGCCGACAGCGCATGGCGGGACCTGCCCGGCTTCGACATCATTGCCGTGCGCTAAGCGCGTGCCACCCGCTGCCTCCTTGGATGGAATGAAGATCGCATGACCGCCACCACCCTCATCGTCGGCGCCGGCTACGCCGGCAGCGTCATGGCGCGCGAGCTGGCCGATGCCGGCCGGCGGGTGCTGGTCATCGACAAGCGCCCGCACATCGCCGGCAATGCCTACGACGAGCTGGATGCCCACGGTGTGCTGGTGCACCGCTATGGGCCGCATATTTTCCACACCAATGGCCAGCGCATCTTCGAATGGCTGTCGCGGTTCACGCAATGGCGACCGTACGAGCATCGCGTACGCAGCGTGGTGGATGGAGTGGCCTATCCCTTCCCGATCAACCGCGACACCCTGAGCCGGCTGTACAGGCTGGAGCTCGATGAGGCCGGGGCGGCGGCGTTCTTCGAGCGCGTGCGCGAGCCGCGCGAGCCCGCGCTGACCAGCGAGGACGTGGTGCTGAACTCGGTCGGGCGCGACCTGTACGAGAAGTTCTTCCTCAACTACACGCGCAAGCAGTGGGGGCTGGATCCGTCGCAGCTGAAGGCCGGCGTGGCGGCGCGCATCCCGGTGCGCACGAACACCGACGACCGCTATTTCACGGACACCTGGCAGGCCATGCCGCTGCACGGCTACACGCAGATGTTCGAGGCCATGCTGGACCATCCGCTCATCAGCGTGGAGCTCGGCGTGGACTTTGCCGACGTGCGCCGGCGCGGCGGCTCCGGGTACGTGGTCTACACCGGGCCGATCGATGCGTATTTCGACCACCGCTACGGCCGCCTGCCCTACCGCTCGCTGCGCTTCGAGCACGAGCACCTGGCCGGCATCGCGCAGTACCAGGAAACCGGCACGGTGAACTACCCCAACGACCATGCGTACACGCGCATCACCGAGTTCAAGCACCTGACCGGCCAGCAGCACGCCGGCACCTCGATCGTGCGCGAATACCCGCAGGCCGAGGGCGACCCGTACTATCCAGTGCCGCGCGCGGAGAACGAGGCCTTGTTCAAGCGCTACGAGGCCTTGGCACGGCAGGAAGCCGGCGTGACCTTCGTCGGCCGCCTGGCGCAATACCGCTACTACAACATGGACCAGGTCGTCGGCGCCGCCCTGGTCGCCGCCAAGCACCTGCTCGCCTGAGCTTCACCCGCGCGCCTTCCTCTGTTTTCCGGCGGGATGGGAAATAGGCGGCGCTGCTACTTTTCCCTCCTCCCGAAGGCTGTGGAAAAAACAGCGCCGAGGAGGTGTCCACCTGTTTGCACTTAAAAAGTGCTGCGACAGCCACTGAGGCCCCGCTTCAGAAATGGTGACAGGGACAATGGCTCTTGGCGACAGGCGCGCCTGCACGAGCGAAAAGTCCCTGGCACTAGGATGCGGCGTCGATTGCCCGGCAACACCATGGGTATTACCATGTCAAGTGAAGGTAATACCAGGAGACGCCAACGTGACATCGACGCTCACCAGCAAGGGCCAGGTCACCGTGCCCAAGAAGATCCGCGACTACCTTGGCTTGCAGCCGGGCTCGGCCGTGGCTTTTTCCTTGGGTCCCGAGGGCGAAGTGCTGGTACAGGCTGCGGAAATCACGCCGCTGCGCCACAAGGGGCGACTACGGAAGCTTCGCGGCACACTGGCTACGGGCAAAAGCACGGATGAGCTGATGCGCCTGTTGCGTGGCTATGACACCGACGCACGCGATCCCGGCTTGAAATGATCCTGGTAGACACCTGTGTTCTGCTCGACGTGGTGCAGGACGATCCGCACTGGGGCGACTGGTCGCAGTCGCAGCTTGAACACGCACTCGGGCACGGCGGCCTGGCGATCGACCCGGTCGTCTATGCCGAGTTTTCGGTGTGGTATGACGACATGGCACGGCTGGAGCAAGCCCTGGAAGCGTTTGGCGTAGTCTTCGAAGACCTGCCACGCGAAGCGCTGTTCCTCGCTGGCAAAGCATTCCTCCAGTATCGTGCGCGGCGGGGAACCCGCACCAACGTGCTGCCGGATTTCTTCATTGGTGCGCACGCCGCCGTGTGCGACATGCCGATACTGACCCGCGACACGGCTCGTTTCCGCACCTATTTTCCCGGCGTCGCCCTGTTGGCGCCTCGGCAACTCTGAGCATGCGCATCGCCTTCCTGTGCAAACGCCGCTACATGGGCAAGGACGTGATCCTTGACCGCTATGCGCGCCTGTACGAAATCCCGTACCAGCTGGCACGGTTGGGCCACGTGGTACGCGGGTTCTGCCTGAGCTACCAGGGTGATGCGGACGGCGTTTGGGCGCACGAGGCGCCACCGGGGCAGCTCACCTGGGAATCACGCTCGCTGGGGCGCTCGGTGCTGCCGGCGCTCGCCACCTATCCGCAGCACCTGCTGCACCAGCTGCGCGCCTTTGCGCCCGACGTGTTGATTGGCGCCTCGGACATCCCGCACGTCGTGCTCGGCGCATGGCTGGCCCGGCGCCTGCACCTGCCGTACGCGGCGGACCTGTACGACAACTTCGAGGGCTTCGGCCAGGCGCGTATTCCCGGCATGGTGCCGCTGCTACGCCGTGCCGTGCGCGGCGCCGACCTGGTCACCACCACCAGCGAACCGCTACGCGAACTCGTCGTCGACACCTACCGCGCCCGCGGCCATGTGGTTGCCATGCCCAGCACCGTCGACAAGGCGGTGTTCCGCCCACTGGACAAGCAAGCATGCAGGGCCGCTCTTGAGCTGCCGGCCAATGCCCGATTGATCGGAACCGCTGGTGGGCTGTATCGCAACAAAGGCATAGGTACGTTGTACGCGGCGTGGCCACGTCTGGCGGCAGCGCATCCAGGGTTACACCTGGTCCTGGCTGGTCCCGTCGAAGCTGCGACACCACACCCGGAAGGGCCTCGCGTGCACTACCTGGGCGCCCTGCCGCATACTCGCATGGCTGAGTTGTTCAACGCCATCGACGTGGGCGTGATGTGCATCCCGGATACTCCGTTCGGACGCTACTGCTTCCCACAGAAGGCCTACGAGATGCTGGCATGCGGATTGCCGATAGTGGCGGCCGACACCGGCGCCATGCGTGCGTTGTTGGCACGGACCCCAACATGCCTCTACGCCATGGACGATGCCAACAGCCTGGCCGAGAAGGTATCCGGGCAACTTGCCTCACCCTGCACGCCTGACGTTCCCATTGACGATTGGGCGACGCTTCTTGCCGACATCGAACCGCGACTGAGGCAACTTGTAACGTCCCATGCAGAATCATGACCGGGCAGGCGTGGTCGACTCCGACAGCTGAAATGAGCCGCGCTTGTGTGACGCGCCGCCCAGCACCAGCCGGGTTCAGATCAGCTGCGCAGCTATCCGCTTCCCAAATTCAGACCACGCGAATTGGCGCACAAAGGTAAGGCAACTTGGCTGCATCGTCTCCCGCTGCCTGATGGCCTCCTCGATGGAACCGGCGAAAGCCACGTAGTCGCCGGGGGCGACAAGAAACCCGGACTCACCTTCGGATACGGCATCCACTACACCTCCGGTGGCGAAGGCAACGGTGGGCAGCCCATGCGCGGCAGCCTCGACGGCAACCATGCCGAAACCCTCCGGATCGCCAGGGATTTCGCGCACAGGAAAGACGTGGACATCCGCGGCACGATATACCGCTCCGAGCTCGGCATAATCGGTGATCACCCCCAGGAACTTGATGTTGCGACCAACGCCCACGCCATCAGCGGCAGCCTGGATGCTGGACGGCGATTGCGCCTCGGCATGCAGGGCTTGGAAGGGAGCGTCGCCGACGATCAGCAAAAGCGTATCGGGATGCGCTGCGACGAGACGTGGCAAGGCGCGCATGACAAATTCGCGCAAGCCCTTGCGCGCAGAAAGGCGTCCGACGGAAAGCAGCAACGGGCCATCCCCAAGCTCGTGTCGCTCACGTAAGACGCGGGACGATGCGTCGTAGCCTCGTCCCTTGGCGCCGGCGTCGCCGGCTACCGACGGTTCGAAGTCGGTAGCCGGGACAGCCACGGCCATTGCCTTCGGCAGGTCGACGCCCGGATGCACAATGCCGACGCGCGCAGGGTCGACGCCGATACCGCGGCACAATTCCTCGGTGGCACGGCTGTTGGCGATAACGCGATCCATGCAACGGATCGCCGGTAACCATAGCGCGCGATAGATGACATGCTTTACTGCAACGTCGAGGCCGTGTACATAAACGGCCGTGCGCGCCTCGCAGACACGGGCCGCACTGCGTGCGAGCGGCGCAGTCAGGCCGCTGCCGGCCAACACGATATCGGGACGCCATGCCCGCGCTTCGCGCCGCGCCAGCGCGCGCGCGCGCAGCAGGAATCGCCACAAGGGCTTCAGCGGCACCTCGCGCACCTCGATACCAGCTGGTGCCAGCACCTTCGATCCTTCAGGTCCCACCACCCGCACCTCGGCCACCTTGGCCAACTCCTCGGCCATATGCCAGTTCAGCCGCTCCATTCCCCCCACCAGTGGCGGCAAATTGCGTGTCACGAGGAGAATGCGGCTCATACCAGGTTGGTGCCGATGCCGCAATCGTTGACCAGCTTCCGCCCGTGTCCGCTCGCCACAGAAGCTCCACATCGAACTGGCGCAAGGCGCGATCCGTTCGACCGCCTCCTGGCAGCGCAGGCGAAAGTCGAACGGATCGCGGTACGGTTGTGGGTAGCTGCCCGCCATCAAGGCACGGACATGGGGAATGTGCAGGATGGCTGCGCCCAGGGGCGCCTGGCGACATCGTCGAAATCGTCGATCAGGACCTCCGCCCCGGAGAGCTTGCCAAGGCGGAACCAGAATCCCGTCAGACATCATGGCGGTAGGTCAAGGCGGTGATCTGCTCGGAGATCAGGCCAATCAGGAAGACGATCACGGCGGCACTCCACAGCAGGGTGCTCATGTTGGTCAGGCGGCCGGTGTGGATGAAGGTCCAGGCGTAGTTGGCGCAGCCCATCAGGAAGAACACCGCGCTGGCAGGCACGAACAGCTTCAGCGGCGAATACAGGGTCGCGATCTTGAAGATGATCAGCAGGAAACGCAGGCCGTCGCGCACCGGCCGGATGTGGCTCTTGCCGACGCGCGGCGCGGCCTTGATCGGCAGGTAGGCAACAGCGTAGGCGCTGCGGAAGAAGGCCATGGTGCTGGTGGTCGGATAGCTGAAGCCGTTCGGCAGCAGATACAGGAACTCGCAGAACTTGTCCGCGCGCACGGCGCGGAAGCCGGAGGTGAGGTCGGCAACCTGGTGTCCGGTCATGCGCGTGGCGATCCAGTTGTACAGGCCGTTGGCGACGCCGCGCCCGACGCCGGCCTGGCTGCCCCAGTCGCGGGCGCCAACGACCATGTCGTAGCCGTGGTCGAGTGTCTCCAGCAGGCGCGCGACATCCACTGGATCATGCTGCCCATCGCCGTCCATGAACACGAAAACGTCGCCGGTCGCCGCGCGTGCGCCGCGCTTGATTGCCGCGCCATTGCCCATGGAATAGGGCGAGGACAGGCAGCTGACACGGTGGTTGGCGCAAATTCGCCGGGTATCGTCGGTGGAACCGTCGTCGACCACGATGATCTCCGCCTCGGGCTGGGCGGCGCGCAGCGTCGGCAGCAGCGTGGCGAGTGCCGCTGCCTCGTTCATGGCGGGGAGGATAATGCTCAGGCGATTCAATGGCCGACCCCTGGATGGAAGCCGAATCATAACGTGAAGGCGAAAACGCGGCGGCATGGGCGCCCTCTCCGCTGGCTCCGCCGGAGAAAAGAGCCAGGGTGAAGGCGCGTGTTGGCTTTGGTTCTTCAGTATGGATGTCGGTAAGGCGGAGCTCGACTTTCACTCCCAACCCCTTCCCCCAACGGTGAAGCCATCAGGAGAGCGGAGGGCCGGCTGCGCGGGAGTGACGTTGCCACTCCCTTGCCGTCACACACTGACAAAATTTTGTCGGCCCCGCGCCTTCTTGACGCTCTTCGCCGCCGGATACCAGGCCGTCACGCCTACACCCGGCCACCCCGCTCCTGGCAGCACGGGCCTTCTGTTGCGTGGATCGCGCTGCCCGGCAGGCGAAGGCGCTCCGCCGGCAAAGGCGTTGGATGACCCGCTTCAGTGCCGTAAAGCGCGTCCGGTGGCGCGCGGATGGTGGAGAATCGGCCATGCGGCTTGATTTTTGCTTCATCTTGATTCCTGTCCTTGTGCGGAAGGTCTTCACCAGCCGCCATGACGCTTCCCGGAGTACCGGATACCGGCTTGCCACACGGAAAAACCTCGCCGCGCCGCGTACAACGTGCCCCGCGTCCGGGCACTGGCGCTGCAGCAATGTGCAATGCATCACATTGGTGGTGCATCGGACCCAGACACCGGATGACCTCACGTTCAAACTCAGTTAGATTCAGCAACATGCGGAGCACACCTTGAACCAGTTCACGGCAACGCAAATATCTCCACCCGCAGCCGGACTGCCGGGACTGGCGCGCCGCTTGGTGGCCGAAGGTGTCCTGGGCGAAGCCGAAGTGCGCAAGGCTGTGACCGACAGCACGACGGACAAGTCCACGCTCATGGAATGGCTGCTCGACCACAACCTGGTCGACAGCGCCGAACTGACCCAGATCGCGTCGGTGGAATTCGGCATACCGCTGATGGACGTCACGGCGCTGAATCCGGCGCTGATGCCATTGTCGACCCTGAGTGAGTCGCTGATCTCCAAGCACCAGGCCTTGCCGCTGTATGTACGCGGCAAGCGCCTGTTCGTCGGCGTCTTTGACCCCACCCGCTCGCACGCGCTGGATGAGATCCGCTTCAACTCGAACTGCGCGGTGGAAACGGTGCTGGTCGAGCGTGGCGTCCTGCAGCGCGCCATCGACAACGCGCTGTCGGTGGTGCGCAACGACTCCCCGGCGCTCGGCGCCGAGGACCTCAACAACCTCGAGCTCGACAACACCGACCAGGAGGCCGAGGCCACCGGCATCGACGCCGCTGGCATCGACGACGCGCCGATCGTGCGCTTCGTCAACGGCGTGCTCGTGGAGGCAATCCGACGCGGCGCCTCGGATATCCACTTCGAACCATTCGAAGCCCAATACCGCGTGCGCATGCGCCTCGACGGCATCCTGCGCTCCATGGCCAGCCCGCCGGCACGCATGGCCCCGCGCATCGGCGCGCGCCTCAAGGTGATGGCACAACTCGACATTGCTGAAAAGCGCGTGCCCCAGGACGGGCGCATCAAGCTCAACCTGTCCAAGACGCGCTCGGTCGACTTCCGCGTCAGCTCGCTGCCCACCCTGTTTGGCGAGAAGATCGTGCTGCGTATCCTGGACGGCTCGTCCGCCAAGCTTGGCATCGAAAAACTCGGCTATGAACCGGACCAGCAGAAGCTCTACGTCGACGCGATCCACCAGCCGTATGGCCTGGTGCTGGTGACCGGCCCCACGGGCTCGGGCAAGACCGTATCGCTGTATACCGCGCTGAACATGCTCAACACCGAGGAGCGCAACATCTCCACGGTGGAGGACCCGGTGGAAATCCGCGTCGACGGCATCAATCAGGTGCAGCAGAACGAGAAGCGCGGCATGACCTTCGCGCGCGCGCTGCGCGCCTTCCTGCGCCAGGACCCGGACGTGATCATGGTCGGCGAAATCCGTGACACGGAAACTGCCGAGATTGCGATCAAGGCGGCGCAGACCGGGCACATGGTGCTGTCCACCCTGCACACCAACGACGCGCCGCAGACCGTGGCGCGCCTGATGAAGATGGGCATTGCCTCGTACAACATCACCTCGTCGGTGAGCCTGATCGTGGCCCAGCGCCTCGCGCGCCGCCTGCACGAATGCAAGAAACCGCAGCACCTGCCGCCCGAGGCGCTGCTGAAGATCGGCTTCAGCCAGGCCGACATCGATGAAGGCTTCACCCTGTACGAAGCGGTCGGCTGCTCGGCGTGCAATGATGGCTACAAGGGACGCGTGGGGATCTACCAGGTGATGCCCATGCTCGAGGAAATCCAGCGCGTGATCCTGAAAGGTGGCGACGCGCTGGAGATCTCCGAGGTGGCGCGCGCGGCGGGCATACGCGATCTGCGCGAATCGGCACTACGCAAGGTCAAGCAGGGTGTCACCAGCTTGACCGAGATCAACCGCGTCATCACGGAATGAGGCGCGACCGGAGCCACTGACCGCCCGGCCTGCCGGTCGTGGCCGCTTGGTGGCACGGGGACAGCAAAAGCTGCACCAGCGTCCGCGCGGGCGTAGTCGAGGGGAGACGCGCGGCGGGCATTCAAGAGGTACACATCGCATGGCGATCGCTACAGCACGTACAAGCAATACCCGGGCGGTCGGCGCCAAGCGCGCCGAGGTCAGCCGGCTGACCACCTATGATTGGGTGGCGTTGGACAAGCGCGGCAAGCGCATGAAGGGCGACATGCCGGCGAAGAACGCCTCGCTGGTCAAGGCCGAATTGCGCCGCCAAGGCATGAACCCGCAAACCGTGCGTGAGCGCTCCAAGCCCCTGTTCGGCGCCACCGGCAGCACGGTCAAGCCGGCCGATGTGGCGGTGTTCAGTCGCCAGATCGCCACCATGATGGCTTCCGGCGTGCCCATGGTGCAGGCCTTCGACATCA
The DNA here is from genome assembly GCF_058781105.1 of Rhodanobacter sp. FW510-R10. Classification (NCBI taxonomy): domain Bacteria; kingdom Pseudomonadati; phylum Pseudomonadota; class Gammaproteobacteria; order Lysobacterales; family Rhodanobacteraceae; genus Rhodanobacter; species Rhodanobacter sp. FW510-R10. The sequence continues at coordinate 1,746,459 of NZ_JBYSWL010000001.1, read as the reverse complement.
TTGCCGACGGCCAGAAGAACATCCGCTTCAAGAACATGCTGGTCGACATCAAGCAGAACATCGAGGGTGGCTCCTCGCTGCACGAGGCGCTGGGCCGCTACCCGGTGCAGTTCGACGAGCTGTATTGCAACCTCGTGCATGCCGGCGAGACCTCCGGCGTGCTGGACACCGTGCTGGACACCGTGGCCACCTACAAGGAGCGCACCGAGGCGATCAAGAAGAAGATCAAGAAGGCCTTGTTCTATCCGATGATGGTGCTGGCGGTGGTGTTCCTGGTCATCCTGATCATGCTGCTGTTCGTGGTGCCGGTGTTTTCCAAGACGTTCCAGGATGCCGGCGCGGCGCTGCCGGCGCCGACGCAATTGCTCGTGAACGCCTCGCAGTTCATGCAAAGCTACTGGTGGATCGTGATCGGCGTCATCGTCGCCGGCATCGCCGCCTTCATCTATTTCAAGAAGCGCTCGCTGAAATTCGCGCATTTCCTGGACCGCACGGCGTTGCGCATGCCGGTCATGGGCGGCATCGTGCGCAACTCCGCCATTGCGCGTTTCGCCCGCACCCTCGGCGTGACGTTCCACGCCGGCGTGCCGTTGGTGGAAGCGCTGGACGCCGTGGCCGGCGCCACCGGCAACACGGTCTACGGCGATGCCGTGCACCAGATGCGCGAGGACATCTCGGTCGGCCACCAGCTCCAGCTGGCAATGCGACAGACCGCGCTGTTCCCGAACATGGTGGTGCAGATGACCAAGATCGGCGAGGAATCCGGCTCGCTGGACAGCATGCTGTTCAAGGTGGCTGAGTTCTTCGAGGAAGAAGTGAGCAACGCCGTGGACACCCTCTCCACCTTGCTTGAACCGATCATCATGGTGGTGCTGGGCACCATCGTCGGCGGCATGGTGGTTGCGTTGTACCTGCCCATCTTCAAGCTCGCCGGCACCTTCTGACGTGAAGCCCCTCCCCCACCGGGGGAGGGGTTATAAGGTTCGCACATGCCTGAACTTCCGCTCGCCGCATGGATCGCCCTGGCCGGTGTGTTCGGCCTGCTGATCGGCAGTTTCCTCAATGTGGTGATTCTGCGCGTGCCGACACGCATGGCAGCCGCGTGGCAGCGCGAGGCGCGCGAGCTGTTGCAACTGGAGCCGGACGACGCGCCGCTGCCACCTGGCATCGTGCGCGAGCCATCGCATTGCCCGCACTGCCAGCACCGCCTGTCGGCGCTGGACAACATCCCGCTGCTGAGCTGGATCATGTTGCGCGGGCGTTGCCGCTACTGCGGCACGCGCATCTCCGTGCAATACCCGCTGGTGGAGTTGCTGTGCGGCGTGCTCAGCGCCATCGTGGTATGGAAATTTGGGCCTACTTGGGCGGCGGCCGGTGCACTGGCGCTGACCTGGACGCTCATCGCCTGCGCCGGCATCGACGTGCGCACCCAGTTGCTGCCGGACCAGCTGACCTTGCCGCTGCTGTGGCTCGGCTTGATCCTGGCGTCGGTTCCGCTCTTCGTCGACGCGCCGGCGGCTATCCTTGGCGCGGCCATCGGCTACCTCAGCCTGTGGGCCGTGTATTGGCTGTTCAAGCTGCTGACCGGCAAGGAAGGCATGGGCTATGGTGATTTCAAGCTGCTGGCCGCGCTCGGCGCCTGGATGGGGCCGCTCGCCTTGCTGCCGGTGATCCTGCTGTCCTCGCTGATTGGCGCCCTGGTCGGCGGCGGCATGATCCTGGCACGCCGGCATCAGGCCCAGATTCCCATGCCGTTCGGCCCTTTCCTCGCCGCCGCCGGCTGGGTGTGGCTGGTGGCCGGCGACGTGCTGCTGCGCGGCTATCTGCGGCTCGCCGGGCTAGCATGAGCGGGCCGGCGCTGATCGTCGGCCTGACGGGCGGTATTGCCGCAGGCAAGAGTGCGGTCGCCAGGCACTTTGCTGCCCTCGGCGTACCGGTGCACGACGCCGACGTGGCCGCGCGCGAAGTGATCGCGCCAGGCAGCGCCGGCCTGCAGGAGATCATCGAGCACTTCGGCGCTGGCGCGCTGGACGCCACAGGCAACCTCGACCGCGGCGCGATGCGCGAGCGCGTGTTTGCCGACCCGTCGGCGCGCCGGGTGCTGGAATCCATCATCCACCCACGCGTCCGGCAGTGGCTGCTCGAACGCACGCGGGCGACCGCCGCCAGCTACGGCGTGCTGGCCATCCCGCTGCTGGTGGAGCACCTGCCGGACTACCACTGGATCGACCGCATCCTGGTCGTCGACGCCCCCGAGGCGTTGCGCATGGAACGCCTCCTCGTGCGCGACCGGATCGACACGGAACTCGCACGGCGCATGCTGGCGCAGCAAGTCGGCCGCACCGAGCGCCTGGCCGTCGCCGACGACGTCCTCGACAACAGCGAGGGCGAAGCCGACCTGGCCGGGAAGGTGGCAGCGCTGCATGAGCGCTACCTCGCGCTGGCGGAAGGGCGGCCGCCCCGCCGTCATCCCCGCAGGTAGCCTCACACCAGCAACGACGGTCAGGCGGGAATCCAGCCCCCGTCCCCATTCCTGCAGATCCTCACTCGTCATTCCCGCGACCCTTCACTCGTCATTCCCGCGACCCTTCACTCGTCATTCCCGCGAAAGCGGGAATCCAGTGGCATCGAAAGGCCCTGGACTCCCGCTTTCGCGGGAATGACGAAGACGGAGTGTCGAAAGGCCCCGGATTCCCGCCTACGCGGGAATGACGAAGACGGAGTGTCGAAAGGCCCTGGATTCCCGCCTACGCGGGAATGACGAGGTTGGGCAATGACGGGGGCGAGGCTTTGCCGGGGGTCATGTCTTGCGCAGGTATTCGACCGTGTCAAAGGCGTGGGCATGGCGCGCGTCGGCCGGGTGATGCACGCGGCTCAGCTCGGCCCAATCGCGGAACGCCACGTTGGGGAAAAACCGATCCGCGCTCTCGATCACCGTTGCCACCCAGGTCAGGTACATGCGCCTGGCGCGCGGCAAGGCTTCGGCAAATACCATCGCGCCGCCAATCACCATCAAGTCAATGTCTTCTTCGCCGCCCATCGCCTCATCCAGCGAGCGCACGGTGCGTTGCCCGGGGTACGGCGCCTCGTGCCGCCGGGTGAGCACGATGTTCACCCGATCCGGCAGGGCACGTCCAATGGACAGGGCGGTGTTGTAGCCCATGAGCACGGGCTTGCCGAGCGTGAGCTCCTTGAACCTGCGCAGATCGTCAGGCAGGTGCCACGGCAGCTGGTTGCCATGCCCAATGGCGTAGTTCTGGTCGAGCGCCGCGATCAGCGAAATGGCCATGGATACTCCACTCAAGGAACGGACTCACACGATACTATGGACGCTGCACCCGCGGCAGCAGGACGACGGCTATACGGCCACCGGCGCCTTGATGGCAGGGTAAGGATCGTAACCATCGAGCGTCACATCCGCGTAGCGGAAATCCAGCACCGAGCGCACCTCCGGGTTCAGGCGCAGGCGCGGCAAGGGCCGCGGCGTGCGCCGCAATTGCTCGCGCGCCTGCTCCAGGTGATTGTCGTACAGGTGGACGTCCCCGAGCGTGTGCACAAAGTCACCGACACCCAAGCCACATTCCTGCGCCACCATATGCGTGAGCAAGGCGTAGCTTGCGATGTTGAACGGCACGCCGAGGAAGATGTCGGCCGAACGCTGGTAGAGCTGGCAGCTCAGCCGGCCCCCGGCAACGTAGAACTGGAACAACGCATGGCAGGGCTGCAGCGCCATCTGCGCGAGCTCGCCGACGTTCCAGGCGCTGACCACCAGGCGCCGCGAATCCGGATTGCGCTTGATCTCGGCCAGCACCCAGGCCAGCTGGTCGATGCTCGTGCCGTCGGCCGTGGCCCAGGCACGCCACTGGCGGCCATAGATCGGGCCCAGTTCACCGTCCGCATCGGCCCACTCGTCCCAGATGCCGACGCCATTCGCCTTGAGGTAAGCGATGTTGGTGTCGCCGCGCAGGAACCACAGCAACTCGTGCACGATGGACTTCCAGTGCAGCTTCTTCGTCGTCAGCAACGGGAACCCGGCTTCGAGGTCGAAGCGTAGCTGGCGGCCAAACAGGCTGTGCGTGCCGGTGCCGGTGCGATCGCCCTTCGGGTTGCCGTGCTCCAGCACCTCACGCAGCAAGTCGAGATAGACGCGCATGCCTCAGCGCTCCACGCCGGCCTTGGCCAGCGGCAGGGTCGGCGCGCGCCGCGACAGCCAGATCAGCCACACGCCAATCACCACCAGGGGCAAGGATTGCAGCTGCCCCATGGTGACCCAGCCAAACGCCAGGTAGCCGAGCTGCGGGTCCGGCAGGCGCACGAACTCGATCGCAATGCGGAAACATCCGTATAGCAGCGCAAACAATCCCGACACCAGGTAGCGCGGCCGTGGCCGCAGCGACACCAGCCACAGCACCGCGAACAGCACCAGTCCCTCGAGCAGCATCTCGTACAGCTCCGAAGGCTGCCGCACCAGGCCACCGAGTTCCTGCATTTGCGGCACCAGCGCCGGATGGCTGGCGACGTAGGCCAGGTCATCGGCATGCGCATTCGGGTAGACCATGCCCCACGGCAAATTGGTGGGCTTGCCCCACAGCTCGCCATTGATGAAATTGCCGAGCCGGCCCAGGCCGAGCCCCAGCGGCACCAGCGGCGCGACGAAATCGATGGTGTCGAAGAAATGCAGCTGCTGCCGGCGCGACCAGTACCAGCCGGCGGCCAGCACGCCGAGCAGGCCACCATGGAAGCTCATGCCGCCATCCCACACCTTGAACAACGCCAGCGGCTCATGCCAGATCCAGCTCGGGCCGCCGGCGTAGTAGAACAGCATGTACCACACGCGACCGCCGACGATGACCCCCAACATGCCGTAGAACAGCAGGTCGCTCAACGCTTCGCGGCCCACTGGCAGACGCCCTCGGCGGCGCCGGTACTCCCCCAGCACGGCCACCAGGAAGAATGCCAGCAGGTACATCAAACCATACCAATGCACCTGAACCGGGCCGAGGTGGAACGCCACGGGATCGATGTGGACGACAAAGGGATGGCTCATTGCAACAAGCTCTGCGGTGGGCAAAGGGGGCAGTTTAGCGGGTAACGTAAAAGGGACGGGGCCGTATGTTGCTACTTGCAGGGCCGTCCCTTCACCCCTTTACTAGCACCCAGCTCAGCACGACCAGCAGCATCAGCACGAAGACCGCAGCCGACCCCAGGTCCTTGGCGCGCCCGGCCAGCTCGTTATGTCCGGGGCTGACCAGGTCCACGATCGCCTCCACTGCCGAATTGATCAGCTCGGCGGCCAGGACCAGCACCACGGGCACGACCAAGGCCAATTTTTCCAACGCGCCATCGCCAAGCCACAGTCCGGCGGGAATCAAGATGATCGCCAAGATCACCTCGAGCCGGAACGAAGCCTCGTGGCGCCAGGCTGCGCGCAGACCGCGCAGGGACCAGCATAGAGCGCCCCACACCTGGCGCGGCCCACGGAACCCTGTTGCCGACATGTGCTCGCCCCTTCTTGCGACGAATGGCCGTAAAGGGGATGGGTTGCAAATAGCAACTCACAGCCCCGCCCTCTTTACCCCTTTACCCTTTACCTTTGCCGCTAAAGTATACGCATGACTCCCGCCTTCGCACGGCAGCATTCCGGCCCGTTTGCGCTGGCCCAGGCTCTCGCCTGGCTGCGCCTGTGCGCCATCGCCGGCCAGACGGCGACGGTGATGTTCTGTGCTGCCTGGCTGGGGCTCGAGCTGCCCCTGCTGGCCTTGCTCGCCGGCATTGGGTTGCTGGCGGTATTTGCCGTCTTTGCCGCGTGGCGCCTGCGCCGGCCTTGGCCATTGCGCGAATGGGAAACGATCGTCCATATCGGCGTGGATACCGCGGTGCTCGGCTACCTGCTGTACCTGACCGGCGGCGCAAGCAATCCGTTCATCACCTTGTTGTTGATTCCTATCGCCCTGAGCGCCGCGGCGCTCCCGGTACGCGCGATCCTGCTGGTGTGCGCGCTGGTCGGCTTTGCCTACCTGGTGCTGCTGCATTGGTACCTGCCGCTGCCGGTGCCGCTGCACGTCGCGTTCGCCGGCCGCTACACGCTGCATATCGTCGGCATGGGCGTGAACTTCGTGATCACCGCCGTGCTGCTCGGTTTCTTCATCAACCGGCTGGCGCACGCCCTGCGCGTGCAACAAACCGAAGTACAGCGCGTGCGCGAACGTGCGCTGCGCGACGAGGGCATCCTGGCCATTGCCACGCAGGCCGCCGGGGCGGCGCACGAGCTCAACACGCCGCTATCGACCATGCGCACCTTGCTGCCCGAACTGTGCCGCGAGCGGGCCGGTGACGCGGCCCTGGTCGAGGATCTCAAGCTGCTCTCCGGCCAGGTCGAGCGCTGCCGTACCATCCTGCGCGAGATGGTGGCCTTCGGCAAAGCGCAACTCTCGCAGGTCCCGCAGCAGCTCAGTACCCAGGACTTCATCCACAGTTGTGTGGAGCGCTTCCAGCTGCTGCGCCCCGACGCCGCGCTGACCGTGAACCTCGAACCCGAGACCGCAAACCTGGTACTGCGCGTCCCGCCTGGCTTGCGTCACGCGCTGATCAATCTGCTCAACAACGCCGTCGATGCTTCCGGCAGCCGCAACTCCAACGTGGTGATCCTCGAAGTGTCGCGCGACCACGCCTGGCTCCAGTTGTGCGTGCGCGACCAAGGTCCCGGCTTCGGCCAAAGCATGGCACCGACGCGGCTTGGGCACTCGCGCAAACAAGCCGGGCTTGGGCTTGGACTGGCGCTCGCCGAAGCCACAGCGGAGCGGCTCAACGGCGAGCTGGTGACCGACGACACCGCGCAAGGCGCCGAAGTCTGCCTGCGTCTGCCCATGCTGGCAGTTGCCGCGCCATGATGGACACCTGCGTCCCGCCTGCCAGCCCATTACAGTGGTGCAACGCCCCCAGGCGAACACCAAGCCTGTCGAATCCAAGGATGCCTTGCAATGACTGATACGCCATCTGCTCCGTCCACGCGCCCGCTGTTGCTGGTCGACGACGACGAGACCTTCGTCCGCGTGCTGACCCGCGCGTTGACCTCGCGCGGCTTCGAGGTGGTCAGCGCCAGCAGCTTTGCCGAGGCCCGTGCGCTCGCCCGCCGCACCCATCCGCGCTACTGCGTGCTGGACTTGAAACTGGGCGAGGAGAACGGCCTGGCGCTGATTCCTGATCTGCGCAACCTGGTGCCTGACCTGAGTATCCTGCTGCTGACCGGCTACGCTTCGATCGCCACGGCCGTCGAAGCCATCAAGCGCGGCGCCCACGATTACCTGGCCAAGCCGGTGGATGCCGACGCCATCGTCCGCGCGTTGCTGGACGACGAGGACGACAATCCCGACCTCGACCCACCCGACGCGCCGGAGCAGCCGCTCGCCTTACGCCGTATCGAGTGGGAACACATCCAGCGCGTGCTCACCGAGTGCGACGGCAACATCTCCGCCACCGCGCGCCGGCTTGGCATGCATCGCCGCACGCTGCAGCGCAAGTTGAACAAACATCCCGTGCGCGAGCGCCCGGACAACGACGACTGACCCCGGTTTACGGGCATCAGCGGCCTACAGGTGACTCCCCACGGTCGCAAACGGACTTCTACAACCAGACGCTCCGACGTTACTGGCCGTCACTGGCGCGGAACCAAAGCGGCGCCGCTTGCATCCGATGTTGTGCCGCGGCAGCGTAACCAGAGTTGCGACGCTGGCCCGATGCGCTTGCGGCAATCTGCCGCCTGCCCGGGTCTGCGCTGGCGCCTATGCTGTCCAACCGCGCGAACCACACCGGCGACGCCAGCGTACTGCGACAACCCACAACACCCTGCACTCCCAATCCATCCACCCGAGGTAACACGACACCATGCGGCAGCTGTTGATCATCCTGCTGTGCCTGCTCGCCAGTACGGCGCTGGCGCACGAGGGCATGCAAATGCAGATGGGCAAGAACCACGCGCCGGCACTCGGCGCCAGCGCCGCCTTCGACAGCCATGGTCGGCTCTGGGTGGTCGACGCCGTGAATGGCCATGTCCGCGTCCGTACGTCCACCGACGACGGTGCCACGCTCGGGCCACCGGTCATCGTCAACCCGACGCCGGAGCGCATTTACGACGAGGGCGAGAACCGACCCAAGATCGCCTTCGGGCCACACGACGAGATCTACGTGAGCTGGTCGCAGCCACGCGCCAAGCTCTACACCGGCTTCGTGCGCTTTTCGCGGTCGCTCGACCACGGCGCCCACTTCAGCGCGCCGCTGACCGTGCAGCACGACCGCGCCGAAATCACCCACCGCTTCGATGCGCTGGCGGTCGACAGCCGGGGCCGCATCGTCATCGCCTGGATCGACAAGCGCGACCAGGAAGCTGCCAAGGCACATGGACAGCCCTATCTTGGCGCGGCGATCTACTACACCTGGTCGACCGATGATGGCGCCAGCTTTGTCGCCGACCACAAACTGCTCGACCAGAGCTGCGAGTGCTGCCGCATCGCGCTCGCTCGTGCGCCGGACGGCAGCGTCGCCGCGTTCTTCCGCAATATCCGCGGCGACAACATCCGCGACCACGCCTATGCCGTGCTGCGCACCAACGGCAACGCCAGCAAGATCGAACAAGCCACGTTTGACGGCTGGCACATCGCCGCCTGCCCGCACCACGGGCCAGGCTTGGCGATCGGCAGCGACGGCATCCGCCACGCGGTATGGTTCGAGGCCAACGGCAAGCCGACCATCTGGTACGGCCAGCTCGATCCGGGGCATGCGCCACGGCATACCCTGGAAGTCGGCAACGCCGGCGCCAGCCACGCCGACGTCGCCGTCAGCGGACACACGGTGTGGATTGCCTGGAACCAGGTGGGCGCGGATGGCTACGCCCTGATGCTGCGCCGTTCCGACGACGACGGCCTGCACTTCGACGCGCCGCGCGCGATCGCGCGCAGCGCCAAGGCCGTGGGCTCGCCGCAATTGCTGGTCAAGGACGGCAAGGCGTTCGCGGCCTGGAACAGCATGGACGGCTTCCGCCTGGTCCCGGCCGCGCCATGAGACGCATGCCAATCGTGATTGCCGCCGTGCTGGCGTGCTGGGCTTGTTCCGGCACGGCATGGCCGGTTGCATCTGACGTCCGACTCGCCAGGCCCCCCGCGACAGCGGCCCAGGCAGCCACGGACAACGCACCGTCGTCGCAGGCATTGAAGAAAGGCGTGCCGGCGCAACCAGCCGCGGGCCTCCGCTCGCTCGGCGCCAGTGGCGTCGCGGCGTTGATCGCGCCACCGGCCCATGGCGCGCGCCTCCTCGCCCTGTGGGCACTCGACTGCGCCTATTGCGAACCCAACCTGGAGGCATTGGCCACGCTGCAGCGCGCGCATCCCGGCGATTTCGAGCTGGTCACCGTGGCCACCGATCCCGTCGCCGAGCGCGCGGCGATCATGGCGCGGCTGCGCAAGGCGAACGTCGCCAACTATCCCGCCTACGCCTACACCGAGGCCACGCCGGAGCGCCTGAATTTCCTGCTCGATCCGCAATGGGGTGGCGAGACCCCTCGCGTGCTGCTCATCCGCGCCGACGGCAGCCGCCGCGGCATCAGCGGCGAACTCACTCCTGCGCAACTGCAAAAGCTGCGCTAGGCGAGCTTTCGCGGTACCGCTGCCGGACTGCAAAGCCTTCCGTGCGATCTTCTATGCACCCTACGGGGCTGTGGGCACCCCGCGTAATCCGACACAGTCCCGCCAATTCCGGGCAGTGTTCCGGCACCCTGGGGCGATACCGTGGATGAGGCAAAGGCGATTCCGGAAACGTTCCGGACAGGAGCGCGCGAACGCGGTAAGGACGGAAATAAGGTGCTGTCAACCGAGGGGAAGGCTCGCGCGTATAAGGGTGTTGAACCGGCGATTCCGATCCGACCGTGCATGGTCCCGCCTCTCCCTTTCCGTCAAGTTCGATCCTGCGACGCGGCGCGCTGCTGGTTGTCTGCGGCTTCGCGCTCGCCGCGGCACCGGCGCAGGCGGCCACGCCCGACTTCTCCGGCGCGTGGCGCCTGGACGATCAGCACAGCGCCAACGCCGCCACGCTCACCACCCTGCTGCGCACCGAAGCGCGCCGCGAGCAGCCCGCGGCGCGGCTGCCGGCTGACCGCACCACTGCGTCGTCCGGCACGAGCGCGCATGCGGGCCTTTACGGCGGCGGCATGGGCGGCCATCACATGGGTGGTGGCGGGATAGGGCATGGCGGGATGGGCGGCGAAAGCCACGGCCGTCATCGCGGTGGCGACTCCGCCAGCCAGAAGCCGGATTCCGGCCAGGCCGCGCAAGCGCAAACCCGGTTCGCCCTGCCGCCTCTGCTACAGCGGGACTCGGTGCTGCTGGTGCAGGAACGAGCGCAGTCCGTTGAGGTCCAGCTCGACAACGGCGAACGGCTCGACGTCCGGCTCGACGGCCACGCCCGGCAATCGCTCGACGGCGACGCCATGGTGGAAGGCCAGGCCGAGCCGAACGCAGTGCACATCACCATCCGCTACGCCGGGGGTGGCGAGCTGCAACAGGATTGGGTGCGCTCCGCCGACGGCCAGCACCTGACCCTCGACTGCACCTGGAAGCCGCCCTCGATGCAAAAGCCCGTGCATTTCCAGCGCAGCTACCTTGCCGTGGGCTGAGCCGGAAAGGCCGTCCCAACCGATCTGGCGTATCCTTCGAGGTTGATTCTTCGCACAGGACGACATGCCATGAACAAGGTTCACCCCAGCGCTGCCAAGGCCCTGGAGGGCCTGTTGTTCGATGGCATGACGATCGCCGCTGGCGGCTTCGGCCTGTGTGGCATCCCAGAAAACCTGATTGGCGCGCTGCTCGCCGCCGGCACCAAGGACCTCACCATCATCGGCAACAACGCCGGCGTGGACGACTTCGGCATGGGGCCGCTGCTGAAGACGCACCAGGTCAAGCGCGTCTATGCCTCGTACGTGGGCGAGAACAAGGAATTCGAGCGCCAGACACTTGCCGGCGAGCTGGACTTGCATCTCATCCCGCAGGGCACGCTGGCCGAAAAGCTGCGTGCCGGCGGCGCCGGCATCCCGGGTTTCTATACACGTACCGCATTTGGCACCAAGCTCGCCGAAGGCAAGGAAATCAAGACATTCGGTGGCAGGGAATACGTGCTCGAAGAGGCGCTGCACGCGGACCTGTCGATCGTCAAGGCATGGAAGGGTGATGCTCATGGCAACCTGGTGTTCCGCGAGACCGCGCGCAACTTCAACCCGATGATTGCCACCTGCGGCAAGGCCTGCGTGGCCGAGGTCGAGCATCTGGTGCCGGTGGGCCAGCTCGACCCGAACAACATCCACGTGCCCGGCATCTACGTCGACCGCATCGTGCAGGGTGAAAAGTTCGAGAAGCGCATCGAGTTCCGCACCCTGGCCGGCGTGCCAGCGGGCAAGGAAAACCCGACGCGCGTGGGGATGGCCAAGCGTGCCGCGCGGGAGCTCAAGGACGGCTACTACGTAAACCTGGGAATCGGCATCCCCACCATGGTGGCCAACTACATCCCGGCCGGGGTGAACGTCACCCTGCAGTCGGAGAACGGCCTGCTCGGCATCGGTCCGTTCCCCACCGAGGAGCAGCTCGACCCGGACCTGATCAACGCCGGCAAGCAGACCATCACCACGCTGCCGGGCTCCTCGTTCTTCTCCAGCGCCGATTCGTTCGCCATGATTCGCGGCGGCCACATCGACCTGTCGATCCTGGGCGGCCTGGAAGTGTCCGCCACCGGTGATCTGGCGAACTGGATGGTGCCGGGCAAGATGGTGAAGGGCCCGGGCGGCGCCATGGACCTGGTCAGCGGCGTCAAGCGCGTGGTGGTGCTGATGGAGCACTGTGCGAAGGACGGCTCGCCGAAGATCAAGGAAGCCTGCGACCTGCCGCTCACCGGCAAACAGGTGGTGGATCTCATCATCACCGACCTGTGCGTGTTCAAAGTCGACAAGGGCCGCGGCCTCACCCTCATCGAGCTCAATGACGGCGTGAGCGTGGAGGCCGTGCAAGCCAAGACCGGCTGTGCCTTCACCGTCGCCCTGAAATAAAGGTCAAATAAAGGGGACGGGCTATAAGTTACTGCTTGATTCGCCACGTCCCCTTCTATTTCCAATTTGCCACGCTCCGCTGGTTTTGCAGCGGGGCATCGGCGGCCTCGGGTGGGAACGAGCGGGGAAAACTGATACGCGCGACATTGCGTAATTCGTCGCCTTGGTTGTCCAGCTCCAGCGGCCAGGCAAAGCGGTCGCTGATGCGGTGCGCAATGCTCAGCTCGAAACCGTGCCGGCTTGCCACGTGCGCGTGGTGCGCCCTCGTTGCCTCTGCCACCGCGACGGCGACTGAATTGCTTACGCTGAGCATCTGCGGGCTCAGGTGAATCTCGATCAAGCCGGTATCGGTCTGCTGGTACGCGTTGCGGATCAGCTGTCCGCACAACGCCGCGAAACCCCGGGCCGAGCCTTCCAGGGCGAAACGTGCCGACTCCTCCAGCCGGAGCTCCACCGGCCAGTCGGACAGGCGCTCGCGCGCGTTCGCCACGACCCCGCGCACCACTTCGTTGGCCACGAAGCGCTCCTCGCCCACCCGCAAGTCGGGCCCACGGGCCAGCGCCAGCAAGGCCTCCACCATGACCTCCAGTTCCAGGCTGGCTTGGCGGATGTTGCGCACCGCACGCAAGTCCTCGACCCCAAGCTGCGAAGAGCCCAGCAAGCGGTCCACCGACATCTTCACCACCGTGAGCGGGCTGCGCAGCTCATGACTGACGTCGCGGGTGAACTGGTGTTCCCGCTGGGCACTGTCCACGATGCGCGTCGCCAGCGCATGCACCCCGCCGGCCAGCGCGGCAATGTCGGGGTCGGTCGACCGCGACAGGGAATCCAGGCTCAGCGCCACCGTATCCGGTGGCCTGCCTCCCCAGTGTCCAACCGCCACCGCCAGCTCGCGCACGGCTTGCCACTCGCGCGTGACCGCGAGCCATCCCAAGCCGGTGGTAAGCACGATGACCCCGATGACCACGAACGTAGGAGCCTGCCCGCGAATCCCAAGCAAGCTCACGCTGGCCACGGCCACCATCGACAGTATGAAGACACAGGCGCTGCGGACCAGGAAGCCGGTGCGATGGAGCGTCCATTTCGCGCGCGCTTTGTGCATCACGCTCCCCGCCCAAGTTCAGACGGCTTCCGCGGTGGCCACAGCCTCCGCATCGAGGTCCGCCAGCCGATAACCTGCCGAATGGATGGTATGTAGCAAAGGTCGGGCGAAAGGTTTGTCAATGACCCGGCGCAGGTTGTACAGGTGCGAGCGCAAAGTATCGGAATCGGGCAGCATGTCGCCCCAGATCTCGCGTTCAATATCACGCCGACTCACCACTCGCGGCGACTCACGCATCAGGATCACCAGTAGCTTCAGGCCGATCGGCGATACGGTCAGCTCCTGGCCGCCCCGGGTCAGGCGTAGCGTGGCCGTGTCCAGGCTCATGTCGCCCACAGTAAGCAGCCCGGCCGAAACCTGGCGCCGATCGCGGCGGATCAAGGCGCGCAGACGCGCTTCGAGCTCGCGCACCTCGAAAGGCTTGACCAGATAATCGTCGGCACCGGCTTCCAGGCCCACCAGCTTGTCTTCCAGTGTGTCGCGTGCGGTCAGCATCAATACCGGCGTGGCGCTCTTCGCTTCACGGCGCAATTTGCGACACACTTCGAGCCCGTCCAGGCCGGGCAGCATCAAATCCAGCACGATCACATCGTAGCTGTTGGCCACCGCCAAATGCAGGCCGCTCACGCCATCCGCGGCATAGTCCACGGAATAGCCCTGATCTTCCAGGAACTCCCCGACCATTTCAGCAATATGCCTGTTGTCCTCGATCAGCAGGATCAGCCCGGCTTGTTCTTCATGCACGGTCATGACGCTCTCCCATTGTCAGCCTTCACGTTTGTGAAAGCTAGGCAAGGGGGCGTGATGTCAGCGTGAACCCGCCGCCGTTTCCTGCAACAGCGGCTGAAGCTGGGGCCAGACCACGTCGAGGACCTGGACCTGGGCGGCGGCAGTCGGGTGCAAACCATCTGCCTGCATCAACGCCGGATCCTGGGCGATGCCATCGAGCAGGAAGGGTACCAGGGCAACGTGGTACTGCCGGGCCAGCTCTGCATACACGGCGCGCAAGCCGTCGCGATAACGCGGGCCGTAATTCACCGGCAATTCGATGCCCACCAGCAACACGCGGACGCGTGAGTGCCGCGCCGCGTCCAGCATCGCCGCCAGATTATCCCGCAAGCGCTCAAGTGGCAGGCCGCGCAAGCCATCGTTGGCACCGAGTTCCAGCACCAGCACGGCTGGTCGGTACTGCTTCAGCAAGGCCGGCAAGCGGTTGCGGCCGCTCAGGGAGGTCTCGCCACTGATGCTGGCATTGACCACGCGCCACTCCGGTACCATCTTGCCCAGACGCACATCGAGCAATTGCACCCAACCGGATGCCAATGGAATGTTGTGCGCCGCCGACAGTGAGTCGCCCAGTACCAGGACGGTCCTGGATGCCGTCGTGGGCGACGGCACCACCGCGCCGGCACTGCCGGCCAGCGCCAGCAGGATGCAACCCAACCACCAGACCAGGCACCCGCGCATGAGTGATCCACCCAAATTGCTGCTCGCAGCCCGCGATGTTAGCAAGTCGGTCAGCGGCCCGGAGGGCGTGCTCGATATCCTCTGCGGGGTGAGCCTCGAGGTTCGCCACGGGGAGAGCTTCGCCATTGTCGGCGCGTCCGGCTCGGGCAAGACCACCCTGCTCGGTCTGCTCGCCGGCCTGGATCTGCCCACTTCCGGAAGCGTGGAACTGGACGGACATGCCTTGCAGGAACTGGACGAGGAAGCCCGCGCGCGTCTGCGGCGGCGCCTGGTAGGCTTCGTGTTCCAGTCCTTCCACCTGCTCCCTGCGCTGACCGCCGAAGAGAACGTCATGCTGCCGCTCGAACTGGAGCGCCGACGCGACGCCCGGACCCGGGCCAGCGACGCCCTGGCGGCCGTCGGCCTGGGCGCCCGGCGCCGGCACTACCCGGCGCAGTTGTCCGGCGGCGAGCAACAACGCGTGGCGATTGCCCGCGCCTTCGTCCACGGCCCACAATTGCTGTTTGCCGACGAGCCCACGGGCAACCTGGACCAGCGTACCGGCGAGCACATCAGCGAACTCCTGTTCACGCTCAACCGCGAGCACCACACGACGCTGGTGCTGGTGACCCACGACCAGCACCTGGCCGCGCGCTGCACGCGGCACATGGAGCTGGAAGCCGGGCGCCGGCTCGATGCCGCCGAAGCCAGGGTGGCCTGAGCATGCTGCTGTTGGTTTTTCGCACCCTGCTCCGCGAGTGGCACCTGCCAGAATTGCGTACGTTGGGCGCCTCCCTGCTGCTGGCGGTGGTTGCGCTTGGCGTGGTGGCCACGCTGAGCGCGCGGATTGAGCGCGGCATGCTGGCCAGCGCGGCCGAGCTGATCGGCGGCGACGTCGGCATCTCCTCGCCGCAAGCGATCCCGGCGGCCTTTGCCGAAGCGGCGGCGCAGCGCGGCTTGCGCGCCACACGCACGGCCAGTTTCCCCAGCGTCGCGTTTGCCCAAGGACAAACCCAACTGGTCGACGTGCTGGCCACCGACGCCGAGTATCCGCTACGCGGCAAGCTGGAGCTGGCGGGCGCCGCCGGCCAAGCGCTGCCCGGACGCGCGCCGGCCGCGGGCGCCGTCTACCTCGACCACCGCGCGCTGGTGGCGCTGGACCTGCGCGTCGGACAGGCCGTGCAACTTGGCGGCCTGGAGCTGACCGTGGCGGCCGAGCTGCTGCGGCAGCCGGACGGTGGCCAGCTGCTGGCTCTCGCGCCGCGCGCCATGATGAGCCTGACTGATGCCGAGCGGGCCGGGTTGCTCGGCGCGGGCAGCCGGGCCAGACGCCAACTGCTCCTGGCCGGTGCCCCCAATGCGGTGGAGAGTTGGCGCAACTGGGCCGAAACGACCAGCCTGCCCGCGGGCGCCGAGCTGGTGACGCCGGAGCAGACCCAGCAGCGCATGCGCCGCACGTTCGACCGCGCCGGTTCGTTCCTGCGCCTGACCGCGTTGCTTTCGGCGCTGCTCGCTGGCGTGGCAATCGCGCTTTCCGCGCAGCGCTATGCCCGGCGCAAGACCCCCGAGATCGCGCTGCTGCGCGCCATGGGCGCTTCGCGCCGGCAGGTGCTGGGCCTGGTGCTGGGCACGCTTGCGCTGATGGCCGTGCCCATGGCCGCGCTCGGGTTGGCGCTCGCCCTGGCCGCGGCAGCGCTGGCCTGGCACTTCGCCAGCGCCTTGTTCGCGGCGCTGCCGACCGTGATGCCGGTGCTGCCGGCGCTGGCCTCGGCCGCCCTGGGTGTGGCGGTGCTGGTCGGCTTTGCCCTGCCGCCGCTGGCCCGACTGGCGCAAGTCCCGCCGATGGCCGTGTTCCGCCAGAGCACGACCCGGCCGTCGCGTCGCTTCGATGGCTGGTACGCGCTGCCGGTGCTGGTCGCGCTGGCCTTGATCTGGAACCAGAGCGGCTCGTTCAAGCTGGCGGCAATCCTGGCCGGCAGCCTGGCTGCCGTCGCCATTGGCGCGGCACTGCTGGCAGCCGCGCTGCTGTGGTTGGCACGGCACGCGGCGCCAGGTGCGCATCCGGCCTTGCGCCTGGGGCTTGCGGCCTTGTCGCGGCGGCGCCTGCTCAGCGTGATCCAGGCCACCGCCTTGAGCCTTGGGCTGTGCGCACTGCTGGTATTGGCCATCATCGCCCCGGCGCTGCTACAGGGTTGGCGCCAGGAGCTGCCAGCAGACACGCCAAACTGGTTTGCGTTGAACCTGCAGGGCGACCAGCGCGCAGGCTTTGCGCGCGCGCTGGGAGCACTGGGCGCCGACCAGCTCAACATGCTGCCGCTGGCCGTGGGCAAACTCACCACGATCAACGGCCGCCCCGTCGACCAGCTGGATTTTGCCGACCCACGCGCCAAGGACTGGGCCGACCACCAATTGCGCCTGTCCTGGGCCAGCGAGCTGCCGCCGGCCAACTGGGTCGTGGCCGGCAACTGGGCCGGCGCCGACCCGCCGCAAGCCGAGGTTTCCATCGACACCACCTGGCGCGACCGCTTCGACCTGCATCTCGGCGACCGGCTCGGCTTCGATGTCGGCGAGCGCCAACTGGTCGCCCGCGTGGGCAGCATCCGCGAAGTCGACTGGAGTTCGTTCCGGGTCAATTTCTTCCTGCTGTTGGATCCTGGACATGCCGGCGACCTGCCGCACACCTGGCTCGCGAGCTTCCATCTGCCGGCCATGCAAGCCAGCGCGCTGGCACCCTTGTCTCGCGAGTATTCCAACCTCAGCCTGATCGACGTCGATTCGCTGCTCGACCAGGTGCGCGGCATCGTCGAGCGGGTCAGCAGCGCAGTGCGCTGGATCCTCGGCTTCAGCCTGCTGGCCGGCGCCCTCGTGCTGGCTGCTGCACTGGCTGCCAGTGCAGCCGAACGCCAGCACGAGGCCGCCTTGCTGCGCACCCTTGGCGCCAGCCGCGGGCAGTTGCGCGTTGCCGCCGCCTGCGAGTTCGCCATGCTCGGCCTGGTGGCTGGCCTTACCGCAGCATGTGGCGCGGTGGGTACCGGCTACTGGCTGGCCCATGGGGTATTCCAGGTCGAGGCCTTCACGCCGCCGTTGTGGCCGCTGGTCGAGGCCACCGTGGGTGCGGCGCTGCTGGTGATGCTGGTGGGGCTGGGCGGCACCCGCAAGGCGAGCCGCACGCCACCGATAAGGCTGCTGCGCCAGGCTTGAATGCCCGCCTGTCAGCGGCGGGAGCTGAAGCGAAGGTAACCGCCAAGGTCAACCGCTCGCCACGCGGATGCGTTTTTTCCACAAGCCAGCCTTGGCATCCCACGGAGACCAAACATGCATCGCCCCACCTTGCTTGCCGCCACTCTCGCTGCCCTGCTTGCCGGCACGGCGTCGTTCGCGATGGCGCAGACTTCACCGCTGCCCGCACCGACCACAGACGCAGGCGCAGCCGCCGCGCACGTCATGCCGGGGGCTCCCGCCGGATCCATGGCGCGATCCTTCCACAACAAATGGAGCCAGGGCGCCCATCGCGAACGCAGCGGCGTGATCGGCGATCTGCGCGGCCTGGAGCGGCTGTACACGGAGGCCGGTCGGAGCAAGGACCTGACCGCGGTATACAACGACGTCCTGGCCCGCTCGCAGGATCCGCGCGTACGCAACTACGTGTACCACCGCCTGGCCCGCTTGCAGGCGCGCCCGGCCAACGTCGACCAGGCCATTGCCACCTTGCGCAAGAGCCTGGACGAGAACCTGGCCAACGCCGCGAAGATGCGTAACGAGCGCGAGCAGATGCGCAGCAACCGGCAGCAGCGCCAGGGCGCAGGTGCTTCGGCCACTTCCACCGGCCCGGCAAACTGAGCCACGCAAGTCGCGGTGCGTCGGCACCACTGCCGGCGCACCGTCCACGATCCCTGCCCAATCAACTATCGCGGTGCGGCACGCTGACCTTGCCCTTGACGCCGGAGTGGCCGACGTCGCCGCTGCCCTTGGCGCCGAGCGAGAAATCCCCGCCGACGTCGCGCACGGTGAGGTCACCGGAACCCAGCGTATCGGCGTGCACGCTGCCGCCCACGTGGCCCAGCGTGGCATCGCCTGAACCGATGCTGCCGATGTTGGCGTCACCCTTGATGCCATCGGCCTTGAAGTCGCCGGAACCCACCGAATCCAGCTGCAGGCTGCCGATGTCGCTGGCTTCGACATCGCCCGAACCCACGCTGGTGGCGAACTGGCCCGCAACCTGACGCACGCGCAGATCGCCGGAACCCACCGTGCTGCGCAGCTCCTGCACGCCGCGGACATCGGCATCGCCGGAACCCACGCGCACAGTGACCGGCATGGTCGCCGGCAGGTTCACGGTGACGTCGATGCTCGTCTCAGAGTCGCCGAACAGACTGAAGCCGGAACCGCTGCGATTGCCGCCGATCTCGATCAGCAACTGGTCGCCCTCGCGGTGCTGGGTGACCGTGAGTCGCTCCAGCGCGGCTTGCTCAGAGGCGCAGGCACGCCCGGCCAGGCTCAGGCCCTTGGTGCTGGTACCACCGATCAGGTGCAGGTCGCGGCTGTTGACGTCGACCTGCACGCTGCGCACGCCGGCCAGATCCGCCTGCAAGTTGCGCGGTGCCTCGAACTTGCACGATCCGGCGGCAAACGCGGCGAACGGTGCATACAGCACGGCGACAATGAAAAGACGGCGCATGGGGTTCTCCTCGGATGGTCGACCCGGCTTGATGCCCAGATCGCAAAGGCTTGCAAGCACCGCGGGTGCCTGGACGCCACAGCCAAACCCCGCGGCAAGCGCATCGATCATCGCACCACCCACGGCGCCAGTCCATGCGGCGCAGGACTCTCTGCCTGCGTCAGCGCAAGGTCGCGCGTTCGGCGTCCTTGACGCGCTGCCAGAGCCGTTCCTGCGCCGCCAGGTCGAGCTGGGCGAAATCGCCACCGTCGGCCCGGGCCAGTTGCTCCATCTGGCGGAAGCGGTGTTCGAACTTGGCATTGGCGTGCCGCAGGGCGGCGGAAAAATCCACGCCGGCGTGGCGGGTCAGGTTGACCAGGACGAACAACACGTCGCCAATCTCGTCTTCCAGCCGACCGGCACCGCTGCCGCGCGCAAACTCCGCGCGTACCTCGTCCACTTCCTCGACCAGTTTGGCCAGCACGGCATGGGCGTCAGCCCAATCGAAGCCGGTACGCGCGGCGTGCTCCAGCAACTGCAAGGTGTGGATCGGCGCGGACAGGTCGGCGCCAATGCCGGCCAATGCGCTTGGGTCATCCGCGCGATCGACCGCACCAGACTCCATTGCCTTGCCCTTGTCGGCACCTGCCGCCGGTACCTCGCGCGCACTCACAGGCCGGCGCCCCGCAGGCGCGAAACCCAGTCCACCGTGGGGTCGCCGACGGCAATGAATTCCGGGTTGATCAGCGATTCCTTGTGGTTGTAGGCAAAGGCCCGGCCGTGCAAATCCAGCAACGCGCCACCGGCTTCGCGCAGCACGCATTGCGCCGCAGCGGTATCCCACTCGCTGGTGGCGCCCAGCCGCAGATAGGCATCCGCACAACCCTCGGCAATGAGGCAGAACTTCAGCGAGGAACCCATCACCAGGCGCTGGTGGTCGGCGCCAAGCAACGCATCCAGCGCCGCCGGCGGCAAATTCCCGTGCGAGCGGCTGCCAGCCAGCACCGCCGGACGGGCCAGCGGCCGCGTTGCCAGTTGCTGCCAGGTCGCGCCGACGCGCGCCTGCAGCCAACTGCCGGCACCCTCGGCGGCGACATACAGCGCCCCGCTGACCGGCGCGAGCACCACGCCGAGCACGCTGCGGTGATCTTGGACAAGTGCGATGTTGACGGTGAACTCGCCGTTGCGCTTGATGAACTCACGGGTGCCATCGAGCGGATCGACCAGCCAATAGCGTGACCACTGCTGACGTTGCGACCAGTCCGCCGCGCGCGCTTCCTCCGAGAGCACCGGCAGCGCCGGCTGCCATTGCCGCAGGCCATCCAGAATCACCTGCTGCGCGGCCAGGTCCGCGGCCGTGACCGGCGAGGCATCGGTCTTGATGCGCACGTTGAAGTCACTGTGATAAACGGCCAGGATCGCATCGGCAGCCAGGCGGGCAATCCCGCCCACCTTGCGCGCAGCGGCCAGGTCGACTCTCATGCGCGCACGAAGCGCCCGGCTAGGTACTCGCGGGCCATGAACAGGGCGGCAATGGAACGGCCTTCGGTGACGTCGTCACGGCCCAGCAGCAGGTGCAACTCGTCCAACCGCCAGGGCACGACGTCCAGCTCCTCGGGTTCGTCGCCAGGCAGCTTCTCGGGGTACAGCTCCTGCGCCAGCACGACGTCGGCCATGTGTGCCATGTAGGACGGCGACAAGGCGAGCTTGTGCAGCACGGTGAGGCGCCGCGCGCCAAAACCCACTTCTTCCTTGAGCTCGCGGTTGGCGCCCTGCTCCGCGGTCTCGGCATCTTCCAGGCGTCCCTTCGGCAGGCCCAGCTCATAACGGCCGACGCCGGCGCCGTATTCGCGCACCAGCAGGACGGTCTCGGCATCGCGCATCGGCACCACGATCACCGCGCCGTGGCCATGGGGTTTCATGCGCTCGAAAGTGCGCCGCTGCCCGTTCGAAAACTCGAGGTCGACCTGCTCCACGCTGAGGAATCGGGTCGAATCGGCATCACGGGTGGCATGGACGATGGGTGGCGTGCGCATGCGGCCATTCTAGCGCCCGTGCCCCGAGCCAGCCGCCGTGGCCTTGCCGGCGGCAGCAGCGGCGGGCGCCACCATCATCACGCCACCGCGGCGCCGCACGTGCACCACACCTGCCGCGTCGGCCGGACCCAGGGCCGCCAACCAGCGCCGCAACCGGGGACTGGTACCGTGCTCGCGCAACCGCGCATCGAGGCGCCAGCCCAGCGGGCTGAGCAGCAACTGCGCCTGGGTCTGCAACGGCCCCGTACCCGCATCGTGGATGCGCACGTCGATCACCCCGTCGTGCGCGGTCGCCGTCCATGCCAGCTCGCCAAGGGACAGCAGCCCCGATGGCGTGCGCAACGCCGCATCGCGCCAGCGTGCGTGCAGGTTCAACTGCATCGGCCAGCCGCCCTGCAGCAGCGCGCGCCGCGCCGTCATTTGCCATTCACCGAGCGGTTGGCCTACGTTCGACAGCTGGGCGAGTGGCCAGGCGGCGAGGTCCGCGCGCAGGCGCACGTCCGTCCAGGCGGAGCGTCCATCCGGCAGTGCGCGCATGGTGGCGGAAAATCCGAGCTGTGGCCCATCGAGTTCGACGCGGACCGGCATCGCCATGTACACCGCTTGCCGCGACACCTGCCAGGCGGCGTGGCCGAGCGAGCGGCCATCCGGCAACACCACGTGCTCGGCCCGGCCATCCCACAAGGAACCGCTGACACCTTGCAACTGCAAACCATGCAGGCGCGGGGCAATCCAGGGCAGTGCCCAGCGCGCCGGCAGATTCCAAGCCAGCGCCGCCAGGCCCACGAGGGTGACTACTGCACACAGCGCGACGACCCGCCAACGGCGCTTGCCTCCCCTTGAGTTTTCACCCATGGGTAAGCCGGACGGGGCAGCTCCGAGTCCCCCATGAGCGACAACCCCCGCGTCTGGATACCACGGAGCATCGCCCCAAGGTGGGCGCCTGCGATCCATCAACGGGTGCCCGTCGGTGGCCGCAGACTACTGGCCGATGCGGATGCTCGGATCCAGCATCTGCAAGGCGCGGCCGGTGTCGATCTGGCCGGTACGGCGCAATTCCGCGCCGCTGTAACTGCGGCCAACGACCGGCAGGCACTCGCCAGCCTTGGCCCGGATGCGGCTACCGGTATCGCGGATGCAGTTGCGGTCACCTGCCTTCACCGCCGCGTTGTTGCGTGTGGCGGCCTGCGCGGAAGCCGTGAGCGCCGAGTCCTGGGCGCTGGAAGCCGGCGTGGCCGAGGTGGCCTGCTGGGCAAATGCGCCGGTGGCCCCGAAGCCAAGCGTCAAGGCGGTCAATACAAGGGTGCGAGTGAGGTTGGTCATGGTCTTGCCCTCCATATCGTGTGGACAACTTCCGGCGGCCTGAGTTTCAAGCTGCCACTTCCGCGCGCAAATCCGCGGGCATGGGGTGGCGCTCCCAGCTTGCCCAAAATCCCTCGTACTTGCAAAGCAGTCGCCATGCAGCCTGCAGCGCCACGGCAACCCTGGGTTATCCTGGCGACTTTGTCCTTGCTCCCATCATGCGCAGCGTCCGCATCCATGTCGAACTCCCGCTGGCGATCGGTGACCAACTGGCCCTGCCTGCCCAAGCCGCCGAGCACGTCGCACGCGTGTTGCGCATGGTCGCTGGCGACGCGCTGAGCCTGTTCAACGGCGATGGCCGCGACTATCAAGCCACGCTCCTCACGGCCGGCAAACGCGGCGTGACGGTGTCGATCGGCAACGTACGGGAGGCCGCCACGCAGTCGCCACTGGCCTTGACCCTGGCCCAGGCGATCGGCCGCGGCGACAAGATGGACTGGATCGTGCAAAAGGCCACCGAATTGGGCGTGGTCCGCATCGTCCCCTTGCTGACCGAGCGCACCCAGGTGCAGCTCGATGGCGCACGTGCGCGCAAACGCGTGGAACACTGGCACGCGGTGGCCGTGGGGGCTTGCGAGCAAAGTGGCCGCTCGGTACTGCCCGAGGTCACGGCGCCGCTGGCCTTGCCGGAGTGGCTGACGCAGATCGGTGCCGAGTCCGGGCTGCGGCTGGCCCTTGAACCGGGGGCGGAGTCGAGGATGCGCACGCTGCGTTTCACCCTCCCGCGCGGCATCCTGGCCGTCGGCCCGGAAGGCGGGCTCAGCGAAGGTGACCTGCAACGCTTGCACGCGGCCGGGTTTTCCGGCGTGTCGCTCGGACCGCGCATCCTGCGCACCGAGACGGCCGGCCTGGCCGCACTGGCCGCACTGCAAGCGCTGCACGGCGACGGCTAGGAGCGGCGGGTCGCGCCCGGTTCGTTCCCGACACCGGCGCTGGAGAGCTGCTCCAGCAGGGCCGTTTCGATCCACTCCAGGTCCGGGATCACGGCAATGTCGTCGCCCACCAGCGCACGTGCGCGCTCGCCGTCGGGCAGGAGCTTGCCGTCGTCGACCGGTATCAACAGGTCTGGATTCAGCGTGGCCAGGCGCGGGAAGCCCTGGGTGATCAAGGCAAAAAACGGCAGGCGCGGGTCGCCGCCAACGGTACGCAGCACGGCCACGCGGATGCTCTGCGTGGCATCCCGGTCGCCGGCGCCGACGAGGCGGGTGAACGACACCAGCGGCACCTGCTGCCCGCGCCATTTGATGCTGCCCAGGACCCATTTGAGCTGCGCGCTCACAGGCTCCACTGGCGGCTGCGCAATCACCTCGGCAATCAGCGAGTTGGGCAGCAGCAGACGCAGGCTGCCGGCCGGGATCAGCACACAGCGGACCTCGCGCGGCAAGGCCTCATTCATGCCGGCCTCTCCGCGAGGCGGGCGGCCAGCTCCTGCGGCGTGCCGAAGTACTCCACCACGTCGGCAGCCGATATCTCGTGCACCATGTCCGCGTATTCATTCGCCGCGGTTTCCACCCACACGCGCCCACCGGCCGCATGCACCGCCTTGGCCCCGGCAATCGAGTCGGTGTTGTGGCCGGAGAACACGATGGCCAGCGCATCGCGTCCGAACACCTCGGCGGCCTTGCTGAAGCAGTCGTCGATGGACACCTCCGGCTGTTCTTCGCCCATGGACTGCATATCCACCCGCGCGTCGCGATGGATGCGCACCGCATAACCAGGTGGCGCCACCAGGACCTGCCCGGGTCGCGTGGGCACGCCATCGGCCGCGAGCGCCACGGGCAAGGGGCAGGCGGCGGCCAATTGCGCCACCAGCTCGGCCACGCTTTGTCCGCGCAAATGTTGGGCATGCAGGAAGGTCATCGTCGCGTCGGCCGGCAAGGCGGCGTAGAACGCCAACGCCGACACCGAGCCGCCCAGCGTCGAGCCTGTCACCACCAGGCGCGAGAGGGCCACCTGCAGCTCATCCAGGTGCATTTCCACCGCGGCGGGTGCTGGTCGCGGTGCGACCGCCTCCTCCATCGATACCAATTCCAGGTTCAGCACGGGTTCGTCGTCCACCGCCATGGCGTCGGCCTCGGGCGCGAGGAATTCCGCCGCGGACTGCTTCTCCACCCCGAACGTGGCGGGGACGAGCGCGTCGTCGTCGACCAGCGCCCAATCATCGGGAATGCTGGGCAGGACGGGTGCGGGTGGCGGCGTGTCCACGGCCACGGTGTCGGCACCAGGTGCCTGCGCACCGGGCATGGCGTCATCCACCAGCCGCATGCCGCCAAGCACGCCATCGAGTCCTAGGGCCGGCGGCGCGGCCGCAGGCTTGGTCGGCGGCGCCGGTGGCGCGGCCGCGGGTTCTTCCTGCGCGCCGCGGCGATCGAGCAAGTCATCCAAACCCATCACCGGCAAGGAGATAGCCATGGATTCGGCGGGCGATTCCGGAAATTCTTTCATGTCATCGTCCCCAGTACCCGGGTGGTCGAACATGTCGTCCAGGTCCATCCCCGGCAGGGCGGCAGCGGCGGGCTCGATGGCCAGGTCCGGGATTTCTGCTGCTTGCGCGTCCGCTGCGTTGCGGTCATCGGCCCGCTCGTCCAAGGCCAAGCCCGAAGCGACGGCCGCCAAGGGCGAAGCGTGCGTCGAGGCCGCGCCATCCGGCGCGGGCAAACCG
Organism: Rhodanobacter sp. FW510-R10; assembly: GCF_058781105.1. Lineage (NCBI taxonomy): Bacteria > Pseudomonadati > Pseudomonadota > Gammaproteobacteria > Lysobacterales > Rhodanobacteraceae > Rhodanobacter > Rhodanobacter sp. FW510-R10. The sequence continues at coordinate 1,721,112 of NZ_JBYSWL010000001.1, read as the reverse complement.
GCGTCATCGATGGTCCCGTCCGCTTCACTGTCCGACAGTTCGGCCGAGGCGAGGAGGGCCTCAAGCTCCGCCGAGAGTGCCTCGATGTCACTACGATTGCGCTCCGCCTGGTCGGCATCGGCGGCGTCGGCAGCCCGCGGCAACAAGCCAATTTCCGGTTGCTCCCCGTCCAGCGCCGGTGCAGGCGGCCCGTCCACGCCCTGGGCCCGCGGCGGACTGGGCCGTGGTGGATCGACCTCTCCACTTTGCATGACCTTGGCCGCCAAGTGGCGTGCCCAGCGGGCCCGGTCCCAGCCTACCAGGGCCGCGCTGGCCGCGGCATCGTTGAACACCAGGCGCGGACGCTCGCCATCGATCAGCGCATACAGGCGATCGAGTGCCTCCGCCGCGGCATCGTCCAGGTTGATCACCAGCACGTCGGCGTCGAGTTCGCGCAGCAGGTCCCGGCTGACACCGGCAATCGATCCCTCGTGCACGATGCGTCCGCCGCACGCACCCAAGGCCTCGCGCAACTGGGCCACCAGCGCGGTATCGTCAAACAGCAGGGCAATCGACGGGTCACTCATGGCCCGCCTCCAGCGCACATTGTTCAAGCACCTGGCGGATCTGCACAAGCAGGTCGGCCTCCTGGTAAGGCTTGCCAAGGTAGCGTTCGACGCCGATGTTCAACGCGCGCTGGCGATGCTTGTCGCCGCTGCGCGAGGTGATCATGATGATCGGCACGTTGCGCAGGCGTCGATCCGCCTTCATGTGGGTCGCCAGTTCATATCCGTCCATGCGCGGCATCTCGATGTCCAGGAGAATCAGGTCGGGCACGTGCTCACGCAGCTTTTCCAGCGCGTCGACGCCGTCGGTGGCCACGATTGCGTCGTAACCGTTGCGCTCCAGCACGCGCCCGGTGACCTTGCGCACGGTGATCGAGTCATCCACGACCATCACGCTTGGGCGTACCGGCGGGACTTCGCGCAGCGGTACCTCGACGGCACCCAGCCCATCGGCGACCCGCTGCCGCCGCCGCGCGAGCCCGTGGCGCACCAGCGGAGCCAGATCCAGGATGACCAATACCGAGCCATCGGCCATGATCGTGGCGCCAATCAGGCCCGGCACGGAACTGACCTGCGGTCCCACGGCCTTGACCACGATCTCGTGCGAGCCGAGCATGCTGTCGACGCGAACGGCGGCGCGCAGGTCGCCTGCGTGCACCAGCAACAGCGGCGGCGCTTCGCTCGGCGATGGCGGGCCGGGTGGCAGGCTGAGCAGTTGCGCCAGGTCGTAGACGGCAAATTCCTCACCGCCGCGCCGATATGCCGGTTCGCCGGTCTCCTGCATCGCCACCAGGTTGGCCGCCGCGACGTGGACCACACCTTGCACCGAGGTCATGGGTATCGCGAACGTGGCCTCGCCCACCTGCACCAGGATGGCGTGAGTCACGGCAAAGGTGAACGGCAGGCGCAACACGAAGGTGGTGCCCTGGCCCGGCTGCGACTCGATGGCGAGTGAGCCGCCAAGCTGCCGGATCTCGTTCGCCACGACGTCCATGCCGACGCCGCGGCCAGCCAACTGCGACACGCTGCTGGCAGTGGAAAAGCCGGTCTGGGTGATCAACGAAAGCAATTGCTCGTCGGTAGGCTCCACCTCCGGCGCCAACAAACCACGCTCGATGCCGCGGGCACGAATCGCGGCCCGGTCCAGGCCGCGACCGTCGTCGCTGACGCGGATGACCATCTCGGTGGCTTCGCGTGACACGTCGATAAGCACCACGCCATCGGCCGGCTTGCCAGCCTTGACCCGCTCAGCCGGGGTTTCGATGCCATGGGCAATTGCATTGCGCAGCATGTGTTCGAACGGGGCCTTGATCCGCTCAAGCAGGTTGCGGTCGAGCTCACCGTGCGTGCCCTCCACATGCAACTGTGCCCGCTTGGACTCCTCGCGTGCGGCCTGGCGCAAGGTGCGTCGCAAGCTGGGAACCATGCTGTCGAACGGCAGCATGCGTGCCCGCAGCAGGCCATCCTGCAGTTCGGTCGCGACCCGCGCCTGTTGCACCAGAAGCGACTCGGCCTGGCGGGTCAAGCCATCCAGGGTGGTCTGGATGGACGTCAGGTCGGATACCGATTCGGCAAGCGCGCGGGAATATTGCTGCAACTGCGAATAGCGGTCGAGCTCGAGCGGATCGAACTTGACCTGTCCGCTTTCGCGATGCTCGTGCTGGAAACGGGCGATGATCTGCGCTTCGGTTTCGATCTCCAACATGCGCAACTGGCCGCGCAGGCGCGACACGGTCTGGTCGAACTCGACCAGGTTGTGTCGATACGCGGCAACTTGTTGTTCCAGGCGGGCGCGATGGATCGCCACCTCGCCGGACCAGTTGACCAGGCTGTCGAGCAGGCCGGCACGCACACGAACCTGTTCCTGCGCGGAAGAGGTGTCCTCGTGTTCTTCCGGTAGCAGCTCGGGCAGCTCGCGGTGGAGCGGTGCGGCACTGACGGGCGCCGCCAATTCCGTCGTGGTGGCCCGGTCTGCATCGGCATCGGCAACAGCCTTTGGCTTGATCTCAGCCTCAGCCTCAGCCTCAGCCTCGGCATCGGCGTCTGCACCCGTTACGATTTCTGTTGCTGCTTCCACCTCGGCCGCTGCCGAGGCACCACCAGCCAGGGCCTGCAGCTGCTCAAGCATTGCTTGCGGATAGGCGAGCACCTGGCCGGCGGCGACCCGCTGCACCATCTGGTTCAACTGGTCGAAGCTGGCCTCCAGCGCGTCCAGCAGCGGTCCAACGCGGTCCTGCCCTGGTACGCCACGTTCCAGCAAGGTCTCCACCGCGTGCGCCAGGTCGCCTACCGGAGCCAGGCCCGAAATGCGCGCGCCACCCTTGAGCGTGTGCAGATCGCGGCGCAGCCCAGCCACGTAGCCGGTTTGTTCCGGGTCCGCACGCCAGGCCGCAAGCACGCCGTCGGCATGATCGAGCAGCTCATGCGCTTCCTCGAGGAAGACCTCGAGCAGGTCGGGATCGATTTCGCCGACAGCCTCCGAGCGTGCACCGCGCGTGGTTGGCGTCTCGCGCGGCGCGGGCTCATCGGCAGGGGCTGCCGCCGCGTCTGGCACCATGGGCGGCGCCACCGCCGGCGGCTCGGGAACTGCTTGCTGCTGCGGCTCAGGCTCTTGCGCGAGCTCTTGCACGGGCACGGGCACGGGCACAGGCTCGGCCTCCCCGCCACGGGCTCGGTCTGCCTCTGTGCGCGGCTCGGGCGCCGCATCAATGGACGCAACCGCGACCGGTTCGGCGGGTGCACCGGTCTCGTTGGACCCCGTCGCCAGCGTCGGCTCGTCGGTCGGGGAAACGGCGACTACGTGCTTGGAACGCACGTCGCGGTAGCGCTCGCACAACGCGGCCAATTGCGCAGCCAGCGCGTCCACCTGCGGCAGCACGGGCTCGGCTCGATCGAACTGGTTCATGACCTGGTCGACCACATCCAGCGTCTGCGCCAGCAATGGCGCCCCGTCCGCCGGCAGCGGCAGGTCGGCTCCCCGCAAACGCTTGAACAGCGTCTCCAGCGGCGCCAACAGTTGCGTCAGCAGCGGCACGTCGACCATGGCGACGGCGCCATGCAGGGTATGCACCGCACGCAAGGACTCTTCATCCAGGGTCAGTTGCCCCTCGGCAGCCGCGACCGCGGTACGCAGCAGCTGCACGTATTGCGCCACTTCGCTGCGCAGGATTTCCAGCAGTACTGGGTCCACCGTCGGCAAATCCTGCCGACTGGGCGCCACCGTCGCCACTTCTGGTTCGGCCGGCGTTCCCGGCACGGCGGAGGGCCGCCCGATTCCGCGTTCCGTCTCGTCACGCCGTACGCGGCGATGCACGACCCTGCGCACCATTTCGGTGACGGCCGGCGCCTGGTCCTCCACACGGGCCTGTTGCCCCGCAGCCAATTGATCGGCAGTCTGCATGATGGCGCTGAGCGGGGCGTCCGCCATGCCCTCACCCTTCAGCGCGGCGAGCAGGCCAGGCAGCGCGCCAATCGCATGCTGGACCAGCGCCTGCACGTCGCCGTGCGCCTCGATACTGTTGTCGAGCACGTGATTGAGCATGTTCTCGACTTTCCAGGCCAGCTCGCCGACCACGCTCGCGCCGACCAGCCGACCCGAACCCTTGAGCGTGTGGAACGCACGGCGGATGTCCACCAGCGGCGGCCGTTGCTTGGGGTCAGCCTGCCATACCGCGTTGGCCTGGCGCAGGGTATCGATCTCCTCCTGCATCTCCTCCAGGAAGATGCCGCGGATGTCGTCGTCGATGCCTTCGACATCGGCCTTGAAGCCAACCTGGGCAGCCAGCGCATCGTGTGGTGGGACGTCTTCGAAGACTTCCTCGACGACATCGACCCAATCACCGTCCGCGTCGTCCGCGTCGTCCGCAGCGTCCACAGCGGTCGCGACTGCTTTCGCCGTCGCCGTGTCGGCGACGGCATCGAGCGGCGCCGCCTCGAGGCCGACCGTCGCACCAGCCAGGTCGGGCGCCACACTGATTGCCTCGGAGAGTTCCGCACCGACTTCCGCGAACGGCGCATCCTCGGCGGCAGCGACGAGCGGCTCGGGCTCGACGGCAAATTCGCGCGGCGGCGGTACCGGCAAATAACCCAGCGCGGTCAAGCCCCGTTCGGCCAACTCCAGCGTGTGGTCCAGGTGGCCGCGATGATCGCGCACCGCTTCCAGGTAATACTCCAGCGCGGCCAAGGCGTCGGCCAGCAAGTCCATCTGAGCCGTGCCTGGCACGCGCCGGTCGGCCAGCAGTTCGTTCTCGATGTAGCGCCCAATGCCGAGGGCCAGCTCGCCGGGACGTGGCGCGACGAGCATGTGCATCGCACCCGAGACTTCCTTGAGCAAGGCCGGGGTGCCGGCCAGGTGCGCATGCTGCCAGCCGGACTCGACGAAGGCGACGATGGCCTGCTTGACCTTGGCGGTGTTGGCCATGGCCTCGCTCATCAGGGCCGAGACCAGGTTCAGCGCGTCAGCTTGTGACAAGCCAGCGGTTCCCGCCGACGAGTCGGCTTCCTCACCGGCCCCAAGGCGCTGGATATGATCGTCAAGCGAGGACTCCACCGCGAGCAGCGCCCCGGCGACCTCCAGCAGCGTCTCCTCATCGGCCGCGCGCATGCCGTTGGCCAGCTCTTCCAGGACGCGGCGCTGCTCGACCACGATCCCGCGCGAGGTCGACAAGGCGAGCATGCCGAGGGTGTCGCCGATGCGCTCCAGCACTTCCCCGTAGGTGGCCAGCTGGGCAGGATCCCCATCGCCTTGGCGCAGGAACATGTCCAGCGCCTCCTTGACCCGCAGCAGGTCCTCCTTCAGGGCCCGCGACACCGAATCCAGCAGGTTGCGGTTGTAGCCGGCTATGGAACCACGGGCCTGGTCCAACTCCCCGACATTGGGCACCAACTCGTCCAGCGCATAGACCTGGCGCAACAAGGCCATATGCGGTGTCAAGCGTGGCGCATGCGCCACGATGTACAGCAGTTTGCGCGTCACCGCGTCAGCGTCGGTGCTGAGCAGGTCGGCTTCACCCCCCTCGATCATGCGGCGGACCAGGCGGTCAATGTGTGCGGCCGTGCGCCGCATCTCGGTGGCATCGCCCTTGATCAGCCCGCGCTCAAGGCCCTCGAATACCCCAGCCGCCACCCAGCACAGCCGACAATTGTGTTTGGCCGTACAGCAGGCCGCCATGGCCAACAGGGTGCGGCGCATCGCGCGCAGGCGCTGGGGAATCTCCTGGCCGCGAAACCACCCCAGCAACTGTTGTTGGAAATGCAGGCGCAGATCGGCCAGCTGGTCGTGGCGTGTGCGCGCCGACAAGTCGGCGGCAGCCATGGGCACATCGCCGGGCAGTGGCAATTCCAGGTTCGGGTAGAACAGCGCCGATTCCCCCAGCGGCTGCTGCCGCCGGCTGGCGCGCACGTCGTTCAGCAGCGGCAAGAGCACCATGGGCACGTCGCGCTGTCCGCTGGACAGGCGCTCCAGGTAATCCGGCAGTTGCATCAGGCCGCGCATCATCACTGCGCTGGCTTCCTCGGCACCGGTGGTGGCCTGCTGCCGCAGCGCGTCGGCAAGCTGGCTGAGCTCGTCGGCAATCAAGGCCGCACCCTGCAGCTCCACCATCTGCAAGGTGCCGTGCACCTGCCGCAAGTGTTCCGCGCACGAGCGCATCGTCCGGCCGTCGCCGGGACGCTCGACAAACTCCTCAAGCGCCTCGCGCGCGGCGAACAGCGCCTCGTCGAGCTGGGGTTTCACCCATTGCAACATGGTGAAACTGGTTTGGTCTTGAAGTCTCATGCGCGTTTCCCGACCCTACGGCGCAGACAGCCCATGCAGCAACGGGATTTCCCTTTTATGGCGTCCTGGCGGTGCGTCGAAGTTCTCACGCCGGCAAGGTGAAGTGGGCGACCGAGCGCCGCAAGTCGCTCGCCAGTTGCGCCAGGGTGCCGATCGAGTCGGCAGTCTGGCTGGCACCGTCCGAGGTCTGCGAGCTGATGTCCTGGATCGCGTTCATCGATGCCGAAATTTCGGTGGCGGCCGTGGACTGCTGGCTGGCGGCGGTCGAGATGGCCTGGATCAGCGCGGCCAGGTCGTGCGACACGCGCTCGATGTCGCCCAGTGCACCGCCGGCGTCCTCGGCCAGGTGGGCGCCTGACACCACCCCCGCCGTGGTTTGCTCCATCGAACTCACCGCTTCGCCAGTATCGGACTGGATGGCCTGGACCAGCGCTTCGATGCGCTTGGTCGCCCGCGTGGAGCGTTCTGCCAGCCGCTGCACCTCGTCGGCAACCACGGCAAAACCCCGGCCCGCCTCACCGGCTGACGCGGCCTGGATCGCCGCATTCAAGGCCAGGATGTTGGTCTGCTCGGCGATGTCGCTGATCAGCTCGACGATCGAGCCAATCTCCTGCGACGATTCGCCGAGGCGCTTGATGCGTTTGGACGTCTCCTGGATCTGGTCGCGGATTGAATCCATGCCCGCGATCGTCTCGCGCACCACGGTGGCCCCGCGGGCGGCGATGGTCACGGATTGCTCGGCCACCTCGGCGGACTTTGCCGAATCCTTCGACACCGTATCCATGGAGCTCACGATCTGGTTGATCGACGAGGTCGCGGCGCTGATGTCGCGCGCCTGCTTTTGCGCCGCATCCGCCAGGCTGCGGGCCGTGGCCTGGCTCTCCTGCGCCGAGCTCGACACTTGCTCGGACGTCTCGTTGATGGTGGTGACCAACGAGCGCAACTCGTCAATGGCGTAGTTGACCGAGTCGGCGATGGCGCCGGTAATGTCTTCGGAGACCGTGGTGGTCACGGTCAGGTCGCCCTCGGCGAGCGAGCCCATTTCGTCCAGCAGGCGCATGATGGCTTCCTGGTTGCGCCGGTTCAGCTCGGTGCTGTGCGCGAAGCGGCGGCGCTGGTCGCCGATCAAGGTGATCACCAGGAGCAGGGCGAAGGCCACCGCCGCGGCCGCACCAAACAGGCCCCACCAGACATTCGGGAACAGGCGGTGGGTCGCCGCCGCATCGATGCGCTCGGACAAGGCGTTGGCACGCAACAGCACGGTCTGTGAATCGACCGAGGCCTCGTTTGCCGCGACCTTCACGCTGGCCAGCTTGGGCGCCGCCAGCACCAAGGCGGCAACCGCACCAGTCAGCTTGCTCCAGCTCGCGTCCACGTCGCCGAGTATCCTGCGGGCCTGGGGATCGGCCACCATGCGTACCCCCGTGTTGCCGCCCCCCGACACCAGCCCCGTGAGCACATTGCCGTAAAGCTCCGCGTCGCGCGCGAGGCCGTCTGCAGCGGTGGCCGAGTCTGCCCCACCCTGGATCACTTCCTGGACGCGGCGCAGGATACGGTCAGCCGACAGCATCTGTCGCGAGGTCCCCACCACCTCGGCGGTGCTGGCGTTGCGCTGCACCAGCCCATTCACCACTTGGTCCATGCTGGCGTTGATCTGCGTGACCTGGTTCGACAGGACCGCAGCCTGCTGCGAGGCATCGACCACCAGCGCCTTGTTGCCCAGGATCTTGCCAAGGTTCCCATCCAGGTGTTGCCAGGCACTGGCCAGTGCGGCCACGGCCTGTCCCGTCGGGCTGCGGTCGTCGGCATAGCCGCGCATGCCACTTTCCCGGTCGCCATGCTGCAGGCGCTGCATGGCCGAGCCGATGGTATTGCGCGTGGTTTCCAGGTCGGTGAACGCATCGACGTGGGCGCCAGTCGACTCCAGCGCAAAGCGCGCCGCCTGCTGCGACAGTACCTGGACCTGCGTGGTGAGGGCCACGGCCTGGCGGTCTTCGTCGTTGGCGCGGTTGAGTTCGTAAAAGTTCAACGCGGCAAACGCGATCGCGGCGAGCAACAGCACGATGAGTGCGGTGTACCCATGTTCTCCGCCGACACTCCCTTTAGTGCTCATACTCACCTCGATTGTCAGGCTCCTGCCCCGCCGCGCAGCCAGCTGCACGAAGCTGTGCCCGTGTCCTACGCAAGGCCAAGCCAAGCCGCAGCCCGGCACCCGGATCCGCTGGGCTGCAGCGGCTCACGCCGCAGCCTGACGGAAATCCGGTGCGCGCACCAGCCGCTGCATGCTGAAGATCGCCAGCCGGGGCTCGCCCACGCAACTGTCCACAAACCTGGCCAGCCGTGGATCGCGCTCAGGCACCGCAGTGCGATGTTGCTCCTCATCGACGATGCGCTGGCCATACACCTCATCCACCATCAGGGCCACGCTGCCGTTGCCCTGGCGCACCAGCAACAGTCGCGTGCGTTCACCCTGCTGCGTACGCTGGCCAAACAGGAAGCGCGCCAGATCGACCACCGGCACCAAGTTGCCGCGCACATTGGCAATGCCCAGCAGCCAGGGCTGCGTACCCGGCACCGGTGTCAGCTCCGGTACGACCAGCAACTCGCCGATCTCATCGATCCCGCTGGCAAACAGGCGTTCGCCCGTCCGAAAACCGATGCCGCGCCAGCTGCCGGCCAGCGCCGGATTCTCCGCCAGCCCCTGCGCATGCGTGAGCGCCAGGCGCTCATAGCGCGCCAGCACGGCAAACGGGTCGTGCGCGCCGGCGTCAGTCATGTCGCGTCCGCGGCGCGGCACCCATCCGCGCCCGGGTGCGAGCGGGCACGACCGGGCCCGTCGCACGACCTACACCGCGGGTGGCAAGTGAAACGCGAACGCTGATCATGCTGGACATCGACGTCTCTCGGCGCATGCCTGCGATCAGGCCGCCACGGCACTCACATGGCGGCGGATGGCCCCAAACAATTCATCGCGGGTGAAGGGTTTGGTCAGGTATTGCTCGGCGCCGACAATGCGGCCGCGAGCCTTGTCGAAAAGGCCATCCTTGGAGCTGAGCATGATGACCGGCGTGCCACGGAACTCCGGGTTGTTCTTGATCAGGGCACAGGTCTGGTAGCCGTCCAGGCGCGGCATCATGATGTCGACAAAGATGATTGCCGGCTTCTGATCCGAGATCTTCGCCAGCGCCTCGAAACCGTCGATCGCGGTCAACACCTCGCAGCCTTCCTTTTTCAGCAAGGTCTCGGCGGTGCGCCGGATGGTCTTGGAGTCGTCGATCACCATCACCTTCAGTCCGGCCAGCTGCGTGCTTGAGTTTGGATCCACGCGATTCCCCGACAATCCGTCCGAAGCGGACTCCATTGCAGTATGCAACACCCATACCAAGTGATATGTGCGCCAAAACACAAAGGCGCGTCCGCACCAAGCCAGTGCCGCGCCAGCCACACCATCTTCGTTGTGTACCGCCTGTCGCTCGAGGCTGTCAAGCGAGAGCGGCGCAACTGCCGGATTTTTGGCACTACCCGCCGCACAGCGGCAGCATCCGACGGCTGGCGGACGGATACCGCGCCATCCTTCCCGCACCCGGCGGCGCTTCGGCTTTACCATGGAGCCCATAGCGTCGCCGCGCACCCGGCTGGCGTCGCCCCACTGCCGAGGTAGCCATGATGCCGTTGTCGATTGCCATATTGATGGACCCGATCGGCGCCATCAAAGTGGCCAAGGACACGAGTCTCGCCCTGTTGCTGGAGGCCCAGCGCCGCGGCCATACGCTGTACTACATGGAGCAGCGCGATCTGGCCTTGCGTGACGGCGTGCCTTGGGCGCGGCTCGCGCCTTTGGCGGTGAAGGATGACCCCACCGGCTGGTACACGCTCGGCCAAGCGCAGTGGCGCGACCTGCGCGAGCTCGACGTGGTGCTGATGCGCAAGGATCCGCCGGTCGACAGCCAGTTCATCTACGACACCATGGTGCTTGAGCAGGCCCAGCGCGCCGGCGTGCTGGTGGTCAACGACCCGCGCGCACTGCGTGATTGCAACGAGAAGCTCTTCGCCCTGCAGTTCCCGCAATGCACGGCTCCGACCCTGGTCAGCCGCGACGCCGTGGAACTGCGCCGCTTCGCTGCCGAGCAGGGCGACGTGGTGCTGAAGCCGCTCGATGGCATGGGCGGGCAACGCATCTTTCGCGTCAAACCCGGCGACCACAACCTGAATTCGATGTTGGAGACCTTGCTTGGCGGCGACGGCCACGGGCATGGCACACAACTGGCGATCGCGCAGAGGTACATCCCGGAAATCACCGCTGGCGACAAGCGTATCCTGGTGGTCGATGGCGAGCCGGTGCCTTGGGCGTTGGCGCGTATCCCGCAAGGCAACGAGTTCCGCGGCAACCTCGCCGCCGGCGGACGGGGCGAAGGCATGGCGTTGTCCGAACGCGACCGCTGGATCGTGCAACAAGTGGCGCCCGAACTGCGTCGGCGCGGCTTGTTGTTCGTCGGCCTGGACGTCATCGGCGATTACCTCACGGAAATCAACGTCACCTCGCCAACCTGCGCGCGCGAGTTGGATGCGCAGTTCGGACTGAACATCAGCGCGCAGCTGTTCGACGTGATCGAGCCGCGCTGCCGCGCGCACAAAAACGGCTGAACATGGCGACCGATACGGCCGCTGCGCCCAATCCCCTCAGCGCCACCGCCTTGTTCTCGCTGCTGGTTCATGGCGTGCTGTTGTTGGGCATCACTTTCCACTTTGCGCACCCTGCGGCCCAGCCGACTCTGGACGTCACTCTCGTCAACGTGGCGAACCGCGAGACGCCCGAGCAAGCGGACTTCCTGGCCCAGGCCAGCAACCGCGGTGGCGGCGACAGCGACCGCGCCGCCCGCCCATCGCAGCTGTTCTCCGGCACCCTGCCACGCCCCGATCCCGGAATCCTCCCACGCCCGGTCAAGGCCAGCGCGCCACCGGCGCAGGAGGCCACGCCGTCGCGCCAGGTCACCAGCACCGGCGCCAGTTCGTTCCGGGTGCGCAGCGACAGCGCGCAGGCCCGCCACCGCGCCGAGGCGGCGCCGCCCGCGGACGAGCTGCAGCGCGAGGCGGCCATCGCCCAGCTGGCTGCCGAGGTGCGGGCGCAAAACAAGGCCCTGGCCAAACGGCCAGTCAAGAAATTCATCTCCGCCAGCACCAGCGAGTATGTGTATGCCAGCTACATGCGGGCCTGGTCGGACAGGGTGCAGCGCGTCGGCAACCTCAACTATCCCGAACGTGCGCGCCAGCACAAGCTGTACGGCGACCTTCTGCTCACTGTGGGCATCAACCGCGACGGCAGCATCCACAGCATCACCGTCATCCAGAGCTCAGGCCAACCAATCCTGGACGAGGCGGCCGAGCGCATCGTGCGCCTGGCCGGCCCGTTTCCGCCGCTGCCGGCCAGCACCAAGGTGGACGAGCTCTACATCACGCGTACCTGGGAATTCCTGCCGGGGAACGTGCTGCGCAACAAGTGAGCGCCACGCCGGCTACGCGTCACTTGCCGGCCGGCTTAGAATGGCGGGCATGAGCAGCGAGACATCGCATACCCTCACCGGGCACTTCCTGATCGCCATGCCGCACCAGGCCGAGCCACCGTTTGCCCGTGGCGTCGCCTTGCTGTGCCAGCACGATGCCGACGGAGCCGTCGCCCTGCTGGTCAACCAACTGTCGCATTACCGTTTCGGCGACGTGCTGGCACAGATGAAACTGCACTGCAGCGATGACGACCTGGCACATGCCCCGGTATTGATTGGGGGCCCGGTGCAGCAGGAGCGCGGCTTCGTATTGCATCGTGAACGTGGCGCCTGGGAGTCGAGCTACCGCATCGGCGACGCCTGGTCGGTAACCACCTCACGCGACATCCTGGTGGCGATGGCCGCCGGCGAGGGGCCGCGCGAGGCGGTCATGGTGCTGGGCTATGCCGGCTGGGACGCCGGCCAACTGGAACAGGAAATCCGCGCCAACGTTTGGCTCACCACCGAGGGTAGCAGCCGCATCGTATTTGAAACCCCGTTGGAGGAGCGCTGGAGCGCCGCCGCCGGCCTCGTAGGAGTGGACCCGCGCCAGCTGTCCGGCTACGCGGGACACGCGTGAGTTCTGTGCTTGCCTTCGATGTCGGCAGCCGCCTGACTGGCGTGGCCATCGGCAACCGCCTGACCGCCAGCGCCAGGCCGCTGGCGACGCTGCCCATGCGCGAAGGCAGCCCAGACTGGCAGCAGCTCGACCGCCTACATGCAACTTGGCAACCCGAAACCCTGGTGGTCGGCTTGCCACTGCGCCTGGATGGCAGCGAGCAGCCGGCCAGCCGCGTCGCCAGGCAATTTGCCGCCGCACTCGGCGCGCGCTATGGGCTGCCCGTGGTATTCGAGGACGAGCGCGACAGCTCGCGCGAGGCTGCGCAACGCTTCGCCCAAGGCCGGGCGGCCGGTTCGCGCCGGCGCAGCCAGCGCGCCACGATCGACGCCGACGCGGCTGCCATCATCCTGGAACGCTGGCTGCAGCACAGTGCAAGCCTGGCGTCGCAAACCCCTCCACCCTGATCCGCTGCAGCCCACCTGACGACCTTTGCCCATGAGCCCCCGCCTGCGCCACCTCACCACGCTGGACCAACTTCCCCGCAGCACGATCGAGCGCCTGCTGGACAGCGCCGAGCGGCTGCGCGACGCCTGCGCACACGGCACGCGCAAGCTCGACGTGCTGGCCGGACGCACGGTGTTGACCATGTTCTTCGAGCCCTCGACGCGCACCCGCACCTCGTTCGAGCTTGCGGCGCGGCGCCTCGGCGCCGACGTGGTCAACCTCAACATCGAGCTGTCCTCGGTGCGCAAGGGCGAGGAGCTGGTCGACACCCTGCATACGCTCGAGGCCATGCACCTGGATGCGATCATCGTGCGCCATGCCCAGGCTGGCACTCCCGATGCCATGGTCCGCCTGGCCATGAGCGGCGTCTCGGTGATCAATGCCGGCGATGGCGAACACGCGCACCCGACCCAGGGCCTGCTTGACGCGCTCACCATCCGCCAGCACCGACCCGATTTCTACCGACTCAAAGTCGCCATCTGTGGCGACATCAAGCACTCGCGCGTGGCCCGCGCCGACTTGCGCGCGCTGACTACGCTGGGCGTGCAAGACGTCCGCCTGTGCGCGCCGCCGGCCATGTTGCCGCCGACGGAGGAATTTCCCCAGGTGCAGCACGTGGTCGATTTCGACCAGGCCATTGCGGGTGTCGATGCGGTGATCATGCTGCGCCTGCAAAAAGAGCGCATGCAGGCCACTGAATTGCCCGACCTGGCCGCCTACTTCCAGCGCTACGGCCTCGATCAACGGCGGCTTGCGCTGGCTGGCGAGGGCTGCCTGGTGATGCACCCGGGGCCGATCAACCGCGGTATCGAGATTGCTTCCGAGGTGGCCGACGGGCCGCAGTCGCGCATCCTGGAGCAGGTCAGCAACGGCGTGTTCGTGCGCATGGCGGTGCTGAACGAGGTGCTGGCACGCTGAAACGTTAGACGCGGCTTTCACCTGGGGGTTGGGGCAAAGCAGGCATAATGGGCGGCGCCGCAACTACCATCCTGGGCCCTCCATGCAACTCACCACGCGCCTCCTCTTGCTGGCGCTGACAGGCGTCCTGCTTGCCGCCTGCTCCTCCAAGGACAAGAACGCGCCATTGGCTTTCGCCCCGGCCGATACGCCGTACGTGGTGGCCAACATCGACACGCTCGACCGCGGCACGCGCAAGGCCTTGCTGGTGCAGGCCGATGCGCAATTGCCATCGCAACTGGCCAGGCTCAACGCCATGGCCGACCGCCTGCAGGAGCAGGACCCCGACGGTGCCAAGCTGCTGCATGCCTTGGCGGCCGAGTTCAAGGGCAAGACGGTCGAAAGCTTCGCCGAGGCGGCCGGGATCGAACTCGAAGGCCGCTTTGCCCTGTACGGCATCGGCCTGGCACCAGTGGCGCGCCTGGCGTTGGACGACCCCAAGGCATTCGACAGTTTCATCGCCAACCTGGAGCGTGCCTACGGCAAGCCGCTCGAGGTGCACCAGGAAGGCCAGCAAACCTATCGCGCGCGCAGCTTCGCCAGCTCCGGCACGCAATTGATCATCGCCACCCAGGGCAAGCAGGCGGTACTCGCGCTGCTGCCGGCAAACGCCGCCAAGCCGCTGTTGCGCCAGGCCCTTGGCCTGGAGCGGCCAGCCAAGAGCGTGCAGGACAGCGACCGCTTGAGCGACCTGGCCAAGGCCAAGGGCTACCGGAAATATCTGGTCGGCCAGCTGGACATGACGCGCCTGCTGCCGCTGCTGCTCGGCGGCCAGGATCCCCTGCTGCACGCCGTGCAGGTCGCCCATGCCGAAGCGACCACGGCCAAGACTGGCGAGCCGGTCGCTAACCAGTTGCGCACAGGTCCGACCTGCGTGGCCGAAGCCACGCGCATCGCCGCCCGCGTGCCCGCGGCCAGCTTCGGCTACACCACGCTCACCGCCACGCGCCAGGACGCCCGCCTGGACATTGCCCTGGCCGCAGACATCAGCAAGGCCTTCGCTGGGTTGCAAGTGTCCCTACCCGGCCTGGGCGGCCACGGCGCCGACGCGGCGCCGTTCGACGTGGCGCTCGCGCTGCCCATCGCCGCCCTGCGCGAGTTCTGGTCGACCCAGGTCGACGCCGTGGCTGCCAAACCGTTTGCCTGTCCCGAGCTCACCGACCTCAATGACAGTTTTGCCACGCTCGGCCAGTGGCTGCAGAAGGCTGCCATACCGCCGTTTGGCGACCTGCAGGGCATCGGCCTGGCGCTGGACAGCCTGCAGCAGGTCAAGGACGGCGGCATGCCGAAGATGTCCGGCCGCCTGCTGGTGGCCAGCAACAATCCAGCCGGCCTGTTCGCCATGGGCCAGATGACCGTACCCTCGCTGACCCGGGTCAAGCCCGTAGCCGGTGGCCCGCCGCAACCCTTGCCGCAGGACCTGGCGACCATCATCGGCCAGCCGGCCTGGCTGGCCCTGACCGACAAGGTATTGGCGCTGGGCGTGGGCGCCGGGGAAGACGTCAAGCTGGCACAGGCGCTGAAGGCTCCCGTCGGCGAGCCGGGACGCACGGCCCGCATGCACCTCAGCGGGGCGATGTACCTGCAATGGCTGCAGCTCATGGACCAGCAGGCTGACAAGCTGGCCGGCGCGGCGGCAATCCTGGGCAAGGGCAGCGAGCCTGCGGGCAGCGCCAGCGCGGCTGACGCCGCCAGCATCGCGGCCGACGTCGCACAATCCAAAGCGCAACTTGCCGCCATGCAGCTGCAGGCCGCACGCATCGCCGACATCAACGCGGAAATGCACGTCGATGGCGACGGCATCGTGCTGACCAGCGCGACGACAATGAAGTAAGCTGACACGCGCTACACCCCAACGCGGCGGCAGATACAACCGCTGCCGCGCCACCCCCTGCGGAGGAAATCATGCAAAGCGGCAACCCGGCCCTCAACAAGAACACGTTCCTCGATGTAGGCAACGGCGCCATCCTCGCCCATGGCGGCGACGCGATGACCGTGAACGGCACCGTGAACAAGACCGGATTCCTGCTCATCCTGGTATTGGTCGGCGCCATGTACAGCTGGTCGCAATATGCCGGCCCGGCCAGCGTGTCAGCACTGATGCCGATGATGTTGGGCGGCATGATTGGCGGCTTGATCCTGGCCTTTGCCACGATCTTCAAGAAGACCTGGGCGCCCTATACCGCGCCGCTGTACGCGGTGGCCGAAGGCGTGTTCATCGGCGCGCTGTCGGCGATTTTCGAGGCCCGCTATCCAGGCATCGTGATGCGTGCCGTCGGCCTGACCTTCGGCACCATGGCGGCCATGCTCCTGGCCTATCGCAGCGGACTGATCCGGCCGACCGAGAAGTTCAAGCTCGGCGTCGTCGCCGCCACCGGCGGCATTCTGCTGCTGTACGTGGTGAATTTCATCATGGGCTTCTTCGGCCACTCGATGGACTTCATCAACGGCACCAGCACGATGGCGATCGGCTTCAGCGTGGTGGTGGTGATCATTGCCGCGCTGAACCTGATCCTTGACTTCGACCTGATCGAGACCGGGGCCCGTGCCGGCGCTCCCAGGTACATGGAGTGGTACGGCGCGTTTGCGCTGGTGGTCACCCTGGTCTGGCTGTACCTGGAAATCCTGCGCCTGCTCTCCAAGATGCAATCGCGCAACTGAGCCCGCTGTTTTCCCCTCTCCCAGCAGCGGCCGTAGGGAGTCCCTTGCGCGGGAGAGGGGAAGCGGGACCTCAGCGATTGAGCATGCTGTGGCTGCCACCCAGGTTCTGCGCATCGCTGGTTTCCTCGATCTCGACGCCATCCATGCCTTGCGACAAGGTATGCGCGTCGCCCCCCTGTGACAGCTTGATGCGCAGGCGCACCTCGTTGGTGCTGTCGGCGTAGCGCAGGGCGTCCTCGTAGGAAATGTCCCCGGCCTGGTACAACTCGACCAGGCTTTGGTCGAACGTGCGCATGCCAAGCAGCGTCGACTCCTTCATCACTTCCTTCAGCTTGTGGATTTCGCCCTGGCGCAGGTAGTCCTGCACCAGCGGCGTGCCAAGCAGGATCTCCACCGCCACGTGCCGGGACTTGCCGTCCGGCGCGGGGATCAGTACCTGGGCCACCACGCCTTTCAGGTTCAGCGACAGGTCCATCAACAGCTGCTCACGATGATCCTCGGGGAAGAAATGCTGAATGCGGTCCATCGCCTGGTTCGCGTTGTTGGCATGCAGGGTGCACAGGCACAAGTGCCCGGTTTCGGCGAAGTTGATCGCGTGCTCCATGGTCTCGCGCGTACGCACCTCGCCAATCATGATCACGTCGGGCGCCTGGCGCAGGGAGTTCTTCAGCGCGTTTTCCCAGCTGTCGGTGTCCACCCCGATCTCACGCTGGGTGATGATGCAGTTTTCATGTTTGTGCAGGTACTCGATCGGGTCCTCGATCGTGATGATGTGTCCGGTCGAATTGAGGTTGCGGTAGCCGATCATCGCCGCCAGCGTCGTCGACTTGCCGGTGCCGGTGCCGCCGACGAGGATGACGATGCCACGCTTGGTCATCGCCAGTTGCTGGATCACCTGTGGCAGGTGCAACTCCTCGGTGGTCGGAATCTTCGCCTCGATCCGGCGCAATACCATGCCCACGCAGCCACGCTGGTAGAAACACGACACGCGGAACCGCCCCACGCCCTGCGCGCTGATCGCGAACTGGCACTCATGGGTCTTCTCGAACTCCTCGCGCTGCGCCGGCGTCATCACGTTGAGCACCATGTCGCGCGCCTGCTGCACGCTGAGCGGGCTCTGGGTCACCGGCCCGATGCGCCCCTGCACTTTGAGCGAAGGCGGTACGCCGGCGGTGATGAACAGATCCGAGGCCTTCTTGTGCACCATCAGCTTGAGGAACGAGGTGAAGTCGAAATCGCTCATGGGCGGTACCCTCGGCAAACGAATCGTTGAATTGCGTCCCGCAGCATATCGGCACGCGGGCGGCTATTTGAACTGGTCCTTGTTCTTCGCATAGCTGGAGGCCTCCTGGCGCGAGACCACGCCACGCTTGACCAGGTCCTGCAGGCACTGGTCGAGCGTCTGCATGCCGAATTGCTGTCCAGTCTGGATCGAGGAATACATCTGCGCGACCTTGTCCTCCCGGATCAAGTTGCGGATGGCAGGGATGCCAACCATGATCTCGTGCGCCGCCAGGCGTCCACCACCCACCTTCTTCAGCAGCGACTGCGAGACGACCGCCCGCAGCGACTCGGACAACATCGAGCGCACCATTGGCTTCTCGCCGGCCGGGAACACGTCGATGATGCGGTCGATCGTCTTCGCCGCCGAGCTGGTGTGCACGGTGGCAAACACCAGGTGGCCCGTCTCCGCCGCGGTCAAGGCCAGGCGGATCGTCTCCAGGTCGCGCAACTCGCCCACCAGGATAAAATCGGGGTCCTCGCGCAAGGCAGAGCGCAGCGCCTCGTTGAAGCCCAGCGTGTCGCGATGCACTTCGCGCTGGTTGACCAGGCATTTTTGCGAGGTGTGCACGAATTCGATCGGGTCCTCGATCGTCAACATGTGCCCGTATTCAGTCTTGTTGATATGGTCAACCATGGCCGCGAGCGTGGTGGACTTGCCCGAGCCGGTCGGTCCGGTCACCAGGATCAAGCCTTGCGGCTGCTCGATCAGGGTCCGGAAAATCGGCGGGCAGCCGAGTTCTTCGAGCGTCTGGACCTCGGCCGGAATCGTGCGGAACACGGCACCGGCACCGCGGTTCTGGGTGAACGCGTTGACCCGGAAGCGCGCCAAGCCTGGAATCTCGAAGGAAAAATCGGTCTCCATGAATTCTTCGTAATCGCGCCGCTGTTTGTCCGACATGATGTCGTAGATCAGCGCGTGTACCTGCTTGTGCTCGAACGCCGGAATGTTGATCCGGCGCACGTCGCCGTCGACGCGGATCATCGGCGGCAGACCCGCCGACAAGTGCAGGTCAGACGCCTTGTTCTTGACCGAGAACGCCAGCAATTCCGCAATGTCCATCGCCCTAGCCCCTGTTTGCCCGTATGTATGAATGATGCGCCTGCATGCGTCGTGCCATGTTGCACGCCCGCGGCGGCGATCGACCCCGAGGCCAAGCCCGGACCCGCTTCGCCTCGCTCACGCAGCTTGCTGGATGGTACTAGGAGTGCGGGCGGAAGAAACCAGACAGGCGCGTTGGACGATTCAGAGCAGCTTGCCCGCCGCCCGGCAAGAGCTCCTCCCCCACTCCGGACCACGACGCAACGCTACGCAACGGCCGCCGGGAGTTTGCCGCCGGCCGCACTGCCGCTAAGGTATTCGATTCGACGCCACGACCGGAGCGGGTAAATGATCAGGATTGCCTTCATCGGCGGTGGCAACATGGCCCGCAGCCTGATGGGCGGCATGCTGAAGACTGGCGTGGCGCCATCGGCCATCACCGTCGCCGAACCCGCTGCCGAGACGCGCGAATTGCTCGGCCGCGAACTTGGCGTCGCCGCCTACGCCGAACCGGCGCCCGCCATCGCGGACGCCGAGGTGATCGTCCTGGCCGTAAAACCGCAGGCCCTGCCAAGCCTCACCACGGGGCTGCGCGACGCGCTGCAGCGCCAACGGCCGCTGCTGATCTCGGTCGCCGCAGGGGCCCGCTTGCATCAGCTGGAGCGCTGGTTCGGCAGCGGGCTGGCCATCATCCGTTGCATGCCCAACGTGGCAGCGCTGATTGGCGCCGGCGCCAGCGGACTGTGCGCCAACGGCCGCGTCAGCCCTGCACAGCGGGCCTTGGCCCAACATATCCTGGGCACGGTCGGCCTGGCGTGCTGGGTCGACGACGAAAACCTCATGGACACCGTAACCGCCCTGTCCGGCTCCGGGCCGGCCTACTTTTTCGCCCTCACCGAGTATCTGGTCGCAGCGGCGACAGCGCAGGGCCTACCTGCTGCGACAGCGCGTATGCTGGCCGCCCAAACCTGCCTCGGCGCCGGCCGTATGCTCAGCGAAAGCGGGGAGGACCCGGCCCTGTTGCGCGCCCGGGTCACCTCACACCATGGCACCACCCCGGCGGCGCTGGACAGCCTGGCGGACAGCGGCCTGGCCGGTATCGTGGCCCACGCCATGGCCGCTGCGAGGCGGCGTGGTACGGAACTCTCGGATCAGCTGGATCAATACGCATGAGTTACCTGGCGAATGCCGCATCCTTTCTGCTCGGACTGGCTTGCGACCTGGTCGTGGTATTGCTGTTGGCACGGATCGCGGCCGAGGCTTGCCGGGCCGACTTCTACAACCCGCTGAGTCAGCTCATCTACCGCTACACCAATCCCGTGCTGGCACCCATCCGTCGCGTGCTGCCGAATTGGCGGCATCTCAACCTGGCTGCCGTGCTGCTGGCCTGGGCCGTGCTGGTCCTCAGGCGGCTCTTGTTGTTTGCCCTGCTCGGCGTCATGCCGAGCGTGCCCGGGCTGCTGCTCCTGGCCCTGGCCGACCTGCTCGACTTCGTGCTGCTGTTCTACATCGTGTTGGTCTTCGGCTGGTCGCTGCTCAGCATGTTTGCCGCCGACCGCCGCCAGCCGCTGCTGCGCCTGGCCGAATGCATCGTCTCACCGCTGCTGCGGCCGCTGCGCGGGAAGCTGATCGCCGGCAACATCGACTTCGCGCCGATGGTGGTGCTGATCGCCCTGTTCCTGGCCCGCATCCTGGTCAGCGCGCCCTTGCTCGACCTCGGCACCGGGCTCGCGCTCGGCGCCTGAGCCGCAAAGTCGCAGTTATCCTGCGGGATTCCGCTGCGCGCCCAGCACGGTCACCACCACCGTGCGCCGATGTGGCTGCCGCCGGTGTTCCCACAAATAGATGCCCTGCCAGGTCCCCAACTGCAGCCGGCCCTCGCCCATGGGTACGGTCACGCTCACGCCAGCCAGGATCGAGCGGATGTGCGCGGGCATGTCGTCGGGTCCCTCGGCGGCATGCCGGAAGAGCGGATCACCATCGACCACGGTGCGCGCAAACCAGTGCTCCAGGTCTTCGCGCACGGCCGGATCGGCATTCTCGCCCAGCAGCAGCGAGCAACTGGTGTGCGGCACGAACACATGCACGATACCGGTGCTTGCCGCGCAATCGGCAACACGCCCGACCACCTCAGCGGTGATGTCGGTGAAGCCACGTCCCGGCGTGGCGACCTCGAAGCGTGACTGCAGCAGCTCACTCACGAGGCGCATCAGGGGTAGAGCAGACGGCTCGTCCAGGTCTTGCCATGCCGGTTCCAGCGGACCCGGTGATGCAGCCGGAATGCCGCGCCGTACCAGAACTCCAGCATGTCCGGTTCGACCAGGAAACCACCCCAGTGCGGCGGACGGGGCACTTCCTGGCCGTCGAACTCGGCCTCGTAGCGCGCGACGCGCTGGTCAAAAGTGGCCTGGTCAGGCAAGGTCTGCGACTGCAGCGAGGCCCAGGCGCCGATTTGGCTGTGGCGCTTGCGGCTGGCAAAGTAGACGTCCGACTCGGCATCCTGCAGTTTGCGCGCCAACCCTTCAACACGCACCTGTACACCCTCGCGCAGCTGCTTCCAATGGAAATTCAACGCCACCTGCGCGTGCACCGCGAGCTGGCCGCCCTTGTCGCTCTCATAGTTGGTATAGAAACGGAAGCCGCGCCCGTCCACGCCCTTCAGCAACACCATGCGCGAAGAAACGTGACCCTCGCCGTCGACCGTGGCAAGGTTCATGGCCGTCGGCTCGCGGTCGTCGCTGGCCACGGCCTCCTCGAGCAAAGCGGAAAACGTATCGAGCAGCTCGGGACTCAGCATGGAGACAAAACCTTCCGTGTACATCGTAGTGAACGCGCGGCGCATGCAGCGCGGGGTTCTCGTTCATAATAAACCAATGTCCAACTGCAACCACAGCAAATCGGCGTGGCCACGGCGTGCCGCTTCATCCGGGCCAGTACCAGCCCGGCAGGCGCGGGTACGTCTTCGACCCGGCGCCGCCGGACGCGCCTGGCAACCGCCCCCATGGCACTCGCGCCGCGGATTGTCGCCGGTATGAACGGTTCGGGCAACGCTTCCAACGAAGCCCTCGCCGGGCACCTGCTGGACCAGTACGCCGGCCGCATCGCGCGCTCACGCCGCCCTTACGTGCTGGGCTTGTCCGGCCTGCAGGGCAGCGGCAAGAGCACGCTGGCGCTGGTGATGAAGCAGCACGCGCAGCAGCTTGGCTGGCCGACCCAGGTCCTGTCGCTCGACGACTTCTACTACTCGTTGAGCGATCGCGAGGAACTGGCGCAACAGATCCATCCCCTACTGCGCACGCGCGGAGTGCCAGGCACCCATGAGATCGAGTTGCTGTTGTCCGTGCTGGCCGCCCTGCCGCGCGCTTCGGCCAAATTCCCAGTGACCTATCCGCGCTTCGACAAGGGCCGTGATACACGCTGTCCGCCGTCACGCTGGCCACGTGTCACTATCGCGCCCAAGCTGGTGATCATCGAAGGCTGGGCGCTGGGCATCCGCCCACAGTTGCGCTCGCAACTGGTATCACCGGTCAACGAACTCGAACGCCGCGAGGATCCCGATGGCATCTGGCGCTTCTGGGTCAACAAGCAACTGCGTGGCTACCAGCCGCTGTGGCGCAAGTTCGACGCGCTGATCGTGCTGCAGGCGCCAAGCTGGGACATCGTCCAGCGCTGGCGCAGCGAACAGGAGCAGGAGCTGCTGGCACGGCACGCGCCACTGGCCATGGACGCCGTGGCCATGCGCCGCTTCCTGGCCCATTTCGAACGCCTCAGCCGACACGCCCTGGCCACGCTGCCGGCGCTGGCCGATACGGTGGTCGAATACGACGACGAGCGGCACGTCACGGCGCTCAGCCACGCCTGAGCCGCCCAGCCGCAAGCGATTCCAGGCAGGCCCAAGCCGGCGGGCATCGAGACGCCTGGGCTCGGGCGATGCGTCAGTATTCAAGCTACCGGCGCTGCGCGGCCGGCCTTGCCGAGCAAGGCCGCATAACCCAGCCTGGCATCCGGCCAACGCGGCGCCCAGCCGCTGGCGCGCAAGCGCGCGTTGCACAGGCGCTTGCTGCCGACCCCTGCTGGCGCCGGACCATCGGCTGGCGGCGGCGCACCCGCGAGGCGGGCCAGCGCGTCATAGAGGACGTCGAGGGGCAGCGGCGTATCGTCCACGCCGAGATAGAGCGGTTGTGGCGCCTCCAACTGCAATAAATGCGCAATGGCTGTCGCCGCGTCATCCACATGCAGGCGGTTGGCCCAGTGCCTGGCCTGCCGCGGCACGCCGACCGTACCGGCGCGCAGCCGCGCCACCACGCCAAGCCGCTCCGGACCGTACAAACCGGCCAGACGCAACACCACGGCGCCAGCTGGCTGTACGGTAGCCAGCCATTGTTCGGTAGCGTGCATGGCCTTGCCGTTTTCGGTCAACGGGGCGGGCGGCGTCGACTCGTCGACCCAGGCCCCGGCGTGATCGCCGTAGACCGCGCTCGAAGACACCAGCAGCACCCGCCGCAACGCCGCCTGGTCGAGCGCCACCAGCAGATTGCGCAGGCCACCCGGGAACAATGCCTGGCCGGCGTCCACCTCGCCCCGTCGTCGCGCCGGCAGGTACACCAGCTGGGTCAGGCCACGAGGCAAGCCATGCAGGGAACCAGGATCGCACAAGTCCGCATGCAGCCAGTGCAGGTCCCCGCCGGCACCGGTGCTGCCGCCGCGGCGTAGGCCCCATACCTCATCCCCCCGCGCGCGCAGGCGCCGCGCCACGCGCAACCCCAAACTCCCGCAACCAGCCAGCAATACGCGTTCGCCCACACCCACTCCAGGACAGAACAAGCAGCAGTCCATACGTCCATTGTGATTGATCCACTCCATTGTGCCGCAGGGGACCTCACGTGTACCGCCTGGACGGCCACGGCGGACTTCCCCCTGTTACGATTCACCCATGAACCCGGCCTCCAACATCTTCATTATCGGCCCGACCGGCGCCGGCAAGAGCTCACTCGGGCGGCTGCTCGGCGAGCACTACGGCCTTCCCTTCATCGACCTGGACCGGGAAATCGAGCAGCGGGCCGGGGTCAGCACCCGCGTGATATTCGACATCGAAGGCGAGGCCGGCTTCCGCAAGCGTGAGGCGGTGCTAATGGAGACTTGCACCCGGCGCCAGGGCATCGTCATGGCCGCCGGCGCCGGCGCGGTCCTCGACGCCGCCAACCGGGAGCGCCTGGCCACCCGGGGCTTCGTGGTCTGGCTGCAGGTCGATGTCGACCAGCAACTCCAGCGCCTGCGCATGGATCGCAGTCGACCGCTGCTGGCCGGTGACGGCCGTCGCCAACGCTTGCAGGCGATGGCCATCGAGCGCGAGCCGCTATACCAGTCGATCGCCGACCTGACTGTCGCCAGCGCAGCAGCCAACCTGGCCACGGTGAGCGCCCGCTGTGTCGGCCTGCTCGAAGCGTGCTGGGTGCAGGCGGACGCTGCCAACGAGCAACGCCAGGCATGAACCTGCGCACAGTCACCGTCGCGCTCGGGCAACGCAGCTATCCGGTCTGGGTCGGACCGGGCTTGCTGACCGACCATGCGCGCTGGCGCGCGATGTTGCGCGGGCGCCACGTGCTCGTGGTCAGCAACACGACGGTGGCGCCGCTGTACCTGCCGCGGGTTACCGCCGGCCTGGACGGGCTGCATTGGTCCAGCCACCTGCTGGAGGACGGCGAGGCGTACAAGACGCTCGCCAACGTCGGCCGGGTGCTGGACGCGCTGGCGACCTTGGGCGCCACCCGCGATGCGTGTGTCCTGGCCTTGGGCGGCGGCGTGGTCGGCGACCTGGCGGGTTTCAGCGCCGCATGCTGGATGCGCGGCATCGATTTCATACAGATGCCAACCACCTTGCTGGCCATGGTCGACGCTTCGGTGGGCGGCAAAACCGGAGTCAACCTGCCGGCGGGCAAGAACCTGGTCGGGGCGTTTCATCAACCGCGCGCGGTGGTGGCCGACATCGGCACATTGAAGAGCCTTCCCGAGCGTGAATACCGCGCCGGCCTCGCCGAGGTGGTCAAGGTCGCGTGCATCGGCGACCGGGCCCTCTTCACCTGGCTGGAAGACCACGTCGACGCCATCGTGGCGCGCGACGGCCAGGCCTTGCTGGAGATGATCTCGCGCGCCATACGCTTCAAGGCCGATGTAGTGCAGCGCGACGAGGCCGAGCACGGTTCGCGTGCCCTGCTCAATTTCGGCCACACCTTCGCGCATGCCCTGGAAACCGCCAGTGGCTACCGCCTGTTGCTGCACGGCGAGGCCGTGGCAATCGGCATGGTGCTGGCCGCGCAGCTCTCCGAGCACCTGGGCATGAGCGCTCCGGTCGCCCGACATCGGCTGGCGCGGCTGCTGCAAAAGTTTTCCTTGCCGGAAGCCATGCCGCCGGGCGTGGAACCGAGGGCGCTGCTGGAGCTCATGCGCCTGGACAAGAAGAACACCGCGGACGTGTTGCGCATGATCTTGTGGCGCGGCATCGGCCGCGTCGAAATCGTCGACGCCGTCGGCGAGGCGGTCGTATTGGGCACGCTGGAACACCCTGGGCAAGACGGCAACTGAAACGCCCCCGAATTCGCTGGCGGCCGATGGCGCTGGAGAGCCATCGGCAGCACCGGCCGGGCAGCCATGACCGCCGCGTGCACCCGCATCCGATAAGATAACGGCACACCCCGCCGCCACGAACGAATTGTTGCTGGCCGACAGCCGCCGGAATCCATGCGCCTCTACCTGCAAACCGCACCTGGCGACAATGACCTGCCGCCACGCTATGTCCAGATCACTCTGGAGCAAGACCTGCTTGGCGGCTGGACCTTGTACCGCGAATCGGGCGTCCAGGGCGGTCGCGCGAGCCTGAAGCGCGAGCAGTTCCTGGAGCGCGACGGCGCCATCGCGGCGTTCGAGAAAGCCCGGGATGCGCAAATCAAGCGCGGCTTCCAGGTCATGTTCACCCAGGGCCAGGAACGACCGCATGGGCGTTGAGATGACTTCCGGGGTGCCCGCCAACGATAGGCTGCTGCGTACCCTGCGCCGCGAACCCACCGACACCACGCCCATCTGGGTGATGCGCCAGGCTGGCCGCTACCTGCCTGAATACCGCGCCACGCGCGAGCGCGCAGGCAGCTTCATGGGCCTGGCGCAGCACCCGGAGCTCGCCTGCGAGGTGACGCTGCAACCGCTGGCGCGCTTCGATCTCGATGCGGCCATCCTCTTTTCCGACATCCTCACCATCCCCGACGCGATGGGCCTGGGCCTGTCCTTCGCGCCAGGCGAAGGTCCCTGCATCGCCCGCCCGGTGCGTTCGAGCACCGATGTGGCCCGGCTTGCGATCCCCGACATGGACGGGAAGCTGCGTTACGTGATGGACGCGCTGCGCCTGATTCGCAGGGAACTGGATGGGCGCGTGCCCCTGATCGGCTTCTCCGGCAGCCCGTGGACCCTGGCCTGCTACATGGTCGAAGGCCACGGCTCGCGCGACTTTGCCATGCCCAAGACCATGTGCTGGGAGGATCCTGCCCTGGCCCACCGGCTACTCGATCTCCTGGCCCAGGCCGTGGCGCTGTACCTCCGCGCCCAGGCCGCGGCTGGCGCCCAGGTGTTGATGATCTTCGACACCTGGGGCGGCCTGCTTGGCCCGGCGGCGTTCCGCGAGTTCTCCCTGCGCTACCTGGCGCAGGTGGCAGCGGCACTCCGCGCGGATGCGCACGCCGCCAGCCTGCCGCTGGTGCTGTTCTCCAAGGGCGCGAACCAGCATCTTGCCGGGTTGGCAGGCACCGGCTGTGCGGCACTCGGCGTCGACTGGACCATCGACCTGGCCGAGGCCCGCCAGGCCACTGGTGGCCGGGTGGCCCTGCAAGGCAACCTGGACCCCGCAGTCATGCTGGCCAGCCCCGAGGTCATCCGACGCGAAGCACGCCGTGTGATGGACAGCTACGGTCCCCATCCCGGGCATGTTTTCAACCTGGGGCACGGCATCACGCCCCAGGTCGACCCCGGTCACCTGTCCGTCCTGGTCGACGAAGTCCACGCCTACGGCCGCGTCCTGCGCGCCGGCTGAGCACGCCTGGCCGTGATTGAAGGCCTCAGCGCGGCTGCGCGATCTGCGCCTGCAAAACCACGTCACGCGGCACCGGTGACGCTGGTGGTGCGCGGCGCAGCCGCCCGTACCAGTACCAGGCAGCCACGCCGAGCACGGTGAATCCGGTCGCCCCCAGGCCCAGGGACAGCATGCCGCCGGAGAGCAGCGGCGAGAGCACGCCTGCGACTACCGCGCTGAGCAGGAGGCTCGCGCAGGCCTGCAGCGAGGAAATGCCGCCGCGGTGGTGGGGAAAGCGATCCAGCAGCAACAAGGTCAAGGTCGGAAATGCCAGTTGCACACCCACGCCGTGCAGGATCAGGGGCAGCATCGACCACGGCAGGCGCGGCGCCGGCAGCAGCAATGCCAGCAGCAGGTGCGCCGCGCAAGCCAGCAGCATCGCCCCGTAACCGAGGCTCACGGTAAACGTCAGGCTGCGTGCTTCGGCCAGCCGCCCAGACATCCACGCCCCGCTGACCAGGCCGATCACCACTGGCAGGAACAACCAAGGAAAGCCCGAAGGCGACCGGTGCAGCAGGTCGATCACGATGCGCGGCGCCGAGGCGATGTACAGAAACAAGCCTGCAAAATTGACCGAGCTGGAGATCAGCAAGGGCCAAAACGGCCGGTCGCGGCCAAATGCGACGTAGCTGGCCAGCAGGGGGCGCAGCGCAAAGCGCGCGCGCCGCGCCGGGAGATGACTCTCGTCAAGCAGCCAGACCAGCAGTCCGGCGAGCAGCAATGTCGCCAGGGCCACCAGCCAGAAGATTCCCCGCCATCCACCCAGGACCAGCAGCCAGGCGCCAACGATCGGCGCGATCACCGGCGCCACGCCAAAGATCATCATCACCTGCGACATCAGGCGCTGCGCTGCCGGTCCGGCATAGGTGTCGCGGATCACCGCCCGCCCAACCACCAGGCCCGCGCCGGCAGAAGCACCCTGCACGGCGCGGCAGGCCAACAGAAACGAATAGCTTGGCGCCAGTGCGGCGCCGATGGACGCCGCCGCATACACCAGCACGCCTGCCACGATCACCGGCTTGCGTCCCAGCGCGTCGGAAATCGCGCCATGGAACAGGCTCATCGCCGCATAAGTGACCAGGTAGACGCTGATCAACTGCTGCAACGCCGCCGCGTCGACGCCGAAATGCGCGCCCAAAAGCGGGAAGGACGGGAACACCGCGTCGATCGAGAACGGCCCGACCATCGACAATGCCGCCAGCAGCCACGGCAGGCTGCGCCGCGCGTTGGGTGTAGCACCAGGCATCGAGCGGACCGGGTGACGAAACGCACGAGTATAGGTGCACCGCCACCAGACGTTGCCAGGCACGACGACCCCGGCATGGCTGAGCGATGCCGCATCGGCGTCGGCAGTCGGAGGACACGCCCCCTGGGTTCCTAATGCCCACGTTCCCAGGTTAGGATACGGATACGGAGATGGCATGCCTCCCGTTGCCCGGGAGCGTGGGCGGTAGAAGCCGTCCGGCTTTCTACCGCTCCACGCTCCTGGAGCAACCAACCGCGTCGACCGCCGCATGGGACGACGCCGATGATGCCTGCAACTCCGGTTTCCGGCGCTGCAGGCGTGCCTGTCCCGCCGAAAACCGCGTGATCACGGATCGGGTCAGGAGCAGGCAACGTGGCTATCAGTGGATTCATCGCCGTCGGCGTGGCCGGCGCCATCGGGTGCTGGTTGCGCTGGGGACTGGGCATCCTGCTCAACCCAGTCTTCCCCACCTTGCCCATGGGCACGCTCGCGGCGAACCTGGCGGGCGGCCTGTTGATGGGCTGCGCCCTTGGCTTGTTCGAACACTTCCAGGCCCTGTCCCCAGCGCTGCGCCTGGCCGTGTTCACCGGCTTTCTCGGTGGCCTCACCACGTTCTCCACGTTCTCGGCGGAGTCGGCCAGCCTGCTGTTGCGCCAGCAATACCTGTGGTGGAGCGGGCACGTGATCGTGCACGTCCTGGGCTCGCTGGGCATGACCCTACTCGGCGTCTTGCTGACCCGCGGCCTGTGGCGCCACGCGTGAGATTCGCTTGCCCGGGGAACGCGCGCCGCTCACGGCCAAGCTACGGCCCGCGGGCTAGAATCAGCGAGTGCACATGCGCCGCGCCACGCGCGCCGGATCGAGGTAAGCCATGAGCAAAGACAGCCTGAAAGAACGCGCCGGCAAGTTGCTCCAATATGCCGGCGTGACCATCAACGGGGCTGGGCCGACCGATCTGCAGGTACACAACCAGCGCCTGTACGCGCGCGTGTTCGCGCGTGGCTCGCTCGGCATGGGCGAGGCCTATATGGACGGTTGGTGGGACAGCGCGGACCTGCCCGGCATGTTCACCAAGGTGCTGACTGCCGGCCTGGACGACAAGCTGCGCACCTTCGATGCGATCATCGCGCACCTGAAGGCGCGCTTCATCAACCAGCAGCGTGGCGACCACGCCTTCGAGATCGGCAAGGTCCATTACGACATCGGCAACGACTTGTTCCATGCCATGTTGGGCAAGCGGCTGGTGTATTCGTGCGGCTACTGGGCGGCAGCCGACAACCTGGATGATGCCCAGGAGGCCAAGCTCGACCTGGTCTGCCGCAAGTTGCAGCTCAAGCCGGGCCAGCGCGTGCTCGACATCGGCTGCGGTTGGGGCGAGGCGCTCAAGTACGCGGCGGAGAAATACGGCGTGAGCGGTGTCGGCATCACCGTGTCGCAACAGCAAGCCGAGTTCGCCACCCGGCTGTGCGCCGGCCTGCCGATCGAGATTCGCCTGCAGGATTACCGCGAGATCGACGAGCCGTTCGACGCGGTGTATTCAATCGGCATGTTCGAGCACGTCGGGCACAGGAATTACCACAGCTATTTCGAGGCGGTGCGCCGCTGCCTGAAGGAGGACGGGCTGTCGGTGCTGCATTGCATCGGTTCCAACAGCGCGCCGTCCCAGCCCGACCCTTGGATCGAGAAATACATCTTCCCCAACTCGATGATCCCGGAAGCCAGCCAGGTGGCGACGGCATTGCGTGAGCTCTTCGTGGTCGAGGATTGGCACAATTTCGGCGCCGACTACGCGCGCACGCTGGCGGCATGGCAAGCGAACGTGGAGGCGGCATGGTCGTCCCTGCCAGCGAAATACGACGAGCGCTTCCGGCGCATGTGGCGCTATTACCTGGCCACCTCCATGGCCGTGTTCCGCAGCCGGCGCGACCAGTTGTGGCAGCTCACCCTTAGCCCACATGGCGTGCCTGGCGGCTATCGCGTACCGCGCTGAATCGCCCGGAGACAGCAGTTCGCCTCCTCCCACCGGGTAGAATGGCGGCCGCGGCTGCTGCCGCCCACGCCAGCCCAACTTTGATATCGGATGGATGCGTAGGAACCCCTCCGCTGGCTCCTGCGGGTCGGCGAACGTACCGCCATCCGGATCGGCACTACCTCAAGAACCTACTGCATGAACCTGCAAGCGAACTACGAACAGATTCCACTCAAGGAATACGCCGAGCGCGCGTATCTGGACTACTCCATGTACGTGGTGCTGGACCGCGCCTTGCCCTTCGTTGGCGACGGGCTGAAACCCGTCCAGCGCCGCATCATCTACGCGATGAGCGAGCTCGGCCTGGCCGCTACGGCGAAGCCGAAGAAATCCGCGCGCACGATCGGTGACGTCATCGGCAAGTTCCATCCGCACGGCGACACGTCGTGCTACGAGGCGATGGTGTTGATGGCGCAGCCGTTCTCCTACCGCTACCCGCTGGTGGACGGCCAGGGCAACTTCGGCTCGCCGGACGATCCCAAGAGCTTCGCCGCGATGCGCTACACCGAGTCGCGGCTGAGCCCGATTGCCGAGGCGCTCCTGAGCGAGCTCGGCCAGGGCACGGTCGACTGGGTGGCGAACTTCGACGGCACGCTGGAGGAACCAAGCTGGCTGCCGGCGCGCCTGCCGCACGTGCTGCTGAACGGCTCGATGGGCATCGCCGTAGGCATGGCCACCGACATTCCGCCGCACAATCTGCGCGAACTGGCCAGCGCCTGCATCCACCTGCTGGACGACCCGAAGGCCAGCGTGGCCGAACTGTGCGAGCACATGCCCGCGCCGGACTACCCGACCCACGCGCAGATCATCACGCCGCGCCAGGACCTGCTCGCGATCTACACCACCGGCACCGGTTCCCTGCGCGCCCGCGCCGTGTACACGCGCGAGGACGGCAACATCGTCATCACCGCGCTGCCACACCAGGTCAGCCCGGCCAAGGTGCTCGAGCAGATCGCCGCGCAGATGCGGGCAAAGAAGCTGCCGATGATCGAGGACCTGCGCGACGAGTCCGACCACGAGAACCCGACCCGCCTGGTCATTGTGCCGCGCTCGAGCCGCATCGACGCCGAGCAGATCATGCAGCACCTGTTCGCCACCACCGACATGGAGCGCAGCTTCCGCGTCAATCTCAACATGATCGGCCTGGATGGCCGCCCGCAGGTCAAGGACCTCAAGCAGATCCTCTTGGAGTGGCTCACGTTCCGCACCAGCACGGTGACGCGCCGGCTCAACCACCGCCTGGCCAAGGTGGAGCGCCGCCTGCACTTGCTGGAAGGCCTGCGCGTCGCCTACCTCAACCTGGACGAGGTCATTCGCATCGTGCGCACCGAGGAAGAGCCCAGGCGGGTGCTGATGGCGCGCTTCAAGCTTTCCGAGGAGCAGGTCGACTACATCCTGGAGACCCGCCTGCGCCAGCTCGCGCGCCTGGAGGAGATGAAGATCACCGCTGAGCATGACGAGCTGGAAGAGGAGCGCGCGCGCATCCACGTCCTGTTGAAGTCGCCGGCCAAGCTGAAGCGCCTGATCAAGGACGAACTCGCCGCGGACGCCGAAAAGTACGGCGATGCGCGCTGCTCTCCGCTGGTCGAGGGGGAGGCGGCGCAGGCGCTCGACGAAAGCGTCCTGGTGGCGAGCGAGCCGCTGACCGTGGTGCTCAGCCGGCAGGGCTTCGCGCGCGCCGCCAAGGGCCACGACGTCGACGCCGAGGCGCTGGCCTACCGCGAGGGCGACGGCCTGCGTGCCGCCGTGAACGCGCGGACCACGCAGCAGGTCGCCTTCATCGATTCCACCGGCCGCAGCTACTCGACGCCCGCGCACACGCTGCCCTCGGCACGCGGCAACGGCGAGCCGCTGACCGGCCGCTTCTCTCCGGCAGCGGGGGCAAGCTTCGATGCCGTCATCGCCGCCGACAACGATACGCGCCTGGTCTTGGCCACGGACTTCGGCTACGGCTTCGTCATCCGCTACGCGAACCTGCTCGGCCGCAACAAGGCCGGCAAGCAGACGATCAACCTCGCCGAGGGCGCCCGCGTGCTGCAACCCCAGGCCAGCGCCGACCCGGCCCGCGACCGCATCGTGGTCGCCACCACGGCCGGCCACCTGCTGATGTTCTCGGTCGCCGAACTGCCCGAGCTGGACAAGGGCAAAGGCAACAAGCTGATCGAGATTCCGCGCGCGAAACGCCTCTCGGGTGAGGAACGCGTGGCCGGCATCGCCGTGGTTGCCGAGGGCCAGGGGGAGGTGACCCTGCATGCCGGCCAGCGCAAGCTCACGCTGCGCTGGGCGGACCTGGTGGAATACGGCGGCACCCGCGCGACGCGCGGCAGCGTGCTGCCACGCGGCCTGCGTCGCGTGGAGCGCATCACCGCCGGCGGCTGATGCCCTCACCCAGGTATTTCATGGGAGCCTGTGGGCGGGCTCCCACAATTGGCAGACGCCACCCGGAATCAGCGGTCGTCGCGGGTCCAGATCGTGCCGTCTTCCTCGCGTACCGGGAAGCTCGCAATCGGGATGTAGGCCGGTGGGCGGGTCACCGCACCGGTGCGCACGTCGAAACGTGCACCGTGGCGCGGACATTCCACTTCGAAACCAAAGACCTCGCCACCGGCCAGATCGCCGCCGTCGTGCGTGCACACATCCTCGATCGCATACAGCGCGCCATCGATGTTGTACACCGCGATCGATGTATCGCCGTCCCAGACCACCTTGAATTCGCCCGGCAGGAAATCGCCGCGCGTGCCGACTGCTACCCAACCTTCCATGCATCCCCTCCGTCGAAATGCTTGCGCAGTACGGCAAATCGCAGGTCTGGCCGGCGCGGGATGCCGAAGCGCTCGTTGCCGTAGGGAAACGGCTCGTGTTCGCCAGTGCGCCGATAACCGCGCCGCTCGTACCAGGCGATCAGCTCGTCGCGCTGCTCGATCACGGTCATGCGCATGTCGGTGCAGGCCCATTCCTCGCGTGCCAGGCGTTCGGCCTCCGCCAGTACCCGCTTGCCTATGCCGCCACCTTGGCATTCCGGGTCGACGGCGAACATGCCGAAATAGGCGGCCTCGCCTTGGCGCTCGACGTGACACGAAGCAAGCAGCCGGCCATCATGCTCGGCCAGCAGCACATGGCAATCCGGCCGTCCCAGCAATTCCGCCACGGCCCGAGCGTCGGTCCGCTGGCCGTCGAGCAGCGCCGACTCGGTGGTCCACCCGCGTTCCCCGGAAGGTCCGCGATACGCCGACTCGACCAGGGCCACGACGCGCTCCACGTCGGCAGGTCCGGCATAGCGAAAAGTGGACGGTAGGCGTGTTTCCATCTGCGGATCATAGCCAACGACGCCCGGCGCCGCCCATGATCTGGCGCAGCCGCGGCGGCCAACGACGCCACCGGCTCAGCCGGCAGCGACGCGCTGAGCCTCGTAGGCGCGCAGGCAGACCGCGACCAGCGCCAGCACGGACGGTCGCGCGTCGTCCGTCGGCTGGGCGCGCGCCAGCATGTCGCCGATGATCTGCTCGGCCTCGATGGGATGGCCATCGACCAGGTCACGCATCATCGATGCCGTCAGCCCGGAGCCACTCGCGGTCAGGAACGCGAGGGCCGTCTGCCGGGTGGGGTCAGCCACAGGATGGCCGGCTCGGGCAGCGACGGCACAGCACTCTTCGAGCAGCGCGAGCGTGGCCGCCTTGCCTCCGGGCGTGGCGACTATCGTGCCGACCGGGGCGCGGAACAGGCAGGTGACGCCGGCCAGGCTGGCCAGCATCACCCACTTGTCCCACATGTCCTGGACGATAGTCTCGCTGGGACGGGCGTCGAAGCCGGCGCCGTCCAACTGGGCCGTGATCGCGCGCAGGCGCGGCGTGGTGCTGCCGTCGCGTTCGCCGAAGGTGAGCGCGTGCTTGTCGTTGAGGTGCAGCACTGTCCCCTCGGCATCCAACGTGGCGGCAATGATGCAGCGTCCACCCAGGACGTGCCCGGCACCAAAACGCCGGTCAAGCAGATCCAGGTGCCGCATGCCGTTGAGCAACGGCAAGATTGCCGTCTGCGGCCCAACTGCCGGAGCGAGGTCCTCCATGGCCTGCTCGAGCCCATAGGCTTTGCAGCTCAATACAATCAGGTCATACGGCCCGGCGAGGTCGTCGTGGACGACCAGCGGCGGCTCGGCCAGCTTCACGTCGCCGAACGGGCTGCGCAGGACCAGCCCGGTGCGACGCAGGACCTCCGCCCGCCGCGGGCGGACCAGGAAGCTCACGTCGCGTCCGTGCTGCAACAGGCGCCCGCCAAAATAGCCGCCAGTCGCCCCCGCACCCAAGATCAAGATACGCATCTCAGCCTCCCGCACCGTCATCGCGCGTCGCGGCATCAAACCGGTCCATGTACGCGTCCTTCTCGCGCCAGAGTGCATTCAGCCAGGCCTTGACCCGGCCGCGGAACGTCGCGTCCTCGTTGCAGTCACCGCGCAGCTCCGCGTCAATCGGCAGTGCCCGTACCCGCACGTGGACGCGATGCAGCCGGCCAAGGAGCAAGTCCAGCATCGTACACGGCCCGTCCGGGTAGACCAGGGTGACATCGACAATCCCGTGCAGGGCGTCACCCATGGCATCGAGTACGTACGCCACCGCGCCGGCCCGCGGACGCAACAAATGCCGGAACGGCGAGGTCTGCGCGGCATGCTTGGCCGCGGTAAAGCGTGTGCCCTCGGCAAAACTCACCATCGATACCGGCACATGCCGGAACTTGCGGCAAGCCCGGCGTGTCGCTTCCATGTCTTTGCCACGTAGCTCGGGGTGGCGCAGCACCACGCTGCTCGAGTAACGGCGCATGAAGGGGAAATCCAGTGCCCACCACGCCAGGCCCAGGAGGGGCACCCAAATCAGTTGTTGCTTGAGGAAAAAGCGCAGGAACGGGATGCGTCGGTTGAGCAGCTTTTGCAGCACGGCAATGTCCACCCAACTCTGGTGGTTGCACAGCACCAGGTAGCTGCGCGTGCGCTCAAGCCCTCCCAGGCCATGGACGTCCCACTGGATGCGGGTGAAGAGGTCGAACAAGGCATTGTTGACGCCAATCCAGCTTTCCGAGATACCAACCAGCGCCCGCGAACAGGCATGCCGCACCGGACGCCACGGGATGACCAGCTTGACCAGGGTCAGCGCAAACAGCGGCAGCACATGCGCCAGCAGGCTGATCGCCAGTGCCAGCAGCACCAGGGGGACACGCAGCAGCGCAGGCAACGTAGCGAACATCGGGATCCATGCCGACCGGAGAAGCGAAGCATAACCGCTCGCGCGGGACTGCCGCTCAGGCCAGGAGCTTGCGTACCTTGAGCAACGCCGCGACGAAGGCATCCACCTCTTCGCGCGTGTTGTAGAACGCAAACGACGCGCGCAGCGTGGCCGGCACGCCGAAAAACTGCATCAGCGGGTGTGCGCAATGGTGTCCGGAGCGTAACGCCACGCCCTGCAGATCGAGCAGGGTCGCCAGGTCGGTGGCCTGTGCACCCTCCAGCAGGAAGGACAACACTGGCACCTTCTCTGGCGCCGTGCCGAAGATGCGCACGCCGGGAATCTCGCCCACGCGCGCGGTGGCGTAGGCCAGCAGTTCCTGTTCCCAGGCATGGGCGGCGGCAAGATCCAGCCCCTGTAGGTAATCGATCGCCGCGGACAGACCGACAAAGCCGGCGATATTCGGCGTGCCCGCCTCGAACTTGTGCGGCAGGTCCGCAAACGTGGTCCCGCTGAAGCGCACCTCGCGGATCATGTCGCCCCCGCCGAAGAAGGGCGGCATGGCCTCCAGGTGTTCGCGCTTGGCCCACAGCGCCCCGGTGCCAGTCGGGCCGAACATCTTGTGCCCGGTCAGCGCATAGAAGTCGCAGCCCAGGGCCTGCACGTCGACTGGCCGGTGCGGCACGGCCTGCGAGCCGTCCACCAGCAGCGGAACGCCGCGACGGCGGCAGGCGCGGGCCAGTTCCGCCACCGGATTCACCGTGCCCAGCACGTTGGACGCGTGTGTCACGCAGGCCAGCTTCACGTCGGGAGTGAGCATGCCGACGTAGGCATCGACGTCGAGCACGCCGCGCTGGTCGATTGGCGCCGCCTTCACCGTGGCCCCGCTGCGCGCGGCGACCAGCTGCCACGGCACGATGTTGGCGTGATGTTCCATCACCGTGGTGAGGATGGCGTCGCCAGGCCCGAGGCGTGGCAGGGCGTAACTGTAGGCGACCAGATTGATCGCATGGGTGGTACCCGAGGTCAGGATGACCTCGTCGCGCGAGGGCGCGTGGATGAGGGCGGCCAGCTTGTCCCGCGCCAGCTCATATGCCGCGGTTGCCTCGTCCCCGAGCTGGTGCACGGCCCGCGCCACGTTCGCGTTGTGTTCACGGTAGTGCCGGGACACGGCTTCGATCACGGTCGCGGGCTTCTGGCTGGTGTTCGCGTTGTCGAAATACACCAGCGGCCGGCCGTGCATGGTGCGCGCCAGCAGCGGGAAGTCCGCGCGCATGCGCTGCACGTCAAACGCGGAAGCTTGTCGGATCGAGGCCGTCTGTGCACTCATGCCATCACCTTGCTCGTTGCCTTGGGGCTTCGCTGCGGTATTTGTCCCATCCACGCCGCTAAGCCGGCAAATGGGCCAACAGCAGCGCCGCCAGATGTTCGCGCAACGTCGCCTCAGCCAGGTCGCCCAACACTGCGCAGCAGAACGCGCTGGTCAGCAAGGCGCGCGCCTCGCCGGCGCCAATGCCGCGAGAACGCAGGTAGAACAACGCCTGCTCGTCGAGCTGGCCGACGGTCGCGCCATGCACGGCTTGCACCTCGTCGGCGTAGATCTCCAGCTCCGGCTTGGTATCGATCTCGGCATCGCGCGAGAGCAGCAGGTTCTTGTTGCTCAGGTTCGCGTCGCTGCCGTCGGCGCCAGGCGCCACCAGCACGGCGCCGCGAAACACGCCCCGCGCACGGTCAGTGGCCACCCCACGCCAATGCACGTCGGAAATGGTGTCGCGCGCCTCGTGGCGGATCGCAAGTTGGGTGTCGATGTGCTGCCGGGCCTGCGGCATGAACACGCCGCGCCCATCGAAGTGCGCGCCATCGCCGACCAGCGCCACCTGCAGGTCATGGCGCACCAGGGCACCACCAAGCTCGATCGCGTGCATGACCGCATGCGCGCCCGCGTGCAGGCGCAGGCTGTTGCGCCGGATCAGGTGGTTGCCACCGGCAGACTGCAGCACGATGTGGGTCAACCTGGCATGCTCGCGCAGTTCGATGTCGCTGACCAGGGTGGCCAGGTCCCCCTGGGCCGGATCGCCCAGGTGCTGCTCGACCAGGGCCAGGGCGCTGCCCTGTCCCAACTCGATCACGTTGCGCACATGCCAGGCCAGCGCCGTTGCGGCCGGCTTGCCAATGAACACCAGGTGCACTGGCGCCGCTACTTGGACCCCAGCCGCCACGCGCAGCACCACCCCGTCGACCGCGTTGGCCGCGTTGATGCGCGCAAAGGCGTCACCCACCTCGCGGTAGTGCCGCGAGAGCACGAAGCGCAGCGGCTCGGGATCCTGCGCAAGCGCCCGCGACAGCGGTTCAAGCACAAGACCCGCGGGCAAGTCGTCCAGGGCAGACAGGTCATGCCGGAACACGCCGTTGACGAAAACGAGGCGTGGGCCAGCGACGGTCGGCAAGGCAAATGTCGCCGGATCGACGCTACGGCTGGCCGCCTCGGGGTCGCCCCCGGCAAAGCCGTGGCGCGCCAGGCTGCGCAGCGAGGTGTACTTCCACGCTTCCACCCGCGTGTCGGGCAGGCCGGCCGCGGCCACCGCGTCGCGATTCTCCCGTCGCGCCGCATCCAGCCAGGCAATGCCCGACTCGGGCAGCGCGGCTTCGAGCAGGGAATCGAGGAGGGGTGATGGCGCCACGCTGCTCATGCCTCGGCACCGGCTGGCCGGCGTTCGGCCAGGCCACCGTAGCCATGTTCTTCGAGTCGTAGCGCCAACGACTTGTCGCCACTCTCGACGATGCGCCCACCGGCCAGAACGTGGACGAAGTCGGGCACCACATAATCCAGCAGGCGCTGGTAATGCGTGATCATCAGGAAGCCGCGCGTCGGTGCCCGCAGCAGATTGACGCCGGCGGCCACTTGTTTCAGCGCGTCGATGTCCAGGCCCGAATCGGTCTCATCCAGGATGGCCAGCTGCGGTTCCAGCAAGGCCATCTGGAAAATCTCGTTGCGCTTCTTTTCACCGCCGGAAAAGCCTTCGTTGACCGCGCGATGCAGCAGGTCGTCGGGCAGCCGCATCACCTTGAGCTTCTCGCGCACCAGCTTCAGGAACTGCATGGAGTCGAGGTCCTTCTCGCCGCGCTGCTTGCGCTGCGCATTGAGCGCCGTGCGCAGGAAATAGGTGTTGTTGACGCCGGGAATTTCCACCGGGTACTGGAACGCCAGGAACACGCCAGCGGCAGCCCGCGCCTCGGGTGCCATTCCGAGCAGGTCCACGCCATTGAAAGTGACGGTCCCGGCGGTCACTTCGTAGCCGTCGCGCCCCGCCAGCACGTTGCCCAGCGTAGATTTGCCGGCTCCGTTCGGACCCATGATGGCGTGCACCTCGCCGGCGTTGACCGTGAGGTCGATGCCTTTGAGGATTTCCTTGCCGGCAATCCGTGCGTGCAGGTTTTCGATTCTCAGCATGACTCGTACTCGATACAGTGATTGGGCATCCCATCGCGCCGGCAACCGCCTGCCGGTCCGCGCGCTGCGCCGTCAACCTCAGCCGACCGCGCCTTCCAGCGAGACCTCGAGCAGCTTCTTGGCCTCGACCGCAAACTCCATTGGCAGCTCGCGGAACACGGTCTTGCAAAAGCCGTCGACGATCATCGAGGTGGCGTCCTCCGCGCGGATGCCGCGCGAGCGGCAATAGAACATCTGCTCGTCGGAGATCTTCGAGGTGGTGGCTTCGTGCTCGACGATGGCCGTCGGGTTCTTGACCTCGATGTACGGGAACGTGTGCGCGCCGCATTGCTTGCCGATCAGCAGGGAGTCGCACTGCGTGTAGTTGCGCGCGTTGTCGGCGTTCTTCTCCACCTTGACCAGGCCGCGGTAACTGTTGTTGCTGCGCCCGGCACTGATGCCGCGGGAGATGATCTTGGACTTGGTGTCCTTGCCGATGTGGGTCATCTTGGTGCCCGTGTCGGCCTGCTGGAAATGGTGGGTCAGCGCCACCGAGTAGAACTCGCCCACGGTACGGTCGCCACGCAGCACCACGCTCGGGTATTTCCAGGTGATCGCCGAACCGGTTTCCACCTGGGTCCAGCAGATCTTGGAATCGTCGCCGCGGCACTCGCCGCGCTTGGTGACCAGGTTGTACACACCACCGTTGCCGTTCTCGTCGCCGGGGTACCAGTTCTGCACCGTCGAATACTTGATCTGCGCGCCCTCCAGCGCCACCAGCTCGACCACCGCGGCGTGCAGCTGGTTCTCGTCCCGCTTGGGCGCGGTGCAGCCCTCCAGGTAGGAGACGTGGCTGCCTTCCTCGGCAATGATCAGGGTGCGCTCGAACTGCCCGGTGTTCTGCGCATTGATGCGGAAATAAGTGGACAACTCCATCGGGCAGCGCACGCCCTTGGGCACGAAGACGAAGCTGCCGTCGGAAAACACCGCCGAGTTCAGCGCAGCGAAGAAGTTGTCGCCGGTCGGCACCACGCTGCCCAGGTATTTCTGCACGATGTCGGGGTGACTGCGGATCGCCTCGCTCATCGAGCAGAAGATCACGCCGGCGTCGGCCAGTTGCTTGCGGAACGTGGTGCCAACCGACACCGAGTCGAACACGGCATCCACCGCGACACCGGCCAGGGCCGCACGCTCGTGCAGTGGCACGCCCAATTTCTCGTAGGTCTCCAGCACCGCCGGGTCGACCTCGGCCAGGGATTTCGGCTTGGCCTTGGGTGCGCTGTAATAGCTGATGGCCTGGTAATCAACCGGGTCGAGCTTGAGTTTGGCCCAGTTCGGCGCTGTCATGGTGAGCCAATGGCGATAGGCCTGCAGACGGCGCTCGGTCATCCACTCGGGCTCTTCCTTGATCGCCGAGAGCTTGCGGATCACGCCCTCGTCCAGGCCCGGCGGCAGGCTGACCGTCTCCAGCTTGGTGACGAAACCCGCCGAATAGGCGCGTCCCAGCGCCTCGGCAACTTCCGCATTCTGCTGCAAGGTGGTCACGCTGCCTTCATTGCTCATCTTGATATCCATGGTCTTCCCGCACCAACATCCGTGCCGTGGCCAGCAA
Source organism: Rhodanobacter sp. FW510-R10 (assembly GCF_058781105.1). NCBI lineage: Bacteria > Pseudomonadati > Pseudomonadota > Gammaproteobacteria > Lysobacterales > Rhodanobacteraceae > Rhodanobacter > Rhodanobacter sp. FW510-R10. The sequence continues at coordinate 1,680,601 of NZ_JBYSWL010000001.1, read as the reverse complement.
TGCCGGTATCCCGGCGCACGTCCGCGGCGGGCCGCCGGTGGACCATGCGCCGGCTCATGTCGGCCAGGCTCACGGCACGCAAGGCGTCATCCAGGATGTTGCTGATCTGCTGCCAGCTGCCGCGCACCGCGCAGGTGGCCTCGAGGCCGCACTGCCCGGCGCCGACCCCGCACTCGGTTACCGCGATCGGCCCTTCCAGCGCAACCACGATCTCGGCCAGCGAAATGTCCCGTGCACTGCGTGCCAGGCGATAGCCGCCATTGACGCCCCGGAACGACTCCACCAACATCGCGTGGCCGAGCGACTTCAGGAGCTTGCTCACGGTCGGCAACTCGAGGCGGGTTTCCTCGGCAATCTGCACCGTACTGAGTACTTCGTCCTCACGGCTCGCCAGGCAAGTCATGACCGCGGCGGCATAATCAGTCAGGCGGTTGACGCGTAACATGAGTCCACACGGATCAAGCGACACAATCGGGACCAAAATGGTACTAATTGACCACCTTGCCGTCAATGTCGGCGGGCATGAGGCGGGAGCGGCTGGCTTGCGTCCAGCGGCATGTTCCTCCACCTCCAGCCTGCCGTTGCACCACCCATGAGTCCGCCAGCCAACCGCGCTGCGCAACGCCAGGCGTGGGCCCGCAAGGTCCTCGGCGATGCCAGCCTGAGCCTGGCCGCGGCCTCATCCGACGCCAGCGCACGCAGTTATTGGCGCACCTGTGGCCCCCCGCCAAGCTGGATCGTGATGGATGCGCCGCCGGCGCTGGAGGATGCCCGGCCGTGGCTTGCCGTCAACGCGCGCCTGGCCGCGGCCGGGCTGCACGTGCCGGATGTGCGTGCCCACGACCTGGAGCAGGGTTTCCTGCTCATCGAAGATCTCGGCAACACCACCTATCTCGAGATGCTGGATGAGGCCAGGGTGGACAGCCTGTATGCCGCAGCGCTGGCGGCATTGCTGCGGATGCAGACGGCCGTCGACGTGCGCGGCCTGCCGCCCTACGACCACGCCGCCCTCGACCGCGAACTCGAACTGATGCCGGAATGGTTCCTCGGCCGCCACCTGGGCCGCAGACTCAGTGGCACGGAGCGCGAGGTGCTGCAAGCCGCCTTCGCCACGCTGGTGGAGGCGGCGCTGGAACAGCCGCGCTGCTTCGTCCATCGCGACTACCACAGCCGCAACCTGCTGGTGCCGGCTAGGGATGGTACCGCCGGGACGGCCGAACCCTGGTGGAACCCAGGCATCATCGATTTCCAGGATGCGCTGCACGGCCCGCTCACCTATGACCTGGTGTCGCTGTTGCGCGATTGCTACATCGCCTGGGACCGCCAGCGCGTCGAAGCCTGGGTGGAAGATTATCGCCAGCGGTTGCTCGACAGTTCCCTGGGTGCGGCGATCCCGGACCCGGCCCAGTTCCTGCGCTGGTTCGACCTGATGGGCCTGCAGCGCCATCTCAAGGTTCTCGGCATCTTCAGCCGCCTGCACTACCGCGACGGCAAGTCTGCTTATCTCGGCGACCTGCCGCGCGTCTATGCCTACGTGGTCGAGGTGGCCAGCCGCCACCCGGAACTGCGGGCATTGGTGGAACTGCTGCGCAACCAGGTCGGCACGCGCGATCTGTGCGTCGCCGCCAACCCATGAAACACGCGCTGATCTTTGCCGCCGGGCGCGGCGAGCGCATGCGCCCGCTGACCGACCACACGCCCAAGCCGCTGCTGCCGGTCGGCGGCAAGCCGCTGATCGCCTGGACCCTGGAGAAGCTCGCCGCCGCGGGCTACGAGCATGTGGTCATCAACACTTCCCATCTGGCCGGGCAATTTCCGGCCGCGCTCGGCGACGGTTCGCGCTGGGGCTTGGCGATCCACTATGCATACGAAGGCCCGGTCGCGCTGGAGACCGGCGGCGGCATGCTGCACGCGCTGCCGCTGCTGGGCAGCGGCAGTTTCCTCGCCGTCAGCGGCGACATCTGGTGCGATGCGGACCTGGCCACGTTGCCGGCGACGCCTGCCGGACTGGCACACCTGCTGCTGGTCGACAATCCAGCGCACCACGCGCAGGGCGACTTCGCGCTGGACGCGGACGGGCAAGTGCACGAGACCGGCGAGCCCTGCCTCACCTTCAGCGGTATCGGCGTCTACCGCCCCGGCCTGCTGCAGGACTGGCGCGACGTCATCGGCAGGCCTGTCGACCTGACCACGCCGCCGCGCTTCAAGCTCGTTTCGCTGTTGCTTGCCGCCATGCGCCGCGGCATGGTGAGCGGCGCCCACCATCGCGGCGCCTGGCACGACATCGGTACGCCGGCGCGCCTGGAGGCCTTGCGCGCGAGCCTCGGCCGAGCAAGCTAGGCAGCGACAGCCCCGAAAGCCCGGCCGGCGGCAATGTGGCCCTTAGAAAGCTCTGAACAATTCACTCTTGATCGTCATTCCCGCGAAAGCGGGAATCCAGTGTCTTTGATGTCAACAACTTAACCTCACTGGATCCCCGCTTTCGCGGGGATGACGGCAATTATTCAGACCTTCCCTTACGGGCGCCGGGCCAGCTCCGGGTCGTGCTTGGTGACCGGCATCAGGTCCTGCTTGGACACGCCAAGCCAGAGCAGGATGGGGCTGGCGATGAAGATCGACGACAGCGTGCCGACCACGATGCCGATCAACGCCGAGCAAGCTAGGCAGCGACAGCCCCGAAAGCCCGGCCGGCGGCAATGTGGCCCTTAGGAAGCTCTGAACAATTCACTCTTGATCGTCATTCCCGCGAAAGCGGGAATCCAGTGTCTTTGATGTCAACAACTTAACCTCACTGGATCCCCGCTTTCGCGGGGATGACGGCAATTATTCAGACCTTCCCTTACGGGCGCCGCGCCAGCTCCGGGTCGTGCTTGGTGACCGGCATCAGGTCCTGCTTGGACACGCCAAGCCAGAGCAGGATGGGGCTGGCGATGAAGATCGACGACAGCGTGCCGACCACGATGCCGATCAACATGGTGATGGCAAAGCCGTGCACCACCGGTCCGCCGATGAAATACAGCGCGCCCATGGCAATGCCGGTGAACAAGGAGGTGATGATCGTGCGCGACAAGGTGTTGTTGATCGAGCGGTTGAGGATTTCCTCCGGCTCCGCCTTGCGCGCCAGCCGGAACAGCTCGCGCACGCGGTCGAACACCACCACCTTGTCGTTGATCGAGTAGCCGATGACCGCCAGCACCGAGGCCAGCACGGTCATGTCGAACTCGCGTTGTACCAGGGCGATGACGCCGAGCGTCACCAGCACGTCATGCACTTCGGTGGCGACGGCCGAGATGGCGAAGCGCCGCTCGAAGCGGATCCACAGGTACGCCATGATGCCCAGGATGACGAAGATCGCGGCAATCGTGCCGTCGCTGCGCAGCTCCGAGCCCACCTCCGAACCGACGAAATTCCGGCTCTTCAACCTCGCATCCGGCCGGGCCGTCTGCAAGAAGCCCATCACATCCGCGGAGATGCGGTCCAGGTTGACCTGGCCACCGGACTCCTGCAAGGCCGCCACGTCGTCTTTCGGCTGCATGCGGATGGAGACTTCGCGCGTGCCGCCCAGGGATTGCACCACGGCGTGTTCCATGCCGCCCTTGGCCAGCGCAGCGCGAACGTCAGCCACCTGCACGGGTTGCTCGTAATCGATCACCAGGGACACGCCACCGGTGAAATCCAGGCCGTAGTTGAGGCCACGCGTGGCGATCAGTACCACCGACGCGATCACCAGGAAGATGGCCACGGCAATGCTGTAGTTGCGCATGCCGAGGAAGTTGATGTTCGCGTTGTGGTTGAAGATTTCCATAGTGGATTAAACCGACAGGGTCTTGAGCTTGCGGTGGCCGTGGATGGCCGCGGTGAAGGCGTGGGTCAGGGTCACGGAGGTGAACAAGGAGGTCAGGATGCCGATCAGCAAGGTGACGCCGAAGCCCTTGATCGCACCCGTGCCCATCGTGGTCAGCGCCAACGCCGCGATCAGGTGGGTGACGTTCGCGTCCAGGATCGTGGACCAGGCCTTCTCATAGCCGGCGCGGATCGCCGCGTGCGGGCTGGAGCCGTTGCGCAATTCCTCGCGCACGCGTTCGCAGATCAGTACGTTGGCGTCGATCGCCATGCCCAGCGTCAACACAATACCGGCGATGCCCGGCATGGTCAGCGTGACCCCGATCAGCGACATCACCGCGACCAGGATCACCAGGTTGAAGAACAGCGCGATGTCCGCCACCAGCCCAAACAGCTTGTAGTAGATCGCCGCCGCGGCAAGCACCATGGCCAGGCCCAGGATCACCGCATTCAAGCCCTTCTCGATGTTGTCCTGGCCGAGGCTGGGGCCGATGACGCGCTCTTCGACGATGTCCATCGGCGCGGCCAGCGAACCGCCCTTGAGCAGCAGGGCCAGTTCCGAGGCTTCCTTGGGACTGGCCAGGCCCGTGGTCTGGAATTGCTTGCTGAATGGGCTGGCGATCGAGGCGTCGTTGATCACCGACTCGGTGATCTTGGCCGTGCGCACTTCCTTGCCGTCGACGATCTTGGTCTCGACCACGCGCTCAACGTAGACCACGGCCATCGGCTTGCCGACGTTGGCATTGGTGAAGTCGGCCATGCGCTTGGCGCCGGCGGCGTTCAAGGTGACGTCGACCTTTGGCGTGCCACTCTGCTGGTCGATGCCGGAGGAGGCGTCAACCAGCTGGTTGCCGGTGACGATGATCTGCTTGCTGACCAGTACCGGCTGGCGCGTGTCGCGCATGTAGTAGAGGTTCGCGTCAGGCGGGATGTTGCCGGTGCGCGCGGCCTCCATGGCCCGGGCATCGCCCGGCTGGCCAATGCCCGGCCGGTACTGCAACGTGGCCGTGGCACCAATCAGCTTCTTGGCCTCGGCCGGGTCCTGCACGCCGGCCAGCTCGACCACGATGTGGCTGTCGCCCTGCTGCTGGATCAAGGGCTCCGATACGCCGAGCGCATTGATGCGGTTGCGCAAGGTGCCCAGGTTCTGCCGGATCGCGTTGAGCGACATGTCGCGTACTTTTTCCGGCTTGATGACCACGTTGAGGATGAAGCGGTCACCAGTGCTCGGCCCATCCGACACGTCCAGGTCCGCATTCTCGTTGGCGATGATGTTTGCCGCCGTGGTGCGGTCCTCGGCCGAGCGCAGGACCACGGTGATGCCCCCGCCGGGCTTGTGCGTGACCGCCTGGTAGCGCAGGTTCTTGTCGCGCAGGTTGATGCGGATGTCATCGGCGTAGCTCGCTTCCTGCTTGTCGATCGCCTCCTTCTGGTCGACCTGCATCACGAAGTGCACGCCGCCTTGCAAATCCAGGCCCAAGGGCATTGCCCGCGCGCCGATCAGCTGCAGCCAGGCCGGCACCGTGGACTTTGGCTTGAAGGTCACCGTATAGCCGTCGCCCAGATCGGTCTGCAATGCCTCGGCAGCGCGGCGCTGGGTATCGGCGTCGGCGAACGTGGCCAGCAGGTGGTCCTCTTCGATCTCGACTCCGCTCGAGGGGATCTTGGCCGTGGTCAGCGCGGCGACGACTTTTTGCCGCAGGGCATTGTCTACCGGCGCCGCGCCGCGGTTGGCCGTGATCTGCACGCCGGGAATGGACAAATAGGCATTGGGCAACGCGTAGACGATGCCAAACAGCATCACCACGGCCACCAGCCAATAACGCCAGCGCGGAAAATCATTCATACGTTGAACCCGGAAAAACCGTCGCGAGGGATCGCAGCGATGATTGGCAAAAGGAACGACTCAGGCAACAGGCGGCCACCGACCAGCCGCGACCCCAAGGGCACGCTCAGACGGACTTTATCGAACCCTTGGGCAGTACCTGCTGCACGGCGCCCTTTTGCACCTTGACCTTGACATTGGGCGCGATCTCGACGGTGAGGAAAGTCTCGCCCACTTCGTCCACGCGACCGGCAATGCCGCCGCCGGTGACCACTTCGTCACCCTTGGCCAGGCCCGCCACCAGCGCGCGATGTTCCTTCTGCCGCTTCATCTGCGGGCGGATCATCATGAAATACATCAGGCCGAACAGCACGACCATCATCAGGATCATCGACAAGCCGCCACCTTCCGCTTGCGCGGGTGCAGCCTGGGCCAGCACGGTAGTCATCGGAAAACTCATCATTCATCTCGCAAGTTGTGGATTCGGCGGGGAGATATGGCCGAATACCCGGTAAAGATCGTCGATTATGACATGCGTGCGCAAGCCACGCACCACCCCGGCTTGCCCTCGGGTCCTGCCTGGCTCGGTTGCCAGCCGGCCTCCGCCGCTGCGCCTCGGGCGGGCCGCGGACGCGCCAGGCGCCCAAGCGACGACCCGGGCCCGCTCAAGAGTCGACGACAGGCGCCTGGTGCGCGGCATGGAATCGCTCGACGAAAGCGCCCAGCGCGCCGGCGGTGATCGCGGCGCGCAGGCCGGCCATCAGGCGCTGGTAATGGCGCAGGTTGTGCGCCGTGGCGAGCTGACAGCCGAGGATCTCGTGGCAGCGGTCGAGGTGGCGCAGGTAGGCGCGCGAGTAGCCTCCCGCACAGGCCGGGCAGTCGCAGCCCTCCTCGATCACCCGTGTGTCCATGGCATAGGCGGCATTGCGGATGCGCAGCGTGCCGCTGGCGGTGAACAGGAAGCCATTGCGCGCATGCCGCGTCGGCATGACGCAGTCGAACATGTCGATGCCGCGGCACACCGCCTCGACGATGTCTTCCGGGCGTCCCACACCCATGAGGTAGCGTGGCTTGTCCGGCGGCAGCAGCGGTAAGCTGGAATCCAGCACGCGCAAGCGCTCGGCCTCGGGCTCGCCGACGGCCAGCCCGCCCAGCGCGTAGCCGTCGAAGCCGATCTCCATCAGGCCTGCCGCCGAGCGCTCGCGCAGTTCGTCATGCATGCCGCCCTGCACGATGCCAAACAAGGCGTGCGGGTTGCCCAGCGCATCGAACTCGCGCCGCGAGCGCTCGGCCCAACGCAGGCTCAGCTCCATCGACTCGCGCGCCACCGGCATGGATACCGGCGCCCCATCGACCTGATAGGGCGTGCACTCGTCGAGCGCCATAACCACGTCGGCATCCAGCGTGGTCTGGATTTGCATCGACACTTCCGGGGACAGGAACACCGGCGAGCCGTCCACGGGGGAGGCAAAGGTCACGCCCAGCTCGGTCAGGCGCCGACGCTGGGCCAACGAGAACACCTGGAACCCGCCCGAATCGGTGAGGATCGGTCCCTCCCAGCGCATGAAATCATGCAGGCCGCCAAATTTGCTGATCACCTCGAGTCCAGGGCGCAGGAACAGATGGAAGGTGTTGCCGAGGATCATCTCGGCACCGGTCTCCCACAGGTCGCGCGGCGCCATGGCCTTGACCGTGCCATAGGTGCCCACGGGCATGAACGCTGGCGTCTCCACGCTGCCGCGGGCAAAACGCAGCCGGCCGCGACGTGCGGCGCCATCGACGGCCTGGAGTTCAAAGGCAAGTCCTGCCATGGTAGCTGGTCCCGAAGGTGGCTGGTCGTTGTTTGTGTCGCCGATTGCGGTGGGCGGTGGGCGGTGCGCCCTGCGCGCTACGGCAGGATCAGCATCGCGTCGCCGTAGGAAAAGAACCGGTAACGCTGCTCCACTGCGTGCCGGTACGCATCCAGCATGTACTTGCGCCCGGCAAACGCCGACACCAGCATCAGCAGGGTCGATTCGGGCAGATGGAAGTTCGTGATCAAGCCATCGATGCTGCGGATGCGGTAGCCAGGGTAGATGAAGATCTGGGTCTCGCCGACAAAGGGCTGCAGGCGCCCGTCGCTGTAGGCACTCTCCAGCGCCCGGACCACCGTGGTGCCCACGGCAATCACGCGATGCCCGGCGGCACGGGTAGCCTGGATACGGCCGATCAAGTCGGCGTCCACGCGCAGCCATTCGCGATGCATGTGGTGGGCCTCGACCTCGTCCTCGCGCACCGGCTGGAAGGTGCCGGCGCCCACATGCAAAGTGACGTAGCCGAACTCCACCCCGCGCGCAGCCAGTGCCTCAAGCAGCGCGGCGTCGAAATGCAGGCCGGCCGTAGGCGCAGCAACGGCACCCAACTCGCGCGCGTAGACGGTCTGGTAGCGCTCGCGGTCCCGGGCATCGGGCTGGCGCTCGATGTACGGCGGCAACGGCACCTCGCCGAGGCCAGCCAGCCATTGCTCCAGCGGCTGGGGCGCAGAAAAGTGCAACTGGAAGAAATCGTCGTTGCGGCCCAGTACTTCGGCGTGGCTGCCATCGGCAAATTCGATGCGCGCGCCGGCCTTCGGCTTCTTGCTGACCCCGAGCTGCACCGTCGCCTCGTGCTCGCCGGTAATGCGTTCAATGAGGATTTCCACGGCCCCGCCCGTGCCCTTGCGACCGTGCAGGCGAGCCGGAAACACGCGGGTATCGTTGAACACCAGCAAATCGCCAGCACGCAGCAAGTCTGGCAATTCGTGGAAGACGCGATCCTCACGGCGCCCGGCCCCAGCATCCAGCAACAGCAGGCGGCTGGCGGAGCGCTCCGGCAATGGCACCTGCGCGATCAATTCCCGCGGCAATTCGAAGGCAAAATCGGATTTTTTCAAGACACTTCCAGAACTGTAAGCGCGGACGGCGCAGCGCGGCATTATCCCGCACTGCGCCGGTACGGGCACGGCAAGGCCCAGCGGTACAGGCCCGAGGCGGCCCGCCACTCGCCTGCCGCCTCCCACCTGCACGCCGCGGCGAAAACCTGCCAGGGGGTACCGGCGCGACGGGCCGCGCAGTATCCTAGAGGTACGCTGTTTTAGCGTGGCGACGCGCCAATGCCATATGCGGATGGCGGTGCCGCAACCAGGTGCGAGCCACGACCGTCGGGCATTATTCGAGCCATCCGTTTGAAGCCGGCCGCTGACCCCACTGGCCGCTGGATGGCGGTTTCCATAGGAGGCAAGGTCATGGGTGTAATCAATCAACTTCGCGAACTGCGCGAGTTCGGTGGCAAGCAACGCACGACGGGGCTGGACGACGCCACCATCGAACGCATGGCGGCCATCGATCCGCTGCTGCCCCAGGCCGTCGACGAAGCCGTGGCCCGACATCATGCACTGCGCGCCGAACTGGGCGATTTCCTCAAGCTGGACGAGGCCGAGCAGATCGCGCGTGCCCAGGCGGGGTTCGTCAACTTCTACCCTGACGACGCCATCAATCCCTACCTCCCGGCGGCCGCGCGTGGCCCCTGGATCGTCACCTTGAAGGGCGCCGTGGTACACGACAACGGCGGCTACGGCATGCTTGGCTTCGGCCACAACCACCCGGCGATCCTGAAGGCGATGGCGCAGCCGGAAGTGATGGCCAACGTGATGACGCCGACGGTGTCGCAGTTGCGCTTTGCCCAGGCCATGGACCGCGAGCTCGGCCGCATCCGTGGCAAGAGCCCCTATGCCCGCTACATGTGCCTGAACTCTGGTTCTGAATCGGTATCGCTGGCCTGCCGCATTGCCGAGGTCAACGCCAAACTGTTGACCGATCCCGGGGCCCGCTACGCCGGGCGGACCGTCAAGCGGCTCAATGTGAAAGGTGCGTTCCATGGACGTACCGAAGGCCCGGCGCTGTATTCCGATTCCTCGCGCAAGGTCTACAAGCAGTATCTGGCCAGCTATCAACACGAGAACTCGGTTATCACGGTGGCACCGTACGACGTCGGTCAGCTGCAGGCCGCGTTTGCCGATGCCGACCGGCATGGCTGGTTCATCGAGGCGATGTTCCTGGAGCCGGTGATGGGCGAAGGCGACCCGGGGCGCGCTGTGACCGTGGAGTTCTACAAGGCTGCGCGGGAACTGACCAAGGCGCACGGCACGCTGTTCCTGGTCGATTCCATCCAGGCCGGCCTGCGCGCGCATGGCGTGCTCTCGATCACCGACTATCCCGGATTCGAGAAGCTGCCGGCACCGGACATGGAAACGTTCTCCAAGGCACTCAACGCCGGACAATATCCGCTTTCGGTGCTCGGCGTCAGCGCAAGCACCGCCGAGCTCTATCGCAAGGGCATCTACGGCAACACCATGACCGGCAACCCGCGCGCCCTTGACGTCGCGGTGGCTACGCTGGGGCTGCTGAACGACGACGTGCGCCGCAACATCCGCGAGCGCGGCCAGGAATTCGTGCAAAAGTTCAACGCCCTGAAGGACGAACTCGGTGGCCTCATCACCAAGGTACAGGGCACCGGCCTGCTGTTCTCGTGCGAGCTGGCACCCGAGTTCAAATGCGTCGGCACCGGTTCCATCGAGGAATACCTGCGCGAACGCGGCATCGGAGTGATTCACGGCGGAGTCAATTCGCTGCGCTTCACGCCACACTTCAATGTCACCAGCGTCGAGGTGGACCTGATCGTGGCCCATGTACGCACTGCGCTGCGCGAAGGGCCACGTATCGCCAAGGCTGCGTAGACCCCAACCGACAGGCAGCAGCAACCCACACGCGTGCGCAGTATTTGACTGCGCACGCGTCAGTGGTCGCCGACTGCCAGGCGTACGGGGGCATGCCTAGACTGCTCGCGCCGGCACCCGCCGGAATCCCCGCGAGGTCATCCCATGTCTACGCCACTCACCGTGCTCGCCGCCGGTACCCTTGCCGTCGCCTTCGCCTTGTCGGCGACCCCGCAGACCGCGTCTGGCGCCCAATCGAGCAAGGCACCCACGGCTGCTACTGCGCCGGCAAAGCAACGCACGCCACAGCAGCAGCGCATGGCCGATTGCAGCCATCGAGCCAAGGTCGACAACAAGAAGGGCGCCGAACGCAAGACCTTCATGAGCTCATGCCTGAAAGGCGAGAAAGCCGCCCAGACGGCCAAGGCAGCGCCTGCAACCAAGCCCAAGGCCAAAGCGCCGACGAACGACTCGAAGTAGGCAGTCGACGAAATCGGTGGTCACCGCGCCGTAGTGCCCGGAGGCACTACGGCACGGTGGCCACTCACGCATGGGCGTGCGGCTGGATCCACCGCAACTTCATCAGGCCCGGTCGGCGAAGCGGTCCGTGGCCTCGATCAATTCGTGCACATTGCCTGGTTCGAACGCCGAATGTCCGGCGTCCTGCACGATGCGCAGGTCGGCTTCTGGCCACGCCCGGTGCAGGTCCCAGGCACTGCGCAGCGGACAGACGACGTCGTAACGGCCCTGCACGATCACGGCGGGAATCCGGCGAATACGGTCCACATGCCGCAGCAATTGGTCATCGTGCTCGAAAAAGCCGCCGTGCACAAAGTAGTGGCACTCGATCCGCGCAAACGCGAGGGCAAACTCGTCCTCGGCGCTCGATTCGACGTGCGCCTGATCCTGCCACAGGAAGCTGGTTGAACCCTCCCACACCGACCACGCCCGGGCTGCGGTGACACGTGTGGCCCGGTCCGGACTGGTCAGGCGTCGGTGGTAGGCGCTGATGAGGTCCCCCCGCTCGACCTCTGGAATGGCGTGCAGATACGTCTCCCAGGCATCGGGATAGAGCATGTCGCAGCCATGCTGGTAAAACCACTCCAGTTCCTGGCGCCGCAACATGAAAATACCGCGCAGGACCATCTCGGTGACCTGCGCCGGATGGCGTTGGGCGTAGGCCAGAGCCAGGGTCGACCCCCAGGAACCGCCAAACACCTGCCAGCGCGCGATGCCCAGGTGTTCGCGCAGGCGCTCCATGTCGGCAACCAGGTCCCAGGTGGTGTTTTCCTGCAGCTCGGCATGTGGCGTCGAGCGGCCACAGCCGCGCTGGTCGAACAACACGATGCGGTATGCGCGCGGGTCGAAGAAACACCGGCAGCGTGGATTGGTCCCGCCACCCGGACCGCCATGCACGAAGACCACGGGCTTGCCCGCCGGATTGCCGCTCTGCTCGTAATACAAGGTGTGCAGTTCCGATACTCGGAGCATGCCGCTGTCATACGGTTCAAGCTCCGGATACAACGAGCGCAATTCTCGTGACATGACAACTCCCGATGCAGGGCAAGGCGCCAAAGGCTAGGAGCTCGCACGGTGCAAACGCAAGCAGCCGCGCCCGCTCGATTCCATCGGCCAGGCTCCAGCACAACCGGGCGGGTCGGTGCTCAGTCGGCAGTGAAAAGTTTGCCGGGATTGAGGATGCCGTTGGGATCGAAGCTCGCGCGGATACCGCGCATCAGGGCAATCTCGGCGGCACTGCGCGAACCGGACAGGTACTCGCGCTTGACCAGGCCGATGCCGTGCTCGGCCGAGATGGTGCCGTCGTGGTGGCCTAATGCCGCGGCGAGCACGCTGGTCACCTCATCGCGCAGGCGGCCAAACGCCTCCGCGTCCATGCCTTCTGGCGGCAGCACGTTGATGTGCAGGTTGCCGTCACCAATATGCCCAAACCAGACCACCTCAAGTTGCGGGAAGCCGGCCTGCAGCAAGGCCTGCACTTCGTGCATGAACTCCGGCATGGCGCTGACGCGTACCGCGACGTCGGTCTTGTAAGGCCCGTGCGGCGCAAGGGCTGTGGTGATGCCTTCGCGCAGTTGCCACAGCGAGGCCGCCTGCGCCGCGCTTTGGGCAATCACCCCATCGTCCACCCAGCCCTGCTCCTGCGCCAGCACAAACGCCTCCTCGCCGTTCCGGCGCTCGGCCTCGAGCGCTGCATCGAACTCGACGACCGCGTAATACGCATGCTCACCATCCAGGGGACGCCGCGCACCGTCGCCGAGCACATGCTGCAGCGCGCGATCGGAGAAAAATTCAAACGCCTGCAACGACACCCGCGCGCGGAAGACGTCGAACACCTGCATCAGCGCCTCGGCAGAGCGCACGCCCAGCAGCATGACCTGCGAGGCCGGCAGCGGCGCGGTGAGCCGCAACAGCGCCTCGACGACCACCCCGAGCGTGCCCTCCGAGCCGATCATCAGCTGACGCAAATCGTAGCCGCTGGCGTCCTTGACCAGGCCGCGATTGAGGTCCAGCAGCTCGCCAGCACCAGTCACCACCTTCAGCCCGGCAATCCAGGCCCGGGTATTGCCGTGGCGGATCACGTGGAGGCCGCCGGCATTGGTGGCGATGTTGCCGCCAATCGAACAGGAACCGCGCGAACCGAGGTCGACCGGATAGATCAAGTCACGTTCGCGCGCGGCAGCCTGCGCGGCCTGCAAGGTGAGCCCCGGCTGCACACGCAAGAGGCGGTCGATCGGATCAAATTCCAGCACGCGTTGCATGCGGGTCAGGCTCAAGACCAGCTCGCCGTTCGCCGCCACCGCTCCACCGGACAGACCAGTGCGGCCGCCCGATGGCACGATCGCAACGTGGTGCTCGTTGGCCCAGCGCACGATGCCCTGGACTTCCTCGGTATCACCGGGCAGCGCCACGGCAAGCGGCGCCGGAGTCCAGCGGCGCGTCCAGTCCTGACCGTAGTACGCCAGATCCGCCGGTGCCGTCAGGACACGCAGCTGCGGCAGGCGACGGCCAAGTTCAAGCAAGCGCGGATCCGACACGGTGCCTCCGACCCATCAAAGGTGCTGGGTCCCCGCTGCCGCGAGGACGGCGAGCGCAAACGAGTGTCGCTCGCGCTGGACACGGCCGGCGTGTGCGGACGGAACCCGTGTCGGGCCGGCCGGCGCGTCCCGGGTCCTGGGGCCGGTGGCCAAGGACGGGAGGAGGACTCGCAACGAGGGAAGATTGGTCGGGGTGGCGAGATTCGAACTCGCGACCACTACACCCCCAGCGTAGTGCGCTACCAGACTGCGCTACACCCCGACGAAAACCAGGTGAATATTACCAGCTTGCACGACCGGCTAGGAACCGGCACCTCAGTGCTTCAGCAAGCCGAGGATTTCTTCCAGCTCCATGCGCACCTGGCACAGGATCTGGTGCGACATGCTGGCCTCCGCCCGGGCCTGCGGCCCTTCGAGGCGGGCCCGCGCGCCGGTGATGGTGAAGCCTTCTTCGTAAAGCAGCGCGCGGATCTGCCGTATCATCAGTACGTCATGGCGCTGGTAGTAGCGGCGGTTGCCGCGACGCTTGACTGGATTGAGCGCAGGAAACTCCTGCTCCCAGTAGCGCAGCACGTGCGGCTTCACCGCACACAGTTCACCGACCTCGCCGATCGTGAAGTAGCGCTTGGCCGGAATCACCGGCAGCTCGGTATTATTCCCCTGGTCCAGCATACCCTTCGACTCTCATCTTAAGCTTCTGTCCAGGGCGGAACGTGACCACGCGTCGGGCAGAAATCGGAATCTCCTCGCCGGTCTTGGGATTGCGTCCGGGCCGCTGGCTCTTCATGCGCAAGTCGAAGTTGCCGAAACCGGAGAGCTTCACCTGCTCGCCTTTTTCCAGCGCTTCGCGGATGACCTCGAAATAGGCATCCACGAACTCCTTGGCTTCGCGCTTGTTGAGGCCAACCTCGAAAAACAACCGCTCGGCCATCTCGGCCTTGGTCAGCGCCATATCATCCCCGCAACTTTGCCTTGCATGCCTGCTCCAACGCAGCGACTGCTTCGCGCACGCAGCGATCTGCGTCTTCGTCGGTAAGCGTGCGTGAAGCGTCCTGCAAAATCAAGCCCACTGCAAGGCTCTTGCGTCCGGCTTCGAGGCCGGGACCACGGTATTGGTCGAACAGGCGCAGGGCAAAAAGGCGCGACCCCAAGGTGGTGCGCAGCACCTGCTCGACCTGCACCCAGGCGGTGTCCTCGGGCAGGTCCAGCGCCAAGTCGCGCCGCACCGACGGGAAGCGGGCCACGGCATGTGCCCACGGCAGTTTGCGCTCCAGCAGCGCCGCCACAGCCACTTCCAGCAACTGGATGTCGCCACCCAGCCCGAGCGCATGGGCCAGGCGCGGATGGATCGTGCCGAGGAAACCGACCGGCTGGCCCGCGCGCGACACCCGCGCGCCACGCCCGGGGTGCAACCACGACGGCAGGTTGCGCCGATCGAAGCTCCACTCGCTCGCAGCCCCACCCGCCGCGATCAACGCCTCGAGGTCGCCCTTGAGGTCATGGAAATCCACCGCCCGCGGGCGCTCGCCCCACTGCTCGGCATACGCGCCACCGCATGCCACCATCGCCAGCACTGGCGTTTCCAGCGGCGGCGAACCAGCGGCAAAGGCCCGGCCGAGCTCGAACAGCCGCACCCGCTCCTGCTGGCGCGCGCGATTGTAGGCGAGCACCTGGACCAGGCCCGGCAACAACGAGGGGCGCATCAGCGCCAGGTCGGCCGACAGCGGATTGGCGAGGCACACCGGCTCGCCCTCGAAACCCCACGGCGCCAATCGCTCCGCACCCAGGAACGCCAGGTTCACCGCCTCGTAATAGCCACGTCCCACCAGTTGCTGGCGCAGGTCCATGGGCGATTGCCGGTTCTCCGGCTCGATCGCCAGGCGCAGCGAGCCGGACGGTGCATGCGTGGGAATCCGGTCGTAGCCATGGATGCGCGCCACTTCCTCGATCAGGTCCTCCTCGATGGCGATGTCGAAGCGCCGGCTCGGTGGGGTGACGAGCCAGCCATCGGTGGTCGTCTCGACCCGCATGTCCAGCGCCACAAAGAGACGCTGCACCTCGGCATCGGCGACCTCGGTGCCGAGCACGCGCGCCAGGCGCACCCGCCGCAGCTGCACGGCAGCGGGTCGGCGCAACTGGCTCGGCGCCTCGGCAGCAACGACCGGGCCGGCGCGACCGCCGACGATGGACAGCAGCAGTTCGCTCGCCCGCTCCAGCGCGCGACGCGGCAACTCCGGGTCGACGCCGCGTTCAAAACGGTGCGAGGCTTCGGTATGCAGGCCCAGGTTGCGGGCCCTACCCATGATGGCCTGCGGCGCGAAATGCGCCGATTCCAGGAAGATGTCGCACGTCTGCGCAGTGACGCGCGAGGCGTGGCCACCCATGATGCCGGCGACGGCCAACGCCTGCTCCTGGTCCGCCACCACCAATACGTCCTCGCCCAGGCTGACGGTGTGGCCATCGAGCAACTGCAGCGACTCGCCGCGATGCGCATGGCGCAGCACGATGTCGCCGTGCAAGGCCGCGTTGTCGAACGCGTGCATCGGCTGTCCCAGCTCCAGCATCACGTAGTTGGTGACATCGACTACGGCATTGATCGGACGCACGCCGCTGCGGCGCAGGCGTTCGGCCAGCCACGGCGGCGTAGGCGCCCCCATGTCAATGCCTTCGAGCACGCGTCCGAGGTAACGCGGCGCGGCGGCTTCCGCTTCCAGGCGCACGCCGCGCCGGGCATCGCTGGTCACGGTAGCGGCCTCTTGCACAGGCACGGCCACCTGGCTGCCCGTCAGCGCGGCGACGTCATAGGCCACGCCGTAGATGCTCAGGCAATCGGCACGGTTGGGGGTCAGGCTGAGCTCGATGCTGGCGTCCGGCAGACCAAGGTATTCGGTCAACGGCTGACCGACCAGTGCGTCATCCGGCAACTCGAGCAGACCCGAAGCGTCGTCGTCGATGCCCAGCTCCTTCGCCGAGCACAACATGCCGAACGATTCCACGCCGCGCAGGCCGGCTTTCCTGATCGTGCCGATCCCAGGCAACTCGGCGCCCACCATGGCCAACGCCACGCCGATGCCGGCGCGCGCGTTCGGTGCGCCGCAGACGATTTGCAGCGGGGCGTCGGCGCCGGCATCGACCCGGCACACGCGGAGCCGGTCCGCGGCAGGGTGCGGGGCGACCTCGAGGATCCTGGCCACGACCACACCGCGCAGGCCCTCGCCAAGCACCTGCACGCCTTCCACTTCCAGGCCAGCCATGGTCAACGCGCGCACCAGCGCAGCGCGATCGACATCCACTGCCACCACCTGGCGCAACCAGTTCTCGGAAAATTTCATGCGCTGGCCCCGATCATGCGAACTGCCTCAGGAAGCGCAGGTCGTTCTCGAAGAACGCGCGCAAATCCACGACGCCATAGCGCAGCATGGCAAAGCGCTCGACGCCCAGGCCGAAGGCGAAGCCGGTGTAACGCTCCGCATCGATGCCGCAATTGCGCAGCACGTTTGGATGCACCATGCCGCAGCCCAACACCTCGAGCCAACGGCTGTTCCCGCCGCCTTCGGCTTCGGGCCAGCCAATATCCAATTCGGCGGAAGGCTCGGTGAAGGGGAAATAGCTGGGCCGGAAGCGCATCTCGAAATCGCGCTCGAAGAAGGCCCGCACGAATTCCGTCAAGGTCCCCTTGAGATCGGCGAAGCTCGAGGTTTCGTCCACCAACAGGCCTTCCACCTGGTGGAACATCGGCGAATGGGTCTGGTCCGAATCGCTCCGGTACACCTTGCCTGGGGCGATGATGCGGATCGGCGGCGCCGATTGCTGCATGGTGCGGATCTGCACCGGCGAGGTGTGGGTACGCAACATGCGTCCGTCCGCGAAATAGAACGTGTCGTGCAGCGCGCGCGCCGGGTGCAGCAGCGGGAAATTCAAGGCTTCGAAATTGTGCCAGTCGTCCTCGATCTCCGGACCATCGGCCCTCTGGTAACCCAGACGCGAGAAGATTGCCGCAATACGTTCGAGCGTGCGCGTCACCGGGTGGATCCCGCCGCGGTCGGCATTGCGCCCGGGCAGGCTGATGTCCAGCGCCTCGGCGGCGAGACGGCGGTCGAAATCCGCCTGCTCGAGCGCGTGCCGGCGTGCCGCAATGGCGTCGGCCAGGCGACGCTTCAGCTCGTTGACCGCCGCGCCACGCCGCTTGCGCTCGTCCTCCGGCAGGCTGCCCAGCGCCTTCAAGGCGGCAGTGACCACGCCCCCCTTGCCCAGCGCGCCAATGCGCAGGGCTTCGAGCTCGTCGAGAGACGCGGCCCTGCCCACCGCCTCCAGCGTCCCGCTTACCCGATACTCCAGATCATCCATCAGCGTAATTCCCGCATGGGCATGCCCCAACGAAAACGGGGAGAAGGTCTGGCCTTCTCCCCGCGAGCGTTCGCCGACCCCAGCCAGAATGGCTCCCCGGTCTTTTCCGACCGGGCGAGGGCACACAAACTAGGCGGCCAGAGCGGCCTTGGCTCTCTCGGCGATCGTGGCAAACGCCTTGAGGTCGTGTACGGCCAGATCGGCCAAAACCTTGCGATCGACGCTGATGCCGGCCCGGTCCAGGCCATTGATCAAGCGGCTATAGCTGAGACCCGACAAGCGCGCCGCGGCATTGATGCGCACGATCCACAGCGCACGGAACTGCCGCTTGCGCTGCTTGCGACCGATGTAGGCGTACTGCCCGGCCTTGATGACCGCCTGATTGGCGGCGCGAAAGACCTTGCGTCGGGCGTTGTAATAGCCCTTGGCACGGCCGATGACTTTCTTGTGACGACGACGTGCGGTGACACCACGCTTGACACGAGCCATGATCCGTCCTCCTGCCCGTCAGTACGGCAACATGCGAGCGACAGCTGGCGTGTCGCAGGCCTTGAGGTGATTCTTGGCGCGCAGGCCACGCTTCAGCTTGGTCGTCTTCTTGGTCAGGATATGTGACCGGTACGCGTGCCCGCACTTGATTTTGCCCGACGCGGTCTTGCGAAAGCGCTTCGCCGCCGCCCGGTTGGTCTTGATCTTCGGCATGACTGTGATCCTTGGGTACGATGCTTGACTGATCTGGCGGCGGTCCTGCCCGCGAGCGACCGCACTTTCCGTCCTGCCATGATCGGTGCACGGCCCTTCCACTCGGGCCGAGCCGGCTATTGTAGGAGATCGGCAGCTGTGATGCCAGCCTTGCCACGCGGACCTGCCGGGCGCATGTGCGCGCGGCCCCGGCCGGATCGATCCAGCGGAATACGCAATGGGGACGGGCGGCGGAAGCGCCGGTTATTTGCGCTTCGGCCCGATCATCATGGTCATCTGCCGACCTTCGAGACGCGGGAACGACTCCACCTGACCGGCCTCGCCGACATCGGTCTGGATCCGCTTGGCCAGGCTGTGCCCCAGATCCTGGTGCGACATCTCGCGGCCGCGGAAGCGGATGGTCACCTTGACCTTGTCCCCCTCGTCCAGGAAACGCAGCATGTTGCGCAGCTTGATCTGGTAGTCGCCCACATCCGTGACCGGACGGAACTTGACCTCCTTGATCTCAACCTGCTTTTGCTTCTTCTTGGCCGCCTGGACTTTCTTCTGGGCCTCGAACTTGAACTTGCCGTAATCCATGATGCGGCAAACCGGCGGATCGCCGTTTGGTTGGATCTCAACGAGATCCAGGCCGGCGTCCTGCGCCAGCATCAACGCCTCGTCGCGGGAAAGTATGCCGAGCTGTTCGGCATCCTGGCCAATCACACGGACCCGCGGGACGCGGATTTCCTGATTGCGACGATTGCCTTTGTTGTCAGTGGTTGCGATACCACGATCCTCCAAAATGGTGATGTATCAAGCCGCCAGGCACTCAATGCCGGGTTTCGGTGCCCATGCGTTCGATGAAGCCGTCCAGGCTCATGTCGCCAAGATCTTCGCCGGATCGTGTGCGCACAGCCACGGTGCCGGTTTCTTTTTCACGATCCCCCACGACAACCAGGTACGGCACTTTCTGCATCGCGTGCTCGCGGATTTTATAGCCGACCTTTTCATTGCGCAAATCTACCTGGGCCCTGAAACCACGGTCCACAAGGGTTTGCGCCACCTGCCCGGCATACGCCGCATGGGCGTCGGTGATATTCAGCACCACCGCCTGCACCGGAGCCAGCCAGGTCGGCAAGGCCCCGGCATGGTGCTCGATCAGGATGCCGATGAAGCGCTCCATGGAACCCACGATCGCCCGGTGCAGCATCACGGGATGCCGTTTCTGCGAATTCTCGTCGACGTACTCGGCGCCAAGGCGCTCGGGCATCATGAAATCCACCTGCATGGTGCCGACCTGCCAATCGCGGCCGATGGAATCGCGCATGTGGTATTCGATCTTGGGACCGTAGAACGCCCCTTCGCCGGGAAGCTCCGTCCACTGTACTCCTGCCGCTGCCAGCGCAGCGCGCAGCGCGGCCTCAGCCCGGTCCCAGACCTCGTCGCCACCGATGCGCTTGTCCGGACGCAAGGCCAGAGCCACCTCGACCTTGTCGAAACCGAAATCGGCGTACACCTGCATGGCCTGAGCGTGGAACGCAGTGACCTCCGATTCAATCTGCTCGGGCGTGCAGAAGATGTGACCGTCGTCCTGGGTGAACGCACGCACGCGCATGATGCCGTGCAGCGCGCCGGACGGCTCGTTGCGGTGGCAGCCACCAAATTCGCCATAGCGTATCGGCAATTCGCGATAGCTGTGCAGCGTGTCGTTGAAGATCTGTACGTGGCCCGGGCAATTCATGGGCCGCAAGGCAAACACGCGTTTTTCCGACTCGGTGAAAAACATGTTTTCCTTGTAGTTGTCCCAGTGCCCGGATTTTTTCCACAACGATACGTCCAGCACCATGGGGCAGCGCACCTCCTGGTAGCCGCTCTTCCGGTACACGTCGCGCATGTACTGCTCGAGCTGCTGCCAGATGGCCCAGCCGTTTGCATGCCAGAACACCATGCCTGGGCTCTCTTCCTGCTGGTGGAAGAGATCGAGCTGCTTGCCGAGCTTGCGGTGGTCGCGCTTCTCGGCCTCCTCCAGCTGATACAGGTAGGCCTTCAGATCCTTGTCGTTGAGCCAGGCAGTGCCGTAGATGCGAGTCAGCATGGCGTTGCTGGAATCGCCGCGCCAGTAGGCGCCAGCCACCTTCATCAGCTTGAATGAGTGCAGCTTGCCGGTGTTCGGCACGTGCGGGCCGCGGCACAGGTCGGTGAACTCGCCCTGCGTATACAGCGACAGCTCCTCGGTCGCCGGGATGCCCTCGATGATCTCGGCCTTGTAGTGCTCGCCCAAGCCGCGGAAGAACGCGATTGCCTCGTCACGTGACTTCACGCCACGCGTCACCGGCAGGCGTTCGTCCACGATCCTGCGCATCTCGGCCTCGATCTTGGGCAGGTCCTCGGGCGTGAACGGCCGCTCGTAGGCGAAGTCGTAATAAAAGCCGTTGTCGATCACCGGGCCGATCGTGACCTGCGCTCCTGGAAACAGCCGCTGCACCGCCTGCCCCATGAGGTGCGCCGTGGAATGGCGCAGGATCTCCAGCGCCTCGGGGCTCTTCTCGGTGACGATCTGCACGCTGGCGTCGTGCTCGATCGGGAAGCTGGCATCGACCAGCTGGCCGTCGACCTTGCCGGCAAGCGTTGCCTTGGCCAGGCCTGCGCCAATGGAGGCGGCTACTTCCTGGACGGTGACGGGATGGTCGAACGACTTCTTGCTGCCGTCGGGTAGCGTGATCTCGATCATGGTGGCTTTCCCAGAAAAACAAAAAAGGGCATGACGCCCTTTCTTCGACAAATACAGGCGTAGAGGCAGTCAGTCGTGCAGGTGGGTGGTTGCCATGTCGCACACTCGGCCAGCGCGGGGCGCGGGCCACCTCTGTCCGATGAAATCGCCGAGGCGCTAGTTTAGCCTGAAAAGGGCACTGGTCATGGATTTCGCCGTGCGGCGTGCCCCCCATCAAGGCGCCAGCGGCATTCAAGGGGATGGATCCCGGTTACCGGTGCTGCCGGCTTCATCGGCGCCGCCCTGGCACAAGGTCTATCCACGCGTGGCGACCCAATCCCACTCCTCTTCGGCGTTCAGAACGGTTTGGCCAGCACCAGGAAGATCACGCCAAGCAGGAACAGCACGGGCAGCTCGTTGAACCAGCGCAAGGCGACGCCCGACGGTAGCTCGCCGCCGGCCTGGCTACGCTTGAGCAGGCGCCCGCACCAGATGAAGTGCGCCAGGAGCAGGGTGACCAGGAGCAGCTTGGCATCCAGCCAGTGCCGCGAGCCGACCACGTTCGGCAACCAGGTGGGGAACAGGCGCCAGCCTTCCCACAGGACCACACCGAACACGACGGCAAAACCAAACATGTTGTGTCCGAACTTGTACAGCCGCCGGCCCATCAGATGCAGGCGCGCCTGCGCTTGAGGCTGGCCCTGCGTCTCGGCCAGGTTGACCAGGATGCGCGGCAAGTAAAACACCGCCGCCATCCAGGCAATGTCGAACAACAAGTGCAGGGTCTTGACGATCAGGTAAGCCATGGGTCGAAGAGCCACGCTGCCGGCTGCAGCAGCCGGCATCATAACCCGAGCCCAGCGAGGCAAATCCCGCCGGCACTCGGTCCCACGCTGCCAGTCAGTCCTGCCCGGGACCGATCCGTGCTTGCAGCGCGAGCAACAACTGACGCTGGTGTTCGGTCGTGAGCGGCGCATCGTGGCGATCGGTAAGCAGGAAGAAATCCTCGACCCGCTCGCCGAAGGTGGCGATGCGTGCGTCGTGGACGCGCACGCCGACCTGGTTCAGCACCTGCGCAACCGCGGCCAGCAGGCCTGGCTGGTCGGTCGCCACCAGCGCCATCTGCGTGCGTCCGCCCACCGAACGGAATTTGATTCGCGGCACGATCTGGAAATGCCGTTGCTGCCGCGACATGCTGCGCCTGCCGGGGCCGACCTCCACGTTCTGTACCAGCGTAGCCTCCAGTCGCCCCTGGAGCTCTTGCGCACGCACCTCGCTGACCGGCTCCTGGGTGTCGCCATCGAGCAGCAGGAACGTGTCCAGGACCATGCCGGTCGGCGTGCTCAGAATGCGCGCCTCCACCACCGACATGCGCATGCGGTCGAGCGTGGCGGTGACGACAGAGAACAAGCCGTCGCGCGACCGTGCATGTACGAACACTTCAGTGCTGCCGCGCACCGAGCGCGGCTGCACCACCACCAGCGGCAAGCGGCCACCAGCATCCAGCATCGCCGCACTCTGCCAGGCAATCTGCTGCGGACGATGGCGCAGGAAGCTCACCTGCGGGAAGTCCCGCCACAGGTTCGTTATCTCCTGCGCGGCGTAGCCCTGTTCACGCAACAGCGCCATCGCCTGCTGCTGGCATTCGCGCACCAGCGCATCGGCATCGCGCGGCAACTCCACGTCGCTGCGCAAGGCATAACGCGTCGCCGTGTACAGGTCGGCGAGCAGCCGATCCTTCCAGGCATTCCACAGTCGGGGACTGGTACCGATGATATCGGCCACGGTCAGCAAGTAGAGCTGCCCCAGGCGTTCGCGATCCCCAACGTGCTCGGCAAAACGCTGCACGACCTCGGCGTCACTGATGTCCTGGCGCTGCGCCGTGGTGCTCATGGCCAGGTGCCAGCGCACCAGCCATGCCACCCGCTCGACGTCGCCCGCGGGCAGGCCAAGCAGCGTACAGAACGCGCGGGCATCCTCCGCGCCCAACACGGCATGGTCGCCGCCGCGACCCTTGGCGATGTCATGGAACAAGCCGGCCAGCAAGAGCAGCTCCGGCTTGGGCAAGGCGGCCCAGATCTCGCAACCCAGCGCGAATTCCGTGTGCGCCGCTGGTTCGGCAAAGCGGGCCAGGTTGTGCAGGACGCGCAAGGTGTGCTCGTCCACGGTATAGACGTGGAACAAGTCGTATTGCATGCGCCCGAACACCTTGCCGAACGCGGGCAAGATCGCCGCCAGCAGGCCATGCCGGTTCATGCGCCACAAGGCCTCGACTGCCGGTGCACCGCGCCGCAGCAGGCGCAGGAAGGCAGCCAGGACCTCGGGGTCGGAGGCCAGGGCATCGGCCTGCACGGCGGCCGCACGATGGATGCGCCGCATGGTTTCGGCACTGAAGCCGACCACTCCCGGCTGGTCCATGCGCGACAGGAACACCTCGACCAGTGCCGCGGGCCGGCGCATGAACAGCTCGCTGTCCCGCGCCGCCAGACGCGAACCGTAGCGTACAAAATCCTTGTCCAGCGGCACTCCCAGATGGGGACTCTCGAGCATCTCCTCGAAGCGCTCGGCAACCTGCACGCTCAGGCGCTCGACCTGGCTCGCGGCCCGGTAATACGCCTGCATGAACTGCTCGACGCCGAGATTGCGCTCGTGTTCGTCCTCGAATCCCAGCCGTGCCGCCAGGGCCCGCTGATAATCGAACAGCAGTCGTTCCTCGGCCCGACCCGCTTCCAGGTGCAAGGCATAACGATAGCGGCTCAAGGTCGATTCGGCCTGCTCGAGCGCAGCTCCCTCTGCCGGATCAAGCAGGCCCTCGGCCACCATGCTCGGCAGGTCCCCGGCGTCGGCCAGGCGCAAGCCAATCCAGCGCAGCGAATCGAGAGAGCGCAACCCACCGGGGCCTTCCTTGAGGTTCGGTTCCAGGTTGTAG
The DNA here is from genome assembly GCF_058781105.1 of Rhodanobacter sp. FW510-R10. NCBI lineage: Bacteria > Pseudomonadati > Pseudomonadota > Gammaproteobacteria > Lysobacterales > Rhodanobacteraceae > Rhodanobacter > Rhodanobacter sp. FW510-R10. The sequence goes on along the minus strand of NZ_JBYSWL010000001.1, from coordinate 1,656,475 downwards.
GCGGTGTCGTCGTAACGCGCATGACGCTGCCTGCGCTCGTTTTGGCGCGCCTCCAGATAGGCGGCAGGCGGCCACAATTGCGGATCGTCCACGATGCCGCGCAGGCTGACGTCGAGCGCCGCGTCGCCGGCAATGCGCCGCGCATCCAGCAGACTGGTGAACACGCTGGCATCGCTGGCGGCAAGCTCGCGGCACTGCCGGGGATCGCGCACGGCATGGCCGACTTTCAGGCCAATGTCCCACAGGGTCGAGAAAAACTGCCCGAGCGCACGCAACTGGTTTTCCTGCGCGCCTTTGACGAGCACCAGCAAGTCGACGTCCGAACACGGGAACAGTGCACCGCGCCCGAACCCGCCCACGGCGTACAAGGCCGCGCCGGCAACGCCGCCAAGGCAGGCGGTCCAGACATGCGCAACCAGTTGCGAAACCGTGGCACCGCGTTGACGCGTAAGCATGCCGGCGTCGGCCCCGGCGCGAAACGCTCCGGTGAGCGCGCGGTCGACATCGGCCAGCAACTGGCCCAGGGCAAGCCGAGCCTCCCGGGACACACCCGAACGCGGCACCGCCACAGGCAGGCGTGGCAAAGGCGGCAAGTGAATGGCAGTGGACGTCGACATGCGGGCAGCCTCATCGGCGGCTTGAAGGGCCGGTGTGCAGAGCAGCCCGCTTTCCGTGGGAGGCCACATCCCACACCCAATCCAGGCATCGGACAGGTGGCTATACCGGCCCTCAGGCGTCTGGCCAGGGCGTCAGGATCTCGTAGCCGTCGTCGGTGACGACCAGGGTGTGCTCCCACTGCGCAGACAGGGAATGATCCTTGGTCACCACGGTCCAGCCATCAGGCAACTGGCGGGTCTGCGGCTTGCCGGCGTTGACCATCGGCTCGATCGTGAAGGTCATGCCCTTCTTCAGCTCCAGGCCGGCACCAGGCTTGCCATAGTGGAGCACCTGCGGCTCGTCGTGGTAGATCTTGCCGATGCCGTGGCCGCAATACTCGCGCACGATGCTGAAGCCCACCGCCTCGGCGTGCTGTTGGATCGCATGGCCGATATCACCGAGCGTGGCACCGGGGCGTACGGCGCGGATGCCGCACATCATGGCCTCGTACGCGGTATCCACCAGCCGCTTGGCCAGCACCGACGGGGTGCCGACCACGTACATCCGGCTGGTGTCGCCGTGCCAGCCGTTCTTGATCACGGTCACATCGAGGTTGATGATGTCCCCATCCTTGAGCAGCTTGTTCTCACTCGGGATACCGTGACAGATCACCTGGTTGACCGAAGTGCACAGCGTCTTCGGAAAGCCGTGGTAGCCGACGTTCGCCGGTATCGCCTTCTGCACGTTCACGATGTGCTCGTAGGCCAGCCGATCCAGTTCCTCGGTGCTCACGCCCGGCTCGATGTGCTCCTTGAGCATGGCCAGCACTTCGGCGGCAAGCTTGCCGGCGACGCGCATGCCTTCGAGGTCCTGCGCTGACTTGAGATTGATTGCCATTTCATGCTGTCCTGTCAGCGCCAAGGCCCAAGCCGCGGCTTGCCGCAACGCTGGTCGACCGACTATAATTTCGCAGTTTTGCTGAACGCATGTGCCTGCCAGCAGGCCAGCGTGATGCGAGACGAACCGGGATTGTAACGCCCCAGGGCGCCACACCCAAACCAACGCCACACGCATATCGGCACCAGCTTCGGGGTGCCACGAGCCGCCATCCGGCGCATCGTGGTCGAAGTCGGGGATATGCGCAGGTCCCAACCCCCGGCCTACACGGCCACTGCAAGGAGTTACCCCATGGCCCAAGTCACCATGCGCCACATGCTCGAAGCCGGAGTCCACTTCGGCCACCAGACCCGCTACTGGAACCCGAAGATGGCACCGTACATCTTCGGCGCGCGCGGCAAGATCCACATCATCAACCTGGAAAAGACCCTGCCGCTGTTCACCGACGCAATGAACTATCTGTCGGGCCTGGCACAGAAGCGCCGTACCATCCTGTTTGTCGGCACCAAGCGCTCGGCGCGCGAGGCCCTGGCCGAAGAGGCTGCCCGCGCCGGCATGCCGTTCGTCACCGCACGCTGGCTGGGCGGCATGCTGACCAACTTCCGTACCGTCAAGCAATCGGTGGCGCGGCTGAAGGAGCTGGAGGCAGCCGAGACCGACGGCAGCTTCGAGAAGCTGGTCAAGCACGAGGTTCTCTCGCGCCGCCGCGAGCGCGAGAAACTGGAAGCCTCGCTGGGCGGCATCAAGGACATGAACCGCCTGCCCGATGCGCTGTTCGTGATCGACATCGGCCACGAGAACATCGCCGTGCAGGAAGCCAGGAAGCTCGGCATCCCGGTGGTGGCGGTGGTCGACACCAACTACGACCCCGATCTGGTCGACTACGCGATCCCCGGCAACGACGACGCGATCCGCGCCATCCAGCTGTATGCCCGGGCCGCGGCCGATGCGATCCTGGAAGGCAAGGCTGCCGCACCGGACGTGGCCCAGGGCGATGCCAACGATTTTGTCGAGCTCGACGAGGAAGGCAATCCGATTGCCAAGGCCGAGCGCAAGCCGCCGGCACGCCGCGGCAATGCGCGCAACGACCATCGCCGCGACGATGGGCGCCACGCCACGGGTCCGGAAGGCGCCGCCAAATAGGCCCAACGCCTGCAGCACCCCGGTGACGGCAGCCGTGACGAGGCCGTCGCCGTACCTACATTTGGCGCGGCGGCGTCCACCGCCATCGTGCCACCAGTAAACGAGGAACGACGATGAGCACGATTTCCGCACAAATGGTCAAGGAGCTGCGCGAGCGCTCCGGTGCCGGCATGATGGAATGCAAGAAGGCACTGGTCGAGAACGACGGCAACATCGACGCCGCGGTCGACTGGCTGCGCAAATCCGGCCTGGCCAAGGCTGACAAGAAAGCTAGCCGGATTGCTGCCGAGGGCCTGATCGTCAGCGCGCGCAAGGGCCATGACGCGGTCCTGGTGGAGATCAACTGCGAAACCGATTTCGTCGCCAAGGACGCGAGCTTCCTGGCCTTCTGCAAGACTGTCGGCGACCTGGCGCTCGATTCCGGCGTGTCCGACGTGGATGCGCTGCAGGCAGTCGCCTATCCCAAGGGCGGCACGGTCGAGCAAGCCGCCAAGGCGCTGGTCAGCACGATCGGCGAGAAGATCCATGTCCGGCGCATGGCCCGGATCCATGCCACCGGGCCCATCGGCAGCTATATCCACAACGGCCGCATCGGCGTGCTGGTCGCACTGGATGCCGGGGACGAGGCGCTGGCCAAGGGCATTGCGATGCACGTGGCCGCGATGAACCCAGCCTACGTGCAGTCGGCGGACGTGCCGCCCGAGGTGCTGGCCAAGGAGAAGGACATCGCGCTGAGCCAGATGTCGGAGGCGGAAAAGCACAAACCGGCCGAGATCCTGGAAAAAATCATCACTGGCAAGGTGCACAAGATCATCACCGAGATCACCCTGCTTGGGCAGGCCTATGTGCTGGACACGAGCATGTCGGTCGCCGACGCGCTGAAGAAATCCGGGGCCCATGTGCAATCCGTGGTGCGTCTGGCGGTCGGCGAAGGCGTGGAGAAGCCCACCGAGGACTTCCACGCCGAGGTCATGAAGCAGGCTGGCCTGGGCTGAGCCCGGACCACCACGCGGGCCTGCGCGCTGCGCCGGCCCGCACTGGCGGCAAGCCTGCGGCCACGACCACACCAGCCACCGGCCTGGGCAGCGAGGTTTGAATCGAGCTACCGCCGGTCCCTTACAATAACCCAGCCAACCACCTGCCCGGACCCGCCATGAGCACCGCGCCGATCTTCCGCCGTATCCTGCTCAAGCTGTCCGGCGAGGCGCTGATGGGGCATGCCGACTATGGCATCGATCCGGACGTCATCGGCGGCCTGGCCAACGAGATCATCGAGGTCCAGCGCTCGGGCATCCAGGTCGGGGTGGTCATTGGCGGCGGCAACATCTTCCGCGGCAGTGGCCTGGCTGCTGCCGGCATGGATCGCGTCACCGGCGACCACATGGGCATGCTGGCCACGGTCATGAACGCCCTGGCCATGCAGGATGCAATTGAAAAGCGTGGCGGCTACGCGCGGGTCATGAGCGCGATACCGATCCACGACGTGGCCGAGGACTATATCCGTCGCCGCGCCATCCGGCATATCGAAAAGGGCCGCATCGTCTTGTTTGCCGCCGGCATCGGCAATCCCTTCTTCACCACCGATTCGGCGGCGGCCCTGCGCGCCGTGGAACTGGGCGCCGATCTGTTGCTCAAAGCCACGAAGGTGGATGGTGTGTACAGCGCCGACCCGGTCCTGCATCCGGACGCCGTCCGCTACGACGCGCTGAGCTACGACGAAGTCATCGAGCACAAGCTGGCGGTGATGGATACGGCGGCAATCGCATTGTGCCGCGACCACGGGCTACCACTGCGCATCTACGACATGACGCAGAAAGGCAACCTCATGCGCATCATGCATGGCGAAGCCATCGGCACGCTGGTGCACGGCGGCTGAAACCCCGGCTGGCCCGGCTCGGTGCAGAATGGGCCTGCTATGATCAACGGCTTGCCGAGACTTCTGGAACCACCGCATGCTCGACGACATCAAGGCCGATGCCAAGACCCGCATGGGCAAGAGCATCGAGTCGCTGAAATACGACCTGGTGCGCCTGCGTAGTGCGCGCGCCAGCACGGCGCTGGTCGACAACATCAAGGTGCCGTACTACGGGGCGGACATGCCGCTCGCCCAGGTAGCCACGGTCGCGCTCGCCGATTCGCGCACGATCAGCATCACGCCGTGGGAAAAATCTATGGTGGCGCCAATCGAGAAGGCGCTGATGGGATCGGACCTGGGCATCACGCCGACCACCGCCGGCACGGTCATCCGGCTCAACCTCCCGGCACTCACCGAGGAGCGTCGCCGGGAACTGGCCAAACACGTCGGCCACGAAGGCGAAAGCGCCAAGATCGCGGTGCGCAATGTGCGCCGCGACGCCCTGCAGCAGGTGAAGAACCTGCTCAAGGAAAAGCTCATCTCGGAAGACGACGAACGCCGTTTCGACGAGGAAGTACAAAGCCTCACTGACAACGCCATCAAGGAAATCGATGGCGTCGTCAAGGCCAAAGAAGACGAGTTGATGGCATTGTAAGTGGCCGCCGAACTGTCCTCCGCCAGCGTTTGCGCACCCGCGCCCGGCACGGCCAGGACCCAGCTGCTTGCCCGCGCGCGGATGCGCGCAGCCCGCGCCGGCACCGCGCCACCCGGCCGCATGCGCGATGCCAGCCGCACCGTCGCCTGACGCCGCGGACGCCGTGCGGCAGCATGGGGCACCGCTGCACATTGCCATCGTCATGGACGGCAACGGGCGCTGGGCGCGTGCGCGCCGTCGCCCGCGCAGCTTCGGCCACAGCGCTGGGCGCAAGGCCGTACGCACGGTCATCGAGGCCTGCCTGCGCGAGGGCATCCAGGCCCTGACCTTGTTTGCGTTTTCCAGCGAGAACTGGCTGCGCCCGCGCGACGAAGTCGGCGCACTGATGAACCTGTTCGTGCGCGCCCTGGACAAGGAAGTTGACGAGCTGCGCGCCAATGGCGTGCGCCTGCGATTCATTGGCGAGCTCGGTGCGTTCGATGCCGAGCTATATCGCCGCATGCAGGCGGCCATGGACAGTACCGCCCACAATTCCCGGCTGCAGGTCAACGTGGCGGTCAACTATGGCGGCCGCTGGGACATCACCCAGGCCTGCCGGCGCGCGGCACAGGCCGTGGCGCGCGGCGAGCTGCGCGCCGAGGAGATCGACGAGGCCCGGCTCGACGCCTGGATGTCGCTTGACGGACTGCCGCCGCTGGATCTGCTGATCCGCACCGGGGGCGAACTGCGCCTGAGCAACTTCCTGTTGTGGCAAGCGGCGTATGCCGAGCTGTACTTTACCGATACGCTGTGGCCGGATTTCGACCAAGCCTGCCTGCACCAGGCCATCGAAGACTACGTTCAGCGCGAACGCCGCTACGGGCGCACGAGCGAACAGCTCGCCTCCCTACCCTGAGAACCGCCATGCTTCGTCAGCGTGTACTGACCTCCCTGCTGTTGGCTCCGCTGGTCGTTGCCCTGATCGTGCTGGCGCCGACGGCGCTGCTGGCTGGCGTTGCGGCCGTGGTGTTCCTTGCCGGGCTTTGGGAATGGGCGGCCCTGGGCGGCGTGCGCGGGACGCCGGTACGCGTCGTGTTCCTGCTGGTCGCAGCCTTTGGCTTTGCGCTGCTGTGGCTGCTGCATGAGCGGGCGACCAGTATTTGGGTGGTGGTGCTGGGCCTGGCCTGGTGGGCCGTGGCAGCTCAATGGCTGCGCCATTTTGCCTACGCAGCGGCGCCGACGCGGGAAAATCGCGTGCGCAAGCTGGCGGCTGGCCTGCTGACTATCCTGCCGGCCTGGAGCGCCTTGCTGATCCTCCATGCGCACCAGCCCTACGGGCAATGGTGGACCCTGCTTGCCCTGTTCATCGTCTGGGCCGCCGACATTGGCGCGTATTTCAGCGGCCGCCGCTACGGCAGGCGCAAGCTGGCCCCGCAAATCAGCCCGGGCAAGACCTGGGCCGGGGTCTATGGCGCGCTGCTGGCGGGGGGGCTGGTGATGCTGGTCGGTGCCTGGCTGCTCCAGGTGCGGGGCGCAGGCCTGGTCGCGATGCTGGTGCTGGCAGTCATCGCCGTCGGCATCTCCGTCCTCGGCGACCTGCTGGAAAGCCTGCTCAAGCGGCATGCCGGAGTCAAGGATTCGGGCACCCTGTTTCCAGGGCATGGCGGCCTGCTGGACCGCCTGGACAGCGTGTTTGCCGCCTTGCCGGCACTCGCGGCGGGCTTGTGGCTGCTGGCCAACCTGCAGGTCATCCCGTGAAACGCGTCGCGGTACTCGGCGCCACCGGCTCGATCGGCGGCAGCACGCTGGACGTCATTGCCCGCCACCCCGATGAATTCTCCGCCAGCGTGCTCACCGCACATCGCAACGTCGATGCACTGGTGACCTTGTGCAAGGCGTATCGGCCGCAACTGGCGATCATCGCCGAGCCGGCGCTGGAGTCCGAATTGGCACGCAAGCTCGGCGCCGCCGGCCTCAACACCGAGACTGCGGCAGGTCCCGCGGCAATCACCGCTGCCGCAGGCAGCGGGCTGGCCGACGTCGTGGTCGCGGCGATCGTCGGCGCGGCGGGACTGGAGTCGACGCTGGCCGCGGCGCGCGCCGGCAAGCGCCTGCTGCTGGCCAACAAGGAAGCGATCGTCATGGCCGGACCGCTGCTGCTGGCGGCGGTCAGGGCCGGCGGCGGCCTGCTGATTCCACTGGATTCGGAGCACAACGCCATTTTCCAGTGCCTGCCACGTGATTGGCCGCCGACCCGGGATGACAGCGCGCGCAATGGGCGACGGACCGTGCGACGCCTGATCCTGACCGCGTCCGGCGGCCCATTCCGCAACTGGAGCCGCGAGCAACTGCAGACGGTCACTCCGGACCAGGCGTGCGCGCATCCCAACTGGCGCATGGGACGCAAGATCTCGGTCGACTCGGCGACGCTGATGAACAAAGGCCTGGAAGTCATTGAGGCGCACCATTTGTTTGCCATGCCAGCCGATGCCATCGACGTCGTCGTCCATCCGCAAAGCCTGGTGCACTCACTGGTGGAATACGCCGACGGTTCGTTGCTCGCGCAGCTTGGCCTGCCCGACATGCGCACGGCGATTGCCTGTGCACTAGCCTGGCCCAGGCGCATGACCTCAGGGGTCGGCTCGCTGGATCTGGCCGCGTGCGCGGCGCTGAGCTTCGAGCCCCCGGATCGCCAGGTGTTCCGGTGTCTGGACCTGGCCACGGCCGCGCTGCGCGCCGGTGGCGACAGCTCGGCCATCCTCAATGCCGCGAACGAGGTCGCGGTGGCGGCGTTCCTCTCCGGCACGCTGCCGTTCCTCGGCATTGCCGATGTCGTGGAGAGCGTGCTTGCGGAACTGCCGGGCCAGACCGTGGTCGATGTCGCGACGCTCCATGAACGGGATGCAACGGCGCGGGCGACGGCACGGCGCTTCGTGCAACACGCTTGCTGATATTCTGCTGGTCGCGATTTCCCTCGAACCCGGTACGTGATGACTCCTTTTCTAGGCTCGGTGTTCTGGCTGCTGGTGACGCTCGGCGTGCTGGTAACCTTCCATGAGTTCGGCCACTTCTGGGTGGCGCGACGCTGCGGCGTCAAGGTGCTGCGCTTCTCCGTCGGTTTTGGCCGGGCGCTGTGGAAGCGCACGGCCCGCGACGGCACGGAATACTGGATCTCGGCGATCCCGCTGGGCGGTTACGTGAAGATGCTGGACGCGCGCGAGGGGCCCGTGGATCCAGCCTTGCGCAACCAGGAATTCACCGGCAAGCCAATCTGGCAGCGCATCCTGATCGTAGCCGCCGGCCCCGGTTTCAACCTGCTGTTCACCCTCCTGGCGTTCTGGGCCATGTTCATGCTCGGCCGACCCGACGTCGCCCCGGTGGTGGCGACCACACCGCACAGCCTGGCCGCGGAGGCCGGCGTGCGCAGCGGCGACCGGATCCTCGAGGTGGACGGCCGTCGCGTGCAGGCCTGGAGCGACGCCATGGACGCGGTGGTCAACGGCATGCTCGAGCACAGCCCGCTGCCGATGACCGTACGCGACACCGACGGCCACACGCGCGAGGTGGTACTGCCGCTCGACCGCCTTCCCGCCAACGGCGCGATCGAGCAATACCTGCCCAAGCTCGGCCTGCAGCCAGCACCGCCCGCGGCCGTAGCGGCAACGGTGATGCCAGGACAACCAGCAGCGCTGGCCGGCGTGCAGCCTGGCGACCGCGTGCTTAGCGTGAATGGCCAACCGGTGGCCGACTTCGTGGCATTTGGCCAATTGGTGCAGACCGAGGCGGCACGCTCGCCGCAACTCGCCCTGGTGGTCCGCCGCGGGACGCAAACCGTCGACCTGACCGTGCGGGCCAAATGGGAATCGCTGGCTGGCCAGCCGTCCAAATGGATCATGGGCGTAGGCGCGCCGCCGGCAGAGGCGGTGACCGTGCATTACGGGCCGCTCAAGGCCACGGCGGCGGCATTCGCCTCGACCTGGCGCAACACCGCGCAGACCTTCACCATGCTGGGCAAGATGCTCAGCGGTGAGACTTCCACGCGCAACCTGTCCAGCGTGATCGGCATTGCCTCGGTGGCCAACGCCTCGGCGCACATGGGCCTGGCGTGGTTCCTGCAGTTCCTGGCCGTGGTCTCGCTCAGCCTGGCCATCCTCAACATCCTGCCCATCCCGCTCCTGGACGGGGGACACCTCCTGTATTATGCGGTGGAACTGATCAAGGGCAGCCCGGTCAGCGAGAAGACCATGGTGGTGGGCCAGTACATCGGCATGGCGCTCTTGTTCGGCTTGATGGGACTGGCGTTCTACAACGATATCCAGCGCATGTTGTTGTCGTGAGCCTGCGCACGTACCATTTCCCGTCCGCTGGTCGCAGCATGGGCGCGCCCGACGGGTCGCATCGAGCCGGCATGCCACGCCGCACGCCACATCGTGGAGCCACCTCGCCGCGCCGGCGGCGTGCTGCTCCGCCTCATTCAATGCCCGGGCTGGCCGCAGCGGCCGGTCCGGCACGAACCCCACGGAATCAACGATGAAGCGTATTGCCGCGCTGATGCTGCTCGCCTCGCTGTCCGCGAACACATTCGCGTTCCAGCCATTCGTCGCCTCGGACATCCGCATCGACGGCCTGAGCCGAATCACCGCCGGCACGGTGCTCAACTACCTGCCGCTGAGCAAGGGCGACCGCGTCACCGACGCCAGCGTGCAGCGCGCCATCCGCGCGCTGTACCAGACCAAGTTCTTCACCGATGTGCAGATGGACCGCGAGGGCGACATCCTGGTGATCAAGGTGGTCGAGCGGCCGTCCATCGCCAAGCTCACGATCCGCGGCAACAAGGACATCAAGACCGATGAGCTGAAGAAGGGATTGAAAGGCATTGGCCTGTCCGAGGGCGAGACGTTCGACCGCCTGGCCCTGGACAACGTGCAGCAGGAACTGGTCCGCCAGTACTACAACCGCGGCAAGTACAACGTGTCGGTCGATCCGCATGTGGTCCAACTGGACCGCAACCGCGTTGCCATCGACATCGAGATCCGCGAGGGCAAGGCGTCCAAGATCCAGGAAATCAACATCGTCGGCAACCATGCATTCAGCGACAAGCAGATCCGCGACGACTTCGAGTCGAACACGCCGGGCTGGCTGTCGTGGTACTCCAAGGACGACCAGTACTCGCGCGAGAAGCTCTCCGGCGACCTGCAGAAGCTGCAGTCGTACTACATGGACCGCGGCTACGCCGACTTCGCGGTGGATTCCACCCAGGTGAGCATCTCGCCGGACAAGCGCAACATGTATATCGACGCAAACATCAAGGAAGGCGAGATCTACACGGTTTCGGCGGTCAAACTGCTTGGCAAGCTGGTATTGCCCGAAGCCACGCTGCGCCAACTGGTGTTCCTGAAGGCCGGCGACACCTTCAACCGCGCCGCCATAGAAAACAGCACGAAGGCCATCAAGGCGGTGATGTCCAACATCGGCTATGCGTATGCCAAGGTCACGCCGATTCCGAAGCTGGACAAGGACAAGCGCACGGTGGAGGTCACCTTGTTCGTGGAGCCTGGTGATCGCGTCTACGTGCGGCGCGTCGTCTTCTCCGGCAACACGCGTACCGAGGACAACGTGCTGCGCCGCGAAATGCGCCAGCTTGAGGGCTCCTGGTACTCACAGGCAGCGCTGGACCGCTCGAAGACGCGCCTGATGCGGCTCGGCTACTTCAAGACCGTCGACATCGACAAGAAGCTGGTGCCAGGCACCACCGACCAGGTCGACGTGACCGTCAAGGTCGAGGAGCAGTCCGCCGGCAGCATGCAGTTCGGCGTCGGCTATTCCCAGTACGCGGGGTTGATCCTCAACGCGTCGGTGTCGCAGAACAACCTGTTCGGCACCGGCGACAGCGTGTCGGTGAGCGGCGAGCGCAGCGTCTACTACACGCGCTTTGGCGTCAATTATTACAACCCGTACCTCACCGACAACGGCGTGGGCATCGGCTACAGCGCGACGTTGTCCAAGACGGATTTCGGCAACACCGACTTCGCCAATTACGCCACGAGCATGAAGAGCTTCTCCAGCTATCTCGGCATCCCGATCAGCGAAACCGATGGCCTGCGTGTCGGCCTCGGTATCAGCAGCAACACCGTCAACCTGATCCCGGGCTTCAGTCCACAGGTGCTGATGGATTACCAGGACCAGATTGGTTTCAAGACAATCCATTCGTGGACCAGCACGCTGGGCTGGACACACGACACCCGTGACCAGTATTGGGCACCAAGCCGCGGCGGCCTGATGTCGGTGTCTGCCGACGTGGCGTTGCCTGGCTCGACCGTGCAGTACTGGAAGCTGAGTACCGAGGCCAACCATTACTGGCGCGTTGGCGGCGGCTTCGTGCTGTATCTGGACGGCCAGATCGGCTACGGCAAGGCATACGGCGGCAACGGCGTGAGCGACGCGCAACTGGCGACGTTGCAGGCCAACGCCCTGGCTGGCGATCCGGCGCACGTCATCACCGACATGCGCAACGACCTGCCGTTCTGGCAGAACTATTACTCCGGCGGCGTGCGCGACGTCCGTGGCTTCCAGGACAACACGCTGGGCCCGCGCGTGTGCATTAGCACCGGCACGGTGGCCAATCCCGCCGGCCTGTGCCCGGCTGGCTACTATTCGCAGCCGATCGGCGGCGCGTTCAAGGTGCTGGGCACGGCACAAGTCTTCATTCCCCTGCCGTTCCTCAAGAACGTCAACACCGCGCGCGTGTCGTGGTTCGTGGACGTCGGCAATGTCTACAAGGACTACAAGAGCTTCGATGCCAGCACGCTGCGCGCATCGACCGGCGTCGCGCTGCAGTGGCAGGCGCCCATCGGGCCGCTGATCATCAGCCTGGCGGTGCCGTTCCGCAGCCAGCCGCAGGATCGGCACTACGAGGAGCGCATCCAGTTCACCTTCGGCAGCCAGTTTTAACCGCATCGGGCGTGGCCGCACCGCGCCCGATGTCGCAATGCGGAGCGCTCCAGGCATGGATACGTCCTACCGGTTGGCCGAGTTGGCCAAGCAATTTCAACTGGGCCTGCACGGCGACGGGACGGTCTGCGTCACCGGGGTGAACACGTTGGCCAAGGCCACGCCCGGCCAATTGGCGTTCATTGCCAGCGCGGGCTACCTGCCGCAACTTGCCGCCACGCACGCCGGCGCGGTGGTGCTCGCCGCGGAGCATCTCGCGGCCTGCCCGCGCCCGGCACTGGTCGCCGCCAACCCGCATGCCGCGTTTGCACGCATCGCCGCCCTGTTTGAGCGTACCGACCCGGTCGTGCCGGGCATCCATCCGAGTGCCGTCATCGCCGCCAGTGCCGAGGTGGATGCCACGGCGAGCATTGGCCCTGGCTGCGTGGTGGGCGAGCGCTCACGCATCGGCGCCGGCGTCGTGCTCGGCCCGCACTGCAGTGTCGGCACTGACTGCGTTCTCGGCACCGGTACGCGCCTGGTGGCCCGGGTCAGCCTGGTCACCCGTGTCCACCTGGGCGCCCGGGTGCTGATCCACCCCGGCGCCGTGTTGGGCGCCGACGGCTTCGGTCTCGCGTTCGACCGCGACCATTGGCTCAAGGTGCCGCAGTTGGGTGGCGTGCGCGTCGGCGACGATTGCGAGATCGGCGCCAACACCACGATCGACCGTGGCGCATTGGAAGACACCGTGCTGGAAGAGGACGTGCGCCTCGACAACCAGATCCAGATCGCGCACAACGTATACATCGGCGCACACACCGCAATGGCGGGTTGCGCGGCCGTGGCCGGCAGCGCCAGGATCGGGCGCTACTGCATGATCGGCGGCAACGCCGGGGTGCTGGGTCATCTGGAACTGGCGGACCGGGTTACCATTACCGCCAAGAGCCTGGTGACCCATTCCATCCGCGAGCCGGGGGAATATTCCTCGGGCTTACCGTTGCAGGCAAACCGGCACTGGCGCAGGAACGCCGCCCGCTTCAAGCATCTGGACGAATTCGCACGCCGCCTCTCGGCGATCGAAAAGGACCGCAACAATGATTGAACAAACCGCAGGCATGCCCATGCCCGTCACCGTGGAGCAGATCAAGGAGCTGCTGCCGCACCGCTTTCCTTTCCTGCTGGTCGACCGGGTGGTGGAGCTGGTGCCGGATGCCAGGGTGGTCGCGATCAAGAACGTCACCTTCAACGAGCCGTTTTTCCAGGGCCATTTCCAAGGCCATTCGGTGATGCCGGGCGTGCTCATCATCGAGGCCATGGCGCAAGCTGCCGGCCTGCTCACCCAGCTCAGCAACCGCATCAAGGGCAACGACGACAAGCCGTTCTTCTACCTGGTCAAGGTCGACAACGCCCGGTTCAACGCGATGGTCACCCCGGGCGATCAGTTGCGCCTGGAAGTCGTGCAAAAACGTGTGATGCGCAGCATGGGCCTGTTCGCCGCGCACGCCAGCGTTGACGGCAAGGAAGTGGCCAGTTGCGAATTGATGTGCGCGGCCAGGACCGCCCAGTGATCCACCCCAGCGCGCAGATCGATCCGGCAGCCGTGATCGGCAAGGACGTCAGCATCGGCGCCTACAGCATCATCGGTGCCGAGGTCGAAATCGGCGAGGGTACGGTGGTCGGCCCGCACGTCGTGATCGAGGGCCCGACGCGTATTGGCCGGGACAACCGCATCACCCAGTTCGCCTCGCTTGGTGGCGATCCGCAGGACAAGAAATTCGCCGGCGAGCGCACCGAGCTCGTCATCGGCGACCGCAACCTGATCCGCGAGTTCGTCACCATCAACCGCGGCACGCGCGGCGGCGGCGGCATCACCCGCCTGGGCGACGACAACTGGGTGCTGGCCTACGTGCACATTGCACACGACTGCCAGATTGGCAGCCACGTGGTGTTCTCCAACTATTCGGCCCTTGCCGGGCACGTGGAGATTGGCGACTGGACGATACTTTCCGGCTATTCCGGCGTGCACCAGTTCTGCAAGGTCGGCGTCCACGCCTTCATCGGCATGGGCTGCCTGGTCGGCAACGACGTGCTGCCGTTCGTGACCATGGCCAACGACCAGCATGGACGGCCGCGCGGCATCAACAGCGAAGGACTGAAGCGCCGCGGCTTCGCTGCCGAACGCATTGGCGCCATCAAGCGCGCCTACCGTACGCTGTACATGGCCGGCCTGCCGCTGCCCGAGGCGCGCGCGCAGCTTGCCGCGCAGGCGGAGGACAACGCCGACGTGCGCCTCATGCTGGAATTCGTCGAACGCAGCGAGCGCGCGCTCGCGCGCTGATGACACGCCAGGCTACGCCAGCCATGGCAAGCTCGATCACGCCGTACCTGCGGAGCCAGCCATGAACGACACCGGCGTCACGCGCACCGCGGCAAACGAGCCGCACGCGCCGCTCATGGCCATCCTGGCTGGAGAGGATTCAGGCGACCTGCTCGGCGCCGAATTGATCGCTGCCTTGCGCCAACGTTGCCCCACGGCGCGCTTCGTCGGCATCGGCGGCAAGCACATGCGCGCGCAGGGCTGCACCTGCTGGTACGACATTGGCGAGCTATCACTGTTTGGGTTGAGCGAGGTCGTCGGCCACCTGCCGCGCCTGCTGCGGCTGAGGCGGGCCCTGGTGCGGCGCCTGCTTGCCGCCCGCCCGGACGTCGTCGTCGGCATCGACGCGCCGGATTTCAACCTCGGCGTGGAGCGGCACCTGAAGCGTGCCGGCGTGCGCACCGTGCACTACGTCAGCCCCTCGGTGTGGGCCTGGCGCGAGCAGCGGGCACGCAAGATCAGCCGCAGCGCGGACCGCGTGCTGTGCCTGTTCCCGATGGAGCCGGCCATCTATGCCCGCTATGGCGTCGATGCGCGTTTCGTCGGCCACCCGCTGGCGGACCGTTTCGCGCTGGTCGCTGACCGCGCGGCAGCACGGCAGGCACTCCAACTCACAGGGCAGTGCCCAGTGCTGGCGGTATTGCCCGGCAGCCGTCCCTCCGAGCTGGCGCGCCTGGGGCGGATTTTCCTCGATGCCGCCGCCAGGATCGGCGCTGAATTGCCGGAACTGCGCGTGGTGATACCCGCGGCCAATGCAACGCTGCATGCCCGGCTCGTCGAGCTGCTCGCCCGGACGCCACGCATGGAGCATCCCCCATTGCTCATCGACGGCCATGCCCATGAGACCATGCTGGCTGCCGACGTGGTGTTGCTGGCCTCGGGCACGGCGACGCTCGAAGCGATGCTGGCGAAGCGCCCCATGGTGGTCGGTTACCGCGTGGCCCCATCGAGCTATTTCCTGGCGCGTGTGCTTGGCATGCTCAAGACCGACGTCTACGCGCTGCCAAATATCCTCGCGCGCGCCAGCGGGCGGACTGGCGCCCTGCTGGTCCCCGAGTTGATGCAGGACCAGTGCACGGCGGAAAATCTTGCCGCCGCCACGCTGGAACTGTTCCGCGACAGCGCGCGGCGGGCGCACATCGTGGAGTGCTTCGAGGAGCTGCACCGCGGACTCAAGGTCGGCGCGCAAGGCAGCGCCGCCGAACGCGCCGCCGACGCGGTGCTCGAATTGCTGGAGGCTCCCGATGCCAGGGCATGAGGGCAAGCTGATCGGGCACTCCGCTGCGCGCGTCCTCGCCGCCGGCCGGCGACTGGTCGCGGGTGTCGACGAGGCCGGCCGCGGACCGTTGGCCGGTCCGCTGGCCGTCGCCGCGGTCATCCTCGACCAGGACCACCCCATCGAGGGCCTGGACGATTCCAAGAAGCTGAGCCCCGCAAGACGCGAAACCCTATATGCGCATATCGTCGCCAGCGCGCGGGCCTGGAGCGTGGTGCTGGTGGAGGTGGAGGAGATCGACCGCATCAATATCCTGCAAGCCACCCTGGCCGGCATGAGCCGTGCCTTGCGTACCCTCCGCGTGGCCGCCGAGGAGGCCTGGATCGATGGCAACCAGCTGCCGCGCGACCTGCCCTGCCCGGGCCGCACCATCGTCGGCGGCGATGCGCTGGAACCGGCGATCAGCGCCGCCTCGATCATCGCCAAGGTGACCCGCGACCGGTTGATGACCGCGCTGGACGCCACCTGGCCAGGGTATGGCTTTGCCCTGCACAAGGGCTACGCCACGCGCCTGCACCTGGAGGCGCTCGAGCGCCTGGGCCCCTGCCCACTGCACCGCCACAGCTTCGCTCCGGTGCATGCGGCGCTCGCCCAGTTGTCGCTGTTTCCCGGCGGCAGCCGATACCGTGCAGGGGGTTGAGCCGCGCGGCGCAAGTTGCGCTTGCCGCCGCCGGAGCCGCCGGGTAGCCTGCCAGATCGCATGACCGCCTGCTATGTCCACCTGCACCTGCACAGCGAGTTTTCGCTGGTCGACTCGACGATCCGTATCCCCGCCCTGGTGGAGATGGCGGCGCGTGCACGCATGCCGGCATTGACGCTGACCGACGAAAGCAACATGTTCGCCCTGGTGAAGTTCTACAAGGCGTGCGTGGCGGCCGGCATCAAGCCCATTGGCGGCTGCGACCTGTGGATTGCCGATGCCGATGATGCGCAGCCCTGGCGGCTCACCGTGTTGTGCCAGGATCACGCGGGCTACGCCAACCTCTCGCGCCTGGTCTCCCGGGCCTGGCGCGATGGCCAGCGGGGTGGCCGGGCCCTGGTCGACCCGCAATGGCTGGATGCCGGGGCCAGCGACGGCCTGCTTGCATTGCTGGGCCGGGAAAGCCGGGCGGCGCGCCTCGCCACCCAGGGCGACCCCAACGCCGCACGGCAGGCGACCCACGCTTGGCAGCAGGTGTTCGACGACCGCCTGTACCTGGAAGTCACCCGCTGCGGCCGCGAGGGCGAAGAAGATTGGCTGCGGCACGCGCTGCCGCTGGCCGAACAGCTCGCCTTGCCGGTGGTGGCGAGCAACGACGTGCGTTTCCTGCGCCAGGACGACTTCGAAGCGCACGATGCGCGTGTGTGCATCAACCAGGGCCGCGTGCTCGCCGACCGCAAGCGCCCGCATGACTACAGCGACCAGCAGTACCTGAAGACGCCGACCGAAATGGCGGCTTTGTTCTCCGACCTCCCCGAGCTGCTGGAGAACACGGTCGAACTGGCCAAGCGGTGCAACCTGGAGCTTAGCTTCGGGCATTACTCCCTGCCCGACTTCCCGGTGCCCGAAGGCCATGACCTCGACAGCCACATCCGCGAAACGGCGCGTGCCGGGTTGCGGGAGCGGCTGGCGCATGCGCCGCTGGCCAACGGCTACACCCTGACGGACTACGAGACGCGGCTCGAACGCGAGCTGGACGTGATCACCCGCATGGGGTTCTCCGGCTACTTCCTGATCGTCGCGGACTTCATCAACTGGGCCAAGCACAACGACATCCCGGTAGGGCCTGGCCGTGGCTCCGGCGCCGGCTCGCTCGTGGCCTGGTCGATCAAGATCACCGACCTCGACCCACTGCAGTTCAACCTGCTGTTTGAGCGCTTCCTCAACCCCGACCGCATCTCGATGCCGGACTTCGACGTCGACTTCTGCATGGACCGGCGCGACGAGGTCATCGACTACGTGTCGCGAAAGTACGGCCGCGACCGGGTCAGCCAGATCATCACCTTCGGCTCGATGGCCGCCAAGGCGGTGTTGCGCGATTCCGGGCGCGTGCTCGGCATGGGCTACAGCCAGGTCGACCGCCTGGCCAAGCTGATCCCGCTGCGTCCGCTCGACTTGACCTTGTCCGATGCACTTGGTACCTCGGAGAAATCCAGGCAGGAACCCGAACGCGTAGTCCGCGAATTCTGCGCCGCCTACGAGCAGGACGAGGACGCGCGGGTGCTCATCGATCTCGCGCTGAAGCTGGAGAACCTGACCCGCAATGTCGGCAAGCATGCCGGCGGCGTGGTCATCGCCCCGACACCACTGACCGATTTCTCGCCGATGTATTGCGAGCCCGGCGGCGGCGGCATGGTGACGCAATACGACAAGAATGACGTCGAGGCCGTGGGCCTGGTGAAGTTCGACTTCCTCGGCCTGCGCACGCTGACCATCATCGACTGGGCAGTCAAGGCGATCAATGCGCGGCGGGCGCAGGATCCAAACGGCCAGGAGCCACTCGACCTGTCCAAGCTGCCGCTGGACGACCCGGACACGTTCGACCTGCTGCGCCACGCGCAGACCGTGGCCGTGTTCCAGCTCGAATCGAGCGGCATGCAGCGCATGCTCAAGGACGCCCAGCCGGACCGCTTCGAGGACATCATTGCGCTCGGTGCGCTGTACCGCCCCGGGCCGATGGACCTCATCCCCAGTTTCATCGCGCGCAAGCACGGGCGCGAGTCGGTGGATTATCCCGACCCGCGCGTCGAGCCGGTGCTGCGGGAAACCTACGGCATCATGGTGTACCAGGAACAGGTGATGCAGGTCGCACAGATCATCGGCGGCTACAGCCTGGGCGGCGCCGACCTGTTGCGCCGCGCGATGGGCAAGAAAGACGCGGCCAAGATGGCCAAGGAACGCCACAAGTTCCGCGAAGGCGCCGCCGAGCATGGCCTGAGCGACGCAAAGGCCGATGCGATCTTCGACCTCATGGAGAAATTCGCCGGCTACGGCTTCAACAAGTCGCACGCGGCTGCGTACGCCCTGGTCAGCTACCAGACGGCATGGCTGAAGGCCCACTACCCTGCCGAGTTCCTCGCCGCCACGCTGTCCTCGGACATGGACAACACCGACAAGGTGGTGACCTTCCTCAACGAGGCACGCGCGCTCAAACTGCAGGTCAAGCCGCCCGATGTCAACGTCTCGGGCTACATGTTCACCGCCCCGGCCGCCGACACCATCGACTACGGACTGGGCGCAATCAAGGGTGTCGGCCGTGGTGCCTGCGAGGCGATCGTCGCCGGCCGCGAACAAGATCGTTACGTGGACCTCGCTGATTTTTGCCGGCGGGTCGACCCAGGCAAGCTCAACCGGCGGGTCATCGAGGCCCTGATCATGGCCGGCGCATTGGATGGTCTGGCTGAGAATCGTGCCAGCCTCATGGCGCAATTGCCGGATGCGGTGCGTGCCGCCGAGCAAGCGCTGCACGACCGCCAAGCCGGGCAAAATGACATGTTTGGCACCGCCGGCAGCCTGGCCATGCCCGTGCTTGGCATCGAACTGCCGACCGTGGCCCCGTGGCCGCTTGAACAGGTGCTCCAAGGTGAACGCAATACGCTCGGGCATTACCTTTCGGGCCACCCCACCGACCCCTGGCGCGAGGAACTCGCGCAACTTGCCACCTGTCCGCTGGGCGAAATCGCGGCGCGCTACCAGCCGCCGCGCCCGCGTAAAGAAAACGACGACGGCAGCCGCTTCCGCCGCGGCCCGGACACACCATGGAGCGTGGCCGGCATGGTGGCCGCCGTGCGCAAGCGCGGCGACAGCGATGCCTTCGTGCGCATCGAGGACAGCACGGGAGCCATCGAGGTCAGTTTCTTCGGCGAGCTGTACCAGCAGATCGCGCCGCTGCTCACCCGCGACGCCATGCTGGTGGTCGAAGGTGGCTTGCGCATCGACGATTTCTCCGGTGGTGGGTTCCAGTTGCGCGCGCGCAGCGCCTGCTCGCTGGCGGACGCCTGCCGCAGCCGGGCGCGTCTGCTGCAACTCCGGTTGAACCCGGTCGGCGCGGACTTCGTCGGCCGCCTGCGCGGTGTCCTGAGCGGCTACCTGGGTGGCGGCGCCAGCGTCACCCTGCGCGGCTACCGCAACCAGGGCGCACAAGCCGACCTGGAACTCGGCGAGGACTGGCGCATCCACGCCATCCCGGACCTGCTGCGCGCCGTGCGCGCCATGCCCGAGGTACGCGCCGCCAACCTGCAACTGGTGCGTCAAGGCAATTGAGCGCGGCACATCGGCCGCCGACGGACAACCGCGTGACACCAGCCAGCCAGGCCCCCCATGCCGCGCGGAACGGTATACTGGAGCGCTTTAAAGCGGCAAACTGCAGCGAATGAATCCGAACTTCATCGATTTCGAACAACCGATCGCCGAGCTCGAGGCCAAGATCGAGGAATTGCGGCACACCAGCGACGGGCAGGCGTTTGACATCGACGACGACGTTCGCCGCCTGCGGGAAAAGCTCAAGCTGAAGACGAACGACATCTTTCGCAACCTGAGCTCCTGGCAAAAGACCCAGCTGTCCCGCCACCCGGCACGACCCTATACGCTCGACTACATCGGCGTGATGTGCGAAGAATTCCACGAGCTGGCCGGGGACCGCATGTATGCGGACGATCCGGCCATCGTGGGCGGCCTGGGCCGGATCAACGGCCGGCCGGTGATGATCATCGGCCACCAGAAGGGCCGCGACACCAAGACCAAGATTCGCCGCAACTTCGGCATGCCGCGGCCCGAGGGCTACCGCAAGGCGCTGCGCCTGATGCAAATGGCCGCGCGCTTCAAGCTGCCGGTGCTGACCCTGATCGACACCCCGGGAGCCTATCCGGGCGTGGGCGCCGAAGAACGCGGCCAGAGCGAGGCGATTGCCCGCAACCTGCTGGAAATGTCGCAGTTGCCGGTGCCTATCGTGTGCACGGTGATTGGCGAGGGTGGCTCGGGTGGTGCACTGGCGATCGGCGTCGGTGACTACACGATCATGCTGCAGTACGCGACCTATTCGGTGATCACGCCAGAGGGTTGCGCCTCGATCCTGTGGAAGAGCGCCGACAAGGCCAAGGAGGCCGCCGAGGCGCTGGGCATGACCGCCCCGCGGTTGCTGGAGCTTGGCCTGATCGACAAGGTCGTCCGCGAGCCTTTGGGCGGCGCCCACCGCAACCCGCACTCGATGGCGGTCAGGTTGAAGGCCGTGTTGCTGCAGCAACTGGACCGGCTGGCGGCCATACCCGTCCCGGAGTTGCTCGAGCAGCGCTATCAGCGCCTGCGCGGCTACGGCGCGTTCCAGGAATAGCCCCCGGGCCGGCTTGCCCCGTATCCCTCATCAATCGTGGGAGTGTCCTCGGCGCTATCATCGGCAGACCCCACTGTCGGACGCCTCGCCATGCCCCAGGACACCGCGAAACTCGCCGTGCTCATCGACGCCGACAACGCGCGGCCGGCGATCATCGACGGGCTGCTGGCAGAAGTGGCCAAATACGGCACGGCCCACGTCAAGCGCAGCTACGGCGACTGGACCAAGCCAGACCTCAACGGCTGGAAGGAAGTGCTGCTGCGCTACTCGATCCAGCCCATACAGCAGTTCCGCTATACCGTCGGCAAGAATGCCACGGACTCGGCCATGATCATCGACGCGCTGGACCTGCTCTACACCGGGCGCTTCGACGGCTTCTGCATCGTCTCCAGCGACAGCGACTTCACCCGCCTCGCCTCGCGCATCCGCGAATCCGGCCTGATCGTGTACGGCTTCGGCGAAAAGAAGACACCCGAGCCTTTCCGCACCGCCTGCGACAAGTTCATCTATACCGAAGTGCTGGCAGCCACCGATGCGACGACCGCCGAAGCCGAAGCCGCGCCGAAGAAGCGCACGGCCAGGGAGCTGCGCGGCGATTCACGCTTGATGAACCTGCTGCGCGGGGCCATCGAAGCCGCCTCCGACGACACCGGCTGGGCCAGCCTGGGTGTCGTGGGCAGCATCATCAACAAGCAATCGCCGGATTTCGATCCGCGCAACTACGGCTACTCGAAGCTGAGCGGGCTGATCAGGAGCATCGGTTTGTTCGAAACCGAGGAGCGCCATATCGGCAGCGGCAAGCACCTCTACGTACGGACTTTGTCCGGCAAGAAATGAGCATCGATTTGCAGGCGCAGCTGCGGGCTGCGCTGGCTGACGTCCCGGATGCACCCTTGTGCGTGGCCTTCAGCGGTGGGCCGGATTCAACCGCGCTGCTGCATGCGCTGGCACAGCTCCCCGCAGCGCGCGCGCGCGGCCTGCGCGCATTGCACGTCGATCACCGCCTGCAGGCGCAGAGCACCGCCTGGGCCGAGCATTGCCGGGCCTTCTGCACCACGCTGGACGTGTCCTTGACCGTCCTCGTAGTGCAGGTGCAACGCGGCCGCGGCGACGGCCTGGAAGCAGCGGCGCGCGAGGCGCGTTACGCCGCCCTGGCCGCCGAACTGCGCGCCGGCGAATGCCTGGTGCTGGCCCAGCACCGCGATGACCAGGCCGAAACCGTACTGCTGAAACTCCTGCGCGGCGCCGGTCCCGAAGGCCTCGGCGGCATGCGGCCACTGCGCATGTTCGGCGCCGGGTGGCTGTGGCGGCCACTGCTGTCATGTTCGCGCCAGATCCTGCTCGGCTACGTCGACGCAGCGCAGCTGCCAGTCATCGAGGATCCGTCCAACGACGACATCCGGCTGGCGCGCAATTTCCTGCGCCACCGCATCATGCCGCAACTGCTGCAACAGTGGCCGCATGCGGTCTCCGCGATCGTGCACAGTGCCAAATTGAATCGCGCGGCGGCCGATGCGCTGCAGGCCCGGTGGCTGCCCGAGCTCGAGCGCTTGCGCGACCCCGCGAACGGCAGCCTGGACGCCGCCGGCTGGCTGGCGCTCGAGCCGGCGCTGCGCCACCCCCTGCTCGACCATTGGCTGCATACGGCCGGCCTGCATGCGCCGACCACAGCGCAACGCCAGCAGATCGAGCGCCAATGCCAGGCCCAGGCCGGTCGGGTGCCGCGCATCCGCTGGCGGCAGACCGAACTGCGCATCTGGAAGGGAAGGCTGTGGGCCATGCCTTCGCAAGACACACCGCCGGCAGACTGGGCAGTCGCCTGGCAAGGCCAGGAGGTCACTCTGCCCGGTGGCGGCAGCTTTTCCCTGCAGCCACCTGGCGCACGCCTGCCAGCTCCCGTCACCCTGCGCCTGCGCCAGGGCGGGGAACGCCTCAAGCCAATGGGCGCCCCTTACACCCGCGACGTGCGCGACCTGTTCCAGCAAGGCGCGGTGCCGCCCTGGCAACGCCACACCTGTCCCCTCATCTATGAACACGGCGAACTGCTGGCAGTGGCGGACCGATGGGCCAGCGCGCGGGGCGAGGCGCTATTTGCCGCAGCCGGGGCACGCCCCGCCTGGCGGCCCACCGCGGCGCCGACCAGCACCCTCCCACCACCGCCGATTGATTCCACTCCGGCACTGCGTTAGCGTTGTCGGCCATGGCCAACCCCGACACCACCGTGCCCACCCTGCCCCCAGCGGACTTCGAGCAGGCCCTGGACGAACTCGAACGACTGGTGGCGCAGATGGAAGGCGGAGAGCTGAGCCTGGAGGAATCCCTCAGCTCGTTCGAACGTGGCATTGGTCTATTCCGGCAATGCCAGCAGTCATTGGAGCAGGCCGAACTTCGCGTGCGGCTGTTGCTCGATCCGGACGCTCCCGAAAGCGCTGAGCCATTTGAACCCCGACCCTGACCTCGGCCCGGCACTGCAGGCATTGATGGCCCGCACCGAACGTGCGCTGGAACGCTGCCTGACGCCTGACGGAAAATCCCCCGCACTCCTGCACGAGGCCATGCGCTACGCGGTGCTCGGCGGCGGCAAGCGCCTGCGCCCGTTGCTGGTCTACGCCACCGCCGACTCGCTGGGCCACGATGCGCCAGGCCTTGACGCGCTGGCTTGCGCGGTGGAGCTGATCCACTCGTACTCGCTGGTGCACGACGACCTGCCGGCGATGGACAACGATGCGTTGCGGCGTGGCCGGCCGACCTGCCACGTGGTGTTCGGCGAAGCCATGGCCATCCTCGCCGGTGATGCGCTGCAGGCACTCGCGTTTGAACTGCTGGCCAGGGACACCGGACCCGGCGCCGGGCCTGCGCTGACCCTGCGCATGCTTGGCGTTCTCGGCCGCGCCTGTGGCGCCGGCGGCATGGCCGGGGGCCAGGCCCTGGACCTCGCGGCGGTGGGCCGAACGTTGACCCTGGCCGAACTCGAGCACATGCACGCGTGCAAGACCGGGGCGCTGATCGGCGCCGCGGTCCGCCTCGGCGCCATGGCGGGTGGCGCCGATGGCGTCACGCTGGATGCGCTGGACCACTATGCCCACGCACTCGGTTTGGCTTTCCAGATCCGCGATGACATTCTCGACGTGGACGGCGAATCAAAGGTCCTGGGCAAGACCGCCGGCAAGGACGCCGCTGCCGACAAACCAACCTTCCCCTCAGTCATCGGCATGCCGGCCGCCGTGGCCCGGCTCGAAGAGTTGACGGTCGCCGCGCTCGCTGCGATCGCGCCGCTGGGCGAACATGGCGCGCTGCTGCGCGAGTTGGCGCTGTACGCCGCCAAGCGCAGCCATTGACGCCCTGCCCCATGCTCGTCGGAGGCCCTGGCGGCGAAGTGAGGATTGGCACATGGCGACTGCGCCGGCCCGGCCTAACATGGCGGCATCTGGTCGAACGGAGTCAGGCGCATGAAATTGCCTGCAGTGCTGCTGGGCGCCATCGCGCTCAGCATCGGCACGCCGTGCCTCGCCCAAGGCGGCAATCCGCCCGCAGCCGCCACCGTCGCCTTGAGCGTACGCCTGCCGGACCCAGTGCAGAAATTGCTCTATGTCCACGAAGTCATCCCGGTCGCGCCCGGGCCATTGACGCTGTACTACCCGAAATGGATCCCCGGCGACCATTCGCCGGACGGCCCGGTGAACGAGCTCATGGGGCTGGAAGTCAGCGCCAACGGCAAGCGCATCGCCTGGCATCGCGATGAGCTGGACCGCTACACGTTCCACCTGACCGTGCCGCCAGCGGTCGGCCAAATCGACGTCAACTTCCAGTTCTCGCCGACCGAT
This sequence comes from Rhodanobacter sp. FW510-R10, assembly GCF_058781105.1. Lineage (NCBI taxonomy): Bacteria > Pseudomonadati > Pseudomonadota > Gammaproteobacteria > Lysobacterales > Rhodanobacteraceae > Rhodanobacter > Rhodanobacter sp. FW510-R10. The sequence continues at coordinate 1,631,633 of NZ_JBYSWL010000001.1, read as the reverse complement.
CGGGTAACCCCGAATCTGCTGGACCTCACCTGGGACCAGGTTGCGCTGTACCGCGCCGGCGTGCCGACGAGGGCGCAACTGTTCCAGCCGAGCCTGGACATCCCCGCCGACTGGCAATACGCCAGCGCGCTGGATACCGCGCGGCGCAGCGGCCGACAGATCACGTTCAAGCCCGTGCCGTTCAATACCCTGGTCGATTCACCAGTGATCGCCGGCAAATATTTCCGCCAGGTCGACCTCACGCCGCATGGTTCCACCGTGCGCCGCTATCTCGACCTGGTGGGCGACGACGCCCAGGCCATCGCCATCACCGAGGCACAGCTCGCGGCCTACCGCCGCCTGATCGGGCAGGCCCAGGCACTGTTCCAATCCCATCATTACGACGCCTACCACCTGCTGCTGACCCTGAGTGACCACACCTCGGTGGGCGGCCTGGAGCACCACCAATCCAGCGACGACCGCGCGCGCGGCGGCGCGAAGACGCTGGCCGATGCCGGGCACTTCATGCTCGACGCCTCGCTGCTGCCGCACGAATACACGCACTCGTGGAACGGCAAGTTCATGCGTCCGGCCGGCCTCTGGCAACCCGATTTCGAGCAGCCCGAGCGGCCCAAGATGCTGTGGTCCTACGAGGGCTTGACCGTATACCTGGGTGACGTGCTGACCGCGCGCAGCGGCCTGTGGTCGGCCGATACCTGGCGCGACGTGGTCGCCTACCGCGCCGCGGTCATGGCGCACCGGACCGGCCGCGACTGGCGGCCGCTGGTCGACACCACGATCGCGGTGGACTATGGCGCGCCCGAGGCCTGGGCGAATTGGCGCCGGCAAAACGATTTCTACCGCGAGGGCCAGTTGCTGTGGCTGGCCGTCGACATGCAAATCCGCAAGCTGAGCGATGACCGGCGTTCCATCGACGACCTGGCGCGCAACTTCTTCGGCGTCGACGATGGCAGTTCCGTCACGCATACCTATACCTTCGACGATCTGGTCGCCGCCCTGACCAAGGTCCAGCCCTACGGCTGGGCCGGCTTCCTGCAGTGTTGGGTGGATGGCACCAGGGCGGACGTGCCGCTCTTGTCTGGCATCGCCGCCAGCGGCTGGCGCCTGGTCTACACCAACCAGCCTTCGCGTTACGAACAGGCGCTGGAAAACGTCGGCATGGGTGAACTCGAGGACTCGGAGGTCAACGAGATGTTCTCGCTGGGCCTGGCGCTGACCCAATCGGGCGTGGTCAAGGACGTGCTGTGGCAGGGACCGGCATTCAAGGCCGGCTTCGCGCCGCACCTGCGGCTCCTCTCAGTCGACGGCCACGCCTACAGCACGGCGGCATTGCGCGCCGCCATCGTGCAGGCACAGCGCAGCAAGCAGCCCATCCACATCCGCGCCGAAGGCGACGGCGTCAGCCGGCTGTACGCGGTCGACTACCACGGCGGCCTCAAGTATCCGCACTTGGTCCGCGCACCGGGCACGACGGATTACCTGAAGGAAGTACTCACGCCGCGCCCCGCGCCCAGCGGCTCCTGATCCGCGCCGGACGCCTGCAGGGAGCCTGGGCGCCAAAAAGTGCGATGTGACGGGCTACTCAGCTACGCGATTTTTTCGACGTAGAACCATCACTTCCCCGTCATTCCCGCGAAAGCGGGAATCCAGTGCCTTGGCTGTTCCAAGTAATCCAAAGACACTGGATCCCCGCTTTCGCGGGGATGACGAGGCTTGGGAGTTCCGCGTCGGACCAGATGCCATTCGCATGAAAATATGACAGGTCGGCAAACCGTCATGTCGCCGGCCCAAAACGAATGTGCCTCAGCCGCATGTGTTCCCTAGCCATGCCGCTCAGGGGGTCAGGAACAACTGACCGATGGTCACGGCGAGGGGGTAGGGCCGGCCGTGGTTGCGGTTGCTGAGGATCACCACGGTCAGGTGTTGCCGGGGCCAGCGCACGATGACGTTGCGAAAGCCCATGGTCTCACCAGAGTGCCAAAGACTGCCGTCGCCGCCAACCCGCCAGCCATAGCCGTAGCTGAAATCGGGATCGTCAAGCGGGTCTTGCGCGCTGAAGGCCGCGTGCCGCGAAGCCGCGTTGAGCAGGCGGTCGTCGTAGAGCGCCGCATCCCACTTCTGCATGTCGTCGATGGAGGTATAGACGCCGCCATCGCCGCGCGTGGCGCTGGTAACGCTCTGGTCGGTACGCACCCACTTGCCGTCGATCCGGCTGTAGCCGTAGGCGCGATCGTCCACCTGGGGGCCGCGCTGGTGTTCGTAGAGCAGCGTGCGCTGCATGCCCAACGGCTGGAAGATCCGCTGGCGCATGAAGTCCGCCAGGTCCATGCCCGAGGCGCGCTCGACAATCAGGCCCAGCAGCACGTAGCCGCCGTTGCTGTAGCGGTGCGCGCTGCCGGGTGCGAAATAGACACGCTGCTGGCTGGCGATCAGTCGCAGCACGTCGGTGTCGTCGATCTGCACCGTGGTCGTCGCCGGAATGAGATCCTCGTAGTCGACCAGACCACCGGTGTGGTCGAGCAGGTTGGCGATGGTGATCGCCGCATCGCTGGGCGGAAGTTCCGGCAGCCACTTGCGTATGGAATCGGTGAGCTGCAGCTTGCCGTCCTGGTGCAGCAGGAGGATGGATGCGGCGGTGAATTGCTTGGTCACCGAGGCCAGCCGATAGTTCGTGGCCGGCGTGGTCTGGGCGTGTTCCTCCAGGTCGGCGTAGCCATAACCGCGCCGGATGACCGCCTTGCCGTCCTTGATCACCAACAGCGACGCACCGGGCCCGCCGCCGGCGTAGCGGCTCATCAACGCGTCGATCTGCGCGGTATGCGTCTGTGCATGCGCGATGGCACCGATGCCGAGCATGGCCACGGCAGTCCAGGCAAGCAGCACACGAGGCATGGCGGGTTCCGTCAGTTGGCGTAGGGCGAAGGCTATTGCACCGGCACGTTATACAGCGCCGTGGGCTGCGGATGCATGGCCAAGGTGTAGTGCCACCACTCCATGGGGTAGTTCTCGAAGCCCCGCGCGGCCATGGCCCGGCGCAGCAGGTCCCGGTTGGCGTGCTGGGCGGCGGTCACCTGCTTGGAATCGGTATGCGCGCGCGGGTCGAACATGTCGAAATGCGTGCCCATGTCCAGCGGCTGGCAATGCGCATCGTGCCGGTCGCAGCGCATCAGGGTCAGGTCGGTCGTGGCGCCGCGGCTGTGGTTGGACACCGGCGCAATGTAGTCGCCGAGCAACTGGCTCTTGTCGAGGTTCGGATAGTGCCCGACCTTGGTGCGCTGGTCCGCCAGGTCCTGGCCCCAGCGTACGAACGCCGCCACGGCGCGGGTCGGCCGGTAGCAATCCCACAACTTCAGACGCATGTGCCGCTTGCGCAGGGATTGTTCCACCCGGGCCAGCGCCTCAGCCGCCGGCCGCAGCAGGAAGCACTTCGCCGCGCGGTAGCCGTCCACTGGCGCGCCGGTGAAGTTGTCGCTGCCAGCGTACTTGATGTCCTCGGCCATGTCCGGCACCAGCGAGCGGATGTCCACCATGCCCGCCTCGTCCATCGTCGTTGCCGGCGATACCGCGGCTGGCGCCTGGGCCGGGAGGCCAGCGGCCAACGCGCACAGGGCAATGCAGAGCATGGCCAGGGGCAGCTTACGAGGGATCATGCGACCTCCACGGAACGACTTATTCACCACTGCACGACACCGCCACGGCTGCCGCCGGAACCAGCGGTGGCAACCGCGCGGTCAATAACCGGCGGCCAGGCCTGCCGGACGCCGCAGGTCATCGTTGGCGCCTTCGAGCAAACCGGTCTTGGGATTGACCAGGATCGCTTCGACGGCGCCGCCGCGGAAATCCTTGAACGTGTAACCCATGCCTTCCAGCGTCTGCCGCGCCTCGGGCGTGAGCATGCCCTGGCCGACGTAGACGACGTCCGGATACCACTGCTGGTGCAGACGCGGCGCGTTGACCGCCTGCTGCATGTTCATGCCGAAATCGACCACGTTGAGGAAGCTCTCCAGCACCGACGAGATGATGGTGGCGCTGCCCGGGCTGCCGGTGAGCATGAACACCTTGCCGTCATGCAGCACGATCGTCGGCGTCATCGAGCTCAGCGGGCGCTTGCCCGGTTCGATCTGGTTGATCGCGCCCTGCACCAGGCCGGCGCCGTTGGCGACCCCGGGCTTGGCGGTGAAGTCGTCCATCTCGTCGTTCAGGAAAAAGCCGGTGTCGCCGGCAATTTGCTTGTTCCCGAACAGGAAGTTGACGGTGTAGGTCACGGCGACGGCGTTGCCGTCCTTGTCGACCACCGAGTAATGCGTGGTGTGGTTGCCCTCGGGCGCACCGAGGCTGCCGGTGATCTCCGACGAGGGCGTGGCCTTGTCCGGGAGTATGCCGGCGCGCAGCTTCACCGCGTGTCCGGGGGAGAGCAACTCGTCGATCGGGTTGTGCACGAAGGCCGGATCGCCCAGGTAGGTGTTGCGGTCGGCAAACGCGCGGCGCTCGGCCTCGACCAGATAATGCACGGTGTCCACCGAACCATAGCCCCACTTGGCGAAGTCATAGGGCTTGATGATCTGCAGGATCAGGCACAGGGTGGTGCCGCCGGAACTCGGCGGCGGCGCAGAGATGATGGTGTAGCCGTGGTACTCGCACTGGATCGGCTTTACCCATTGCGCGCTGTAGTCGGCAAAGTCCTTAAGCGACAGGATGCCGCCATTGGCGTCACTGGCCTTGACCACGGCCTTGGCGATGGGCCCCTTGTAGAACGCGTCGGTTCCGCCGTCCGCGATCAGTTGCAGCGTATGCGCCAGTTGCTTCTGCACCAGGCGGTCGCCGACTTTCCAGGGCTTGCCGTCGTTGAGGAAGATGGCCGCCACATTGGCATGTTCGGCAAACGCCTTGGTGTGCGGGACGAGGCTCTCGATGTCGCCCTGCTGGAGCACGTAGCCTTCGCTGGCCAGCTTGATCGCCGGCGCCATCACCTGCTTCAGCGACATCGTGCCGTACGCCTTCAATGCGGTATTGAGGCCCATGACCGTGCCGGGCACGCCGACCGCCAGGTAAGTGTCGGTGCTGCGGTCCGGCACCACGTTGCCCTGGGCGTCCTGGAACATGGTCGGCGTCGCCTTTAGCGGCGCCTTCTCGCGGAAATTCAGGAACAGGCTGCGGCCGTCCTTGAGGCGGATGTTCATGAAGCCGCCGCCGCCAATGTTGCCGCAGCACGAATGCACCACCGCCTCGGCGTAGCCGACCGCGACCGCGGCATCCACCGCGTTGCCGCCCTGCTTCAGGATGTCCACTCCGGCCTGCGTGGCGTAGTGCTGCGCGCTCACCACCATGGCGTGCTCCGCGATGACCGGCCTGGCCTTGGCCAGGTCCTCCCTGGTGACGGCGACGGCGTCACCGGTCTCATCGGGATTGACCGCAGCGCCTGGATGCACGCTGCCCGCCACCGCAGGCGCCTGCGCCGAAGCAGTGCCCGCTGGCGCCGGGACCATCGGCGCGCCGCCTCCGGAACAAGCAGCGATACCCAACACCGATAACACCACCGCCAACTTGAGCAGCCAGGGATATGGTGTGCCCTGCGCTGAGGCACTCCGGCGGTTCGATCCAGACTTGGCTTGCGGGGCAGCTTGCTTCGACATGCGTTTCTCTCCACGAACACCCGCTTCAAACATAATCAACAAGCAGCAAACGCCGCCAATGAAAAGACTGGCACCGGGCATAACTGCCAGTTCTGCCATCCATGCCATTTGGCACCCCTGGCTGCCGGCAAGTGCCATCGGGCGGTGATTGGGTGGAGCGTGGGGACAAATTGATCTCATGGCATGCTCGACTAGAATGAAAAGGACCGGGGAGAAAAGTCGATATGCGGCTGCGCCAGATCGAACTGTTCCATGCTGTCCTGACCACCGGCAGCCTGACCGGCGCCGCCGACCTGTTGAACATTTCGCAACCTGCCGCCAGCAAGGCCTTGCAGCACGCGGAGCAGCAGTTGGGCTTCGCCTTGTTCAGCCGCGTGCGTGGGCGCCTGCAACCCACCAAGGAAGCGCTGCTGTTGCGGAACCGCGTGGAAAACATCGCCCAGGAACTCCACGACCTGCAGCGCCTGACGGCGAACATCGCCCGCCCGGACAGCGCCCCGCTGCGCGTGACCTGCACGCCCACGGTAGCGCAGACCATGTTGCCCGACGCGGTCATGCTGCTGCGCAAGGCGTTTCCGGACACCATAGCCGAGCTGTCCACCCAGCACTCCGCGGTGATGTATGAGTCCATCCTGCTGCACGAAGCCGACATCGGCTTCACCATGCAGGACTTCGGCCATCCGGCGGTGCGACGCGAACCCTTGTGCGACGGCCAGGTCATGGTCATCGCGCCACCCGGCTGGTGGTCGGAGGCGGAAGTAGCCGAACCATTGCCGCTCAGCGCGCTCGCCGGGCGGCCGATGATCGGCATCGCCATACACGACGTTTTCGGCAGCATGCTGCACAGCCAGCTCGCGCATGTGGCCCCGCCACCGAAGACGGCCGTGTGGGTGCAAACCTACCAGCTCGCCTATGCCCTGGTCGCCCGCGGTCAAGGCCTCGCCTTGGTCGACCCTTTCACGGCCTCTTGCGACCAGGGCCAAACCGTACAAACTCGTCCACTGAAACTCCAACTGGACGTCGTGCTTTATGCGGTCTACCGGATGGACAGTCCGCTGAATCCGGTACAGCAGCGTTTTCTCGACATCATGCGCGAGCTTGCCACGCAAATGCTGGGCCCGGTTTGACGATACCCGGCCACGTTGTTGCCACAACCTGAAGTTATACCTGGTAGCGGTCTTTTCATTGGTGGTTTTGAGTACGCCGTGACTATGCTCGAACGGCGAGCACGGGGGGAGACCATGGCCACGATCATGCGCATGACATGAACACACGAAGAGGCTGGCCGTCCTGCCACAACACCATGCGGCGGCACCACCAGGGTGATCATCAACGCACGGATATTGCTCCGGCAACTCCTGATTTCCCCATTCAAGCGACTTGGCGGCTCTGCACGCCAACCGCCGGCAACTCACTACCGGAAACCCAAACAAGGAGACCCATATGAACAAGCACCGCAACTGGATCGCCCCGTTCGCCCCGACCTTGTTGGCGAGCGCGGTGCTGGCGGCGCTCAGCCTGCCTGCAGCGGCACAGGATGCCACCCAGACACCCGCCACCCGGGCCACCGAGCTCAAGACCGTCATCGTCACCGGCACCCGTGCCGGCAACCGCACGGAAACCAGCTCGCTGACGCCGATCGACGTGATTCCAGCGCAGGTGCTGAAGGACACCGGCACGATCGATCTCACCCAGGCGCTGGCCCGCGCAATCCCGTCGCTGAACTTCCCATTTGCGCCCGCGTCGGACACGTTCGCGTTCCAGCGCCCGTTCGAGCTGCGCGGCTTGTCGCCGGACCAGGTGCTGATCCTGGTCGACGGCAAGCGCTGGCATTCGGGCGCCCTGCTGCTCAGCCTGGGCCAAGTGGGCCAGGGTTCGCAGGGCGTAGACCTCAACACGATCCCGCTGGCGGCCATCGACCACGTCGAGGTGCTGCGCGACGGCGCGTCCGCGCAATATGGTTCGGACGCCCTGGCCGGCGTGGTCAACATCATCCTCAAGAAGGGCGCCAAGGGCGGTGACATCCTGGCCAGCCACGGCGAATACTCGGCTGGCGACGGACCGCAATGGCAGGCCTCCTCGGACTTCGGCATCCCGCTCGGCGGCGACAAGGGTTGGCTGCGCCTGACGCTGGACAAGAGCAACCAGAGTCCCACCAATCGCGCCGGCGTCGACCGCCGGCCAGGATTGACCCAGTTGGGCGCAAAGTTCCAGTTCGGCGTGGTCTCGTTCAAGAACCAGAACCTGTTCCTGAACTCGCAATACGACTTCACCCCGAACGTCCAGTTCTATGCCTTTGGCCACTTTGGCCAGCGCGTCGGCGAGCCGCGCGGCTTCTTCCGCTACGGAAGCAACACGCCCTACCCGAACAACCCGCTGGTTGGGCTCGTCTACCCTGATGGCTTCCTGCCCCGGGAGCACGGCGATTCACTCGACCGTTCGTTGGTCCTGGGCTTGCGTGGCGAAGTGGACGGTTGGCACTGGGATGTGAACGCAAACTACGGCAGCAACCGCGTTTACTACAGCACACTGAACACCACGAACTACGCGCTGCTGAACGATTTCGGCAGCAGTCCAACCGGTTTCCATGACGGCACCTTGACTGCCGCGCAGCAGACCTTCGACATCGACATTTCCAAGGATGTCGCGGTGGGCTGGCTGCAAAATCCGGTCACGGTCTCGTTCGGCACGCAATATCTGCGGCAAAGCTACCAGGTGGAAGCGGGGGAGTTTGGCTCGTGGTACGTCGGCACTTCCGGCGTGCGCGGCGGGGCACAAGGTTTTGCCGGTTGGGGCCCGCAGGATGCGATCTCGGTATCCCGACACGACGTGGCTGAATACATCCAGTTGGAAACCAACCTCACGGACAAATTGAGCACCTCGCTGGCGGCGCGCCATGAGGACTATTCGGACTTCGGCACCACGACCTCGGGCGCGCTCTCGCTGCGCTTCGACTTCACCGACTCTTTCGCGCTGCGCGGGAGCGCCTCCACCGGATTCCGCGCACCGGGCCTGGGCCAGCAACATTACTCGGAAACCACCTCCGCATTCCAGGGACCAGGCAATTCATTGGGCTTGCCACCGGGCATCTACCTGCGCGGCCTGGTACCGGTGAACAATCCCATTGCGTTGCTGCTCGGCAGCGAGCCACTGAAGGCTGAAAAGTCCCGCAACTACACATTTGGCATGGTGTGGAATCCGTCCAACGCCTTTACGCTGACTGTGGATGCCTACCAGATCACCGTCAGTGACCGCATCGCCTTGTCGAGTTCGCTTTCCACCGCACTCCCCGTCGTCAAGGACTACCTGGCCGCGAACGGCATCACCTCAGTGCCTTACAGCGGCATTTCGTACTTCACCAATGCTGGCGACGTGCGCAGCCAGGGCGTCGACTGGGTCTCGACGTGGAACAAGACCTTCGACAACGGCAGCACACTGATGTCGACGTTGTCTGCGACCTACAACAAGAACAAGGTGACCGGCGTGCGTCCGAACCCGCCAGTGCTGGATGCGCTGGGTGTGATCTTCGTCCGCCTCAACCGTTCGGCAATCAAGGGGCTGCTGGCCGACACCTCGCCGCGCAGCAAGGTGATCTGGAGCGAGACCTACAAGTTCGGCAATTGGAGCCTGAGCGGCACCGCCACGCGTTACGGTCGTATCACCAGCTACGGCTCGACGAGTTACCTGGACGATATCGTATATCCGCACAAGTGGATCGTCGATCTCTCAGGCAGCTACAACCTGGACAACTGGACGTTCACGCTGGGCGCCGACAACGTGTTCAACACCTATCCGAAGAAGACGCCCCAGAGCTCCGACAACAATGGCGTGTTCCCGTACTCGTCCAGTTCGCCGTTCGGCTTCCAGGGTGCGTACGTCTACGGCAAGGTCGCGTTCCACTGGTAAGCACGCACGAAGCGCCAACCTCCCTCGTCAAGGCCCAGCCGCACCGGGCCTTGGCGGAAGGATGGGCGCATGGCGCACTCAAGCAGCAAACATGGCACGCCGGTGCTACGCCCACAGGCAGTCGTGAACCGGCGTATTGATTGGACGACCGCGCCCACCACCCCACAACCTGCAGTTATGCCATCTGTCCGTCTTTTCACTGGCTGACCGTGCATCGCTGTGACTATGCTCAAACCGGCCACGGAGCCCCGGATACCATGCTGAAAATCGGCAACTCCCCAGTGCAAGAAAGTCGCCCCCGCCATCGCGTCGTCTCGTTGCGGCGTGGGCCCGTGCTCGCGACAGCCGCGCTCTTGCTGGTCACCAGTGCCGCGTTCAACACCCAGGCCCAGCCCACCGCGCCAACGGCCGCGCAGCACACCGCGGCGATCGCCAGCGCCAATGTGCTGGCGACGAATGCGGGGTTCGAGATCCTCGCCAAGGGCGGCAACGCGGTGGATGCGGCGGTGGCGGTGGCCACCACGCTCTCGGTGGTGCAACCCGAGGCCTCAGGCATGGGCGGCGGCTTCCTGGCCCTGATCCATGACGCGGCCACGGGCAAGGACACGTTCATCGACGCGCGTGAGATGGCGCCTGCCGCAGTCGACAGCGCCGATTACGCAAATGCGGATGGCAGTCCAAACCGCGACCATTCCGTCAATGGCCCCCTGGCCGCGGGCATTCCCGGCTATCCCGCCGGGCTTGCCTACATGGTCGGGAAGTACGGCACGCTGCCGCTCTCCGTCTCGGTGGCACCGGCTATACGCATTGCCGAAAACGGGTTCCATCCGACGCAATCGCTGGTGCACTCGATCCAGCAGGTCGGCGACGTGTTGCGTCGTTATCCCGCCTCCAAGGCGAAGTTCTTTCCCGGCGGCAAAGCGCCGCAGACCACCGACCTGTTCCGCGACAAGGCGCAGGCCAGGACCTTGAAGGCATTTGCCGAGCACGGCGCCAAGGGCTTTTACACCGGTCCGGTCGCCAAGGAGATGGTGGCCGCGGTAAAGGCCGCCGGCGGTACCTGGACCATGGCCGACCTGGCTGCCTACCAGGCCAAGGAACGCTCACCGATCGAGTTGGGCTATTCGGGCTACAAGGTCGTCACAGCACCGCCGGTGTCCTCCGGCGGCGTGGCGATCGCTGAGATGCTGAACATCCTGGCCGGCATCGACCTCAAGAGCATGACGGAGGTGCAGCGCATGCACTACGTCATCGAGGCCATGCGCCGCGCCTTCCGCGACCACAACGAGTACCTGGGCGATCCGGACTTCGTGAAGATGCCGCTGGACATGCTGCTCTCGCCCTACTACGCCGCTGGCTTGCGGCAAAGCATCCTGCCTGACCGCGCGACCAAGTCGTCGTGGCTGCCCGCCGCGCACGCGAAGGAGCCGGGCATGCATACGATGCATTTCTCCATCATCGACCAGCACGGCAACATGGTGTCGATGACCTGCACGGTCAACACCACGCTGGGCTCGAAGTTCGTGGCCGGCAAGAGCGGCGTACTCTTGAACAACGAGATGGACGATTTCGCCCTGGTGGCCGGCAAGCCGAACGCCTTTGGCCTCATTGGCGGGTCGGCCAATGCGCCGGTGGCACACAAGCGCATGCTGTCCTCGATGTCGCCAAGCTTCGTCATCGGCAAGGATCGCCTGCTGGTCATCGGCTCGCCCGGCGGATCCACCATCATCACCCAGGTGCTGGAAGGCATCCTCGCCTTCGTCGACGGCAAGAGCGCCAGCGAGATCACCGCGCAAAAGCGCTACCACCACCAGTACCTGCCGGACCGCGTGGACATCGAACCCAACGCTTTTCCGGCCGACGTGGTCGACGGGCTGAAAGCCATGGGCTATGAAATCAACGACCAGCGCTCCTGGGGCAACATGAACGTGGTGACCTGGGACAAGACCACCGACGTCAAGGCCGCGGCAAGCGATCCGCGCAATCCCGCGGGCCTGGGCAAAGTGCAAGTCATCCACTGAAACATCCAAACCGGTATGCCGCAGGGCAAGCTGCTTGAACAAGACCCGCCAAAAATGGTTCGTTGCGTGCGTAGCCGCTCTGGCAGCTGGCACCTGCGTTGCGCAAGTGACGCCCGACACTCCGGACATCCCGGCGCACTTCGCGTTTCCCTCGGCGATGTTCGACTACACGGTGCGCGAGGTGATGCTGCCGATGCGTGATGGCGTCAAGCTGCACACCGTCATCGTCGAGCACAAGGGAACCCGGAACGCACCGATCGTGCTCACCCGCACGCCGTACAACGCCAGCGGGATCGCGACCGGCCACCTTGCACGCACGATGCGCGACACGTTGCCCGCCGGCGACGACGTGTTCGTGGACGCAGGCTATATCCGCGTCTACCAGGACGTGCGCGGCAAGTACGGCTCCGAAGGCGACTACTTCATGGCCCCGCCGCTGGTCGGCACCATCAACTCGAGCAAGGTCGACGATTCCACCGACGCCTGGGACACCATCGACTGGCTGGTGCACAACCTCCCCGAGTCCAACGGCCGCGTCGGCATGATCGGCGCGTCATATGACGGTTTCACCGTGGCCATGGCCCTGGTCCATCCGCATCCGGCACTCAAGGTGGCGGCCCCGGAAAACCCGCAAATCGACGGCTGGATGGGCGACGACTGGTTCAACAACGGCGCATTCCGCAACGTCAACCTGGATTACTACACGCAGCAGACCACGACCAAGGGTCTGGGCTCGTCGGTACCGAACCCGGGCGAGGACTCCTACGCCACCATGTTGCACGCCGGCTCGTCGGGCGCTTACGCCAAGGCAGCGGGCATGGAGCAATTGCCGTTCTGGCAGAAGCTCACCACCCACCCGACCTACGACGCGTTCTGGAGCAGGCAGGCGCTCGACCGCATCCTCGCCGGACAGCCCTTGAAGGTACCCACCATGTGGGTGGGAGGGCTGTGGGACTACGTCGACATGTACGGCGCCGTCCATGCGTATGCCGCCACCGAGCCCAAGGACCAAGCCAACGACATGAACTACCTGGTGCTTGGCCCCTGGCGCCATGCCCAGGAAAACAAGGACGGCTCGTCGCTGGGCGTGTTCACGTGGGCCGGCGACACCGCGTTGCAATTCCGGCGCGAGATGCTGCTGCCGTTCTTCGCCCGCCACCTGGTCGACGGGGCGCCGCGGAAGAAACTCGCGCCCGTGGCGGTCTACGACACCGGTGCGAACCACTGGGATTACCTGGACCACTGGCCACTGGCCTGCCATGACGGCTGTGCGGTCAAGTCCACCCCAATCTATCTACGGGCAGGCCGGCGTCTCGCCTTTGCCGCCCCGGGTCCGCACGAGGCGAAGTACGACACGTATGTTTCCGACCCCGCCAACCCTGTGCCTTACCGGCCGCGGCCGAATGGAAGCCCGGAGCCCGAAGGCTCGTACTGGGCCTTGGTCGACCAGCGCTTCGTGGACGGGCGTCCCGACGTCATCAGCTACACCAGCGAGCCGCTTGCGCAACCGCTCCAGGTGTCAGGCGCACCGGTGGTGAACCTCTACGCCTCCACCACCGGCACCGACAGCGACTGGGTGGTCAAGATCATCGACGTCTTCCCGGCCGAGGATCAACTCAAGCCCGCCATGGGCGGCTACGAACTCCCGCTCGCCATGCAGATCTTCCGCGGCCGCTACCGCACCAGTTTTTCCCAGCCGGCGAAAATCGTGCCCGGTAAACCGCTGCTCTACACCTGGGCGCTGCCGAACATCAATCATGAGTTCCAGCCCGGCCACCGGATCATGGTGCAGATCCAGTCAAGCTGGTTCCCGTTCTACGACCGCAACCCGCAGTCCTACGTGCAAAATATCTTCTTCGCCCAGCCTGGCGACTACCAGGCTGCGCAACAAGGCGTCTGGCATGCCCCCGAGCAGCCAAGCTCGATCATCATGCCCATCATCCCATCGGCCCTGCACCAGCAGGACTGATGGGCACACCCGGAGACAAGTGTCTATGTTGAATCAGAGCAGTGCGCCGCAGACCGCACATTGGGGACCGCCCTATCTGCTGTACCTCGGGAAGGCATCGGATGAACTGGCCATCAAGACGGCCAGGGGACTCGCCTATTGGCGACCCGAATGGTGCATCGGGCAGTTGCAGCGCCCGGGCTGCAAGACCACGCTGGGCCTGCGCGAGCTCGATTTCGCCGAGGCCAAGGCCGCGGGCGCCAATACCATGGTCGTCGGCATGGCCAATGCCGGCGGGATCATGGATCCGCAGACCGTCGTCGACGTCATTGCGGCGTTGGATGCCGGGCTGCACGTCGCCGCCGGCCTGCACAACAAGCTGCGCGAGAATCCGGACATCGTCGCGGCCGCGCAGCGCAACGGCCGCGAGCTGTTCGACGCACGCGATCCGGCGCCCGGCATCCCCGTCGGTACCGGCCGGCGCCGCGCCGGCAAGCGCCTGCTGACGGTGGGCACGGATTGCTCGACCGGGAAGATGTACACCACGCTCGCGCTCGAACGCGAGATGCACAAGCGCGGCCTCAAGGCGGATTTTCGCGGCACCGGACAGACCGGCATCCTGGTCGCGAACTGTGGCGTGCCCATCGATTCGGTGGTGGCCGATTTCATTTCCGGCGCCGCCGAATGGATCTCGCCGGCGCGCTTTGACGGCGGCTGGGACCTGATCGAAGGCCAGGGCTCGCTGTTCCATCCGTCCTACGCCGGGGTGTCATTGGGTTTGCTGCACGGCGCCCAGCCGGACGCGCTGGTGCTGACCCACGAACCCGGGCGGTTGCACATGCGCGGCCTGCCGGATCAGCGCATGCCGAGCCTGCGCGAATGCCTGGACGCGAACCTGCGGGCGGCACGCCTGACCAACCCGGATGTGCGCGCCGTGGGCGTCACCATGAATACCTCGGGCATGGCCTCCGACCAGGCCCAGGCACTTTGCGCCAAGGTGTCCGCCGAGCTCGATCTGCCATGCACCGACCCGGTCACCATGGGCGTGGCTCCCATCGTGGACCACCTGCTCACATGCTTCGCGAACTGAACCTGCGGCACGACCGCCTGCCGCTGGTCGCGCCGTTCCGCATCTCCCGCGGCACGAGGCTCGCCGCCGATGTGGTCACGGCGGAGTTGCGCCAGGGTGAGCACCTCGGACGCGGTGAAGCCGTGCCGTATGCACGCTATGGCGAATCGGTGAGCTCGGTGCTCGATGAGATGGGAACGTTCCGCGACCTGCTGAGCGCCGGCATGGGCCGGGACGAACTGCAGGCCAGGCTGCCACCGGGGGCTGCGCGCAACGCGCTGGATGCCGCGCTGTGGGACCTGGAGTGGCAACTGACATCCGTGCCGGTCTGGACCCAACTGGCCCGGACGCCCCACGCGGCGCTGGTCAGCGCCCTGACCATCAGCATCGACACGCCCGAACGCATGGGCGCGGCAGCTGCACGCCTGGCCGACGCCGGCCTGATCAAGGTGAAGCTGGATGCCAGCGACGCCGCTGCGCGTCTGCAAGCCGTGCGCCAGGCCGCACCGCGGGCACGGCTCATGGTCGACGCCAACGAGAGCTGGAACATCGATCTGCTGCGCGGGCTGCAGCCCACGCTGGAACGCTGCTGCGTGGAGCTGATTGAACAACCCTTGCCGGCCGGTGCCGACGGCGATCTGCTGGACTATGCCGGGCCGATCCCGATCTGTGCCGACGAGGCCTGCCACGTCACCGCCGACCTGCCCCGCCTGCGCGGACGCTACCAGGCGGTCAACATCAAGCTGGACAAGACCGGCGGCCTGACGGAGGCCTGGCGCCTGCTGCGGGCAGCGCGCACGGATGGTTTCCGCATCATGGTCGGCTGCATGGTGGGTTCCTCGCTCGGCATCGCCCCGGCGCTGGAGATCGCGCGCGAAGCCGAATTCATCGACCTCGACGGGCCGCTGTGGCTGCAGCACGACTATCCGGGCGGCCTGGTCCTGAGGGACGGCTGGCTGCAACCGCCGGCGCCGGGCTTTTGGGGCGCATGATGCCGTTCCGCGCTGGTACCCTGTGGAGCGCGGCCAGACCAAGTATGGCTGCGGCATGGCATGCCGGCTCCGCGATCGGGACCTGGCGGTGCTGAGCTTCGACGCGGTGCAGACCGTGGCCTGCGGCGGCGTGTTCCTCATCGCGGGCTACGCGATCCGCCGCCGCGTGCCGGTACTGACGCGCTTCAGCATTCCGGCACCGGTGATCGGCGGCCTGCTGGTGGCGTTGGCGATGCTCGTGTTCCACCACTGGGACATGACCCCGATGCGTTTCGACACCACGCTCGAACAGCCGCTGATGATCGCGTTCTTCACCAGCATCGGCTTCAACGCCAGCGCGTCCCTGCTCAAGGTCGGCGGCCGGCAGATCCTCTTGTTCCTGGCCCTGGCCACCGTCATCGGCGTGGTGCAGAACCTGGCTGGCATTGGCTTGGCCCAGGTGTTCGGGCTGCCTTCGCTGTTTGGCGTGATCACCGGCTCGGTGACCCTGATGGGCGGCCCCGCCACCGGCATGGCCTTCGCCCCCTTGTTCGCCGATGCCGGCGTGCACGGCGCGGCCAGCGTGGCGCTGGCCAATGCCATGGCCGGCATCGTGCTGGGCTCGGTCATCGGCGCACCAGTGGCCACGATGCTGATCGAGCGGCTCAAGCTGCGGCCAACGGGCGGCCAAATGGAAGAGCTGGCCGTCACCACAACCGCCGCCGCGGCGGGAATGGTCGCGGTGCCGGTGACGCCAGCCAGCCACGAGGAGCAGGTCTACGCCGGGCTGCGCAGTTTCGTCTTCGTACTGGTCGCCATGGCGGTAGGCGCCTGGATCAGCGGCTGGATGAGCGGCGCGGGCATCACCCTGCCGAGCTACATCGGCGCCATGCTCATTGGTGCGCTGATCCGCAACGCGGACGACCGCTACCGTGCATTCGGCTTGTCGCCGCGCAGCATCGACACGATCGGCAACATCAGCCTGTCGCTCTTCCTGGTCATCGCCCTGATGAACCTGCACCTGTGGGACCTGAGCGGCCTGGCGCTGCCCCTGCTGGCCACGCTCGCCGTGCAGACCATCATCGTGGTCGCGTTCTGCTGCTGGCCGCTGGTGCAGCTCATGGGCCGCGACTACGATGCCGCAGTCATGGCCAGCGGCTTCATTGGCTTCATGCTGGGCACGACGGCAAATGCCGTGGCGGTGATGAGCTCGCTGACCGAACGCTACGGCGTGGCCCCGCGCGCGTTCCTCGTCGCGCCCATCGTCGGCGCCTTCCTGATGGATTTCACGAACGCGCTGATCATCACCGGCTTCATCAACTTCCTCAAATGACCCGGCCGGGACCGGGCGCGGCTACACTCCCCTTGGTCTTTCCCCAAGAGTCGTATCCGTGCACGACGACGACCGCCGCGACCAGACCGAAAGCCTTGACCGGGATGCGGGCCCCAGCCGCAGCCAGCAACGGCGGGATGCGCTCGCCCTCCTGGCCCTGACTGGCCGGTTGGTGGAATTGCCGGCGGCGCGACTGGCCAGGCTCGAGCTTGCCGAGGAAGTGCGCGAGGAAATCGACAGTTATCGGCAGATGCGCGCGCATGGTGCGCGCAAGCGCCAGCTGGCCTTCATCGCCAAGAAACTCCGCCAATGCGACAATGACGAGCTTGCGTCCCTGCGCGCCGCATTGGACGGAGATCGCCACCAGCAGGGGCAAGAAACCGCTGCCATGCACCGCCTGGAAGCGCTGCGCGCGCAGCTACTGGCCGGGGACGAGGACGCCTTGTCCACCTTCATCGCGACACACCCCGGCGTGGATCGGCAGCACCTGCGCTCGTTGTTGCGCAAGGCCCGCCACGAAAAGGAACGTCCCGACACTCCGCCGCGCGCGTATCGGGAAATTTTCCAGCTGCTGAAAGGCCTCGACGCGAACAGCGACACGTCCTGACCGGGCGTCGCCGGCGCGTAACGGGATGATTCCCTCCACGCGCCGGACGACCACGCGCCTAGAAGTCCTGCCTGAAGCGGACGCCGATCGTGCGCGGCATGCTGAAGCCCGTATACACCTGTCCGTTCGGGTACTGCGGCACGACGCCATGTGCACCGCAGACGTCGACGCCGCACTCGGTGTATTTGTACTGCGCCGCGCGTTTGTCGAACACATTGTTGACGTACACGTTGACGGACCAACTGTTCCTTTGCAGGCCGGCAGACAAATCAAGCGAGTTGTACGCCGGCAGATCGCCGAGCAGGCCCCGCTCGACCAGCCGCAAGTCGGTCGTGCGCTTGCCAACATGGACCAGTGCAGCCTGGACGAACGCGTCATTGCTGCCCAGGTTGAAACTGTAGCGCGCAATGAGGTTGCCCTTGAACTTGGGCGTGATCGGCAGTTGCGTGCCCTTTGGCGCCAGTGGCCCCGCCACGACGCTGCCATCTTGCGGGTTGATCGAGCCGGCCGGGCAATTCGTGATCGGACGGCCGCTTGCGTCGGTGAACCCGCAATAGTTCGCGCTCAACTTGGCGTGATACACCGCGGCACCAGCAGTCAGCTGCAGGTTGTAGGTGGCCTGCCAGTTCAATTGCGTTTCCAAACCGTCAATACGCGCCGAGTTCGCGTTCTTGATTTCAGTCAGGCCATTCGCGCCCAGTATCGGGAACTGGAAGTCGTTCCAGGTCTCGCGGAATATGGCGCCGTTGAACGATACCCGGTTGTCGAACCAGGAAGTCTTCCATCCCAGTTCCTCGTTGATCAGGAAATCCGCCTGATAGGGCAGCAGCGTGCCACGCCGGTTGACGCCGCCCGGGCGAAAACCCTCGGAGCGCGTGGCATAGATCATCTTCGTCGGCGTGATATTCCAGGTCAGGTTGTACTTGGTGAGATTTCCGCTTTCCTTCACCCTCTTGTTGAAGTCCAAGCATGGCGCATTCATGAACGGAGCGGATGACACGCAGGCCGCCTCGCCCTGGCTTGATGAGAACCCTGCGGCATAGCCAAAGTAGCCATACAGTTGATTGCTGGTGCGGTAATAGCGCTCACCCACCGTGGCGGTGAGTACGTCGGGGATGAAGTCAAAGGACAATTCGCCGAATACCGCCTTGTCGCGGTCGTAGCGCATCTGTCGGGTCAGCCAGATCGTATCGTTCCAACCCTTGACGGACAGCGCGTCGGCCAGGCCATCGACCTGGTAATCCTGCATGATGTCGTGTTTTTGCTTCTGCCAGAACAAGCCCGCGACGAGACGCAATCGTTCGTCTGCCGGTGAGACCACGCGCAGTTCGTGGCTGTTGTTGGTATAGCCATCCCGGTCGCTGATGTGCTGCGACGGATTGACCATGGCGCCGCTGTTGTCATAGAAGTACGCACCGGAACCGTACAGGGCGTCGTACCAGAGCCCGTAGTCGCTGTAGTCGGTCTGCTCTTCCTGATTGCGCTTGAGATGGGCGTAGGCATAGGTCAAATCGAAATTGCCGATCTTGCCCTGTATGGTCAGCGCGCCTTGCCACCAACGGTCATTGACCCGCTCGGGATAGAAGTGGGTGACGGCCAGGTCGCCAACGGCGGTATCGCTGGCAAAGTTGCCATGCGAGATCGTCTGCTGCCCCATGACCATCGGCGTGATTGACCAGTTCTCGTTCAGGTCGACTTTCAGCGCGGCGCGCGCCCCGCTGGTATTGGCGTCGTTGTAGTTGTCGCGGGCGTGCCCGACGCACTGGAACAGCGCGCTGGGTGCATTGCCGCCCGTAGGCACGCAACCCGGTGCGTTGCTGATCGTGATGCCCGAGGTGGGGAACGTGCGCGACCCGGCCTTGTTGTCGATATACCCCGCGTCATGCTCACGCCAGCCAACGAGGCGAATCGCGGCACTCTGGCTGATCGGCAGATTGAGCATGCCTTCGGCGGTATAGCCGATGCCGCCATGCGCGACCGTGTCCACGCCCATGCTGTAATTTGCCGCGTAGCCACTCGTATCAGGCTGGTTGGTGATGATGCGCAATGCACCGGCTTCGGCACTCGCGCCATACAAGGTACCTTGCGGACCAGCCAACACCTCGATGCGGGCAATGTCGTACATGTGGATGTCGAGCGGCCCCTGAATCGTCGTCACCGGCTGGTTGTCC
The DNA here is from genome assembly GCF_058781105.1 of Rhodanobacter sp. FW510-R10. Taxonomy (NCBI): domain Bacteria; kingdom Pseudomonadati; phylum Pseudomonadota; class Gammaproteobacteria; order Lysobacterales; family Rhodanobacteraceae; genus Rhodanobacter; species Rhodanobacter sp. FW510-R10. The sequence continues at coordinate 1,611,974 of NZ_JBYSWL010000001.1, read as the reverse complement.
AGGTATACGCCGACGCTCGGCTGCGAGCCGGAGTGGTTGGTGTTGCCACCGCTCGCCACGCCACGCATGTAGATTGAGACGAAGCCCGGGCCGGTGGCGATGCCACCGCCGCCCTGCTGGAACGTCACGCTGGGCAGGTACTTCACGTAATCGTCGAAACTCTGCACGTGCAAGGCCTGCAGTTGGTCCGTCGCCAGCACATCCATGCTGATTGGCACCTTCTGCAGGTCCTCGGTACGCCGTTGCGCCGTCACGGTGACGGCGCCCAGCGTCGTCGCCTTCGACTTCGCCGTCGGCGTCGCATCGGGTGGCGCGGACTGCGCGGCGTCCTGAGCGAACGCCGGCAGCGCCACGGCAAGGCAGATTGCCGCCGCGAGCGGAAGCCGGGTCAACGCAGCGGTCCGCGTATCCCAGTCTTGCCTGGATCGGTTCTTGTGCATCGGTTCTCTCCTGTCGAATGTGCAGCGGCCCATCCGGGTCATCACCGTCTATTCCAACTCCGGCACGTCGGGGTAGCGCTCCAATACCGGCCCCAGGGCCGATACCAGCGGGCCCAGCCACGGCGCGTAATGCCGCCAGTGATCCACGCCATCGCGGTAGATCGGCTGACGCACCTGTTCCGAACTTGCGGTACGTACCGGACGCCGGTTCCGATAGAAGCGCAGGCACGCGTCCTCGAACGGCACGCCGCAATAGGCAAGCAGGCGCCGCACCTCGGCTTCGGTGTCGTCCACCATGCGTTCATAAAAAACGCGGTGGATGCGCCCAGGCAATACCGCGTCGAAATGCGCCATCAACGCAATGTAGTCGCGGTAGTAGCGCCCTATATCGTCCAGGCCGTAGGTGAAGCTCTGACCGCGCGCAAAATGCTGCTTGAACGCCGAGAAACAGCAGGCCAGCGGATGCCGGCGCGCATCAATGATCTTTGCGTTCGGCAGGATCAGGTGAATAAGACCAAGATGCATGAAGTTGTTCGGCATCTTGTCGATGAACAGTGGTGCGGCAGTCTTGCGCTGGATCCGCGTATGCGCGAGGTACTGCTCGCCGAGTGCCCGCAACGCATCGGCGTCGAGTGCCGCCAGCGCGTCGTGGTACGGCACCACGTTGTCGGGGTTGTCCTGCTGGCGCAAGGCACGCGTGATCGAGGCGACCTCCGGCAGCTCCATCGTGCCTTCGATCTGGCTGTGGCTCGACAGGATCTGCTCGATCAGAGTGGACCCGGCACGCGGCAGGCCGACGACGAAGATCGGATCGCGTGCGGGGCAGCCCATGTTGGCGCGTGCCGCAAAGAAGTCCTGCGTGTAACGTGCACAGGCTCGCCGTACGCGCGCGCTGGTTGCCTCAGCGCTGTAGTGCAGCTGCGCGCGACGCAGCGCGTTGCCACGCGCGTAATGCTGGAACGACGTCGGATATTCGCCGGCATCCTCCAATGCCTTGCCGATCGCGAACTCCAGATGCAGGCGATCGTCGTCACTGAGATCGGGACGCGCGAGCTGTTGCCGCAGCATCGCCAGGTCATCGGCATCGAAGCGGAACGTCTTCAGGTTGGCCAGGCTCCACCAGACTTCGCCGAATGACGGCGCGAGCGCCAGGCTTCGCCGATAAGCCTCGATCGCCTCGCCAGTGTGTCCGGCCGTCTTCAGCGCATGTCCGTAGCTCATCCATATCTTCGCCTGTTGCGGATAGCGTTCCAGCAGGTCGGCGTAGATGCGGATGGCGGGCTCGTAATCGCCGATACGGCACAGCACCACCGCCTTGAGGTTGCGGTAACCGGCGTGGCCTGGCTCCAGGGCCAGCAAGTGCTCGACCTGGACCAGGGCCTGTTCCGGCTGGTTGCTGCGATGCAGGACCTGCGCGTAGTTCTGCCGCGCGGCGTGGAAGTCGGGAGCAAGCTCCAGACAACGCTCGAGGAGGTGCAGGGCATCTCCGTCGCGACCCAGGCGCGCAGCCACTTCGGCGAACATGCGAATTGCGGCGACATCGGTGGGGGCCTGCTTTAGATGCTCACGCAGCTGGGCTTCGGCCTCCGGGATGCGGTCCTCGGCGAGCGCGACGGCCGCCGCCAGCAAACGCGGATCGCGCGTGGAATAGCGCACATGGTTGGCATAAGCGGCTTCGGCCGCGGCTTGTTCACCGGCCGCCATGAGATGGTCGCCAAGCACGCGCCAGGCTTGCGGCAGATCGGGCTGCAGCGCCACCGCGTACCGCAGTGCCGCAATCGCTGCCTCGCCGCGTCCGCTGCGGCCCAGGGCGACCCCCAGCTCGAAATGCAGCACAGCCCACTTCGGCTGCGCGCGCGCCAAGGGCTGGAGGATGTCCAGCGCCCCGTCGACATCGCCGAGTGCCGATCGCGCCATTGCCAGCAGGCGCAACGCGCCAGGATGGCCAGCGACTGCCTTGAGGATCTCGGTGAGTTGCTCGACCGCCAGCGCCGGGTCACGCTCCAGCAGGCGCGCGGCGTGTGCCAAGGCTTGCTCCAATGTACCGACGGTCGTCGTCTCTGCCATGGTTCCCCGCTCTGCGGCGGCTCGACCGGCCCCCTGGAAGCCATAGCGCAGGCAAGGTAGCCGGGTCGCGGCGTGCTGCGGCGCCGACAATAGCGCTTCACGCGTAGCCCGGCAATCATCGGGTTCCGCAGGTATCGCCATGCCCGCAACGGCACATGCTGCCCGACGTACAATTCGCCCGATCAGCAACACTGCGCCGCGTCACTGCCAAACCCAGCGTCCGGGGCGCAAGACCACCACCGCCACGTTGGAGCCCACCATGCGCACCGATGCCATACCCGGCGATACCGCAACCACCGATCTCGATCACGCGCAGGCGCTGCCGGCGCGCTACTACGTGGGAAACGAGATGCTGGCGATGGAACAACGCGCGGTGTTTGCCCGCAGCTGGCAGCCGCTGGCGCACCAGGGCCAGCTGGCGGAGCCCGGTGATCACGTGGTCGGCCGGATTGCCGGCGTCCCGGTGATCCTGGCGCGGGGGAAGGACGGCGCGCTGCGGGCGTTTCCGAACGTCTGCCGCCATCGCGCCGGCCCGCTCGCGCTGTGCAACGGCAAGGGCGCGCAATCGCTGCAATGCAAATACCACGGCTGGACCTACACGCTGGAAGGCCAGCTGCGCAGCGCACCGGAGATGAAGGACGTCCCCGGCTTCGACGTCGCCAACATCCATCTGCCGCCGCTGCGCGTGCACGAGTGGCAAGGCCTGGTGTTCGTGGCGTTGAGCAATGATGTCCCGGACTTCGACGAGGTGTATGGCGGTATCAGCGAACACATTGCGCCAATCGACCTGGGGGCCATGCGCTACCTGCGCAGCGTCAATTACGACGTCGACTGCAACTGGAAGGTATACGTCGACAACTACGTCGAGGGCTATCACCTGCCGCACGTCCATCCGGGCCTGAACAAGCTGCTCGACTATCGCGCCTACGACACCGTGCTGTCGCCGTGGTATTCGCTGCAATCCTCGCCGCTGCGCAACAGCTCCGAAGCCTATGGCGACGGCCAGGCGTTCTACTACTTCGTGTATCCGAACGTGATGCTCAACATCATGTCCGGGCGGCTGCAGACGAACCGAGTCCTGCCACTCGGGCCGGACCGTTGCCGGATCGTGTTCGACTACTACTACGGACAGGACGCGCAGGCGCAAGCCCGCATCGCTGCCGACCAGGACTTCAGCGACGAAGTGCAGAACGAGGACATCGCCATCTGCGAAGCGGTGCAGCAGGGACTGGGCTCGGGTTTCTATTCCCCCGGGCGGTTGTGCCCGCGCCGCGAGAGTGGCGTCTGGCATTTCCAGAACCTGTTGCGCGCGGCGTACGCCGGCCCCGCCGGGGAACATGCATGAGCCCACGCCCTGGTGGCCTCCAGCAATAACCGAGGTCTCGGTAACATGCGTGATCCCCGCTACGACATCCTGTTCACCCCGCTCGCGATTGGCCCGGTCACGGCGAAGAACCGCTTCTACCAGGTGCCGCATTGCAACGGCATGGGGCACGCCATGCCGATGGCGCATGCCGCGATGCGCGCAACCAAGGCCGAGGGCGGCTGGGCGGTGGTGTCGACCGAGGAATGCGAGATCCACCCGAGCGGCGACCTGACCCCGTACGTCGAGCAGCGCCTGTGGGACGATCGCGACATCCCGGCACTGCGGCTCATGTGCGACCAGGTGCATGCACATGGCGCGCTCGCCGCACTGCAACTCGTGCACGGTGGCGCAGGGGCCTCGAACCTGTACTCGCGCGAGGTGCTGCTGGCACCGTCGGCCCAGCCGTCCAAGCATGGCTACCCGGCGCAGGCGCGCGCGATGTCGCTGCACGATATTGGCGAATTCCGTCGCTGGCACCGCGCCGCGGCGCTGCGCGGCAAGCGCGCCGGCATGGACATCATCTACGTCTACGCCGCACACGACCTGACGCTGCTGATGCACTTCCTGCAGCGTCGCCGCAACCAGCGCAGCGATCAATACGGTGGCTCGCTGGAAAACCGCGCGCGCTTGTTGCGTGAGGTCTTGGAGGACACAAAGGATGCCGTAGGCGATACCTGTGCGGTTGCGCTGCGTTTTGCCACCGATGAATTGCTCGGGCCGGACGGCCTGGAGCTCGCGGAAGCCACGGATATCGTCGCCATGCTCGCCGAGCTGCCCGACGTGTGGGACGTGAACATCGCGCCGTGGGACAACGATTCGGTGCCGTCGCGCTTTGCCGCGGAAGCTGCGCAGGAACCGTTCATCGCGTTCGTCAAGCAGATCACGACCAAGCCCGTGGTCGGCGTCGGCCGCTTCACCTCCCCGGACACGATGGTCGCGCAGATCCACCGCGGCGTACTCGACTTCATCGGTTGCGCGCGGCCGTCGATCGCCGACCCGTTCCTTCCGCGCAAGATCGCGGAAGGGCGCAACGACGACATCCGCGAATGCATTGGCTGCAACATCTGCGTCTCCGGCGACATGACGATCTCGCCGATCCGTTGCACGCAGAATCCGACCATGGGCGAGGAATGGCGCAAGGGTTGGCACCCCGAACGCATCGCGCCAAGGCGCTCGGCCAGCCGCGTGCTCGTGGTCGGCGCCGGCCCGGCCGGATTGGAAGCCGCGCGCGCGCTCGGCCAGCGTGGTTATGCGGTGAGCCTGGCCGAGGCGCGCACGGAACTCGGCGGCCGGGTCACGCGCGAGGCACGCTTGCCCGGCCTTGCCGAATGGGCGCGCGTGCGCGACTGGCGCGTCGGCCAGATCGGCAAGCTCGCAAATATAGCCGTCTATCGCGACTCGGCGCTCGGCGCACGAGACGTGCTTGATTTCGGCGCCGAGCATGTGGTGCTCGCCACCGGCTGTCACTGGCGCCGCGACGGCTACGGGCGGGCGAACGGCTTTGGCATCGCCGACTGCGTGGACAACCCGCGTGTCTATACACTGGACGACCTGCTGGACGGTCGCCTGCCGGACGGCCCTGCGGTCGTCTTTGACGACGATGGCTTCTACTACGGCAGCGTCGCCGCCGAATTGCTGCGCCAGCATGGCTGCGAGGTGGGCCACGTGGCCGCCGACGACACCATCGCGCCCTGGAGCCAGAACACGCTCGGCTATCGGCATATCCGCAAGCGCATGGCGGCGCTTGGCATCGAGGCGCTGGTGTCGCACAACATCGCCCTCTACCGGGGCACCACGTTGACGGTGGAAAACGTCTGGGACCACACGCGGCGCGAATTGCCCTGCGCCGGGCTGGTGCTGGTCACCGCGCGCGTGCCGGACGACGCGCTGTACCAGGACCTGCTGGCGCGCAAGACCGACTGGTCGGCCGCCGGCCTGCAATCGCTCTCATGCATTGGCGACGCGGACGCACCCGGCCTGATCGCACATGCGGTCTACGCCGGCCACCGCTGCGCGCGTGAACTTGAGGAGCCGGCGATCGGCGATGTCGCCTTCAAGCGGCATTTCCACACCGCACGCGCCGCCGAACAGCTGCACGACGAGCCCAGCTGATCGCGCCACGACAAACATGCCGGAGTCGGCGTGACTCCCCGTAGTTCGCCGCATGGCATGACGCCTCAACGCACGCTCGTGCTCGGTGCCGGCAGCGTGCTGCTGGAACTTGCCGGTAGCGGAATACTGCTCCCCGGCGCATTGAGCAACGGCGCGGTGCCACCTTGCTTGTCGACCAGGGTGAACACCGGTTTGTCCCAACTGCCGGTGACGCGATAGTGGGCGCTGGCCGCTTTGTTCAAGCCGCGCCCCAGCAGGCCCTGTACCGCCAGCCCGGCCGCCGCGCCGAACGGGCCACCCACGACCGCGCCAACCAGGGGCAGACTGTTGCCGACGTGCGGCACCACATAAACGTCCTGGTCGTAATCGCGGCCACGCAATCCAGTGCGGCCAGTGACGGTGATGTTCGCCGACGGCCCCCTGATCGCCAGGTCATTGGTCGTGGCGTTGCCGTCCGCCAGGCGGAACTCCCCGGTGATGGTATCGAACGCCAGGCCCTTGCCAAACACGTCGCCAAAATCCAGGGTCAGGCGGCGCGGCAGTTCGGCGAGGGACACCAGGCCGAGCAGGCGCCCCACGCCCGGTGAAGTCGCCTCAGGGATACGGCCATCCTCGACCTTGATACTCAAGGTCCCCTCCATGTTGGCCAGGGCGATACTGGAAGGCGATCCTGGCCAGCGCGCATCCAACTGGTCGTGGGTGCGCCCGCCATGAATCAGGCCCTCGAAGCCGAGCGCATCCAGCATCGCGCCCAAGTCATTGGCGGAAAAATTGATGCTCATCTGCGAATGGCTGGCGTGGGCATCGCCGTTCCAGTCACCGCTCGCGCTAATCTGCGCATTGCCCGACAAGCCGCGCAGTTGCTCGATATGCATGCCGTTGGCCGTGGGCCAGCTCTCCAGCCGCGCATCGCCCAACTTGGCCACGCCCAGCCGCAAGTCCTGCACCCACAGATGCAGCGGCGGCAAGGCCTTGGGATCGACGCCTGTGTCGGCCGGATTCTCCTCGGGCTTGGGTGGCGGCTTCGCTGCGACTGGCGGCACGTGCGCATTCGCCACGGTCGGCGCGGAAGCAGCGGTGGCCGGGGTGGCATCGACCGGCCAGTACAGGCGCTGAATGCGCGCGGTCACACCCTTTTGCTGCAACTGATCCGTAGGGATCGAGATCATGCCGGCCATGGCCGATCCATCCACCTGTACCTCCAGCGCCGTATCGGAGGTCGAGGCGTCGATGCGCATCGCGCCCAGGGACCGATTGAACCAGAGCGCGTGGTCCGCGCTGACCTGCACGTTGTTCACCGCCATCCCGCCCTCGCCTTCGCCACCGGCCGTCTGCTGCACCCACCCAGTGACATCCAGCCGCGGTGCATGGCCGCGTATCTGCAGGCCCGTCGGCGGCAGATGCTGCGGCATCTCGGTGCCGAAGGCGATCGCCCCGGCTATGGGCGGGGCGTCACCCGCCAGGCGAAAGCGCCCACGCGCGACCTGGCCCAGGGCCACGCGCAGGTCGGCACCGTCGACCGGGACGCCAATGGTCACGTGCAAGGGCATGCCGACAGCCGCGTCTTTTTGCAGCGGCGCGGGGAAATTCAAGGCCACGCCGCGCAAATCCGAGTCGACGGTGAGCTGCTGCCGTGCTGGCGCCGCGCCATCAGCCGGCACGGCCGAGAACGCCACCCGGAAATCGCCACTGCCCGTGGAGCCCTGGCCAATCCAGGCCAGGCTGGGATAATCGCGCACCAGGTCAGCGAGGCTGTAGTCACCGCGCATCTGCACCCAGACCGAGGTGTCCGGGTGAGCGGGGACGTCGCCAATGGCCAGGGCCAAGGTCGAAGCGCGGCCCTGGAATGCCGCCTGCAGACTCTCGGCTTCGATACCCCGCAGGTCGAAACGCAACGGCCCCTCGAGCTGCTTCAGCTCGAGGTGCCAGTCCGGAGCACGCAAATCCGCGCCGCTCAATGCCACCGCACCGCTGAGCATCGGCGCGTCATCCGTGTGCAAGGGCAATTCCAGGTGCATGGCAAACGTGCCGGTGCCGCCCAGGCTCAATTTGTCCAGCGTGTCACGTTGCCCATTGCCGATCGGGCTGGCGCGCACGAACCGCATCAGGTCGCCACCGCTGCCGCCGCCGCGAATGCTGAGCTCGAGCGGCGCACTGGCAAAATCCGCGATGTCGGCTGCCGCCAACGTGGCATGGACACCCAGGGTCTGGGCCGTGCTGGCCACCGCCCGGAACCCGCCACCGACAAAGTCGGCCACCACCTCCGCCCGTTCGGCACGTGGCCAACCGGGTGCATAGTCGAGGGTCAGGTCGTGAATGGGGACGTGCGCCTCGAAACGACCTTCGTGATGGACGAACGGCCAGTCCGCCAGATTCCCGCGCAGGATCACCTGGGCATTCTCGACGCGGCCTGCCACCAGAGCCCGGTCCAGCCACGCCATCGTCGCGGCCGGCATCGAGCTCGGCCAGAACAGCTTGGCTGCCGGCACCTTGGCCTCGCCCACCGTGGCAAACAGCTCGGCCGAGGGGGCGCCGCCCGCTGCCGGAAAGGCGAGCTTTCCGCGCACCTGGGCGGTGTAGTCCGCAGCCGCAACAGTCAGCGCATCCAAGCCAAGTACCCAACTGGCATCGTCCTTCCAGAGCGCCAGGCTGCCGTCGAGTTTCGACAGCTCCAGGGGCTGGCGAAACAGGCCTGGCAAGTTGATTGTGGCCGCCTGCGCGGGCAAGCTCAGGCTCAGCGCCTCGTCGTCGCCCGCCAGGTGGCCGGCCAACCGGTCCAGCCCAGGCAGCTTGCCGACCGGATCGATGCGCACGCCGGAGAACTCGAGGTCCACCGCCTGCAGGCCATGGGCGTGGCTCCAGCCCAGGTCGAGCTTGTTTGCCAATGTACGCGGCTGCCCGTGGCCCAGCCACTGCACGAGGCCTTGTGCCAGCCCCGGCTTCAGGGCCAGCAGGGGCAGCCATGGTGCCAGTTGCCAGTCGCGGGCTGCCAAGCCAACTGCCATCTGTGGTGTACCCGGAGCACGCACCAAGGCCACAGCCGCGCCCCCGTCGTCGCCGGCCCAACCCAAGCGATAGTCATCGCCGACGCGCCGCAGGCCGGCCAGGCCATGCAGCGGACCGGCCTGCACGCGTTGCACCGTGGCGCTGGAGATTGCCAGGTTGGCAAGATCCAGCTGCACCACGGCATCGGCCAACTGGCCCCCACGCCAACGCAGCCAGGCGGCCACGCGGCCGCGGCCATCGTCCAGCCGGTAACCGCCAATCTCGACGCCGGACAGCAGGTGGCGCAGGTCGCTCGCATCCAGGCCGACCCACAGCGCGCCCGTACCCTGGCCTTGCCGGAAATCCCCGGCCACCCGCAGCACTCCGGCGCTGTGCTGCCGCTGCACGATGCCGGCCAGGCGCACGCGCCCCCGGGCCGTCCGGTTGATCCGCAACTGCGGCACCAGCAAATCGAAACGCCGCCTCGAACGCTGGTCGTCGACCGCCAACTGCAGGTTGTCCAGCCACAGGTCGGCCGACAGATGGCCGAGGTCGATGCTCGGCCCACTGAGATCCACCCCAGCGCCCATCACCTGCCACTTGCCGTCCCGGGTACGGATGGCCGTCGCGCGCAGGCCGCGCACATGCACGTTGAACAGATGTCGCCCAGGTACCACCCAGGCACTGAAATCCAGCCGCAGGTCCACCTCGGGGATGTGCAGGCTGTCCGCGGCCCGGCCAGCCGGCGGTCCGACGGTCACCCCGTGCAATGCCAGCAATGGTCCGGAGGCCGTCCATTGCCCGCGCATCGACTCGAAGCTGGTCGGCCGATGCAGGCGCGTAGTGAGCTGCTCGGCCACCCACTCCGGATGCCTGGCCACCAGCGGCAGCAACAACTGCGCAAGGCCGACCACGACCGCCAGGACGATCACCAGGATGCCAGCGACCCAGGACGACGCCCGCGCGCCGCTGCGCAAGCCGTGCTTCCAGCGTGTCTTCACGCCCGCCAATCTGTGCCGAACTTACAGCAACACCACATCAAACTGTTCCTGCGAATATTGCGCCTCCGCCTGGAAGCGGATGCTCTTGGAAATGGATTCTTCCAGCTCGGCCACCGCCCCGGACTCTTCTTCCTGGATATGGTCGACCACCTGCGGGCTCGCCATCACCAGCAATTGTTCCGCATTGAACTGGCGCACGGCACGCGTGATCTCGCGAAAGATCTCGTAGGTCACAGTTTCGGCACTCTTCAACATGCCGCGCCCGTCGCATACCGGACAAGGTTCGCACAATTGCCGCCAGAGGCTCTCGGTGGTTCGCTTGCGTGTCATCTCCACCAGCCCCAAGGCCGAAATCGGGAACACCGTGGTGCGCGCATGGTCGCGGGCCAAGCCCTTGTTCAACATGCGCAATACCTGGCGCTTGTGCTCCTCATCGAACATGTCGATGAAGTCGATGATGATGATGCCGCCGAGGTTGCGCAGGCGCAGCTGGCGCGAGGCTGCCTGCGCGGCTTCGAGATTGGTGCGGTAGACCGTCTCCTCCAGGTTGCGCGAGCCGAGATAGGCACCGGTATTGACGTCAATCGTGGTCATCGCCTCGGTCTGGTCGATGACCAGGTAGCCGCCGGATTTCAACGGCACCTCCTTCCTCAGCGCGCGCTGGATTTCGTCTTCCACGCCGTACATGTCGAAGATCGGCCGTTCCCCGTCGTAGTGTTCAATGCGGCTGTCCAACTGCGGCATGAACTTGTGCACGAACTTGACCACGCTGGCATGGGTCACAAGCGAGTCCACGCGCACCTTCTCGATGTCGGCATTGAGCATGTCGCGCAAGCTGCGCAGCGGCAGGGGCAATTCCTCGTACACGCACTCGCCGACCTTGGCCTTGGCGATGTTTTCCTGCAGCACCCGCCAGACCCGGCCCAGGTAGGCGACGTCGAAGGCCAGCGACTCGGCGCTCTGCCCCTCGGCATTGGTGCGCACGATGTAACCCAGCCGCGCCTGTCCGGCGGCGTCACCGAGCAGCGACAGCAGGATGTCGCGCAGGCGCTGGCGTTCGGCCTCATCCTCGATACGCGCGGAGACGCCCAGGGTCTGCGCGTGCGGCAACAGCACGAGATAACGCGACGGAATGGAAAGGTTGGCCGACAGCCGCGCGCCCTTGGTGCCAAGCGGATCCTTGGCCACCTGCACCACGATCTCCTGGCCCTCGTGCACCAGTTCGCTGATCAAGGGCACATGCGCCTCCTCGACCGGCTCTACGCCTTCCACCGGCGCCGGGCGCAGGATGTCGGACACGTGCAGGAATGCCGCGCGCTCCAACCCGATCTCCACGAATGCAGCCTGCATGCCCGGCATCACGCGCTGCACGCGTCCCTTGTAGACGTTGCCCACGTAGCCACGCTTCGAGGCACGCTCGACATGCACCTCCTGCAGCATACCGTTCTCGACCACGCCCACCCGCGTCTCGCGCGGCGTCACATTGATCAGGATCTCCTCGCTCACCGCACTCTCCAATCACTGCCCGCCGCACCAAACCTGGCGACTTCCGCTACCGTGGCTCGGACCATGGACCAACCGCCGGTGACATGGTTCGAACCATGCCCCATCGCTTGTTGGAGCCCGGTCCGGCCGCCTCAGCGCCGGCAAGGCACTTGGAGCGCTACAGTACAAGCATGGAGCGCACTCCGATACTTCTGGCCTGGAGCGGAGGCAAGGACTGCCTGCTGGCATTGCAGCGCCTGCGTGCCGACCCGCGCTGGCAGGTGGTCGCCCTGTTCACCACGCTGAACCGCAGCTACCGGCGGGTGGCCATGCACGGTATCCAGCACGATGTGCTGCTGGCCCAGGCCGATGCGCTGGGCCTGCCCGTAATGGAGGTGCCCATCGACTGGCCGGGCAGCAACGAAGCCTATGAACAGGCCCAGGCAGCCGCCTTGGCACAGGCGCGCATGCGCTGGCCGGGCATCCGCCACTGTGCCTTCGGCGACCTGTTCCTGCAGGACGTGCGCGATTACCGCGTGCGCCAGCTGGGGCGGGAAAACTGGCGCGCCGTCTTTCCGCTCTGGGGTGAGGACACGGCGCGCCTTGCCCGGCGTTTCGTCAGCGAGGGACACCGCGCGGTGCTGTGCTGCGTGGATACCCAGCAACTCGATCCGGCGTTTTGCGGACGTGCCTTTGACGGCCTGCTGCTCGACGGGCTTCCGTTGGGCACGGATCCCTGTGGGGAACGCGGCGAGTTCCATACGCTGAGTTATGGTGGGCCGCTGTTCCGCGCCGACCTGTCGCTGCGCCGCGGCGAGTCGGTGTTGCGCGACGGCCGCTTCCAATTCACCGACTTCCTGCTGGAGGCGCCGCGGGCTTGACTGCCACCGCGGCGCGGGCGCCACGGCTCCAGGCAGCCAATTCAGTCGATCGGGGTATGCCGGTACTTGCTTACCTGCTCCGGGCGCACGATGGACGCCTGGTTGCCCCAGGCCTGGCGAATGTAACTGACCACCAGGGCGACGTCGCTGTCGTCCAACTGCTGGGCGTACGGCGGCATCGAATACGGCCGCGGATTGCCGGCTGTCACCGGCGGGAAGCCACCCAGCAACACCGTGCGCACGGCATTGATTCCGGTCGGCTCGGTCACCGCCGAGTTGCCGTCCAGCGGCGGATAGATGCCGGCCACACCACGGCCGTCGTCGCCATGGCAATCGGCACAATGTTGGCGATACACCTTTTCGCCGGCAGCAGTGATGCGCTTGACGTTGAACGCTGAGCGTGGGGCCTGCCGGGCCTCGCGGGGCGGCAGGCTGGCCAGGTAGGTGGCGATCGCGTCCAAGTCGGCGTCACCCAGGAACTGCGTGCTGTCCGCCACCACGTCGGCCATCGGCCCGAATGCCGCGCCCTTGGCCGCGTGGCCGGTCTTCAGCAAATCCACCACATCCCCGGTGGTCCAGCCCTGCAGGCCGCCGTTCGCCTGCATGCTCAAGTCCGGCGCATACCAGTCCTGGCGCGGGATCTCGCCGCCCGACAACCAGGCGCCGATGGTGGCACCCCAGGCATTGCGCGGCGCGTGACATTCGTTGCAATGGCCCAGGCCCTGTACCAGGTAGGCACCGCGGTTCCAGGCGGCGGACTGCTGGCTATCGGGCTGGAACACTCCTGGCTGGAAATACCGTGCACGCCACACCGCCAGCGTCGAACGCAGGTTGTAGGGAAAACTCAACTTCGCGGCGTCCGCTTCCCGCCGCACCGGAGCCAGCGAACGCAGGTAGGCGAAGATCGCCCGCGCGTCCTCTGGCGTGACCTTGGTGTAGGAGGTGAACGGGAAAGCTGGATACAGCCACTGGCCGTCCTTCCGTTGCCCGTGGTGCAAGGCGCGCCAGAAGTCGGCAAAGGACCAGTGCCCGATACCGGTTGCCGCATCGGGCGTCAGATTCGGTCCAGAGATAGTCCCAAACGGGGTGGGAATGGAGCGCCCGCCCGCATACGGCGGACCGCCGCGCACACTGTGGCAGCCGGCGCAGTCGCCCGCCGCGGCCAGGTACGCGCCGCGCGCGACCAAGGCCGGGTCGGCCAGCGCCGCAGCCGACAACGCTCCCACCTCGGGTGTGGCCACCTGGTCGGTGCGCTGGCTGGCCATCCACCACCACCCGCCAAGCATGGCCAGCACCAGGGCGAGCACCAGGACCGCCAGCCAGCGCCTCATGCCCCCGCTCCCGCCGCCTCAAGCACACCGCAGGGCAAGGGCGGCTTGACGCTGCCAGGCGGCTGTGGCCGCACGTGCGCCGGCAGGGTCCGGCTGGCCAGCCAGGCCGCGACGGCCGTGATGTCCAACTCCTGCAAACGGCCGGCGACGACGGCCATGCAGTCGGGTTTACGCATGGCGCGTGTGTGCGTGCGCCATGCACCCAGTTGCGAGCTGATGTAGTCGTAGGGCAAGCCCACCAGACCCGGGATGGCGGGTTCCACCCCGGTCAATTCGACCCCATGACAGCTGGCGCAAGCCGGAACCTTGCGTTGCGGATCGCCATGACGTGCCAGTTGCTCGCCCCGCTGCAGGATCGCGGCAGTCACCGGTGGCACCGGCGAGCGCGCATAGGGCACCTGCTGTACCGAAAAATAATCGGCGATCTCGCGCATGTAAGCCGGGCTGAGGTTGCGCACGGTGTATTCCATGGGCGGGTACTTGCGCAAGCCATCCTGGAAATTCTGGATCTGCCGCGCGAGGTAGCCGGCGGGCTTGCCAGCCAGGCGTGGAAAGTACTTGCTGCCGGGCGTACCTTCGCCATGCACACCGTGGCACGTCGTGCACGCCGCGATGCGCTGCTGCAAGGTGTCGGGCACCTGCGCGTTGGCCGCATCCCGGCCAAACACACCAGGCGCCGTGGCTGCCGCCAGGAAAGCAGCCGCCCACAGCTTCCATGCTTCGCATCGCCTTATGCTTCTCATCCGCTCATTATAGGCTGCGCGCGCCGGACGACGATCGCACCGTGCGACGCATTCTGCTGCCGCGACCTTCTGCCCCGACCCTTCTGCTCTTGGCGTATGGGAGTCCACATGAAGTACATAGGCATCTGCTTCGGCATCGTCACCAGTTTGCTCCTCGTCGGCATCAGCCATGCGGCGGCACCCGAACCGCCATTGACCTTGCCCTACGCCACGCTCGGCGAACTGCAGTCGCGCCTGCACTCAGGCACACTCACCAGCCGGCAACTGGCGCGACAACTGCTGGCGCGGATCAATAGCCTGGACCGTCACGGCCCCACCCTGCACGCCATCATCGAAACCAACCCCGAGGCGCTGACCCTGGCCGCGGCACTCGACGCGCAGCGCGCCAAGCGGAAATCGCCTGGCCCGCTGTACGGCATCCCGGTGCTGCTCAAGGACAACATCGACACCGGTGACCACATGCTGACCACCGCCGGCTCGCTGGCGCTGACCCGCGCACCGGCAGCGCACGATGCCGCCCTGGTGGCGCGGTTGCGCAACGCCGGCGCCCTGATCCTGGGCAAGACCAACCTCAGCGAGTGGGCGAACTACCGGTCGACCCACTCGAGCAGCGGCTGGAGCGGTCGCGGTGGACAAACCCACAACCCCTACGCACTGGACCGCAACCCCTGCGGATCCAGCTCGGGCTCGGCGGTCGCGGTCGCCGCCGGCTTCAGTCCAGTGGCCATCGGCACGGAAACAGACGGCTCGGTCGTCTGCCCCTCGGCGATGAATGGCATTGTCGGCATCAAGCCCACACTTGGCTTGGTCAGTCGTACCGGCATTGTGCCTATCAGCCACAACCAGGACACGGCCGGGCCGATGGCGCGTAACGTGGCCGATGCGGCCGCGCTGCTCACGGTGATTGCCGGCAGCGATCCCAGCGATTCGGCGACCGCTGGGGCGAACGCGCACGCCACCGACTACACCCGCTACCTCGACGCCAACGGCCTGCGCGACAAACGCATCGGCGTGGTACGCGAACTTGCCGGCAAGGAGCCGAATGCCGACCGCGTGCTCGCTGCCGCCATCGCCACGATGAAGGCGCAAGGCGCAATCATCGTGGACCCGGTGGTCCTGCCACACCTGCACGAACTCGGAGCGCTCGAGGACATCGTGCTGGCGTACGACTTCAAGCACGACATCAACGCCTATCTCGCCACACGCAAGGGCCTGGCCGTGCATACGCTGGCCGACCTGATCGCCTTCAACAACGCGCACGCAGCCGAGGAAATGCCCTGGTTCGGGCAGGAAACGTTCCTGCATGCCGAAGCGCAGGGCCCGCTCAGCGACAAGGCCTACACCGATGCCCTGGCCAAGGCAAAGCAACTATCGGGGCCTGAAGGTATCGACGCAGCGCTCAAGGCGCACCACCTGGATGCATTGCTGGCGCCAGGGCCAGGGCCTGCGCCCGTGATCGACCTGGTGCTGGGCGAGCATGTGGTGGGCGGTGCCTCGCAACCAGCCGCGGTGGCCGGTTACCCGTCGATCACCGTACCGGCGGGATTTGCCCACGGCCTGCCAATCGGCATCCTGCTGTTTGGTCCGCGATGGAGCGAGCCGACGCTCATCTCCATTGCCTACGGCTTCGAGCAGCACAGCCATACCCGCCAGCCGCCGCGATTCCCCGCTACGATCCGCGAGTGAGCCCGTGCGGCAAGGCGCCCACCTTGCCCCGGGACTTGCGCACGATCAGCATCGCCAGTTCCAGCGACTGCTCGTAGTTGAGCCGGGGATCAACCATCGACTTGTACGCGCGATCGAGATCGGACTCCGACAGGTCGCGCGCTCCGCCCATGCATTCGGTCACGTCCTCGCCGGTGAGCTCCAGGTGCACGCCGCCGAGGCGGGTGCCTTCAGCCGCATGGATGTCCAGCGCCTGGTCGAGCTCCGCGTGGATGTTGTCGAAGCGGCGCGTCTTGCGCCCGCTTGAGGTGCTCTCGGTGTTGCCGTGCATCGGATCCGCCACCCACAGGACGCGCCGCCCCTCACGCTTGACCGCCGCCAGCAGCGGTGGCAACGCGGTACCAATCCGCGCATGGCCCATGCGGTGGATGAGGGTCAGGCGCCCGGGCTCATCCTCGGGGTTGAGCACGTCGATGAGCGGCAGCAGCACCTCTGGCGTCACCGACGGGCCAATCTTCACCGCGATGGGATTGCGGATGCCGCGGAAGTATTCGACGTGCGCGCCATCGAGCGCCGCCGTGCGCATGCCAATCCAGGGGAAGTGCGTGGAAAGATTGAACCAGCCCGGATGGCGCGGGATTTGCCGCGTCAGCGCCTGCTCGTAGTCCAGCAGCAAGGCCTCATGTGAAGTAAAGAAATCCGCCTTGCTGAAACCACCGATCGGGCCGGCCAGCATTTCCATAAAGCGCAGGGAATCGCCGATAGCGCGCACCATTTGCCGGTATTCGGCAGCCAGCGGCGAGCGCTCGACCCAGGCCAGATTCCAGTATTCCGGATGCCGCAGGTCGGCAAAGCCGTCGTCGACCAGGGCGCGCACGAAGTTCATTGTCAGTGCCGAATGCGCGTGTGCCTGCAACATACGCTGCGGGTCGGCACGTCGGGACGCGGCGGTGAATTCCGAGCCGTTGACGAGGTCGCCGCGGAAGCTGGGCAGACTCACCCCCTCGCGCGTCTCGGTGTCGGCTGAGCGCGGCTTGGCGTACTGCCCGGCAAAACGACCGACGCGGATGATGGGCTTTTGCAGCCCATGCACCAGCACCAGGCTCATCTGCAGCAGCACCTTGAGCCGGTTGGAAATGATCGGGCTCTGGCAATCGGCAAAGCTCTCTGCGCACTCGCCGCCCTGCAGCAGGAAGCGCTGTCCAACCTGCGCCTCGGCCAGCATCTGCTTCAGGCCAAGGACTTCCCATGAGGTAACCAGCGGCGGCAGCTGCGCGAGGGCGCGACACGCGGCGGCCAACTCGTCTGCGTCCTCGTAATGCGGTTGCTGCAACGCGGTGCGCCGGTGCCACGAATCCGGCGCCCAGACATCAGGGGTCATTGACGCTGCTAATGGCTGGCTCATGCTCGAAGTCTCGGAAACATCACGGTCTTGCTCATGCACGGGAGCGCCGCAAACTCACGACGACGGCCAACACCGCCAGGGCAATGAACCAGACAAGGGTCCAGGCCGGCATCGGCAAGCCGAGGATCGGCTCTACCGTGGCACATTCGCCGGAGCCGGTAAACACCTTGTGCAGCATGGTGGCGAGCGGAAACGCATCGAACAGATAACCAATCCCCGGTCCACACGAGGGCACCAGATCGGGCGGCAGCGACTGCAACCACAAATGCCGGGCCGCGGTGACGGCACCACCGAGCGCCCCGAGCCCGACCAGGCCTGTATACACCCAGCGTGCTGGCCCGCGAGGCGCGTGAAGGCCACCAACCAGGAAGAACAGGGCCATGAACAGGAAGGCAATGCGCTGCAGCACACACAGCGGGCACGGCGACATGCCCAGGGCATACTGGGCGTACAGGGCGAACGCCATCAGGCCGCAACAAATGACGAACCCGAGCGAGAAGCCGGTTCGATATGACCATGAGCGTGGATTCATGGAAGTGCCACAACGCGAAAGCAGCAACTGTAGCGGGTCACGGTCACGCTGTCAGGCAAACCGACGACAAGCCGCAGACAAGCGGCGACTGATCCGGCATCAAACAAGCCCGCCCCAAATGGCTGTGGTCGCCCGCGGGAAGCGGGGTTGGCCGATGACTATTCGCCAGCGACCTGCTCGCCCTGCGGCCGACCAATCAACTCGACATAGGCCATGGGCGCATTGTCGCCGACGCGGTAGCCGCACTTCAGGATGCGCAAATAGCCACCGCCGCGTTCGCGATAACGGGGCCCCAGCTCCATGAACAACTTGCCCACCGCTTCCTTGTCACGCATGCGCGAGAAAGCCAGGCGCCGATTGGCCACGCCGTCGGTCTTGGCCAGGGTGATCAGGGGCTCGGCAACCCGACGCAGCTCCTTGGCCTTGGGCAAGGTGGTACGGATCAGCTCATGCTTGAACAGCGACGACGCCATGTTGCGAAACATGGCCTGCCGATGGGCACTCGTGAGATTGAGCTTGCGTCCGGATTTTTGGTGGCGCATGGTCTTGATTCCAATTGATTCTGTTGCTTACTCAGCCTAGCTGCATGCCGTTGGCAACGCCGGGCGGCGGCCAATTCTCGAGCTTCATGCCAAGGGCAAGCCCGCGGCCACCAAGGACGTCCTTGATTTCCGTCAGCGACTTCTTGCCGAGATTCGGGGTCTTGAGCAACTCCACCTCGGTCTTCTGCACCAGGTCGCCGATGTAATAGATGCTCTCGGCCTTCAGGCAGTTGGCCGAGCGCACGGTGAGCTCCAGGTCGTCGATCGGGCGCAACAACAGCGGATCGAATCCGCTCTGCTCAGCCTCGGTGGCGTCCGCCTCGCGTCGCGAGAAGTCGCCGAACACGGTCAGTTGGTCGTTGATGATCTCGGCTGCCTTGCGCACGGCATCTTCCGCGCCAATCGTGCCGTTGGTCTCGATATCCAGCACCAACTTGTCGAGGTTCGTGCGCTGCTCAACGCGGGCCGCGTCCACTTCGTACGCGACGCGCAACACTGGCGCAAACGAAGCGTCCAACTGCAGGCGCCCGATTGGCCGGGTCTCGTCCTCCGGATGCACGCGGGCGCTCGCCGGCTGGTAGCCGACGCCACGCCGCACCTTGAGGCGCATATTGAGCGTGATGTCCTTGGTCAGATGGCAGATCACGTGCTCGGGGTTGATGATCTCCACCGAGTGATCGAGGACGATGTCCCCGGCCGTAACCACGCCCTTGCCCTTGCGTGACAGGGTCAGCGTCACCTCGTCGCCGGTGTGCTGGCGAATGGCCACGCCCTTGAGGTTGAGCAGGACGTCGATGACGTCTTCCTGCAGCCCTTCCAGCGTTGTGTACTCGTGCAGCACACCATCGATCTCGACCTCGACGATGGCACTGCCAGGAATCGAGGACAACATCACGCGCCGCAGCGCGTTGCCCAGCGTGTGGCCAAACCCGCGCTCCAGCGGCTCGACCACGATCTTGGCATGGTTGGCCCCGAGCTGCTCGACGTTGAGGCCACGCGGCCGCAACACACTTGTAGATGAAACTGCCATGCAGAGCTCCCGTAATTACTTCGAGTACAGCTCGACGATCAATGCCTCATTGATGTCGGAAGGCAAGTCGGCACGATCCGGCATCGACTTGAACGTACCCTCAAATTTCTTGGTATCGACTTCGACCCACATCGGGCGCAGGTCCATCGTGTCGAAAATGGTCGCCGCTTCCTGTACCCGCAGCTGCGCCCGCGCGCGCTCGGTCAAGGACACGGCATCGCCGGGCCGGATCTGGTAGGAGGGAATGTCCACCTTCCTGCCGTTCACCAGCACCGCGTTGTGCGACACGAGTTGCCGCGCCTGCGCGCGCGTGACCGCAAAGCCCATGCGATACACAACGTTGTCCAGACGGCTCTCCAGCAGACGCAGCAGGTTCTCGCCGGTATTGCCCTTGAGCGTGGTCGCCTTGGTGTAGTAATTGCCGAACTGCCGCTCCAACACGCCATAGATGCGCTTGACCTTTTGTTTCTCGCGCAACTGCACGGCATAGTCGGACATGCGCATGCGCTTGTTCACGCCATGTTGGCCGGGCTTGTTTTCCAACTTGCACTTCGAATCCAGCGCGCGCGCCGGACTTTTCAGGCTGAGGTCCGCGCCTTCACGTCGGGCAAGTTTGCAAGTGGCTCCACGATAACGTGCCATGGTTGATCTCTGCCTTTTTGAAAAGTCCGCCAAGGATGGCGGGTTTTTGATCCACGCGATCACGGATGATCGCTAAAACTTGAAAAGTCCGCCCAGGATGGCGGGTTTTTGATCCACGCGATCAGGGATCGATCGCATTTATTAATTTCCGTCATGGATGGCGGGATTTTGATTCAAGCAATCAAGGATGATCGCATTCACTAATTTCCGCGAAGAATGACGGTTCTTTGATCCACGCGATCAGTACTGACCGCACTTACACCCGCCGCTTCTTCGGGGGCCGGCAACCGTTGTGCGGAATCGGGGTGACGTCGATGATGTTAAGCACCTTCAGCCCCAGCGCATTCAACGAGCGTACCGCGGATTCACGCCCGGGGCCCGGGCCCTTGATCCGTACTTCCACCGTCTTGATGCCGTAATCGCCGGCGGCGCGCCCGGCCTTTTCCGCCGCCACCTGTGCGGCAAACGGCGTGGATTTGCGCGAGCCACGAAAGCCGGCGCCGCCAGCCGTCGCCCAGGACAAGGCATTGCCCTGCCGGTCGGTAATGGTCACGATGGTGTTGTTGAAGGATGCCTGCACATGGGCCACGGCATCGGTGACCACACGTTTGACTTTCTTCTTGGTTTTGACCGGATTCGCCATAATTTTTGGGGCTCTTGGAAATCAGTGCGACCACCGATGGCCGCCTTTTGATCTTCGCGATCACGGATGATCGCACTAGTTCAATCGCTTACTTCTTGATGGCGCGACGGGGGCCCTTGCGGGTCCGCGCATTCGTGCGCGTGCGCTGACCACGCACCGGCAGGCCACGACGGTGGCGCAGGCCGCGGTAGCAACCCAGGTCCATCAAACGCTTGACCGCCATGCCGACCTCGCGGCGCAAGTCACCCTCGACCGTATACTTGCCGATCTCGCGACGCAGCTTCTCGACTTCGCCTTCGCTCAGCGCCTTGATCTGGGTCTCGGGGGCCACGCCAGCCTCGGCGCAAATCCGCTTGGCATGGCTGCGGCCGATGCCATAAATGCTTTGCAGGCCGACCCACACCTGCTTCTGGACCGGCAAATTGACACCTGCGATGCGCGCCATGACGTAGCTCTCCGAATACCTAGCTCGCGCGGTAAACGCGCAAGTGTAACGTGAATCCCCGTGACAGGGAAGTAGCGCGACCCGGCAACCCCGGCCCGCCCACGGTCAATGCCCGCAGCTTGCTCAGCTGCGGCGCAGATTGGCCTTTTTCAACAAACTTTCGTACTGGTGGCTCACCAGATGCGCCTGGATCTGCGCAGTGAAATCCATCACCACGACCACCACGATCAGCAATGAGGTACCACCGAAATAAAACGGCACGTGCCAATAGCCCTGCATGAACGACGGGATCGCGCACACCGCAACCAGGTAAATCGCGCCCACCAGGGTCAGTCGGGTCATGACCGCATCGACATACGCCCCCGTGGCCTTGCCTGGACGGATACCGGGAATCAACGCGCCCGAACGCTTCAAGTTGTCCGCCGTCTCTTCGGCATTGAACACGATCGCGGTGTAGAAAAACGCGAACCCAAACACCAGGGCCGCGGAAATCATCTCGTAGAACGGCTGCCCTGGGGTCAATTGCTGGGTGACTTCCTGCATCCACCGCGACGGGCTACCGGTACTGAACCAGGTCACCGCCGTCGCCGGGAACATCAGCAGGCTGGAAGCAAAAATTGGCGGGATGACGCCCGACATGTTGATCTTCAGCGGCAAGCTGGAGGTCTGGTTCATGTACGCCTTCTGCCCACCCGAGCGCCTGGCATAGTTGACCGTGATCCGCCGCTGCGCACGCTCGACAAACACCACGAACGCGGTCACCGCCAGCGCCGCACCAAAAACCATCAGCAGCTTGAGCAGGGACAGCTCGCCGTTGTTTGCCATGCCTAGCGTCTGCACCACGGCTCCGGGAAGGCCGGCAATGATGCCGGCGAAGATCAGCAGCGAAATGCCGTTGCCGACGCCGCGCTCGGTCATCTGCTCGCCGATCCAGGTCAGGAGCATGGTGCCCGCCGTCAGGCCGATGACCGCAGACAAAATGAAGCCGGGCCCTGGGGTGTAGACCACTGGCGCGCCACCGGCCGCGACCTGGCCCTGCAGGGCGGCGGCGATCCCGAACGACTGCACCAAGGCCAAGCCGACCGTGGCATAGCGCGTGTACATGGTCATCTTGCGCTTGCCGGCTTCGCCTTCCTTGCGCAAGGCCATCAGGCTCGGCACCACGGCACCCATCATCTGGAACACGATGGAGGCCGAGATGTACGGGATCACGCCCAGTGCAAAGACCGAGAAGCGCTCCAGCGCACCGCCCGAAAACATGTTGAACATGTCCATCAGGCCGTTGCCGTTGACCAGGTTGCTCATCGCCTCGGGATTCACACCGGGCACCGGGATGAACGAACCCAGGCGAAACACGACCAACGACAGGACCACGAAGACAAGGCGCTGACGCAGCTCCGTCAGCTTGCCCAACTTGCCCAGCGTATTGTCCTTGCCTGCGGCCACCGTCCTACTCCACGCTGCCGCCGGCGGCCTCGATCGCCGCCTTGGCGCCGGCCGTGGCCAACAGGCCTGACAGCTTCACCGCGCGGCCAATCGATCCCTGCAGCACCACCTTGACCTTGCGCGCCTGCCCATCCACCAAGCCGGCTGCGCGCAGCACGTCCAGGGTAATCACCGCGTCCTTCAGGCCGGCCAGCTGGTACAGGAACACCTCCTGGCTTTGTGCCTTGAGCTTGGAGCGGAAGCCAACTTTCGGCAGACGCCGGTTGAGCGGCATCTGGCCGCCCTCGAAGCCAAATTTGTGGGTACCACCGGCACGCGCATGCTGGCCCTTGTGGCCCCGGCCGGCGGTCTTGCCCAGGCCCGAACCCACGCCGCGCGCGACGCGCTTGCGCTTTTGGTTCGCACCGTCGTTTGGCTGGATGTCGTTCAATCGCATGATGGCTATTCCTCAACCCGTACGAGGTAGTACACGGTGTTGATCAACCCACGGACCTGCGGGCTGTCAACCAATTCACGCACGTCATTTATCTTGTTCAAGCCCAAGGCCTTGACGCTCAGGCGATGACGTGCCTGCGTGCCGCGCAGGCTCTTGACCAGCCGCACGCGTATGGTTGGCCTTGCCGCTGTTGCTGCCTTAGCCATTGCCCATGACCTCCTCGACCGTCTTGCCGCGCTTGGCTGCGATCTTCGCGGGCGAGGCAACCGCCTGCAAACCCTTGATCGTGGCCCGCACCAGGTTGATTGGATTGCGCGAACCGACCGCCTTGGCCAGGACGTCCTTGACTCCGACCACTTCGAGCACCGCACGCATGGCACCGCCGGCAATCACGCCGGTACCTTCAGATGCCGGCTGCATGTAGACGTGCGCCGCACCATGATTGGCCTTGACCGGGTACCACAGCGTACCGTTGTTCAGCTGCACATCGACCAACTGGCGGCGCGCACGTTCCATGGCCTTGGAAATAGCTACCGGCACCTCGCGCGCCTTGCCATATCCCAGTCCGACCTTGCCGGCGCCATCGCCCACCACGGTCAATGCGGTGAAGCTCATCTGGCGGCCACCTTTGACGGTCTTGGCCACCCGGTTGACGGCAATCAGCTTTTCCAGCATGCCATCCGAATTTTCGCGATCACTAGAAGCCATGTGCTTTATCCATATGCCGGAATGAACCGGGGCGTTTGCCTGCGGCCAAGCCGCTCGAAGTTGTGTGCCACATCACGTAAGGTCCCCAGCCGCGGCTGGCGCACCGGGCGCCGATTCCTCGCGCCAGTTCAGAATTTCAGCCCGGCCTCGCGCGCGGCGTCGGCCAGTGCCTTGACCCGGCCGTGGTAACGGTACCCGGAACGATCGAACGCCACCGCCGTCACCCCGGCCGCCAGCGCACGCTCGGCAACCGCCTTGCCCACCGCCGCCGCGGCCGCGATGTTGCGCGTACCGGTGATACCTTCGGCCACGGATTTCTGCAAGGTCGAGGCGGCAGCCAGCACATGGGCGCCTGCGGCGTCGAAAACCTGCGCATAAATGTGTTGCCCACTGCGATGCACGGACAACCGCGGCACCGCCAACTGGCGGATGCGGGAGCGCGTAGCTTTGGCACGGCGCAGTCGGGACTCGTTTTTGTTCATCTGTCTGTTCCTGGAAAGCGGATCGACCTGGATAAGCGAACTGCTCCTGCTCTTTCGTAGAGTCCGGCCTCGGATGGCCGGTCTTCCGCGCAGGAACCGCGCATCATGCCTTCTTGGCTTCCTTCAACGTGATGTTCTCATCCGCGTAACGTACACCCTTGCCCTTGTATGGCTCGGGCGGACGCAGGCCGCGAATCTTTGCTGCCACCTGCCCAACCGCCTGCTTGTCGGCGCCCTTGACCAGGATCTCCGTCTGCGACGGAGTCTCGATGCTGATGCCAGCCGGGGCATCGAAGGTCACCGGGTGGGAAAAGCCGAGATTCAGCGCCAGCGCCTTGCCCTGCATGGAAGCGCGATAACCAACGCCAACCAGCACCAGCTTGCGCTCGTAACCGGAAGTAACGCCGTGCACCATATTCGCCAGCAACGCTCGCGCGGTACCGCCAAAGCGGTCGTCCGTACCTTCTGCCAGGTGCACCCGGGCCACGCCGTCCTCAGTGGACACGGTCACTCCCGGCAAATGATGTATCGAAAGCGAGCCCTTGGCACCCTTCACCGCAATGCCGTCGGCATCGACGCTGAGGGTGACACCCTTGGGGAGCCGGACAGGTTGTTTTGCGACACGCGACATCGAAGGCTCCTTACGCCACTTGGCCGATAACTTCGCCGCCCAGGCCACGGGCCCTGGCCTGCGCGTCAGTCAGCAACCCGGCAGAGGTCGAGATGATGGAGATCCCCAGTCCACCCAGCACCTTGGGCAGCCCGTTCTTGCCTCGATACACGCGCAGCCCGGAGCGGCTGACACGCACGATCTTCTCGATCGCCGGTTGCCCGTCGAAATACTTCAGCTTGATCTCGAGTACCGATTTGCCATCCACCGTCGCCGCCTGGGCGTCGAGGATGTAGCCCTCGTTCTTGAGGAGGTTGGCAATCGCCACCTTCAACTTCGACGACGGCATGCGTACGCTGGGCTTGCCCATGGCCTGGGCGTTGCGCACGCGCGTAAACAGGTCGGCGATGGGATCAGTCATGCTCATGAGGAATCCTTCTGAGTGCACCGATATCCAGTAAAACCGGAAATCATTTGAATTGTGGGCCTGCAGCAGACTTTCGTCCCGGGCAGACCGTCCATTGTATCAGTAAAACCGGAGACACATCACCGCTGCCTGCAACGGTGCGCCAGCAGCAACGTCACCAACTGGCCTTGCGCAACCCTGGAACATCGCCGCGCATCGTCGCCTCGCGCAGCTTGTTGCGACCCAGGCCGAACTTTGCGTACACCGCGCGCGGCCGGCCGGTCAGGGCACAACGCGTCGAAAAGCGCACCGGACTCGCGTCACGTGGCAGCTTCTGCAGGGCATCCTGCGCAGCAAGCTTTTCCTCGTAGGAAGAAGCCGGGCTGAGCACGGTTGCCTTCAAGGCTGCGCGCTTGGCCGCGTACTTCTGGATCATCTTGGCCCGCTTGAGGTCGCGGTTCACCATGGATTTCTTGGCCATATGTTATTCGCCTGTCAGTTCCTGAACGGAAAGCTGAAGGCTGCCAGCAGCGCCTTGGCTTCCTCGTCGGTCTTTGCCGTGGTGGAGATCGAGATGTTCATGCCGCGCACCGCATCGACCTGGTCGAAATCGATCTCCGGGAAGATGATCTGTTCGGCGACACCGAAATTGAAGTTGCCGCGACCATCGAATGAGCGTCCCGACACGCCGCGGAAGTCCCGCACCCGCGGCAAGGAAATGTTGATCAGCCGATCCAGGAATTCGAACATCTGCGCACGACGCAGGGTGACCTTGCAGCCAATGGGCCAACCCTCGCGGATCTTGAACGAGGCCACAGAAAGCCGCGCCTTGGTGGTGACCGGCTTTTGCCCGGACAGCTTGGCCATGTCGGCAACTGCGTTTTCCAGCACCTTCTTGTTCGCCGCGGCCTCGCCCACACCCATGTTGAGCGTGATCTTGGTGATGCGCGGCACCTGCATCACGTTAGCGTAGCCAAACTGCTTGGTGAGCTTGGCCACAACTTCATTTTTGTAATAAGCCTGAAGGCGCGTCATCGTCATAGTCCTTACGCGTCCACGACCTCGCCATTCGAACGGAACACGCGGACCTTGCGCCCATCCTCGAGCGTTTTGGTGCCGACGCGTCCACCCTTGTTCGTGGCGGGGTTGAACAGCAATACGTTGGAGAGATGGATCGACGCTTCGCGTTCGACGATCCCGCCTGCCTGGTCTGCCTGAGGGTTCGGCTTGGTATGCCGCTTCACCAGATTCACGTTGGAAACGACCACGCGGTCGCCCTCAACCCGCAGCACGTCGCCGCGCTGACCCTTGTTCTTGCCGGCGATCACGACGACGTGGTCACCCTTGCGGATACGATTCATGTCTGCTGGACCCCGCTCAAAGTACTTCGGGCGCGAGCGACACGATCTTCATGAACCGTTCGCTGCGCAGCTCGCGCGTCACCGGTCCAAAGATGCGCGTGCCGACCGGCTCGAGCTTGTTGTTGAGGAGCACCGCCGCGTTGTCGTCGAAACGGATCAACGAACCATCGGGGCGACGCACGCCCTGGGCGGTGCGCACCACCACGGCGTTGTAGACCTCGCCCTTCTTGACCTTGCCGCGCGGGATCGCGTCCTTGATCGCCACCTTGATGACGTCACCGATGCGCGCATACCGGCGCTTGGAACCGCCAAGGACCTTGATGCACATGAGCTGCTTGGCGCCGCTGTTGTCAGCGGCCGAAAGCGTGCTTTGAGTCTGGATCATGGTTGCATCTCCGCCTTAGCCGTTGGCACGCGTAATGACTTCGACCACGCGATGATGCTTGGTCTTGGACAGCGGGCGGCATTCCGCAATGCGCACAAAATCGCCCTCGGCCGCGCCAAGGTCGTTCTGCGCGTGCAACTTGGTCGAGCGCCGGATCGTCTTGCCCAGCAACCGGTGTTGCACCTGGCGCTCCACCAGCACGGTGACCGTCTTGTCCATCTTGCTGCTGGTGACGCGTCCCTCGAGGGTGCGCGGCTTCTTGGCGACCGTCTCGGCCGTTGTTTCTGCTTTGTTTGCGCTCATGTCCGCCATCCTCTACTTCTTGCCGCCGAGCACGAACTTCGTGCGCGCGATGTCGCGCCGCACGCGGCGCAGTTGATGCGGCTGGCTGAGCTGACCCGAACCCTTCTGCATGCGCAGGTTGAACTGCTCCTTGCGCAGGTCCAGCAATTGCTGCTGCAGCTCGCCCACCGATTGCTCCTTGCTCGGGCTGTCGACTTTCTTGGCCATCACATCACCGCCCTGGTCACGAACTGGGTCTGTACGGAAAGCTTGGCCGAAGCCAGGCGGAAGGCTTCGCGCGCGGTGGCTTCGGGCACGCCCTCGATTTCATACAACATGCGCCCGGGTTGCACATTCGCAACCCAGAACTCGACGCTGCCCTTGCCCGCACCCATGCGCACCTCGATCGGCTTCTTGGATACCGGCTTGTCCGGAAACACGCGGATCCACAGCCTGCCACCGCGCTTGACGAAGCGCGTGATGCAGCGACGCGCTGCCTCGATCTGCCGCGCGGTGAGGGCACCATGCTGGGTAGACTTCAGCCCGAACTCGCCAAAGCTGACCAGATTGGAGCACTGCGCCAGGCCGTCATTGCGACCCTTGAACTGTTTGCGGTACTTCGTGCGTTTTGGCTGCAACATGGCAAATCTCCTTACTTCGCAGCCCGGTCGCGGCGGCCTTCACCGTCACGCCGGCCGTCACTGCGGCGGCCTTCACCGGCGTCGCGCCGGGGCTGCGCGGCTGGCTCGTCCTTCGACTCATGGGCAGCAGCCGCCAGGTCGAACACCTCGCCCTTGTTGATCCACACCTTGACGCCAATGATGCCGTAGGTGGTGCGTGCCTCGGCCAGGCCGAAATCGATGTCGGCGCGCAGGGTATGCAGCGGCACCCGCCCTTCGCGGCTCCACTCGGAGCGGGCAATCTCAGCTCCGTTCAAGCGGCCAGACACGTTCAACTTGATGCCCAGGGCGCCGAGACGCATGGCATTGCCCACCGCACGCTTCATGGCGCGACGAAACATGATCCGGCGTTCGAGCTGCTGGGCGATGGACTCGGCGACCAGCTGCGCGTCCAGCTCGGGTTTGCGCACCTCGCTGACGTTGATGTGCGTGGGCACGCCCATCATGTCGCTGACTTCCTTGCGCAGCTTCTCGATGTCCTCGCCCTTCTTGCCGATCACCACGCCCGGCCGGGCGGTGAAAATCGTCACCCGTGCCGTCTTGGCCGGGCGCTCGATCAGGATCTTGGAAATGCCGGCCTGCGCCAACTTCTCCTTGAGCATCTGGCGCACCTTGATGTCGGCCACCAGGTACTCGGCATATTCGCGCTTGTTCGCATACCACTTCGAGTTCCAGTCCTTGGCGATGCCCAGGCGGATACCGGTGGGATGAACTTTATGACCCATCGTCTATGTCCCCGGTCAGTTGCCAACAACCACGGTGATGTGGCTGGTGCGCTTGGAAATGCGCGAACCGCGGCCTTTGGCGCGGGCATACATGCGTTTCAAGATTGGACCCTCGTCTACGAAGATGCGCGAAACCACCAGTTCATCGACATCCGCCCCAAGGTTGTTCTCGGCATTGGCCACCGCGGACAACAGCACCTTGCGCACCATCACGGCGGCCTTTTTGTTCGTGTAATTGAGGACGTCGCTGGCCTTGCCCACCGGCAGGCCGCGGACCAAGTCGGCCACCAGGCGTGCCTTCTGCGCCGAAATGCGGGCGCTGCGCAAAATCGCCTTCGCTTCAGTGCTCATCACTTGCCCTTCCTGTCACCGACGTGACCCTTGAACGTGCGCGTCACCGCAAACTCGCCAAGCTTGTGCCCGACCATGTTCTCGTTGATCAGCACCGGCACGTGCTGGCGGCCGTTGTGGATGGCGATGGTCAAGCCCACCATTTCCGGCACGATCATCGAGCGGCGCGACCAGGTCTTGATCGGGCGCTTGTTGTGGGCGGAGACCGCGGCCTCCACCTTCTTGGCCAGATGGAGGTCGACGAACGGGCCTTTCTTGAGAGAACGCGGCATGACGGCTTCCTGTTACTTGCTACGACGACGCACGATGAACTGCTGCGTCCGCTTGTTGTTACGGGTGATATAGCCCTTGGTTGGCGTACCCCATGGGCTGACCGGATGCCGGCCGCCCGAAGTCTTGCCCTCGCCGCCGCCATGCGGGTGATCCACCGGGTTCATGACCACGCCACGTACCGTCGGGCGGATGCCCATCCAGCGCTTCACCCCAGCCTTGCCGAGCTTCTTCAGGCTGTGCTCGCCGTTGCCGACCTCGCCGATCGTGGCGCGGCAGTCCACCGACACGCGGCGCAGCTCGCCCGAACGCAGGCGCAAGGTGGCATAGCCCGATTCGCGTGCCACAAGTTGCACCGACGCGCCAGCGCTGCGTGCAATCTGCGCACCCTTGCCCGGGCGCAATTCGATGCAATGCACGACGCTGCCCATCGGAATGCTACGCAGCTGCAGGCAATTGCCGGCCTTGATCGGCGCATCGCGCCCGGACATCAACCGGTCCCCGGCCTGCACGCCCTTGGGCGCAATAATGTAGCGACGTTCGCCGTCGACGTAGCACAACAGGGCCAGGTGCGCGGTGCGGTTCGGGTCGTACTCGATGCGTTCGACGCGCGCCGCGATACCTTCCTTGTCGCGCTTGAAATCCACGATACGGTAGTGCTGCTTGTGGCCACCACCGCGATGACGCACCGTGATCCGGCCGTGGTGGTTGCGCCCGCCGGTACGGGACTGCGCCTCGGTCAGCGCCGCTACCGGCGCGCCCTTGTACAGCTCCTCGCTGCGCACGCTCACCGAATCGCGGCGACCGGGCGAAGTGGGCTTATGGGTAATCAATGTCATTTCCTGGAACTCCTGGCTCAGGCCTTCGCAGAGACGTCGATGGCCTGCCCTTCGGCAAGCCGCACGTAGGCCTTGCGCCGACCCTGGCGGCTGCCCGCGCGAAAGCGGAACGACTTGACCTTGCCCTTGGTGTTGACGAGATTCACCTGCTCGACCGTCACCTCGAACAGGCTCTCCACCGCCGCACTCACATCGGCCTTGGTCGCTCCGGGAGCGACCACGAAGACATACTGGTTGTGCTCGGCCAGGCGCGCCGATTTCTCCGAAATATGCGGCGCACGCAGGACGTTGAGAATCCGCTCGTTGCTCATGCCAACCACTCCTCGACCTTCTTCACCGCATCGACCGTCATCACCACGTGGTCCGAGCCGACGAGGCTGACTGGGTTCAAGCCGGCGATATCGGAAACCGTCACGTACTGGATATTGCGCGCGGACAGATACACTGCTTCGTCCGCATCCGGAGCCACCAGCAGGACGCGACCGGACAGGCCCCAGGCCTTCAGCTTGGCCACCATCGACGCCGTCTTGGGCGCCTCGACGGCCAGGCTGGGAACGACCTTCAACCGGTCCTGGCGTACCAACTCGGAGAAAATGGAGCGGATCGCACCCCGGTAGGCCTTGCGGTTGACCTTCTGCTCGTAGCTGCGCGGCTTGGCTGCAAACGTCACGCCACCGCCGACGAAAATGGGCGCCCGATAGTCGCCATGGCGCGCGCCGCCGCCCTTTTGCTTCTTGAATTTCTTGGTGGTGCCGGACATCTCGCCACGCGACAATTGCGCCTGCGTACCGGCACGGCCGGCCGCCCGATAAGCCACCACCACCTGGTGCACCAAGGCCGGCTTGTACACGCCGCCAAACACCTCGTCCGACACGTTCAATGCCGACTCGGCTGACGACGATCCAATGACGTTCAGTTCCATGACTGGCTCCTCAACCCTTGGTCGTCGCATAAATGGTGACGTCGCCACCGGTGGCACCAGGCACAGCACCCTTCACGGCAATCAAGTGGCGTTCGACATCGACCTTGACCACCTCGAGTCCTTGCGACGAACGCTGGACGGCGCCCATTTGCCCGGACATCTTCTTGCCGGGAAACACGCGTCCCGGGGTCTGGCGCTGGCCGATGGAGCCCGGCGCGCGATGCGACAATGAGTTGCCGTGAGTGGCGTCGCCCATCTTGAAGTGCCAGCGCTTGATCGTGCCCTGGAAGCCCTTGCCCTTCGACACCCCGGCCACATCGACGATCTGGCCGACGGTGAACACGTCATCGGCCTTGATCTCGGCGCCCACGGCGTACTTGCCAAGATCCTCGGCAGAAACGCGGAATTCCCACAGCCCACGGCCCGGCTCGACCTTCGCCTTCGCGTAATGGCCCTTGAGCGGCTGGGTCAGGAGGTTCGCGCGCCGGGATCCGGCGGTCACCTGCACCGCGTTGTAACCGTCGCTGGCTTCGGTCTTCAACTGGGTCACCCGATTCGGGGTCGCCTCGATCAGCGTCACCGGAATCGAGCGTCCATCTTCAGTGAAGACCCGGCTCATGCCACATTTGCGACCAACCAATCCGATACTCATCTTCGTATCCTGTCTGCCACTCAAGCGAGCTTGATCTTGACGTCGACGCCCGCGGCGAGATCGAGCTTCATGAGCGCGTCCACGGTCTTGTTGTCGTTTGGATCGATCGTGATGTCGAGCACGCGCTTGTGGGTGCGCGTCTCATACTGGTCACGTGCATCCTTGTCGACGTGGGGAGAGGTCAGGATCGTGTAGCGCTCAATCTTGGTCGGCAACGGAATGGGGCCGAGCACGGTGGCACCTGTGCGCTTGGCCGTCTCGACGATTTCACTGGCCGACCGGTCGATCAGCCGATGATCATAGGCCTTCAGCCGAATGCGGATCTTCTGGTTCGCCATAACCGTGTCCTGTTGGATAAAGAACGCTGACCTGAAAACGCAGCGGCTTCTCGCCGCCCCGCTCCGTACATGCTGCGGCGGCCCGATCCGTCCGCGCCGCAGCCTGATGAAAAACCAAAAGGTCCAAACGGGCGCTGTGCGAGCCCATCCGGACCAAGATCGCAAATCACGCAATGCGTTACGGCGCGGGGCGAGCCCCACAACGACACACTGGGATGGCCTGCCATGGCCAGCGAACTCGAAGCGCGTCCGGCGCCTCATTTCGCGGTAAGCCCGCCCAAGTCTTGAAGTCCCAGGCGAGCGAGCTTTCTAGTATAGCGTGAAGCCTTGGATCAAGGAAGCCCCTGGAGGGAATTACTTGACGACCTTGGCAACCACGCCGGCGCCGACCGTGCGGCCGCCTTCGCGGATGGCGAAACGCAAGCCCTCGTCCATCGCGATCGGGTGGATCAGGCTCACCGTCATCTTCACGTTGTCCCCCGGCATCACCATCTCCACGCCCTCCGGCAACGTCACCGCGCCAGTCACGTCCGTCGTGCGGAAGTAGAACTGCGGCCGGTAGCCCTTGAAGAACGGCGTGTGCCGGCCACCCTCGTCCTTCGAGAGCACATACACCTCCGCCTCGAAGTCCGTGTGCGGGTGGATCGTGCCCGGCTTGGCCAACACCTGACCACGCTCCACGTCGTCCCGCTTCAGCCCGCGCAGCAGCAGGCCCGCGTTGTCGCCTGCCTGTCCCTGGTCCAGCAGCTTGCGGAACATCTCCACGCCCGTCACCGTCGTCTTCTGCGTGTCGCGGATTCCCACCACCTCGACTTCGTCGCCCACCTTGATCACGCCGCGCTCGATGCGCCCCGTCACCACCGTGCCGCGCCCCGAGATCGAGAACACGTCTTCCACCGGCATCAGGAACGGCTTGTCCACCGCACGCACCGGCTCGGGAATGTAGCTGTCCAGCACATCCACCAGCTTCTTGATCGAGGGGATGCCGATCTCGCTCTCGTCGCCTTCCAGCGCCTTCAGCGCCGACCCCACCACGATCGGCGTGTCGTCGCCCGGAAACTCGTACTTGCTCAGCAGCTCGCGAACCTCCATTTCCACCAGCTCCAGCAGCTCCTTGTCATCCACCATGTCCGCCTTGTTCAGGTAGACCACGATGTACGGCACGCCCACCTGCCGGCTGAGCAGAATGTGCTCGCGCGTCTGCGGCATCGGACCGTCCGCCGCCGACACCACCAGGATCGCCCCGTCCATCTGCGCCGCACCCGTGATCATGTTCTTCACGTAGTCCGCGTGTCCCGGGCAGTCCACGTGCGCGTAGTGCCGCGTCGGCGACTCATACTCCACGTGCGACGTCGAGATCGTGATCCCGCGCGCCTTCTCTTCCGGCGCCATGTCGATCTGGTCGTACGCCTTGAACTCGCCGCCAAAACGGTCCGCTCCCAGCTTCGTCAGCGCCGCCGTCAGCGTCGTCTTGCCGTGATCCACGTGACCAATCGTTCCCACGTTCACATGCGGCTTCGTGCGTTCGTATTTACCCTTTGCCATGACTCGAACCTCTAGACTGGGAGTGCGACTCTTTCTGTAAAAGTGCGGCCGCGGACGGCCGTTTTTTGATACTGCGCATTCACGAACGAATGCAAAAAATACTAGCCCTTCTTGATGACCTGTTCGGCGATGTTGTTCGGCGCCTCGGCGTAGTAGTCGAACTCCATGGTGAACGTCGCCCGGCCCTGGGTCTGCGAACGCAGGCTCGTGGCGTAGCCGAACATTTCGCCCAGCGGGACGGTGGCGTCGACCACTTTGCCCGAAGGCGAATCCTCCTGGCCGCGCAGCACACCGCGCCGACGGCTCAGGTCGCCCATCACGTCACCCATATAATCTTCGGGCGTCACCACTTCGATCTTCATCATCGGCTCGAGCAGGACCGGATCGGCCTTGCGAAAACCTTCCTTGAAGGCCATGGAAGCGGCGAGCTTGAACGCCATTTCCGACGAGTCGACGTCGTGGTAGGAGCCGTCGATCAAACGCACCTTCACGTCCACCACCGGGTAGCCGGCCAGCGGACCGCTGGTGATGGTCTCGCGCAGGCCCTTGTCGACTGCAGGGATGAACTCCTTGGGGATCGCGCCGCCAGTGATGGCATTTTCAAACTCGTAGCCCTTGCCACGCTCTTGCGGAATCAGTTCGATCACCACGTGACCGTACTGGCCCTTGCCGCCGGATTGCTTGGCATGCTTGTAGTCGGCCGTCACCTGCTTGCGGATGGTCTCGCGATACGCCACCTGGGGCTTGCCGACATTGGCCTCGACGTTGAACTCGCGGCGCATCCGGTCAACCAGGATGTCCAAATGCAGCTCACCCATGCCGGCAATGATCGTCTGGCCGGATTCCTCGTCGGTGCGCACGCGGAATGACGGATCCTCGGCTGCCAGGCGGCCCAAGGCAATCCCCATCTTTTCCTGGTCGGACTTGGTCTTCGGCTCCACCGCCATGGCGATCACCGGCTCGGGAAACGTCATGCGCTCGAGCGTCACCAAGTGATCCTGCGCACACAGGGTATCGCCCGTGGTGACGTCCTTCAGGCCGACCGCAGCGGCGATGTCGCCGGCGCGCACTTCCTTGATCTCATGGCGGTCGTTGGAGTGCATCTGCAGGATGCGGCCAATGCGCTCCTTCTTGAGCTTGATCGGGTTGTATACCGTGTCGCCCGAGTTGAGCACGCCGGAATATACGCGGAAGAAGGTCAACGAACCGACGAACGGATCGGTCATGATCTTGAACGCCAGCGCGGAAAACGGCTCGCTGTCGCTGGCCTGGCGATGTACTTCTTCCTCGTTCTCGTCGAGCCCCGCCACCGGCGGGCGGTCGACCGGCGAGGGCAACAGCTCGATGACGCCATCGAGCATGGCCTGCACGCCCTTGTTCTTGAACGCCGTACCGCAGAACACCGGGATCAATGATGCCGACAGGGTACCGGCACGCAAGCCGGCGAGGATGTCCTCCTCGGACAGGTCGCCGCTTTCAAGGTACTTGTCCATCAGTTCTTCAGAGGTTTCCGCGGCCGCCTCGACCATGAAATTGCGCGCCTTCTCGGACG
Organism: Rhodanobacter sp. FW510-R10; assembly: GCF_058781105.1. NCBI lineage: Bacteria > Pseudomonadati > Pseudomonadota > Gammaproteobacteria > Lysobacterales > Rhodanobacteraceae > Rhodanobacter > Rhodanobacter sp. FW510-R10. The sequence continues at coordinate 1,576,669 of NZ_JBYSWL010000001.1, read as the reverse complement.
CATCCTTCAGCTCGGTCGGAATCTCCTCATGCGTGAACTTCATGCCCTGAGACTCCATGTCCCAGTACAGCGCCTTCATCTTGACCAGATCGACCACACCCTCGAATTTGTCCTCCGCGCCGATCGGCACCTGCATCGGCACCGGATTGGCGCCGAGACGGGACTTCAACTGGCTGACCACCTTGTCGAAGTTCGCGCCGGTGCGATCCATCTTGTTGACGAAGGCCAGGCGCGGCACCTTGTACTTGTTGGCTTGGCGCCACACCGTTTCCGACTGCGGCTGCACGCCGCCGACCGCACACAGCACGAACACCGCACCGTCGAGTACGCGCAGCGAGCGCTCCACCTCGATGGTGAAGTCGACGTGTCCCGGGGTGTCGATGATATTGAAGCGGTGCTGCTCAAACGTCCCGTCCATACCCTTCCAGAAGCAGGTCGTCGCCGCCGAGGTAATCGTGATGCCACGCTCCTGCTCTTGCTCCATCCAGTCCATGGTCGCGGCGCCGTCGTGCACCTCGCCAATCTTGTGGCTGACACCGGTGTAAAACAGGATGCGCTCCGTGGTCGTGGTCTTGCCGGCATCGATGTGCGCCATGATGCCGAAGTTGCGGTAACGTTCGATGGGAGTGGTGCGTGCCATGTTGTCTACCTGTACGAAGCCCAAGCCGCAAGTCATGCAAGCATCCGGGCCGCGTTTCCTTTTTGAGATGTCCGCCACGAATGGCGGGCTTTAATCTTTGCCGTCATGGAGGACGGCTTTGGTTATTACATGTCCGCCACGGATGGCGGGCGTTGATCTTCGTCGTCAGTGGGACGGCTTTGCGATTGCGCGTCCACCATGGATGGCGGGCTGGGTCTTCGCCGTCAAGGGGGACGGCAAGCAACAATCAATTACCAGCGGTAATGCGAGAACGCCTTGTTGGCCTCGGCCATACGGTGCGTCTCCTCGCGCTTTTTGGCTGCGCCGCCGCGGCCTTCGGATGCTTCGAGCAACTCCGCTGCCAACTTGCGCGGCATGGAGATCTCGCCACGCTTGCGCGCCGCGTCGATCACCCAGCGCATCGCCAGCGCCATGCGCCGGCCCGGACGGACTTCCACCGGCACCTGGTAGGTGGCGCCGCCCACGCGCCGCGACTTCACCTCCACCGCCGGCGCGATGTTGTTCAGCGCCTTCTCGACCAGCACGACCGGTTCGCCATGCTTTTCGCCGATGTGCGACAGGGCGCCGTAGACGATGCCCTCGGCGACGGACTTCTTGCCGCTCTTCATCACCATGTTGATGAAACGCGCAATCAACTGGCTGCCATGCTTCGGATCCGGCAAGATCAACCGGGCGGGATGTGAACCTTTACGCGACATGTGTGTTGTCCGTCATTTGTGCGGACAACCAAGTCCGCCGGAAAGCGACCCCGGGGGCCGCGGAATTGATTATTTCTTCGGGCGCTTGGCGCCGTACTTTGAGCGGGACTGGCGGCGCTTGGTCACGCCCGCGCAGTCGAGGCTGCCACGAACGGTGTGATAACGCACACCAGGCAGGTCCTTGACGCGGCCACCGCGGATGAGGACCACCGAGTGCTCCTGCAAATTGTGACCCTCACCGCCGATATAGCTGATGACTTCGTAGCCGTTGGTCAGCCGCACCTTGGCCACCTTGCGCAAGGCTGAGTTCGGCTTCTTTGGCGTGGTCGTGTACACGCGCGTGCAGACGCCGCGACGCTGCGGGCTGCTTTCCAGCGCTGGCGACCCACTCTTGTAGGTCTTCGGGCTACGCGACTTGCGCACCAATTGGTTGACTGTGGTCATGCAGAGCGGTTCCTGAAAACATAAAGGCAGCCCGATCAAATCGGGCTCGCCAAGAAGCGGGAATTTAACATGCGCAGCACCCGCTGAACAAGCGAATGCCTAGGTCTCGTATGCGAAAACAAGGCACATCCGTGTACCTCGCCCGCCCGACTGGAAAAATCTCCGGTCCGGCTATTCCGCATCGTTGCTGTGGGTGACCGGATCCTCGACCACGGTCGCTGCCGGCGTGGCGCCTGCAAGCGTATCCAATTCCGCGGCGGTCAAGCCATCCTGGCGGCGACGTGCCATGTGATAGGCCAACCCCGTACCCGCTGGAATCAAGCGGCCGACAATAACATTTTCCTTCAGGCCCCGCAAGGTATCGCGGGTGCCACGCACCGCCGCCTCGGTGAGCACGCGGGTCGTTTCCTGGAACGAGGCGGCCGAGATGAACGACTCCGTAGCCAGCGACGCCTTGGTGATGCCCAGCAACACCGACTGGTACTCGGCAGGCCGCTCACCCTTGGCAATGGCTGCCGCGTTTTCGGTGTTGATACGCGTGCGCTCCACCTGCTCGCCATGCAGATAATGGCTGTCACCCGGATCGGTGACCTCGACCTTGCGCAGCATCTGGCGGATGATCGCCTCGATGTGCTTGTCGTTGATCTTCACGCCCTGCAGGCGATACACGTCCTGGATCTCCTTGACCAGGTAGGAGGCCAACGGACCAACACCCAGCAGACGCAAGATATCGTGCGGGCTCGGCTCGCCATCCACGACGGTTTCGCCCTTTTCCACGTGCTCGCCCTCGAACACGATCACCTGACGCCATTTCGGGATCAGCTCTTCGTGCTCGTTGCCGTCCACGTCCCTGATCACCAGGCGCTGCTTGCCCTTGGTGTCCTTGCCGAAGCTGACGATGCCCGAGCGCTCGGCCAGGATCGCCGGCTCCTTCGGCTTGCGCGCCTCGAACAAGTCAGCCACACGCGGCAGACCGCCAGTGATGTCACGCGTCTTGGAGGAAGCCTGCGGGATACGCGCAACCACGTCGCCGACGCCGACCTGGGCACCGTTCTGGATCGAGACAATGGCACCGGCCGGCAGGAAGTACTGCGCGGCGATGTCGGTTCCGGGCAGCTTCAGCTCCCTGCCCTTGGCATCTTCCAGGCGCACGATCGGTCGCAGGTCCTTGGCCTGCGTGCCGCGTCGCTTGGGGTCGATGACCACAGCCGATTCCAGGCCAGTGAGCTCGTCGATCTGGCTCTGTACGGTGACGCCATCCTGGAAATCGATGAAGCGCACCACACCGGCCACCTCGGTGACAATCGGATGGGTGTGTGGATCCCAGTTGGCCACGGTCTGGCCCTGCTTGACTGGCGCGCCGTCCTTGACCGCAATGGTGGCGCCGTAGGGAATCTTGTAGCGCTCGCGCTCACGGCCGGCCGCGTCGATCACGCTCAGCTCGCCGGACCGCGACACGGCCACCAGGTGGCCCTGCTTGTGATGCACGGATTTGAGGTTGTTGTATTTCAACGTACCGGTGGTCTTCACCGCCACGTTGTCCACCGCAGCGGCACGCGACGCGGCACCACCGATGTGGAACGTGCGCATGGTCAGCTGGGTGCCCGGCTCGCCGATGGACTGTGCGGCGACCACGCCGACCGCCTCGCCCATGTTGACCAGGTGGCCACGGGCCAGGTCGCGGCCGTAGCACAGCTTGCACACGCCATGCGGCGCCTCGCAGGTGATGGGCGAACGTACCTTGACCATCTGCACGCCGGCAGTGTCGAGCTTCTCGACCAGCGCCTCATTCAACAGCGTGTTCGCCTCCACGAGGGGCTGGTCGTCCTCGCCCGGAGCGTAGACGTCGTCGACCACCACGCGCCCGAGCACGAGGTTGCCCAGTGGCTCGACCACGTCGCCGCCTTCGACGATGGGCTGCATGACCAAGCCGTTCGTGGTGCCGCAATCATCCATGGTGACCACGACATCCTGCGCCACGTCGACCAGGCGGCGGGTGAGGTAGCCGGAGTTCGCGGTCTTCAACGCCGTGTCCGCCAGGCCCTTGCGCGCGCCGTGCGTGGAGTTGAAGTACTGCAGCACGTTCAGGCCTTCGCGGAAGTTGGCCTTGATCGGGGTCTCGATGATCGAGCCGTCCGGCCGCGCCATCAGGCCGCGCATGCCGGCCAACTGACGGATCTGCGCCACTGAACCACGCGCGCCCGAGTCGGCCATGATGTAGAGCGAATTCATCGACTTCTGGTTGACCGGCTTGCCTTCGGCGTCGGTCACCTTCTCGGTGCCGATACCGTCGATCATGGCCTTGGCCACCTGCTCGCTGGTACGCGACCAGATGTCCACCACCTTGTTGTAGCGCTCGCCCGCGGTGACCAAGCCGGACTGGTACTGCTGCTGGATCTCCACGACTTCCTTTTCGGCCTCATCGATGATCGGCTTCTTCTCGACCGGGATGAGCATGTCGTCGACGCAAATGGAGATGCCCGAGCGCGTGGCCAGCCGATAGCCGGTATACATCAGCTGGTCGGCAAACACGACGGTGTCCTTCAGCCCAAGCAGGCGGTAGCTGGCGTTGATCAGGCGGGAGATGGCGCGCTTGTTGAGCTCGGTGTTGGCCAGCTCGAACGGCAGGCCCTCCGGCAGGATCTCCATCATCAGTGCGCGGCCGACCGTGGTATCCACCAGCGAGATGGTCGTCGTGCGCGAGCCGTCCTCGGCAAGGTGCACCTGGCGCAGGCGCACCTTGATCTTGGCATGCAGCACGACGGCGCGGTTGTCGTAGGCGCGGCGCACTTCGGCCACGTCGGCAAACACCATGCCGCTGCCCTTCACGTTCGTCAGCTCACGGGTCATGTAGTACAGACCCAGCACCACGTCCTGGGTCGGCACGATGATCGGCTCGCCATTCGCGGGCGACAAGATGTTGTTGGTGGACATCATCAGGGTGCGCGCTTCCAGCTGCGCCTCGATCGACAGCGGCACGTGGATGGCCATCTGGTCGCCGTCGAAGTCGGCGTTGAACGCCGTGCATACCAGGGGGTGCAGGCGGATCGCCTTGCCCTCGATGAGCTTGGGCTCGAACGCCTGGATGCCGAGACGGTGCAGGGTCGGCGCGCGGTTGAGCAGCACCGGATGTTCGCGGATCACCTCTTCGAGGATGTCCCAAACCATCGGCTCTTCACGTTCGACCAGCTTCTTCGCCGCCTTGATCGTGGTCGCTTCGCCGCGTGCCTGCAGCTTGGCGAAGATGAAGGGCTTGAACAGCTCCAGTGCCATCTTTTTGGGAAGGCCGCACTGGTGCAGGCGCAGCGTCGGACCCACGGCAATCACCGAGCGGCCGGAGTAGTCGACGCGCTTGCCGAGCAGGTTCTGACGGAACCGCCCCTGCTTGCCCTTGATCATGTCGGCCAGCGACTTCAGCGCGCGCTTGTTGGTGCCGGTGATGGCCCGGCCGCGACGGCCGTTGTCCAGCAGCGCATCGACCGATTCCTGCAACATGCGCTTTTCGTTGCGCACGATGATGTCCGGCGCATTGAGCTCCAACAGCCGCTTCAGGCGGTTGTTGCGGTTGATGACGCGGCGATAAAGGTCGTTCAGGTCGGAGGTGGCAAAGCGGCCGCCATCCAGCGGCACCAGCGGGCGCAGGTCCGGCGGCAGCACCGGCAACACGGTGAGGACCATCCACTCCGGTTTGTTGCCGGATTCCAGGAAGGCCTCCACCAGCTTGACCCGCTTGGTCAGACGCTTGAGCTTGGTCTCGGACTTGGTCGAGGCGATCTCCTCGGTCAGGCGCGCAGCTTCGGCGCGCAAGTCCAGCGACTTCAGCAGTTCGCGCACCGCTTCGGCACCCATGCGCGCGTCGAACTCGTCGCCGTGCTCCTCGGTCGCCTCCAGGTACTGTTCTTCGCTCAGCAACTGCCCACGCTCCAGCGGAGTCATGCCCGGATCGATGACCACGAAGGCCTCGAAGTACAGGATGCGCTCGATGTCGCGCAGGGTCATGTCCAGCATCAGGCCGATGCGCGAAGGCAGCGACTTCAGGAACCAGATATGCGCGGTCGGGCTGGCCAGCTCGATGTGGCCCATGCGCTCGCGACGCACCTTGGCCAGGGTGACCTCGGTGCCGCACTTCTCGCACACCACGCCGCGGTGCTTCATGCGCTTGTACTTGCCGCACAGGCACTCGTAGTCCTTCACCGGACCGAAAATGGCCGCGCAGAACAGGCCGTCGCGCTCCGGCTTGAATGTGCGGTAGTTGATCGTCTCCGGCTTCTTCACCTCGCCGTAGGACCACGAGCGAATCAGCTCCGGCGAGGCCAGCGCGATCTTGATCGCGTCGAAGTCCGGCACGGCACGCTGCTGGTTGAACAGATTGAGCAAATCTTTCATTGCATGGCTCCTGTAGCTGCGCGGTTCATCACTTGATCTCTTCCAGATCGATGTCGATGCACAGCGAGCGGATTTCCTTCACCAACACGTTGAAGGATTCCGGCATGCCTGCGGACATCTCGTGATTGCCGTCGACGATGTTCTTGTACATCTGGTTGCGGCCCTGCACGTCGTCGGACTTCACCGTCAACATTTCCTGCAGGGTATAGGCCGCGCCATATGCTTCGAGCGCCCACACTTCCATTTCGCCGAAACGCTGCCCGCCAAACTGGGCCTTGCCGCCCAGGGGCTGCTGGGTGACCAGCGAGTACGGCCCGGTCGAGCGCGCGTGCATCTTGTCGTCGACCAGGTGGTTGAGCTTCAGGTAGTGCATGTAGCCAACCGTGACTGGACGGTCGAAGGCCTCGCCGGTGCGTCCGTCGTACAGGGTGGTCTGCCCGGACTCAGGCAGGTCGGCCAGGCGCAACATGGCCTTGATCTCGGTTTCCTCGGCGCCGTCGAACACCGGCGTCGCCATCGGCACGCCCTTCTGCAGGTTCGTGGCCAGCGCGAAGATCTCCTCGTCGGTCAACGACTTCAGGTCGACATGCTGAACCGCACCACTCACGCTGCCGTTGTAAATCTGGTCGAGGAACTCGCGGATCTTGGTGACCTTCTCCTGCGCCTCGAGCATGGCCTGGATCTTCTTGCCCAGGCCCTTCGCCGCCCAGCCCAGGTGCATCTCCAGCACCTGGCCAATGTTCATGCGCGAAGGCACGCCCAGCGGGTTCAGCACGATGTCCATCGGCGTGCCGTCGGCGCTGTAGGGCATGTCCTCGACCGGAACGACGTTGGACACCACGCCCTTGTTGCCGTGTCGTCCGGCCATCTTGTCGCCCGGCTGGATGCGCCGCTTCACGGCCACGAAGACCTTGACCATCTTCAGCACGCCAGGAGCCAGGTCGTCGCCCTGGGTGATCTTGGCCTGCTTCTCCTTGAAGCGCTTGTCGAATTCCTCGCGGTGACGCTTGATCTGCTCTGCGGCACGCTCGAGGAACTCGGTAACTTCCTCTTCCTTGACGTTGATCTTGAACCAGTCGTCCTTCTTCAAGCCATCCAGGTAGGCATCGGTGATGGCCGTGCCGCGCTTCAGCCCACTGGGACCGCTGGCCGCGACCTTGCCGACCAGCTGCGCGCGCATGCGGCTGTAGATGGCCGCCTCGAGGATGCGGAACTGGTCCTCCAGGTCCTTGCGCACGCGCTTGACCTCGGTTTCCTCGATCTGCTTCGCGCGCTTGTCCTTCTCGATGCCATCGCGCGTGAACACCTGCACGTCGATCACCGTGCCATCCATGCCTGGTGAAACGCGCAGCGAGCTGTCCTTCACGTCGGACGCCTTCTCGCCGAAGATCGCCCGCAGCAGCTTCTCTTCCGGAGTCAACTGGCTTTCGCCCTTGGGTGTGACCTTGCCGACCAGGATGTCGCCGGCCCGCACCTCGGCGCCAATGTAGACGATGCCGGACTCGTCGAGCCGCGCCAATGCCTGCTCGCCAACGTTGGGAATGTCCGCGGTGATGTCCTCGGCACCCAGCTTGGTGTCGCGCGCGATGCACGAGAGCTCTTCAATGTGGATCGAGGTAAAGCGGTCTTCCACGACCACGCGCTCGGACAACAGCACCGAGTCCTCGAAGTTGTAGCCGTTCCACGGCATGAACGCGATCAACATGTTCTGGCCGAGTGCGAGCTCACCAAGATCGGTGGATGAGCCGTCTGCCAGCGTATCGCCCTTGGCCACCACGTCGCCTACGTTGACCAGCGGACGCTGGTTGAGGTTCGTGTTCTGGTTCGAGCGCGTGTACTTGGTCAGCGTGTAGATGTCCACGCCGGCGTCGTTGTCGCCCACTTCGTCTTCCGCCACGCGCACCACGATGCGCGCCGCGTCGACCTGGTCGATCACGCCGCCGCGCCGGGCAGTGACGATGACGCCGGAGTCACGGGCCACGGCGCGCTCGATGCCGGTGCCGACCAGCGGCGTCTCCGAACGCAGCGTCGGCACGGCCTGACGCTGCATGTTCGCGCCCATCAGTGCGCGGTTGGCGTCGTCGTGCTCAAGGAATGGCACCAGCGCCGCCGCCACCGACACGGTCTGCATTGGCGAGACGTCCATGTAATCAACCTCGGACGCCGGGCGCAATTCGGACTCGCCACGGAAGCGGCAGGACACGAAGTCCTCCAGGAACGACCCATGTTTGTCCAGCGGCGAGTTGGCCTGGGCGATCACGTGGTCGCCTTCCTCGATCGCCGACAGGTAGTCGACCTTGTCGGTGACTTTGCCGTTGTGCACTTCGCGGTACGGCGTCTCCAGGAAGCCGTAGGAGTTGGTGCGCGCGTATACGGCCAGGGAGTTGATCAGGCCAATGTTGGGGCCTTCCGGTGTCTCGATCGTGCACACGCGGCCGTAATGGGTCGGATGCACGTCGCGCACCTCGAAGCCGGCGCGTTCGCGGGTCAGGCCGCCCGGCCCGAGCGCGGAGACGCGGCGCTTGTGCGTGACTTCGGACAGCGGGTTGTTCTGGTCCATGAACTGGGAGAGCTGCGAGGAGCCGAAGAACTCCTTCACCGCGGCGGCAACCGGCTTGGCGTTGATCAGGTCCTGCGGCGTCAGGCCGTCGGCCTCGGCCAGCGACAGGCGCTCGCGCACGGCGCGCTCGACGCGCACCAGCCCAATGCGGAATGTGTTCTCGGCCATCTCGCCAACCGAGCGCACGCGGCGGTTGCCCAAGTGGTCGATATCGTCCACCGTGCCGTGACCATTCTTGATGTCGATAAGGACCCGCAGCACTTCCAGCAGGTCGGAACGCTCACCCTGCTCCTCCACCAGACGCACGGACTCGTCGTCCTTGCGCGAGCTGAAGTAGCGATAGTCGTAGAGCACGCCGGGACCGACGATTTCCTTGCGACCGACCCGACGGTTGAACTTCATGCGGCCAACCGCCGACAGGTCGTAGCGGTCGAAGGTGAAGAACAGGTTGAAGAACAGGTTCTGCGCGGCGTCCTTGGTCGGCGGCTCGCCCGGGCGCATCATGCGGTAGATTTCCACCAGGGCCTCAAGCTGGGTCGTGGTGTTGTCGATGCGCAAGGTGTGCGAGATGTAGGCGCCACGGTCAAGGTCGTTCACGTACAGCGTCGGCAACACCTCGATGCCGGCCTTGCGGAACGCCTCCAGGTGCTCGATCGTGATTTCGTCGTTCGCCGACGCCAGCAGCTCGCCGGTGTTGGCATCGACGATGTCGGTCGCCAGGATGCGCGAGACGAGATAATCGTCCGGCACTTCCAGGTGGGTGATGTTTTCGGCCGCAAGCTGGCGCACGTGGCGCGCAGTGATGCGCTTGCCGGCCTCCACCAGCACCTTGCCGCCGACCGCCAGGTCGAAGCTCAGGGTCTCACCGCGCAGGCGCTCGGCGACCAGCTCCAGGGTCAGCCCCGTCTTCTTGCCCAAGTGGAACACATTGTGCTCGAAGAAGATCGCCAGCATCTCTTCGGTGGTATAGCCCAGTGCGCGCAGCAGCACCGTCACCGGCAACTTGCGGCGACGGTCGATACGGGTGAACAGCGCGTCCTTGGGGTCGAACTCGAAGTCCAGCCAGGAGCCGCGGTAAGGGATGACGCGCGCAGAAAACAGCAGCTTGCCCGAACTGTGGGTCTTGCCGCGGTCGTGGTCGAAGAACACACCCGGCGAACGGTGCAGCTGTGAGACGATCACGCGCTCCGTGCCGTTGATGATGAACGTGCCGGTGTCGGTCATGAGCGGGATTTCGCCCATGTAGACTTCCTGCTCCTTGATGTACTTGACCACCTTCTTGGAGGCCGGGCTGTCCTTGTCGTAGATGACCAGGCGCACCGTGGTGCGCAGCGGCGCACCGTAGCTCATGCCACGGTTGCGGCACTCGCGCTCGTCGAACGCCGGCTCGCCCAGGCGATAGCCGACATACTCCAGGGCAGCGTTGCCGGAATAGCTGGAAATCGGGAACACGGATTGCAATGCCGCGTGCAAACCTTTGTCAGCGCGCTGCTTGGGCGGGATTTCCGCCTGCAGGAACTCACGATAGGATTCGGTCTGAATGGTCAGCAGGTTGGGCACCCCCAGCACGGGAGGACGCTTGCCAAAATCCTTGCGGATACGCTTCTTCTCGGTAAACGAGTAGGCCATGATCGATAGCGCCTCGGTTCGCAGTGACGCCGGCGGCAGATGCCGGCTGGTAATGAATCAGCTCTACAAAAAGCTGGAACTCCAGGGACGCGAAGCGGGGAATCTGCTGGCCCGGGCGTTGCGCCAAGGCAAAGCGGTGTTCCTCATTCCACGTTCCGTGGCAAAGCACGCAAGGCCCGGAAGCTTTCGCTCCCAGGCCCGCCTGGTATCAACTCGAAGGAGCGGCGTGCAAACGCCGATTACTTCAATTCGACTTTGGCGCCGGCAGCTTCCAAATCCTTCTTGAACTTTTCGGCATCGGCCTTCGCCACCGCTTCCTTCACCACCTGCGGTGCGCCTTCGACCAAGTCCTTGGCTTCCTTCAGCCCAAGGCCGGTGATCGAACGAACAACCTTGATCACCTCGATCTTCTTCTCGCCCATGGCGGCCAATACCACGTTGAACTCGGTCTGCTCTTCGGCAGCCTGGCCACCAGCCGCGGCGGCCGGACCTGCAGCTACGGCCACGGGGGCCGCGGCAGACACGCCAAACTTTTCTTCCATCGCATGCACCAGCTCCATCACCTCGATGAGGGATTTGCTGCCGATGGCTTCGATGATCTCGTCAGTGCTAAGGGACATGTGACAACTCCTGAAAGTAAGCGTGAAGGGTGTTCACGCAATAACCAAACCAAGACCGTTACGCGGCTTTCTTCTGCTCGCCAATCTGCCCCAGGCTGCGTGCGAGTTGCGACGCAGGCTCGGCCAGGACCCGTACCAGCATGGTGGCCGGCTGGACCAGACAACCGAGCAGCTGGCTCAATGCCTGCTCCCGGGTGGGCAAGGACGCCAGCACGTCGACATGCGACGCCGGATAGACCTTGCCGCCGATGGCCACAAGTTTCGCCTGCAGCTTCTCGTTGTCCTTGGCGAAATCCTTCACCAGGCGACCTGCGGCCCCCGGATCCTGTTCCGAAAACGCAAACAGCAGTGGGCCAACCAACTGGTCCACGGTACTGCTGTACGAGGTACCTTCCACGGCGCGACGAACCAACGTGTTCTTCGCCACCTTGATGTAAACCCCGGACTCGCGCCCCTTCTTGCGCAGCTCGGTGAGCTGGGCAACGGTCAGGCCCGCGTATTCCGCAGCCACCAGCGAATGCGCCGTGGCAGCCACTCCAGCCAGTTCGGTAACGACCTCTTTCTTTTGTGCAAGATTGAGCGCCATTGCTTTTCTCCGAACTCGTAACCCGTTGCGTCCACGCGACGGATCCGAAAGCGTTACCGGACAAACTGCCCTGTCCGTCCGTCGACACCCGCAGGTGTCGCCTTGGTGGCCGTTCCAGGAACCAAATCCTGTTCTGGCAGCACCATCTGCGCAGGCCTCGGATTCCCAAACTGGCGAATCGTCGATTAAAGGGAGTCAACTCCCAACCTGCGGTCTTTGACGGTCATCTCCGGCCGGCCATGCGGCTTGCCGGAGCTGCCTTCAAAACCTGCCCGCAGCGGCCGCAGCCGCACGGGACTTGAAACTCATGCCTTCGCCGCAATCGCCAAGGTTGACGTATCGACGGTGACGCCCACGCCCATGGTGCTGGACACCGCAACCTTCTGCAGGAACTGGCCCTTGGCCGTGGAAGGCTTGGCTTTGAGCAGGTCGGCGATCAGGGCATTGAGGTTGTCCGCCAACTGCGCGGCCTCGAACGTCGCCTTGCCAATCGTGGCGTGCACGATACCGGCCTTGTCGTTGCGGAACTTCACCTGGCCAGCTTTGGCATTCTTGACCGCAGCAGCGACATCGGCGGCAACCGAGCCGTCCTTCGGATTCGGCATCAAGCCACGTGGTCCAAGCAACTGGCCCAGCTTGCCGACCACGCGCATCGCGTCCGGCGTGGCAATCACCCGGTCGAAATCGAGCTCGCCCGCGCGCATGCGCTCGGCCAGGTCGTCCATGCCCACGGCATCGGCACCTGCAGCCTTGGCGGCCTCGGCCTTCTCACCGGCGGGGCAGAACACCGCCACCTTGACCGGCTTGCCCGTCCCATGCGGCAACAACGAGGAGCCGCGGACACCCTGGTCGGACTTTTTCGCGTCGATGCCCAGGCGCACCGCCACGTCCACCGATTCGGCAAACTTGGCGCTGGCATTGCTCTTGACGATCTGCAAGGCGTCGTTGAGCGCGTAGGACTTTCCCGGCTGTACCGCCGCGCGGGCCGTCTTCATGCGTTTGCTGATCTTCGTCATGGCTCAGCCCTCCACCGTCAAGCCCATGCTGCGCGCGCTACCGGCAATGGTGCGCACTGCGGCGTCCAGATCGGCAGCGGTCAGGTCAGGCTGCTTCTGCTTGGCAATTTCCTCGAGCTGCTTGCGCTTGACCACGCCGACCTTGGCCGTGTTCGGCTTGGCCGAACCCTTCTCCACGCCGCTGATCTTCTTGAGCAGCACGGTGGCGGGCGGCGTCTTGGTGATGAAGGTGAAGCTGCGATCCGAATAGGCGGTAATGATCACCGGGATCGGCAGGCCTGGCTCGAGCTTCTGCGTGGCCGCGTTGAAGGCCTTGCAAAACTCCATGATGTTCAGACCGCGCTGGCCCAGTGCAGGACCCACCGGCGGCGACGGATTAGCCTGACCGGCCTTGACCTGCAACTTGATGTAACCAGTGACTTTCTTTGCCATGGAAGGTCCTCGCGAGTGCGGACGCCTTGCGGCTCCTCGCTGTGCATCGATCCGTGATGGTGGGAGAGCCGGCCTCGTGCCAGCTACAACAATGCCTCGCGCGGGGTGGTGGTTCTCGCGCAAGAACTTCGTAGTGTAGCGATGCGCGACAAATCGCGCAAGCAGTTACGGCTTGGCCGGTGGCGACGGTGCCGATCTGGACGGATGCCGGATGCCGCAGGCCGAGGCCGGGATCAGGCAGCAGCATCGACATCGAGCCGCCCCCTCCCCCCCATTGCCGGATGCCGAGGTGCGAATCCTCGGCTGCGCAGCCCGGTCAGGCCTTCTCGACTTGGCCAAACTCAAGCTCCACCGGAGTCGAGCGGCCAAAAATAAGCACCGCGACGCGCAGGCGGCTCTTCTCGTAGTTGACTTCCTCGACCACACCATTGAAGTCGTTGAACGGGCCATCGGTGACCCGGACCATCTCGCCGGGTTCGAACAACACCTTTGGACGGGGTTTCTCCACGCCCTCGCGCACCCGACTCAGGATAGCCTCGGCCTCGCTGTCCTGGATGGGCAGCGGACGGTCCGCGGTGCCCCCGATGAAGCCAAGGACCTTCGGCGTGTCCTTGATCAGGTGCCAGCATTCATCGTCGATGCGCGGCGCCTTGCCTTCGCTGTCGGCCTCGATCTGCACCAGCACGTAACCAGGGAAGAACTTGCGCTCGCTGCGCCGCTTTTGTCCCGCGCGCATCTCCACGACTTCTTCGGTGGGAATGAGGATCTCGCCGAACTTCTCCTCCATGCCCTCCCGCCGGATGCGTTCTTCCAAGGCGCGCTTCACCTGGTTTTCGAAACCCGAATAGGCGTGTACCACATACCAACGCTTGCTCATGCTCAGCCTCTCAGGATCCCAACTTCAGCAACCAATCCAGGATGACCGACTTCAGGATCAGGTCGATCAGGCCCAGCAACAACGACAATGCGATCACCACGAGGATGATGATGCCGGTGGTCTTGAGCGTCTCGTCGCGGGTGGGCCACACCACCTTGCGCATCTCGAACTGGGTTTCGGCCACGAAACCGCGCATGCGCCGACCTGGGGCGGTGAACGCGGCGATGACGATTGCCACGGCAATGGCCACCAGCAAGCCGGCGATCCGTACCGAGGTCGGCACGGCAGCATCATTGCCGAACCAGGAGAAGGCAAAGATGCCCGCGGCAACGACGGCCACAGCGAGGATCAATTTGCCGATGTCGCGCAAATCCGTGGGTTTGGCTTGGTCTGTCTTGGTAATCATGAAATGATCGGGTAGCGACGGCACCAGGCCCAAAGGTCGGCTGCACCCGTCTGGCCCGCGATCGGTCCTCGGAAGTGGCACGCCAGGAGGGACTTGAACCCCCAACCTGCGGTTTTGGAGACCGCTGCTCTGCCAATTGAGCTACTGGCGTAGGTTGAAATTACTTGACGACCTTGGCAACCACGCCGGCGCCGACCGTGCGGCCACCTTCGCGGATGGCGAAACGCAAGCCCTCGTCCATCGCGATCGGGTGGATCAGGCTCACCGTCATCTTCACGTTGTCCCCCGGCATCACCATCTCCACGCCCTCCGGCAACGTCACCGCGCCAGTCACGTCCGTCGTGCGGAAGTAGAACTGCGGCCGGTAGCCCTTGAAGAACGGCGTGTGCCGGCCACCCTCGTCCTTCGAGAGCACATACACCTCCGCCTCGAAGTCCGTGTGCGGGTGGATCGTGCCCGGCTTGGCCAACACCTGACCACGCTCCACGTCGTCCCGCTTCAGCCCGCGCAGCAGCAGGCCCGCGTTGTCGCCTGCCTGTCCCTGGTCCAGCAGCTTGCGGAACATCTCCACGCCCGTCACCGTCGTCTTCTGCGTGTCGCGGATTCCCACCACCTCGACTTCGTCGCCCACCTTGATCACGCCGCGCTCGATGCGCCCCGTCACCACCGTGCCGCGCCCCGAGATCGAGAACACGTCTTCCACCGGCATCAGGAACGGCTTGTCCACCGCACGCACCGGCTCGGGAATGTAGCTGTCCAGCACATCCACCAGCTTCTTGATCGAGGGGATGCCGATCTCGCTCTCGTCGCCTTCCAGCGCCTTCAGCGCCGACCCCACCACGATCGGCGTGTCGTCGCCCGGAAACTCGTACTTGCTCAGCAGCTCGCGAACCTCCATTTCCACCAGCTCCAGCAGCTCCTTGTCATCCACCATGTCCGCCTTGTTCAGGTAGACCACGATGTACGGCACGCCCACCTGCCGGCTGAGCAGAATGTGCTCGCGCGTCTGCGGCATCGGACCGTCCGCCGCCGACACCACCAGAATCGCCCCGTCCATCTGCGCCGCACCCGTGATCATGTTCTTCACGTAGTCCGCGTGTCCCGGGCAGTCCACGTGCGCGTAGTGCCGCGTCGGCGACTCATACTCCACGTGCGACGTCGAGATCGTGATCCCGCGCGCCTTCTCTTCCGGCGCCATGTCGATCTGGTCGTACGCCTTGAACTCGCCGCCAAAACGGTCCGCTCCCAGCTTCGTCAGCGCCGCCGTCAGCGTCGTCTTGCCGTGATCCACGTGACCAATCGTTCCCACGTTCACATGCGGCTTCGTGCGTTCGTATTTACCCTTTGCCATGCCCGCTAAACTCCGCTGGTATCAATGAATGAATGGGTTGCCATGGACAACCGTGCCTGAAGTGGTGCTCATGACAGGAATCGAACCTGTGACCTCTTCCTTACCAAGGAAGTGCTCTACCGACTGAGCTACATGAGCATGATTTCAGCCATCTTCCCTGATGGCGAAGAAAGACCGGCGTCCTGCCGGACTCTTCAAAAGCGACTTGCCCATGGAGCGGAAGGCGGGAATCGAACCCGCATAATCAGTTTGGAAAACTGATGTTCTACCATTGAACTACTCCCGCCCTGCGCGGAATCCTTACCAACCGCGCCGCTTGCGCGTCGCGTGATGCCGCTTTGCAACTGGTGGAGGGAGGTGGATTCGAACCACCGAAGGCGTAAGCCAGCAGATTTACAGTCTGCCCCCGTTGGCCGCTTGGGTATCCCTCCAACAAAGAACGCGTATTGTCTGTTTCGGGTGCAAACCTGTCAACTTGGCGCCCTGCGCGCAGGTAGCGACAGACCGGCGCGCTGGCTGGTGCAACCGCGGCGTGGCTGCATCGCGGCGACGCGTGTCACAGGCAGGCCAAGGATCAGACGTTGAACAGGAAATGCAGGACGTCGCCCTCCTGCACCACGTAGTCCTTGCCTTCCTTGCGCAAGCGGCCAGCCTCGCGGGCGCCCGCCTCGCCGTGGTACTTCACGAAGTCGTCAAAACCGATGGTCTCGGCGCGGATGAAGCCCTTCTCGAAGTCAGTGTGGATGACGGCTGCCGCCTGTGGCGCGGTGGCGCCCTGCTTCACCGTCCAGGCGCGCACTTCCTTCTCGCCCGCGGTGAAGTAGGTCTGCAGGCCGAGTAGCCGGTAGCCGGCATTGATCACCCGGTTCAGGCCAGGCTCGTTGAGGCCGAGATCGGCCAGGAACTCGTCGCGGTCGGCAGCATCGAGCTGGGCCATTTCCTCCTCGATCGCCGCACACACCGGGACCACTTCGGCGCCAACCTGCACGGCATGCTCCCGCACCGTATCGAGGTGCGGATTGTTCTCGAAGCCGTCCTCCCGCACGTTGGCGATGTACATCTGTGGCTTGAGCGTGAGGAGGAACAAGTCGCGCACCAGCAAGCGTTCCTCGTCATCCAGCGCCACGGACCGCGCGGGGTGACCGGCGGCGAGCGCCGTGGACAGCTTTTGCAACACGGCCGCGCGTGCCTGGGCCTCCTTGTCGTTGGCCTTGGCTGCACGCTCGGCGCGACTGAGCGCCTTGTCCACCGCCTCAAGGTCAGCCAGCGCCAGTTCGGTGTCGATGGTGTCGATGTCGGCCAGCGGGTTCACCTGGCCTGCCACGTGGACGATGTCCGGATGTTCGAAACAACGCACGACGTGCGCGATGGCGTCGACTTCGCGGATATGCGCCAGGAACTTGTTGCCCAGCCCCTCGCCTTGCGAGGCGCCGGCGACCAGCCCGGCAATGTCGACGAACTCGATCGAGGTCGGCACGATCTTCTGGGGGTGCACGACAGCCGCGAGCTGCTGCAGGCGCGGATCGGGCACTGGCACCACGCCGACATTCGGGTCGATGGTGCAGAACGGGAAGTTGGCCGCCGCCACGCCGGCCTTGGTCAGCGCGTTGAACAGCGTGGACTTGCCCACGTTGGGCAGGCCGACAATGCCACATTTGATGCCCATGCAACGCTCCAGGTCACTTCAGTGCCACGCCGCGCGACCGGCGCCGGTTCAGCGCGGCGATTCCGGGACCGGATGCTCACCGTTGTGGGTCCCGGCGGTATGCAGCTCCAGCATCGCGCGCTCGAACTGGCCCGCCACCGCCAGCGGCAGCACGTCCAGCGCGCGCACCATCGCTCCGGTGATCGCCTCCTCGTCGTCCGCCGAAGGCTTGCCAAGCACCCAGTCGACGACCCGGCGTCGGTCGGGCGGGTGCCCGATACCCAGGCGCAGGCGATGGAAGCGGCCGTGCCCGAGTTGGGCGATGATGTCGCGCAAGCCGTTGTTGCCGCCATGCCCGCCATCGAACTTCAGACGGGCCGTTCCCGGCGGCAGGTCAAGGTCATCGTGTACGACCAGGCAACGGCCCGCTTCAATCTTGTAGTAATGCAGCGCCGCCGCCACTGCGGTGCCGCTCTTGTTCATGAACGTGGCCGGCTTGAGCAGCCAAACGGACTTGCCGCCGATATCCAGGCGGCAAGCCTCACCGTGTAATTTGCCTTCGAACGCAAAACGCGTGCCGCTGCCGCCAACCAGCGTATCGACCAGGCGGAAACCGGCGTTGTGCCGGGAACGCAGGTACTCGGTTCCCGGATTACCCAAGCCAACGATGAGGTCCAAGCCAGCCATGCCTGACAGCGGCAACGCCAGCCCACGCCGCGAGGCGGCGCAGGCCGGTGCTGCTTACTTCTTGTCGTCCTTCTTGGCGGCGGCAGGCTTCTCGTCCTTCTTGCCCGCGGCCGGCGCGGCAGCCCCAGCCGCCCCGGCGGCGCCAGCCACAGCACCCGCGGCGCCTGCGGCACCCGCCGCTGGCGCGGCCGCTTCGGCTGGCGCCTCGTCCACTTCCTCGCGCACGAGATTGGCGCTGACCATGGCCACGTCGCTGCTCTCGTCGACGATCTGCTGCACCAGCTCGACGTTCGGCGGCAGCTTCAGGCTCGACAGATGGATGATGTCGCCCGGCCCCAGCGTGCTCAGGTCGACGTCGATGAATTCGGGCAGGTCCCTCGGCAGGCAGGAAATCTCGACTTCCGTCAGGTTGTGCGAAATCACCACGCCGGCCGTCTTCGCGGCGGGCGAAATCTCCTTGTTCAGGAAGTGCAGCGGCACACTGACGCGCAGCGTCTCATTCTCGTTGATGCGCAGGAAATCCATGTGCATCATCAACTGCTTGAACGGATGCTTTTGCCAGTCGCGCACCAGGACCTTCTGGATCTGGCCCTCGACGTTGAGATCGAGGATGGAGGAGAAAAACCACTCCTTTTGCGAAGCCAGCAGGACCGTGTTGTGCACGATTTGCACATTCTGCGACGGCTGGTTGGCGCCGTAGACCACGGCGGGCACGAAACCGGCACGACGCAGGCGGCGGCTCGCACCTTTCCCCTCGTCCTTGCGGATTTCCGCCTTGATTTCACGGGATATGGACATGACTGATTACCTGGGTTGCATGAAGCCGCCTCGCGGCAGCCGGATAACTTCCCCGCGACCAGGGAAGTCGGGTGGATGGGTATTTAATCGACGTATAGGGAACTCACCGATTCGCCGAAGGCGATGCGGCGTATGGTTTCGGCCAGCAATTCGGCTACCGAGAGCTGGCGTACCTTCGCGCAATTGCGCGCCTCGGCGCGCAGCGGCAGCGTGTCAGTCACCACCAGCTGGTCGAGCGCGGAATTCTCGATGTTGCTGATCGCCTGGCCCGACAGCACCGGGTGCACGCAGTAGGCCGAGACCCGCCGCGCACCGCGCTCCTTCAGCGCCGTAGCCGCCGCGCACAACGTGCCAGCGGTGTCGACGATGTCGTCGACCATGACGCAGCTCTTGCCTTCGACGTCGCCGATGATGTTCATCACCGTGGACACATTCGGCTTCGGGCGGCGCTTGTCGATGATGGCCAGGTCCGCATCATCCAGGCGCTTGGCGATTGCCCGCGCCCGCACCACGCCACCGACGTCCGGGCTGACCACGATCAGGTCACTGGTGTTGTGGTGGCGCCAGATGTCGGCCAGCAGCACTGGCGAGGCATAGACATTGTCCACCGGCACATCGAAAAAGCCCTGGATCTGGTCGGCGTGCAGGTCGACGGTCAGCACTTTGTCCACGCCTGCCGCGCCAATCATGCGCGCCGCCAGCTTGGCCGTGATCGGCACCCGCGCCGAGCGCGGCCGGCGATCCTGCCGGGCATAGCCAAAATACGGGATGACCGCAGTGACGCTGGCGGCCGAGGCACGCTTGAGCGCATCGGTGATTGCCAGCAGCTCGAACAGGTTCACCGCGCTTGGTGCCCCGGTCGGCTGGATGACGAATACTTCCTGGCGACGTACGTTCTCTTCGATTTCGATCTGCACCTCGCCGTCGCTGAACGTACCGACCAGCGCCTTGCCCAGCGGTACGCCGAGCCGGTGCGCGACGTCCTCGGCCAACGCATGGTGCGCGTTGCCCGAAAACAACATCATGGAAGTGGACGTATCCACGGCTGCTACCTCGAAACCAAAACCATCATGATTGGCTGGGGCGGCAGGATTCGAACCTGCGTATGCGGGAATCAAAATCCCGTGCCTTAACCAGCTTGGCGACGCCCCAGTAATGCATTTGTGGCGTGATCGGTGCTCCACTCACGTTGCTGCGAACTCCACCACGACCGCGGTTGCCATCAGCCCGGTGCGCGGTGTCGCGACAAGGCCTGCTGCAGCGCCGACAGCGTAACTCCGGAAGCCGCCTGCGCGACGAACCGGGACGGACAACGCCGCACCACGGCAAGCGCCCTGGCAAACGACCTGGTTTCCAGAAACACGCAGCCGCCGGTGCCGGACAGCCGCGCGGGTCCAAACTGCCCCAGCCAGTCCAAGGCTGCCGCCACCTGCGGGTACCTGTCGCGTACCAGCGCCGTGAAGGCATTGCCCGGGATTTCGCCGGAAACAAAGGATGAAATTGTCGTTGCTGGGCCATTTCGTGTCAATTCTGGCGCCTGGAACAACTCTGCCGTGGAAACCTGGACCTGCGGGTCGAGCACTGCGTAGTGCCGCCGCGGGAGGGCCATCGGGGTCAGGCGTTCGCCCACGCCTTCGGCCCAGGCCGAGCGCCCGGCGACGAAGACCGCCACGTCGGCGCCGAGCTGGCGCGCCAGGCCAAGCAAGACTGCTTCCGGCAACTGCAAGCCCCACAGTTGATTCAACGCCACCAGCACGGTCGCCGCATCCGAGCTGCCGCCGCCCAGGCCGCCGCCGAGCGGGATGCGCTTGTCTACGCCAATCTCCGCACCCAGCGCCAAGCCGGCATGAGCCTGCAGCAGCCGGGCGGCGCGAAGGGTCAGGTCGTCCTCGACCGCCACGCCGGGTACCGGGCAGGTCCGCGTGACCGCACCTCCAGGAACGACACGGATGCGAATTTCGTCGCCCCAGTCCAGCAGCCGAAAGACCGTCTGCAGCTCGTGATAGCCATCGACGCGCCGCCCAAGCACGCGCAGGAACAAGTTGAGCTTGGCCGGCGCCGGCCACACGCTCCAATCCCCCGGGCCCAACTGGGGCAAGATCCGGCGCATGAACAGACGCAAGTCGTCGGGAAAGCCGTTGTCGCGATCGCGCTCGCGGTCGAGCGCAAAGCCAGGATCGTCCTTGGCCGCCGGCACGAAGCCGTGGTGCGCGTAAAACGGCGCGTTCCACGCCACGTCCGCCAGTGTCGCCAATTGCACCTGTCGATAACCCGCGGCGCGTGCCCAGGTGCAGGCGTGCTCGAGCAGGGCCGCGCCGGCTCCGCGGCGGCCGTGCTCGGGCAGCACGTCGATCTCGGCAACGGCAATGGCATCCGGCGTGGCCTCGGCTTCCAGCCACACGAAGCCAATCGCCGCGCCAGCCTGGTCATGCGCCGCCCAAACCAGGCCGCGCGCCACCGCGTGTTGCAACACCGCCGCCGGGATCGCCATGGCAGCGTAATACGGCCACGCCCGGTGGCCACGAAAGGCCTCAAGCGCCGCCCGCTCGATTGCACATAGCGCATCGACTTCGTCGCTCCGCGCGCGCGCAATGTCGAAATCCATCAGCGCGCACCGCCAACCACAAAGCGGCGCGGGTCGTGCCCCGGCGCTGCCACCACGGTCGCGGTCTGTGGCACGCCGGCAAAGACCTCCCACTTCATGGGAATTGCCACGACTCGATCACCAGCTTGACCTGGTAGGCGTCCTTGCGCGCGAAGATCCTCTCCGGCATCGCGGGTTGGCGCTGCGTGTCCCACTGCCGATAGTCGACCGTCCAGCCATCCTGGCGCAGCAGCGAGGGCAAGCCGTCGGTACCGAAGCTGAGCTCGGCCGGGCCGCCGTCCGCACGCAGGCCGAGCACCCAGGCGCGCAAATCGCGCAACGGCACGACCCAGCCCAACGCCTTGCGCATCAGTTGCTCGGCATCGGCGCCACGCACCGGTCCCTGGTCAAGCCCTTCGAGCAGCGCACCCCCGGGGCCGCCACTCAGCCGAAAACTCTTGCTGGCCAGCGGACCGCGCAAATCGAAGACGTAATGCTCGCCTTCCTGCGCCCAGGTGAAATTGCCGCTGCCACCGGCGGTGGCTGAGCTCAGCCCCAGTCGACCGGTCAAGGTCCAGTGGTCGGCGTGCGCCAGCGCCGCCTCACGCGCAGCCTGCGCGGCGTACAAGGTGGCGTTGCCCTTGACGCGCACGGCTGGCGCGCACGCGGCCAGCAGCAGCGGCATGAGGACCAGCAGCCAGCGTGCGGCAGACCTCACGGGCGCAGGCGCCGCAAGGCAGCCCGCAAGGCGGCATTGCCGGGATCGATGCGGCGTACGGCATCAAACACCTGCCGCGCGGCCTGGAGGTTGCCTTGGGTCGCCAGGACCTCGCCCAGGTGCACGCCGATGTCCGGGTCCTTCTGCCGGCCCCAGGCGCCGCGCAAGGTCTGTTCGGCCTGCTCCAGGTGTCCCAGCCGGTACTGCAGCCAGCCCCACGAGTCGGCAATGCTCGGGTCGTCCGGCCGCGCCCGGCGCGCGACCTGGATCAGGCGTTCGGCCTCCGGCAAGTCGCGGTTCGCATCGGCCAGCGTATAGCCCAGGGCATTGCTGGCGTCGATGTCATCGGGCTTGAGCTCGAGCAGGCGCCGAAAGTCGGCAATGGCGCGATCGATGTTTCCTGCCTGCGCGTAGGCCAGGCCGCGCCCGTACAGCAGCGCGGGGTCGTCGGGCACCACCTGCAGCGCGCGGCCAAACGCTGCCTCGGCGTCGGCATACTTGTGCTCGCCCAGATACAGCTCGGCATCGAGCTGGAACGCCCGGCGCAACTCCGCCGGCTCTTCGAGGTGGGTCAATTGCAGGCCTTCCAGGAGTTGGTGCGCCTCGGCCACGTGCCCCTGCTGGTGCATGATCGCGGCGCTGCGCAGGTCGGCGGCGAAGGCGTGCGGGCTGTCGTCATCGACCTGGGCATACCAGTCCAGGGCCTCATCCTGGCGATGCTGCGTCTCTGCCAGTTGGCCGAGGAGAAAAGCGTTTTGCTCGCGCACCGTGTCAGTGGCGCCCTGCAACTGGCGGTAGAGCGCGGTGAGCGCCCGGTCATCGTTGGCCGCGCTGGCCAGCGCCGCGCGCAAGGCATAGGTTTCGGGATCCTGCGGGCCATGCTCGAGCACCTTGGCCGCCTCGGCATGCTTGCCGCCCTGGGCCAGCACCCGCGCATAGGTCAAGCGCAAGGGGATGTCCCGCGGCGCCTTGGCCACGGCCTTGGCCAGCAGGGCGCGTGCGCCGGTGGCGTCGCCGTGGTCGAACTTCAGCCGTGCCTCCCAGGCATAGGCATCGGCGCTGCCGAAGCGCTGAACCGCCGCCTGGGCCACGCGCATGCCGTACGCCGCATCGCCAAACTTGACGCCAAGCTCGCTCATCGCCAGCCAGGCCTTGACGTCGGTGGGCGGCAACTGCTGCGGCGTGGCCAGTGCCTGCAGCAGGCGCCGCGCCTGGGCCTGATCGCGGGCGCCCAGCAAAACCTGCCCGAAGCGCCGCCAGGCATCCTGGTCACCAGCGGCGAGCACGGACTCGAGTTCGCGTCGGGCGGCAGTGGCGTCACCTTGATCCAGTGCCAGTTGCGCGCGGGCCTGGGCCAAGACGACCGGCTTCGCGCCCAGCGCCTGCCAGCGATCCAGCGCCCGCGTGGCGGCGCCGTCGTCATGCACGGCCAGCGCCAGCTCGGCCGCGCGGGCCGCGACTTTCGGATCGTCGCTGAGGTGCATGGCGCGGCCATAGAACCCCGAGGCCGCAGGGAGGTCAGTCCGCGTCAAGGCCAGCTCGCCCGCCAAGAGCTGCGCCAGCAGGTCGTGCTGTGCATCCGGGATGGGAACCTCGGCGCGGGCCAAGGGCTGGGCGGTGGCCACGCGCGGGGCCGGCGCCTGGCTGGGAACTGCGGCACACGCACCCAATATCAGCACCAATGGCAGCAGTGCCGTAAAATGGCGCAATCGCTTTAACTCGGCAGCACGGTTCCGCAGACTAATGTTCATTTGCTTCCACGATCCGGCCGTTCCGAGTCGCCGCGCGATGGGCTTGCGTCAAAGCTTAGCCTACGCAACCGATGGTCTTTGTCGAGAAGTTGTCTTTGCCATGTCGTCCGCCACGCCATGCCGCTGATTGCCCTCGGCCTCAACCACCGCACCGCACCGGTCAGCCTGCGCGAGCAGGTGGCGCTGGACGCTGATGCCGCGGCGCTGGCGCTGACCGAGCTCGGCCGGCAGCAGGGCGTCGAGGAAGCGTTGATCCTGTCGACCTGCAACCGCACCGAAATCTATGCCGGGGTGGCCGCAGGGGCCGAGAACGTGCCGCAATCGTGGCTCGAACGTCACCAGCATCTGACCGCCGGCAGGCTCGATGAGTTCCTGTACCGCTACCGGGAACAGGATGCGGTGCGCCACGTGTTCCGCGTCGCCACCGGCCTCGACTCCATGGTCCTGGGCGAACCGCAGATCCTCGGCCAGGTCAAGGATGCCTACCGCCAGGCGCACGCCGCACAAACCCTGCGCGCACCCCTGGACCGGCTGCTGCAGCACACCTTTGCGGTGGCCAAGCGGGTGCGCACGGACACCCGCATCGGGGCCAACACCGTCTCCGTGGCGTTCACCGCCGTGCGCCTGGCCGAGCAGGTATTCACCGACCTGAAACAAGCCTGCGTGCTGCTGATTGGCGCCGGCGACACCATCGAACTGGTGGCCCGCCACCTGGTCGAGCAGCACGTGGCCCGGCTCATCGTGGTCAACCGCACGGCGGAAAATGCGCGGGAACTCGCTAGCCAGTACGGCGGCTACGCCACCACCCTGGCCGACCTGCCGCAGCACCTGGCCGAAGCCGACATCGTGATCTCCTCCACCGCCTCGCGACAGCCGATCGTCAGCCGCGACATGGTGGAACAGGCGCTGACGGCGCGCCGACGCCGCCCCATGTTCATGGTCGACCTGGCCATGCCACGCGACATCGAGCCCAGCGTGGGCGAGCTCCCCGACGTGTACCTGTATGACATCGACGACCTGCGCCAGGTCATCGACGACAACCGTTATTCGCGCGTCACCGCGGCGCGCGAGGCCGAGGCGATCATCGACCTGCAGGTGCAGCGCTACATGTCCTGGCGACACGCCTTGTCGCTCAAGAACCCGGCGCTGGAGATGCGCCATCACGCCGAGGCCTATCGCGACGAGGTGCTGGCCAAGGCCCAGCACATGCTCGCCCACGGCAAGTCGGCGGATGAGGCGCTGCAGTTCCTGGCCCACACCCTGACCAACAAGTTGCTGCACCACCCCAGCGCGCGCCTGCGCGAGGCCGCGTTGAACGGCGACACCGAACTGCTGCATGCCGCCGAGCGCCTCTACGAAGCGGACGACGGGGAATTGCATTAGGTGCGGTGCGGAACCCCAGGCCGCGTGCGGCATACCGTGCGCGGCGCCCACCGCAGCCGCCACCTTGCATCCAGCCAGTCCTCATGACCCCATCCATCCGCCGCAAGCTCGAAGCCCTGGTTGAACGCCACGAGGAACTCGGCCGCCTGCTGGCGCAGCCCGATGCCCACGACGACAACGCCCGCTACCGCGCCTTGGCGCAGGAGTACGCCCAGCTCGACGCCGTGGCCCAGGCGCTGCACGCCTACGACCAGGCCGAGCGCGAGCTGGCCGAGGCGCAGGCCATGCTGGATGACGCCGAATTCCGCGAGCTGGCCGCCGACGACGTGCAGCGCCTGCAGCAGCAATTACCCGAGCTCGAGCGGGACCTGCAGCGCCTGCTGTTGCCCAAGGACCCGCGGGACGATGCCGGCCTGTACCTGGAAATCCGCGCCGGCACCGGCGGCGACGAAGCGGCGCTGTTTGCCGGCGACCTGCTGCGCATGTACCTGCGCTTTGCCGAGAGCCGGCGCTGGCAGATGGAGATCCTCAGCGAGCATGCCGGCGAGCATGGTGGCTGCAAGGAAGTGGTCACACGCATCGAGGGCCGTGGCGCCTACTCGCAACTCAAGTTCGAGTCTGGCACGCACCGCGTCCAGCGGGTGCCGGAAACCGAGGCCCAGGGGCGCATCCACACCTCCGCCGCCACCGTGGCGATCATGCCGGTGCCGACCGAGATCGACGCCATCGAGATCAACCCGGCCGACCTCAAGGTCGACACTTTCCGCTCCTCCGGCGCCGGCGGCCAGCACGTCAACAAGACCGAATCGGCGATTCGCATCACCCACCTGCCCACGGGCACGGTGGTCGAGTGCCAGGAAGAGCGCAGCCAGCACAAGAACCGCGCCCGCGCCATGAGCCTGCTGCAGGCGCGCCTGCTGGACAGCGAGCGCGACCGGCAGCACAGCGAGCGCTCCGAGTCACGCCGCTTGCAGGTGGGTTCGGGCGACCGCAGCCAGCGCATCCGCACCTACAACTATCCGCAGGGCCGGGTCACTGACCACCGTATCAACCTCACGCTGTACCGCCTGGGGGACATCATGCAGGGCGACCTGGGCGAACTGGTCGACGCACTCAACCGCGAATACCAGGCCGACCAGTTGCAGGCGCTCGGCGCCGACTGAAACGCACACCGCACCCGGCGCTTACTTGAGCGCCCCGCACGCCTCACTCATCCGTCCCACGCCCCCTCTCTCGTCATTCCGGCGAAAGCGGGAATCCAGGCTCTTGAACTCGGCGGGAATGCGCAAAGCACTGGATTCCCGCTTTCGCCGGAATGACGACGGGGTAGTGTTTCGGCGTCCGGGCGCGATGCCGTGGAAGAGGTGAAGGCGGTTCCGAAAAAGTTACGGACAGCCATGCGCTTGACCGGCCCTTCGACCGTTGAAAAGCGCCTCGCGGGAATGACGCCAACAGCGGGCCTTGCGCCTGGGCAAGCGACATCGGGGCGCGCGTCAGCCGCAGCGGAAGCCCGGCGGCACGACGATGTCGACATCCTCGCGCTGCACGCTGCTGACCTCGGCTACCGGTGGCCCATGCTGCAGCCAGCGCTGCAGCGCGGCCAAGGCCTCTTCCGTGCCACTCGCCAGGACTTCGACCGTGCCATCAGCGAGATTTCGCGCGTGGCCGTCGAGACCGAGGCGCATGGCCTGCTCGCGCGTGCTGGCGCGGTAGAACACGCCCTGCACCCGCCCGGCCACCATGAACCGCACCGCGGCCATCACTTGCCGCCAATCACCGCGGCCAGCTTGGCTGGCGTCAGGGGGCCGATGATGTGCGCCGCGACCTTGCCGGCCGGATCGATCACCCAGGTCGTCGGCAAGCCGCGCGGCTCCTCGAAGTCGGCTGGCGGGTGATCCAGGCCGATCTTGGCGATCGGATAATCCACGGGATGCTCGCGCAGGAAGGCCTTGATCTCGGCCACGTCATTGTCCTGGTAGGCCAGGCCGACGGCGCGCACATTCTTGTGGGTGGCCACGAAATGCGAGATGTCCGGCATTTCCTTGATGCACGGCGCGCACCAGGTCGCCCAGTAGTTGACGATCACCCAATGCCCGCGTTGCGCTGCCAGGTCGAAACTCTGCCCATCCAGCGTGGTCACGCGCAATTGCGGATGCGTCGGCATCGCGGCCGTCGCCGCCATGGGCAGCAACAGGCACAGCAGCGCGACAGGGGTGCACAACAGGCGCAATGGGCTCACGCTTTCATCTCCGTGGTATCGGTGGCAGCAGCATCATCTTCAGGGCGAGGATAAACCTGTTCCAGGCGGGCTCCCAAGCGCGTCTGCAGGATCGCGGCCAGCCCGTCGAGCAGGTCCAACAGCGGCGCCGGCAGCTCGATGCCGAGCGCGGCCGCCGCCTCCAGGGGGCGCAGCGGCAGGCGGTGGCTCGAATACTGGTAGACGCGCAGGAGGTCGGCGCTGTCCAGGCTGTGCAGCAGCAGCCATTCGCCCTCCTCGTTCGCCTCGATCAGGCCAGCCTCGCGCAAGTCGTCGAGGCAATCGTCGATCAGCATGCCCGACAGGTAGGGTTCGGCCGTACGGATGTCCTGGGCCGCGACGCGCCTGCCACGGCGCTGGGCGTCGACAAAATGCCGCAAGACCACCAGCAGGCCGAGGAACGCGGCATCGGCCGGCAGCCGGCGCGTGGCCCCGGCGTAGTCGAAGGCCGAGAGCGAGGCGGCAATCGATGCGCTGAAGATCACGATGACCCAGGACAGGTAAATCCACAGCAGAAAAATGGGAATGGCGGCGAGCACGCCGTAAATCTGCTGGTAGGTCTGTGCGTGCTGCACGAACATCGAGAAGCCCCAGCGCGCCAGCTCGAACAGGATCGCGCCCAGCAGCGCGCCGACCGCCGCATCGCGCCGCGGCACCGCGCAACTCGGGATGGCGGTGTACATCAGCCACAAGGTGAAGAACGTCACCAGGAACGGCAGCACGCTGAGCAGGCTCTGGGCGAGCGCACCGACGTGCCCGATTGCACCATGCAGCAAGGGCATGGCGGTGACGTACGAGGTGATCGCGATGCCGCCCACCACCAGGATCGGCCCCAGGGTCAGCGCCGCCCAATACAGCAGGATGCGCGAGCCCCAAGGGCGCGGCATACGCACCCGCCAGATGCGGTTGAGCCGGTCCTCGATGCTGATCATCATCGCCAGCGCGCTGAACAGCATCACCACGATGCTGATGCCGGTGAGCTTGCTGGCGTTGTCGGCAAAGCCAATCATCGCGTCCTGCACGGCCTCGCCCGCGGCCGGTACGAAATTGGCAAACACGAAGTCGATCAAGGTGTCGCGGGCCGGCTGGAACATCGGAAACGCGGCAAACATGGCAAACACCGCCACGGTCAACGGCACCAGTGACACCAGGGTCGTGTAGGCCAGCGCGCCGGCGGTCTCGAAGCATTTGTCGTCGACGAACCGACTCCACACGAAGAGGCCGAAATTACGGGTGCGATCGCGATTGAAACGTCGGCTCATGAGCGTCCCAGGTGGTGCGCGGCGCCTGTCCGGCCAGGCGCAGGGTTCGGCCGGTACACTAACCCAACGCCTGCCGATGTCCCAGCCGCGTGAACGCCACCGCCCAGACCGTATCCATGACCCGCGACATCCTCGTCCTCTATTACAGCCGCAGCGGGCACACCGCCCAGTTGGCGCGCCTGGTGGCGCGTGGCATCGGCGAAGTACCGGGCATGCAGGCGCGCATCCGCCAGGTGCCGCCAGTCGCGCCCGTCACCCAGGTGGCGCAGTTGCCGGAGCCCGAGGACGGTGCACCCTACGTCACCCGCCAGGACCTGCTGGCCTGCGTGGGCCTGGCCCTGGGCAGCCCCACGCGCTTCGGCAACATGGCCGCGCCGCTTAAGTACTTCCTCGACAGCACCGGCAGCGAGTGGGCGAGCGGGGTCATGGTCGGCAAGCCAGCCGCGGTGTTCACCAGCACCAGCACCCTGCATGGCGGCCAGGAATCCACCTTGCTCAGCATGGCGCTGCCGCTGCTACACCATGGCATGCTGCTGGTAGGCTTGCCGTTCACCGAACCGGCACTGCACACCACCAGCACCGGCGGCACGCCTTACGGCGCCAGCCATGTCACCGGTGCCGATGGCACGGCCCCAATCAGCGAGCACGAGCGCGAACTGGCCCGCGCACTCGGCCGCCGCCTGGCCGAGACGGCGCGCAAGCTGGCCGCCACCCCATGAGCCGCTGCGCTGCCTTGCCCGGCGAGCAAAAGCTGGGGCTGCTCGCGTGGGCCGCCCTGCTCGCCCTGCAACCGATCTGGCACGCCTGGCTGTTCCCGCCGCAGCGCGTGCCGGTATCGGTGGTGCTGGCGCTCACCGTCATTCCGCTGCTCCTGCCATTGCTGGCCCTGCGCAATACGACGCGCGCCCTGCTCTGGATAGGCATGCTCAGCCTGTTCTACTTCTGCCATGGCGTCGCCGAGGCCTGGAGCTCCGCGCCGGAGCGCCCGCTGGCGGTGGTCGAGATCGCGCTCACCGTCGGGCTGGTCGGCTTGCTTGGTGCCGGCGTCAGGCGACCGCGCGCCGACGCCTCGCGGCCACTGACGCGCGAGTGAGGCCCGCTCCAAAATTGTTGTTATCGCGAACTGTTCTCATTAACATGCGCATCCTTACCCACTGGAGGTTGCCATGTCGTCGTCTGTACGTCCGCTCGCGATTGCCCTGAC
The DNA here is from genome assembly GCF_058781105.1 of Rhodanobacter sp. FW510-R10. Taxonomy (NCBI): domain Bacteria; kingdom Pseudomonadati; phylum Pseudomonadota; class Gammaproteobacteria; order Lysobacterales; family Rhodanobacteraceae; genus Rhodanobacter; species Rhodanobacter sp. FW510-R10. Next base: position 1,546,714 of record NZ_JBYSWL010000001.1, on the reverse strand, counting down.
CCTGGCCCTTGCGGCCCCGCTGCACGCCGCGGACACTCCCCAGGCGACCAACCTCGATCGCATCGAGGTCTCCGAGAGCACGCTGCGCATGCCACGCAGCCAGGGCGCGCTGCCGATGACGATCACCGTGATCGATCCCGCGGACCTGGCCCGGCAAATGGCGATCACGCCGGACCTGGGCGATGCGATTGGCGCACTGGTGCCCTCCTACGCGCCCTCCACGCAGAAATTGTCGGTGCGCGGCCAGACGTTGCGCGGGCGCAACCCGCTGTACATGATCGATGGCGTGCCGCAATCTAGCCCGCTGCGCAACGGCTCGCGTGACGGCTACACGATCGACCCGGCGATGATCGAGCGCATCGAGATCGTCGAGGGCTCCAACTCGCTGCAAGGGCTGGGCGCCGCCGGCGGCATCATCAACATCATCACCAAGCATGCGCCGGCGCAGGACGGCGTGCGCCAGGAGGTGACGGTGGACGCGAGCGCACCGACCCAGGGCGCCGCTGGCCTGGGCTACGGCGCGGCCTGGCTGCTCGGTGCACGGACGGGCGCGTTCGACATGGTCGTCGGTGCCTCCTGGCGCAAGCGCGGCATGTACTCCGACGCGAAGGGACGGCTGATTGGTGTTGACGGCACCCAGGGCGACCTGATGGATTCGCGCAGCACCGACGGCTTCGCCAAGTTTGGCTACACGTTCGCCGGCGAGCGCCACCTGCAGCTCACCGTCAACCGTTTCGACCTGCAAGGCAACGGCGACTACACCGCCATCCCGGGCGACATGGCAACCGGTATCCCGACCACCTCGGTGCGCCAGAAGCAGCCAGGCGAGGCACCGCGCAACCGCGTCCTGACCAGCAGCCTCGACTACCGCGATCCGCAGCTGGCTGGCGGCGAGCTGCGCGCGCAGCTCTACCACCAACGCAACCGCGAACTGTTCGGCGGCGGCAGCTTCGCCACCTTCCAGGACCCGGCCTACGGCCCGCTGGTGTTCGACCAGTCACAGAACGAATCGGTCAAGGACGGCACGCGCCTGTCATGGGCGCGCCGCGGCCTCCTCGACGATACGCTGACCGTGCTGGCCGGCGCCGACGGCTACCGCGACCGCACCCACCAGGCCCTGGTGCAGACCGGGCGCAACTGGGTGCCGCAGAGCACCTACACCGGCTGGGCGCCATTCCTGCAGGCAGAGTACTGGCCGCTGCAGGCGCTCTCGATCAACGCCGGCCTGCGCCAGGAACATGGCCGGCTGGAAGTACCGACGTTCCGCACCCTGGCCTTCTACCGCGGCACCAGCGTCGAGGGTGGCACGCGCAGTTTCCGCAAGACGCTGCCCAACCTCGGCGCCGTCTGGTACCTCACCGACACGCTCAACCTGTTCGCCAGCTACGCGCAGGGCTACACCCTGCCCGACGTCGGCCGCGTGCTGCGCGCCATCAAGGCGCCGGGCCAGCGGGTCGGCGAGTTCCTTGACCTCAAGCCGGTGGTATCGGACAACCGCGAGCTCGGCGCCGAGTATGCGGGCGAGGTCTTCAACGCGCGCGTGAGCTACTGGACCTCGACCTCGAAGCTGGGTGCGCTGCTCGTGTTCGACGCGCCCAACCAGGTGTACGACGTGGCGCGCCAGCGCACCGAGATCAGCGGTTGGGAAGCGCGGACCGGCTGGACGCCGCGCGCGGGTATGGACTTCACGGCCTCCTACGCGATCAACCACGGCCGCTCCGACCGCAATGGCGACGGCAAGGTGGATTCGGACCTCGATGGCGCCAACACCGCGCCAAACCGACTCAACGTGTCCTGGACACAGCGCTGGACCGATCCACTGTCGAGCTACCTGCAAGTCTCGCACCTGGCCAGCCGGGACTTCGCCACTTTGGGCGTCCGCACCGCGCACTTCGATGGTTACGTCACCGCCGACGCCTACGTGAAATGGCAAACCGGCACCGCCGGCACGTGGACGCTGGGCGTGCAAAACCTCGCCAACAGGCAATACATCAATTACGTCTCACAGACGGTCGGCGACGACGACTCCTATTTCGCCGGCCGTGGCCGCACTGTCTCGCTGGCCTGGCAACGGGTCTTCTGAGATGCGCGACAGCCTCGAGCAGACGACCCCGGTACAAGCCACCAGCCGCGTGCGCCACTGGCTGCGCCAGGCACACCTGTGGGGCGGCCTCAGCCTGGGCCTGGTCTATGCGCTGATCGCCTTGAGTGGCAGCGTGTTGGCGCTGCAAGGACCCTTGCTGCGCGCACTGCATCCCGAGTTGGCGGCGCACGCCTTGCCCACGCGGACGCAACAAGCCGCCGTGCTCGAGCGCATCGTCCGCGACTGGTCCGCACGAGGCTTGCGCAACTCCGACCTGCCCACCGCAGCCCTGCCAAGCTGGCAGCTCTATTTCGACGGCGGCGTGCGCCGCTACCTCGATCCGGCCAGCGGCGAGCTGCTGCTCACCCGCGCGCCGAATACCGATGTGCTGCTGGCATTGCGCTACTGGCATACCAACCTGCTCGGCGGCCGGACCGGCGAAACCCTGCTCGGCGTGCTCGGCTGGGTCACGGTACTTTTGCTCCTGTCCGGCCTGGTGCTGTGGTGGCCCCGGCGCGGGCAGCTACGGACACACCTCACGCCGCGCACGCAACCACCGGCGCGGCGCTGGCTGAGCTGGCACCGCAGCCTGGGCGCGCTGAGCCTGCCGCTGCTGTTGCTCGTGACCTTGACCGGTACGCTCATGGTCTACCACGGCGGCGCCAAGCAGGCCTTGCAGGTGCTCTTCGCCGATGCGCCCAGCGCGCCGCCACCCGCGCCCATCCCAGCGCGCGCTACACCGATCGACTGGGCTGCCGTCCTGGATGCCGCGCAGCGCGCGCTGCCGGGCGCCGAATTGCATCGCATCGCCCTGCCCAGCGCAAATGACGGCCGCGTCAACGTGCGCGCCCGCGCCGCCGACGAATGGCACACGGTCGGGCGCAGCGTGGTTTGGCTCGACCCCTACCAGGCGCGTGTACTCGACGTGGTCGACGCCACGAAAGAAGACACCGGCGCGCGCCTGGGCAACGCACTCTACCCGCTGCATGCAGGCAGCGACACCGGCTCGTTCTGGTGGGCGGTGGTATTGCTATCCGGGCTGCTGCCACCATTCTTCCTGGTTACCGGCTTCCTGTATTGGCGGGCGCGCCGCCCCGTCGCGCAGGCGACTGGGAGGTTCACTCTTGGCAGAAGGTAAATGAACCCGGCATCGTTCTTGCGCTTATCCCACCGCGCCACCGAGCCCGGGAGCTCCGCCGCCGAGCAGCCACTGGCCCTGGCCGAGACCATGCTGACCGTCGGCTTGATTGCCGCGCTAGCTCCCGGCGTCAGGCGACCGCGATGACCCGCTATGTCGCCCTGCTTCGCGCCGTCAACGTCGGCGGCACCGGCAAGCTGCCAATGAGCGAGCTCAAGTCCATGGCCGAGACTGCCGGCTTTGCGGATGTCCACACGTACATCGCCAGCGGCAACCTGCTCTTCACCAGCAGGCTCGGCGAAACCGCCGTCAAGAAAAAGCTGGAGCAGGCACTGCACGACTACGCCGGCAAGCCTGTCGGCGTGCTGATACGCAGCGCCGACGAAATGGCCCGGGTGCAGGCCGACAACCCCTTTCCGGATGCGCCGGGCAACCGCGTGGTCGCGATCTTCCTCGATGAACCGCCCGGCGCCGGCGCACTTGACGACGCCAGGCATCGCCAGCAAGAACGACTGGCCTGCGGCAAGCGCGAAATCTACGTGTACTACGGCGAGGGCATGGCCAACTCGCGCCTGGTCATCCCCGCGGCAAAAACCGGCACGGCACGCAACATCAACACCATCGCCAAGCTGGCCGCGCTTGCTGCCGAGTGAGCCGCCTGGAGTCATCGCGATGCCGCCAGCGACGAACTCCTGTGCCTATGGTGCATTGGCCGTCATTGCACCCTTGCTTTGCCCCATCAATGCACAAGGATTTCGCAGTTCGTCCGGTACGTACCATCCAGATCACCCTCCGCCGTGCGGATGCCGGCGAGGTTGACGACGGCTGGAAACACATAGGCATCGGAGCTGGGTGATGGGGCTGTCCAGGTTGTGCGGAATATGCCACCAGAATATGTATCGCCGCCCGCGCTGAGCCCTCCACCAGCAAAGGCGCCTCCGCCAACAGTGAGCGCCACGCTCGCACCCTCCAAGGGCTCACCTCCCCTCGTGACCGTCACCTCGACCTCGGTTGAGCCTCCCGGCCGAACAGTCGCCGGATTCGCCGAGCACTCGACGCGCACGACCTTTGGCTGCGGTGGAGCGACCGGTTGCTTGGGGATGAGTGAGCGGAAGAGGTTTGGAAACAGAAGCTGGGTCAGCAGCCACATGATCGACCCAATGACTATCGTTCCCAGGGCACCGACGAGCCATTTCTTCACGAATAGTCTCCCGACGCCTCGTGTGGCCTACCGTCGGCGATCATAAGGGGAACACAGGGGATAGGCACATACGTTATGCCTAATTGCTTCCGCCCCCCCCAACAGGTGAACCCAATACCGTTCTTACGGACCGGACTTCGGCGTTGCAACATGCCATTCGAAGTCCAGCCAGTCCGTATTCTCCTTCGCGCCGAGCCTTTCGTAGAACCTGATCCCCGGCGCGTTCCACGGCCCCACCGTCCACTTGATCGTCGTGCAGCCGCTTGCCTTCGCCTCGGCCTCCAGCGCGCGCATGAGCCGCTCCCCTACGCCGCGACCCCTGTGCGCCTCGGCGACGAACAGCTCCTTCATGTAGATGGCCGGCTGCGCCTGCGCCGTATAGGGAAGGAAGTAATACACCAGCATCCCGCAGAGCTTCCCCGCCTCTTCCGCGACGATGCTGAAGAAGTCCGGTGGATCCTTCCGGAACCCGCTTTCGCGCACGATATCAGGCGTAATGGCAAAGACGTCGATGTACTTTTCGAATACCGCCAGGTCCCGCATCAACTCCCAAAGCGCGTCGGCATCGCCCTCAACCGCCTTTCGAATCGCCATAAATTTCTACCCGCATGCGAATTTGTCGGTGAACGGTGTCAGGTTCACTTCTTCAGACAAGTGAACCTGACACCGTTATGGTCGTTTCGTAGCTGCAGCCTAATCCCGTAATCCAATTCCGAATGGCTCCTGCGCGAGTGAGTTCCGCGCAAACGCCCATGCACACGGCAGGCCCTCTCCCCTCACCCAAACACCACCATACTCTGCCGGCTCAGCGCCACGGGCTCGCCATGCGGGCCCCAGAGCATCATGCTCTGGCTGGTGTAGCCGTCGTGGGCGGCGAGCAGGGCGGCGTCGATGCGCCAGTCATCGAGACCGAGGTCGTCGTAGCGGTCGCGCAGCAGCTCCAGCATCCAGGTCAGCGAGCTGCCCGCGGTCGGCTGGGTGAACATGCCGAGCGCCAGCGGCGGGATGAAATCGGCGAACGCGACCACATGGGTTTCATCGGGCGGGCCGTTGTCGCGCAGCGAGACTTGCACGACGGCCTCGCGCTGCGTGCCGCCGCTGAACGGCAGGTCGCCGCGCAGCCAGCGCACGCGGAATTGCTGGAGGAACGCCGGCATCAGCACCGGGATGTATGGTACTTCCGGCGCCGCCGGGGCGGCCAGCGCGGGCTGCTTGGGCTGGAGGCCCAGCGCGGATGGCCGCGCGCTGCCGAACACGCCCAGCAGCCGGCACAACAACTGCTCGCCCGCATACAAGCCTGCCTCGATGTGCATCGTGCTGCTGCCCCTGCGCAGACAGGCGGCGCGGATTGCGACGCTACCCGCCCGCACGGGCGCGAGGAACGTGACCTGGAGTGTGCGCAGCGCCAGCGCCGCCGGCACCAGGTCGCGCATCGCGCGCAGGCCGAGCGCCGCCTGCAGGCCGCCAAATGCGCTGCGACCCTGCAGCCAGTCCGCGCCGACCTCGGCGCGCCAGGAGTCGCCGTCGCGGGTGACGCCGCGCATTGCCTGGGAAAAGTTCATGGCACTCCCTCGCATGGGTACCCGCCGATGATGCCAGTGCTGCGGGCCGCACGCGCTCCGCCTATACTCGAACCATCCCTCGCGTCCCCGAGCGCGCCATGGCCTTCCTGCAAGACGCCCCACGACTTGCCCACCCCTACCGCAGCGATCCCCTGCTGCCGGGACTGCTCGACCGGGTGCTGCCGGCCGAGCGGCGAGCGGCACTGGACGCCGACCTCGATGCGCTCGGCGACTACGCGCTCTCCGCCTGGCAACGCGCGGGCGCCAGTGCGCCGCGCGCACCGGTGCTGACACAGTGGGGGCCGTGGGGCGAGCGCATCGACCGCATCGAGCTGACCCCGGCCTGGCTGGACGGCCCACGCATCACCGCGCAATGCCACGTGCTGAGTTCCGGACATGCCGACAGCGAGTACGCGCGGCTGGAGGAATTCGCCCGCGTCTACGTGTACCACCTCGCCAGTGAGTTCTACACCTGCCCGCTGGCCATGACCGACGGCGCCGCCACCGCGCTCAAGGCCTCTGGCAACCATGAGCTGATGGCCCGCGCGCTGCCGCACTTCCTCAGCGACGACGCCGCCAGATTGTGGCTGAGCGGGCAGTGGATGACCGAGACCATTGGCGGCTCGGACGTCAGCCGCAGCGAGACGACGGCGTGCCGGGACGGGACCGGCCAGTGGCGGCTGTACGGGCGCAAATGGTTCAGCTCGGCGGTGGTGGGCGAAGCGGCGCTGGCGCTCGCCCGGCCCGAGGGTGCGGCGCCAGGCAACGACACGCTGGCGCTGTTCTACACGGAGACGATGGAGGGTGCGCAGCGTCGCCCGGAACTGGTGATCGACCGCCTGAAGGACAAGCTTGGCACGCGCGAGCTGCCGACTGCGGAAATCCATCTGCAGGGACTGCCGGCATGGCCCGTGGGCGAACTTGCCCACGGCGTGCGGCAGATCGCGCCGGTGCTTAACATCACGCGCACCTGGAACTCCGTCTGCGCCGTGGCCAGCATGGCGCGTGCGATCGCGCTGGCGCAGGATTACGCGCGGCGGCGACAGGCGTTTGGCCATCCATTGCTCGATCAGCCCCTGCACGTGCACACGCTGGCGGACATGCATGCCGAGTTTGCCGGTGCGTTTGCGCTGGCGTTCGAGGTGGCCCACCTGCTGGGCCGCGTGGAACGCGGCACTGCGACCGGCGACGAAGCCGCGGCGCTGCGCCTCCTGACGCCGCTCGCCAAGCTGTGGACCGGCAAGCTCGCGGTCACGATCTGCTCGGAGGCGCTGGAGTGTTTTGGCGGGGCGGGCTACATCGAGGACACCGGCGTGCCGCAGTTGCTGCGCGACGCGCAGGTCTACCCGATCTGGGAGGGCACGACGAACGTGCTGTCCCTGGACAGTCTCCGGGCAATCGGCGGCGGCAGCCTGGAGGCATTGCGCGGCATTGCCGGCACCTGGGCCAGCGGCGCCGGAACCGGCCATGCCGCCGACTCGATCCAGGCCTCGCTCGAGCGCGCGCAGCGCTTCGCGGAGCAGTTCGGCAGCACGCCGGACGCACTGCAGGCTGGCGCGCGCGGCCTGGCGCTCACCCTGGCCCGCTGTGCTGCCGCGGCCCTGCTTGCCCGGCAATTGAACTCGTCCGCGCCGCAATACCAGCCGCGGGCCGCCGCCGCGCTGCAGCGCTTCCTCGCGCACGGCCTCGACCACCTGGTCGTCCCCGACGCCGACAACACCGCCCTGCTGCTGCGCTGACCCGAGGCCAAGGCGGAAGCCGCGCCGGCGTCTCAATGCAACGCCGCCTTGGCCCCCGCGACATCCGCGTGCAGGCGGGACACGCCGTCACGTTCCTGGCCCATGTACGTGTTTGCCGCGTCCACCATCGAGGGTGTCGGCGCCATGAATGACGCGCTCACCGCGTCCACCAGCCAGGACAGGCGCGCACGCAACTTGCCGGCATACACGAGGGCGCCCTCATCCGACTGGATGCGTAGATTTACCAGGTCGTCGATATCGCGGTTCAAGCCAGCCAGGGCTTGCGTGGCCGCGTTGCCGGAAACGTGTTTGGCGGCGACGGCCTGCTCCAGCCCGGTGCGGGCATCCAGCGCCTGGTTCAGCGCGGTGCTGAGGTCGCCGATCGAATCACGGAGCTGCATGAGCAGATCAAAGCGTTGCTGCAGCTCGGCCGGCGTCGTGTCCAGGCGCGGATCGAGCTTGAGCACGAAGGGTTGCCGTTGCGCGTGCCCCGCATAGCTCAGCTCCGCATAGTACGTGCCCGGCAGCACCTCCGGACCAACCGGTGGCCGCGCGCCTTGGCTGTGGGGGCTCTCGTAGATGCCCTTGACGTCGGCCGCATCCGGATAGCGCAGATTCCACAGGAACCGGTTCATTCCCGGATGCAGCCTGGCGACCTTGCCGGCGCCCTCGCCGGCTGCGGCTTTCGTCGCCGCTGGCTGCTGCGACAGCGTGAAGCTGCGGATCTCCTTGCCGAAGGCGTCGGTGAAGCTCAGCTTGACCGGCTGCTTGCCGTCGTAGTCCGCCGGCAGGTGGAAGAACACCGTGGCGCCCGGCGGCAGGTTTGCGCCCGTATTTGGTGCCGCCTGCGCACCAAACCCGCTCGTGCGGCGCGTGACCAGCCAGGTCTGCTGCGGCTTGAACAGGTACGGCGCGTCGCTCGCCACCTTGGCCGCACCTACTTGCTCCAGGAACTGCAGGTCGTCGAGCACCCAGAACGCACGTCCAAATGTCGATAGCACCACGGCGTGCTGCTCGGGCTGGATCTCGATGTCCGTCACGCGTACCGCCGGCAGGTTGAGCGAGAGCGGCTGCCAGTGCGCGCCGGCATCAAGGCTCATGTAGACCGTCGCGCTGGTGCCGGCGAACAGCAGCTTGGGATCGTTCGGATCCTCGCGCACGCTTTCGACATACTGGCCCTCGGGCAAGCCCGTGGTGATCGTGGTCCAGTGGCTGCCAGCGTCGGTGGTCTTGTACACGTAGGGATGGAAGTCATCCCACTGGTAGCGGCTGGCCGACACATAGACCGTGCCTTCCTTCACATGCGAAGGCTCGATGCTGGTGATGGTGGACGAGGCCGGCAGTTGCGGCGGGCGCACACCCTGCCAATGGCCGCCGGCATCCGTGGTGACGTGCACGAGGCCATCATCCGAGCCCGCCCAGATGATGTCGTCGCTCAGCGGGGAGAACGCAATCGAGGACAGCGTGCCGAACACCTCCTCGCCGGTCACGTCCGCACTGATCGGCCCGCCCGGGCGCTGCTGCCTGCTCTTGTCGTTGCGCGTGAGGTCGGGGCTGATGACCTTCCAGTTGACGCCCTGGTCCATGGTCTCGAAGACCACGTTGGCGCCCAGCAGCAACTCCTTCGGGTTGTGCGGCGCAAACACCTTGGGGTGATACCACCAGCCAAAGCGATACTTGGTCTCGGTCGCGGCCGAGCCGAAATTCCATTGCCCCCACGCCGGGACCTGGGTGGCCAGCCCCGTGCGCCGGTCCTCGCGCCACTCCTGCGTGTAGTACCCGCTGCCGTAGGTGACCCAGGGCTGGCCCGGCGTCGGTACCACCCAGCTCGCTTCTCCACCCTTGACGCTGGGCCAGACGGCCGGGATGCCACCCGCCGCGACAGCGCTCGGTGCAAAGACCGACCCGCGGTCCTGCTGCGCGCCGTAGATGCGGAACGGAAACTGGTTGTCGAGATTCGCGTGATAGAACTGCCCGGTCGGCTGATTGTCCTCGGTGCTCCAGGTCTTGCCGCCATCCAGCGACACGGTCGCGCCGCCGTCGTTGCCTTCGATCAGGATCTGCGGATGGTCGGGATTGATCCAGAACGCATGGTTGTCGCCATGTGGCGGCTTGAGCTTGCTTAGCGTCTTGCCGGCGTCATGCGAGACGAACACATCAGCATTGGGCAGATAGATGGTGTCGGCATCCTTGGGATCGACGAAGACGCGGGCGTAGTAAAAGGCGCGCTGCGTGATGTCCAGGCTGTTGTTCATCAGCGCCCAGGTCTGGCCGCCGTTGTCCGAGCGGAACAACCCGCCGGGCTTGCCCGGGACATCCGTCTTGGCTTGCACCAGCGCGTAGACGACATTGGGCGCACTCGACGCCACGGCCAGGCCTACCTTGCCGAGGATGCCGGTCGGCAAGCCCTGGTTGTGCGTGATGTTGGCCCAATGCGCGCCGCCATCGGTGGTCTTGTAGATTCCGCTCCCCGGTCCGCCGCTGGAGAGCGTCCAGGGCCGGCGGTAGGCCTCCCACATCGCGGCATAGACCACTTGCGGATTGGCCGGATCCATCGCCATGGTGATGGCGCCGGTCTGATCGTTGACGTATAGGACCTTGTTCCAGGTCTTGCCGCCATCGGTGCTCTTGAAGACCCCGCGCTCGGGATTGGCCCCGTAGAAATGCCCGAGTGCCGCCACGTAGAGCAGGTCGGGATTCTTCGGATCGACGAGGATCCAGCTGATGATGTGGGTGTTGCCCAAGCCGATGAACGCCCAGGTCTTGCCGGCGTCCGTGGACTTGTACATGCCCTCGCCGGTCAGGAACGTATTGCGCGGGGCGGAATCACCGGTGCCGGCGTAGATGATGTCTGGATTGGAGGGCGCCACGGCAATGGCGCCGACATTGTTGTTCTTGAAATACTTGTCGCTGATATTTTTCCAGTTGTGCCCGTAATCCTCCGTTTTCCACACGCCGCCACCGGCATATGCCGCGTAATAAAGATTCGGCTGCGCGGCGACGCCGGCCACGCTGGTCACGCGGCCGCCCAGGTACGGCCCCACGCTGCGCCAGTGCAAGGCACTGTTCAATTCATTGGCGGGCACCGTTGCCGCGCATGCGGCCGACACGACCAGCGACAGGGCAGCAGCCAGCAATACGTACGTGACACGACTTGACTTGAGCATTGCGGGATATCTCCCGAACAGCGTGGGGGTAAACGAGCAGGCACTCGAGCTCGCACGGGGACCGTACTGCGCCGACACCCCTGTTCAATGTGCTGGAAGTCATGGCGCCAACGAGGGATGTCCTCCCATGGCGATGTCGGCACAGGCTAAACTGCGGACACTTCCCATCTACCGAGCATCATGCAGCATCTGACGATCATCACCACCGGCGGCACCATCGACAAGATCTACTTCGACGCGAAGTCGGACTACAAGATCGGCGCGCCCCAAATCGGCGACATCCTGACCCAGCTCGGCGTCGGCTTCGAGTTCACGATCGTCCCGCTCCTGCGCAAGGACAGCCTGCAGATGGAACCTGCGGACCGCGCCCTGGTACGCGCCACGATCGAGCGGCAGGCCGACCGGCACGTGCTGGTCACGCACGGCACCGACACCATGGTGGATACCGCGAAGGAGCTGGCCGGCATCAAGGGCAAGGTCATCGTGTTGACCGGCGCGCTGAACCCGGCGCGCTTCCAGGGCTCCGACGCCGTGTTCAATATCGGCTGTGCGGTGGCTGCGGTGCAGACCTTGCCCGAGGGCGTCTACATCACCATGAACGGGCGCGTCTGGGACCCGGCCAAGGTACGCAAGAACCGCGCCGCCAACCGCTTCGAGGATGCCGGCGGCTGAGGGGGCGAACCGAGGCTAGACCATGCCGGTTTCGAGGCGCGCCTCGTCTGACATCATCTCGTAGCTCCATGGCGGGTCGAACACCAGGTCGACGTCGGCCTTGACCAGGGTCGGGATCATCAGCAGCTTGGTGCGCGCGTCCTCGACCAGGATGTCGCCCATGCCGCAGCCCGGCGCCGTCAGGGTCAGCTTGACGTAGATCGTGCGGTCGCCATTGGGCAACTGCTCCATGCTGAGGTCGTAGACCAGGCCGAGGTCCACCACGTTGACCGGGATCTCCGGGTCGAACACCGCGCGCAATTGCTCCCAAGCCAGCTTCTCGACGTCGGCGGTAGTCGCGTTGGGCGGCAACTCCAGCGGCGGCGGCGGTTCCTTGCCCAGCGCGTCGGCATCGTCGCCGGCCACGCGGAAGAGGTTGCCTTCCACGTAGACGGTGAAACTGCCGCCCAGCGCCTGGGTGATGTAGCCGATCTGCCCAGCCGGCAGCACCACTTCCTCGCCCTGCGGCACCATCACCGCGTCGCAATCGCGCACCAGGGTGAAGGGTTCGCTGTTCAAACTGAAACCGCCCATGCGTATCACCAGCCAGTTGCCGACCCGGGCGCACCCCGCGTCAAAGTTTCTATTATGCAAAGCGCAGCGCGGGTTTGCTTGTCCCAGATCAGGCCATCGCTACCGCCGGGCGCGCGAAGCCGGCAGGCGTGCACGCTATGATGGCAACCTTTCGCCAGGAAATCCGCATGCCCGCCCACACCGCAGCCCACCAGCCCTGATGCGCCTGCGCTGGCTCCTCACCGGTGTGTCGGCCCTCCTCAGCATCCTCATGCTGGGGGTATCCGCGGGCGTCGCCTGGCTGGTGGCGACGATGTATTTCCGGCAGCCACCGGAGGTGTTTGCCCCACTCGTGGGCCTGCTGCTGGCCTGGGCCTTGCGCGCGACCACACGCGCGCCGGGGCTGACCTGCGCCACGGTGGCCGTGCTCTCCACGCTGCTGGCTGCATTGTGCGTGGACGTGATACTCGTCGGGATGGCATTGGCGGGCTCGATGGGCACCGGCCTGCGCCAGGCGCTGAGCGGCGCCGGACCCGGCATGCTCTGGGCGCTGGTGCGGCTCGGCCTGCCGATCGGCGCGCTGCCCTGGTATGGCGCCGGAGTGGTCCTCGCCATCGCCGTCGCCCTGCCGCCGCTAAAAAGTGAAAAAAGGATCAAAAAAGGGGAGGTGGCAAATTAAGTCGCAACCTGATTTGCCACGTCCCCTTTAATTCAGGCGTCGAGGGATTTCAGTTCGGTGACGAGCTGCCCCGCCGCGGCCTGGCCGTCGCCATACAGCATGCGCGTGTTGTCGGCGTAGAACAGGGCGTTCTCGATACCGGCAAAGCCGGTGCCGCGCCCGCGCTTGATCACGATCACGTTCTTGGCCTTGGACACATCCAGGATCGGCATGCCGTAGATTGGCGAGCCCTTATCGGTGCGTGCCACCGGGTTGACCACGTCATTGGCGCCGATTACCAGGGCGACATCGGTGTTCGGAAACTCGGGATTGATGTCGTCCATGTCGGCAATCAAGTCATACGGCACGCCCGCCTCGGCCAGCAGTACGTTCATGTGCCCAGGCATGCGTCCGGCAACCGGATGGATCGCAAACTTCACCTTGACCCCGCGCTCGATCAGCAGCTTGGCGAACTCCCACACCTTGTGTTGCGCCTGGGCCACGGCCATGCCGTAGCCGGGCACGATCGCCACGCGCTCGGCGTAGGCCATCATCACCGCCGCGTCGCTGGCGTCGATCGGCTTCATGGCGCCGGCAATGGCCTGCGCCTCGCCGGCACCGGCGCCACCGCCGAAGTTGCCGAACAACACGTTGGCCAGGGAGCGGTTCATGGCCTTGGCCATCAGCTGGGTCAGCAAGGTGCCCGCCGCGCCCACCACCATGCCGGCGATGATCATGGCCTCGTTCTGCAGCACGAAGCCCTCGAACGCGACCGCCAGGCCGGTGAAGGCGTTGTACATCGAGATCACCACCGGCATGTCGGCGCCACCAATCGGCAGCGTCATGGCCACGCCGACCACCAGCGCCAGGACGAAGAACGCGATCAGCCAACTCCAGGCAAACGCCTCGCCGTGGCTCGCCGCAGCCAGAGCTACGGCACCACACGCCAGCGTGGCGACAAACAAGGCAAGGTTCACCCAGCGCTGCAGCGGGAACACGAAACGGCGATCCATCCAGCCCTGCAATTTGGCAAACGCGATCAGCGAGCCGGTGAACGAGACCGCGCCAATCAGCACGCCGACGAACGCCAGGGTCAGCTCCACGGGGGTCAAGACCGGCGCCAGGACGTCCGCGCCCGGCAGCAGCGCAGCGGCCACGGCCGCTTGGCCGGCCGCCGTGGCCGCGGTGTTGAACTTGATCAACTCGACCGCGCCAATCGCCGCCGCCGCTCCGCCGCCCATGCCGTTGAACAACGCCACCATTTGCGGCATCGCGGTCATGGCCACGCGGCGCCCGACCACCCAGGACACGACGACGCCGACGACGATCGCGCCCAGCATCCAGCCAAGGTTTTGCATGCCGGGCAGGAACAAGGTGGCGATGATGGCCGCCGCCATGCCGGCGCCGGCCCAGACGATGCCATTGCGCGCCGTGCGCGGCGAGCTCATGCGCTTCAGGCCCCAGATGAAGAGGACCGCGGCAATGAAATACACCGCATCGACCAGGGTCGGCATCCAGGCGGGCAGCATCATGCTTTTTTCTCCGCCGGGACCTTGCTGGACTTGAACATCTCCAGCATGCGTTCGGTGACCACGTAGCCGCCAGCCACGTTGCCCGCGGCCAGCAACACCGCGACCACGCCGATCGCAATCTCGACCGGACCGGCCGCATGGCCCAGGGCCACCATGGCCCCGACCAGGACGATGCCGTGCACGAAGTTCGAGCCGGACATCAGCGGCGTATGCAGGATCACTGGCACGCGGGCGATGATTTCATAGCCGGTGAATGCCGCCAGCATGAAGATGTACAGTGCCAAGAATCCATCGATCATGACCGTCCTCGCTGATATCCCCGATGTCCGTGCATCATACGGATGTGCGTCAACCCACGCGAGCATGCCGCGTTGAACCAGAAGCACCCCAGATGATGGAGTCGAAGCATGCCGCCGATGACGATACGGACGGGAACGCCGTGAACGCGGTCGTTGGCGCCCTGGCCACGGCGCCCCTCGAGGTCGCCGGCGAGCGTGCGGCGACCACCTCGTTGAACGCGTTCCTGGCCCAGGTCGAGCACCGCGCGTTCCGCTTGGCCGAAATGCAGCTGCGCCAACGCGAGGATGCGCTGGATGCGGTACAGGACGCCATGCTGCGCCTGGCCCAGCACTACCGGGACAAGCCGCCGGAAGAATGGGCGCCGTTGTTCTGGGGCATTTTGCGCCGGCGCATCGTCGACCTGCAGCGTCGGCGCAAGGTCCGCTCGATCGTCGTCGGCTGGCTCGGCGGAGGACAGGACGGCAATGGCGAGGAGCTGCCGGCATGGGACCCTGCCGACCAGGCCCCCGGGCCGTTCGACCAGCTTGGGGGTGCCCAGGCCTACGCCGCAATGAGCGTGGCGGTGCGCAAGCTGCCACGGCGCCAACGTGAGGCGTTCATGTTCCGCATCCTGGAGGGGCTGGACGTGGCCGACACGGCGCAGGCCATGCGCTGCTCCCAGGGCAGCGTCAAAACACACCTGTCGCGCGCCATGCAACATCTGCGCGATCAACTGGAGGATTGGCGATGACCGCCCATGACACCCGCCTGGCACAACGCGCCCACGAACTCTACGGCAAAGCCGCCGAACGGCTCGACCCGGCCATCGGCACCCGCCTGCAGGCCGCGCGCCTGCGCGCCTTGGCGGCAGCCCATACCGGAGAGCGCCGACACTTTGGCAGCGGCGCGCGATGGCTGATTCCGAGCGGCGCCTGCGCTGCGGTCGTCCTGGCCGCGGTGACGCTGTGGCAGCCGATGCAGACCTCGCAGCCAGCCGGCGCCGCCGGCACCGCACAAAGCAGCGACAGCGACAACGAGCTGCCGCCAGATGCAGCTCAAACCGACCCCGTGCTGTACCAGAACCTGGACTTCTACGGGTGGCTGGCCAGCAGCGACCAGCCCACCGGGAGGCACTGAAGCCGCCGTGAAGCCGTCCCGCCCACTCGTCTACGCCCTGTTTGCTTTCGCCCTGGGTAGCGGCGTCGGCGCACTGCCCGCGGCAGCCCAGCGCACGCCCGCGGCCGCCACCTCAGTTGCACCACACCCGTGGGACACGCTCAGCCGGGCACAGCGCGACCTGCTCGCGCCTATGCAGCCACGCTGGGACAGCATCCCGCCCCGGCACCAGGCGCACATGCTTGAACGCGCCAAACGTTGGGAAACGCTGACTCCGGAGAAGCAGGCGGCCGTCCGCAAGCACCTGGAGCACTGGGAACAGATGACGCCGGAAGAACGCGAGCACGCCCGCGACAACCAGCGCAAGTTCCGCGAGCTCTCGCCCGCACAGCGCGCGCAACTGCACGAAACCTTCCAGCGTTTCCAGCAATTGCCGCCGGCCGAGCGGGACAAATTGCTGCACGAATGGCGCGCCCTGCCGCCCAAGCAGCGCCTGCGCTGGTCGATGCCAGCCAGCGCCGGCTCAGCCCCGGTTCCTCCGGCCGCGCGTTGATCCCCTCTCCCCCAACAAGTCGGGGGAGAAGGAGCAAACGGCGGCACTGTCGCTGACCTCAGGGGGTGAGCGTCTGCGCACGGGTGACGTCAGGCGGGGAAGCGTGTTTCCCCGGCGTGGCTCACGCAGGTCTTGGCCACCAGCTCGTCCTCGAAGTCCGGCTGCAGGGCGCCGTCCTTGACCAGCAGCTCGACGAAGTTGTGGATGTTGCGCGCATACATCTCGGAGGCGTGCAGCGGCGCGCCAGCCGGCAGGTTGAGCGGGCCCAGGATCACCACGTCGGCGTGCACGACGCGCTCGCCCGGCCGCGTGAGCTCGCAGTTGCCACCGCCCTCGGCGGCCAGATCGACGATCAGCGCGCCGGGCTTCATGCCTTCGACCATCGCCGTGCTGAGGATCTTCGGTGCCGGCCGGCCCGGGATCGCCGCCGTGGTCACCACCACGTCCAGCGACTTCAGGTGCTCGGCCAGGGCCTGCTGCTGCGCCGCGCGCTCCTCGGCCGACAACTCGCGGGCATAGCCGCCGCTGCCGGCCGCGCTGACTCCGAGCTCGAGGAACTTCGCCCCGAGCGATTCCACCTGCTCGCGGGTTTCCGGACGCACGTCGTAACCCTCGATCTGCGCGCCCAGGCGGCGTGCCGTGGCGATTGCCTGCAGGCCGGCCACACCGGCGCCAATCACCAGCACCTTGGACGGCCGAATGGTGCCTGCCGCAGTGGTCAACATGGGGAAGAATTTCGGCGCCGCCTCGGCCGCGATCAGCATGGCGCGGTAACCGGCCACGGCCGCCTGCGAACTCAGCACGTCCATGGCCTGGCCGCGGGTGATGCGCGGCAGCAATTCCAGTGCGAAGGCCGTGAGCTTGTGCCCGGCAAGCGCGGCCAGGCGCGCCGTCGCGCCGTGGGGATGCAACTGCCCGACGACCACCGCGCCTTCGTGCAGGCTGGCGAACACCGAGTCCGCTGGCGGCAGCACGCAGGCCAGCACATCGGCCTGCACCAGCACGCCTTGCGCATCGGCGAATTCGGCGTCGGCGTACGCGTTGTCGGGGAAACCTGCTGCCCGGCCAGCGTCATGTTCCAACAACACCCTGAGCCCCTTGCCATGGAATTTCCGGGCCATCTCCGGGGTGATCGCCACGCGGCGCTCCCCGCTGGCGGTCTCGCGCAAGGCAGCTATGGTGATCGGCATAAGGCCATTCCTCCGGGACTCCCCGTATCTTAACGGGATGGCTACAGGCATGTGTAGGAACGCCGGCAAAGGCCTGGGCAGCTGCTCTTGATCGTCATCCCCGCGGCGGGAATGACGACACTTGTCCGGACGTTCCCTGGTCTGTGGCCTCACGGCGATGATGGCCGGGCCCGGCCGCAGTCGCGCCTGCGGGAGGCACCGGTTAGCATGGGCAACGGTGTTCCCGGAAACCTGCATGCCCGATCTCTTGTCCCTGCTGGAACTGCGCCATTCGGTGCCCTCGCGCCACCTTGGCACGCCGGCGCCGGACGAGGTCCAGTTGCAACGGCTTTTTGCCGCGGCCGTCCGCGTCCCCGATCACGGCAAGCTGGTGCCGTTCCGGATGATCCGCCTGGAAGGCGAAGACAAGCGCATCTGGGGCGAGAAGCTGGTCGAGCTCGCCGTGCGCAAGCACCCGGGCATGTCGCCGGCAAAACTCGAAAAGGAACGCCTGCGCTACAGCTACGCGCCGCTGGTCGTGGCCGTGGTCACGCGGCTGCAGGAGCGCGGCAAGGTCCCCGAAATCGAGCAAAAGCTGAGTGCGGGCTGCGTGGCCCACAACCTGCTGCTGGGCGCCTTTGCCCTGGGCTTCGGTGCGCAATGGATCACCGGCTGGGCCGCTTACGATCCCGATGCCGCCCATTTGCTCGGGCTCGCGGCAAACGAGCATGTCATCGGCTTCGTGCACATCGGCACGGCGCAGGACGAGGTGCCGGAGCGTGAATACCCCCGGGTGGAAGACGTGGTGAGCACATGGACGGCATAGGCCCAGGCGCGTCGGCGGCCCCCGCGGCCTACCTCGTCGACGGCAGCATGTACGTATTCCGCGCCTGGCACTCGCTGCCCAGCACGCTGACCGACGCCGACGGCTACCCCAGCAATGCGGTGCACGGCTATGCGCGCTTCCTGTGCGAGCTGCTCGAGCGCACCCAGGCCGAGCTCATTGCGGTGGCGTTCGACGCCTCGCTGACCAGCTCGTTCCGCAATCTGATCTACCCCTCCTACAAGGCAAACCGCGATTTGCCACCGCCGGAGCTGGAGCGCCAGTTCCGACACTGCCGCGCGCTCACCGGCGCGCTCGGCGTCCGCGTGCTGATCGACCACAGCTACGAGGCGGACGACCTGATCGGCAGCACCGCGTGGAGCATGCGCGCGCTGGGCGTGCGCAGCGTCATCGTCTCCGCCGACAAGGATTTCGGGCAACTGCTCGGCACCACGGACGAGCAGTGGGACTATGCCCGCGGCCTGCGCTACGGTCCGGACGGGGTGCTGGCGCGCCTGGGCGTGCAGCCGCAGCAGGTGGCCGATTACCTTGCCCTGTGCGGCGACACGGTGGACAACATTCCCGGAGTGCCAGGGATCGGGGCCAAGACCGCGGCCGCCCTGCTCGGCCATTTCGGCAGCCTCGAGCAACTGCTGGCGCGGATCGATGAGGTGCCCATGCTGCGCCTGCGCGGCGCGGTGGCCTGCGCGGCGCAACTGCGTGCGCATGCCGACCAGGTACGCCTGTACCGCAGCCTCACCCGCATCGCACTGGAGGCCCCGGGCGCCGCCGACACCCAGGCCCTGGAGCGTGGCCCCAGCGAACCGGGGGCGCTCGACGCCCTGTGCAGCCAACTGCGCTTCGGCCCGCCGCTGCGCAGCCGGCTGCAGGCGCTGCGGCGCTGAATGCCGGCCGGCGCCGCCAAGCGCACCCCGGCGTGGCACACTGCAGGACATGCCTGCCTCCGATACCGATAGCGACATCCGTCCCCAACCCGCTCATTCCAGCGCCATTCCCGCCGACGCCAGCGCGCCGGTCGAAACGCTGTATGCCGGCAAGTGGCTGAGCCTGCGCCGCCGCGGGCGCTGGGAATACGCCGAACGCAACAACCCCGGCGGGGCGGTCATCATCCTGGCCGTCACTGCCGAGGACAAGGTGCTGTTTGTCGAGCAGTACCGCGTCTCCGTCCAGTGCGCCACGATCGAGATGCCGGCCGGCCTGGTCGGCGACGTGCCGGGCCAGGCCGGGGAAAGTGCGCTGCAGGCGGCCGGACGCGAGCTGGAGGAAGAAACCGGCTACCGCTGCGAGCGGCTGGAATTCGTGCACCGGGGCCCCTCGTCCTCCGGCATGAGCACCGAGATGATCGAATTCGTCCGCGCCTGGGGGCTACGCAAGGTCGGTCCGGGCGGCGGCGATGCGACCGAGGACATCACCGTGCACGAAGTGCCGCGCGGCGTAGCAGGTCAATGGTTGTTCGAGCGAGCCGCCGCGGGCTATTCGGTGGACCCGAAACTGTTTGCCGGCCTGTGGTTCATCGAGCACGCGGCGCAGTCGCGGCAGTGAAGCGGCCGCGCGCCGGCTGTCGCCAACCCACCATACGCACAGTGACGCTGGCCCCGACGGGCGCCGGGTCTCGCGGCTCAAGTTTCACGGCCGCCAGCCGATGGTCTCAAAGACCACGAGTCACGCCGCACCGGATACCTGAGCGCAGCAATTGCCATGATCATTCAACCCACCAGCCTTGCCGCGCTCACCTGGGCCGGCGCCGCTGCGGGCACGACCGCGCAGAGCTGGCGTATCGGCGCGGTTTTGTCGGCGCGGCCGCTGGGCGTCAATCCGCAGGGTCTGCTGGTGTTGCAGGTCGGCGCACTGGCGGTGGAAACCGAGGTGCCGGGCAACAGCCTGCCGGCCCAGTTCCAGGTGCGCGTGCTCAGCCTCGGCCCCCAGCCCCAGCTTGAAATGCTCTCCACCCACCCGGGGGAACCGACGTTCCAGCGTGCGCTGCGCGAACTCCTGCCGCAGCAGAACGGCTACGCCAGCCTGCTGGCCACGGTGGGCGCCCTGGCCCAGCGACCCATGGTGCGCCAACTGCCGCCGACCTTGCGCACCGCCCTGGCCATGCTTGAGCACGCCATGCCCACGCCGGGCGACCTGACCCAGGGCGAAGGCCTGCGCACGGCAATCCAGCGCAGCGGCTTGTTCCTGGAGTCCGCGCTGACCCGAGCGCCACCCAACCTGCCGGCGCTGCTGGCGGACGACTGGAAGGGCGCCTTGTTGCGCGTGGCCGCCCTGCTCGACCAGCAGATGCCGGCACCGCCGCCGCAGGGCCGCGGCGATACCGCGCCGCCGCTGCAACAAACCGGCCTGCAGGCGCAGCCACGCGTTCCATTGGCAGCGCTGGCGGCATTGACGGCAGCGGCCGGCCAAGCCGACGCCGCACCCCTGGTCACCCAGTTGCATGCCGACGTGAAGGCGGCACTGGCCCGACTGGAAGTGGTGCAGATGGAAGCCAGCATGACGGCCGCGTGGATGGTCGAGATCCCGGTACGCAGCGCGGACGGCCGGGACGTGTTGCAACTGCAGTTGGAACCGGTTGCCGACGACAGCGAGGATGGCAGCAACGGGTGGATCCTCGGCTTTGCGCTGGATCTGCCGGCGCTCGGCCCGGTGCAAGGCGAATTGCAGTTGCGTGAGCCGCGCCTGTCGGTGCGCCTGTGGGCGGAACGGGCGGCAACCGCGGAGCGGCTGGAGCGCCAGTTCGGCCCGCTGCGCCAGCGCCTGGCCGCCTGCGGGTTGCTGCTTGACCAACTCAGTTGCCAGCTGGGTCTGCCCAAATCGCAGAGCCGGCACAGCGCCATCCTGCTGCAGGCCACGGCGTGAACGCGCTGCCGCCCCCCGCACAACGCCGGGTCAAACTGCGTCTGGCCAGTGGCGAAAGCCAGCTGCCCGCCATGCCGGCCGAAGCGCTGGAGGCGCTGCTGGCACGTGCCGCCGCACTCGGCATCCCGCTGCACCACGATCCCCAGATTGCCGCGCTCCTGGCCTCCTTGCGCATGCGCAAGGACGTGCCGGTGTTGCTGTACGCCGCCGCGGCAAGCGTGCTGTCCACGGTATGGGACGCCGCCGAATCCTGAACTTCGCGTCCACCCTTCATGCGGCGCCGGAATGCATCTGTACGATCAGCCGGGCTTCATCCGGTGACAGGCCACAGCGCGCCACCAACTGTTCGACGTCGGCGCCCTCGCGGGCCAACTGCTGGGCCAGCGCATAGGAGGACTGCGGCGGGCTGTTGGCCGGCAATTCAAGCAGGCCGAGCCGGTGCTCGAGCCGCCCCAGGGCGGCAACCAGCATCGAGGTCGGCACATCGGTGGCCACGCGCGTCGCGCTGTGGCCAATCAGCGCCAGCGCCATGCGCAACTGCCTGGCCTGGCGCCAGAGCATGGCCAGCACAAAGGCCTGGAACAGCACCACGAACACCAGCACCGCCAAACAGATTTCAAGCCACATCCATCGCTCTCGCTCGAACCGATCGTGCCCGGACTGCGCCAGGCACATGACCGGGCGCGGAATGCTTATCGTAGCCTGCCCGGAGGCGGAACGTCGGGCCGGCCGCGCCCGCCATCCGGCCGACTGGGCTGGAGGGGTGCTGCTGGCTTGGATAGTGCAGACAGAGCCGGCTTGGGCACCGTGCCGGCGCGATGCATGGCCAGCGTGGGCGCGGATACGCCGCGCTGGGCCGGAGTCCGGACCACGGCTTGGGCGGCCAGCCGCCCTGCCGAAGAGGCCGTTGCCGGAAACGGGCCGGGCACGGCAGCGGCTGTCGCCGTCCTGGCCAGCAGCAGCGACGAAGGATCTGCCGCCAGGTCCTGGAGATTCCGGGAAGGACGCTGTACGGACTGCTCGTGCCCGCCCATCACCACCACCAGCACGCGACGATTCTGGTTGCGCCCCTCGATCGTGGCATTGTCCGCGATCGGGCGCACCTCGCCCCAGCCGACGATGCCCATGCGGTCCGGATTGATGCCGTGCTCGGCAAACAGGCGCGCGACGCTCGCCGCGCGCGCCGCCGACAGCTCCCAGTTGGAGGGGAACGCCGCGGTGGCGATTGGCACGTTGTCGGTGAAACCCTCGATGCGCAGGGGGTTGCCGAATGGCGCCAGGATGCCGGCCATGCTGCTCAATATGCCCTGCGCCGGCGTGGACAGGCTGGCCACGCCGCTGGGGAACAGGACGTCGGTGCGGATCTCGATCTCCAGCCGGTCCGGGCCGCCGCGCACCACCACCAGCTTGCGGTCGATCAGCGGCTGCAGTGCCTTGCGCACGAGGTCCTCGATGCGCCGCAGATCCGCCGAAGTCGCGCTGGCGCTCGAGGTTGCAACAGCGGGCAAGGGACGCGCCGGCGCCGGCGCGTCCGGCGGCCGCTTGCTCGTGGCGTCGCGCACGAGCACGGCGTTGCTGCCGTTGAACGCCTCGGCCAACGCCTCGGAGGCCACGCGGTACTTGCCCTCATTGACCACGGACACCGCATACATCACCACGAAGAACGCCAGCAGCAAGGTCATCAGGTCGGCGTAGGGAATCGCCCAGGCCTCGTGGTTGATGTGCTCGTCGTGGCGCTTGCGCCTCATTCCAGGTAGCCCTGCAGGCGCGCTTCAATCTGCCGCGGATTGTCGCCCTGGGCAATCGACACCAGGCCCTCGATGAGGATTTCGCGCAGTTGTGATTGCTTGCCGATCAGCGATTTCAGCCGTGCCGACATCGGCAGCATGAACATGTTGGCCAGGGCCACGCCATAGATCGTGGCGACGAAGGCCGCGGCAATGCCATGGCCGAGCTTGCTGGGATCGGACAGGTTCTGCATCACCGCCATCAGCCCCATCACGGCGCCAATGATGCCCAGGGTCGGCGAGTAAATGCCGGCGTTCTCGTAGACCTTGGCGCCGGCCATGTCGACGGCCTCGCGCGTATCCAGGTCCACCTCCAGCACGCTGCGGATGGCCTCGGGCTCGCCCCCGTCAATGAGCAACTGCAACCCCTTGCTGACAAACGGGTCGCGCTCCAGGTCGAGTTGCGACTCCAGGCCGAGCAGGCCCTGGCGGCGGGCGATTTCGCTCCAGCCGACGATGCGCGCAATCAAGTCCGCAGGGCGGTGGCGCGGCTGCCGGTAGATCATCGACACCATCGACATCGCGCGCTTGAGCACATGCCCCTGGGTCTGCACCAGCAGGGCGGCGAAGGTGCCGAAGATGACGATCACGAACGCGGCCGGATTCCACAGCGCGCCAATCGTGGAGCCTTTCAGCAACGTGCCGACCAGCAGCACGACGATGCCCAAGGCAGTACCGATGGTGCTTATCTTGTCCATCGCCTCAGGCCTTCATCGACAGGCAGGCCGTGCTCGCGCCGTCGGGCTGGGACGAGCATGCGACCACCGGAGCGGACGTCGTCCGCGACTGGGGGATGCGCAGTTCCACCTCGGTGCCGTGGCCGGGAGTCGAGCGCAGCTCGACGCTGCCGCCCAGCTCCGTCATGCGGGTCCTGACCACGTCCATGCCAAAGCCGCGCCCGGAAATCTCCGAAGCCACCGTCGTCGTGCTGAAGGCGGGTCGAAACACCAGATCGAGACAGCCCTTGACATCGAGGCTTGCCGCGGCGGCGGCATCGAGCAGGCCTTGCTCCACGGCGCGGCGGCGCAGTGCCGTCGGGTCCATGCCGCGCCCGTCGTCAACCACGCTGATGTACACGCAGCCGTCGTGTTGGCTGGCCGCAAGGCGGATACGACCGCGCGCAGGCTTGCCGAGGCGACGACGTTCCTCGGGCGAGCAGATGCCGTGGTCCACGGCATTGCGCAGCAGGTGCACCAGGGCATCGACCAGCGCATCCGTGACGCTACGATCGAGATCGGTATCGGCCCCTTCGATGACCAGCTCAACGTCCTTGCCGAGCTTGCGGGCAAGATTGCGCACCACCTGCGGAAAGCGCTGGAACACCAGGCCGACCGGTTGCAGGCGCAAGTCCAGAACGGCCGCATGCAAGCCCGCGCTGACGCGGCGAAGCTCGGCGGCCATCGCCGCCAGGGCGCCCCCGGCATCGTGCCGGGCCAGGCCGTCCAGCCGTCCGCACGCCGCTTCCAATGCAGCGATGCGCGCGGCCAGCTCATCCAGGTGCGCCACGGTCACGTGCACCATGGCCGGGGCTGTGGGCGGCACCGGCAACCCATGGGGCATGGCATCGCTGCCCGGAGCGGCCTGACCGTGCAGGCTGTCCAGCAGGGCCTCGAATTCGTCGTCGCCCATGCCTGCGGCGGCGGAGATCTCGGCGGGGGCCGGAACTTGCGGGTCCGCCACGATCGCCGCGGGCGACAGCCGCCTGGCCAAGGCATCCGATGGTGGCGTCACCGACTTGCCCGCAGCCACCTCGTCGAGCGTGGCGGTGATCGCATCCACGGCGTCGAGCAAGGCATCGAGCTCGGGCGTGGCCAGCACGACGCTGCGCTGGCGTGCCGCCTTGAGCAAATCCTCGGCATGGTGGCAGACGACCACGACTGCCTCCAGATCGAGGAAACCGGCGCCACCCTTGATCGAGTGGAAACTGCGAAAGGCCGCATCCAGCAGGCCCTGGTCGGTAGGCACCGCTTCCAGCCGGATCAGCTGCGCGCCCAGGCGCTGCAGCAACTCCCTCGCCTCCACCAGGAAATCCCCCAACAGCGTGTTGTCCCGTGCGTCATCCATGCCCGCTCCTCAAAAGCCGAATTCCGCCAGCAGGCGATCGGCATCGGCCTGGCTGGACACCGGTGGGGCAACGCCAGGGACTTCCTCGCCCGCCAGTTCGCCGGTCAAGCGCACCAGCTCAAGCAGGGCAGACTCCACACTGCCGATGAACGCGGCCACCTTGTGGATACGCTGCCCGCTCAGGTCCTGCCAGGACTGCGCCAGCACCATGTCGGCCAGCGCGGTGCGCGTCGCCAGGCCAAACTCCAGCGCCCGGTATGCCAGCGGCAAGGCCAGGTCGCCCGCCGCGGTGCGCTCCACGACGGCTTGCGCATGCTGCACCAGCGCGTCGGCGTCAGGGCGCATGCGTTCGGCAAAATCCAGGCTGCGGTTTGCCGCCTGCGCACTCATCTCCAGCACGGCCTCGAGCTGCTGGCGCGCGTCCGCGGCGACGCCAGCCACGTCCTCGCGCGCAAACTCCGCGCCGAGCCGGTGCAAGGCCTCGTGCAGGTCGCGGGCAAGCTGTCCCAGGGTGCGGAACACATTGCGCTCGCGCTGGTACACGATCGCATCCAACGCCCGCTCGAACGCCGGGCCGTCGGCGCTGTCGAGCAACTCGCGCAGCGCCGGCGGCAGGTCATCGTCCAAGGCCAGGTGGTAGTGCGTATTCATGCGCTGGCCTCGCTCACTGCCAGGCGCTCGAAGATGCGGCTGATCTTCTGCTCCAGGGTTGCCGCACTGAACGGCTTGACGACGAAGCCATTCACCCCGGCTTGCGCGGCAGCAATGATCTGCTCGCGGTTGTTTTCCGCGGTGACCATCAGCACCGGCAGGGTCTTGGTCTGGTCCCACTCGCGGATGCTGAGCAACAGGTCGATGCCGGTCATGTTCGGCATGTTCCAGTCGGTGATCACCAGGTCGAAGCGCACGTTGCGCAAGATGGCCATGGCGTTGTGGCCGTCGTCGGCCTCCTGGATCAGCTTGGGCCGGACGCCGAGGTCGATCAGCAGGTTGCGCACGATCCGGCGCATGGTGGAAAAGTCGTCGACCACCAGGATCCGCATATTCTTGTCCAGCATTTTCTCCACCGGTCCCATGGCCTGTCGTCCTGCGCTCGGTGTCGCTGTGCAATCAGCCGCGCCAATCGGCCAGGCGCGCCCGGAGGCGCACGACCGCCTGGCCGTGGATCTGGCAAACCCGCGACTCGGTCACCCCGAGCACGGCTCCAATCTCCCGCAGGTTGAGCTCCTGTTCGTAATACAGGGACATGACCAGCTGTTCGCGCTCGGGCAGACTGGCAATGGCCTCGGCCAGGGCGGCCTGCAAATCCGTGCGCTCGATGTCCTCCACCGGCTCCCGTGCGGACTGGTCGGCCACCTCGAGCACCGTGCCCTCGCCGTCGTCGTCGGTGGCGGTGAGACTGAGCAGGCGCGCGCATGCGGCGTCGGCCAGCACCTGGTGGTATTCGTCGGCACTGAGGCCGAGCCGGCGCATGATCTCGACGTCCTCGGCGTCGGCACCGGTTTCCGCCTCGATCTGGCGGATGACTTCGGCCACCTCGCGCGACTTGCGATGCACTGAGCGCGGAGTCCAGTCGGCGCGACGCAACTCATCGAGCATGGCGCCGCGCACGCGGATGCCGGCAAAGGTCTCGAAGCTGGCGCCGCGGTCGGTAGCGAAATTCCGCGCCGCCTCAAGCAGGCCCAGCATGCCGGCCTGAATCAGGTCGTTGACGTCCACGCTCGCCGGCAGGCGCCCCATCAGGTGATAGGCAATGCGCCTGACCAGCGGCGCATGCCGGCGCACCAACTCCTCCGCGCTGTCCCGCGAATGCTGTAGGTATTCCGAGGCCACACTCATGTCTTCATCCTGCTTGCGGGCAACGCCCGGTCACCAAAGAATGCGATCCGATCGGTGCCGGCACGCTCGGCCTGCGCCCAGCTATCGACTGCTTGAGCCAATTGCTTGAACGCCAGCGCCGAGCGGCTCGATGGCCACAGATCCACCACCGCACTTTGCCGGCGAATGGCCTGACGCAGACGCTCGTCATGCGGAATCCAGCCGCTGAAGTCGATCACCACTTCCAGGAAGCGGTCGCACACCCGCGACAACTTGTGGTGCAACTGCCGCGCGCCGCCCTCGTTCTGCATCATGTTGGCCACCATGCGGAACCGGCGGACGCCAAAATCGCGGCTGAGCACCTTGATCACCGCGTAGGTATCGGTCAGCGAGGCTGGCTCGTCGCACACCACCAGCAGCACGTCGTCGCTGGCAGCGGCAAACATCGACACGTTGTCGGACAGGCCGGCGGCGGTGTCCACCAGCAGGTATTGCGGCGGCCGCGCGAGGTCGTCGAAGGCGCGGATGATTGCCGCGTGCTCGCTGTTCGGCAATTGCGCCAGGCGGCGCGCGCCGGAACCGGCCGGGATCACGCGCAAGCCGTGTGGGGCTTCCAGCACCAGCTCCTCCAGCGTCGCACTGCCATCCAGCAGGTGGCCAATGTGCCGGGTCGGGGACAGGCCGAGCAGTACGTCGACATTGGCCAGGCCCATGTCGGCGTCCAGCAGCATCACGTCGTTGCCCTCGATGGACAACGCCATGCCGAGATTGACCGCCACCGTGCTCTTGCCGACGCCGCCCTTGCCGCCGGACACCGCAATCGCCCGGCACGGTTGGCGCGCGCCCCCGACCTTCGCTGCCGTTCCTGCGGGGACCTTGGCGGCCGCCGCATGCGGCCCCGCGCCAGGTCCTTGTCCAGGGGCAAACAAGGTCTTGAGGCCAGCGGCCTGATCCATCACATCCACTCCGTTCATGCCTCGGCCAACTCCAGTCCAAACCGCTCGGCGAGCAGGCCGGTATCGGGCGCGGCGGCGCGCGAGGACTGCACCGCAAAGCACACGAGCTTGCGGGCATCGGCCAAGGCAATGTCCTCGGGCACGCGCTGGCCGTCGGTGGTGTAGTCCAGCGGCAGGCGGTGCCGGATCAACAACGACAATGCCCCGCCGAGGCTGGGGGCCTCGTCGAGCTTGGTCAGGATGCAGCCGCCCGGATTGAGCGAGCGATAGGCCTGCTCGGCCGCGTCCAGCGCTTCGGACTGTGCGTTGGCAGCCAAGACCAGGCAGGTGCGCAAGCCACCGGCGTGGACAAAAATCTCGATTTGCTGCTGCAACCGCGGATCGCTGACTGCGATGCCGGCGGTATCGATCAACACGGTGTGGCAGTCGCGCAGCAGCTCCAGCACCTTGCGCAGGCTTTGCGCGTCGTAGGCCGGATAGACGCGCACGCCGAGCAGCCGTCCGTAGTGCTCGAGCTGGGCGGCGGCACCAATGCGGTAATGGTCGGTGCTGACCAGGGCCACCTTCTCCGCGCCCACGCGCAATACGGCGCGGGCCGCGAGCTTGGCCACGGTAGTGGTCTTGCCCACCCCGGTCGGGCCGACCAGGGCAGTTACGTTCGGGCCGTCAGCCTGGACGCGGCTGCTGACGCCCAGATGCCGGGACAACAGGCCGAGCGGCAGGTAGCGCGCCTGGTCGGCGCTGACCTTGGGCGGCAATTCGGCAACCAGGGCGCGGGCGATGTCGGCGTCAATGCCGATGCGGGTCATCTCGCGCAGCACACCAGCCTGCAACGGTTGACGCCGCTCCAGGTCGTTCCACGCCAG
The DNA here is from genome assembly GCF_058781105.1 of Rhodanobacter sp. FW510-R10. Lineage (NCBI taxonomy): Bacteria > Pseudomonadati > Pseudomonadota > Gammaproteobacteria > Lysobacterales > Rhodanobacteraceae > Rhodanobacter > Rhodanobacter sp. FW510-R10. The sequence continues at coordinate 1,518,099 of NZ_JBYSWL010000001.1, read as the reverse complement.
GCTGGACAACTGGGTCTCCAGCATGGCGCGCAAGCTGCCCAGCTCCTCGCGCATGCGCGCGGTTTCCAGCGCTGCCTGCTCGATGGAGGCAGGCGCGCGGGCAGGACCGAGGGAAGCATCGCCCGTCCGCAGGGAACTCACGGCGGCCGCGGGCGGGGTCCTGCGGGCAGCCGGGACCTCTGGCGTTTGCAGCAAACTCCGTGCGTCAGCGGGCGGGCTCGTCCGGAGCGGCGCCGGTGCGCATGGCGGGCTGACCTCTGCGGAACTCGCCACGGGGGCTGCACCCTGGCGCACGGCATCGTTGACCAGGCTCTCGTCGTAGTCGATCGCGGCAATGACCTCGATGCCGTCGGCGATGCGTCGGGTCGACAAGATGACCGCGTCAGGCCCCTGCTCGTCCCTGACCAGGCCCATGGCCTGGCGCATGTCGGCGGCGGTGAATCGCTTGATCTTCATTGCTTGCTCCAGAAACCGAAACCGGGGTCAGAGTGGACTTCTTTTCGTCATCCCCGCGAAAGCGGGGATCCAGTGCATCCATGTGACCGGAACGACCCAAGGCACTGGATGACCGGCATTCGCCGTTGTGAAGCGCCTCCCGCTTTCGCGGGAATGACGAGAACGGAGGGTTCCGCGTTCAAATAAGTGTTGGTCCACTCTGATCCCAGTTTTGGTTTTGATTCCCATGCCGCTAGGCTCCTAAGGCCTGCACGAGGCGTACCCGGCGGTTGTCCGGAACCTCGTTGTAGGCCAGTACGTGCAGGTTCTGTGCCACATGCTGGGTGAAGCGTGCGAGCCACGGCCGCAGCTGCGGCGCCACCAGCAGGACCGCGGGTTCGCCGCGCATTTCCTGGTGCCGTGCCACGTCGGCCACGCTCTGCTGCAGGCGGTCGGCAAGCCCCGGTTCCACCGCGGCGCCGGCCACGCTGCCGCCGGCCGCCAGCGAGTTGATCAGGATCTGTTCGAGGTCCGGCGCGAGCGTGATCACCGGCACTTCGGTGCCGAGCCCGGTGATCTCCTGCACGATCTGCCGGCCCAGGGCCACGCGGACCCCACCCGTCAAAACGCCGGGATCCTGACTTTGCGCGGCGTGTTCCGCCAAGGATTCGACGATGCTGCGCATGTTGCGGATCGGCACGCGCTCGGCCAGGAGGTTCTGCAGCACCTTGACCACCACGCCCAGCGCCAGGCGCTTGGGCACGAGGTCCTCGACCAGCTTCGGCGCCGTGGTCGCCAGGCGGTCCAGCAGTTGCTGCACGTCCTGGTGGCTCAGCAATTCATGGGCGTGGCCCTGCAGGATGTGCGACAGGTGCGTGGCGATCACCGTGGCCGGGTCGACCACGGTGTAGCCATAGCTCTGCGCGAGCTCGCGCTGCCCAGGCTCGATCCACACCGCCGCCAGGCCGAAGGCCGGATCCTGGGTGGCAATGCCTTCCAGCGTGCCATGCACCTGGCCGGGATTGATCGCCAGCAGGCGCTCGTTGTGGATCTCCGCCTCGCCCATCGGCACCCCCATCAAGGTGATGCGGTAGGCGTTGGGACTGAGGTCGAGGTTGTCGCGGATATGCACGGCCGGGACCAGGAAGCCCAGCTCCTGCGAAAGCTTGCGGCGCACTGACTTGATGCGCCCCATCAGCTCGCCGCCCTGGTGGATATCCACCAGCGGAATCAGGCGATAGCCGACTTCCAGCCCCAGCGGATCGACGCTGGTAACGTCCTCCCAGCCCAGCTCCATGCGCTCGGCCGGTACCGCTGCGGCCGGCGCCTCGGGCACCACCTCGGCCAGCCTGGCCCGGGTTTCGCGCTCGCGCTTGAGCAGCAGCCAGCCCGCGCCGGCGCAGCTCGCGCCGAGCAGCAGGAAGGCCAGGTTCGGCATGCCCGGGATCATGCCCATGACCAGGAGCACCGCCGCGGCCACGCCCAGCGCCCGTGGCTGGCCAAAGACCTGGCCAATCACCTGCTTGCCCATGTCCTGGGCCTTGGACACGCGGGTGACGATGATGGCCGCCGCCACCGAGAGCATCAGCGCCGGCACTTGCGCCACCAGGCCATCGCCGATGGTCAGCAGGGTGTAGGTGCGCCCTGCCTCGCTGGCGGACAGGCCGTGCTGCATCACGCCGATGAAGAAGCCCCCGATGATGTTGATGAGCAGGATCAGGATGCCGGCGGTGGCGTCGCCGCGCACGAATTTCGAGGCACCGTCCATGGAGCCGTAGAAGTCCGCTTCCTCGCGCACTTCCTGGCGCCGCTCGCGGGCCTGGTCCTGGGTCAGCAAGCCGGCGTTGAGGTCGGCGTCGATCGCCATCTGCTTGCCGGGCATCGCATCCAGGGTGAAGCGCGCGGTGACTTCGGATACGCGCGTGGCGCCCTTGGTGACCACCACGAAGTTGATGATGGTGATGATCGCAAACACCACCAGGCCGACCGCGAAATTGCCGCCAATGACGAACTCGCCAAATGCCTGGATGACTTTGCCCGCCGCACCCGGGCCATCATGGCCATGCATCAGCACGACGCGGGTGGAGGCGATGTTGAGCGCCAGGCGCAGCAGCGTCGCCATCAACACCACGGTGGGGAACGCGGCAAATTCCAGCGGCCGCATGACATAGACCACGGCCAGCAGGATCACCAGCGACAGCGCGATGTTGAAGCTGAACAGGATGTCGAGCAGGAACGGCGGCAATGGCAGCATCAACATCGCCAGCATCACCAGCAACATGATCGGCGCGCCAATTCCCCGTCGGGCGATGAGCTTGAAGTTGCCTAGGACCTCGGTACCTGTCATGGATTTGACTCGTCAACGATCACGATACGGCCCCATCAGGTCGGGGTCGACCTGCGGCGAAGGCGCGGCCGGTGGCGTGTCTCCGCGCTCGGTGGCTTGCTTGAGCTGGTAGACATAGGCCAGGACCTGGGCCACGGCCACGTACAGCGCCGCCGGGATTTCGTGTCCCAGCCGCGTGGTTGCATACAAGGCGCGTGCCAACGGCGGCGCCTCGACCAGCGGGATGCGGTGGCTGGCCGCGACCAGGCGGATTTGCGCGGCCAGGACGTCGATGCCCTTGGCGATGACCCGCGGCGCGCCCATGCGGCTGTCGTCGTAGCGCAGGGCCACGGCAAAGTGGGTCGGGTTGACCACCACGACATCGGCCTTGGGCAATTCCTCCATCATGCGTTGCCGGGCCTGGGCCTGCTGCACCTGGCGGATGCGCCCCTTCATTTCGGGATTGCCCTCGGTCTCCTTCATCTCATCGCGCACTTCCTGCAAGCTCATGCGCAGGTTCTTGTTGTGGTCGTACTTCTGGTAGATCGCGTCGATGGCGCCAATGCAGGCCAGCACGCCGCCAAACCACAATCCGGCACGCGCCATCAGCTGCAGCGCCTGGGCAATGCCGGCCATGACCGAGCCGCGGCCGGTGCCCTGCAACCGGTCGTTCCAGTTGTGCAGCAGCAGGGCCAGCACCGCGCCGATGAAGAGAAGTTTCAGCAGCGCCTTGCCCAGCTCGACCAGGCCGCGCATGGCAAAGATCTTGCCCAGGCCCTTGATCGGATCCAGGCGTTCGAACTTGGGCTCCAGCGCCTGGACGCTGAAATTGAGCCCGCCGAGCAGGATGGGACCAACCAGCGTCGCCAGCACAGTGGCCAACGCGACCGGCCAAAACAGGCCCAGCGCCTCGAACACCGCCGCGTGCAACGCCCGCGCCGGCAACGCGTCGGTCAGCAACGCTTCGCGCGAATAGTCCATGCCAAGCGCAAACAGCCGTTGTGCGTGGCGCCAGGCGTTGTCGCCGGTACCGATCAAGGCCAGCGTGCCCGCCAACACGACCATGGCACCGGACAGGTCGCGCGAACGGGCGACTTCACCTTTCTCGCGCGCTTCACGCAGGCGTTTCTCGGTTGGCTGTTCGGTTTTCTCCTGGTCGCTGCCCTCGGCCATGACTCAGCCTCCGACCAGGTTGCGCATCAGGCCCCACGCGCTGTCCTGCAGCGCATCGAACGCACCCGGCAAGCTGCGCAGCGACAACCACAAGGCGATGAAACCCAGCGTGATGGTGATCGGGAAGCCCACCGCGAACAGGTTCATCGACGGCGCCGCGCGACTGATCGCGGCAAAACCGATGTTCACCACCAGCAACGAGGTCATTGCCGGCAAGGCCACTCGCACGCCGCCCGCGAACAGTTCCGCGGCAAAGCCCGCCACCGCATACAGGCCATTCGCATTGATCGCGAGCTGCCCCGGCGGCAGGCTGTGGAAGCTGTCGGCGAGCAGCGCAATCACGCGCAAATGGCCGTCCATAACCACGAACAGCAAGGTCACCAGCAGCAGGTAGAACTGGCTCAAGACGGTGGAGCTCGCCCCCGTCTGCGGGTCGGCCACCGAGGCAAAGCCCAGGCTCATGGCCTGGGACACGAGCTCGCCGCCGAGCGTTACCGCCTCGAACGCCATGCGCAGAACGAAGCCGACCGCCGCGCCAATCAACACCTGGCCGAGCATGGTCACCACGCCCGCGCCACTCAGCGGATCGATCGCACTCGTGGCCAGCGGCGTCAACACCATCGTCAGCACCAGCACCAGGCCAATGCGCACGCGGACCGGCACCATGCTGGAGCTGAACACGGGCACCACGAGGCACAGGCCGGTGACCCGGCCCAGGGCCCAGAAGCCACTGCCCAGCCACAGCTGGAGCTGGGCCAGGTCCAGCGCGTTCACCGGATGGCCCCCGGCAGTCCCTCGATCAATTGGCGCGTGAACTGCACGAGCACGCGCAGCATCCACGGCCCGGCCACCAGGGCGACCAGCGCCATGGCCATGAGCTTGGGAATGAAGCTCAGCGTCATCTCGTTGATCTGCGTGGCGGCCTGGATGACGCCCACGAGCAGGCCAACTGCCAGCGCGGTCAGCAGCAGCGGCCCGGACACGAGCATGGCGACGTACATCGCATGCTGGCCAAACGCCATCACCGATTCAGGCGTCATCGCCGCGCTCCGTTGTTTTGCGCTCCGCGCAGGTGAAAGCAAAAGCTTTCGTGCGCCTTCGGCGCGCGAGTTACTTTTCTCTGCTTGGCCAGAGAAAAGTAACCAAAAGAGAGGCCACCCCGCTTGGCGCTTTCCACCCATCCATGGGTGGAAAGTCCGTGAGCCGGAGCCGGGCTTTTCGGCGGCACATCCTTGTACCGTCGAAAAGGCATCGGCATCCTGCCGATGCCCGCTTCGCGGCCTGATCGTCTCCGTCTCACCGCCGCACAGGGGGCCCCACAAAGCGGGCGCGCTCCTGCGCGCACTCCTCGAAAGGCTGGCAAGACCGGGTGCTGCGCTCTCGGCGGCGCAGCCGCCGCACCGAGTGCGGGCCAGGATTGGCCCGCCCGCTCTTCGGGGTCCCCTGTGCGGCGGTGAGGGCCGGACGACAAGGCCCGCAGGGGGCTCGACAGGGATGTCGAGCCTTTTTCGACCGGACAGGAGTCCGGCCGAAAAACCCGGCCGGCCCTCACGAACTTTTCGGGCAGGATGCCCGAAAAGCGCCAAGCGGGGTGCCCCTCTCTTTGGTTACCTTTCTCTCGGGCAAGCGAGAGAAAGTAACTCGCGCGCCGAAGGCGCACGAAACGCCCTTGATCTTGATCCAAGAGCACCTGGCCACCGCCCGGACAAGCAGCCAGAGCATCGCCCGCGAGCGGGCTCCCACAAAAAGGAGAAGCCGAGCGCAGCGATGCGGAGCTCATGTGTAGAAGCTCCCGGCGAGGGTGCCGAGGAGGAGTGTCCAGCCGTCCACCAGCACGAACAACATGATCTTGAACGGCAGCGAGATGATCATTGGCGAGACCATCATCATGCCCATCGACATCAGCACGCTCGCCACCACCAGGTCGATGATGAGGAACGGCACGAACAACATGAAGCCCATCTGGAACGCGGTCTTCAGCTCGCTGGTGAGGAACGCCGGCATGGCCACCTTGAACGGCACGTCGGCCTTGCTCGCATAAGGCTTCTCCCTGGCCAGCCGGGTGAACAGTTGCAGATCGGCGTCGCGGGTCTGCTCCAGCATGAACAGCTTGAACGGTGTCGCCGCGGCGGGCAGTGCAACCTCGGCGCTCACCTGGCCGTCCATATACGGCTTGATGCCGTCGGTGTAGGACTTGTTCAGCACCGGCGACATCACGAACAACGTGAGGAAGAGCGCCAGGCCGAGCAGCACCTGGTTTGGCGGCGTCGACTGCGTGCCCAGCGCCTGGCGCAGGAAACCAAGCACGATGATGATGCGGGTGAAGGAGGTCATCATCAGCGCCGCGGCCGGCAGCAACGTGAGCGCCGTCATCAGCGCCAGCACCTGGAGCGACAGCGTCCAACTCTGGCCGCCCCCGGCAGCCGGCTGCACGTTCAACAGCGGGATGCCAGGCGTCGCGGCGCTCGCCAAGGCGGGCAGTGCAAGCAAGACCAGCAGCGCGAGCCAACGCACGGGTTTCATGAGCGAATCTTCCAGCGTGCGAGCAGTTCGGCAAACGCCGGCCGCGCTGCCGCCGGCGACGACGTCGGCTGCGGCGCGAGCTCGCCCGCGTGGGCCTCAGGGGCGTAAACATGCAGCGTGCGCATGCCACCGGCGCCGGTACCAACCAACAGGCGCTGGCCGTCAGCCTCCAGCAGCACGATGCGCTCGCGCGCGCCGAGGGCGAAGCTCTCCACGCAGCGGATGCGCCGGCCGGCGCCCCCCCGCCCATGTTGCAGGCGCCGGCTCAGCCAGCCGGCGGCGAATATCAGCAGGACGATACCGGCCAGGCTGAACAGGACGCGCAGCAGCTCGCCACCGGCATTGAACTCGCTGGCTGCCGCAAGCGGCGTCGTACCCAACAGGAAGGCGACGGTGCTCATCAGCGCAGCTTGCGCACGCGCTCGGCCGGGCTGATCACGTCGGTCAGGCGGATGCCGAACTTCTCGTTGATCACCACGACCTCGGCATGGGCCACGAGGGTGCCGTTGACGAAGACGTCCAACGGCTCGCCAGCAGCACGATCGAGCTCAACCACCGAGCCCTGATTGAGCTGCAGCAGGTTGCGAATGCTGATGCGGGTGCGGCCCACTTCCATGGCGAGCGTCACCGGGACGTCCAGGATCATGTCCAGGCGGACGCCGCCAGGGCCGGCTGCGCCTGCGTGCAACGGATCGAACGCGACGCGCTCGGTGGCGCCGGCCTCCGCTTCGGCAATGGTGGCGCTGGAATCTGGCTCGACAGTCTCGTTCATGGCTTACTCTTCTGGTGGGATTTATCCTCGGCACTGATGCGCCGGCGGCGCTCAGCCTGGGCATGGAAGGCAATGGCGTTGACGCCATGGGACTGGCCGTAGTGGCCACGAAACACCGGCACGTCCTCGGCATACACCGTGGCCAGCTCCGGCAACTGCACGGGGATCACGTCGCCCGGGCGCAAGTGCAGAAACTCGCCAAGGCTCATGCGCGCCTCGAGCAGCATCGAGCTGAGGTTCACCTCGGCATCCATTACTTCCTGGCGCAACAGCTCGGCCCAACGGCCGTCGGTGTCGGTGCGGTCGCTTTGCACGCCGGCATCGAGCAGGGTGCGCAACGGCTCGATCATCGCGTAGGGCAGCGTCAGATGGACCTCGCCGCCACCGCCGTCCAACTCGACCCGGAAGCGCGAAACGACCACGGTCTCGGTGGGGCTGACGATGTTGGCGAACTGCGGGTTGATCTCCGAACTGACGTATTCGAACTGGAGCGCCTGCACCGGCGCCCACGCTTCGACCATGGCCTTGAACAGCTCGTCGAGCATGATGCGGATGACGCGGTTCTCGGTCGGGGTGAAATCCCGCCCTTCGATGCGCGCCTTGTAGCGGCCGCCGCCGAAATAATTGTCGATCACGCTGAACACCAGGCGCGGCTCGAACACCGCCAACGCAGTGCCCCGCCAGGGGTTGATGTGCACCGTGTTCATGTTGCTGGGCAAGGCGAGGCTGTGTACGTATTCGGCGTACTTGACCATCGTCACGCCCAGCACCGAGACCTCGCAGGTCTTGCGCAGGATGCTGAAAACGCCCGTGCGGAAAAAACGGGCGAAACGCTCGTTGACCATTTCCAGGGTCGGCAGGCGGCCGCGCACGATGCGGTCCTGACGGGTGAAGTCGAAGCCGCTGACTGCGCCTGGCGGCAGCGGCTCGTCGTTGCCGGTGGCTACCGACCCGCCTTCAACGCCATCCAACAGCGCGTCGATTTCATCCTGGGACAAGAGCTCGCTCATGGCCACGGATCCCTCACTGGATCACGAAACTGGTGAAATACAGCGCCTCGATGCCGGGTCGGCCAAGCCGGGCCTGCACGACCTTTTGCACCGCAGCCAGCGCTTCGGCCTGCAATTTCTTGCGGCCTGCCGGCGTGCCAACCTCGGTGGCCTTCTGGTTGCTGAGCAAGGAGACCATGGCGTCGCGGATCACCGGGTCGGCGCCCTTGGCCGTGTCGATGGCCTTGTCGTCGTGCGCCATCAAGGTGATCGCCACCTGCAGGTAGCGCGAGGACTCGCCTTCGTTGAAATTCACCACGAAGGCCGGCTCCAGCGCCAGGTACAACTCGGCCTTGGACAGTTCCACGGCTGGCTTCTTCGGCGCGTTGGCGCCGGCCTTCGCCGCATCCTGGGCAAAATAGAAATAGCCGCCGCCAGCGCAGGCCAGCAAAACCACCAGGCCACCAAGCAGCAGCGGCCACCTGCGCTTCTTCACCGCGACTGGCGGCACCAGCTCGTTGACTTCCTCTTCCATGCTCGATCCCAGGTAGGCGTTGCGGGTCGCGGGACCGATCGACCGGCCCCTCTTCGCCATGCCTTGATGCAATCGGCGTGCCACGTAGGAAATCCGGCTGGGAGCGTAGATTCATCCCCTGGCGCCACGTCCCCGACGCACCGGCGACGGCGCTTTCTTGACGCCCGCCGATTTGCCGTCATCCAAGCGTCTTTGCCCCCTCTCCGCTGACGCTTCATCGTCGGGCGAGAGGGAGCCCAGCCCGCAGCCCCGCCGACACGTTGGGACCCAGCCCGCCGTTGCGCAGGCAGCTTTGCGGGGCTGGGGCCGTCAGGCGAACGCGTCGAGGAGGTTGGGGACGCCGGTGAGGGTGCCGGGGCCGGACACCTGCAGATCGAGGGGTTCGTCCGCCGCGGCCGAAGTACCACCGTGGTGCGGCGTCGAAGCGTGGTTGCCGCCGTGCTGGCCGACCTCGGCATGCCCGAGCGACAAGCCATGCTGGGCCAGCATCTGGCCAAGCTGCGGCAGGCTCTGCTGCAGGGCCTGCACGGTGCCTGGCTGCTGTACGCTGAAGACGACGTCGACATGCTCGTGGGACACGCTGACCTTGAGGTCGATCGGCCCCAGGTCCTCGGGATGAATCCGGATCCGGGCCTGCTTCACATCCTGCCCCGCCAGCCAGTTGACCTGCGCTGCCAGCTCCTGGTGGAAGCCGTCCGCGCCCAGCGGCGCAGCCAGGGCCAGCATGTGCATACCGGGCGCCGGCGCGGGCAGGGATGCGAGCTGAGCCGCGGGCAAATTGGCTGCGGTCGTGACCCCCGAGCCGGCCTGCGTCTCATCCGTCCCGGGCCCGCGCAGGGTAGACAGCACGGCCTGCAGGCCCGGCGCAATGCCGGTACCAGCGCCGGCAGCCCGGCTGCCGGGCAACGCATCGGCCGCTTGGGCCAGCAGCATGCGTGCGGCATCGGCAATTCCGGAAGCGACCGCGGCATGCGCGCGCCATTCGGCGCCCGTGCCGGAAGCCAGGGTCCCGCGATGTGCCATGGCTCCAGGCAAGGCGGCGCCAAAGAGCGGCAACAGCGCCGTCAACGGAGGCTGGGCCTGGCTATCGTCGCGATCGTCATCGTGCCCAGCGCGGGCCTCGTCGTCGCTTGCCGCGTCCGCAGCCGAAGGCCGCGGGTTGACGGCAGTCGGGGCGCCGGCGCGGTCCGAGGCGGCTGCGGTTGCACCCGGTGCGGCTGCAACTGCACCTGGCGCAGTGTCGGACTGTGCCGCGCCAACCTGCTTGCCAGCGGCATCATCAGCCTTGCCGCCGGGCGTGGCGGCACCCTCGTGCTGGCCGCGGGCCGCATCGAGCTGGCGGCCGAACTGGCCGTCGGCGCCATCGGCATCGCGTCCGGCAGCGGGTGGGGAACGCGGTGCCGGGGTGGGCGCGGCAGCGGGTGCAACTGGGGTGGCAAAGCTCTGTGCTGGCATGTCAGGCAGCTCCATGGAACGCCGGGCAGCCGCACGCATCGGACGGCGACCCGCAGGAAAAATCCAAACGCGGTGCGGCGGCGCTCACCGCAACGCCTTCCGGTATTGCATGCGCTCGTCGACCTCCGCCTGCTCATGGCGGTCCTCGGCCTGGCGTTCGCGCTCGCGATGTTGCTCGACGACGCTGCTCAAGGCGCTTTCCCGCGCATGCGCCTGGCGCCATTGCTCACGTGCCTGGTCCAGGCCCTGCTCGAGTCGCGTCAGGTCGCGCGCGTGCTGGACGATGGCGCGGTCGATGCGCTCGACAAAGCTCTGCCGGTTGAGCAGGGCACCCACCGACTGCTGGCCCTCACCTGGGGTCGCATATTCAATGCGGTAGCGCTTGAGTTCCTCCAGCTGATGCAGACCTGCGGTCAGCAACTGTTGCTGCTGCGCAAGATGCACCAGGGCGTCCTCGCTGCGGTCGTGCGCCAGCTCGACCGCCGGCTGCAGCTTGGTCGCGCGCGATATCACGCGTGCACCTGCGCGGCCAGCGCGCCCAGCAGGTCGACCGCGGTATCGAGGTCGGTGCGCTCATCGACGTCCTGCCGCAGGAACTCGCGCAGTTGTGGCCACAGCTCGATGGCCTGGTCCACCTGCGGATCGGAACCCTTCTGGTAGGCACCGACGGCAATCAGGTCGCGCTGTTGGCGATACGCCGAATACACCTGGCGGAAGCGCTGCGCGGCACGGAAATGCTCGCGGCCGGCAACGGTCGGCATCACGCGGCTGATCGAGGCCTCGATGTCGATTGCAGGGTAATGTCCCGCTTCGGCCAGGTCACGCGACAATACGATATGGCCATCCAGGATGGCACGCGCGGCGTCGGCAATCGGGTCGTGGCGGTAGTCATCACCCTCGGTCAAGACGGTGTAGAACGCGGTGATCGAGCCGCGGCCGTCGGCGTCGTTGCCGGCGCGCTCGACCAGGGCCGGCAGCATGGCGAACACGGAGGGCGGATAGCCCTTGGTTGCCGGTGGCTCGCCAATCGCCAGGGCAATCTCACGCTGGGCCTGGGCGTAGCGGGTCAGCGAATCCATCAGCAGCAGCACGCGCTTGCCCTGGTCGCGGAAATACTCGGCGATGGCCGTCGCATATTGCGCGCCACGCAGGCGCTTGAGCGGCGGTGCGTCGGCTGGCGCGGCGACGATGACCGCACGCTCCCGGCCCGCCTCGCCCAGTGTTTGTTCGACGAACTCCTTGACCTCACGGCCACGCTCACCAATCAGGCCGACGACGACGACATCGGCATTGGTATAGCGCGTCATCATGCCGAGCAGCATGGATTTGCCCACGCCGGAACCGGCAAACAAACCCAGGCGCTGGCCGCGGCCAACGGTGAGCAAGGCATTGATGGCGCGCACCCCGACATCGAGCGGTGTGTCGATCGGCTTGCGCGCCATGGGATTGATTGGTTCGCGCTGCAAGGCAGCCTGACGTTCCGCGCCGAGGGGGCCGAGATCGTCCAGCGGCACACCGTCAGCACCCATGACCCGGCCCAGCAAGGCCTCGCCGACGGGCAAGCCGCCGCGCCTGGCACAAGGACGAACGCGGGCATTGGGCAACACACCCTGCATGTCGCCGACTGGCATGAGCAGCAGGCGTTCGTCGGCAAAGCCGACCACCTCGGTATCCAGTTGCGCGCCATTGACCGTGTCCACCAGGCAGCGCGCGCCAAGTGCCGCCTCGCAACCCTCGGCTTCCAGGGTCAGGCCCACCACGCGGCGCAGGCAGCCATCGACCGTCAGCGTGCGGATGCTTTCGGCCCGCGCTGCGCGCCGGGCGAGCTCATCCTGCCAGCGCGCCTGACGCTCGCTCAAAACGTGTGCGGCGTTCATGCCGACGCCTCGGGCTCGCCGCTCGGCTCGCCAAGCACGGCATCGATGACGGCGGCCAAGCGCGTCTCCACCCGCGCGTCCAGGTGTGAGCGCGCGCTTTCCACGACGCAATCGCCACGCGCCAGTTGCGGGTCGGCGACACACTCCCAATGGCTATCGGCGGTGGCCGCCGCCTGCAGCAGCGGCAGGTCTTCCGGATGCACGTGCACGCGCAGGCCATGTTCGGCCGCCGGTACCGCAGCGACGGCTTGCTGTACCGCGCGCAGCACCAGTTCGGGCGCCAAGCGCAACTCGCTGGCCAGGACGCGGCGGGCGACCAGCATGGCCAGCGAGGCCAGCGCCTGTTCAGTCTGCCCACCCAGTACCTGCAACGGCCTGGCCGCCGCCTCGAACAAGGCCTCGAGTTGCGCCCGCTGCCCACGGATCTCAGTCTGCGCGGCCGCGAGGCCCTCGGCATGCCCGGCGGTGAAACCCTCCGTGCGCGCCTGGGCCTTGACCGCGGCCAGTTCCTGCACGTTCGGGGCGTTGGCAGCATTGGCGGCACGCTTGGCCATCGCCGTCCTGCCGATGTCCGGCAGTACCCAGCGCTGGATTGATACCGCCTCTGCGCCCAGCACGGCGGCCATCAGATGAACTCCTCACCGCCGCCGGACAAGTTGAGCTGACCGGCGTCGGCCAGCTTGCGCGCGGCGACCAGCACTTCCTTCTGCGCCGCGTCCACCTCACTCAGGCGCACCGGCCCCTTGACCTCGAGGTCGTCGCGCATCATGTCGGCGGCACGCTTGGACATGTTGGCGAAGATCTTGTCACGCATTGCCGGCTCGGCGCCCTTGAGCGCCGTCACCAGGGTCGGCGAAGGGATCTCGCGCAGCAGCAGTTGCAGGCCCTTGTCGTCGATCTCCAGCAAGTCCTCGAAGACGAACATCAGATCCTCGATGTGCCCGCCCAGCACTTCGTCCTGGGTGCGGATCGAGGTCATGATCTCGGTTTCGCGGCTGCCTTCCATCGCGTTGAGGATGTTGGCGGCGGCCTTGAGGCCACCAATCTTGGCCGACTTCATGTTCTTGGCATTGCCGGAAAACTGGCGTTGCATGACCGCGCCGAGCTCGCTCAGCGCCTGCGGTTGCACGCCATCCAGCGTGGCCACGCGCATCACCACGTCGCTGCGCATGCGCTCGGGCAGGTAGCCGATCACCTCGGCGGCCTGGTCGGGATCAAGGTGCGCCAGCACCAGGGCGACGATCTGCGGGTGCTCCTGCGTCACCATTTCTGCAATGGCCCGGCTCTCCATCCACTTCAGGGACTCCATGCCCTTGCTCGAATGCCCGAGCAGCACACGGTCGATCAGGCCCCCGGCCTTGTTTTCGCCCAGGGCGTTGACCAGCATCTTGCGGATGTAGTCTTCGGTGCCCATGCCGAGCGCGGTTTGCTGGTTCATGTCACCGGACAGGCGATCGAGAACGCTCTCCACCTGTTCGCGACTGACCTGATTCAATCCCGCCATGGCCGTGCCAACCGTCTGCACGTCGCGCGCGCTGAGGTGCTTCAGGACTTCGGCCGCATCCTCCTCGCCCAGGGTCAGCAACAGGATGGCGGCACGCTGCGCGCCGTCGATGCGGGCTTGCTTCGGCTCAGGCGGCATCTTCGTTCACCCAGTTCTTGACGACCTGCGCGACCTGCTTGGAGTTTTCACCCACCATGCGTCGCGCCGATTCGACCCGCTTCTCATAATTGAGCGTTGCCTGCATGGCGGGTGCGGCCGAACCCAGTTGCGCCGGCGCCGACCGCTCGACCGGCGCCGCCTCGGTGTGCACCTGGATGGTCGGCATGGGACCGGCACCAGCCAGGGCGAGCTGGCGCGAATCACTGCGCAGCAGGCCCTTCAACACCGGTCGCAGCAGACCAAAAGCGACCAGCAGCGCCAAGCCGATACCGAGCCCCTGCTTGAGCAGGTCCAGCATGCCCGGGCGTTGCCAGAACGGCAGCTCCGGCAGGGCCTGGATGTTCGGGCCCGGCTGGAATGATTGGTTGACCACGCTGACGCTGTCGCCGCGCGCCGCATCGAAGCCCACTGCGTTCTTGGTCAGCGCGGTGAGATGCGCGAGCTCGTCTGCGGTGAACGGCACGCTTTTTTGCGCCGCCGGCTGCGCCTTGCCGTTGACCGTGGTGGCGGGCGTGGTGACCAGCTTGTCATCCAGCACCACCGCCACGGTGAGCCGCGCCAGCCGGCCGGCCGGGTCGCGCACATGGCTGATGGTGCGATCCAATTCGTAATTGCGCGTGGCGCTGCTCGAGCTGTCGCCCTGTGCGACCGTCGCCGCGCTCGCCGCCGTGGCGGGCTTGCCGGCGGCGACCTTGGCGGCACTGGGGTTGGCGGCCGTAGCCTGGGGCACGGCCACCGGCGGCTGGTTGCTCAGCGCGCCAGGCACGCCGCCATCGGTGCCGCCACCGCTATGGCGCTCGCTGCTGACCTGCTCGCTGCGCAAGGCCGGCTTGTCCGGATTGAACGTTTCGGTGGCCTTCTCACTTTGGCTGAAATCCACGTCGGCATAGACTTGCGCGCGCACCCTGCCCTGGCCTACGAGCGGGGTGAGGATGTCCTCGATACGCTGCGCGTAAGTGTTCTCCATGCGCGTGGTGATGCGCAGGTGGCTGTCGTCGATGGCGTCGGCACTGTTGGGATCGGGGGTCAGCAGCTGGCCTTGCTGGTCGACCACCGAGACCTCGCGGGCATCGAGCTCGGGCACGCTGGCCGCGACCAGGTGCACGATCGCGGCGACTTGTCCGGCATCGAGTTTGCGGCCCTGGTAGAGCGACACGAGCACCGAAGCGCTGGCCGGTCGGCTGTCGCGGATGAAGGCGGAAGGCTTGGGCAGCGCCAGGTGCACACGCGCGGCGCGGATGGACTGCAGGCCGCCGATGGTGGCGCCAAGGTCGGCTTCCAGCCGCTCCTGGTTGCGCGTGCGCTCGGCCAGGTCGCTCATGCCGAACGGAGAATTGGCGGCATCGGTCGAATTCATGGCCGCACTGCCCTGCGGCAGGCCACGTGCGGCCAGTTGCAGACGCAACGCAGCCAGGTCGGCCATTGGCGCCATGATCGAGGTGCCGTCGGCGCCCAGCTTGTATTGGGCGTGCGTCGCCTGCAGTTCCTGGGCGATTGCCGAGGCGTCCTTCTGGTCCAAACCGGCGTAGAGCAGGCCATAGTTCGGGCCGCGCGACCACAGCACCACCGCCACCCCGAGCGCCACCGCAGCCGCCACCGCCACCAGCAGCACCAGTTGGCGCGTCGCCGGGTTTTGCCGCAGCTGCTTCCAGGGATCCAGCCGCGAACCGCTTTCGGTGGTCGCGACGGCGTTATCGGCCATGGTGTCGTTCGTCGTCTAGAGGGATAAGGGAGGGCACGTGGACGTCCGGCGTTACACCGGCATGTTCATGATTTCCTTGTAGGCATCGACCAGCTTGCTTTGCACCGCCACCATGGTGCGCAACGACAGGTCGGCCTTCTGCACGGCAATCATGGTGCGGCCGAGGTCGGCGCCCTTATCGCCGCGCTCGAAGCTGGCAGCCATGCGCCCGGCCTCGAGCTGAGTCTCACCCACCGCGGCAATCGACTTGTGCAGCAGCGCGGAGAAATCGCTTTGCGGACCGGCGACGGCCGGCTTGAATGCCGTCTCCGGCGGAGCAATGTCGGTGCGCCGAATCTGGCTGCTCATCTGGCGCATCTGCGCCAGCAGGTTATTGACGTCGATTGTGTTCATCGTGTTCATCGAGGTGCACCGTCGAGCTCAAGTGTCGGGATCCCGCCGCGTGACGGGTTTTACAGTGATGGATGCACGAGCCGTGCCACGGACTAATTACCGCCACCGCTTCCCCCTTCCTCATTACCGCGGCTCCCTTCCGTCATTTCCGCGAAAGCGGAAGTCGCTTCACAACAGCGAAGCCGGTCATCCAGGCTCTTGAACTTGACCGGGGTGGCCAAAGCACTGGATTCCCGCTTTCGCGGGAATGACGAATGGAGGTGTCGGGAATGACGAGGGAGGAGCCGCGGGAATGATGGCGGGGGACGTCATGACCCAAACACGCGATCTAGGCGGCCATGCTGCCCTGCATGCCGTACTTGCGCAGCTTCTCCACCAGGGTGGTGCGCTGCATGTGCAGCAGCCGCGCCGCGTGGGCCACCACGCCGCCAGTGGCGTCGAGCGCCTGTCGGATCAGGCCCACCTCGATGTCGGCCAGATGGTCCTTCAGGTCCAGGCCATCCTCGGGCAGGATGCCGAGGGTTTCGATGTTGCCCAGCGGCATGCCGACCAGGGCGCTCACGCCCTCTTCCGGCAGCGGCGACAACAGCGCGCCGAACGCCGATTCCTCGACCCGCTCGGGACCGCGATATTTCTCCGGCAGTTGACGCACGCGCACCTCGCCGTGCGGGTACATGATGGCCATGCGCTCGGCCAGGTTCGACAGTTCGCGCACGTTGCCCGGCCAGGCATAGGCATGCAGTGCCTGCAACGCGGCGGCGCTGAAGCGCACCGCGCCAAGCCCGCGCTGGGCCAGGCGCTGGTTGAACTCGGCAATCAGCAACGGCAGGTCCTCCAGGCGCTCGCGCAGCGGCGGCAGGTCGAGCGGGAACACGCTCAGGCGGTAATAGAGATCCTCGCGGAAACCGCCATCATGGATCGATTGCTCCAGATTGCGGTGGGTGGCGGCAATGATGCGCACGTCGCAACGCTGGGTCTTGTTGCCGCCCACCCGCTCGAACACCCGCTCCTGCAGCACGCGCAGCAGCTTGACCTGCATCGGCAGGCTCATGTCGCCAATTTCATCCAGGAACAAGGTGCCACCCTCGGCCATCTCGAAGCGGCCCTTGCGCGCGCTGATGGCGCCGGTGAACGCGCCCTTCTCATGGCCAAACAGTTCGCTCTCCAGGAGCTCGGCCGGGATCGCGCCACAGTTGATCGCGACAAACGGGCGGTCGCGGCGCGGCGACATCTGGTGGATGGCGCGGGCAACCATTTCCTTGCCGGTGCCGGACTCGCCCAGCACCAGCACGCTGGAATCGAATGGCGCCACCTGGCGGATCAGGCCGGTGACCCGGGTCATCGCCGCCGACTCGCCAATCAGGCGCGTGGCGCTGCCGACGCGGCCCGCCGCGCGACCGCTTACGCTGCCCAATGCTTCGGCCATCTGCTCGTAGCGCAAGGGAAAGTCGATCGTCGTGCTGCGCGTGGCGAACGTGGACGCGGCGCTGGCAAAGCGCGCCGCCCAGGCCGAATCGCCAGCCACCAGCATCGGGACATGCGCCGCGGCATCACCCAGCAAGGCAAGCTGGCGCTCGGCTTCGGCCGGCACCGCCACGGTGCCGACGAACACCCCGCGCCAAGCGTGCGTGGCGACATCGGCCGACGCACACAGGGCGCCATCCTGGGGCTGGTAGCCGAGGAACTGCAGCGCCGAGAGCATTGCGCCCAGGCGCACCTGATCCGACTCGATCACGAGAAAATCGTACTTGTCCATCCCCATTCTCCTTCCCATCGTGCTTTGTCAGGCGGGTGGTGACCCGCGCTGGACGTCGATCGTCGGCTTTACGTCACCGGCTCGCTGAATGACAGAGCAATAACAGGGCCAGCCACGTGCCAAAGCTGGCGGGAAAGCGTCACGGGGACCTGCAGAAAGTTGCCGTCGCGGCATTGGATGCCATCGCGCGGCATCCAGCACTGTCACGTATGTCATTGATGGCTATGTTGTTTGTTGGCAGCAACGGACAACACCCGGCCCCCTGTCGCCAGGTTTGCAGCGCGTCAAAAAAATTTCACGGGGACCGTGCAGGCGTGACGTACATCACACGTTTGGGCATGACTCAGCCGGCAAGCTGACGCGCTTCTGCCACTTTTCGTCGGTGGTGACGAAAGACCAGACGACCAATCGCGTCACTTAGCGCGTCACCCAGCAACGCAAAGACGACAAATACACGCCCGTCAGGAAACCGGCGTTCCACCTGCGCCGCCAGCTCCAGGTACAAGCCGGGGCAGGCATCGAAGCGAGGACGCAGGATGACGGCGTCGCCGCTGGGGGCGAGGGCCGCCGGCAGCAGCGCGCCCACCACGTTGAAGCGCAGCAATTGCCGCGGCGGCAACGCGGTCGTCGGCACCAGCAACTGGTTGACGATATCCACCAGCGCGGTGAGCTTGGCATCCAGCCGCAGCATCTCCTGCATCAAGGGGTTGTCGTCATCGGCCGTTTCCAGCGCGCGCTCCTCGAGCGCGGCAATCGCGGTCAGGGCGGTCACGTTGCGCTCCACCATGCGCAGCTGCCGGCTGGCTGACGGCGGCCAGCCGAGCGGCTCGCTGTCGACGTGCAGGCTTTCCTCGCAACTCACGCGCCCCTCGAAGTCATCCCAGTGGTCTGCGCTCATCATGCGGCTCCTCGGGTGGGTGGGGCCGGGTTTCGTGAATGATCCGGCGGCCACATATATTAAGTTGCCCGATCGATGCCACGTAGTCGATCCTTCACCCTCTCTCGTTTGGCTCCGCCGGGGTGGATCGGTGGGGTGAGGGAGCAAAAGCGCAGGCCGCGGATCGCGGGGCGGCGGTCAGCGCTGGGCGTAGGCGGCAATGACCTGGTCGCGGGCGTGCTCGCGGGCCCAGTTCGCGGCAGCTACGTCGCGGGCGCGGGCGACGTGGGATTCGAGCTCGCGGTTGCAGGCCAGGATCTGCGCCAGCTGGTTGCGCGTGGTGGCATCGGGCGCGTGCGCGCCAAGCAGCAGTGGCTCACGTTCGGCTTCCAGCGCCGAGAGCGTGACCCACTCCATTGCTTGCGCCGCCAGCAACATGCGCTGACTCAATTGCAACGCCCGGGCCAATGTCCCGCTCATGCGCTGACGGCGCGCGGGGGCGCACCTGCCGGTGCCGGCGCCACCTTGGCCCAGCTGTCGCGCACCTGGGTCAGTAGCTTCGCCACCTCATCCAGCAGCTTGAGGTCGTCGCGAAGGTTCGCCTGCACCAGGCGACGGCTCATGTATTCATAGAGTGCGTCCAGCCGATCGACCAGTTGCTCGTCGACCTTGCGATCGAGGCTGTCGCGCAAGCCACCCAGGATGTCGATGCAGCGCGAAATGCTCTCGCCCTTGGCAGCCACCTCGCCGCGTTGCATATGTCCACGTGCCTGCACGATGCGCTCCAGCGCGCCATCCATGAGCAAGGTGATCAGGGTATGCGGATTGGCACCTTCCACGCCACCGCGTGAGCGGACCTGCTGATAGGCGCCTGCACCGTAACCGAATCCCATGATCGTGCCCCTCCTTCGTGTGTCGACTTACTTGCTCTTGCCCGCATTGCCCATGGCATCGAATTGCTGCTGCAGGTACGAGCTGGTGCTGTTGAGCTTGCTCATCAAGGTGTCCAGCGCATTGAACTGCGCCGTGTACAGCGCCGTGAGGCTGTCCATGCGTGCGTTCAACGCTGTTTGCTGGTCGCCCAGGTCCCTCAGTTGCTGGGTGAGGCTGGCGCTGCGGTTGGCGAGCACGCCCGTGGTGCCGACCCACTGGCTCAACTGTGTATTGAGCTGTGCCGCATAACCTCCTGCTCCGCCAAACAGGGCGGCCGCCTGCTTGCCGCCATCACCCAGCGCCGCGGACAATTTGCCGCCGTCGAGAGCGAGCGTGCCATCCGCCTGCAGCGAGATGCCCAGCGCAGCCAGCGACCCGCCATTGGCTCCGCCCCCGATGATGGTGGCCAGCTTGCTGCTGATACTGTTCAACGTCGCATCGCCAATCAGCGCGCCGGTGCTGGCGCCGCTCGGGTCGTAGCGGGTCAGGGCCTGGTAGATGCCAACGAAGCTGTTGTAGGTATTGACCAGGTTGGTCAGCGCCGAGGTGGCCTTGCTGCCGTCACTGGCGACGCTGAGGGTCGTCGTGCCGGACCCGGCAAAGGCCAGGCTGAGGCCATCGATGGCATTGTTCACGGTGTTGCCGGCACTGTGCCCGGCCAGGCCGTCGATGCTGTACTCGGCATCCTGGGCCGCAGTGATGACGTTGAGCGCGTTGCCGCTGCTGGCGGCGGCATCGTAGTTCAGCGCAGCCAGGCCACCATCGCCGCCGCTGCCGGACACGGTGAAGCCGTTGGCCGCGCCGGTACGCGTGCCGGTCAGCACCAGGTGCGCGCCATCCGTGCCATTGACGATCGTTGCGCTGACCCCGGGGTTGTCGCTGGCCTGGTTGATCGCGTCGCGGATCGCCGCCAGCGAATTGTTGCTGCCGTCGAGGTTGAGCTGCATGGACTGGCCACCAATCGCGATGGTCAGCGTGCCCGTGCCGACAGCCGCACTGGAGTTCAGGAACGCGCCCGAAGAGGCTTTGAGCGAGGTGGCGAGCTGGGTGACCACGATCTGGTAGCTGCCGTTCACCGGCGAGCCAATGCTGCTCGCGCCGAGCACGCTGGCGTCCCCGGTCTTGACGGCCTGCGCACCAAGCGCGCTGCCGTCGCTGAGCGGGGCCATGGCCGATTGCAGGGCCGACAGCGCCGCGCTCACCTGGCCCAGGGCCGAGAGCTGCGTGTTCGCCGTCGTCTGGTCGGCAGTGATCTGGTTTTGCTGCGGCGTTTTCTTCGCCGCCACCAGTTGGGTCACCAGCGAGTTGACGTCGATGCCGGAACCCACGCCCAAGGAAGTAAGCAAGCCGGTGGTCGGTGCGGTCGAGCCTACGGTGATGGCCATGGAGATGGAGTCCTTGAAATGGAAACGGTGGCCGCGTCCTGCCGCGGCCACCGGAGGTCAAGCTTTACTGCAGGAGCTTCAAAACCGACTGCGTGGAAGCATTGGCCTGGGCCAGGACCGAGACGCCGGCCTGTTGCAGGATGCTCGCACTCGTCATGTTCGCGGTTTCCTGGGCAAAGTCCGCATCCAGGATCTGGCTGCGGGACGAGGTCAGGTTCTGCGAGATGCTTTGCAGGTTCGAAATGGTCGAAGTGAAGCGGTTCTGGATTGCACCGAGATCACCGCGAATCGAGCTGACCGAGGTCAGCGCCGCGTCGACGCGGCTGATGGCGTCGTTCGCACTGGACACATCCTTGACGTTGACGGTGGTCAGCGATCCGCCGATGGCCGTGGTGCCCAGGCTCAGCTTCGACGCCGTCGCACCGGCCGCGGAACCGCTGATGGTCAGCGCCTCCTGCGAGGTGATCTGCAACTTGTTGCTGGCATCCACCGACGCATGCAGGCCGTTGACGCCCTTGCCGTTGATCGCGTCAGCCAGTTCCTGCACGCCGTGATAGGTCCCGGCGTCAATGGCCACCGCAGTCCCGTCGCCCACGGCAAACTTGAGGTCGTTCGCGGCAAGCACGATGTCACCGACGCCAGTCGCCGTGCCGGCAAGCGCGCTACCAACGGCCAGGGCAGCCGTACCGATCTTGCCGGCAGCGGCCATGGCACCAGTAAATGTCACGTTGCCGCCCGTGGTGGGATTGGCGATCGTGAGATTCCCGGTGGTGCTATCCACACTCGCCACATCGCCCGACCCGCCTGCCTTCACGGCAGCCGCGTTGATCGCATCCGCCAGGGACTGCACTGAGGTATAGGTGCCGGCGGCTACGTTCGCGGTCGTGGGGCCAGTGGCCAGATTGACGACCAGGTCACCACTGTTGATCGTCACGCCCCTGGAGAATGCGGCGCTGCTGCTGACCGAGGCAACCTGGCCGATCTGGCTGGTCTTGACGCCCTGGCTCATGTCCACCGAAATGGTCTCGCCGACGTTGGCGCCAACCTGGAACGCGGCAGAACCAAAGCTGCCATCCAGTACATGCCGGCCGTTGAACGTGGTCTGCGTGGCAATACGCGTGATTTCATCCAGGCGCTGCTGCACTTCGGCGTCCAGGGCGGCACGGTCGGAATCGGAGTTCGTCGCGTTTGCCGACTGCACCGCCAGGGTGCGGATGCGCTGCAGGTTGTTGGTGACTTCGTTCAACGCGGACTCGGTGGTCTGCGCCAGCGAGATGCCGTCGTTGGCATTGCTGACTGCCTGGTTCAGGCCGTTGATCTGGGTGGTGAAGCGCGTGGAAATGGCGAGGCCGGCGGCATCGTCCTTTGCGCTGTTGATGCGCATGCCCGAAGACAGGCGCTGGATCGCCGTAGCGAGTTTGCTCTGCGAAGTTGCCAGGTTGTTCTGGGCAACCAGCGAGTTGATGTTGGTGATGACGCTCATGACCATTGGAGTATCTCCGGATCGGGTTGGGTTGCCGACCATGGTCGGCGATGGCAATCCGGCGGAAGTCCAAACAAGGTTGTTTCCGCCTTGTTTACTGTTTCGACTGCCAACGCCAAAACTTGAGACTTGTCAACGCAAATAATCGAACAATTTGGACGTCTGCATTTTGCTGAAGGTGAGTTGTGCCGCCTGCAGCGCCGTGGTCTGCGCGTTGAGCTGGCTGACCGCGTCGTAATAGTTCACGTCCTGCACGTCAGACAACGAGGACTGGTATTGCAAGGTGAGATCGTTGTTCAGGCCCTGCTGCTGGTCGAGCGCATTCATGCGTGCGCCGACCAGGCCACGCGTGCGTGTCACGTTGCCCATCGCCTGGTCCAGGTTCATGAGCTGCGCGTTCATTGCGTTCTGCATGTCCGCGCCGCCGCCGTTCGGCATCTGCAGCGTGGTGACCAGGCTTTGCAGGGTGCTGAACACGTCCTGGCGCGTGGACGGCGCAATGGCAAGACTGTCGCCCACGACCGGCGTACCGGTTAGCGCGATCTGCGCGCCGCGGAAGCCGATCGTGCCACCGTTCAGCGGATCGTAGCTGCCGGTGTCGACCACGGCGTTGCCGGCGTCGCGCACTTCGTAGGCATCGGCCGCGGTGAACACGATGCGGTAGCTGCCGCCATCCCAAGCCGAGGGGCTGGCGGCGGGGTCGCTGACGCTGGTCGCACCCGCCACCACCGTGCCCGCATTGGCGGCACCAGCGCCGACCGTGAACGTGCCGTTGCCAGTCGGGATGTCGCCAAACACCGCGCTGCCCGGATCCCCAGTGGCAACCTGCAGCCCGGCGCCAGCGGCGACCATGCGTTGCCCGTCATCGCCAAGGTAGGTGGTGTTGCCCTGGGTGGCGAACGGCGCGGTGCCGGTGCGATTGCCGGCATAAATGTATTCGCCCTGGCTGTCCTGGCTGTTGGCCTGGCCCAGCAACTGCTGGCGCAGCTGCACCAGCTCGGCCGCGATGTCGCCGCGGGTGGCATCCGACTGCGAGCCATTGACCGCCTGCAACACCAGGGTACGCACGCGCTGCAGCACGTTGGTGACGTTGCCCAGGCTCTGGTCTTCGAGGCTGAGGCGCGCATTGGCCGCGGTGATGTTGCGCTGGTATTGCGCGGTATCGGCAATCTGGTGGCCAAGGTCCAGGGCGCGCGCCGCACCAACCGGATCGTCGGAGGGCTGGGTGATGCGCTTGCCGGTGCTGAGCTGCTGGTTCAGCGTGGCGATGTCGCCCTGCCGGTCCAGCATGGTGTTCAGCGATTGCTGCTGCATCCAGACGGTGGAAACGCGCATGGGGAATCTCCTAGACCGACTGCACGGCGGTCAGCAGGGACTGGAACAAGGTGCTGGCGGTGCTGATGACCTGCGCCGAGGCCTGGTAGGCCTGTTGGTAGCGCACCAGGTTCGCGGCCTCCTCGTCCAGGTTCACGCCCGACACGCTTTGCTGCGTCGTCATGGCCTGGTTGAACACGGCCTTCTGCGTGACCTGGTCCGCGCTCGCCACGGCGCCGGCGCTGCCAATCTGCGTGACCATTTGGCTGTAGGCGCGACCGATGCTGGTGACGCCGCCATCCAGCACACCCTGGTTGGCCACCTTGCCCAGCGCGAGCGCGTTCGTGTTGTCGCCGCGCGCATTGATGTTGGCGGCGACGTTGAAGGTATCGCCCGCGGCGGGCGCGCCATCCAGCTTCAGGCTCCAACCGTCGTGCGTGATCGGCGTGCCGGGGGTGTACACCTGCGCCGGGCCCCCGTCGATGCTGTAGCTGGTGGGCGAAGAAAACACCACCGAGCTGGCGTTGAAGAACGCGGGATTGCTGGTGTCGGCGAGGCCGAAACCGGGGATCGCGGAGCCGGTGTTCGTGCCGGCAGCGCTCACGGTCAAGGGCGCCGCTGCCGCAATCTTGTTCGGGTCGCTCATGACCACGGCAAAGCTGCTCGCCGCATTGCGGCTGGGCTGTACGCGGAAGCTGTCGCCCGCTGCCGCAGCGCCGCCAACGACGAGGCTGAAGCCGGCCGCCTGAAACGGATCGGCAAGCGTGCCGGCGCCCGTCATCGCCACGCTGGCGCCGCTCGTGTCCTGCAGGCTCCAGGTGCTGCCGTCGTAGCGCAGTACATAGTCCTTGCCGGTCAGGGTGCCGAGGTCCGTGATCGACGCCTCCAGCGTGCCGCTGCCCGCGTTGTTCGCCGCTGCCTGCACCTCGGGTCCGGCCACGCTGAACATGGGTCCGCCAATCGCGCCTTGCAGGTCCGCGCCCTGCGCCTGCTGGGCGTTGAACGTGGCGGCCATGGCCTGGGCCGCGCGGCCAAGCTGGGTCTGTGCGGGGTCCAGCACATTGCCGCGGAAATCCAGCAACGCGCCCAGCGTGCCGCCGCCAATACGACCGCTGATCACGCTGCCACCTGCGCCGACGATGTCGAGCCGCGTCGCGTCATATTGGTTCGGAGCAGTAGCCAGGGCGTGCGCCTCGGCGTTGGTGACCAGTGCCTGGCCATTGCCGACGTAGATGTTGACCGTGTTGTCCGTCTGCGGCACCACGCTGATGCCCACTTCGCCGGCCAACTTTTTCACCAGCGCGTCGCGCTGGTCGAGCAAGTCGGCGGGCGGCACGCCATTGTTGCCGGCGGCGGTACGGATCTGCCCGTTCAACTGCGCAATCGCGCTGGCGTCGGTATTGATGGCATCCACCGTCTCGCCCAATTGCTGCTTGACCTGGGCCCCTAGCTGGTTGAACTGGCCGGACAGAGAGGTAAACGTGCTGGCGAGCGCACCGGCCCTGGCCAGCACGGCCTGGCGGCTGGCCGCATCCGCTGGCGCATTGGCCAAGTCCTGCACGGCGCCATAAAACGCATCCAGTGCGGTCTGCAGGTTGCTGCTGCCGGAGACCTGGCTGTTGATCTGCGTCGTGAGACTGGCCATGGCGTCGGCGCGGCCCTGGCCCGACGCCGCCGACCACAGGGAGTTGTTGAGGAACTGGCTGTAGGCGCGCTGCACGGCCACGGTGTCCACGCCGGTGCCAATGTAGAAGCCACCTTGCCACTCCGGCGCGCGCGCGCCATACGTGACCAACTGGCGGCTGTAGCCGTCGGTGTTCACATTGGCCACGTTGTGGCTCACCGTGCCCATGCCGACCTGGGCGGCCAGCAGGCCGGAGATTCCGGTGGAAAGCATGTCAGCCATGAGTCTTCCTCGGTGCACGCGGCGCTGCCGGCACGACGCCAGTGGCATCCCGCTTAGCGGCATGCGGCCGCAAATCTTGAGTCGGTGGCGGCTGCCGCACGGTCACCATGGGCTGCGCCCACGCGCCTGCCGGGCGACTCACGGCGGGCTCCCGGCGGCCGACAGGGCAGACAGTGCCTCGCGCATTTGCGGACTGTTGGCGATCGCCGTGATCTTGGCCGCGTAGGCCGGATCGGTGGCGTAGCCGCCACGCACCAGCGCATGGGCAAAACCGGCGACGTTCTCGCCCTTGCCCAGCGCGCCCGCGTAGCGCGGGTTGCCCTTGAGCAAGTCGGCATAATCGGCGAAGGACGCGGCGAGGGAGTCGTAGGCGCGGAACTGGTCGCGCCGGCGCACGGCTATGCCGTTTTCGTATTCCAGGGTCGGCACGCTGACGCGGTCGCCGTCCCAGCTGCTGCCGGCCTTGATGCCAAAAAGGTTGTTGCTGCTGCTGCCGTTGCCATGGCTGGGCAGATGTTGGCCCCAGCCGGTTTCCAGTGCAGCTTGCGCCAGCAGCGCACGCGGCGAGACGCCGAGCTTGGCCGCCGCGGCGCGCGCATGTGGCGCCAGGGCGCGAACGAACGCGGTCGGATCCCCGTCGGGCAGCAGCTTGGCCGCCACGCTGGCGGCCCCGGCCACGCCCTGGGCCACGCTGCCAAAGAGGCCGCTCTGGCCTGCCGCCCCCAGGGTGTCGAGCAGGCCCGACCAAGGCGAGGGCCCGCCATCGGCCGCGCCGGCGGCATCGGAAGCAGCCCCCAGGATGCCGGCTGCGCCTTCGGCATTCGCGCCCCCGGCGGCGGGAGCACCCAATTGCAGCAGTGCACGCACATTGGCGTTGGTGATCGCGGCCGTGTCCGGCAGGGGCATGCCGCTTGCCGTCGCGTCCGCTGGCGGGGCGACCGGTTCCTTGCCGCCCAGTTGGCGGATCAGCATCTGCGCGATGCCGAGCCCATTCTTGCCGTTGGCCAGGGTCAGCGCGAGTTGATGATCGGCCATGTCCTGGTAGCTGTTGCCGGCCTCACTGTCGGCGTAGCCGCTGCCGATGCTGGCATTCGCCTCGCGCATCGACTTCAGCATCATTTGCGTGAAGATCGCCTCGAACTGCTTGGCCACCACGGGCAGCGCGGCCTTGCCACCGTCGCTGCGCGCCTGCGCACGCAGTTGCGCGAACCCAGACAGGTTGGTCCAGGTGTCAAGCGCGGGCGCGTTGGCGTTGAGCGTGGTCATGGGCGGCGGACTCGGGTTCAGATCACGACCAGTTGCGCGTGCAGCGCGCCGGCCTGTTTCAGCGCCTGCAGGATCGAGATCAGGTCGCTCGGAGTCGCGCCGACCTGGTTCACGGCGCGTACGATGGAATCCAGGCTCACGCCCGGCCCGAACTTGAACATGTGCGCGCCGTCCTCACTGATTTGCACGCTGCTGCTCGGCACCACCGCAGTCTGGCCGCGGCTGAACGGCGCCGGCTGGCTGACCATCGGCTGCTCGCTGATCGTGACCTGGATTGCGCCATGCGCCACCGCCGCGGCAGTGACGCGCACGTCCGAACCAATCACCACCGTACCGGTGCGCGAATTGACCACCACTCGCGCCGGCGCATCCCCAGGCTGCACGTCGATGTTCTGGATCGCGCCAAGCCAGGCTACTTTCTGCGCCGGATCCTGCGGGCCGCGCACGGACACCGAGCCGCCGTCGACCGCGCGTGCGGTGCCGGCGCCGTAGGCATTGTTGATCGCCGTGGCGATACGCCCGGCCGTCGTGAAGTCGGCAGTGTTGAGGTTGAGCATCAAGTCGCCGCCGCTGGAGGCAAATGACGAAGGTACGGTGCGCTCCACCGAGGCGCCCTCGGGAATGCGGCCGCTGGCAGAAATATTCACCTGCACACTGGAGCCGCTCTTGCCTTGCGCGCTCACGCCGCCCACCACCACGCTGCCTTGCGCCATCGCGTAGACGTTGCCGTCGGCGCCTTTCAGCGGCGTCATCAGCAACTGACCGCCACGGATGCTCTTGGCATTGCCGATCGAGGCCACGGTCACGTCAATCGTCTGGCCAGGCTTGGCGAACGGCGGCAGGTCGGCCGTAACCACGACGGCGGCGGCGTTTTTCAACTGCGGCCGTGCGTTTGGCGGCACGGTAATGCCGAACTGCTGCAGCATGTTTTCCAGGCTTTGCGTGGTGAACGGCGCCTGCGTGGTCTGGTCGCCGCTGCCGTCCAGGCCGACCACCAGGCCGTAGCCGATCAACTGATTGCTGCGCACTCCGCCCACCTGCACCAGGTCACGCACCTTGTCAGCGTGCGCCGGCCAGGCGACGAGCAGCGCCAGGACCACCACCAGCGCCATGCCGAGCTCGCGCCAAAGCCCGCCCGCGAACCGGGTGCGGGCTCCCACAAAAGGCAAGAACACGGTGTTCATCAGAATGGCATCCACTTGGAATTGAAGAAACGCGAGAGCCAGCCGCGCGTATTCGCATCGGCCAGCGTGCCGCGGCCCGTGTAGCCGATGCGCGCGTCGGCGACACGCGTCGAGGGCACGGTGTTGTCCTGGCCGATGTCCTGCGGGCGGACGATGCCGGAGATGCGCACGAGCTCCTGGCCCTGGTTGATCGTCAGCCACTTCTCGCCACGGATCAGCAGGTTGCCGTTGGACAAGCGCTGCGCCACGGTGACCGTGATCTGGCCGGTGAGCTGGTTGCTCTGGCTGCTCGATCCACTGCCATCGAAGCTGCGCTCGCCATCGAGGCCGATGTCCGCCACCTTGCCGCCGACCTTCAAGGTCCTGCCCAGCAGGGTCGGGGCGCCAATGTTGGCCTTGTCGGTCTTGGCCGTGGTGGTGGACGCCTTCTTCGTGGCCTGCGTGCTTTCGACCAGCACCACGGTGAGGATGTCGCCGGCACGGTGCGCGCGTGGATCGTTGAAGAGCTCCATGCCTTGGGTGTCGTGGTAGATCGCGCCGTCGGATGCCCCGGCCTGGAGGGCCGGCTCTGGCGGCGGCGTCGGCGCCCATTGCGCGTCGTCGCCGCGCACACCCGGCCCGCCCGCACAGCCGCCAAATACGGCGAGTGCAGCCAGCAGGGCGGCCAGGCGAAGAGTGTTGCGCATCATCGTGGTCCTTACGTATTGTGGGTCAGGTACTGCAGCATCGAATCGGCGGCCGACACCGCCTTGGAATTCATTTCATATGTGCGCTGCGTCTGGATCATGTCGACCATCTGCTCGACCACGTTGACGTTGGAACTTTCCAGGGCGCCCGCGGCCAGCGTGCCGAGGCCGTTCAAGCCCGGCTGGCCAATCTGCGGCGAGCCGCTGGAGGCGGTCTCGACGTAAAGGTTGTTGCCCGTGGGTTGCAGGCCCGCCGGGTTGATGAAGTCCGCCAGCTGCAGCGTGCCGACCTGCTGTGGCGCCGCCTGGCCGGCGACGCTGACGCTGACCGTGCCATCGTTGCCGATCGTGATGCTTTGCGCGCTGGGCGGCACGGCAATCGTCGGACTGAGCGCGTAGCCATCGGCGGTGACGATCTGGCCGTTCTGGTCCAGGTGCAGCGAGCCATCGCGGGTGTACGAGATCGAGCCGTCCGGCATCGTCACCTGCAGGAAGCCGCGGCCCTGGATCGCCACGTCCAGCGCGTTGCCGGTCTGCTCGATGTTGCCCTGCGTGAACAGTTTCTCGCTGCCGACCACGCGCACGCCGGTGCCGAGCATCAGCCCGGACGGGGACTGCGTCTGCTCGGTGGTCTGCGCCCCGGGTTGGGCCAGGTTCTGGTAGATCAGATCCTGGAACGAGGCGCGCGAGCTCTTGAAACCGGTCGTGTTCGCGTTCGCCAGGTTGTTGGAGATGACATCCATGCGCGTCTGCTGCGCATCGAGTCCCGTCTTGGCTACCCACAATGAGGAAAACATCGGCTTGCTCCGTAGGGACGTCTTGGCGTCCGTTGGGTGATGGGAATCAGGTGACCTGCAGCAGCTTGGTGGCAGCCTGCGCGTTTTCATCCGCGCCTTTCAGGCCACGCACCTGCAATTCGTACTGGCGAGAGAGTTCGATCATCTGCACCAGCATCTTCGAGGGGTTGACGTTGCTCGTTTCCAGCGCCCCGGACTTGATGCTCACCGTGGGATCCGCATCTGCCGTGGCGCCCCCGGCCAGGTGCATCAGGCCATCGGCGCCCATGCTGAGCTGTCCGGCCGGCGGATTGACCAACTTGATGCGGCCCACCGCCGACACGGTGTTTGGCGTCTGGCCCATCGGGATGGCCGAGATCGTGCCGTCGCTGCCGATCGACACCTGGGTGCTTTGCGGCACGCTGATCGGCCCGCCGTCACCCAATACGAGGTTGCCGCGCGCGTCGGTGAGCATGCCGTCGGCAGTCATGCGCAAGTCGCCGGCGCGGGTGTAGCCCTCGCTGCCATCGGCACCCTGCACGGCAATCCAGCCGTTGCCTTGCACGGCAAGGTCCAGCGGACGGCCGGTGTCGATCTGGCCGCCCTGGCGCAGGTCGACGCCCTCGCCGAACGCGACGCCATTGACGCGCGTGGCCAGCCCCGGTCCCTGTACCGTGAGCGGTTGGAACGCGGACATCTGCGCCTTGAAGCCAACCGTGTCGGCATTGGCCAAGTTGTGGGCCACTTCGGCCTGCGCCCGCATGGTCTGCGTGGCGCCGGTCATGGCTACATACATCGAACGATCCATGGCTACCTCGGTGTGTCGATTGCCTGGTGCTGCGTGTCTTCAACCAGTCGCTGGATCCCCGCTTTTGCGGGGATGAGTTCGCGCTACGCTTCATTCCTCTTGCCTGGATCCCCGCTTTTGCGGGGATGAGTTCGCGCTACGCTTCATTCCTCTTGCCTGGATCCCCGCTTTTGCGGGGATGAGTTCGCGCTACGCTTCATTCCTCTTGCCTGGATCCCCGCTTTTGCGGGGATGAGTTCGCGCTACGCGCGAACTCAATTGCGCATGTTCATGACGGTCTGGGTCAGCTTGTCGTCGGCGGAAATCACCTGCGCGTTCGCCTGGTAGTTGCGCTGCGCCTTGATCAGGTTGACCAGGTCGGCCGTCAGGTCGGCAGTGTTTGACGCTTCCAGTGCGCCGGACTGCACCGCGCCGTACATGCCGGTGCCGGCCGCGCCCATGACCGGGACGCCGGAGTCATACGATGCCGCCCAGTTCGTGTTGTCGAGCTGCCGCAGGCCTTGCTGGTTCGCGAAACGCGCGAGCGCAATCTGCCCCAGTGAGGTCGTCTCGCCGTTGGAGAATTTCGCCTGCACGATGCCTTGGCTGTTGACGTCGATGCTGGAGAGGATGCCGGTCGGATAGCCGTCGGGATTGATCGCGGTGGCCGCATAGGCATTGCCGAACTGCGTGGCCTTCGTCATGTCCAGCGTCAGCGTCAGGGGATCGGATCCGGGGCTGACGGTCATCGCCGCGAATGCGAGTTGGCCGGTCGCCGGCGTGGCCAGGGCACCGGTGCTGGTGAAGCTGATCTGCTGCGCGGCCCCCGCAGAAACGCCATCCACGTACAGGTTCGCGTTCCAGGTATTGGCTGCCGCGTCCTTCACGAAGTACACCACGCCGGTGTGCGTCGCACCGAGCGAGTCGTACACGGTGAACGGGGTGGACTGGTTGTAGCTCAGCGCGTCCGCCGGATCGAACGGATTGGCCGGGGCGGTCGCGTTCGAGGGCAGGTTCAAGGACATTGCGACCTTGCTCGTGGCTTGCGCTGCGTTCTGCGCGGTGACCAGCTGCAGGTCGGCCAGGGTACTGGTGTCGAACGTGCCGCCGTTGGTCGGCGGATAGACCTGCAGGCGCTGGCCGTTGGCGTTGGTCACGTAGCCATTTGGGTCCTGGCGGAACGCGCCGGCACGGGTATAGGAGAAGCCCGTGGCATCGCGGATCGTGAAGAAGCCATCGCCGCTGATCGCGAAATCCAGGCTGTTGTTGGTGGTCTCGATGTTGCCGGCCTTGAACTGCTGCGCCACGTTGGTGAGGCGCACGCCGCTGCCGACCTGGCTGGAACTCAGGTTGGGACCAGCCGAGTTGAACAGCTCGGCAAACTCCACGCGCGAACCCTTGAAGCCTGTGGTCCCGGTGTTCGCGATGTTGTTGGCGGTGACCTCGAGGTCCTTGGAGGCGGCATTGAGTCCGCTGAGTGCAATGTTGAAAGCCATGAATGATTCCTCTTGCGTGGAGTCCCTCGCGGGCCCGTAGTGGATTGCGTCAGTTGACCTGGGCGACCTGGCTGAGCAGGGCGCCGCCGAAGCCGGCGACATCGAGATACACACCGTCGCCGGTCATGCCGACGCCGTTGACCTTGCCGTTGACATACGTGCTGATGGCCGTACCGCCGGCCTGGGCCTTGAGCCCATACACGCCGGCCGGAGCAGCCGCGCCATCGTCGCCGGTACCATCCCAATGGAAGGCCGCCAGGCCGGTGCCCGGCGTGCCAAGGTTGATCGTGCGCACGACGCTGCCGGCGGTGTCGGTGATCTGCACCAGCACCTGGCCTGCGCCATCGGGTACGTTCACGGCGCCATCCATGCCGCTGGCACCCAGCGTCCCGGCAGCCGAAGGCACGGTGACATTGCGCCCGACCATGCTGCTGGCCTGGAGCATCTGGTTGCCCTGCAAGGCCTTGGACAATGCATCGAACGAGCCTTGCAAGGACTGTGTCGCCGACACCTGGCTGATTTGCGCGAGCTGGGTGACCATTTGCGAGGAGTCCATCGGCTGCGTGGGATCCTGGTTCTGCATCTGCTGCATCAGCAACTGCAGGAAATCCGACTGGGTGATGGTCTTTTGCGCGCCCGCGACCGCGGCCTGTCCCGCGCTGGCGCCGACAGCTGACACGTTCATGCTTGATACCTCATGGGTTGCGGAGTGCTCACGGCTGGTCTCCTCACTTGCCGAGGTCCAGGGTCTTTTGCAGGAGCTGGCGGGTGGAATTCATCACCTCGACGTTGTTCTGGTAGGAGCGCGAGGCGGAGATCATGTTCACCAGCTCGTCGACTGGATTGACGTTGCTGGAGTAGACGTAGCCGTCGGCGTTGGCGAGTGGATTGCCCGGCTCATAGCGGCTCGGAATGGCGGCCTGGCTTTCGGTGACACCGGCCACGCGCACCCCTTCGGCCTGCGCCTGGTTGGCCAGGCCCACGCGCTGCTGGACGGCGGCAAACAAGGGTTCGCGCGAGCGGTAAGCCGCCTCCGGCGTGCTGGCCACGCTGTCGGCGTTGGCAAGATTGCTGGCTACGGTGTTGAGGCGCACGGACTGTGCCGCCATGCCCGATCCCGCGACATTGAATATGGTGAACAAGGACATCAGCCCTGGCCTCCGGTGATGGCGGTGCGCAACATGCGGATCTGCGCGGTGATGAAGGACAGGCTGGCCTGGTAATGCACGCCATTGGCGGCAAAGGCGGCCTGCTCCACCTGTTCGTCGACGGTGTTGCCATCCATCGTGGGTTGGTTGGGGACGCGGTACTCGAGTGCGCCCTGGGCTGCGCTGACGCGACCGATCTGGCCGGGAGTCGGCGCCGCCAGGCTCACGCCATTGGCGCTACCGGCCCCGCTGGCGGCAGCCAGGACCTTGGAGAAATCCACGTCCCGGGCCTTGTAATTCGGGGTGTCGGCATTGGCCAGGTTGTTCGCCAGCACTTCGCTGCGGCGCTGCCAGACATCCAGTGCCTTGGTGTGGATACCAAAAAGATTGTCGGGGATCATGCCTTTCGCCTCGTATCGCGCGGTCTCGCCGCACGCTCACCGAGGCAAATTGCGTGCCACGGGCTCAAACCCGGTGCCAGGCTTGGCTTGACGAGGACTGGCGGCTTTGCGCCGCGGCCACACGCGCTTGGCCGGGACGGTTTGTTGACGCCCGCCAGTGAATGCGCCTGATGGCCCCAGAGCCGGAGCCCATCTCGCTCCAAGCCTTTCCCCAGGCAGATCCATGGAGAAGAAGCTTGACTGCGCGGATCGCGAGATGGCATGCGGATTGCTTCAGTGGGTTCGCGGTGCTTGGTGATGCACTGCCAAGCCAGCCGCAACGACGAATCCTGGAGCCAACGATTAGCCATGACCTCGCACGTGCCCATGCCACCGCAACACGCCAGCCACGCCTGGACAGCGGGCCGTTGCCCCGCCCCGGCAGGCCCGCGCTGCTGGCATGCACCAGGCCGCATGCCACGCTCGCTGCGCCAACGCGTGCAGCGGGTGACGATGGACTTGCGCGCCGGAAGCCGCACACGCGTCGGGCATTTGACGGCAAGTGCCGCCAGGATCCCGACAGGGAGCACCCGCGCCCGGCGCACAATGAATGATTGGCCGTGGACATTCCGCCTACGCACCCTCGTCGTGCCCTTGCTGCTGGCATTGCTCTGGGCAAGCGGCGCCGACGCGACCGCGCCCGATGCCGCTGCCAGCGCACAGGCCGCCGCCGAACAAGCCGTGCGCGAGCACTTCACGCTGCCCGGCAACCGCGTCGAGGCCAGCGCGCGCGCGCTCAATCCAAACCTGCACCTGGCGCCTTGCCCGCTCCCGTTGGAGGCACGACTGGGCAGCTTCGCCAAGGCCACCCCGCAACTCGCGGTCACAGTGCGCTGCCCAGCGGAAGGCGGCTGGAACATCCGTGTCACCGTGCAATTGCACGTGTTCCGCAAGGTACTGGTCGCGGCGCGCCCGCTGCTGCGCGGCGATGGCCTACGTGCCAGCGACGTCCGCAGCGAGGAGCGCGACATCACCCGCCTTGGCTACGGCTACCTCGACCATCTGGACCAGGCCGGCGGACGGGCTCTCGCCCGCAACATACCGGCCGATAGTGTGCTGACCCCGGCAGCGCTCGGCGGTCGGCGCATGGTCCGTGCCGGCGACCAGGTGCAGATGGTGGCCCAGATTGGCGGTATCGAGGTGCGCGCAGCCGGCGTGGCGCTCGGCAGCGGCGACAATGGCGCCCGCCTGCGCGTGCGCAACACGGCATCTGGCAAGGTCCTCGACGGCATCGTCCTCGCTCCTGGCCAGATTGGCGTGCTGCCATGAACCCGTCCACTCCGCGATCCACGGGATTCTCTGGCCGCTCCTCGGCTAAAGATTCCGGGCTGGCCGCCGATGACGCCAGCACAGGGCCACAAAACGCAGTGAGAGCAGACCCATGACAACCAGCATTTCAAACAACGCCCCACCGCCGTTCACCCCGGCAGCGGGCAGCATCGGCAATGGCTCGACCGCGACCGCCGGGGCGCAAGCCAACCCCGCCGGAGCCAGCGGCAAGGCAGACGACCAGGTCAAGCTGACCGACTCGGCGCGCGCCCTGCAGCAGGCAGCGCAACCGGGCGATGGTGCAGTGATCGACCAACAGCGCGTCGAGCAGATTCGCAGGGCGCTGGCCGATGGCACCTACACCATCAACGCCCGGCACATTGCCGAGCGGATGCTCGTGCTGGAGCAGCAGCTGCACGGCGTGGACAAGGCATGAGCCAGCAGGCGCCAGAGATGTTGCGCGATGCCTTGCACGCCGTGTCCACGGACATGCGCGAGGCCTTGCACGAACTCACCCTGGTGCTGGAAGCGGAATGGCACGCGACCCAGGAGCGCGACGCCGCGGCCTTGAACAGCGCCGGCGCGCGCAAGCAAGCGCTGCTGCGGCGACTCGAGGCGCTGGATATCGAGCGTCGGCACTTGCTGCGCGCCGAGGTCACGGCCCCCGCGATACGCGATCCGGAGTGGACGCAGATCGAACAAGCCCTGCGCGCCTGCCAGCAGCTCAACCAGCGCAACGGCAAGCTCGTCAACCGGCACCTCAGCCAAGTGCGCGATGCCTTGTCCATCCTCACGGGTGGCGGCGACGGGCGCCTGTATGACCAGGCCGGCAGCGTCCACCCCAGCCTGGGATCACACGCCCTGGCCCGAGCCTGATTAAACCCCGCGTGCCGCACGCCGGCCACGGTGCATCCGCAATGCCATCGACCACAACAATGAAAATCGCCGACCGTTACTCTGACCATCCTGTTCTCGAGCCGCTGCCCAATGACCTTCAGGCCAGCTCGCCATTGCCTGTTTTCCGCACCCCGATGCTGGATGGCAACCGTCAGCTATTCGCCTATGAAATCCTGTTTCCAACCCTGGCCGAGCAACCGCAAGACCTGCCGCAGCGCGTACTCTCGACCATCACCGATGGTGCGCTGACGCGGCTGTCACGCGGCAACCGGGCGTTCGTGAACCTGCCTTCGGAACTCCTGCGGGAAGGCTCCGACGTGCTGCTGCACCAACCTCGCCTTGGGGTGGTGATGCAGGCGGAGATCGCCAATGACCCGGCGCAGATGAAGCTGGTCAAGCAGATGGCCCAGCGCGGTTGCCAGATCATGATCGACGCCGGAGATTCACCGCTGGGCGACAGCCTGGCCGTGGAAGCCTTGCTGCAAACCGCGCAGTTCGTGCGCCTGGATGCCGATCGGCTGTCGCCGGAGCTCATGCGCGAGCGCAGCTCGCAGCTGCATGCGCGCGGCCTTGGGGTCATCGCCGGCCAGGTCAACGAACACACCACCTACCAGCGTTGCCTCGAGCTGCCGCTGCAGGCGATCCAGGGCCGTTACCTGCTGATTCCGCAGCCGGTGGAAGTCCCTGCGGTGCTCTCGGCCAACCGCCTGAGCATGCTGCGCCTGATAGCACTGCTTGAGGAAAGTAATCCGGGTCCGGTGGAAATGGGCAAGATCGTACGCGACGACGCCGTGCTCAGCTACAAGCTGCTGAGCTGCGTCAACTCCGCTTACTTCGCCCTGCCCCGGCAGATGAAATCCATCGAGCAGGCGGCGATCTTCTTCGGCACCACGCGCATGCGCAACTGGATCAACACGATGCTCATGTGCACCATGGACGACCGGCCGCCGGAATTGCTGCGCGCTGCGCTGATCCGCGCGCACATGTGCGAAGGCCTGGCTGCCAGCATGCCGCGCGGCTCCAGCGAAACCGCATTCACCGTGGGCCTGTTTTCGCTGCTGGACACTTTGATGTGCGCGCCAATGGAGTTCCTGCTGACCCAGCTGCGCCTGAGCCCGGACATCAGCGACGCGCTCACCGGTCGCGGCGGTCCGTTCAGGCCGTTGTTGCAGGAGGTCCTGGCCTGGGAAGCTGGTGCACTGAACAGCGGCAACACCTCGCCGCAGCGCATCCGGCGCATGGCCACGGTGTACCTGGAAGCCACGCAGTGGGCCGACCAGGTGTTCAGCGTGGCGGGCAACAGCCGCGTGGCCGCCAACTGAAATCAAAAACCGGGGTCAGAGTGCGCTTTCGAGGCGTTGACCTCGCGCTCGCCAATACCGGCATCGAAAGTGGACTCTGACCCCGCTCTTCACACGCGGTAGTGCCATTGCCAAACCGAAAGCAGCACGCCCGCCAAGGCCAGCCCGGCCCACCACATGGCATTGTGTAGCTCATGACCGGCCCAGACCGTGGCGGCCACCGCGCCCACGACCAGCGCGCCGAGGCCGACCGCCAACAGCAGGTCGCTCCAGCGTTGCCGGCGCAGCGCCGACTGACTTGCCGCCACCATGGCCTGACGGCGCACAGTCAACAAGGTGAAGGCGCCGAAGATCGCCAGCAGCACGCTCAAGGCGCGCTTCCAGCCCACCGCATCCGGGGCCGTGGGCAGATCCGGAAACAGCTCGTGTACGCGCACGTCACCGATGGCGACCTGATAACCCTGGCCGTCCGCCGTACCCTGGGCCGGCACCAGCTGATCGTCCTCCAGGCGCGCCACGACTGTCATCAGGCGCGGCGGCACTTCGTCCCAGCTCACCCGCACGTCGCCCAACTGCGGGTCGTCGGTACGCTGGCTGGTCTGCAGATAGTTGCCCTGGCGCACGAAGCTGGCTGCCAGGTTGGCCGGCAAGGCCGCCAGGTCCGGCACCACCATGGCCGCGCCAGGCAGCGCCCGGCGGATCACCGGCGACAATCGCAGGCTGCCGATCTGCACCACCGGCGCCTCGAAGCGCTGATCTGGCAGCGGCAAGCCGCGCGGATTGACATGCCCCTGAGGTTCGCGGAAATCGCGGTCATCGATCCAATGGTCGGCCCAGTCCAGCTCGTACTGCACGTTGGCCCCAAGTTGCACCTCGTGCCACTGGAACATCTCCACGTGCCGCGACAGGGTCGGCGTGGCGACGCTGAGGTTGAACTCCGGATCGCGCGCCGGCTCCGCCACACGCGGGATTCCCACCACCCGCACCATGTGCCCGTAAGGCACCGTGCCCGCGACCGCATCCTGGCCCAGGTCGATCACTTGCCCGCCATGCAGTGCGGAGACCATGTCGAACTGCAATACGGCGCGCGCTGTCACCGCCGCCAAGGCCACACCGGCAAATATCAGCACCGCGCCCAGCACATTCAGCAGCAAGGCGCGCAAAGTCACCAGCACATGCCAATCAGCCATGGACATCGATCCAACGAAGGACCCACTGGAGCCGAAGTTGGCGCACCGGGGGTGGCCCGGCCGGCGTGCAGCATGCGGCCGGGACCAGGGCCCGACCCTTGTTACATCTGCACAAAGCGGAATGTCGCTCCAGTCGGCTTGAGCACGTCGGCCACGCGCGCTTCGTCAGCCTGGTCGCCCACGAACAAGACGATGACGTTCTTGAACGAGTTCGGCTTGGCGCTCTGGAACGCGGCAATCAGCAGATCGGCCGTCGTGGTCGAGTCCGGGCCGGCGAAGGCCAGCAGGTTGCCGCCGGTGACACCGCGGCTCACGACTTCCTGCACCGCTTCGAGCTGGCGCGCGTTGTCGGCCTTGGCCTCGTCATTGACTGGCGCCTTGACCATGTAGGCAAACGGCTGGGCGGCGGTCATGCCCTCCATGTTCTTCACCACGATCGGCCCGAGGTAGGCGTTCCAACCCTTGGTATCAGCCGGGTCGGTCGGCTTGACCGGCGCAGCCTGTGCGGCATCGGCCGCCGGCTGGGCAGGCTGCTTGTTGCACGCGGTCAGGGTCAGGCCGGTCGCAAGGACCAGGGCCACGAGGAGAATGAATTTACGCATGATGATCACCTTCCAGTTCGGTTTTTTTGTGGAATCCCATTTGACCGCTTTGCCAACGTTGACGCATCGCCTGCTGTACCGCCGGATGCACAAAGCTGGAAATGTCGCCGCCGAGGCGCCCAATCTCGCGCACCAGGGAAGACGAAATGAAGCTGTACTGCTCCGCCGGGGTAAGAAACAAGGTCTCGGCCTGCGGAATCAAGTGGCGATTCATGCTGGCGAGCTGGAACTCATATTCGAAATCGGACACGGCGCGCAAACCACGCAGGATCACGCCGGCCCCGATCTGCTCCACAAACGTGGCCAACAGACAATCGAAACCGTGCACTTGCACGTTCGGCAGGTCGGCAACCGCCAACCGCGCCAAGGTGATGCGCTCGTTCACGCTGAAGTGTGGCCCCTTGCTGGAGCTGTCGGCCACCGCCACCACCACCTTGTCGAAAAGCGGCGCCGCGCGCGTGACCAGATCCGTATGACCGTTGGTGATCGGATCGAAAGTGCCGGGGTAGACGGCGATGCGCGGGTTGCTCAAGGTGTTGCTCGCAGGACGAAGATTGCTTCCCCGGTGTCAAGCTTAACGGAAGCGGCTGCGTTGTTGGAGATGCTGGCGGCCCGGCACCGCCGCTTTGCGCCAACCTGCGCACCCTGACCGCTGCCAGCGGCGTCGCGGCGGACCCGCCCCTTCAGGCTTGCATCAAGGCGTAATGCACCACGCCGGCACGGCCCTCGCGGTGCACCCGCCAGCTCGGTGGCAACGCCGGGGGCACGGCGCCCGGCCATTCCACGTAGATCCTGGCGCCGGCTGCCAGCCAACCGCCGGTCTCAAGCTGCCGGGCCAACACCGCCCACAAGTCGAGCGCAAAGGGCGGGTCGAGGAACACCACGTCATATGCCCGTGGTGGGTCTCGCAGCCAGGTCTGCGCATCGGCCACCACCACCTCGCCGCTCACGCCCAGACGCGCGAGGTTGGCACGCAATGCCTGCGCCAGGCCCGCGTCGCGTTCGACGAAGCTCACCGCGGCGGCTCCGCGGGACAACGCCTCGATTCCCAATGCGCCGGTGCCGGCACACAAGTCCAGGCAGCGCGCCCCGGCAATGACCGGGGCCAGCCAGTTGAATACGGTCTCGCGCACGCGTTCCGGGGTCGGCCTGAGGCCATCGACGGACGGCACCGACAAACGCGAATTGCGCAGGCTGCCACCAACGATGCGCACACGGCCGGGGCGCACCTGACCGGGCTCCTCAGCGCGCATGTCGGGCGCACCAGGGCGCGTCAGCGAGGAGTGTGGATGGGAGTGTTAGCATCCCGGCATTGTCTCGGAATGCCCTGCCCATGCTCAAGTTCTGGAAGGCGAAAGCGCCGCCCGCATCGGCCCAGCAGCTGCCTGCCGATCCTGCCGCAGTCGACAGCGGGATTCCCGGCGTGCGCGAGGCGCTGAGCCAGATGCCGGCGCCCGTGCCCGAAGAGCGCCAGCGCTTCGTCGCTCCCGACCTAGACCCACCTGTCGCCGCGCCAGGCCAGGGTGTGACCACCGCTTCCGGGCCCAGCGACGACGCCGTAGCCGGCGCACGCCGCAGTTGGCGCGAACGCCTGGCCGGCAGCGGCTTCTCACGCACTTTGACCTCGCTGTTCGCGCGCAATCCGCCGCTGGACGACGAGCTGCTGGATGAGCTCGAAACCATCCTGCTCACCGCCGACGTCGGCGCCGCAGTCAGCGCCGAACTGGTCGAAGACCTGCGCAAGCGCGTGCTGCGACGCGAGTTCGCCAACGCCGCTGCACTGCTGGGAGCGCTCCGCACGGCCCTGGTCAAACGTCTCGCCGCGGTGGAGGTGCCGTTGCAGATCACCGCCAGCAAGCCATTCGTGGTGCTCATGGTCGGGGTCAACGGCGCCGGCAAGACCACCACCATCGGCAAGCTGGCCAGGCGCTGGCGCGATGAGCAGCGCGCCGTGCTGCTTGCCGCCGGCGATACGTTCCGCGCCGCGGCGGTCGAGCAGTTGCAGGCCTGGGGCGCGCGCAACGACGTACCAGTCATCAGCCACGGCCAGAATGCGGACGCCGCGAGTGTCATCTTCGACGCGCTGCAGGCGGCACGGGCACGCCATATCGACGTGCTGGTCGCCGACACCGCCGGCCGCCTGCACACGCAGGGCGGCCTGATGGACGAGCTGGCCAAGATTGGCCGTGTGCTGAAGAAACTCGATCCCGAGGCACCACACGAGGTACTGATGGTGGTCGATGGCACCACCGGCCAGAACGCGATTCGCCAGGTGCGCCAGTTTCGCGACAGCGTCGGCGTCACCGGCCTGGTGGTGACCAAGCTCGACGGCACGGCCAAGGGTGGCGTGTTGTTTGCGCTGGCCCGCGAATTCGGCCTGCCGATACGCTACGTCGGCCTGGGTGAGGCGGCCGGCGACCTGCGGGTGTTCTCCGCGCAGGCCTTCGTCGACGGCCTGCTGCCGGCGACCTTGAGCGCCAGCAAGCCCGATGGCCCCTGACGCGCAGGGCGCCCGCGGCTGGCCCATGTCGCGCCGGCTGCGGCTCATACTGCTGATCTGTGGCGGCATCGTGCTGGCGGCGCTACTGACCTTGGTGGTCGTCGTCTATTTGCTGCTGCAACCCGAACGCTTCACCAGCATGCTGCAGTCCCAGGCGCAAAACATCGGCCTGGAGCTGCACCTGGCCGAACCCGCCAGTCCGTCACTGTTTCCCAGCCCGGCGCTGGAGCTGCGCGGTATCACCCTGAACGCACAGCGCGCCACGACGCCGATCCTCCTCGCCGCGCGCGGCCGCCTGGCTTTGCCCTGGCGCACCCTGTTCGGTGGCCCGACGGTGATTTCGCAATTGCAGATCGAGGCGCCACGCGTGGACCTGGATGCGTTGCAGGCCTGGCTGGACGAACTGCCGCCGAGCAAGCCCGGCAAGGTCCTGGACATCCCGCGCATCGATACCGGCGTCAGCATCCGCCGCGGCAGCATCGTGCGCGGCAACTCGCTGCTGCTGAGCAACCTCGACCTGGAAGCCGGGCACCTGGTATCCGGGCAACCATTCCCACTGCAGCTGTCCGCGCGCACGCCGTCCGGCCTGCCGCTGACCCTGCGCCTGTCGTCCACCCCGCGCATCGACGGCGGCACGCTGGAACTGCAGGACATCGCCCTGCACCTGGAGCAGGGCGCCCGTCTGGCCATGAGCCTCGGCGGCAGCGCCCGCTGGAACGGCGCGGCACACAGCGCCGCCAACCTCGCCGGCACCCTGGACGAAGCCGACGCCGGGCAATACCGGATTTCACTACAGCTCACACCGGCCAGCGCCACGCAGCCCTCGCTGCTGCTGGCGAAACT
The DNA here is from genome assembly GCF_058781105.1 of Rhodanobacter sp. FW510-R10. NCBI lineage: Bacteria > Pseudomonadati > Pseudomonadota > Gammaproteobacteria > Lysobacterales > Rhodanobacteraceae > Rhodanobacter > Rhodanobacter sp. FW510-R10. The sequence continues at coordinate 1,476,217 of NZ_JBYSWL010000001.1, read as the reverse complement.
CGATGGTCCCGGCAACCACGCCAACGTCGAGCTGCCACCCCAGGAGTTCGCGGCCTGGTGGGGCCGCGTCACCAACAACGACGACCCGCAGCTTGCCTTGCCGCCAGGCCGCGCCGACATCCGCATCGACAAGCTGCAAACCGGCAGCGTGAGCGTGCGCGGCCTGAGCATCACGACCGTCGCCGATGAACCAGCCGCCTCGGCCAGTGCCGGCCCCGCTTCGGCCGCAAGCGCCCCGAAGTCACCGCAAGCCGCAACGCCGGCCCGGCGATGACCGATCCGTTCGCGGCCCGGCTGCTGCGCTGGTTTGATCGGCACGGGCGCAGGGACCTGCCCTGGCAGCGTACCGATACTTCCGGCCGGCGTGACCCCTACGCGGTCTGGCTGTCCGAGGTGATGCTGCAGCAGACCCAGGTGCGCACGGTGGTCGACTACTTCGAGCGCTTCGTCGCCGCCTTGCCCACGGTGCGCGCTTTGGCCACGGCCAGCGAGGACCAGGTGTTTGCCCTGTGGTCCGGTCTCGGTTACTACCGTCGCGCTCGCTTTGCGCACCAGGCCGCGCAAATCTGCGTGCGTGATCACGGCGGCGACCTGCCGGCCGACTTTGCCGCCCTGGTTCTGCTGCCTGGCATCGGCCGCTCCACCGCCGGGGCGATCCTGGCGCAGGCGTACGGGCAGCGCTGGCCCATCCTGGATGGCAACGTCAAGCGCGTCCTGGCGCGCCATCACGGCGTAGCCGGCTATCCTGGCGAGGTCGCGGTCGAGAAGGAACTCTGGCGCCACGCGGACCTGCACACCCCGCAGGCGCGCGTCGCCGACTACACCCAGGCCATCATGGATCTGGGCGCCACCATCTGTGTGCGCGAGCGGCCCCGTTGCGTGCAGTGTCCCTTGGCCGCGACCTGCGTGGCCTATTGCGAGGGTCTCACCGCCGCCTTGCCCACCCGTCGCCCGGCCCGCAGCATTCCCACCCGCGCCACCTGCATGTTGGTGCTGCGCGACGCCCAGGGCCGCGTGCTGCTCGAACGCCGCGGCCCCAACGGCGTCTGGTCCGGCCTGTGGAGCCTGCCGGAAGCGGACTCCGCTGACGCCGCGCGCTCGCGGGCAAGGCAATATGCGCAGGTCACGGGCGACGAGCTGCTTGCCGGCTTCACCCATGCCTTCACCCACTATCGTCTGCAGGTCACGCCGCTGCTGTTTCGCTGCAACGTGGCAAGCACTGGCGTCGCCGATCACCCGGACCTGCGCTGGTGCGCCGCCGACGCGCTGGAGCAATTGGGCCTGCCCACGCCGGTGCGCCGGCTGTTGTCGCGCATCAACGACGCGGGAGCTGCGACCGCGGCAAAATGAGCGGTGGCGTAGCGAGCGCCAGCGTCCCCACGAGGAATCCCGGAATGAGTCGTACCGTCCATTGCGCCCTGCTCAAGACCGAGGCCGAGGGCCTGGAGTTCGCGCCCTGGCCCGGCCCGCTCGGGCAACGCATCTACGCGGAGATTTCCAAGCAGGCCTGGCAGCGTTGGGTCGCGCACCAGACCATGTTGATCAATGAATACCTGCTCAATCCGCTGGAGGCGAAGGACCGCGCCTACCTCACCGAACAGATGGAGCGCTTCCTGTTCGAAGGCGAAGTCACCTACCCCCCGGGCTACACCCAGGCCCACCTCACGCCCGAGCCTTCGGCTTGACGTCGCCGCGCGCATTCGCTGTAATGCGCGGCTCACGCGGCGCAAAACCGCGTACTTGCCAGGCCCTGGCCAGATAGCTCAGTTGGTAGAGCAGAGGACTGAAAATCCTCGTGTCGGTGGTTCGATTCCACCTCTGGCCACCATTACTGTAATGCCCCCTTGCAGTACGTGACTGCATGAGCTCGTGCGGTACCACTGCACGCCCTTTGTCGACGCGCGCGCCCAGCCGCATTACCGGCCCGCCCCTAGTCCAGCATGGGAATGCTGCCGCCGATCGGGAGCACGGGCGGATTGGCGGTCACCGTGTCGGGGTATTTGAGGCCGGTGCCGGTGTTGAGCACGAGGACCTCTTCGCTGCCGTCCAACCAACCGCTTGCCCGCAGCTTGGCGACGGCCGCCAGGGTGGCCGCGCCCTCGGGGCAGAAGAACGCACCATCCCGGCGGGCCACGTCGGCCAGTTGCTCCAGGAGCGCCGCATCGCTCACGGCCACCGCGCAACCCCCGGTCGCGCGGATTGCCTCGAGCATCAGGAAATCGCCAATTGCCGAGGCGACATTGATGCCGAAGGCCACGGTCTTGGCGTCCTGCCAAGGCTCCGCATGGTCCGCGCCTGCTTCGAACGCGCGGACGATTGGCGCGCAGCCTTCCGCCTGCACCGCGACCAGCCTGGGCAGCTTCTCGCCGATCCAGCCCAGCTCCTGCAGCTCGCACAGGCCCTTGTAGATGCCGATCAGGCCGACGCCGCCACCCGTGGGATAGACGATCACGTCCGGCACTCGCCAACCCAACTGCTCGGCAATCTCGAAGCCCATGGTCTTCTTGCCTTCGAGCCGATAGGGTTCCTTCAGCGTCGATACCGGGAACCAGTCACTGTCGGCAACGGCCCGGCCCACGATCGCGCCCGCGTCCCCGATCAAGCCGTCGACCAGATACAGCCGGGCGCCGGTGACGGCGCATTCCTTGCGGGCGATTTCCGGCGCCGCCCTGGGCATGACGATGAGCGAGGCCATCCCAGCCCTTGCGGCATAGGTGGACCACGCCGCGCCCGCGTTGCCGTTGGTGGGCATCGCGATGCGCCGGATGCCGATCTCCCTGGCGCGGGAAACGCCGACTGCCGCACCGCGCGCCTTGAACGAGCCGGTAGGCAGGGTACCCTCATCCTTCACCACCAGGTCCGGCACCCCGATCTTCCGACCATGCCGCGGCAAGCCGAAAATGGGCGTCATGCCCTCGCCCAGGGAAACGACGGCGTCGCTCGAGGCGACCGGCAGCAGCGCGTGGTAGCGCCACAGCGTGGGCGGGCCGGCGGCGATGTCATCGCGCATCACCTCCGCGCGGACGGCAGCCAAGTCATACCGGGCGAGCAGCGGGGAGCCGCACGCACACAGCTTTTGCGACACGCCGGCGTCGTACCGGCGCCCATCCTTCGGGCATTCGAGATCGGTGAGATAGCTGAAACGCATGGGGAACTCCTGGGTGGTTGATGGCCTAGGGTCAGGCCTTCGATCCACAGTGCCCCGGCGGGAAATCCGGGGCAGCTGCGCGTGGCTCGCGGTTCCGGTCGCGGATGCGGTCTGCGGCTCATTGTGGTGGCGGAACCCGGAAACGGGCAAAAAAGTCCTCGCCACGCGAGGTGGCGCGCCTGTTGGCCACCCAGGCCAACAGCACGGAAACCAACGCGGCCATGGCGAGCTGGAACCAGGGCTGGAAATACCACGCGGTACCCCGCTCATGGACGACGGAGGCGATGAGGATCACGCCAATGATCACCGCGCATACGGCGATGCCCTTCACCAAGCGGCCGCGCGTGCAATCCGCGGCAAACGCGCGCGCCTGACGCCAGCTGGGCCACCATGCCAGCAGCGCGGTCCCCAGCCCCAGCGCCGAGAACACGATCGCAATGCTGACTGCGCGCAAGGTCACGCCGATCTGCCAGCCACCAAATACCGCATCGATCAGGAACAGGCAGCTGAGGCTGGCCGCCAGCACGATGGCCGGCGCCGGTGCATGGGCGGCATTGGTGGCGGCGAATCGCCGCGGGATGAAGCCGTCCTCCGCCCAGGCGAAGAGGAAGCGGCTGGCGTCGAGAAGTTGCGGCGCAATGGTCTTGACCACGATGACCGCCACCAGGATGTTGAGGAACACTGCAATGGCGCGCGGCGCCAGCAGCCCGATCAGGGCCGGCGTCGTCAGCAGGTAGCCGTGCCCGGATTGGAGAATGGGCACGGCGCTCCACCACGGCACCGCGTGGAACAGCGCATACGAGACCAGGGTGTAGAGCACCAGGGCAATGGCCCAGCCGGCGATGATGCCGCGCGGCATGTTTCGGCGCGCGTCGGCCACTTCCCCGCCCAGCGAGGTGGATGCCTCCAGGCCTCCATAGGCGAACATGAACAAGCCGATCACCGACACGAACGCCGCCCACGAGGGCTGGGAAGGCCGGGGCGCAGGGCGAAAACCGACCGCATCGGCGAGCCGCAGCAGGGCGCTCTCGGGCGTCGTGGCAAAACCGGTCACGATCACGATCACCGCCGCCACGACCACCAGGGTGCCGGCGATATAGACCAGATAACCATAGTTCCTGACCCCACTCAGGTGCAGCGCTGCGATCAACCAGATCGCAGCGAGGCCGGTGAGCAGGTGCCCACTCCGCGTCGTGAACCATTGCGTCGCCAGGCCACTGGCTTGCGCGGCATCGCCGATGAAGGTGCCGGTGGCGAAAGCCAGGAAGCCGGCCGCGCCGCAAATACCGATGAACCAGAGAAAGGCAATGGCAAACCCGGCATGCGGACCAAGTCCACGGGTCAACCATACGTAGGTGGAGCCCGCGCGCGGCATCACCGCCGAGTAGCGGGCGAAAAGTACGACTTCGGGGATGAGCACGAGGCCCGCCACCAGCATCGCCAGTGGCACCAGCCCTTCGGCGGCCGGATAGCTCTCCAGGCTGTGCGGCATCACGAAGTTGATGCCGCTGCCGTATTCCTGGGCGACCGCCGACAGCGCCACCACGGCGGCACCCAGGGTGCGCACCAACCCCCTGTCGCCGGGGATCGGTCGCTGCTTGTCCAGGCCTTGTGCTTCGCTGGTTGCCATGACTGGTACCCGCTGCTGGAACTGGCTGGAGAACGTACCCGCCACGCCCAAGGATGCCTGGCACGTCGACCCTGCCGGTCATCCCGGGCGCAGCGCAAAACGCCGGTGTCTGCTGCACCTCTGGTACTGCCTATGCGATTATTTTGTGCCGCATCCCGGCGGCGTCCTGGCCCTCACCTTGTTTCAATTTGCCACGTCCTCTTTATAAGACTTCACACCTCGAGGCGGTCGCCGGGGCGCGCCACCAGGGCGTAGAGCACCGGCATGAGGTAGATGCCAATGACCAGGCGCGCAATCATGCCGCTGACGATGACCAGGGCGAACGGCCGCTGCGAATCGGTGCCGACACCGGTGGCCACCGCGGCCGGCAGCAAGCCGAGCGCGGCGACCAGCGCGGTCATCATGATGGGCCGCAGGCGCAGCAGCGCCGCCTCGTACACCGCCTGGTCCATTGCCATGCCGTTGCGCCGCAATTCGTTGACGCAGGAGATGTAGACCACCGAGGTCAGCACCGAGACACCGAACAACACGATGAAACCGATGCCGGAGGAGACGGAAAACGGCGTGCCGGTGAGCCACAGCGCGAGGATGGCGCCGATCGGGGCGGTCAGCAGCACGCTCAGCACAGTAATGAACGGGAACTTGAAGTTGCCGTAGAGCACGAACAACAGGCCAAAGATCAGCAGCACGGTGAGCGGCAGGATGATCTGCATCTGCGCCCGCGACGCGGTGTATTCCTTGTACTCGCCACCCCAGTCTATGCGGTAGCCCTGGCCCAGCTTCACCTTGCCGGCGACCTGCTGCATCGCATCGTTCACCGCGCTGGCCAGGTCGCGACCAGTGACCGAGAACTGCACGCCGATGTAACGCGAGTCGTCCTCGCGATAGATGAAGGACGCACCGTTGCTCACCTGGATCTTCGCCAACTCCTTCAGCGGGATTTGCTGGCCACTTGGCGTGGCCACCGGGATGTCGCCAATCTCCTGCGGGTTGTCGCGGTATTGCTGGCCCAGCCGCACCACCAGGTCGAACTGCTTCTCGCCCTGCACCACCTGGGTCGCCACGCCGCCGGCAACCGCGGCCTCGAGCAGGCTGTTGATGTCATCGACGTTCAGCCCGTAACGCGCGATCCTGGCGCGGTCGACCTGGATCGTCAGGCTGGGCTGGCCAAGTTCGTGCACCAGGGTGACGTCGGTGATGCCGCGCACCTGCTGCATCGCTTCCTTGATGGCCTTGCCCTTCTCCTGCAGGGTGGCCAGGTCGGGGCCGTAGACCTTGACCGCCAGCGCGCTCTTCAAGCCGGTCTCGGCTTCGTCGACGGCGTCCTCGGCCGGCTGCGTGTAGTTGAAGTCGATGCCGGGGAAGGCCTTGAGCCTGGCGTCGATCGCGTCGATCAGTGCCTGCTTGCTGCGGTACTTGCCGCCCCATTGCGCATAGGGTTCCAGTCCGACAAAAAACTCGACGTTGAAGAAGCCCGTGGAGTCGGTACCGTCGTCTGGCCGGCCAAGCTCGGAAGTGACCGTGGTCACTACCGGGAACGAGCGCAGGATGTCGCGGATCTGCGGCGTGATCTTCGAGGCCTCGTCATAGGAAATGGAGTACGGCATGGTCGCGCGCACCCACAACGCGCCCTCGTCCAGGTGCGGCATGAATTCGGCGCCGATGCTCGGCACCAGGAGCAGGCACAGCACGAGCAGGCCCGCCGAAATGCCGGTCACCCGCCAGCGCCAGGCCAGGCAGCGCGTGAGCCAGCGCCGGTACCATGCCTGCACCTTCTCCATCATCGCGTTGCGCCGCTCGCGCACGCCATTGCGCATGAGCAGCGCGCACAGCACCGGCAGCAGGGTCAGCGTGACCAGCAGCGAGCCGATCAGCGCGAAGATCATGGTGTCGGCCATCGGCTTGAACAGCGTGCCGGAAGGTCCGGTCAGGACGTAGATCGGCAGGAAGCTGGCCACGATCACGGCCACGGCATACACCAGCGGGCGGTCCACCTCCGAGGCCGCCGCGCGGATGACCTCGCGGATGTCGTAGTCCGTACCCCGGCGCTTCGCCAGCTCGCGGAAGACGTTCTCGACCATGAAGATGGCGCCGTCGACGAGGATGCCGAAGTCGACCGCGCCGATCGACAGCAGGTTGGCCGAAGCCCCTTGCAGGTCGATGCAGAGGAACGCGAACAACAGCGCCAGCGGAATCGTCACCGCGACGATCAAGCCGGCGCGGATGTCGAACAGGAAAAAGATCAGCACGGCAATGACCAGGACCATGCCCAGCACCAGGTTGCGCTCGACCACGTGCGTGGTTTCGGCGATCAGGTTGCTCAGGTCATAGAACGGGTGGACCTTGACGTCCTGGGGCAGGATTTCGCTGTTGAGCTGGCGCGTCTTGGCCTCGATCCGCGTCAGCACGTCCTGGGTCTTCTCGCCGGTGCGCATCAGGATGACGCCTTCGACCGCGTCGTTCTGCTCCATGTAGCCGAACTCGCCGAGGCGCGGGGCGATGCCAATGCGCACGCGGCCGACGTCCTTCACCAGCACGGGGTTGCCGTTGTGCACGGCAAGCACGATGTTGCCGATGTCCTCGAGCGTCTCGATGCGGCCAATCCCGCGCACGTAGAAGAACTGCCCACCTTGCGAGTAGAAACCGCCGCCGCCGTTGCTGTTGTTCGCAGCCAGCGCGGACTCGACCTGCGCCACCGACAGGCCGGCGCCGGCAATCTTCAGCGGGTCGAGCAACACCTGGTACTGCATGGTGCCGCCGCCAAACCCGGAATCATCCGCCACGCCCGGCACCGAGCGGTATTGCGGGGCCACCACCCAGTCGTCCAGCGTCTTCAACTGCATCGGCGTGCGGTCGCTGCTTTGCAGGACGTAGCGATAGATCAACCCCGACGGCGACGACATCGGAGACACCGAGGGACTGACGCCGCTGGGCAAGGTGATGTCGCCCAGCCGGTTGAAGACCTGCTGGCGGGCAAAGTAGCGGTCGGTGTCGTCGGTGAAAGTCAGGGTGACATCGGACAAGCCGTACAGCGAGACCGAGCGCTTGACCTTCAGTTGTGGCACGTCGCTCAAGCCGAGCTCGACCGGGATCGTGATCAGGCGCTCGACCTCCTCGGCGGAATGCCCCGGCCACTGGGTGACGATGTCCACCATGGGCGGCGAGAGGTCCGGGTAGGCATCCAGCGGCAAACGCTTCAGTGCCCACACACCCGCGCCTACCAGCAACACGGTGAGCAGCACGATCAGCATGCGCTGTTCAAGCGCGAAGGCGACGATGCGGTTGATCGCCGACGCCCGCGGCGGCGATCCCGGCGGTGGCAGCGTTTCGGTCGTCATTGTGTCTGCATGAAGCGGACGAAGATGGCGCCATCGGCCACCACGCGATCACCGGCCTGGAGACCCGCAGTGATGTCGTAGCGGTCGCCACTGCGATAGCCGAGGGTCACGCCGCGCTGTGCAAAGCTGCCGTCTGGCTGGACGACGTACACGAAGGGCAGGTTCTCGTCATCGCGCAGGATGGCCGCGACCGGGACCAGCAGGCCGCGCTGCTCCTGCTGCGAATGGATGCGCACGCGTACATACATCTGCTTCCGCAGCGCTCCTCCGGGATTGTCGACCGAGATCCGTGCCGTCACCGCCCGCGTGTCCGGATCGACCACGGCCGAAATATTGGTGAGCTTGCCGGCCAACGGCTTGCCGCCGTCACCCACCTCGATCTCGACCGGATCGCCGACGCGCAGGCTGGACGGGTCGCTGCCAAACACCTGCGCCAGCACCCACACCCGCGAGAGGTTGGCGATGGTGAAGCACGGCGTGCTGCCGGCCTGCAACAACTGCCCGACCGTGATCAGCCGCTCCGCCACGGTGCCGGCAATGGGCGCGCGGATCGTACCCTGCACATGACCGACTTCCCGCCCGGCCTGCAGGTCCCGAATGGTTTGCGCATCCACGTTGAGGCTCTTGAGGGTCTGCAGCGCCGCGTCGCGGTCGGCCTCGGCACTGACCGCGTCGGTCTGCGCCTGGGCCGCCTCGCGCTCGGCAATGCCATCGTGCTTGACCAGGTCCTGGTCCATGTCCGCCACGCGACGTGCGTTCTTCGCGGCAATCAGGGATTTTCGGTAGTTGCCAATGGCCTGGGTAAAATCAGGCGAATCGACGATCGCCAGCGCCTGTCCCTGTTTCACCCGGTCACCCGGTGCCACCAGCAGCCGCGTCACCGGACCGGAGAACGCCGCGACCACGCTGGTGGACTGATTCTGGTCGAAGTCGACGGTGCCGTTGGCCTGGACCGTCCGGTGATAAGCCAACGCCTCCACGGTGTACATCTGGATGTGCTTGAGCTGCTCTGCCGTCATGCTCACGTTGTGCGGCGTCGTGGCCGCAGCCGCCGTCTTGCCGGCACTGGCGCCGGACGAGCAGCCACCCAGCGCCAGCGCCAGCGCCACCGCAACTACGATTGGCCAGCTCCCCGCCCTGCGCACCCACGTCGCCATCGCTTTCCCCTTGAATGATCCGATAGGGAGCTGATCGACTTGCACTTGCCCCGGCGTCATTCCCGCGAAAGCGGGAATCCAGTGCTTTGGTCGCAACGAACTTACACGCAAGAGCACTGGATTATTCGCTGCGCTCACCCCTTCGGGGCCAGCCTTCGGCTGTTCAACGCTCGCGTCGCTCGCCTTTGTCCCGCTTTCGCGGGAATGACGGTATCGAAGTTCCCTGGCGTTCATTGGTGTCCTGGTTGGATTCATGGCTTCGGGCCGGCCTGGCTGTCGTCGGACGTGAGGACCGCGGCATGCGCGGCGTCGACCAGCCCTGCCCCGTTCGAACCGGCCGGGGCCGGCTTTGGCGTGGGCCGGGCCGCATCCGCGTCATGCCACCAGCCGCCGCCGAGCGCCTGGAACAAGGCCGCGGTGTCGCTGAAGCGACTCGCCTGGGCTTCAACCAGCGTGATCTGCGCCTGCTGGTAGGCCTGCTCCGCACTCAACAAGGTCAGGTAACCCGCGTAACCGTCCTTCACTTGCCGTTGCGACAAGTCCAACGTGACCTGAGCCGCCACCGCAGCCTTGGCGGCCTGCTGCAGGCCCAGCGCATCCTGTTCGAGCGCAGCCAGGGTATCGGCGACGTTCTGGAAGGCGGTCAGCACCGTGCTGCGGTACTGCGCGGCAGCTTCCCGATAGGCGGCCTTGGCTGCGCGCTGCTGATGGAGCAAGGCACCGCCCTCGAAAATGGGGGCGGCCAGATCGGCGCCCACACTCCAGAACCCGGTACCCGCCTTGAACACCTGGCCGATCGCCACCGCGGTGCTACCTACGTTCGCCGTCAGTGAAATATTCGGCAGGCGGTTCGCGGTGGCAATGCCGACCTGCGCACTGGCGGCATGCAGGTTGGCCTCGGCCTGACGCACGTCCGGGCGCTGCGCCACCAGGACCGACGGCAGACTCAGTGGCAGATCCTGCGGCAGCTCAAGATGTGCAAGGTCGAACGCCTGTGCCGGAGCCTGGCCCGGAAGCTGCCCGGAAAGTACCGCAAGCAGGTGGTCCTGTTGGGCGAGTTGAGTGCGCAGTGGCGGCAGCGTGGCGGCAATCTGGGCCATCTGCGTCTCCTGCGCGGCAACATCCAGACGTCCGACGTAACCGTGTGCCAGCTGGTCACGCAACACCTTGAGCATCTTGTTGTTGATGTCGACCAACTTCAACGTCGCCGCGATCTGGGCCCGCAGCGACGCCTGCCGCACCGCGGCGGCGACTACGTTCGTGCTCAGCGTGACCTGCGCGGCAATCATCTGGAAGCGCACGGATTGCGCCTGTGCCTGCAACGACTCCACTGTGCGCCGATTCAGGCCGAATACGTCCAGCGCATAGGACACGCTGACCTGTGGGGTGAAGAAACTGTACAAGTACTCGTTGGGCACGACTGGAAAATTCGGTGCCGGCGCCACCTGCTGTGATTGCATCTGGCGCGTGGCCGAAAAACCCGCCGTGACGCTGGGGTAGTAGGCCCCGCGTTGCGCACGCACATTCTCCTGCGCCACCCGCAAGGCCGCCTGCGCAGCCTGGAGGTCCGGGTTATGGTGAAGCGACTCGGCAATCAGCGCATTGAGCGCCTTGGAATGGAACAGGGTCCACCAGTCGCCTGGGATATCGCTGCCGCTGGTGAAGTGCTGCGCCTGGCCGCCGGCGACGTTAGCCGTGGCCGCGGTGGTTTCAGGCGCATGCGCGGTATAGGCAGCGACCTTGGGCGCGGCCGGCCGTTCGAAGTCCGGTCCCACGGTGCAGGCGCCCAGCGCCAGCACGGCCACGATGGCACCAAGTGCCCGCACGCACGACACGACACGCCGCCCGCCGTGCCGAAGCACCGCCTGGTCGTTCCCGCTTGCCATGTGATCCAGCACGCGAATCCGCGATTTTTTCATGCGCGCGCGACTTCTTGAAGAGCGCCAGCGGGAAACTTTATAACGTTGCACTTGCGCCCGTGCGTGCCGGAAGTCATGGCCGCGGCCCGTGGAGCAAGCTGCTGTCGCAGCGGGTGAGACGGTGCAGCGGTGTACTGGCGGACGCCCCTACGCGGATACACCATGAACGCCCTGCCCGATCGCCTTCGCCCCGAAGCTGCCTCCTTCAGTCCGCCCGGCGATGGCCGGATGCTGGCCGAGCGCCTGTCGCGGCGCTATGCCACGCGCATCACCGGCAGCATCGTGATGCCGGCCACGGCCGGTTCGTATATGCCGTTGCCCGCCGACTTGCCGCCGGCGCTCGCGGCGGCCTTGCGCCAGCGCGGCGTGTCACGGCTGTACAGCCACCAGGCGGAGGCCTGGGCGGCGAGCCAGGCGCGCGAACACGTCGCGATCGTCACGCCCACGGCATCCGGCAAGACCCTGTGTTACACCCTGCCGGTGCTGGCTGCCGCGCTGCAGGCGCGGACCAAGGCGCTGTACCTGTTCCCGACCAAGGCCCTGGCCCAGGACCAGCTGGCCGAGCTGCTGGAGCTCAACGCCGCCGGCCGGCTCGGCGTCAAGGCGTTCACCTTCGATGGCGACACGCCGGGCGATGCGCGCCAGGCCGTACGCGCGCATGGCGACATCGTCATCAGCAACCCGGACATGCTGCATCAGGCAATCCTGCCGCATCACACCAAGTGGGCGCAGTTCTTCGAGAGCCTGCGTTACGTGGTGATCGACGAGGTGCACAGCTACCGCGGCGTCTTCGGTTCGCATGTGGCCAACGTGATCCGGCGCCTCAAGCGCGTGTGCGCGTTCTACGGCGTGAGCCCGCAATTCATCCTGTGCTCGGCCACGATCGGCAATCCGCGCGAGCATGCCGAGGCGCTGATCGAGCAGTCCGTGCATTGCATCACCGCCAGCGGTGCGCCCAGCGGCGAGCGGCATGTGCTGCTGTGGAATCCGCCGGTGGTCAACGCCGACCTGGGCCTGCGCGCCTCGGCCCGCTCGCAGAGCAACCGCGTGGCGCGGCTGGCGATCAAGTCCGGGCTGAAGACGCTGGTCTTCGCCTCCAGCCGCACCTTGGTGGAGGTCCTCACCAAGTACCTCAAGGACGTCTTCGACCACGACCCGCGCAAGCCCCCACGCATCCGGGCCTATCGCGGCGGCTACCTGCCGCGCGAGCGGCGCGCCGCCGAGCGCGACATGCGTGCCGGTCGCGTCGATGGCATTGTCAGCACCTCCGCCCTGGAGCTCGGCGTGGACATTGGCGCGCTCGACGTGGTGGTGCTCAACGGCTACCCCGGTTCCGTGGCCGGCACCTGGCAGCGGCTGGGGCGCGCCGGCCGGCGCCAGCGCGCCGCACTCGGCGTGCTGGTGGCCAGCTCCGATCCGCTGGACCAGTACCTGGTGCGCCATCCCGAATTCTTCCGCGACGCCACGCCGGAGCAGGCACGCATCGCGCCCGACCAGGCGCTGATCCTGCTGGACCACATCCGCTGCGCGGCGTTCGAGCTGCCATTTGGCGATGGCGAGAGATTCGGCCCGGTCGACGCCGCGCCCTGGCTGCAGGTCCTGGCCGAGGAAGGCGTGCTACACCACGAGCGCGAGCGCTGGGAGTGGATCGCCGACAGCTATCCGGCCGGTGCCGTCTCGCTGCGCTCGGTCGCCGACGGCAACTTCGTGGTGGTCGACCGCACGGGCGGCAAACAGAACATCATCGCCGAGGTGGACTACACCGCCGCCGCAGTCACGCTGTACGAGGGCGCGATCCACATGATCCAGTCCGTGCCCTACCAGGTGGAGCGGCTGGACTGGGAAGGCCGCAAGGCCTACGTCACGCGCACGCATGTCGACTACTACACCGACGCGATCGACTACAGCAAGCTCAAGGTCCTGGACTGCTTCGACCACGCCGTCTGCGGCACCGGCCAGGCCGGGCACGGCGAAGTCCATGTGGTGCGCCACGTTGCCGGCTACAAGAAGATCCGCTACTACAGCCACGAGAACATCGGCTACGGCCCGGTGAACCTGCCGGACCAGGAGCTGCACACGACGGCCGTCTGGTGGCAGCTGCCGCAGGCCGTGCTGGATGCCGGCTTCATCGACCGCCAGCAGGCGCTGGACGGCTTCATGGGCGCGGCCAGCGCGCTGCACCTGGTTGCCACCGTCGCGGTGATGGCCGAAAGCCGCGACCTGCAAAAATCGGTGGGCAGCGGCGATGGCGCATGGTTCGTCAGCGCGGATGAGCATGGGCATGGCCGGTTGCGTGGCAGCGATGGCGGGGCCGCGGAGCCCGGACCGGATCTGCCGTTTGCGCCGACGGTCTACCTGTACGATGCGTTTCCCGGCGGCGTGGGCCTGAGCGAGCCACTGTATGCCCGGCGCGACGAGCTGCTCGCGCGCGCGCTCGAGCTGGTGCACGGCTGTGATTGCCGTGGCGGCTGCCCGGCCTGCGTCGGGCCGGTACTGGCGACGGACGAAAGCGCCACGCACACGGCGAAAATGCTTGCGCTGCAGGTGCTGAAGCTCCTGGCCCAAGGATGAGTCCGCTGCTCGACCGCCTGCGCGACCTGCGCCGCGAGGCCGGCGCGCCGCGCACGGCCACCTCGCCTCCGCTCCCGAAGCCATCGCCCTTGGTACCAACCGATTTGCGTCGACTCCTGCGGCTGCGTGCGCACAACCAGGTTGCCAGCGGCATCACGACTTCAACCGACCGCGAGGTTCCCGGCGAGGAAATTTCTCCCGGCCTGCACTACACGGAGACGTGGGCGGATTGGCCTGCGCCTTCGGCAAGCATCGACGCCCGCTTTGCCCGCGTCGAGGAACCGGTCGCGTGCTCCCACCTGCTGCACTTCGACACCGAGACGACCGGGCTGGCCGGTGGCACCGGCACGCGCGCATTCATGATCGGCGCCGCGGACTGGGTCGATGCGCGGCTGCGCCTGCGCCAGCTCACGATCACCAGCATGGCTGCAGAGTCGGCCATGCTGCGCACGTTTGCCGGCTGGCTGCATGCGCACTCGGTGCTGGTGAGCTACAACGGCAAGAGCTACGACGCGCCGTTGCTCGCCACGCGCTACCGCCTGGCACGCCTGCCAAACCCCCTCACCGGCCTGCGGCATCTCGACCTGCTCCACCCCGTGCGCCGCCACTGGAAAGGCATGTGGGCGAATTGCCGCCTCGCCACCGCCGAGCGCCGCCTGCTCGGCGTCGTGCGCGAAGACGACCTGCCCGGCGCGGAAGCGCCCGCGGCCTGGCTGCACTACCTGCGCGGCGGCTCGGCCGCCAACCTGCGTCGCGTCCTGCAGCACAACGCCCAGGACCTGAAAAGCCTGGCCGGCATCCTGGCCTACCTCGCCGGCATGGAGGCACCTCGCCGTGGCACGACAAGCCATGACGCGCCTTTGCATACCTCAGCGGGGTGGCGGTGCAAACGGTGAAGCCGTGGGTGGCGCGGCGTGACGTGGGGAAGCCGTCAGGCCGGGCGCTGGGCGACAGCCAGGAAGATGGGGTACTCGCGTACGCCGCCATCGTCGGCTGCACGCCGGACGGTATGCGCCGTACTCCACTGCGGCACCGTGAAACCAGCGTCGTGCAGCCAGACGGCAAGGACGTCGCGGGCAAAGCCGTGATGCGCCACGCCCTCGACGTCACCGTGGAAACCACCGTCCTCGGCATCCAGGTCGGCCAGCGCGACGCGGCCACCGGGCACCAGGTGCTCGAACAGCACAGCCAGCAGTGCCGGCACGTCGGCGATGTGGTGCAGCAACATCGAGGCATAGATGAGGTCGTAGCGCGCAGACGGGATCGCCTCGGGCAGGTCGCCGGCAATTGCATCGACGTTCGCCAGATGCTTGGCGGCGCACTTCGCGCGCAAAACCTCGAGCATGCCGGTGGACACGTCGAGCGCGGTCAGGTGCGCAACGTGCCTGGCCATGATGAGCGTGACCAGGCCGGTGCCTGCGCCAAGTTCCAAGGCGGTTTCGCTGCCACCCGGCTCCAGCGCATGGCGCATCGCACGCGCAATCTTCTGCGCCATGAAGACCCGCCTGGGATCGCTGTCCCAGTCGTTGGCCAGCGCGTCGAAGCGCGCCGCATTGGCATCGGCAATCGGCATGATGGGGACTCCCGGGTTTCAAGGACGTGGGTTGCGCCGCAGACGCTTGCGTGCGCCGCAACGGGGGCACTTCCACTCTGGCGGGCGCGGTGCGCTCGTCACCGGCGTCGTCGGCTTGGCGTGCCGATGGTTGTCTTGATCGCCAGCGGCGGAACGCCGGGAGCGGGCGGCAGGAGCCGAATCATGCATGGGCGGTCACCAGGTCGTAACGTGCGTCCGGCGCTGGGATGCCCTACGCGCCGCAAGCTTGCAGCACAGGAATAACCGCTAAGGCGCCGGCTGTCCCTGATCGGCGTCAGCTCACCGGTTGCAATCGCCCACGCCCATGTCGACGACAAGGTGGCGCCTGCGTGTGAACGCCGCAGGCTGGATTGGTTTCGACCGGCACGCCGACTAGTATCGGACGCGTTGCCACCCAAACCAGGTCATGCCCCGTGAAGAGAGTGCTGCTTGTCGCGCTGGTCCTGTCTGCTTGCCCGCTGGCGTACGCCACCACCACACCGACGTTCAGTCCCGAGCACCTGTCCAACGAGGTAAAGACGTTGTCCTCGGATGCGTTCGAGGGCCGGGGTCCCGCGACGCCAGCCGAAACCAAGACCATCGATTACCTGATCATGCAGTTCAAGGCCGTGGGCCTTGCGCCTGGCGGTGAGCTCAAGGACGGCAAACGCACGTGGACCCAGGACGTGCCGCTGCTGCGCAGCGATATCGCCGGCACGCCGAAGTTCACGCTGACCGAGCAGGGCCATGCACTCCACCTGACGCAGGGCAAGGAAATCGCCATGCGCTCGCCAATGGACGGCTCCAGGTCCGTCGACGTCAAGAACGTGCCGCTGGTCTTCGTCGGTTACGGCGTCAAGGCGCCAGAGCGGAACTGGGACGACTACAAGGGCGTGGACCTGCATGGCAAGATTGCCGTAGTGCTGATCAACGACCCGGATTTCGAGGCTGGCCAGGGCGACTTTGGCGGCAAGGCGGAGACTTATTACGGCCGCTGGACCTACAAGTACGAGGAAGCCGCGCGCCGCGGCGCGGTCGGCGTGTTGATCGTGCACGAGACGGCACCGGCCTCGTACGGCTGGGCCACGGTGAAGAACTCGAACGCCAGCACGATGTTCGACATCGTGCGCAAGGATCCGTCAGCCGAGCATCCGCAACTGGAAGGCTGGATCCAACGCGACCTCGCGGTGTCCATGCTGAAGTCGGCCGGCCTGGATTTTGACATCTTGAAAAAGCAGGCGCAGACGCGCGCCTTCAAGCCGGTGACACTGCAGGGCGTGACGTTCTCGGCGGACTTCAAGGTCGACTCGCAGGTCATCACCTCGCACAACGTCGTCGGGCGCATTGCCGGCAGCAAGTATCCGCAGCAAAGCGTGATCTACAGCGCGCATTGGGACCACTTCGGCATCGGCGCGCCGGACGCAAACGGCGACCGCATCTACAACGGCGCGGTGGACAACGCCACTGGCGTCGCGGCACTGGTCGAGATGGGCCGTGCGTTCGCCCAGGCGCCGCGGCCCGAGCGTTCGGTCATCTTCCTGGCGGTCACGGGCGAGGAGCGCGGCCTGCTTGGCTCGGAATACTACGCCGCCAACCCGCTGTATCCATTGGCGACGACGGCGGGCGTGCTCAACATGGACGCACTCGACCCCGGTGGCCCGGCGCGCGATTTCACGATTTCCGGTACGGCGAAGCTGGGCCTGCTGGACGACCTGATCGCGGTCGGCAAGCAGTTCGGCCTGCGCTATACGCCGGACGCACACCCCGAAGCCGGCTACTTCTTCCGCTCCGACCACTTCCCGCTCGCCAAGCACGGCGTGCCGGCAATCTCATTCGGCTCGGGCGAGGACCTGATTGACGGCGGCGTCGCCGCCGGCCGCGCTGCCGCGGCGGACTACACTGCCAAGCGTTACCACCAGCCCGATGACGAGTGGCAGGCAAGCTGGCCCTTCACCGGCATGGCCCGCGACCTGCAACTGCTGTACACCCTCGGCAGCAATCTGGCGAACTCGCAGCAATGGCCGAACTGGAGCCATGATTCGGAGTTCCGCGCAGCCCGCGACCAGACCGCCGCCGAACGCCGCTAGCGAAATCCCGACCGACCCCTGACCGTTCATCCCCTGCCCGGGCCGTCATCCCCGCGAAAGCAGGGATCGAGTGCTGCTGGGACCCGCAAAGGCCAAAGCACTGGATTCCCGCTTTCGCGGGAATGACGACGGGCGGTGGTTCGGCGACCGGCGCGACGACGTGGATGAGGCAAAGGCCGCCCCGGGAACGCACCGGACAGCAGTGCAGAAGGGTGATCCGGTGGCGTCGCCTTCAGCGGGCCCCGGTACCATGTATCGATACCGGGGCGACGATTGAGGGGCAAGGCGTTCCCAGCTCAGTGCGCCGCAGCCAGCACGCTCGTCACCGCGGCACGCGCCTGCTCGCCCGAGGTCCTGAGTCCCTCGGCAGCCTCCTGCACCGTGGGACTGGGCGCGACGTCGGTGTCCATGACCTGGTTCATCAGCATCGTCAGCTGCATGGTGTTGCGGTCCAATCCGGCCTTGCCCACCTGGCTCTCGATACGCTGCGCCTTGGCGCGGTCGCCTGACGCATTGGCCGCCGCAGCGGCGGTCTCGACCTCAACCAGCAGCTTGCTGTTGCGGTCGATGGCGGCGCCCAGGTCCAGCGACAATTGGACATTGGCGGCCAGCGCCGCGCCGGCACCTCCGGCATGTGGATCAGCGAGCACCGTGAGCGCTTGGGCGTATTGCTTGCCCTCGGCCGTCAGCACCACGCGGTACTGGCCCGGCAACACCAGGGGCCCCATGGGCGCACGCGGCGTGCGGCCCAGGACGGCCGGCTCACCCCAACGCGGCGCGCCTGCCGGCGGCGTGTAGCGCAGGTCCCAGACAAAGCGATGCGCGCCCGCGCTGGCTGGGAGGATCGTCGGCGGCGACATGAAATAATCCGGCCAGTTCGGCGTCGGCATCGCCCCCGGCTGGTCCGCGCTGGAGAACTGGCGCACGAGCTTGCCAGTACTGTCGTAGACCGCCAACGTCACCGGAGTGCTGCTCGCGGCTGCCAGCCAATAGTCGATGACCGCGCCAGTCGGCGGATTCGCCGCGTGCGGGACCTCCGGCGGCCGCGCCTCGCCGTCATAGGTGCCGAGCCGCAGGCGCAGCGCCGGCTTGGGCGCATACAGGTGAACTGGGCTCTGGGCAATCGCCGGGCTCGCGGTGCGCAGCGGCATGATGTCATCCAGGATCCAGAAGCCGCGGCCGCTGGTGCCGGCAATCAAGTCGCCATCATGGACGGCCAGGTCGTGCACAGCCGTGGTCGGCAAGTTGCGCTGCAGTGATTGCCAGGCCTGGCCATCGTCGAACGATACAAACACGCCCAGCTCGGTGCCCGCGTACAGCAGTCCCTCGCGTTCCGGATCGGCACGCACCACGCGCACATAGCTGCCTTGCGGGATGCCTTGCACGGCCAAGCGCCAGGTCTTGCCGGCGTCGTGGGTGATGTAGATGTACGGCCGGGTGTCGTCGATCTGGTGGCGGTCGACGGCCACATAGGCACTGGCCGCATCGTGCGGATCGGCTTCGATCGTGTCGACGCGACTCCATGGCCCGAGGCCGGGCGGCGTCACGTTGTCCCACTGCGTGCCGCCATCCCGGGTAAGCCACAGCCTTGAGTCGTCGGTGCCGGCCCACAGCACGCCGTCCTTCGCCCGCGATGGCGCCAGCGCGTAGACCACCGAATAGCCGCAGGCGGCCGCGGTCTCGCGGGTGGGTTCGCGCTTGCATTGCGCCTTCGGATCCTTCGCGGTGAGGATCGGGCTGATCGCCTGCCAGCGTTGCCCCGCGTCCGTGGACTTCAGCACCTTCTGGCCAGCCATGTACATGGTGTCGGCGTCGAACGGCGAGAGCGCGAAGGCGGTGTTCCACGGGTAGTAGGAGCTGCCCGCCGTCGGCAGGGCACCGAACGAACGCACCGGCGAGGGCGAGATGTTGGTGGTGACATGCGTGCGCGTGTCATAGGCGGTGATGTTGCCGCCGGAACCGGAGCCATAGATGATCGACGGGTCGTCCTTGCGCGGAAACAGGTAGCCCGATTCGCCGCCGCCGACCGCGTCCCAGTCGTGATTGGTGATGATGCCGGTGTGGCCACGCGAGGCGATCACCAGCGCGCCGGAATCCTGCTGCGTGGCATACAGCCTGTACGGCACCTGGTTGTCCACGCTGAAATGGTAGATCTGCGCGCTAGGCTGGTTGAACCAGCTCGACCAGTGCGCGCCGTCATCCAGGCTGATCGAGGCGCCCTGGTCGACGGCGAGAATCAAATGCGCGGCGTCGTCCGGATCCAGCCACAGCGCGCGCATGTCGTCGCCGTTCGGCGAGCCCTTGATGGCCTCGAAATGCGCGCCCCCGTCGCGCGAGCGGTACAGCGAAGTGTTCGGTACATAGAGCAGATTCGGGTCCTTGGCATCGGCGTAGATGCGCCCGAAGTACCAGCCGCGTCCCGACAGGCGGGTGTCGGCGTTGACCAGATGCCAGCTCACGCCGACGTCGTCCGAACGGTACAGGCCGCTGCCGCTGCCAGACTGGTTGGCTCCACCCTGCGAGTTTCCCGCGCTGACGATGGCATACAGGCGCGGGCCCGACGCGGTATCGGCAACCGCCACGCCAATCCGCCCCATGTCCGCCGGCAAGCCGTTCGCCGACAGCTTGCGCCAGCTCGCGCCGTTGTCGGTCGACTGGTAGATGGCGCTGCCTGGGCCATCCACTGGGGCGTACTGGAACCACGGCGTACGCTCCGCATTCCAGGTGGTCGCATACAAGGTGCCAGGCCGCGCCGGATCACGCGCCAGGTCCACCGCGCCAGTGTGCGCGTCGACAAACAAGCTGTGCTTCCAGGTCTTGCCGCCATCGGTGGTGAGATAAATCCCGCGCTCCTGGTTCGGTCCCCAGACGTGGCCCAGCGCTGCGACCACCACGTGGTCGGGATTCTTCGGGTCCACCAGCAGCCGGCCGATGTGCTGGGTGTCATCCAGGCCCAGGTGGCGCCAGGTCTGGCCGCCATCATCGGAGCGGTACACGCCGTTGCCCAGCGTCGCGTTGGAGCGGATCGACGCCTCGCCGGTGCCCACGTAAATGATCCGCGGATTGGATGGCGCCACTTCCACCGCGCCAATCGAGGAATACGCTTCATGCTGGAACATGGGCTGCCAGGTGACGCCCGCATCGGTGGTCTTGAACAGGCCACCACCTACCGTGCCCTGCCAGGCGACATTCGGCTGACCAGCCACACCGCTGACTGAATCCACCCGTCCACCGCGGTACGGGCCGACTTCGCGCCACGACAAGCCGTCCAGAAGCTGTGGTGGCACGGCCTGCGCGGCGGCGACGCCAGCCAGCAGCAGCAGGGCGCAAGCAAGGGCTGATCGAAACATGGATATATCTCCCGGATGGAGCCAGACCGGCGCGACCGCCACATCCGTGCGGCCGCGCCATTGGGCGGATGGCTCAGTCCGCCACCTTCACCTGAGTCAGTCCGGCTGCCTTCAACTGCGTATTCAGCCGCGGCACGTCAGTGGATTTGACGCTCTCCCACTTCGCCAGCGCGGCGTCGAGCGTCTGCTGGTACTTGGCCAAGGTCTGCGTCTTGCCGATCGACGGCGCCGCGTCGGCACTCTCCACCGAAGCGCCAAGATTGGTCAGCGCATCCTGCAGGTAGAGGAGGCTGGTGAAGTCGGTGGTCGGCAGGCCGATGGAGTTGGCCGGATTGTCCTCGGGCCTCACCCCGGCGACCGCATCGACCTGCTTGACCACGGCATCGATCGAATTCGCCAGCTTGCCCGATTGCTTGCCGCGAACCGCCGTTAGCTGTGCGCGCAGGTCGGCCGCCTGCGCGGACACCTTGACGATGTCGAGCCGCAGGCTCTCGATATGCCGCGCCAGGTCGAATTGCTGCTGGAGCGCCGCGGACGAAATCTCAACCCGCGGATCGGCCTTGATCTCCAGTGGCTGGGTGTAGGTCTGCCCGCCGACGCTGAGCTTGACCGTGTAGGCGCCAGGCAGCGCCCACAAGCCGTCGCCATTGGTGAAGCGGTACATGCCGTTGCCGGCGAGCGCCTCAGGCAGGGCGTAATGCAAGTTCCATACGAAGCGGTGCATGCCGGCTTCCTGGGAAAGAGGATAGGTCTTCGGCGTCCATCCCGGGCCGGTGCGCGCCGTGGCCTCGTCGTCGGTCGGCGGCACATCCGCGCTGGAGTAGCGACGCACCGACTGGCCTTGCGCATTGACGATTTCCAGGGTCACTGGCGAGGGCGCAGCCGTCCTCAGGTAATAGTCGATGAAGGCGCCATTGGGCGGATTGTCGGCCTGCGGCTCGTCCTTCGGGAACGGCGTGCTCAGGAAACCACCGGGACGGACGCGATAGGCGATGGCCGGCTTGAACAGCGTCGCCGCCGCCGTGCCGACCTGCGCGTCGAGCTGGCGCAGCGCGCTCACGTCATCGAGTATCCAGAAGCCGCGTCCGAACGTGGCCAGCACCAGGTCGTCGCCATGCACGTCGATGTCGCGCATCGAAGTCACCGGCAGGTTCTGCTGCAGGCTTTGCCAGTCGGCACCGCCGTCGAAGGATACGTAGACGTGCTTCTCGGTGCCGGCATACAGCAATCCCGGCTTCTTCGGATCCTCGCGCACCACGTTTACGAAATCACCGGTGGCGATGCCGTTGACCGCGAGCGTCCACGTCTTCCCTGCGTCGTGGGTCACGTAGATGTAGGGCTTGTAGTCGTCCAAGCGGTGGCGATCCACCGCGGCGTATGCCGTCTTCGCGTCAAAATGCGAGGCCTCGATGATGCCCACTTTCGACCAGGCGCCGAGCCCCTTGGGCGTGACGTCCTGCCAGTGCGCGCCTTCGTCGGCGGTGAGCCAGATCAGCCCGTCGTCGGTGCCGGCCCAGATTTGTCCTTGCTGGATGGGTGAGGGCGCGATGGTATAGATCACCCCACGGCGTGGGCCTTGGATTGGCGAGTCCTTGGCGGTGATCGGATCCACGTTCGGCGGCACACCGGGGTTTTCCCGGGTCAGGTCGGGGCTGATCACCGACCAGTTTTGTCCGCCGTTGTCACTGCGGAACATCATCTGGTGCGAGGAATACATGACCTTGGGATCGAGCCGCGAGAACACCAGCGGCAGCGTCCAGGTCTTGCGATAGGTGACGCCGGGATACTCCAACGTCGGACTGACGTCCTCGACCTGCTTGGTCAGCGTGTCGAAGCGCACCACGTCGCCGTCGAACGGCCGCACGATGGCCGGGCCGAAGATGTAGCGCGGATGGGAGGGATCAGGCGCGATGTAACCACTTTCCCCGCCGGTGGGGATGGGCAGGAAATCCATGAAGCTGATGCCATTGGTGTAGTCGCCGTAATCAGTACGACTCGGCAATTTGACCGATAGCGAATCCTGCTGGGCACCATATACGTTGTATGGAAACTGGTTGTCCGTGGCGACGTGATAGAACTGGCCGGTCGGCTGGTTGTACCAGGAGCTCCAGGTCTTGCCGCCATCCAGCGTAATCGTGGCGCCCTGGTCCACGCCAAGCATGATGTGCTCACTGTTGTCTGGACTGATCCAGGCAATGTGGTAGTCGTCGCCGCCGGGCGCGCCCTTGATCGGCAGGAAGCTGTGGCCGCCATCGGTGGACTTGTACAGCGCGGTATTCGGAATGTAGACGATGTCCGCATTGCGCGGATCCACGCGCACCCGCCCGAAATACCACCACCGCGACCAGATGCGCGCGTCGCCGCTGACGTGCTTCCAGTTCGCGCCACCATCGTCCGACCGATACAGGCCACCCTGCCCCTGCTTGGCTGCGACGTTCGCATAGACGATCCGCGGATTGCTCGGCGCCACAGTCACCCCAATGCGCCCCAGGCCCGCGCTCGGGAAACCATGCCCGGTCACCTGTTGCCAGGTGGCACCGGCGTCGGTCGATTTGTACAGTCCACTGCCCGGGCCATCCGATGGCGGATACACCGTCCACGGCGGCCGGCGTGTCTGCCACATGGCAGCAAAGATGGTCCGCGCATCGCTGCCGAAGCTCAGGTCGACCGCGCCGGTGTCGGCATCCTTGTACAGCACCTTCTTCCAGTTCTGGCCACCGTCCGTGCTCTTGAACACCCCGCGTTCGGAGTTTGCCGCATAGCCGTGCCCAAGCGCCGCAACGTAGACCACATTCGGATCATGCGGATCGACCAGTACCGCGCCGATCTGGAACGCGTCCTCGAGCCCAATGTGCTTCCAGGTCTTGCCGGCATCCGTGGACTTGTACATGCCGTTGCCGGTGCTGAAACTGGAGCGGATGGACGCTTCGCCCGAACCCACGTAAACCACGTTCGGATCGGAGGGTGCCACGGCGATCGCCCCGATCGATGCCACCGGCTGCTGGTCGAAGATCGGCACCCAGGTCCGCCCGGCGTTGTGCGTCTCCCACACCCCGCCCCCGACAGAGCCGAAGTAGAAGTGGTCCGGCTGGCCAGCCACCCCCGTGATCGCGGTCACCCGGCCAGCGCGAAACGGCCCGATCAGCCGCCATTGCAGGCCCGAGTACAGCCCCGGATCGAGCGGCTGCGCCTGCAGCACCCACGGCAAACCCAGGATCAGCAACGCGAGGGTCGACCACCCCAACCAGCGACGAGCATCCATGTGCACTCCCAATGCCGAGGAAAACAATGCCTTCACATGCCTGTGCACGGTTCCGCGCTGCGCACCGCTGCACGGGCGACTCCCATCAGGACCGTTCGCCGACAAGCACCACAACGCACCGTGGGCCGGTTCCTGCCATGCTCTTGGTGACAGACGGATAAAGCGTAGCGCAAGCCTGCACATGCCCCCTATGCCAAAAGTACCGGCCCGGCTTGCACGACATCCGTGTGGGCACGACGGCCCTGTTGTCCACCTCAAACGGCGGCCTGGTACTCCGCTCCAAACGGATCCTTCGTGGCAACAATCCGGGCGAACCGAGTCTCCCGGCCTCGCCCTGCCACGAAGGATGGCGGCATCATGCCGCGTCAGAACAGTTTCACCGTCGCCTGGAGCCAAAAATAACGGCCAATGACATCGTATTGGGTCCCTCGGCCACCCGGAGCGAACGGTGGTTGCCTGTCGGATATATTGTCGATGCCCGCGGAAAACCGCGTGCGGATCGCCGGAACCGCGTAACCGACCTGCAGCGAATGGTATACGACTGATGCCAGCTGGAAACTCGCACCGGTCACCGAGTCGGCATTCAATGACTCGACGGAGCTGATATAGCGGCTCCGCCACTGGGCACTCCAGTTCCCGCGGTTCCAGTTGACGGTACCGCTGCCACGCAGGCGTGCAATGTTCCCGAACTGGGAATTGAACGTCCCGGCATATTTCGACACCGTCGCTCCAGGCGCACCTGGCGTCGGACTGTTGTTGAACGTGGACACGTATGTGCCCTTGAACTCCAGGCGGAAATTGCCCGGATCGACGCTTCCCAAATCGAAGTGCGGAATATCGTAATTGAACGTTGCGTCCACACCGCTGGTACTCAGACTACCGAGATTTACCGTGGGCGCGTTGACCTGGTAGATCTTGCCGGGATTCCTGGTGGTGTCGTCATATCTAAGGAGGAGCGGGCAATACTGGCTGTCATTGTTGTTGAAGCACTGGTTGACAATCGTGGTTGGTGAAATATTCACCAGCGTATCGTAGAGATAGACATGCCAGA
Source organism: Rhodanobacter sp. FW510-R10 (assembly GCF_058781105.1). Taxonomy (NCBI): domain Bacteria; kingdom Pseudomonadati; phylum Pseudomonadota; class Gammaproteobacteria; order Lysobacterales; family Rhodanobacteraceae; genus Rhodanobacter; species Rhodanobacter sp. FW510-R10. Next base: position 1,451,131 of record NZ_JBYSWL010000001.1, on the reverse strand, counting down.
AATCGACGCTGGTATTGACGCCAGGGGCCCATTCCGGGGCGTACACCAGGCCAAGGTCAACGGATTTCCCATGTTCGGGCTTGAGGTTGGCACCCACCCTCTTGGAACCCACACCCAGTGCATTGACCTGCGCTTCGTCAGTGGCATCGAAATTCGGTGGAACATACCTGCACGCAGCGGCATGTTGAGCGAGCTCCGCGGCCGTGAGTGCCGCGCAGGGATCGACAAAGCCCGGTTGTGAAAGCGACGGCCCGTCATAAAGCATGTTGAGGTTCGGCGCCCGGAAGACCTGGGAAACGGTTCCACGCACAAGCAGGTTCTTGATTGGTCGCCATTGAATGGCAACCTTCTTGTTCGTCGTGGCACTCTTCAGCGAATCGTACTTGGAAGTGCGGATACCCAGGTCGACGTCCAGCGAGTGTGCACCGGGAATGTCGGCCAGCACCGGGATCAAGGTTTCCGCAAAGACTTCCTTGACGCTGTCGCTGCCCCGGCCGGGCGACGCACACGCTTCCTGCACGGTCTGGCAGGTCAGCGTCGCGGTATCGAGCAGCACGATGTCCGGGACGGTGAAATTGTATGAATCGTTGCGGTACAACGTGCCAATCGACGCCTGCATCGTTCCCGCCGGCAATTGCCACAGGTTGCCGTTCGTGGTGAATTCGACCTGCCGCAGGTTGTCGTACCGGCTGTAGGTCGGATCGGCGAGTCCGCCTTGGAGACTTCCGGGGATATTGGCTTGATTGAAGAAATTGCTGGTGTTGATGACCTGTTGTAGTCCGGAAACGAGGATCTCATTTTCATTGGTCTGGTTGCGCTCGGAATGGCCATAGTTCAAGGTGGCATTCCAGAGCCAGCTGCTGTCTCCGAAGCCGCCACGCAAACCGGTGATGATCTGCTCCGTTTCGGTCTTGTAGGCGTTTACCCGGGGGGCGTTCCCGGCAACCCGCGTGCGGATTTCGTAACCGCTGTTTGGATCTCCGGGGATCACGCCACCGCTGAACGTCACCCCGAATGGGTTATAGGGGGCGCTGGCAGGGACGGACCAGCCGTCCACGGTATAAGTGGGATCAGGCGCATTGAGACCGGTCGATGCCGTTGAGACGTAGAACGCATTGACGAAGCCGGTGATATTCGGGGTGAAATCGTAACTACCGATAAAGAAGCCGTTGCGGCGCAGGGAATTGGTCTGGAGATAGTTGTATTTGGGGAACTCGTTGTAAGTGGATTTCGTATTGGAAAAGCATTGGTAATCGCTGAGATGGGATCCATCCGGCTGTGCCAAGGTCACATATGGACACCCGAACTGGGTCCTCAGGTTGGCAGGCAACTGGATCCGCATGTGCGGCACGAAGGTGGACCCGCTTGACGGGGTGATCACGCCATTGCGCAACGAATAGGATGTGCGCGAGAAGTCGCGATCGGTGCCTATGGCGGTGCCTGTCTTGTTGATGCCAAGCCCGCCTTCCACGCGGTACTTGTCGCCGCTGTGCCCGAGGACAAGTGACGCACTCTTGCGCTTGGCGTCGCCATGGCCCGAAATGCCGTCGCTCACGGACACCTGGGCGCCTTCGAAATTGTCCCTGGTGAGGATGTTGACGACACCGCCGATGGCATCCGAGCCGTACGTGGTCGTCGCCCCCTCCGCCAATGCGTCGACCTGGGAAACCATCTCCTGGGGAATCAGGTTGATGTCCGAGTTCACCAGCCGCTGCCCATTGATCAGGACCAGCGTGCGGCCATCTCCGAGACCACGCAGGGAGAGCTTGGATGCGCCGGACCCGCCTTCGGTGGTGGCATTGGCGACACCGCCACCATTGCCGGTCACTTGCGGATTGATCGCGTTGCCGGCGATGCTCGGCAATTCCTGCAGGACGCTTCCCAGCGTGACGGATCCGGAATCGTCGATGTGTTGTCGGCCGATGGTGATGACCGGGCTGGCGGTCTCGATATCCACGCGCCGGATCAACGAACCGGTCACCACCACGCCCTTGAGGTTCTGGGTTTGCGCGGGCGACGCCTGGTTGGTGCCCGTATCCTGGGCCTGGGCTACGCCCCCGGCGACGGCGAACACGCCGACGGCCAGGGCCAGCCGGACAGCGATACACAGACGGTTGTCAGCAGGTTTCATTGGTTTCTCCCCAGCAAGCGTTGAAGATGCGCGCCATCCCCGAGTCCCCAGGGACCGTGCGTCCATGAAATCCCCCCACAGAGCACCGCGCCCGAAATGGCCTCCCCTGGCAAACCGGACCGTGCCACCGGAGCTTAGTCCCTCACCTGGCATCCGTCTATAGACGTCTATCCGTCTCGGGCGGGCCACCACAAGGCGCCCAGCTACTGCACCGATCCATGTCGAACAAGCCGATCGCCAGGACTTCCTCCGGCTGTCTGGCAAAGCATGAAGGCGCATCCGCGCACGCGCCGCGACGCCATGGCGCGCCGGCCCAGTGTGTCAAGGTGGGAGCGGCGTGTCCTGCCGGAAGACGCGATCGGCGCTACGATGCTGCGCGCAACGCCGCCACCAGCAACACCCGCCAATCGCCATGGAGCATGCCGCATGAACCATCGGGTCGACGTCCTCGAAGCCGTCACCACCACCGTCGGCACGTTCGACGGGGTCGACCTGGAGCGCCTGGCACAGCAAGTCCCCACGCCGTTCTACGCCTATTCGGCCAGTGCCATACGCGAGCGCATCAGCGGGCTGCAGCATGCCTTGCAAGGGCTCGACGCCTTGATCTGCTATGCGGTAAAGGCCAACAGCAACCTCGCCATCCTGCAGTTGATGCGCGATGCCGGCGTCGGCGCCGATACCGTCTCCGGCGGTGAGTTGTGGCGCTGCCTGCATGCCGGCATGCCGCCGGAGCGCATCGTGTTTTCAGGCGTCGGCAAGACCGGGGCCGAGATTGCCGAGGCCCTGCACGCCGGCATCCTGCACCTCAACGTCGAGTCCTTCGACGAGCTGCAACTGCTCGAGCAGGTCGCGCAGGCACAGGGCACCGTGGCCCATGTGGCCGTCCGTATCAACCCGGACGTCGACGCGCACACGCACGAGAAAATTTCCACCGGCAAGGCGGAAAACAAGTTCGGGGTGAGCATCCCGGAGGCACGGCGCTGGTTTGCGCAGGCCGCGGCATTTGCGCATGTCAGGCTGGACGGCCTGCACGTGCACATCGGCTCGCAAATCCTGCGCGTCGAGCCATTCCGCCTGGCACTGCAGCGCGTCGCCGCATTTTGGCGCGAGCTGGCTGCCGATGGCCATGCACTTGGCAGCATCGACGTCGGCGGCGGGCTCGGTGTGTGTTATCGGGCCGGCCACGATCACCCCGTGCCGCCAGCCGACTATGTAGACGCGATCCGCAACGCGCTGGCGGGCTTCCACGGCCAGATCCTGCTCGAACCCGGCCGCTACCTGGTCGCCGAAGCCGGTGTGCTCGCGACCCGCGTCATCCGCGTCAAGCGTGGCGACGAGCGCCAGTTCCTGGTGCTGGATTCGGCGATGAACGATCTGGTGCGTCCCAGCATGTACGACGCCTGGCACGACATCGTGCCGGTGTCCCACGGTGACCGCGCGCTCGCCACCTACGACATCGTCGGCCCGGTGTGCGAGACCGGCGACACCTTTGCGCGCCATCGCGCACTGCCAGAATGCCGCGCCGGCGACCTGCTGCTGATCAAGTCCGCAGGCGCGTATGGCAGCTCCATGGCCTCGACCTACAACTCGCGTCCACTGGCTGCCGAGGTGCTGTTGGACCGCGGCCGCTACGCCATCATCCGCCACCGCCAGCGCCTGGAAAGCATCGTCGCCGACGAAGTCCCCGCCGACCACTGGCAGATCGCCTGACCATCGGCAGCGGCACCCCGGTCGAGCACGGGATTTCCCGCGCCGGCAGCGCGAGAATTCACCTACCGACAATGATGGAGTGCATGGCATGCTGAGCACACAACCGGTCTTGCGCTTCAGCAAGATGCATGGCCTGGGTAACGACTTCGTCATGCTCGACTGCCGCGAGCAGCCGATGCCGCTGGATACGCTGCAACTGCAGGCACTGGGCCACCGGCATACGGGCGTCGGCTTCGACCAGCTGCTCAGCATCGAACCCGCGCGCGATCCAGCCTGCGCATTTGCCTACGGCATCTGGAACGCCGACGGTTCGCCGGTCGGCCAGTGCGGCAACGGCGTGCGCTGCGTGGCGGCGTGGCTGCATCGTGCCGGCGTGCTGGCACTGGGCGCCACGGTACGGCTCCAGAGTCCTTCCGGCCCGGTGTCGGTGCGCCTGCTCAACGCGACGGAAGTGACCGTGGACATGGGCGAGCCCATCTTCGACCTGCCACGCATCCCGTTCGTGGCCGAGGCAGTGGCGCCGCTGTATGCCGTGGACGTTGGCGGCGAAACCGTCGAGATCAGCGCGCTGTCCATGGGCAACCCCCACGGCGTGCTCAGCATGGATGACCTGGACAACCCGCGCGTGGCACGGCTGGGCCCGTTGCTGACCACGCACCCGCGCTTCCCGGAACAGGCGAACATCGCCGTCGTACAGAAGCTCGACCGCAGCCACGTGCGTATGCGCGAGCATGAGCGCGGCGCCGGCTGGACCCAGGCTTGCGGCAGTGGCGCGTGCGCGGCCGCGGCAGCCTTGCGCCAACGCGGTGAAGTCGATGCCGACATACGGGTGCAGATGCCGGGAGGTGCCCTGCGCATCACCTGGCCAGGGGTTGGCGAGCCATTGTGGATGACCGGGCCGGCGGCATTCGTGTTCGAGGGCGAGTGGCCCATTCCCGGCCGGGTCCCCTGAGCGCGCTCAGGTTGTTCGTCCAGCCTAAACCCGCGAGGAGCGGCGGCGCCCCCCAAAGGTGAGCCGCCATCGACAAGCACGGCCCGGTCCTCAGGCGCCGCCCCACAGCGCATCCGGGCACGTTATCTTGCCGCCCACGTAGCGGACCGGGAACGGCCGGTCGTGCCGGAGGAACACCGGGCCATCCAGATCCACCACCGAGCAGAGCTGGCCAACCAGGTACGCCGGGGCCATGGCCAGCGAGCTGCCGATCATGTTGCCGACCATGACCTCGAGTCCCAGCCGACGCGCCTCGCGTGCCATGGCCAGACCTTCGCTGAGCCCGCCGCACTTGTCGAGCTTGATGTTGACCACCTGGAAGCGCCCAACCAGGCCGGGCAGATCGGCGAGGCCCTGCGCGCTTTCGTCGGCAGCATACGGGATCGGGCAATCAAGGCCGTCCATCAGCGCCTCCTGGCCGATCGGAAATGGTTGCTCGATCAGTTGGACCCGGGCCTCGACCAACACCGGCAGGAGGCGGGCCAGCGAGGCGCGGTCGAGGCCCTGGTTGGCGTCGATGCCGAGCCACACCTCCGGGCGCGCGGCACGCACCGCGCGCACGCGATCGGCATCCTCGGCGCTGCCGGTCAACTTCATCTTGATCGCCTGGGCCTGGACGTAGGCCTGCGCATCGGCAGCCATCTTCGCCGGCGTATTCGCCCCGACGGTAAACGTGGTGGGCAGGGGCCGCGGCGCATCGAGCCCGGCAATCTGCCATGCCGGCTGGCCGGTCAGTTTCGCCTCCAGATCCCACAGGGCGCAATCCACTGCATTGCGCGCGCCACCCGTAGGCAACAAGGTTTGCAGCGCGTCACGATCCAGCCCGGCCGCAAGCTCGCCGCTCACTGCGCCGATGCGCTGAAGCATGCCCGGCGCGTCGTCGCCCGCGTGATAGGAAACGCCCGAGGCCTCGCCGCGACCCCACTGTCCGTCCTTGCCCAGGGTGACCACCACGACGTCCGTGTCCCACATGGTGCTGCCAGTGATGGTGAAGGGCTCGCGCAGGGGAAAGTTCTCGATCGCGACCTGCACGCTGAGTGCCTCGAAGCGCGGCGCGCTCATGCCGCCGCGCCAACCGCGCCGAAGGCCGCATCCAGCGCATCCACCAGGATGTCGACGCCATCCCGGATCGGGTCGACACAAGGCAGGCCGGTCTCGGCTTCGATTGCCGCGCGGCGTCGGGCATACGCGGTCGCATCGAGACCAGAGGCATTGACCGCCACGCCGACGCAGCGCACCGCGGCATTGGTCAGCCGCGCCGCTTCCACGTAACGCGCGATGCAGGTCGCGATCGGCGGTATGGGGTAATCCGGCAGGTCCTCGATCGTGCTGCGCGACAAGTCATGGCACAGCACCAACGCATCGGGCTGCGTGCCATGCAGCAGACCGAGCGTGACCGCGGCAAAACCCGGATGGAACAGGGAGCCCTGCCCCTCCACGATGTCCCAGTGCCCCGGCGCATTGGCTGGAGACAACACCTCGGCTGCACCGGCGACAAAGTCGCTGACCACCGCATCGATCGGGATGCCGGCGCCGGCAATCATGATGCCGGTCTGACCGGTGGCACGGAACGTGGAATCGCGTCCACGCGTACGCAGCGCGCGATCGATCGCCAGCGCGGTGTATTTCTTGCCGACCGCACAATCGGTCCCCACGGTCAGCAGGCGCCGGCCCGAGCGCTTCGCTCCGGTGGCTACGGGCAAATGCTCGGGCGACACCCGCACGTCGACCAGGCGGGCACCTTTGGATGCGGCCAATTCCGCAAGACCGGGGATCTCGCGCAACGGGGCGTGCATGCCACTGACGATGTCCAGGCCCATCCGCGCTGCATCGCGCAGGGGCCCCAGCCACTGCGGGGCGAACGCGCCGCCGACCGGCGCGACGCCGATGACCAGGCTTTGCGCGCCAAGCTCCCGGGCCTGCGCCAGGCTGAGGTCGGGCAAGCCGACGTCGGCCTTGCATCCAGGCAGGCGCAATTGTCCGCAGCATTGCGCGCGGCGCCAATGGGCGATGCCAGCCGCGGTCTTCGCGTCGGACACGATTTGTACATCGCCGAGAAACAACAGGTACGGCGCACGCAGGGCAACAGGCATCGTTTTGTCCCGGGTCTTGGGCACCGCGTCGCGCGGCAAGGCCCAACAGTCTAGGCCGGTGCCGGATGAAGTGAAATCGACCCTGCCGCGATAGGCAGGCGCAGGCGCGGCGTGGCAAAGTGGTGACCTACCCGACTTTCATCCCCCGCAACCAGGCGGCGCAGCGCGACCGATCCGCCTGCACGCACGCATGCAGGCGCACTGTGGACCTGGCTCATTTCTTCATGTTCGTGGGTATCGGCTTGTTTGCCCAATTGGTCGACGGCGCCTTGGGCATGGCCTACGGGCTCGTATCGAGCTCGATCCTGCTCGCGCTTGGGCTGCCGCCGGCAGTGGCCAGCGCCACCGTGCACACGGCCGAGGTCTTCACCACCGGCGCATCCGGCGCCGCCCATGCCTGGTTCGGCAATGTGAGCTGGAAGCTCTTCCGGCAATTGGCCATACCGGGCGCCATCGGCGGCATCCTCGGCGCGACGGTGCTGGCCAACGTTCCCGGCGAAACGATCCGGCCACTCATCATCGCCTACCTGTTGATCCTCGGTGTCGTGGTGCTGTTGCGCGCGTTTGGCAAACGCCTGTCGCGCCATCAAGTACGCCATCCCGGCCTGCTCGGCCTGGTTGCCGGGGCGCTGGATGCCATGGGCGGCGGCGGCTGGGGGCCGATCGCCACCAGCACCTTGATGGCCCGTGGCGGCAGCGTGCGCGGCACGATCGGTTCGGTGAACGCCGCCGAGTTCGTGGTGACCACTTGCGTCGCGGCCACCCTGGCCTGGCATATCGGCATCGGTCACTGGTCGACCGTGCTGGGCCTGCTGGTCGGCGGGGTGATGGCCGCGCCACTTGCCGCCTGGCTGGTGCGCCACCTTCCCGAGCGCCTGATGCTGTTCGCCGTGGGCAGCCTGATCGTGCTGATCAGCGCGGTCGAGCTGGCGTTGCAACTGCGCTGACCATGCGCGCGGTGCGGGCGGCGACCGGATGGATCGCCGTCCACGACGCACTCAGGACTTCAGCTTCGCACGCGCCAAGCGGCGACGGCCGGCGCCGCTCGTCGCCACGGACCTGGCCATGCAACGCGCTGCATTACCAGTTGAACGCCACGCTGCCGTAGTAGTACGCGCCCTGGTAGGAGAACGGCGAAGAATCGGGGTAGACGAAGTTCCCGGCAAAGTTGTTGAGCGGCACGTTCTTTTGCGGGTAGGTGTTCGTCACGTTGTCGGCGCCGAGGGTGAACACCCAGTGGCCCAAGTGGTAGGCGGCGCTGACATCCAGCAAATAGCGCGCAGGCGGGTATTGGGTGATTGCCGTGATCGAGCTGGCGCCAATGATGTATTTGCCGTAACGGGTCAGCTGCGCATGCGCCGACCAGTTGCCGCGCGTCCAGTCACCGGCGACGAAGGCCTTGGATTTTGGTGTCTGCGTCGTGAGGAAGTTGCGGCTTTGCGCGGTGAACACGTCCAGCGTCAAGCCAGCCAGGCCAAGTTGCGGCGGGTTGGGCTTGACCGACAGGATCGTGGTGTAACCGTAGTTCACGCCGCTGGTCAGCTTGAGCGCGCCGGCGCTGCCGAGGTCGAACGGATACCCGAGCACCAGGTCCACGCCGCGCGTGCGCGTGTCGACCGCATTGGTGAAGAAGCTGCCACCGGTCACGAACGGGAAGCCGGCCGACGCCAGAAACGCGGCGACCTCATCGCCATCCAGACTTCCGCTCAAGGCAATGCGGTCGTTGATCGTGATCTGGTACACATCCAGGGTCGCGTTCAAGCCGCGCGGCGCCGAGTAGACCAGCCCGACGCTGTAGTTGCGCGACTGCTCGGCTTTCAGCGGACGCGAGCCCAATGCCTCGGCCACCGGATCATTGGCCGGGAAGTGCCGGGTATTGAACAAGCCGAGAATCCCGGTATTGGGGTCGATCATCGATGAAGTCGACGTGCTCGAGTAATACTCCTGGGCGAGCGAAGGCGCGCGAAAGCCGGTTGACACCGTGCTGCGCAGGGCGAGCGTGTCGGTCAGCGCATAGCGGCCGGACAGCTTCCACGGCGTCGTGTTGCCGAAGTCGCTGTAGTGCTCGTGGCGGGCCGCCAGCTCGGCGGTGAACTTGTCGGTGAAGTCCGTGGTGAAGTCGACATAGGCGGCCTTGTTCTGCCGCGAATGCTCCCCGGCATCGATCGGCTGGTAACCGCCGAAGCCTTGCGAGCCACTGCCAGAATATGACGCGGGATCACCGTGCTTGAGCGTGTACTCCTCGTCGCGGTACTCGATGCCCCAGGCCACGCCCAGCGGATTTTTCAGCCAACCCAGCTGGAAGTCGCGACTGAAGTCGGCGGTGACCACGTTCTGCCGGTTCGTGGTGGTACCGAGGTAAAACGCGGTTGGTGAGGCGTTGCCCAGGGAATAATTGAACGTATTGGTGCTGCGGAACTTCCAGTGGTTGCCGCCGGTGTTTGCGCTGAGGTCGTAATGCCAGCCCGCCACCGTGCCGCGCAAGCCGAGCACCGCGGAATTGTCGAACAAGGCGCTGTGCTCGGTCGGCAGGAAGCCCTCCGGATAGACGGCTAGCGCCTCGGGGTGGTCCGTGGCGTAGGTCGACAGCGAGCGGAAATACGCGCCGTTCGTTACCTTGCGCTGGTTGTACAGCGCAAACCCATACAACTGCGCCTGCGGCGTGAGGTCGTATTGCGCGTTGAGCGCCGCCTGCTTGATCCCGGTGAGGGGCAAGCCGGCGTGGAACGTGACCTTGCCGTAGGTCGGGTCGCCGGGAAAGCGCAGGTCCGGGCCGGCGCGATTGGTCGGATCCTGATGACGATCGGTCAGGCTGAGATGCATCCAGCCCCTGTTGCCCAAGGCAATGCCGCCGTCGGCACTGCCCTGCCAGGTGCTGCCATCCCCGGCGTTGTACAAGCCATGGGTGACGCTGAGCGAGCCGCTCTGGTTGCCACCTTTCAGGATGATGTTGATGACGCCGGCAATCGCATCGGAGCCATACTGCGCCGCTGCACCATCCCGCAACACTTCGATGCGCTCGATCGCGTTCAACGGGATCGCGGCCAGGTCGGTGCCCGTGCTGCCGTCCACGTAGGACACACCTCCCAGATGCAGCACCGAGCTGGTGTGCTGCCGCTTGCCATTGATCAGCACCAGGGTGTGGTCGGGCGACAGGCCGCGCAGCTGCGCCGGCTGGTCCGAATCGCCCTGATCCACGTTGGACGCCTGCACGAAATTGATCGACGGCAGCAGGATGCGCAAGGCGCGAGAAAGGTCGGGCACACCGGTCGCCTTGATGTCCGCCGGCGTCAACACGTCGATGGGCGCGAGCGAATCGGCCGCCGTGCGGTCAGGTGCCCGGGTGCCGGTGGTGACCATGACCGGAGCCAAGGTCGTGGTCGTGGTCGACTGTGACGAATTCTCCTGGCCCGGGGTGGAGGCTTGCGCATACGCCTCGGTGCAGGCCAATGAAATGGCCGCGGCCAGCAGCGTCGGCAGTGCGATGAAACGTGTCTTCATTCTGTCCTGTCCCTTGTCGTTGCAGCACGCCGCGACGGCACTCCACGAAGGGCATGCCGCTGGGCGACCTTGAGCGACGCTGCACGTTACGCCGACTGTCCGAGCTGTCAACGACGTGCGCGCCCCGGCGCCAAGGGTATCGGCGTCCCACTGATCCGGGTCAGCACGAGCGGGATCGGAGCGATTGCAATCACCGCGGCCGCCACTCTTGCTTGGCTCGATGACCTTGCCAAGCCGGACCACCTCGCTGCCGGCAGCGCGCGTCGAACGACTCAGAGCGCGGGTAATTTCCACGCCGCCTGCAGCCGCAGGTACTCGGCGTGCGGCAGCAGGACGAATACCGGGCTTTGTTTTGGCTGCAACCATGCCAGCAGCGATTGCATCAGCGCCGCGGGCATCGCCGTGCATCCCACTGTTGCATCGGTTGGCGAATCCCACAGGTGCGCAAAGATGCAGCTGCCGCCCTGTGGCTGATTGTGTGGGTTCTGCTCGATCACGAAACCCAGGCGGTAATGCTGGTCGCCGTGGAAATGCAGGTCGCGCCGCATCGGTTCGGTGGAGCCCTTGACCGCCGCGGTACCGACGACCTTGGCATCGACGATGCGGTTGTACTGCGCGGCACCGCTGACATCGACGCAATAGTCGGTGGCACTCAATGCGCGGTAGGGCATTGCGGTCGCCGCCGACGCCGCGTAGCCAAACGCCTTGCCAATGCGAAACACGCCAGCCGGACTGCGGCCATCACCTTCGCGTTTGATGGGGCCGTCGTGCTGCATGGGATTCAAGCCCAGCCCCCACGCGGCGCCGGCCTTGCCAATGGTGACGGCCGCGGCAGCGTGCTCGAGGCGCCAGCCATCAGGCCCACGGACAAACGTGCGCAGCTCGCCGTGGTCGGCATGCCAATCGGGCGTCACCACCAGGACCAGTTGCCGCGCATCGGTCCATGGTGCGGGGGTCGGGCGCGCCGCTGTGGCAGCTGCCGGCGTGAGCACAGCAATCAACAACAGGCAACCGAGTTGCCTGAGACAAGCCTCGTCATGCTTCACCATGCAACCTCCGCAAAACCCACGGGCAGACCGGCAAGGCACCATCGCCTCGTCGACCCATCCACCTTAGCAGCCAGCCGATGGGGTCCGTAGCCTGCATCCGCAGCATCGGTGGGAACCTGGTGGCGCGAACAGGACCGCGTGGTCGCATGCCCCTAGCGCAGCCGCTCCCACTCCGCCATCAGCGGCAGGCGACGCACGCGCACGGCGCTGGCACGGAAAATCGCGTTGGCCAGGGCCGGCGCCGCGCTCGGCATCGCGAGGAAACTCGCGCCGGTCGGCGTGCGGTCGCCAGGCGCGGTGATGACCTCGACGTCGTTGGGCAGCTGCGCCATGCTGGCCAGCGGATAGTCGGCCAGGCTCTGCTGCTGGACGCGCCCGCCCTTGAAGGTGATGGCGAGGTTCAATGCGCTGGACATCGCGTCGAGCGTCGCCCCAGCGACCTGGTCGGCCAATCCCAGCGGGTTGATGATGCGGCCCACATCCACCGCGCAGACCACGCGCCGGATGACCAGGCGCTCGCCAGCCACGGCCACCTCCACCGCGTGCGCGACATAGGCGCCATCCAGGTGCCAGCAGGCAAGCCCGAGCCCGTTCACGCTGTGCAGCCAGTCCTTCCAGCCGATACGCTCGGCGGCCAGCTCCAGCACCTTGCGCAGGCGGCCGATGTCGAGCGTCGTGCCGTCGCCCAGCGGCAGCTGGCGCGGCTCGCCCAGCAGGCGCTGCCTGAATGTCAGCGGATTCTCACGCAACTGGTGCGCGATCTCGTCGATGAAGCTCTCGACCACGAACGCATTGGCGACGTCGGGCGCGCCGCGCGCAGGTCCGCGCGGCATGGCGCTGGTGAGCGCATACCATTCGCTGCGGTAGTTCGGAATCAACGCGGCCGGCATTTGCGTAGCGCGCAGTTCGGACGCCCACAAACGGGAATCAGGAACCCCGCGACGCACCGTGGCTGAGGCGCTCGCCATGCGTTGGGTCCAGGCAATCACGTTGCGTCGCTGATCGACGATTGCCTCCAGCCGATGTGTGCAACCGCTCTGGTAGTAGTCGTGTGCCAGATCCTGCTCGCGCGACCACCACAGGCACACGGTCTTGTCGACCGCCTTGGCCAGCATCACCGCCTCGGCCACGTAATCGTGATCCAGGCGGCGGCCGTAGCCGCCACCCACGCGTGGCACCTGGATGTCGATCTGCGCCGGTGCCAGGCCGGTCAGGCGCCGCACCACCGACCAGGCCTGCTGTGGTGCCTGCGTCGGGACCACCAGTTGGGCGTGGTCCTTGTCCAGGCGCACGATGCAGTTCATCGGCTCGGCGGTGGCATGTGCCAGCCAAGGCTGGAAGTAGGTGGCATTGAAACGGCGCGCGGCACGCTTGCCGGCGGCGTCCACATCGCCGTCGTTGCGCACGCGCATGGTGGGATCGGTTTGGCCGTCCACCAGCTTGGCCGCCTGCTGCTCCAACGCCCCGCTGTCTTCGACGGCGCTGGGGCCCGGGCGCCAGGTCAGCTTGAGCTTGCCCCGGCCCTGCAGTGCAGCCCAGGTGCTCGTGGCCAGCACGGCGACGGCCGGTGCGATCGCCGTGCTGCCCCAGGACAAGCCCGGCTCGGGGGCGATGCTCAGCACCTTGGCGACGCCGTCGACGGCCAGCGCGTCCTTGCTGTCGAGTTCGGCCAGCGAGCCATCGGGCCAGGGACACTGGGCCAGCACGGCCACCAGGAAATCGCCCGGGCGCTCGTCGATGGCAAAGCGCAGCTGGCCGGTGACCATGGCGCGGGCATCGACATCACCAGCGTCGCGGCCAATCAGGCGGTATTGCTGTGGCGACTTGAGTGGCGGCGCCTGGCTGGGCAGGGCCACGGCGCTCGCGGCGCCGGCCAGGCTGCCATAGGTGACGCGGCGGCCGTCCGGCGCAATGACCGTCCCCGACTCGCAGCGCAGGCGCTCGGCCCTCACCCCCAGCCGGGTCGCCGCCGCCTGCAGCAGCATCCAGCGCACCAGCGCACCGACCGGCCGCAAGTCGGCCCATGCGGCGGGAATCGACGTGCCGGTACCGCCGAGTTGGCGGCCATAGGTCCAGCGCGGCTGGCCGTTGATGTCGCTGACGTCCAGCCCCAGCGGCACCACGCTGACGCGGTTCCAGTCCGCGTCCATCTCTTCGGCGATGATCAGCGGCAGGGAAGTGGCCACGCCGGTCCCGGTATCCGGATCGCGCGCGCCGATCAGGACGTTGCCGTCGGCGTCGATACGTACGTAGGCGCCAAGACTATGGAAGTTGTCGCCGAGCAAACCGGGAGGCAGCGGTGGCGCATCGGCGCGCACGCGGCCAATGCCCACCATCAGCACGCCGGCGCCACCGGCCAGCACCTGCAGGAGGCGTCGGCGCGAGAGGCGCAGGTATGGCAGCGACCCGCCCACCTCGCTCATGCCACGTTGGCCTTGCCCGCTGCGGCGCGCTTGATCGCACGGCGCACCCGCGTCTGGCACCCGCAACGGCAGACATTGGGCAACTGGTCAATGTCGTCGTCGGTCGGTTGCGGCTTGCGCTGGAGCAGGGCAACGGCGGAAATCAGCCAGCCGGGCGTGCAATAGCCGCAACCGATCGCGTCCTCGTCGATGAAGGCCTGCTGCAGCGGGTGCAGGGTGCCGTCGTTTGCCGCCAGGCCCTCGACCGTCACCACCTCGCGCCCGTCCAGTTGCACGATGCTGACGCTGGCGGCGGGAACCGGATTGCCGTCCAGCAACACCAGGTCGGCCCCGCTGCTGGCCTGCTCGCCGGCAATCTTGGTGCCAGTCAGGCGCAGCACGTCACGCAGGTACCACAGCAAGGGCAGGTCCGGATCGCCGGTGTGGCGAAAGTGCTCGCCGTTGATCAGCACGTCGATGGCCGGGCGTATTTTATCGGGGACGATTGTGTCCTCCGGCGCGGTCGGCAGGACCTGTGCTTGCACGAGCAGCATGCGTGTCTCCTCCGGATTCTGCGCACATTGTCGCATTGCGCCTGCCGCGCAAGGTAGGGGCGCGGCTGAATGAGTGGCGCTGCAGGCGTGTTGCCGGCCGCGCGCACCGTCGCCGACTCGGCCGCTCAGCCGATCGCGTCGAGGTGCAGGACGCCGCGCACGCCGATGCAGCAGGCGCCGCCCACGCTGATCACGCCGCTACCCTGGTCAACCCGCACTTCGAGATAGCCGTCGCGGCCAATCTCGCGGCCCTGGCTTGCCCGCCAATGCCCGCCATACTGGCCCAGGCCTCCGGTGGCCTGCAGGTAGGCGGCAATCGCCGCATTCGCGCTACCGGTCACCGGATCCTCGGGGATGCCATCGGCCGGGCAGAACGCGCGCACGGCCATCGCGGCGTCGCCTTCGCGTTCACGTCCAAACACGCAGGCGCCGACCACGGACCACTCCATGCTCAGGGCAGCCAACGCCGCCAGATCCGGCTGCAGCGCGCGGACCGTGCTGGCCTGGCCCAGGTCGCACACCAGCCAACGCGGGCCATTGTCGACCTCGCGCCAGCAGCCCGGCTCGAGCGGCGCGCCCAAGGCGGCGGCCAGGCGCCGCATGGCAGCGGCGCCATGTTCCCGCAGCCGCGCAGCGGGCGCCTGCACGTGGACGATGCGCGTGGCATCCGCGCCCTCAATGTGCACCGGCAACAATCCGGCGGCACATTGCTGCACCAGGCGCGATTGGCCGGCATCGACCATGCCGGCATCCAGCGCCGCATACGCGGCGCCGACGCTGGGGTGACCCGCATACGGCAGCTCCTGGCGCGGAGTGAAGATGCGCACACGATAGTCCGCAGCCGGATCGGTCACCGGCAGCAGGAACGCAGTCTCGGAAAGATTCGCCCAGCGCGCGATGCGCTGCATCTGCACCGCATCCAAGGCCTCGGCCGCCAGCACCACCGCCAGCGGATTGCCGGCAAACAGGTGATCCGAGAACACGTCCAGCTGCAACCACGGTAACTGCAAAGACATCGCTGACCCTCCCAATCGACAAGGCCGGCACCGGGCAACCATCGCCGGACCGGCATCCATATGACAGTGCCTGGCCGCCTCGGCTAGTATCGATGCATTGTTCGAGACTTGGCCATGCGACGACTGCTGCAATGCCTGCTGCTGGTGATCCTGGGCGGCGCGCTCCTGGGTTGTGGGCCACCGCGCAAGAGCATATTTCCACCGCAGGTGAGCATCCAGCAGCTCGTGGTGAGGCCGGACGGTCAGTGGCAACTCACGTTGCGCATCCAGAACAACAGCTACGCCGGGATGGAATTCACCGCGCTGAGCGGGCAACTGCGCATCGGCAAAGAGATTCCGGTACGGCTACACGCCACGTTCAAGCGCTCGATCCCGGAGCTGGCTGGCGACGTCGTCAGCTTGACCGTACTGCCCACCGTGAACATGTCACAGGCCCTGCAGGCAATCACGGCCAAGGGCAGCGCGGGCGCGTTGGAATACCAAGTAAGTGGCAGCGTGACGGCCATACCCGAACAGGCCAAGAAGTCACAGGACTTTCCCTTCCACGGCACGGACTGGCTGTCGCCGGTGCCAGGGATCGCCAACACCTATCGTTGAGCTCGTTGGCTGAGCTCCCACGTTATCCGGAGAACACCGCATGACCGCCTACACCGCTCCCCTCGAGGACCTGCGCTTCGTCCTGTTCGACGTGCTCGGCGTGGAACCAATCCTGCAGGGCTTGCATGGTGGCGGCGAGCACACGCGCGGCATCTTTGATGCGGTGCTGGAAGGCGCTGCCCAACTCAGCGAACAGGTGCTGGCACCAACCAACGCTCCCGCCGATGCCGAAGGCTGCCATTTCGACCCAGAGGCCCATGCCGTCACGACGCCGCAGGGCTTCAAGCACGCGTTCACCCAGTTTGCCGAAGGCGGCTGGACTGGCCTGACCAATCCGGAGCGATACGGCGGCCAGGCCCTGCCACTGGTACTCGGCATCGCCACCACCGAGATCTTCCAGTCGGGCAACCTCGCCTGGAGCCTGTATCCGCTACTCTCCGAAGGCGCCACGCATGCGCTGGAAATGCATGGCGAGGAGTGGCAACGCGAACGCTTCATGCGCCCCATCATCGAAGGGCGCTGGACTGGCACCATGTGCCTGACCGAACCGCAGGCGGGCTCGGACCTCGGCCTGTTGAAGACCCGGGCCGAACCCGCCGGTCCCGACGCCGAAGGCCATGCCAGCTACCGGCTGAGTGGCACGAAGATCTTCATCAGCGCCGGCGAGCACGACCTGGCCGAAAACATCGTGCATCTGGTGCTGGCCCGGCTGCCCGATGCGCCTCCCGGCAGCGCCGGCATCTCCATGTTCATCGTGCCCAAGTTCAAGGTGAATGCCGACGGCAGCCTGGGCGAGCGCAACCCGGTGAGCGCCGGCGCGATCGAACATAAAATGGGCATCCACGCCTGCTCCACCTGCGTGATGAATTTCGACGGCGCCGTGGGCTACATGATCAGCCGGCCACACAAGGGCCTGGCGGCCATGTTCACCATGATGAACGCGGCGCGGCTCTCGGTGGGCGTCCAGGGCCTGGCGTTGTCCGAGCGGGCCTGGCAAAGCAGCCTCACCTACGCGCGGGAGCGGCTGCAGTCGCGGGCGGCATCCGGCCCGCGCTTCCCCGACCTGCCCGCCGACAACCTGCTGGTGCAGCCCGACGTGCGGCGCATGCTGCTGACCCAGCGCGCGTTCGTTGAAGGCTCGCGCGTTCTCGTGTTGTACACGGCGCTGCAGCGGGACATCGAGGCCCGCGCCGAGGACGCGGCAGCGCGCCAGGCCGCTGGCGACCTGGTGGCATTCCTCATCCCGATCGCGAAGGCACTGGTCACCGAGCTCGCGCAGGAATCCACCAAGGAAGCGCTGCAGATCTACGGCGGCCACGGCTACATCGCCGAGAATGGCATGGAGCAATTCGTGCGCGATGCACGCATCGTCACCTTATACGAAGGCACCACCGGCATCCAGGCTGCCGACCTGTTGGGGCGCAAGATCATGAAGCTGCAGGGTGCCGGCTTCAAGCGCTTTGTCGGCGAGATCGGCACGTTCTGCGCCCAGCACCAGGACGACCCTCAACTCGCCGCCTTCACCACGGTGCTCGCCGACCTGGGCACGAAGTGGGTGGCCCTCACCACCCGGCTGGCTACGCGCGCCCAGTCAGACGCCGAGGAAATCGGTGCCGCAGCCGTGGACTACCTGTACTACTCCGGCTATATCACCCTCGCCTACCTGTGGGCCCGCAGCGTGGCTGCCGCCGGGTCGGGCCAGCAGACCGCCGCATTCCAGAAGGCCAAACGGGACACGGCGCGGTTCTACTTCGCGCGCATCCTGCCACGCTGCCTCAGCCACCAGGCGGCCATCGAGGCGGGGGTGGACAGCCTGCCCGACATCACCTGAGCTGCGCGCCGTGCGGGCCCAGGCTCGCACGTCCAAACGTCTGGATGTCTCACGCTATTTGCACATTGCCTGCACAGCCCGATGACGTGCGCGCGCGTACCGTCGCCGAAGCTGAACGAGGGCACGACGAGAGTTGGATCCTGGGGTGTGCCGGCGGCCTGAATACGGTAGGTTCAAAAGCGACAGCACCTTGACGATTCCCACCTCCCGCTTGCGCCGTGCTGTCAGCCACGTGAGCAAACAGCTTGGAGAGCACGATGAATATGAAAATGACACGCATGGCGGTCTTGGCGGCAGGTTTCGCGGCGTTGGGCCTGGCTGGATGCTCACAGTACGTGAAGCAGACCGATTTCCAGCAACTGCAGCAAACGGTGCAGGAGCAGGGCAACACATTGAAGACCCAGCAGAGCGAGATTGATTCGATCAAGCAGCAAATGGCTTCACAATTCTCCAAATATGATGCCGCCATCACCGCCATGCAGGGGCGCGTCAAAGTCGACACCGTGGCACACTTCGCGTTCGACAGTGCCGAACTGAACGAACAGGACAAGCCGGCACTGCAAGACTTTGCGCAGACCATCAGCAAGTACCACCCGAACGTGCTGATTACCGTGGAAGGTTTTACCGACCCTGCGGGTTCGCGCGCCTACAACAAGAAACTTGGCATGGAACGCGCAACTGCCGTACGTGACTTTCTGGTGAGTAGCGGGCTGAATGCCGACCAGGTGCGTGCGGTCAGCTACGGCAAGGACACCAATCGCCAGGTCACCAAGGGCGCCACCCATGGCCAGGGTGCAGACAACCGCCGCGTGGCCTTGACCGTGGATTCCACGGGTGCCTCCAGCGCGAGCAACAGCATGGGCCAGTCGTCCTGAGCAGCTGACAGCCACGCCGGTACCTGCCCCATACCGCAGGTCCATCTGGATATCGACAGCGCAGGCTGCGGCAATGCGACACGAAAAGCCCGGGGCCAACCCGGGTTTTTCGTGTTCGCCCCTTTTGCGCGGCGCTGTCAGCGGCAGCCAGCGCCAACCGGGTTCGCGAAAATGTGCGCAGTGTCACAAAACGGCAACTTTGGCCCATCCACGGCAGCACGGTGACGCGCAGAGCCGGGGCCGGGGAGCCCAAGCGGGAGGGCAACCGGGCAAGACCTGATAGGAGCCGCTAAGAGCCTTCCACGCCAGCTGTGCCCTGAAGCGGATTTTCTTTGGCGCGCAGGTACTCTTGGATCAGCGCATCGTGGAATTCCGCGGTCTGCATCAATTCCCGCGAGAGCACATCCTCCAGTTCGACCGTCGTCAAGCACCGGGCCACTTTCCGCGTCGGCGGCGCCAACTGGCCGGCCTTGGCTAAAGGCCCGGCCGCCAGCGACTCCGCATCGAGTGCCAGCAGGTGGGAAATGTCGTACGCGGTATCGTCCATGAGGCCAAGCTAAGCAACAGGTCTGCCAATTGCTCGCCGGCACAACCGTGCTTTGCGGTATGGATGCCTGCCGGATCGTGCGTCGAGCGCGAGCACTCGATGCGCCGGCGCATGGAATCAGTCGTGTGCTGGCAGCGTGGACGATGGACGTCCGGAAGCGGCCGAGCGTCGGCGCAGCAAGGCATACAACACCGGCATCACCAGCAACACCAGTGGCAACTGCGCCAGCATGCCCGAGATGATCGCGATGGCCAGCGGCTGCTGCATCTGCGAGCCCTGGCCAATCGCCAGCGCCAGCGGCAGCAGGGTCAGGATCGCCGCCAGCGTGGACATCAGGATGGGACGGCTGCGGTGTTCGCCCGCGGCATGCAAGGCAGCGTGCAGATCGTGTTCCTTTTCCGCCTCCTGGAACTCGGAGAAATAAAAGATCGCCAGCTCGGTGACGATGCCCACGATCATCGTCATGCCCATCATCGCCGAGATGTTGAGCTCGATGCCGGTCACCCACAGGCCCACGAACACCGCGGGAATCGCCAGCAGTGGCATCGCCATGATTGTGATGGCGACGCGGAAACTCTCGTACAGGAACAGCAGCAGGGTGAACACCAGCGCGATCGCCGCCACCATCACGAGCATGAGCCCGCGAAACGCCTGCTGCTGCTGCTGATAGGTGCCCCCCAACTGATAGACCACGCCTCTGGGCAACAGTCCCGCCGTGTTCATCGCCTTTTTCACGTCGGCGACGGCCGCACCCAGGCTGCGGCCGCTGAGGCGGCCAGTCACCGAAACCGTGCGCTTGAGGTCAATTCGCGTGATCTCCGGTTGGCCCTGCACCTGCGTGATGCTGGCCACCCGCGACAGCGGCAGGACATGGCCATCGGGCGCGCGGATCAGCAACTGCTGGATCTGCTCGATGCGCTGATGCGCGCGCTCCGGCAGCCGCACGCGCACCCCGACCACCTTGTCGCCTTCGGGCATGCTGGCGGCGACCGTGCCATCGACCGCCCCGGCCACTTGGGCAACGACGCTCACCGGATCAAGCCCCTCGAGTGCAGCCCGCGTGGCATCCACCTTGATCGTCAACGCATCGCCGGCCGGGTTGATGCCATCGAGCACGCTGACCACGCCATCGATCTTGGCGATCCTCGCGGCGACCTTTTTCGCGGTGGCGTTCAAGGTGGCGGCGCCGGCGCCGGAGAGTTGTACATCGATGGGCTGCGGCAC
Organism: Rhodanobacter sp. FW510-R10; assembly: GCF_058781105.1. Lineage (NCBI taxonomy): Bacteria > Pseudomonadati > Pseudomonadota > Gammaproteobacteria > Lysobacterales > Rhodanobacteraceae > Rhodanobacter > Rhodanobacter sp. FW510-R10. The sequence continues at coordinate 1,430,610 of NZ_JBYSWL010000001.1, read as the reverse complement.
CGCGACCAGGTCGCCGATCAAGTCTTCCATCAGTTGCGCCACGTCGACATCCAGGCCCGGCACCTGCCTTTCCACCTGGCTGCGTACCGATTCCATGACCTGTTCGGTCGAGGGACGCGAGCCGTCCTTCAGGCGCACGAAGAAGTCGCCACTGTTCGCCTCGGTCAAGCCACCGCCCAGTTGCAGGCCAGTGCGCCGCGAATAGGTGTCGACGTAGGGATTGGCGCGAATGATGGTTTCAACCTGGCGCAGCAGGCGGTCGGTTTCCTCCAGCGAGGTGCCCGGCGGCGACAGGTAGTCGAGGATGAAACCGCCCTCGTCCATCCTCGGCATGAAGCCAGAACCAACCTGCGTATAAGCCAGGCCGCCGAGCGCAAGCAGCGGGACGATGACCACCAACACCAGCCATGGCCGCTGCAGCCCGCGACCCAGTGCGTCCTGGTAACCGGCCATCAGGCGACGGGTGAAGCGGCCCTGCTCGGGCTCGGCCAGATGCTGCTTGTCCAGGAACCGCTCGGCGAGCAGCGGCACGGCGACCCAGGTGAGCAGGTAAGAGACGATCAACGCGCTCGCCATGGTCAGCGACAGCGCCTTGAAGAACGCGCCGGTGACGCCGGTCAGGAACGCCAACGGCAGGAAGATGATGACGGTCGCGGCACTGGAACCGGTCAGCGGCCGGGTGAATTCCCACGCCGCGCCGGCGACGCGCTCATGGATGACGCCGCTGCCGTCGCCGACGCGGCGCATGATGTGTTCCAGCATGACGATGATGTCGTCGATGATCAAACCGACCGCCGCAGCCATGCCGCCCAGGGTCATCATGTTGAAGCTCATGCCGAGCACGTACAACAGGAGCACGGTGATCGCCAGCACCGCGGGTACCACGATCAGGGCAATCAGGATCACCCGGCTGTTGCGCAGGAACAAAAACAAGATCAGTCCGGCGAGCACGATCCCGACCAGGATCGCATCGCGCACGCTGCCGGCCGCCGCCGTCACCAGTTGGGTCTGGTCGTACCAGTTGGCAATGTGCACGCCCGCGGGCAGCTGCGAGGCGTAGTCGGCGAGCTTTTGCCTCACGTCCCTGGCGATCTGCACGCTGTTGCCGCCGGGCTGTTGGTAGACCTGCAGCAGCACTGCGTTCTGACCGTCGGCGTTGACCCGGATCCACTGCGGCACGTGACTGAGGCTGACGCGCGCCACATCCTTCAGGCGGACGATGCCACCCGGCGCCGCGTGCACCACGATGTCGCCCAGGGCTGCGAGCGTGGCCGGTTGATTGTTCGCGAGCAGCAGGTACAGTTTGTAATGATCCGCCATGCGTCCCATCGCCTGGATCGTCGCCGCGTTGCCCACCGCCTGCGCGACATCGGCCAGGCTGAGATCCAGCGCGCGCAACTTGTGCGGATCGACGTCGACATGGAATTCGGCGATCTCGCCGCCCTGCACATCGACGTGCGCAACGCCGGTGATGGCGCTGAGCAGCGGCCGCAACCGATACTGGGCCAAGTCATGCAGCTCGCTCGGCGAGAGCGTGTGCGAGCGCAGGCTGTAGCCCAGTTCGGGAAATGTGGTGGGGTCCATGCGCCGCGTGCTCAGCTGTGTGCCGGCGGGCAGCTGCGCGAGCACCTGGCCGGCGGCGCCGTTGATTTCCTGCAGCGCCGCATTCATGTCAAAACCCCAGTCGAAGCTCACCTCGACCTGCGCGCTGCCACGACTGGTGATGGACTTCACCGCGCGCACGCCGCGTACCCGGCGCACGGCAACCTCAACCGGCGTCGTCACTTCGATCGCCATCTGGTCGGCGGGCCGGTCGCCCGCATCGATGGTCATCTGCACCCGTGGAAAGGCGACATTGGGAAACAACGCCACCGGCATGAAGAACGCGCTGGCGATGCCGCCGATCGCCAGCATGCAGGCCAGGAAAAGCAGCGAGCGGCGATGTCGCTGCATCCACAGGCTGAAGTTCATTGCGCCGAACCGCCGGCCGGAGTCGGCGTCGCGGCGGCCGGCGACGTCGCCGCGGCCGGCCGCCCGGGGCCGGTCTTCCACGGGCTGGCCGTGACTGCGTCACCGTCGCTGAGCTCGTAGACGCCCAGCACCACGATGGCCGCGCGCGGGTCGATTGGTCCTTGTACGCCAACGGTCGCGCCATCGGGACTGCGCAGCGTCACGTCGACGCGTTTGGCGTGGCCGTCGTGGACCTGGAAGAGATAATCGCCCTGGTTGTCATGCAGCACGGCATCCCGCGGCACGGCCCATGCGCGGAAATCGCTGGCATCGATCTGTGCCGTCACGGCGGCGCCAGCCACCAGCGTAGCGTCGGCAGTGGCCGGCAACTCGACCTGCGCCGGCAGCAGGTGCGTCTGCGGATCGATCGACTGGCCGATCATGCGCAGTGTGCCTGTAACGCTCCCGCCCGACGCGTACACGCCCTTCAACTGCACCGGCAGGCCCGCGTGCAGTTTTCTCCCGTCCTGCGGCTGCACCCCGAGCTGCGCCACCAGCGCTTGCGCCGGGATGAAGTCCAGCAGCGGTGCGTTCACCGCCACGCGCTCGCCCAGGCCCACACGCAACGCCGTCACCACACCAGCGGTCGGTGCCGTGACCACGTGGCTGGCCCCGCTGCCGCCAATCGCTTGCTGGGCATCCAGTGCCGCCTGTGCATCGGCCACGCCCTTGCGTGCCGCGGCGACCTGGGACTGAGTGGCCAGACGCTGCGCCGCGAGCTCTTCGGTGCGCTGCAGGTCGCCGCGCGCCAGAGCCAGCGCAGCCTGTGCCTGCTGATACGCCTGGTGGGTGGCCGGATCGGCACTGACCGTCAGCAGCGGCTGGCCGCGCTCCACGCGCTGCCCTGCACTGGTGGTCACACTCACGATCTGGGCCCCATAGGCGAGGCTCAGCGTGCGCGCGCGATGCGGGTCGCCCATGGCCGTGCCGACGGCATCGATCGTGTCGTGGAAAGTCTGGCGCTGCGGCAACACGGTGGTGACACTCACCGTGTTGCCGTCCTCGGCGGCCGCGGGTGTATCCGCACCGCCGCCACAGGCCGCCAGCAGGCCAAACGCAGCCAGGGCGCCAAGGCATGAGGTCAGGCGGCAGCAGGTCATGGCAACGGTTTGCGGGTCATGGGAACGTCGGTATTGCCCAGCAGCGCCTGCAGCGCAATGACCGTCTTCGCTCGCTGCTGACGAAAGGCGAGCAAATCGAGATCGGCGCTGAGCACGTTGCTGCGGACGGCGAGGTACGTCGGCCAATCCAGCAGTCGTGCGCGCCAGGCGGTTTCGGCTGAGCGGCCAGCGGCGTCGAGTTGGCCCACGTGGGCAATGAGCTGCGCGCGCTGGCGATCCAGCGTGTCCAAGTCGGCCTGCAGGCGCTGCACGTCGCTATGGTCGGTCAGCACCCGCGCGGCGTAGGCATCCTTGAGCTGCACGCGGGTGGCACGCGCGATCGCGATGTTGCCGCGATTGTGGTTGAACAACGGCAGGTTGATGCCGATGCTGAAGCCCTTGGTGTAGATGGCACTGGTGTCACGCGCGGTGTTGAAGCCCAGTGTCAGCGCAGGGAACTGCGCGAGAATGGCGCCACGCAAGGCGGCGTCCTGCGCGGCGTAGCCGGCTTGCAGCGCAAGCAGGTCCGGCCTTCGCGCCGGCAAGTCGGCAAGCGCCTGCTGGATTTGCGCCGGCGTGGGGTGCACCGGGTCGGCGCTGCCCACCAGCTCGATCGGGGCGCTGGCCGCCAGCCCAAGCAGTACGTGCAGATCGCTCGCGGCCTGATGCAATTGAACCTCGATGTCACTGAGGCGCTTGCGCACATCGGTGCCAGCATTGAGTCCCGCGCTGGCCGTGTCGTAGGTGAGGTTGTCCTGCTGCAACGCCATTTGCACAAAGCGATCCACCGGCGCCAACGCGTCAGCCTCCGCCTGCAGTCGACGTTGTTGCGCGCGCAGCGAGACAACCTGGTCGAACAGCTGGCGCGCCTGCGTCACCGTCTGCCATTCCGCCCATAGCAGGTCGAGATTGACCTGTTCGACGTGATTGCGCGCTTCGGCTGTGCGCGAAGAGCGCGTAAGCAGCGCAGTGACATCCTCGCTGATGCCGAGATTGAACGCGGCAGTCAGCCCAGGACCGGAGTGCTGCGGGAAATCCGCGCCCAGACTCAGCTGCGGATCCGGAAGCAGGCCGGCGGCAAACGCCTGCGCCCGCACAACCCCAAGGTCATCCCGTGCCAGCTTGAGCGCCGGGCTGTTCGCCACCGCGAGCATGGCGACCTCGGTCACATCCAGTCCGTCGGCAGGATCGAACCGATGCGGTGCCAGCCCCGGGAGCGCCATGCCCGCGGCCGGTGCGGTCAGCTCGCCAACTGAAGCCACGCCGGCAGCGCCGCTGAGCGGCAGGGGCGAATAGGTGGCGCACGCGCCCAGTGCCGACGTCATTGCCATGGCGAGGACCAGCCGCACGCCACGCGGCGACCTGGCCGTAGAAACGGCCAGACCTGCCAGCTTGCGGAGCATGGCGCGGTAAGTGGAGGGCCGGCACATGCGGGCAACTTAGCCGCGCTTGCTTAGGTCCTGCTTTTGCGTCGACGCTGTATCGGCGGCCTCTGGTGCGCGACACTGGGCCGCCCACAAGACAACGCCGCCCATGAAACTGCTGCTGGTAGAAGATTCCGAGCGTTTACGCCAGACCCTGCAGCACGGCCTGCAAGGCGCCGGTTTCCTCGTCGATGCCGCCGCCGACGGCGTGCTGGCGGGCAACTTCCTGGACGCCTACGAATACGATCTCATGGTGCTCGACCTGATGTTGCCACGGCGCGACGGCCTCGCCGTCCTGCGCCAGTTGCCAGGCGGCGGTCGGCGGCCACGCGTGCTTGTGCTCTCGGCCCGGGATCGCGTCGCCGACCGTATTGGCGCACTGGATGCCGGCGCGGACGATTACCTGGTCAAGCCCTTCGCGTTCGACGAACTGGTGGCACGCCTGCATGCACTGGCACGGCGTCCGCAGGAAGTCCAGGCCGAAGTGCTGCGTCACGGCAACCTGGTCTGGGATCCGCGCGCCCGCAGCGCACTGGTGGACGGCCAGGCCTTGCCGCTTACTCCACGGGAGTTTTCCCTGCTCGGCGTGTTGCTGCGCCATCGCGGCCGCGTGTTCAGCCGCCTCGAGCTGCTCGAGCGCACCGCCGGCAGCGACACCGAAGCCTCGGACCGCAGCGTGGAGGTGCTGGTCTTTGGCCTGCGCCGAAAACTGGATGCGGCCGGCTTGCCGGCGGTGATTGAAAATCGTCGCGGCGCCGGCTACCTGATTGCCTGACATGCGCAGCCTGCCCAGGCCAACTTCCCTGTCGGCGCGGATCACCCTGCTGCTGGTGCTGATCAGCCTGGTGGTCCTGGGCGCTGGATCCAAATGGATGGATTGGCGCATCGACCACGCGATGGAAAGGAGTTTCGAGCAAAACCTGTTGACCCAGGCCTTGACCTTGCGTACGGCCATCCAGATGGAAGCACAGGCTCCGCTGCGCGAGCAGGTGTTGACGCCGAGCCACGCGCTCAACGGCACCGACCCGACCTATTACCAGGTGCAGTGCCCCGGCGCTCCGCCGCTAAGCAGCAACCCGCCCCTGCCGACCCGCCCGCAGGGCTGGTCGGATGACGCACCGCGGACTCCGCGCTTTGAAACCGTACGCCACGAGCATACCCACCTGGTCTTCGTGCAATTTGGTTTTGCCGCCGCGGCGGAGCCAGGTGGCGGTGCCGATTCGCCCGTGGCGACGAATACAAACATCGCCCGCCCCGACGCGCAAGGCATGTGCATGCTGCTGTTTGCCCAGGATCGCCACGCCATGGACGAGCTGCTGGCCACCATCGACTGGATCCTCCTGCTGAGTCCGGCATTGGCCCTGCTCGTTGCCCTGGTGGCCGTGCCGCTCGTCGTGCGCCACGGCTTGCGCCCGATGGGGGCGCTGATCGAGCGCATGTGCGGAATCGGCCCCGTCGCCCCAGGCGAACGCCTGGCACTGACCGGCGTACGTGAGCTCGATCCGCTGGTGGCGCGCTTCAACGACGTGCTGGCGCGCATGGACACCGGCTTGGCCAACGAACGGCAGTTTGCCAGCGGGCTGGCACACGAAACCCGCACCCGCCTGGCCGAACTGCGCGCGCTGGCCGAAGTGGAAACGCGGTATCCGAGTGGTCGCAGCTTGGCGGACGTGCTTGGCGAAGTCGGTAGCATCGGCGCCGAGCTCGAGGCCACGGTGACCGCGCTGCTGCTGCTGACCAGGTTGCAATCGCGCATCGAGGCTCCGGACTGGCAGGATCTCGCACTCGGTCCCTGGCTGGAACACCAGTTGCAACGCCAAAAAGCAGCCGCGACGACGCGGGGCGTGCAACTGCGCGGCGAGTTTACGCAGGCACGCCGCTTGCGCACCGATCCGGCCTTGCTGGAGGTGGTCATCGGCAACCTGCTGGCGAACGCCTGCAGCTACGCGCCACGCGGCGACGTGGTCACGCTGCGCCTGGAGCGTGACGGCGTGCGCATCGACAATGCGGCGCCCGGCCTGGAAGCGGCCGACCTGGACAAACTGGGCCAGCGCTTCTGGCGCAAGCAGCTGCCCCATGCGGCGCACGCCGGCCTCGGCCTGGCCCTGGCCCGCGCCGCGGCGCAAGTGCTCGAGCTCAGCCTGGACTTCCGGCTCGATGGCCAGCAACGGCTGCAGGCCACGCTGAGTTGGCCGCCCAGCATAGGCAGCACAAGTGCGCCGCCATGACCTGCCCGCGGTCGACGCCGGCTCACTGCGTGCTGATGTTGGCCGCCTCGGACTGCTCGCGGCGCTCTAGGCGCTGGGTCAGGCGATCGATGTTCGACAGCGACAGCAGGTGGGCGTAGATCCAGCCAAACACCCCGTTGCGGGCGAATTCCAGGGCGGTCTTCTCGTCCAGCGCGCGCACCTTTTCCTCGTTGACCACGAACAGGCCGTTGAGGTTGATCGAGCGTGGCCCCACGCCATCCTTGCCCGGCTTCTCCAGGTGGACATTGCGTGGCTCCAGCAGGTCGTGCGCGACCAGCTGGCGCATGAACCAGCGCGTGCGCTCGATGTTTTGCTGGAACTCGCCAAGGAACTTCACCGCGTTGGTCAGCAGCTCGCCGTCGCTGCCATCCTCGTTGAACAGGCGATCGCCATCGACCTGGCCAAACCCTTCGTACTTGTCGTCGAGGAACACCGTGAGATCCTCGCTCTGCGGCGTGCCATCGGCGTTCGCGGGCTTCTCTGCCAGCACGAACGGGTAACGCCGCACGAAGGCCGGAATGTACGCGTTCGCTTCCCACTGGCCATCGGCATCGATGAACAGGTTCTCGTTCTGCCGCAGGCCAAGCAGCGCGATCGGGCCGGCCTCTTCGACCGCATTGCCGCCAAACACGATCAACAGGTCGCGCGCGGCAAGCGGGAACTCGGCACCGGTCAGCGGTACCGAATGCGTGTTCATGGCAAACTTCACGTTGCCCGTGCCACGCAGGCGCAGATCCTTGTGCTCGCTGCGATTGAGCGGCACCGGATGTTCGTAGAAAATGACTTCGGCCACGTCTTTACCTCTACCCCGCCAGACCGGGGCCGCCGACGTGGCGCCCCTCCAAAACCCGGCGTCGGGTCTATGTCAGCACGTGACTATATCAGGGGATAAAGGGGACGGGGGATAAAGGGGAGACGGCAAATCAAGCTACAGGAAAGTCCCGGGCTTGCGAGGGCGCCGGGCGGCTTAATTTGCCACGTCCCCTTTATCGGTCGTTAGACTCTGCGCATGACTGTTGCAGAAAACCGCCATCTCGGCCAGGCCGGTGCAGCCTGCCCGGATGCGTTCTACGTGCGCCGCAGTGAACACCGCTTCATCTCCACCCTGCACTCCCAGGGTGCCTGGCAGCCTGGCGAGCAGCACCTGGCGCCGGCTTCCGGGCTCTTGCTGGCCGAGGTGGAACGCCGCTTGCCGAGTGACAAGCTGGTGTCCCGCGTTTCCGTCGACGTGCTCGGCGTCATCGAGTCCGGCGAGTTCACCATCGAGACGCAGGTCATCCGCCCGGGCCGTACCATCGAGCTGGTCGAGGCCTGCATGCGGCACGGCGAGCGCACGAGCGTCCGGGCGCGCATCTGGCGCCTCGTCGGCACGGATACCACGCCGGTGCAAGGCGTCGAATGGTCTGCGCTGCCGTTGCCCGGGACGATGCCTGCCCTGACCATGTCGGCAATCTGGGACGGCGGCTTCGTCGCCTCGCTGGAAGCGCGGCGTTCCGCCGACGCGCGGCCCGGACATGGCCGCAGTTGGATTCGCACGCGCTACCCGCTGGTCGCCGGCGAAAACGATCCACCGGTCGCCGGCTTCCTGAAGTTGGTCGACACCGCCAATGGACTTGCCGTGCGTGAGCCGCCCGGCGAGGTGTTCTTCGCCAACGTCGACCTCACCGTCCACTTCATCCGCCAACCGGAAGCGGGCTGGGTCGGTCTTGACACCCGCGTCAGCTTCGGCCCGAGCGGCCTCGGCGAAACCCTGTCCGTCCTCAGCGACGGGCTCGGGCCGGTCGGCACCGCCGCACAAAGCCTTACTGTGCGTGTTAAATAACAGGACGTGGCCAAGGGGGACGTGGCAAATTAAGCTGCCGTGGTCCCCGCAGGCCCGGAACGTTTTCGCGGCTTAATTTGCCACGTCCCCTTTATTCACTATGCTGCAAAGGTTGGTACGGGTGCCGAGAACCGAAACCCATGTCGATCGATGTCCTTCATCCTGCAAGTTTGAACGCGACCCGGGTGCTGTCCCTGGACGCCGCCGGCCACGTCCTGGACTGGATCAGCTGGCAGGATGCAGTGTGCCTGTACGTGCGCGATGCCGTGGCCTGGACGCTGGGCGATCCGTGCCTGCTGGTACGCGGTGGGTTCAACCGGTTGCATGGCACGCAGAGCCTCCTGCGCCTGCACCCGATCATCGCCAGCACCGGACGCTGCCGCGACCTGGCGATCGATCCGTCGCCGACGCTCAGCAACACCGCGCTGTTTGCCCGCGACCGCCTCATGTGCCTGTACTGCGGCAACCAGTTCGCCCGCAGCGAACTCACCCGCGACCATGTACTGCCAGTGTCCAAGGGCGGCCGCGACGAATGGCAGAACGTGGTCAGCGCCTGCCTGGGCTGCAACCTGCGCAAGAGCAACCGCACCCCGCAGGAAGCGCACATGCCGCTGCTGGCCATACCCTACCGGCCAAGCTGGGTGGAGCACCTGATCCTGTCCAACCGCAACATCCTGGCCGACCAGATGGAGTTTCTGGTCAGCCGCCTGCCCCGCGACCGGCAACGTGCTGCCGCCTGATCCGGCGGCCGGCCACGAAGTTCACATTTCCACGCTTGCCCGGGCCGACGTTGCAACCAACAATACCGCGATGACCGACCCCGTCCTCTACCCCCATCTGGCACTGATCGACAGCCCAGCCGACCTGCGCCGCCTGCCTGACGCCGAATTGCCCGTCGTGGCCGACGAGCTGCGCGCGTACCTGATCGAATCGGTGGCGAGCTCGGGTGGACATTTCGGCGCCGGCCTCGGCGTGGTCGAGCTCACCGTGGCGCTGCACCGCGTGTTCGACACGCCGGCTGATCGCCTGGTGTGGGACGTGGGCCATCAGTGCTACCCGCACAAGATCCTCACCGGCCGCCGCGAGCAGATCACCACGATCAAGAAGAAGGGTGGGCTGGCTCCGTTCCCGCGGCGCGACGAGAGTCCATACGACACCTTTGGCGTCGGCCATTCCTCAACCTCCATTTCCGCGGCCCTGGGCATGGCCATTGCAGCTCAGCGCCGCGGGGACCCACGCAAGGTCGTGGCCGTGATCGGCGATGGCGCCATGACCGCCGGCATCGCGTTCGAGGCGCTGAACCACGGCGGCGACATCGACCCGAACATGCTGGTGGTGTTCAACGACAACGGCATGTCGATCAGCAAGAACGTCGGCGCCTTGGCCAAGATGATGGCGCGGGCCATGGCGAACCGGCACTTGAACGCGCTGCGCGAGCAGGCCAAGCGCGCGATCCCCAAACACTCCTTGTTTGGCCGCCTGTTCAAGCGTTGGGAAGAGCATGCCAAGGGCCTGTTCGTGCCCAGCACCTTGTTCGAGGAGTTGGGTTTCCATTACACCGGGCCAATCGATGGCCACAACCTGCCACAGCTGCTGCAGGCGCTGCGCACGGTGAAGGATCTGCCTGGCCCGCAGCTATTGCACGTCGTCACCACCAAGGGCAAGGGCTACGCGCCGGCCGAACACGCGCAGATCGCCTATCACGCCGTAGGGCCGTTCAATCCGGACGCCGGCGTGGTGAAGAAGCCCGCGGCGCGCGCCCCCACCTACACCGACGTGTTCGGCGACTGGCTGTGCGACATGGCGGCTGCCGACACGCAACTGATGGGTATCACCCCGGCCATGCGCGAAGGCTCCGGACTGGTGCGCTTCTCGCAGGAATATCCGCAGCGCTACTTCGACGTAGGCATCGCCGAACAGCACGCGGTCACGCTGGCCGCGGGCATGGCCTGCGAGGGCGCCAAGCCGGTGGTGGCGATTTACTCGACATTCCTGCAGCGCGCCTATGACCAGGTAATCCACGACGTGGCGCTGCAAAACCTTGACGTCACCTTCGCCATCGACCGCGCCGGCGTGGTCGGTCCGGACGGCCCGACCCATTGCGGCAGCTTCGACCTCTCCTACCTGCGCAGCCTGCCGAACATGCTGGTCATGGCGCCGGCCGACGAGAACGAGTGCCGCATGCTGCTGAGCACCGCGTTCCGCCACCACGGCCCGGCCGCAGTGCGCTATCCGCGCGGCACCGGTCCCGGGGTGGCGGTACACGCCACACTCGACACCCTGCCGATCGGCAAGGCGGAGCTGCGCCGGCGCGGCCATACGCTCGCCATCCTGAGTTTTGGCGCCATGCTGCCAACGGCCGCCGAGATTGCCGCGGAGCTGGATGCGACCCTGGTCAACATGCGCTTCGTCAAGCCGCTGGACGCGACGCTGCTGCAGGCGCTGGCGAAAACCCACGAAGCGTTCGTCACGCTCGAGGACAATGCCGTCGCTGGCGGCGCCGGTTCGGCGGTGGCCGAGTGCCTCGCCGCGCTCGGCATCGCCCTGCCGATATTGCACCTCGGCCTTCCAGACGTCTTCCTCGAGCATGGCACGCGCAACGAGGTGTTGAGCATGGCCGGGTTGGATTTGCCCGGCATACGCCAGGCCATTGCCGAGCGGTTTCCCCAGCTCTCGCACGGCGATGTCGCCGACGTAGGCTGAGGGCCGTAGCCGGCACATCGGCGACTGGCTACGCGGGCTTGCGCCCCAGGGAGACACGGTCACGGCGCTCCAGGTCCTGCACCGTGGCGATCTCGGTGTAGCCGGCCGCGGACAACAGCTCCCACGCTGCCGGCCCCTGCGCCATGCCGTGCTCGAACAGCAGCCAGCCGCCGGGCTTGAGGCAGGCCCCAGCCGTACTGGTGATGGCGCGGATCGCATCCAACCCATCGCTGCCCGAAACCAGCGCGGCCGGCGGCTCGAAGCGCAGGTCGCCACGCTGCAGGTGCGCGTCGCCCGCCTCGATGTAGGGCGGGTTGGCGACGATCAAGTCGAAGCGATCCGCCAACAAGGACGCCAGCCAGTCACTACGAACCAGATCGACGTTGCCCAGCTGGAGCCGGCGCAGGTTGCGCTGCGCCACGGCCAGGGCATCGGCACTCCGGTCGAGCGCGGTGACATGCGCATCGGGCCGCTCGTGCGCCAGCGCGAGTGCGACGGCGCCGCTGCCCGTGCCCAGGTCGGCAACCCGGATGGGATTTCCGGGCTCAGGCAGCCGGCGCAAGGCCAGTTCCACCAGCAGTTCAGTCTCGACGCGCGGGATCAAGGTGGCCGTCGACACCTCCAGTTCCAGCGACCAGAAACCCCAGTGACCGAGCAGGTAGGCCACCGGTTCGCCGGCCTGGCGGCGCTCGATGAGCGCGACAAACGCCGCCTCGGCCTCGGCGTCCAGCACGTCATCGGCATGCGCGAGCAGCCAGCCGCGCCCACGCCCGAGCACATGCCCGAGCAGCAGGTCGGCGTCGTAGCGGTCGATGCCGCGGGCTGCGACTGCCAGCCAGTATTCCCGGATCGTCGTCATTGCCGGCAGTGTAGGCGACCTCGCCTCGCATCACGTCATCGAGCGTCCATGATGCCGCCGTGCCAGGCGACTGCGCAGCCGACCATGCCTGGTGCCTGCACGTGGAGATTGGCCCGGCATTCGCGGTACCTTGGTGTGTCGCCTCGGCAGGGCCGGCAAACCCCGGCAGCGGCCCGAGGCCAGTACGCAAGACGGATGGCAGCCCATGAACCTGCGTGACCTGCATTACCTCGTGGCCCTGGCCGAATACCGGCATTTTGGGCGCGCGGCCAAGGCGTGCTTCGTCAGCCAGCCGACGCTGTCGACCCAAATCCGCAAACTGGAAGACGAGTTAGGCGTGGCCCTGGTCGAACGTACGCCGCGCAAGGTGTTGCTGACCGAGGTCGGGCGCGAGATCGTGGCCCGGGCGCATACCGCGCTCAACGAAGTGGAGCAGATCCGCAGCATCGCCCATCGCTCGCTCGACCCCGAGTCGGGTACGCTGCGACTTGGCATCATTCCCACCCTCGCCCCGTATCTGCTGCCTCACGTGGTGCCAACGATCCACCGGCGCTTTCCCCGCCTGGAATTGCTCCTGGTGGAAGAGAAGACCGAGGAGGTGCTACGTCGCCTGCGGGAAGGCCGGCTCGACGCCTGTGTCGTCGCGTTGCCGGTGCACGACGAGAGCCTGCATGTGGAGTTCCTGTTCGAGGAGCCGTTCGTGCTGGCTGCGCCGCAAGATCATCCGCTGGCCAAGCGCGACTCGCTGCGTCTGAACGACCTGGTCGGACAGAGCCTGCTCTTGCTTGAGGAGGGGCACTGCCTGCGGGACCAGGCGCTGGAGGTATGCCATCTGGCCGGCGCCGGGGAGAAGAACGATTTTCGCGCCACCAGCCTGGAGACCTTGCGGCAGATGGTTGCTGCCGGCGTAGGCATCACCTTGTTGCCGGTCCTGGCCGGCAAGCCGCCGATGGTGCAGACGCCAAACGTGCAGCTCGTCGCCTTTGCCGGCAAGCGCCCGCCGAGCCGGCGCATCGCCATGCTATGGCGCAAGAGTACCGCCGCGCACACTGTGCTGCGCGGCCTGGTAGAGACATTCCGGGACTTGCCAGCAGGCTTGCTGACCCCGTGAAGGAAAACGAGGTGGCATCACGTTCGCTACCGCCTTGTCGCTCCATTCCCGCTTATCATCCTGAGCCATGCGCAAACTCCTGTTTGGCGGTGTCATCCTGCTTGTGCTCTGGGGCGCCGCCTCCAGCTGGCAGCACCGCGCGGTTGCCACAGGCGCCGGCGTCCTTGCCCCGGAACCCCCTGGGCAGATCGACTTCGGACGCGGCGGTGCGCAGCTGCAGCGTGGCGACTACACGTTGACCACGCGCGCCCATTTCACGCTCACGGCCCGCGTACTCTCGCGCGAGGATTATCGCTGGGATGAGGGCGCGAGCCTGGTGCCGACCGACTTGGCACTCGGCTGGGGCCGCATGTCCGATTCGGCGGTGCTGGCCAAGCTGCAGATACGCCAGTCTGGCCGCTTTTACTTCTGGCGTGCCGACGAACTGCCGATCCCGGCCCGCGAGATCGAGACCTCAAGCGCGAACATGCACCTGATCCCGGCCGACGCCGGCGTCCGCGATGCGATCAAACGCGTGCGCCCAGGCGAAGTCATCCACCTGGAGGGTTTCCTGGTCGACGCGCGCCGCCCGGATGGCTGGCACTGGAACACGTCCATGACCCGCAACGACACCGGCGACGGCGCCTGCGAGCTGATCTACGTCGAGCGTCTCGCCGACGTCGCGCAGTGAGGCCGGACGCGGCCGTCAGCAGGGGATGACCATGCTGCCGTCGCCGGGCGCGGCGTCGAGGTCGTCGATGGCCTCGCGCGCCTCGGCCAGCTGCGCCCCGACTTCCCGCACGATGTCGCGCGCGGTAGGCAACGCCGATTCGGGCACCATGACCGCGATGTAATCCATGGCCGGGAGCTGGCCAACGCCGCCCGTCAGGTACTCGCCGGAAATGAAGGCCGGGATCTCGGCGTGCTCGAGCGCATCCTTGACCAGATGCGCATCAAACAGGTTTTCTGCCCGATACACGATATGCATGACCTGCACGCTACCCCGCGCGCGCCTGAACGGCAAGCGCCTGGGGGGACGGAAGCAATTAAGTGGCAAACCAAATTGCCTCTGCCCCCTTTACCCAGCTTCCCGCGCCAAGCAGCTAAACTTGCGGTTCTGCAAAAGCGCCGCGGAGCACCTGCCGGATGTCGATTCAAACCCCTGCCCAGACTGCGGCGGCGAGCTCCACGGCGCACCAGGATTTCATCCGCCAGATCGTGCGCGACGACCTGGCCTCGGGCAAGCACCACGCCATCCACACCCGGTTCCCGCCGGAGCCGAACGGCTACCTGCACATCGGCCACGCCAAGGCGATTTGCCTCTCCTTCGGCATTGCCCGCGAATTCAACGGCTGGTGCAACCTGCGCCTGGATGACACCAACCCGGGCAAGGAAAATCCCGAGTTCGTCGCCGGCATCAAGGAGGACGTGCGCTGGCTCGGCTTCGACTGGCACGAGCTGCGCCACGCCTCGGACTATTTCGAGGTGTTCTACCGTGCCGCGCTGAAACTGATCGAGGACGGGCTGGCCTACGTCGACGACCTGGACGCCGATGCGATGCGCGAATACCGCGGCACGCTCACCGCGCCGGGCCGCGATTCGCCTTGGCGCGGGCGTTCCGTGGCGGAAAACCTCGACCTGTTCAGGCGCATGCGCGCCGGCGAGTTCGCGGACGGCAGCAAGACCTTGCGCGCGAAGATCGACATGGCCGCCGGCAACATCAACCTGCGCGATCCGGCGCTGTACCGCATCCGCAAGGTGTCGCACCAGAACACCGGCGATGCGTGGCCGATCTACCCGATGTACGACATCGCCCACGCGCTGTCCGACGCCATGGAAGGCATCACCCACTCGCTGTGCACGCTGGAATTCGAGGACCATCGCCCGCTCTACGACTGGTGCGTGGACCACGTCGACCTGCCCAACCATCCGGAGTTGTGGCAGTCGGTGGTGGACGCCGGCCTCGAAGCCAAGCCAGCCAAGCCTCGACAGATCGAGTTCTCACGCCTGAACCTGAGCTACTGCATCACGAGCAAGCGCAAGCTCGCGCAGCTGGTAGCCGAGCACCACGTTGACGGCTGGGACGATCCGCGCATGAACACGCTGCGCGGCCTGCGCCGGCGCGGCTTCACTCCGGCGGGGCTGCGCCTGTTCGTCGAGCGCGTCGGCGTCAGCAAGCAGAACAGCGTGATCGACTACAGCGTGCTGGAGGGCTGCATCCGCGAGGATCTCGATGCCAGCGCGCCGCGACGCATGGCAGTCCTCGACCCGTTGCGCCTCGTCATCACCAACCTCCCCGAGGGCCACAGCGAGATCCTGTGTTTTGCCAACCACCCCAAGGATGAGAGTTTCGGCACGCGCGAGGTGCCATTCTCGCGTGAGCTGTGGATCGAGCGCGAGGATTTCGCCGAGGTCCCGCCCAAGGGCTTCCACCGCCTGCGCCCCGGTGGCGAGGTGCGCCTGCGCGGGGTAGGCATCGTGCGCTGCGACGACGTGCTCAAGGATGCCGCCGACAGCGTGGTGGAACTGCACTGCACCCTGGACCCAAGCTCGCGCCAGGGCTTGCCGGGCGCCGAGCGCAAGGTCAAGGGCACGTTGCACTGGGTCAGTGCGCCGCACGCAGTGGCGACCGAAGTGCGTCTCTACGAACGCCTGTTCAACGTGCCGGCGCCGGAAAGCGACGAGGCCGGGCAGGATTGGCTTGCGCATCTCAACCCGGCGGCGAAGCGCGTGATGCAGGCTTGGCTCGAACCCGCGGCCGCCGACGCGGCGCCGGAACAGCGCTACCAGTTCGAACGCCTCGGTTACTTCGTCGCCGACCGCGTCGACCACCGCGCGCAGGCACCGGTCTTCAACCGCATCGTCACCTTGCGGGACACCTGGGCGCGCCAGGCCGGTCATTGAGATGCTGCCGCTGCGTATCCAGCTCGAGTTGCCGTCCTGGGTCATCGCAGCTGCCGACGTCAATCGCCGCTACCACACGGACGAGGAGCGCGTCGGCCTGGCGGTAGAGCTCGCCGGGCACAATCAGCGCGACGCCGGTGGGCCGTTTGCGGCAGCGGTGTTCAACGCCCACAACGGCCGGCTGGTCGCCGTCGGCCTGAACCGTGTCATGGACAGTGGGCGCTCCATCGCCCACGCCGAGATCCTGGCATTGAGCCTGGCCCAGCAACGCACCGGCCGTCCGCGACTGAACGCCGATGGCGGACACTTCGTGCTGGCCACCAGCACGCAACCCTGCTGTCAGTGCTACGGCGCCATCATCTGGGCCGGCATAGACGAGCTCTTGATCGGCGCCCGTGCCGAAGACGCCGAGGCGCTGGCTGGGTTCGACGAAGGCCCCCTGCCAACCGACTGGATCGGCGAGTTGGAACGGCGTGACATCACCGTACGCCGCGACATCCTGCGCGAGGAAGCGCGCCAAGTCCTGGCGGCCTACGGCACCAGTGGACCACGCTATTGAACCTTCAGGCCCTGCTGCGCCGCCTGCGTGCCGCCCTGCCCTTGCTGGCCCTGGTGGCGCTCGGCGTGACGCTCATCGCCTCCGGCGCACTGGACTGGCTGAACCCGCATCACCTGCTCGCCAACCAGGCACGTTGGCACGCGCAAATCGCCGCCCATCCGGTCGTCAGCCGGATCGCCTACATCGGCCTGCTGACCTTGACCATGTCCACGGGCGTACCCGGGACGATCGTGGTGATCCTTGCCGGCGGCTTTGCGTTCGGCGTGGTCGACGGCACGTTGTGCTCGTCCGTCGGCTTGACCCTGGGTTCGCTGATCCTGTACCTGGCCAGCCGGCGCGCCTTCAGAGCCGGTACGCGTCAACCGCCCGCGGTCATCGCCCGTCTGCACGAGGGCTTCGAACAACATCCAGTGAGCTATACATTGTTCCTGCGCTTCGTGCCGATCATGCCGTTCGGCGTCATGACCATCTGCCTGGCCTGGCTGCGCTGCCCGCTCGGTTTGTTCCTTGCTGCAAGCTGGCTCGGCGGCACGACTTCGCTGATCTTTGAAACCTCGATCGGCGCCGGGCTGGGGGACGTCCTGAGCCATACCGACACGCTCGGTCCCGGTCTCCTGCTGCACTCCGAGATCCTGCTGCCGATGGCGGCCATTGCCGTGCTCGCCCTGATACCCCTGCTGATCGAGCGCCTCAACCGCCGCCGCCAAGCCTCGCGCGGCAGCCGTTGAACCGCCGGCGCATCAGAAAAAGTCCCACTGCACCTTGAACGTCACATTGTTGCCGGGCGCCACTACCGGCACGCCGAGGCCATTGGTCTCCGTGGTCAAGCCGCGGCTCCAGATCAGGTATACGTTTTTGGTGGAGTCGACCATCCAGTGCAGTTTGGCGTACAGGTTCACGCCGCGCAGCTCGCTCGCCTTCTGCATCAGCGTGGTGACGTAAAGGTCCTGGGCGAAGGACCAGGTGGCGCCCAGGATCGACAACCGCTTGTGCACGTTGCCCTGCGGCAGGTGGATGAAAAACAGCTCCTGTGAGGCTTCGAGCTGCAGCCGTCCGGAAAACGTGTTCCAGTTGACCTGGACCAGCGGGTGATCCATGCGCCCGTCATAGTAGCCGCCGGTATAGCCGGACAGGGTCAGCACCAGCGGCCAGAATTTCGGGGTATTGAAGCGGACGCCGTAATAATTCCACAGGTACTTGCCGGCCGGAACAATCACCGTCGGCGTGACGGCAAAGGGGCGCGCCGGCGCATCGGACTCGCGGTAATACTCGAACGAGTAGAAATACCCGCCGACCGTGTTGAAGTTCGGGAACAGCTTCCATTCCGAGCTTTGCTTGCCACCGCGGATGCCGTCCACCTGCGTATACGTGCCGTGCCAGTAGAACTGCTGAATCCAATCCCAGGTGTCGCTCTTGGGCCGCGGTGCATAGTCGAACTCGGCGAAATACTGCCTGGTCCCCGGCCGTGGCAGGAAGCCCAGGGTGGGGTCCAGCCCGGCGCCAAACACGTTCACGTTGGCGCGCAGGATCCATAGATCGTTCGGATAATCGATGCCGGCACCGTAGCCCGCGCGGCTGCCCGCGGGCACCTCGCCCGTGGAGCGGGCTCCCCAGGCCGACAGGTTGAGGTTCTTGTCGCCCATGAAGGTCGACGTACGCCAGACCGCATCGGTGCCGACCAGGGTGTTGCGGCTCAGACCCCGTGGATCGCCATGCGTGATCAAGGTGCCCACTTGCAGGTTCTGGTTGACGTTGTAGGCGCCCCGCCCGACAAACAAGTCGGTGGCATCGGAGACACTGCTGTCTCCGGTACGCACGCCCAGCACGCCAAAGCTCCCCGAGCCGGACTGTCCCATCAGCTTGACGCCTTCACGCATCGGCACGGTCTGCCCTCTCAACAGCCCGATCCGCCGCGACTGGTAAGGGACGAAGGTGGCGCCCGACTTGCCGTTCAAACCGTAGCCAAACGTGAACAGGTTCGAGCCATCCAGGAAAAACTGGCGCGTCTCGGGGAACGACAAGGCAAAGCGCGTGGTGTTGATCTGCATCTTGTCGGGCTCCGCCTCGGCGAAGTCCGTGTTGTAGGTGAGCAGGCCGGCGATGGCCGGCGTGAAGTTGTACTTGAGGTCGAATCCACCCTCGGCCGAGGTGCCATCGAGCGGCCGGTCCCTGACCAGTCCATAGGGGCGAAAATCGATGCCGCTGCCGCGGCTGAGATCGTTCAGGCCGGTGAGCCTGCCCTCGCGCGGGAGGTTGTACACCTGCGAGTCCAACGTCAGCCCCGACCAGTTGAGCTTGAGCGTCTCGCGTGGGACATAGCGATTGATGTTGAAGCCCCACGCAGGCGCGTTGCGGTCGTACTGCAGGGCGCGCGTGTCGATCGCGATCTCGGCCGTCCAGCCATGTGCATTGCGTTGCACTTTCGCCCGCCAGGTGCCGTTCCAGCTGTAATCCACGCCGTTGTAATTGCTGGTGGCCGTGGGGGTCGGCGCCAACAGGCCATCGGCCATGGCTCCGCTTGCGTTTACCTGGAAAATATAGGCCGAGCGGTGGGTGTAGAACGGATCCAGGACCAGGGTCACGCCATCGTCCTGCGACTGGTCACTGTCGCGCTTGAGCGTGCTCGCGCTGATCTGGGCCGGATCGGGGTCATCGCAAATCACGCCCACGTACAGCGTGTTCTCGTCGTGCAACAGCAACACCCGGGTTCGAAATGGCGTGGCGTGGCCAGGCCGCGGACTCTGCTGGGTCAGTTCGACAGCGCCCGCCTGCGACCACAGCGCGCCATCGACCCGACCATCGAGTGCGAGCTGGCCATTGGCTATCGTGGTTGCGTGTACCGCGGGCGGTTCAATCTGGGCTGAAGCACTGCCGCTCGCCAGCGCCAGCGCCAGCAGCAGGCCGGTCGGCCACAGGGGCCGCAAAACCGGCGTGGCCGGGTATTCGCACAGGGCGGTCATACGCAGGAAACTCATCGTGACGTGGTTATCCGGCCGTCTGGTGAACTCAGGCAGTCGACCGCACGCTGCGCCACAATGGCCGCCCGAAACGCGCGCATCCACTGAACTCTCGTACATCTCTTCCGGGACTGCCAAGGAGGCAGCCCTGATGGCGGCACCTGCCGGCAGGCGCTTATCGCGACCGAAAGGGAGACGCCAACACCGCCTGGTCGTTGGTGGGTCGTCCGGGATTCGAACCCGGGACCAATAGATTAAAAGTCTACTGCTCTACCGACTGAGCTAACGACCCGTGATGCCCAAGGCAAGCCTGCAAGTTTAGGGGGCGCCCTGCGTGCACACAAGCAAGCCGACGCACTCACCGGTAGCGCGTCGGATCGACGAGACCGGCACGCGCAAACCCCTCGGCGCGCAGGCGGCAGGCGTCGCAATGGCCGCAGGCGCGGCCCTCGGCATCGGCCTGGTAGCAGCTGACGGTGGCCGAGAAATCCACGCCAAGGCGTTGTCCCTCGCGTGCAATGTCGGCCTTGCCCAGGTACATGAGTGGCGCATGCACGGCGATCGTGGCGCCTTCCACGCCCGCCTTGGTGGCGAGCTTTGCCAGCGCCTGGAAGGCGTCGATGAATTCCGGCCGACAATCGGGATAGCCCGAATAATCCACGGCATTGACCCCGCACCAGATATCTGCCTGGCCAAGCACCTCGGCCCAGCCAAGCGCAATCGACAGCATGATGGTGTTGCGTGCGGGCACATAGGTAATCGGAATCCGCCCATCCTTGGCCGCATGCGGCGCATCGACGGGGACGTCGATGTCCGCGGTCAGCGCCGAGCCGCCGATGCTGCGCAGGTCCACGCTCACGACCTTGTGCTCGATCGCGCCCAACGATGCAGCCACGCGCTGCGCTGCCTGCAATTCCGAATCGTGGCGCTGGCCGTAAGCCACGCTCAACGCATAGACGGCATGACCCTCCTCGCGCGCCAGCGCCAGCGTCACCGCCGAGTCCATGCCGCCAGAAACCAACACGACTGCCTTGCGCATCATCGTCCCGACCACGTCCTGCTCCCTGTCTTGATCCGGCCAAGGCACCCGACCGGCCCGTACTCCGCCTGTAGGCGGCCCAATACCCATCCCGCCGCGCGCACGTGCCGGCACATCGTCAATGCCCGGGCACGTCGCCCCAGAGGAGCTTGTGCAGCTGCATCTGGAAGCGCACTGGCAACTTGTCCTCAAGGATCCAGTCGGCCAGCGTCCGGGGCCGGAGCAGGCCATACGCGGGCGACAGCAAGACCGCGCAACGCTGCGTCAGCTGATGCTCCTCGATCACGCCGCACGCCCAGTCGTAATCGGCACGGTCGACCAACACGATCTTGACCTGGTCGTGCGGCGACAGATACTCAAGATTGCTCCACAGGTTGCGTGCGCACTCGCCCGAACCCGGTGCCTTCAGGTCCATGACCTTGACCACGCGCGGGTCGACCGGGGAGACATCCAACGCGCCAGAGGTCTCCAGCGACACCGCGTAGCCGCGGTCGCACAGCGCGCGCAACAGGATCGGGCAGCGCTTTTGGGCCAGCGGCTCGCCGCCGGTGACGCAGACGTGCCGGGTCGCAAACGGCGCCACAGCCGCAAGGATGTCGGCCATGGAATGCCACTGGCCGCCGTGAAACGCGTATTCGGTATCGCACCACACGCAGCGCAGCGGACAACCGGTGAGTCGGATGAACACCGTGCGCCAACCGCTGGCATCAGCTTCACCCTGGAGGGAGTGGAAGATCTCCGCAACGCGCAGGCGCAAGCCGGCAAGATCGGCTTCCGTCGCTGCCTCCACCGCCGGCAATTCTTTCATATTCACGACATGCCACCCGGGCCTGGTTTGTCTTGGCGCAGATCGCATCGCGGCGCGGGCCGTGTCTCCCGGCCGCCGCCGCTGCACCTGTCGACTTCAGCCGCTGTTGGGGTGCTGCAGACGCCGCAACCGTTCCTGCGCGAGCTGGGCTGCGTTG
This sequence comes from Rhodanobacter sp. FW510-R10, assembly GCF_058781105.1. Classification (NCBI taxonomy): domain Bacteria; kingdom Pseudomonadati; phylum Pseudomonadota; class Gammaproteobacteria; order Lysobacterales; family Rhodanobacteraceae; genus Rhodanobacter; species Rhodanobacter sp. FW510-R10. The sequence goes on along the minus strand of NZ_JBYSWL010000001.1, from coordinate 1,408,929 downwards.
GTCCCTGGATACTTGGCGATCACCGAGGTCAGCGCCGCCTTGCCGTTGGCCTCATGCTTCAGCTCGAGCTCGGTGAAACCGACCTTGAGCAGGGCGTCCGACGCCTTCTCGCTGTCAGGGAACTGGCTGACCACCTGTTTGAACGCTGCGAGCGCCACCGGATAATTGGTGGTGACGTAATACGACTCGCCGAGCCAATACCAGGCGTTGGGCGCCAGCGGATGATTCGGATACTGTTCGACGAAGGCGCGGAACTCGCGCGCCGCAGCCACGTAGTTGCCATCGCGGATGGATTTGAAGGCCACGCCATAGGCAGCCTGCGCGGCATCGTTGTCGGCTGCCGAAGGGGGCGCCGTCGATCCGGCAGCAGCAGGCGCACTCTGGCCGGCGGGCGCATGCGCGGCCGCGGCATTTTCATTCACGCCGGGCGACGTCGCCCCGACACCTGCGGCACCGGCAGTACCGGCACCACCCTGCTCGATACGCGACAGGCGCGAATCGAGATCAATATATTGAGCCTTGCTCTTGTCATCGAGCTGTTGCAGGTGATGCTGCAGCTCCTCGATTTGTCCCTGCAATTGCCGCAACTGGGCCTGCATCTGGGATATTTGATTGACCATGCCGACGCCGCCGCTGTCGCGGCTCTGGGCTTGCTGCTCCAGGCGGCTCACGCGGTCGGCCAGACTCAGCCGCGAGTCCTGGGCCAATGCCGGCCATGCAACCAGCATGGCGGTCGCAACTGCGGCCGCCATGCCGATCCTTGCTGAAAGTTTTTCAGCAAACCTCATTACTTCGCCGTGTAGACGATATTCACGCGACGGTTCTTGCTCCAGCAGTCTTCGTTGTGCTCACGGCACACCGGACGCTCCTTGCCATAGCTGATCACTTCCATTTCACTGGCAGCAGCGCCATTGGCCTGCAGGGCATCGGCTACCGCATTGCCACGACGCTCGCCGAGGCCGAGGTTGTACTCCCGCGTACCACGCTCGTCGGTATTGCCTTCGAGACGGACGTGAGCCATCGGACGATCCTGCAGATACTTGGCATGGCAAGCCATGATCTGCTGGAATTCCGGCTTGATTTCGGACTTGTCGAAATCGAAATACACGACACGCTGGCGCAGGCACGCGTCGGTATCGAGATCTTCCGGGGTGTACTTGTTGCTGGGAGGCGGAGCCTCGGTCTGGGCAACTTCCGGCGCCGGAGCGGGCGGAGCCGGTTTGACTTCCTGTTTCTTCGAGCAAGCGGCCGCACCCACACACATCAGGGCGATCAAAGCGACGCGAACGGTCTTATTCATGGTGACTTCCTTACGAGTTAAGTTCCAAACCAACGATTTTCGACACGGATAACGGCACGGCTACGCCAGTGCACTGGTTTCCCATGGCACGAGGCGAGCGTCCCTCACATAATAACATTGATCTAACCTAAACGACCGTAACAGTACGTAAACGTCGCCGGTCAAAACCGAACGGCGTCCCTGGCACTCTTCAGGTCCTTTCCCTGGACGCGTGCGACCGCCAATGGAGCGGCTGCATTGGAATTCAACGTTGCCGGTACGGCCCCCAGGACGGATCACGCACATCGCCATCGGACAACTCCAGGCGCTGGCGAACCAAACCGTCGGCTGATACGGCATACAAAACATCACGACGCCCCTCGGTGGCGGCGTAAAGCAACATACTGGCATTTGGAGCAAAACTCGGCGATTCGTCGAGTGGCCCGGGCGAAAGAAACCTCACCTGGCCGCCCAGGGCCAGATCCATGACGGCAATACGATACACGTTCCCTTGACCCTCTACCATGGCCAATTGTTTGCCGTCGTAACTGATCGCCGGGGCAGCGTTGCGCTGGCCATGGAAACTGACGCGCTGTGCCGTACCCCCGGTCGCCGGGATCTGGTAAACCTGCGGGACGCCGGAACGGTCCGAAGTGAAATAAATGCTTTGCCCATCCGCCGCCCATACCGCCTCGGTGTCGATCGCCAGGTTGTGGGTCAGCTGGGTTTCCTTTCTGGTCTGCAGATCGAGCACGAACAACTCGAGGTTGCCGACATAGGACAGGGCCACGGCAAGCTTGGTGCCATCCGGTGACCACGCTGGGGAGCCATTGACGCCCTTGGGATGCGCTTCCACCAACTGGCGCGAGCCGGTGGTGATGTCCTGCACGTAGATGGCCGAGTTGCCGCTCTCGAACGAGACGTAGGCGATCTTCCGGCCATCCGGCGACCAGCGCGGCGTCAGCAAGGCCTCCCTGGAACGGGCCACGACCTGCGGATTGAAGCCATCGGAATCGGCCACGATCAAGGAATAGGTCATGTTGTTGCCCAGACCCACGCTGGTGACGTAGGCGATGCGGGTCCAGAACGCGCCGCGCACGCCGGTGACCTTTTCGTAGATCTGGTCGGCGATCTGGTGGGCCACGCCGCGCAGGTCCCCGGCCGGGGCGGTAAACGCCTGGGCCAGCAGGCTCTGCTGCTTGTTGACGTCCCACAACTCGTACTCCACCCGCAGCATGCCGCCGCCGGCGTCACTGATGCGGCCGACGGTGATGTAATCCTGCTTGAGCAGCTTCCAGGTCGGAAACTTGATGTCCGCGCCCTTGGCCGGGAACTCCACGATGTCGCTCTTGGGCAGCACGCGGAACTTGCCCGAACGGTTGAAATCGTTGGTGATGACCGCGGCCACATCGGTCGGCAGCGGCGCGCCGCCATTTTGCGCAAACGGCACCACGGTGATTGGCGTGGCCGTCTTCAGCCCGCCGACAATGTCGACGTTGAGCGACTGGGCGGCAGCCGGTCCGCCCAGCAATGCCAACAGGGCGAACAGGAACAGCGCGAAACGGAAACGTGGTTTGCTCATCGGTCGGATCATTGTGGCCTGAAGGTGAAAATCAAATCGCGCGAAAAGACACTCTCGAAACCTTTGTACGGCAAAGGTTCGGATCGCAACACCGCGTTTTCGACCGAACGCTTGCCTGCCTCATCATACGGGCAGCTGGGGTCGACCTTGGCGCTGAGCACGTCGCCGCCGGGCAATTGCACGATATGCACCTTGCACGGCACATTTGGCATGTTATCCGGACGCAGCCAGTTGGGCGTGACCGCATTCTGAATGGCGGCCAGGTATTCGTCGCGTAAATTGGCGTCCTTGCTGTCGTTGCCGCTCTGCCGCTGGGCGGCCGCCGGCAGATCCGGCTGGCCCTGGTCCTGCGCCTTTTCCAGATCCTTCATCTGCTGCTGGGCCTGCTTGGCCTTGTTGTCCAGGCGCCGGGTCTGCTGCGCGGCGGCATCCATCTTGGCAAACAACTCATCGAGTTGCTTCTGCTTTTCCTGCTTCTGCTTGGCCGCCTGGGCGTCCAGTTCGGATTGCCGCTGGCGCTGCTTTTCTTCCTGCAGGCGCTTGGCGTCCTCGGCTTGCTTCACCGCATCCTGGACCACGCGCTCCTGGTCCTTCACATCGGGATGCTCCGGTGGCGGCGGCAAAGTCTTGAGCTGCGGCGCCTCGACCTGGGGCTTCGGCGGCGGCACGGCAGGCGGCGGCGGCACCGTGTCCGGCACGGGCTTGGCCTTGACCGGCTTGGGCGGCGGGCTGCCGGTGGGGCCGATCAAGGTGGCCTCGATGATCGGGCCCTGCAGTTGCAACGGCTCCGAGCAGGTGATCGGGTTCCACGCCGGAGGCAGGCCCAGGGCGCCGAAGAACGACTCGTAGCTCGAACACGGCAGGATCGCCAGGAACAGGAAACCGACGATGCCCAGGTGCAGGACGGCGGCCAGCACGACCGCCTTTGGCGTCGTCCTACTGTCGTCCATGCGGCGCGCCCCGGGCTTGTTCGGGCTGACCCATCAGGCCAACCTTGGCAACGCCCGCCTGCTGCAGATCCGCCAGTACCTTGAAGACGCCACCATAGCTGCCACGCTCGTCGCCGCCCACGAGGACGCTGACTTCGGGATTCACGCGCACGAACGCGCCCACCTTGACCTTGAGCGCGTCGGCATCGAGCTGCTCCTTGGCCGCTCCCGGCAAGGTGAGGTACAGCGTGCCGTCCTGCATCACCGAGACCAGCACCGGATCCTTCTTCTGCTGCAGGGACTTGGCGTCCGCCTGCGGCAACTGCACGTCCACGTTGGAGTTCATCATCGGCGTGGTCACCATGAAAATGATGAGCAGCACCAGCATCACGTCGATATACGGCACGACGTTCATCTCGAACTTGAGCTTGAGCCGCTTTCGCCGGACTTCACGCATGCTCGCCGCTCCTGCTCAGGCCGCGTCGTCAGTCTGGATCTGCCGTTGCAGCAGCGAGGAAAACTCGTCCTGGAACACGTCGTAGCGCGAGGCGATGCGCTCGACCTTGTTGGCGAAGCGGTTGTACGCCCATTGCGCGGGGATGGCCGCGAACAAGCCCATCGCGGTGGCCACCAGCGCTTCGGAAATATGCGGGGCGACGGCGGCAATCGTCACGTCATGCAACTCGCCCAGGCCCTGGAACGCGCCCATGATGCCCCAGACCGTGCCGAACAAACCGATGTAGGGACTCACCGAGCCGACGTTGGCGAGGAATTCGAGGTTGCGCTCGAGCAGGCCGACCTCACGGGTCACCGAAACCTGCATGGCACGCTCGGTGCCCTCGATGACGATGCGCGGATCATGCGCCTTGCGCTGCCGTTGGCGCGCGAATTCGCGGAAGCCGGACTCGAAGATGGTCTCGATGCCGTTGCCGCCATCCTCGCCACCGCGGCTGCCCACCTCGCGGAACAGTTGCGCCAGGTCGCCGCCGGACCAGAAACGTTCCTCGAACCGCTCGGCGGTTTCCAGCGCCACCTTCGTCTGCGTGTGCTTGCGGATGATGATCACCCACGAGAGGAACGAAAACACCAGCAGTACCAGCAGCACCAGTTGCACCGGCACGCTCGACTGCGCGATGAGGGTAAAAACGTTCAGTCCACCGTTCATGGCTTGCCGCTGCTCCGCCAGGGGTTCTCGTCATAGGGAAAACCAACCACGCCGCGCCGTCCCAGCTCCCCTGCCGAAAGGCCGGAATCGGGATCGCGGCGACCGCCGATCAGGGCAGCGTCAGCAAATCCACCGGGATTTGCGCCGGCCGCATGCGCCGAATATCCACGCAGGCAACCCGCACGTTGGCTTGTACCAGGCATATTCCGTCCGCGCGGACGACAGTCTGGGCGAACAGGATACTGGCTGCGCGACATTGCGTCACAGCAAGCGTTACCGTCAATTCATCATCCAGCAGGGCTGGGCGCAGGAAGTCCAATTGCATGTCGCGAACCAGGAAGGCCAAGCCACGGTCCTGTTTCAGGCCGATCTGGTCGACGCCGCGGGCACGCAACCATTCGGTGCGGGCACGCTCCAGGAAACGCAGGTAACTGGCGTGGTACACCACGCCACCGGCATCAGTGTCTTCCCAGTACACGCGGACGGTCCACGTAAACGGTGCGGGCTCAGGCATCGGGCTGCCCCGGATCGCCGGCGTCGGCGGCAAACAGGTCGGCCGCCCGGCTCGAGCGCGGCGGTGGCGCAAGTCCAAGATGGCGCCAACCCTTGGCACTGGCCATGCGCCCGCGCGCGGTGCGCACCAGGTAGCCCTGCTGGATCAGGTAGGGTTCGACCACGTCCTCCAGCGTGCCGCGATCCTCGCTCAGGGCCGCGGCGAGGGACTCCACGCCTACTGGGCCACCCTCGAAATTCTCGATGATGATCCCGAGCAGGCGCCGGTCCAGCTCGTCGAAACCCTGGGGGTCGATCTTCAGCATGTCCAGCGCCGCCTTGGCCACGACCGCCGTGACCGTGCCATTGGCGCGCACCTCGGCGTAGTCGCGCACCCGGCGCAACAGGCGGTTGGCAATGCGTGGCGTGCCGCGCGAGCGCCGTGCGATTTCCTCGGCGCCGGCGGCAGCGCACTCGATGTCCAGGATGCGCGCGGCCCGCGCCACGATCTGCGTGAGCTCCTCCGGGCTGTAGAACTCCAGCCGTTGCACGATGCCAAAGCGGTCACGCAGGGGCGCAGTGAGCATGCCGGCGCGCGTGGTGGCGCCAATCAGGGTGAACGGCGGCAGGTCGAGCTTGATCGAACGTGCAGCCGGGCCCTCGCCAATCATGATGTCGATCTGGAAGTCTTCCATGGCCGGGTACAGCACTTCCTCGACCACCGGCGCCAGGCGGTGGATCTCGTCGACGAACAGCACATCGTTCGGCTCGAGGTTGGTGAGCAGCGCGGCGAGATCCCCTGCGCGCTCCAGTACCGGGCCGGACGTGGAGCGCAGATTCACCCCGAGCTCGTTGGCGACCACATGGCTGAGCGTGGTCTTGCCCAGGCCCGGCGGACCGAAGATCAACACGTGGTCCAGCGCCCCGCCGCGCTTGCGTGCCGCCTCGATATAGATGCCCATCTGCTCGCGCACCGCCTGCTGGCCGAGATACTCGGCCAGGCGTTTCGGACGGATCGTGGCGTCGAGCAGGGCGTCGTCCGGCTGCGCGGCTGCAGCAATGATGCGGCTCTCGGGCATGCCTGCATTATCCGGGGAACCCGGAATCCCACAAGGGGCGCAGTGAACCACCACATTGCAACTGCGACCGCCAAGAAAACTCTGACCTATCGGCGTCATCCGCGGGAATGACAGGCAAGAGCATGTTGTCCGGACGCTCCATGACGCGGCGCGCATGCGATGATCGGCCATCGTTTTCGCATCAGGCCCGGGCGTGCCGCCATGACTGAAAACTGGTTCTTTCCGGATTGGCCGGCACCGCCCCAAGTGCACGCCGCCGTCACCACGCGCAGCAGTCCCGGCCAGTCGCAGGCGCCGTTCGAGCGCTGCAACCTCGGCCTCCATACCGGCGAGGATGCCGCCATCGCGCAGGCCAACCGCAGCGCCGTGCAGGCCGCGCTGCAACTGCCGGCGGCGCCGCGGTGGCTGCGGCAGGTGCACGGCACCGGCGTGGTCCATTGCGGGCCGCAAGCGCCCAGCGAAGAACCGCAGGCAGATGCGGCCGTGACCGGCACGCCCGGCGCGGTGCTGGCGATCCTCACCGCGGACTGCCTGCCAGTGCTGCTTTGCACCCTGGATGGCCACGCCGTTGCCGCCGCGCATGCAGGCTGGCGCGGGCTCGCCTCCGGCGTGCTGGAAGCGGCGCTGGCCGCATTGCCGGCGCCGACCGCGCGGGTGTTGGCCTGGCTGGGCCCGTGCATTGGCGTGGCGTCCTACGAAGTGGGGGCCGAGGTACGGGAAGCCTTCCTGGCGCGCGACCCGGCTGCGGATGCCTGCTTCGCCGCGACCCGGCCCGGCCACTGGCGCTGCGACCTGGCCGCGTTGGCCAGGCAACGCTTGCAGGCGGCCGGCGTGCAGGCGATCTACGGCGGCGGCTTCGACACCTTTGCCGACCCGCGCTGGTATTCCTACCGGCGTGACGGCAAACACAGCGGCCGCTTCGCCACCCTGATCTGGCGTGTGTAGAGCGGGGGCTACGCGGCGTCGCGGTGCAGGGATTCGTGGCCCAGGACCTCGAGGAAGCTCGTGCGCCAGGTCGTGATGTCGTTCCGCTCGAGCGTTTCCATCATCGCCACCCAGCGCGACTGGCGCTCGCGCAGCGGCATCTTCAAGGCCCGCGCCAGCGCATCAGCCACCTCCTCCGCATCCGCCGGATTCACCAGCAAGGCCTCGGTGAGTTCCTGTGCCGCACCGGCAAAGCGCGAGAGGATCAGCACGCCTGGATCGCGCCGGCGTTGGCAGGCCACGTATTCCTTGGCCACGAGGTTCATGCCGTCACGCAATGGCGTCACCAGTGCCACGCGCGCGCTGCGGTAGTAGCCCGCCAGCGAGCGGTGCGGAAACGACTTGTTGATGTAGCGGATCGGCACCCAGTCCGGCGTCGCGTACTTGCCGTTGATGTGCCCTGCCGTGCGCTCCAGCTCGCGGCGAATCTGCCGGTATTCCTGCACCGTGCCGCGCGAGGGCGGCGCGATCTGCATGAAGATGACCTTGCGGTGCAGCTCCGGCGCGCGTTCCAGCAGGCGCGCATAGGCCTCGAAGCGCTGCGGCAGGCCCTTGGAATAATCCAGCCGATCGACGCCGATGATCAGCGCGCGGCCTTCCAGGCTGGCCTGCAGTTGGCGGCACTCCGGCTCCGATTCCGCGTCCTGGGCCGCCTTGACGATCGCCGCGGTATCTATGCTGATCGGGAACCGGGCGGCACGGAACAGGCGTCCATCCGGCATGCGCATCCGGCCCCCAATGCGCATCGACGCGCCGCTTTCGTGCAGGAAATAATCTTCCAGCGCGCGCAGGTCGCGCGCCGTGTGCACGCCCACCAGGTTGTAGCTGGCCAGGGTCTCCAGCAACTGGCGATGATTCGGCAGGGCGATCAGCAACCCGGCGGCCGGCAACGGTGTATGCAGGAAGAACCCGATGCGGTTGCGCACCCCGCGCTGGCGCAGCATGCCGGCCAGCGGGATCAGGTGGTAGTCGTGCACCCAGATGATGTCGTCTCGGCGGATCAACTTTTCGAGCTGCTCGGCAAAAATCTCATTGACCCGCAGATAGCCATCCAGGTGGCTGCGCTGGTAATTGACCAGGTCCGGCCGGTAATGCAGCATCGGCCACAGGGTACCGTTGGCAAAGCCGGTGTAATAGTCCTCCTGGTCGGCCCGCGAGAGGTCGATCGTCGCGTATTCCACGTTGCCGCTGTGCTGGTGGTGCACCTGGCTGCCGGTTTCCGCCGCCAGCTTGCCGCTCCAGCCGAACCAGAGGCCACCGCGCTCGAGCAAAGCGGCCTGCAGCGCCGAGGCCAGCCCGCCGGATGTGACCTGGCGCGGCAAGGCCACGCGGTTGGAGACCACCACCAGCCGTCCCGGCCCAGCCTTGGCTGGCGCGATCACAGCGCGTCCTCCCAGCGTATCGACAGGCGCATCGCGGTCTGGATCAGGCCAACCAGGGAATACGTCTGCGGATAATTGCCCCAGTGCTCGCCACTGTCCGGCGCGAGATCTTCCGACAGCAGGCCGAGCGCGTTGCGCTGCTTCAGCATGTGCGCAAACAAGGTGCGCGCGCGGCGCTTGCGGCCAGTCGCATACAGCGCCTCGATGTACCAGAAGGTGCAGATGTTGAAGCTGGTCTGGGGGGTGCCGAAATCATCCGGCGCGATGTAGCGGAACAGGTAATCGCCACGGCCCAAGGCGGCGCCGATCGCATCGACCGTGGCGATGAAGCGCGGGTCGCGCGGCTTGACGAAACCGATGTCGGCCAGCAGCAGCAGGCTGGCGTCCAGGTGTTCGCCGTCATAGGCATCCACGAAATGGCCGAGCGCCGCATTCCAGGTGCGCGACTCGATGCGCGCATGGAGCTGTACTGCATGCTCGTGCCAATGGCGCGCGCGCGCGCTCAGGCCGAGCCGGGTGGCGATGTGGGCCAGTCGGTCGCAGGCGGCCCAGCACATGGCAGCCGAGTAGGTATGCACCGCCGTGCGCCCCCGAAACTCCCACAACCCGGCATCCGGCTGCTCGGCGGTGCGCAGTGCCAGCACGCCCATGCGCTCCAGGCGCTCGAACATGAGCTGGTCGCCGCGGTGCTCCAGGCGCTGGTCAAAAAAGAGCTGCGCCGAAGCGAGCACCACCGAACCGTAGACGTCGTTCTGCCGCTGCCGCCAGGCCAAATTGCCGACCCGCACCGGACCCATGCCGCGGTAACCGGCCAGGCTGTCCACCTCGCGCTCCGGCAATTCACGTTCGAAGGTGATGCCGAACACCGGGCCGATTTCCGTGTCGTGGTCGGTGGCCACCAGGTTGAAGACGTAGCGGATGTACTCCTCCATGCTGCGCGTGGCGCCCAGGCGGTTCAGCGCGCGCACGGTGAACGCGGCGTCACGCAGCCAGCAATAGCGGTAATCCCAGTTGCGCGCGCTGCCGGCCGCCTCGGGTATCGAGGTGGTCAGCGCGGCGACGATCGCGCCCGTGGCTTCGTACTGGCACAGCTTCAAGGTAACCGCCGCGCGAATCACCGCCTCCTGCCACTCGAAGGGTACGTACAGGGAACGTGTCCATTCGTGCCAGTAGGCCAGCGTGCGTTCCAGCGCGAGGTGGATGACCACCGCCGGGCTCTCGGTCAAGGTCTCGTCCGGCCCAAACACGAAATGCGCCGGCCGGTCCAGTGCAAACGGCAGCTCGCGCTTGATCAGCGGCACGGCGACGTCGCTGGTCAGGCGCTGCACCACGTCGCTCAGCAGGTAGCGGATGTGGTTGCTACCACTGGTGGTTTCCGGGATGCGCGCGCCGTATTCGCACAACGGCCGCAAGCGCACGCGCACGCGCGGCGAGCCACAGATCGGACTGACCCGGCGCGCCAGCAGTACCGGGTGGTAGACCCGCCCGTGCGAACGGTAACGGGGGGCAAAATCGACTACCTCGATGCCGCCCCCGTAGCGGTCGAACATGCGCGTGACCAGCACCGCCGTGTTGGGCAGGTAGCTCTGCTCCGCATGATCGAAAGCCTCCAGCTCGATGCACCAGTCCCCGCCCGGCATCTGTGGCGACAGCAACGCGCAAAAGCTGGCATCGGCGTCGAAGCGGGGGAGGCAACACCAGACGATGCGCGCCTGCGCATCGATCAGCGCCGCCACGCTGCCGTTGCCGACCACGCCAAGGTCCAGGCTGGCTTGCGGCACGGCGTCGGGCGGGGCCTCAGGCACGGCTGGTCCCTCCCGCAGCCAGCACGCCACGCAGCCACTCCTGCACGGCTTGCGGACTGGCCAGCATGCAGCGCGCCGCCGAAGGCTCGCGCCAGCCCACGCGGATGCTGAGCCCGCCGGCGCCATTGACCAGGACAAATGCGTGCTCGTCGGTCAGGTCGTCGCCGAGGTACACGGGGCGCCGGCCGGCAAATGGCGCCTTCTGCAGCAACTCCGCCACAGCCCTGCCCTTGTCCATGCCAGCGGGTTTGAACTCCACCACCAGGTTGCCGGGTTGCACCTCGTAGCTCGGCAGGTCCCGCGCCATGGCCTGAGCCGCAGCCAGCAAGCGGGGGAACAGCCCCGGCGCCTGGCGGCAGTGCAAGGCAGCGGCGACGCCCTTGGCCTCCCGGTGCACGCCCGGAAACTCACCGGCCAGAACCTGGACCGCGGCGCGCATGCGCTCCTGGTCGGCCGCCGGGACGGGAAACTGCCGGCGGGTTCCGTCGGCCTGGCGCAGATCCAGCCCGTGCAAGCCCACCATGGTCCAGGCCGGGCTCCCAAACACGCGATCGAGCTCCGCCAGCGTGCGTCCGCTGACCAGCGCCAACGCATCGTCCACAGCCACGTTCAGTTCCAGCAGCAGGGCGAGCAGCGCGGGTGCCGCCGCCACCGATCGTGGGTCGTCGGCAAACTCCAGCAAGGTGCCGTCCACATCGAGGAACAGCGCCCAGCGCTCGCCGGCCGCGGGCAATGGGGGCGGCGGCAGGGTCGCCCCGGGTGACAAGTCATGGACTGGCTGGCGTATCGACATCCATTTCACCGTACCAGACGGAGCGTGAAGAGCCCGGATGGTCGCAATGTCCTTGCAGGAACTCACGGGCGCCGCCCATAAGCGCTAGCAGCCGCTGCTCTGGTTGAATCGCGGCTGAGCGTCCACATGTCGCTGTGGGTAAGGCGTCAACGCCATTCAACCTCCCGAGGTGCCAGCATGCGCATGGACAAACTGACTTCGCGTTTCCAGCAGGCGCTCGCCGACGCGCAGTCGCTCGCGGTCGGTCGCGACCACAACATCCTCGAGCCCGTGCACGTCATGGCCGCCCTGCTCGACCAGCAAGGCGGCTCGACCGCGCCCTTGCTGACCCAGGCCCAGGTCAACGTGCCGGCGTTGCAGCAGCGCGTGCGCAGCCTGCTCGACCGCCTGCCGCAGGTCAGCGGCCAGGAAGGCAACATCAACGTCGGCAACGACCTGACGCGCCTGCTCAACCTCACCGACAAGCTGGCCCAGCAGCGCGGCGACCAGTTCATCGCCAGCGAACTGTTCGTGCTGGCGGCGCTGGAGGACAAGGGCGAACTCGGCGCTGCCCTGCGCGAATCGGGCGCGCACAAGGCGAACCTCGAGGCAGCCATTGAAAAACTGCGCGGCGGCGAGAAGGTGCAGTCGGAGAACGCCGAGGAACAGCGCCAGGCGCTCGAGAAATATTGCATCGACCTGACCGAACGCGCCGAGCGCGGCAAGCTCGACCCGGTGATCGGCCGCGACGAGGAAATCCGCCGCACCATCCAGGTGCTGCAGCGTCGCACCAAGAACAACCCGGTGCTGATCGGCGAACCTGGCGTGGGCAAGACCGCGATCGTCGAGGGCCTGGCCCAGCGCATCGTCAAGGGCGAGGTGCCTGAGGGCCTGCGCGGGCGCCGCGTGCTGGCGCTGGACATGGGCGCGCTGATTGCCGGTGCGAAGTTCCGCGGCGAATTCGAGGAGCGACTGAAGGCCGTACTCAACGACCTGGCCAAGCAGGAAGGACAGGTGATCCTGTTCATCGACGAGCTGCACACCGTGGTTGGCGCCGGCAAGGCGGACGGGGCCATGGATGCGGGCAACATGCTCAAGCCGGCGCTGGCCCGCGGCGAGCTGCATTGCATCGGCGCCACCACGCTGGACGAATACCGCAAATACATCGAGAAGGACGCCGCGCTGGAACGACGCTTCCAGAAGGTATTCGTTGGCGAGCCCAGCGTGGAGGACACGATCGCGATCCTGCGCGGGCTGAAGGAGCGCTACGCCGTGCACCACGGCGTGGAAATCACCGACCCGGCCATCGTCGCTGCGGCCACCTTGTCGCACCGCTACATCACCGACCGCCAGTTGCCGGACAAGGCTATCGACCTGATGGACGAGGCCGCCTCGCGCATTCGGATGGAAATCGATTCCAAGCCGGAGGAACTCGATCGCCTGGAGCGCCGACTGATCCAGCTCAAGATCCAGCGCGAGATGCTGAAGAAGGAAAAGGACAGCGAGTCCAGGCAACGCCTGGCCGACCTGGAAGCCGACATCGAGAAGCTCGACCGCGAGTTCTCCGACCTCAACGAAGTCTGGAAGGCGGAGAAGGCCGAGCTGCACGGCACGACCAAGATCAAGGAGCAGATCGAGCAGGCGCACGTTGCGCTCGAAGCCGCACAGCGCCGTCAGGACTACGCCAAGATGAGCGAAATCCAGTACGGCCAGCTGCCGGCGCTGGAAAAGCAGCTCGCCGCCGCGCAGGATGCCGACGCCCAGCATTTCAAGCTGGTGCAGACCCGCGTCACCGCCGAGGAGATTGCCGAGGTCGTCTCGCGTTGGACCGGCATCCCGGTCAACAAGATGCTCGAGGGCGAGCGCGAAAAGCTGCTGCACATGGAAGACGAGCTGCACAAGCGCGTGGTCGGCCAGGACGAGGCCGTGCATGCGGTGGCCGACGCGATCCGCCGTGCCCGCGCCGGGCTGGCCGATCCCAACCGGCCGAACGGCTCGTTCCTGTTCCTGGGTCCGACGGGCGTGGGCAAGACCGAGCTGTGCAAGGCCCTGGCCGAATTCCTGTTCGACACCACCGACGCCATGGTGCGCATCGACATGAGCGAGTTCATGGAGAAGCACTCGGTCTCGCGCCTGGTCGGCGCACCCCCAGGCTACGTGGGCTACGAGGAAGGCGGTTATCTCACTGAAGCGGTACGCCGCCGGCCGTATTGCGTGATCCTGCTCGACGAGGTCGAGAAGGCGCACCCGGACGTGTTCAACATCCTGCTGCAGGTGCTGGACGACGGCCGGCTCACCGACGGCCAGGGCCGCACCGTGGACTTCCGCAACACCGTGATCGTGATGACCTCGAACCTCGGCTCGCAGATGATCCAGGACGCAACCGAAAACGCCGGCGATGCCGACGCCGAGGAGCAGTACACGCAGATGAAGGCCTCGGTGCTCGGCGTGGTGCAGGCACACTTCCGGCCCGAATTCATCAACCGGTTGGACGAGCTGGTCGTGTTCCGCCCGCTCGACAAGGCGCAAATCCGCGCCATCGCGCACATCCAGCTCGGCTATCTGGAGCAGCGCCTGGCGGAACGCCAGTTGCAGCTGGAAGTCAGCGACGCCGCGCTCAACCTGCTCGGCAATGTGGGTTTTGATCCGGTGTACGGCGCGCGCCCGCTGAAGCGGGCAATCCAGCAACAGCTGGAAAACCCCCTGGCGCGGGAAATCCTCGCTGGCAAGTTCGTGCCCGGCGACACCATCGTGGTGGATGCCGCAGCCGGCGAGCTGGCCTTCCGCAAGCGCTGACGAAGGCTGATCGATCAGCATCAGATTCACGGAGCCGGTGAAATCCGCCCCGTCATCCCCGCGCCTACCACTTCGTCATCCCCGCTTTCGCGCACTGCTGTCCGGAATAAATTCGTGCCGCGACACCGAAGACGTGGCGAAGCAAGGCTGGACGGCTGTCACGCGCAACCTGGACTCAAAAAAAGGTGGTCACCCCGTTGTCTTACCCAGACCCTCGAACCTCCATCGTCATCCCCGCGCAAGCGGGGATCCAGTGCTTTTAGGTGTCTGCGAAGGCCAAAGCACTGGATTCCCGCTTTCGCGGGAATGACGCCAGGTAGGGTTTCGGCGTCCTGGCACGATACCGTAGATGAAGCAAAGGCGGTTCCGAAAACGTTCCGGACAGTAGTGCGCGAAGGCGGGGATCCAGTGCTTTCAAGTGACCTGCAAAGCCAAGGCGCTGGATTCCCGCTTTCGCGGGAATGACGCCGGAGTGGTGGGGCGAGTGTGGTTCCGAAAACGTTCCGGACAGTAGTGCGCGAAAGCGGGGATCCAGGGCCTTTGCCTGTGGCGGCTAAAAAGTAGAAGCACTGGATGACCAGACATTCGTCTGTTGAAAAGCGCGTTCCGCTTTCGCGGGAATGACGGTGGAGGGCGCTCGTGGGGAGCCATGAGTGCCGCTCGTCGGCCAATTGCTACCGTTCGTCGCCCCGGCCCTCGCCCCAGCCGAGGCGCCGCCGGTAGAGTGTCGGCCGAACGGGTCAGGGGGTTCCATGCCATACAAGCCACGCCAACGCGGCGTCTCGCTGATCGAGGTGCTGATTGCCGTGCTGATCTTCAGCATCGGCCTGATCGGCCTCGCCGGGCTGATGGTGGTGTCCACCCGCTCCAACCATGTCGCCTACCTGCGCACCCAGGTTACCTTCCTGGCCAACAACATGGCCGAGCGCATGAGCGCCAACCCCCGTGGGGTATGGAGCGGCGCCTACAACAACGGCAGCTACCCGGTCGGCGCCGGCAGCGTGACGTGCAGCTCCGGCTCACCGTGCAATCCAGCGCAGCTGGCCGTCTACGACCAGCAACGCTGGAGTCGCCAGTTGCAGACTTTCCTGCCGAACCCGACGGCAAGCATCGTCTGCGCCGGCGTCACCGCGGTCAGCTACAACCCGGTCGGCAATCTTCCCCAGCGCCCCCCCTACGGTGGCAACTGCGTCATGACCATCAACTGGACCGAACGCAGCGAGCGCGGCCAGGCTGCGCACAATGACAACGTGCAGACGTTCGCCTGGAACTTCCAGCCATGACCGCCCTGCACCCCACCCCCGCGACGCAGCACGGCGTCACCCTGATCGAGCTGATGGTGGCAATGCTGCTTGGGCTCATCGTGGCTGGCGGCATCGTCACCGTGTTTTCCTCGACCTCCAGCAGCAACAAGGCGCAGACCCAGCTCGCCCGCCTGCAGGAGGAAGGCCGCTTTGCCATTGGCCGGCTGAACAACGACCTGCGCATGGCGAACGCCCTGTACTGCAACAACTCGGGTGGCACGGCGCAAACCAGCGCCAGTGGCACCATGCTCGATGCGTTGCGCACACCGCGCGTGTTTGCCACCAACCTGATCAACGCGGCGCATCCGAGCAGCAGCGCCCTGGCCGACATCACCACCGGCTGGGGCAGCGGCGGCTACCCGGCCCCGCCGACATCCTCGTACCCGATGCCGGCGTTCCTGTACATGCGTGGCTACGACTGCACGCTGACCAACTGCACGCCGGCCAACCCGGTCGCCGCCGGCTTGCCGGCCATGGGGACAGCCGAGGGCGACCGCGTGAAGGGCGCCGACGTCCTCACCGTCCGCTATGTCAATTCCGACGGCGGCTGGTCGATTGGTGAGGTCGGCGGCAGTTCGCTCACGATCACCAGCGCCGCTGGCGTGCCAGTCCTCACCACGATCACGCTCTCGCCCCTCACGGGCGAGCCGCCAGTGGCAAATTTCGGTGCCTCCGACCTGGCCATGCTCGCAGACTGCTCAAACACGCAGATCTTCGCCTTGGGCTCGGTCTCTGGTGGTGTGTTGCAGGTCGCCGGCGGCGCCAATGTCGCGGGCACCACACCGGTGGTACCGATGCCGCAATCGGCGCCCCGGGTATTCGACGTCAACCGGGATTTCCGCACCGTCACCTATTACCTGCGCGTGGTCAGCGTGAACAACGACGGCAATGCGCCATACACCGGCGCCTTGATCCGGCGCGTCAATGGCGGCGCAGCGCACGCCGCCGACCGCGGCGGCAGCGAGGACGAGCTGGTGCGCGGCGTCGAGCGCCTGGATTTCCGCTACGGCGTCGAGGACGCCAACGGCAATACCTCCTTCCTCACCGCAGCGCAGGTCGACAGCGCCACCAACTGCGCACCGCAGGAACAGGGCGCGCTGACCACGGTCGGCTGCCTGTGGCGCAGCGTGAAGAGCATCGAGGTGAGCATCCTGATGGACGGCCAGGTGCCGCTGTACACGCTCACCAACAATGACCTGCTGTACGCCTACACCGCCGACGCGAACCCCGGTCTGCTGGCGCCCAGTGCCCATGCCATCAAGCCCAGCGACCAGGGTTTCCCCGACCCATTGCTGCGGCGCGAGTTCACCTCCCTGGTCGCCGTGCGCAACTTCAACCCATGAACGCCCATGCCTGCAGCTTGCGGCCACGCAGCAACGAGGGAATGACCCTGACCTCGACGGTGCGCCCCTCAGGACGTCATCCAGTCGCCTCCCGTGCACAGCGCGGCGCGGTGTTGGTGATCGCGCTGATCTTCCTGTTGCTGCTCACGATCCTTGCCGTCGGCGCGTCGAACCGCTCCCTGCTGCAGCAGCGCATGGCCGGTGGCCTGCTCAACGCGCAGCGCGCGCAGATGAGCGCCCAGACCGCGCTGCGCGGCGCCGAATGGCGCCTGTGGAGCTCGGCAGCGAAGGTTGGCACCACGCTCGGCTGCGGTACCGCGCTGTTTCCGTCGTGCTACATCTTCGATCCGCTCAACCCTGTTACCGATGCGGTCAATTTCCGCACCAAGCCTGGTTGGATCACGGCAGGCAGCGAGGAATATCTCGGCAACGAGGGCCACATCGACTTCACTACAGGCGACGGCAAGCTGGCCGAAAACCCCCGGTATATCGTCGAGGACATGGGCTCGGTGCGGCCGCCCGGCTCAGGCCCACAGCACGAATCGGGCGCGACCGGCCCGAACGGCTCGGGGCCCGGCCAGATCAACCTGGAAATCTTCCGCATCACCGCCCGCGCCACGGGCGGTGACCAGAACACGATCAGCGTGCTGCAAAGCACGTTTGATGCGCAGGTGCAGTAAACGAGTGCAGCCCGGAAGCCTGCTGTTCCAGGGGCAAGGGCAGAAAACCAACCGGCCAGCCCGTGCGTCAACGGACGGCCCAACGCGGCAAGGAAAGCAGGGAACCCGTCATGTCCACAACAGTCCAGAGCACGCTGCGCAGCCGGGTGGCCACCATGGCCTCGGCACTGCTGTTGTTTGCCGGCCTTACCGCGCCCTTCCTGATCCTGCAAATCACCCACGCGCTGGCCCAGACGGCACCACTGCCCTGCACCGAAGGCAACCACAATGGCTGTACCGAACTCAGCGCTACGCCGCCCGAGGACACGCAGGCAGTGCCGCCCAACCTGGTGCTGATGCTGGACGACTCGGGTTCGATGGCCTGGGACTACATGCCGGACTGGAGCTATCTCGCGGATCGCAGTGGAAACGGCGTGAGGGACTCGAGCGTCAACAGCGTGTATTACAACCCGTCCACCCTCTATACCCCGCCGCCGCACGCGGACGGCACTCCGTACGCCAACTCGCCAGGCATCACGCAGGCGTTCAGGGATGGCTTCGTCGATACCACCCTGGTGAAAGTCACGACCTACGGCGGGGAAAGCGCAGACGGGGATAACCGGTATTCGTATTACACCTCGCTGCCAACCACCAATGTCACCACCGTCGGCACTGCTGTTTCGAGCTGCCCGAACGGCTTTATCATGAGTGGCGGTCTATGCGTCAGCATATACACTGCCCCTTTCAACCCGAACACAAGCTGGACGTGTCCTAGTGGCGGCCGCCTAAGCAGCGGCAATCAATGCAAAGTCACCACGGGCGAAGGCTCTCCCACCTATTACCCGGCAACGCCGGTGTATAGCTGCCCGGCCGGCTCCGCGCTTGGGTCGGACAACCTTTGCCACCCGCAGACCTCCAGGAACCCGAATTGGACGTGTCCCAACCCGCCGGGCGGCTCGCCAAAGTTGATCGACGGCGTCTACATGTGCGTGGTGACGCAATCCGTCAATGTGTTTCTCTACGTCGTGGGCAACCCGGGCGGCCCGTACACAGCCCGGTACGTGGCTGCAGGCAGCGATTGCGACGCGCTGTCCAACGCCACGCAGAAGGCAAACTGCGTGAACGAAGGCGACACGGCGAAGACGTTTCCGGACGGCACCAGCGCTGCGCCTGCCGGCATAGCACCGGGCCAGAACGTGGCCAATTGGTTCTCGTATTACCGCACGCGTATGCAGATGGCCAAGACTGGCCTGATGATGGCCTTCATTGACGTCGACCCCAAATACCGCTTCGGTTTTGCCTCGATCAACGGCAATGGCATCAGCAACATTCCCACCACTCCGACCGCGTTTGGCTTCGATGACAGTACGGCCAGCGGCAACGGCGGCAACGCAGCCAACAAGCTGGCCGTGGTACAGCCGTTTGGCGACGGCTCCAGCGGCACCCAGAAAGCGTTGTTCTGGAAATGGCTGGCGAACATCGGCGCGAGCAAGGCCACGCCATTGCGCAAGGCGCTGAACGCCGTGGGCCAGTACTACTCGACCGCCAACCCCTGGGCGACCCTGCCGGGTGACCCTGGCTGGACCACCGGCAGCACGACGAAATTCACCTGCCGCGCGGCCTATACCATCCTCACCACGGACGGCTTCTGGAATGGCGACGAGCCGACTGCTCCGAGCGGCCTCGCCGGAGCCGCCAGCATCGATGGCCCGGTCCAGGTCGTCCCGACCGGCGCCCTGACCCAATACAAGGCGGTCGCCCCGTATTCAGGCGGCGGCGTCAGCGGTGGTACCTCACTGGCCGACGTGGCCACCTATTACTGGGAGCGCGACTTGAACACCGACCTCAACAACGAGGTCGCGGGCGGCAGGAAGGATCCGGCATCCTGGCAGCACATGACCACGTTCACCGTCGGCCTGGGCTTCGACCCGACCGGCATCCAGCCTACCGGCACCACCACGCCACAGATCTTTGGATGGGCCACGGGTGGCGCGGCAATCACCGGCTTCAGCTGGCCAACGCCCACTTCGAACAGCATCTACAACATTGCCGATCTCGCCCACGCTGGCCTCAACGGGCACGGCGACTTCTTCAACGTCAAGAACACCTCCGAGCTGACCGATGCGTTCGGCAGGGCACTGAGCGATATCGCTGCACGCAACGTGCCGCCGCGACCGGTAGCGGTGAACGCCAGCGTGCTGTCGCTTGGCGCGGCCGCGTTCCGCAGCGGTTACACGACCAGTGACTGGTCGGGCGCATTCCAATCGGTCACCTTGAATTCCAATGGCACGGTCGCGACCATCCTGTGGCAGGCCGACACCCTGCTCGACGCCGCCTACCACTCGGCATCGGGCTATTCCGGACGCAATATCTATACGGGCGTGTATGCGCTCTCGAGCGGTATCGGCACGTTCACCGGGCTGAAGTTCGATGTCGCCAACAGCGGCTCGCTGGATGCCAGCGAGCTGGCAGGCCTGACCACGCCGGCACTGGCTGGCGGCAATGACACGCTGGACAACCGCATCAAGTACCTGCTTGGCGACAACAGCTACGAGGGCACGCCCTTCCGCACGCGATCCAGCATCCTGGGTGCCATCATCCACTCCGAGCCCACCTATGTGGCCGGCGCCACCGGCAACTACCGGGGTAGTTGGCCGACGTTCGGCACAATCACGCCCCCCGAGGCGGACACTGGCGCGCAAACCTATGACGATTTCGTGCACGCTGCGTCGACGCGCGCGGCAGCGGTCTACGTCGGCGCCAACGACGGCATGCTGCACGCGTTCTATGCACCGGTACCGAACTGTACCGGGACGGTCGACGCCAGCGGCAATTGCTCGGCCTATACCTACCCGAGCGGATCCAACTACGGCAAGGAAGCATGGGGGTTCATGCCGCGCGCGGTGTTCGCGAATCTCGGCAACCTTACCAACAATGTCTCCTTCCAGTTTCGCCCCACGGTCGACTCCACGCCGACCAGCCGCGACGTGTTCTTCAGCGAGGGTGCCGCAGGCGTCAAGGACACCTGGCGCACGATCTTGACCGGTGGAGTGGGTCTGGGTGGTCGCGGCGTGTACGCACTGGATATCACCGACCCGACCACGTTCTCGACCAGCAACGTGCTGTGGGAATTCGATGCGGACATGCCTGCGCCGACGAGCTGCGTAAGCAACATTGGCTCGTGCCGATCCACCGACCTGGGCTTCACCGTCTCGCAGCCCAACGTCGCGCGCCTGGCAAACGGCAAGTGGGTAGTGTTGGTACCCAATGGCTACTTCCCGGACTGCAGTACGCCGGGCGCTCCCACGAAGGACACCGCTACCTGCGACACGATCGCCGCACAGGTACCGCTGGACGCGGACGGCAAGCCCTACAGCGCCTTGTTCGTGCTCGATGCCCAGACCGGGCAAATGCTCGCCGAGCTGAAGACACCCGCCGTCACCGGCGTCACTAGCTTTGGCCTCGCCAAGGCGGTCGTCGGCGACTACAACAGCGACCAGGTCGACGACGTGGCGTTTGCCGGCGACGTGCAGGGCAACCTGTGGCGCTTCAACCTGTCCGATACCAATCCAGCGAACTGGAGCGTCAGCCTGGTATACGAGGGCCTGGCCGATTCCAGCGGCAACCAGGGTGTGCAGCCAATCACCACCATGCCGCGGTTGTTCCCCGACCCGGGCACGAATCGTTTCCTGGTCGTGTTCGGTACCGGCAAATACCTTGGCGTCGGCGACAACACGAACACCTCGGTGCAGGGCATCTACGCGGTCCGCGATACCGTGGGCACGATCTGGACCCAGGGCGACCTGACCCGGCAATTCCTGCACGAATCGGTGGTGCCGGCGGGCGCACCCAATGCCGGAGCGACCTTGCGTTGCGTCACCGGCAGCTCCAGCGACACCTGCACGTCGTCGGCAACGCCCATCAACTCGTTGGCGGGCAGCGGCGGGGGCTGGTATGTCAACCTCTACACCACTGATGGCGCCGGCGCGCAGAGCAATCTGGGCGAACGCACGGTGGTGAATCCCGGCGCGATTTTCGCCAGCAATACGGTGGTGTTCCAATCGATGATTACCGGCGCGTCGGGCAGCGACGCCTGCTCACCATCGATCCAGGGCGCCATCCTGGCCTTGAATGCGACGACCGGCGGCTCGGCCGGCATGTCATCATTGGGTGGTTGGCCAACCGCCGGCGCACGCATCAACGACTCGCGCACCAGTGGCAGCCTGCCGGTGGTGTCGGCGCTGGGTGGTGGCCAAGCCTACCTGCCAGGGGCGACGTTGGCACCGTCAAGCTCCACCCCGATCTCGCTCGACGCCCCGATCTGGCGCCGGCGCTCGTGGCGGGTGCTGATGCATGACCAGTGAGGTTTGCGGCATGAACAAACACGTACGCCGGATCCGTGGTTTCAGCCTGGTCGAGCTGATGGTGGTGATTGCCATCATCGCGATCCTGGCCGCCATAGCCGTGCCGGCGTTTGGACGCTATGCGTTCCGCGCCCGCCGCGCCGATGGCCAGGAAATGCTGCTGCGCATCGCCAATGCGCAGGAGCGCTTCTACGCGACGAACAACCGCTATGGCTCGTTGAGCGACATTGGCTACGGCTCGACCGTGGCCTCGGAGAAAGGCTATTACGTGGCGGCCGTCACCCTTGCTGCCGCAGGCAGTACGGCTGCGCAGACCTTCGTCGTCACGGCCGCGCCGCAAAACGTGCAGGCTCCGGACAGCTGCGGCACGCTTTCGATCAACGATGCCGGAGCCAAGACACCGCTGGCCACCTCGACCTCGGCCGCCGTCAACGGTGCCTGCTGGTGAACGGTGCGATGCCGGTGCCACGCCGCGCCCGGGGCTTCACCCTCCTGGAGTTGATGACCACGATCACGATCGTGGCGATCCTGCTGGCGATCGGCGTGCCCAGCATGCGCAGCATGATCCAACGCAACCGGGTCAGCTCGGCCAGCAACGACCTGGCGGCCAGCTTTGCGTATGCGCGCACCACGGCCATCAATCGCGGACAACTGGTGTCGCTGTGCCCGAGCGTGGACGGCAGCACCTGCACCTCGGGGAGCCAGGATTTCGAACCCGGCTGGATCATCTATACCTATCCCGCCGGGACGGCTTCGGCAAACAAGGCCTACGATTCAAGTACAGCCACCCTGCTGCGCGCGGTCGACCAGCGTGCCGGGGTCTCGATCCACGCGCTGCAGAACCAGGTGATCACGTTTGGCCTGCAAGGCCAGCTGCGGGGGGCAGCCACGACACCGCTGGTATTCCTCACCTGCGCGCGCAGTGGCGACAGCGGCGTCGGCCAGAGTACAGCGATCACCCGCGGCGCCCGCATGGAAGTGAACGGCTCAGGTTCGACCAACACCTTGCTCTTGCCTGCCGGCGCCAGCTGCGACAGCTGATCCCCGCAAAAGCTTCCACCTCACCCCACCCACTCCCCTGACAGAGCCAGGGGAGAGGGAGTCAAGTCCGGACATCCAGACGGCCGCGAAACCAATCCCCTCCTCCCTGACGGCTTCATCGTCGGGGGGGAGGGTTGGGGTGAGAGGGGGCGAGCTTCGCCCCGCCGACATCCGCACCGAAGGACAAAAGCGAAAGCCCCTCGCCCAACCCACGGGCGAGCGGGCGACCCGCAACATCACCAGCTATAGCGCACCTTGCCGTAGGCGTAGGCGCCGTTGTAGCCGAATGGCGAGAACGTCGAATACTTCAGGGTGCCGTTGTTGCTGTTGTTCGGAATGTTGAGGTCGGGATAAGTATCGAACGCATTGTCGACGCCCAGGGTGAACGTCCAACGGTCCAGTGTGTAGTTGGCGGCCAGGTCCAGCACCCACTTCGGGGTGAAGGTCTGGTCGACCACGCCGGTGGCCACGTTGTAGGCAGCCAGGCTGCTCACGTAGTTGGTGTAGCGGCCGTAGCGGGTGAGCACCCCGGTGAAGCCCCAGTTACCGACGTTGTACATCTCGTTCAACACCAGTTTGCTGCGCGGCGCCGAGTTGGCCAGGTAGCCCTTGATGTCCTGGCGGGTCAGACGCACGAAATTCACACCCAGGTTGGTCAGCACCGCCGGGTTGGCCTTGACGCTGGTCACCAGGTTCTGGTTGTAGTTGGCGCTGAGCGTACTGGACAAGGTGCCGGCATGGCCGAGGTCGGCCACGTAGGTCGCCACCAGGTCGACGCCGCGGGTTCGCGTGTCGGCGGCGTTGGTGAAGTAGTCGATGCTGCGGAAGTTGAGGTCACCGACGCCGTTTGCGGCCAGATAGTCCACGACGGTCGGCCCGGTCGTGGCGATCGCGCCGGAAAGCGAGATGCGGTCGCGGATGTTGATCTGGTAGAGATCCAGGCTCAGGTTCCAGGCATTGCCCGGGGTCCACACGGCACCAAAGGTGTAGTTGGTGGATTTCTCCGGCTGGAGCGGTTCGGAGCCGAGGAGCTTGGCGATCTGGCTGCCGACCGGCACGAGGCCGGCATTGTAGATGCCGGCTGGGAGGCCGACCGAGTTGCCGGCGGCCATGAACAGCGACGAGGTCTGCGAAAAATACTCCTGGCCCAGCGACGGGGCGCGGAAGCCGGTCGACACGCTGCCGCGCAAGGCGAACGAATCGGTGAAATCGAAACGCCCGGCGAGCGCTCCGGAGGTGGTGTTGCCGAAATCGTTGTAGTGCTCGTGCCGCACCGCGGCCGAAGCCCCGAAGCGGTCGGTGAGGTTGGTTTCCAGGTCGAGGTATTCGGCCACGTCCTGGCGCGAGGCGCTGACCGCGTTGACCGGCTGCCAGCCGGCAAAGCCCTGCGCGCCGCCCGACGTTCCTGAGGTGCCGACATACCACGACGGCAGCGCGCCGGCGTCGATGGCGTAGGTCTGGCGCAGGTATTGCGCGCCAAACGCCACCGTGACCGCATTCGGCAGCCAGCCGGTCTCGACATCCTTGGCGATGTCGAGATCCACGGACTGCTGCGCAGCCTTCAGGATGCCATCGTCAAACACGCTGGGCGTGCTGCCAAAGTCATGCAGGAACGCGTAGTTGAGGCTGTTGCGCGTTTCATAGGAAACCCGGTTGCGGCCGTAGTTGCCGCTCAGGTCCCAGCGCCAGCCGTCCACCTTGCCGCGCAGGCCAGCCACCAGCGACTGGTCCGTCGAGTCCGCGTGTTCGAGCGGCAGGAAGCCGTCCGGATACACCTGGCCGATCAGCGCATTGTTTGGCTTCGGCGAATTGGTGCCGTAGCGGAAGAATGCCGGGGAAGTGCTCTGGCGGCGGCCGAAATGGCCAAACGCGTAAAACTGCACGCCGGGAGTGAGGTCGTACTGCGTATTCAACAGGATGTTGTCATTGCGTACATCGGGATCGCCTTGGCGGAAGTTCACGCCCAGGCCGCCAAAGCCGGGGCGGTTGTCCGGCCCCGCGCGATTGGTGTGGTCCTGGTTGCCGTTTTCCGCGGTCACGCGCAACCAGCCCTTGTCATTGCCCAACGGGATGCCGAAGTTCGCCGAGCCCTGCCACTGCCGGCCATCGCCCGCCGAATACTGGCCGCCGGTGATTTCCACGTTGCCGCCCTGGGCGCCCTTTTTCAGGATGATGTTGATGACGCCGGCAATCGCGTCCGAACCGTATTGGGCCGACGCGCCGTCACGCAGCACCTCGATGTGGTCGATCGCCGACATCGGAATGGTGTTGAGGTCCACTGGCTGCGAGCCGCGACCAATCACGCCGTTGTTGAGCAGGATCGCGCCCTGGTGCCAGCGCTTGCCGTCCACCAACACCAGCACCTGGTCCGGCGACAGGCCACGCATCTGTGCCGGGCGCTGGGTGTCGGCCGTATCCGCCGCCGCCGGGCGTGGGAAATTCAGCGACGGGATCAGCCGTGCCAGCGCGGTCGGCAGGTCAGTGGTGCCGGTCTGCAACAGCACCTGGAACGGCACCACGTCGATCGGCGTCAGCGAGCTGCTGACCGTGCGCGCCTCCGAGCGCGTGCCGGTGACGATGACGGTACTCAGGGTCTCGGCCTTGACCGGGGTCGCCTGATCGGCATCCTGGGCGGCTGCTGTAGCGGAAAGCGCAAGCAATATGGCAGCCGAAAGCGCGACGGGGACCACGCGCGGAAGCCGCTGCGAGGGGTTCTTCATGGGGTGCTCCTTGGTGGTCGTGCGACCACGCATGATGAGGGACAAATATCGCCGCGCACCCGGTCCAGGTGTGGACAACGGAAGGAATCAGCCGTCTATACGGCCGTGGCGACGCGGGCCGCACCGCGGCCCATGGGCTTTACCATACGCCCGTGACGGGGCACCGGCATGGGCCATCTGGCATATTTCCGCGGTGGGTTGAAATCCCCGCAGGCGCCCCAATCATGGGGCCGTTGGCCTGGCCAGGGACCGGGCAATTGGAGTTCGCATGCCCATCTATGAATTCGAGTGCCGCGCGTGCGGCCATCATTTCGACCACCTGCAGAAACTGTCCGACCCGGACCCGAAGGTGTGCCCGAGCTGCCACGCCGAGCAGCTGCAGCACATGCTCAGCGCACCAGCGTTTCGCCTGGCGGGCAGCGGCTGGTACGAGACCGACTTCAAGAAACCCGGTGACCAGCGCCACAACCTGGCGGGCGACGCCGGCGCACCGCACACGAACGGCCATCATGATCACGCCGCAGGCAAGTCCGCCACCGCCAGCGAGGGCGGCACCGCAGCCACCCCCGCGGCACCCACGCCAACCCCCACAACCGCCAAGCCCACCGGAGACAAGGCCGCTGCCGCAGCCGGCTAGTAGCGCTGAAGGCCGGGTGGCGCAAACGTTGCCGATGGCGCCCGGGCACTGACCCTCCCCTCGCATTCCCGCTTGCGCACACTGCTGCCCGGCATAAATTCGTGCCTCGACACCGAAAGCGTTGCAACGTACGGCTGGATGGTTGTCGCGTGCGACCTGGACTCAAAAATGGCGGCTGGCCCCGGTTGTTTCGCCTCGGACTGCAACCCTCAGGCGTCATCCCCGCGCAAGCGGGAATGACGCCGGGGCGGTGTTTCCCTGGCACGATGATGCGGACGAGGCAAAGGGGTTCCGAAAACGTTCCGGACAGCAGTGCGCTTGCGCGGGAATGGCGAGATAGGTTTCTGCGGAGCAGTGACTTGGGGCGAATGCTAAGATACGCGGTCTTTTACGCCTGTCAGCCGCAGTGGCGGCCCGGAGCCTCGAGCGCATGCGCACGCATTATTGCGGCCTCATCGACGAATCGTTGATCGGCCAGCCTGTCACCTTGTGTGGTTGGGTCAACGCCATGCGCCTGCAGGCGCACGTCGCCTTCGTCGACCTGCGCGACCACGAGGGTCTGGCGCAGGTGGTGATCGAGCGCGACAACGCCGCGGCATTCGAGCTGGCGGCCACGCTGGGCAACGAATACTGCCTGCGCGTGCACGGCACGATCCGCCGTCGCGTCAGCGTCAACGACAAGCTGCGCACTGGCACGGTGGAGCTGCTGGCCGAGCGCGTGGAAGTGCTGAACACGGCAAAGGACCTGCCTTTCGCGCTGCACGAGAATCCGAACGAGGACATGCGGATGACCTACCGCTACCTCGATTTGCGGCGCCCGGCCATGCAGCAGCGCCTGCGCAAGCGCGGGCAGCTGGTGCGCGCGCTGCGGCGCTACCTCGACGATCGCGGGTTCCAGGACATCGAGACCCCGATCCTGACCAAGGCCACGCCGGAAGGCGCACGCGACTATCTGGTGCCCAGCCGCGTCCACCCGGGCCAGTTCTACGCGCTGCCGCAGTCGCCGCAGCTGTTCAAGCAACTGCTGATGGTGGCGGGCTTCGACCGCTACTACCAGATCGCGCGCTGCTTCCGTGACGAGGACCTGCGCGCCGACCGCCAGCCCGAATTCACCCAGCTCGACATCGAGTTTGCGTTTGTCGACGAACATGAGATCCAGGACACGGTGGAGGACCTGGTCCGTCACGTGTTCCATGAAGTGCAAGGCATCGACCTGGATGCGCGCTTCCCACGCATGACCTGGGCCGAGGCCATGCGCCGCTTTGGTTCGGACAAGCCGGACCTGCGCTGCGCGCTGGAGCTGGTGGATATTGCCGACGCCGTCAAGCACGTCGAGTTCAAGGTGTTCGCCGGCCCGGCCAACGCCGCGGACGGCCGCGTCGCGGCCCTGCGCCTGCCGGGTGGCCATGACCTCAGCCGCAAGGATCTGGACGGCTATGCCGCCCATGTGGCCCGTTATGGCGCCAAAGGCCTGGCCTGGATGCGCGTGGACGATCCGGCCCAGGGCCTCGCGGGCGTGCATTCGCCGGTGGCCAAGTTCCTCGACGCCGACGCCGTGCGCGCGATCCTGGCGGCAACCGGCGCCCAGGCCGGCGACATGCTGTTCTTCGGCGCCGGCCGCTGGCAGACCGTCAGCGGGTTCATGGGCGCCCTGCGCCTCAAGCTGGCGAAGGACCGCAGACTCTTCACCGACGGCTGGAAGCCGCTGTGGGTCACCGACTTCCCGATGTTCGAATACGACGACGGGGCACAACGCTACGTGGCCCTGCACCACCCGTTCACCGCGCCGAAGATCGACGACATCGACGACCTGCGCAACCATCCGGCCACGGCGGTCAGCCGCGGCTACGACATGGTGCTCAACGGCAACGAGATCGGCGGCGGCTCGATCCGTATCCACCGCCCGGAAATGCAGCGCGCGGTGTTCGACCTGCTCGGGATCGGCGAGGCCGAGGCCGAGGCGAAGTTCGGCTTCCTGCTCAAGGCGCTGAAGTTTGGCGCCCCGCCGCACGGCGGCGTGGCGTTTGGCGTGGACCGCATTGCCGCCCTGCTCGCGGGCACCGACTCGATCCGCGACGTGATCGCCTTTCCGAAGACCACCAGCGCGCAGGACTTGATGACGGACGCGCCATCGGACATCGCACCGGCGCAACTGCACGACCTGCACGTGCAGGTACTCGATGAGCCCGCCGCCGATGCCACCGCGGCGCATGATCACTAAAGCCGGCATGTGCGCGCCCGCCGCTGTCACGGCAGCAATGATGAAGCGCGCGACGGGCGCCCGGCCGCCGCCGGACCTCCGGCCTGTCCATGCCTGACCAGGTTATCCTGCTGCACGGCCTGTGGATGCGTGGCTTCGCGCTGGCCATGTTGGACAAGCGCCTGATCGAGGCCGGATTCGAGGTCCACCGCTTCGATTATCTGAGCGTCGCCGCCAGCCAGGAACGCATCCTCGATCGGCTGCAGACGCAAATGCGCGAACTGGGCGACGTCGAGCACGTCGTGCATCTGGTCGGCCACAGCCTGGGCGGCCTGCTCGCCATGCGTGCGTGCAGCGACAGTGCGGTGCTCCCGCCCGGGCGCATCGTCTGCCTGGGCTCGCCGCTGCTCGGCAGCTCGGCGGCACGCGGGCTGGCTGCCTGGGGGCACGCCGGCGAGGTACTGCTGGGCCACAATCGCGACTTGTTGCAGCGTGGTTTCGAACGTTGGGACGGCGCGCGCGAGGTCGGCGTCATTGCCGGCCGCCTGCCGCTGGGCCTGGGCAACATGCTCGGCCATCTCGAAGGGGCGCACGACGGCACAGTCGCCGTCGCCGAGACGGAATTGCCCGGCATCAGCGACCACTGCGTCGTCGAATCCAACCACGTCGGCCTGCTGTTTTCCGCCGAAGCCGCGCGTTCCACCGCCGCTTTCCTGCACACCGGACATTTCCCTACGCCCTTGACCTGAGGCGGGAGACAGTCGCTCCAGGTAAGGTCGGAACGTCCCCTGTCGTCATTCCCGCGAAAGCGGGAATCCAGCTGCTTTGCATTTCTGTTGCTGGCGACAAAGGCACTGGATTCCCGCTTTCGCGGGAATGACGACGAAGTAGCGTGACGGATACGCTCCGAAAGCGCTCCGGACAGCAGTGCCCTCTCGTGGCTTGTTCGCGCTGGCAGGCGTGCGCCGTTTGCCGACACACACCCGTCACCGGCTATCGCGGCAGGGCCACCTCGGGTTGGCCGGCGGCCTTGCGCTTGGCATTGAAAGCCGCAAGCGTGGTGGTCTTCAAGGTGTTCCACTTGGGCAACACTTCCTGCAATTGCGCCTTGGCGTGCTCGCAAGCGGCGACCTGGGTCTCGGTCGGCGCCGTGTCCGCCTCCTGGAGCGCCATCATGGCCTCATTCAGCGAATTGGTGACGCCGGTCAGGGTCGGCGGCCCCGGCGGCGCGCCGAAGTAGCGCGCCATCATCGCTGCCATGCCGGTCAGCGGTGGTGGCGCCAGCGCCGTCACTTGCGCTTTCAGTGCGTCCACGTCCTTGCCCTGCAGCTTGTCCAGCGCGGTCACCAGCGCCCGCGCCTGCACGAACTCCGTATGCGCGGACTGCGTGGCCGCGTACATCTGCCGGGTCAGGGCCGCCAGCGCGGCCAACGTCGTCGGCGCAGTCTGCACCCGCGGATCCATGCGCAGGTCCAAGGGCTGCGTATAGCTCTTGCCGCCCACGGTCAGCCGCACCGTGTACTGCCCTGGCGCCGCCCACGGCGCATTGGCCTTGGGATAGGTGCGATGCGGTACCGCGCGGTTCTCGTCGTCGCTGGCGCGCTCGTCCAGGATCGGGTCGTAGCGCAGATCCCAGCTCATGCGGTGCATCCCTGCCTGCGTTGAAATCACGGTCGGCGGTGCGGCCCAGTACAGCGGAACCCCACAGTCCGGCGCCGAAGGCGTTGCCTGGCACACCTTGTTGAATGCCATCGGGTCGAGCGCCGGTTCCGGATGGCGCACCGGATCGGTGCTGGCATACGAGCGGATCACCTTGCCTGCACCGTCCAGGATGTCGAGCTTCACCGGGCCGGCCACATCGGCGGGCAGGAAGTAATCAATGATGCCACCGGGAGGCGGATTGTCCCCGTGCGGCACTTCCGGCGGCCAGGGCGTGGGATCGTTCATCGCAAAGCGCACGCGCACGGCCGTCACCGGCTTGTAAAGGTACGCGGCGTTGGCCGCACGCGCCGCTTCCATCTGCGCGTGCTGGCGCAGTGGGGTGACGTCATCCAGGATGTAGAAGCCGCGCCCATGGGTGGCCGCCACGAGGTCCGAACACAGGCAGGAGTCATCATCCTTGACCTGCAGGTCGCGCACCGAGATTGCCGGCATGTCGAGCTTCAGCGACTGCCACTTGTCGCCATCGTCGAAGGAAACCCAGACCTGGGCGTCGGTGCCGGCATATAGCAGGCCGCGGGTCCGTGGATCTTCGCGAATGGTGTTGGTGACCGCGCCCGGCGCGATGCCATGGTCGATCCCGGTCCAGGTCTTGCCGCCGTCGTGGGTGCGCCACAGGTGCGGATTCATGTCGTCCAGGCGCATCGTGTTGACCGCCGCGTACGCCGTCTGCCTGTCGAAATGCCCGGCATCGATGTTGAACACGCGCGACCAGGCCTTGATCTGCGGCGGAGTCACGTTGCTCCAGTTCTTGCCGCCGTCCATCGTGACCTGGATGTTGCCGTCTTCGGTTCCGGCCCAGATGACGTTGACGTCCAGCGGCGAGGGGGAGATCGCGGTGAGCGCACCCTGGCGGGTGTTTTTCACTTCGCTCGCGTATTTCCCGACGTTGGGCGGCGTGGTCCAGGTCTTGCGTGAAAGATCGGGGCTGATGCGGGTCCAGGTGTGCGCCTGGTCCGTGCTCTTCCACACGGCGTTGGAACCGTAATACAGGATGTTGTGGTCGACTGGCGACCACTCAAGCGGCATGGTGCGCACGTTGCGGTTGAACATCTCGCCGGTCTTCGGATCCTTGGCCTTCGTGTCCGGGCCGACATAGGTGGTCTGGCCGGTCTTGAAGTTGTACAGCGAGATGTTGCTGCGCATGCTGCCAAACACCAGGTCCGGATCCTTCGGATCGGACGAGGCCATGCCGTATTCCTGGATGTTGACCGGACGCCAGTCGCGGAACGTGATCATGCCGTCGTTCGAGCGGCTGTCGACGCACGCCGAGCCGGAATCCTGCTGGCCGCCGCAGACCTTGTACGGGAACGAGTTGTCCGTCGAGGCGTGGTACATCGCCGCCGTCGGCTGCGTATACCAGTTGCTCCACGAGTCGCCGCGGTTGCTCGAGACCACGCCGCCCTGGTCGGCCACCACGACCAGGATGTTCGGGTGTTTTGGGTTGATCCAGATCTTCTGGTAGTCGTCGCCACCCGGCGAGCCGCGCACGCCCGTCCAGGTCACGCCGCCATCCTCGCTGCGCCAGAACACCCGCGATGCCACGTAGATGGTGTTCTCGTCCTTGGGATCGATGGCCAGCGTCGGCAGGTCGCCGCCGCCGATGCGCTCCAGCGGACGGCTGTCGGTCTGCTTGGGCCGCGCTGCCGCCGGCACGCTGGGATCATCGATGGCCAGGTGCCAGGTTGCCCCACCGTCGTTGGAACGGAACAGGTCGACCTCGCCGGTCGTGCTCTTCGGCTTGGCCGCCGTCGCGTGCGCCACCATGGCGTACAGCAGGTTGGAATTGCCCGGCGCCATGGCGAGGTTCGCCTGGATCAGCGACGGCAGCCCGTTGGTCAGGTGCTTCCAGGTGGTGCCGCCATCGGTGGACTTGAAGATGCCGTTGCCGGCGCCACCGAATTCGGTCGACTCGCTGTAGCCCTGTTGCTGCTGCCACAGCGCCGCATAGACGATGTTCGGATTGCGCGGGTCGATGATGACGTCGTTGCCACTGGTGTACTCGTCTTTGTACAGCACCTTCTGGAACGTCTTGCCGCCGTCCGTGGAACGGAAGATGCCGCGCTCCGCGTTCGGCCCGTAGGGGTGGCCAAGCGCCGCAACGAATAGGCGCCCGGGGTTGCCCGGATCCACCGCGACCGCGGCAATCATCTGGCTGTCGCGCAAGCCCAGGTGGGTCCAGGTCTTGCCGGCGTCGGTCGACTTGTACATGCCATCGCCCGTGGCCAGGTCCGGGCGGATGATGCCCGCGCCGGTACCGACGTAGATGATGTTCGGGTCGGATGGCGCCACCGCGATCGCACCGATCGAGCCGGTGTCCTGGCCATCGAACAGCGGTTGCCAGTTGGAACCGTAATCCGTCGAGCGCCACACGCCGCCGTTGTCGAAGCCAATGTAGGCAACATTGGGCTGGTCGGCCACGCCGGAGACGGCGCGCGCGCGGCCGCCGCGGGTGGGACCAATCATGCGCCAGTGCATGGCCGCGTAGAAATTGCCGGCGTCGGTCGACGCCACCGGGTCAAAGCCGGGCGGCGGGGTGGACGTTTGCGCCACGGCCGCCGTGGCCGCGTAGCCCATGACGGCCAAGCCGATCAACGCGGAACGGAACATCGTTGTTGACTTCAAGGCGGTGCCCCCGGAGATGCCCATGGTTGGTCGCGGAAGGTAACACGCGCGGCAAACACGCATCCAGGTGCCAAATGGACTAGAAAAAAGTGGGCTGGAAACGGCGCTGCAGTCGAATCGCCCATACGTGCCCGGTGCGCGGTCCCTCGCGTGGGCGCGGCCGGGTCGACGGCACTCCATGGCGGATACGGACACCGTCCCGCTCCCGCGCACACACTTCCAGCGGTGCACCGGCATGCGGCACTCGGTCCCAGCCAACGGAGCCCACGCTGGAAATAAGCTAAAATTGCGCGCTTGTCCGGCTGGTTCAGGTACAACGCCATGGGTAGGGGGCCGACCGTCGAAGGTCGCAAGAATGCCGAAGACGCGAAACGCGCCAAGGTCTTCACCAAGCTGATCCGCGACATCACCATAGCCACGCGTGCCGGCGTGGCCGATCCGGCGGTCAACGCCAAGTTGCGCACGGCCGTGGACAAGGCCTTGGCCGCGAACATGACGCGCGAGACGATCGACCGCGCGATCAAGCGCGGCTCCGGCGCCGATGGCGGCGCGGATATGCAGGAGCTGCGCTACGAGGGCTACGGCCCCGCCGGCGTGGCGCTGCTTATTGACTGCGTCACCGACAACCCCTTGCGTACGGTGGCCGATGTACGCCACGCCCTGACCCGGCATGGTGGCAATCTCGGTACCAGCGGTTCGGTGGCGTACCAGTTCCAGCGACGCGGCGAGCTGGGCATCACGACCGATGGCGACCCTGCGCGCGAGGAGCAAGTACTGGAAGCGGCGCTGGAGGCCGGCGCCGAAGACGTGGTCAACGCCGACGGGGAAAGCTGCGTGGTGTGCGGCGCGGACGACCTGGAACAAGTGCAGGCCGCGCTGGAAGCCGCCGGCCTGACCCTGGAGCGCGCGCAGGTGGTCATGCACCCGGCCAACCGCGTCGAGATCCCGGCCGAGGCGCAAGAGACACTGCTGGAGTTGATCGACGCGCTGGAGGCGCTCGATGACGTCCACGAGATTTACCACAATGCCGTGCTGCCGCGTGCCTGACACCGCCGCCAGCATGGCTTGCGGCAGGCAAGCGTCGGAGAATCCGTCCCGCCTCCTGCTGACGCGCACGGACGCGGCGTGGACGCAGCCACTTCCGGCAGGCTCCCTTTGACTGCGATGGCATCGCCCGCTGCCGGGCCAGGCGTGATCCGTATCCTTGGCATCGACCCCGGCAGCCAACGCACCGGCGTCGGTATCATCGACATGGCGCCGAACGGACAGCTCATCCACGTCTGCCACAGCGCGCTGGCGGTGGCCGGCGAGGCCAGCTTCGCGCTGCGCCTGAAGCGCATCTTCGACGAGTTGGGCGCCCTACTGGAGCAGCACCACCCCAACGAATGCGGCATCGAGCAGGTTTTCATGGCACGCAACCCCGACTCCGCGCTCAAGCTTGGCCAGGCACGGGGCGCGGCAATCTGCGCAGCCGTCAGCCATGGTCTCGAAGTGCACGAGTACGCCGCCACCGAGGTGAAGCGGGCCGTGGTGGGCAGCGGACGTGGGGACAAGACCCAGGTGCAGCACATGGTCGGCATCCTGCTCGGCCTGAAGGGTCCGCTGCAGCCGGATGCCGCCGACGCGCTGGCTATCGCCATTGCCCATGCGCATACGCGCGCTGGCCTGGCGCGGGCCGGCATTCCACGCACGGCGTGGCGGCGGCGGCGCTGATGGCCGCAAAGGAACCAAGGCCATGATTGGACGCCTGCGCGGTACGCTCGTGAGCAAGGCCCCGCCCTGGCTGTTGATCGAGGTCGGCGGCGTCGGCTACGAGGTGGAGGCACCAATGTCGACGATCTACGACCTGCCGCCCGTCGGCAACGAAGTCACCTTGCTTACCCACTATGCGGTCAAGGAAGACAGCGCCGCGCTGTACGCGTTTGCACACGAGCGCGAGCGTGCCCTGTTCCGCCAGCTGCAGAAGGTCAGCGGCATCGGCGCGAAGACGGCGCTGGTGGTGCTCTCCAGCGTGTCCACCGAACACTTTGCCCGCCTCGTACACGCCGCCGACCTCGCCGCGCTGACCAAGATTCCCGGCATTGGCAAGAAGACCGCCGAGCGCATCGTGGTGGAACTGCGTGACCGGCTGGCGGCTGGTGCCGGTGCCGTGGACGCTACCGGCGCGCGCGGCAACGTCCCGCTGGATGCGACCGGCGAAGCCACGGTCGCCTTGGCCCAGCTCGGCTACAAGCCGGCCGAGGTCTCCCGCCTGGTGCAAAAGGTCGCGGCCCAGGGCGACAGCGCCGAAGACATCATCCGCAAGGCCTTGCGCGCGGCGCTCGGCAGCTAGGACCCGGTACTGATGGCAGCGTCCACGACAGAACAGGCCACCCTGACGCACGACCCCGCCGCCGATGGCGATCGCGGCACGCGCTCCAAACTGCTGCTCGGCGCCATTGGCGTGGTGTTTGGCGACATCGGCACCAGCCCGCTATACACCATGCACGAGACCTTCCTGCCGGTGCACGGGCTGCGTCCGCATGCGAGCACGGTCCTGGGCGTGCTCTCGCTGGTGACCTGGTCGCTGATCATGGTGGTGGCGGTCAAGTACGTCAGCCTGGTCATGCGCGCCGACAACAAGGGCGAAGGCGGGATCATGGCGTTGATGACCCTGGCGCAGCGGGCCAGCGGCAAATCGCCGGGCGTGCGCCGCCTCATCATGCTGATGGGCCTGCTCGGTGCCGCGCTGTTCTTCGGCGACGGCGTGATCACGCCCTCGATTTCCGTGCTCTCGGCGATCGAGGGCCTGAACGTGGCCGCGCCCACGCTCTCGCACTGGGTGGTGCCGATCACGGTGCTGGTGCTGCTGGGCCTGTTCTGGCTGCAGCGGCGCGGCAGCGCCCGGGTCGGATCCATTTTTGGCCCGGTCATGGTGGTGTGGTTCCTGGCGCTGGCGGTCATCGGGGCCTGGAACATCTACCAGGCGCCGGGTGTGCTGTTCGCGCTCAACCCGTGGTACGCGGTGCAGTTTTTCATGAACCACGGCAGCGTCTCGTTCCTCGCGCTGGGTTCAGTGGTGCTGTGCGTCACCGGCGCGGAGGCGCTGTATGCGGACATGGGCCACTTCGGTCGCGTCCCCATCCGCACCGCGTGGTTCGCGTTCGTGCTGCCAGCCCTGCTGCTCAACTATTACGGGCAAGGCGGCCTGCTGCTGCAGAACCCGCGGGCCATCGGCAACCCGTTCTACCACGCCGTGCCGGATTGGGCCTTGTACCCGATGATCGGCCTCGCCACCCTGGCCACGGTGATCGCCTCCCAGGCGGTGATCTCCGGCGCGTTCACCGTCACCCGCCAGGCGATCCAACTCGGCTTCCTGCCACGCATGCAGGTGGTGCACACCTCGCGCGAAGCCATCGGACAAATCTTCCTGCCCTGGGTCAATCGGGCACTGATGGTGCTGGTGATCGCCACCGTGATCGGCTTCGGCTCGTCAAACGCGCTGGCCGGTGCCTACGGCATCGCGGTGACGGGCACCATGGCGATCGACACCTTGCTGGTGATGACCGTGGCGTGGCGCATGTGGCATTGGAGCCGCATGCTGGTGACCGCCCTGGGCCTGGTGCTGCTGGTCATCGACTTGAGCTACTTCGGCGCCAACACACTGAAGATTCCCGATGGCGGCTGGTTCCCGCTCGTGCTTGGCCTGATGGTATTCGTGATGATGACCACCTGGCGTCGCGGCCGCGACCTGGTGGTGCGCGAGATCAAGCAAAGCGGCCTGGCGCTGGCGCCGTTCATCGAGAACATGACCGAGCATCCGCCGCTGCGGGTCCCGGGCACCGCGGTATTCCTCACCGCCAATCTCAATGCCGTGCCGCATGCCTTGCTGCACAACCTCAAGCACAACAAGGTGCTGCACGCGCGCAACGTGCTGCTCACGGTCACCATCCTGGAGACCCCGGTGGCGGAGCGGGAGGAACGCATCCAGCTCACCCAACTGTCGCCGACGACCAAGGATTTCTACGCCCTGGAGCTGCATTTCGGCTTTGCCGAGGATCCGAATATCCCACTGGCCCTGGCCCGCTGTTCCAAGGAAGGCGTGGTGTTCGACATGATGGACACCACGTTCTTCCTCTCGCGTGAGAGCATCGTCGCCGATGCGCGGCGCCCAGGCATGGCGCTGTGGCGCGACAAGTTGTTCGCCTTCATGTCGCGCAACGCGCTGCCGGCCACGGCCTTCTTCCAGATCCCCGGCAACCGGCTGATCGAGCTGGGCGCACCAGTAGAGATCTGAGCCCGTCGCCTGAGCCCTTCGTCATCCATCAAGCTTCACGAGCCGAAGTCAGCTCAGCCATTGGCGGCTTTCGACCCGGGCCTAGCGACCTTCCTCGTGGACCTGGAGGTCCGCGCGCAATGCGTCGACCAGGGCCTGCTGGTCGGCGGGGCGCTCGGCGCTGAACTGCAGGTGCTCACCGCTGATGGGATGGACGAAACCGAGCTTGCGCGCATGCAGGGCCTGGCGGCGAAAACCACGCAGCGCGGCGATGAGGTCGGCCGACGCGCCCTTGGGCAGCTTGAGCCCGCCGCCGTACAGCGGATCACCCAGCAGCGGGTGGTGGATGTGCGCCATGTGCACGCGGATCTGGTGCGTGCGTCCGGTCTCCAGCCGACAGTGGACCAGGCTGTGGCCGCGATAGCGCTCGACGACGCGGTAATGGGTCACCGCCGGCTTGCCCCCGCTGACGGCGTACACGGCCTGGCGCACGCGATCGCCGCGGCTGCGCCCAAGCGGCGCATCCACTGTGCCGCCGGCCACCAGCACGCCGAGCACCACGGCCTCGTATTCGCGTTCCACCGCGTGCCGCGACAGCAACTCGACCAAGGCCGTGTATGCCGGCAGCGATTTGGCGACGACGAGCAGGCCGGAAGTGTCCTTGTCCAGCCGATGCACGATACCGGCACGCGGCAGCTCGGCGAGCTGGGCATCGTGGTGCAGCAAGGCGTTCAGCAAGGTACCCGCCGGATTACCGGCGCCCGGATGCACCACCAGGCCCGCGGGCTTGTTCAGCACCAGCAGGTCGGCATCCTCATGCACGATGTCCAGCGCGATGGCCTCGGCCCGGTCGCCGGTTTCGGCAACCAGCTCGGCATCCAGGCGCAACTGCTCGCCGCCAAGCAGCAACCGCCTGGGCGTGGCCTGCCGGCCATCCAGGGTCAATTCGCCGGATTTGATCCAGCGACTGAGCCGCGAGCGCGAGTAATCCGGGAACAACTCGGCCGCCCCCTGGTCGAAGCGTTGCCCAGCCAGGTCCGGCGGCACCACCGCCGTGCGCTGCAAGGCCGTCATGCCAGTCGCCAGGGAGCGCAGGCAGTTTCCGTTATCATGGCCGTTCCGCTGGTGTCATCCATCG
Organism: Rhodanobacter sp. FW510-R10; assembly: GCF_058781105.1. NCBI lineage: Bacteria > Pseudomonadati > Pseudomonadota > Gammaproteobacteria > Lysobacterales > Rhodanobacteraceae > Rhodanobacter > Rhodanobacter sp. FW510-R10. Next base: position 1,370,659 of record NZ_JBYSWL010000001.1, on the reverse strand, counting down.
TCCCCATTCGAATCCTTGCATATGCATGTAACAAAGCAGTCGATGTGTCCGTCGCGTGCCGCGAAATACCTGCTCATCGTGGCCCTGGTCGCCCTGGTCGGCGGATGCTCCATCTTCGGCACCAGGCAGCGCGACGACAACCTGCCGGTGGACGCGCTGTACAACAAGGCACATGCCGCGCTGGTGGAGGGCCGTTACAGCACCGCCGCCGCGAGCTATCAGCGCCTGATCGCGCGCTTTCCCTCGGGCCAATACAACGAGCACGCGCAACTCGAACTGGCCTACGCGCAATACAAGGACAACAAGCCCGATGACGCCTTGTCCACCATCAACCGCTTCATCAAGACCTACCCGGCCAACGAGCACGTCGACTACGCCTACTACCTGCGCGGCCTGATCGATTTCGACCGCGACAGCGGCGGCATCCTGACCACCCTGCGCGGTGGTGAAAGCGGGACGGCGCGGCGCGACCCGGCACCGTTCCTGCAATCGTTCGACGACTTTTCCGAACTGTCGCGCCGCTTTCCCAATAGCGCGTACGCGGCCGATGCACGCCAGCGCATGATCTACCTGCGCAACATGCTGGCCCAGTACGAAATCAACATCGCCGAATTCTACCTGCACCAGCGCGCCTACATCGCCGCCGCCAACCGCGCGCAGTACGTGGTCGAACACTACCAGCAGGCGCCGCAAGTGGCCGACGCGCTGGCCCTGCTTACCCGTTGCTACCTTGCGCTCAAGCAGGACAAGCTGGCCGATCAAAGTCGCCAGGTCCTGGCCCTCAACTACCCGAACCACCCGTATCTGAGCGACCCGAAGTGGCCACGCGCGCCATCCACGCTGCGCAAGCTGATTCCGTTCTCCGGCCACCAGTAGGCCGTTTGCACCGGGACGGCGCAGCCGACGGCGCGCGCGGCGCCGCCAGGCTCAACGCCAACCCGAAGTGATTGGATAGCGCCGCTCGCGACCGAAAGCCCGCGAGGTCACCCGCGGGCCAGGCGCGGACTGCCGACGCTTGAACTCGTTTTGCAACACCAGGCGGGTGACCCGGCGCACGGTCTCGGCGGCAAAGCCCGCCGCCACGATTTGCGCCTGTGACTCCTCGCCCTCGATGAAGCGGGCCAGGATCGCATCGAGCTCCGCGTACGGCGGCAACGAATCCTGATCGGTCTGGTTTTCACGCAACTCGGCGGAGGGTGGCCGCTCGATCACGGCCGGTGGGATCGGCGGCAGGTGGGCGGGGCTTTCCGCCGCGTCCCCGCTGCTGATTACCCACGGCAGCCTCCCTGCCGCATTACGCCAGCGCGCCAGGCGGAACACCGCAGTCTTGTAGACGTCCTTGAGCGGCGCATAGGCACCACACATGTCCCCATACAAGGTCGCGTATCCGACCGCCATCTCGCTCTTGTTGCCGGTGGCCAGCAGGAAGCGTCCAAACTTGTTGGACAAGCCCATCAGCAGCACGCCACGTGCCCGCGCCTGCAGGTTTTCCTCGGTGATGTCCGGCTCGCGGCCGGCAAACGCCGGCGCCAGGCCTGCAAGCAGGGCCTGCACGGTCGGCTCGATGTCGATGATCCGGTAATCCACGCCCAGGGCCTCGGCCTGCTCGCGCGCGCCGCGCAGCGACAACTCCGAGGTATAGCGACTGGGCAGCATCACCGCGCTGACCCGTCCGCTGCCCAGGGCATCGACGGCCAGCGCCAGGGTCAGCGCCGAATCGATGCCGCCGGAGAGCCCGAGCAGAACCCCCGCAGCCGCGTTCTTGTCGACGTAGTCGCGCGTACCACGCACCAGCGCGGCGTACAGCGTGGCCTCGGCCGAGGTATCGGCGGCCTGCGGCCAGTGCCTGGCGCGAAAGCGGCGCGTGTCCGGGTCGAACTCAGCCCACAACAACGCGTCCGCAAACGCCGGCGCTCGCGCCACCACGACGCCATCGGCGTCGACCAGCAGCGAGGCGCCGTCGTAGACCACCTCGTCCTGGCCACCCACGAGGTTGACATAGGCGATCGCGCAACCGGTCTCCCGTGCGCGCGCCACCAGCACGGCTTCGCGTTCGGCCTGCTTGACGGTATCCCAGGGCGAGGCGTTGACCACCAGCAACAGCTGCGCACCGGCTGCCGCAGCCTGTCTGGCCGGCTCGACCTGCCATACGTCTTCGCAGATCAGCAGGCCAACGCGCACGCCCTCGACCAGGAACGTGGCACTGCGATCGCCAGGGCGGAAATATCGCTTGTCGTCGAATACGCCGTAGTTGGGCAAGGCCTGCTTGTACGCCGTGGCTTCGACCCGCCCGCCATGGAGCACGCTGGCGGCGTTGTACAACGCCCCGGCGACACGGTGCGGATGGCCGACCACGCTGGTGATCTCCTGCGCGGCGGTTGCCAGCCCGGCCAGTTCCTCGGCACAGGCACTGACGAAACTGGGCCGTAACAGCAGGTCGTCCGGCGGGTAGCCGCTCAAGGCCATCTCGGGGAACGCGACCAGCGCAGCACCGCCGGCGCGCGCCTGGCCGATCAAGGCGCGCATCTTCGCGGCATTGGCCGCAACTGCGCCCACGGCAAAATCGCATTGCGCCAGCGCAAGCCGTAGCGGTGCCATGTGCGGTTCCTCGGGAAGCCTGACGAGGCCTATCGTAGCGACCCAACCGGACCGTGCCATGCACGGCCCGTGAAGGGTCGACGGATCACTTCAGCAGCGTGGCCATGGCCTTGCCCAGGTCGGCCGGCGACTTCACCGTGGTGACGCCAGCCTTCTCCAGCGCCGCGAACTTCGCTGCCGCGGTGCCCTTGCCGCCGGAGATGATCGCGCCGGCATGGCCCATGCGCTTGCCGGCCGGGGCCGAGGCGCCGGCAATGAACGAGACCACGGGCTTGGTCACATGCGCGGCAATGAACTCGGCGGCGTCCTCTTCGGCGCTGCCGCCAATCTCGCCGACCATGATGATGCCTTCGGTCTGCGCGTCGTCCTGGAACAACTCGAGGCAGTCAATGAAGGACAGGCCATTGATCGGATCGCCGCCGATGCCGATCACCGTGCTCTGGCCCAGGCCCTCGTTCGTGGTCTGGAACACCGCCTCGTAAGTCAACGTGCCCGAGCGCGAGACCACGCCAATCTTGCCCGGCTTGTGGATGTGGCCCGGCATGATGCCGATCTTGCACTCGCCCGGAGTGATGACGCCCGGGCAGTTCGGCCCGATCAGCACGGTACCCGGATGCTGCTTCAGCACGTTCTTCACGCGCAACATGTCCAGCACCGGGATGCCTTCGGTGATTGCCACCACCACGCGGATGCCGGCGTCGATCGCCTCGAGGATGGAATCGGCGGCATACGGCGGCGGCACGAAGATCACCGTGGCGTCGGCGCCCGTGGCAGCCACCGCCTCGTTCACCGAGTTGAACACCGGCAAGCCGATGTGCTGCTGGCCGCCCTTGCCGGGGACCACGCCGCCGACCACCTTGGTGCCGTAATCGAGTGCCTGCTGCGCGTGAAAGGTGCCTTGCTGGCCGGTGAAGCCCTGCACGATCACCTTGGTGTTCTTGTTGACCAAAACGCTCATGACAATGTCCTGTGGGTGATCAGTGGGCCGCAGCGGCAACGGCCTTGCGCGCCGCGTCGTTGAGGTCGTCCGCCGGCGTGATTGCAAGGCCGGACCCGGCCAGCAGCTCGCGGCCCTTCTTGACGTTGGTGCCCTGCAGGCGCACCACCACGGGAATCTTCAAGCCCACGTCCTTGACCGCCGCGATGATGCCCTCGGCAATCATGTCGCAACGCACGATGCCGCCGAAGATGTTCACCAGGATTGCCTTCACCTTGTCCGAATGGGTGATGAGCTTGAACGCCTCGGTCACCCGCTCCTTCGTCGCGCCGCCGCCGACGTCGAGAAAGTTGGCCGGCTCGCCGCCGGCCAGCTTGATCACGTCCATGGTGGCCATGGCCAGGCCGGCACCATTGACCATGCAGCCGATCGAGCCGCCCATGGTCACGTAGTTGAGGTTGTATTGCACCGCCGTGGCTTCGGCCTGGTCTTCCTGGGTGAGGTCGCGCATGGCGGCCAGGTCCGGATGCCGGTACTCGGCGTTGTCGTCGGAATTGACCTTGCCGTCCAGCGCCGCCAGGTTGCCATCCTCGAGCACCGCGAGCGGGTTCAGTTCAACCAGGGACAGGTCCTTCTCGTTGAACAGCTTGTACAAGCCAAGCATGATCCTGGTCAGCTGGCCGACCTGCTTCGGGTTCAATTCGAGCGCAAACCCGAGCTGGCGGCACTGGTAGGGCTGCAGCCCCTCGATGAAATCCACCACGATGGTATGGATGTCCTGCGGCGTGTCCCGGGCCACCTGTTCGATATCCACGCCGCCGTGCTTGGAGGCAATGAACGAGACAGCCTTGCGGTCGCGGTCGACCAGGACCGACAGGTACAGTTCGCGGGCAATGTCGGTGGCGTCGGTCACCAGCACCAGGTTGACCGGCAGCTCACGGCCGGCCGACTGGTAGGTCGACATGCGCGTACCGAGCATGCCTTTGGCCGCCGCACGCACCTCGTCGAAGCTCCGGCAGAATTTCACTCCGCCGGACTTGCCGCGACCACCGGCGTGAATCTGTGCCTTCACCATCCACTGCTTGCCGCCCAGGGACTTGGCGACGTCGACGGCGGCGTCCGGGGAATTGGCGATCTTGCCCGGCGGCACGGCAATGCCGTACTGGGCGAACAGCGCCTTGGCCTGATACTCGTGGAAATTCATTCGATACCTCGAGCGAACGGGAAAACAAAAGGCCGCACGCCCGAGGCGCGGGTCGAAGATTGAGCCATGTGGCGAGCGCAGGCAGCCTCGTGGCCGTCCGCAGCGTCCATGATACAACCTGCCATTTTCGCGGAAGCCGCCGGCAATGGAAAGGGCGGCCGGTCCCGCGGGTGGATCGGCGCCACTCGGGAAGGCTGCCGTCAAGAGTCCGACGCCGCGACGCTGGCGTGGCGCCAGTCCCAGCCTATACTTGCGCCAGCCTGTCCTCGAGTATCCGCCTCGTGTCAAGCCCCTCATTCGTCGCCAAAGCTTCAACCGGCCCGGGCACCATCCGCTACGAGCTGACGTTCCTTAATGTGTTCCGGGTGATCCAGGCGGTGGTCTATACCGGCCTGGCGTTCGGCATGACCCAGGTCGACGGCCTGGACCTGGGCAGCCGCGACTTCGCGCGCGACGTGGCAATCAGCTACATGTTGTTTGCCTTGTTGATGCTGCTGTTGAACCGGGCGAGCATGCCGCACGCCAAATCCGCGGTGTCGGCCATGCTGGTGGCGGATGTATTGGCCGCGGTACTGGCCATCGTCACCATGCACGATGCGCGCATCGGCATCGCCATGATGCTCGCGGTCAACTTGAGCGTCGGCGCCCTGATGTTGCCGCTGCGCCTGTCACTGTTCTTTGCGGCGCTGGCCACGCTGGGCATGCTCGGCCATACCTTCTTCGCCTCCATGCTCGGGCGCCTGCCCGGCACCAACGACATGCTCGAGGCGGCACTGTTCGGCCTGGCTTACTTCGCCAGCACGTCGCTGTGCAACACGCTCGGCCGGCAGTTGCGGGCCACCGAGGCGCTGGCCGAACAACGCAGCTCGGACCTGGTCAACCTGTCCCAGGTCAACGAGCTGATCATCCGCCGCATGAAAACCGGGGTGTTGCTGGTGGACGACGCCAACCACATCCACCAGATCAACGAATCGGCGTGGATGCTGCTGGGCAGCCCGAGCGCCGACCAGCGCGACCTGGGCCAGCTGGCGCCCGAGCTGTCGCGGCGGCTGTACCACTGGACCAGCCAGGGCAAGCTGGACGAATCGGCCACCCAGCTCGCCGACGGCATGCCCGAAGTGGTGCCGCGCTTCACCCGCCTGGCGCCGAACGACGACTCGCATGTGCTGATCTTCCTCGATGACACCTCGCTGCTTTCGCGCCGCGCCGAGGAACTCACGCTGACCTCGCTGGGGCGCCTGTCGGCCTCGATTGCCCACGAGATCCGCAACCCGCTGGCTGCCATCCGCTACTCGGCGCAGTTGCTCGCCGAGTCCACCAGCATGGACAGCACCGACCAACGCATGGTGGAGATCATCAACAACCACTGCATCCGCTTGAACGAGATCATCGAGAACATCCTGCAGCTCTCGCGCCGCGAACGCTCGCGGCCGGAAACCCTGGATCTTGGGCGCTGGGCGCAGAACTTCGTCGAGGAATACTGCCAGGGCAACGACATTGGCACCGACTCGCTGCGGGTGGTGTCCAACAGCCCGCTGCCGGTCGCCGCCGTCGCCGATCCGCAACAGTTGCAGCAGGTGGTCTGGAATCTGGTGCAAAACGCGTTGCGCTACGGCCGCCTGCCCGGAGAGCCCGCCCGCGTGCTGGTGGTGACGCGGCAGGGCGAGCACGGCGTGCCCATCCTGGAGGTCATCGACCGCGGACCGGGCATCGCCCCCAAGGTGGCCGCGCAGATCTTCCAGCCGTTCTACACCACGCACGAATACGGCACCGGACTGGGCTTGTATCTGGCGCGGCAAATGAGCGAGGCCAACCAGGCCGCGCTGCAGTACGTGCGTGTCGCCGGCGGTGGCAGCTGCTTCCGCCTGGTGCTGACTCCGCCGGCGCATCGGCTAGTCGGCGGCGACATACCGACGCCGAGCCTGGGGGCGGCGTGGCAGACGCCCGAGCGGCCTTGTCCGAGCGCAGCTATGACCTGTGTTTCACGGACATGCGCCTGCCCGATGGCAACGGCCAGGAAATCATCGAGCTGATTGCCGAGACCCGCCCGGACATGCCGGTGGCGATGATCACCGCTTACGGCAACGTGGATGCCGCGGTCAATGCGCTGAAGGCAGGGGCATTCGATTTCGTCTCCAAGCCGGTGGACATCCAGATGTTGCGCGGCCTCGTGCGCACCGCGCTGCGCCTGGCCGAGGAGCGCCACAACGGCAGCGCCACGGCCAAGCCCGGCGAGGTCAGCAGCCGCCTGGTCGGCGATTCGGCCGCGATGCAGCAGGTACGCGCCACGGTGGGCAAGCTGGCGCGCAACCAGGCGCCGGTCTACATCGCCGGCGAATCCGGCGTCGGCAAGGAGCTGGTGGCGCGGCTGATCCACGAACAAGGGCCGCGCGCCAGCGGCCCGTTCGTTCCGGTCAACTGCGGCGCGATCCCCTCCGAGCTGATGGAGAGCGAGTTCTTCGGCCACCGCAAGGGCAGCTTCACCGGCGCGGCAACGGACAAGGAGGGCCTGTTCCAGGCCGCACAGGGCGGCACGCTGTTCCTCGATGAGGTGGCCGAACTGCCGCTGCACATGCAGGTGAAGCTGCTGCGCGCGATCCAGGAAAAGGCCGTACGTCCCATTGGCGGTCGGGACGAAATCCCGGTGGACGTGCGCATCTTGTCGGCCACGCACAAAAACCTGGCCGAGCTGGTGGAGCTGGGCCAGTTCCGCCAGGACCTGTTCTACCGCATCAACGTCATCGAGCTGCGCGTGCCGCCGTTGCGCGAGCGCCGTGACGATGTCCCGCTGCTGGCCAAATTCATCCTGGAAGGGCTTGCCGCCAAGAGCGGCGGCGGCCCCGGCGTGCTCTCGCTCGGCGCCCAGCAGGCGCTGGCAGGCTACGACTTCCCGGGCAACGTACGCGAGCTGGAAAACATCCTCGAGCGCGCGATGGCCATGTGCGAAGGCACCAACATCGATGCCGAGGACCTGATGCTGCCGCAGCGCAGCGCACATCTGGGCAGCGACGTCGGCGCTGTCCGCCACCCCGATCCGGTCCGCGAAGCGACCAGCGACGGCGGTCTCGATGACTACATCACCAACCTGGAGCGCACCGCGATCGTCAAGGCGCTCGAGGAATCGCGCTACAACAAGACGGCTGCGGCGCGCAAGCTCGGCATCACGTTCCGCGCGCTCCGCTACAAGCTGAAAAAACTCGGCATCGACTGATGCCTGGGGAAACCTGGTCAGACCACCGGATTCCAGCTTGACCAGTGCTCCCTTGTCGCAACCGTGGGGTTGCTTGGCGTGAATGCCGTCATCCCCGCGAAAGCGGGGATCCAGTGGTCTTGGGGTCCGTAGAGGCTAAGGCACTGGATTCCCGCTTTCGCGGGAATGACGCCGGGGTGTTTCGCCGCCACGCGAACCGGGTACCGGCAGCCACGCGCGGGATCAGCCTTTCGGCGCGTCGGGCTCGTCCAGGGCCTTGCGTACCGTCCGCAGCAGAGCGCGGGTGCTGACCGGCTTGTTGAGCACATAGAGCTTGGCCAACGGCGGCAATCCGTGCAGGTCCGGCGGCGCCTCGGGGTGCGCGAGCAGGATCACTGCTCCGGCATAGGCCCGCTCCAGCAGGGAAGCCAGCGTACGCACCCCAGTCAGCAGGTTCATGTCCGCGTCCATGACCACCAGCTCGGGCAAGCCACAGGCCTCGATCCACTGCAAGGCCGCGGTACCGCTCTGGCACGGGCTCGGCTGATAGCCGTAGGCATCGAAGGTATCGGTCAGCAGGCGCAGCGGGCCGGCCGCCTCGACCACCACCAGGACGCGCTCGGCGGCTCCCTCCAGGCTCTCTTGCTGCATGTCCACTTCATCGCCCGCCACCGCATCGACCGGCAGGTACAGGTCGAAGCGGGTACCGCGGCCCGGTGCGCTGTCGACGCGCATCACCCCGCCGTGGTTGCCGACGATGCGCTTGCATGACATCAGGCCCAGGCCCGTGCCGGTCTCCTTGGTGGTGAAGAACGGCTCGAACAGATGCTTGAGCACTTCGGGCGGCATGCCTGGGCCGTCGTCGGTCACGCTGATGCGCAGGTAGTTGCCGGCGCGCGACGGTTCAGGTGGCAGGAAAAAATCCTTGGGCAAGCCAACGCATGAGGTTTCCAGGCGCATGTGGCCCCCGTCGGGCATGGCCTGGATCGCATTGAGGCAGAGGTTCAGCAGGCATTGCTGCAACTCCGTCTGGTTGCCCTCGAAGCTCAGCTCCGGGTCGTCGACCACCAATTCCAGTGCCACCGACCGCGGCACGCTGCCCTGCATCAGCAGGTCCAGGGCATTGACCAGCGCACCCAGCCGCACCTGTTCGGCGCGCCGCGCGCCGCGGGCAAAGGACAGCATCGAGTGCACCATGTCCAGGCCGCGCTTGCCACAATCGCGGACCAGGGTGGCAAGGCGCAAGAGGCGGGGATCGTCGTAGTCGCGCAGGCTGTCCGCGACCAGCAGCAGTGGTTGCAGCAGGTTGCGCAAGTCGTGGCTCAGGCCGCCGGCCAGCATGGCGAGGCTCTCGAAGCGCTGGGAGCGCAGCAGCTCGGCCTCGGTCCGCCGCCGCTGGCGGCGCGCCTCCGCCTCGCGCAGCGCGCGGCGCACGGCGCTGGCCAGGCGCACGGGGTTTTGTTTCAGGATGTAGTCGGTGGCGCCGTCGCGCAGGGCGGCGACGGCTGCCTCTTCACCCAGCGTTGCCGAGACGAAAATGAACGGCAAATCCTCGTCGCGCTCACGCAACAGGGCCAGCGCCCGCTTGCCGGAAAACTTTGGCATGCTCAGGTCGGAAAGTACGATGTCGGGTGCAAACTCATCGAGCGCGGCAATGAATTGGCTTTCGTCGTCGACCAGCCGTGCCTCGTAGCGCAGGCCATCATGCTCGAGCTCGCCCAGGATCAGTTCGGCGTCGGGCGCGCTGTCCTCGACCTGCAGGACGCGTATCGTGTCGAATCGGTTTTCCCCATCTTCCGACATCGCGGTCATCCGTCCCAATCCGTCAGCACCAGTGCTCGCACTGCGCCCAGCCAACACGACTCAATCTGAGTCGACCGGCTGGTTGAACACGGCCCAAAACCGGCCCAGCGCACGTACCGCAGCGAAAAACTGCTCCACATCCACCGGTTTGATGACGTACGCGTTGACACCCAGATCCCAGCCCCGCGCCAGGTCGCTCTCTTCGCGCGACGAAGACAGGATGACCACTGGAATATGGTGCAGGTGCTCATCCTGACGCATGCGCTTCAGCACCTCAAGCCCATCCATGCGCGGCATCTTGATGTCCAGCAGCACCACCACCGGGTCGGCGCGCACGCTTCCGATCCAGGTACCGCTCCCCTGCAGGTAATCCATGCAGTCCACGCCATCCTCGACGTGCACGATCGGGTTGGCCAGATGCGCCTCGGCCAGCGCGTCCATGATCATCTCGGCGTCCTCCCGGCTGTCTTCGACGAGCAGGATGGGGCGGAGGTCACGCTTGTTCATGTCGGGCCTCAGACAGATGCGCCCGCCACATCCGTGGCCGGCAAGGAAAAGTGGAAACGTGCGCCTTGGCCCAACTCGCCCTCGGCCCAGACGCGGCCACCGTGCCGGGCGATGATGCGCCGCACGTTCGCCAAACCGATGCCGTTGCCGGGGAATTCGGTTGCGCGGTGCAGGCGCTGGAACACGCCAAACAACTTGTCCGCGTATTGCATATCGAAACCGGCGCCATTGTCCGAGACGGTGAATTCGTAGCCATTGTCCACACTGTGCTTCACGCTGACGTCAATGTGCGCGACCTCGCGCTTGCCGGTGTACTTCACCGCGTTGCCAATCAGGTTCTGCCACACCGTGCGCAGCATGTTCTCGTCTCCGATCACCATGGGCAGGGGCGCAATGCTCCATACGATGCGCCGATCGGGCACATCGGCACTGGCCAGATCGCGGGCTTCCTCCGCCAACGATTGCATGTCCACGCCCTGCAGGCGCAAGGCACCGCGGCCAAGTCGCGAAAACACCAGCAGGTCGTCGATCAGCCGGGCCATGCGCTGCGCCGCGTCGGAGACGACCTCGATGTAATGGCGCGACTTCTCGTCGGCGCTATCGCCTAGATGCTGCTGCAGCTTCTGTGAAAAGCCCGCGATGTGCCGCAAAGGCGCGCGCAGGTCATGCGACACCGAATAGCTGAACGCCTCCAGCTCGCGATTGACGTCCGACACCTGCGCAACCTTGCCCTCCAGTTGGCGGTTGAGCTCGTTCATCTGCCGCTCCGTCATCGCCCGCGCGGTGATATCGCTGATCGTGAGCACCAGCGACGGCTTCTCCCCGGCCTCCTGCTGCAGGCGCTGGGCATTGAGCATGACCCGCCGGGTCATGCCGTCGGCCGTGGATTGGGTCATCTCGTAGTCCCACAGCTCGCGTCCTTGCAGCAATACCTCGCGCAGCCGCTGTAGCAGCACATCGTTGTCCCATGCCCCGCCGCCCATCGTGGCCAGTTCCTGCCGGTGCCGGTCGGCATCGACGCCATACATTCTGGCAAAGGCTGGATTCACCAGCAGGCTGCGCAATTCCGCATCGAACAGCCCAATCGGTTCGCGGACCGCCTGCAGGATCAGGCGCGAGCGCAGCACGGCGTGGCTCTCGCGACTCTCGGCCCGCCGCCGCCGGCCAATCTGGCGCTCGGTCATGATGATGATCAGGCCAAGCAGCACCAGCTGGGCCAAGGCGGTGAGCGCCGACACCGCGCGCCCAACCACGGTCGAACGTGCTGCTACAAGCTGCCGCCGGGCGAGCAACGCATCCTCATTGCGCACGATGGCACTGATCGTCCCGTCGATCGGAAACAAGTCCTCGGCATCGCGCAGCGAACGGCGCGCACCTGCCGCATCGCCGGCTTCGAGTTTTGCCGCTGCCTGGTTCAGCAAGACCACGCGGCCATTGATGCTCTTTTCCAATGCGCCCACCAGGATCCGCTGGTCGGGATTGTCCCGTGTCATGGCGCCCAGCTGCGCCGTCATCTCGAGGCCTTCGCGCGTGTAGCGCTGAATGCGCTCGCGGGTATACGCATCGCCATCGCCCACCAGCGTGCGATACAGCGCCGACTCGCTGTCATGCACCACATAGGCTGCGCGATAGACCATCGACTTGACCAGCATCGAATGGTTGACCCAGGCGGTGGCACGCCGCGTGTCGTGCGCGTTGAGGGTGATGACCAGATAAGGCAGGCCCACGATGACGACCACCGCAAAGAGCAGCCCTGCGATCCGCCACCGCATCAACCCGGCCCAATTCATGAGTCCTGCACCCGCGGCAACCTCGACTGTGTTCCGTCCGCTGCATTCCATTCTGGCATGATTTCGCGCCCCGCTCGGCATGGCGCCATCTGTCTGCCCGGACGCGAACGGAGAAATGAACGACGCGGCTCGGCAGTCCAGTGGATTGACGAAACTCGGTCAACACCAGGCCGGTAGAGGGCACCTTGACGGCCGCTTCACCCGCGATAGTGCACTGCTGTCCGCCGACGCAACGCCGTTGCACCGTCACCGGCGACTTGGAAGGCCTGGAACGCTCGGAAACCACCCATCCCCGTTGGCACAGGGATATCCCATGAACGCACGCCTTGACCCGCTGTACCAGGCCGCCCTGCTGGTCGTTGACATGATCAGCGACTTTGGCTTCCCCGATGGCGAAAAGCTGGCCATCGAGGCGGAAAAGGCGGTCGGCCCCATGGTTCTGGCGCGGAATCTATTCCGCAGCCGCAGGCTTCCAGTCATCTATGTCAACGACAATTTTGGCCAGTGGAACCTCGGCTTTTCCGAGCTCGTCGACTGGGCGCGGCGAGGCGAGAGCCGTGGCCGCGCGATCGTCGAGCGCCTGTTGCCGGCGGACGACGACTATTTCATTCTCAAACCCAGGCACTCGGCGTTCTACGAGACCGCCCTACCGAGCCTGCTGGACCAGCTCGAGGTGCACCGGCTCGCGATCGTGGGCGTCGCTGGCGACGCCTGCGTGCTGTCGTCGGCGCTCGATGCGTATATCCGGCACTTCCCGGTGTGGGTCCCCGCAAATGCATCCGCCGCCCTCACCTCGCAGCGCAACACCCGCGCCATGGAATTCCTGGCCGAATCGCTGGGCTGCGACATCCATCCGATGGGCTCGCGCGAGGATGGCCGATGAACCGCCGCGCTTGCCTGCGAGCGGAAACCCGTGGACAGCCAGGCCATGAACACCGACTTCCTGCAGTTCAGCATGTCGCCACTGGAAATCATGGTCCGCGGCAGTCTGATGTACTGGTTCCTGTTCGCGATCTTCCGCTTCATCCTGCGGCGCAACGCGGGCACGGCAGGCATCACAGACATCCTCTTCGTCGTGCTGCTTGGGGATGCGGCGCAGAACGCGATGATCGGCGACGGCCAGACGGTCGCCGACGGCGTGACCCTGATCGGCACCCTGGTCGCCTTGAATTACCTGCTGGATTACCTCGGCTGCCGTTCCCCGCGGGTCTCCAAGCTGACCGACGCACCACCGATCCTCATGGTCCGCAACGGCCGCCTGCAGGCCCGCAACATGCGCCGCGAGCACATCACCGAAAAGGAACTGCGGGCAAAACCGCGCAGCTCCGACGTGGAGCGGCTGGACGAGGTCAAGGCGATGTACCTGGAAGGCGACGGCTCCTTCAGTGTGCTGAAGATGAAGATCGGCCACTCCTAAGGGAGCTCTGGACAATTCGCTCTTGATCGTCATTCCCGCTTTCGCGCACTGCTGTCCGGAATGTTTTCGGAACCGCCTTTGCTTCATCTACGGTATCGTGCCAGGACGCCGAAACCCTACCTGGCGTCATTCCCGCTTGCGCGCACTGCTGTCCGGAACGTTTTCGGAACCGCCTTTGCTTCATCTACGGTATTGTGCCAGGACGCCGAAACCCTACCTGGCGTCATTCCCGCGAAAGCGGGAATCCAGTGCTTTGGCCTTTGCAGACACCTAAAAGCACTGGATCCCCGCTTTCGCGGGGATGACGATGGAGGTTCGAGGGTCTGGGTAAGACAACGGGGTGACCACCTTTTTTTGAGTCCAGGGTGCGCGTGACAGCCGTCCAGCCTTGCGTCGCCACGTCTTCGGTGTCGCGGCACGAATTTATTCCGGACAGCAGTGCGCTTGCGCGGGGATGACGGCAATTATTCAGACCTTCCCTAAGGGAGGTGGGCTGGTACCGCCCACCCGTGGAATCCACCCTCGATTGTTGGCGAGACAGGCGACGCGGCGTTCACTGCCTATGCGATTTCATGGCCGCATCGCCACGGGAGTTCCCATGCGACTGTCACAACTGGTCGTGGCCGTGCGCAAGTCCATCGGCGGCGTGGGCAACGACGCGTTGCTGACCCGCGCGGCGGCCATCGCCTTTTATTCCGCCCTGTCCTTTGCACCGCTGATCGTGCTGCTGCTGTGGCTGCTCGCCGCGTTGCGTCCCGAATGGCAACAGCAGCTGATTGAAGGCCTGGCCGGGATTCTTGGCGAAAAAGCCGCTGGCGCCATCGACCTGGTGATGCAGAACGCGAAATCGACGCCGGAGCTGGGCAACCTGGCGGGCATCATCGGCGCGCTGATCACGCTGTTCAGCGTCTCCGTGGTCTTCGCCCAGTTGCAACGGGCGCTCAACGTCATCTGGGACGTGCGGGCAAAACCCGGCAAGGCGGTGACCGCGTGGCTGTGGGCGCGCGCGCGCGCCATCGGCCTGCTGGTGGGCATCCTGTTCCTGCTCATCGTGTCGTTCGTGGTGAGTACGCTGATCCGCATTTTCGTGCCAGTCGACACCGTGGCCTGGAACATCGCCGAGCAGCTCATCTCCCTGCTCGTGTTCATCGTCGCGTTCGGCGCCATGTACCACCTGCTGCCGGACGCGCGCATTGCCTGGTCGGACGCCTGGCACGGCGCAGTGCTGACCACGGTGTTGTTCGTCGCCGGCAAATACGCGCGGCAAGGAAATGGCCAAGGCTGCAGGACGTCACCGGTGGCTTCGTGTACATGCGGCTGCATGGCGACAAGGTGCTCTATGCCAGCGGCTATACGGATGCGGCGCTGGATGATTGGGCCGCCCGCATCCGCGCCTGGATGGGCGGCGGGCAGCCCGGCGATGCCAAGGACCGGGTCAGCGCTGATGCGCCGCCGCCGCGCAAGTCGCGTGACGTGTATTGCTACTTCGACAACGACATCAAGGTGAAGGCGCCATTTGACGCCATGAAGCTGTGCGCCCGGTTTCGGCGCTGAGTGCCCCACTCCGATGTGCGCCACTGACCTGACCCCCGTGTCCTGCGCGGCCTCGGTCACCGCACATGCGGCCACGGCGTGTACGGGCTTTTCACCGTGGCATCAGCATGCTGCCTCCCGTTCACCGCTGCCGCCAGTACGACGCTGCTGTTTGCAAGCTGGCCCCTGTCGCCATTTCAAAAGGATTGGCAATGAGCGATGACGCTACCGAGCCGCTGGCGAAACGTATCGCGGCGATCCTGGAGGACGAACACCCCGACTCCGCCGCCCTGGCCGCGGTGCTGCGCGACGAGGACGTCGGCGACATCGCCGTGGTGATGGACAAGCTCGAGCCGGAGCAATGCAAACTGGTGTTGCGCGCATTGGGCGAGGACCAGGCCGCGGAGCTCTTGACGCAGCTCGAGCCGGAGCTCACCAAGGCGCTCATTGGCTGCTACGACCCGCCACAGTTCGAGCACCTGCTGGAGCGGCTATCGCCGCGCGAGGCGGCCCGCGTGGCGGCGGACGCGCCGCGAGCCTACCTCGATACTGCCGGTGCCAAGGAGCCGACGGTCGCCCGCGACGCGAAAAAGCGTGCCGAATATCCCGAAGGCAGCGCGGGCCGACTGATGACCGACCAGTTCATCCGCCTGCGCCCCGACATGAGCGTCGCCGAAGCATTGGAGGCGCTGCGCCGTACCGACCCCGACGTCGATACGCCAGACAACCTGTACGTGGTCGGCGCCGGCGGGAAATCCGGCCAGACCGGCGAACGCCTCAAGGGTGCGGTCTCCATCCGCTCGCTGGTCATGGCCGACCCTGGACAGCCGGTGCGCGAGGTCATGGCCACGGAAATCGTCTCCGTGGAAGCCAGCGCGAAGGAGGACGCCGCGGCGAACCTGCTCTCGCAATACAAGTTCTCTACGCTGCCGGTCATGGACAAGGAGGGCCTGCTGGTCGGCGTCATTCCCGCCGAAGACCTGATGCGCGTGGTGGTCTCCCGCCTGCGGCGGCGCTATGCGAGGGCCGTCGGTACCGATGCCGAAGCCATGGAAAAGGCCACTCCTTTGCGGGAGGCGAAGCTGCGCGTGCCCTGGCTGCTGGGCACCATGGTGCTGGAGCTTGGCGCCGGGCTGGTGATCGCGCGCTTCAACCAGGTCCTGGAGAAAATCATCCTGCTTGCCTCGTTTATGCCGGTGATTTCGGCGGTCGCCGGCAACGTTGGCCTGCAGGCGGCAGCGATCACCGTGCGCGGCCTGGATACCGGCCAGACCAGCCTGAAACACAGCGGCAAGACGCTGCTCAAGGAAGTCATGGTCACCATGCTCATGGGTGCGGCCTGCGCCCTGGTCCTGGGGACGATCGGCCTGATCTGGTCCAAGCAGCTGATGTTCGCCATCGTGATCGCCGTCGCGCTGGGTTGCTCGATGCTGACCGCCTGCCTGATGGGAACGATCATCCCCATGGTCTCGAAGAAGTTGGGTTTCGATCCGGCGACCACGGCCGGACCGTTCGAGACCGCTTTCCAGGACATCGTCGGTTTCGGCGTATTCCTTGCCCTGGCAACCCTGCTGCTGCAATAAGCCGGTTCGTCTTTGGAACGGGCAGCACCCGGCATTTCACCTCGCGTGCTCGTTCCGCGCCCCACAGTAGGCACCCCGTTGGAGATGCGGGATCGAGCCATGCCAGCGTCCGGTTCGCACAAAGTGGTTTACGCCGCGCTGGGCGGCAACCTGATGATCGCCGTCGCCAAGTTCGTGGCGGCCGGCGTCTCGGGCAGCTCGGCCATGCTCAGCGAAGGCGTGCATTCGCTGGTCGACACGGTGAACGAGCTGCTGCTCCTGTACGGGCTGCGTCGCGCCGGCATGCCACCCGACCGCACCCATCCGTTTGGCCACGGGCGCGAGCTGTACTTCTGGAGTTTCATCGTGGCGTTGCTCGTGCTGGCCATGGGGGCCGGGGTGTCGTTTTACGAAGGCGTGATGCACGTCCGCCACCCCGAAGCGATCGAGCATCCGTTGGTGAATTACCTGGTGTTGCTGGTGTCGTTCGTCTTCGAAGGTGCGTCGTGGAGCGTGGCGCTGCACGAATTTCGCGCACAGAAGGGACCCCTGGGATATTTCGAGGCGTTTCGCTTGAGCAAGGATCCCAGCACCTTCACCGTCCTGCTGGAAGACAGTGCGGCTTTGCTCGGCCTGCTGCTGGCGCTGGCTGGCCTGGTCGGCACGCAACTGCTGGCGCTGCCCATGCTGGACGGCGTGGCATCCATCGGCATCGCGGGCCTCCTGGCCGTGTCCGCCACGCTGCTGGCGCGGGAAACCAAGGGACTGCTGATCGGCGAGACCGCCCATCCGGCAGTGAGCGAGGCGATCCTGGCGATCGCGAGCACTGATGAGGGCGTGCGCTGCGCGAATGGCGTCTTGACCGTGCAGATGGGGCCGAATCAGGTCGTCGCCACGCTGAGCGCCGAATTCGAGGACGCACTGACCACGCCGCAAATCGAGGCTTGCGTCAATCGCATCGAGAAGCAGGCCAAGGTGGCGCATCCTGAAATTGTCTCGCTGTTCGTCAAGCCACAGACGGCCGAAGTCTGGCGCGCAAGGCGCAAGCAGCTTGAGGAGAATGCGCAGGCATTGAGCTCATGAAACCGCTCCAGCGGCGCTCCCCCTCCTGCACTGTGGCGCTGGCCCCCGCCCTTTGCGCGGACCTGTGCAGTGGACACTCGCGTGGCCACAGGCACGGGCGCGGCTGCCCTGGCGTTGCGCGGCCATGGTCCAGTTGAGCCTGTTCGGCAACGGTCCGCAGCGGCTGCTGGACGATGCCAGCGGGCGCATCGTCCTGGTGCCCGACCTGGTGGATGAGGTCACCGCGCGACGTTGGTTCAGCGAGCTGCAAGCTGGCGTGGCCTGGCGCGCCGGGACGCGGCAGATGTACGAGCGCGAGGTCGAAGTCCCGCGTTTGCGCGCGCACTAGCCTGGCGTTTCGCGTGCACGGTGGGGCGTGGACCCATGCCCGGCCTGCGCCAATCGACTCAGGAAAGTAGCCAGCCTCACTCATGCGCGTAGCCTGCCACTCTCGGCTTCACTGCTGCATGACGAAGCGCGGCCTAGGCTGCCCATTCCCACCGCCCAGGCCAGCATCATGGCAAAGTCCACCCGTCCCGCGCTGTCCACGTTCGGGCAGCCGAGCCGAGGTGCGCTGTGAAACTGAAAAGCGGCTATCCGTACTGGGCGGTCAAGAACGGCTTGATGCACGCGTTTCCGCGGCTTGAGCGCGACGCGGCTTGTGAGGTCGCCGTTGTTGGCGGCGGCATCAGCGGCGCGCTCATTGCCAACGAGTTGGCGACCCATGGCCACGACGTGTGCGTGCTCGAGGCGCGCGATATCGGCTGGGGCAGCACAGTCGCCAGCACCGCCCTGTCGCAATACGAAACCGACACGCACATGACAGAGCTGGCGCAGCGCCTGGGTGAGGCAGACGCAGCGCTGCTCTACCACGCCTGCGCCGACGCCATCGGCACGCTGCGCCAGGTGGCGACGGAGGTGGGCGATGTCGGCTTCGCCGACATGCGCAGCTTGTACTGGGCCAGCCGCAGGCGCGACCTGAATCCCTTGCAGCAGGAGATGGCGCTGCGGGCCAAACATGGCCTCGCCGTGTCCTGGGTCGGCTCCGGCGTGTTGCGCGAAGCCTGGGGGCTCATTGCCCCGGGCGCGATCCTGAGCAGCCCGGCCGCGCGGATCGACCCGTACCGATCGACCTTCCCCGGCGCCGCGACATGCGGGTTGGCTTCAAGGCGCGACAGCTGGTGCGCCAGGCCGCGCGCGTGTTGCCGCGCATGGAGCTGACACCCACGTTTGCCTGGGGCGGTACTTTTGCCGAAACGGGTGATGGGCTGCCGTTCTTCGGTCGGCACGCACAGTATGGTGGACGCGTGCACTTCGCCATGGCTTATGGCGGAAACGGCATCACCTACAGCATGCTCGGCGCCCGACTGGTCCGCGCGCTCCTGGAGCGGCGGCGTCATCGATTGCTGCCGCTGTTTTCCTTCGGGCGCCTGGTGGAGCGCGCCAAGGCGGGCTAGGACCGCACTAACTGGAGCCCCAGTTGCTGCGGCGGCCAATGCTTCAAGCGGCCGGGGCTGACGCGTGGCACTCGGCGTGGCCGCAATGACAGGGTTCATCTGCCCCACGGGACGATTCACCTTCCTCGGCGGCGCGGCACTGGTCGCTGCAATACCGGTGGCCGTTGGCTACGGTGCAAGTGCAGCCTTGGTGGTGGCATTGCTCTTGCGCATGATCGATCTGCATGCTTGCCTCCTGACGAAGAAAGCGGTTGCGCGGTTCGCAACGTGCCGGCGCGCCGAATGGACGTGTCGTACTGTGCGACGCCCTGGTCGCTGCCGGCGGCCCTGGCGCGCGCGACGAAAGGGCATTCTGGGCAGCACCCGGTGACCGCGGCGTGATGGCGATGCGTTCCGTTATTGAACGAAACCAAGCCGCGCTCGTCACGCGCGCTGCGCTCTACTGCCACCACAGGACGGCCTTCCAAACCAGGAGCAGACATGCGCAACGACCATGACATCAACGTCCTCAACGGACTCATCGCCACCACGCTGGACAGTGCCGATGGCTATGCCGAGGCGGCCAAGAATGCCAAGAGCGAATCACTGACCAGCCTGTTCCGCAGCCGCGCAAACGAACGCCGCAAGATCGCCACGACGTTGCAGGATTGCGTACGTTCCCTGGGGGGAAAAGCAGAAGACGACGGCACCGTTCTGGCCTCCGCCCACCGCATGTTCGTCAACCTGCGCACCAGCCTCACCAAGGACGACAACAAGGCGGTGCTCAACGAAGTGGAACCCGGCGAGGACCACATCAAGCACAAATTCGAGGACGCGCTGAATGACCGGGATCTTTCACAGCACACGCATGGCGTGGTGAGCGAGGCTTACATCTCGGTTCGCAGCGGCCACGACCAGATGCATAACCTGCAACAGGCGATGGACGCCACCTGAGTCCCAGGTGCTTGCCGCCTGGGACGGGCCGGCCGTGGGTCAGCCGGCCTTCTTTCTGGCGCCTTTGGACGCCGGCTTGCCCGCCTGCGCCTTGCGCGTCGACTTGGACCCCGGCTCGGCCTTCGCGGTGGTTTTGGTCACCCCGGATTTGCCGGCTGCCTTGCCGCCGGTCTTGCCTTCGCTCCCGCGCGCCGGCGTACGCTTGTTGCTGGCCAGGCTCTTTTGCAGCAGCGCCATGAAATCGACGACGTTCGTCGCGGCGTTCTCCGGCACCTCGGTCTCGTCGGCCGCCTCGGGCGACACCGCGCCCTGGGACTTCATGCGTTGCTCGATGACCTTGCGCAGGCGTTCACGAAACTCATCGCGGTAGTCGGCCGGATTCCACTCGTCGCTCATGGACTCGACCAATTGTTCGGCCATCTGGATTTCCTTGCCCGAAATCCGGTATTGCGCCGCGTCCCCCGCGGGAATCCTGTAGTCTTCCACGTCGACCAGTTCTTGTGGATAGCGCATCATCATCAGCAGCAGCGCGTCGCCGCGTGGCATCACCGCAGACAGGTATTCGCGCGTGCGGATCACCACCCGGGCAATGCCGATGCGGCCAGTGCGCTTGAGCGTCTCGCGCAACAGCACATAGCCCTTTTCCGCCTTCTTGCCCGGCACCAGGATATACGGCTTCTCGAAGTACTCCGGGCCGATCGCATCGGCTGCGACGAAGGTTTTCACGTCGACCACCTCATGCCCTTCCGCAGCGGCGGACTTGATGTCCTCCGGCTCCAGCACGACGTAGCTGCCCTTGGCGTATTCGAACGCCTTGACGATTTCCTTCCAGGGGACTTCCTCGCCGGTTTCGGCATTGACCCGCTCATAACGCACCGGCGTGTTGCTGCGGCTGTCCAGCATGCGGAAATGCAGGTCGACGCTGCGTTCGCCCGACATCAGCGAGACCGGCACGTTGAGCAAGCCGAATGAGAGGGTTCCGCTCCAGATGGGACGTGCCATGGCTTGCGTGCTCCGGCCGGTCTGTTGTGCTCAGGATGCCTTTTGCCTGTTCTTCGCGCGGGTGGCGGCCGCCTTCTTCGCTGCTTCCGAGCGACCCTTGGCGCCCTTGGTACGCGCCGCCTTCTTTGCGGCTTCCGAACGCGAGCTCGCCGTCCGTTTCGAGGCACTCTTCTTGGCGTGCGAGGACAGTGCCGATTTCGATGCGGCCTTGTGGCCTTCCTTCTTCAATGCCTCGCTCGTGGCCTTCGAGCGCTTGGCCGAGGTCTTGTGGTGCGAATGCGCGGCGGCGGTGTCCTGCGCGGCTTTCTTCTTGGTCACCTTGCTGACGTTCCTGCCGGGCTTGGCCTTCACCCCGGCGCGGCGCGCCTTGGACAGGCCAATCGCAATGGCCTGCTTGGTCGAGCGGGCGCCATGCTTGCCCTCGCGCACGTGCTCGATCTCCTCGCGCACATACTCCCCGGCCTGGGTACTGGGGGCCTTCCCTTCTTTCTTGTCTTTGGCCACGGCGCGGCGCGTACGGGCTTCGGGCATGACCATCTCCGGCAGCGGACGAGTATCACCGGTGAAGTGTTTCGGCTGGCGTGTGCAGGCCTCGTCAAATGCGTCATGACCCTCGCTTCACCTGTGCGGTACGCCGACCCCGCTAACGTGCCACATACCACTCCACGGAGCGCGGCATCATGGCCACCCACAGACACATCAGGACGTCCCAGGCCACCGCCGAGCGCCAGCGCACGATCCAAGCCAAGACCGGGCGCAAGTCCAGGCCGAGAGCAGTCACCTCGAAAGAGCAGCCGACAGCCCGCGAAGAGCATTTCGACGAAACCTTGCGCAAGAACCTCTACGGCCATTTCCACATGGCCAGGGCCGATTCACCGCACCTGGGCAGCGGCTGCTCGATCATCAACACCGGCTCGGAGACCGGACTGTTCGGCAGCGGCAAGCTGCTCGACTACTCGATGGCCAAGGGCGGCATCCACGCCTTCACCAAGGCGCTGGCCTTGAACATGGTCTCGCGCGGCATCCGCGTGAACGCGGTCGCGCCCGGTCCCGTATGGACGCCGCTGAACCCCTCCGACCAGCCGGCAAACCAGGTCAAGGATTTCGGCAAGTCCAGCGTCATGGGCCGCCCCGCGCAACCGGAAGAGCTGGCGCCAGCCTATGTCTTCCTGGCCGCACCCGCCTGCGCGAGCTACATTTCCGGCGTGGTACTGCCGGTAATGGGCGGCCCGACCCCCTGATCATGGCCAGCCTCCGCGACTACCGGCGCAAGCGTGATTTTTTCCGGACCCGCGAACCGGCCGGGGACGAACCTGGCCCCAGCGGACAACGGGCAATCTTCGTGGTGCAGCTGCACCACGCCAGCCGCCGGCACTTCGACTTCCGCCTGCAGGTGGGCGACGTGCTCAAGAGCTGGGCGGTGCCGAAGGAGCCGAGCTACGATCCGGCAGTGAAGCGCCTGGCGGTCGAGGTGGAGGACCATCCTGTGTCCTATGCCGGATTCGAGGGTGACATCGAGCACGGCTACGGTAAGGGCCACGTCGACCAGTTCGATCTTGGCACCTGGGCCACCGAGGGCGACGCCGAAGCGCAGTTGCAGAAGGGCCACCTGCGCTTTGAGCTGTTCGGCAAGCGGCTCAAGGGTGGCTGGCACCTGGTGCGCAGCGGCCGCAAGAAGCGCCAACCGACCTGGTTCCTGATCAAGGCCAAGGACGCCTATGCCGGCGACGTGGAAGCAGACGACGTGCTCGACGCAAAGATGGTAGCCAGCACCCGCGCCGCCGCAAAGACGCCGGCAACCAAGGCGGCCGCAAAGCGTTCCACCGCGCGCAAAAGGCCTGTGCCGAAGGCCCGCAAGGCGCCCCGGCAGCGCCTGGCGAAGGCCGCGGCCACGTTGTCAGGCGCCCGGCCTGCGGCACCCAGCAACGACTTCTTCAAACCCGAGCTGGCCCGCCTGCGCGAATCCCCGCCAGAGGGCGGGCAATGGTTGCACGAGGTGAAGTGGGATGGCTACCGCATTCTCGCCGCGATTGCCGAAGGCGAGGTGAAGCTGTGGTCGCGCAACGCGCTGCCCTGGAACGACCGCCTGCCCGACATCCTGCAGTCATTGGAATCGCTGGCCCTGCAATCCGCGCGGCTCGACGGCGAGCTGGTCGCCCTGGATAACCGGGGGCGCAGCGACTTCAACGGCCTGCAGCAGACCTTGTCCGGCGAAGCCCAACTGCCGCTGGTTTACATGCTGTTTGACCTGCCCTATCTCGAAGGCAGCGACCTCTCGCGGGTGGAGCTGCTGGAGCGCAAGGAACTGCTGGGCGAGCTGCTTGCCCATGCGCCGAAACACCTGGCACTGAGTACGCACGCCGTCGGCAATGGCGGGGAGGCATTCCGCATGGCCACCGAGCAGAAGTTGGAAGGCATCATCTCCAAGCGCGTCGATTCGCCCTACCACGCCGGGCGCGGCGACGACTGGCTGAAGATCAAGCGACTGCAAAGCGATGAGTTTGCCGTAGTCGGCTATACGCTTCCCAAGGGCGGCCGCAGCGGCTTCGGCTCGCTGCTCCTGGCCAAGCCCGATCCCGCAGTGCCAGCCGGTTGGATCTACGTTGGCCGCGTCGGCAGCGGCTTCTCGGACGAGCGACTGCGGCAATTGGGCAAGACTATCGCCGACCAGGGCAGCAAAAAACCTGCCGTGAAGCTCGGCGGGATCGATCCCCTGCTGCGCGACGCCCGCTGGATCGAGCCTTCGGCCGTGGCCGAGGTGTACTACCGCGGCATCGGCAACCAACACCTGCTGCGCCAACCGAGCCTGAAGACCATGCGTACCGACAAGACTGCCGCCGACCTGGCCGATTCCGACCGGGACCGGGGCCAGAGCCGACTTTCGCCATCCGCCCGGACGGCATCGCGCACCCGATCGCGAAAGTCGACCCTGCCCCCGGTTCCGGACATCGCCATCACCCATCCCGACCGCGTGGTGTATCCGGATGACGGCATCACCAAGCAGGACGTGGCCGACTACTACGCCCGCGTGATGGACTGGTTCCTGCCCGGCGTCGTGGACCGCCCCACCTCGGTGATCCGCTGCCCGGAGGGCACCGCGCAGGCCTGCTTCTTCCAGAAGCACATGATTCCGGGGCTGAAGCACGTCGGCAGCGCCAAACTCAAGGAAGAGTCGGGCGCGCAGGCCACCTACATCTATCCGCGCGACGCCGCCTCGGTGCTCGAGCTGGTGCAGTTCGGTGTACTGGAATTCCATCCCTGGGGCGCGACCGTCGCGCAGTCCGACCGCGCCGACCGCGTGGTGTTCGACCTCGACCCGGGCAGCGACGTGGCCTGGGAGCGCGTGACGGCCGCGGCCCGGCTGGTGCACAAGCTGCTGGCGCAGTCGGGCCTGGAGTCCTTCCTGCGCACCACGGGCGGCAAGGGCCTGCACGTGGTGGTACCGCTCAATCCCGGCTGCCCCTGGCCGCAGGTGAAGGATTTTTCGCGCGCCTTCGCCGGCACGCTGGCCCAGGCGCACCCGCTGGAGTTCATCGCCACCGCCAGCAAGGCACGGCGCAACGGGCTGATCTACGTGGACTACCTGCGCAACAGCCGCGGCGCGACCAGCGTCGCCTCGTACTCGCTGCGCTCGCGCGCCGGCGCGCCGGTCGCCATGCCGCTGCGCTGGAACGAGCTCGGCAAGCTGAAGAGCGGCCACGATTTCGACATTCGCTCCGCGCCGCAGCGGCTGGCGCGGCTGCGCAGCGATCCGTGGGCTGGCATCGGCGAGCTGCGCCAGGACCTCGATGACATCATGGACAAACTTGGCTAAGCAGCACCGCGCCAGGACGCCGCCCCCCCCCGCGTCATTCCCGCGAGGCGCTCTTCAACAGCCGAAGGCTGGTCAAGCGGGAATCCGGTGCCGTGGCCTTTGCGGACATCCAAAAGCACTGGATGACCAGACCTTCGTCTGTTGAAAAGCTCTTCCCGCTTTCGCGGGGATGACGCCGGGGGATGACGATGGAGAGTTGAGGTCCAGGCTGAGACAACAGACCGGTTCCCGGTCAGGACTGGGGCGTGGATCCTTCCGCCTCCAGCATCGCCTGCGCCATCGCCAGGTGCTCACGCAAGGCCGGCAATTCCTTGCGCGCAAAATTCCGCAGTCCCTTGTCGTAGCCGCTCTTGGCCTCATGCTCAAACAGTGCCACGGCAAGATGATGCTCATGGATGCTGACATCAATGAACGCCTTGCGGAACGCATCGCCCTGCAGCGGCGCCAAATGGTTGCGCAGTTGCAGCGCCTTGTCCGCCGGCAGCGCCGGTGAGGTCTGGTCGGCCGCGCCAGACCCGGCGATCGATGCCAGCTCCTTGCTCATGCGCGTGTGGTCGTCGACCAGCCGCTGAGCCAGGTCATGCATCTGCTCGGTCGAGGATTTCTCCAGGGCCATGCGCCCCAGCGCGATCTGGAACGCATCGTCATTCGTCGCTTCGGCAACGAAGGCCCGATCCGTGTCGCCCAGCCTGGCGAAGCTCGCCGCGGTTGCCGCCGCCGCAACCGCGACCGTGCCCGGCGCAGCGGCGCTCGGCACACGTTGCTCGGACTTGCCGCAACCGGCAAGCGTCAGGGCCAGCATGCAGGCCGTAACGGTGGACAGGACATGCTGCATGGACTCTCCGGTTTCGTGATGACAGCCGCAGCATGGCCCGCGGCCATGCAACGTTCCATGAAGACCACGCCAGGCGCGCCGCCTCCGCCCGCACTGCCGCGGGCTTCGCCCAGTTTGGGCACGCCGACCACTACCCCTTCGTCACTTCCGCGCAAGCGGGAGTCCAGTGCGACCACGCATGCTGGCCATTTGAAGGCAATGGATCCCCGCTTGCGCGGAAATGACGACGGAGGTCAGCGCAGCAATGCTTGCTGGCGAACTCGTCACCGACCTGCACCGGGCCGCGCTCGGGAAGGCCCAATGACCTTGGCTTCACGTCGCTTGGCTATGGTGCGGATGCCTGCGCCAGCGTTCGGCGCGTTCTGGAGCATGCCGGCATGACCCTACTGGACAAGCCCTTGCGGCGGGAGCTGGAGATCGCCGACCGCCGCTACACGCTGACCATCGACCCCGTCGGTCTGAAGCTCGTGCCAAAAGGTCATCGCAAGGGCGTGACCATGAGCTGGAAGGATCTGCTCAACGGCGATGCCGCGCTCGCAGCCGCGCTGCGCGCCTCGTTGTCGTAGCCTGGGAAGCAGGCCCGTGCTCACTCCTGGCGCCCGCTCCGCAGGAGCGGGCGGCGCAATGACCGATGGGTTCACTTCGCCGCTTGGCCGGGACGCTGAGAAGTTGTGATCGGAGCCGGCGATCCGCTGTCTCGCCCCCACGCCCCGGTCCTTCTCCCTGCAGGAGAGGAGAACAGCGCGTTCCCCACCTCCCCCTGGACCTGGTCGGGAGCAGGACGGTTCAACCTTGTTGGTCGTTGAAATGCCGGGCGGATGATCCCGTCCACGAGGATTCGTCAAATGGATTTGAGCAGCATTGTCTCGGACGCGGCACCAATCCAGGTATCAATCGGTTGCGCCTCGCCGTACAGGAAGCCCTGCATGTAGCGGCAGCCCAGCTTGTGTAGCAGATCGCACTGTTCCCGGGTTTCCACGCCTTCCGCGATGACTTGCAGAGACAGTGTCGTGGCCATCGCGAGAACGGCGCGGATTACGGCGTCGTTTCTGTCGTTGGTGTCTCCGCTCAGGTTGGTTATGAAGGACTTGTCGATCTTGAGGGTTTGTATCGGGTATTGGGTCAGATAAGACAGTGAGGAGTAACCGGTGCCGAAGTCGTCCAGGGAAATGCGGATGCCGGCGCGGCGCAATGCCTGCAGGGCATGTCTGACTGAAGCGGTGTTTTCCAGCAGGGTGCGCTCTGTCACTTCCACCCAGAGATGCGATGCAGGCACATGGTATTCGTCGAGCAGCCTGAGCAGCCGCTCTTCAAACTGAGGATTGCCGAAGTGGCGCGGCGAGAGATTGATGGCGACGAAGAGGCCGTTGTCGACGGCCAGCGCGTTGGCATCGCGACACACTTGGGTGAATATCTGCCAGTCAATGGTCTCGGAAGTGCCGGTGTCCTCGGCCACATTCTGGAATGCACTCGGTAGCAGTATTCCGCGTTCCGGATGGCGCCAGCGCATCAGGGCTTCGTAACCGATTATCCTGCCGTTCTCGATATCCATGATCGGCTGGTAATAAGGCATGAGTTCGCCGCGGGGCAGCCCTCGCCTCAGGTCGTTTTCAACTTGCAGCAGCGACACAGCCTCGTGTCGAAAGTTGTCGTCGAAGGCCACGCAACGGTGGCGGCCATCGGCCTTCGCACGATACATGGCTGAGTCCGCGTCACGCAGGAGTTCTTCGGGAGTCTGGTAGTGCGGTGCGACCAAGGTGACGCCGATTGAAACGGACGTGAACAGCTCCTTGGCCGCCAGCCGGAAGGGTGCGTTGAGGGCGCCGATGATCCGCTCCGCGATCTGACACGCACTCTGCGTATCGTGGCGCCCCCCCAGCAAAACACCGAATTCATCGCCCCCCAGGCGCGCCACGACGTCCTCGGCCTTGAGGCAGGCGCGGATTCTGACACCGGCGTGAATCAGCAGATCATCGCCGACCAGGTGCCCTTCCGAATCATTGATGACCTTGAACCGGTCGAGGTCCATAAACAGCACTGCGAACCCTTCGAGGGGGTCGAGGCGGTATCGAGCCAGTGCATGGGTCAGCCGCTGCAGGAACAACGCGCGGTTGGGCAGGTTGGTCAGCGAATCGTGTAGCGCCTCATGCTGCAGACGGGCTCCGATCCGCTCGCGTTCGTTGATCTCCAAACGCAGCTCCCGGTTGGCTCTGGCGAGTTCGCGGGTGCGGACTTCGACGCTGGCTTCGAGCTGACTCAAGGTGCGGTGCAGTGATTCCTTGGCGCGTATCCGTGCCAGCGCGTTGGCGATGTGATACGAGACGAAGGTCAGCAGTTCCTGGTCGTGCACAGTGTAGTGATGCTCACGGGAATAGCTCTGCACCACCAGCACCCCGACCGTACGCTCATTCCACACCAGCGGCACGCCCAACCAACACACCGCGCCATTGCTGGGCAACTTGACTTGGCCGTTCGCGCGCAGGCGCTCGATTTCTTGTTCATCCGCCAGCAAAGCGGAACCCCTGCGGAGGACATATTCGGTCATACCGCGAACGTGAGTGAGTTTGCGCGTCGCGAATTCGGTGTTGCGTTCGTCTACCCAATACGGAAACATGACTTGCGCGCCGTCGTCGGATAACAGCGCGATGTATAGGTTGGACGCATACAGAAGCTCGCCTATCACGCGATGCGCGGACGCGTAGAAAGTCTCGATGCTGTCTGTGGTGCTGGCCAGCTCGGCAATGTGGAACAGGGCGGCCTGGAGGCGCTCGGCGCGCTGGCGTTCAACCACTTCCTGTTGCAGCACACGATTGGTCTGGCTCAGGGCCAGCGTGCGTTCCTGGACACGACGTTCGAGTTCCGCGTGCGCCATACGGCGCCCCAGTGCGATCTGGATGTGTTGGGCCACGAAGGTCAGCAGGGATTGATCTTCCTCGCTATAGCGGTGTATCTCGTCGTAGCTTTGCACGACCACACAACCAGTCACCTGCCCGTCGCGGAGCAGGGGTACGCCAAGCCAATCCTTAGGTGGGGGTCCAACACAGCACAGCGGTTCCTCGATCTGCTCGCCGATCGCCTCCATCGAACCCTGCAACGGTTTGCCGCCGCGGATTACGTGCCAAGTGGGGCCGTTGGCGATTTCGGTGAGCGGAAGCTTGTGATCGGGCCTTGGCAGGTCCGTATCGATCGTGTCCACGTAGTAGGCAAAGCGCACAAATTCGTGGTCGCTGTCGTACAGCGCAATGTAGAAATTCTCAGCAAACATCAAGGTACCGACGATTCGATGCAGTGTCTGGAACATCGGCGTGAGGTCGGTACCCGCAGCACTAGCCTGGTCGGCGATGGCGTACAACGCTCCCTGCAAACGCTCGGAGCGGCCGAGCCGTTCGATGGATTCCTTGAGCGTGACTTTCTCGGCGCGGGCATCGACCCACTGCTCGATCAATCCCGCTATCGCCTTCAACACGGGATATCCGTCATCGCCTTTGGGCGCGACGACGACTAGAATCTGGCGCTCAGGCAGTGCTATGTGAAGTGTGCGTTCCCGGACCAGGGCGGCCGTTCGCGAGCTCACCCGCAGGTCGCGACGGTCCACCACCGTCCCTGGCACGAGTTCTTTCATGAGCTCGGTGGCAGCTGTTATCAGCCCGTCTACATCTCGAGCGGCCCAGAGCGTTTCACTGCTCCGCAATGCGGACGCGACTGCGGTCGGCAGGTGACGCCCGAGGCGCTTCGGCGCGCGCGGCCGTCGAACACTAAAGGTCATCAATGTTCTGCCCCAGGCGGCGCGCGGGGCGTCGTTCCGCGAGAACCCAATGCACAAGTTGTGCCGGCGCCTTGTATCAGTTGGGCGTTCTGTGAAGCAGTTCCGTTTGTAAACATGGCGGTTTCGTCGCCCCTGCGAAGACCTGCAGGTCCTCCATCATTCCCGCAGCTATGAGGCAGTCGCGACCGGCCGGAAAGCGTCGGACACTGCCCATTTGAGGCACGGGTACCCCCGGCTCCGCCCTCCTCTTGAGCCGCCAGTTCTCGTCCTCCAGCGCCTTCATGCAGGCGACTATGGAAACCTCCATGCCGCCCAACTTGCTGCGCCACTGCTAGATCGTCGCCGAGCCGATGCCGTGCTCCCGGCACAACCCAGGAACAGACACGCCTCCCAAGCGCGGTTCGCACACAACATCAGCCTTTCAGCAGCATGCCTGCGGACCCTTGACGCAACGGATCCCAAGGTACGCCGTAGGTCGTCACCCGACCTCAAAACGCACCAAGGGTAAAAAGCGGAAAGACAAACAAAAGCCCCTGATTGCTCAGGGGCTTATGAAGCAAAACTAACAGGAATGGTCGCAGGTATTCCCTAGGGAAGCTCTGAACAATTCGCTCTTGATCGTCATTCCCGTTTGACCAGCCTTCGGCTGTTGAAGAGCGCCTCGCGGGGATGACGGCAATTATTCAGACCTTCCCTAGAACGGGATTTCGTCGTCGGTGAAGCCGTCGTCGGCAGGCGGTGGGCTGCTGGCGCCGCTGCCGGGATCGCCGCCACGCGGAGCGCTCCGGGAACCACCCGGAGCCTGGCGCTGGCCGCCACCGGCGCCGCCCTGGCTGCGCTGATAGCCACCACCGCCACCGCCGCCCTCGCCACTGCTGCCGAGCAGTTGCATGTTGTTGGCAATGATATCGGTGAAGTATTTCTCCACCCCGTCCTTGCCGGTGAACTTGTCGGTGCGGATGGAACCTTCGATGTACACCTGGCGCCCCTTTTTCAGGTACTCGTTGGCGATTTCCGCCAGGCGCCCGAAGATCTTCACGCGGTGCCACTCGGTCCGTTCCTGCTTCTCGTTGGTCTGCTTGTCAGTCCACGACTCGGTGGTGGCCAGGTTGAACGTGCAGATTGCCGAACCACTGGTCGTGTAGCGCATTTCCGGGTCGGCACCGAGGTTGCCGATAAGGATGACTTTGTTGACGCCGCGTGCCATGGGATGTCCTCGTCGTGCCAGCCGTGGGTAGTGCCGGTGGCCAGGGTGATTGAGCTGGTTGTCCATGATAACTGCCGGCGGCTGCGAGTCCACCGCATCGCGCCGACGTCACCGTGGGGCTGCGCCATCCGCCGCTGCCGGCGATCGCGCATGAGTGTTGCCGTGCACCGATGCCTCACCGTGCTCAGGCGTGTGCCGCAGGCATCGCGGCAGCCTCCGCAGCTGGCCGCTCCGGCAGCCGCTCGATGGCATACCCCGCCGCCGCCCAGGCATCCAGCCCGCCGGCCAACGGCCTCACGTGCCGGTAACCGCGGGCCTGGAGCGCCTTGGCCGCCTTGGCCGCGGTCGCCTCGTGCGGGCAGTTGCAATACAGCACCAGCTCCCGGTCGGGGGCGATGCCGTGCAGGAGCTTGCCCATATCCTGATCCTGTTCATCTGCGAACAACGCCCCAGGGACCGCGCGCCGGTCGAGCGCGCGTGCCGGCGCCGAGCGCACGTCCAGGACCAGCGGTGCGCGGCCTGCGGTCAAGGCCTGATTCAACTCCGCCGGCGCAATGCGCGGCATACGCAATGCCACGAGCAAACGGTGGCGCTGCCACCAGCGCAGCAGGATGTACAAGACCAGCAGGCCGACCAGCAGCTCGAGCGCAAGCGAGCCGGCGTCGGCGAGCCGGCCGAGCAGCACGTCGAGCTCGGTCGCGAATGCCCTGCCGAGCACCACCGCGGCGCCGGCCCAGAGCAGGGAGCCTACGCCGTCAAAAACGATGAAGGAAACGAAGCCCAGGCCCATCGCCCCCACGAGCGGCGGAGCCACGGTGGCAAGCCCGGGCACGAACTTGGCGATCAGGAGCACCCGGCCGCGCCAGCGCTGAAAGTGCAGCTCGGAGCGGTGCACACACGAGTCCGGCGAGAGCGAGATCCGGCACAAGGCACGCATGACGTGTCCGCCGTAGCGGCGGCCGGCGCCGTACCACAAGGTGTCGCCAATCAAGGATGCCGCCAGTGCCACCAGCACCACTGCCGGCAAGGCGAGTTGCCCGCTGGCCGTCAGCGCGCCCGCAACCACCAGGGTGGGAACGGCCGGCAGCGGCATGCCGAGCTGGGTCACCAGCACGTTCAGGAACACCAGCAACAGGCCATATTCGCCAAGCAGGACAAAAATCTCGTGCGCCATGCGGACTGCCTCAGCTCGAACGGGTGCCCGGCTTGCCGATCGCACCCCTTTCCCGGCCCCAACCCGGTCAGGCCGAAGCGTCTGCCGCCAGGCTACCATCCACGATGCGCCGCGAGCCGCTCACCAGAAGCGGCAACCACAACAAGGTGAGCACGGCGGCGCCGACGAAGATTCCGTGTGGACCGAAGCGCCCCAACGCAAGCCCGCCCAACGCTCCGCCGACGAACGCGCCGGCAAACTGGCTGGTCGAGTATGCCCCGAGCGCCGCGCCGCGCAAGTGCACCGGCGCCAGGCGTGACACCAGGCTGGGCAAGGCCGCCTCCAGCAGGTTGAAGCCGGAAAAGAACACGGCCGCCAGCAGCCCGAACACCAGCAGATGCGCACCGGACAGCGCGAAGCCCAGCAACGCCAGGCCCATCGCCACCACGCAGGCCATGACCACGCGCAGGCTTTGCGCCACCTCGCGCATGTGCCGCAAGCTGCCGCCCATCACCACTGCTGCCACGATCATCACCGGCAAATACAGTTCCCAGTGGCGATTGACCGGCAGGTGCATGCTCCCAGCCAGCAGCAGCGGCAACCCGACGAAACTCGCGGTCAGCATGGCGTGCAGGAAGAACACCGAGCCGTTCAGCACCAGGAGGCGCCGGTCGGCCAGCATGTCCAGCACCTGGGCCACGCCGGCTGCCGCCGGCGCGCGCGCCTGCCCCGGGGTCGGGACGATCAGCCACAGCAGCAGCAGCGACAGCAGCGCCAGGATCGAAGTGGCCGCAAACAGGCCGGGCAAGCCGCGGACGGCCTCCAGCGGCGGGCCGAGGATCAGCGCCAGCAGGAACGCGGCCCCGATCGATATGCCGATGATGCCCATCACCTTGCCCCGGTTCTCGTCCGCGGTGAGGTCGGCGGCCAGGGCGATGCCAGCGCCGGCCACCGCACCCATGCCCTGCACCGCCCGGCCAATGGCGATGCCGGTCAGGGTGTCCGCCATCGCGGCGATGACACCGCCAATCGCAAACAACACCAGGCCGAGCGTGATTGCCGGCTTGCGGCCGATGCGGTCGGACAACAGGCCGAGCGGAATCTGCAGCAGGATCTGGCCCAGGCCGTAGACGCCGAGCGCAAAGCCGATCATGAACGCGGTGGCGCCCGGCAAGGTTTTCGCGTACAGCGAAAACACCGGCATGATCAGGAACAAGCCAAACAATCGCAGGCTGATCACGCAGGCCAGGGTCAGCGCACTGCGCAATTCCAGGGGCGTGAGTTTGCTCACCGAAGGCGGCGGTTGGAGGAATGCATCGCGGCAAATTATACGGCGCGCATCCGCGGCCAGGCCGCGGCACTGCGGCGGAGGTACGCGGCGCAATGCCGCGCACCCCTTATAATCGCCCCCACGCCGCCCCTGGAAACCCCTCGATCGTGATGCCTGCCGACACTCTGTGCCCAGCCGATTTTTCCCAGGTGCGCGAGCTTGCCGCCGGCGATATGCGGCGTGTCGACCAGCTGATTGGCGAGCGCCTCAGTTCCGATGTCGTGCTCATCAACGAGATCGCCAACCACATCGTCGGCAGCGGCGGCAAACGGTTGCGCCCGATACTGCACCTGCTGGCCGCGGGCGCGGCAGGCTACGTCGGCGAACAGCACATCAAGCTGGCGGCCATCATCGAGTTCATCCACACCTCCACGCTGCTGCACGACGACGTGGTGGACGATTCGGACTTGCGCCGCGGGCGCAAGACTGCCAATGCCCTGTGGGGCAACGCAGCCAGCGTGCTGGTCGGCGACTTCCTGTATTCGCGCTCGTTCCAGCTGATGGTGGAACTGGATGACATGCGCATCATGCGTATCCTGGCCGACACCACCAACACCATTGCCGCCGGGGAAGTGCTGCAGCTGCTGAATATCGGCAATGCCGACGTATCCGAGGCGGCCTACCTGTCGGTCATCGAGCGCAAGACCGCCGTGCTGTTTGCCGCCGCCACCGAGCTGGGCGGGGTGCTGGGCCAGGTCCCGGAGGCGCAGGTCGCCGCACTCAGGCGCTACGGCATGGAACTGGGCTACGCCTTCCAGATCTCCGACGACCTCCTCGACTACGTCAGCGACGCCGGCACGCTGGGCAAGAACATTGGCGAAGACTTGTTCGAGGGCAAGCCCACCTTGCCGTTGATCTACGCCATGGAAACCGTCGATGCAGCCCAGGCCGGGCGCATCCGCGCCGTCGTGCAGCATGGCGGCGGCGAAGGGCTGGGGCCGATCGTGGCGATGATCCGCGCGTCCAATGCCCTGGAGCGCACGCGGGCCTGCGCCGAACGCCACGCCCAGGCCGCGCACGAGGCCCTGGCTACGCTCCCGGCCTCGCCCCAGCGTACGGCGCTGGCCCAGCTCGCCGACTACTCGGTCCAGCGCGACCACTGAACCCACGGCCGGGATGGCCGGCCTCTCTCGGTCCCTCCCGTTTGCTGCAACCCTTGTGGATCCCTTGTGGGAGCCCTTGTGAGAGCCCTTGTGAGAGCCCGCTTGCGGGCATGCTCTCTGCTGTATCGGCGTGCGCCTGAGCCTAGATCAAGAGCGTTTCGTGCGCCTTCGGCGCGCGAGTCACTTCTCTTTTGCTTGTCCAAAAGAGAAGTAACCAAGAGAAAACGACACCCCGCTTGGCGCTTGCCGCCCACTCCATGGGCGACAAGTCCGTGAGGCTGGGCCGGGTTTCTCGGCGCTACATCCATGTACCGTCGAGAAATGCTCGGCCTCCTGCCGAGCACCCTGCGGGCCTGGTCGTCCCAGCCTCACCGCCGCACAGGGGGCCCGAAGAGCGGGCGGGCCCTCCCTGGCCCGCACTCGGTGCGCGCCGGCTTCGCCGTCGCGAGGGCAGGAAAAGCGAAAGCCGCCAACTCGCCGGTTGTTCCAGGAGTGCGCGCAGGCGAGGGCATGGATGCCCGAGTTGAGGCAACGCAGGAGCAGTTGCCCGATGCCCGGAAAGCGCCAAGCGGGGTGGCCTTTCTCTTGGGTTACTTTCTCTTTACTCTGGGCATCCTGCCCTCCGCCTTTCGGGCCAGTTTCGCTGTTCGCATGCGCATCCTGCGCATGCGTGGCCACTCAAAGAGAAAGTGACTCGCGCGCCGCAGGCGCACGAAACGCTATTGACTTAGGGAAGCTCTGAACAATTCGCTCTTGATCGTCATTCCCGCGAAAGCGGGAATCCAGTGTCTTTGATTTCAACAGCTTAACCTCACTGGATCCCTGCTTTCGCGGGGATGACGGCAATTATTCAGACCTTCCTTAGAGAGAAGCCCGTCGCAGCCCGGAACGAGAGAGCGACGGTCAGGGGGTGCCGGCGAAGGCGCCGCGGAGCCAGTCGTGCATCAGGCGATAGCTGCGCGCCGCGGCACGGGCGTCATAGCGACAACCCGGCGAATCCTCGCCGACCTCGGTGAAGCAGTGCACGGCGTGGCCGAGCACCACGAACTGCCAGTCGGCTGGACTGCCGCGCATCTCGTCCATGAACTTGTCGGCTTGGCCCATCGTGCCCTTGTCGTCGGCGCCGTTCATGGCCAACACGCGCGCCTTGATGTTTTTGGCCAAGGCCGGATCGTCGGTGGACAGGTCGCCGTGGAACGTCACCACGGCGGCCAGGTCCGCGCCGCTGCGCGCCAGGTCGAGTACGGCCGAGCCGCCAAAGCAGAAGCCGATGGCCGCCAGCCGGGTCGTATCGATAGGCGCGTTGCGCGCTTGCGCCCGCAATTGCTCGAGCGCCACGTTCATGCGCGAGCGCATCAACACGCGGTCGGCATACAGCGGCTTCACCGCCGCCTGCGCCTCAGCATTGTTCGTGGGCCGGATCTTTTCGCCATAGAGGTCAGTGACCAAAATGACGTAATCCTTGCCGGCGATCATCTGCGCCTTCTTCACTGCGGCTGCATTGACGCCGTACCAGTTCGGCACCATCACCAGCCCCGGCCGCGGCGTGCTCGCCGCGTCGTCATACACCAGCACGCTGTGGAAGGTGGTGCCGTCCTGGCTCCACGTCACCGGCCGCTGCACCATGCTGGCCGGGGCGGCAAACGGCAGCGCGGCCAGCAGCAGCAACCCACCCATTCGATTCATGCCCATGGCTTACTCCCCGTGCTCGTTCAAAGTCCGGCAGCGTGCCTGGAAAGCTGCCGTTTCACCGGTGCCAGGCGCTCGATCAAATGCATGCCCAAG
The DNA here is from genome assembly GCF_058781105.1 of Rhodanobacter sp. FW510-R10. Classification (NCBI taxonomy): domain Bacteria; kingdom Pseudomonadati; phylum Pseudomonadota; class Gammaproteobacteria; order Lysobacterales; family Rhodanobacteraceae; genus Rhodanobacter; species Rhodanobacter sp. FW510-R10. The sequence goes on along the minus strand of NZ_JBYSWL010000001.1, from coordinate 1,334,671 downwards.
CCGCGCGCGGCGACCAGCGGCGGTGCTGTCCAGCTGTAGACCCGGGCCAGCCCATCGAAGCTGACCGCATCCAGCGTGTCGGCGCTGCGCCGGCGGCGCGCATAGCGCCGCAACACGTGCGGCGCGCCGAGGTCGCGCCCTGCCTGCTGGGCCGCAAGCAGGCAGTCGCGCAACTCGGCCACATCGCGCAGGCCCAGGTTCACGCCCTGGCCGGCCAGCGGGTGCACGGCATGTGCCGCATCCCCAAGCAGCACCATGCGCGGCGCTTGGTAGCTCTTGGCCAGGCCCAGGCGCAGGGGAAACGCCGCGCGCGGCGTGGTGGCAGTGATACGCCCGAGCCGGAAATCGCTGGCGGCGCCCAAGGCGTCCATGAAGTCCTGGTCGTCCAGCGCGAGCACGTGCTGCGCCTCGGCCTCAGGCAGCGACCACACGATTGAACTGCGGCCATCGGCCAGCGGCAGCAGCGCCAGTGGCCCGCCGGGCAGGAAGCGCTGCCAGGCCGTGGCCTGGTGCGGCCGCTCGGTGGCCACATGGGCCACGACGGCGCGCTGGGCATAGTCGCGGCCGCCAGTGTCGATGCCGGCGAGTTCGCGCAGCGGCGAGGCGCCGCCATCGGCGGCCACCACCACGCGTGCCGCCAGCCGGTGGCCGTCGGCCAACTCCAGCTCGATGCGCTCGGCGCCGGGATGCAGCCGCTCGACCTTCGCGGGGCAACACACGCGCACGCCGGCCGCGGGCAGCGCCGCCCACAGCACGGACTGCACCAGCCGGTTCTCGACGATGCAGCCCAACTCGGCCCGGCCGTCGGCTGCCGCGTCAAAGCGCAGCGTCGCACCGCTTTGTGCATCCCAAACCTGCATGTGCGCGAAGCCGCTGCAACGGGTCTCGCGTATGGACGTCCAGACGCCCAGCTCCGAGAACAGGGCCATGGACGAGGGCGCCAGGCTGACCACGCGCAGGTCCACGTCGTCCCGGGCGTCCCAGGCCGGGGGCTGGCGGGCCTCCAGCAAGGCGACAGCGAAGCCGGCGCGCGCGAGGGCCAGGGCAGCGGCAGCCCCCGCCATGCCGCCGCCGACCACCGCGGCATCCAGCGCCGGAGCCCGCGCACGCACGGCGTTGCGCCCACTGGCGACGATCACGGCACGCGCTCCAGGGCCGCGTGCGGCGGCTCACCGCGCCAGCCCATGCCGCGCCTGGCCAGGGCCTGCTGCAGCGGCCACAGCCGGTCGAAGGCCAGCAGTCCCAGCGAACGCAGCGGCGAGAGCGGCGGCTGGCGCAAGCAGGCCAACTCGATCAAGCCGTGGCTCATGGCCATGGTGCCGGCGCGATCGGGCGCACGGCGCGCCGCATACGTGCGCAACACATCCGCAGCGCCCGGATCGGGCGCGTCAACGATCAGCTCGGCCAGGGTCAGCGCGTCGCGCAGGCCGAGGTTGAAACCCTGTGCGCCAATCGGGTGGATGGTCTGTGCCGCGTTGCCGACCACCACCGCGCGCCGTGCCTGTACCGTCGAGGCGACGACCCGTTGCACCCGATACGCAAAGCGCCTGCCGGGCCGCGTCAGCTTGCCCAGGCGCCAGCCGAAGCGCCGTTGCGCCAGGGCAAGGAAGGTTTCGTCGTCCGCGCCGGCAAGCGCCTCGGCCTCGGCCGTGGCGGCCGTGAGCACCAGCCCGCAGCGTCGCTCGGCCAATGGCAGCAAGGCGACCGGGCCGGCGTCGCCGAAGCGCTCGAACGCGCGGCCGGCATGTTCGCGTTCGGGCGTCACCGTGCACACGAACAAGGTCTGCCGGTAATCGTGGCGTTCGGTGGCGAGGCCCACGGCACCGCGCACGAACGATTCGGTCCCGTCGGCGCCGACCACCAGCGCCGCCTCGATCGTGCGTTCGTCATCGCCGCACCGCAGATGCGCACGCCAACCCTGCGCCACCGGCTCAAGCGCAGTCAGGCTTGCCGGGGCCAGGCGCCCCAGCTGCGTGCAGGTGTCGAGGCGATGCAGCAGGGCAGCGCCGAGCTCCCGTGCCGGCAAGGTCCAGCCGAGCGCGTCCACGCCGTGCCGCGCGGCATCGATTCGCGTACTGCCAAAGTCGCCGGCGCGGCTGACGCGGATGTGGCGGATTGGCGTCGCCGCCGGGGCGGCATGTTGCCACACGCCGATCGCGCCGAGGCCGTTAACGCTGGCCCGCGCCAGCGCCAGGTTGCGCTCGTCGTAGCTCGGCTGTGCTCCGGCCCGCGGCACGGCCGATTCCACCAGCGTGGCGGCGACGCCCGCCGCATCGAGCGCAATGGCCAGGCTGGCTCCCACCAGGCCGCCACCCACTACCAGCACATTCGCTGCATCCACTGTCGTCTACCGGGCTTCACGCATGCGTTGATCATACCCAAGCTGCCGCCGGGGAAGTGGCCGTTGCGATAGACTAAGTGCCTATTCGACGCATTGCGGGATCACGATGGCCAAGACGACTACTGCGCGGTTCGGTATTTTCCTGGCCCTGGTCTTAGTGATGGGCATCACCCGCTTCCACCCCTCCTTGCCGCACCACGCGCTGTGGGACGCGTCCTGGGGCGTGTTCTTCCTCGCCGGCTTCTGGCTCCGCGGCCACGGTCGCTGGGCGTTCCCTCTGCTGATGGCCGAGGCGGTGCTGGTGGATTACCTGGTCATCAGCGGCCAAGGCCTGGATTTCTGGAGCCACTACTGCGTCTCGCCGGCCTACTGGTTCCTCGCGCCGGCCTACGGCGCGTTGTGGGCGGGCGGCAGCTGGTTGGCGAGGCGCGAGCGGGGCAACGGCCTGGCGACGCTGGGTCTCGCGGTCGCCGCGCTGTTGGTGGCCGAGGGCGCGTGTTACGCCATCTCCAACGGCAGCTTCTACTGGCTGAGCGACATGGTGCCAGCGCCGCGCAGTCTCGACGCCTGGCTTGCCAACCTCGGTGACTGGTACCTGCCCTTCCTCGCCGGCACGGTCACCTACGTGGCGCTGGGCGCGGTGCTGCACGTGCTGGCCACCCTGCTCGCCCGCACGGCGCAGCGTGGCGGCCGCACCCAGTACTGACGTGGGCAACCGTCTTTCCCGCATCTATACCCGGACCGGCGACGACGGCACGACCGGACTCGGCGACGGCTCGCGGGTGGGCAAGGATTCCCTGCGGGTCAACGCCTACGGCACGGTGGACGAGCTCAACGCCACCATCGGCATGGTCCTGGCCGCCGACAAGGTACCGGATGCGGTCCGCGAGACGCTGACCCAGGTGCAACATGACCTGTTCGATCTCGGCGGCGAGTTGTGCATCCCCGGCATGGAGACGATCAAGGACGCGGATGTCACGCGCCTCGAGTCGGCACTCGACGAATTGAACGACGACCTGCCGCCACTGAAGGAATTCATCCTGCCCGGCGGCGGCATGGCGGCGGCCTGTTGCCACTTGGCGCGCACGGTGTGCCGGCGCGCGGAACGCGCGGTGGTCGCCCTGGCGCGCACAGAGGAAGTCCGCCCGCAACCGCGTCATTACCTCAACCGCCTGTCCGACCTGTTGTTTGTGATGTCCAGGGTACTGGCCCGCGCCAGCGGTTTCGGCGAAGTCCTCTGGCAACACCAGCGCCGGCCCAAGCCGAAACCGGCACCCTGAGCCGCGGCATGTTGCGGCTGTACACCCACCGTGCCTGCCTGCGACACGTGCCGCCGAGCCAGCATGCCGAATGCCCCGCGCGGCTGCACGCGGTACTCGCAGCGCTGGACGCCGACCGCTATGCGACCCTTGACTGTGTCGAGGCGCCACGTGCGAGCCGTGAACAACTGTTGCGCATGCATGACGCCGCACATATCGACGCGATCCTGTCGGGGCCGCCCAGCGGGAGTCCGTACATGCTGGACGCCGATACGTATTGGTGCGCCGACTCCGCCGAAGCAGCCTTGCGCGCGGCGGGCGCTGTCATCGCCGCGGTCGATGCGGTCATGACGGGGACCTGCCGCCACGCCTTTTGCGCGGTACGGCCACCAGGGCATCACGCCACGGCCACGCACGCCATGGGTTTTTGCCTGTTCAACAATGTCGCCCTGGGCGCCGCCCATGCACTGGCGGTCCATGGGCTGGAGCGCATTGCCATCGCCGATTTCGACGTGCATCACGGCAACGGCACGCAGGAACTCTGTGCCGGCGAGGCACGCGTGCTGTTTGCATCCAGCCACCAGCTGCCGCTGTACCCCGGCACCGGCGATCCCGATGCCGCGAACCCGGAGAACTGCATCAACGGGGCACTGGCCCCGGGTGCGGGTTCGACCGCGTTCCGCGCGCTGTGGAGCACGCTGTTGCTGCCGCGCCTGCACGCGTTCCGGCCGCAGCTGGTGCTGGTCAGCGCCGGCTTCGATGCGCATCGCCGCGATCCACTCGCCGAGCTGCAGCTGGAGGTCGATGACTACACCTGGATCACTGCCCAGCTGGTGGAGTTGGCGCATGCATACGCCGCCGATCGCCTGGTGTCCACGCTGGAAGGCGGCTATGACCTTCCTGCGCTCGCCGCCAGCACCAGCGCCCACGTCGACGCCCTCATGGCATGACATGCGCGATCGCCTTTCTCCCAGCGTAGGCCCCCGCCCCGACCCCGCGCATCCGGCAGTGGCTTCGACGCCGCTACCGCGCCACGTGCTGGCCATGGCGACCGCCCTGGCCCTGCTCGGCACACCCGCGGCAGCCGGGGCGCAAGGCGCCGCCGTCGCCCCGGCCATCGCCAAGCCTTCACCACCTGCCTGCGCCCTGGGCACGTTCCGCTGCGCGCCCCGCCCGGTTGACTACGCCATGTGCCGCCCGAATGCGCTGCTGGAGTTCTATGACCCGACGCTGTCCACCGATGCCAGCCTGCGTCCCACCAGTCCCACCCGGATCGAGGCGCGCAAGGTCGACAGCTCCAACCGGTCCGTCTATCGCCTGTCCGGTGACGTGAAGCTGACCCGCGCCGACCAGCAGCTGCAGGCCGACCGTGCCGAGTACGACGACCAGAGCACCGACTACGCTGCCAGTGGCGATGTGCGCTACCAGGAAGCCGGGCAACTGCTGGCGGCCGCCAGCATGCGCGGCAACAGCGCCACCAGCCGCGGGGTGGCGGACGAGGTGCGTTACCAGATGCTGAAATCGCACGGCAACGGCACGGCCCGCCAGGCCGTCTTGCTCGACGCCTCGCGCTCGCGCTATGCGTTTGCCACCTACTCGACCTGCGACGTCGGCCACCATGTGTGGGAATTCCGTGCGCGCAACATCAGCATCGACCAGGCCAGTGGTGTCGGCGTGGCGCGCAACGCCACCTTGCGCGTGGGCAAGGTGCCCATCCTGTATCTGCCTTATTTCAGCTTCCCCACTGACGACCGGCGCAAGAGCGGTTTCCTGTATCCGACCCTGGCGCACACCAGCCGGTCGGGTTTCGAGCTGGCCGCACCGTATTACTTGAACCTGGCGCCAAACTACGACGCCACGCTCGACCCGCGCATCTACAGCGACCGTGGGTTGATGCTGGGCGGCGAATTCCGCTATCTGCTGGGCGGCAGCAATGGGCAACTGAACGTGCAATACGTGCCGCGCGACCACGGCACTCCGAGCGCGTTGGCCGACACCACCGGTACGCACCGCTACCTGCTGAATTTTTCCGACCGCACGCCGTTGTGGAAGTCCTGGTCCCTGAGCACCTCGATCAACCGCACCTCCGACAGCAGCTACCTGTACGACTTCGCCAACAAGGGCCAGGGTCGCACGGTCTATTCGCTCGCCTCGAGCGCAGCCCTGGTCGGCGGCGGCACCTGGTGGAACGCGGCGTTCGGTGGCACCTCGTACCAGAACACCAACCCCTTCCTGACCGACAGCTCGCTCCCGTACCGGCAGTTGCCCTACGCCACGTTCAACCTGGACATTCCGGTATCGCGTTGGCTGGAGGCCGGCATGGACAGCGCGGCGGTGGCATTCCGCAAGCCCGGCTACATCAGTGGCCAGCGCGAAGACCTGGCGCCCTATGTGGCCGCCACGTTCGGTGGCGCGGCCTGGTTCGTGCGCCCGCGGCTCGCCTACCGCTACACCGTCTATCAGCTCGACGCCGACCGCGACCGGTATGGCTATTTCGGCCGGCTCGACAGCGGCGTGAGTTCTCCCTTCGTGCGGGACTCGCCCAGCCGCGCGCTGCCCATCGCCAGCATCGACAGTGGGCTGATTTTCGAGCGCGACGCGCACCTCTTCGGGCAGGCCTATACGCAGACGCTCGAACCGCGCCTGTATTACCTCTACGTGCCCTACCGCAACCAGGACGCGCTGCCGCTGTTCGACACCAACCTCATGACGTTCAACTACTGGCAACTGTTCTCGACCAACCAGTATTCGGGTGCGGACCGGCAGATGAACGCGAACAACCTGACCGGCGCGGTCACCACGCGGCTGCTCGACGCCGGGGGTGCCCAGCGCCTGGCGGCCAGCTTTGGCCAGATCCGCTATTTCACCCCGCAACGCGTGCAGTCGCCGAACGGCCAGAACAGCGTCGTGCCGGCCACCGACTGGTCGGGTTCGGATTACGTGGCCCAGCTCGATCTGCAACTCAGCAGCCGCTGGCGCCTCAACAGCTCGTATCAATGGAATCCGAACACCCGCCGACGCGACGTCACCATGCTGGGGCTGCAGCGACGCCTCGGCGCTGACGGCATCGTCAACTTCTCCTACCACTTCCGGCGCGGGCTGTTGGAACAATACAGCGCGTCGATGGTCTACCCGCTATCCGAGCGCTGGCGCCTGCTTGGCGCGCTCGGCTGGTCGGTGCCGGACCATCGGATGGTCGAGGCGTTGGGCGGCGTGCAATATGAGAGCTGCTGCGTCGCCTTGCGGCTGGTCGTGCGCAGCTACGTCAACCAGGGCTATTACGGCTACGGACCGGCGTCGGCGCCAACCAATCTCGACAAGCGCGACAACGCGGTGCTGTTCGAGTTCGAATTCAAGGGCCTGGGTTCCACCGGTGGCCAGCTCGAGCCCTTGCTGCAGCGTGATATTCTCGGCTACCAATAACCGCCCTGCCTACACCAAACAGGCGTTCCTTGATGAAGTTTTCCGTTGTATTCCTTATGGCCGCAGTCGCGTTCGTCGCGCCGCTGCACGCCCAACTGCTGCCCGGGGCGCCTGCGGCGACCACCACGCACTCGCTGGACCGCATCGTCGCCGTGGCCAACGACGACATCATCCTGCAAAGCGAGCTCGACGAAGCGGTGCAGTCGGTGCAGCAGCAATATGCCGCCCATCCCGACCAGTTGCCGCCAGCCGACATCCTGCGCAAACAGGTGCTGCAGCGCCTGATCATGATGCGCCTGCAGGTGCAGAAGGCGCTGGACCAGGGCATCCACGTGTCCGAAGCGGACGTCGACGCCGCGGTAGGCGGCGTGGCCAAGCAAAACAATATCAGCGCCGACCAGTTGCGCGCCGAGATCGAGCGCACCGGGAGCTTCGCGCAATTCCGCCAGCAACTGGCCGACCAGCTCATGGTGCAGCGCCTGCATACCAGCGTGGTGCACGACTCGGTGTCGGTCACCGACAGCGAAGTGGACAACCTGCTGAACAGCCCGACCTACAAGGCCGGCGAGGTCCACATCGGACACATCCAGATCAGCATCCCCAGCGGCGCCGACGCGGCGGCCATCCGTGCCAGCCAGCAGAAGGCCGAGCAGGCCGAGGCCGCGATCAAGGGTGGGATGGACTTCAATGCCGCCGCAATCCGCTATTCGGACGCGACCGACGCCCTGGACGGCGGCGACCTCGGCTGGACCCGCTTGGACGAGTTGCCCGCGGCGTTCGCCGATGCAGTCGCCAACATGCAGCCCGGGCAGGTGAGCCCGCCCATGCGTGGTCCCACTGGCTTCCACATCATCAAGTTGTTCGGCCAACGCCAGCCCGGCAAGCAGGTGGTGACCGAGTTCCACGCCCGGCAAATCCTGATCGCGCCCAGTGAGCTGGTCAGTTCGGCCCAGGCCGAGCAAAAGGCCCAGGGCCTGTACCAGCGCATCGTCGACAAGCACGAGGATTTCGCCAAGCTGGCCAAGGCCGATTCCACCGACTACACCACCGCCAACCTCGGCGGCGACATGGGCTGGTTCCAGCCCCAGGCGGTGGATCCGGCCATCACCCAGCAACTGCAGGCGATGAAGGACGGCGACGTGTCCAAGCCGTTCCAGACCAGCGCCGGCTGGCACGTGGTACAGCGACTCGGCACCCGCGAGAGCGATGTCACCGAAGAGGTGTCACGCAACCAGGCCCGCCAGTCCATCGGCAACCGCAAGGCCGAGGAAGCCTACGAGGACTACCTGCGCGAGCTGCGCGCGAACGCCTACATCAAGATCCTGGTGCCCAGCCTGTCCGACACCACGGCAGAGGCGCCCAACACCGCCTCCCGCGGGGAGTGACCGGGCAGCCGCTGCCGCGGCTGGCCATCACCACCGGCGAGCCGGCCGGGGTCGGCGCCGAGCTGGTGGTGCGCCTTGCGCAACTGCCGTTGCCGGCGACCCTGGTCGCGCTGAGTGACCGTGGTCTGTTGCGGCGTGCGGCGCAGCGCTGCGGCGTCGCGCTGGATCTGGTTGACGATGACGGCACCGCGGCCGACAGCCGCGTCCCCGGGATACTGCGCGTGCAGCACGTCGCACTGGGCGCACACGAGGTCCCCGGCCAGCCCGATCCACGCAATGCCCAGCATGTACTGGCCACCCTGGCCACGGCCGCGGACGGCTGCATGGCTGGGCGCTACGCGGCGGTGGTTACCGCGCCGCTGCAGAAGGCGACGATCAACGAGGCCGGCGTGCCGTTCCGCGGGCACACCGAGTTCTTCGCCGAGCGCGCACACGCCGAGGTGGTGATGATGCTCGCCAGCCCGACCCTGCGCGTGGCCCTGGCCACCACGCATTTGCCGCTTGCGGCAGTGCCGGCGGCGATCACCGCGCCGCTATTGACCTGCACACTGCGCATCGTGCATGCCGAGTTGCGGCACAAGTTCGGCCTGGACGCGCCGCGCATTGCCGTGCTTGGGCTCAATCCGCACGCCGGGGAAGGCGGCCACATTGGCCGCGAAGAACTCGACACGCTCATCCCCGTGCTCACGGCGCTGCGCGGCGAAGGCATGCAACTGCTGGGCCCGCTGCCAGCCGACACCGCCTTCATCCCGGCGCAGCGCGCCCGCTACGACGCGGTGCTGGCCATGTATCACGACCAGGCCTTGCCGGTGCTGAAGAGCGAGGCCTTCGACTGCACGGTCAACCTGACCCTGGGCCTGCCCTTCATCCGCACCTCGGTGGACCATGGCACGGCGCTCGATCTTGCCGGCAGCGGCACGGCCAGCGTGGCCAGCCTGGTTGCCGCGACCCGCATGGCCATCGAGCTGGCCGCCCGCGCGCGCACGTCGTGAGCGCGCCGAAGAAGGGCTACGGGCAGCACTTCCTCGAGGATCGCGCCGTTATCGCGCGCATCCTCGCGGCGCTGGCACCGGGTCCGGCCGACACCCTGCTGGAGATTGGCCCCGGTGAGGGCGCCCTCACCTTGCCGCTGCTGGCTGCCGCCGGTGCGCTCACCGCAATCGAGCTCGACGCCGAGCTGCTCCCCGCGCTGCAGCGACGCGCAGCGGACGTCGGCAAGCTCGAGATCATCCCGGCAGACATCCTGCAGGTCGACCTTACCGCTCTGGCGCAACGCCTGGGGACGTCCAGGCTGCGCGTGGTCGGCAACCTGCCGTACTACATCTCCAGCCCGATCCTGTTCCATTGCCTGGATCACCTGCCGGTGATCCAGGACCTGCACTTCATGCTGCAGAAGGAAGTGGTCGAGCGGATGGCCGCGGCACCGGGCAGCAAGATCTATGGCCGCCTGTCAGTGATGCTGCAACTCGCCTGCCGGGTGGAGCTGTTGTTCGAGGTGCCGGCGCGCGCGTTCCGCCCGCCGCCGAAAGTGGATTCGGCGGTGGTGCGCATGCGGCCGCTGGCGGCCAATGAACGCCCCGCTGCCTCCGCGCAGGATCTGCAGCTCGTGGTCAAGGCCGCGTTTGCGCAGCGGCGCAAGACCCTGGGGAACGCGCTGGCCCAGGTGCTCGACCGCGACGCCATCCGCCACGCCGGGGTCGATCCCGGCGCACGCGCCGAAACCCTGGAGCCCGCCGCGTTTGTGCGCCTGGCGCAGGCCTTTGCGGCGCGCCGCCACGATGCCGGCACCAGGTGAGTCGCGCCACGCGCAACCGCGGCACGCGCCCCGCTGGCAGGTGCAAGCCGTACAATCGACGCATGACTGAAGATTCGGCCTACACCATTGAAGTGCAGGTTCAAGCACGTTTCATCGCCGACCAATCGGAGCCACAGGCCAACCGCTACGTCTTCGCCTATACGGTGCAGCTGCGCAACGCCGGGAGGGTTCCGGCGCGCCTGCTCACGCGGCACTGGATGATCACCGACGCCAATGGCCGGGTGCAGGAAGTGCGCGGCGACGGCGTCATCGGCGAACAACCGTGGATGCGGCCGGGGGACCGCTTCGAATACACCTCCGGCGCGGTGCTGGAAACGCCGGTGGGCACCATGGCCGGCAGCTACCAGATGCTGGCCGACGACGGCATCTGCTTTGACGCGCCGATACCCACGTTCACCTTGTCCATCCCGCGCACGCTGCACTGATGGCGGCGCACTGACATGGCGACCTATGCGATTGGCGACGTACAAGGCTGTTACCCGGAGCTGCAACGCATGCTGGACAAGTTGCGCTTCGACCCAGCACACGACCGCCTGTGGTTTTGCGGCGACCTGGTGAACCGGGGCGGCCAATCACTGGCCACGCTGCGCCTGATCCATGGCCTGCGCGAGAACGCCGTCATCACCCTGGGCAACCACGACCTCAGCCTGCTGTCCATCGCGCAGCGCCGCCCCGAAGCGCAGGCCCGGGTCAACCCCGAGCTGCGCGAGGTACTGTTTGCCGAGGACGCGCCCGTGCTGTGCGAATGGCTGCGCTCGCAAAAGCTGCTGCACCACGACCCCGACCTGGGCTGGACCATGGTGCATGCCGGGCTGGCCCCGACGTGGACGCTACGCCAGGCCCAGGTCGTGGCCCAGGAAGTCGAGCGTGAGTTGTCCAGTCCGCGGCACGGCAAACTGCTGCGCAACCTGTTCGGCAACCAGCCTGCAGCCTGGTCCAACAGCCTCAAGGGGCTGGACCGCTATCGTGCCGCCATCAACATCTTTACCCGCATGCGCTACTGCGACGTGAACGGGCACATTGACTTCGACGCCAAGGGCATGCCGGGCACGCAGAGGCCAGGGCTGTACCCCTGGTTCGCCGTGCCGGGGATGCGACAGCGCGGCTTGCGCATGGTCTCCGGCCACTGGTCGGCCCTGGGACGCTTCATCGGCTGCGGCGTGCACGCCATCGATACCGGCTGTGTCTGGGGCGGCCAGCTCACCGCGCTGCGGCTCGACGTGCCCGACCCACAGTACATCACCGTCGAGGCCGAACCCTACCGCTCGCGGCGTTGAACCGCAGAAACGGGAGTCCTGGCCGGCTCAGCTCAGCCGGCCGTGGCAGTGCTTGTACTTCTTGCCCGAACCGCATGGGCAGGGATCGTTGCGGCCGATCTTCGGGCCGGCCAGCTGCACTGGCCGCATTGGCCCAGCCGCCGGCGCCGCATCCTCCTGCCCCGGCGCGCCCTCGCCAAAGGCGCCACCCGCAGGCGCGCCGCCGCCGGTCGCCAGCATCTGTTGCTGCAGGCGCGCGGCAATGCGGCGCTGCTCGGCTTCCATCTCAGCCACTTCCTCTTCGCTGCGCACGCGGATCCGGGCCAGCATCTGCACCACCTCGGCCTTGATCCGGTCGAGCATTTCCGAGAACAGCCGGAACGCCTCGCGCTTGAACGCCTGCTTTGGATCCTGCTGCGCGTAGCCCACCAGGTAGATGCCCTGGCGCAGGTAGTCCATGTTCGCCAGGTGATCCTTCCAGGCGTTGTCGACCACGGTCAGCATCACATGCTTTTCGAGCTGGCGCATGGTCTCGGCGCCAATCTGCTGCTCCTTCGCGGCAAACATGCTGTTCACGCCCTCGAGGACGTGCTCGAGGATGCCTTCGGCGTCCACTTCGGCGCGACCTTCGAACCAATGCACCAAGTCGAGCTGCAGGCCAAACTCGCTCTGCAGTTCGGTATCCAGGCCGGGGATGTCCCACTGCTCGTCAATGCTGTCGGCCGGAACGTGGGCACGCACCATGCTGCGCACGACGTCCTCGCGGATGTCGGTCACGGTGGCGGACACGTCCTCGCCCTCGAGCAGCTCGTCGCGCTGGGAATAGATCACCTTGCGCTGGTCGTTGGCGACGTCGTCGAACTCCAAAAGGTGCTTGCGGATGTCGAAGTTGTGCTGCTCGACCTTGCGCTGTGCCTTCTCGATCTGTCGGCTGACCAGGCGGTCCTCCAGCGCGTCGTCGTCCTTCATGCCGAAGCGCTTCATCCAGCGGATCAGGCCCTCGCCGCCGAAGATGCGCAGCAGGTTGTCGTCCAAGGACAGGTAGAAGCGCGATGAGCCGGGGTCGCCCTGGCGTCCGGAACGGCCGCGCAGCTGGTTGTCGATGCGGCGCGATTCATGCCGTTCGGTGCCGACAATGTGCAGGCCGCCGGCAGCCACGACCTTCTCATGCTCGACACGCCAGTGCTCGCGCACCTGCTCGCGCTCGTCCTCTGTCGCTTCCGGCGGCAAGGCGGCGAGCGCAGCGTCCAGGCTGCCGCCCAGCACGATGTCGGTGCCGCGGCCGGCCATGTTGGTGGCAATGGTCACCTGCCCGTAGGCACCGGCTTGGGCCACGATGATGGCCTCACGCTCATGCTGCTTGGCGTTCAATACCTCGTGCGCAATGCCGGCGTCGTCGAGCTCCTTGGACAGCAGCTCGGAAACCTCGATGGACGTGGTACCGACCAGGACCGGCTGGCCCGCTGCATGGCGCGACTTGACGTCCTCGATGACGGCGCGGTACTTGGCCGCCGTGCTGAGGAAGATCATGTCCTGGTTGTCGACGCGGATCATCGGCTTGTGGGTCGGAATGACCACCACGTCCAGGCCGTAGATGCTGTTGAACTCGAAGGCCTCGGTGAACGCCGTGCCGGTCATGCCCGAGAGCTTCTTGTACATGCGGAACAGGTTCTGGAACGTGACCGTCGCCATGGTCTGGTTTTCGCGCTGGATCGGCACGCCCTCCTTGGCCTCGACCGCCTGGTGCAACCCGTCCGACCAGCGCCTCCCGGGCAGGGTACGGCCGGTGAACTCGTCGACGATGATGACCTCGCCGTCGCGCACGATGTAATCCACGTCACGCTGGTAGATGCCCTGCGCGCGCAGCGCCGCATTCAGGTGGTGCACCACGGCCAGGTTCTTCGAGTCGTAGAGGGCGCTGTCCGCGCTGAGCACGCCGGCATCATGCAGCAGCTCCTCGGCGTGCTGCATGCCGGCCTCGGACATGTGTACCTGTTTCTGCTTCTCGTCGACCCAGAAATCGCCGGGACCGTCCTCCTCCTTTTGCCGCACCATGTGCGGCACGATCTTGTTCACCGCCAGGTACAGCTGCACCGACTCCTCGGCCGGGCCGGAAATGATCAGCGGCGTACGCGCTTCGTCGATCAGGATCGAGTCCACTTCGTCGACGATGGCGAAATTCAGTCCGCGCTGATAGCGCTGCTCCTTGCTCAGGGCCATGTTGTCGCGCAGGTAATCGAAGCCGAACTCGTTGTTGGTGCCGTAGGTGATGTCGGCGTTGTACGCAGCCGCCTTGTCGCCCTGGTCCATGCCCGGGTAGACCACGCCAACGGTCAGCCCGAGAAAGTTGTATAGCACGCCCATCTGCGCGGCATCACGCCGCGCCAGGTAATCGTTGACGGTGACCACGTGCACGCCGTCACCGGCGATGGCATTGAGGTAGACCGGCAGGGTGGCGACCAGGGTCTTGCCTTCGCCGGTGCGCATCTCGGCAATCTTGCCCTGGTGCAAGACCATGCCGCCCACCAGTTGGACGTCGTAATGGCGCAGACCCAGCTTGCGCTTGGAAGCCTCGCGCACCACCGCGAACGCCTCGGGCAACAGCTTGTCCAGGGACTCTCCGGCTGCATAGCGCTGCTTGAACTCGTCAGTCTTGGCGCGCAGCTCTTCGTCGCTCAATTTCTCGCAAGCCGGCTCCAGCGTGTTGATGCGGGCGGCAGTCCGGTTGAGTTGGCGCGTGACGCGCTCGTTGTGGCTACCAAACAAGGACTTCAAGGAGCGACTGAGCATCGGTCTTCCGCTTGGGTGTGAGCGCCCGCCGGCTCGCGGGCCAATCGCGCATGTTACTACACGCACTTGTGCCACCCGCGCGGGCGTAGCCTGCAGGCGGCACGACATGGGGCCCGGCGGGCGGGCCCAGCGAATCACGCCGGGTATCTCCGAATGGCGTCGCCACCGCGCCTATTCAAGGGCGGTAAACCACCGCGGCCGTCCCCGGCCACGCACCCGCGTATCATCCCCACATGGAGAAACCCGCCAGCAGTACGCGCGGCGCCGCGCGGCGTGTCCCCAGGCCATCGCGCCCTGCGCCCCAGGCCCTGGCCGAGTGCGGCTCATTCGCGCAACTGGCGCGACGCGCGCATGCCCTGGAAGCGTTGGATCGCGCGCTGCGGCAGACCTTGCCGCTGCCTTTGCGTGACCAGGTCCGCTTCGCCGACGTACGCCAGGGACGCCTGGTATTCCTGGCCAACTCACCGGCCTGGGCGTCGCGCCTGCGCCTGGCTCAGGGCCAGATCCTGGCGTGCGCGCGCGCGATCGGCGTCGCCGCCGCCGCAATCAGGGTAAAAGTGGTGACGCCGTCCACCACGGTGACGGCATCAATAGCGCCGGCCATGTCGATCTCACCGGCAGCGGCAGCGCACCTGCGGGCCGCGGCTGGCGGCCTTCAAGATCCGGAGCTGCGCTCGATGTTCCTCGCGCTGGCCGCGCAGGCCGACCAACGCCTGGCCAAAGATCCCTGAGCTGGCAGCCTGACACGGCGCCAACCGGTGCAATCCAGGATCGAAGCCCCCATGCCGGCTGCCCGGCGCCGGACGCGGCCTAGATGGCCTGGGCCGGATGCGCGTAGGAGATCGGCGACACCGCCGGATCATCCTGGTAACTGACCTCTTCCCATGCCGAGGTGTCCGCAACCAGGGTGCGCAACAGCTTGTTGTTGAGTTCGTGGCCGGATTTGTGGGCGTGGTAGGCACCAATCAGGCTATGCCCGAGCAGGTACAAGTCGCCGATCGCGTCCAGGATCTTGTGCTTGACGAACTCGTCTTCGTAACGCAGCCCGTCCTCATTGAGTACCCGGTAATCATCCAGCACGACCGCATTGTCCATCGAGCCGCCCAGGGCCAGGTTCGCCTCGCGCAGGACCTCGATGTCGCGCATGAAGCCGAACGTGCGTGCGCGGCTGACTTCCTTGACGTAGGAGGTGGTGGAGAAGTCGATCTCGCTGTGCGAGGTGCGCTTGGAAATGATTGGATGGTTGAAGTCGATCGAGAAGCCGACCTTGAAGCCTTCGAACGGGGCGAAGCTGGCCCACTTGTCGCCATCCTCCACCCGGATCGGCTTGCGGATACGGATGAAGCGCTTGGCGGCGTTCTGCTCCTCGATACCGGCCGATTGCAGCAGGAACACGAATGGCCCTGCACTGCCGTCCATGATCGGCACTTCCGGAGCCGAGAGGTCGACGTAGGCATTGTCCACACCCAGCCCAGCCATTGCCGAGAGCAGGTGCTCGACCGTAGCCACCCGCGCGTCGCCGTTCACCAGCGTGGTCGAAAGCCGCGTATCGCCGACGTTGTCCTGGCGCGCGTGGATATCCACGGGCGGATTGAGGTCGGTGCGACGGAACACGATACCCGTATTGGGTGCCGCCGGGCGCAGCGTCATGTAGACCTTGTCGCCGGTATGCAGACCGACGCCAGTGGCCCGTATGACATTTCTCAGCGTGCGCTGCTTGATCATGGGAGGTAGGTCTCGTGGCGGCAACCGATTCGGCGCGGATACTAACACAGTCTTAACCAACCGCAATAGCAAACCGTACTGTACAGTATGACTAAGCGTGACGTGCGTTCATCTTTGCCAGATGGCTGGATGGTCCCAACCTGGAACCTGGGGCATATGGACGATGCGTCGAGGCTGCGGCAGGTTCCCAGCCTGACCGTCGCCCACGTCCTTGGTTCGCCGCTGTGATGCCGAATCTCGTCACCTCCTCGTCACGCCATGGGCCGCACTGCCCGTCGGATGCGTCATACGCGTCGTCTGGACGCCGCCGCTCCCGCGCTGACACGGCGCCCGCCTGATCAGTCGGCCTGCCGCCGCAGGAAGGCGGGAATGTCCAGGTAGTCAAACCCAGGTTCACTTTTGCCCGTCGACGCGGCATCGGTACCCACGCCCGTCTGCGGCCCACGCTCACGTTGCGCGTAATCGACCACCTCATTGCCGGTCCCCGTGCGCAGCAACACCGGGCGCGGACGCTCGATGACCGGCTCGACCAGTTGGATCGGCGGCCGCGCGCGCGAGGCGTCTGCACGATTGAGGCCGGTGGCAACCACCGTCACCCGCACGTCGTCCTGCATATCCGGGTCCATCGAGGTACCGATGACCACGGTCGCGTCTTCGCTGGCAAAATCGTGGATGATGCGCCCAATTTCGTCGAACTCGCGCATCGTGAGGTTGGGTCCGGCGGTGACGTTGACCAGGATGCCGCAGGCGCCGTTGAGATTGACGTCCTCCAGCAACGGGTTCTTGATCGCCGCCTCGGCTGCGGCCTGGGCGCGGTCGTCGCCGCGGGCAGTGCCCGAGCCCATCATGGCCTGGCCCATTTCCGACATCACCGTGCGCACATCGGCAAAATCGACATTGATCAGGCCTGGCGCCGTGATCAGGTCGGCAATGCCCTGGACCGCGCCCTGCAGCACGTCGTTGGCGGCCTTGAACGCGTTCAGCAACGTGACCTCGCGGCCGAGCACGTTGAGCAGCTTCTCGTTCGGCACGGTAATCAATGAATCGACGTGCTGCGAGAGATCCTCGATGCCCTTCAGTGCCACCTGCATGCGCCGCCGACCCTCGAACGGAAACGGCTTGGTGACCACGGCCACGGTAAGGATGCCCTTTTCCTTGGCGAGCTGCGCCACCACCGGCGCCGCGCCGGTACCCGTGCCGCCGCCCATGCCCGCGGTGATGAACACCATGTCCGCGCCATCGAGCATGGCCTCGATCTGCTCGCGGTCCTCCAGCGCCGCCTGGCGGCCGACCTCCGGGTTGGCGCCGGCGCCAAGGCCCTTGGTCACGTTGCCGCCAAGCTGCAGGTGCATGCGCGAACCGCAGGTGGTCATGGCCTGGGCGTCGGTGTTCGCGACCACAAACTCGACCCCCTCGATATTGGCGTCCAACATATGCGCCACGGCATTGCCGCCACCGCCGCCAACCCCGATCACCTTGATGATCGCGTTGGGAGAAAGCTTTTCGATCAATTCAAACATGTCCCGTCCTCCGTCGTTGTTTTATGACCCGCGCCGACCTGGCATCGATTGCGGGCGCCGGGCTGTATCCCTGGAATGCCCTGGCAATGCATCCCGCATCGCCCTGAAACCGGATGGCCGTTGCCGGCCACCATGCCGCCACCACCATTCAAAAATTCCGCGCCACCCAACCGCGCAAGCGGCCAACCAGCGCATCCGTACTGCCGGCTGAAGTGCGGCCGCTACGCTGGCTGCCGACCCGCGCGCCATGCAGCAGCAGGCCGACTCCGGTCGCATGCAAGGGGCTGGTCACCACATCGCCCAGGCCCTCGACCTGCTGCGGCACGCCGATGCGCACCATCTTGTGGAAGATTTCCTCGGCCAGCTCCAACGCGCCTTCCATGCGCGAGGCGCCGCCAGTCAGCACCACGCCGGCCGCGACCAGGCTCTCGTAGCCGGAGCGCCGCAGCTGGTCCTGCACCATCTCGAAGATTTCCTCGTAACGCGCCTGCACGCTCTGCGCGAGCGACTGGCGCGCCAGCCGACGTGGCGGGCGATCGCCGACGCTGGGCACCTGGATGGTTTCCTCCGCGTGGGTCAGCCCGGTTTGCGCGCACGCGTACTTGATCTTGATTTCCTCGGCGTGCGCGGTGGGCGTATGCACGCCATAGGCAATGTCATTGGTCACCTGGTCGCCACCGACCGGAAGCGAGGCGGTAAAGCGGATTGCGCCCTGGGTGTAGATCGCCACGTCGGTGGTGCCGGCGCCAATGTCGACCAGGCACACGCCGAGTTCGCGCTCGTCATCGGTGAGCACGCTCATTGCGCTGGCCAGGCCGGACGGCACGAGGCCGTCGACCGTGAGGCCGCAGCGCTGGATGCACTTGGTAATGTTCTGCACCGCGGCCGCGGCGCCAGTCACCAGGTGCACGCTTGCCTCCAGCCGCACCCCACTCATGCCCACCGGGCGGCGGATGCCGTCCTGGCCGTCGATGCGGTATTCCTGTGATTCCTTGAACAGCACCTTGCGGTCGGCCGGGATGGCCACCGCGCTGGCCGCCTCGAGCACCTGCTCAAGGTCGCCCGCCGTGACCTCATGGTCACGGATTGCAGCGCTGCCGTGCGAGTTGCGGGTTTCCAGGTGACTCCCGGAAATCGAGGCGAACACCGAGCGGATGTCGCAGCCGGCCATCAGCTCGGCTTCCTCCACGGCATGCTGGATCGAGTGCACGGTCGATTCAATGTCCACGACCGAGCCACGCTTCATGCCGCGCGACACGTGGGTGCCAAGGCCGATCACGGTGATTGGCTGCTCGGGCTCGTACTCGCCGACGATCGCCACTACTTTCGAAGTGCCAATGTCCAGCCCGACCACGAGTTGCTTGTCGTTGTGGGTTCTCATGCGGGCGGCGTGCCTCCGGCGGTGGGTGGCGTCGCCGGGGGCCAAAGCACGGCAAAGCCATTGGTGTAACGCAAGTCGGCGTAGACGAAGGTGCGATCGTGGCCGGTCATCAATTGCGGCAACACGTCCAGGAAGCGGTGCAGGCGCGGCGCCGCCTGGGCACTGTCCCCAATCACGACCCGAGCGCCATCACCGATGCGGATGCTCCAGCTGCCGCGATCGGTCAGGGTCAAGCCCTGGACCTGTACCCTGGCGCGGGCAAACGCCTTGCGCGCCTCGCTGTAGAAACTCACCACTTCGGCCAGGCGCGCGTCCGGGCCGCGCAAATCGGGCAAGGCAGGCGCGCCGGCCGGCAGGACGGCATTGAACACGACACCCTTGCTGCTGATCAGTTGCTGCTCATTCCAGTGCGCAAACGGCTGGCGCTCGTGTACGCGCAGCACCAGCGTGTCCGGCCAGCGCTTGCGCACCTCGACCGCCTCGACCCAAGGCAAGGCTGCCACGGCCCGCTGCACCGCACCCAGGTCCAGCGCAAAGAAGCCCTTGTCCACGCGCGGCGCCACCGCGGCACGGATCTGCGCCGCGTCCACATATTTGAAGTGGGCCTGCACCACCAGCCGTGTCACCGGCCAGCTTTGCGCCGCAAACCAGCCGCGCAACACGCCAACCATGGGCAGCGCCACCAGCACGATCGCCAGGCACCAGGCCAGCAGGCGCACCGAGCCCCTCATGACTGGCCTCCAGCGGGGACGGCCTGGTTGGCGGGCGGCGGCAGCACGCTGCGCATGCTGGTCTCGAGCACGCGCCAGCACAATTCCTGGTAGTCCATGCCGGCCACCGCCGCAGCCTTGGGCACCAGCGAATGCGAGGTCATGCCTGGTGCGGTGTTGACCTCGAGCAGCCAGTTCTGTCCGGTGCGGTCGCGCATGACGTCGACCCGGCCCCAGCCGGCACAGTCAAGCGCGGTGAACGCCGACCAGGCCAGCTCGCGCAGGGCCTGTTCCGCGGCACCCTCCAGGCCCGGGCAAAGGTACTGGGTATCCTCGGCGACATACTTGGCGTCGTAGTCGTAGAAATCGGCATGCGGCACGATGTGGATGCTCGGCAGCACCTCGTTGCCAAGCACGCCGACCGTGAGCTCCTCACCCTCGATCAACCGCTCGACCAGCAGCGCCCCGGGGTAGCGCGAGGCCAGGGCTGCGGCCGCATCGAGCTGCGAGTCGGCAAACACGCGGGTCACACCCACGCTGGAGCCCTCGCAGGCCGGCTTGACGATGAGCGGGAAGCCCAGCCTGGCCGCCGCTTCGTGCACGCTCTCGCCGTGCGCGACGGCCACGAATTCCGGCGTAGGCAGGCCCAGCGACTGCCACACCCGCTTGGAACGCGGCTTGTCCATGGACAGCGCCGAACCGAGCACACCCGAACCGGTATACGGCACGCCGAGCGCTTCCAGCGCGCCCTGCAGCACGCCGTCCTCGCCACCACCATGCTGCCCGTGCAGGATGTTGAACACGCGGGCAAAACGCTGCGCCTGCAGCGCATGCAGCAGCGCCGGGATGCCGTCCACGGCCTCGGCATCGACGCCGCGCGCGTGGAGCGCGGCCAGCACGTTGCGTCCGGAGTTCAAGGACACCTCGCGCTCGGCGGAGGTGCCGCCCATGACCACGGCGACGTGGCCAAACTCGCGCGCGTCGGTGACACGCCTGGCGGGAGTCGTGACGTTCATGCGGCGTCCTCCGTCTTCAGGTGGCCGCGGCCGGCCAGTGCCGTTGCCGCCGTGCCGATGTCGCCCGCGCCAAGCAGCAACACCATGTCACCGTCACGCAGCAGGGCGGGCAGGGTCGCGGCGAGTTCGCGTGGATGGTCGATGAACACCGGATCGACCTTGCCGCGCGCGCGCACGGCGCGGGCCAGCGAGCGCCCGTCGGCGCCGGCAATCGGCGCCTCGCCCGCGGGATACACGTCGGTCAGGACCAGGACATCGGCCTCGCACAACACGCCGGCAAAGTCGTCCAGCAAGTCGCGGGTGCGCGTGTAGCGATGCGGTTGGAACACGATCACCAGGCGCCGCCCAGGCCAACCGTCGCGTGCCGCCTGCATCACCGCCGAGAGCTCGCGCGGATGGTGGCCATAATCGTCGACCAGCAGCACCTTGCCGTCGTCGATCGGCAGCTCGCCATTGATGTGGAAGCGCCGGCCGACGCCCTGGAAGCGCTCGAGCGCACGGGCGATCGCGAACGGTTCGACGCCGAGATGCCAGCCAATCGTGGCCGCAGCCACGGCGTTGAGTACGTTGTGCCGCCCTGGCAGGTTCAGCGTGATCGGCAACGGCGGCTGGCCCGGCAGCAACAAGTCGAAATGGGTGCGTGCGCCCTCGGCCCGCAGGTTCTCGCCACGCACGTCGGCCGCGTGCTCGATGGCGTAGGTCAGGGTCGAGCGCGCGGTGCGCTGCGCCAGCTCGGCGACCTCCGGGTTGTCCACGCACAGCACCGCCAGGCCGTAGAACGGCAGGCGATGCAGGAAATCGGCAAAGGCCTGCTTCAGTTCCGCGAAATCCTCGTGGTAGTGGTCGAGATGATCGGCGTCGATATTGGTGATGACCGCAATCACCGGCGACAGCTTCAGGAACGAGCCATCGGATTCGTCGGCCTCGGCCACCAGGTAGGCGCCGGCGCCGAGCCGCGCATTGGCACCCGCCGACAGCAACTGGCCGCCGATGACAAAGGTGGGATCGTAGCCGGCCTCGGCCAGCACGCTGGCGATGAGGCTGGTGGTGGTGGTCTTGCCGTGGGAGCCGGCCACGGCAATGCCGCGGCGGAAGCGCATCAGCTCGCCGAGCATTTCGGCACGCGGCACCACCGGGATGCGCCGCGCCTCGGCGGCCTTGAGTTCGGGGTTGTCGGCCCGGATTGCGCTGGAGACCACGACGGCATCGACGTTGGCGACGTGCGCCGCGTCATGGCCGATGGCAACGTCCACGCCCATGCCGGCCAGCCGCGCGGTCACCGGCGAGGCCGCGCGATCCGAACCGGATACCTCGTAACCCAGCGTATGCAGCACCTCGGCGATGCCGCTCATGCCGGCGCCGCCGATGCCAATGAAATGCACGCGACGGAAGCTCTGCATGACGTCGCCATGCGGCGGCAGGCGGCGCGCGGTCATGCTCCCACCTCCACGCAGGCTCGCGCGATGACGTACGCGGCATCGGGCTTGGCCAGGGTTCGCGCCGCCTCGGCCATGGCCAGGAGCTGGGAGCGGCTGTCCAGCATCGCTTCCAGGGACGCCGCCAGCGCCTCGGGGTCCAGGGCCTGCGCGGCATGCCGGTCTTCACCCATCAGCCGCGCGGCGCCCGCGGCGACCAGGGCTTCGGCGTTGCGCGTCTGATGATCATCCACCGCGTACGGAAACGGCACCAGCAGCGCCCCAAGCCCCACTGCGGTCAGTTCGGCCAGGGTCAGCGCGCCTGCCCGGCACACCGCCAGGTCGGCCCAGGCATAGCGTGCGGCCATGTCGTCGATGAAGGCCAGAAGTTGCACCTCGACCGCGGCCGCAGCGTAAGCCGCTCGTGCCTCGTCCAGGCCACGCGTCCCGCACTGGTGCACCACGTCCGGACGCTGCCGGGGTGGGATCGTGGCCAGCGCGCGCGGCACGGCCAGGTTGAGTGTACGCGCGCCCAGGCTGCCGCCCAGCACCAGCAGGCGTGGGCGGCCGCTGCGCGCGGCGAAACGCTGCGCCGGCGGCGGCACCTGGGCAATCGCCTCGCGCACCGGATTGCCGACCCAGCGCGCGCGCGGCAGCACGTCTGCAAAACCGGTCAGGACCTCCCGCGCCACGGGCGCGAGCAGGCGGTTGGTCACCCCGGCGATGCGGTTCTGTTCGTGGACCACCAAGGGCACGCGCAGCAGCCAGGCCGCGATGCCTCCCGGGCCGGCGGCATAGCCGCCCATCGAGAGCACGCTGCGCGGCCGCAGCTTGCGCAGCACGCGCCAGGCGGCGAACAGCGCGCGAAGCAGCATGACCGGGGCGAGCAGGCGCTTGCCCCAGCCCTTGCCGCGCAAACCGCCGACCGCGATCAGGTGCAGCGGAATCTGTCGCGCCGCCACCACCTCCGCCTCCATGCCGCCGCGGGCGCCGAGCCAAGCCACCGGCACGCCCTGCCCGCGCAGGCGTTCGGCCACGGCGAGGCCGGGGAAGATATGCCCGCCGGTGCCGCCGGCCATGATCAGCACGGGTGCGGAGGCGTTCATGCCGCCTCCAGTTCGCGCGCATGCGAGGCGAGGCCGGCATCGACAGCAGTGACACCGGCCGGCAAGTGTTCGCGCGCCGCGCGGATGTCCAGCGCGCGGTTGATCTCCAGTGTCGCGCGCAGCAGCAGGCCGGCCATCATGCAGGTCAGTACCATCGAGGAGCCGCCATAGCTGATGAGTGGCAGGGTCAAGCCCTTGGTAGGCAGCACGCCCAGGTTCACGCCAATGGAGACGATCGCCTGCAAGGCCAGCATCAGGGATGCGCCAAAGGCAACGTGGGCGGCAAACAGGCGGTTCACCTCCACCCCACGCAGCGCCAGCAGCAGGCCGCGCCAGACCACGAGCGCAAACAGGCCGATGACCAGCAGCACGCCGGCCAGGCCGAGCTCCTCGCCAATCACGGCAAAGATGAAATCGGTGTGCGCCTCGGGCAGGTAAGAGAGCTTGAGCACGCTCGAACCCAGGCCGACGCCATCCCATTGCCCGCGGCCGATCGCCATGAGCGACTGCGTGAGCTGGAAGCCGTCATTGAACGGGTCCTTCCACGGATCCAGGAACGAGGTCAGCCGCTTCATGCGGTAGCTCTCGCCGGTGGCGGCGACGTACAACAAGGGCATCAGCGGCAAGCCCATGAGAAACAAGTACAGCGGCCGGGCGCCACCAAACCAGACCATGGCGATCGTCACCGCGATCACCAGGGTGGCCGAGCCAAAATCGGGTTGCGCGAGCAGCAGCAGCACGATCAGGCCAGCCACCAGCAGCGGCTTGAACAGGCCGAGGAGCCGGGTTTCCACGTTGTCGCGATGGCGCACGAGGTAGCTGGCCACGTACACCACCAGGATCAGCTTCACCGCCTCGACCGGCTGGAACGTGGTGACGATGAGGTTGAGCCAACGCCGCGCGCCATTGATGCGCATGCCCAGGTGGGGTACGAACACCGCCACCAGCAGCACGAAACCAATGGCCAGCAGCGGCAGCGCCCAGGTCTCGAAGCGCTTCAGGTCGATGCGCACCACGAGCACGGCACCGAACACGCCCAGGACGAGGAACACGAGCTGGCGCTTCAGGAAATACAGCGCGCCCAGGTGCTGGCTGTCGGCCACCGCAATCGAGCTCGAGGTGATCATCACCACGCCGATGGCGGCCAGGCCGACCAGGCCGACCAGCAGCCATGCGTCCACGCGGCCGCGCGGTTGCTGGCGTCTGGTGGCTTGCATGGCGTCGAACATCTCAGCGCACCTTCAACGTAGCCAGGCCGATCAACACGAGCACCACCGAGATGATCCAGAAGCGCACGATCACCCGTGGCTCCGGCCAGCCCTTGAGCTCGAAGTGGTGGTGGATCGGCGCCATGCGGAAGATGCGCTTGCCAGTCAGCTTGAAGCTGCCCACCTGCAGCATCACCGAGGCGGTTTCCATCACGAACAGGCCGCCCATCACCAGCAATACGATCTCCTGGCGCACGATCACCGCGACGCAGCCCAGCGCCGCGCCGAGTGCGAGCGCGCCGACGTCGCCCATGAACACCTGGGCCGGATAGGTGTTGAACCACAAGAAGCCCAACCCCGCGCCCGCCAGCGCACCGCAGAAGATCGACAGCTCGCCGGCGCCGGGAATGGAGGGGATGCCCAGGTATTCGGAAAACACCCGGTTGCCCGCCAGGTAGGCAAACACGCCCAGCGCGCCGGACACCAGCACCACCGGCATCACCGCCAGCCCATCCAGGCCGTCGGTGAGGTTCACCGCATTGGAGAAGCCCACCATCATGAAGTAGGCGACGACCACGAAGAACCCGCCCATGGGGACTGCGACCTGCTTGAACAGCGGCACGTACAGCGCGGTCTCGGCGACCGGCAAGCTGCCGAGCACGGCCGGCGCGGTGTGGTAGAGGAACAGCGCGGCGCCCAGGCCGCACGCCGATTGCCAGAAATATTTCCAGCGCGCCGGCAGGCCGCGGCTGTTCTTCAGCACCAGCTTGCGGTAGTCGTCGACGAAACCGATCACGCCGAAGCTCAGGGTGACCGCCAACACCACCCAGACGTAGCGGCTGTGCAGGTTCGCCCAGAGCAGCGTGGCCACGGTCACCGCCAGCAGGATCATGGCGCCGCCCATGGTTGGCGTGCCGGCCTTGACCAAGTGCGTCCGCGGGCCGTCCGAACGCACCACCTGGCCGGCTTTCAGCGCCGCCAGCTTGCGGATCATGGCCGGGCCCATGAGCAGGGACATGACCAGGGCGGTGAGCGCCGCCATGATGGTGCGGAAGGTGATGTACTGGAACACGTGCAAGGCGGTGAAGCGGCCTGCGAGCCAGTTGGCGAGCTCAAGCAGCATGCGCGTCCCCTCCTGCCGCGGTGCCCGCGCCATCCCGCAGCGCCTCGACCACGCGCTCCATGCCGGCCGAGCGCGAACCCTTGACCAGGCAAGTGACTCCGGCATGCAGCTGCGGGCGCAACACGGCCACCAGGCTCGGCTGGTCGACGTAGTGCTCGCCGCCAGCGCCGAACGCCTGCACCGTCTCCAGACCCAGCGGTCCGGTGGCGAACAGGCGCTCGACACCGCGCTCGCGCGCGTGCCGGCCGAGCGCGGCGTGCAGCGCGCGCGCCTCGGCGCCAAGCTCGGCCATGTCGCCCAGCACCAGCCAGTGCTCCCCAGGCGCCAGCAACAAGGTGTCGATCGCCGCGGCCATCGAGCCCGGATTGGCGTTGTAGCTGTCGTCGATGAGCGCCCAGCCACCGGCCGCGGGCTCGCGCTGCAGCCGACCGGGTACGCCCTGGACACTTTCCAGCCCAGCCACGATGGCCGCCAGCGGCACCTGCAGGGCGGTGGCCACCGCAGCGGCGGCCAGTGCATTCATGACGTTGTGCCGTCCTGGCAAGGGCAAATGCAGCTCGACCTCGCCTTGCGGCGTCCGCAACACGAAGCGCGAACCCCCGAGGGTGGAACGAATGTCGCGCGCGCTGATCGCCGCAGCGTGCTCCAAGCCGAAAAGCAACACCTGCCGCCCGGCGGCCAGGCCGGTGAAGAACGCGGCAAAGCGGTCATCGGCATTGATGACAGCCACGCCGTCGCGCGGCAGCCCCTCGTAGAGCGCGCCCTTGATGCTGGCGACGCCCTCCACGCTGCCCATGCGCTCGAGATGGGCTGGCGCGACCAGGGTGACCAGGCCGACATCGGGACGGGCGATGCCGGCGAGGTAGGCAATGTCACCCGGCTTGCCCGCGCCCATCTCGAACACCGCATATTGCGTATCGGCCGGCATGGCCAGCACGGAGAGCGGCAAGCCCAGCTCGTTGTTCTGGTTGCCGGCGCTGACGTGCGTGCGGCCGTGGCGGCGAAGGATCGCAGCCACCAGAGTCTTGGTGGTGGTCTTGCCGTTCGAGCCGGTGATGCCGACCACGCGCACATCGCGTTGGGCGCGCACGGCGCTGGCCAAGTCGCCGAGTGCCAGCGTGGTGTCGCTCACCAGCACCTGCGGCAGCGGGCTGTCAATGCGCCGGCTCACCAAGGCACCGACGGCGCCGTGGGCGGCCGCGGCCGGGAGGAAATCGTGGCCGTCGACGCGTTCGCCGGCAATGGCCACGAACAGGTTGCCTGCGTGCGCCTCACGGCTGTCCAGGGCGAAGCCAACCACCTCGGCATCGCTGCCAAACAGTTGCCCGTGCGCCCACATGGCGATGGCCGAGAGCCGCATCATGCCGACCGCTCCGGGAAGCGGCGACGCAAATCCGCGGCAGCCACCTCAAGGTCGCTGAAATGATGGCGGCCGGTGGCACCGTCCTGGTAGGTCTCGTGACCCTTGCCGGCAATGAGCACCACGTCGCCGGCGCCGGCACGCGCCAGGGCCAGGCCTATGGCCTTGGCCCGGTCGCGCTCGACCAGTGGCGAGGCCGTGGCAGGCATGCCGGCGACGATCTGCGCGACGATGGCGTCGCCGTCCTCGCCGCGTGGATTGTCGTCAGTGACGATCGCCACGTCAGCCAGGCGCGCGGCAATGGCGCCCATCAGGGGCCGCTTGCCGGCGTCGCGCTCGCCACCGCAGCCAAACACGCACAGCAGCCGGCCAGCGCAATGCTCGCGCAGCGCGCCCAGCGCCTGCTCAAGCGCGTCGGGAGTGTGCGCGTAGTCGACGACCACCAATGGCTGGGCGCCGACGCCGCCCAGCCGACTCATGCGCCCGAGCACCGGCTGCAACGCACCCAGCGCCGCGACGATGCGCTCGAAAGGCACGTCCAGCGCGCCCAGGCAGGCGGCCACCAGCAGCAGGTTGTCCACATTGAAGTGGCCAAGCAGGCCGCTCTCGACCACATGCACGCCCCAGGGCGTGTGCAGGGTGAAGCGCAGACCATTGCCGGAGGTGTCGACGGCGCTGGCCTGGATGGCCGCGCCGCTATCGGCGCGCTGGCTCACCGTCAGCAACTCGACCCCGGACGCCAATCCCTGCGCCAGCTCGACGCCAAACGCGTCATCGATATTGATCACCGCCACGCGCAGTCCCGGCCAGGCAAACAGCCGCGCCTTCGCCGCGCCATAGGCCTGCATGGTCCCGTGGTAGTCCAGATGGTCGCGGGTCAGGTTGGTGAACGCGGCCAACTCGAAATCCACGCCAGCCACGCGTTCCTGGGCCAGCGCATGCGAGGAGACTTCCATGGCCACGTGGCTGGCGCCGCGGTCGCGGAAGCCGGCCAGCAGGCCTTGCACGCTGATGACGTCTGGCGTGGTGCGCGCGCTGTCGCGCAAGTGTCCGGCCATGCCGCTGCCGAGCGTCCCGATGCTGGCGTTGGACAGGCCGAGGAAACTGAAGGCCTGGCCCAGGAGCTGCACACACGAGGTCTTGCCGTTCGTGCCAGTCACTCCGAGCACATGCATGGACTCGCTCGGTCGGCCGAAGTAGCGCGCGGCAATCTCGCCCAGCTGCTCGCGCAGCCGACCGATCCACAGCACCGGCACGCCATCGAGCATCGCCGGCAACTCGCCGGAGATTCCGGCGGCACCAGCACCAGGCAGTGGCGTTTCGGCCAGGATCACCGCCGCACCACGCTGCACGGCGCCGGCAGCATAGGCAAAGCCGTGCGCCTGCGTGCCGCCCAGGGCGACGAACGCCTCGCCGCGACCCACCTGGCGTGAATCCAGGCTCAGCCCGGAGATCACGATGCGGTTTGCGCCGGGATTGGCGGCCAACTCGCGATCGGCAATGCCGAGCAGCAACTGGTCGAGATGGCCGAGGCTCATGGCGGGCCTCCATCGACTGGCGCGTCATCGATCGCCGCCTCGCGTGGCGGCGCCGCGCCAGCCAGGCCGCCCGTGCCCTGCAGTGGACCGCCGACGTACCAGCGCCCGATGTTGTCCGGCGGCACGTCGAGCAGGCGCAGCGCCCCGGCCATCACGTGCGCAAACGCCGGCGCGGACACCATGCCGCCGTAGTAGCTGCCCTTGCTGGGATTGCTGATGATCACGACGCCGACCAGGCGCGGATTGCTCGCCGGCACGATGCCGGCAAACGCGGCAATGTAGTTGTTCCGGTCGTAACCGCCGGCGCTGGCCCGGTGCGCCGTGCCGGTCTTGCCGGCGACGCTGTAGTTCGGAATGCGCGCCTCTGGCGCGGTGCTGCCGGGGCCGGTCACCGTCTCCAGCATCCGCACCAGTTCGTGGGCCACCTGCGGCGAGACCACCTGCTTGCCGGGATTGTCGGCGCCATGGATGAAACTCGGCGCGCGCATGACGCCGTCGTCGGCCAGCGCGGCATAGGCGCTGGCCAGCTGCAGCACAGTCACGTTCAGGCCGTAGCCGTAGGCCATCGTGGCCTTCTCCAACGGCCGCCAGCCGTGTCCGACCTTCAGGTACCCGGAGGACTCGCCCGGAAAACCGCTGTTGGTGCTGTTGCCGAAGCCGAAGGCGCGGAAGGTGTCGTACATCAGGCTGGTGTCGAGCTGCATGGCGATCTTCGCCGCGCCCACATTGCTGGACTTGGTGATCACCCCGGTCGGCGTGAGCAGGCCGTAGTTGTGCGTGTCGTGGATGTCGTGGCCCTGGAAATACCAGTGTCCGCCGGTGGTGTCGATGATTGGCGTGGTCGGGGTGAACTTGCCGCTGGACAAGGCCGCCGCCAGCGTGAACGGTTTCATGGTCGAGCCGGGCTCGATGACGTCGGTCATCGCCCGGTTGCGGCGCTCAGCCGGCTTGCTCGCGGCCACGTCGTTCGGGTTGTAGGTCGGCAGGTTGACCATGGCCAGCACCTCGCCGGTCTTCACGTCCAGCACGACGATCGAACCCGAGTCGGCCTGGAATTTCTCCAGCGTGCTGCCCAGCTCGCTGTAGGCCA
This sequence comes from Rhodanobacter sp. FW510-R10, assembly GCF_058781105.1. Lineage (NCBI taxonomy): Bacteria > Pseudomonadati > Pseudomonadota > Gammaproteobacteria > Lysobacterales > Rhodanobacteraceae > Rhodanobacter > Rhodanobacter sp. FW510-R10. The sequence goes on along the minus strand of NZ_JBYSWL010000001.1, from coordinate 1,305,209 downwards.
GGAATTGGATGCGGCGGTCGATGCTGAGCGTGAGGTCGCGACCGGGCTGGGGTGCGCGCAACTGCTCAAGGTTCTCCACCACGCGACCCAGGCGATCGCGGATCACCTGCTTGGAACCAGGCTGGCCGGACAACCAACCGTCGTAGGCCAGCTCGAGGCCCTCCTGACCGTGGTCGTCGATGTTGGTGAAGCCGAGCACGTGCGCGGTGACGTCGCCGGAAGGGTAATAACGCTTGAATTCGCGCTGGCTGTACACGCCCGGGATATTGAGCTGCAGCACCTCGTCGGCCGCCGCCGGACTCATCTGCCGGCGCAGGTATACGAATTCGCGGTCGGCGCGCTGCGCCAGGCGCTCCTTGAGCTCGGCCGCATTGACGCCCAGCGCGTGCGCCAGCGCGGCGACGCGGCTGTCGTCCTCCAGCACCTCGGAGGGATTGGCCCACAGCGAGGTGACCGGGGTGGACACGGCCAACGGCTCGCCATTGCGGTCGAAGATCGTGCCGCGCGACACCGGGATCGGCATCTCGCGCAGGAAGCGGGCATCGCCCTGGCGCTGGTAGAACTGCTTGCGCACCACTTGCAGGTCGAACGCGCGCGCGACCAGGCCAATCGAAGCCAGGCCGAGCATGCCGACCACCAGCACCATGCGCCGGCGGGCATCGGGCCCTTCGCGGCGACGGCCATGGCTGCCCGGCTTGCGCGGAGGCGTATGCCCGATCATCGGTGCAGCAGCCGGATGTCTTGCGGACGCGGCTGCAGCATGCCGAGCCGGCTGCGCGCCTGCTCGTCGATGCGCCGGGGCTCGGCGTAGGTGGCCTGCTCCAGCTCCAGCCGCCCATATTCAATGTTCAGGTCGTCGCGCTCGGCCTGTAGCGCGGTCAGGCGCACGAACAGAACGCGGCTCTCGTGGCGCGTCCACACCACGCCGATGGCACTGGCCAGCACGGCCACCAGGAGGCCGAGCAGCACGATGACGCCAAGCAGCTTCATGCGGCCACCGCCACGGGTAATTTCTCCGCCACGCGCAACACTGCCGAGCGCGCCCGCGGATTGGCGGCCAACTCGGCGGCACCCGGAAAGCGCGCCTTGCCCACCGCCTTGAGCCGCGCCACCGGCGCTGCCACCGGTGGCCCGCGCCGGCGGTTCTGCACGCGGCCCGACTGTGCGCGGATGAACTGCTTGACGCTGCGGTCTTCCAGCGAATGGAAGCTGATCACCACCAGTCGGCCGCCAGGACGGAGGGATTCGAGCGCAGCCTCGAGCCCAGCCTGCAGCGCCGCCAGTTCCCCGTTCACCTGGATGCGCAAGGCCTGGAAGCTGCGCGTCGCCGGATGCTTGCCGGGCTCATGCCAGCCCACCACGCGCTCGATCAGCGCGGCAAGCTGGGTGGTGCGCAGCAGCGGCCGCACCTCGCGCTCGGCGACGATCGCCCGGGCGATGCGCCGCGCATGGCGCTCCTCGCCGTATTCCCACAGCACCTGGGCAATCCCAGCCTCGCTCGCGCGGGCCAGGAAATCCGCTGCACTGGCGCCTGCGCCGGGATCCATGCGCATGTCCAGCGGCGCGTCATGCAGGAAGCTGAAGCCGCGTGCCGCCTCGTCCAGTTGTGGCGAGGACACGCCCAGGTCAAGCAGCACGCCATCGAGGCCCGGAGCCGTGGCCTCCCACGTGCCCAGGCTGGAGAAATTGGCCTGGCACATGGCCACGCGCGGATCGTCGGCAAACTCGGCACGTGCCGCGGCGATCGCCGCCGGATCGCGATCCATCAACAACAACCGGCCTTGCGCGCCAAGCCGCGACAGCACCACACGCGCGTGTCCGCCGCGACCAAATGTGCCATCCAGATATCGTCCGTCTGCGCGCACCGACAGACCCTCCACGACCTCGCCCAACATCACCGGGACGTGTCGCAATGGCTGTTCAGGATTCGCCATGCCGCACTCCCGCTCTCGTCTGACCGCACGCTTCAGAGGCGCAGGTTCGCCATCTCGTCGGTGATTCCGTTCTCGCCGATGACCTGCCGGATCTTGGCCAGGTGTGCCTGCTCGCTCCACAGCTCGAACTTGTTGCCCATGCCAAGCAGCACGGCTTTCTTCTCGATGCCCGTGGTGGCACGCTGGTTTGCCGGCAGCAGAATGCGTGCAGCGCCATCCAGCTCGACCACTGCCGCCGCGCCCACCAGCTTCATCTGCAGGTCCCGATGCGCCATCACCACCTTGGACAGGGCATTGACCTGGTCGCGTACCGGCTCCCATTCCGCATGCGGAAACAACCACAGGCAACCCGGTTCGAACGGGTTGTAGGTGATCACCAGCCGATTGCTGCACTCGCGGGCCACCAGCTCGCGATACGCGGTCGGTATCGTGAGGCGACCCTTGTCGTCCACGGTAATGGCGGTTTCGCCTTGGAACACCGGCTTCACTCCACGAAAACCCACAATTTCTCACTAAAGTCCACGATAACTGTGAGTCAAGCCGAATGTCAAGGAAAATCACTTGTGAATCAATGAGAAAGCCACACCTTTCGGAAGGCTACAGTGCTTTCTCACAACCACCCGCGAGGTGCTTGAATGCACGGACAATTATTTTTCAGAATCCACGCTCCCACGACGCCTCGACGATGGAAACCCATCGTGGGCGACAGTTTCAGTGCATTCTTTTGTGGGAGCCCGCTCGCGACCGCGGGAAGCCCTTGGTGGGCGGGCGATGCCTTTCGGTCACATGTGAAAAGGCATCGCCCTCAGCGGACTCCCACATATACATAAGGAAGAGGTGGAGTCGGCCTGTAAGCCGGGTTCTGTACGTCTTGCGACGCGACAGTCATTCCTCTCGGCCAGGCGTCGCCACCTGGCTCCAGCGACCTACCCGGGAACAACGCGGGCCGCGTTGACGTTCCCCTATTTGGTCTTGCTCCGAGTGGGGTTTACCGTGCCGTACGGCGTTGGCCCCGTACGCGGTGCGCTCTTACCGCACCCTTTCACCCTTGCCTGAGCCCCTCGCGGGGCCATCGGCGGTCTGCTCTCTGTTGCACTGGCCGTCAGCTCACGCTGCCCAGGAGTTACCTGGCACTCTGCCCTATGGAGCCCGGACTTTCCTCGACGCGCACACGGCGCGACGCGACTGTCCGGCCGACTCCACCGCCAGTGTAACGGAATGCCGGCTGCAAAGCCCTAAATGCGCGGCAAACCACCGCGCGGAGCCACTAGTGGCAACAGCTATACTGCACCGTGCCCATCCGGCCTTCCGCGCCGTACCACGCATCGGCAGCAAGGCTTCCCGGTCCCCCATCCCGCTGGCGCTCCAGGCGCGCGCCCCCGTGAGGTTGCATGAAGATTTCCGCGTTTCCCAAGGTCTTGTTGTGGGCCTGCGTGCTATCGGTGACCACGGCATGCAACGGCCAGGCCGGCGCCGCCGGCGAAGCCCGGTCAGTCGCTGCGGCGCCAGCCGCCGCCAGCACCGCGCGGCCGGCAGTGCTCGCGAAGATCGAGGCCCAGGGACTGGAGATCATGGGCGACTTCGACGCCCCGTCCGGCCTGCATGGCTACGCCGGCGTGGCTGGACAGGAGCCGCTCACCGTCTATACCACCGCCGATGGCCAACATGCCCTGGTCGGCGTGCTGGTCGACGCCAAGGGCAACGACGTCGGCGCCGACGCGCTGCGCCGGCTGGTGACGGTGCCCATGTCCAAGCGCCAGTGGGCTGCGCTGGAATCCAGCACCTGGATTGCCGACGGCGCCGCCAACGCGCCGCGCGTGGTGTATGCCTTCACCGATCCGAACTGTCCATATTGCCACCGCTTCTGGGAAGCGGCCCGGCCCTGGGTCGAATCCGGCAAGGTGCAACTGCGGCACGTCATGGTCGGCGTGATCCGGCCGGACAGTGCCAACAAGGTGGCCACGATGCTGACCGCCAAGTCGCCCTCCGCCGCGCTCGTGCGCAACGAGCAGACGTTTGACAAAGGCGGCATCGAGGCTGCCGCCAAAGTGCCGGAAGCCGTGCGTCAGAAGCTCGACGGCAACGAGAAACTGATGCTGCAGATGGGTTTCCAGGGCACGCCGGGTATCGTCTACCTTGACGCAAACGGCGTTCTGCAACGCCGCTCCGGCCTGCCCAGCTCCGACCAGCTGCCGGTGATCCTGGGGCCGCGCTGAGCGCACCCTCGTTCCGCCATGCCGCGCGACGCAGTCGCACGGCAAAGGCGCCGGGTTCCCGTTTGCGCGCACTGCAGTCCGGAACGTTTTTGGGAACTGCTGAGCCAAGGCGACGCCGCTGCCTCTGTTGTCATTACCGTGGAGCAACCCCTCGGCGTCTTTCCCACGAGCCCTCTGTCGTCATTCCCGCGAAAGCGGGAATCCAGGCGCTTTTTTGCATTCCCATCGCCAGCGGGAAAGCACTGGATGACCAGACATTCGTCTGTTGTAAAGCGCTTCCCGCTTTCGCGGGAATGACGCCGGGGAGGGTTGCGTCGCGGGGTGACGGTGTGGGGGGTGACCGGGGTGGCGGTGGTTCCGCTAGCGTTTAGGCTCGGGCTGATCGGTGGTGTACAGCACCTTGCGCGGCGCCCCACTGAGTGCAGCAGCCAGCCGCGCGGCCTTGGCCGGCGGCAGCTCCTCACGCAGCACGGCAAAGATGCGCCGGCCCTCGGCCAACTGCGCGTCGACCTCGTCGCCGCGGCCGGACACCAGCACCACGCATTCGCCGCGCTGCTGGTCCGGGTCGGCGGCGACGCGTGCCGCCAGGGCCTCCAGCGGCTCGCCCAGCACGGTCTCGAACACCTTGGTCAGCTCGCGCGCCAGCACCGCCTCGCGCGCGCCACCAAACACCTCGCGCATGTCCGCCAGGCTCTCGGCAATGCGGTGCGCCGACTCATAGAAGATGAGCGTACGTGGATCGCCGGCCAGCTCGCGCAGGCGGCTGCGACGGGCCGCGGATCGCGGCGGCAGGAAACCCTCAAATACGAAGCGGTCGCTCGGCAGCCCAGCCACCGACAGGGCGGCAATGGCAGCGCAGGCACCCGGCACGGGGATACAGCGGATGCCGGCCGCACGCGCGGCGCGGACCAGGCGAAAACCCGGATCGCTGACCAGCGGCGTGCCGGCATCGCTGATCAGGGCCACCGATTGGCCGCCCAGCATGCGCTCGACGAGGCCCGCCACCGCCTCGCGCTCGTTGTATTCGTGCAGCGCCAGCAACGGCGTGTCGATGCCGTGGTAGAGCAGCAAGGGCCGGCTGTGGCGGGTATCCTCCGCGGCGATCACACTCGCCGCGCGCAGCACCGCCACCGCACGCACCGACAGATCGTCGCGGTTCCCGATCGGGGTGGCGACCACATGCAGGCAACCCGTGGCGACATTCGTCATCCGGCAGACTCGACTCAAGCGCGAGGTGTGATCCGCTATCATCGCGCATTGCCGCCATGACGACCCGGAATCCTTCCATGCGCTTTGCGCGCCTTGCTCAGGCCATCGTCAGCGCACTGGTCATGTCGCTGGTGCTGGCGGCCTGCGCGCCGGTCAGCATGCGGCCATCGGCAACCGAGACGGCCGCCGCGCGGGATGCCGCGGCGCTGGCTGGCCGCGGCCATTTCGACGCCGCGGCCCAAGCCTACCTGGCGCTGGCCGACGCCGACCGGGCCCGAGCCGACCACTATCGCCTGCTGGCCGCGGAAAGCTGGCGCCAGGGCGGCGAGCTGGACCGTGCAGCACCCATCCTGCAGAAGATCGACCGCAGCAAGCTCGCCGGCGACGCACCCCTGCGCCTGGACTTGTTGCGTGCCGAGCGAGCCCTGGACACGCACAACCTGCCCGAGGCGCTGCACCTGACCATCGAGCCAAAGGTGGCCGTGCCCCCCGCCCTGCGGCCACGCCTGCTGGAGCTGCGCGCGCGCGCGCTGGCGGCCGACGGTGACCACTGGGGCAGCGCACGCACCCGCGCCGAGATGCAGGACCAGCTGAGCGGCTTCGACCGCCAACAGAACCAGCAGCAGATCGTCGAGCAATTGGCCATGCTCGGTACCGGCCCGCTCAAGCAGCGCGCCGCCGCCATGCAGGCCGGGGATCGCATGCTGCCATGGATCAATGCCGCCCTGGCCAGCCTTGGCGTCACCGTGGCGCAACCGCCAGCCCAATTGCAGCGTCCGGTCGGCACGCTGCTGCCTGGTGCCAACGCCAATGTGCGCGAAGGCTACAAGGTGCCGGACCACCTGGCCTTGCTGCTACCGCTCGATGGCGCCTATGCCGCGGTCGGCACTTCGGTCGCGGAAGGCTTCTTCGCCGCCTACTTCAATGCCGGACGCGAACAGGCCCCGCGCCCGGCCGTGCGCGTCTACAACACCCACAGCACACCCGAAATGGCACTCAGCGGCTACCAGCAGGCACTGGCTGATGGCGCGCAGCTGGTGGTCGGCCCGTTGACGCGCGATGCCGTGGCCGCATTGTTCAAGCAGTCCAGGCTGCCGGTGCCCACCCTGGCGCTGAATCACCCGGACAATCGTCGCCTGCCCGCCGGCGACGCCAGCGAATTTGGCCTGATGCCGGAGACCGAGGGCGCCCAGGCAGCGGCGCACATGATCGAGCGCGGCTTGCGCCACGCCTATACCATCGTCTCCAGCGTCGACTTTTCCCAGCGCGCGCTAAGCGCGTTCAAGGCCGAATACGCCGCGCGCGGCGGCACGCTGCTGGGCAGCGCCACGTTCGAGAGCGGTGGCACGGCGCTCGCCGGGCTGAACCTGGCCAATGCGCCCGAAGATGCCGGCGTGTTCATCAGCATGCGCCCGGCCCAGGCCCGCGTGCTGGTGCCGCAATTGCGCGCCGCCAAGATCCAATTGCCCGTGGTCGCCACCTCGCACGTCTACGACGGCTCCGACGATGCAGCCAGCAACCGCGACCTGGATGGCGTTGAGTTTTGCGATGCGCCATGGCTGTTCAACGCCCAGCCGGGCCTGCCGCCATTCGGCGACGTCGGGGCGCTGCTGCCTTCCGCGCGGGGCGCCACGGCACGTCTGTTTGCCTTTGGCATGGACGCCTGGAACCTGGTGCCCTATCTCAGCTGGCTGCGCAGCAATCCAGGCAGCTATCTGCCCGGCGCCACCGGGCAGCTCACCTCGGACCAGTTCGGGCGCATCCGCCGCGTGCTGACTTGGGCGGTGTTCGACAATGGCATTGCGCATCCGCTCGACGGCAGCCTGCAAATGGACAATGTGCCGTCGGCCGCGCCGCCCGAACCGGGACAGGTCCCGGCCTTGCCGGTACCGGCGTCCAGCGTGGCACCGCCAGCTGCCTCCAGCGTGGGTGCGCCGCCGCCTGCCGCGATCCCGGTACGCAACGGCTGATGATGCGCGAGCCCAGCGGCGCGGCTTTCGAGTACCGCGCGCGTGCTGCGCTCGAGGCGGCCGGCCTGCAGTTGCTGGCACACAACTACCTGACCCGGCGCGGTGAGCTGGACCTGGTCATGCGCGAGGGCGACACGATCGTCTTCGTCGAGGTGCGCTATCGCCGGCACGCCGGCCATGGCGATGCAACGGCATCGGTGACGGCACGCAAGCGCGGGCGCGTGATCCTGGCCGCGCGGCAATGGTTGGGCGCCCATCCCGAACACGCGCAGCGCCCATGCCGCTTCGACGTGGTGTGTTACGACGGACCCGCGGCGGGCGCGCGGCAGACCTGGCTGCGCGCGGCATTCGACGCCAGCTAGGCTCGGACCCGCATCCCGCGGTTGTGGGAGCTTGGGAAGGACGACCGCGCCGCTACAATGACGCATGCACATCGGTCCCTATCGCATCGACCCGCCCCTCGTCCTTGGCCCCATGGCCGGGGTTACCGACAAGCCGTTCCGCGTGCTGTGCAAGCAGCTCGGCGCGGGCTTGGCCGTGTCCGAGATGACCACGGCCGATCCCAGCCTGTGGCACACCAGCAAGTCGCTGCATCGCATGGACCACGCCGGTGAGCCGGAGCCGGTGAGCGTGCAGATTGCCGGCTACGACCCCGACATGCTGGCCGAGGCGGCACGCTTCAATGTCGCCAACGGTGCGCAGATCATCGACATCAACATGGGCTGCCCGGCCAAGAAGGTGTGCAACGTCTGGTCCGGCTCCGCGCTGCTGCAGGACGAACCGCTGGTCGCGCGCATCGTCAAGGCCGTGGTCGAGGCGGTGGAGGTGCCGGTCACCCTGAAGATGCGTACCGGCTGGGACCGCGAACACCGCAACGCGGTGCACATTGCGCACATTGCCGAGGACGCCGGCATCGCAGCGCTGGCCGTGCATGGCCGCACGCGTGCCGACCGTTATGCCGGCGAGGCCGAGTACGCCACCATCGCGGCGGTAAAGGCAGCCGTGCGCATCCCGGTGCTGGCCAACGGCGACGTGACCACGCCGCAGCAGGCGCGGCAGGTGCTCGCTGTCACCGGCGCCGATGCCGTGATGATCGGCCGCGGCGCCCAGGGCCGCCCCTGGATCTTTCGCGAGATCGCGCATTTCCTGGAGCGCGGCGAGCTGCTTGCGGAGCCCACGCCGGACGAAGTGGGGGCCATCCTGCTGCACCACCTCGAACAGCTGTACGCGTTCTACGGCGAAGAATCCGGCGTGCGCATCGCACGCAAGCATCTGGGCTGGTACGCCAAGGATCGCCCGGAAAACGCCGCCTTCCGCCAGGTGGTCAATCGCGCCGGTTCCGCCAGCGAGCAACTGCGCCAGACGCGCGACTATTTCGCCCTGCTCGCCGGGCAGCCCGCGCTCGCCGCCTGAACGCTTGGTCGCCAGCCACCGTGGCGGCCATCTGACTCACCCTCAGCCCACCCCAGTCCGGCGGCCAGTCTGCCGCCCATTGACTCGCGCCGATACTCGCCGTAATGTCCGCTTTTGCTCCAGATATCTCTCCATCCGCATATACCGATGAATAGGCGAGAGCCCGCGTCGGACCTTCGGCGCTGATGCATCGCTACGGCAGCCATTGAAGGCAAGCCGGCGCGCGACATTCCAGCCTGATCGGCTGCTGCGGTGTCCCGGACAGGGCAGCGGCCGGCGCCGATCCCGGCAAGCACTACCGCCACCCACTCGTTCAACATCGACATCCGATCCCAGAGGAACACTCCATGGCACAGGTCACCTTTCTCGGCTTTCCGCGCATCGGCCTCAAACGCGAACTCAAGCGCGCGCTGGAAACGTATTGGCGCGGCAAGACCGGCGCATCCGACCTGCTCGAAACCGCGCGCACGCTGCGCCGGCGCCATTGGCAGCTGGCCCGTGACGCCGGTGCCGATGTCGTGGCCTGCAACGATTTCAGCCTGTATGACCAGGTGCTGGACACTGCCGTGCTGTTCGATGCCATCCCCCAGCGCTACCGGCCGGCATTCGCCAAAAGCCACCTGGACGGTTATTTCGCGATGGCACGCGGCCGCAAGGACGACACGCTCGACGTCCACGCCATGGAAATGACCAAGTGGTTCGACACCAACTACCACTACATCGTGCCCGAGCTCGATGCCGGGCAGAAATTTGCCCTGCGCGGCGACAAGCCGGTCGCCGAATTCCTGGAGGCCAAGACGCTCGGCCATGTGGCGCGCCCGGTCGTGCTCGGTCCGCTGTCATTCCTGCTGCTGGCCAAGACCGTGGACGGCAGCGCCCCGCTGGCCCTGCTTGATGCGCTGCTGCCGGCGTACGTCGACCTCCTGCAGAAGCTTGCCGCCGCCGGCGCCGAATGGGTGCAGCTGGACGAGCCGTGCCTGGTGCTCGACCAGGATGCGGCGACCGGCGAGGCCTATCGCCGCGCCTACACCGCGCTGGCCGCCGCGCATGGGCCGAAGCTCCTGCTGGCCACCTATTTTGGCGCACTCGGCAATAACCTGGCACTGGCAACCAGCCTGCCGGCAGACGGTCTGCACGTCGACCTGGTGCGTGCACCGGCCCAGCTCGAGGCCGTGCTCGGCGCGTTGCCCGCCCACGCCGTGCTCAGCGCTGGCGTCGTCGACGGGCGCAACGTCTGGCGCAGCCACCCGGATCGGGTCCTGCCCCTGCTGCGCAAGGCACTGGCGGCGGTCGGCAGTGAGCGGCTGTGGTTGGCGCCATCGTGTTCGCTGCTGCACACGCCGATCGATCTTGCCGCGGAAAACGCGCTCGATCCGGCGCGGCGGGCCACCATGGCGTTTGCCCGGCAGAAGATCGAGGAATTGCGCGTCTACGCCGATGCCCTGGACGGTAACACCGCGGCGACCGCGACGCTTACCGAACAGCAGGCCGAACTGAGCGCGCATTTGCAAGCCCCCGGCATCACCAACCCGGCCGTGCGCGCGCGCCTGCACGCGCTCAGCCCGCAGAGCACGCTGCGCCGCTCGCCGCATGCCAAGCGCGCCCTGACCCAGGCCGAAGCCCGCCCGCTGCCGCTGCTGCCCACCACCACGATCGGCTCGTTCCCGCAGACCGACGAGCTGCGCAAGGCCCGCGCCGGACACCGCGCCGGCCGACTCGACGACGTCGCCTACGATGCGTTGCTGAAGCGGGAAGTGGAGCACGTCGTACGCTTCCAGGAATCGATTGGCCTGGACGTGCTGGTGCACGGCGAGCCCGAGCGCAACGACATGGTCGAGTACTTTGGCGAGCAATTGGACGGCTATTTGTTCACCAAGCTTGGCTGGGTGCAGAGCTACGGCTCGCGCTGCGTGAAACCGCCGGTCATCTGGGGCGACATCGCCCGCCCCGCACCGATGACCGTGGCCTGGTCGACCTATGCGCAGTCACTCACCACCAAGCCGATGAAGGGCATGCTGACCGGCCCGGTGACCATGCTGCAATGGTCCTTCGTGCGCGACGACCTGCCGCGCGAGACCGTATGCCGGCAGATGGCGCTCGCCCTGCGCGACGAGGTGCACGACCTGGAGGCGGCCGGTATCGGTGTGATCCAGATCGACGAACCGGCGTTGCGTGAAGGCCTGCCGCTGCGCCGTGCCGACTGGGCCGGCTACCTGGCCTGGGCGGTGGAGTGTTTCCGCATCACCGCCGGCGGCGTACGCGACGCCACCCAGATCCACACACACATGTGCTATTCGGAGTTCAACGACATCATCGAGGCTGTGGCCGCCATGGACGCCGACGTGATTTCGATGGAGACCAGCCGCTCGCGCATGGAGCTGCTCGACGCGTTCGTGAAGTTCCACTACCCGAACGATATCGGCCCAGGCGTGTACGACATCCATTCGCCGCGTATCCCCGACCAGGCCGAGATCACCGACCTGCTGCGCCGCGCGCTTGCGGTGCTGAAGCCTGGGCAGCTCTGGGTAAACCCGGACTGCGGATTGAAGACCCGCGGCTGGCCCGAAGTGGAAGCGGCCCTGCGCAATATGGTGGCCGCGACCCTGCAGCTGCGCAGCGAGCTCAAGCTCTCCGCCTGACTCCGCGCCACCGGAGAATTTGTGGGAGCCCGCCTGCGGGCTCCCACAACCACAACCAGCACGCGTGCGTTCGCAAATCGAGTCACGTAATATCGTGCCAAGGAACCCGCTTGTGCGTGCGTATTCCGCTGGAGAACGCGCTCGATGCATGACGTCATCGACCCTAGGGAACCCAACGCAGTGCAATGGCCACGCGTGGATGTGATGCTGCGTATCCTTGCCACTCGGCTCACCCATGCCGCCGAAGGGCGCTCACCGCCGCTCGACGCAGCCTTGGGCGAGCTGCGCCAAAGCCTGCGCGAACCGCAAGACGAGGAGTCCCTGCAAGCCCAGGTGCACGCGCTGACCATGGCCATGCGCTCGCTGGAGGCGGACCCCTGGCCCCTGCCGGTGGAGGCTGCGCCGCTCAACCAGGCCGACCAGCCCAGCAGCGCCAGAGCGACGCTGCTGGACCTCATCGACCAGCTCGAACCCGACCAGTCCACGTGTGCCGAATGGCACCGGCTGCGCACCGAAATCGCGGCCAGCAGCGATCCGGACCAACTGCCCGCGCAGTCGGCAACGCTGGCCCAGCTGCTCAACCAGACCCAGCAGCAACGGTCGACGCAACTGGCTGCCGTCCAGGTGCTGCTGACCCAGGTGACCACCCAACTGGGCGAATTTGCGCAATACCTCGAGCGCGCCGATGCCGACCAGGCTGACGGCACCACCGCCCGCCAGGCATTGGACCGCAACCTGACCAGCGAGATGGATGCCCTCGGCACGCGGCTGCAGGCGGTACCGGAACTGGACTCGCTGCAGACCGAGATTCAGCAGCGCATGCAGGCGATCTCGGCGCACCTCAAGACCTTCCATGCGCAGGAAGATGCGCGCGCCCGCGTCTGGCAGACCCGTTCGGAGCAGATGGACCACCGCATCCATGAGCTTGAGCGCTCCGCCCAGGACATGGAGATCAGCCTGCGCAAGGAACACCAGCGGGCCACGACCGATCCACTGACCGGGATCGCGAACCGCCTGGTCTTCGAGCAGCGCATGGCCGAGGTGTGCCAGCAGGCGCAGGCAGGCAAGGTCGCCAGCCTGCTGATCCTCGACATCGACCACTTCAAGCGCATCAACGACGACTATGGCCACGCCGCCGGCGACCGTGCCTTGTGCATCGTCTCGCGCCAGTTGGCCACGGTGCTGCGGCTGGGTGACGTGCTGGCGCGTTACGGCGGCGAGGAATTCGCGGTGATCCTCTCTGGCGCGAACCTGAAGATGGCCCGACAAAAGGGCGAGAGCCTGCGCAAGCAAATCGAGACCACGAGCTTTCTAGGCCGGCGGAAACCGGTGCGCATCACGCTGTGTTGTGGGGTTACCGAGGTGCGCGCTGGCGATACCCCGGCCACGGTGTTTGCGCGCGCCGACCGGGCCCTGTACCTGGCCAAGGATCGCGGCCGCAACCGGGTCGAAGCCGAGTGAGGCCTGCCGCGTCATGGCGGCCCGGTCGGCAAGGCTGGCGACGGCAAGCACCCGGGCCCGACCAAATGGAAGGCTGAAACACGACCAAAATCGGCGCCTGTGCCGCCCGCCCCGACGGCTGTAAAGCCGGCCCCGTCGCAGTATCATGGCACCCTCGTATCTTTGTATCCGCAACGAAGGATATTCCCCCGATGTCGAACTACCTGTTCACCTCCGAGTCCGTATCCGAAGGCCATCCGGACAAAGTCGCCGACCAGATCTCGGATGCGGTGCTCGACGCCGTCATTGCCAAGGATCCAGCCGCGCATGTGGCCTGCGAGACCATGGTCAAGACCGGCGTGGCGATCGTCGCCGGCGAAATCACCACCAACGCCTGGATCGACCTCGAGGCGATCACGCGCAAGGTGATCCTGGACATTGGCTACAACTCCAGCGACGTCGGCTTCGACGGCGCCACCTGCGGCGTGCTGAACCTGATCGGCAAGCAGTCGCCCGACATCAACCAGGGCGTGGTGCGCAGCCGCGCCGAAGACCAAGGCGCCGGTGACCAGGGCCTGATGTTCGGCTACGCGACCAATGAAACCACGGACATGATGCCGGCGGCGATCTACTACTCGCACCGGCTGGTCGAGCAGCAGGCCAAGGTACGCAAGGCGAAAAAGTCGCCACTGCCGTGGCTGCGGCCCGACGCCAAGAGCCAGGTCACGTTGCGCTACGAGGACGACAAGGCGGTGGCGATCGATGCCGTCGTGCTCTCCACCCAGCACGATCCAGACGTCAAGCAGAAGGATCTGATCGAGGCCGTACACGAGCTGATCCTGAAGCCGGTGCTGCCGGCGCGCCTGCTGCACAAGGGCACCAAGTACCACGTCAACCCGACCGGCAAGTTCGTCATCGGCGGTCCTGTCGGCGATTGCGGCCTGACCGGCCGCAAGATCATTGTCGACACTTACGGCGGCTGGGCCCGGCATGGCGGCGGCGCCTTCTCCGGCAAAGACCCGTCCAAGGTGGACCGCTCGGCCTCGTACGCCGCCCGCTACGTGGCCAAGAACATCGTCGCCGCCGGCATTGCCGCGCGGTGCGAGGTACAGGTGAGCTACGCCATTGGCGTGGCCAAGCCGACCTCAGTGTCGGTCACCACCTTTGGCACCGGCAAGATCAGCGACGAAAAGATCGAGCAGCTGATCCGCAAGCACTTCGACTTGCGCCCCTACGGCATCTTGCAAATGCTCGACCTGATCCATCCGATGTACCAGGCGACCGCCAGCTACGGCCACTTCGGCCGCGCGCCCAAGCCCAACACCACCTATGAGTGGGAAGCCCTGGAAAACGGCAAGAAGGTGAAGAAGCGCACCGAGCCGTTCACCGCGTTTTCCTGGGAACAGACCGACCGCGCCGAGGCGCTGCGCAAGGACGCCAAGCTGAAGTAAAAAGAGGGGACGTGGCAAATTAAATCACGAACCCGCTGTCCGGCCTCGGCGAAGGCTATCCCCGGGTCCAGTTTGCCACGTCCCCTTTTTTAACGTCCCCGATACAATAGCGGGATGTCCCTGGTCCAACTACTCAACGTCGACTACAGCATCGGCGGCCCGCTGCTGCTCGATGACGTGAATCTCGCCATCGAGGCCAACGAGCGCGTCTGCGTCGTCGGGCGCAACGGTGCCGGCAAATCCACCTTGCTGCAGCTGATCAGTGACGAACTCCACGCCGACGACGGCGAGGTGCGGGTACAGAGCGGGGTAGTGGTTGCGCGCATGGCACAGGAGGTGCCACAGGACCTCGCAGGCAGCGTGTTCAGCGTAGTGGCCGAAGGCCTGGGCGACCTCGGCCGTTTGCTGGGCCGTTACCACCGGCTGCTCGCGCAGGACGACCTGGCCGCCTTGGGCGAGGTGCAGACCCGCATCGAGGCTCAGCATGGCTGGGATCTCGACCGCCGCGTGGAACAGGTGCTGACCCGGCTCGAACTGCCGGGCGAGGCCGACTTCGCAGCACTCTCCGGCGGCATGAAGCGCCGCGTGCTGCTGGCCCAGGCGCTGGTCCGCAATCCCGATGTCCTGCTGCTCGATGAGCCGACGAACCACCTGGACATCGGCGCCATCGAGTGGCTGGAAACCTTCCTCAAGCAGTTCCCCGGCAGCATCGTCTTCATCACCCACGACCGCAGTTTCCTGCGCGCGCTGGCCACGCGCATCGTCGAGATCGACCGCGGCGCGCTCACCGATTGGCCCGGCGATTACGACAACTACCTGCGCCGCCGCGAAGAGCGCCTGCACGCCGAGGCGCAGGCCAACGCGCTGTTCGACAAAAAGCTGGCGCAGGAGGAAGTATGGATCCGCCAGGGCATCAAGGCCCGACGCACGCGCAACGAAGGTCGCGTGCGCGCGCTCGAGGCGCTGCGTCGGGAACGCGGCGAGCGCCGCAATCTCGGCGGAAACGTACGCATGACCCTGGGCCACGCGCATGCCTCGGGCAGGAAGGTGATCGAGCTCGAGCATGTCACCCATGGCTACGCCGGCCGCACGCTGATCGACGATTTCAGCACCACGGTGCTGCGCGGCGACCGCGTCGGCATCATTGGCCCGAACGGCGCCGGCAAGAGTACCTTGCTGCGCATCATGCTGGGTGAACTCGAGCCACAGCGGGGCGGCGTCAAACTCGGCACCGGGCTGCAGGTCGCCTATTTCGATCAGCACCGCCTGCAGCTGGACGAGACGCTGAACGCGGTGGACAACGTCGCCGGTGGGCTGGAATACATCGAGCTCAACGGCCAGCGCAAGCACATCATCGGCTACCTGCAGGACTTCCTGTTCTCGCCCGAGCGCGCGCGCGCGCCAATCACGCGCCTGTCGGGCGGCGAGCGCAACCGCCTGCTGCTGGCCAAGCTGTTCTCGCAGCCATCCAACCTGCTGGTGATGGATGAACCCACCAACGACCTGGACGTCGAGACCCTGGAGCTGCTGGAGGAGTTGCTGGCCGATTATCGCGGCACCTTGCTGCTGGTGTCCCACGACCGCAGCTTCCTCGACAACGTGGTGGCCAGCACCCTGGTGCTCGAAGGCGACGGCCGGATCGGCGAATACGTCGGTTACGTAAAGGGGACGTGGCAGGTCAAATCGCAAGAAGCAACCGTCGGGCCCACCGGTCCGGCTCCCGATTTGGTTTGCGACGCCCCCATTGCCTCCACCAGCAAACGCAAGCGCAGCTTCAAGGAACAGTACGAACTGGATCAATTGCCCCGCAAGATCGAATCGCTGGAAACCGACCTGGCCATCCGCACGCAAGCCATGAACGAGCCGGGTTATTTTCAGCGGGATGGCCAGGCGATCGCCGACGCCACGCAAGCATTGACCGCGGTCCAGACTGAGCTCGACCGCGCCTATGCCCGCTGGGCCGAACTGGAGAAATAAAGGGGACGTGGCAAATTGATGACTTGCCACGTCCCCTTTATTTACGTTTTTCGCACGCAACCAAGGACTCGCCATGTATACGCTTTATTTCAGCCCCGGCTCCGCCAATCTCGTCGTGCACCTCACCCTGGCGGAGCTGGGTGTGCCGCACGCGCTGGAGCGGGTGGACCTGGATGCCGGACAGCAGCGCAGCGCCGCCTACCTGGCGTTGAATCCCAAAGGCGTCGTGCCCACCCTCCTCGTCGACGGCGTGCCGCACAACGAGGCGGCGGCGCTCACCATGCTGCTGCTCGAACGCCACGCCGATCGTGGCCTGGCACCGGCGCCCGGCAGCCCGACGCGCGCCGACTTCCTGCAATGGATGTTTTACCTGGCCAACACGCTGCAGCCGCTGTTCCGCCAGTGGTTCTATCCAGGCGACTACCTGCCCGCCGCCGCCGACCGCATCAAGGAGGCTGCGCGCATCGGCATTGAAAAGGCGTGGACGCACATCGATGCGCAACTCGCGGCCAAGGGTCCGTACCTGCTCGGCGCCGACTTCAGCGCGGTCGACCTGTATGCGCTCATGCTGATGCGCTGGTCACGCAACATGCCACGCCCGGCAACGACCTGGCCGCACGTCGCCGCACTGGCCGCCCGGCTGAAGGCACGCCCATCCTGGAAGCAGGTGTGCGAGGCCGAAGGGCTGGTCGAGTGGGCCTGAGCCACGCATGACGCAGGCGCCGAACGGCGAGGCCTGGGCCGTCTATCTGCTCGAATGCGCGGACGGCCGCGTATATACCGGGATCGCGCGCGACCCCGGGCAACGCTATGCCAAGCACCTCGCCGGCAAGGGCGCGCGTTTCACCCGCGCCAACCCGCCGCGGCGCCTGCTCGGCTGGGTCTGGGTCGCCGACCACGGTACAGCGCTGCGCCTGGAGCTTGCCTGGAAGCATCTGCCGCGCGCGCAGCGCATCGCCGCGCTGCACGCCCATCCTACGATGAACCCGCAAGGACCCGTTTCTACGGCGGATTCAACCCCCTCCGTTCCGGTTTCCGCGGTTTCCGGTCACGGCGACACGGCCAGCGGGCGCACGCGCAGGCCATCGGCCAGGCGGTCGTCCGGATAGGCGATCACCCGCTCGCCCTGGCGCAATCCCGCCAGGATCTCCGTCGAAGCATCGCCCTGCATGCCTGGGGTAACCAAGGTCAGGCGCGCGCGACCGCCCTCCACGCGATATACCGCCCAACGCCGGCCGTCGCGGAACAGTGCGCTGGACGGCACCTGCAGCACGTCGGGTCGACGCGCCACCTCGAACTCCACCTCGACCCGGTAGCCATCGCCCAGTTGCGCCCACTGCGCGCGCGGCGCGGCAATCTCCAGCCAGACCCGCGTGCGCTGCTCCTCCACGCCCAGTGCCGATACCTTGGTGAAACCGCCCGGCTCGATCCGCGTCACCCGCGCCGGCAGCGCGCCTTCGCCGCCCCAGCGCAGGATCCGCGCCGACGAGCCCGGCCGCAGCGCGATCGCCTGTTGCGACAGCGCCTGCACCATCACCTGCAACCGACCCAGGTCGCCGAACTCCAGCAAGGGCTGGCCCGCCTGCACCGGCATGGCGCTCTCCTGGTAACGATGCAGCAACACGCCGTCGATCGGCGCGCGCAATTCGATTTGTTGCCCACCGCTGCGGCCCTGTCCGCGCAGCAGTGCCGCCAGCGCCGCACGCTGCTGGTCGGCCGCGCGTCGCTCCGCCTGCGCCGACGCAGCCCCCGCCTGTGCCCGGGCCAGGCGCGCCTCCGCTGCCTCCAGTGCCGCAACGCTCACCACGCCCGACGCGCCGAGCGTGCGCATGCGGCGCGCGTCGCGCATGGCCAGCCCGGCATCCGCCTGTGCGGCCGCCAGCCGCTGCCCTGCCGCCTGCATGGCAGCGCGAGCGGCCTGTTCTTCGGCCAGCAGACGATCGCGGTTGGCCGGATCCAGCAGGCCGCCCTGCGGTGGCTCGATCGCCCCCACCACCTGCCCGGCCTTGACCGCATCGCCCTGCAGCAGGTCGATCCGCCGCAACGTGCCGGTGATCGGCGCCGACACCACCCAGCGTCGCGGCAACTCGGTGCGGCCCTCCTCCTCGAAGCGCTGCACCAGCGGACCGCGGGTGACCCGCGCCACCTCGAGCGTGCGCGGCGCGGCCTGCAGCGCCCACCACACAACGGCCGCGACGGCGACTGTCGCGGCGGCAGCGATGATCCAGTGGCGGCGTTTCATGCTCATCGGACGGCCCTCATTCACGGGTCTTCAACACGGCAATCAGGTCCAGCCGCGCGATGCGCCGGCGCACCAGCAGCGCGGAGACCACGCTGGCGCCCAGCACCATCAAGCCGGCGAACGCGTAAGTGGCGGTGGTCAGCCGGATCGGGATGCGGAACAGCTCGGATTGGAAGCCCTGTACCATCAGCCAACACAAGCCCCAGCCCGCGGCGAAGCCGAACGGCAGCGACACCACCACCAGCTGGCCCAGCTGGCCCAGCAGCAGCGCGCTCACCTCGCCCTCGGTCATGCCCAGCACGCGCAGGCTGGCCAGTTCGCGGCCGCGCTCGGACAGGCTGATCCGCGCCGCGTTGTAGACCAGTCCGAAGTTGATCACCCCGCCCAGTAGCGCCGCCACCCAAGTGAACACCAGCAGGCTCTCGCCCATGGTGGCGTAGAAACTGCGCACCGAGGCCAGCCGCGAACTGACGCCGGCGACCCACGGGCCCCGGTCCAGCCGCGCATAGAGATCCGACTCGGCGCCCGGCAGCACGCCCAGCAGCACGCCGGAGACCACGTCGCCGTCGCCGAGCAGCCGGTTCAACGCGTCCAGATCCATGTAGCCCTGCGCGCCGATCGACTCGTGTACGAAGCCGGCCACGCGTACACGGCGCACGTGACGATGACCTTCCAGCGCCTGGACCTCGATCTCGTCGCCAGGCGCTAGCGCCAGCATGCCCTGCAGATAGTCGGTCAGCAGCACGCCATCGGCGGATGGAATGATCGGCCGCAGTTGCGCATCCAGCGGCCGGCGCAGGCGCGCATCCGGCGTCAGCCCCTCGATCGTCGTGCGATAGCTGCGGTGGCCGTGCACCAGCCGCACTGGCGCCATCCGCACCGGCTCGGCCAAGCGCACGCCGGGTAGCGCAGCCAGCTCGAACAGCACCCGCCGCGGCGCCGGCTCGATGAAGCTCACCGCCAGGTCGTGGTGCTGCGCGATGCTGAGTTGGGTGTCGACCATGTGGTCGATCGCATCGCCCTGGAAACGACCCACCATGATCACCGCGCAGGCCAACGCCAGTCCCAGCACGGTGAACGCGGCACGACCGGGGCGGCGCTCCAGGTCGCGCAGCGCCATCCGCGCGGGTTGCGACAGCCAACGCTGCAGGCCCAGCCGCTCGATCATGGTGGGTCCGAAGTGTGCCGGCGCCGGCGCGCGCATCGCCTCGGCTGGCGGCAGCCTGGCCGCCGCGCGCAGCGCCATCAACGCGCCGGCGGCCGCGGCCGCCAGGCTCACCGCCACGCCAGTGGCAACCGCCTGGATGCTCAGCCGATAGGCAAGGAACGGAAAGCGGTAGATGCCCTGGTAGACGTGCGCCAGCCAGCGCCCCAGCCCCCCGCCCAGCGCGATGCCGAGCACCGCGCCGAGCAGCGCGATCGCCGCGGCCATGCCCAGGTAATGCAGCGCCAGCGCGCGATGGCTGTAGCCGAACGCCTTGAGCACGCCGATCTGGTCGCGCTGGGTGCCGACCAGGCGCATCAGCACGACGTGCAGCAGGAATGCGGCCACGCCAAGGAAGATCGCCGGGAACAGCCGCGCCATCGTCTGCAGCTGGCGCATCTCCTCCTCCAGGTAGCGCGCCGAGGTCTGCTCGTGGCGGCCGTAGGCGCCCACGCCGCCATAGCGCGCCAGCAGGCGGTCGAGTTCAGGGATCACCGCAACGGCGCGCGCATCGGGCAGCAGGCGCAGCGTCACGTTGTCGAATGCGCCGTCCATGTTCAGCGCCTTTTCCATCGCGTGACGGTTCATCCACAGCACCGCATAGCGCTTGAAGTCGGGAAACACCGCGCCCGGCGGGCTCTGGTAGACGTACTCCGGCGAGGTGCCCACACCCACCACCTGCAGCCAACGCTGGCGCCCACGCAGGGTCAGCCGCAGCCTGTCGCCGACACGCAATGCCTGCGCCGCCGCAAAGGCCTCACCCACCACCACCTCGTTGTCGCGCTGCGGGTCCGGCAGCCGCCCACTGCGCAGCTGCACCCGGTTGAGCAGCGGCTGGCCCCCGTCCAGCGGCAGCGACACCACCTCGGCGCGCACCGGCTCGTCGAAGCCGGGCACGCCCAGCGTGCCCAGCGCCAGCAACCGGACCTGCGCGGCCTGTACGCCGGGAATCGCGGCCAGCTGCGGCAGCAGCGTGTCGGGTGCGCGCTTGAGCGGCGCCCACAGGTCCGCCAGCGCACCTTGGCGGTAGAACTGCTCGCGCGTGGCCGTGAGCGACTCGTAGGTGGACTGCGACATCACCAGCGTGGCGACGCCGCCGGCAATCACCAGCGCGATCGCCAGCGCCTGCCCGCGCAGGTGCCACAGGTCGCGTACCGCCTTGCGGCCCAGCGCACTCACCAGTGCAGCTCCGTTGCCGGCATCCGCTGCGCATTGCGCTCCTCGCGCACGATGCGGCCATCGCCCAGGTACAGCACGCGATGGGCCATGCGCGCGATGTCGGCGTTGTGGGTGATCACCACGGTGGTGGTGCCGAGCTCCGCGTTGACCCGCTCCAGCGCCTCCAGCACGCGCACGCCGGTGGCCGAATCGAGCGCGCCGGTGGGCTCGTCGCACAGCAGCACCGCCGGCCGCTTGGCGATCGCGCGGGCGATCGCCACCCGCTGCTGCTGGCCACCGGACAGTTGTGCGGGAAAGTGATCCATGCGGTCGGCAAGATCCACCCGCGCCAGCGCCTCCTCGGGCGTCATCGGCTGCCCGGCCAGCTCGGTGACGATCGCCACGTTCTCGCGCGCGGTGAGGCTGGGAATGAGGTTGTAGAACTGGAACACGAAGCCGACGTGTTCGCGGCGAAACAGCGTGAGCTCGCGCTCGCTGGCACCCGTGAGGTGATGCCCCTCGTACCAGACCTCGCCGGCCGTAGGCACGTCGAGCCCGCCCAGGATGTTCAGCAAGGTCGACTTGCCGCTGCCCGAGGGGCCCAGCAGCACCACGAACTCGCCGCGGTACAAGTCCAGGTCCACCCCGCGCAGCGCCGATACCTCGACCTCGCCCATACGGTAGGTCTTGGTGAGGCCGCGGGCGCGGAATACCGCCTCCGCGGCAGGCAACGGTGTGGCCAGGGCCATGCGTGCGCTCCGCTCAAGAGCCGCCCGGGGGCAGCAACGAACTCAAGCTAACGGCATCAGGGGCATCGTTTGATGATCTTGGGCAACTCCGATGGTCTGGTCGAGACCGGGCCGGCAAGTGGCTAATTCAACCAGGGGCCAGTTCGATGAATCAATCGGTTGCAGTCCCTGATTCAATTAGCCACGCCCCCTTTATCAGCCGGTGTTCTGCAGGCCCTGGGAGACGCCGTTGACACTGGCGACAAGCGCGTGCAACAGGTCGTCGTCCATGCGGTCGCCGGCGCGCCAGCGCCGCAGCAGGTCGACCTGCAGCAGGCTCATGGGATCGACGTAGGGGTTGCGCAGGCGGATCGACGCGGCCAGGCGCGGCTCGCCGGCGAGCAACGCCTTGCTGCCGCGGAGCTGCAGCAGGCCGCCCCGCGTGCGGTCGAATTCGGCGCGGATCAGGACAAAGAAATCTTCGTGCAGTTCACCGGACAGCGCCGAGAACGCCTCGGCAATGTCCAGGTCACACTTGGCCAGCACCATCTCCACGTCGTTCAGCGCGTTGGCGAAGAACGCCCAGTCGCGCGCCATCTCACCCATGGCCTCGGCACCGTAGCGTTCGAGCCCATGCGCCAGCGCGCTACCCAGACCATACCAGCCGGAGATGATGGCGCGGCATTGGGTCCAGGCAAACACCCAAGGAATGGCGCGCAGGTCCTCCACGCCGTGCATGCTGCGGCGGCTCGCCGGCCGCGAACCGAGCGTCATGCGCTCAATCACGTCGATCGGCGTCGCACTGCGGAAATACTCGACGAAGCCGTCGCGTTCAATGAGCGCGCGGTAGGCCTGGCGGCTGCATGCGGAGAGGACGTCCATTTGTCCGCGCCAGCGCTCTTCGCGCGGCTCGGCGGCGCGCGGACGCACGCTCGCCCGCAAGGTGGCGCCGACGGTCTGCTCGAGGTTGCGCAGCGCCAGCGCGCGGATGCCGTATTTGCGATGGATCACCTCGCCCTGCTCGGTCACGCGCAGGACTCCGTCGACCGCGCCGCGCGGCGCCGACATGAGTGCCGGCATCATGCGCGTGCCACCGCGACTGGCCGAGCCGCCACGGCCATGGAAGAACGCGAGGCGGATATGTGCCGCCCTGGCCACTTCCAGCAGCCGTACCTGGGCGCGCTGCAGGCCCCAGCGCGAGGCCAGGGTGCCGCCGTCCTTGCCGCTGTCGGAGTAGCCCAGCATCACCCATTGTCGGTCGCCGCGCGCGGCCAGGTGGCGCCGGTAGACCGGATCGTCCAGCAGGGCCTGCAGCGTGGCCGGGGCATGCTGCAGGTCATCCACTGTCTCGAACAGCGGCGCGATGTCCAACGGCACGTCGGGCGGCGCATCGTTCTCCAGGCCCGCGCGGCGCGCCAGGGCGAGGACGGCGAGCACGTCCGCAGCCGAGCGCGCCATGCTGATGACGTACAGACCAGTTGGCGCGTCGCCATGCCGGTGCCGGCTGTCGCGCAAGGCGGTGAACACGGCCTGCAAATGCTCGGCCATCGGCTCGGCACAGGGTCCGAACTGGTGCTCGCCATTCGCATACGGCCGCAGCTTCGCCGCACGCGTCGTGGCGTCGCGTCCGGCCCACGCGGGATCGTCCAGCAAGACGGCCAGCGCGTCATCGTGGGCGCGAGAATCCTGGCGTACGTCGAGGCGCGCCAGGTGGAAACCGAACGTGCGCACGCGCCAGATCATGCGCCCGACTACGTAGGTACCAGCGTGCAGCCCGCGGTTCGCGACCAGGCTGCCGGCAATCAGGCGCAGATCGTCCAACAGCTCGTCCGCGGAACCATAGGCGCCCGGCTCGGCCGCGGTCGCGGCACGCAGGCGCGCGCCCATCATGTGCAACAGGCAGCGGTACGGCATGTCGGCGTGGCGCGGCCTTATCCCCGCCGCCGCCCTTGGATATTCGGCCATATAGGCGTCCAGGCGTTCACGCAGCGCCGGCGTCACCGCGACGCGATCGTCGGTCTGGCTGAGCGCCCTGGCCAACGCAGCCACATCTTCGACATAATGCTCAAGGATTTGCGCGCGCTGCGAGGCCAGGCAGGCCGCCAGCGTGTCGGCGCCCACGTTCGGGTTGCCGTCCATGTCGCCGCCGACCCAGCTCGCAAACCCCAGCAGCCGCGGCAGGCGCGCCGCCACGCCATACACTTCGCGCAGCGCATCCTGCAGCGACTCGTACAACGCGGGCACGATGCGGTACAACGGGTTGGCCAGGTAGAAGCCGACGTGTTCGTATTCGTCCTGCACGGTGGGCCGTACGTCCGAGGCCTCGGCAGTCTGCCAGCCGGCGGACAGCGCGACCACGATGCGTTCGGTATCTTTGGCGCGCTCCTGAGGCGTGCGTTCCGGATCGAAGCCGTCAACCAGCGAGCGCACGATGGCCTGCTCCTTCTCCAGCAGCGAGCGGCGTACGGCTTCGGTCGGATGCGCAGTAAACACCGGCTCGACCCACAGGCGGTCCAGCCAGCCGAGCAGCTCGTCGGCACCGACGCCTTCGGCCTTGAACTCCGTCAGCAGGGCGCGCAACGACTCCGGCTGCGGTCCGCTGCCCTCGCGCTGGTAGTCGCGGCGCCGGCGGATGCGGTGGACGCGCTCGGCCAGGTTCACCACCTGGAAATAGGTGGCAAACGCCCGCGCGAGCGCCTGTGCCATCGCCGCGTCCAGGCCGGCCAAGGACGCGGCCAAGGCGCGAATCGGGGCGCCCTCGCGGCGGCGGCGGATGGCCGCCAGGCGCACCTGCTCCACGCGGTCAAACAGCACTTGGCCGCCCTGCTCGACCAGCATCCGACCGACCAGGCTCCCGAGGCGGCTGACATCCTCGCGCAGCGCGTCGTCGGGCGGCAAGAATTCGGCGGTGGCGTCTTCGGCCATGCGAGAGGCTCCGCAAGGAATGTAAAGGACACCGCCCCAGCATACGCGGTGAACTGCATGCCGGATGTCGACCCGCGTCTCCGGCTACAATAGAAAACTGTCCCGCCCGTCGAGGGGCGTTGCGACCATGCGCCCCGCAGTCCATCCTGCGAATCCGCGCCTGGCCAGGCTCGACGCGGCATCTTTCCAACGGCGCCCGGTTGCTCACATGCGAGCTGCCCCTCGGGTCTGGATTCCGGCACCCGTGAAGGCCGCCTCGTACTAACCGGAGAAATGCATGAACGCAGTCACCACCGAAACGCCGTCGCAGGACTTCAAGGTCGCCGACCTCTCGCTTGCCGGCTGGGGCCGCAAGGAGCTGGACATTGCCGAGCACGAGATGCCCGGCCTGATGTCGATCCGCCACAAGTATGCGCCGCAGGCACCGCTCAAGGACGTGCGTATCACCGGCTCCCTGCATATGACGATCCAGACCGCGGTGCTGATCGAGACGCTCAAGGATATTGGCGCGGACGTGCGCTGGGCCTCGTGCAACATCTTCTCGACGCAGGACCACGCCGCCGCAGCCATTGCCGCGACCGGCACGCCGGTGTTTGCCTGGAAGGGCGAGACGCTGGAGGAGTATTGGGACTGCACGCTCAAGGCCATGAGCTTCCCCGACGGCAAGGGCGGCTATCTCGGCCCCCAGCTGGTCGTGGACGATGGCGGCGACGCCACGCTGCTGATCCACAAGGGCTACGAGCTGGAAAACGGCAACACCTGGGTGGACGAGCCCGCCGCCTCGCACGAGGAACAAGTGATCAAGAACCTGCTCAAGCGCGTGGCCAGGGAGCGGCCGGGCTACTGGCACGTCGTGGTCAAGGACTGGAAGGGCGTGTCCGAGGAAACCACCACGGGCGTGCACCGCTTGTACCAATTGGCGGCGTCAAAGCAGCTGCTGGTGCCTGCGCTCAACGTCAACGACTCCGTCACCAAGTCCAAGTTCGACAACCTGTACGGCTGCCGCGAATCGCTGGCCGACGGCCTGAAGCGGGCCATGGATGTAATGCTGGCCGGCAAGGTCGTAGTGGTATGCGGCTACGGCGATGTCGGCAAGGGTTGCGCACATTCCATGCGCGCCTACGGTGCCCGTGTCGTGGTCACCGAGATTGATCCGATCAACGCGCTGCAGGCGGCCATGGAGGGCTTCGAGGTCAACACCGTCGAGAGCACGCTCGGCCGCGGCGACATCTACGTCACCACAACCGGCAACCGTGACGTGCTCACCATCGAGCACCTCAAGGTGATGAAGGACCAAGCGATCGTGTGCAACATCGGCCATTTCGACAACGAGATCCAGGTCGACGCGCTGAACGCGCTGGCCGGCGTAAAGAAGCTCAACATCAAGCCGCAGGTCGATAAATACGAGTTCGCCGATGGCCACGCCCTGTTCCTGCTCGCCGAGGGCCGCCTGGTGAACCTGGGCTGCGCCACTGGCCACCCCAGCTTCGTGATGTCCAACTCGTTCTCCAACCAGACGTTGGCGCAGATCGACCTGTGGCAGCACAAGGACGTCTATACGGCCAAGGTGTACCTGTTGCCGAAGAAGCTGGACGAGGAAGTGGCGCGACTGCACCTGGACAAGATCGGCGTCAAGCTGACCACGCTGACGCCCGCGCAGGCCGAATACCTCGGCGTGCCGGTGGAAGGCCCGTACAAACCCGAGCACTACCGCTACTGACCGCAGGTAAAGGGGACGTGGCGAACTAAATCATCGGCGGAAGCTTGCGCTGGCGCCGTGGCTCCCCATCGATTCAAGTCGCCACGCCCCCTTTATTGCTACGTCTCCTTTTACTGCCTGCGATACAGCAGATCGGTCACCATGTGGCCAAGCTTCAAGCCGCGGCGTTCGAAGCGCGTTTCCAGCCGCCACGGTGGCCGCCCGCCCGCATCGCCGGCCGGCGGCAATTCCCGCTGCCACTCAGGCGCGGCATCGAGCACCTCGACCATGTGTTCGGCATAGGGTTGCCAGTCGGTAGCCAGGTGCAGCAGACCGCCCTTGGCCACCCGCGTAGCCAGCAAGGCAACGAACCCGGGCTGGATCAGGCGGCGCTTGTGGTGGCGCTTCTTCGGCCACGGATCGGGGAACCAGATCCGCACCTCGCCCAGCGCACCCGGCGCAATGTCGTCGCGCAGCACGTCCACCACATCATGGCGATACACGCGCACGTTGTCCGCGTCACGTGCCGCCAGCGCGTTCAACAGCCGGCCGACGCCCGGGCCATGCACCTCCACGCCGATGAAATCGCGCGCACCGTCCTGCTCGCTGGACCAGGCCAGGGCCTCACCGTTGCCAAAGCCAATCTCCATGACCAACGGCGCGGTGCGGCCGAACACTGCCGCGAAATTCCGTGGCGCGCCGGTCGGCTCCAGGCCATAGCGCGACCAGTGCTCGGCAAACGCACGCTCCTGGGCTGGCGTCATACGCCCCTCGCGCAGCACGAAGCTGCGGATGCCGCGATGGCGCGCGGCAAGCTTGGGTTCGTCACGGTCGGTCATGGCTCTGCCTGGAAGTGGGCCCGCAATTGTAAATGGCGCCCGCCTCATCGAGCCCAATGCAAAGGCAACGCCGGGCGCCGTTCCGCCCTCCCCATGGACCGGGCGGTCGCGGCCGCGGGTTCCCCGCGCGCGCCAGTTGCGGGGCGGACCGGCGGATCGCACACTGGATGACGACCGGGCTGACTGGGAGACGCCGATGAAATGCCTGACGCTGGGTTTGTGCGTAATGGCCCTGGTTGCCTGCACGGACAAGCCGCCGCCGGAGCAGCCCAAGCCGCCCCAGCCTGTGAGCAGCACGCCGTTCGACACCTTGCGAGCCACCGAGCAGCGCGCGAAGAACGTGCAGAAGATCGTGGATGACGCGGCCGCCAGGCAACGCAAGGCGATCGACCAGCCGCAGCAATGAGCTGCGATCGTTCAAGGTGTTCCTGCTACAGCCGGCAGAGGCAGTCGGCGTAGATGTTCGGGGTGCCGGGCTTGGCGTGGCGCAGCCAGGCGAGCGGGGGCAGCAAGGCGGGTGCGGCGGCGAGCCAGGCAGGCGGCAGGCGCAGGCCGGCTGAGCGCAACACATAGGCACTCGCGCTCTGGTTGAAGCTGAGCAGCAGCCGCTCGACACCGCCCAGGGGCGGCTCGGCATAGCGCACGGGGTAGCCCTTGCCCAGGTGCGCGAGCCCGGCCGCGTAGTTGGTGGCCGCGCCGAGGCCACCCAGGGTGTCGACCAGGCCGCGCTCCAGCGCCTGCTGGCCAGTCCAGACACGGCCCTGTGCCACGGCGTCGATCGCTGCGGTACTTTGCTTGCGCGCCTTGGCCACGTTGCCGACAAAATCGCGGTAGCCCTTGTCGATGATGGCCTGGATCAGCGCGCCGACCTTGGGGTCGAGCGGCCGGCTGATATCGAACGCACCAGCCATCGGCCCGGTGCCGATGCCGTCGCTGTGCACGCCGAGCTTGGCCAGGGTGTCGGGCAGCGTATAGAACAGGCCGAAGATGCCGATCGAGCCGGTGATGGTGTTGGGCTCGGCGTAGATGCGGTCGGCGTTCATGCCGATCCAGTAGCCGCCGCTGGCGGCCACGTCGCCCATGGACACCACCACCGGGATGCCGGCCTGGCGGGTGAGCACGATTTCGCGGCGAATCTGCTCGGCGGCATACACCTCGCCGCCGGGCGAATCGACCCGCAGTACCAGGGCCTTGGTCTTGCGATCCTCGCGTGCGGCGCGGATCAGCGCCGCGGTGGACTCGCCGCCGATCGTGCCGGGTGGCTGCTTGCCGCCCGTGATCTCGCCCGCGGCGACGACGACGGTGACTCCAGGGGTCGCGCCGCGGTGACCGGCATCGTGCGGCGCATACTCGGCCAGGGTGACGTGGCGGAAGCCGTGGCCCTGCCTGCCGGCTGGCACACCGGCGTGGCGCAGCTCGGCAATGAGCTGGGCGCGGGTGGCCAGGCCATCGGCCAGGTGCTCGTTGACCGCGAGTTGGGCCAAGTCGCCCTGGGTGGCGGCGACGCGTTGCGGCAGGCTGTCGACGTCGGCACGCAACACGGTCGGATCGAGCTTGCGCAGCGCGCCCACCTCGTCCAGCCAGGTATCCCACAGGCCACCCAGCCAATAACCGTCGGCGCGCTTGGCGTCATCCGAGGCGTGGTCGAGGATGTAGGGCTCGGCGGCGCTCTTGTACTCGCCGACGCGGAACAAGTGCACGTCCACGCCGAGCTTGTCCAGCAGGTCCTTGTAGTACAGGCGGTAGTTGGCCAGGCCGGTGAACATGAGCCCGCCCCGCGGGTCGAGCAGCAGGCGGTCGGCATGGGCGGCGAGGTAATACTGGCTTTGGTCGAGGTTGACGCCCCAAGCAAGCACCGGCTTCCCGGTGGCGCGGAAGCGGTCGAGCGCGGCGCCAACCTCGCGCAACGCGGCAAAGCCGCCGGCCTGCAGCTCGTCGGGCATGAGCAGGATGCGGCTGATGCGGCTGTCGCGTGCGGCGCGGTCGATGCTCGCGACCAGGTCGCGCAACTGGATCTGGCGCGGGCCGTCGCCGGAGAAGCCACGCATGACCCGTTGCAGCGGATCGATGCTGTATTGCTCGACCAGCGCGCCCTGCGGCTGCAGCACCAACACGCTGCCATCCTGCACTATGCGCCCGGCGCGCGTGCCGACGATGCCGGCGGTGATCAGCAGCACGATCAGCGCCAGCACCGCGAAGAACACCAGGTTGATGATGATCAGGCGCAGCAGGTTGATGCCGCGGCCGAGGTCACGCAGGAAGCCGACAAAACCGCGACGACGCGGCGGAAACGGTGGTGGTGGTGACATGCAGCGGCAATATTTGGCGGGGATGCCACCAATCTATCAAATCGCCATGGTCGCGATGCAAGAAAGAACACCCTATCGCCATTCCCGCCCCCCTTTCCGTCATCCTCGCAAAAGCGGGGATCCAGTGCTTTCAGGTGGTTCACAAGGGCCAAAGCACTGGATTCCCGCTTTCGCGGGAATGACGACAGGGCGTGGGAATAACCACGGCGCACGAGGAGTGGGGGTGGGAAGGCGAACGAGGGCGGGACGGACGGGCGGCGGGAATACGGCGGCTGGCTCAGGCGTACCCGGTCTTGGCGCCCGCCGGCAGCGGCGGCAGGCGCCAGCGCAGCTTCCAGGCGCTGCGGCAAAAGCGCGTGAAGAGCAGCACCGCGGCCACCGAGAGTCCGGCAATCAGGCCCATCCACATGCCATGCGCGCCGAGGCCACGGTGGATGCCGAGCCACCAGCCCACCGGCATGCCTACGAGCCAGTACGCAAACAAGGTGATGGCCATGGGCACGCGGGTGTCCTTGAGCCCGCGCAGCGCGCCATTGGACGCAACCTGGACGCCATCGGAAAGCTGGAACACGCCGGCCAGCATGATGAGCTGCGCGGCCAGCGCCAGCACCACCGGATCGCGCGTGTACAGGCTGGCAATGGTGTGCGGCAGCCCGAGCATCGCGCTGGCTGAAACCAACTGCGTCACCAGGGTCAGGGCAATGCCGCACAGGCCGGCGTAGCGCACGCCACGCTCGTCGCCGCGGCCAACCGCATTGCCGACGCGCACGGTGATGGCCATGGCCAGCCCCAGCGGGATCATGAAGAACACTGAGGCGATGTTCATCGCCACCTGGTGGCTGGCAATCACGTCCTCGCCCAGCGTGCTGATGATGAGCGCCGTGGCCACGAACAGGCCGGCCTCGGCGAGCAGGGTCATGGCGATTGGGCCACCGATCCGCGCCAGGGCACCGATGCGCGCGAAGTCCGGACGCTCGAAGCGGGCAAACAGGCCGAGCCCCCGATAGTTGCGGTGGCGCCGCATGTAGATGGCAAAGCCCAGCGCCTCCAACCACAGGGCCAGCGCGGTGGCGACGCCGCAGCCGTGCGCGCCCTGCGGCGGGACGCCGAGCTTGCCGAACATCAGCACGTAACCCAGTGGAATCAGCACGAGCAGGCCGCCCAGGCTGAAGTACATGGATGGCCGGGTGAGCGACAAGCCCTCGGAGAGTCCGCGCAACGCGAAATACAAGGTGAGCGCCGGGGCTCCCCAGCTGATGGCCAGCAGGAAACGCTGCACATCGTGGCGCAGGCTGGGCGTCACCCCGATCAGGTCGATCAGCGGACCGGCGTGGCGTACCGCGAACCACAGCAGCATGCCCATGCCCAAGGCCAGCCACAGTGCCTGGTGGAACACGCCGCCGACCTCGGCCCTGCGACCGGCGCCGTCGAGCTGGGCCACGGCCGGCGGCACGGCCATCATCAGGCCGATGCCGGTGACGATGGCCAGGGTCCAGATGCTGGCGCCCACCGCCACCGCGCCCAACACGTGCGCGCTGACGTGGCCTGCGAGCACGGCATCGACCACGTTGCTGCCCATGGCGGCGAGCTGCGCGCAGATCAGCGGCAGGGCCAGGCGCACGGTGGCGCGCACCTCGCTGACGAAGCGGGCACGCTCGGGCAGGAGCAAGTTCATGGGACAGGACACAGGCAGACGTGGCTTATTCTAGCCGACCACGTGCCGCGAGACGCCGCCGGCGAACCGTCACCGGGGCACGCGGGCGACAAGGTTTCGGCAAACAGCCGTCGAGCCGTCCAGACGCCTGCCGCGTGGCGGGTTTTGCACAACGCCCGCGGCGCAATCGCGCAATGTCAAGCAACCGTCAAGGGCGCCTGCACCGTTCCTGAACGTATTTTGCAGACTATTGAATCTAAAGAACTTTGGCAGTTGCTCAAAACGTCACCAAGGCGTCCCCAGAGCCCGTCACAGCGCGCTTTGCGGGGTGCTACGCGACGCGCGTCCACAGACTTATCCACAATTCGTGTGGATAACACCAAAACCTCACCAGCCATAGCAGCTTACCGTCCATTCCTCAGGCTCACGGCCAGCAAGGGTTGCTAAGCATGCAGCACGTCCTACGACAACAATAAAGCCACGACACGAGCACGACACAAGCCGCCCCCGCCGGGACCGCGCCCAGTCGCGGGTACACTGCGGGGACGAGGAGAACATGCCCGTCATCCTGCACGTCGCCCTGCCGGTACCCCTGCCGCATGTGTTCGATTACCTGCCCCCCGCACACGGTCAGGCGCAGGTGGGTTCGCGCGTGGTGGTGCCGTTTGGGCGCGGCCGACAGGTCGGCATTGTGGTGGCCGTCGATGGCGCGAGCCAGGTCGCCGCGTCGCGGCTGAAGCCCGCCCTCGCCTTGCCCGATGACGCCCCCTTGCTCGACGCCGAACTCATGCGCACCCTGGCCTGGGCCGCCGACTACTGGCTGGCCCCACCTGGTGAGGCTTACGTCACGGCCCTGCCGCTGGCGCTGCGCGGCGCACGCCCCTTGCCGGCGACCGGTGCCGAATACTGGGCGCTGACCGGAAGCGGCCGGCAGGCCCTGCAGGCCGGCACGCGCCGCGCCAGCAGCGCGGCCTTGCTCGCGGCGCTGGCCGACGGTGGCCTGAGCGCGGCGGAACTCTCTGTGCGCCTGCCCGGCTGGCGCGCCGCGGCGCGGCGGCTCGCCACCGCCGGCTTGCTGGAACGCAGCGAGCAATGGCCCGCCCACACGGCCGCCGCCGTCTCCGCCGCGCCGGCATTGAACGCCGAACAAACCCAGGCCGTGGCCGCGGTCGGCGCCAGCCTCGGGCGCTACCAGCCCTTCCTGCTCGATGGCGTGACCGGCAGCGGCAAGACCGAGGTGTACCTGGCGCTGATACAACAGGTGCTGGCCCGCGGCCAGCAAACCTTGCTGCTGGTGCCGGAGATCGGCCTGGCGCCACAGGCCCTGCTGCGCTTGCGCGAACGCCTCGGGGTGGCAATCGAAGTGCTGCACTCCAACCTGGCCGAGGGCGACCGCGCGCGCGCCTGGCTGCGCGCCAGCAACGGCAGCGCCAAGGTGATCCTGGGCACGCGCTCGGCGGTGTTCACGCCGCTGCCGAACGCCGGACTGATCGTCGTCGACGAGGAGCACGACGCCGCGTTCAAGCAGCAGGACGGCTTCCGCTACCACGCGCGCGACCTGGCCCTGGTGCGCGCCCGCGCCCTGGGCGTGCCGGTGCTGCTCGGCTCGGGCACGCCATCGCTGGAGTCGCTGGCCAATGCCGCGGCCGGACGCTACCACCTGCTGCACCTGCGTGCCCGACCCGGTGCCGTGCGCCCGCCGCAGGTGGACGTGATCGACATGCGCGCGCAACGCCTGGAACACGGCATGTCGCCGGCCCTGCTCGGCGCCGTCACCGACACGCTGGCCCGCGGCGAGCAGGTTCTGGTATTCCGCAATCGCCGCGGCTACGCGCCGATGCTGCTGTGCCACCAATGCGGCTGGCATGCAGAGTGCGCGCGCTGCGAGCGCCCTCTTACCTTGCATGCGCGCACGCGGCGCCTGGTCTGCCACCACTGTGGAGCGCAACGTGCGGTGCCAGTGGCCTGCCCCGCCTGTGGCGCGCCGGGGCTCAGCGCCCATGGCCAGGGCACGGAACGCCTGGAAGAAGCGCTGCTCGCGCGCTTCCCGGACGTGCCAATCCGCCGCGTAGACCGCGAGACCATGCAGCGCCGCGACGCCTTTGCCGAGCTGCTCGCCGGCCTGGGCGAGGAGGAGCCGGCGATCCTGGTCGGCACGCAGATGCTGGCCAAAGGCCATGACCTGCCCAACCTCACCCTGGTGGCGATCGTCGGCGTGGATGAAGGCTTGTTCAGCGTGGATTTTCGCGCCAGCGAACGCCTGGCCCAACTGGTGGTGCAGGTGGCCGGCCGTGCCGGCCGCGCGCGCAAGCCGGGGCGGGTCATCCTGCAGACCCACCTTCCGGAGCATCCGCTGCTGCGTGACCTGCTTGCCCACGGCTACGCCACGACCGCCCAGGAGCTGCTGGACGAGCGACGTGCGAGCGCCTTGCCGCCGTATGGCTATCAGGCGCTGCTGCGCGCCGAAGCGCCGAAGCGCGACGCCGTGGATGGCTTCCTGGCTGCCGCACGTGCGGCCCTGCCGGCCGAGCTCGGCACGATCCAGGTGGCCGGTCCAATGCCGGCGCCCATGCCGGTACGCGCTGGCCGCCAACGCGGTCAACTGCTGCTGGAGGCCCCGCGTCGCGCGTCCCTGCACGCCATCCTGCGGCCCTGGTGGCTGGCCCTGCACGAGCTGCCTACGGCCCGGCAGGTGCGCTGGTCGCTCGACATCGACCCCATCGACCTGTACTGACCCGCGGCCGCGCCGGACGTCCAGATGCCCGCTTACCCCCTCTCCCCCTGCGGAGCCAGGGGAGAGAGGGCCAAGGCCGCCGCTGCCCGGATGTTGCTTACGCCCTCCCCTGGCTTGTCAGGGGAGAGGGGCTAGGCCTGCGGCGGAAGATCAGGGCTGGCCGGCGCGGAGCCAGCGCACGGCAAGGATGCCGAGTTCGTAGAGCAGGCACATGGGAATGGCCAGCATGATCATCGAGGTGATGTCGGGCGGCGTGATCAACGCGGCAATGGCGAAGGCGCCGACGATGGCGTAACGCCTGGCGCTGCGCAGCTTGGCCACGTCGACCACGCCGACCGCGGCCAGGATCACCACGGCCACCGGCACCTCGAAGCACAGGCCAAAGGCAAAAAACATCAACATCACGAAGTCGAGGTAGTGGGTGATGTCGGTCATCATCTCCACGCCCTCGGGGGTGACCGCGGTGAGGAAGCGGAACGCCGCCGGCAACACCAGGAAATACGCAAACGCGCAACCGATGTAAAACAGCAGCAGGGCCGCAACGAGCAGCGGTCGGGCCAGGCGCTTTTCCTTCTTGTACAAGCCCGGACTGACGAACGCCCAGAGCTGGTACAAGATCACCGGCATGCAGATGAACAGGGCGGTATAGGCGGCCAACTTGAGCGGTGTAATGAACGGGCTGGCGACTTCGGTGGCAATCAGGTGCGCGCCCTTGGGCAGGCGCGCGACCAGCGGCGCGGCGAGTTCGGTGTACAGGCGGTTGGCAAATGGCACCAGCGCAATCAGCACGACGAACACGCTGAGCGCGGCCTTCAGCAGCCGCGAGCGCAGCTCCAGCAGGTGCGAGAACAGGCCCTGCTCGAGGTCGACGCCGGCATCCGGGTCAGGCGATGCCATCGACGCGCTCCGCAGGGGCTGCGGCTGCAGCATCCGCTGGTGGCGCAGCGGAGGTGCCGGCAAACAGGTCGCCGGTGCGCGTATCGGCAGGCGCGGCTGGCGCATCGACCGCGGCCGATGCCGCGGGCGATGCCACGGCGGGCGGCTCGCGTACAGGCTGCCCGAGGCCGGACGTATTGGCCACGGCGGACTGGTCCATGGCGGCCGGCTGGTCGGCAGCCGCCGGCGCCGCGCCACCGATGCTGGCGACGTCGTCAGCGACCTCGCGCACCTGCTTGAGCGTCGCGTCCAGCTCGGCCTGGGCGGCATCCATGCGCGCCACGCTCTCGCGTGCGGTGCGGCGGATCTCCTCCACCTGCAGCTCCCGCTCGACCTCGGCGCGCACGCTGTCCCAACTGCCGCGCAGGCGACGCACCAAGGCGCCGGCGGTGCGCGCAGCGGTGGGAAGTTTTTCCGGGCCCAGCACGATCAACGCAATCAGCGCGAGCAACAGCAACTTGCCGAAGCTGATCTCGATCATCGCCGCGGATTACTGGCGTGGCGCGTCGTCGTGTTGCTGGTTCGCGGCCTTGGCGGTATCAGCACGCGGCGCGTCGTTGCGCGCCGCCTCGGGACGCGGCGGATCGGCGCGCAGACTCTCCGGCTGGACCGGCTTGGCGGCAGGCTCATCGTCACCGTTCATGCTTTTCTTGAAACCGCGAATGGCGGCGCCAAGATCGGGACCGATCTTGCTCAGCTTGCCGGTGCCGAACACCACCACGACGACCACCAGCAGAATGATCAGATGCCAAATACTCATGTTTCACCTCATCGACGGTGTTGGCGCAATCACGCGCTCGCCATCAGGCGTCCGCATCAACGGACAGTGTACTCTTCGAGCTGGTCGCGAAACTTCACCACGGCAGCCGGCACGTTGTTCACGCCGCCTTCGAAGATGCGTCGCGGAG
The DNA here is from genome assembly GCF_058781105.1 of Rhodanobacter sp. FW510-R10. NCBI lineage: Bacteria > Pseudomonadati > Pseudomonadota > Gammaproteobacteria > Lysobacterales > Rhodanobacteraceae > Rhodanobacter > Rhodanobacter sp. FW510-R10. The sequence goes on along the minus strand of NZ_JBYSWL010000001.1, from coordinate 1,269,624 downwards.
TCACGCCCGAACCATAGATCTCGGCGTTCGCATCGTAGTCGATGCGGAGCACCGAGCCATCCAGCGCCACGCCGGCAAACAGGCCCCGGCTGCGCGAGTAGGAATAGATTTCCGCCTTGAGCTGCCCGTCGGTCGCGGCCGTGGCAGTGCGGCCCACGGGACCTGCCGCCGCCGCGGCATCGGCACCCAGGGTGAACTTGCCATTGACGATGGAATCGACCCCCCGCTGGGTACGGAACACCAGGATCACGTCGGTGGAGGACACACCGGCCTGGAAGCCGATGCTGCCGCCGGTCATGGTGATGAAGCTGGGATCGGACCAGGTACCTTCGGGCGTCTTCACCGAGATCAGGCCTTCGCCCCGGCGGCCGCCAAAGATGAAACCGGCCTTGATCATGCCGGGAATAACGGCAATCGCGCGCGCGTCGCGCAGCAGGTCATGTGGGATCGACTTGTCCGGCGCCTGCATGATCTCGTTCAACACGCGCACGGCGTTGTCGGCACGCACCAGCGGCGGATCCTCGGCCTGCACCGCACCCAGCGGCAGCAGCAAGAGCAAGGTAGCCAGCAACAAATGGTGCAGCTTGGGCTTGGACATGGGTGGCTCCACGGTGGTGGGCAAGGTGGACGGCAACGACGGGCGAGGCAGCGAGCTGTGGCAGACTGGCACTCTGGAACGAACCCGCACGATGCCACACAAACCTCACTATACCGGCGTTGCCGCCGAATCCCATGCTATCGCCGCGGCCCCCGTTCAGGCAGCGCTGCTGCTGGTCAACCTCGGCACGCCGACCGCCCCGACCGCCGCGGCGCTGCGGCCTTACCTGGCCCAGTTCCTCAGTGACCGCCGGGTGATCGACTACCCGCGCTGGCGCTGGTGGCCGATCCTGCACGGTATCGTGCTGCGCGTCCGCCCGGCGCGTTCGGCGCGGGCCTACGCCAGGATCTGGAGCGCCGCAGGTTCGCCGCTGCGGGTCCACAGCGAAGCGCTGGCCGCCGCGCTGCAGGCCGAGCTGGAGGCGCAAGCACCCCAGACGCTGCGCGTGGAGCTGGCCATGCGCTACGGCGAACCGGCGGTGGAAGCCACCATGGCGCGGCTACAGCGCGAGGGCGTGCGCCGCCTGCTGGTGTTGCCGCTGTATCCACAATATTCGGGCACCTCCACCGGCTCGGTCCTCGACGCGGTGGCGGATGGACTCAAGGCCCTGCGTTGGCCGCCGGAACTGCGCGTGATCAACGACTACCACGACGATCCGGGGCACATCGAGGCGTTGGCCGCGAGCATCCGCGAGCACTGGCAGCGCCACGGGCGCGGCGAGCGGCTGCTGCTGTCCTTCCACGGCATTCCCGAGCGCTATGCGCAGCTGGGCGACCCCTATCCCGAGCGGTGCCGCCACACCGCCAGCCTGCTGCGCGAGCGGCTCGGCCTCGGCCCGGATGAGCTGCTGCTGAGCTTCCAGTCGCGCGTCGGCCGCGAGCGTTGGCTTCATCCGTACACCGACATGGTGGTACCGGAGCTGGCGCGCTCTGGAGTGCGCCGCCTCGACGTGGTCTGCCCCGGTTTTGCCGTCGATTGCCTGGAGACGCTGGAGGAAATCGGCATGCAGAACCGCGATGCCTTCCTCGCCGCCGGCGGTGGCGAGCTCCATTACATCCCGGCGCTCAATGCCGGCGACGGGCAGGTGCGCAGCCTGGCGGCGCTGGTCCGCCGCCACCTGCAGGGCTGGCCGGAAGCCGGCGGCGCGGCTTGAGCGCGCCACCCCAGCCCCGCGAGCGCGTCATTGAGCTGCCGCACCTGAAGCTGGCGGCCCAGGTCTGGGGCGAGGACGGCCTGCCGTCGCTGCTCGCCGTGCACGGCTGGCTGGACAACGCCGGCAGCTTTGCCCGGCTGGCACCGCTGCTGGCCGGGCGCTTCCAGGTGCTCGCGCTCGATCTCCCTGGCCACGGGCATTCCGGGCACCTGCCGCCCGGCATGGGCTACCACTACAGCGATCACGTGCGCAGGCTGCTGCAAGTACTGGACGTGCTCAAGGCCGAACGCATCAGCGTCCTCGCCCATTCGCTGGGCGCCGGGATCAGCTCCCTGGTCGCCGCGGCGGCGCCAGCGCGCATCGAGCACCTGTGGCTGATCGAGGGCTTGGGCCCGCTGGCCGACGACGGCAGCCGCACCTTGCCACGCTGGCGCGAGGCCCTGGCCCCGTCACCGGCGCGCCAGCGGCGGCCGCTCCGCCTGTTCACCAGCATCGAGCAGGCCGTGGCGGCGCGCGTTGCCGCCAGCGGCCTTGCCGCCGAACTGGCACGGCCCATCGTCGAGCGTGGCCTGCTGGCCGTGGACGGCGGCTGGCGCTGGCGCAGCGACCCGCGGCTGACCCGGCCCTCGGCCATCCGCCTGGCCGAGAGCCAGGTGCGCAGCCTGCTGGTCGGCATCGCCACGCCCACCGCCCTGCTCCTGGCGCAGCCCGAAACGCCCTACCTGCCCGGCGCCCTGCTGCGCGAACGGGCCGCCTGCGTACCGGACATCGCGGTCAGCTGGATGGCTGGCTGCCATCACCTGCACCTGGAACACCCGCAGGCCGTCGCCGACTGGATCCTCGGGCGAAATGGTGTCAGGGACAATTACGCCGGGGACCGGCAAGGGCCCATCACGCGGAAGTAATTGTCCCTGACACCATTTCACCGTCTTATCATGGCTGGCCAGCGCGCCTGCACCCCACGCCGTGACGGGCTTGCCGGGCACGCGCGCCGCATTCATCCCCCAAAGGAGCAAGTCCATGTCGCTTTCCATGTATCAGGCCAGCGTGCCGGTGTTGTCGCGCGCACTCACCAACCTCGCCCACGTGCTGCACAAAGGCGGCGAGCACGCCAAGGCCAAGGGCGTCAGCGATGAGGTGTTGCTGCAGTTGCGCCTGACGCCGGACATGTTCTCTCTGGTGCGCCAGGTGCAGACCGCAACCGACATGGCCAAGGGTGGCGTGGCCCGCCTGGCCGGGGTCGAGCCGATGAAGATTGCCGATGACGAAACCACGCTCGCCCAGCTGGACGCGCGGATCAAGCGTGTCGTCGAGTATTTCGGCACGTTCAAGCCCGAGCAGATCGACGGCAGTGAGGAGCGCCCGATCGTGCTGCACATGCGCAGCGGCGAGCACCACTTCCTCGGCCAGCCCTACCTGCTGGAATACGTGCTGCCGAACGTGTTTTTCCACTGCACCACGGCCTACGACATCCTGCGCCAGATCGGCACCGACATTGGCAAGAAGGATTTCCTCGGCGTCTGAGCCGAGCAAAAGCCGGGGTTGAAAAGTGGTGTCAGAGTGGAATGGCATTTACTTCGGCGCAAAACTCTACATTTCGTCATTCCCGCTTTCGCGGGAATGACGAGCTCAAGTAAGTGCCATTCCACTCTGACCCCAGCTTTTGACCATGCTGCGACTGACTGACCTGCGCCTGCCGCTCGCGCACCCGCCCGAGGCCTTGGCGGCGGCGGTCGCGCGCCGCTTGCACCTTGCCCCGGCGGCGCTCATCCGCTGCACGGTGGCCCGGCGCGGCATCGACGCGCGCCGGCGTGGCGCGATCATGCTGATCTATGCCGTGGACGTGGAAACCGCTGACGAAGCCGCCGTGTTGCAGCGGTTTGCCGACGATCCCCACATCCGACCGACACCGGACACCAGCTATCGCCCGCTGCACCCTGCCGGCCCGGCCTCCCGCCTGCGCCCGGTCGTCGTCGGCACCGGGCCGTGCGGCCTGTTTGCCGCGCTGATCCTCGCCCAGGCTGGGCTGCGCCCCCTGGTGCTCGAGCGCGGCAAGGCGGTACGCGAGCGCACCAGGGACACCTGGGATCTCTGGCGCAAGCGCACGCTGCACCCCGAGTCCAACGTGCAGTTTGGCGAGGGCGGCGCCGGCACGTTTTCCGACGGCAAGCTGCACAGTCAGATTCGCGACCCGCAGCACCATGGGCGCAAGGTGCTGGAAGAATTCGTCAAGGCCGGCGCGCCGGAAGAAATCCTTTATCTGAGCAAGCCACACATCGGCACGTTCCGCCTGGTGGGCATGGTCGAGCACATGCGCGGGACGATCCAGGACCTGGGCGGCGAGGTGCGTTTCGGCTGCCGCGCCGATGACCTGCTGCTGGCTGGCCGTATGGATGGCCAGATGCGTATCCGCGGCCTGCGCCTGGCCGACGGCGCGGAGGTGCGTGCCGACCAGGTCGTGCTGGCGGTCGGGCACAGCGCGCGCGACACCTTCGCCATGCTGCATGCGCGTGGCGTGGCCATGCAGGCCAAACCCTTCTCCATCGGGCTGCGCATCGAGCATCCGCAGTCGGCGATCGACGCGGCGCTGTGGGGCGCGCAAGCCGGCCACCCGGTGCTTGGTGCGGCCGACTACAAGCTGGTGCATCACTGCACCGGCGCAGCAGCCGGGCGCACCGTGTACAGCTTCTGCATGTGCCCCGGCGGCACCGTGGTGGCGGCCACCAGCGAGGCTGGCCATGTGGTCACCAACGGCATGAGCCAGTACTCGCGCAACGAGCGCAACGCCAACGCGGCGCTGGTGGTCGGCATCGATCCGGCCGACTTCGAGCCCTACGATGGCAGTGGCAGTCCGCTGGCCGGGATCGCCCTGCAACATGCGCTGGAGACGCAGGCCTTCCGCCTCGGTGGCGGGAACTACAACGCCCCGGCGCAACTGGTCGGCGACTTCCTCGCCGGGCGACCCTCGCATGCGCTCGGCGCGGTGCAAGCCTCCTATCACCCGGGCGTGAGCCTGGGTAGCCTGGACGCGGCCTTGCCGGATTACGCGCTGGCCGCGATCCGCGAGGCGCTGCCGGCGTTCGAGCGGCAACTGCCGGGCTACGCCATGGCCGACGCTGTCCTCACCGGCGTGGAGACGCGCACGTCCTCGCCGCTGCGCATCCTGCGCGACGCCGGCCTGCAGAGTGCGAACGTGCGCGGCCTGTATCCGGCCGGCGAAGGCGCCGGCCATGCGGGCGGCATCTTGTCGGCCGCCGTGGACGGCATCCGTGTCGCCGAGGCCCTGCTGGCCACCCCACCGTAGGGCGTCACCAGGCGTTTCAAGCCCGGCGCAAGCCGGACAAGGAGCGAGTCAGCTTCGGCCGCGGGCCGCGTGAGTGCGCGTCTGCAGGCGCTTGCCAACCACGCGTTGCAACACGCGTGGGTACAGATCGCGCCAGCGCTTCTTGGCTGCCGGCCGGCCGAGCAGAAAACCTTGACCAATGCCGCAACCCATGGACACCAGGATGTCGAGTTGCTCCTGGGTCTCGATGCCTTCGGCGATCACCTGCATGTTGAGGCTGCCGGCAAGGGCAATGATCGCAGCGATGATGGTGGATGAATTGGCATGGTCGTCGGCGCTCAGCGCATGCACGAAGGCCTGGTCGATCTTGACCAGGCACAGCGGCAGCGCATGCAGGTAGCTCAACGACGAGTAGCCGGTACCGAAATCATCCAGTGCCGCGCCAATACCCTGCTCGCGCAGGCCCTGCAGCACCGCGCGCACCTGTTCCAGGTCGCCGAGCAAGGTGCCCTCGGTGACCTCGATGATCAAGCGGTCGCGCGCCACTCCGGTGCGCTCCAGCAAGGCCAGCAAGCGGGCCGCAAAGTCCGGGCGCCCGAGATGGCGGCCGGAGACGTTGATGGTAAGAAAAGTATCCGCCGGACAATCCTCGGCCAGGCGTTGGCAGCCCTGCTCGAAAATTTGCCAGTCGATGGCCTCGATCAAGCCACTGTCCTCCGCCACCTTGAGGAATTCCTGCGGGAGCAGCAATCCCCGCTGCGGATGATGCCAGCGCAACAAGGCCTCGAAGCCGACCAGTTTGCCGTCGGCCAGGCGCCGCAGCGGCTGGAAATACGGCTCGAACTGGCCATGTTGCAGGGCGTGCCGCAGGCGCGCCTCCATGCCGAGCATGCCGGTGATTTCAGGTGCCCAAGCCGCATTGAACAGCTCGACCCGATGGCGCCCCAGGTGTTTGGCCCGGTTCAGGGCCAGGTCCGCCTGGCGCTGCAGGTCGTCGGCCACTGCGCCACGGCCGTCAGCCACGGCGACGCCGATGCTGACCGAGGGCGCGATTTCCTCGCCAGCCACGAACAAGGTGCGGTTCACCGCGTCCAGCGCGCCACGCGCCACGGCAAGCGCAGCGCCAGGCGAGTCGACCACGTCGAGCAGGATGGCAAACTGGTCGCCGGACAGACGCGCCACCATGGCCGACGCCTTGACGCTGGCTATCAACCGCAAGGCCACTTCCTTGAGCACGGCATCGCCATGCACGTGGCCAAGGCTGCCGTTGACCACCTTGAAACGGTCGACCCCCACGTACAGGAGAGCGCAGCGGTGCCCGGGCGTCGCGCGCACGCGCTCGAGCACATGGCCCAGGTGCACATGTAGTGCCCGACGATTCGGCAGGCCGGTGAGCTGATCATGCAACAGTTGATGCTCCAACTGCCGCTGCACGCGTGTGCGGCGCAGTTGCTGACGGTGCAGCTCGCGCTGATGCAGCCCGATCTGGTGCTCGAGCCTGGCCCGCGTCTCGCGCAGGCTGCGCATTTCACGGCGCAGGAAGATCGCACTGGCAAGCTGCGGAGCCAGACTGGCGAGGACTGCCTCGTCGCGCGCGCCATAGCTCGCCATGGCATCGCAGGAACTCACCGCCACGACGCCCACCACGTCGCCGCCGTGGCACAGCGGTGCGCCCAGCCACGAGGTCGTGCGTCGCGCGGTCTCTGGGCCGATTTCACCGGCCGCACGCAAAGCCTCGATGTGCGGCTGTTGCAGCAACGTGGGCTCACCCCGGCGCAGTACGTATTCGCTCAGGCCCTGGCCGTTGATCCGGGTCTTGAGTTGGCGTCTGCCGGCGCTCACGCAATAGCGGAACTCGAGCCGTGAGGCATCCACTGATTGCAGCGCGATGGACAGACTTCGTGCATCGAGTAGGCTGCCGATAAGGTCGTGGGTGCGCGCGTAAAACGTGTCGTCGTCGATCTCGGCGCTGGCGAGGTGCGCCAGCTGCAACAAGGCCCCCTGCACCTCGCGCGCACGTTGCTGTTCCAGCACTTCCTGGAGCAGTTGGCCACTGCGGTCGTCCACGGGCGCGTCGTGCGCCCCAGTCCGTCGTTCCGGACCGGCGTGGCCCTGCTGCTCGAGCGCCGACAGGACGTGATTGGCGGCAAACTCCAAGAGTTGCCGATCCTCGGCGCGGTACCAGGCCCCACCCTTGGGATCGTGCACCAGCAACGCACCCTCGACCTGCGCACCACGGCGCAGCGGAACGCCCAGCCAAATCGGCTGCACGGTCGCATCTGACCCGGTGGTGGCAGTAGCCGGCAGCAAGGGTTGCCCTTGCCCGCCCAGGGTCCGGCCCTGGTCCAGCACCTGCCCCAACGGCGATCCAGGCAGGACGCGCAAGACTCGGCCGGCTGGTTCCGGGCCAGGATGTCCGTCGCTGGGCGGGCTGTCGTAAAGCAACTGCACGGCATCGGTCGCGCCCACGCACTGCACCACCAGCAGGTTGGGCGCAGCCATCAGCGTGGCCAGCACGCGGTGCACGCCGCGCAGCAGGTGCCGCAGGCCCAGTGCCGAGCCAGTGATATCGGCGATGGCCAGCAGTGCACGCTGCATGTGCTCGGCCCGTTCCAGCCGGCGTTGCGCCGGCGGCATGGCCAAGCCATGGATGGCACGCGACAGTCGAGCCAATGCCAGCGCCAGGCGACTGCCGAGCGCCTCGAGCAAGGCCGGTACCGAGACTTCCTCGAGCAGCCGGGCCAGCAAGACCACCTGATCAGCCTCCTGCAGGCGCACGGCAACCAGGCCCTGCGCCTGCGCCCTCCCGTCGGCCGCCGCCAGCGCGCTACGCACCAGGCGTTGTTCGACCGGCGTGCATGCGCCACCAGCGACGTCGGTCGGCGCCGTTACCACGCTGGAGTCGGTGGACCAGCACAGCAGGGCGTCGACCGCCAGACCGGAGGCATCGACAAGCTCAATCACGAGTGCCGCGGACTGCTGTGGGGTGGTCGCCACCTGCAGCCGCGCAAACCAGGCGGTTTGCCTGAGGTTGTCCAGTGCAACCGTCGCGACTTCAGGGAGCTTGCTCATGGCAAAGTGGGTAACCTGATCGGGAAACACGCCCACCCTGACCGGGCAGATACTGGCGGCGTACCGCTCCAGTCGTGCAAAGAGATCACATGCAAGGACCCGGCCAACCAGCCAATCATTCGCCGCGGATCGCGGCACTGCTCGTGCATGCTTGAGCAGGCCTGCAAGGACACCATCCGCGCCGCCTACGCGCAGCTGCAGGGCGGTCTGCCGGGCTTTCGCCCGCGCGCCGCGCAGCGGCGGATGATTGCCGAGGTGGCCAAGACCTTTGGCGAGGCCGGCGCCGTGGCCGCGATCGAGGCGCCGACCGGCACCGGCAAATCCATGGCCTACCTCTTGGCCGGGGTTGCCTTGGCCCGCGCCAGGCACAAGCGCCTCCTCATCACCACGGCCACGGTGGCCTTGCAGGAGCAGCTGCTGCGCAACGACATCCCGCAATACCTGGCGCTGACCGGCGGCACGGCGGTGGTGGCGCTGGCCAAGGGCCGGGCGCGCTACCTGTGCCCGCGCAACCTGGCGTTGGCCCTGCGCGGGCTGGACGCTGGTGAACAGCTTGGCCTAGACGGCTTCGAGGCGGAAACCGCGTTGTGGACCAAGCCGCCAACCACAGCCGACCGGCAAGCGCTGGAGCGGTTGGCCACGGCATTCGCCGAGCACAGCTGGCAGGGTGACCTTGACGCCGCCCCGGCAGCCATCGGTGACCTGCTGCGGCCAATGGTGACCACCAGCGCCGGCGGTTGCAGCGGCCGCAAATGCGCCTATTTCGCGCAATGTCCGTTCTTTGCCGCCAGGCGCAGCCTGGACGATGCCGAAATCATCGTGGCCAACCACGACCTCGTCCTGGCCGATCTCATCATGTCCGGCGACCTGGACCACCCGGGAGGCGTGATCCTGCCGCCGCCGGGGGACACCTTGTACGTGTTCGACGAGGCCCATCGCCTGCCCGGCAAGGCCATTGCCCGCGGCACCAGCGAGGTGCAGCTGGGCGCCGCGGCGCGCCAACTCGAACGCCTCGGACTCCTGGTCCACACCGCCTACGCCTTTGCCGGCAAGGCTTCGCTGGGCGGACTGGACGTGGCCCAAGGGGCGGAGAAACTACAACAGCTCGGCCAGGCCCTGGACCTGCTGGATATGGCCATCCGCCGCGACTGGGCCCCCGACGCGGATGACGGCGCCGCCGCCTATCGCGGCTCGCTGGGCCGCCTGCCAGAGTCCTGGGTGGAACAGGCGCGCGCGCTGCACATGGCCACGACCGCGCTGCAACGCTGGCTCACGGCCGTGCGCCGCGGTGTGTTGGAAGCCCCGGAAGGCGGCCCGCTGGAGGAATCCCTGGCCGGTGACCTCGGCCTGGCCCTCGAACGCCTTGCCCGACATGCCGCCTGCTGGGAGGCATGGGCCAGCATCGATGCCACCGACGAACCGCCACTGGCACGCTGGGCCACGCTGAGTGGCGAGCACCAGCTCGTCTGCCACGCCTCAGCAGTCTCAGCCGCCGGGCTGTTGCGCAGCGTATTGTGGGGACATGCCGGCGGCGTGCTGCTCACTTCCGCCACGCTCAGCACGGGCGGCGATTTCAGCAGCTACGCGGATGCCGTCGGCTTGCCGGAAGACGCGCTGACACTGAGCCTGCCCTCGCCCTTCGACCTCGGCCGCCAGGCACGGCTGGAGGTGCCGGTGATGCACCACCTGCCCGATGCACGTGAGGCGCACGCCGACGAAATCGGCGACTGGCTGGCCAGCCACCTCGATTGGGACGCAGGCAACCTCGTGCTATTCACCTCGCGCGCCAAGCTGCAACGCGTGCTGCAGCGCCTGCCCATCGCCCAGGTGCGCAAGGTACGCGCGCAGGGTTCGCTGCCCAAGGCCGACCTGCTCGCCGCGCACGGCGAGGACATCGCCGCCGGCAAGGGCAGCACGGTGTTTGGCCTGGCCTCGTTTGGCGAAGGCCTGGATCTGCCCGGAAAACTCTGCGAGACCGTGGTGATCACGCAACTGCCGTTTGCGGTACCCAGCGATCCGGTCGGCGCAACCTATGCCGAATGGCTGGAAGCGCATGGCCGCAATCCCTTCCTCGAAGTCAGCGTGCCCGAAGCCACGCGCCTGTTGATCCAGTACTGCGGACGCCTGATCCGCAGCGAAAGCGACCATGGCCGCATCGTGTTGCTGGACCGGCGCGTGGTGACGCGACGCTACGGCAGCGGCATGCTCCGCGCCCTGCCGCCGTTCCGCCGCGTCATCGACCATAACCCCTGAGGCGCGCGGCGCTCCCTTACACCGGCTCCCTGCGGGAACGCCCCTGGATGAAGGCGCGCGAACCGCCTTCGGCCTCGGGAGAAGTCCGGCGCAAGCCGGAAGCAGGGCGGGAAGCGGGCGGGGATTGGGCTTTAAGCTTGTTCAAAGCAGGATTGCGCATCCTTGCGGCCGGAAATCCAGCCGTTGAGGTAATGGCATGCATCGTTGGTTGCCGGTCGGCGTACTGCTGGCCCTGCTCGCGGCTCCGGTCGCGGCGCAGTCCGTGCTCAAAGTGAGCGCGGCGCAAACCCAGGCCCTGGGCATCAAGGTGGGCACGGTGCCGGCCGCCACGCAGGTGCCGCTCGAAGGCTTGCCAGCCACCGTGCTGGCCCCGCTGCAGGACAGCACGGTGGTGAGTGCTCCCTTCGGCGGCCTGACCATGGCCATCCTGGCGCGCGAAGGCGAGGCCGTGCGCCGCGGCCAGCCCCTGGCGCGCATCCAGAGCCGCGAGGCCATGACCCTCGGTGCCGACCTGGCCGCCGCGCGCGGCGATTTCCGCGTAGCCGAAGCCCAAGCCACGCGCGACCGGCAACTGCTGGAAGAAGGCATCATCCCAGCCGCCCGCGTGCAAACCGCCTTGGCCCAACGCGACAGTGCGGCCGCCCACCTGCGCGAGCTCGAGGCGGCAACCGCCATGGCCCCGCAGGCGGCTGGGGCCGCGCCCGGCACGTATGAGTTGCGCGCACCGCTGGACGGGGTGGTGATCGAGCGCGACCTGCGCCTGGGCGAACCGGTGGCGGCACTGAGCAAGGCCTTCATCGTCGCCAAGCCGGGCGTGGCCACGCTGGAAATGCAGATACCCGCCCGCTACGCGGCGCAGTTGCGCACGGGGCTGCAGGTGCGCACCGACGATGGCGCTACCGGCACCGTGGATGAAGTGGGTGCAGCCGTCCATACGGCCAGCCAGACCGTGCTGGTGCGCGCCAGCCTGCGCGGTGAACACCTGTTGCCGGGCCAGCAGACCAATGCCACGCTGCTGCTGCCCGCTCCCACGCAGGCCTGGCTGCTACCTGCCGGCGCCTTGACCGAGCACGCGGGTGCGCGCGTGCTGTTCGTCGCGCAGGGCGAGGGCTTCGTCCCGGTGACCGTGACCCTGCTGGCCCAGACCAGCGACGGCCTGAGCGTGGTGGTCGCGCCGCTGACCGCCAGCAGCCGCATCGCGCTGGCCGGGGCCGGCGCACTCAAGGCCATGCTGGCGGCCGGAGGCTGACATGCTGCAACGCCTGATCGCGTTCTCGCTGGCACAGCGCCTGCTCGTGGTGCTGGGCGCCCTGGCGATCGCAGGCGCCGGCGTCTGGGCCTACCTCAACCTGCCCATCGATGCCTATCCGAATATCGCGCCCACCCAGGTCAAGCTCATCCTGAAGGCGCCCGGCATGACTCCCGAGGAGGTGGAAACCCGGGTGGTGGTGCCGGTGGAGATGGAGCTGCTCGGCATCGAACATGCGCGCCTGTTGCGCTCGGTCTCCAAGTACGCGATGGCCGACGTCACGCTCGATTTCGACGAGGGCACGGATATCTACTGGGCGCGCCAGCAGGTGTCCGAACGCTTTGCCTCGGCGGCGGGCGCGTTGCCCGGTGACGTCAGCGGCGGCTTGGCGCCCATCGCCACGCCGCTGTCGGACATGTTCATGTTCACCATCGAGGGCGGCGGGCTGAGCCTGGCCGAGCGGCGCACCTTGCTGGATTGGACGATCCGCCCGGCGCTGCGGACGATTCCCGGCGTCGCCGACCTCAATGCACTTGGCGGGGAAGTGCGCAGCTTCCTGGTCACTCCCGACCGCGCGCGCCTGTCAGCCGCCGGACTGCATTTCCGCGACGTGTCGGACGCCGTGCTGCGCAACAACCGCAATGACGGTTCGGGCCGCCTGCGCGAAGGCGACGATGCGCTGATCGTGCGCGCCGAAGGCGCGGTCAGCACCCTGGCCGACCTGCGCCAGGTGGTCGTGGCGACGCGCGATGGCATGCCGTTGCGCGTGGGCGACCTGGCCGAAGTCAGCTACGGCAGCCTGACCCGCTACGGCGCGGTGACCCGCGATGGCGTCGGCGAAGCCGTCGAGGGCCTGGTGGTTGGGCTGCGTGGCGCCGACGCATCCAAGATCGTCGATGCGGTGCGCGCACGTCTCGCCGAGCTCCAATCGGCGTTGCCCAAGGGCGCGCGCATCGAGGTGTTCTACGACCGTGGCGCGCTCATCGAGCGGGCGGTCGGCACGGTGCGCAGCGCCCTGCTCGAAGCCACGGTGCTGGTGGTGATCCTGCTGCTGCTGTTCCTGGGTGACGTGCGCGCCGCGGTGGTGGTGTCGCTGACGCTGCCGCTGGCCGTGCTGATCGCCTTCCTGCTGATGCATTGGTTCGGGCTGAGCGCGAACCTGATGAGCCTGGGGGGCCTGGCGATTGCGATCGGCCTGCTGGTCGACGCCGCGGTGGTGGTAGTGGAAAACACCGTCAACCACCTCGTGCCCGGGCACAATGGCGAGGCGCCGCCCAAACTGCATCGTGTCTACCGCGCCGTCGGTGAGGTCGCGCAACCGGTGGTGTCGGGCATCATCATCATCTGCCTGGTGTTCATGCCGCTGCTCTCGTTGCAGGGGCTGGAAGGCAAGCTGTTTGGGCCGGTGGCGTTGACCATCATCTTCGCCCTGGCCGCCTCGCTTGCGCTGTCGATGACCGTGGTGCCGGTGTTGTGCTCGTACCTGTTGCCCGAGCGGCCCCACCGGGAGCCCTGGCTGATGCGCTGGATCACGCACGGTTACCGGCCGCTGCTGGACTGGTCGCTGGCACACGCGCGCTGGGTCGGCATGATCGCCGCCGGACTGCTCGCGATTGGCGTGGTCGCCTACCTGGCGATCGGCAAGACCTTCATGCCGGTCATGGACGAGGGCGACCTGCTGATCCAGCTGGTCAAGCAGCCCTCGATCGGGCTGGACGCCTCGCTGGAGCAGGACCTGGCGCTCGAGCGCGCGATCCTCTCGCGCGTGCCCGAGGTCGAGCACGTGATCTCGCGCGTCGGTTCGGACGAGCTCGGGCTCGATCCCATGGGCCTCAACGAATCCGACATGTTCCTGCAGCTCAAGCCCAAGAAGACGTGGCGCGTGCGCGACAAGGCCTGGCTGGAAGAGCAGTTGCGCCAGGTGACCCAGGACTTCCCCGGCGTCGACTACGGCTTCACCCAGCCGATCCAGATGCGCGTTTCGGAGATGCTCACCGGCAGCCGCGGCGATATCGCGGTGAAGGTGTTTGGCCCCGACCTCGGCATGCTCAACCAGATTGCCAATCGGGTCGCCGCCACCATGGAGCAGACCCATGGCAGCCAGGACGTGATTGCGCAGACCCAGGAGGGTGTGCGCTACCTTGGCGTGCGCATCGACCGCCAGGCCGCCGGCCGCCATGGCCTGGACGTGGCGGCGGTACAGGACGAGCTGCGCGGCCAGCTCGAGGGCCTGCCGGCGGGCACCGTGCTTGAGGAGCAGCGTCGGGTGCCGGTCATCGTGCGCGGCGAGAGCCGGCTGACGGCCACACCGGCGATGTTCGAGCGCGTCAACCTCGCCACGCCCGACGGGAACCAGGTGCCCCTGGACCGCGTTGCCAGCCTGCAGGCCACGACGGGCCCGATGCTGATCCACCGCGAGGACGGCTCGCGCTTCGTGCTGGTGCAGGCGAACGTGGCCGGCCGTGACCTGGTCGGCTTCGTCGAGGAGGTCCGCACCGCGGTCGCGCGCGACATCCATCTGCCGGCCGGCTACAGCATCACCTGGGGCGGCCAGTTCGAGAACCAGCAGCGTGCCGCGGCGCGCCTGGCACTGGTCGTACCGTTGGCCTTGGCCCTGATCTTCCTGGTGCTGTTCTCGACGTTCGGTTCCATGCGCCAGGCACTGTTGATCCTGTTCAACATTCCGTTCGCCCTGGTCGGTGGCATCGTCGCCCTATGGTTGTCCGGCCAGTACCTGTCAGTGCCGGCCTCGGTCGGCTTCATCGCCCTGCTCGGCATCGCCGTGCTCAACGGCCTGGTGCTGGTGGCCTACTTCAACCAGCTTGCGGCCACCGGCATGCCGCTTGACCAGGTCGTGCGCGAAGGCGCGATGCGCCGCCTGCGTCCAGTGCTCATGACCGCCTCCATCGCCGCCCTGGCGCTGGTGCCCCTGCTGTTCGCCTCCGGCCCCGGTTCGGAGGTGCAACGGCCGCTGGCAATCGTGGTGATCAGCGGACTGGTGACGTGTACGGCGCTCACCCTGTTGCTGCTGCCGACCTTGTTCCGCCGCTTCGGCGCCCCCGCCCAAGGCAGGAGTGGATGATGGACCAGAACCTGAAACGACTGACGGTGGTCGTCCCGGACGACCTCGGCGAGGCCCTGCTGGAAACACTGCTGGACATGCGTCCGGCCCTGCCCGGCTTCACGACGCTTCCCGTCTCCGGACATGGTGAGCGCTTCGACGGCGCCAGCGTACGCGAGCGCGTGCGTGGCCGCATCGAACGGCGCATGGCCTGGCTGGTCCTGCCCGCCGAGGATGTCACCGGGGTATTGCAGCAACTGCGCGAACGCATGCCGCATCCCGACATCGTCTGGTGGGTCGAGCCCGTCGAGAGCATGGGGAGGCTCGCATGAAGCCCTGGCTTGGCGTGCTCGCCGGCCTGGCCATGCTGCCCGCGGCACTGGCGGCGCAAACCGCGGCCGCGGTGCCCCCGCCCTTGCACTTGCCGGCGGAGGAACTGGCCCTGCCCGCGATTGCCCGCATGCCCGAGATCCAGGCCGCGATGGCACGGCTGTCGCGTGCCGAAGCCGATGCGCGCCTGCGCGACGTCGGCAGCCACGAGGCGACCCTGCTCATGATCCCACAGCGCCGAACCATCCAGAACGGCCCCACGTTCAACGAATGGGAGGCCGACCTCAGCCGCGGTGTACGCTGGCCGCACAAGGCGGGCCTGGACCGCGAGATCGGCGCTGCCGGCACCGAGGCTGCGCAACTGTCACTGGCCGATGCTTACCACGCCGGGGCCCGTCGCCTGTTGGCGCTGTGGACGGGGTGGCAACGCGGGCGCGCCGTGGTCGCGGAGCAGCACGCCCAGGTGGCCATCTGGGAACGCGACTACCAGGCGATCGGGCGCCGGCTCGCGCTTGGCGATGCAGCACGCCGTGACCAGGTCGCCGCCGAGGCGGCCCTGGCGCAGGCACGCGCCGCTGCCTTGCGTGCTGAAGCCGACCTGCAGGTCGCCACGCTGGCCTTGCACAGCACCTTCCCCGGCCTGCCCTTGCCCGGGCACGCTACGGTTGCCGGCGAGCCCGCGCAGCTGGATGGCAGCGACGCGCACTGGAGCGGACTGATCGTCGAGCGCAGCCACGAGATCGGCATTGCCGCAGCGCTGGCCCGGCAACGCGAAGCTGAAGCGCGGCGCGCACGCGCCGACCGCTTGCCCGACCCCACCGTTGGCGTGCGTGTACTCGACGATCTTGGCGGCCGCGAGCGCGCCGTGGGCCTTATCGTCAGCATCCCCATCGGCGTACGCCAGCGCAGCGCCACGGCGGCGGCGGCCGGTGCCGATGCGTTGCAGGCGGAAGCCGAATTGGCCGTGGTTCGTCGCGACATCGAACACGACGCGATCGACCGCGTGGCGCAGATGCGTGCCACACATGCGATCTGGGTACAGCGCAGCCAGGCCTTGCGCGCCGCCGCCGACAGCGCCAGCCGGACCGAGCGCGCCTATACCCTGGGCGAGAGCGGCCTGGCCGAGCTGCTGATGGCACGGCGCAGCGCGCTGGAGGCCGCGCTGGCCGAGCGCGGCGCCGCGATCGACGCGACGGAAGCCATGGCCATGGTGCGCATCGACGCCCACGACCTGTGGCACTACCACGCTGGCGAAGGCGACAACGAAGCACACGACGCCGGTCCAACCCTGCCCCTGCCCTGACCCCAGCCGGTGCGGACAGGGCGTTGACTCGGGTCAAGCGCGGCGGCAAGGCCAGGATTTATAGTTGCGGGCATGGCTTGCCACCCCACACACGACGGGTCGGACATCATGGCCGTCCAGACGGCCTGCTGTCAGCTACTCCTATGACCCACGAACACTCGCCGCGGCCGGATTGGGATCCTCATTCCGGACCGATGCTGGACAATCAGATCGCCGCCTTTGACCGCCTGCGCCGGGAATGTCCGGTGGCAACGGGCGCGCACGGCTACGTGACCTTGCTGCGGCACGCGGACGTGGTGCGCGCGCTGCACGATCCGGGCACGTTCAGCAGCGCGGTTTCGCGTTACCCGTCCGTACCCAACGGCATGGATCCGCCGGAGCATGGTGTCTTCCGCGCCATCGTCGACGGCTACTTCGCGCCCAACGTCATGGCGGGATTCGAGCCCGTCTGCCTGGACATCGCCGAACGCCTGGTGGCACGACTGCCGGCGGCAGGCATGGTGGACATCGTCACCGGCTTTGCCGAGCCGTTCGCGCTGCAGGTGCAGTGCGCGTTCATGGGCTGGCCGGAGGATTTGCACCGGCCGCTGCACCAGTGGACGCGCAAGAACCATGCGGCGATCCGCGCTCGCGACGAGGCGGCCATGGGCGCCGTGGCCTTTGAGTTCGACGGCACCATCCGCAAGCTGCTGGAGGAGCGGCGGCAGGCCGGTGCGTCGGCACCGGACGACGTCACCACGAGGCTGCTGCGTGAGCAGGTCCATGGCCGACCGTTGGCCACGGAGGAAATCGTCAGCATCATCCGCAACTGGACCGTCGGCGAGCTGGCAACGATTGCCGCCTCGGTGAGCATCCTCGTCTACTACCTGGCGGAACACGCCGAACTGCAGCAACGGTTGCGCGGGCAACCCGAATTGTTGCCGGCGGCTATCGACGAAATCCTGCGCATGCACGGTCCGCTGGTGATGAACCGGCGGGTCGCCACGCAGCCGGTGTGTATCGGCGGCCACGAGCTGCGGGCGGGGCAGCGCGTGGCCATCGTCTGGCCCTCGGCCAACCGCGACGAGGCGGTGTTCGGCGACCCGGATGAGCTGCGCCTGGACCGTGATCCGGCGCTGAACCTGCTGTACGGCGCGGGCATCCACGTGTGCCCCGGCGCGCCACTGGCGCGCCTGGAATTGCGCGTGCTCATGGCGGCCTTGCTGCGTCGTACCAGCGACTGGAACACCGTCGCGGGCCACGCCGCGGCGCGCGCAGCCTATCCGGCCAGCGGTTACGCCAGCGCGCCAATAGACATCCGCAAGTCCGGGGCCGAATAGGGCGCCGCGTGTGCGTCCGCTCGCGACGAAATGCCGCGGCGCCCGCGCCTGCGCGCTTTCGGCGCACCGGGTCCATCGACCAGCCGGTGCTCCTATACTTGAAACGTAGCGCCTGCGTCCGGCTGCAGCCGCCGGCCACCTTGCCCCGGTCACGAGTCCCCGCGATGTCCCCCAGCGCCAACGTGCTCGACCTGAACCAGTTGCGCCGCACCTGCCGGACCTGCGCCTTGTACGAGCTGTGCCTGCCGGCCGGGATCGACGGGCCAGGCCTGGTCCAGTTGGACGCCGTGGTCCGCGACCGCCGCCTGGTCAATCGCGGCGAGGCGCTGTATCGCGATGGCGAGCCCTTTACCGCACTGTACGCCGTGCGTTCGGGCGCCTTGAAAACCTATGTACAGAACGCCGCAGGGGACATACAGATCATCGGCTTCCACCTGCCGGGTGAGATCCTCGGCTTCGATGCCGTGGCCACCGATTTCCACGTCAGCTACGCGGAGGCACTGGAGCGCAGCAGCCTGTGCGAGGTGCCCTTCGTGCGCCTGCAACAGGTGGCGCGCGAGGTGCCGGCGCTGCAGCGCCAATTGCTGCGCGTGGCCAGTCGCGAGGTCGCAAACGAACACCAGCATCTGGTGGCCATGGGCAAGCAGCAGGCGCAGGAGCGGCTGGCTGGATTCCTGCAGAATATTGCCGATCGCTACGCCCGCCTCAGCCGCGACAACTCATCGCTGACCTTGCCGATGTCGCGGGCCGATATCGCGAATTACCTGGGCCTGGTGGTGGAAACCGTAAGCCGTGGGTTCACGCGCATGGAAGACATGGGCGTGTTGGCGGTCAACCGCAAGCAGGTGCGCATCCTGCGGCCGGACCTCCTTGCCAGCCTGTGCAGCGCCGACACTGCCGATCTGCCACGGCCACACGCGCAGTCGGGCGGTCGCCACTAAAAAGGGGTCCGTCACCAGCGATGGCTCGGACGCATGACGACTCAGCGACTGTCCACCAGCGGATGCTGGCCGCGCCACTCGAGCTGGAGCCAGAGCTTGCGGTTGTCATGGCCAAAGCCGCGCGCCTGATAGTCGGCGTATTTCACGAGTGCCGCCAGTCCGGGCAGCAGCGGCACGCTGAGCGAGGCATCCCATTCGGTGCCGTAGCGGCCGCCGTGGTCGGCGCGGTAGTCGTGCCAGGTCAGCGCCCATGACGGCCTGGTGTCGAAGGCACCAAGCGCAAGCGCGCCGCTGACGCCAAGGTAGCGGTCCTCGAGGCCACCGGGCGGGGTCACGTTGAACTGGTCATCCCAGCCATTGAACGCATGCAAGGTGGCCAGCGGCGTCTGCAGGGCATGCCGGCCATTGCCACCCAGGTGCTCCCAACCTGCGCGCGCGGTGATGCCCCGCTGGGTCCAGGTCGGTTCGAGCAGCCAATAGGCATGCGTGAAGTGCTGCGGATTGTCCGCATAGTCGCTCTGCCGCGCGGCCTCGACGCTCCAGCCCAAACCATTGCCGGCACGCAGCGCGCTGCCAGTCCAGCGCAAGCCCCAGGTCGCCGTCGATGCCGTGGCCACGTCCCTGTCGTCATGCAGATAGGCATAGGCGATCCAGCGCTGCGCCCCAGTGGCCCACGCGGCGTTGAGCAGGTGCGTGTTCAATCTGCGCTCCCGGGCCTGCCGGTTCAGCGCGTCCGGACCGGCTACCCGATGCACACGGTCGAGCCAGTCGTACTGCACCGTGAGGTGTGCCAGCGGCTGCCAGCTCGCCGCGAGCGCATCGAAGGTCTGCTCCGACTGGCGCCAGCCGCTGTTGCCAACCCAGCGTTGGTTGTCCAGTTGCAGGCGCTGGCGACCGAGGGTTACGCCGGTTCCCGCCCCCTGCCAACCCAGCCAGGCCTGGTTGAGGTCGCTGCCGGTCGGATCGGTCACTGCCGGATACTGGCTGCGGCCATTGGCGCCGCTGTTGTAGCGCGCACTGGCGCTGGCCGTGCCGGTGCCCTCCAGCAAACCGGTCCAGCCAGCCGCGAAGTGGCCGCGAAGACCAAGGCGCAAGCGCAGGGTGTTGGCGTTCGCGTCCTTGCTGAAGGCTGCATCGTCGACCTGTTCATGGCGCCAGCGGGCATCCCACTCCAAGGCCCAGGGCGGTGCCGTGGACGAATCGGCGTCCGGCAAGGGGGCCGCGGCGGACAACCCCGACCAGCCCAAGCCGCCCAGCAGGCAGCCGGCAGCCACGGCACGCACGAGCTCACGCATGTCATTACCCTCCGAAGAAACCAGGATCAGCGCTTGCCCGGCGTGGGTTGGCTCCCCACCAAGAGCCCGCGCACGGCGGCGACGAAGTCAGGGTCGAGCCGACCGATGACGTCGGTGCGGGCCGCGATGCGGCCGTCGGCGTCCAGCAGGATCAGCTCGCTGCTGTGGTTGAACTCGCCATCCGGCAGTTGCCGGTATTGGATGCCCAGCAGCGCGGCAAGCTGGCGCGTGGCGGACGGCGTGGCGTGGGCCAGCGTCCAGCGCTGCAGGTCGAGCTTGCGCATGCCTGCATACTTGCGCAGCGCCTCGGTATCGTCGCGCGCGGGGTCGAAGCTCACCGCCAGGATGTCGAGTCGCTGGCGCGCCGTCTCGTCGAGCGTCTTGCGGGTCTTCTCCACGGTCTCGATGATCATCGGGCAGACCATGGTGCACGAGGTGTAGAACATGGTCACCAGTTGCGGCCGGCCGCGTCGCGCCGCCATGGGCTGCACCTGCCCGTCCTGGTCGGTGAGCTGTACGGGAAGCTGGTAGACGGAGTCGCGGGGCAAGGCGGTGTTGGCCGCGAAGCCCGTGGAGGCCAGAAGCAGCGCGGCACACAGTCCAAACATCACTCGCAGCATGACCTTTTCCTCAGCGTGGTTTCGCGCAGCGAAAACCCAGGTTGTTGGTGGTGTCGACCGCCTTGAGCGCGGAGAGCATGGCCACCCGCATCAAGGTCGCGTAGTTTTCCTTTTCCTGCATGCTGATCGCCCCGGCGCCGCAGAATTTCAGCTTGTTCGCCCCGTCCTGGTCCCGGCTGTCGACGCCGACCAGCAGGGCGTTGAAGTCATCCACCCATTCCCACACCAGGCCGTTCAAGTCGCGCACGCCGAAGAAGTTCGCCTCGCCACCCACCGCTGGCAGGGCCTTGTTGGATGGACGTCCATACCAGCTCAGCATGCGCTCACGCCAGGCAGGATCGGCGCGCGCATCACTGCGCGAGGCATCGGCTGCCGCCGCGTACTCCCATTCGTACCAGGTGGGCAGGCGCGCACTTTCGCTCTCACAGAACGCCTGCGCGGCAAACCAGCTCACCCGCGTCACCGGCTGCCGCGCCAAGGCGCCCGCGCCGAGCACGGTCGGCGCCGACCAATGCGACAGGTAGGCCGCATCGGCCAACACCGTGGCCACCTTCCCCCGTTGCCATTCTGGATGGGCGGTGACGAAGGCAAGAAATTCCGCATTCGTCACCGGCTCGGTACGCAGCTGGAACGGTGCGATCCTGGGCTGCGCCGCCTTGCCATCCGCCGGCAGCACGCTGGCAAAGTCGCCGCCGGGCAGCGCCACGTAGCGACCCTCGGCTGCCGCCGGGCGGACCGCCAGTGCCAGCAGGGGCAGGCACAAGCAGCCTGCCCACCGCAGCCAGCGTGGCGGGCGCCGGGGCATCAGTGCTCCCCGCGTGGTGCGTTGGCGGGTGCAGGCTTCGCGCGCTCCTTGGCAACGTCTTCCTTGGTGATGCGCCCACCCGGGTTGCCCCAGCTGTTCAGCACGTAGGTCAGGATGTTCGCCACCTCGTCATCCGTGAGCTGGGCCATGGGCGGCATGACCGAGTCGTACTCCGCGCCGTTGACCGTGACCTTGCCGGCCAGGCCATGCGTCACCACGCTGATCGCCCGCTGCGGATCGGCCGCGAGGTAGTCGGACTTCGCCAGCGGCGGGAACACGTTCGCCAGGCCCTCGCCGTTGGACTGGTGGCAGACCGAGCAGGTGCCGGTGAAGAGCTGCCTGCCGGCCGCGACTTGTTCCTCCTTGGTTTGCGTGCCTGCCGCATGCGCCTTTGCCGCGACGGTGACCGCCTTGAGGTTCGGCTCGGAACGGTCACTCAGGTAGACCGAGTCGACTTCCTTGCCTGAATACACCAGCTTGTTCTCCGGCCCGTCCACCTTGAGGATGCCGAGCGCGCCCTTGTTGAAGGCGCGGAAGATCGAGTGGTCGACCAGCACGTAGCTGCCCGGCACATCGGTGTGGAACTCCACCGTGGCCGCGCCGCCGGCGGGGATCAGCGTGGTCTGCACGTTGTGCTGCGCCACGGTGCCGCCTTCGGGCTGGACCTTGTCGAAGATCTCGCCAATCACATGGAAGCTCGAGACCAGGTTCGGGCCGCCGTTGCCGATGAACAGGCGCACCGTCTCGTTGGTCTTGGCGGTCAGCGCCTTGTCACCGGTGAGCGCGCCTTCCATGCCGTTGAAGAGGACATAGGTCGGGTGCTCCTCGATCGCCTTTTCCATGTTGAACGGCTGGTGGCCCTTCTCGCGGTATTTGCCGGTCGTGTAGAAGTCGCCCTGCATTACGTAGTACTCGTGGTCGACCGGGGACAAGCCCTCGGGTGGCTCGACCAGGATCAAGCCATACATGCCATTGGCGATGTGCATGCCGACCGGCGCCGTCGCGCAGTGGTAGACGTAGATACCCTGGTTCAGCGCCTTGAACGTGAACTGCGATTCGTGCCCCGGTGCCGTGAAGCTCGACGCCGCGCCACCACCCGGCCCGGTCACGCCGTGCAGGTCGATGTTGTGCGGCATCTTCGAATCCGGCGCGTTCTTCAGGTGGAACTCCACCGTGTCGCCCTGGCGCACGCGGATGAAGCTGCCGGGCACCGTGCCCCCAAACGTCCAGAACGTGTAGCTCACGCCCTCGGAAATCGGCATCTCCTTCTCGATGACCTCGAGCTCGACGATGACCTTGGCCGGGTAATTGCGATGGATCGGCGGCGGGACGTGGGGCGGACTGGTCAACACCGCGTGGATCGGATCCCCTTGCGGCGGGCCAAAATCACCGCGCTGGCTGGGCAGCGACGTCGACACTGCGGGCGCCTGGGGCGCTTCCGCGGCGGGCTTGGACGAGCAGGCGGCCAGCGCAAGCATGCTGGCGGCGAGCAGGGCACTGACGGACAGGCGTTGCATGGTGACTCCCCGTGTGGATTCGAGGTCACACTAAGCGAGGTCAGTCACGCGCGATTGACTTGGGTCAGGGCTCTCCCAGTAAATGCTGCGTCGCGACAATACGCCGCAGTATGGCGCCGCCCAGCAGGCCATGGCACCGACAGCGCGTCACGGATTTGCCTGCCGTGGCAGGCAAGCATGTGTTCGACTCAGGCTGGGGTGTTCAATGACCGCCCGCTCTCGTACCAGCCCTTGGAACGATTCACGATCCAGACGACCGAAAGCATGATTGGCACTTCGATCAAAACGCCAACCACGGTGGCAAGTGCCGCGCCGGACTGGAACCCGAACAGGCTGATGGCCGCGGCGACCGCCAATTCGAAAAAGTTGGACGCGCCGATCAACGCTGAGGGCCCTGCGACGCAGTGCCGTTCGCCAGATATGCGGTTGAGCAAATAGGCAAGGCCCGAGTTGAAATAGACCTGGATCAGGATCGGTATCGCCAACAGCGCGATCACGAGCGGCTGGGCCAGGATCTGTTTGCCCTGAAAGCCGAACAGCAGGGTCAGGGTAACGAGCAACGCCACCAACGAAAGCGGCTGTAGTCGATCCAGCAACCGCTTCAATGCAGGCTCACCGCTGGCCGCGAGCAATCGCCGGCGCAGCAGCTGCGCGGCGACGACAGGCACGACGATATAAAGCGCGACCGAGAGTGCGAGCGTACCCCACGGCACCGTGATGGCCGAAAGACCGAGCAGCAGCGCGACGATCGGCGCGAAGGCGAACACCATGATGGTGTCGTTGAGCGCAACCTGGCTCAACGTGAAATACGGCTCGCCCTTGGCCAGGTTGGACCAAACGAAGACCATGGCAGTGCAGGGCGCAGCGGCCAGGATAATGAGACCGGCAATGTAGCTGCCAATTTGTTCGGCCGGCAGATAGGGACGGAAGAGCCGACCAATGAAGAACCAGCCGAGCGCGGCCATGGAAAACGGCTTTACCGCCCAGTTGACGAACAGCGTGATGCCGATGCCGCGCCAGTGCTCCCTGACCCGCCCAAGCGCAGCGAAATCGATCTTGACCAGCATCGGCACGATCATCAGCCAGATCAGCACTGCGACCGGCAGATTGACGCTGGCGACCTCGGCTTCGCCGATCGCATGGAAAATGCTGGGCAGGAAGTGCCCGAGCGCTATGCCGGCAACGATGCACAGCGCCACCCAAAGGGTCAGATAGCGTTCGAAGACGGACATGGCTCCCTACGCTTTGGCCACACGCTGGCCGTGCTCGTCAATCACGCGCTCGCCGTCTTCCTTGACGAACGCGCCTCGCTGCGGTGGCAGCAGATCGAGCACTTCCTCAGAGGGGCGGCAGAGCCTGACACCCCTGGGGCTGACGACAATCGGCCGATTGATCAGGCTAGGATGCGCCATCATGGCGTCCAGAAGCCGATCGTCGGTCAAGGCAGGGTCGCCCAGGCCGAGTGCCGAGAACGGCGTTCCCTTCTCGCGCAGCAAGGCGCGAGCGCCGATCCCCATGCGCGCGATTAGCCGTTCGAGCAAGATCCGGGTCGGCGGTGTCTTCAGATACTCGATGACATGTGGCTCGATGCCGGCATTGCGGATCAACGCCAGCGTGTTGCGCGAGGTGCCGCAGTCCGGATTGTGATAAATGACGATGTCCATCGCCTGCCAGCCTCCGTCAGCAACAACCGGATCGGGGACCACAGCAACTGGCGGCCGGCTGTTCATCGGGCGACGCGGACGCCGAATCCGGGGCACAGCACGCACCCTCGGCCGAGCACGTCGCGTCGGCGGCATAGTAGGTTGTCGCACCACCGACCGTGCGAAAACTTTCCCAGCGCGTGCCCTGAGGGTCTTCCGCCCACAATTTGTCGGACCGTGCATAACAGCAGACTGCAGCCTGCTCAGGCACGATGGCCGCGCCAGCCGCTTCCAGGCGGTTGCCCAGCGTGTTGAGATCGTCGTCGGTCTCCACTTGGAAACCCAAGTGGTCGACGCCGGGCATTCGGCCGGTATTGGAGATCGCGAAGTTCACCTTGGGGTCGTCCAGCATCCACTTCGCGTAGTCGGGCTTCAGGACCGCCGGGTCCGCCGCGAACAGCGCGGAATAAAAGCGCACGCTCGCATCGAGATCGGCGACGTTGAGGTGGACGTGGAATCGATTCATGTGATGGCTCCGGTCTTGCGCGGGTTGCAGGTGGCGACGGGATCGCAGTCCGCGGTCCCGGCACAGCAGTTTTCAGTCAAATATGCGAGCAGCGCGTTCATCTGGAGATAGTTCGCGCGCACGCGGATGATCCGGCCTTCGCGCTGGTCATGCACCAAGGCAGCGGCACGCAATACGTTGAGATGCGCCGTGAGCGTCGCCGGCGGCAAGTCCAGCCGTTCGCGCAGTTCGCCCACTGGCATCCCGTTGGTTCCAGCTTGGACGAGCGCGCGGAAGGCGGACAATCGAGACTCATGTCCGAGGGCGCTCAAGGCGCTGAGGGCAGCCTTCATTTCCATATTTTTAGTATTTCGGAAGTGTTTGAGCCCGTCAAGGCTCTCCGTCGCCCACACCCAAGGACAGGCGCCCTATTGGCGCCACGCGGCGGAAACCCCGCCGTCAGCTGCCCATATAGGGGTAGCGGTAATCGGTGGGCGGCACGAAGGTTTCCTTGATCGCGCGCGGGCTGATCCAGCGCACCAGGTTCAACATGGAACCGGCCTTGTCGTTGGTGCCCGAGGCGCGGGCGCCACCAAACGGCTGCTGACCCACCACGGCACCGGTGGGCTTGTCGTTGATGTAGAAGTTGCCGGCAGCGTTGCGCAGATGCTCCATGGCTTGCTGGATCGCGCCGCGGTCGCGGGCAAACACCGCGCCGGTCAGCGCATAGGGGCTGGTCCGGTCCACCACGTCCAACGTCTCCAGCCACTTCGACTCGTCGTAGACGTTCACCGTGACCACCGGGCCGAACAACTCGTCGCACATGGTGCGGTAGGCCGGGTTGCTGGTGAGGATCACCGTCGGGCGCACGAACCAGCCCTCGCGGTCGTCGCATTCCCCGCCGACCAGGATCTCCGCGTCGCCGGAGGCCCGCGCCTCCTCGATCGCCGCGCGCTGGGTCTGGAAACTCGCGCGGTCGATCACCGCACCCATGAAATTGCCGAAGTCGGCCACGTCGCCCATCGCTATGCCAGGCACCTGGTCGAGCAAGGCCTGCTTGAGCTGCGGCCACAGGTTGCCGGGCACGTAGATCC
Organism: Rhodanobacter sp. FW510-R10; assembly: GCF_058781105.1. Lineage (NCBI taxonomy): Bacteria > Pseudomonadati > Pseudomonadota > Gammaproteobacteria > Lysobacterales > Rhodanobacteraceae > Rhodanobacter > Rhodanobacter sp. FW510-R10. The sequence continues at coordinate 1,243,583 of NZ_JBYSWL010000001.1, read as the reverse complement.
GGCTCGGCGCCGAACACTTCTGGCCCTGGTATTCGAACGCGCCACGCAGGATGGCGGTACCGAGCGCAGCGGGGTCGGCGCTGGCATGCGCGATGATGAAGTCCTTGCCGCCGGTTTCCCCCACGAGGCGCGGATAGCTCACGTACTGGTCGATGTTGTTGCCGACCGTGCGCCACATCTGGTGGAACACTTTGGTCGAGCCGGTGAAATGGATGCCGGCCAGGTGCTTGTCCGCCAGCACCGGATCGCCAATCGTCGCGCCGCTGCCGCTGACCAGGTTGATCACGCCATCGGGCAGTCCGGCCTCGCGCAGCACCTGCATCAGGAAGTGCGCGCTGTAGATCGCCGTGCTCGCCGGCTTCCACACCACGGCGTTGCCACACAGCGCGGGCGCGGTCGGCAGGTTGCCGGCAATCGAGGTGAAGTTGAATGGCGTCACCGCAAACACGAAGCCTTCCAGCGGGCGGTGTTCCAGGCGATTCCACATGCCCGGTGCGCTCTGCGGCTGCTCGCGCAGGATTTGCTCGTAGAACGCGACGTTGAAGCGCAGAAAGTCGATCAGCTCGCAGGCGCTGTCGATTTCCGCCTGGTGGCAGGTCTTGCTCTGGCCGAGCATGGTCGCGGCATTGACGGCGTCGCGGTACGGGCCATGCAGGAGCTCCGCGGCCTTCAGGAACACCGCGGCGCGCGCTTCCCAAGGCAGGGCCGCCCACTCGCGTTGTGCGCGCAACGCAGCCTCGATCGCCTGCTGCACCTCCGCCGCGCCGCCCTGATGCACGTCGGCCAGCACGTGGGCATGGCGATGCGGCATCACGGCCTGCGCCAACTTGCCGGTGCGCACCTCGCGGCCGCCGATGACCAGCGGAATCTCGATCTTCTCCGCCGTCATCCTCGCCAGTTGCGCCTGCAGGCTGGCGCGCTCGGGACTGCCCGGAGCATAAGTGTGGACGGGTTCGTTGGACGGGAGGGGGGCTGTGGAGATGGCGAGGGACATGACGACTCCTGGTTTGGACGTCCCATTGTAGGCCGCGCCTGCAGGTCGGGGCATCATCCGGCACGGGACCTGCGGCCTGCGTAGTCTTAACTTGCCGCGTCCCCTTTATTGCAAACAAAAAGGCTCCGCATCGCTGCGAAGCCTATGGCATGGATGGCGCCCGAAGTTGGACTCGAACCAACGACCCCCTGATTAACAGTCAAGTGCTCTAACCAGCTGAGCTATTCGGGCGTGAGCTGCGTAGTCTGCGCAGCGCGCCAGGGCCTGTCAAGGCTCGCGGCGGCGCGGTTCAGCCAGTCTGCACGCGGTAACAGGGCGTGTAGGCGCCGCCGCCGGGAAGTTTCATGCGCTGGTCGGCGACGAATGCCTGCAGCAGCACGTCGAGCGCATGCATGATGTCCGCGTCGCCGTCGATGAGGAACGGCCCGTGCGCCTCGATCGCGTGCATGCCCTCCTCCTTGACGTTACCGGCCACGATGCCGGAGAACGCCCGGCGCAAGTCGGCGGCCAGTTCGTGCGCCGGGAGGCCACGATGGATCTGCAGGGCCTGCATGGCGGCGTGCGTGGGGCGGAACGGCACCTGGAATGCGAGCGGGACCTGCAGCGCCCAGTTGAAAAAGAACGCATCCTTTGTGTCCATGCGGTTGTGCCGCACCCGATCGACGCCCTTGACCATCAGGCGCGCCACAGCCGCCGGATCGTCAATGATGATGCGGTAGAACCGGGTCACCTCGGGTCCCAGCACCAGTTGCAGGAACTGGTCGATCTGCGCGAAATAGCCAGCCGCCTGCGGCGGCCCGGTCAGGATCAGAGGGAACGGAATGCCGGCGTTGTCGGGGTGCATCAGGATGCCAAGCAGGTACAGGATCTCCTCTGCCGTGCCGACGCCGCCGGGAAACACGATGATGCCATGGCCCATGCGCACGAAGGCCTCCAGGCGCTTCTCGATGTCCGGCATGATCACCAGGTGGTTGACGATGGGATTGGGCGATTCGGCGGCGATGATGCCGGGCTCGGTGATGCCGATGTAACGGTTGTCGTACCGCCGCTGCTTGGCGTGCGCAATCGTGGCGCCCTTCATCGGCCCCTTCATGGCCCCGGGGCCGCAGCCGGTACAGATGTCCAGGCCACGCAGGCCGAGCTGGTAACCCACCAGCTTGGTGTAGTCGTATTCCTCGCGCGAAATGGAATGTCCGCCCCAGCACACCACCAGGTTCGGATCCATGTTCGGGCGCAGGATGCGTGCATTGCGCAGAATCTCGAACACCTGCTGGGTCAACCCGGCCGAGCCCTCGAGCGCATAGCCGATTTCCTCGAGCTGGGTCGCCATGTACACCACGTCGCGCACCACTGCCACCAGCAGCTCGTTGATGCCGACGATGATCTGGCCATCCACGAAGGCTTGCGCCGGCGCGTCGCTCAGCTCGATCTTGATGCCGCGATCCTGCTGCAGCACCTGGATGTCGAAGCCCGGATACTGGCCATGCATGCTGCGCGGATCGTCGCCCACCGAGCCCGAGGTGAGCACCGCCAGCGCGCAGCGGCGCACCAGCGCATGCAGGCCGGACCCGCTGGCGTCGCGCAGGCGCGCCACCTCGTTGCGCGAGAGGATGTCCAGCCCACCCACCGGCGAGATGCGGGCATTGACGGTGGCGGGCGTGGGTTGTGCCTGCTCGGCTGGCTGTTCGGCCATGCGGGTCGTACTCCTTACCGGTTATCGGTCATGGGAAAATCTGCAGCGCACCGCCCAGACAACGCTTGCCCCGGCGGCCTCCGCCGCTGCGCAGCCATCCACGACGGCCTCATCCGATGTTGAGGTGCATGAACGAGGCGACGCCAGCCATGAACATCTGCACCGCCATGGCGATCAATAGCATGCCCATCACCCGTTCCAGGGCCGTGAGCACGCTCTCGCCCAGCCAGCGGAACAAATACGTCGAGCTGAGCAGGATCGCGGAGGTGGCCAGCCAGGCCAGGACGAGGGCGATGATCCAGTCCACCGTACGCCCCGGCTGGGTGTTCGTAAGCAGGAGCAGCGCGGCCATGGCCGAGGGGCCGGCCACGCCGGGTATGGCCATCGGCACGATGAACGGCTCGCCTTCCCCCGCCGGCCCGAAAATACCGCCGCCATCGGCTGGTGGAAACACCATGCGGATGCCGATCAGGAACAGCACGATGCCGCCGGCCACGCTGATTGAATCGGCTTTGAGCTGCATGACCTGCAGCAGGTACTGGCCACCGAACAGGAACGCCAGCAGCACGCCGAGCGCAATCAACAGCTCGCGCACCAGCACCCAGCGCCGGCGTCGGGGTGGCACATGCTTGAGCAGGCTGAGAAAGAACGGGATATTGCCCAGCGGATCCATGATCAGGAACAACATGATCCAGGCCGACAAGGTGGTCATCTGGGTTTCCACTCGCGCCCCCGGTCCAGTGGTATGCCGTGCTTCGGCTCAGGCCTTGCGCAGGTCGAGCACGCAACCGCGCGCCGCGGCGGCCGCCGGCCCGAGCAGATGGACGATGGCCTCGGCTGTCGACGTCGGTCCCGGCCAACGCATGCTGTCCTCCCCGGCGTAGGCCTTCTGCCGCAACGGCGTGCACATCGGCCCCGGCAACACCGCATGCACGCGCAGCGGCGTGTCGTCGGTCTCCTCGTGCAGGATCGCGGCGAAGCGCTCCAGTGCCGCCTTGGACACGCCATAGGCACCCCAGTGCGCCCGCTGCAGCCGCTCGGGATCGTCGAGCACGAAGACGACGGCGCTGTCGGACGCACGCAGCAGGATGGGCATGCACGCCTGGGTCAGGGCAAAGGCGGCCGAGACGTTGACGTGCAACGCGCGCAACCAGTCGTTCGGCTTGTGCATGCTGATGGGCGTCAAGCCGGCAAAACTCACCGCGGTGTGCACGATGCCATCCAGCCGTCCGCAATCGCGCTCGAGCCCTTCAGCCAGCGCCGCGTAGTCGTCCGGCGTGGCCGCTTCCATGTCCAGCGGATGGATGATGGGTGCAGCCAGGCCCTCGTTGCGCAGCGCGTCGTGCAGCAGCTCGAGCCGGCGCTTGCGCCGGCCGGTGATCACGACGGTGGCACCGGCGCGCGCCACGGCACGCGTCACGGCACTGCCCAGCCCGCCATAGGCACCGGTCACCAGCACGACCCGGCCCTGCAGGGAGTCGACATCCGGCTGCCACTGCGCAGGCAGGGCAACGACCGGCAATCCGCTCAAGGGGTGCTCCCCGCCACGTCATGCGCCATGCGCGCCAACTCACCCGAGCGCTGCAGGTCCTCGATGATGTCGCAGCCGCCAATCAGGTTGCCGCGAATGAACAACTGCGGGAAGGTGGTGAAATTCGAGAAATGCGGCAACGCCGCGCGCACCTGGGGATCGGCAAGCACATTCACGCTGTGGAATTCCGCCCCGGCAGAACCCAGCGCCTCGACGGCCCGATGGGAAAAGCCGTCCATCGGAAGTTGCGGCGTGCCCTTCATGAAGAGCACGATAGGGTGCTCCAGCAAGGTGCTGCGGATTCGATCGTTGACGTCCATTGGTGGCGCTTCATCTTTCCATTGCATCCAGTTTGCTAGTGTACCAGTGCCGCTACGGCGACTCGCCGTTGCCTGCGCCACGTTTTTCTTCAATCCGTTGTTTATCCGGCTATTCAAGGAGGCCCTCATGGCAATCACCCTTCCACCGCTGCCGTATGAAAAGAATGCGCTTGAGCCGCACATCTCGGCCGAGACGCTGGAGTACCACTATGGCAAGCATCACCAGGGTTACGTGAACAAGTTGAACGACATGATCAAGGGCACCGCGTTTGCCGATGCCGCGCTCGAGGACATCGTGCGCAAGTCGTCCGGTGGCATGTTCAACAACGCCGCCCAGACCTGGAACCACACGTTCTACTGGAACTCGATGCGGCCCAACGGTGGCGGCACGCCCAGCGGCAAGCTCGCCGATGCGATCAACAAGGCGTTTGGCTCCTTCGACAAGTTCAAGGAGCAGTACAGCGCGTCGGCCGGTGGCAACTTCGGCTCGGGCTGGACGTGGCTCGTGCAGCGGCCGGATGGTTCCCTTGGCATCGTCAACACGTCGAATGCCGCCACGCCGATCACCGGCAGCGACAAGCCGCTGCTCACCACCGACGTCTGGGAGCATGCGTATTACATCGATTACCGCAACGCGCGCGCCAAGTACGTGGAGGCGTTCTGGAACCTGGTGAACTGGGATTTCGCGGCCAAGAACCTCGCCTGAGCCCACCCCCGGTGTGCAGCGAAAAACGGAGCCCGCAAGGCTCCGTTTTTTGTCTGCCGTTTGAACGGCCATTGATTGCAAACAACCGAGCCATGTAGGGCGGATCAATCCACAAGGGACTCCCTACGGTCGGGAGCGCAGCGACGGATCCGCCACTGGCGCCCCGGGCTCCAACGGCAAGGCGGATCCGGCCTGCGGCCTCGATCCGCCCTACATCTTGGGCGGCAACACGGAATCTTCCACACGACGCAACACCCGACGTTGCCAGGAAACCGCTAAGCGCCCCGGAGCGCGCGCAATACTGGCGCCGCCTGCGATTCGCGGCCAAGCGCCTTGGCCACGGCATCGACGCGAGCAACCAGGGTGACGGCATCGGGCGCGCACAGCGTGGCATGCCCGACCTTGCGCCCGGGCCGGGCCTGCTTGCCGTAGTCATGCCAATGTGCATCGACCGTCTGCAGCACCGGTCCCTTGGCCGGCAGCTCACCCAGCCAGTTGAACATGGCCGACGGACCGTCCACCCCGGTGTCGCCAAGCGGCATGCCGAGCACGGCACGCACATGGTTCTCGAACTGGCTGGTGTGCGCGCCCTCGATCGTCCAGTGTCCGGAGTTGTGCACGCGCGGCGCCATCTCGTTGCCGAGCAAGCCGCCATCGGTGGTGACGAAGAGCTCCAACGCCAGCACGCCGACATACCCCAGGCGCTCGGCCAAAGCCCGGGCCAAGGCATCGGCGCGTGGCTGCAGCGCGGCAATGTCCGGCGCCGGCGCGAGGCTCATGGTCAGCACGCCGTTGGTGTGCGAATTCTGGCTCAGCGGCCAGGTGCGGAATTCGCCGTCGCGCCCGCGCACGGCCAGCACCGACACTTCGCGCACGAAGGGCACGAAGGATTCCAGGATCAAGCCGTCGGGGACGGCTTGCGCGCCGAGCGCCTGCCACGCTGCATCGGCGTCGGCAGCCGCCTTCAGGCGGAACTGGCCCTTGCCGTCATAACCGAAGCGACGCGTCTTCAGGATGGCCGGCGTCCCGATGGCCACCACGGCGGCATCCAGCTCGGTGCGCGTGCCGACCGCCGCAAACTCGGCCGTCATAATCCCGCACTCCCGGAACAAGGTCTTCTCCGTGACCCGATCCTGGGATACTGCCAAGGCAAAAGGCGGCGGCCATACCGCCACCTTGTCGGCCAGCGCACGGGCCAACTCGGCCTCGACATTCTCGAAATCGAAGGTCACCGCATCGACCTGGCCGGCAAGCTCCAGCAGCCGGGCGTGCTCCGCCCAGCCGGCGACGACCAGGGGCGCGATATGCCCGGCGCAGGCATCGGCGTGCTCGTCGACCACCAGGCATTTCACCCCCAGCGGGGCAGCCGCCAAGGCCAGCATGCGGGCAAGCTGGCCCCCGCCAAGAATCCCGAGCACCGGCGGATTGTGCATGCTCATGAGCGCGGATCCGGCTGTGCCAGCACCGCCTGGGTCTGCCGTTCGCGCCAGGCCTGCAGCGCCTCGGCCAGCGCCGGGTCATGCAAGGCCAGCACCGCCACGGCAAGCAAGCCAGCGTTCACCGCCCCGGCGCGGCCAATGGCCAGCGTGCCGACCGGTATCCCGGCCGGCATCTGCGCGATCGACAGCAGCGAGTCGACCCCGGCCAACGCCTGCGACTGGATCGGCACGCCAAACACCGGCAGGCGGGTCTTGGCCGCCAACATGCCTGGCAGGTGCGCGGCACCACCGGCACCGGCAATGATCACCTGGACGCCCCGATCGGCCGCCTCGGCGGCATAGCTGAACAGGAGATCCGGGGTACGGTGCGCCGAAACCACGCGAACCTCATGCGCCACCCCCAACTCATCCAGGGTACTGGCGGTGTGTTGCATGGTGTCCCAATCGGAACGCGATCCCATCACCACGCCGACGCGTGGTGCTGCGGCTACCTGTGTCATGGCCCGGCCGGCTAAAAACGGGTATTGTACGGACATCCTCGCAGCCGGTCACGTCGTCGCCTTTGCCATGGACAAGCGCCTCCTGGACATACTCTGCTGTCCGGTCAGCAAATCACCGGTACGCCTGCTGGGCGAACCGGCGCTGAAGTCGCTGAACGACGCCATCCGTGCCGGGGACATTGTCACGGTCGCTGGCGCGCCGGTGAAAGAGCCGCTGGCCGAGGGCCTGATCACCACGGATCACAAGGTCATTTACCGCGTGCAGGACGGTATTCCGGTCATGTTGCCCGAAGAAGGCATCGGTACCGCCCAAATGAGCAATTTCCCGTCGACTTCGTGACGGGCGTCTGATCTTGGTGTGTTCCTCCAGCGGAAAGGCATGACACGGCAGGCTGATTGCCTTATGTTCACGCTGCGGCCGTAACTGCGCGCAGCGGCAACAATGCATTGCCTGGAGACGGTAATGAATGAATCGACCAGGGCACCAACTGTCCTACCGCTGGGTCGCCGCAACCAGGGCAGCGATGAGCGGGCAGGCGACCTAGTGGACGCCGTGCGCACGCTTGCCGGCAAGCACCTGTCGCAGTGCGCCAGCACGATGTTCGAATCCGTGGACGATGCGCTGTTCGACCTGGCCGAGAAGGCAGAGAACAATGCCGCCCAGACGCGGTATTTCGACGGCATGCGCGAAGTGCGCAAGTTGCGCTCGATGGCCGAGCGCAAGTTCCTGGCCACGATCAACCAGCAACTCGGCAACCTGTCGCACAGTGCGCCGGCGCCGACTGCTCCGTCCGCGTTCGAGAACGGCGCGCCGGCCGAGCTGTCCCTGGTCGCGAACAATGAGTTGGAAGAATCGCTGGCCATCACCAGCATGATCAGCAAGAACGAGGTCCGCCTGTCGCGCGACCTGTACGCAGTCAACCAGCGGCTCTCGGTGATCTGTGGCGGCCACCGGATCGACGACGCCAGCAACCCGATTGCCCCGGCCATCCTCGCGCAAAGCTTCAGCGTCGCCATGCACGAGCTGAACGTGGATGTACGGGTGCGGCTGATCATCTACAAGTTGTTCGACCGCTACGTGCTGTCCACGCTGGAAGGCCTGTACCAGGCGGTCAATGCCGAGCTGATCCGCGCCGGGGTGCTGCCGCAACTACGCCCGGAACTGCCGCACGGCAAGGGCCAGGCGGCGCCGGGCGATATCGTCCGCCAAGCCGCGTCGGCGGCGGACGTGCCCACGGTCGACGAGCTCGGCGATCTGCCGGACAACGTGTTGCAGACGCTGCAGACCTTGTTCAACGCCCGGCGCCGCGTCGAATTGGGTGGGTCCGGCAGCACGGGCGCGGCGACCGGCATGCGTGGCCAGGCGTCCGCCACGCCCCTGCCTTCCGCCAACGAGCTGTTGGGTGCGCTCAGCGTGCTGCAGAGCCAATTGGCCCGGACCGGCGTGGCGCCGCCGACCACCGCCGTCGATGACGCGCAAGCCCTGACCCGCGAAGTGCAGCAGCTGAAGGCGCACCTGCTCAGCCAGGTCGGCGCCTTGCGCGGCGAGCAGCCGAGCCGCGTCGCCGCGATCGACGAAGACACCATCGACCTGGTCAGCATGTTGTTCGAGTTCATCCTCGAAGATCCGACCTTGCCGCCGGAGATGCAGGTCTTGCTCGGCCGCCTGCAGATTCCCTATCTCAAGGCCGCGATCCTCGACCGCAAGTTGTTTGCGCATCGCCAGCATCCGGCACGGCGCCTGCTCGACAGCGTCGCCGAGATGGCCAAGGGCTGGTCGCCTGCGGCCGACGCCGATCGGCACCTGTACGGCAAGGTGAAGTCCATCGTCGAGCAGTTGATCCACGATTTCGACGACGACCTCGGCATCTTCGACCGCCTGCTGCTCGACCTGCAGCAGTTCCAGGAGTTGAACCGGCGACGCTCCGAAGTGGTGGAACAGCGCGTCGCTGAATCCACCCGCGGACGCGAGAAGCTGGAGATGGCGCGACGCCTGGCCGCGCGCGAGATCCTCGAGCGCATCGGGGCCTTGCACCTGCCGCCGCTGGTGCACGGCATCCTGGCGCGGGCCTGGGCCAACCATTTGGTACTGACCGTGCTGCGCCAGGGCGAGAACTCCCCCGAATTCAAGGCCGGCCTGCGCTTCGTCGACGAATTCATCATCAGTGCCCAGCCGGTCCAGGATGACGAGGGCCGGCGGCAGCTGCGGCACATGCTGCCGCGCATCGAGCGCACGCTGCGGCATGGCCTGGCCAACGTGGCGTTCCAGGCCCAGGACATCGAGCGCCTGCTCGCCCAGCTCCACTTGTACTACCGCCAGCAACTCGGCGATGCCGTCGATGCCGGCGAAGTGGCTGCTGCCAACAACGAGGATGCCTCGATCCTGGCGATCCCGGACACCATCGAACCGCTTGCCGAGCGCGCCAGGGCCGAAGAGCCGGCGCAAGCCGCGCCGGCGCAGGCCGCCGTGGACAGCCCGGAGCTGCGCCAGGTCGAGGCCTTGCAGCCGGGCACCTGGCTCGAGTTTTCTTCCGCCGATGCCGGCATGGTGCGCGCCAAGCTCTCGTGGATCAGCCCCATGAGCGGGCGCTACCTGTTCGTCAATCGCCGCGGCCTCAAGGTGGGCGATTACGCGCCGCAGGAGCTGGCGCCGCTGCTCGTCGACGGGCGCGCCCGTGTGCTTGCCGACAACACCTTGTTCGATCGCGCCCTGAGCGCCATCGTCGGGCGCCTGAGCGGGGATACGGCCACGCCAACCCCGGCCGCCGGGGACGACGAGTCGGCAACCGCCGACCAGCCTCCGGCGTGAGTCACGCCGATGCTCCCGGACTGCCGGATCCGGCAGTCATTGCCGCGGACGTCGAGCGGGCTTTCGCCGAGGACCTGGGTGCGGGCGATGCCACCGCCGACCTGCTGCCGGCCCAGGCTACCGCCACGGCCGTGCTGACCTGCCGCGACCACGCCGTGTTGTGTGGCGCCGCCTGGTTCGATGCCTGTTTCCGCCGCCTGGACCCGGACGTGGCGATCGCCTGGCGCGCCGCCGACGGCGCCGAGATTGAAGCCGGCGCGGCAATCTGCGAGCTCTCTGGTCGGGCACGCGCGCTGGTCAGCGCCGAACGCTCGGCCTTGAATTTCCTGCAACTGCTGTCCGCCACCGCGACCGTGACGGCACGCTTCGTTGCCGCCGTGGCCGGCACGGGTACGCGCATCCTGGACACGCGCAAGACCATCCCCGGCTTGCGTCGCGCGCAAAAGTACGCGGTGCGCTGCGGCGGCGGCAGCAATCACCGCATGGGGTTGTACGACGCCATCCTGATCAAGGAAAACCACATCATTGCCGCCGGCGGCATCGAGGCGGCGGTGCGCCGCGCGCGCCAGGCCCATGCCGACCTGCCGGTGGAGGTCGAGGTGGAAACGTTGGCCCAACTGGCGACCGCGCTGGAAGCCGGCGTCGATCGCATCATGTTGGACAATTTCACCCGCGAAGCCACCGTGGCTGCGGTGGCCCAGGCCGCCGGACGCACGCCGCTGGAGGTGTCCGGCAATGTCGAGCTGGACACCGTCGCGAGCCTGGCCAGCCTCGGCGTGGATTACATCTCGATAGGCGCGCTGACCAAACACGTGCACGCCGTCGACCTCTCGCTGCGCCTGCGCCTGGATTGAGGCCACGGCAGCCCCAGCGGCTTGCAAGTGGCCCCGGGCAGCCACACACTGCGACCATGGGCAATGCGTTCGACATGTTGATCTTGCTGGCGCTTGGCGCCAGCGTCGGGTTGTGGATGGAGTTCAGCGTCTGGCGCGAGCGCGCGGTGCGCGCCGCCCGCGCATTGTGCCAGCGCTACCAGTTGCAATTGCTGGACGAGACCGTGGGCCTGCGCCGCTTGCATTTCCGGCGCGTCGACGGTCGCCTGCGTGTCGAGCGCTGCTACGACTTCGAGGTGAGCCTGGATGGCAGCGACCGCCGGCCAGGCCAGCTGTGGATGATCGGCCAGGTCGTCAGCCACACCGCCTTGCCCACGCCGCCGGCGCCCGTCACGGCGGCCGACGAGACCCCGGTCGCGTCGCGCGACAACGTGGTGCTGCTCTCGTCGCGGCGCCCCGGTACGCTCACCCGGCCGCAGTAGGCACCCACGCCCCCTGAATCCCACAAGGCCAGGTTGCTATTTGACGATGCGCAGGTGCGGTGGCCGCAGCTTCGGCTTGCCGTCGGCATCGCCAGCGGCGGGATTGGCTGGCTCCGGGCTGGGCGGACTCGGCGGCTCCCCGCCGGCATCCTCGGCTGGGAACATCATGCCCTGGCCGTTCTCCTGGGCATACAACGCCAACACGGCCGCCAGCGGCACGCGGATCGTGTGGCTGGCGCCGGAAAACCGCGCCTGGAAGCTGATCCAGTCGTTGCCGAGATCCAGGTTGGCCACCGCGCGCATGGCCAGGTTGAGCACCACCTGCCCGTTCTTGATCACCTGCGGCGGCACCTGCACGCCTTCCTTGGTGGCATCGACCAACAGGTATGGGGTCAAGCCATTGTCCGCGATCCAATCGTAGATCGCCCGCAACAGGTACGGGCGATTGGAACTCATGGCTGCCGGCTCAGTGGTACTCATAGTCCGGTTGCATCGCCTGTTCCTGCTCGGTCATGCTGCGGGCAAAACCCTGGGTGTGGAACAGGCGGGCACCGTAGTCGGCAATCGGTTTGCCGGTGCGCCCCAGGTCGACGCCCAACATCGGCAGGCGCCACACCACGGGCGCCACCAGGCAATCGACCAGACTCATCTCCATGCCCATGAAGAACTTTGCCGCCTTGAACACCGGCAAGGTGCTGAGCAGGCTTTCACGCAGGCGCTTGCGCGCGGCGTCGACGCCGCGCCCCGTGGCGCTGGCAATCGTGGTCACCTCGGCCAGCCATTCGCGCTCGATGCGCACCGCCGCGGCCCGCAGCCGGGCACGGGACAGCGGGTCGATGGACATCAAGGGCGGGTGCGGATAGCGCTCGTCCAAGTACTCGCACACCACCGTGGGGTCGTACAGCACCAGGTCGCGGTCGACCAGGGTGGGCGTGCTCCCAAACGGGTTGAGTTGCTTGAGCTCGTCCGGCACGTTGCCGGGATCGACCACGATGCGGTCGTAGGACACGCCCTTGGCCGCCAGCACCAACCGCACGCGGTGGCTCTGCACGTCGTCGGCCGCGGTAAACAGGGTCAAGATGGTTCGGGAACGGATGCTCTGTACCAAGTGCGCCTCCCTGTCGATGGCCGGGTTTGCGGCGCGCGACCGACGCGCCCGAAAAGTATCCATCACACCTCGTGGACGTCCTTCCAGTACTCCCGCTTGAGCGCATAGGCAAGCAGGGTGAACGCCGCCAGGAACAACAGCACCCAGACGCCATAGTGATGGCGCTGCAAGGCAGCCGGCTCCGACGCGTACTGGAGGAAGTTGGTCAGGTCGCGCGTGGCCTCCTGGAACTGGGCCGGGGTCAGCTTGCCCGGCTGGGCGAGCTCCAGCTTCTCGACCGTACCAGGCTGGCCGTCCTTGCCGGGCGCCATGACCGCCGTCTGCGTGCCCTGCAGTTCCCACAGCGGGAATGGCATGGCCGCATTCGGCAGCACGGTGTTGTTCCAGCCGATCGGGCTCGCCGGATCGAGATAGAACGAATTGAGGTACGCGTTGACCCAGTCCGCGCCCTTCGCCTCGACTTCCAGCGAGAGGTCCGGTGGGGCCTTGCCGAACCAGGTCGTGGCGAGGTCTGCCGGCATCGCCGACACCGCTGCCTCGCCGTACTTCGCCCCGGTGAAGTTGAGGTTCTCCATCACCTGGGCTTCGGTCAGGCCAAGATCCTCGCCGATGCGCGAATAGCGCATGTACTTGAGCGAGTGGCAACCGACGCAATAGTTGAAGAACAACTTCGCGCCACGCTGCAACGAGGCCTGGTCACGCAGGTTCGTGCCCGCCGAAGGGAACCCGCCTTCCTCGGCCGCCTGCGCCAGGCTGGCGAAACCCAGCGCACACGTCAGTGCCGCAAGGACAAAATAGCGTAGCAACCCTTGCCGCTTAGTCATGCGTGGTCACCCGATCCGGAACCGGCTTGGTGGTCTCCCAGCCGAAATATGTGTAAGCCCAAAGGAACACGAAGAACCCAAAGTACAGCAAGGTCATCAGGCGACCAAACAGGTTCTCCCAGAACGTCACGTCGACGTCGCCAAACCACGCCGGGATGACCTCGGCCGTGGTGTCGGTGCCCACCGCGCACAGGCCGAAGAACGCGATCACGAACACCGTCAGCGCAATCTTGTAGCCACGGCCGCGATAGCGGATCGACTTGACCGGACTGCGGTCCAGCCAAGGCATGGCAAACAACACGAAGATCGACCCGAACATCGCGAGCACGCCCCAGATCGCGGTATCCAGGAACGAGGGCACCATGCGCACGATCGCGTAGAACGGCGAGAAGTACCACACCGGCTTGATCTGCGCCGGGGTGACCAGGTTGTTCGCCGGGATCGAGTTGTCCGGCTCCAGGAACCAGCCGCCCAGGGTCGGCGCGAAGAAGATGATGAACGCGGCGATCAGCAGCAGGAAACCGACGCCGACCAGGTCCTTCACCGTATAGTACGGATGGAACGGGATGCCGTCGGCCGGCGCCAGCGGGCTCCAGCGGTTGCCCTTGGTGCCGTGCTTGACGTCGACGCCATCAGGATTGTTCGAGCCGACTTCATGCAGTGCCGCGATGTGCAACACCACCAGCAACAGCAGCACGATCGGCAGCGCAACCACATGCAGCGCGAAGAAGCGGTTCAAGGTGGCATCGCCGGGCAGGAAGTCACCCATGATCCATTCCACCAGGTCGGTGCCGATCACGGGAATCGTGCCGAACAGCGAGATGATGACCTTCGCGCCCCAGAACGACATGTTGCCCCACGGCAGCACGTAGCCCATGAACGCCTCGGCCATCAGCACCAGGAAGATCAGCATGCCGAGCAGCCACACCAGTTCACGCGGCCGCTTGAATGAGCCGTAGATGATGCCGCGGAACATGTGCAGGAACACCACGATGAAGAACAGCGACGCACCGGTGGAGTGCATGTAGCGGATCAGCCAGCCCCACTCCACGTCGCGCATGATGTACTGCACGGAATCGAACGCGCCGGCCGCGCTCGGGTTGTAGTTCATGGTGAGGAAGATGCCGGTGACGATCTGCGCGATCAGCACCACCAGCGCCAGCGATCCGAAGTAGTACCAGAGGTTGAAGTTCTTCGGCGCGTAGTACTCGGTCATGTGCTTGCGGTACATCGGCAGCATGCCGGGCGTGCGCTCGGTGACCCAGTCACCGAGGTTGGACCATACGTTCGCCATTACGCAGCCCCCTTCGGATCCACGCCAATCTGGATCGTCGTGTCGTCAATGAAGTGGTAGGCCGGGATTTCCATGTTCTTCGGCGCAGGCATGTTCTTGTAGACCCGGCCGGCAATGTCGTAGTGCGAATGGTGGCAGGGGCAGTAGAAGCCACTCTGCCAATTCGGATCGAACGGCTCCGGCTCGATCTTGCCCTTGTAATCCGGCACGCAGCCCAGGTGCGTACAGATGCCGATCATGACCAGCCACTGCGGCTTGATCGAGCGTGATTCGTTCTTGGTGTAGTCCGGCTGCTGACTGCTGTCCGAATTGGGATCGGCCAGTCGCGTGGTCAGCTTCGGCAACGTCGCCAGCTGCTGTGGCGTGCGGCTGACAATGAAGATGGGCAGGCTGCGCCAGGCCACGATCAGCTGCTGACCGGGCTCGATCTTCTTCAACGATTGGGTAACCGGCGCTCCGGCGGCGCGTGCCCGCGCACTGGGTTGCCATGACTCCACGAACGGCACGGCCGCCGCGACGACCCCAATGCCGCCCACCGCCGCGGTGGTGACGGTGAGGAATCGGCGACGCCCATGATCTACGACTTCATCCGCCATCAGGCTCTCCGTTGCTTGGGATGCCACATAGGTCCGGGCCCCATAAAATCGCGTTAGTGTAGCGTCAGGGCTGACTCCGTACAATAAAGTCCAGCGACGAATCACGCGATCAGGATGTCTTTACCCGCTCGTTTCCACACCCGTGCAAGGCTGCCGGGAACGGCCCAATACTTGGCAGCCGAGGGGGCAGGAGCCGCGCGGCGCAACCCATCACGACTCGGCGTGACGCAGCCAGTCGCGCGGGGCGACTCACCCGAACCCAAGGCTCTGCCTCGATGAAATTTGTCACCGGCACGCTTGCCTTCATCGTCCGCTTTGTCGTGCTGGGTTTGCTCATCGCGTTCGTGATCGCCTGGTTCTGGCCGCGCAGCGGCACGTTGCTGCGCGCGCGCCTCGGCCTGCAGCCGCGGGCAGAGGCGCCCGTGGTGGCGCCGGATCGCGGGCCCGTGTCATATGCCGACGCGGTGGCACGCGCCGCACCCTCGGTGGTGAACATCTACGCCAACAAGATCGTCACCGAGCAGGCCGTACGCATGTACGACGACCCGGTGCTGCAACGGTTGTTTGGCGGCGCGCCGACGATCTACCAGCACCGCGAGCAGACCCTGGGCTCGGGCGTCATCGTGCATGCACGGGACCACGACTACGTGCTGACGAACAATCACGTCATCACCCGCGCAGCGGACATCCAGGTGCTGCTGTACGACGGGCGCATTGCCCAGGCGACCCTGGTCGGTGCCGACGAGGAGACCGACCTGGCCGTACTCAAGATCGACGCCAGCAACCTGCCGGCCATCCATCTCGCCGACCAGTCCGTCCTGCGCCCCGGCGATGTGGTGCTCGCGATCGGCAATCCGCTCGGGCTCAACCAGACCGTGACCATGGGCATCGTCAGCGCGGTCGGCCGGCAATTGAACGCGGCCAGCGCGGAGGACTTCATCCAGACCGACGCCGCCATCAACCTCGGCAACTCCGGCGGCGCGCTGGTCAACACGTCCGGCGAGCTGGTCGGCATCAACACCCTGCTGATCGGCAAGGCCGCCGGCGCCGAGGGCATCGGCTTTGCCATCCCGGTCGGCGTCGCCACCAAGGTGCTGGACCAGATCATCACCACCGGCCAGGTCGTACGCGGCTGGATCGGCGCCGACTATGCGTTCGTGCCGTTGCCGGCCAACAGCGGCCTGCCCGCGGCCGCGCGCGGCGCGCAGATCACCGACATCTACCCGGCCAGCCCGGCAGCCCAGGCCGGGCTGCAGGTCCGCGACATCATCCTGCGCATCGGCAACCAGGACATCGTGGGCCCGGCCGACCTGCGTCGCCGGGAAGCTGCGCTCACGCCAGGCAGCGAGGTCGAGGTGTCCGGCCTGCGCAACGGCACCGCGTTCCATGTCACGGTGCGCGTGGTCAAGCGCCCGCCATTGCGCAGTCCAAACCACCAGGATTGAGCCAGGGAAGGTCCGCGCGGTGCGCTCTATACACCGGCTCACCCCTCTACCTTGCCCACGGCGTTACATTCCGCCGTCATCCCCGCGCAAGCGCACTGCTGTCCGGAATAAATTCGTGCCTCGACCTTACCCAGAACCTCGAACCTCCATCGTCATCCCCGCGCAAGCGGGGATCCAGTGCTTTTGGGTGTCTGCGAAGGCCAAAGCACTGGATTCCCGCTTTCGCGGGAATGACGCCAGGTAGGGTTTCGGCGTGCTGGCGCGATGCTGCAGATGAGCCCAAGGCGGCCCAAAAACGTTCCGGACAGCAGTGCGCTTTCGCGGGAATGACGACGGGCGGTGTCTCGACCATGGCGGCAGTCGTTCAGGCCAGTTTACAGGCGCGACATCATCCCGGCCGCCGCACGCGCGGTGAGCGTCGGCTGGATCGCCGCCGCGTAGCGCTTGCGCAGCGTGGCCACGCGTTGCACGTAGACCCGTGTCTCGGCATACGGCGGCACCCCACCGTAGCGCTGCACTGCCGCGGGACCGGCGTTGTAGGCGGCGGCCGCAAGCTGCTCGTCGCCGGAGAAGTCCTGCAACAGCAGGCCCAGGTAGCGGGCGCCGCCGCGAATGTTCTGCTCGCTGTCGAACGCATCCAGCACGCCGAGGTCGCGTGCCGTCCCCGGCATCAGCTGCATCAGCCCCTGCGCCCCCTTGATCGACAGCGCGCGCGGATTGAACGCGCTCTCGGCATGGATCACCGCGCGCAGCAGCGCCTCGTCCACCCCGTAGGCGCTGCTGGCGGCGTGGATCACCGGGCCATAAGCGGTGAGGTTGAGCGGCACCCGATTCCACTGGATCGGCGAATGCAGGTCGCAAGCCGCGCAGGTGGCTATATAAGTGAACAACATCGTGACCACGTGACCGGCGCGACCGCCCGGCGGCCGCACGTTCGTGTATTCGACGCTGCCATCGGCACGCGCGATGCGGTACACCGCGCCGCGCCGCAGCGTGTCGGCCGTGGTCGGGCCAACGCCCGCGGTGAGCCGGGCCGCAGGTGTGGACGTCCCGATGGCCGCAGGTACCGCGCCCGGCACGGGTTTGGCGTGACCCGACAACGTCGCCGTGCCGGCCGCATTCACCAGGGACGCGCGCTCGACCTGCACCGATCCCAGCGTGCGGGCATCGGATTGCACGCCGCCCCGCACCCGGCCGAGCGCGACCGGCAGCGCGCCGTCGGCCTCGAGGCTGCGCGCGGTGGTCGTCACGGCCCCGGTGGCGAGCGTCAGGCTGGTCCGGCGCAAAGGCGTCGGCCCGCGCCGGGAGGGCGCCGACACGTCGAAGCCGCTCAGCTTCCGACACTGGCGGTACCCGGCCGTGCTCGTGCTGTAGGCCGTCTCGCCAGCCGCGCCGATGCAACGGTACAGGCTGCCGGCTTGTGCGGATGGCAGCAGCGGCGGGGCAAACAGCAGCGCGCAGCCCAGTGCGATCGCGCCCACGATCGTCCCCAGGCGCCATCCCCTGCCCGCGTCAATGCTCCCCTGCTGGTCTCTCGCCCCGGCCATGTGCGCAGTGTGCCGCCATGCGCGCCACCCGCCAAGTGCGGTGCACTTGGTGCGGAACGCCCTCTCTCCCCGGCAACGCCAGGGGAGAAGGCGCAAGCGCGACTACGCCGGGAATCCAGCCAAGGCTGCGCGCGGCCTGCTCCCTCGCCTCTGACGGCTTCATCGTCGGGGAAGAGGGAGCCAAGACTGCGACTGCGCCGAGAATTCAGAGGAGGCTGCCCGCCAATTCGAGACGTGGCCGGGGCGGGCGGGCGCAGGTAGACTGGGAAGTCTCCCGGATGCAGAAACCGCGGTACCTGCCTCATGAGCGACAAGCTGTTCATCAAGACCCACGGCTGCCAGATGAACGAGTACGACTCGGCCAAGATGGCGGCCGTGCTCGAGGCGGCCGAAGGCATGGAGCTGACCCAGGACGAGTCCGAGGCGGACGTCATCCTGATCAACACCTGCGCCATCCGCGAAAAGGCCCAGGAGAAGGTGTTCAGCCAGCTCGGCCGCTGGAAGGAGCTGAAGCACGGCGACAAGCCCGTGCTGATCGGTGTGGCCGGCTGCGTGGCTTCGCAGGAAGGGGCGGAAATCCTCAAGCGCGCGCCGTACGTGGACCTGGTGTTCGGGCCGCAAACCTTGCACCGCCTGCCGCAGCTCCTGGAGCGCCGACGCGCGACCGGCAAGCCGCAGGTCGACGTCAGCTTCCCGCAGATCGAGAAGTTCGATTGCCTGCCCGAGCCCCGCGCGGAGGGACCCACGGCCTTCGTCTCGATCATGGAAGGCTGTTCGAAATACTGCAGCTACTGCGTGGTGCCCTACACCCGCGGCGAGGAGCTCAGCCGTCCCTTCGACGACGTGCTGGTGGAAGTGGCAAGCCTAGCCGCGCAAGGCGTGCGCGAGGTGAACCTGCTCGGCCAGAACGTCAACGCCTATCGCGGCCCCATGTTCGACGGCGGCACGGCCGACCTGGCCGTCCTGATCCATGCGCTGGCGCAGATCGAGGGCATCGGCCGCATCCGCTTCACCACCTCGCATCCGCTGGATTTTTCCGACTCGCTGATCGAGGCCTACGCCAACGTGCCGCAACTGGCGAACTTCCTGCACCTGCCGGTGCAGTCCGGCTCGGACCGCGTGCTGGCGGCAATGAAGCGCGGCTACACGGCGCTCGAATACAAGCGCAAGATCCGCAAGCTGCGCGCGGTGCGCCCGGGCATCTGCATCTCCACCGACTTCATCGTCGGCTTCCCGACGGAGACCGAAGAGGACTTCGAGAAGTCGCTGCAGCTCGTCGACTCGGTGGGCTTCGACCAGAGCTTCTCCTTCATCTTCTCCGCGCGCCCAGGCACGCCGGCGGCCAAGCTCGCCGATCCGACGCCGCCGGAGGTCAAGCGCGAGCGCCTGCACCGCCTGCAGGCGGCGATCAACGCCAATGCCACGCGCATCAACGCCGCCATGGTCGGGAGCGTGCAGCGCGTGCTGGTGGAAAAACCCAGCACGCGCAATCCCGAGGAGCTGACCGGGCGCACGGAAAACATGCGCTTCGTCAACTTCGCCGGCCAGCGGGACCTGATCGGCCAGTTCGTCGACGTACTGATCACCGACGCCATGGCCAACTCGCTGCGCGGCCGCGTGGAAACGGAAATGGGGTCAGGTACATTTTTCGATCCCGTTCGATGATTTCTCCGGCATCCCCCATCGAAAAATGTACCTGACCCCATTTCCACTTCCATGACGCCAGCCCTCAACCGGCGCAGCTTCGCGCTCGATCCGCAGGACAACGAGCGGCTGGCCAACCTGTGCGGCCCGTTTGGCGAACACCTGCGCCAGGTCGAACTGCGCACGGGTGTGGAGATCAGCCATCGCGGCCATCTGTTCCAGATCATCGGTGACGAGAGCCGCGCGCGCACTGCGGAGCGGGTGCTGCGCCAGCTCTACGACGCGACCGCCGACGAGGTGCTGAGCGGGGCGCAGGTCAACCTGCACCTGGTCGAATCCGGCGTGGACGCGCTGCAGGCGGAAGACGCCGAGGCTGTCCAGGAAGTGGCCATCCGGGTCAAGCGCGGCACGATCCGCGCACGTGGCCCGAACCAGGAACGCTACCTGCATGCGATCGCCAGGCACGACATCAACTTCGGCGTCGGGCCAGCCGGCACCGGCAAGACCTATCTCGCCGTGGCCAGCGCCGTGGAAGCGCTCGAGAGCAACCGCGTGCAGCGCGTATTGTTGGTGCGCCCGGCGGTCGAGGCCGGCGAAAAGCTTGGCTTCCTGCCCGGCGACCTCTCGCAAAAAGTCGACCCCTACCTGCGCCCACTGTACGACGCGCTGTACGAGATGCTGGGCTTCGAAAAGGTTTCGCGCCTGATGGAGCGCAACGTCATCGAGATCGCCCCGCTCGCCTACATGCGCGGACGCACGCTCAACGATTCCTACGTGATCCTCGACGAGGCGCAAAACACCACGGTCGAACAGATGAAGATGTTCCTGACCCGCATCGGCTTCGGCTCCCTCGCGGTGATCACCGGCGACGTCACCCAGGTCGACCTGCCGCGCAACACGCGCTCCGGCCTGCGCCAGGCCATCGAAGTGTTGCGCGGCGTGGACGACATCAGCATCACCTTCTTCACCTCGGCCGACGTCGTACGCCATCCGCTGGTGGCGAAGATCGTGCGCGCCTACGAAGCCTACGAGCAGCAGCACGACGCCGAGCAGGACCGGCATTGACCGGCCTTCCGCCAGTCCCGCGGCAACGGAAGTCCGCCGTACTTCCTACCCCGTCATTCCCGCGAAAGCGGGAATCCACCGCACTCCTCACCTCGTCATTCCGCAACCCTCCCACTCGTCATTCCCGCGAAAGCGGGAATCCACCGCACTCCTCACCTCGTCATTCCGCGACCCTCCCACTCGTCATTCCCGCGAAAGCGGGAATCCAGGCTCTTGCCCCCGGATCCGGCGGGGTCCATAAAGCGGAAAGCACTGGATTCCCGCTTTCGCGGGAATGACGAGGTAGGGAGTGCGATAGGCTCCCGCTTTCGCGGGAATGACGGGCGGAAGGCTTGCGCGAATGACGGGTGGGAGGGTCGCGCAACGACGGGTGGGAGGGTTGCGGAATGACGGGTGGGAGGGTTGCGGAATGACGAGAGAGAGGGCGCGGGAATGACGAGCCGGGGTCCGGGATTCATCGGGACGTCCATACCCATGCTTGAGCTTGCGGTCCGCTATGGGACCGGCCGTGCCGGCGTGCCGGCGCCGGGCAGCTTCCGCCGCTGGGCCGAGGCGGCACTGCGCGGCGCGCGTCGGCGCCAGCCGGCCGAGCTCTCGATCCGCATCGTCGACCTCGCCGAGGGCGCCGAGCTGAACCACGCCTTCCGCGGCCGCGGCTATGCCACCAACGTCCTGTCCTTCCCGGCCGAACCGCCGCCGGGCGTGCGCTGGGCGCTGCTTGGCGACCTTGCCATCTGTGCCCCGGTGGTCGCACGCGAGGCCGGCGAACAAGGCAAGCGCGCCCGCGACCACTGGGCCCACCTGACCGTCCATGGCGTCCTGCACCTGCTTGGCTACGACCATCTCGTGGACCGCGAAGCCGAAGTGATGGAGGCGCTGGAAACCCGCATCCTCGCCCGCCTGGGCATTGCCGACCCCTACGCCTGAGCCTGATCCATCACGGTTTTTCCGCTAAACTCCAGCAACCACCCGCAACCTGGGTAGTTTCCAAGCTCTAAATGAACGAAGACCCTGGCAGTACCAACGGCCCGGCGCACCGCACGTGGTGGGACCGACTGGGCCACATGTTTTCCGGCGAACCCCGCAACCGTCCCGAACTCCTCGCGGAGTTGCGCGCAGCACAAAGCAACGGCCTGCTCTCCGCCGACACGCTGGCGATGATCGAGGGTGCCATCGAGTTCACCGAGCTGCGCGTGGACGACGTCATGATCCCGCGCACCCAGATCGTGATGCTGTCCGCCGACTGGAGCCTGGCCGAGATCGTGGCCGCCGTGGTCGAATCCGGCCACTCGCGGTTTCCGGTACACGGCGAGGACAAGGAGGACATCCTCGGCATCCTGCTGGCCAAGGACCTGCTGAAGTTCTTTGGCAGCGCGGAAAAGTTCGACATCCGCGGCATCCTGCGCCCGGCCGTGCTGATCCCCGAATCAATGCGCCTGAACGTGCTGCTTGCCGAGTTCCGCCTGACGCGCAACCACATGGCGCTGGTGATGGACGAGTACGGCGGCGTCGACGGCCTGGTCACGATCGAGGACGTGCTGGAGGAAATCGTCGGCGAGATCGACGACGAGCACGACGAGGCCGAACCGGTGCTGATGCACGAGCAGCCCGACGGCGACTGGCTGGTGAGCGCGCTCACCCCGATCGACGACTTCAACGAACGGATCCAGGCCGAACTGCCGGATGACGAGTACGACACAGTCGGCGGCCTGATCACCTCCGAGCTCGGCCACCTGCCCGAAGTCGGCGAGACGACCACGCTCGGCGCCTACCTGTTCAAGGTGACCGCCGCCAACGATCGTCGCGTGCAGCAGTTCCGCGTCAGCCGCCAGCCCGAGCTGTAGTCCGGTGCCGCAGCGACGTGAGCCACGACGCCCGCGTCGCCCCAGTCCCTCCGCCACTCCAGCGCCATCTGCGACCCCACTGCGGGCACCATTCCCACGCCGCAAGCGGAAAAGCACTGGATGACCGGCGTTTGCTGTTGAAAAGCACTGGATTCCCGCTTTCGCGGGAATGACGAAGGGGAAGTTCAGGGATGACGAGGGGGCTGTCGGGAATGACGGGGGAAGTTCGCGGGAATGATGAGAGCAAGTTCGCGGGAATGATGCCGGTGCGGGTTCCGGCTTTCGAGGACTCCATTGCTTGTTTGCCCTGGCCATGGCCTTCCCTTTGCGTCATTCCCGCGAAAGCGGGAGGCGCTTTTCAACAGACGAATGTCTGGTCATCCAGTAGCCCCATGAAACGTGAGCTCCACCCCGCCACCTACATCATGGCCAGCCGCCGCAATGGCACCTTGTACATTGGCGTGACTTCCGACCTGATTCAGCGCGCCTGGCAACACAGGGAAGGCGCCGTTGACGGGTTCACCAAAAAGTACGACGTCAAGATGCTCGTCTGGTATGAATTACATGCCACCATGGAACATGCCATCGCCCGCGAAAAGACGTTGAAGAAGTGGAACCGCGCATGGAAACTCCAACTGATCGAGTCGGCCAATCCCGAGTGGCGCGATCTCTGGCCGGAGGTCACAGACGCGCCATCCGCCGAAGACGTGGGGCGTCCCGAATGAAAAAGCACTGGATTCCCGCTTTCGCGGGAATGACGCCGTTGAGGGGTGACGCCGTTGAGAGGCCCGGACTACGGCCGCTTGCGACGACCTTCTTCGTTCCTGCCGCGGCTCCTCGTCAATTCCCACCAGACCTTCTTCGTTCCTGCCGCGGCTCCTCGTCATTCCCGCCAGACCTTCTTCGTTCCTGCCGCGGCTCCTCGTCATTCCCGCCAGACCTTCTTCGTTCCTGCCGCAGCTCCTCGTCATTCCCGCCAGACCTTCTTAGTTCCTGCCGCGGCTCCTCGTCATTCCCGCCAGACCTTTGTCATCCTCGCCACCTTCCCTCCTCGTCATTCCCGCGAAAGCGGGAGGCGCTTTTCAACAGACGAATGTCTGGTCATCCAGTAGCTTTGCGTCATGATCCATGAGTTTCAACACACCTCCTGCCCGATCAACCAGTGCGAGTGCACGCTGTCGGCGCGCGTTGGCCCCCCGTTCGATGGCGGCCATCTCCCCCCAGCTCAGCACTTTCGTGCTCCATGGATCGCCCAGTGGGCGTTGCTGGTCGTGCTGGCGGTGTGTTCGGCGCTGCTGCCGGCACGGGCTGGCGTGGCCAATGCGCCGGGCGCAAATCTCGAGGTCGCGCTGGTCACCTATGGACCGGGGGAGGTGTACTGGGAGCGCTTTGGCCACGACGCCATCGAGGTGCGCGACACGGCATCGGGCGAGGCGCTCAACTTCAACTACGGCCTGTTCGACTTCAACCAGAAGGACTTCTTCCTCAATTTCGCCCGCGGTCGCATGCGCTACATGATGGGCGCCGACGACACCGTCCGCGAAGCCGACGACTATCGCGCCCAGGGCCGCTCGATCACCCGGCAGCGCCTCGCCCTCGGCGCGGAGCAGGCCGCCGCGTTGCGCGATTTCCTGCTGTGGAACGTGCAGCCGCAAAACGCCGTCTATCCCTACGACTACTACGTGGACAACTGCACCACGCGCGTGCGCGATGCCCTGGACCATGCGCTTGGCGGCGTGCTGCGTGCGCAATTGCGCACCCGCGGCGGAGGCCAGACCTATCGCGAGCAGACCGTGCGCCTGATGAGCGCGCAGCCCGCCTTGATGCTGGCGCTGGATCTCGGGCTCAGCGCGTATGCCGACCAGCCACTCAACGACTGGCGCGAGAGCTTCCTGCCCGCCGAACTGGAGCTCGCGCTGCGCCACGTGCAGGTGGCGGGCACTGACGGCCTGCGCCAGCCGCTGGTGGCGAGCGAACAGGTACTGGCGTCGAACCGGTTGCCGCTGCCGCCGGAACACGCCCCGGACCTGCGCCTGCCGCTGGCCTTGGCCGGCCTGGTGCTCGCCCTGCTGCTGGTCCTGGCCGCGCGCTACTGGCAACCCGGCTATCTCTTCCTGGGCTCGCTCTACCTGCTGGCCGCCGGGCTGGTGGGCGTCATCTTGCTGACGCTGTGGTTCCTCACCACCCACCACGCCGCCTGGGCCAACGCCAATCTGCTGCTCTTCAATCCCCTGGCCTGGCTGTTGCTGCCCAGCCTGTGGCGCACGCGGCACGGCATGCGCCCGTCGCGATTCATGGATGGCGTGATCAGCCTGCAGCTGCTGGCCATCCTCGGTGCCGCGCTGCTGCACGTGCTGCCCACCACGGTGCAACAAAACCAGCCTTGGCTGCTGTTCGCGCTGCCGGTGTGGATTGCGCTGTCCTGGACCATGCGCCGCCGCCGCTGAAATGGGGTCAGGTTTGAAATGGTGTCAGGGACATTTTCCGATTGGCGATACCTAAAACATAGCGGACCGGCGGTCGGAAAATGTCCCTGACACCATTTCACGTGCTCATTTCCCCCTGACCCCATTTCAGCGGCATCATGCAGGCATGAACGCGACCAAGCAGCCCGCACTGCCGGCAGGCCAGGACCAGCCGATGATCGTCAACTGCGTTGCCTATAACGCGGACGGCACGCGCATCGGCGACCTCGGCATGGACGCGATCAGCGACGTGCTGGCCCGGCCGGACACCTTCGTCTGGCTCGGCCTGCACGAGCCGGACGAGGCGCTGCTGCTCAAGCTGCAGGAAGAATTCGACCTGCACGACCTGTCCATCGAGGACGCGCACAACGCCCACGAGCGCACCAAGATCGAGAGCTACGGCGACTCGCTGTTCCTGGTGGTGCAGACCGCGCAGCTGGTCAACGGCGAGCTGGCATTCGGCGAAACCCACATCTTCTTCAGCGACCGCTACCTGATCACCATCCGCCACGGCGCCTCGCTGTCGTACGCGACCGCGCGACGTACCTGCGAGCAGTCCCCGGCCCTCATGGCGCTGGGGCCGAGTTACGCGCTGTACGGCGTGCTCGACTTCATCGTCGACAACCTGCTGCCCATCGTGCGCGACTTCCGCGAGGAGCTGCAGTTGCTGGAACAGGACATCTTTGCCGAGACGTTCAAGCGCAGCACGGTGCGCCGGCTGTACGACATGCAGCGCGACCTGATGACCCTGCGCCTCGGCGTGGCGCCGCTGCAGGACATCATCAACCAGCTCGTGCGCCTGCACCCGGAGCTCATCCCCGACGAACTGCGCGTGTATTTCCGCGACATCTACGACCACATCTTCCGCGCCAACGAGTCCATCAACGCGATGCGCGAAATGCTCACCGCCGCGATCAACGTCAACCTCTCCCTGGTCACGTTCGGCCAGAACGAAGTGATGAAGAAGCTCGCCGGCTGGGCCGCCATGCTGGCTGCGCCCACCTTGCTCACCAGTTGGTACGGCATGAACTTCAGCCACATGCCCGAGCTTGGGCAACCCTGGGCCTACCCGGTGATCATCGGCGTCGTGCTGTGCGTGGTCGGCAGCATCTACATCGGCCTCAAGCGCGCCAAGTGGCTGTAGGGTGAAATGGTAAATATGCGAGATATTGCATGTTATGGCACGACGTGCATAATTGAGCCATGCAACGCGTCGTCTGGGTCGGCACCAGCAAACAAGACCTGATGGCGTTCCCGGCATCGGCGCGACGCAACGCCGGCTATCAACTAAGCAAGGTGCAGCACGGCCTCACGCCGGACGACTGGAAGCCCATGCCAACAGTAGGCGCAGGCACGCGGGAGATCCGCATTCGAGACCGGGCGGGCGCGTTCCGCGTGCTCTACGTGGTGATCGCCGCCGACGCGCTCTATGTCTTGCATGCTTTTCAGAAGAAGACGCAGAAGACCGATCTGCCGGATATCCGGCTGGCACAACAGCGATTCAAGCAAACGAGACCATCATGACCCGCAAAAAGCAAACGGAACGCGGCGACCCGCGCGGCGTGTTCTTCGATCTGTTCGATGCTGACGAGGCGACCGAACTGAGCATGCGTGCGGAGCTTCTACGTGGGCTGCAAGCGTGGGTCAGCGAGGCCGGGATTCAGGCCGAGGCTGCCAAGAAGCTCGGCATCACCCAATCGCGTGTCTCCAACATTGCGCGTGGCAAAATCGACAACTTCAGTCTCGACCTGTTGGTGCGGCTTGCCGCACGTGCCGGCTTGCGCCCGCAACTGAAACTGGCGGCGTGATTCAGCTGGCGAGTGGCTCGCGCTCCAAGCCGATTAAGCATGGGTTGTCGTCATCCATGTCGGCATATACAATGTGGCATATGCCAAGGGAGGACGCCATCATGCCAGCCCGATCGACACTGCAAAAAACCAGGTTGGCGAAGCTGTTTCGCAACAACCGCAGCCAGGCGGTGCGTATCCCCGTCGAGTTCGAGCTGCCCGGTGACAGTGTGTTGATCCACCGCGAAGGCGGCAGGCTCGTCATCGAGCCCGTGGCCGGACCCACCAACATCGTGGAGCTGCTGGCCGAGTGGCAGCAGGAAGCCCCCCTGGGGCCGGAAGACCAGCTCCCGGCCATCGATGACGCGCCGGCGCGACCGGAGGACGTCTTTTGAATGGGTATCTGCTGGACACGAACATCATCAGCGACGCCATTCGCAACCCGCGCGGCAAAGTTGCCAGGCACATCGATAAGCTCGGGCCAAAAAGCATCTTCACCAGCATCATCGTCGCGGCCGAGCTGCGTTACGGCTGCGCAAAAAAAGCTTCGGCCAAGCTGCAAGCCAGGGTGGAAGCCGTGCTGCAAACCATCCCGGTGCTGCCGCTGGACGTCCCGGTCGATGCCGCGTACGGCGATATTCGCGCCGCACTCGAGGCCGCCGGCCAGCCCATCGGCCAGAACGACCTGCTGATTGCCGCACACGCCGTCACGTCGGGCCTGACCTTGGTGACCGACAACGCCCGCGAGTTCAAAAGGGTCCGTGGCCTCAAAGTGGAAAACTGGCTCTGACCTGCCATCCGGTAAATGAGTGAATGCGGTGGAGATGCGATGCAGGCAAGATGATTGAATCGCTGCGTGGCGATCTGGCTGCGCTCCACAAGGCGAGCGTCATCGGCAAGGTGACGATGCGCGAATTCGACGCGGCCTGCCCGCGCCGCTGCGGGAACCGGGCGCCGTCGAGATCAAGCGCCAAAAACAAAGGCACTGGATCCCGGATATCGCTGCGCGATTCCGGGATGACGATCAAAACCAGAGTTTCCCAGGGGCTCAGTAATCGGCCGGAGTCATGATGTGGCGTGGCAGGCGATGAAGAGTACCGATTAACTTCCGTTGGTGTTGCAAGGCTAAAGACCTTAGGAAGGTCTGAATAATTGCCGTCATCCCCGTGAAAGCGCACTGCTGTCCGGAATAAATTCGTGCGTGAGCACCGAAAGCGTTGCGACGCACGGCTGGATGACTGTCACGCGCAACCTGGACTCAAAAATGGGGACTTACCCCTTCGTGGCTTACCCCTCTCCTTTGCCCCGACGTTCCAATCCGCCGTCATCCCCGCGAGGCGCTCTTCAACAGCCGAAGGCTGGTCAAGCGGGGATCCAGTGCTTCTGGTGACCCGCAAGAGCCAGAGCACTGGATTCCCGCTTTCGCGGGAATGACGCCAGGCGGTGTTTCGGCGCCTTGTGCGATACCGTAGATGAAGCAAAAGCTGTTCCGAAAACGTTCCGGACAGCAGTGCGCGAAAGCGGGAATGACGATCAAGGGCGAATTGTTCAGAGCTTCCTTAGGTGCCCGTAAGGGCCGAAGCACTGGATGACCAGGCATTCGTCTGTTGTAAGAGCACCTCCCGCTTTCGCGGGAATGACGCCAGGTAGGGTTTCGGCGTTCTGGCGCGATACCGTAGATGAGGCAAAGGGCGGTTCCGAAAACGTTCCGGACAGCAGTGCGCGAAAGCGGGGATGACGATCAAGAGCGAGTTGTTCAGAGCTTCCCTTACTCAGTTCCCATCCAAATGATGCATGCGTCACAAGAATAGCCGCCCGTGGGCAACTTGTGACGGGTTTGGTACAGAACCTGCTTGAGCTGGGCAGCTCACCACGGGGACGGCGGCATGACGCGCCAGCAAGTACAAGCCGGCTTCACCTTGATCGAACTGATGATCGTGGTGGCGATCATCGCGATCCTCGCGGCGATCGCCATCCCGGCCTACCAGGACTACGTCGTCCGTGCCCAGGTCAGTGAGGGCATGAGCCTGAGCAGCGGCGCGAAGGCGGCGGTCTGGGATTTCTTCAGCAACACGGGCCGGTTGCCGCCAAGCAACGAATCCGCCGGCCTGCCCGACGCCGCGTCTATCTCAGGCAGTTACGCATCCAGCGTCAACGTCACCGGCGGCAAGATCACCGTGGCCTTCCAAGGACCCAAGGCGAACACGCAGATCAACGCAGACACGTTGGTATTGTCGCCGACCAGCCACGAAGGCAGCATTTCCTGGACCTGTACTCCCAGCACCCTGGACGGCAAGTACCTCCCGTCGGCTTGCCGGAAATAAGTGCGGCCATGCGGGGCCGCGGACGCTACGCGCAGATGTTCGTGGCCGCATAGCGTCATTTTATGACGCCGGCCGTCACGGCCTGTGCGCCTACTTGCGCTCGAGCCGTCACCCCAGGGTCGTCGCCGCCACAAGGTGTTGTCATCCCACGTGATCCTGCTCACAATGCAGGCAGCCGCAGGCAGCAGGAGCGTCCCTGGCATTCAGGGTGGCATGCGACATGCTTTCACCATCTTGAGCTTCTTGGTCGTCACTGACCATGAATGTGCGGACCAGCCCATCAGGGGACGCCGGGGTCGGGGCTCACGGACATCAACAAGGTAAGTAACTACCACAGAGGATTCATCCCATGAAGAACATGCAAAAGGGCTTTACCTTGATCGAACTGATGATCGTGGTTGCGATCATTGCGATCCTGGCCGCGATCGCCATTCCGGCGTATCAGGACTACGTGGTGCGCGCGCAGGTCTCTGAAGGCGCTACGCTGTCGGATGGTGCGAAGACGGCAGTTGCGGAGTTCTATAGCAACCGCGGACATCCACCACTGAATAACCAGTCAGCCGGCTTGGCGCCGGCAGCAAGCATCGCTGGAAGCTACGTGAAGACTGTGACTGTCGCTTCCGGCAAAATTACCGCTGAGTTCGCCGATAGCGGTTCTCAGAAAGCTAATACTGCAATTAATGGGAAGGCGTTCGTCCTGTCCCCGGTAGTGGCAAACGGGGGAAGTATCGTGTGGACGTGCACCGGCAGCACCGTTGCGCAAAAGTATCTGCCTACCTCTTGCCGTAACCCATAAATCAGCAAACGTCGCGTTCAACACGCAATCGAAGGGCCGCCTTGCGCGGCCCTTCTTTTTTCCGGATAGGCTGAGCCATGCGCCAGCGTTCCATCGCCATCCTAGCCACGGCTGCCTGCGCATGCGTGGCGCTTGCCCTCGCCGCCTACTGGCCAGGCCTGCACGGCGGCTTCCTGTTCGACGACTTCGCCAACCTGCCGGCGCTGGGCAGCAGCGGGCCGATCGACAACTGGCCCGCGTTCTGGCGCTACATCACCTCTGGCACCAACGACCCATTCGGGCGGCCGCTGACGCTGCTGACCTTTTTGCTCGACGCGCACGACTGGCCGGCCGATCCCTTCCCGTTCAAGCGCACCAGCCTGATCCTGCACCTGGCGAACGGTGCGCTGCTCGCGCTGCTGCTGGCACGGCTGGGCCGCGCGCTGTACACCGATAGCATTCGCGGGCGCGGGCCGACCCCTGGGGTAGGGGACACGACAAGCCGCGGGGCGGATCCAGGGACGGTGCCTGCCTTGCCTCACGGCGCCGTGGCCGCGGTTGCGGGCGATGCGGAACTGGCCTGGCGCATCGACCTGGCGGCCTTGCTTGGCGCGGCCCTGTGGTTGCTGCACCCGCTGCTGGTGTCCACCACGCTGTACATCGTGCAGCGCGAGGCCATGCTGCCGGCCACGTTCATCCTGCTAGGCCTGCTGGCCTGGCTGCATGGACGCGAGCGGCTGCGCGAAGGGCGGCTGCGCAGCGGCCTGGCCTGGGTCTGCGTTGGCCTGGGCGGCGGCACCGCGCTCGCGGTGCTGGCCAAGGCCAATGGCGCCCTGCTGCCGCTGTATGCGCTGGCGATCGAGGCTACGGTGCTGACGCGCAGGCCGTTTCGCGCGGCTCTAGCGGAGGAGAGCCTGGGCACCCCTCTCCGTCGTCATTCCCGCGAAAGCGGGAATCCAGTGCTCTTGTCGGAACCGGCCGAAGGGCAAAAGCCCTGGATTCCCGCTTCCGCGGGAATGACGCCGGGGGAGATTCCCGCTACCGCGGGAGTGACGACGGAGGGGATTCCCGCTACCGCGGGAATGACAACGGGGGAGATTCCCGCTTTCGCGGGAATGACGACGGAGGGGGTTCCAGCTTCTGCGGGAATGACGACGGGGCGCGTGTACCGCGTTGCCATGTGGGTGCTGGCGGTTATCCCGAGTGCCACAATCGTCGCGCACCTCGTCTGGGTCGGGGTGCGCGGCATCGTAAGCGGCGAGATGGGCGTGCGCACCTGGACCATCGGCCAGCGACTGCTGACCGAGCCGCGGGTGCTGTGGGATTACCTCGGCCTGCTGTGGCTGCCGCGGCCGTTCTCGCATGGCCTGTTCAACGACCAGTTCGTCGCCTCGACCTCGCTGTGGCAGCCGGCAACGACACTGCCGGCGCTGCTCGGCGTGCTGGCGCTGATTGCCGGCGCGTGGTGGCTGCGCCACCGCTTTCCGGCGTTGGCGCTCGTGGTGTTGTTTTATTTTGCCGGCCAACTGATCGAATCCAGCTCGCTGCCGCTGGAGCTGTATTTCGAGCACCGCAACTACGTGCCGGCGCTGCTGATGTTCTGGACGCTGGCGCTGTGGCTGGCGGACACGCGCCAGCCACCGCCAGGGATTCGAGACAGACAAGCCCAAGGACAAGGACTGGCCGACGCGCGCCAGCCACGGCCAGGGATCCGGGGCAGACAAGCTCAAGGACAAGGACTGGGCGATGGGCGCCAGCTCCCGCGGCTCAAGCTCGCCTTGATGCTCGTGCTGCCGCTGGGTCTTGCCGTGATGACCTATGCGCGGGCCGAGCTGTGGGGCGACCCGCAGGCGCAATCCATGCTGTGGGCGCAGATCAACCCGCAGTCGCCGCGCGCGCAGGCCAACGCAGCCCAAATTGAAATCCAGGCTGGCCAGCCCCAAGCCGCGCTGCGCCGCCTGCAGCCGCTGCTGGCTGCCCAACCGGCGCAGGCGCAATTGGCGTTCAACTGGATCGATGCGCGCTGCGCGCTGGGCGGGGTGACTCCCGCCGACATTGCCTTGACGCGCGAGGCCATGCGCACCACGGCCAACCCCGGCACGCTGCTGACGACCTGGTTCGCGCGCAAGCTGCCCGAGGTGGCAGCCGGGCACTGCCGCGGGCTGGCCCTGACCGACATGGGCGGCTGGCTCGATGTCGGCATGGACAACCCCAGGCTCGCCGGCGCCGGCCGGCGCCAGGATCTCTGGTATGCGCGGGGACAACTGGCCTTGCTGCAGCACCAGCCCGATGCCGCCGTGGCCGATTTCAGCCGTGCGTTGGACCTTGACGTACGGGCCGCGATGGCGTTGCAGGGCGCAGCCACGCTCGGCGCCGCTGGCTATCCGACGCAGGGCCTACAGCTGCTCGATCACTACACGCAGGCGCACCGGAACACCGCCGCCAAGCCCGGCTTCGGCATGCCGCGGGTACACGCCTGGGTGCTGACGCGTCAGGACTACTGGCCACACGAGCTCGCCCACCTGCGCCACCAGCTCGAACTCGACGCGGCCAGCGCCAAGGAAGGTCTGAATAATTGCCGTCATCCCCGCGAAAGCGGGGATCCAGTGAGGTTACGCTGTTGAAATCAAAGACACTGGATTCCCGCTTTCGCGGGAATGACGATCAAGAGCGAATTGTTCAGAGCTTCCCTAAGTCCAATACTGTGCGTTAGGCCATGTTTGATTGGAGGCAGCTCGTGCCAACCGTGCTACGGATCGGCAGTTACCGTTTCTTCTTCTACGCGAACGAGCATGGCGAGCCTTGTCATATCCATGTACAGCGAGAGCGCATGCTGGCCAAGTTCCGGTTGGAACCTGTGGCCTTGGCACGCAGCAGCGGCTTCGCGGCCAGTGAACTGAAGAAGCTGGTAGGCTTGGTTTCAGCACATCAAGCAACGTTCGTGGAGGCCTGGAATGAGTTCTTTGGCGTATAGGGTCGTTCCCCACGCAATAGACGTTCACTGCACAAGCGATGAGCTCGTGGTCTCACTAAATGATGGGCGCGTTCTGTCGGTTCCACTGGCTTGGTTTCCGCGCCTTGCCAGCGCCACGCCCGAACAACTTGCCACGTTCGAGCTGCTCGGTGAAGGCGAGGGCATTCATTGGCCAGCCGTCGACGAGGATGTTTCAGTGGTGGGCGTTCTGGAAGGTAGAGCCTCTGTCGAGTATCGGGGTGTACGGGCCTGACAGTTCGCCGCGGCCGACCGTCATCCCGCCACGCGGGCTGCCAACGGCTGAGTTCCGGCCTTTGATCCCTGACGCAAACACGGTCCCCTGATGCGCCCATTCTCCCTGCGTTCGTTATGGCCGCTATGTGTGTTGTTGGCGGCGTTTGCCGCCACGACGGCGGTGTACTGGCCGGGGCTGTACGGCGGCTTCCTGTTCGACGACTACCCCAACATCGTCGACAACCACGGCGTGCAGATTCGCGACGCCAGCGTGCCGTCCCTGGCCCGCGCCGCGCTGTCCTCGCCATCGAGCGAGTTCAAGCGTCCGCTGGCCTCGCTGAGCTTCGCCGCCAACTACCTGGCCACCGGACTCGACCCCTACTGGATGAAGCTGACCAACCTGCTCATCCACCTGTTCAACGGCCTGCTGGTGTTCTTCCTCACCCGGCTGCTGTTGCGCAGCGCTGACCTTCGTTCTTTCCCAGGAACCGATGCTTGGACGCCGGCCCCGACAGCGGGCGCCACGCGGCGCATGGGCATCGTCGCGGCGCTGGTGGCCGGGGCGTGGATGCTGCTGCCGATCAACCTCACCGGCGTGCTGTACGTGGTGCAGCGCATGGAGAGCATGGCCAACGCGTTCGTGCTGGTGGGCCTGATCGGCTATGTCGCCAGCCGGCGCCATATGCTGGCGCCGGTGACGGCCATCGGCAGCGGAGCCGAGCCGTCATCGCCTGTCGGCAGCGAGCCGGCAACCCCCGCCGGGGATGACCTGTCCACAGGGCAGTCCCGCCGGTCACCAGCGGTCTCCCAGCGCAGCCGCAACGGCTTCATCGGATGTGTCGTGAGCATCATCCTGCCCACCGCCCTCGGCGTGCTGGCCAAGGAAACGGCGGTGATGCTGCCCTTGTATGCGGTGCTGATCGAGTGGGCGCTGTTCCGCTTCCGCCGGCCTGCCGGCGTGCCACCGCGCGTGGGCGCGACCACCACAAGCACCACGCCGACCGGCATCGACCGCCGGCTCATCGCCTTGTTCACCGTGGTGCTGGTGTTGCCGATCATCGTCGGCCTGGCCTGGCTGCTGCCCAGCCTGCTGCGCGCCAGCGCCTGGGCCACGCGCGATTTCACCCTGGGCACGCGGCTGCTGAGCGAAGCGCGCATCGTCGTCGACTACATCGGGTGGACGCTGTTGCCGACGCCGCACGCGCTTTCCTTCTATCACGACGACTTCAATGTCTCGACCAGCGTCCTCTCGCCCTGGACCACGCTCGCGTGCATGCTCGTGCTCGCGGCGCTGGTGGCGTTTGCCGTGTGGGTGCGCAAGCGCCAGCCGCTGCTGGCGCTGGGCATCGCGCTGTTCCTCGGCTGCCAGCTGCTCACCGGCACGATCCTGCCGCTGGAGCTGATCTACGAGCATCGCAACTATTTCGCCAGCTATGGACTGCTGCTGGCGATCGTGCCGTTGCTGGCCGCGCCGCCGCCGCGCGGCTGGTCCTTGTCCGCACTGGTCAGGGACCAAAGTGATGCGTTGGCAGCGGAGGCGCCTGCTGCACCGGTGGAGGCTTCGCACGTTCCGGTTGCCGCCGCTGCGGCTGGACCGCAGGTCACGGTCGACACGGCTGCGTACCTCGACCCGGACGTCCAGACTCCCGCTGACACCGATGCGCATGCGCTGCCCATGGCGCTGCCGCGCTACGTGCTGCTTGGCGGACTGCTCCTGTTCTGGACCGCGCTCACCGGGGTGACGGCCTATGCCTGGAGCAGCCCGCTGCTGCTGGCCGAGGACCTGGCCCAGCGCGCACCCGACTCGCCACGCGCGCAGTACGAGCTTGGCCGCACCTACATCATCTACTCGCACTACGACCCGGCTTCGCCGTTCACGCGCCTGGCCTACGCGCCGCTCGAACGCTCCGCCAGGCTGCCGGACTCCTCGATCCTTCCCGAGCAGGCGCTGATCTTCATGAACGCGCGCATGCACCTGCCGCTCAAGGACGCCTGGTGGGACAGCATGATTGCCAAGCTCAAGGCGCACCCGCCGGGCGTGCAGGACGAAAGCTCGCTCAGTGCACTCACCCAGTGCGCGCGCGACGGCGGCTGCGACCTGCCCAAGGCGCGCATGATGTATGCCTTCATGGCCGCGCTCTCGCATCCGCACCCCGGGGCGCGACTGCTGGCGACCTATGGCGACTACGCCTGGAACGTGCTGGATGACCACGCGCTGGGCCTGCGCATGACCGAGGACGCCGTCAAGACCAGTCCCGACGAGCCGGCTTATCAAATCACCTTGATCCGCATGCTGGTGGTGGAAGGACAGATCGAGGACGCGCGCCAGGCCCTGCAACGCCTCACCACGCTGAACATCGGCGGCCGCCTCAACGGCAGCCTGGATGAGCTGCGCAAGCTGATCGAGCAGCGGTAAACCTTGCGGTGAGTGAAAGCCCCGACCAAACAGCAACTGGCGCATCCTGGGCGCGACCGGAAGTGTTGCGTCCAATGCTGCGCGTACATCTCGACGAAGTTGCGTTCGAGACCGAGAACGGCCAAGTCGACGACATCCTCGCTCATAGCATGGGGCGGATATCAATGCAGGCGCTCGCATCCGCCGGTACCAATTGGACAACAGCGTCGACACATGGGGGCAGACGCCAAAGTTGGCGCCTTAGAATTGCCTATTCGCCAAGTGCAGTCACTGACTACGGCATCCGACGCAGCAATGCAGGCAATACGGGGACGACGACGGACTAGAATACGCGTCGACATGACAACCCAAGCGTCATCGGGTGCATGGCGAAAGGTCCGCGATTAAGACTGCGGTCAGGCCCTGATTCGCCGTCCGCGGAGGCAAGAATCCACGCCCACCTATTTCAGGGAAGTCCATGCAAGTCATCCCCGTCAACGCGCTCAGCCGCCACATTGGGCCCCTCGCCGAAGAGCTGAATCGCGCCAGCGCCACAATCATCGCCAGCGGCTACTACGTGCTTGGCCCCAGCGTGAAAGCATTCGAAAAGGAATTCGCCGCGTACTGCGACGTTTCTGACTGCGTAGGGGTGGCCAACGGCACCGAGGCGCTGGAGTTGGGCCTACGCAGCATTGGCATCACCCAAGGCAAACGCGTTGCCTTGGTCGCCAATGCCGCCATGTATGGCACCACCGCCGTGCTCGCCTGTGGCGCCGACCCCGTCTTCGTGGATATCGATCCGGCGACCCACACACTCTCCCCTGCCTCCCTCGAGGCCTCGATCGCCGCCGGCCCCATCGATGCCGTCATCGTCACCCACCTCTACGGCAGGCTGGCCGACATGGATGCGATCCTGGCACTGGCCGACAAGCACGGCATCGCTGTGTTCGAGGATTGCGCACAAGCCCATGGCGCGCGTGACAACTCCGGCCGGCGTGCGGGCAGTTTCGGCAAGGCCGCCAGCTTCAGCTTCTATCCGACGAAGAACCTTGGCGCCATCGGCGATGGCGGCGCCGTCGTCACCAGCGATCCGCAGGTCGCCGACACCATGCGCAAGCTGCGCCAATATGGATGGACGGCCAAATACCGCAACGAATTGCCGGGCGGGCGCAACAGCCGTCTGGACGAACTGCAAGCGGCGTTCCTGCGCATCATGCTGCCGCACCTGGACAACTGGAACGCACGCCGGCGGGACATCGCCAACCGTTACTCACGGGAAATCCGCAACGATCGTATTCGGGTTCCTCCACACAGCGGCGAGGAATACGTTGCCCACCTCTACGTTATCGAAGCTTCGGATCGAGCCGCTCTCCAACACCACCTGACAGGTGCAGGCGTGGGTAGCGATGTGCATTATCCCGTAGGCGACCATCATCAACCACTTTTTGACAACCGGTATGCTGCAGCCTCTCTGCCGGCTACCGAAGCAGCATGCGAAAGCGTCTTAACGCTGCCATGCTTCCCCGAGTTGACTGACGACGAGGTAACCCGAGTGATCCAGGCATGCAACAGCTTTTGAATCCGCGCTACTCCCTCGTCATTCCCGTGTACCGCAACGCGGAATCGATCGACGCATTACTTGCAGCGGTACGTCATCTTCAAGATCAGCTCGACCATCGCCTCGAAACCTTGTTCGTGGTCGACGGCAGCCCAGACGACTGCCACTGGCAGCTGCAAACCAAGTTGCCAGCCAGTGGCTTGCGGGCGAAGTTGATCCTGTTATCACGTAATTTCGGCGCGTTTTCCGCCATCCGAGAAGGCCTCCTGCACGCGCGTGGAAGCTATGCAGCTGTGATGGCCGCCGATTTGCAGGAACCACCGGAACTCATACTCGAATTCTTCCGACGACTGGATCAGGGCGAAGGCGACATCGCATTTGGAGTACGCGAAGCCAGGCATGACCCATGGTTGTCACGATTGATGGCCGGCGCTTTTTGGCGGATCTACCGGCGCTTTGTGCAGCGGGACGTACCGGTGGGCGGCGTGGATGTGTTCGCTGTCAACCGCCAGTTCCTCGACCGCGTGGCTGCATTCAGCGAAGCGAACGGTAGCCTCCTTGGCCTGCTGTTCTGGATGGGGGGCCGCAGGGTTTTTGTGCCATACACGCGTCGAGAGCGTGCCCACGGCAAGAGTGCCTGGACCTTCCGCAAAAAGCTCAACTACCTGCTCGACAGCGTGTTCGCCTTCACCGACGCACCTATCCGGCTGCTACTTGCCTGTGGCATCGCCGGCATTAGCCTTTCTGTCATTTTGGGCATGGCAGTTCTTGTCGGTCGCCTACTTGGCTTGGTGCTGGTACCCGGCTACGCAGGCACCATGCTTGCCGTGTTGTTCTTCGGCGGGTTGAACGCGCTTGGACTTGGCCTGGTCGGCAACTATGCTTGGCGGGCCTACGAGAACACCAAGCACAGGCCCCTCAGCATCCCTATGCTCATCGAAGAATTCGAACCTCATTCGGCACCTTCTAGTGAAACAACCAAAGCCTGACCCCGCGGCGCGCGCCTGGATCTCTCCGCTGGCCGTGCTCGGCACAAATATCGAAATCAGCGCCGGTGCGGTCATCAATGGCAACTGCAAGATAGGCGACAACTGCATCATCGGCCCCGGCGCCGTCCTTGACCCTGGCGCCGACGGTGTACAGATCGTCATCGAAGCGGGCGCACGCATCATGGCTTCTGCAACCATCGCAGGACCCGTGCATATCGCGCGCGGTGCCTTGGTGCAAGCCGGCGCGGTGGTCATGCGGGACGTGCCACCTCATGCCGTGGTATCCGGAAATCCGGCACAGATCACCGGCTACACGACAACCGGCGTTGACTCGGCACACATCCCTGGTGCGCAGCGCCCGGAAGTCCCTGGCACTGCAACCACGTTGGTTCGAGGTGTAACCCTTCATCGTTTGCCCAAGGTGCTCGATCTTCGAGGAAACCTCACCGTCGGCGAATTCGGGCGCACGCTGCCCTTTGAGGCAAAGCGCTACTTCATGGTGTTCGATGTTCCCAATGCGGAGGTACGCGGCGAGCACGCTCACCGCACCTGTCAACAATTCCTGATTTGCGTGCACGGCAGTTGCAGCGTCGTTGCTGATGACGGCCACGTCAGGAGCGAATTCGAACTGGACGATCCCTCAATAGGCCTGTACCTGCCTCCCCTTACGTGGGGTGTCCAATACAAGTATTCGCACGATGCTGTCCTTCTGGTATTCGCCTCCGAGTTCTACGATGCCGCCGAATACATTCGAAGCTACGGCGAATTTGTGGACCTGATCTTCCAAGGGGCGGCTCCATGAGTACTAAAGCCGTCACGCCACTTCTGCAAAGCCACTCTGAACGTGACCTGCGCACCGGGATTACGGGCGCTGGCATTACAGCGCCACATGCATTCATCCGCGGGCTCAACGCCAAATACGATCATGAGATCATGCTCGATCAATGGCTGCGCACTCTGGACGAATCCGACGATCTTCGCCTCTCTTTCACACATGACGACGGCACCGAGCATTGGGTGTTGATGGAACGTCTGCCATGGGATTCCGAGTTCTTCGGCCGAGGGATGGCACGTCTCAACGCCGTTATCCGACCTGGTACGCACACGCCTTTGCGCTCGGATATGAGCCACGATATCGAGGCCGTTCATACAGCGTTGAAACATGCGCGGACTCGAGGGATCGACTATGTCTTTTGTCCCGTCAGCCCCAGCGACCTGCCGACCATACGGACCCTGAGCACCTGCGGTTTCGACCTGATCGAGACTCGCTGTTATTACCATCGGCCTCTCGTAGCCGCCCCGCAGCAGCGCTATTCCACCCGCCTTGCTGGATCTGCCGACATCCCATCGCTGGCGCGGGCTGCAAAGATCATGGTAAATCCCTTCGACCGGTTCCACGCGGACCCGGCCATATCGGAGGAAGGCGCCGACCGGTTAATGGAGCGTTGGGTGGAAGCTTCCATCGTGGGCGGTTTCGCGGATGCCACGATTGTTCCCGACGTCGATGCTCCCGAAGCGTTCTGCACTGCGAAATACCACCGCAAATACTGGGAAGGATGGGGACTCAAGCTCGCGCAGCCGGTGCTTAGCGCGGTAGCGCCTCGTCACAAGGGCTGGTACGTGAAGATCATTTCCGAGCTGGACGAACATTTGCGCAGCATTGGTGCCGAGCATTCCTTCCTTGTCACGCAGATCACCAACAACGCCGTTCTCCGCAGTTGGGAGAAGTTGGGATATGGATTCGGCAAGGGTGAACACATATTCCGCAAGCTGCTTTGACCAGGAACCGACATGGGTGCCGGCAATAAACTCCTCACCGCAAGCTGGAATCTCAGTCAAGGCACATCGCGGGAGCTGCTTTCGACCATCCTGTCGGAACGGCTCGACGAGGTATTGGTCGAAGCCGACGACATCGAGCAACTTCGGCAGGTTGAGCGACTTGGCTTTCCACTGGAGCCGGCCGACGCCGGATGCTGCGGCGACAGCACCACGGCCACTGCCGGGCACGATTCGCTGCAAGCCGTCGCGTCGACCCACATCCTCCATCGATGCCTGTTGCTCCCTCACCTGTCCGCTTCGAAGCTCCCGGTTCAACATCACGATTTCTCGGTAAGCACCGAAGACGTGCAGCGCTACGGTGAACAGAGCGGCGATCTCAATCCGCTGCACTTCGATGACGAGTTCGCACGCAAGCATGGATTCACCGGCCGCATATCCCACGGGATGCTGTTCAACGGGTGGTTCACGCGCCTGCTCGGTACCGAGTTCCCAGGCGCCGGCACGATCTATCTGCGCAGCACCTGCGTCTATCTAGCACCGATGTATCCTGACAAGCCGTACACGGTGAGGGTTTCGACGCCGCGCCACGACCCGGCACGCGGTACCTACCGCATCCTGGCGCAGCTCTTTTCCGCCGCGGGAACCCACGCCAGCATCGCCTATGCCGATGTCTTGAAACGTGCTCCCCATTAGGCACGTGTCGCTCGCACGCGTCCTGTCGCACAGGCACATTTCCGCCGAAGCGCTGCGGTTCCTGATCGGCGGCGGCTTCAACACCCTGCTGTCGTATGCCATCTACTGGCTGCTGCTGCCATGGCTCAGCTATCCCTTCGCCTACACTGTCAGCTACGCCGCAGCCATCCTGACCGGATTCACCATCAACACGCGGTTCGTCTTTCGCGCCACCTGGTCATGGCGCAAGCTGGCTGCGTTTCCACTCGTGCAGTTGCTCAATTACCTCATGGGTCTGGGTACCGTCGCCTTCTGTATCCGCTACCTGGGTATTGATGCGCGCATAGCACCGGTGCTGGCCACGGTGGTCGTCCTTCCCGCCAACTTCTTGCTGACACGCGGCTTGATGCGGTACAGGCACAAGCCGCAGACGTAGAGCTCGCTGCCCTTCCGCATGTACCCAAGAGTGGTCGGGGGGCACAACCCCCCTCAACTTCGCGCAACGACGGTAATTGTTCAGACCTTCCTTGGCCACCCATCGACGCGGAGCTACCGACACACCTTAGAAATCAATGCCTCTTAACCATCCTTCGAACCACTCCGCGTTCATACCAAACCACATATCCCACCATACCAAGCAACGCCAATAAGCAGAGCCACAACCCGAGACGTAAGCCTCGAGGATGGAACTGAACGACAACATCGCTTACCCCTGGCCCGACCGCTACGCCAAGTACCGCCCCATCTGCCGCTATAACCTTGACAGGCATCCCGTTCACGTGGGCCGTCCAGCCAGGATCGTAATGCTGGCTAAAGACCAAGACTGAATAACCATCTCCACTCGCCCGAACACGAATTTTTCCAGGCTGTTTGGCCAGCACCTTGACAGACGGAGGTTGACGGCAAGTAGGCCTAATCGAGAAGGCAGGGTCCCCTATGAGCACCTCCGCAAATGGATCAAACCTGCTACCACCACCTATATCACCGCTTCGAACCGCCTTGAGAAGTGCATCATTATCAACAACCTTCAACCCGCAAACACCCCATACCAGACCCCTGTAATTCGGTCGTTCGGCAATCCGAACACCATCAAGCACCTTTCCGGAGTCCACCAATAACTTGTTATATCTCCCAAAATATTCAAGACGAAGAGGCAGCGTTTGACCAGACTCCGTCAGCACGTCAATACCCAGGACATTCAGGGGTGGCCCGCCATCTGACATTTCCAAGTCCACCATTCGGGCATCCGCTCCGTTACTCACCGGCCATTCTGAAATAAACCACAGTCCATCCCTATTTCCAGGTGAAAAGCCGAAAGTGGAAAATACCTTCGCTCGACTGTGGCGGATATTCGCTGAGATTTTCGGCTTATCATATGACCACTCTGCGGTATCCTTTCCGAGCAAGACATCGAATCGTTGAATTGGCCGAAGAGATGGATCTAACGTACCCAATCTCGCCACCACGGTGCCTGACGATAAATCTACAGAACAGGATGTACTCGAGATCAGCCTCACGGCGCGAACACGTACCCCTTTAGGTACGCTGGCCCGAATATCTCTTATCTTGCCAATTTCCCCACAACCATTCGCTAGTACATGAACTGCAAGTCGGTCGTTTTCGTACGCGATCCAGCGGACGCCCAAGATGTCCAGGCTGGGGGAGTTCAGTCCATAAAATGACATCGCCCCATAGTTCTGCGCCTCGAAAAGCGCGCCTAAGTCTTTCGGCATGGTGGAAACATAACCAACGACCAGTGGCAGGCCATAGATCATATTCACATTCGGGCGCAATGGCCCTTCGGGGACGGCCGGAGAGTCAATCGGGAAGATGCGGCCACCCTGCTTCATAAACGCTGTACGCTCGTTGGCATCAGCATCAGGGTGCGCTGCTGCGGTACCCACACCAGCGTAACGCCACTCATAAAACCAACCGAAGCTTCCAAGATCAATAATAATCAAAGCGATAAAGGAAAGACATATCAATTTGGCATTTGTAAACGAAACAAGCCACTGAACCAGGAGAAACGTAACAGCGGCGATTATGATCGGATATAGGACTCCTCGGAAACTCGCGTCTGGGAATTTAATGCCGGTGTTCGCGACAGCAAGGGTGATTGCCACACCGAACGTTACCAAAAAGATAGTTACGGCGATCGTGAGCCTTTTCCGGGATATCTCAGATTCCTCGATAGCTCTAATAGCGGTTGCACTAATTATTGCAAAGCATATTGCGGTTATAATTCCGAAGCGTGCCTGTGCGCGAAACTTTCCCAA
The DNA here is from genome assembly GCF_058781105.1 of Rhodanobacter sp. FW510-R10. Classification (NCBI taxonomy): domain Bacteria; kingdom Pseudomonadati; phylum Pseudomonadota; class Gammaproteobacteria; order Lysobacterales; family Rhodanobacteraceae; genus Rhodanobacter; species Rhodanobacter sp. FW510-R10. Next base: position 1,200,681 of record NZ_JBYSWL010000001.1, on the reverse strand, counting down.
GCCTGGCAAGTGATACACGAAATCGCCAAACGGCGTACTTGTACCTAATACATACACCACGCTAAGCACCAGGCAGGCCAACCAGAAGGCAATAAGCTTGAACCTGCGAAGGGGCAGCGATAGTAAAAGTATCCAGGGTAGCAGACCGACATAGATGGCGATCTCCGTAAGATTCCCAGGGCCGGAGTACACCCCGTACGGGCCACCAGCGGCAGCACCATATAGGTCCGGCGCGAATAACAAGATTAAAGTTTTGAAGGAATGGGAGAAACTCGCGAAATCAGCAATCGACCAATCCGCTCTTGCACCATCTCCAACGGACAAAGCAAAAGGCAACCAAGATGGAGCTGAAAGTGCAAGCGCGAGGGCAAACATTATTGCTGTTTTGCCAATAACTACCGCTCCGCTACGCAAATTATGATGATATGCCGTGAATGTCGCCAGATATGCGGCGAAGAGTCCAGCGACGAGATATCCATAGACCGCAATCTGCGGGTGCCCTGCCATTATAGATAACGCAGCGAACAAAGCGCCGAGACATATCCATCTAACGGAACGTTGGGAGGGTAATTTGTATACAGCCAAGAGAAGCCAAGGTATCCATGCTGCAGAATGGATGATTGTAAGATGTCCAAGATGGGCAATCATGAACCCACTTGATGACACGAGAAAACCCGCAAATACACCACCGATTATCGAACCCGAAATGGTACGGGCCAGATAATACGAACCTAGGGCTGAAATTACAAAGGAGCTTATAACAAGCACGTTGTATGTTGGGCTCAGAAGACGTGGCAGATAGAACAATTGTGCTTGAATCTCGCCGGCTAGTGAGTAGCCCCCGAGGAGAAGGTCCGTCCATAATCTGTTATCACCCGCAGTAAAGAAAGGAAGGTACGACAGCCTTCCATCACCCGGAGCAAGCAATAGGTTATTCAGTAAGGATGGTGAAAAATAAATGATGAAATATGCGGTATAAAGTAGCAGAACTGAGATAAATTCAAGTCTGACATTATTACGACTTAATTGCATTACACGTGCCCCGTAGTTGTCAGTTTTCGTATTATTCTTTTGAGTAGTAAATCTTGTGTTTATTTGATCTAAGTCACTGAGGTAAGGCAACTCAAGTATAATTAAAGGACCGGGATGACATGTCGCTGACCTTAAGGCACTGATGAATGATCGGCCCAAGCAAGTCTGCTCATGACCCGTCACGATATGCTCAACTCAAAGTGAGCCTGAATCTCTTAACGTACAGGATGTAAGGTTACCCGGTTCATCTATCAACGTCGATGCCGCTTTTGTAAAATAACGGGGCATCGCGCGATGAGTTGCGACTAAATTGAACCGCCGTGACGAGCACGGTGTAATGACCCAGCACTTCCTGCACAGGTTAGGCCGTGGGTTTCTATCCTGATTCCGTGGACACTTCCAAGTAAGCTCATCAGAGCAGGAGGAGTGTCATGGTGCAACGTCGGAAGTTCAGTGCGGAGGTCAGGTAATCCCCCCGCCGACTAGTTGACGCCAGAAGTGGAATTTTCTCGTAGTCTGACCCGAGGAGGTTCCATGAAGAAGTCCCGTTTCACCGACAGCCAGATCATCGCCGTGCTCAAGCAGGCCGAGACCGGCACGCCCGTGCCGGAACTGTGCCGCGAGCACGGCATCAGCTCGGCGACGTTCTACAAGTGGCGCAGCAAGTTCGGCGGCATGGAGGTGTCCATGGTCGCGCGGATGAAGGAGCTGGAGGATGAGAATCGGCGGTTGAAAAAGATGTACGCCGATGCCCAGCTCAGCGCCGACCTATTGAAGGAGGCGCTCGCAAAAAAATGGTGAGGCCATCTCAGCGCCGGGAGATGGCCAGGCAGGCGGTAGCAGGCGATCGCACAAGCATCCGGCATGCCTGCCGGACGTTCGATATCAGCGAGACGTGTTTTCGGTACCAGGCCAAGGGGAGCGAAGAGAATGCACGGATTGCCGATTGGCTGGTCCGACTCACAACGGCCTATCGTGACTGGGGGTTTGGCCTGTGTTTCCTGCACCTGCGCAACGTCAAAGGCTTTGGCTGGAACCACAAGCGTGTCTACCGTATCTACCGGGAGCTGGAGTTGAACCTGCGGATCAAGCCGAGGAAGCGCCTGGTGCGCGAGCGTCCCGAGCCCCTGGCCGTGCCGGCGGCAATCAACCAGGTCTGGTCCATGGACTTCATGCACGATCAACTCAGTGACGGTCGCAGCTTCCGCTTGTTCAACGTGCTGGATGACTTCAATCGCGAGGGGCTGGGGATCGAGGTTGACCTTTCGCTCCCCGCAGGTCGGGTGATCCGGGCGCTGGAGCAGATCATCGAATGGCGAGGGAAGCCACAAGCGATCCGCTGCGACAACGGCCCGGAGTACATCAGTGGTGAGCTGCTGGCCTGGGCTGAGCGCCACGGCATCCGGATCGACCACATCCAACCAGGCAAGCCGCAGCAGAACGCATACGTGGAGCGCTACAACCGAACTGTGCGCTACGCCTGGCTAGCCCGCATCCTCTTCGACTCGATCGAACAGGTGCAGGACCATGCCACTCGCTGGCTCTGGACGTACAACCACGAGCGCCCCAACATGGCGCTCGGTGGTATCACGCCGATGCAGAAGTTGGCGCTTGCCGCTTAGCCCCACTTTTGGCGTCTGCTAAAAATGGGGGGATTACCGTCAAGCGCGAGGCAGTCGATCTGACGCGGCGGCCGCAGGCATCGGTAGCCAAGTGGCGCAGGAGTGGGGCGTCAACGCCAACGTTCTGAGCCGCTGGCGGCGTGAGCGGGCATGCCTGGCAAGGCCTTCACGGGGTCTGGTGTACCGCGTGACGAGGAGCTGGCAGCGCTACGGCGCGAGTTGAGCCGGGTGAAGAAGGAAGGGGATTTTTTGCGCGATGCGGGGGCGTTCTTTGCCAAGGAATTGCCGTGAGGTACGCGGCGATCCGGCGACACCGCGACGAGTACCCGATCCAGCTGATGCGCCGGTGTTTGTGGGTGTCGCGTAGCGGCTACCACGCGTGGGCAGGCCGCGCACCCAGCGCTCGCATACATGACAACCAGCGCCTGCTGGAGCGCATACGTCAGATCCACACCAAAGGTGACGGCGTGATCGGCATGCCGTGCATGCACGAACGAACGGCTGGCGTTCGAGGGCGAACGGGCCAGCCACAACCGGGGAGCCCGGTTGATGGCGTCGGCTGGCCTGTACGGGGTGCCCCAGCGCCGCCGCTGGCAGCGCAAGCGGACCGGCGCGCGGCCGCAGCATGAGTGCAGTCGCCCACTGTGGCGACAACGCGGCGGCCGAGGGCTTCTTCGGATTGCTCAAACGCGAACACGTGAACCGCCGGCGCTACCGCACAGTCGGTGAAGCCAGGAGCGATGTGTTCGAGGTTTCTCAAGCACCCATGTCATACCTATGGTGGTGAGATCTTCGTTACTGTAACGTTCCAACAAACGTCGATACTCACGGGACTCGCCAGCTCCTGGAATGGTGAATCCACGTCTAACTCCGCGAAACTGTACGGTTAAGCCTGACGCATTCATTGCGTCGAAGTAGTACGACGGCTTATGCCCATTCAGGCTCGCCAAAATGTTATCTACTTCGTTGGGTACACCGCCAGCAGTAAGGATAGCCTGCTTGATTTCGTCAGGCGTCATTACCAATTGGGCCCATGGCCGGTTGAAACCCAGCGTCGAAGGCAGGTGCGAGCCGCAGTCGGAGTAGTAGAGCGGCTCATACTGGAGCAGCGCCCTCCCTCCCGCCCGGAGTACGCGAGAGATCTCCTTGAACGCTCGATCCGGATTCGGAACGTGCTCCATGACATTCAGTGAATAGACGAAGTCAAAGCTTTCGTCCGGGAAGGCCATTTCCTCAGCGCTCATGGTGAGGTGGGAAGTTCTTTCCATCACGCCTTTCAGACCCGTCGTGGTGGCCATGGATTCAAGTCGGGGGACGCCTCTCAATAGCGGCTTCTGCACCTCGAATTCACGCGTGAGGCGCTCACGCACAGTCGGAAATCCGGACTTTTCATACTCGATGATGTCGATACCCGTCACCGACACGCCTGAAAAGGCACTCATCAGGCACGCGAGATGGCCCTCACCCGAACCGACTTCAAGCAACCGGCTCCCTTCAGGGAAATGTTGCCTTGAAAGTGTTTCATAGAACTTTCCGCCACTTGAAGAGAACAGAGCTAGTTTCTCTCGAAGCGCAGCCCGACCTGGGAACTCGTCCTTCTCAACATCGATCAGTTTGATCTCATAGACGCAGACGCCGGCGTCATCGCGATACTCGTTGTCGACTAGTACGCGTAGTCGCACGTCGATGTCGTGGCCTGCCCTCATAGCCCTAGCAAGAGCCGGCAAGGGGAAATAATAGGTCCCGTAGGAGGGGATAGTCTGCGGTTCTAGCTCGATACCATCGAGCGATACTGCCAATCTCGTTCTTCCCTGATTCGGGAGCACCCGAACCAGCAGGTACGGGTCAATCGCTTCCACGCGCGACCTGTAGCGGCATGACGCCGTGCCAGTAATGCGGCGAAAGCGATCTGGCAAGTAGAGGGCTTCAAATCCCGATGCGGCAGGGGAACCGTCCACCCAGCATAAACCGTCCCCAAACAAGTCTCCTTCCAGAGACAACTGTCTCGCTGCCTTTCCCATGTCCATCATTTGTTCTCCCCTATTAAACAACGTGAAGCATCATTTGACTTCACATCCTTTAAGGATCATATCCTAGCGGTAGCCAGTCTCGCTCAATTCAGGATTACCCTCCACTTCATTGAGAAATCGGACGATCTGCTCCCCGCTAGACTTCACTCTCTTCACACAGAGCTCCTTCGGCGGGGGAACTCTACTTCCGACAGGATCGAGTCAACGAGGATACTTCGAGAGAGGCGACACAACGACGTGGCGCCAAGTTTCATTCGCGACGCCTGTTCAAAGCAAGGGACGATGTCAACGTCATTCCATTCAATGCTTCCTCAGCTTCCGGACAAGTCAACGCATTACACTTGACCGGTGCGAGCTCAGACTATCCTCGTCGTGCCGTGTGCCAGGCCCTACCGCTGAGCGGCGTCCACCGTTACGCAATATCGGCAAGGCACCGTCGGAACTGGCCGCGGCACGATTCAATAGCTACCTGGGCAAAGTCGACATCGTACGGCTTGCGAATGTCTAGGACCGCTCCTGATGTAACGCTGCACCAGCCACCAAACTTCATCCCAGTCACCATCGAACGAGGCTCCATCATGCACGCACATCGGATTCCCCTGACCTGTCTGGCCATCAGCATGGCGCTGATGCTGGCGGCCTGCGGTTCCGGCCAGGACCAGGCCGCATCCACGCAACCCGCAGCGAGCGACGCGACGACAGCAGCGCCCGCAGCGCCCGCGGCACCGGCAGATGCGCTGACTGCCGACCAGGTCAACGTACAGATGACTCTGCAAGGTGCGCCGACGCTCTCTGCCGATGGGCAGTCCATCGACGTCGCGGTGACCTTGGCCAATCACGGCAAGGTCGCACTCAGCTCGACCGGTCCTGACCCCGTCAACCTCGGCGCACACAGTGCGGACACCGCAGGCACGGTCATCGACAACGACCTCGCTCGTGCCAGCCTGCCCGAACTTGCCCCCGGCGGCCAGGCAACGGTGACCATCCACCTGCCCGTCGACAAGACGCTCGGCAAGAGTGCGCAAATCCTGCCGGTCCAGGAAAACGTCGCCTGGTTCGACACCTGGGGGACCAAGCCGTTGGTCGTGGGTCCCTTCAACAGCTGTGCCAGTGCCGAGGCGGGCAAGGTTTGCGGGGCTGACGGCAAGCCCTTGGCTTCATCGGTACAGTGAGAGTGCCCTGATCAAGCCTTTGTCGGTCATGCCTGCTCTTGCCGGGATGACGGCTTGTTCAGGCCCTCCCGGATACGGCAAGCCCCGCGGGATGGCGGCCATCGCCATCCCGTAGGATCTCAGGCCGTAATCAGTTCGCGAAGCTCGGCCGTCCTCGCGGCAAGCAATTGCGTATCGGCACGCGTTTCGACATTGAGCCGCAGCAGTGGCTCCGTGTTCGACGAACGCACATTGAACCGCCACGTAGCGAACTCAAGGCTCAACCCGTCCGTGTGATCCTCTCCGAGGGCGTCACCCGCGTAATGGTCACGCAGCCTCTGCACGACCGCTACCGCGTCCGCCACCTTGAAGTTGATCTCGCCGCTGCAGGGATAGGCAGCGATGCACTGCTCCACCATCTTCGCCAGCGGGATGCCTGTGGCGCTGATGCGCTCGGCGACCAACAACCACGGAACCATGCCGGTATCGCAGTAGGCGAAGTCGCGGAAATAATGGTGTGCACTCATCTCGCCGCCATAGATCGCATCCTCGACCCGCATCCGTTCCTTGATGAAGGCATGGCCGGTCTTGCTCATTACAGGCACACCGCCGGCGGCCGTCACCATGTCGACGGTGTTCCAGTACAGGCGCGGATCATGAACGATCTTGCCGCCGGGATGCTTTTCCAGCAGTTGCGCGGCGAGCAAGCCGACGAGGTAATAGCCCTCGATGAAACGACCATCGGCATCGAAGAAAAAGCAGCGGTCGAAATCGCCGTCCCACGCGAGGCCGAAGTCTGCTCCGCTGGTGCGCACGGCATCGGACGTGGCCGCCCGGTTCTCCGGCAGCAACGGGTTGGGGATGCCGTGCGGGAAACGGCCGTCGGGTTCGTGATGGATGCGGATGAACTCGAATGGCAGGTGCGGCGCAAGCTTATCAATCACCAGGCCGGCACTGCCGTTGCCGGGATTGACGACGATCCTCAGCGGCCGCAACGCAGCGCGATCCACGTAACCAAGCAGGTGCTCGATGTACGCCGACTTGTCCGCGTCCACGCGCTGCGTCGCAGGCCTGCCCGGCAATGGAAACTTGCCGGCCTCGACCAAGGCCTCGACGTCGCGCAGGCCGGTGTCGCCGCTGATCGGCCTTGCGTCCTGCCGCACCAGCTTCATGCCGTTGTAGTCCATCGGATTATGGCTGGCGGTCACCATGATGCCGCCGCCCACGCCACGGTGCGCGGTCTGGAAATACACCTCCTCGGTACCACACAGGCCGATGTCGATCGCCGCGGCGCCACCGTCGTTCAAGCCGCGCGCCACTGCTGCAGCCAAGGCCGGGCTGTCCAGCCGTACATCACGTCCTACCACCACTTCTGCCGGCTGCAGGATCTGCGCAAATGCGCGGCCGATCCGGTAGGCAACGTCCTCGTTCAACTCGTCAGGCACGCGCCCACGGATGTCATAAGCTTTGAAGCAACTGGACATAAAACGTCACCAACTTGAACGTGTAAATTTCCAAAGAATACATCCGTACCAAGTGATCCCGCTTTCGACTCGAAAACCGAATTCATCCGCACGTATCGACCGGGAGAGTTTGAGAGCTCATCTTCCCGTCCCCGTTACCGTTTACCAATTACGTTGCCACATTCACTTATAAACAGTTGTGCCGCACGAGTATATGAATTCGCCTCGACCCATGAGGAGGCGCGATTGCACAGTTCGGCGGCCATGACGGAATTCGTCAGTATTTGATCGAGGAGTTCGGCGTATGCCTCCGCGGTATGACGACTCGCGCTGCAGACCACTCCCGACACCGAACGAAAAATCGAGGACGGTGAAGTCACTATCGGCCTGCATGCAGCCAGCGCAAGGTTCGTGGCTGCGCTCGCGCCCTCTTCCGAGGGATCATAAGGCATGAGTACGGCGGAGACTGTGCGCAAGTTCGCCCGAACCTCACCGATGGGCAGAAATCGAGTATCGATGTCAATCAATCCTCGCACACCGAGTTGTTCCGCCTCCGCGAGACACCGGCGAAGATAGTCTTCGGATTTGTCTCCCGGATAGAGCGCATGCCATCCGCGATAACGCAGGGTGGGGTACTTGTGATGCAACAGGGCCAAGACCCTGATGGACATCAACAATCCCTTGTAAGGACGAAGAAACCCGAAGCCGCCGATAGACAGCACGTCGATCGTAGTGGCCGGCGGCACATCCTGTGCACCCCCGGTCAGGATCGGTAGAGGGCGGATGCGGGTCTGGGCCTCGAGCTCTGCCGACAAGCCGTTCAACTCATCTGCGTGATGCGCAATCAGCGAAGCTCCCGCGGCGCAAAGCTGCTTCTTTTGCTCTATGGGTACATTGCGTCCGTCGTGCATTTCGACAACGACACGTATGCCTTTGCCCCTTGCTTGCCTGACGGCGAGTTCAATATCGGCGAACGGCGCGTAGCCGGTATGATGCTGAATGATGAGCAAATCCGGGCAGGATAGATCCAATACGGAATTCAGCTTGCTTTCGTCTATGGCACTATCCCGCCAGGTCACATTATCCCATCGCCAGACCCGTGACACCGCGCGCCGGAGATCCCGCTCAAGCCCTAATGGCTGATGCCCGTCAAGGCTGTTGCCAAGCACAATAACCTTCGCACCCGTCGCTTCCAGTGCTTCAGTAAGATACGCGGAATGTTCACCTATGCCACAAGTGACATTCCATGTGGTCATTATTGCAATTCGTGCTTCCTGTGTGGCAGGCCTACCATGCAAGGCAAATGTTTCGCGCAACAGCACGCCAAGGGATTTTGATATGCGCTCCCAACTGAATCGACGACGAGCAGTGTCCCGAACGGCTTGGCGCATCGTCAAATCGATAGTGCCCCCACCGACCAGCTCGATACAACGGGAGGCAAATGACTCCAGTTGTTCCACGAAAATACCGACCGGAGCCGACGTTCGCGTACCTATTCCACGCGCACCGATTCCCGTGGTCAGTACGGGCAGACCTGCCGCCATATAGTCGAACATCTTGATATTGGTACCGGAACCGGCATTCATCGGATTCAACGCGACATCCGCTGCCAGCAACAGTTCGTCGCGGTACGCGTCATCGACGCGACCGGTCACCAACAGGTTGTCGGCGGCTGGTTCGTCCGCCAAGGCAGCACCAACGCCTCCAACAACCACAAAGAAAACGTCGGGACAGGCGGGCGCCAACTGTCGAGCAATAAAGCGGGCAGCCTCATTGTTGGGTTCATAAAAGCTGCCCAGGAAAACCGCCACCGGCCGCCTGGGCGGCAACTCCAGTTTTTCCCGCAGCGCCACCCGCTGGACGTTTCCCGGCTCCGGAAAGTTTTCGACGAAGGCCCCATTCGGCACTATCCGGAGCTTGGTGGGGTCGGTATCGAAAATCCGCTGGAAAAGGGCCGCATCTTCGTCTGAGCAAGCCAAGACGAGGTCGGCCCGTAAAAGCAATGCCTGTTCGTTGCGGATCACCGTTTCCAAGACTCCTTTCGCTGCATCCACATCACCCAGCAGCTCAGTACGGAGCAGGGCCTCCACATTGTGGGACTCATAGACCACCAGTTGGCGGGGATGCAACGCGTCCGCGAGCGGCGAGAAAGCCCACGGGTGGCTGAAAATGACAACGTCGGCATTGGCGATGTGATCGCCGGCCACGCGCAAGTAATCGGGAGACAGTTTTACTTGATCCGAAAAAGCACTGTCTATGACGGTGCGGCCTCCGATTCGCTGCGAGAGGGCTGCGGCGGCCGCGTGGTGTGCCTGTGACAGCGGCACCACAATTTCACGCAGGCCTGGCGTGAGCTGCTGATCGCGAAGGGACTCGCCCGGCCAGTCGTAGCTGCCGACATAGGTGCACGCGATATCCGGACCCAATGCATGGTACAAGCCCAGCAGCCGCTGTCGGCCCCCACCCACCGCCGGCATGATCGGTTGCATGTCGATAACCGTCACGCGCAACAGTTTCCCTGTCACTACATCCATCCCGCTAAATCCCCTGTCAACTGCCCGCCAAGTTGACCAGACGGTCTACGATAGTACGCCACGACAGGCCCCTCACCCAAGCATGGCCCGCCTGACCCAGCGCCCGGGTCCGCTCGCGATCCTGCCAGAGCATGTCGAAATGCTCGCCGAGCGCCTGCGGATCCGGCCGACAAACGTAACCGGCCATGCTTTCCTGCACGATGGCCGCCGCCTCGCCAGAGTCGCGGCAGGTGACGACCGGCTTGGCGCTGGCGAATGCCTCCAGCGTGACGTAGCCGTAATCCTCGCGCATGGGCGTGAAGGGAACCGCGTAGGCCCCGGCATACAGTTCGACCAGTTCGGCATCCGACACGCGGCCGCGAAACTCGATTCGTGGATCGCCGTTGGCCAAGGTGCGCAAATCCTGCTCCGCTTCACCGGTACCGGTGATCACCAAGCGCAACGGTGCGTGCACGTGGCGCATGGTGCGAATGACCAGATCCACCCGTTTCCACGGGTGCAACCGGCCGGGCAGCAAAAGATAATCGCCAAAAGCTCCCGGGTGGAAGGCGCCCCCCCATAGCGGTGGGTGCAAGACCTCGGCATCGAGCCCATTCCACTGCTGCAGGCGTCGCGAAACCTCGCTGCCGATCGAGAACACGCCGCGGCAGTGCGGCGGCGACAGCGCCTGCGTGTCGAGCTGGTGGATCAAGCCGCGCTGTGCCTTCTGTTCCGAACTCGCATTCGGAAAGACGCTGTCGAACATGTCATAGAACACGCGGATGGTGTGCACCAGGTAACAGACGTGGCGCGGGTGCCGCACCATCCAGGTGGGTGCCTTGGTCGATACCACCAGGTCGAATGCCGACAGGTCGAGGTCGTAGCAAGCAAGATAATTGCGCTTGATCTGCTCGAACGTCGATTCGTCGGCGGCGACAGGCACTTCCTGCGCCTCATGCCCGGCCCGGCAAAACGCCGCCACCAGCGCGTCATACAGACGCTCCGCTCCACCGGCCTCGCCGGAGGCGGAGCGCACGGTGACGATCGCGACCTTCACGCCGCCCGACCGTGCAGGCGGCGCATGTCCGCATCCACCATCATCGTGATCAGCTGTTCCAGCGAGGTCTTCGGCGCCCAACCCAGCTTCGCCTTGGCCTTGCCGGGGTTGCCCAGCAGCACGTCCACCTCCGCGGGGCGGAAGAATTTCTGGTCGATCACCACGTGATCCTCATAGTTGAGGCCCAGGTGATCGAAGGCGATCCTGCACATGTCGCGAACGGTGGTGGTGACGCCGGTGGCCACCACGTAGTCGTCGGCCTTGGACTGCTGCAGCATCAACCACATCGCTTCGACGTAATCGCCGGCGAACCCCCAGTCGCGCCGGGCATCGATATTGCCCAGGCGCAGTTCCTTCTGCAGGCCAAGCTTGATCGACGCCGCCGCGTGGGTGACCTTGCGGGTCACGAACTCGACGCCACGCAGCGGCGACTCGTGGTTGAAGAGAATGCCGCTCGACGCGTGCAGGTCAAAGCTCTCGCGATAGTTCACCGTGGCCCAGTGCGCCATCAGCTTGGCCACGCCATAGGGGCTGCGTGGATGGAACGGCGTCTTCTCGTCCTGGACTTGGGCCTGGATCAGCCCGAACATTTCGCTGGTGGAGGCCTGGTAAAAATGTGCTGCCGGATTGACGATGCGCACCGCCTCCAGCACGTTCATCGCACCCACGCCGGTCACCTGCGCGGTCAACACTGGCTGCTGCCACGACGTGCCCACGAAGCTTTGCGCACCGAGGTTGTAGACCTCTTCAGCCTTCGAAGTCTCCATGGCCCGCACCAACGACGACAGATCCATCAGGTCGCCATCGATGTAGTTCACCGCCTGTTCGACGCCTGCTTCGCGCAGCCGCCAGCGCATGTCCGATCCGCGACGGGCCACGAATCCGTGCACCTGATAGCCTTTTTCCAGCAGCAGTTTGGCGAGATAGGCGCCATCCTGTCCCGTGATGCCCGTGATGAGTGCGCTTTTGCTCATGGCGTGTGGTTCGTCCTGAATTGGTCAAGTATTTGTTGCAGTGAGGTTTCGAGGGGAATGGCCGGTTCCCAACCGGTGTCCGTGCGCAGGCGCTGGCAATCCGCGACCATGCGCCGCTGTTCGCTGGGGCGCAGTCGCGCACTGTCCTGCACTATGGCCGGATCCACCCGGGCCAACGTGCAAAGCGTGTGCAGAATGGAGCGGATTGTAACTTCCCGGCCCGAACATAAGTTGTATGTCTGCCCAGCCTGTCCGCGGCCAAGCGTCGCGGCATAAGCCCTGACCACATCGCGCACGTCGGAGAAGTCACGGGTCACGTCGATATCGCCCACCATCAATGTGGGTTCCTGCAGCCCAGCGGCAATCCGGGCCACCTGCCGCGCCAACGCCGGCACGACAAAGCGCTCGCTCTGGCCGGGGCCGATATGGTTGAAAGGCCGCACGACCATCACATCCAACTGCTCGCTGCGATGCCACTGCAGACACAAGGTTTCGGCCGCCATCTTGCTTGCCGCATAGGGGTTGCGCGGTTCTGGCCAACGCGATTCGTCCACCGGCAACGCCGATTCGGGCACCGCACCGTAGACGTCGCCCGAGCTCACGTACAGCAGACGGCCGGAGAATTTCATCTCCCGCAATGCGCACAACAGGTTGAGCGTGCCGAACAGGTTGACGTCCAGCGTCTCGCGTGGATTGGCGAAGGAATCCGGCACGAAGCTGAGGGCGGCAAGGTGGATCACCCAATCCGGGCGCACCGCAGCCAGCGAAGCCTGAAGCGCCTTGCCGTCGCGGATGTCGAGATGATCGGGTGTCGCGTGCAGCGTGCAGGCACCAAAACCGCCATCAGCGACCATACGCGCAATGTGTTGGCCGACGAAGCCGCTGCCACCCGTGATGTAAAGCTTCTTCATCCAGTCACGCCCCTTGCCCGTGGGTGATTTCGGGGCCTGGCTTGCGCGCCACGATGGCGTAATCCGGCGCGGCGGTCAGCAGGCCGACGATCTTGTTGATCTGGTTCGCGGCGGCGACCTCCTCGCCCACCGGCTGGATATCGAATACGGCGCGATTCTGGGTCAGCCTGTCGATGGCGGCATGCTCGAAGCCGCGGGCTTCGACGATCCACTGGAGCAGCGGTGGCGGAATCGGGTTGCGATGGGTCGGATCCATGTAGAACCAATAAGAACCGACCGTCAGGTTCTCGGGATTGGGCGTTTCCAGGATCAATACGCCACCAGGCCGTAGCACCCGCAACGCCTCATCCACCATCCGGATCAGGACCTCGTACGGCAGGTGTTCGACCAGGTGCATCGAGGTGATCGCCGCGACGGAGTCGCTGTCGAGACCGCGCAAATGCGCCACTGCGTCCTGCTCGGCGACGTCGAAACCCAGGGTACGCGCTTCGCGAACCATGACGGCGTTCAGGTCCACGCCGCGGCAGACATGGCCATGCTCGGACATCACCTCCAGCCATTCGCCGCGCCCGCAGCCGAGGTCGATCACCAGCCCTTCGCCCGGCACGATCCCGGCTTCGGCAAACTTCCCCAGATAGTGCGAGGCACGGGTCTTGATGTCCTCACGGTCACCACGGAAGGTGTCCTCGAACGACACGTAATGCGCGTCCAAGGGCCCGCAGCTCGCGCGACCTTCGCCCGGTATGGCGGGCGCGGGCGCGGCCACGTCGGCCGACTGCCCGCCCGCGCGATCGGCCCAGGCGGCGAATTGCCGCTCGACGGACTGCACGGTGCGCCGATTCCCATCCGCAAGCACCTGTACCGCCGCCAGCCGTTCGGCAAGCGTCATCAGCCGGGCGCCCAGGTCGTGCATGGACTGGCGATCCGCATTCGCAACGTTTACGGCCGCGGACAATTCAGCCTTGAGGCGATGTTCCAGGCCTGCATACTGCGTCAGCACAGAAGTCTGCTGGTGCTGATAGGCCTGCATCGCCTGGCGGTCCGCGTCGGCAGCGGTTGCCGCTGCCGACAAGTCGGCCTTGAGCCGCTGCTCGAGGCTTGCATACGCGTCGGCCTGGTTGGCCCACGCTGATTCGAAGCGCGCGTTACACGCCGCCTCGAGCTGGTCGAGCTGCTCCAACCGCGACTCGATCTGCACCAGCATCGACGCCTGTTGGCGCTGGGAGGCCTGCATCGCCTGGCGATCCGCGTCCGCAGCACTTGCCGCCGCCGACAATTCAGCCTTGACCCGATGTTCGAGGCTTGCGTATGCGCGGAACCGATCCGCCTGTGCGGATTCGAAGCGCGCGGTGAACGCTGCTTCTAGCTGATCGAGCTCCTTCAGTCGGGCCTCGATCTGCGCCGTCATCGCTGCCTGTACCACGAACTGCCGCTGCAACGCGTCGATGCCCTGGGAAAGCACCGGCATCTCATCCGACAGCCTTGCCCCCAGCCGGCGTTGCGATCTGCCAAGAACATCGAGTTGTTCGTCCAGCTGCGCCTGGCGCTTCTCCGCCGCATGGGCCAGTTCGTTGAGCGACCGTCCGAGCTCCTGGCTTTCCTGTGCGCCGACGGCCTCCAGCTTCTGCAGGTGCGCAAACAGCCGGGGAAGACGGAACAGGGCGATACCGGTGGCCAGGAACCATCCCAGTACCGGAATGCGTCGCCACTTGTGCAATTTGTAGGGAAGCAGCAGCCCGTCGACGTGGACCGCATGCCGCATTCCTTCGTCTGAAAACCTGATGGCGCCGAGGACCTCAACCTTGCCCATGACGTTGCCGCGCAACGCCTCCAGATAATGGGCTTTCTCGCTGGCGCTCGCCGGGCGCCGAAGCAGGATCCGGAAAGCATTGTCGACAAATTCGCCATCGGAGGAGCGCAGCATGTCGCCCAGCACATAGGCCTGTTGGATTGGAAGCGGGGCCACCGACGATCGCCAGCGTGGCAGGCAGCCTTCCCCGCGAACCGCGGCGGACGGCCCTGGTGCCGGACCCGGTGCATCACTACGCCGCCGCTTCAGCTCACGGCGGAGCCGCTCCATGATCTCCTCGACACTCAAGGTCGCGGCACTCGCTTTTCCCGCGCGTTCCAATGTACCTTCGTCTGTGGCCCGGGCAGTCTGCAGCGGATCGTGCGTACTGCCGATCAACTCGAGTCGAATGCCCGCCATCAAATTCTCGAGACTCGGCGCGTTTTGCGCTGGGGCGGGTTTATCACCGCGGTTGTCCGGATCGGTAGGGTTCATGGTGCTTCGACCTCAATCGTGGGGTGGGGCCGCGCCTGGCGCAGCAACCCGGGAAAATCAGTTCCGCCCTTCCAGCACATCGCGTTTTCGATGGGCATCTGCATGTGATGCAGCCGGAGCATCAGCGCGCCCAAGTGCAGAAATGGTGATCTCTGGATGTATCCAGGACATCCCTACGAATGCCGTGCGTTGCGTATTGACGACGGTGAATACCAGTGCCAGATCGCGCCACTCGTAGTTGTTCACCAGATGCGTCTCCGTACTCGACAGCGCCACGGAGACGGAGTAGCTGCCGACGCCGAGGTTCATCGGGAATCGCGCGCGAAACTCGAACATTTCACCTGCTTGCGCATCCTCGATGACCTGGTCCGTGTAGAACGAATTGGTGCCGAACACGGCTTGGCCGAGACGGTCGCGGATCATGTAGCCGATCACCAGTCGGGCGAGCGCCGCATCGGCGCGGGCCCGGATGACCAGATCCACCGGATCACCCACGCCGACGAATTCGACGCGCTTGCCCGCAGCATCTTCCAGCCAGATCGCCTCGACCACGGCTTCGCCGGTGCCAGACACCGTGACAGCCGTGCCGTCGTCCTGCCGGGTTTGCCGCACTGTGCTGTTTTCCTTTTCGGCGATGAGCGCATTGTAGAAATCCAACACCTCCTGCGGCAGGCCGTCCGCCACCAGACGGCCATGATCGATCATGACCGCGCGGTCGCACAAAGCCTGCACCGCCGATTTGTCATGGGAAACGATCAGCAGGGTCGTACCCTGGTCGCGGAACTCATGGATCCGCTTGAAACACTTGTGCACGAAATACGCATCGCCGACAGCGAGCGCTTCGTCGACGATGAGGACATCCGGCCTTGCAGCGGTCGCCAGGCTGAAGGCGACACGCATCTGCATGCCGCTCGAATACGTTCGAACCGGCTCGTCGAAATAGGCACCGACTTCGGCAAAAGCCTCGATCTGCGGCAGCAGCGCGCGTATTTCGACTCGCGAGAATCCCATCAGCCCCGCGACGTGTTCGCTGTTTTGCCGGCCAGTCAGATCCGGATCGAACCCCATGCCAAGCTCGAGGATCGCGGCCACGCGGCCACGCGCCCACACACTCCCTTCGGTGGCACCCAGCGTGCCGGTGATGATCTTGAGCAGGGTGCTCTTGCCCGCACCGTTCTGGCCGACGATGCCCAATGCCTCGCCCGCATGCACGGCAAAGCTGATGTTCCGCAGCACCCAATGCTCCTTGACCCGCGACGAGTGCATGCCGAACCAGCTGCCGAACCGGCGCCACTCGCTGCCGTACTCCCTGAAGGACTTGCCGACACCTGTGACTTGCAACACGACCGCACTCACAGCACGTCCACCATGTCGGGGGCGGCCTTGCGGAACAGCAGCAACGAACACCCAAGCAGGATCAGGGCCGCCACCGTGACCACAGCGAGGCCGTTGAGCTCCGGCGCGCGGCCGTACACCAAGGTTTCCTGGTAGGCGGCGACGATCCAGTACATGGGATTGAGGTGCATCGCCGTATGCAGCTTCTCCGGAATGATGGAGACCATGTAGACCACGGGCGTCAGCCAGAACCACAACTGCAACACCACCATCATGAACTGGGCGACGTCGCGGACGAACACGTTCAGCACGCCCATCAGCAGCCCCAGGCCCAGCGAGAACGCCGCGGTCACCAAGGTCAACACGGGCATCCACAACAGCGCGTAAAGCGGGAAGTGCCCTAGCAGTGCGAACACGATCATCATGACGACAAACAGCAGGATGTTGTTCACCAGCGCCGAACCCAGGACGACGATGGGCAGGCACACCCGCGGAAACACGATCTTCTTCAGCAGGCTGCCATTCTCGACGAAGACGGTCAGCGACCGCGTGACGACTTCACTGAACAGCGACCAGGCCTGCATGCCGGCGAGGAGGTAGATCGAGTATGCGTACGGGCTGTCGATACCGGGGAGTTTGGCGATCATGATGCGCGAGAGCACCAGGGAGTAGATCAAGACCTGGGCCAACGGTTGCAGGATCATCCACACCGCGCCCAGCTTGCTGCGGGCGAAGCGCGAGCGCAGGTCGTTCCTGATCGAGGAAACGATGAAGTGGCGATAGCTCCAGATCGCCATCAGCATGCCGTTCATGGCGCTCTCCCCTGCCGATCTACAGCACCGGAATGCGTTGCAGACGCGGGCGGGATACCGGGCCGCGAAGAGCGCGATTCGATTCGCCGGATGAGCTTCTGCGCCGCGACCTGCGGTGACAGGAGGCTGCGGATGTCTCGCGCAGCCCTGCTGCCGATGCCGGCCGCAAACGCGGGATCGTCCACCAGGCGTCGCATCAGCCCAGCCGCATGGTCGACATTGGCCTCAGCCCAATACTGGCCAACATGGTACGGATACTGACCCTCGCCCACGGGCACCAGTTGGTAATCGACCAGGCAGCTGTTGTCGGCTGTCATGAACTCCATGTTTCCCGACCATGCGGTGGCGATCACTGGCTTGCCCAGGCGCATGCATTCGGCCAGCCCAAGGCCGAATCCCTCCGCGCGATGCAGCGACACGTACACATCGACGCAACGCTGCAAGGCGGCGAGGTCCTCGCGGTCGAGGAGCTCGTCGCGGAGGATGATTCGCCCATCGGCGCCCGCGGTGTTGAGCAATCCGCGCAACGCCTCCGGGTGACGGTGACCGTTGCTGGATTTGACCAGCAACTTGACGTTTGGCCGTCGGTCGGCGAACGCGCGCCGGAACGCCTCGATCGCCGCAAATGGATTTTTGCGCGCCAAAAACGAGTTGAAATCGAAGCTGCACAGGAAGATGAAGTCATCGTCTTCCAGCCCAAAATCGGCACGGGTCAGCCCACTGTCCACCGGCTCTCCGACCGGCAACGGAACGATCCACACCGGTTTGTCGGTGACCGCGGCCACCGCACGGCGGACGAACGCGGTCGAGACCATCACTTCGTCCACGCGGTCCAACGCATGCCGCCATGCGTCGGGAAATTTCTCCAGCTCCCAGAACCAGCATGCGATGGTATGCCGGTTACCCAGCCGCTCGCGCCCGATACTGGCCATCGCCTGATCCAGATAATCGGGATTGACGAAAACCAGGTTGACCGCATACGGCGCCTCACTACCGACATATGGATCGAGGCTGCGGTCGTCCATGCCATGCGGCACGTCGATGTCGATGTCGATGATCGCCACCGGATAGCCTTCCGTCAGCAGGGCGCGTGCGTACTGCCGCGCCCCTTCGGCGAGTCCGAACTGGCCGCGGACGTAGGCGAAGATGTTTACGCCAGATGCAGCGGCATGCGCGCTCCTGGCGGTTTCCGCAACTGGCTCGGCCGGCCGCTGCGCGGGATTCCACCCGGCAGTTCGCCTGAACTTGAGTTGCTGATTGGCGCGCGCAGCCAACGCCTCCGACATACGGTTGCGCAACGTTGCAGGGAAGCGGCGATAGAGAACCTTGAGCCAAGGTTGCCGGCGTATCCAGGCCGAGAGGTTCAAGAGCTGGATGCCGATGGCCCTCCTTTGCTTGCGCACGGCGCTCACCTGCTGTGGTCTGTTCGGGGTAGGCTTCGGCCAGCCTCCGCATCGGACGCGAGGTACATCGAAACGTCTAGCGGCCCAAGGCATCAGTGAGTTCGGCCCGCAGGTCCGCAATGTCCTCCACGCCGACTGACAGGCGGATCAGCCCGTCGCTGATGCCAAGGCGACGGCGGTTGGCGGCCGGCACGGACGCATGGGTCATGATGGCAGGCAGCTCGATCAGGCTTTCCACGCCGCCCAGGGATTCGGCCAGGGAGAACAGCCTGCAACGCTCAAGCACGGTGCGCGCGCGCTTCAACCCGCCCTTCACCTCGATGGTGATCAGGCCGCCAAAACCATGCATCTGGCGCTTCGCCAGTGCATGCTGCGGATGGCTCTTGAGGCCGGGGTAGATCACGCGCTGCAGCGTGTCGTTGCGCTCCAGCCATTGCGCGAGGGCCAGCGCGTTGGCGCAGTGCGCCTGCATGCGCAGGTGCAGCGTCTTCAGGCCGCGCATGGCCAGGAACGCATCGAACGGACCGGCAATGCCGCCCACCGAATTCTGCAGGAAGGCCATGCGCTGGGCGAGATCGTCGTCGGCGACCACGACCACGCCGCCAACCATGTCCGAGTGGCCGTTGATGAACTTGGTGGCCGAATGCACCACGATGTCCGCGCCCAGCTCCAGCGGGCGCTGCACGATCGGCGAGGCAAACGTGTTGTCCACCGCCAGCAGCAGGTCGTGCTTGGCGGCAAACTTTGCGACCTTGGCCAGGTCGACCAGCTTGAGCAGCGGGTTGGTGGGCGTCTCGGCCCAGATCATGCGCGTGTTTGGCTTGAGCGCGGCCCTCAACGCCGCCGTGTCGTTCAAGTCGACGAAACTGAAATCCAGCCCCGCCGAACGCCGGCGCACGCGCTCGAACAGGCGGTAGCTGCCGCCGTAGAGATCGTCCATGGCGATCACGTGGCTGCCGCTGTCCAGGAGTTCCAGCACGGTGGCGATCGCCGCCATGCCGGAGCCGAACGCAAATCCGGCCGCCCCGCTTTCCAGGCTGGCCACGCAGCGCTCATAGGCCATGCGCGTGGGGTTCTGCGTGCGCGAATACTCGTAGCCCTTGTGCTTGCCCGGGCTTTCCTGCACGTAGGTGGAAGTCGCGTAGATCGGCGTCATGATGGCGCCGGTGGACGGATCGGGATGTTGCCCGGCATGGATGGCCCGCGTGCCGATACCCAGTGGCGCAGCAGCCTTGCTGACAGGTTTCGTCGTGTTCCTCATCGATATATATGCAACCCGCGCGGGCCGCCTCAGGAGATGGCAAGGACGCCATTCTAGCGGGCGGCCCATGATCGCGTCCGCACCCACGACACCGCCATTCATGCAATGGGCTGGATCATGGCGGCGCCGACCGCCAAAATAGCTGGCCTTGCACCGTGTCCGCTGACCGGACGATGTCCCGCGCGTCACCACTCCCAACTCGGACGATCCTCTGTGACCACTTCCGCCCTCAAGACCCCGACCCTGCTGGTCACCGGCGGCGCTGGCTTCATCGGGGCCAATTTCGTGTTGCAGGCGGTTGCGGACGGCCTGCGCGTGATCAACCTGGACAAGCTGACTTACGCCGGCAACCTGGACACGCTGGCGACCCTGGCCGGCAACGAGCGCCATGTCTTTGTCCATGGCGACATCGGCGACCATACGTTGGTGGCCAGGACCTTGGCCGAACACAGGCCTGACGCCATCGTCAATTTCGCAGCCGAGTCGCATGTGGACCGCTCCATCGATGGTCCGGCCGAGTTTGTCCAGACCAATGTGGTCGGCACGCTGGGTCTGCTCGAATGCGCGCGCGACTACTGGCGCAGCCTGGAAGGTGCAGCCCACGACAGCTTCCGCTTCCTGCATGTGTCGACCGACGAGGTCTACGGCTCGCTGGGCGCCGAGGGCAAGTTCACCGAGACGACACCGTATGCGCCGAACTCGCCGTATTCGGCGTCCAAGGCCGCTTCGGACCATCTGGTGCGGGCATTCCACCACACCTACGGCTTGCCGGTATTGACCACCAACTGCTCGAACAACTACGGGCCGTTCCAGTTTCCCGAGAAACTCATTCCGTTGACCATCGAGAAGGCCCTGGCCGGCGAGCCGCTGCCGGTCTACGGCGATGGCCGCAATATCCGCGACTGGCTGTTCGTCGGCGACCACTGCAGCGCAATCCGCCGCGTGCTCGAAGCCGGCCGGGTCGGCGAAACCTACAACGTGGGCGGCAACGCCGAGCGTGAGAACATCACCGTGGTGAAAACGATCTGTGCACTGCTCGACGCCCGTCGGCCATTGGCCGACGGCCAGCCGCGTGAATCGCTGATCAGCTACGTGAAGGACCGCCCCGGCCACGACCGCCGCTATGCGATCGACGCCAGCAAGCTGCAAGGCGAGCTGGGCTGGCAGCCCACCCATACCTTCGAGAGCGGCATCGCGCAGACCGTGGACTGGTACCTCGACCATCAGCCGTGGGTGCGGCGCGTGCTTGACGGCAGCTACCGCATGGAGCGCCTCGGTTCATGAGCACGACCCAGAAAGGCATCATCCTCGCCGGTGGCTCCGGCACCCGGCTGCATCCGATCACCCGTGCCATCAGCAAGCAGTTGTTGCCGGTGTACGACAAGCCGATGATCTACTACCCGCTGGCCACCTTGATGCTGGCCGGCATCCGCGAGGTCCTGGTGATCAACACGCCGCACGAGCAGGCGATGTTCCAGCGCCTGCTGGGCGACGGCTCGCAGTGGGGCCTGGACATCCGCTACGCCGTGCAGCCCTCGCCGGACGGCCTGGCCCAGGCGTTCACGATCGGCCACGATTTCGTCGACGGCAAGCCCAGTTGCCTGGTGCTGGGTGACAACATCTTCTATGGGCACGGCTTCACCGAACGACTCAAGCGCGCCGCCGCACGCGAGCGCGGCGCCACCGTGTTCGGCTACTGGGTGAAGGATCCGGAACGCTATGGCGTGGCCGAGTTCGATGCCACCGGCAGGGTGATCGGGTTGGAGGAGAAGCCCGCCGCGCCGAAGTCGCACTACGCGGTGACCGGCTTGTATTTCTACGACGGGCGAGTCTGCGATTACGCGGCGGAGCTGAAGCCGTCACCCCGTGGCGAGCTGGAAATCACCGATCTCAACCGCTGCTATCTCGACGACGGCTCGCTGCAGTTGGAGCAGCTCGGCCGCGGCTTCGCCTGGCTCGATACCGGCACGCACGAGTCGCTGATGGAAGCCGGCAACTACATCGAGACGATCGAGAACCGGCAGGGCCTGAAGGTCTGCTGCCCCGAGGAGATCGCCTATGCCAACCACTGGATCGACGACGAGCAGTTGCTGCGCCTGGCGGAGCCGCTGGCCAAGACGGGCTATGGGAAGTACCTGCAGGAACTGGTTCGCGGAGGCCTCTCCCGATGAAAGTGATCAACACCTCCTTGCCAGGCGCGCTGATCCTCGAACCCCAGGTGTTCGGTGATGCCCGTGGCTTTTTCTACGAGAGTTTCAACGAGCGGAAGTTCCGGGAGGCAGGGCTCGAGCTCGATCACTTCGTCCAGTCGAACGTGTCGCGCTCGGCCCGCGGCGTGTTGCGCGGCCTGCACTACCAGTGGCCAAACCCGCAGCGCAAGCTGGTCAACGTGGTGGAAGGCGAGGTCTACGACGTCGCGGTCGACATCCGCCGCGGGTCGCCCACGTTCGGGCAATCGGTCGGCGTGATGCTCACCGCCACCAATCATCGCCACTTCTGGATACCGGAAGGCTTTGCCCACGGCTTCTGTGTGGTATCGGAGTTCGCCACCTTCACCTACCAATGCACCACCCTGTATGACCCCCAGGCCGATGCCGGCATCCGCTGGAACGACGCGGCGCTGGGCATCGACTGGCCGGTCAGTGATCCGCTGCTGTCGGACAAGGACCGCCAGACACCCTTGCTCGCGGACGTGCCGTCCGAACGGCTGCCGGTGTATGAGGCATGAGTACATTTTGCCAAGCTACTTCCTCGGCATCCCCACGAACGCGCTTTCCAGCGGCCGAAGGGCCGGTCAAGCGGGAATCCACCGCTTTGGCCTCGGGCCACCTGAAAGCACTGGATCCCCGCTTTCGCGCACTGCTGTCCGGAACGTTTTCGGAACCGCCTTTGCTTCATCTACGGTATCGTGCCAGGACGCCGAAACCTTACCTGGCGTCATTCCCGCGAAAGCGGGAATCCAGTGCTTTGGCCTTTGCAGACACCTAAAAGCACTGGATCCCCGCTTTCGCGGGGATGACGATGGAGGTTCGGGATTCTGGATAAGACAACGGGGTGACCATCTTTTTTTGAGTCCAGGTTGCGCGTGACAGTCATCCAACCTTGCGTCGCCACGTCTTCGGTGTCGCGGCACGAATTTATTCCGGACAGCAGTGCGCGAAGGCGGGGATCCAGTGACTTCCATGCATACCGACACCGAGACACTGGATGACTCGAGGTGGCCGCCCCTTCGGGGCCGCACTTCATGCGTCCTGCGCGCTTCGCGCTTGTCCCGCTTGCGCGGGAATGACGGTGGCTTTTCGAGGTGTCCATGAAGATCTTGCTGCTTGGCGCCAATGGCCAGTTGGGTCGCACCTTTCTTGAGCAGGGCGGCCTGGCCACTCGCGGCGAACTGGTCAGCGCCAGCCGCGACGGTGTACTGGCTGTTGGTGGACGAGGCGAAATCGCTGACCTGTCGGCGCCCGAGTCGCTGCGCGCCTTGCTCGACCGGGTGCGGCCGACCCTGGTGGTGAATGCCGCGGCCTACACCGCCGTCGATCGCGCCGAGCAGGAAGAGGCGCTGGCTACCCGTGTCAATGGCGAGGCGGTCGGCGTGATCGGGCGCTGGGCCGCAGACCATGGCGCTTTGGTTATCCACTACTCCACCGATTACGTCTTCGACGGGCGCCAGCCGTGGCCCTACAAGGTGGATGCGCCGACCGCGCCATTGGGGGCGTACGGCCGCAGCAAGCTGGCCGGCGAACAGGCACTGCGAGGCAGTGGCGCCGACCACCTCATCTTCCGCACGGCCTGGGTCTATGCCGCGCACGGCCACAATTTCATGCGCACCATGCTGCGCGCGGGCGCCGAGCGCGACGAGCTGCGCGTCGTGGTCGACCAGCACGGCACGCCCACCGACACTGGCCTGATCGTGGCCGCCAGTCTCGCCGCGCTTGATTGCTGGCAGCGGGCGGGCTCGCCGCAACGCAAGCAGCTCGGTGGCACGCACCACCTGGTCGCCAGCGGCGCCACCACCTGGTATGGCTTTGCCAACGCGATCTTCGCCGAGGCGCAGGCCCTGGGCCTGGTCACGCGCGCGCCGCGCGTGCTGCCCATCGCCAGCGCCGACTACCCCACGCCAGCCCAACGCCCGGCCTGGTCGCTGCTCGACAACCGCGGCTTCCAGCAGCGCTTTGCCTACCCGCTGCCTGACTGGCGACAACGCCTGCCTACGGTGCTGCGCGCCCTTCGCGATACCATGGACGCATCATGAACATGCAGAACACCTTGACCGTGCAGCAGCGAAACCGTCATTCCCGCGAAAGCGGGAATCCAGTGCTTGTGAGGCTGGCAACGAACATGCAAAAGCATCTGGATTCCCGCTTTCGCGGGAATGACGAGGCGTGGGATGCCGAGTGGCCGGATGCACCAGATGGCCGGCTTCGCTGTCTTGAGGCGCCTCCCGCTTTCGCGGGAATGACGGATGAGAAGGCTTCCCCAGGATTCCCGGGCCCGCGACATGCACACGCCCGCCCGCGGTGCATCCACCCCACCAGGAGTGTCATTTCATGCTGATCCCCTTGATCCTGAGTGGCGGCAGCGGCACGCGGCTTTGGCCAGTATCGCGCAAGGACTTTCCCAAGCAATTCCTGCCCCTGGCCGGCGAGGAGACGTTGTTCCAGCAGACCCTCGCGCGTACCCGGCAGTTGCCGGACGTCGCCGCACCCATCGTGGTGGCCAGCGAGAATCACCGGTTCCTCGCTGCCGACCAGTTGCTTCGGGCTGGCATCGAGGGCGCGGCGATCATGCTCGAGCCGTTTGCGCGCAATACGGCCCCAGCCATCGCGCTGGGTGCCTTGCAGGCCTTGCAGCGTGATCCCGAAGCGCTGTTGCTGGTGCTGCCGGCCGACCACTTGATCGGTGACACCAGGGCATTCGTCGAGGCGGTGACTCGAGCGATATCGCTTGCCGCAAACGACTGGCTGGTCACCTTCGGCATCCGCCCGGATCGGCCAGACACCGGCTTCGGCTACATCCGGCGTGCCGAGGCAATCGACGATCACGGCTATCGGGTCGGCCAGTTTGTCGAGAAACCAGACCTGGCCACGGCCCAGTCGTATCTTGCCGACGGTGGCTACGACTGGAACTCGGGCATGTTCCTGTTCAAGGCCTCCACTTATCTGGATGAGCTCGACGCGCACGCACCGCAGATGCTGGCCGCGGCGCGCACGGCCTTTGCGAAGGCCAGCGCCGACCTGGACTTCGTGCGCATCGACCGGGAGGCCTTCGCGCAGGCCCCCGACAAGTCCATCGACTATGCGGTGATGGAAAAGACCCGACGCGCCGCCGTGATCCCGGTGGGCTGCGGGTGGAGCGACATTGGTTCATGGTCGGCGCTGTGGTTCGCCGGCGACAAGGACGCCGAGGGCAATCGACGGGAAGGCGACACCTTGGCGGTGGACACGCGCAACTCACTGCTGCGCTCGCACGACCGCCATCTGCTCGCAACCGTCGGCGTCGACGACCTGATCGTGGTGACCACGCCGGATGCCACCCTGGTCGCGCATCGCGATGCCGCGCAGGACGTGAAGAAGATCGTCGAGCAACTGAAGGCCGCCGGGCGCAGCGAGTACGAGCTGCACCGCCTGGTGCACCGGCCCTGGGGCACCTACGACTCGCTGGAGCAGGGTCCGCGCTTCCAGGTCAAGCGCATCGTGGTCAAGCCCGGCGCCGTGCTCAGCCTGCAGAAGCACCACCATCGCGCCGAGCACTGGATCGTGGTTTCCGGCACCGCCGAGGTCACCTGCGACGACAAGGTTTTCCTGCTGCCGGAGAACCAGAGCACCTATATCCCACTGGGCAGCCGGCACCGTCTGCGCAACCCCGGCAAGCTGCCGCTGGAGCTCATCGAGGTGCAGTCCGGCAGCTATCTCGGCGAAGACGACATCGTCCGCTACGACGACGCCTACGGCCGCGCCTGAGCCCGCCCCGGCGCGCGGCAGCGAAACGCATCGCCCGAGCGGCAACCTGCGCCGCAGGCTCCGTCAGCCGATGGTGGCCTGGCGCGTGATTTCGCCCATGCGGCCGGAGCGGTAATCCTCGAAGGCCTGGCGCAGCTCGGCCTCGTTGCTCATCACGAACGGACCATGGCGCACCACCGGTTCGTTGAGCGGCTAGCCAGCCAGCAGCAAGGCCCGTGCGGGACCGCTGCCGAGAGTTCAAGAGCCTGGATTCCCGCTTGACCAGCCTTCGGCTGTTGAAGAGCGCCTCGCGGGAATGACGACGGAGAGGAGGAATGACGCCGGAGGGGGCATGGCCGCCTGCCCACGCGCCGGGCGGCTGGAGGTCCCGACAAGCTGCCGGTCAGGCTGGCCCCTGGTCACCGAGCACGGCCAGCGGGTCGGCCTCACCGGACTCGGCAACGCGCGACAATACGTACATCGCACCGGCGAGCCCAGTCATCAGGCCGGCGCTGAAGCCGCCATTGGGGACGCCGCAGGGCCACGTCCACGGGTCCGATCCAAGCCGATCGAGCGCTTGCGCCGCCAGCCAACGTGCCGCTTCGAGATGGCTGGCCTCCCCCAGGGCGTGATGCGCGGCGGCCAACAACAGCAAGCTGCCGCCGAGGCCGTGACATAGGGTCAGGCCTGCCGCCGGATAGTCGTCCAGCTCCTGGGACACCGCACTGGTTGCCGCCTGCAGCGCCGACGTGGCTTCGGCAATGAGCGCCGGGTGCGGGTCCAGCCGGAACAACGCCAGCCGGGAAATGCCGATCCCGGTCGCGCCGTGGCACCAGAATGCCGGACAGGTGAGGGCTGCCCCGGACGCCGCTTGCGTGGTTACCCGCAGATCCGGCCAATTATTCTCCAGGCGCTGAAACCAGCTGCGTTCATAGCGACGCGCGCCATCGGCGGCCGCCAGGAAACGGGCGTCGCCGGTGGCGGCGGCGAGCGCCCCCATGGACCAGGCGATACCTGCCGCGCCATGGGCGAGGCCGCACAGTTCGCCGCCGTCAAAGGCCGCAAGCGGCCAACCCCAACCCCAGGGATGACGATTGGCGGTGGCGAGCAAGTGCTCGCCATGCGTGCGTGCCGCCGTTCGCCAGCGCTCGGCGCCCGTCAGTTCGGCCACGCGCAACAGGGCCAGGATGATGCCCGCGCTCCCGCCAATCAGGTCGACCTCCGTTGGCGGGGCGGCAGCGACTTGCCCGAGGACGTCCAGCCCACCGGCACATAATTTCCGGTCACCTGCGCGCGTGCCCACCTCGAATGCCGCCAGGCCAATGCCGGCCAAGCCATCGAACAGTCCCATGGCCGCCGACGCGTCACGGCTGGCGAGAGCATGGCGTGCGGCGCCGAGGGCTACGTTAGCCAGATCATCGCGACCCAGCGCGCAGGCGACCGACCATGCCGCCATCGCGATGCCGGCACTGCCGTCGTACAGCGTGACCTGTCCCGTCGAGTAGATGGCGTTGTCACTCTCGTCGGTGCTGCCGGCAGCGACTCCCAGCCACGTCGATGTCCCGCCAACCACCATCGCCGTCTCCACCAGCACGTCGGCCGCACGCCCGGCACACGCGCGCAACGGCGTCGTATCGATGGCGTTCACGCGCTTTCCCATGGCAGCAGCCGGTCCATTTCCCGCGCCCATGGCCGTTCCAGGCTGATCCCGTCGGCCGCGAATCTGGCGCGGACGCCCTGCACGCCACCATCCGCCCCCTCCGCCACCAACCGGCAACGATGCGTACCAAAACTTTCATCGCCTCCCGGATCGACAGCCGCGGCCAATCCCCGCACCACGGGCAACGTCAGCGACGGCACGTCGCCCAACTCGCCATCGCTGCAGGATTCCATCAACGCGACGATCTGCGTTCCATGGCGCTTGAGCGCGCCGGGCACCAGGTACGCGATGACGGCATCGGCACGAGCGTACTGCGCCGGGTCCGTGGCGCACTTCAGCATCCATGGCGATGTCTCGTTTGCGAGCATGCCGGTGAGAGCCCCGACCAGGTCAGGAAGAACGCTGATGCCGGCGGCGAAATACAGGCGGACGGTGCCACGTGGCGCGCGCGCCCAGGACCACGCGGGCCCGGCCGCGCGCCACCATCCGTCGCGTGGCTCGACGCGGTCCCGCCGTGTCACTGCCGACACCACGTCGCCAGGCCGCGGGAGCAAACCGCGTCGCGTGGCCGGGGCATAATCGCTGAGCTCCAGCAGGCACACGTTGCTGCCACGACGCACGATGGCCTGCCCGCGCGAGCCGACGTGCTCTACCCGCCACCCGTCCTCCCAGACCCGATAACCGGCGTGTGCCGTACGCAACATCTCCACCAGGTCCGGTGGACATCCGGGCGGCACGGTAAAGCCGGGGCGTGCCCGGACGTACCAGTGCGCGTACAGCACTTCGGCGCGCGAGACGGGGTCGCTGCAACCACTGGCCGACAGCAGTTCAAGCGCATCCTCGACCGACGCGGTGACGTCGGCGCTGGCCGCTACAGCGCACACGCGGCCGCCGGCGCCGGCAGGGATGCGAGCCGACCGGCGAGCTCGACCGCCTTCGCGAGCACGCGGGGCGCGCCGGCCGCCGCATCAGGGGAATCATGGCCCATGGCGGCCAGTTGCGTCGCCGTCTGCGCCAGGCGCGCCGCCGTCGCCGCCGCAAGCTCCGGCAGTGACGGGCTGAATTCGGCCCCGGCAGCGGCGCGGTGCGCTGCCAGCGCTGGCTCGGCCAATTGCGCGACGTACGCCGCATCCACCATTTCGCAATCGCCCTGGATGCACGCGGGAACCAACAAACCGTCGACGATCCCGGCCAGATCCCAGGCCGGCGGTCCCAGGCCCGCCAGTTCCCAGTCCACGAAAAGCATGCGATCGGGAGCCACCAGGATGTTGTCGAACTTGATGTCGCCATGGATCATCGCGCGTGGCACCCAGGTTGCGTCCACGCTCGCGATCGTCGCGAGCAGCTGGGGGCATTGCCGGAGTGTGTCGACCAGCCGACTCGCCGGGGCATTGTCGAGGGCGATGACCGGTACGCGGCCCGCAGGGACGTCCAGGACCCACGGCCGCCGGGTCGCCAGCCGCTGCAGTCCATGACGGGCCCGGTGCAGGACCCCCAACATGCGCCCGACCTCGGCAATCAGGCCCTCGCCCGCGTTTGCATCCGCTGCAAGCGCAGCGTGCAGCGACACGGCGCCGGGCAACCACTGACTGACGACCGCCGAGTCGCCAGCCACCGCCAGCAGTGGCGCGGGGGCCAGGCGCGCCGTCTCGGCTGACATGCCCAGCCATTCGTAGGCGGCAAGTTCAGCCGGGACGGGATCCACGCCGTCGCGGGCAATCGTACCGCCCTTGACCACGATCTCCGGACAACCATCGAGGCATACCAGACCCACCGGGTTCGAGCGCGACAAATCGGTGACCGTGATCCGCCCATCGCGCGCCGCGTCCGCGTCGATCACGCCCTCATCCACCAGGCGGCGCACCAGCTTGGCGAGCTGGGCGCCGCGCAAGGCGCAGTTCATTCTTCCTCAGGCTGCTCGGCGCGATCGAGCGCATCCAGGGCGGTGTAGTAACCCAGCCAAAACGCCTCATCGGTCGGGTCCACTCCGGGGCTGCCATACAGCTGGTCCAGCGCGCCGGCACCGCCCTCGCCCGCCGACGAGGGCCCGAGTGGCCCCGGTCCAGTGCCGGGACCCCGCCCCGGCCCGCATGCCAGGGACACGGGCGGGCAAGCGCGGGTCGGCACCGGGCACACCTTCGTCTTGATCAGGCATATGGCGGGCGTCGTCAGGATGCGGCAGATCTCGGGTCTGGTGGCAATCTGGCAAATCACGGTGTTGGTCCTGACCATGCAGACGATCGGCTTGGTGACGATCGGCTCGCAAATGATCGGCCTGGTCACCCACTTGAGCGTCTTCACGCACAGATCCACGTTCAACTCGTCGAGTGCAAATTGAATGGGATTGGCATAGGTCGCCACATTGCTGCCGCCGAACAAAAGCCCGACGACTTTGTTGGCGCCATCCACCACGACCGAGCCCGAGTCACCATGGTCGCTGAACATGGCGCTCTGGGACGTGTCCGGCGTGATACGGATCTGGTTTTTGAGCGTGTGGTTGCCGAGGCCGTCGCCGTAATTGATCGTCACGCTGGCGTCGACCGAGTTGACCGTTCCATAGGTCAATCCGGTGGTCCGACCGCGTTTGCGCACCGCCGAGTTGAGCACCGCCGCGGCCTGGCCCTTCACGGCGCCGATTTCCTCGATCGAGCAGTCGGTGGTCCGTCCGGACTGCAGTGTCACCACGGCGCCGTCGACGTGGGTGCTCAGGGTCGCCCGGGTCAAGGTGCCGAAGGTGTCCCCTGGACAGGACCCCCCATCCACCCGGCTCGGCTGGCATTGGGCGTTGCCCACTGCCCAGGTACTGTCGACGCAGGCCACGTGAAAGTTGGTCAGCGCCATTTGTGCCTTGGTGGTCCGGTCGGTGACCAATGCCCCGAGGGTACCGGCGAAGATGTAGTCACCCGGGCTGGGAACATCGGGTGGATCCAGGTGCACCGAGCGGCACGGCCCCATGCTGATGCCGCCATGCAACGTGGCGTATTTGGTGGCATCGACCAGCGGGGTCACCTCGGCCAGTGCGACCCTTGCCGCCGCCTGCAATTCGATCTTTTCTTCCTTGACGTCAGTCGGGATGCCTTCGATCGTGGCCGGAATCATTTCACCGGCGCGCAGCTTGCCCTTGGGCTTCTTCTCTTTGACATACACCACGATGGACAGCTCGCCCGTCGGCTTGCCGTCGGACACCTTCTCGTTGATGTCCACGCCCACGACTCCAGGGCGTGCCAGCAATTCGTCCTCGATACGTTGCTTAACCGGCCGGATCTCGGCGTGCGTCAGCTTCTTGGCAGGCATGATGGTCGATCCTCTTCAGTGGTGGCCCGTTCGGGCCTGAAGTTCCTGCGGATGCGTCCTGGCCGATTGCCGCCCCGTGCATGGGCACGGCGCGGCATCCGCGACCAGCCAAGGGACCGGTTCGCGGCGTGTTGGCGCGGCGATGCTGCATCCGCGTTTTCGGTGATGGTCACGTGCCGGCGCGCGCCACCGGGGTCGGTGAAAATACGCGCCGTCTCCGCCAAGGTCACGTCACGAAGCGTGACGCATCGTTACGCCGCGTCGCGGCCCGACGCAGCGCTTTGCCGAACGGGTCGGGACACCGCACCCAACCACTCCAGGCACTGCCGTCATTGCGCCCGCAACGCCGTTCTTCACGCCGTCATGAAGCGCGCCGTGGCATCATTCCAGCCAGCCCAAGGCCGAGGCCACTACGGTGGGATGGGCGACGGACATGACGCGACCGGCGACCACATGCCGGTTCGGCAAGTTCACTCTGGAGCGGTCGAAACGTCGGCTGCTGTGCGACGGCGTGCCGGTGGAATTGGAAGATCGGGTCCTCGACCTGATCCTGGTACTGCTGGACAACCGCGAGCGCGCGATGGATCGGCGGGAGATCGTCGATGCCTTGTGGGGCAAGCGGCCCGTCGGCGATACCACGCTGCGTCAACTGCTGTACAAGGCACGCCGTGTGCTCGGTGATGATGGGGCACAGCAAACCATCATCCGTACCCTGCATGGGCGCGGCGTACAGTGGGTGGCGCCAGTCGCGCCGCCGCCTGACTTCTGGGTGGCATCCACGGTGCCCGGGAGTACCGCGCCGGAAGCAGAACGGACGCTGACCTCGGGCTTGGGGGCCACGCTCTCGGTCGTCTGGCAGACGCAGAAAATCACCCTCGGCGAGCGTGCGCCCACGCCGATTTGTGCGGCCACGGCACCGACCACAGGCGTGAAACCGCCAGTGCCCGCGCGGTATCACACAACGTGGGGCATGACCGTGGCGTTGCTGGTGCTCGCGTCGCTCACGACGTTCGGCGTGCTGTGGTTGCGACCGGTGGCGTTTGCCCCAACGAGCGCGAGATCCCCAGGATCCCTCACCGCCCTTGGAACCACCGAACCAGTCGTGCTGGTGGTGCTGCCATTTGCCAACCTGGGCCCGGAACCGGATACGCGTGACCTGGGCGATGGCCTGAGCGACGAACTGATCAATCGCCTTGGCGCCTATCCCGGAATGCACGTCGCCGCGCGAACCTCAACCCTGGTATTCCGCGAGCAACCGCTGGACCTGCGCGCGGCAGCCGGCAAGCTTGGTGCAACCAGCATCCTCGAAGGCAGCGTGCAACGCGCCGGCGATTGCTGGCGGGTGCGCATCGCGCTGATCGATGCAAGGGATGGATACGTGGTTTGGAGCGCCAAATATGCTCCACCACACGACAACCTGATGACGCTCGAAGACGCCATCGCGGACGACGTCGTCAACCAGTTGCTGCCGCGCTTGCATCCCCGTGTGGCCATGGCGCCGCCAACGCGCACCCGGGCGAGTCAGGCTGCGGGCATGTTCGAATCGGGGTCCGCCCTCATGGCGTCGACAGCAGTTGCAGCCACTGGTACAGCGCGAGCAGCGTCACCAGCAATACCGGCGGGGTCAGCAACAGGCCAAGCCTCATGTACTGGCCCCAACTGATGCGGTAGCCCTTGCCAGCCAGCACGTGCAGCCAGAGCAGGGTGGCCAGGCTGCCGATCGGGGTGAGCTTGGGGCCGAGGTCGTTGCCGATCACGCTGGCATACAGCATCAGCTCGCGCGTCGCGGCCGGCACTTGGGCGTGACCGATCGCCAGCGCCGAGACCAGGGTGGATGGCAGGTTGTTCATCACTGATGCGAGGGCCGCGGCGAGGAAGCCCGTACCGACCGTGGCCACCAGCGCACCGCGCGCCGCCAACCACTCCAAGGCACCGGCGGCCAGCCCGGTCAGCCCCGCGTTGCCCAGCCCGTAGACCACCACGTACATGCCCAGCGAAAACAGCACGATCTGCCACGGCGCCTGGCGCAGGACCCGCGCCACCGGCACCACCGCCCCGCGGCCGCGCCGCCACCAGCGCCCGGCAATCGCCAGGAGCACGGCAGCCGCCGCGCCGGTCAGCAGGGCCACCGGCACCCCGAGCGGCGCAGTGACGAAATAGGCCACGAGCAGGGTCGCCAGCAGGGGAAAGGCCGCACGAAACACCAGGACGTCCTTGATCGCGGCGTGCGGCGCATCGAGCCGGGCCACTTCGTAACGCCGGGGAATGCAGTGATGGAACGCCAGCCATAGGACGACCAGCGTCGCCGCCAAGGCCACCAGGTCGACCGGCAGCATCACTGCCGCATAGCGGCCAAAGCCCACGGCGAAATAATTGGCCGTGACCAGGTTGACCAGGTTGGAGACCACCAGCGGCAGGCTGGTGGCGTCAGCCACGAAACCAGTGGCAACGATGAAGGCCAGCGCCGCCGCCGGCGGGAACTCCAGCCGCGCAAGCAGGGCGATCACGATCGGGGTGAGCAGCAAGGCTGCGCCGTCGTTGGCAAAAAACGCCGCCACCACCGCGCCCAGCACCACCACCAGCGGAAACAACGCCTGCCCGCGGCCACCGCCCCAGCGCCCCACGTGCAAGGCTGCCCAGGCGAAGAAGCCGGCTTCGTCCAGGATCACCGAGATGACGATGAGCGCGACAAAGGTGAATGTGGCGTCCCACACGATGTGCCACACCACGCCGACATCGGCCCAGCTCACCACCCCGACCGCGAGCGCCACGGCCGCGCCAGCCAGCGCGCTCCAGCCAATGCCGAGGCCCCGCGGCTGCCAGACCACCAGGATCAGCGTCCCCACCAGGATGGCCAGCGCCGGCCACATCGCGCCGGGTTCAACGAGCATGGGTCGCTTCCAGGCGCCGCGCCACGGCAGCGTCCGCGGCATGCCCCGCACCGCGCCGACGACGTCCATCCTTCGACCCATACGCAGCGCGGCAGTTCATACGAATCACTCGATGTGCTGAGTAATTTTACCCAATGAACCGGGCCATCTGCACCGGACGACGCCGACCGCCACCAGGACCGGGCCATCGAGCCATCGAGCCACTTGCGCAGCGCTGCGCCTGGCCGGGCATCACGACGCTCGGAGCAAGCGCGCGTCCAAACCGAGTGCTGGGCCGCTGATCACAGCAGCACGATTACCAATGACAGCCTCGACGGGCTCATGCCCGTCGAGTTCCGCGTCCACAACACTCAACGACCCTTGGTTCAGCCTGGCACTGCAGGAAGGAACCTGCGCCGCATCCATGGGAGCCGCCAAGCAGGCGCTCCAATCAGAAGTTGATTCGACCAACGATACCCACGACGCGCCGGGAATCTTGCGTCGACTGGATACGCACGAAAGTGGTGGCTGGCACAACAACTCCATTGACGACGCCCATCGCACTATCCGGCACCAGCGCCGTGGCATAGAACTTGTCCAGGATGTTCTGCAGCACAAGGGTCACCGAATACGTGTCGTTGTCGTTGGCGAACTTGATGCCCACGTTCCAGATGCCATAAGCCGGCTGGATCGTATACGGCGATTGCCCAATGTCCATTTGTTGCTTGGACTGCCAAGAGTAATTGGTGTTCATGCTAACGACGAATGGCAAAGACGTCGGCAGCTCGTAACTCGCATTGACCACCGCCTTGTACTTTGGCGCATAAGGTAACGGCCTACCATCCGGATACGAGCAGGTGAGAGGTGCCCCGACCGGGCACAGGAACTTGTCGATCTTGGCGTCGGTGTAGGCGACACCGCCGCTGAGCATCAATCCGGCGGCCGGGGTGGCCCTGAAATCGGCCTGCACGCCGCGCGTACTCACCTTGCCGGCGTTGATCAGGTTGGTGATGATGACCCCGTTGACGTGGACGAAGCTGTTGGTCTGAAAGCCCCGGTACTTGGAGTAGAACGCGTTCAAGTTCAAGGCGAGGTGGTTGTCGAACAGGTTCGACTTCAAACCAAGCTCATAATTGTTGGACTTCTCCGGATCCAAACGCGCGGTATTGTTCGCCGACATGTTGAAGAAGACGTTGTAGGCGGGCCCCTTGTAGCCTTGGCTGAAGGTCAAGTAAGTCATGTTGTTTGGCGTCAGGTCGAATTGCAGGCCGAGCTTGCCGGATACGTTATTTTCGGTGGTGCTGTCGCTGTTGGCAAAACTCCCACCAATGCCGGCGTACCCGGTCCTGTCGGTGACCCGGGCGAGTGAATAGCTCAGCTTGTCGAAGCTATAACGCGCGCCAAATATTCCACGGAAGGTGTCGGTGAACGAATAGGTCCCCTGCCCGAACACGGCGTAGTTGTCACGCTTGACTTGGTCGTGCTCGACGCCGATGGCCGATGAATACGTGGAGGTCGTATCGCACGGAATGATGCCATTGGCCAACGGCGCCAGCGTGGAGGAGTCGCAGCGATTGTCCCGACGCGAGAAGAAATCGTGGATATTGGCGTGAAAAAGGAACGCTCCGAGCACGTACTTGAATGGCTGATCCGTCGACGATGCCAGGCGCAACTCCTGCGAATACTGTTTCAGGGAAATCGTGCCATTGTCGATCAGTTGCGTATTGCCACCGGGCACCGATGAATTCACGAATGCAGGTGCATTGGGCATGAAATCGCCGTCCCGACGCTGTCGATTGAACCAGTCCCGAAAGGCGGTGATCGAGGTCAACGTCGAATCGTTTGGAAGGGTCCAATCAAACTGTGCAGAAACGCCGTAACTGGTGTCCTGGGTCAGCGGCAGGGTGTCGTTATTGATGTTGATGTTGTGCGACGACGGAACCACGGGGGCCAGGCTCGGCGCCCTGACGACGTCGTTGGCGGGGGTGCTCCGGACAATATTGATGGCGTCGCCACAACAGTTGTTGTTGGCGCGACTGTAGTCGAGGATAAAGGTGCCTGTCACCTTGTCACTGGGCTTCCACAACAACTTGCCGCGGACCCCACCATTTTGGAACCCATTGGTTTTTTCACCGTTGAAGTAGTTTTTTGCATTGCCTTCGAAGTTGCCATACTCATAGCTGAGTTGGCCGTTCCAGGTCGAGCTTAGCGGCCCGGAAAGCATGCCTCGCGTGCGGAACTGGTTGTTGTTGTATACGCCAGCCTCGACGTAGCCCTGCCTCTGGTTGGTCGGGCTGGTGGTGACGATGTTCATTACACCGCCAGACGCGTTGATGCCGAACAACGTACCTTGGGGTCCCTGCAATACCTCAACGCGCTCGGGATCGAGTAAATCGGTAAATGCCATCCCTGACTCCGCGTACACGACGCCGTCGATGACGGTGGAAACGCTGGGCTCGCTGCCGGGGCTGAATGACAACGTGCCGATGCCGCGGATGTTGAGTGACGAGTTGAGGTTGGTCGTGCCCTGCCGGAACGTCAGCGACGGTACGAGCTGGATCAGCGATGCGGTGTTGGGCGTATTCGCACGAGCCAGGGTGTCCAGGGTGATGACAGTCACTGCGGCTGGGACTTGGCGCAGGTCCTCCTTGCGCTTCTCAGCGGTAACGGTCACCGCCTGCAACTGTTGAACTCGGCCTTTGGTGGCCGGAGCCGCAGCATCCTGGTTTTCCTGGGGGGCCGGAGCCGACTGGTCGGCAGGCGCATCCACCGCCAAAGCAGCAAGCGGGGCTGAAGATATCAAGGCTGCCGCACACGCAAGTGCCAATACACGCTGGTTCATGTTCCCCTCCAATTCGGATGATGAATCGCTGACACAAGGTAGTCTTATACCTATAGCTTATATAAGACATAAGACGTGAAGTCAACTTGGTTTGTGCGGCCGATTCAATGCGGAAATAATGCTGCGGCGCACTATCCGCGACTCCCGCTTTTGATCCTGGCTGCGTTGGCGCCGGACAAGCACAGGCGCAGGCCGAACGGCGCCATACACAACCAACAAAGC
Organism: Rhodanobacter sp. FW510-R10; assembly: GCF_058781105.1. Classification (NCBI taxonomy): domain Bacteria; kingdom Pseudomonadati; phylum Pseudomonadota; class Gammaproteobacteria; order Lysobacterales; family Rhodanobacteraceae; genus Rhodanobacter; species Rhodanobacter sp. FW510-R10. The sequence goes on along the minus strand of NZ_JBYSWL010000001.1, from coordinate 1,164,006 downwards.
GCCGTTCACGTGATTCCGATCGTGGCCGTCATCAAATCGCCGACGCACTCAACCCATCAGTCACGCCAGGGTCAGACGATGCCGCCGTCGACTAGGAAGTCCTGGCCGCTGCAGGCACGCGCATCATCCGAGGCGAGGAACAGCACCATGGCAGCCACGTCATCGGGTTCAAGCCTGAACTTGAGTGCCTGCTCGTCGATGAAGCTTTGCTCCAACTTTGGATCGACCCAAAGCCGCATCTGCCGTGCCGTCTTGATCGCACCAGGCACAATCGAATTGACGCGGATGCCGCACGTGCCGAGCTCCTGTGCCATGGTGCGCGTTAGCGCGTGGATGCCGCCCTTGGCCGTGGTGTAGCCGGTAAAGCCGGTACGCCGCCGGCGCCAACTGACCGAACCCATGTTGATGATCGATGCTCCGGAAGGCATCAGGGAAACGGCGGCCTGCATGGCGAAAAAGTGCGGACGCAGGTTGACTTCCTGGCTGGCGTCCCAGGACTCGGGCGTCACCTCGCCGAACGGCACGCGACTGTCGTTGGCTGCGTTGTTGATCAGCACGTCCAATTGCCCGTCGTGAACCGCCGCAAAGTCGCGGATGGCCCGCTGCAAGCCGCCAATGTCGCGCACATCCACCTGGCGCATCCAGGGAGCGGCATGACCTCCGGCTGTCAACGTCCGCACAAGTTCCTTCGCGGACTCGGCATCGAGATCAATGAAGCCGATCAGCGCATCCTGTTCGGCCAGCCGCCGCACCAGGCAAGCCCCAATGCCCGACGCGCCCCCGGTGATGAATACCCTCTTGCCAGCAAGACTGGGATAGCGATTCCGCAACATTGTGATCAACCCGCAAAGGATGATTCGGGCAGGCCGGGTACCTTAACCCGGAAGCTGAAAATGCCGCCGCTGCACGGATGACGAGCGAGCTCCCCGGTGCCGAGTTGCTGCCGCGCCGTGGTGACGTACGCGGTACGCAGGTCGTCGCTACCAAATGTAATCATGGTGACGTGGCGCGAAGGTATGGCAACCTCTTCGAGAAGTCGTCCGTCGGGTGCGAAACGTGCCACCCGCTCGCCATCGTACAGTGCCGACCAGTAACAGCCGTCCGCGTCCACGCTGGCGCCATCCGGACGTCCATTACCCGGCTCGAATTCCGCGAACGTGCGCGCATCGCCGATGGCGCCGCTGGCCACGTGGTAGTCCCAGCAACGAACGATGTGGTTGCGCGTGTCCGACCAATACATCGTGTTGCCGTTTGGGCTGAAAGCAAGGCCGTTGGCACTGCGCACACCGTCGACCAGACATGTCACCGCGCCCCTAGCGTCGACCCGGTAGAGCGCACCACCGGACTCGTCAAAATCGATCGTGCCGGCCAGGAAGCGCCCATTGGCGTCGCAGCGACCATCGTTGAAGCGCCCGCCGGCAGGCACCTCCACCGGCTCGCCCAGCCAGCACAATGGCGCTTCGAACCGATCGATCAAGGCGAAGCGATTGCGCATCGCCAGCACGAAGCCGCCCTTGCGGCGTTCGGCGAAGCAGGACACGGGCTCGTCGAACACCCGACTGCGGTTCTCCCCACTGGCTGGATCGAAGCGGTTGAGGGAACAAGCGGCGATGTCGACCCAATACAACACCTGCTCGCGAACCGACCAGCGAGGGCACTCGCCCAACCCGGCGCGGGCGTCGATCGTGAGCCGCAACATGCCGGGGCCCTCGCTGGTGCCTGGGGTTGCCGCAGACGTCGTCATCGCACCCTCCACGTGTCCTTATAGACTATATGATATATTACACATGACTTGTGATTCGCAGCGCCGTGACTGTGCAATCGTGTCGCCTCATCGCACACTGTGGGTCCTAGGATCCCGACCGTCATCAGATGAACCAGCCAAGCCGCCCTCGCAAACCAGCCACGGAACTACGCAGCCAGCGTTGGTTCGGTGCCGCGGGCATGCGGGCATTCGCCCATCACCAGCGCATGTTCCAGACCGGTGTACGCCGGGAAGACTACGCCGACAAGCCCATCATCGGCATCATCAATACCTGGAGTGACCTGAGCACGTGCCACGGCCACCTGCGCGATCGCGCACGCTCGGTGAAGGATGGGGTGCTGGAAGCGGGTGGGTTCCCGGTTGAACTGCCGGCACTCTCGCTGGGTGAGGTGATGGTTAAGCCGACCACGATGCTCTATCGCAACCTGCTGGCGATGGAAACCGAGGAGCTGATCCGCAGTCATCCGCTGGATGCCGTAGTGTTGCTTGGCGGCTGCGACAAAACGACGCCGGGCCTGATCATGGGGGCAACCAGCGCCGGCCTGCCGGCGCTGTACCTGCCCGCCGGCGCAACCCTGAGCACGCGCTGGCGCGGCCAGACGATCGGCACCGGCACGCATACGCGCGCCTACTGGGATCAACTGCGCGCGGGGCAGATCAGTGAAGCGGACTGGCGCGAGCTGGCCACCGTGTCGGTACGTTCATGCGGCACCTGCAACACCATGGGCACCGCCTCCACGATGGCCCTGCTGGCCGAGGTCCTGGGCTGGACTCTGCCTGGCGCCGCCACCATCCCCGCCGTCGATTCGGCCCATCCGCGCATGGCGCGAGCGGTAGGCGAACGCGCAGTGGCGATGGCGTGGGAGGACTGGACACCGCAGCGCTGGCTCAGCGCCGCCAGCTTTTCAAACGCTATCGCGGTGCAGCTGGCGATCGGCGGTTCCACCAACGCCGTGATCCATCTGATCGCGATGGCCGGGCGCGCGGGCATTGCGCTGAGCCTGGACGACTTCGCCCGCCGCGCCGGCAGCGTGCCGCTGATCGCCGACCTGATGCCGGCCGGCCGGTACCTGATGGAGGACCTGTACTTCGCCGGTGGCAGCCGCGCGCTGTTCGCCGAGCTGGGCGACCTGCTCGACACCGATTGCCTCGGTGTCACCGGCACCAGCCTGGCCGAGAATATCAAAGGTGCCAAGGTCTGGAATCACGAGGTTATCCGCCCCCTCGACCACCCAGTCACCGACGCACCGGCCTTGGCCGTGCTGCGGGGCAACCTGGCGCCGCAGGGCGCGGTGATCAAACCCAGCGCGGCCACTCCGGGATTGCTGCGGCACCGTGGCCGCGCGGTGGTCTTCGAGAACGCCGCGGACATGCAACAGCGCATCGACGACCCGGCACTCGAGGTCGACGCGGACAGCGTGCTGGTGCTGAAGAACGCCGGCCCGGTGGGCGCCGGCATGCCTGAATGGGGCGGCCTGCCGATACCACAGAAACTGCTGCGCGCAGGCGTGCGCGACATGGTGCGCATTTCCGATGCACGCATGAGCGGCACGCATTTCGGCACGTGCGTGCTGCACGTGGCACCGGAGTCGGCGATCGGCGGCAACTTGGCCCTCGTTGAAAACGGCGACGAGATCGAGCTGGATGTGCCTGCCGGACGGATCGAGCTGCTGGTCGACGACGCAACGCTGGAGGCCCGGCGCACGCGTTGGCAACGGCCGCCATCGATCTACCCGCGCGGTTTCGGAGCCTTGCATGTCGCCCACGTTGGCCAGGCGCCGCAGGGTTGCGACTTCGATTTCCTTGCCGGCACGGCGCCCATTCCCGAACCGGACATCTACTAGGAGCGATCCACATGGCGACACGCAACCCTATCAAGGCCGCACTGGCTGCTGGCCAATCGCTTCAGGGCGTTTGGTCGATGTCGGGCTCGCCCACCGTGGTCGAGGCGCTGGGCCACGTCGGTGCCGACTACGTGGTACTCGACCTGGAGCATTCGCCCACTTCGATCCACGGCATGCTGCCGTTGCTGCGGTCATGCAAAGCGGCCGGCGTACCGGCCGCCGTGCGCATGCCCGACCACAACATGACGTCGATCAAGCATGCGCTGGACCTTGGCGCCACGACGGTGATGTTCCCGTTCGTACAAGAGGCGCGCGAAGCCGAGGCCGTCGTCGCCGCAAGCCACTACCCGCCGCGCGGCAAGCGCGGCTATGCCTTGATGACACGCGCCTCGAATTACCTGGCAGACGACGAATACCTGGCGCGGATCGCAGACGACCTGTTGTTGATCATGCAGATCGAGACGGTGCATGCGGTCGCCAACGTGGAGACAATCGCCCGCGTTCCAGGCGTCGGCGCGATCTTTGTCGGGCCGGGCGACCTGTCCGCATCCATGGGCCACATCGGACAATCCGGCCACGCCGATGTCAGGGCGCTGATGGCCGATTGCGCCAAGCGGGTCAATGTGCTGGGCTTGGCCTGCGGCACCGTGATGGGCGACGCTGAGCAGGCCGCTTGGGCGTTCAGTGTCGGCTATCGCTTCGTCGCGATCGGCACCGACATGGCCCTGCTCTGCGGCAGCGCGCGCAAGGCGCAAAAGGAAGTCCGGAACCGTCGCCGGGCTTGAGGCCGACAACGCAGGCCGACGTCCCGACTCAAGCCTTGTCCAACGCCTTGCGCCAGCCATCCAGCAAGCGCCGCCGCACGGCGTGCTCCAGCTGTGGCTCGAACCGCGCATCGCGCTGCCACAAGCCGGCAAACTCGCCGAAGTCGCCATAGATGCCGCTCTGGCGCCCCGCCAGGTAGGCCGCCCCCAGCGCGGTGGTCTCCATCACGCGCGGGCGGTCCACCGGCAAGTCGAGCACATCGGCGAGGAACTGCAGCAACCAGTCATTCCCCACCATGCCGCCATCCACGCGCAGCGCGGTGGCACCGACGCCGTCCTCGGCCATGGCAGCGAGCAGATCCGAAGTCTGGTACGCCGTGGCTTCCAATGCGGCACGCACGATGTGTGCGCGACCGCTGCCCCGGGTCAAACCGCTCAGCACCGCACGGGCGTCGCTGCGCCAATGCGGGGCGCCAAGTCCGGTGAAGGCAGGCACCAGGTAGACCCCGCCCGTATCCTCGACGCTGCGCGCGATGGCCTCGCTTTCCCCGGCGCTGGCGATCAATCCCAGTTCGTCGCGCAACCACTGCAAGGCGGCGCCAGCGACGAAGATCGAGCCTTCCAGCGCGTAGGTCACGGCACCGTCCAGGCGGTATCCCACCGTCGTCAGCAAACGGTGCCGCGAGACAGCCGCCTGCGCGCCGGTGTTCATCACCACGAAGCAGCCGGTGCCGTAGGTACTCTTGATGCTGCCAGGACTGAAACAGGCCTGGCCGATCAGTGCCGCCTGCTGGTCACCAGCCATGCCGCGGATCGGCAGCGCGTGCCCGAACAACGACGGATCCGTGGCGCCAAACTCAGCCGCGCAGTCGCGCACCTCGGGCAACAGGGCCGACGGAATCCGAAACAGTGCCAACAAGTCCGCGTCCCATTGCTGGCGATGGATGTCGAACAGGCAGGTGCGACTGGCATTGGTGGCGTCGGTCAGATGGCTGCGACCACCGGTGAGCCGCCAGAGCAAAAAGCTGTCGACCGTGCCGAAGGCCAGTTCACCGGCCTCGGCACGCGCCCGCGCACCCGGCACATGATCGAGCAGCCACGCAATCTTGCTGGACGAAAAATACGGATCGAGCAGGAGTCCGGTACGCGCGTTGACCAGGGCATCATGGCCCTCGGCGCCCAGTGCCGCGCACGACGCTGCCGTGCGTCGATCCTGCCACACGATCGCGTTGTGCAATGGCCGACCCGTGCGACGATCCCACAACAGGGTGGTTTCGCGTTGATTGGTGATGCCGATCGCCACCACCCGGTGACCCTGTCCTTCGGCCGCGGCGAAGGCCTCGCGCGCAACCGCCAGCGTGCTCTGCCAGATCGCGGCCGGATCATGCTCGACCTGGGCATCCCCCGGATAGATCTGCGGAAACTCGCGCTGGGCCATGCTGACCACCGCGGCCTGCGCATCGAACACGATGGCACGGCTGCTGGTCGTGCCCTGGTCCAGTGCCAGCACGGCATCGCCCATGGCGTCAGTCCAGGTAGTTCAGCACGTTTTGCGCCGTGACCTCGCTCACGCGCACATTGGATTGCTCGGTGACGCCCGCGATATGCGGGGTCAGGATCAGGTTGTCCAACCCGTCAAACATTGCGCCGGACGTGGCATCCAGTGGTTCGTGTTCGAACACGTCCAGCGCCGCGCCGCCCAACCGGCGTTCGCGCAGCGCCGCCGCCAGCGCCGGCTCGTCCACCACGCCGCCACGCGCAGCATTGATCAGCACCGCACGCGGCTGCATCGCGCGCAGGGCCGCCGCGCCGATCAAATGGCGCGTCTCGCCGGTCAATGGTACGTGCAGGCTCAACACGTCGGATTGCGCAAGCGTTTGCTGCAAGCTGCACTGCTGGACGGACTGCCACACTGCATGATCGGACGGCAGGTAAGGATCGTATGCAACTACGCGCATGCCCAGGGCCTGCGCACGCGTCGCGGCCGCCCGGGCGATCGCGCCGAGGCCGACCAGTCCCATGCATGTGTCGCTCAGTTCGCGACCGATCAGGGCCATGCGCGGCCATGCACCCGCGATCATGCGGGGACTGGCGGCGTAAGCGCCGCGCAGCAGCAGTAGGGCACAGGTGATCACGTATTCGGCGACAGCGAGGTCGTTGGCGCCCCTGGCCGGATGGACGGCCACGCCGCGGGCTTTGCAGGCGGCGAGGTCGATGTTGTCCAGCCCCACGCCGAGACGTCCGACCACCTTGAGCCTGGGGGCGGCATCGAGCAGCGGCGCCCGCACCTGGGTGCGGTTGCGCACGACGACGGCACGCGCATCGGCCAGGGCCGCATGCAACGCTTCGGGGTGATCGACCAGGGTCGGGTCGTACAGCGCGTCGCGGCCGGCAAAGGCCTTGTCGACCACCGCCTCGTCCATGAACTCGCAGATCACGATGTCAGCCATGCGCGGAATACCTAACCCGAAAAAGGAGTGTTCGCCAACTGATCGATCTCCGCCAGCAGCTTGGAGGTGAGCGTAATGCCATCACGTTGCGCCGCCACGCGCCGCTCCAAACGCGATGTGCCCGGCAGGCGCGCTCCCGGTTCCTCGCCAAACGCCTGCAGCAGCGCGGCTGCGCGCTGCAGGAATGTTCCATCGGATACGCGCTGCGCATCGATCGCGATGATGGTCTGGCCCAGGTTGGGCGCGGCGCCTCGATCATCCAGCACGGAGCTCGCCTCCCAGCCGAAGTGGGACCCGGTGATGCCTGCCGCGAGCAATTCGACCATCAGCGCCAGCGCGGCGCCTTTGGGGCCGGCAATGGGCAGCATCGAGCCCCGCAGCGCGGCCACCGGGTCGGTCGTGGGCTGGCCATGTTCGTCCAGCGCCCAGCCTTCGGGTATCGGCTGCCCCTGCTTCGACGCCGCGACAACCTTGCCACGCGCCACGGTCGACAAGGCCAGGTCGATGATCAACGGCGCACCGTTGGGCAATGGGCAGCCGAATGCGATCGGATTGGTCCCCAGCCGTGACGCGCTGCTACCCCAGAACGCCATCGCCTTGGGCGAATTGCCAAACATCAGCGCGAGCATGCCGCCCTCGGCAAGCTGCTCAACCACTCGGCCGGCCTGTCCGAAATGATGCGAACGACGAATCGTCGCGATGGCAATCCCTTCGCTGCGCGCCAGCACCGGCAGGGCTGCAACGGCCATTTCCAGCGCAGGGAACGCGAAACCATGTGCCGCGTCGACGCAGATAGCGGCCGGCGCAACCTGCCGCAACTGCGGTGTGGCAAACCCGTCGACCTTGCCGGCGCGCGCCTGCGCCGCATAGCTGGACACGCGCGCCAAACCGTGGCCGACCTGGCCGTCGATCTGCGCAGCCACGAGTGCGCGTGCCACGATCCCCGCATTGACCGGACTGCATCGACTGGCCGTCAGCGCGTCTTCCACGCGCCGATGGGCCTCCGGGATGCCCAGGTGAATCAACGCCTTGGTCGATGAGTCCGTATTCGCTGCTACAGGCTCAGGCACTGCGATACAGCTTCGTCATGATGAACTCACGGTGGCCAAGCGCCTCGGCCGCTGTCAGGCGACCGTTGGCGGTCTCGACGATGCAGTCGATCAGCCGATCTCCCGCCTGGTCAAACGTCATCTTGCCCTTGACGATGTCGCATACGTCCACGTCGATGTGCTCGGACATCAGGCGCAACGTACGCGGATTCCCCGTGATCTTGATCACCGGCATGATCGGATTGCCGACAATATTGCCCTGCCCCGTCGGGAAACAGTGCACCACATAGCCGGCGGCGGCCATCAGGGTGACGACTTCGGCCGCAGCGGACGAGGTATCCATGAAGTACAGGCCTGGGCCGCCAGTAGGAATCTCAGCTGGCTCAAGCACATCCACATAGGTGCATTTCTTGCCGATTTTTTCCAGGTTGCCCAGCGCCTTCTCTTCGATCGTGCTGAGTCCGCCCTCGATGTTGCCGCGCGTAGGCTGGCTTTCGGACAGATCGTTTGTCTTGTGCCGCTCGACAACGTCCTGGTAGGCACTCCATACGCGCATGAATTTCTCACCGATCTCGGGGCTGGCCGCGCGCGCCTTGCACAGGTGCTCGGAGCCGGTAATCTCCGTGGTTTCCCCGAACAGCCCATGAATCCCCTTGGGTATCAGCTTGTCGTACATATTGCCGACCGTGGGGTTCGCCGCCAACCCGCTGGTGGTGTCGGACTCACCGCACTTGGTTGCCACCCACAAGTCGGAGATATCGCACTCGGTGCGTAACAAGCCCGAAGTGGCATGCACGAAGGCCTTTGCCTGGCGCGAAGCCTCGGCGATGGTGGTGATGTCGCCATGGCGTTCGATCGAGAAGCCGGCCACCGGCTTGCCGGTCTTCGCAATGCCATCGACGATGCGCTTGGTCCAACCCGGCTCGATACCGATCACCACGCAGGCCGCCACGTTGGGATTGGACCCGGTGCCGATCATGGTGCGGAAGTGCAGGTCCAGATCCTCACCGAACTGCAGCCGACCGTACGCATGTGGCAGCGCGACGGTACCCGTGATGTTGTTGGCGACCGCCTCGCACGCGGCATTGGAAATGTCGTCGACGGGAAGGATCGCCACATAGTTGCGCACACCGACCCGACCGTTTTCGCGCCGATAACCCCAGAAAGTTTGATTGGTCATGAAATCCCGTCCTTACCAGCGCTTGGTCTTGAGATTGTGCACATGCACGTGATCACCCTTCTTCACCGTCGCGACGATGCGACCGATGTCCTGGCCGTACTCGATCGCGGTGGATTCGCTCGCGAAATCCGTCAACGCAATCTTGTGGCCGATAGGTACATCGTGATTGGAGAGCAGGTGGAAATCGGAGCCATCCTCAAGCACCACACCGAGCAGATCGGCGCCGGCACGGACGCCCTCGACTACGACGACACCCACATTGTCGTTCTTGTTATGCACCAGCAATTGCGGTTCAGACACGGCTATACCTCCTCGGGCTTTCCTGTTCGAGCGGCTGATAACGAACAAGTTCTGCGTGCGTCACCGCTACTTTCGGTGACGTTATCTTCTATAAGATATAAGATAAGATAGAACTACCAACATTACAATAGGGTGGCACCCCGAGGAGCGATAGGGGCACCGATCTTCCTGCTTCGAGCAACGGACGGCGCGGTTGCCCGCCAAGTGACACACGGTCGATTATCCGCCGCACTATCAAGTTAAGATGCCCCAGGAGAGCAGCTCCCGCGCCGCGCGGGTTGGGAAGGGACCATGGAATCAAAATTTACCCCCGGAGTGCGTCCACTGTACCGACAGGTATACGACTATCTGATCGAGCAGGTGGCTGCCGGTGCGTGGAAGCCCGGCACCGCGCTGCCCAGCGAACAGGCGCTGGGGCAGCAACTGGGGGTAAGTCAAGGCACCGTCCGCAAAGCACTGGACGAGCTCGCTGCCAACGGCGTAATGGAACGTCACCAAGGCAAGGGCACCTTTGTTGCCGCCAACAGCGAAGAGCGTTCACTGTTCCGCTACTTCCGCCTGTGCACGCCCGATGGCTTGCGGGCTACGCCCAGCGCCACCGGGGAGGAAGTGACGCGGCGCACCACCACCGCGGCGGATGCGGCGCGACTGGGCTTGTCAGGCAGGGCCAAGGTCACAGAAATTAAGCGGGTGAGGTTGATCGACCAGAAACCGCTGATCTTCGAAACCATCATCGTGCCGTCGGCCATGCTGCCCGGCCTGGACACGCGCAAGACGCTGCCTAATTCGCTCTACTCCCTCTATCACTCCGTGTACGGGATCAATATCGGTTCGGTGAAGGAACAACTCAGCGCCGTCCGCGCCGGGGTGGAGGATCGGGAACGCCTCGGCGTGGCGGTCGGCAGCCCGTTGTTGCACATCGACCGCGTGGCTTTCGGCATCGACGGCACACGGGTGGAATGGCGGATCAGCCGCTGCAACACGGCAAACCACATCTACTCAGTCGAGTTGTCCTGACCACCGTCGCCCTACAAACTTTGCAATCGACCCATTGTCTTATATCTTACATATCTCAAAACGGATAGCTTGGGCCGAACGGGATGGATCAGATTGAACTGCTGCGACAGGCGTGCCATGTCGGTGGCCATTGGATCGCTGCCGACGATGGTGCAACCCGCGACGTAGTTGACCCGGCTACCGGCGAGAAGGTCGGCAGCGTGCCGCATTGCCGCGGCGCGGAGACGGTGCGCGCGATCGACGCGGCGGCGGCGGCGTTTCCTGGCTGGCGCGACACCACTGCAGCGCGGCGCGGCGAGCTGATGCAACGTCTTGCCGACCTGATGATGGAGCACCGCGAGCCACTGGCGAGATTGCTTACGCGCGAGATGGGCAAACCCGTGGCTGAATCGCGCGGTGAAATCGCCGGCGGCGTGGGCTACCTGCGCTGGTTCGCGGAGGAAGGCAAGCGCATCTACGGCGACACGATCCCGTCGCCGTGGCCCGAGCGTCGGCTGCTGGTAATCAAGCAGCCCGTCGGCGTGGTCGGCGCCATCACGCCGTGGAATTTTCCTAGCAGCATGATCGCGCGCAAGCTCGGCGCGGCCTTGGCGGCTGGCTGCACGATGGTGCTCAAGCCGGCTCCGCAGACGCCGTTCTCGGCACTGGCGATCGCCGTGCTGGCCGAACAAGCGGGGTTGCCACCAGGCGTGTTCAACGTGATCACCGGCGAGGCCACCGAGATCGGCGCGGCGATGATCGAACATCCGAAGCTGCGCAAGATCACCTTCACCGGGTCGACCGCGGTCGGCAAGAAGCTTGCCTCCGCGGCGACCGCCAACATGAAGCGTGTTTCGATGGAGCTTGGTGGCAACGCGCCCTTCATCGTATTCGACGACGCGGATCTGGATGCCGCCGTGGAAGGCGCGATGATCTCCAAGTTCCGCAACACCGGGCAGACGTGTGTATGCGCCAACCGCCTGCTGGTGCAGGACGGCGTCTACGACGCGTTCGCGCAGAAGCTGGCCTCGGCTGTAGGCGCGCTCAAGGTCGGCAACGGCTTCGAGGACGGCGTGACACAGGGACCGCTGGTAAGCCGCGCCGCATTGGACAAGGTGCGGACGCATGTTGCCGATGTCCGTGCCCGTGGCGGCTCCGTGCTGCTGGGTGGCAAGTCGCATGCGCTCGGTGGGCTGTTCTATGAGCCAACCGTGCTCACCGGCGTCCCGCCCGATGCGCTGCTGATGCACGAGGAAACTTTTGGCCCGGTGGCTCCACTGCTGCGGTTTCATGATGAAGCGGAGGCGATCGTACTGGCGAACGCCACCGAGTACGGGCTGGCGAGTTATTTCTACTCGCGGGACTTGGGCCGCGTGTTCCGCGTGATGGAACGCCTCGAGTACGGGCTGGTCGGCGTCAACACCGGCATGTTGACGACCGAGGCCGCACCGTTCGGCGGCGTCAAGTCGAGCGGCATGGGCCGCGAAGGGTCGAAGTACGGCGTCGACGACTACCTAGATATCAAATACGCCTGCATCGACCTGGGACACTGAAGCTCGATCGCGTGGGTTCCTTCAATGACATCCTGCAACACTGGCCCGCGCCGTCATGGCACGACGTCGCTCCGCTGGCGGTGATCGGCGAGATCACGCTTTCCGCACCCGATAGCGTGGCGATCCCGACCAGTGCCGGTGAGTTGCACCTTGCCCTGCACGCCGATGGCCTCCGTCTGGACAACGGCCCGCGCGCCATCGGCGACTACGGCATGCTGGCACGGGAACCGGAGACGCTGGCGTTGCAGCTGGAGCACGGGGACGCCTGCAGCGTCGTGCGCGGAGGCGATTTCGAGCTGGTACTCGAACACGCTCCACTGGCTTTCGTGTTGCGTCGGCATGGCAGGATCGTGCAATCGTCACCACGCGACAGCCATTTCGAGCGGCGCTTTCGCGTGCCGCCGTTTGCCCGGATCGCCGGCGGCTGGCTAATTGCACTGGATCTCGAATCCAGCGAACCGGTTTACGGCCTGGGTGAAAAATGGGGCAAGCTGGACAAACGCGGGCAATGGCTGCGTTCATTCAATGAGGACGCGCTCGGCGTCAATGCGGAGCGCTCGTACAAGAACACACCCTTTGCGTGGTCTCCGCGCGGCTGGGGATCCTTGGTGCATACACCTTCGCCGGTGGGCCACGCCGTTGGGTTCGCACCGTTTTCGCAACGCGCTTACGTCATCGCCATCGAAGACGACGCGCTGGATTTCTTTCTGTTCGCTGGTGCCAATGGCGCCGAGATACTTGCCAGCTACACCGCCCTCACCGGCCGCGCCCCGGTACCACCGCTGTGGAGCCTGGGGCTGATCCTATCCAAGGCCTATTACCACACCCCCGCGGAAGTACTCGAGGTGGCGCGCGAGGTGCGCCGCCGCGGCATGCCGTGCGACACGATTACCTTCGATGGCCGCGCCTGGCAGGATACCGATACACGTTTTGCATTCGAATGGGACCCCAAGCGCTTTACCGACCCAGGCGCGGTGCTGGCTGAATTGAAAGCGATGGATTTCCACGTTTGCGTGTGGGAATACCCGTTGATCTCGAGTCGCCATCCGTGGTTCGAGGAACTGGAACGCAAGGGTTGGCTGCTCACTGACGCCACGACCGGCAACGCCTATCGCTACCGCTGGGACACCGAAGCGTTCGGCCAGGTGCTCACGCCGCTGCCGGAATCCGGCCTGCTCGACTTTACCCAACCAGACGCCTACGCGTTCTGGCGCGACCAGCACCGGGCCCTGTTCGAACTCGGCGTGGATATGATCAAGGCGGATTTCGGCGAGCAGGTGGGCGACGACATGCGCGCCGCCAACGGCGAGCACGGTCACGCCCTTCACAATGTCTATGCCCACCTGTACAACCGCTGCGTTTACGAAGCCGCGGACAAGTACTCCCGTTCCGGCGCGTTCCTGTTTTCCCGCTCCAGTTGGATTGGCGCGCAGCGCTATCCCTCACAGTGGGGCGGCGACCCGCAGGCCGACTGGGGCGGCATGGCCGCCAACCTGCGCGGGGGTGTCGCCTGGGGTCTCAGCGGTGGCGCCTACTACGCCACCGATGTCGGCGGCTTCTACCGCGACGAGCGCGATCCGGTGCTGTATGTGCGCTGGGCGCAGGCCGCCGTGTTCTCCGCGCACATGCGACTGCACGGCATCGGCGCGCGTGAGCCCTGGTCCTATGGCGCCGAGGCGGAGGCCGCCACACTGGCCGCGTTGCGGCTTCGCTATCGCCTGCTGCCTTACCTGCAGCAGACGATGGCGGCGGCGCAGGCGACGGGCCTTCCGGTGCAGCGCGCGATGGTGCTGGCCTGCCCGGATGAACGGGCGGCGTGGGCGTTCGAAGATCAATTCTTCTTCGGACCCGACATCCTGGTGGCACCCTGCCTGAATCCTACAGGCGAAGTCGAGGTCTATCTGCCGCAGGGAACCTGGCATCGCTTCCCGCATGGCGCAGCGCTCGCCGGCTCACGCACGCACAAGCTGCATCTTTCGCTTTCGGATACCGCCGTCTTCGTGCGCGCCGACAAGCACATTCCGCTGGGGCCCGAGGTCAACCATACCGGCGAACTCAACGGCACCGCGCGCATCACCGAGTACTGGTGCAATGGCGTCTTCACGCCGATCTGAGCACCGCACCGCCCCTAAGAGCGTGGGTGATGGAAACCGTTCCGGCTCCTAGGCGACCGAGTGAGCGGACGCGACCCGGTTGGTGGCCGCATCCGTCGCGCCCGAGGCGTGCCCTGTCACGTGGGTCGCCATGTAATGGTACACAGCATCCTGTGCGGCAGCATCAAGGTGCAGGCCGAGCTTGGAGCGCCGCCACAACACGTCCTCCGCGCCGCACGCCCATTCGTTGGCTATCAGGTAGTCGAGTTCGGCTTCCGTCAAACCCGCGCCGAAATCGTGGCCGAGATCGTCCATGTGCTTTGCGTCACCCAGCACGCGATCGATGCGGGTACCGTAGGCCCGGGCCAACCGGTGCAGCATGGCTGGCGGCACGTAGGCATATTGCGCGGCGAGCCCCGGCAGCCAGCCGTCAAAACCGGGTTCGGGAATGTCGCCGCCGGGCAGGCACGCAACCCGCGTCCAGGGACGTGCGCACCGACCCAGCGCCTTGTCCAGTTTGTTCAATGCCTCTTCGGCGAGTCGGCGAAAGGTCGTGATCTTGCCCCCGAAAACCGTCAAGAGAGGGGCCTGACTGCGGTCGCCACTCAGCTCCAGCGTGTAATCGCGGGTGATCGCCGACGGATCATTGGATCCATCGTCGTAAAGGGGCCGGATCCCGGCGTAGCTCCATACCACATCAGCCGGCTGCACCGGTTTTTCCAGATAGCCGCTGACGGTGCGACACAGGTAATCAACCTCTTCCACACTGATCACCACGCCCGCCGGGTCAGCCGAAAACGGCACATCCGTGGTGCCGATGAGGGTGAAATCATGCTCATAGGGGATCACGAACACCACACGCCCATCGCCGCCTTGCAGCGTATATGCCTGCGGTCCGTCGTAAAGTGCGCGCACCACGATATGGCTTCCCTTGACCAGCACCACGCTGCTGCCGGTGCTGCGCGATCGCAGGGTTTCGGCCACCGGCATCACCCAGGGGCCGGTCGCGTTGACGATCGCACGTGCGCGCACCTGCCGCACTTGTCCATCTTCCATCGCCAGGTCCGCAAGCCAGCTGCGGTCCTGCCTGTGCGCATCGAGAAAGTGCGTGTGGGTCATGATGTCTGCCCCGTGCTCGCGCGCGTCAATCGCGGCCAGGACGACCATGCGCGCATCGTCAACGCAGCAGTCCGAATATTCGTAGCCAAGCGTGTAGCGATCGGCCAACGGCGCACCCGCTGGATCGTTGCGCAAACGCAGCGTCCGCGTCGGCGGCAGGCGCTTGCGCCCACCCAGGTGGTCGTAGACAAACAAGCCTAGGCGAAGTACCAGCGCGGGACGCAGGTCGGCGTGATGCGGCAGCACGAATCGCATCGGCCGCACCACGTGGGGCGCGGCACGCCACAACACCTCGCGTTCACTCAATGATTCGCGCACCAGGTGGAAATCGTACTTTTCCAGGTAGCGCAGACCGCCGTGTATCAGTTTCGAACTCGCCGACGAGGTGCCGCTAGCCAGGTCCGACTGCTCGCATAGCAATACCTTGTACCCGCGCCCGGCGGCGTCCCGGGCGATGCCCGTACCATTGATGCCACCGCCGATGACCACCAGATCGTAATCTTCATGCATACTACGTATGCTATATCATGTGTCTTATATAAGTCTAAGCTAAGCGTGTGTGTGGTACTCGAACGCCTCACCACCAAGCGACCAACGGGGCCCGCATGACAGACTCGAAGCTGCGCTACTGGGTACTGGCGGTGGTGTGCACCGCCATCCTGCTCAACTACGTGGATCGCCAGATCATTGCGCTGCTCAAGCCGTTGCTTGAGCAGAAGCTTGGCTGGGACGACGAGGACTACGGCTACATCACCACGTTCTTCCAGCTCGGAGGGACCGTGGCAGTTCTCTTCGCGGGCCGATTCGTTGACCGCGTTGGCCTGAAGGCGGGCTACGCCTGGGGCGTAGGCGTGTGGAGCATGGCGGAGGTCGCGCATGCAGCGACGCGCAGCGTAGCCGAATTTTCGGCGGCACGGCTGGTCTTAGGCGTAGCCGAGTCGGTAAACACCCCTGCGGCCGTAAAGAGCATGGCCGTATGGTTCCAGCTCAAGGATCGTTCCTTGGCTTTGGGCGTGATGAATGCCGCTCCCAACATCGGCGCCATCATCACGCCACTGCTGGTGCCATGGTTGGCTCTGACCTACGGCTGGCGCGAGACTTTCATCATCACCGGTGCTGCAGGTTTTGTCTGGCTGGTTTTTTGGCTCACCCTACCCAAGCCGCCAAAGCGAATTCGGTCCGTGGCCGAACCCACACGCCACGACGTACGCGCCATGCCGTGGGGACAGCTGCTGCATGACCCCTACACCTGGCTGATGGTGGTGGGCAAGCTGCTGACCGATCCGGTCTGGTGGCTCCTGCTGTTTTGGGCTCCAGACTTTTTCCACCGTCGCTACGATCTGGACATGGCGCATATCGGGTTGCCGATCGCAGCGATTTACGTGATGGCGATGGCCGGCGCGCTTCTGGGTGGGTGGTTCCAAACCTTGCTGATACGCCGCGGCTCGCCGGTCAACACAGCACGCAAGATCCCCATGCTGGTAGCCGCACTGCTGGTACTGCCGCTGCCACTGGTGCTGCTGGCGTCCGACTACTGGGTTGCCGTTCTGCTTGTGGGCACCGCTTTGGCTGGACACCAGGCATTTTCCACCAACTTGTTCGGTCTGGCGGCAGATTCATTCCCCAATCACGCGGTCGGATCCGTGATCGGCATCGCTTCGTTTGCGGGGAACGTGGGCGGGCTTGCTATCCTGTTCGTCGCGGGCATCTTGTTGAACCATTACCACAACTACCTGCCGCTGTTCGGCTACGCAGCGATCGCATACTTGGTCGCGCTCGCACTGATACATTGGATCGCGCCCACGCTGCGACTGGCAGAGACAGATTGACCCTCCCCCCGATGGCCTGATCGACCTGCAGCGCGGTCGCAACACGAACACGGTGGCACGTCGTCATTCCGCGTTCGCAATCGATATTTCGATCTGGACGCGCCTATTCCACGGTGACGGACTTGGCGAGGTTGCGGGGCTGGTCGACGTCGGTGCCGCGTTGCACGGCGACGTGATAGGCGAGCAGCTGCAGCGGCACGGTGAACACCACCGGCGCAATGAAGTCGCCGCCGGAGGCGACGCGCAGCATGACACCCTGGCCGGCCATGTCGTCCATCCTGGCGTCGCCGTCGGCAAACACGATCAGGCGGCCGCCGCGCGCCCGCACTTCCTGCAGGTTGGACTTGAGCTTGTCCAGCAGCGGGCCGTTCGGCGCCACCGCCACCACCGGCATGTCTTCGTCCACCAGCGCCAGCGGGCCGTGTTTCAACTCGCCGGCGGGATAGGCCTCGGCGTGGATGTAGGAGATTTCCTTGAGCTTGAGCGCGCCTTCGAGCGCCACCGGATACTGCACGCCGCGGCCGAGGAAGAGCGCGTGCTGGCGGGTGATGAACTCGGCGGCCAGTTCGATGATGGCCGGTTCCAGCTCCAGTGCCCGGTTGATCGCCGCCGGCAGGTGTTGCAGTTGCGCACACAGCTCGCGGTAGCGGGACGCCTCCAGATCGTGGTGGCGGGCCAGCTCGAGCGCCAGCAGGGCGAGCGCCGCAAGCTGGGTGGTGAAGGCCTTGGTCGAGGCCACGCCCACTTCCACTCCGGCGCGGGTCAAGAGCTTCAGGTCGGATTCGCGCACCAGGGACGATTCGGGTGAATTGCAGATCACGAGCGTGCCGACGTAGCCGCGCCGCCGCGCCTCGCGCGCGGCAGCAAGCGTGTCGGCGGTCTCCCCGGACTGCGAAATGGCCACGAACAAAGTGCCCTCGGGCACCACGAACTCGCGATAGCGGTATTCGCTGGCGACCTCGACGCTGACTGGCAGGCGGGCCAGGCGCTCGATCCAGTAGCGCGCAACCAGGCCGGCGTTGTAGCTGGTGCCGCAGGCGACGATGTGCACGCCGCGCAGCTTGGAGAACAACTCGTCACTGTCGGTGCCGAAGATGTTGGGCAGCACGCCATGTTCGCCCAGCCGTGCTTCCAGCGTGTCGGCGATGGCACGCGGCTGCTCAAAGATTTCCTTTTGCATGTAGTGCCGGTAGCCGCCGCGGTCGGCCGCGTCCAGCGACAGCTCGCTCTCGTGCTCGGCGCGTTCGACCGGCGTGCCATCCAGCGTGCAAATGTCGACGCTGCCGCGGGTGATCTCCACCACGTCGCCTTCTTCCAGGTAGACCATGCGGTTGGTCACCTGGATCAAGGCCTGCGCATCCGACCCCAGGAAGTTTTCGCCAATACCCAGGCCGACCAGGAGCGGCGCGCCGCGACGCGCGCCGACGATGCGATCCGGATCGTCGCGATCCAGCACCGCGATGGCGTAGGCGCCCTCGAGCTCGCGTACGGTCGCGAGCACCGCATGGCGCAGGTCCAGGCCGGCGGCCAGGCGCTCGTCGATCAGCGCCGCGATCACCTCGGTGTCGGTTTCCGAGGAGAACACGCGGCCGCGCGCCTGCAAGGCCGCGCGCAGTGGCACGTGGTTCTCGATGATGCCGTTATGCACGATCGCCACCCGCCCGGATACCTGCGGATGCGCGTTGCCCTCGCTGGGTGCGCCATGCGTGGCCCAGCGCGTGTGCGCAATCCCGGTGCCGCCGGGAAATGGATCGGCGAGGTAGCGCGCTTCCATTTCGCGGACCTTGCCCTTGGCGCGCACGCGCTGCAGCTTGCCGGCGTGCAACACGGCCAGTCCTGCCGAGTCGTAGCCGCGATACTCCAGCGCCTTGAGGCCGACGATCAGCAGCGGCGCCACGTCACGCTGGGCCACCGCAGCAACGATTCCACACATGTCATCACGCTCCAGGACGATGCACGTCGCTCAGTGGGCAAGCTTACCCGCGCCAGCTCGACCGGACGGCGCATTGTGCCATTTGCGCCCTCGCCGGCGCGGGCGCCAAGCCGGTGACGGCGGCCGGCACAAGGTCAATTCACCTTGCGCCGCAGGTAGTTCAACAAGTCGATGCGCGTGATCAGGCCGAGGAAGCGCTCGCCGTCCATGACGATGGCGACATGCCCGCGGTCGAACACCGGCAGCAGCGCCTCGATCGGCGAGGTCACCGGCAACTGGTGCAGCTCGCGGATCATGGCCATCGACACCTTGTCGTTGAAGCGCGTCTCGTCGGTGTGCACATGCAACAGCACGTCCGATTCGTCGACGATGCCGACCAGGCGCTCGCCGTCCATGACCGGCAATTGCGACACGTCGTACAGCTTCATGCGCGTGTAGGCCGTAATGAGCTGCTCGTCCGGGCCGACGACCACGGTGCCGCGGTCGGCAAACGGGCGTAGCAAGAGGTCGCGCAGGTCGCCGTGTTGCTCGTGCGCGATGAAGCCGTTGTCCAGCATCCAGTAGTCGTTGTAGAGCTTGGACAGGTACTTGTTGCCGGTGTCACAGACCAGGGTCACCACGCGCTTGGGCGCGTCCTGCTCGCGGCAGTAGCGCAAGGCCGCCGCCACCAGGGTGCCGGTGGACGAGCCGCCCAGCACGCCTTCGCTGGCCAGCAAACGGCGCGCGGTGAGGAAGCTCTCGCCATCGGCAATCGCATAGGCCTTTTTCACGCGGCTGAAGTCGCTGATGCTGGGCAGGAAATCCTCGCCGATGCCCTCGACCATCCAGCTCGCGGACTTGGCCTTGAGCTCACCGTGGTTGATGTACTCGGCCAGCACCGAGCCGACCGGATCGGCCAGGATCAGCTCGGTCGTGGGCGAATGCTCGGCAAAAAACTGCGACAGCCCGGTCATCGTGCCCGAGGAGCCGCAGCCCACGACGATGGCGTCGACCCGGCCATCCATCTGCTCGAGGATCTCGGGTCCGGTGGTCGTACGGTGCGCCGCCGGGTTGTCCGGGTTGCCGAACTGGTTGATGAAGTACGCGCCAGGGGTCTCGGCCGCAATCCGCGCCGCCATGTCCTGGTAATACTCGGGGTGTCCCTTGGCCACATCCGAGCGGGTGAGCACCACTTCGGCGCCCATGGCCTTGAGGTTGAAGATCTTCTCCCGGCTCATCTTGTCCGGCACGACCAGGATCAGCCGATAGCCCTTGGCCTGTGCCACCAGCGCGAGGCCCAGCCCGGTATTGCCGGCCGTGCCTTCCACCAGGGTATCGCCCGGCTTGATCGTACCGGCGCGCTCGGCACCCTCGATCATCGATACGCCGATGCGGTCCTTGATCGAGCCGCCGGGGTTCATGTTTTCCAGTTTCAGGAACAGCGTGCACAGGCCGGTATCCAGCCGATGCGTTTGCAGCATCGGCGTATGGCCGATGAGTTCGAGGATGCTCTGTTGGACCGTCATGGCTGTCCCGGTTACGCGTTCGCCAGCATGCTGCGACAAGCCGCGCTGGCACACCGGACATGATAGCCGACGGTTGTGACCCCAAGACCGGTGGCGGCAACTCGCATTGGCGCTGGTCTTGTGGCGGCTGCTTGCGCGCGGACGGTACCGGCGCAAGCAGCCGTACGGCGCTGGATCAGTGGACCATGTGCCTGCGGTTGGCCCAGAGGCGTTCCAGCCGCGCCTTGGCGGCGAGTTTTTCCTTCTTCATGCTGACCAGGGTGTTCGGATCGATGGGAAGCACACCAATGTCCGCATCGTGCACCTTGCTGTCCAGCTCCTGGTGGTGCTGGTACAACCGCCGAAACTCCACGTCGGTCTTCAGCAGTGCCTCCACATCCTCGCGCTGATCATTTTCAAACATGAGTTCGACCTCTCGATGATTGAGTCCGAGATGGCAACCCGCGCACGGAGGCCCGGCCCGTCGCCACGGCAGAGCCGCGGAACGCAGGCAACGAGACAGACGAGGGGCATAGGCATGTGTCGGGTCGAGGGCCGTCAGGCGGACGCCTGCCGGTAGCTCGACCCTACTACGCGAAGCGGGCGCTTACAAGCCGACGAAGCCAACCAGATTCACGGCCGTGCTGGGCGGCCAAACCTTTAATTTACATGCAGTTAACTTGGGCGGCGGGAAGCCGCACGGAACCGTATCAGGCGATTACGTGGACCATGCATCAGGCGCCGATATGGACGGCTTGGCGGCTATTTCCAATCGCCGGGATCGTGCCCGCCATCCGGCGTTTTCGCCGGTGTCGAGGAAGACGCTGCCGGTGCCCCGGCCTGCTCCTGCATCTGCGAGCGCATCGCCTTGGCCGCCTTGGCGGCGAGGGCGGCCTGCCGCCGTGCCGCCGTCGCCACGCGACTTTGCGCCGCGGCGAGCTTCTTGGCCTTGTCGGCTTCCGCGCGGGCCTGCTCGGCTGCCGCGGAATACGCCTGGCCCTGGGCCTGCAGGCGCGCCGCCTCTTCCTGGGCCAGCTGGTACTGCAGGCGCTGGCGTTCCAGTTCGCGGCGTGCGGCAGCGATGTCCTGGCGGCTGTTTTCCAGCAGGATCTGGTCGTGTTCGCGATCGAGCTGGGCCAGCTTCATGCGCGCGTCCTGCAGTTGCGCCGCGACTTTCGCCAGGTCGACCAGGCGTTCAGCCAGGTACAGGTCGTGCGGCCGGTCCTTGCGGCCAGCGTGCGCCAGCCGGTTGATCGCGTCGCGGGCGCGGGCCTGCTCGGCTTGCGCGTAGCCGCCCAGGGTCTGGTCGCCGGCCAACTGGTCGAGGCTGGCGGACAAGCGCGCCACGTCCATCGTGTCCTGCTTGGCCTGGGCCGTACCGCCCATGCCGAACGCCAGGACCAGCGCGAGGACCACTGCCGTCACCGGCTGCTTCATGGCTGCATCCCCTGGATTTGTCCGGCGTCGACGGTCGGCGTCGTCGGGACCGATTGTGCCTGCGCGGGTTGACTCCCGGATGCCGCCGGCGGCACGGTCTGGAACCCGGCGCTGGGTGGCGCCGGGGGAGCCGGCGCCGGCTGCCTCTGACCGCCCCCAGCCGCGCCCGCAGAGGCCGCCGCTGCAGGCAAGTCCGGCAACGCCGCCACCGGCGGAGCCCGATTGCCGACCGGCAACGGCTCCGGCGCAGAGGACGCTTCCTGGTCCGACGAAGCCGGCCGCCGCAGCCGGTTGTTGTCGGCAATCTTCTGCTCGATCTGCGCCCGCGCCGCGCCAAGCCGGCCTTTGGCGGCGGCAAGCTCGGCATCGGCCCTGGCTTCATCCGCCAGCACCGCTGCATCCGCGTATTTGCGCTCGGCCATGGCGCCCTGCGCCTGCTCGAACTTGTCCTGGGCGAAACCCAGGTCCACCGGCGCATAATCGGCAGCGTGCGCATCGCGCGCCGCCTGCAGTTGGCTTTGCGCCAAATTCATGGCGTTGTCCGGAGGAGGAACCGAGGCGCAGCCTGCCAGCACCAGCATCGAGAACACGCTCAAGCCCACAACGATCCGGCCGACATAGGTTGTAGTCCCGACACCACGGGAAAAGACGCGCACCATCACATTCCTCATGGAAACTTCAGGGTATTGTGGCGAGGCTCAATCGATCTTTGCAACGAGCAGCGGAGGCAAGGGGAAAAATGGACATTGGTTATTTCCTCAAGCTCATGTTGGACAAGGGTGCTTCGGACATGTTCCTCAGCACAGGCGCCCCCGTAAATATCAAGGTCGAAGGCAAGTTGTACCCGCTAGGCAATACCGGGCTGCCCAGCGGCATGGTCAAGAAGATCGCCTACTCGCTGATGGACGAGGGGCAGGTGCCACAGTTCGAGCGCGCGCTGGAGCTGAACATGGCGTTGGCCGTCAAGGATACCGGACGCTTCCGCGTCAACGTCTTCAAGCAGCGCGGCGAAGTGGGCATGGTGATCCGCGCGATCAAGAGCGAGATCCCGAGCATCGAGGAGCTGCGCCTGCCCAGCATCTTCAACAAGCTCATCATGGAGCCACGCGGACTGATCCTCGTGGTGGGCGCCACCGGTTCGGGCAAGTCGACGACGCTGGCGGCGATGATCGACCAGCGCAACCAGAATGCACCGGGACATATCCTCACCATCGAGGATCCCATCGAATACCTGCATCGCCACAAGCATTCCATCGTCAACCAGCGCGAAGTCGGCCTGGACACGCACAGTTTCAAGGAAGCGCTGAAGAACGCCATGCGCGAGGCGCCTGACGTGATCATGATCGGCGAGATCCGCGATACCGACACCATGGAGGCGGCCATCGCGTTTTCCGAGACCGGCCACTTGTGCCTGGCGACCTTGCACTCCAACAACTCCGACCAGACCCTGGAGCGTATCCTCAATTTCTTCCCCGAATCGGCCCACCGCAACGTGTTGATGAACCTCGCGCTCAACCTGCGCGCAGTCATCAGCCAACGCCTGGTGACTGGCAAGGACGGGCGGCGCCTGCCGGCCGCCGAGGTTTTGCTGAACACGCCGCTGATCAGCGACATGATCCGCCGCGGGCAGATCCACGAAGTGAAGGAAGCCATGGACCACAGCCTGCAGGAGGGCATGCAGACCTTCGACCAGTCGTTGTACCGCTTGTACAAGGAAGGCCGCATCGAACTTGAGGAAGCGCTGGACAAGGCCGATTCCCGCGATGGGCTCAGCCTGAAAATCCGCCTCGCCGCCGGCGCCAGCGACCCCGAGGCCTTGGTCGCGAACGACCCCTACGGCATGGGCTTCTAGCCCGCGTCTCAACCGGCCCCAGGCTGTACCTCGGGCGCAGCGCGGCGGAATGCTTCCACGGCGCCGCAAGCCTGGTCGATACGGCTGAGCGTGGGATAGGCGTCCATCGGCAAGTGCCAGCGCCGGGCGTTGTAGATTTGCGGTACCAGGCAGGCATCGGCCATGCCCGGGGTGTTGCCGTGACAAAAGCGTCCGGTGGCGGGGTCGCCGGCAAGCATGGCCTCCAGGGCAGTAAAGCCCGTGGCAATCCAGTGCCGCGCCCACGCCTTCTTCCGCTCGTCGTCCGCGCCAAGCTCGCCTTGCAGGTATTGCAGCACGCGCAGGTTGCCCAGCGGGTGCACGTCGCAGGCCACGGCCAAGGCCAGTGCCCGCACCCGCGCCCGACCCGCACGGTCGGCCGGCAACAGCGGCGGCACGGGCCACTTCTCTTCCAGGTATTCCAGGATGGCCAGCGACTGGGTCAGCACCAGCTCACCATCCACCAGGCTGGGCACCAGCTGCTGCGGATTGAGCGCCAGGTATGCTGGCGCGTGCTGCTGGCCACCCTCCTGCACCAGGTGCACGCCGTGGCTGGCATAGGGCAAGCCCTTCAGGTTGAGCGCAATGCGTACCCGATAGGAGGCACTGGAGCGCCAGTAGTCGTACAACACCAGGTCCATAGCCACAGCATGCCTCCGCTGGGAATCAAAACCGGGGTCAGAGTGCGCTTTCGGCGGAAGTGACGGGATGTCCACCGGTATCGGCGCCGAAAGTGCACTCTGACCCCGGTTTTCGGTTTGCATGCACCTTGCCCGCCCGGGACAATGCAGTTTCCCGGGTGCATGGGCGCCCGTACATGATACCGGAGCTGCATCATGGCCATCCTGCGCATGGGTGATTTGGACCTACGCGGCAAGCGCGTGTTGATCCGCGAGGACCTCAACGTGCCCCTCGACGCCGGGGGCAACATCACCTCGGCGCAGCGACTCGGCGCCGCGCTACCCACGATCCGCAGTGCGCGCGACGCCGGCGCCCGGGTCATGGTGCTCTCGCACCTGGGTCGACCCCATGAAGGCGAATTCGATCCAGCCTTCTCACTGGCGCCGGTGGCCGAATGGCTGGCCACCGCCCTGGGTACACCCGTGCCGCTGGTGCGGGACTACCTCGACGGGGTAGACGTGGCCCCCGGCGCTGTGGTGGTGCTGGAAAACTGCCGCATGAACCGCGGCGAGGCCAAGGACGACGAGGCCTTGGCCAGGCGCTACGCGGCCTTGTGCGATATCTTCGTGATGGACGCCTTCGGCACCGCGCACCGGGCCCAGGCCTCGACCCATGGCGTCATCCGCCTGGCGCCCGTCGCCGTCGCCGGACCCCTGCTCGGTGCCGAGCTCGAGGCCCTGGGCCGGGCGCTGGAGCAGCCCAAGCGGCCGATGCTGGCGATCGTGGGCGGCTCCAAGGTGTCCACCAAGCTCGAATTGCTGGACAGCCTGCTGGCCAAAGTCGACCGGTTGATCGTTGGCGGCGGCATCGCCAACACCTTCCTGCTGGCTGCCGGCTATCCGATCGGCAACTCGCTGGCCGAGCCGGATCTGGTCGATGCCGCGCGCAAAGTGCTGCAGGCGGCCAAGCAACGGGGCGCCGAAATACCGCTGCCGACCGATGTGGTGGTGGCGCCCGCCTTCTCCGCCAACGCCACGGCCACGGTGAAGCCAGCAAGCAACGTGGGCGCGGACGAGATGATCCTCGACGTGGGACCGGAGACCGCCCAACGCTACGCCAGCGCGATCGCCGGCAGCGGTACGGTGATCTGGAACGGGCCGGTCGGCGTGTTCGAGTTTGACGCGTTCGCCCGAGGCACGGAGACCGTGGCCCGCGCCATCGCCAAGTCGACGGCATTTTCGCTGGCCGGCGGCGGCGATACGCTCGCGGCCATCGACAAGTACGGCGTCGGCAACGACATCTCGTACATCTCCACCGGTGGGGGCGCTTTCCTGGAGTTCCTGCAGGGCGAGACCTTGCCGGCAGTCGCCGCCCTCGAGGCCCGCGGTTCGCACTGAGCCGCGACAAGACGCCCCCGCAACGCCGTTGTCACTCGAAGTCCCTGGTTCCCCAGGCGGGAGTCGTGCGCCTGGCACTGCCACTTGGCACATCGACACCGCGGTCAGGCGGCACCTGTCGGCAGCCTATTAATTTGGCCTGAACCCGCCAGCCGCCTGTGTAGGCAGGCTTCAGGCGCGGGTGGTTCCAATGGTTCCGCCGAGATGGAACCAGCCGTAGGCGGATGGTTCTTAACACTTCCTAAATATTAAACTGCCAAGTATTGAATTATTCGCCGACTGCTCCATCTCAGTGACACAGGCGTCGTCACCCGGCCAATCCGGGGCGCCGCCTGCCGCGACGGCGGGCACTTCCGCCCACAGCCGCATAGATAACAACAGGAGAATCTCCTCATGAAAAAGACCCTACTTGCCTTAGCCATCGCATCAGCCGGACTGTTTGCTGCAACGGCGGCGAGCGCACAGGACATGTCTGCCGGCAACGGCGGCTGGTTCATCAACGGCAACGTAGGCCGGGCGTCGCTCGACCACGGTCCGTACAACGATGACACTACGGGTTACGCCATCAACGGCGGCTACCGTTGGGCCCTCGCTCCCTCCGCCGCACTGGGCGTGGAAGTGGGCTACAACGACTTGGGCAACATCCACGCGAAGAACATCTTCCAGAGTGGCCCGGTGATCCAGGATAACAAGTCCCAGCTGCATGGCTGGACGGCCGGCGTGAACGGCCATTTCAACTTCAATCCCAACTGGTACGTGAGCGCACGTGGCGGCCTCTACAGCTGGACTGGGCATGGCCTGAGCAACGACGTCAACCCCATCCGCAAGGGCCTGGATGACACCAGCTGGTACGCGGGTGCCGGCGTCGGCTACGACTTCAGCAACAACGTCAGCCTGGGCCTCAACTACGACCACTACGATGCATCCAAGAGTGGGGTCAATCTGGGCACCAACCTGATTTCGGTGAGTGCCGAGTACCGCTTCTGATCGAAGGATTGATCGCAGCTACGCAGAAGGGCGCCCTGGGGCGCCCTTCTTTTGTCTGACGGCCAGGCAACCAGGTGGCGCTACTTGCCGCTGCTCCACTGACCGAGCGCGGCCAGCCCGTTGTCACGCGCCCGGGCGAAGACGACCTTTTGCGCTTCGGCGACGTTCGCCCTGGTGTCCTTGGCCCACAGCTTCAGCGCGCTGCTCACCATCGCCCGGCCGTAGGAGAAGCTGAGCGGCCATGGGTGCGGCCCCAGCCGGTTGATCGCGTTCAGGTGCGCCGTAGCCTGTTCGTCGGTCTGCCCACCGGAGAGGAACACGATACCCGGCAAGGCCGCCGGCACCGTGCTCTTGAGCACCCGTACCGTGGCCTCGGCGACATCGTCGATGTCGGCCTGGTCGGCGCAATCGGTACCGGCAATCACCATGCTCGCCTTCAGGATCGTCCCTTCGAGCATGACGTTCTGCTCGTACAAGGCGTTGAACAGGCTGCGCAGCACGGCCTCGTGCACCTCGTAGCTGACCGCCAGGTCATGGTCGCCATCCATCAGCACTTCGGGTTCGACCATCGGCACCAGGCCGGCTTCCTGGCACAGCGCCGCATAGCGCGCCAAGGCGTGGCAGTTCGCTTCGATCGCCGTGGAACTCGGCGTGTCCTCGCTGATCTTGATCACGGCGCGCCATTTCGCAAACTGCGCGCCAAGCTTGACGTACTCCTGCAGGCGCTCGCGCAAGCCATCCAGGCCCTCGGTGACCACGTCGCCCGGGAAACCGGCGAGCGGCTTGGGGCCTTTGTCCACCTTGATGCCGGGGATGATCCCCGCCTTGCGCATGGCCGCCGGGAACGGTTCGCCGGTACTGATGGCCTGGCGGATGGTCTCGTCGTACAGGATCGCGCCAGAGATGTGCTCCTTCAGCCCGGGGGTAGTGACCAGCATTTCGCGATACGCGCGCCGGACTTCCTCGGTGCTCTCCAGGCCGACTGCCGTAAGGCGCTTGGTGATGGTGCCGGTCGATTCGTCGACCGCGATGATGCCCTTGCCGGGGGCAACCATCGCCAAGGCGACGTTTTCAAGATTTTCGATACTCATGGGAACTCCGCTCGGGGGTGCGCTGTACGCGCCG
This sequence comes from Rhodanobacter sp. FW510-R10, assembly GCF_058781105.1. Lineage (NCBI taxonomy): Bacteria > Pseudomonadati > Pseudomonadota > Gammaproteobacteria > Lysobacterales > Rhodanobacteraceae > Rhodanobacter > Rhodanobacter sp. FW510-R10. Next base: position 1,136,210 of record NZ_JBYSWL010000001.1, on the reverse strand, counting down.
ACAGGGGGTGCCGCGGCATGGACCGCCCGCGTCATTCAAACCCGTGATTATAGGTCAGTTCCGGCTGCGCAGGGCGGCCGGCAGCCAGGGCCGCGCCGACCATCATCCGGGGTAGCCGGGCAGCTGGCAGGGCGCCATCAGCTTCTTGCGCGCGGCAGGATCGTCCGGCGAGTTGAACGGCACCACGTAATAGGTCGATACCGGCTCGCGCTTGCCATTGGTCAGCGACGGGCCGTAGCGGAACTGTTTGACCGCGTTGGTGGCGATGACGCCGAGGTCACTCGGCGGCGCCACCTTGGCCAGCTGCACGTCGCGTGGGATGCCGTCCGAACCCACCATGTAGGTCACCGCCGCGCAACCCGGGACCATCAGGTTGCGCCCGCTGTTGGGTGCCTCCAGCGTCACCGAACGGTTGAGCAGGATCCAGTAGCGGTAAAGGTTGGCCTCGTTGATCTTGCGCGACTGCGCAAACAACGGCGCCACACAGCCCAAGGCAAGTGCCAGTACGAGCGCCTGCCGGACCAGCGACAAGGAAGATTTCATAGCGGACTCCCGTTCGGGCTGAAGACGACTCAAAGTGTAGACAACAACGGTTGCCAGGAAGTGAACCGCGACGACGTGGACAGCTTCCACCGCCCATGTTCCTAGAGGTCGCGCAGGCTCTCGACCATGCCGCCGGCGCCAACGGCCAGCAGCTTCAAGGTATTGGTGCCACCGCCCAACCCCACGCGATCGCCATGCGTCAAGATGACGCGATCGCCCTCGGCCAACAAACCTTGCACAAACAGCTGCTGCACCGCGGCGCGCGCCGTGGCGGCGGAATTCTGGCCCTCGTGGCTGAACGCGACTGGTTGCACGTCGCGCAGCAGCAGCATGCGCCGCCGGGCCTCGGGCAACGGCGACAGGGCGTAGATGGGAATCGCGCTGCGATAACGCGAGAGCCATTGCGCGGTCGCACCGGACTCCGTCAGGGCGACGATGCCGCGCACGTCGACTTCACCGGCCAGTACCATCGCCGCCAGGGCAATGGCCTGGTCGGTGCGATCCAGCTGGGGGCCGGCGGCGCGGAAATCGGCTTTCGATTCAAACTGATGCTCTGCGGCCAGGCAGATGTCGCGCAAGGCCGCCACGGCCTTGTCCGGATGCTCGCCCGCGGCCGATTCCTCCGACAACATCACCGCATCGGTGCCGTCGATGACCGCGTTGGCGACATCCAGTACCTCGGCGCGGGTCGGGATTGGCGCGTGCACCATCGACTGCAGCATTTGCGTGGCGGTGATCACGGCGCGGTTGCCACGCACGGCCTCGCGGATGATTTTCTTCTGCAGGCCGGGCAACTCGGCGTAGCCAATCTCCACTCCCAGATCACCGCGCGCCACCATGACCACGTCGGAGGCAGCGATGATTTCCCGGAGCACCGGTATGGCATCGGCGCGTTCGATCTTGGCCACGAGCGCGGCGCCGCCGCCGGCTTCGCGCAACAGACGCCGGGCCAGATGCATGTCCTCGGCCGAGCGCACGAACGACACCGCCAGGAAATCCGCGCCAATCTCGGCGGCCAGGCGGATGTCGTGCTCATCCTTGGTGGACAGTGCGGCCACCGACAAGCCGCCGCCCTGGCGGTTCAGGCCCTTGCGATTGCTGAGCCGGCCGCCTACGCGCACCGTGCAGCGCACCTCGGCGCCAGCCACCTCGCGCACGGTCAGCGAAATCAGCCCGTCATCGAGCAGCAGCACGTCGCCGATGCCGACGTCGCCCGGCAAGCCCACGTAACTCACGCCGACGCGGTGCTGATCGCCGACCGGCGCGTCCGGGCGGCAATCGAGCACGAAGGGTTCACCCTCGATCAGCTCGACCGCGCCTTGGGCGAACGTCTCGATGCGGATCTTCGGCCCCTGCAGGTCGGCCAGCACGCCAACCTCGCGCCCCAGGCGCCCGCGGATGCCGCGCACCGCCTCGGCACGCGCCCGATGGTCGTCGGCCACCCCATGTGAGAGGTTCAGGCGCACCACGTCGACGCCGGCCACCAGCAGTTTCTCCAGCATGCCAGGAGCGTCGGTGGCAGGCCCGAGGGTGGCGACGATCTTGGTGCGGCGGGAAGCGTCGGACATCGCACGAGCCTAGGAGCTGGGATAGTGGGAACGCAAGCGCGTCGGCACCTGGTGCGCGGGCGACACTCCGGCCGCCAGGGCGGCGTCGAGGACCGCAGCCAGGCGCCGGCCAGCCAGACGCAGACGCTCTTCGGCCACCGGCCGCTCGGCGCGCACGTAGGCCGCGCCGATGCGGCGCGCCGGTGGATAAAAGCCTGGCTGGGCCGTGATGCGGCACGACTCCCGCGCCCAACTTGCGTAGGCCGCTGCATCGGTGCCATCCACAGCGTGTGGAGGGACCCCAGGCTCGGCCTCGAGCAGGCGCGCATAGGCCGGCGCCGCCAGACCCCGGCTCGCCAGCAGGCCCGAATCCCATACCCGATGCAAGTTGCTGCCACGCCCTTCGAAACGCACTTGCCAGGTATTGCCACCGCGGTCGTCGCGATAGCCGGCATGCAGCGGCTGGTGGATGTCGCCGACGAAGTGCACGACGAACGCCAGCGCCTCGACGCGATCCGCATCACTCCGGCTGCGGTCGGCCAGCACCGCGACATACTGCGCGATGCCGGCCACCACGCACTGCCCAGCGCGACAATCGCGCGCCGGCTCGAATGCGCAGATCGGGCCGCGGAAATCCACGTAATGTTGGTGTCGCGTGCGTTGCCACAACGCCTGCTCGGCTGGGTCGTCCTGGATTGCATCGGCCCAACTGGATACCGCCGCCAGGCTTTCCGCGTGGCCGGCGGCAAGCAGGCGCTCCACCTCGGCCCGGGCGTCTGCACGCAGTTGCCGCTGCGCGAGCTCGGCGATGATCGCGTGGCCCAACGGTCCCCAGGCCTGCGCCGGCCAGGCCAACGTGCAAGCCAGCAGGATCGTGCCCAGCCGTGCGACACCCCGCATCTTCTTCCCCCCTGTCAGCGCCGCCGACCCTGCTGCGACCACCCACGCATGATGGCATGTTCGTGCGACACAAAACCGCATGCCCCGGCATCGCGCTCACGGTGCGCGGCGCCGTCCTGCTTGGCCGGGCGACGGGTAAGCCACCCGGTTTGCCGCTAAAATCACTGGACGATGAGTCGCACGACGCGACTCGATGCACCCTTAATCGGAGGACTTCGCTTCATGGCCATCAAAGTTGCCATCAACGGTTACGGCCGTATCGGCCGCAATATCCTGCGGGCCTTGTACGAAGCCGGCCGTACGCAGGAACTGCAGATCGTCGCCATCAATGACCTGGGCGACGCCCAGACCAACGCGCACCTCACCCAGTACGACACCGCGCACGGCAAGTTCCCCGGCACGGTCAGCGCCGAGGGCGGCTACATCATCGTCAACGGCGACAAGATCAAGGTTTGCGCCGAGCGTGATCCAAGCAAGCTGCCCTGGGGCGAGCTCGGCGTCGACCTCGTCCTGGAATGCACCGGCTTGTTCCGCAGCAAGGCCAAGGCGGGCGCGCATCTCGCGGCCGGGGCAAAGAAGGTGATCATCTCGGCGCCCGGCGCCGACGACATCGATGGCACGTTCGTGTGTGGGGTCAATACCGATCGGCTGAGCGCGCAGGCCCAGGTGATCTCCAACGCCAGCTGCACCACCAATTGCCTGGCGCCATTGGCCAAGGTGCTGGACGCGGAAGTGGGCATCGTGCACGGCTTGATGACCACCATCCATTCCTACACCAACGACCAGGTGCTGACTGACGTCTACCACAGCGACCTGCGTCGCGCGCGTTCGGCGACCATGAGCCAGATCCCCACCAAGACCGGCGCCGCTTCGGCCGTTGGCCTGGTGCTGCCCAACTTGAACGGCAAGCTGGATGGCTTCGCCATGCGCGTGCCGACGATCAACGTGTCCGTGGTGGACCTGACCTTCGTGGCCAAGCGCGCCACCAGCAAGGAAGAGATCAACCGTATCGTCGACGCTGCCGCCAAGGGCGCCATGCACGGCATCATCGAGGTCAACACGCAACCGCTGGTGTCGGTCGATTTCAACCACAACCCTGCGTCGTCGATCTTCGATGCGACGCAAACCCGGGTCATGGAAGGCACCCTGGTCAAGGTGTTGAGCTGGTACGACAACGAATGGGGCTTCTCGAACCGCATGCTGGACCTGGCCGTCACCTGGATGGCCGTCCGCTAGGAACCGGACCCGCCTGTGGCTCCGGGCTCTGTGGCGGCATGCCGCCGCGAGCCCGGAAGCGCACAGGGCGTCCTAGAGTTCGCGCTTGAGCAAGGGCAGCTTGTCCGGGACGCCATCCCACTTTGCCGCGTCCGGCAACTCGGGGATCTTGCTGGTCAGCACCGGCCAGTTCGGCGCCAGCTCGGCGTTGATCGAGAGGTAGATTTCCTGCCCGGCAGGCACGTCCATGTCCGCATAGATGGCATTGACCGGGCATTCCTCCACGCACAGCGTGCAGTCGATGCATTCTTCGGGGTCGATCACCAGGAAATTCGGCCCGGCGTGGAAGCAGTCAACCGGACACACCTCGACGCAATCGGTGTACTTGCAGTTGACGCAATTGTCGGTGACTACGTGGGTCACGGGCTTTCCTCCACGCGTGGATCGTCGCGCATCAGTGTTCAACAGGCAGGGGCGCAGCGTGCTGATCCACGTCACGCCAGCACAGCCCCGGCAGGGTCCGCATCCTGTCACACGCAGCGGATCGGGCCAAGCTGCGGCAACAAGTCACAGGTGTCGGCTGACGCAAGTCAGGATGCTGTCATGGGTCGCAACGCAAAATATCACTGCAATCCATTCACCGGTTTACAGGAGATTCCATCCATGATGCGCAAGCTTTTCGCCATTGCCTTGTTGGGCCTGCTGTCCACGCCGCTGCTCGCGGCCGAGTGCGCCACGACGATCGAAGGCAACGATGCCATGCAGTTCAACAAGCAGACGATTACCGTCCCCAGCGCCTGCAAGACGTTCTCGGTCACCCTGAAGCACGTCGGCAAGTTGCCGAAGACTGCCATGGGCCACAACTGGGTGCTCACGCACGGCAATGACAAGGCCGGCGTGATTGCCGACGGCATGAAGGCGGGCGCGGCGAACAGCTACGAGAAGCCGAACGACGCCAGGATCATCGCCCACACCAAGCTGATTGGCGGTGGCGAGTCCGACACCACGACGTTCGACGTGGCCAAGCTCAAGAAGGGCGAAACCTACGCCTACATCTGCACCTTCCCTGGTCATGCCGCGCTGATGCATGGGACGCTCACGCTCGGCAACTGACCGCCCCGCGCAACGCCCCTCATGCGCCCGGCCAGCAATGGCCGGGCGCATTTGTCTCCTGGATCCAGGCGAGTACGCCGCGCGCGATGAGGAGCGCCAATACCGGCTTTGACACGTCCAGCATCGCGCGGCCGGTCGATCGTTTCTACGGGCGCGTGCGCGGTTCCCGGGATCTGGCCGGATGCCAGAACAGCAAGGGCGCCGGCTCGCCTGTCAGGCGAGGGCTTTCAGCGCGGCATCGTAGTTCGGTTCGTGGCCAATCTCGCTGACCAGTTCGGCATACAGCACCTTGTTGCCCGCGTCCAACACCAGCACCGCGCGTGCGGCCAAGCCGGCCAAGGGACCACTGGCCAGGGCCACGCCGTAGTCATTGAGGAATTGGCGGCCACGCATCATGGAGAGCATGGTCACCTTGTCCAGGCCTTCGGCCCCGCAAAAGCGGGCCTGCGCAAACGGCAAGTCGGCCGAAATGCACAGCACCACGGTGTTGTCCAGCTTGCCCGCCAGCTCGTTGAATCGGCGCACGGAAGCGGCGCATACCCCGGTGTCGACGCTGGGGAAGATGTTCAGCACTTTGCGCTTGCCGGCAAACTTGGCCAGCGACACGTCGGCCAAGTCCGTTCCTACCAGGTGGAACGCAGGCACCGTCGAGCCGACCGCTGGAAATTGACCATTGATGCTGACCGGCTCGCCCTTGAATGTGACATTCGACATGTTGCACCTCTGGTTTGGTGGGAATGCTTCAGATGAAACGCATGGTCTTGGCGATGAACACGATGCCCACCATCAAACCAAGCACCACGCGATGCGTATTGCGAAAGCGGCAAATATCCATCTTGCCACGCTTTGAGGCCCGCACCGCGCTGATGAACACGCCGAGCACGCCAAACGCCAGTACCACCTTCAGCACCAGCCAGTTGCCGAAGCGCGATCCCACGCACTGGAATCCGTCGCAGTTGACGTCGAAGATCACGAACCCGCTCAGGAACAGCAGGACGACTACGACCGGCATGAAGCGCCTGACGCGCGCCATGACCGTTTGCTCGATGCGCTGCATCGTCACCACGTCGAATTGCCTGTGCAGGCCTTCCAGCACCAGTACCTCGAATGTCACCGCACCCACAAACACGATCGCGCACGCCAGGTGCAACAACTCTATCCACGGATACCAGGCAGCCATCGCCTACTCCCACCAGTCCATTACCCAGTCTGTGCCCGTGCACCAGGCACCGCGCTGACATGGATCAAGCACGCGGGCGGGGGCGTGCGGTGACGCCCCCGACAGGGGAGCGAAACCATCGCGCCAGGATACCGTGGCGCGACGCGACGCTCAGCCCGGCTTGCCGTCGACCCGTGGCGTCAGGTAGATCCAGGCCGACCGGAATACCCAGGGCGCAAAGGCGACCAACCAGCCGTAGGCAGCGATGACCAGCCAGAAATACGGGTTGAAGTTCTCGCCGCCGCCGAACTCCGCATACAAGCGCAGCAACACCACCGCCTGTAGCAGGGCGAAGCACAGCCAGGCCACCTTGCCCATCTCCAGCGGTCGGCCCGAATGCCCTTGCGTCACCCGCGTCACCATGGCCACCAACATGGAACCAAAGTAGCCGATGCCCAGCGCATGCAGCGGCGCACGCAGGAAGAACACCGAGCCGGTGCGCAGATACAGCAGATCCTGCACGACATACAGCACGAACGCGATCGGCAGCCAGGCAAAGGCCAGGTGCAAGGCACCGAGCAGGCCCGGATGCATCGCCTTCCACGGCTGCCAGCGCAACGCATGCCAGATAAACACCAGTGCCAACGGCACGTCCACGATCCACAGCCAACCCAGCGCCCCTCGCCAATCCAGCAGCAGATGCGCCAGCAGCAGCACCCACACCACCGGCAGACTCCAGCGCGGGCGGATCACCTTGTAGCCGGGCACGATGTTGCCAGTGAAGAACGGCATCATGCGGTGAGTGACGGTGAAGAAGATCGGCAGCAGCAGCCCAAAGGTGCCAATCCGCACGGCCAACTCGGCACACTCGGCGAGATCGGTGAACAAGTAGACCAGGAACAGCAGCAGGCCCAGGGCGCCCAGGCTCAACGCCAGCAGGCAGGATTTGGCGTGATCAATGCGGTTGCTTGCGGCGCGCAGCACGCCAGCCAGGTTATAGATGCCGAACAGGTAGCCAGCCAGCATCAGCACGAAGCCGAGCCGCAGCAGCCAGGGCAAGTCCAGCAGGCCGACGTTCGCCAGCACATAGCCGCCGAAGACCAGACCAGCCACCGGCACGTAATGCGCGCGGGTCAAGGCCGGCTGGTTCATCCAGCGCGGGAACACGGTGAGCAGGAAGCCGAACATGAACAAGGGGAAGACGCCGTACTGCAGCAGCATGCCATGCGCATAGGCTGGCGGAATCGTCGGCTGCGGCCACGCCGACATCGGGATGCCAAACATCCAGCTCAGCTCGACCGCCCACCAAGCCATGCTCAGCAAGACGGTGATCGTGCCGGCGAGGAACAACACCCGATGCGGCGCTGCCGCCAACAATGCCGGCAACTCGGCAAACGTGGCCGGGGTGCGCTGAGGAATTGGAGATGCAGCCATGGTGAACAACCTTAACGCGAATGATTCTCTATCATGCCACGTACGGATACGTGGTGCCCAGTGCATTGCACGCCGGGCGGGAGATCGTGCCTCGCTGGCGGTCGCTGGCGCCCAGGGTGGTCCCGCCCGCCTTGCAGACCCATGCGCGACCGGTGGCGCTTACTCACACGAAACCACCGTGCGTCGCACCAGCCAACCGTCCCCCATGCTGCTCAACGCGACGCGTCATTTGGTTGCAAGGCGTGGCCAATCTCGCGCAAGCGCGCCGGATCCAGGACCCGGCACTCGCGACCTTCGACCTGGATCAGCCCCTGGGCGCGGAAGCGGCTGAGCACCCGGCTGACCGTCTCCGCCGCCAGGCGCAGGTAATTGGCAATGTCTCCGCGCGACATGCTGAGGCGAAAACGCGTGGCGGAGAATCCACGTGCGGCGTAGCGGCCGGCCAGGTCCATGAGGAACGCTGCCACGCGTTCGTCGGCGCTGTGGTCGCCGGCCAGCAATGAGGCACTGCCCAGTTCCTTGCTCAACATGCGGAACAGGTGTTGTTGCACGGCCGGGATACGTGAGGCCAGCGCACTCATGGCGGGGAACGAAAAGCGGCAAAAATACGCGGTGTCCAGTGCGACCGCGTCACACGGGAAGTGTTCCGGATAGATGGCGTTGAGCCCCACCACTTCGCCGGGCAGATAAAAGCCCAGCACCTGCTCACGGCCGTCCTTGTCCACCATGCGTGTCTTCACTGTGCCGCTGCGCACCGCGAAGATGGCGCGGAAGGGGTCGCCGGTACGAAACACATGCTCGCCACTTCGGTACGGCCCGACGTGCTCGACCAGGCATTGCAGCTCGGCCAATGCGGGTTTGTTGTAACCGGCTGCGACACACGCACTGGAGAATGCACAAGTTCCGCAGAAATGAACCTCGTCGCCATCATCGGCGATTGGACTCGGCGGTTCCGGCAGCCGCCCTGCAGCGTGCTTGGATTGCATAAGCGGAATGATAGTCGAAGCAGGCAACGCGAGTCAGTCCGCAGTCAGATCGCCCGGGAAAAGCGCGTGGCCTGCGTCCCATCGCCGAGATAGGCGTCAAAACACATGGCGATATTGCGCACCAGCAGACGCCCCCGCGCGGTGACCCGCAGGGCACGCGCGTCCTCTTCCACCAATCCGTCCGCCACCAGCGGCAGCAAGCGTTGGCGCTCGCGCAGGAAATATTCATCGAACAGCAGTCGGTGGCGCGCGCCAAAGCTCGCCTTGTCGACCAGGCCGTGGCACATCAGGGCACCAATCAACTCGCGGCGGATCAAGTCGTCCTCGTCCAGCTCCAAGCCACAAGCGACGGGTAGGCGGCCATTGTCCAGCGCGGCGTAATAACCAATCAGGTCGCGTGCGTTCTGGCTGTAGCTGTCGCCGATCCGGCCAATGGCGCTGACGCCGAGACCGACGATGTCGCACTCGCCGTGCGTGGAATAACCCTGGAAATTGCGCTGCAGGGTGCCGGCACGCTGGGCCACGGCCAACTCGTCATCGTTGCGGGCGAAGTGGTCCATGCCGATGTACACGTAGCCTGCGGCGGTCAGGCGCTCCAGCGCACAGCCAAACAAGGCCAGACGCGTCGCCGGATCCGGGATCTCGTGCTTGGCAATCTGCCGCTGCGCCTTGAACACGTCGGGCAAGTGGGCGTAGCCATACACGGCCACACGGTCTGGTTGCAGGGCTATGACTTCGGTCAGGGTGCGCTCGAAGGCCGGCAAAGTCTGCAGCGGCAGGCCGTAAATCAAATCCACGCTGACCGAACGAAACCCGGAGGCCCGCGCCGCCTCGATGACGGTACGTGTCTCCTCGACGCTCTGGAGGCGATTGACTGCGCGTTGCACCTCGGGATTGAAATCCTGTACCCCGACGGACAGCCGGTTGAAGCCCAACTCGCCCAGCCCGTGCATGTACGCGGCATCGGCAAAACGCGGATCCACCTCGATGCCGTATTCGCGCGTCGGCTCCTGGCTGAAGCTGAAATGCCGCGCAAGGGATTCCAGCAGCTCGCCCATGCTGCGGATGTCGAGGAAATTCGGCGTGCCCCCGCCCAGGTGCAGCTGCCGCACCGGCCGGTCGCGATCAAACAGTGGCGCCAGCATCTCAATTTCGCGGTACAGCCGCTCCAGGTAGCGGCCAGACTGCGAGTGATCGGAGGTGATGATGCGGTTGCAGCCACAGTAGAAACACGGGCTGGAACAAAACGGGATGTGCACGTAGAGGGACAGCGGCCGCGGGATCGGCTCCTCGTTCGACCAGCGGATCACGCTGCGCAACGCCTGCTCGTCGAAGTTGGGGCGGAACTGTGGCGCCGTCGGGTAGCTGGTGTAGCGCGGACCAGCCACGTCGTAGCGTGCAATCAACGCGGCGTCGAACTCCGGGGCAACGACTGTAGTCATGCGGGGCAGTCTGCGCATCCGCCGCTGCCACCGCCTTGATCCGGGTCAATCGCCACGGCGGCATTCAGCCGCAGCCGCGCCGGGGATAAAGCCGATGCCAGACGGACGCTGCGCGGTGACCAAGCCACCTCGCACGCGGGCTCAACCGGAATAAGGCTGCACCTGCTGCTCGATTGCGCCGAAGATCGAGGCCCCGGCGGCATCCAGCACCTCGATGCGCAAACGATCGCCAAAGCGCAGGAACGGCGTATGCGCCTCGCCGTCGCGCAGCTTTTCCACCGTACGCTGCTCAGCCAGGCATGAGGCGCCCTTGCCGGTGTCCTGGTTGGCGATGGTGCCCGAGCCGACCAGGGTGCCCGCCGCCAGCGGCCGGGTCCTGGCCGCGTGCGCGATGAGTTGGGCGAAATCGAACTGCATGTCCACCCCGCATTCGGCAGCGCCAAGCCACGTGCCGTTGAGCCAGGTGCGCATGGCCAGATGCAGCTTGTCGCTGCGCCAGGCGTCGCCGAGTTCGTCCGGCGTCACCACGACCGGGGACAGCGCCGAGCGCGGCTTGGACTGCAGGAAACCGAAACCCTTGGCCAATTCGCCGGGAATCAGGTGCCGCAAGCTGACGTCATTGACCAGGCCCACCAGCTGGATGTGGGCTGAGGCCTGCGCGGCACTGACCGCCATCGGCACGTCGTCGGTGACCACGACGACCTCGGCTTCCAGGTCGATGCCGGAATCCTCGCTCTGTACCAGTACCGGGTCGCGTGGGCCGAGGAAACCGGCGCTGGTCGCCTGGTACATCAGGGGGTCGGTATAGAAGCTTTCCGGTACGCTGGCGCCACGCGCCCTGCGCACGCGCTCGACATGCGGCAGGTAAGCGCTGCCGTCGACAAACTCGTACGCGCGCGGCAACGGCGCGGCCAGCTGCTGCGGGTCGAGGGCGAAGCTCGCCAGCGCCTGGCCGGCCGCCAGGTCCTGCGCCAGCGCATTGAGGCGCGGGGCGAGGCGCGGCCATTCATCCAGCGCCGCCTGCAACGTTGGCGCAATGCCGTCGGCGCGCACGGCGCGCGCCAGGTCGCGGCTCACCACGATCAGCGTGCCGTCGCGGCCGCCTTCCTTCAGACTGCCAAGTTTCATTGCCGGGTTCCGGATGCGTTCAAGCGTGGGGTGGTGCAAAGTGCCTGGCCAGGCCTTGCCACACCCGGCAATAATCTTGCTGCAACTGCGGCGACGCCAACGCCTGCGCCGTCGGCCGGATCACCTTGCGCGTTTCGAACATGATCGCCATGGTGTGCTCGATCACGTCTGCGCTCGTCGTGTCGGCGTGCGTCGCCTTGTCGAACGTCACCGCATCCGGCCCGTGCGCCGTCATGCAATTGTGCAGGCTGGAGCCACCCGGCACAAAACCCTCGGCCTTGGCGTCATAGACGCCGGTGATGAGCCCCATGTACTCGCTGGCGATGTTGCGGTGGAACCATGGCGGGCGGAACGTGTGCTGCGCGACCAGCCAGCGCGGCGGGAAGATCGCGAAATCGACATTGGCCGTCCCCGGGCTTTCGGTCGGCGAGGTGAGCACGCAGTTGATCGAGGGATCGGGGTGGTCAATGCGGATCGCCCCGACCGGACTGAAGCGGCGCAGGTCGTACTTGTACGGTGCGTAGTTGCCGTGCCAGGCGACGACGTCGAGCGGCGAGTGGCCGATGCGGCCTTCCCATAGCGCGCCCTGGAATTTCGCGACCAGGCGGAAATCGCCTTCGACGTCCTCGTAGGCCGCGCAGGGCGTGAGGAAGTCGCGCGGGTTGGCCAGGCTGTTGGCGCCGATCGGACCAAGGTCGGGCAGGCGCAACAGGGCGCCGAAGTTCTCGCAGACGTAGCCGCGCGCGCTGCCGTCGGGCAACTCGACACGAAAGCGCACGCCGCGCGGCACGACCGCGATCTCCTGCGGCTCGACCTCGACGATGCCGAGCTCGGTCGCCAGGCGCAGGCGCCCCTGCTGCGGCACGATGAGCAGCTCGCCGTCGGCGTCATAGAAGAACCGCCCCCGCATGGACCGGTTTGCCGCATACAGGTGGATGCCGATGCCGTTCTGCTCCGCAGGACCACCGTTGCCGGCCAGCGTGTGCAGACCGTCGATGAAATCCGTCGGCGCCTCCGGTAGCGGCAATGGATCCCAGCGCAGCTGGTTCGGCGTGGCCGGCGCCTCGTCGAAACGGTTGTGGAAGTGCGCGTGCGCGAGTGGCTGGAGAGGCTCGTGCACCGCGCCGGGGCGGATGCGATACAGCCAGCTGCGCCGGTTCAGGTGCCGCGGCGCGGTGAACGCGGTGCCGGTGAGCTGCTCGGCGTACAGGCCATAGGCAACCTGCTGCGGCGAGTTCTGTCCGACCGGCAAGGCGCCGGCAATGGCCTCGCTGGCGAATTCATTGCCGAAGCCGGATTGGTAGTCGGTTCCCGTCATGTCCGCGCTCCTCACAGCACGCCGCGTTTCATCTGGTCGCGCTCGATGCTCTCGAACAGGGCCTGGAAATTGCCCTCGCCGAAACCCTCGTTGCCCTTGCGCTGGATGATCTCGAAGAAGATCGGGCCAATCACGTTTTCGGTGAAGATCTGGAGCAGCAGCTTCTTCTTCGTCTGCGGATCGGCATCAATCAGGATCTTGTTCTTGGTCAGCCGCGGCACGTCCTCGCCGTGGCCGGGAACGCGCTGGTCGATCACGTCAAAATAGGTGTCCGGCGTGTCGAGAAACTTCACGCCCACCCTGCGCATGGCTTCGACCGTCGCGTAGATATCGTCGGTGAAACATGCAATGTGCTGGATACCCTCACCGTGATAGGCATCGAGGTATTCATTGATCTGGCTCTTCGGGTTGTCCGACTCGTTCAGCGGTATGCGCACGATGCCATCGGGCGCGGTCATCGCCTTGGAAACCAGGCCGGTCTTCGCACCCTTGATGTCGAAGTAGCGGATCTCGCGGAAGTTGAACAGGCGCTCGTAGTACTGCGACCATTTTTCCATGTTGCCGAAATAGAGGTTGTGCGTGAGGTGATCGATGAAGCTCAGCCCAAAACCCTTCGGATTTTGTTTCAGCCCTGGAACCGGCGCGTAATCGGCCGCAAACACGTCGCCGTCGCGGGGCGCGAGATACAGCATGCACTCGCCAATACCCTTGATCACCGGCACATCGATCGCACGGCTCGCCGGCTTGCAGGTCACCTCTTCGGCGCCTTTGGCGAGCACTGCTTGGTGCACCTCGGCCACCGGCTTGGTGAAACGGATCGCAAAACCGCATGCGCTTGGCCCGTGCCTGTCGGCGAAGTCGGCAGCGAAGGAGTCGGGGTCTTCGTTGACCAGGAAGTTCACGCCGCCCTGCCGATACACGGTGATCGCGCGGCGCTTGTGCTTCAGCACGGCGGTGAAGCCCATCAGGGAGAACAGATCGTGCAGTTCGTGCGCCCGCCCGGCGGGTGCGGCAAACTCGACAAATTCAAAGCCATCGATTCCCATGGGGTTGGCAAACGTCGTAACGTGCATGCCGGGGTCGAGCTGCGTGGCGTTCATGACTGCCTCCTGGCAACGTGCAGGCGCACGATTGGCGCACGACTGCAATGAATGGATTCTATGTTTATAGTTACAGCTGCAACCATTTGCAAGGAACCCCGCGCATGACACGGACTTCTGGACTGAAAACCAAGCGGCCACCTGCTGGTGCGCGGGGGGACAAGCTCGATCGCGCGCCGCTGCAGCTGGAACATTTTGTTCCCTACCGCCTGTCGATACTTTCCAACACGGTCAGCCAGGCCATTGCCAGCGACTACCAGGAGCGCTTCGACCTGAGCATGACCGAATGGCGGGTGCTGGCCGTGCTGGCACGCTTCGAGGGCTGTTCAGCGCGGGACGTCGCCGAACGTACGGCCATGGACAAGGTGGCGGTGAGCCGGGCCCTGGCCCGGCTGGTGCGCGACGGCCGGGTCGAGCGTGGCACCCACGACGACGACAAGCGCCGCTCGGTATTGGGCCTGAGCACGAGCGGATGGGCCATCCACGACGCGGTCGCACCCATGGCGCGTGCCCGCGAGCGCGCGCTGCTGCGCCGACTCGACGCGGAAGAGCAGGCGTGGCTGGGGCGCATCCTCGACAAGCTCGAGGTTTAAGCCTCCCCGGTCCGGGAAACCGTGTGCTGCCGGAAGCTCAGCACTCCAGCACGGTGCGCACGTCCAGCAGCTCGGGGAAGAATTCGAGATCCAGCGCCTTCTTCAGGAAATCCACGCCAGACGAGCCGCCGGTGCCGCGGCGGTGGCCGATGATGCGCTCCACGGTCTTCATGTGCCGGAAGCGCCAGAGCTGGAAGCTCTCCTCCACATCCACGAGCTGCTCGCACATGTGGTATTCGGGCCAGAATTCGGCGCGCTGCTCGTAGATGCGCTTGAACACCGGGACCAGCCCGGCGTGGCTTCGGTACGGCGCGGTCCAGTCGCGTTCGAGCAGCTCAGCCGGCACGGCGTGGCCGCGTCGCGCCAGGTAACGCAGGAACTCGTCGTACAGGCTGGGTGAGCGCAGCACCGCCTCGAGTTCAGCCTGGGCCGTCGGGTCGTAGCTGAACACCTGGAGCATGCCGGCGTTCTTGTTGCCGAGGCCAAACTCGATCTTGCGGTATTGCAGCGACTGGAAGCCCGACGAGTGGCCAAGCTGGTCGCGAAACCTCAGGTATTCGGACGGGGTCAGGGTCTCCAGCACCGACCACTGCTCGAACAACTGGCTCTGGATCTTCTTCACCCGCGCCAGGATCTTGAGGCAGGTGTCGACATCGTCGGCCCGCAAGTGCTCGATCGCGGCGCGTAATTCATGCCACAGGAGCTTCATCCACAGTTCGGCCACGTGGTGCTGCACGATGAACAGCATTTCGTCATGCTGGTTGGTCAGCGGGCGCTGTGCCGACAGCAGCGTGTCCAACTGCAGATAGCTGGCATAGGTCACGCGGCCGTGCAGGTCGGTCTGCACCCCGGCTTCGATTTCACGCTGGTTCTCGCTCATGTCTGCCTGCACCCTCACCGAAAGGCCCATGGTAACGGTCACCCGGCTGTCGCAGCCCTGACGCACGGCAAAGACAAGGCTGTGCGGTCACGGTACAAAGAGCGGAACTGGACGACGCACGATACAATGCCTGGTCGGGTAACGAACGCCACACCGCGGCGCCAAGGGAAGCTTCCAGGCGTCTGCATGCTGCGTCGTACCTTGCCGGGCCAGGCACGCGGCTGTTATCAGGCGAAGTCAGTTTGGTCGCTTCGCGCGATGCCGCGCGCCGCCCAGCCCACCCTCAATCCGGAGTGAGTCGTGACCATTGCCGCCAAGTTTGAAATCGAATACCTGCAGTACGTGGACGCCACCGGCAAACAGGTGCGCAAGGACCTGCCGAAGTTCGCCAAGGACCTCGAGTACATGGTCAAGCTGTACAAGCTGATGGTCTCGACCCGGGTGTTCGATGCCAAGTCGATCGCGCTGCAGCGCACCGGCAAGCTCGGCACCTACGCCAGCTGTCTCGGCCACGAGGCTGCCCATGTTGGCCTGGGCAGCGCGATGCGACCCGAAGACGTGCTGGCCGTGAGCTACCGGGAATACGGTGCGCAGCTGTACCGCGGCGTGCAGCCGCGCGAGGTGTACCTGTATTGGGGCGGTGACGAGCGCGGCAACGATTACCAGAACGAGCCTGCGCGTCACGATTTTGCCTGGGCAGTGCCGATCGCCACGC
Organism: Rhodanobacter sp. FW510-R10; assembly: GCF_058781105.1. Lineage (NCBI taxonomy): Bacteria > Pseudomonadati > Pseudomonadota > Gammaproteobacteria > Lysobacterales > Rhodanobacteraceae > Rhodanobacter > Rhodanobacter sp. FW510-R10. Next base: position 1,120,137 of record NZ_JBYSWL010000001.1, on the reverse strand, counting down.
AATGCCTGCACGCCGCCGGCGCTGCTCTGGCGTTCAAGATCCGTGGCGAGAAGCGCGTGGCGGTGTGCACGATCGGCGACGGTGGTTCGTCCAAGGGCGACTTCATGGCCGCACTCAACATCACCGGTGCACGCAAGCTGCCGCTGGTGGCGGTCATCGTCAACAACCAGTGGGCAATTTCCGTACCGCGCAAGATCCAGTCAGGCGGGCCGACCCTGGCGCAAAAGGGCATTGCCGCGGGCCTCTACTGCATCCAGGTCGACGGCAACGACATCATTGCGGTGCGCAAGGCCGTGGGCGATGCCCTGGACCGGGCGCGCAACGGGGAAGGTGGCAGCGTGATCGAGGCCGTCACCTATCGCCTGGGCGACCACACCACCGCCGATGATGCCCGCCGCTATCGCGGCGAGGAAGAAGTAAAGGAGGCCTGGGCGCGCGAGCCGATGATCCGCATGCGCAAATGGCTGGAGGACCAAGGCGTCTGGGACGACGCCAAGGAGACCGCCTGGAAGGCCGAATGCGACGAGTGGATGGACAAGGAGGTCGACGCCTACCTGGAAACCCAGCCGCAGCCCGTCAGCGCGATGTTCGACTACCTCTACGCGGAAGTGCCGGCCGATCTGGAACGCCAGCGCAGCTACGCCCTTTCGCTCGAAGCACAGGGGCACTGACGCCATGGCACAGATCACTCTCATACAGGCAGTCACGCAGGCCCTGGCCTGGGAAATGGCGCACGACGACAGCGTCGTGGTGCTGGGCGAGGACGTGGGCATCAACGGCGGCGTGTTCCGCGCCACCCAGGGCCTCAGCGAGAAATTCGGCGAATGGCGCGTCATTGATACGCCGCTGGACGAAACCACGATTGCCGGCGTCACGGTCGGTCTCGCGACCCAGGGCATGAAGGCGATTGCCGAGGCGCAGTTCGAGGGATTCATCTACCCGATGATGGAACAGATTGCCTGCCATGCCGCGCGCATGCGCAACCGCACGCGCGGGCGCATCACCGTGCCGGCGGTGTTCCGCGCGCCCTGGGGCGGCGGCATCCACGCCCCGGAGCACCACTCCGAGGCGAACGAGCACCTGTTCACCAACGTCCCCGGCTTGCGCGTGGTGCTGCCCTCCTCGCCCGCGCGCGCCTACGGCCTGCTGCTGGCGGCGATCCGCGATCCCGACCCGGTGGTGTTCTTCGAGCCCAAGCGCATCTACCGCCAATACAAGGAGGAGGTGCCGGACGACGGCGAGGCGTTGCCCATGGACGTCTGCTTCGTCCTGCGCGACGGCACGGACGTCACCCTGGTGACCTGGGGCGCACAGGTGAAGGAAAGCCTGGAAGCGGCCGACGAGCTGGCCGCCGAGGGCATCAGCGCCGAGGTGATCGACGTGGCCACGCTGACCCCGCTCGATTTCGACACCATTGCCGAGTCGGTGCACAAGACCGGCCGTTGCGTGATCGTGCACGAGGCGCCGAAGACTGCCGGTTTTGGCGCGGAAATCGCTGCCCGCCTGGCCGAAGAGTGCCTGTATGACCTGCTGGCACCGGTGGAGCGCGTCACCGGCTACGACGTGCACATCCCCTTGTACCGGCAGGAAATGAAATACCTGCCCAGTACCGAACGCGTCGTGGCGGCGGCCAAGCGCACCTTGGCTGCAAGCTGACCCGCCGGCAGGCCCGATGGCCTTGATGCCATCCGGCGCCGGCTCGTCGGGCACCGCGCCCACCTTCCACCTTGCGGATGAATCTCATGGCTGAAATCAAGACATTCCGTCTACCCGACCTCGGCGAAGGCTTGCCCGACGCCACCATCGTCGAATGGAAGGTCAAGGAAGGCGACACCATCAAGCTCGACGCCCCACTGTGCGCGATGGAAACGGCCAAGGCGGTCGTGGACGTGCCCTCGCCCTACACCGGGAAGGTCGTCAAGCTGCACGGCGCCCCAGGCGACGTCATCGAGACCGGCGCCGAACTGGTCGATTTCGAACCCGATCCGAATGCCAAGCAGCGCGCCGAAGGCAGCGGCGGCCACGGCCACGCCCCGGCAAAGCCGGCGCGCAGCACAGCAGCCCCAGCCGCCGCCCCCGCCGCCCAGGATGGCGGCGGCGTGGCACCGGCGGCGGCCGAGCGCGAGGACGAAGGCACCGTGGTCGGTGCCATGGCGAGCAGCAATGCCGTGCACGTCGAACAGGCCTCCAGCATCGGCAACGTCAAGGCGGTTCCAGCCGTGCGCGCCCTGGCGAGGAAGCTCAAGGTCGACCTGGGCCGGGTGCGTCCCAGTGGCGCCGGCGGCGTAGTCACCATGCAAGACGTCAAGCAGGCGGCCGCGGGTGGTACCGCCGCGCCCGGCGCCGCACCGGCGGCACCCGTCACAACGGCAGCCCGCGCCGCCGCACCGGTCCCGGCCGCGCGCACCGCGGTTTCGCAGGCAGGCCGGGCCATGCGCACCGCGCCGCCCAGCGCCCACGCCAGCGGCCAACCCGAACAGCTCAAGGGCGTGCGCCGCAACATGGCACGGGTGATGGCAGACGCCCATGCGCGCGTGGTGCAGACCACGATCGTCGACGACGCCGACCTGCACGCCTGGATCGGCAAGCAGGACATCACCGCGCGCACGATCCGTGCGATCGTGGCCGCGTGCAAGGCCGAGCCGGGCCTCAATGCCTGGTTCGACGACCAGAACCTCAGCATCACCCGCCATCCCCACGTCGACCTCGGCATTGCCGTCGACACCGCCGATGGCCTGTTCGTGCCGGCGCTGCGCAACGCCCATCTGCTCGACGCCCACGGCTTGCGCGAGGGCATCAACCGCCTGCGCGCGCAGGTCGAGGACCGCTCGATCCCCGCGAGCGAGCTCAGCGGCTACACCATCAGCCTGTCCAACTTCGGCATGTTTGCCGGCCGCTACGGCACCGTCGTCGTCGTGCCGCCGTGCGTGGCCATCGTCGGCGTCGGCAAGCTCAGCCACGACGTGGTCGCGGTGATGGGCGGCATCGAGGTGCATCGGCGCCTGCCGATCAGCCTCACCTTCGACCACCGCGCGGCCACCGGCGGCGAGGCCGCGCGCTTCCTCAAAGTGTTGCTGGACGACCTGGGCCTGCCGCAGTAAGGCGCACGCTGGCACCCCGTCATCCGACCGATCCGCCGGCCGCCATCTGGCGCGCCGGCGTGGTGGCCTGCGGAACCAGCCGGCAAGCCCATACCTCCATACGTCTCTTCGAAGCCCGGCGAGGGACGCCGGCTGCGGCGTTCGTCAGTCGCCTGCCGCCAGTTCCTCGAGCGCCGAGCGCAGCGCGACCAGTGCCTGGTCGCGGGACGCCGCATCCGGGAAGTCTGGAGCGCTACCAACCAGCTTGCCGTCCAGTTCCAGGGTCAGCCCCAGCGTGGAAGTCGGCGCCACCGTGGCACCATTGCCCGCTGTGTGGAGCCGCTGCTGCACGGCGCCGGCCGCCTTGGGGTCGGCAAAGCCGACCGACAGCAACAATTCGTCACCCTGCGCGGAGAACAGGCGGAAACGAAAGCGCCCGTCCGCATCGCGAAAACTGACGACGCGCGGCAGCTTGCGCGACCGACGCGGCGCTACCGGCTGCGCCGGCGTCTTGTGCGTGACGCCGGCACGCAGGCCCAGCGCCTCGCGCAGCGCGGCAATCTTCGGCGTGGCCACGGCCCGCGCCCGCTGTGCCCCGCGTTGCAGGATATCCTCGATCGCGCCTGGGTCGGCCATGAACGCGGCATAGCGCTCGCGCAACGGTGCCAGGTCGAGCTCGATACGGGCGACCAGCGCCTGCTTGGCCTCGCCCCAGCCCAGGCCGTCATGCAGCGCCTGGCGAAACGCCGCGGTTTCCGCTTCGTCGGCAAACGCCCGGTAGATGGTGAACAAGGCGCTGGCTTCGGCGTCCTTGGGTTCGCCAGGCAGGCGTGAGTCGGTGACGATACGCATCACCGCCTCGCGCGTGGCTTTCGCGCCGCCGGCGAATAAGGGGATTGTGTTGTCGTAACTCTTGGACATCTTGCGCCCGTCGAGGCCAGGCAAGGTGGCGACCTGCTCCTCGATCAGCGCTTCGGGCAACACGAAGAATTCGCGTCCGTACTGGTGGTTAAAGCGTTGTGCCAGGTCGCGCGCCATCTCGATGTGCTGCACCTGGTCGCGGCCCACCGGCACCTGGTTGGCGTCGAACGCCAGGATGTCGGCCGCCATCAATACCGGATACATGTACAAGCCGGCAGTGATGCCGGCGTCGGCGTCCTCCGATTGCTGCAGGTTGCGCTCCACCGCCGCCTTGTAGGCATGCGCACGGTTGAGCATGCCCTTGGACGCAATGCAGGTGAGGAACCAGGTGAGCTGCGGAATCTCGGGGACGTCCGATTGGCGGTAGAACGTCACCCGCTCGGGATCGAGCCCAACCGCGAGCCAGGTGGCGGCAATCTCCAGCCGCGAACGCTCGATGCGCTCGGCATCCGTGATCTTGATCAGCGCGTGGTAGTCGGCCATGAAATAGAACGCGTCGACCTCCGGCCGACGGCTGGCCGCCACCGCCGGACGGATCGCGCCAACGTAATTGCCGAGGTGGGGCGTGCCGGAAGTGGTGATGCCGGTCAGCATGCGCATGGATGTGGTACTCGCAATGGGTCGGACGCCGGGCGGCGCCCGATCAACGCAACAGCGTAGATTTGCCGAACAGGGATTCGACCAGGTCCACCACCAGTTTCGCCGTGGCGTTGTGCTGGTCGAACGCCGGATTGAGCTCGACCAGGTCGAGCGAAGCGAGGCGGCCGGTGTCGGCGATCATCTCCATGCACAATTGCGCCTCGCGATAGGTTGGGCCGCCGGGGACGGTGGTGCCTACTCCCGGCGCGATCGAGGGATCGAGAAAATCCACGTCGAAGCTCACGTGCAGGTGGGTGTCCTCGTCGACGCCGGCCAAGGCTTCGTGCATCACCTTGCGCATGCCGATCTCGTCGATCCGGCGCATGTCGTAAACCGTCATCTGCGATTCACGCAGCAGCCGCTTCTCGGCCTCGTCCACCGAACGGATACCGACATAGCGCACCGCATCGCTGGCGAGCGCCGGCGTCTGCCCGCCGATGCCGACCAGGCCGTCCGGACCATGGCCGCACAGGCAGGCCACCGGCATGCCATGGATGTTGCCCGAGGGCGTGACTTCGGCGGTATTGAAATCCGTATGCGCATCCAGCCACAACACGCGCAAGCGCTTGCCGTGCCCGCGGCAATGCCGAGCCACGGCTGAAATCGAGCCAATGCCCAGACAATGGTCCCCGCCCAGCATGATGGGCAGCTTGCCCTCGGCCAGCTCACGATGTACGGCCTCATGTACCGCCTGGTTCCACGCCTGCACCTCGGCCAGGTGCCGATAGCCGTGCACCGGCGGCAGCCAGGGATTGAGCGGCCCGTGCAGGTTGCCGCGATCGGCCACCTGCAAGCCCCGTGCTCCCAGGTGTTCGGCCAGCCCGGCCACGCGCAGCGCTTCGGGGCCCATGGAGGCGCCACGGTCGGCGGCGCCGATGTCCGTGGGGACACCAATCAGCGCGATGCTTTGTTTCGACATGATGTTTGGTCCGTCATCTGGCGCGCACGCCGGCGTTCATGGCGCGGACGCCCTCGGCTCGTATGGTGCCGGCACCCGGATTCGAACTGGGGACCTACTGATTACAAATCAGTTGCTCTACCAACTGAGCTATGCCGGCGGGGGCCGTTGATTTTAGCAGCATGCCCGGCCCGCCACCGCGGCCCGCCAGGGCTCAAAAGCAAGGTGTGCTATGCGACTGCACGCCGGCCAGTTGGGGGCTGCGCCAGTCGATGCCAGCACCAGCCGGCACCACCAGGTCCAGCCAGTACGCCGGCACGGTTTCAGCACGCCGGATCATGCCGGCGGGAAAGCCCGCCGCGATCACCTCGTCCCGGCGCCGGCGCGCATTGTCCGGATCCTTGAACAAGCCAAGCGATACGCTGTTGGCGTGCTCGCCGCTGCTCACCACGAAATAATCGCTGACGTGGCGGTCGGCCAGCTGACGCGCCCTTGCCAGAGCCTGAACCCGATTGGTGACCGGCGGCAGGTAGACCCACCAACTCCCGCTCTCGGTGCTCTGCTCCTGGCGCACCCGCGAGCGCTCCACCTTGGCTTCGAGTATCTGACGGGCCAGACGGACGTCCTGCGGTGTGGCAAAGGGGCCAAGCGCGACGCAGCGGCGCTCGCCGGCGGCATCAGCCGTCAGGGTATCCGTGATGTCCGGGGCACCCGCTGCCAGGCTGGCGCTCACCGCCGGCGCGGCCACACTACCTGCGGCCGGCGGCAATTCGGAGAGGAGCTGCAGTCGGGGGACGCCAGGATCAGCCGCCGGCAGCGCGTCCCTCGCCGGGTGGGGCTGTCCGAGCCAAAGCCACGCCCCCAACGCGATATTGGCCAGTCCCAGCAAGACGAACAGCAAGCGCACCAGCACGCTCAACCACCCCGCCCGTCGGGGCCTGCTGCCGCCCGCTGCACCAAGCCAGCATCCTCACTGGCTGCCCAGCGCAGCAAGCCGTGCAGAACCCCATCCTCGGCCAGTTGCGCCGGCACACCCAGCAGCGGCAACAACTGTCCGGCATCGCCGCCAGTCAGCAGCAGCCTGGGGGCGCCGCCCAAGGGTTCGCGCATGCGCATGGCAAAGCGCTCTACCAGCGCCACCAGGGCCTGCCAGCAACCGGAATTGACCGCATCGGCCGTATTGCTCGCCGCATCGACGATGGCCCCGACCGGCCCCGGCCGGATGCGCGCAGTGGCAGCCAGCAGGGACTCTCGCATGAGCTGTGCACCCGGCGCGATCAAGCCACCGAGATGCTGCCCATCGGCGCTCAACGCATCCAGCGCGAGCGCCGTGCCGGCACTGGCCAGCACGCACGGCGCCTGGCCAGCGGCATAGGCGGCCACCATGTTGAGAAAACGGTCGACGCCCAGCGCGCCAGGCTCGACATAGGCGTTGCGTACGCCACAGGCGCTGGCAGGCGTGCGCACCCAGCGCACCACCCGCCGAAAACACTCGCGCACCACCGCGTCCATCTGCGCCTCACGCCGGTCGTCGACGACCGAAGCGGCAAGCACCATGGCTGGCGGCGGACATCCGGCCCAGGCCTGGCGCAAAGCCGGCGACAGCTGTGCCGACCATGGCAGGCTACCGCTCGCCGTCCAAGCCGCCCCTGGTTCCGCGCAGCAAGCCCACTTCAGGCGTGAGTTGCCCAAGTCCAGCAGCAGCATCATTGCCGGCGCACCGAAATCTCGGCACTGTCCAGCGTGCGCATGCTGCCGTCGGCAAGGCGCACCCGCAAGGCACCACGTGCATCGACTCCAGCACCCACGCCGTCAAAGGGCTGTAGCCCGCCACTCAGCCGCAACGCCTGGCCCGCGAGCAGGTCGTGGCGCCCGTACTCGGCGTGGAAGGCGGCAAAGCCGGCGCCCTCGAATTGCCGCAGCCCCTCGATCAAGGCCGCAACCAGGCTGGCCGCCACCAAGTTGCGGTCCGGCGGCATGCCGCCACACAGGCCGGCCAGGTCGGCCAGTGGCTGGGCCACGCGCTCGCGCATGGCCGCCGTCAGGCGCAGGTTCAAGCCCACGCCGACGATCGCAGTGCAGGGCCCATCGCGCCCTCCGGCCAGCTCGACCAGGATTCCGGCCAGCTTGCCGCCGGCATCCGGACCCGAACGCGCCTGCAGGTCATTCGGCCATTTCAGGCCCACGCCGCCGATGCCCAAGGCCTCGAGCGCACGCAGCACCGACAGGCCGACGACCAGGGACAGGCCGGCCAACTCGCCCACACCGCAGGCAAAACGCTTGCGGCAGGACGCCTGAATGTTCAGTCCGGGTGGCGAGAACCAGGCGCGTCCGCGCCGCCCCCGTCCAGCAGACTGACTCTCTGCCAGCACAAAGGCCAGGTCCGGCGCCGCGGTGCCGCGGCGCTGCAGCTCAGCCGAGGTGGAATCCAGCTCAAAACAAACCTCGAGCGCGCCCAACTGGGCAGCGGCAGCGGCCGGCAAGGCAGCCTGAATCCGCTTCGCGTCGAGCATCTGCAACGCCCAGGGCAAGCGGTACCAGCCCGCGCGCGGCGACTGCACCGGCAGCCCGGCGGCGCGCAGCGCATTGACCCCTGTGGTCACCATCGCACGGGACATGCCCGACGCCTGGGCAAGCTGCGTCACCGCCACTCGCCGACCCGCTGCCAGCGCCAGCAGAACCTCGCGCAGCCCGGTCGGCGGGCCCGACACCGGCGGGGCGTGTTCGTCAGGGGCCGGCGCACTGCAGTTCATCGGCGGATTCTAGCGTGCACGACGCGTCCGCGGCTCCGGGTCCGGTACATGCCTGGCAACGTGCACCATTTTCTGCGAGGATAACGACATCCATTTCACGTACTGCCGGGTGGGGTTGCCATGCACGCCACACATTGCCTTGTCGGCTGCGTACTGTGTCTTGCCAGCCTGGGGGTGGCAGCTACAACCGGCGGCGAATCGCCAGACATGGGCAGCTCGGCGACCCATGCAGCCATGGGCAGCAGTGCGCACAGCACGATCAGCACGGCCGCCGACACCACCGAGGCCAACAGCAGCAACGACCCGGCCAATTCCGCCGCCGAGCAGGGCAGCCCGCTGTCGGGCAACGGCAATACGCCCAGTCCGGGCGCCACACCCATGCATCGCACGCCTGAGCACCACGTCGGCTGGCAATCACTGCTGCCAGGCTCGATCCAGTAACGAGCACCAGATGCCCTTTCGCCTAGGGAAGGTCTGAATAATTGCCGTCATCCCCGCGAAAGCGGGAATGACGATCAAGAGCGAGTTGTTCAGAGCTTCCCTAGGGGCTTGTGGGGGCCCACTCAGCTGGCGATGGTGACGCTGAAGCGGGCACCGCCAAGTTCCGGTGAATGGTCGACCACCAGCTTGCCGTGATAGGCGTGGACAATGTCCTGCACGATCGACAAGCCAATGCCATGGCCCTGCACACGTTCGTCGCCGCGCACGCCACGCTGCAACACCTTTTCCACCTGCTCGTCAGCAATGCCCGGCCCGTCGTCCTCTACGATCAGGTGCAGCGTCGCCGCCTGGTGGCCGGCTGCGGGTTCGGTCTTCACCGTGAGCAGGACGCGGTGCCGGGTCCACTTGAACGCGTTCTCCAACAGGTTGCCCATAAGTTCGAGCAGGTCCCCCTGCTCGCCGTAGAACACGGCGCCATCCTCGATGTCGAACTCGCACAGGGCATTCTTGGCGGCGTAGACCTTCTCCAGTCCACGCACCAGATCCTCGGCATGTCCCGCAATCGGCACGGCGCTGGCAAAGGTCTGGCGTCCCGACGTCGCCGCCCGCGCCAGCTGATACGCGACCAGCTCGTCCATGCGGCGCACCTGCGAGAGCACCCCGCTGCGCCATTGCGCGTCATTGGCGTCTGCCGCCGCCTCGACCTGTGAGCGGATGACTGCCAGCGGGGTCTTCAGGCTGTGCGCCAGGTCGGCCAGGGTGTGCCGGTAACGCGTACGCTGTTCGCGCTCGCTGTCGATGAAGCCATTGATGCGGTCGGTCAGGCCGACGAGTTCTTGCGGGTACTGGCTGTCCAGGTGCGCGCTGTCGCCATGCTCGACCCGGCTCATGTCGCTGGCCACCCGGCGCAGCGGCGTGAGGCTCCAGCGCAGCAGCAGCAGCTGCAACACGATCAGCATGACGCCGAGGATCGACAGCCAGATCACCAGCGTACGCCGGAACACCGCGTTCTGGCCCTCCAGCTGATCCTCGGTCTGCGCCACCAGCATGGTCAGGTGGACCGGCCGTTTGCCCTCGACGTCCAGGGCGACGCCATAGCTGAAGTAATACAACCGCCCCATGCGCGTATCCACCGGTCCGATGAACTGGCTTTGTCCGGGCGGCAGCGGCTGCAGAAAGTTGAAATCGCGACCAATCGCGGAGGAAGACTCCCAGCGATAGCCGCCATCTCCCACCGCCACGGCGTACAGGCCCGAGCCGGGACGCGAAAAATTCGGGTCGGGCTCTTTGTCTGGCGGCAGCAGCTTGCCGAAGCGGTTGGCGTCGGTATAGGTGATGTAGGCCAGAGCGAAGTTCTGCAGACGATCGTGCAGGGCGCTCAGGGCGCGCTCCTTGCCGGCCTGGGACAAGGTCAGACCGACCAGGCCGAGGAAACCCGCCAGCACAAAACCCGTGGCGATCGCTGCGCGCGTCGCCAGCGACAGCGGGCGCCGCGCCACGCCAGGTTTACTCGTCGTCGGTGTCGGTTCGGGGGATGGCGAATCGATAGCCTCGGCCACGTACCGTCTCTATGGGTTTGAGGGCACCTTCCGGATCCAGCTTGCGCCGCAGGCGGCCAATGAACACCTCGAGCACGTTGGAGTCGCGATCGAAATCCTGCTGGTAAATGTGCTCGGTGAGATCGGCCTTGGACACGAGCTCGCCGGCATGCAGCATCAGGTATTCGAGGACCTTGTATTCATAGCTCGTGAGATCCACCACCTTGCCCTCGACGGTCACAGTCTGCGCCGTGGTATCGAGTTTGATCACGCCGCAGGCCAGGATCGGCTTGGACCAACCGCTGGCGCGGCGCACCAGTGCGTTGATGCGCGCCAGGAGCTCTTCGACATGAAAGGGTTTCACCAGGTAATCGTCGGCGCCGTACTTCAGGCCCTCGACCTTGTCCTGCCAGCTGCCGCGCGCGGTGAGGATCAGGATCGGATAGCGCTTGCCTTCTTCGCGCAGTGCCTTGACCAGGTCCATGCCGGAAAGCTTGGGCAAGCCCAGGTCGATGATCGCCAGGTCGAACGGCACTTCGCGACCGAGGTAGATGCCTTCCTCGCCGTCCTGCGCCGCGTCCACCGCAAAGCCATCCCGCTTCAGGCGCGCCGCCAGCGTCTCGCGCAAGGGTGCCTCGTCTTCGACCAACAAGATACGCATGACTTCTCCTAGCCGTCGGTACGCCTGCCTGGCGAGCGCCTTGCCGATCGCGTCGCCGCCGGGGTAGCCTTGCCCGCCTCTGACGAAACCACGATCACGCGTACATGTCCAGCCGGCGTGAGCACCTTGATGCGGTATTCCTCGCGCTGGCCGCTACGCCGCGGCTCGGCGGACAACACTTTGCCGTCAGTCTCCGCTTGCACGCGCTGTACCGCCTGGTCCAACGTGATCCTCGAGCCCACAGACTGCGCCGACAGCGCGGTGGCGGTCAAGCCGATGGGCAATGACAGCAGACAAGCCATGAATTTCTTGTGCATGGGCGGCAACCGGCCTCGGTGCGGCGTTACTGGACCACGCCAGTCTGCGCAATACGACCTGAAGCAGACCCGACCCGCAGCGATCACGCGGCCAAGGCTCCTGGCGCGCAAGGTGCGAGCGCCTGCTCGATGAGCGCCCAGCCCGCCCCCGGCCGATGCGCGCCCTCGCTCAAGGTGCGCCTGAATGCCCGCGCGCCGGGCTCGCCCTGGAACAATCCCAGCACATGGCGGGTGATCTGCGCCAGCGCCGTACCGCGCCGCAACTCGGCCTCGACATAGGGTCGCAGGCGACGCAACAACTCACCGCGCGCCGGTAGCGGTCGCCCGTGCAACATGGCCTCGATGCGCGCCAGCAGGTAGGGATCGTGATATGCGGCGCGACCCAGCATGACCCCGTCGAGCTGGCCCAGGTGCAGGCGTATGTCTTCGAGCGTGGTGATGCCACCGTTAAGGATGACCTGCAGCTGCGGGAATTCGCGCTTCAGGCGATAAACGCGGGCGTAGTCGAGCGGCGGCACCTCACGGTTCTGCTTGGGCGACAGGCCCTGCAGCCAGGCCTTGCGCGCATGCACCACCAGCACCCCGACGCCCGCCGCCAGCATGCACTCGGTGAAATGCTGCAGGTCGCCGTAGGCATCCTGCTCGTCCACGCCGATCCGGCATTTCACCGTAACTGGCACGTCCACCGCCTCGCGCATGGCCTGGACGCAGGCGCCGACCAGCGCGGGCTCCAGCATCAGGCAAGCGCCGAAGCGCGCCGCCTGGACCCGATCCGACGGGCAGCCGACGTTGAGGTTGATCTCGTCATAACCGGCCCGTACGCCGCGTCGCGCGGCCTGGGCCAGTTGCGCGGGATCGCTGCCGCCCAGTTGCAGCGCCAGCGGGTGTTCCACGGCGTCATGCGCCAGCAGGCGGTCGGCATCGCCCCGCACCAGCGCCATGCCAGTCACCATTTCCGTATACAAGCGCGCGTGCGGCGCCAGCAGACGGTGGAAATACCGGCAATGCCGATCAGTCCAATCCATCATGGGCGCGACACAGAAGCGCCAGGCGGATGCTTCCGCGCCAGGCAAAACAGGAGCTGCCAGTTCATCCATAAGCACCTATGGTCGCCCAAAGCGCGCCCGTTGTCGCCCCGGCGACGCCGACGCCCAGCCATATCGCCAGCACTGCCAACGACCAGCGGGTTGGCTACGGTCTCCGTTCCGGCGCCGGCTGGGCGGCCGCGGCGCACAGCGGCCGGCAGCGATGGCGCTCAGCGCCGCCGGGAATGATGACTCCGCCACTTGCGCCGGCTCAACCACCAGCCGAGATAGATGCCCAGGGTCACGCCCAGGATCTCGCACACCACGCGCAGGCCCATGTTGCCCGGATCATGCACCTCGGCCAGTTTGGCGCGCAGCAGCGGCAACGATTGCAGCGCCGCGTAGTTGAAGTAAAAGAGGTTGGCTACGTCCCCGCCGGCGGTGAGCAGCATGGCCGACAAGAAGGCCCAGCCAATCTGCGGACCATCGCTCCAGCCGTGGCGTCGCCCCAGCCAGTGGAACACCCCAAACAGCAGCACCCCAGCCAAGGCTGAAATGAGCCCAGCCTCCAAGCCTCCCACGATGCCAAGGCCCATCCACGACTGGTTGTACGGCATCGCGGCCTCCCCTGCACCGGCCACATCAATTATGCCCGGGCTGGCCGGCATGACAACCAGGGCATCGGTAATGCGTGATGCGGCATACTTGCGGCATGTCCAAGCGCCAAGCCCTGATCGTCGTCGATGTACAGCCTGATTTCATGCCCGGCGGTCCCCTGGCCTGTGACCACGGTGATGAGATCATCCCCGGCTTGGATCGGCTGCTGCATGCGCGCGTCGTATCCGACGTGGTGGCCACGCAAGATTGGCACCCCCGCGGCCATGTGTCCTTCGCCAGCTCGCATCCAGGCCAGCAGCCGTTCGCGCACATCGACTTGCACGGTCACGCGCAGACCCTGTGGCCAGACCATTGCGTGCAGGGGACGGCCGGCGCCGCACTGCATCCGGCCATCGACTGGTCAGCGCTGGACGCGGTGATCCGCAAGGGTACCGATCCACACGTGGATTCCTACAGCGGTTTTCGCGAGAACTACGGCGCGGATGGCCGGCGGCCGAGTACCGGCTTCGCCGGCTGGCTGCGCGAGCGCGGCGTGGAGGAAGTCTTCGTGTGCGGGCTCGCCCGCGACGTCTGCGTGCTGTGGACCGCACAGGACGCCCGGCGGCTGGGTTTTCGCACCAGCGTAGTCTGGGATCTCACGCGTCCGGTCACGACCGACACCGACCAGGCTACACGCCAGGCCCTCGCCGACCAGGACATCGGCTGTATCGACAGCGGGCAATTGCGCGGCGCCTGAAGGCGGCGTCAGGCTTCGTCCTCGGTCGCCGCATGCACCTCGATGTCACCGTCCTCGTCGATCTCCACCTCCAGGCTGATGGGGCGGCAGCACACCTGGCAATCCTCGATGTAGGACTGGCTGGGCACGGATGGATCGATCACGATCTCGATCGGTTCATTGCAATAAGGGCAATACAGCATATGCAGCAGGGACATGCGGGCCTCGCGTGAAGTACACGCAAAAGTACAGCACAATCACCGTCGGATTTGCAGCAAGCGTAGCCGGGCGTTCCACGGCGACCGCAACCGCGCGGCGTCATGCGGGAGCATGCCGGGGTTACACTGGCCGCCCACCCGAACACACCCTGGCATGGCTGAACGCACCCTCGACCACTGGCGGGTCCGCTCCAGCGCGACGCTCGAAGGCGCCCGCTATACGGCCCTGCTCAGGGTCTTACCGCAAAACGGCCACGGCTACCCGATCTACTACGCGGTGTGCGAAAACCGCAGCTTTCGCAGCCAGGACGCCGCTGAGCAGGCCGCTGCAAAGGCGCTGGAGGACTTGGTCGGGCTGGAAGCCGACGGCACCCCGATCTTTCCGGTTGGCTACACCGGCTTTGACGACCCGGCGCCGCCGGCTTGATACCGGCTCCCGCGCACTACCCCGCCTGGGCGGTAAAAAGCGAGAGCCCGACCCCTACCAGCGCGCTGCAGGCAAGCAAGGCGACCAGCAATCGATAGACCTGCAGCAGCCAGCCCCCGTCGGCGCCGCGTACGCCGCGCAGGAACAAGCCCAAGGCCATCGCCAGCAGCACCGCACCGACCGCCACCGCGGCCGGCCGGACGAGCAATCGACCGGAAATCACCAGTGCGTTGGCGCCGTTGAACAGCAACCATTGGCTGCCGAGCAAGGCCGACGGCGGCGGGCGCGAAGCCAGCCCCGCCTGGCCCGCACCCAAGGCGACCTGGGCGATGCCGACAACCAGCACCAGGTAGGCCGTCAGCCACATGGCCGCACGCGTCGGGGCGTGCGCGAGCGCGGCCGACAACGCACCTGCGGCAATGATGGCCACCAAGCCGGTGGTGGCAAACAACCAGACACCGTAAGCAGCAGGGGGATAGCGCGGGGTGGATGGCAACATGGATCCTGATCTCACAGGCACTTCGCGCAGGCCCGACGCCGGCAGCGCCGGATGTCTTGGCCCGACTCAGTGGCGTGACAACCGCCGGCGTGAGCCGAGCACCACGAGCGGCCAGGCCGAAGGCGGCGTGGCCTGTCATTCTTGGCACTACGCACCCATAGGCAGCTCATGACCAACCTGCAGCAATTCATCGCCACTCATCCGCAGCTGTTCGTCTTGACCGGCGCCGGTTGCAGCACCGAATCGGGCATCCCCGATTATCGCGACCGCGACGGGCAATGGAAGCGCGCAAGCACGCCCGTCATGTACGCCGCGTTCATGCACGAGCCCCGGGTGCGCCAACGTTACTGGGCACGCAGCATGCTCGGCTGGTTGCATTTTCGCGCGGCGCGGCCAAATGCCGCGCATCGGGCGCTGGTCGAATTGGAGCGGCGCGGCCAGGTCGGCTTGCTGGTCACGCAGAACGTCGACCGCCTGCACCAGCGTGCCGGCAGCCGGCAGGTCGTCGACCTGCATGGCCGCCTGGATCGCGTACGCTGCATGGTGTGCGGGCTGATTCGGCCACGCGACGATTATCAGCGCGAGCTGCTGGCCGCCAACCCGGCTTGGGCCGGACTCGATGCCGTCATCGCGCCCGACGGTGACGCCGAACTGGAAGGGCAGGACTTCAGCGGCTTCGTCGTCCCGGCCTGCCCGCGCTGCGGCGGCAGCGTCAAACCGGATGTGGTGTTTTTCGGCGAAGCCGTGCCACGCGAGCGGATCGACGTCGCCAGCCGCGCCTGGCAGGCGGCGGATGCCGTGCTCGTGGTCGGCTCATCGCTGATGGTGTATTCCGGCTACCGTTTCGTGCGCGCCGCCGCCTTGGCCGGCAAGCCCGTGGCAGCGGTGACGCTGGGCCACACTCGCGCCGACCCGCTGCTCACGCTGAAGCTCGACGCCAAAGTCAGCGACGCGTTGGCTTTCCTCGACCCGGTGCAGTTGCAGGCCAGGCCCCAAGCCCCAGCCGTGCGAACCGTATCGTCGTCACCGTAGCCCGCGGGAGCCCCAGCCGAGCTATCCATGCCGCGCCGGGCCAGTTGCCGGCGGAACCTCCAGGGCGAGCATCGCCACCGTCTTGCCGCCATCGAGTTGGCGCCGCCCCTCCTGGCGAAATCCCAACTGTCGATGGAAGCGTTGTGAGGTGGGGTTTGGCGGCTCGACGTCGACCTCGCAGGTGAGCCAGGGGACCCGCGCATGCGCCGCCAGCGCGATGGCGAGGCGGTACAGCAGGCGGCCTATGCCGTGCCCCTGGGCATGGCGGGCCACGACGATGCGGTCCACGTACAGGAAACGCTCGTGGCGCTGCACGAACCAGCGGAAGTTCGCGCCGTCATATGGGGAGTCTTCGCGCATCGCGAGCATGAAGGCGGCCACCTCGCCGTCCACCTCGACCACCCGGTGCAACGCCGCACAGGCATGCAGCGTCGCCAGGCGTGCCTCATCCAGTGGGCTCAATACCGCCACATAGGCCCGGTTGAGGGCCAGGATGGCGGGGAAATCTGCGCGGTCCGCCGGCCGGTGCGTAATCGTCGCGGATGACCCGGACAGGGACGCCGTGCCGCTCAAGACACGCCACCGGGCCCGGACGCTTCGTCGGCCTTGCTGATGTGAAAGCGGCGCCGGCGCCAGCGGTTGATCAATATTCCCAGGGTCAGGAACACCACGCCCAGCAGCCAGGCCCAGAACTGCGTGAACGCATTCCACGCCGTGAGCCCAAGGCTGGCCAGGCCCGACTGCACGTAGCACATCCGGCACACCTGGACCTGGACCCGGATGAGACTGGTGGACTTGGGTACGGGCACCCCCGAGCAGTCCGCCGAGTCGAACAGTTGCACGTTGGCGCCCACGGTCAGCTCGCCGGCGCGCTTCGGCACCAAGGCGAAATTCACCGCCGAGCCCGAGGGCACGATGCGCTCACACACCGTGCTGGCCGGATCGACCTCGAAGTCCGGAGCAAACGGAGCGATCGTGGCGGTCTGGCCGCGCATGCCCAAGGATTGGGTCGCCGAAGCCGTGCCGGCGGTTGCCTGCGGCAGGTTCTGCGCCAGGCCGATCCATACCGTCAGCAGGCCCTTGGCACCCGGCAATTCAAAATGGTCGGTGGCGGAAACCCGGGCGATGTAGCTGGCGAGATCGGCACCCACGTCGGCCGCCCTGATCGCAGGCGCTGCCGCGTCGACCCTCGCCGCAGTCTGCAGCGGGGGCACCGGGTGGGCAGGAGCGGACGGGTACGTATGGCCGGCAGGCGGGCGCGCGCGGAGCGCGTCGGTCGAACGCCGCGGGCGCGCAGCGGCAAGCTCGCCAGGCGGGCGCGGCGCCGGCCGGGCTGCCGACATTCGCGGCGGGAGCTCGGGAGCAGCCTGGGCGGGAGCGGGACGCGCGGACGTCACCGCAGCATGCGTGCCCGCATTGGCAGGCGCCGCGGGCGGCGGCGGCGGGTTCACGTCCACACCACGCTCGGGGCCTTGCCCGCTCGCCCCCATGTTCCGCGGCGGCGGCGGGGAGCCCGAACTGCAAGCCGCCAGCCCGATCAGCAGGACCACCTGCACTGCCCACGCGGCGACGTTTCCTCGCCGGATCCGCACGTCGCCCAGGCCACTCATGGTGAACCTCCGCTTGGGTTGTACTGTGCCGCGGCAATCAGCAAGCCAAACAAGAGCGGCCTACAGTATAAGCGTGAAAGGCGAGGAAACCCGCAGTTTCCACCACGCTTTCCACCCGTCCCCGGAGCGTCGCGGGACGCCGCGTTGACCGCTCGGCCGCAACCCCGGATTCCCGCTCGCAGGACCTGCCGGATACCTCACGGCATCGACTGCGGACGTGCTCAGTTGGCGGCATCCACCAGCACCGCGCGAAGACGTTGCCCATGTCACGAATTGCAGAGGACACACGCTTGTATCCCGCTCCCCCGTCCACCACGGATTAGCCGACGCGCCATCGAAGACATCGATGCCGTAGTGGGCGTTGCGCCGCGGCGCGCCAAGTGGGATCCGCTCAGCGCCACCGCCTGCCGCCCGGATTCAAGGCGCGATCGTCTTCGGGTCCTGGCGCGCCTTCAATGCGCTGCACAACATGATCGCCTCGTGGGTTTGCGCCAGGCCCCGCTTGACCCCGGCGACATCCCCGAGTTTGGGCTGGAAAAAGTCTTGCACGCGCTGCGCCTCGGCCTCTGAACAGCTGCCGCTGGCCGCAGTCGACGGCAATTGGCCGCCAGCAAATGAACCGGTACGCGCCACGATCTGCGCGTAGTGGCCGGTGAACCATTGCCACAACGCCGTGCGCTCGGCCACGGTATCGCGGCCGCCGCTGAGAATCATGCGCATTTCACCGACCTTCACGTCCTTGCTCAGGGCAAAATTGCGCGCCACGTCCGCCTCGGCACCTTGCGCGTGGCTGAGCGCGCTGAGCATGGCATTGCGCGCCACCGGGTCGGTGGTCTTGGGAATGGCCGCAATCAGCTCGTCCACGGCCGGCTTGCCGCGCTCGGCCACCGCCACGGACAGCGCCGAACGCAACAAGTCAGGATCGGCCGCCGCAAGGTTTGGCAAGCCGTCCTTGCCCAGTCGCAAAGCCGCATCCCCCTGTTTGAGCAGGGCGCTGCGCACCCGCGGCAGTTCAAACGTCAAGCCGAGCTCACGCGCCAGCGCGGTGCGCAACAGCGCGTCGTCCGCCGATTCGCCAGCCCGGCGGTGGTAGCCGAGTGCCTGCAGGCGGGGCGAGTACGCCTGCTCCACCGCGCTGCGCACCGCCACCCGTTGCGCGCCGGTCTGCGCCTCGTGGCCATAAATCCAGGCGACCGTAGCCAGCGGCGCCAACGCCACCTGGCGCACCTTCGAGCGCGCCAGCTCGCGCATCGACATCAGCACCTCGTCGGCACCAAGGTCGCCACGCTCGAACGCGGCGCGCACGGAATCGGCGTAGGCCAATTGCTCGCCATCGCTGCGTTGCGCGATGACCTTGGTGAGCGCGGCGCGGTCCGCCTTGTCCATGGCGTAGCGGTAATAGCCTTCGCCGTCGGCATTGGGCATGTACCACGCCGGGCACTGACCACCGGTGACGTGCATGTCCATGGATTTCTTGTCCAGGAGCTGGCACTGCGTGCCATTGGGGAAACGCACGCACACTGGGATACCCCAGGTCCGATCCGCCTCGCCAGCCGAGCCCAGCGGCAGGTAGCGGCTTTGCGCCAGGTTCAGCACTGCGCCGGCCTTGCCGTCGCAATGCAGTTTCGCAGACACCAGCGGCACGCCATTTTGATCGAGGAAACTCTTGAACGCCTGCTTGAACGTGTCGTCCTTGCCGGCGGCTGCGGCAATCGCATCGACCAGGTCATCGGCATTGGCGTTGCCGAATGCGTGTGCCTTGATATAGGCCTGCATGCCGCGCTGGAACACGTCCGGGCCGACGAAGTGCTCGAACATGCCGATCACCG
This sequence comes from Rhodanobacter sp. FW510-R10, assembly GCF_058781105.1. Taxonomy (NCBI): domain Bacteria; kingdom Pseudomonadati; phylum Pseudomonadota; class Gammaproteobacteria; order Lysobacterales; family Rhodanobacteraceae; genus Rhodanobacter; species Rhodanobacter sp. FW510-R10. Next base: position 1,100,916 of record NZ_JBYSWL010000001.1, on the reverse strand, counting down.
CGGCGCCCTTCTGGTAGGTGATGCCGTCGAACGCGGTCGCGATGTCGCCATTGCCGGTGATCGGCTGGCGGATCATGCGCGCGCTGACGAGGCTGTCGCTGCGCATCGCACCCTGCCCGCCCTCGATACGCTCGAGATCACCGCGCCACTCGGGATGGATCTCCTCGGTCACCTTTTGTTCCATCCAGGTGGCAAAGGCTTCGTTGAGCCAGATGTCGTTCCACCAATCGAGCGTCACCGTGTCGCCGGTCCACTGGTGGGCCAGCTCATGCGCCTCGACACTGAACGTGCTGCGCACCGCGCCGGGCGTCGAATCCTTGTCCAGCAGCAACAGCCAGTCGCGGTAGGTGACCAGTCCGGCGTTCTCCATGGCGCCGGCCGAGAAGTCCGGGAGCGCAGCGAGATCGAGCTTGCCGAACGGATAGCCGAAGCCGTAGTACTTCTCTTCGGCTTCGATGATGCCGGGCACCATGGCCAGGGCGCGTTCCATCTTCGGTCCGTTGCCCTTGGTGGCAATGCCGCGCACCGGCACCGGCTGCGCGCGCCACTGGTTCGCCGGGATGCTCGGGCCATCGACGATGTCCCAGGGCCCGACCGCCCAGGCGTAGAGATAGGTTGGCAGTGGCTTGGTTGCCTCGAACGTCACCGTCTTCCAGCCCTGGCCAGCTGGCTTGGAGCTGGCCTGCGGCGCATTGGCGACGGCCTGGTCCACATCCGGAATGGTGAGGCTCAGCGTCAGCGGCGCCTTGAAGCCGGGCTCATCGAAACTGGGAAACGCAAAGCGCGCGCTGATCGGCTCCATCTGCGTCATGGCGTAGGCGTCGCCGGCAAATACGACCTTGTAATAGCCCTGCAGGGTCTGGTTGTACGGCGCGGTGAAGTCGATCGCCAGCTCGAGTTTTTGTGGCTGCAGCGTTGCACCGAAATCGATGCGGGCCACGCCGGCGCGCTCGGCGTCCTTGGATGCCGCGCCGTCGTACTTGCCGGCATACGCCTTGCCCGCGGCATCGGTCACGGTGACTGACGCGACCTTCAAGTCCTTGCCATGCAGCCACAGGTGGTCCGCGGCCTGCTTCAACTGGACGCCGATGCGAACCGTGCCGGTGTAACCGGATTGCGCAGGGTCGCTCTTGAGCGCGAGATCGTAGGACTCGGGCACGACCCAATCGGGCAACCGGGTCAAGGGCGGAGCTTCGGCAGATTTCGCCGCGGTGGCGGTTGCCGCCGATGGCGGCATCGGCGGCGCTTCCGGGCCCGAGCAAGCCACCAGGGCTACCGCCAGCAGGCCGGCCACCACCATCGCGGGAATCATGCGCATCGTTCCGGTCTCTCCAGTCATCTGCCCTGGAGTGCAGCACGATCAACTGGCCGAGGCAAGTGACGGAAGTCTCTCCGCGCGCCTAATCGAGATACTCGATGTCGCCGCGTGGTTGCGGTGGCAGCTTGATCGCCAGCGCCTTCACCGGCCCCTCCCGCACCAGCGTGCCGCCATGGGCGGTGCCGGCGGGAATGACGATGAGGCTGCCAGGTTTGAACTCGCGGCGTTCGCTGCCGAGCCACATTGCGCCGCTGCCGGCGACGATGTATTGGATTTCGGTGGTGTGCATATGCCGATGCTTCGCCACGTTGCCGGATTGGATACCGATCGTGCCGCTGGCCGTGGCAACCAGCGTGCGGGCGCGCATCTCCCGATTGGACGTCGCAGGCAGATCGGCATGTCCCAGCGCGAGCAGGTCGATCACTTCCGGCTGCAGCGGAGCCGGCACGGCCGGCGCCTGGGCTTGTGCCTCGCCCAGCGCGTGCTGCGCCAGTGGCGAGAGCAGGAGTCCGGCCGCGAAGGCCAGGCCGGTTGCGGCGGCGGTCTTGAGGCGCATCGGTGGTCTCCGTCCCGGAGGTGGCGAGTGGGGTTGTCGCATCAGTATAGGCGATTGCAGCGGCTGCGCCGCGCCCGTCTCCCCTCGCCGCGTCGAGCCCGCGTGACCCCAGCGACAGGCCGGGCCGCGCTAGAAACTCGAACCGGGCTGGCTGAGGAATTCCAGCTCTTCGACGCTGCTGGTCCGCCCCAGCACCTCGTTGCGATGCGGGTAACGCCCGAAGCGCTCGATGATGACCCGATGCCGCAGCTCGGCTTTGTAGTTCTCCGGTGGCGCGAACTCGCGGAACAAGGCCTCGGCTTGCACATGGATCAGGCGTGACTCGCTGTGCATGTACGGCATCAGCAAAAAAGCGCGCTCGACCGGCACCAGGCCACGGTGCAGGCCAGCAGCCACCGCCTCCTGGGCCAGTACCAGCGCCATCGGATCCTGGGCAAAGGCCTGCGGCGTGCCGCGATGGACGTTCCGCGAGAACTGGTCGAGCACGATGATTTCCGCGAGACGGCCGCGCGCACTGGCGCGCCACGCATACTGCTCGCCCTCTGCCGTGTCTTGCAGCAGGCGCAGGAAGCGCTGCCGGATTTCCGCATCGAAGGCCGGATCGCTGGCAAACCACTGCGCAGGATCGATTTCCTCGAACCAGAACTTCAGCACTTCCTCGATCATGGGTTGCTCCGGGCTTGCCGTGACGGGGACGAATCGCTCAACGCCGCGTGGCCTGGTCATAGTCGCGCGGGCGGTCGAGAACCAGCCGGCTGCCGCGCATCACGCTGACCGCGTCGATGTTCAGCACACCGGGAGCCCGCGGGCCAGCGGCAGCGGTAATGGATCCAGCTCGGCGCACGGGAACTTCCGCGCGGCAGGTCAATGGTCGGCAAGCGTGGGATGCGGGGCGGCATGCCCCGCTCAGCCGCCCTGGCTCCAGGGCTTGGCCTCGGCGAGCATGGCCCGCAAGCCGGCTTCATCGAGCTTCGCCAGCACCTGCTCCGCCTCGCCGAAATTGGCCGCCTCCGTCCCCATGGAGCGCATCAGCACCTGGTCGCCGCCAATGCACCCAAACACCAGCACCACGTCACCAAACGAACCTTCGATCAGCGCAGCCTGCCAGTGGCCACCCTCGCCGTCGTCAAAATTGCGCATGGAACCTGGTCCGCGGAAAGCTCCATGGTAAACCCATGCCCGTCCCGGCCAACCGGCTTGATGTGGCCAGGATTCCTCAGCCAGGCCAACGCGGATCGAGCACCATCCCTTGCTGAGTCCCTTCCACCGCGCTGACGTAAGCCTTGGCCACGTCCACCGCAGGCAAGCCGGGCGTCGCGTCCATGCCAAGCTTGACCAGCGTTTCCCTGACCCACGGCGGGCTGACGACGTTGATGCGCAATCGTCGCGGCATTTCCAGCGCGGCAGCGCGCGTGAAACCTTCGAGACCCGCGTTGACCAGCGAAATGGACGCGCTGCCTGGCATGGGATCGCGCGCAAGGATCCCAGCGGTCAGGGTGATCGAGCCACCGTCCCGCAGTCGGTCCTTTGCGATCCGCGCCAGCGCCACCTGCCCCATGAGCTTGCTGCGCAGGCCCAACGCATAATCCGCGTCATCCAGCTCCGCAAAGGGCCTGAAGGTCGCATCGCCGGCACAACAGACAACTGCGTCAGCGTCGCCCACGGCATTGAACATGCCGCGGATGGAGGCCGCGTCCTCCAAGTCGACCTTGATCTCGTCATGTCGGCTTGCGGCAATGACTTCATGTCGCTTCGCGGCCAGGGCCTTCGCGACCTCCGCGCCAATGGTGCCGGTGGCACCAACGACGATGACTCTCATGGCGTCTTCCTCTTCTGCAGCAGCAATCTCGAACTATACGCTCGCAGGGGACGGCTCCCGCTGCCGCATCATCGAGTCCCGACTCAGGCCTTCTCCTGGTACGCGCGTTCGACGCGTGTGATGAACGCGCGAAATTCCGTCATGTAGTTGCGCAGAAACTCGGCGGTCGTATCGACCGTGACCTGGCCGTCATCCGTGATCAGGCCAGGTGTGGCCTGGATATAGGCCTCGACCGTGTTCATGAGTGGCGCATTGCAGAAGCACAGCACGCCGCGCAGGCTCTGCTGCGCAACCGCGGTGCCGATCGCGCCCGGCGACGTACCGATGATCGCGCACGGCTTCCCGGTGAACGAATTCTTGCCCCACGGACGACTGGCCCAGTCGATCGCGTTTTTCAAGCCGCCGGGAATCGAGCGGTTGTATTCCGGCGTCACGAACAGGATGGCGTCGGTGGCGGCGATCCGCTGCTTGAACTCGCGCGCGACCGGCGGGTAATCGGCGTCGTAGTCGTAGCTGTACAGCGGAAGATCCCCAAACGGGATTTCCGTCATGTCCAGTTCCGGCGGCGCGAGATTGATCAGCACCTTCGCCAGTTTGCGGTTGATCGATGCCTTGGCGAGGCTCCCCACGAAATAGCCTACCTTGTACTTGGACATGACGGACTCCTTGGGTGCGGTGGGTTGTTGCTGCGACGAAAAGCCTGTGATCCAATCCGGTACGACGCCGAAGACCGGTGTTCCGGGCTCCGCCGCGGTATCCGACCGTGAAGCGTGCAGGCGGGCGACCCTGACCACTCAAGGCTTCCTGTGATCGCGCTTTGGCGCAGTTCCATCCAGGTCGCGCGTCGAGACCAAGGCCACCCGCGCAGCCGGCAGATGCCAGCCATGACGAATCGCGGCGTAGCGCAAGGCAAAACACGCCAGGCCGCCCACCATCGTCGAAGCGACGGCCGAGACGTTGCGGACCGCAGCGAGCGCACCACTGATGGCGAATACGAACGTCCCGCCGAGATCGAGCGTGGTAAGCAAAATGCGGGCAACGTCCTGTTCCATGCGCAAGGACCGTCAATGGAGGAGTGGATTACGTCGCGAGCCACGCCCGCGCCGCGATCACCAGCGTCTCGACCCCAGTCTCCAGGGTCGGGTGCAGCACCGGCAGGAAATGCGGGCTGTGGTTGCTCGGGATCTCGTTGATGCGGTTTGCCGCCTTCGCCTTCGCGTAGGTGTCGGGATCCGTGCCGCCGACGAACCAGAACACCGAAGGCACGCCCCACGCGGCGCCGAACGAGCCAAAGTCCTCGCTCGCCGCAGCCGGGCCGGTCTCACGGATGCGCGCAGGGGGAAAGTATTGCCGGAACGCTTCGACCACACGCTGCGTCGCTGCCGCGTCATTGCTGACCAGCGGATACCGATCCAATGCGGTGATCTCGGGCGCCTTCGGGGCGCCCGAAGCGGCCGCTTCGGCGTTGACGATACGCGTGATCGCGGCGAGCACGCGCTGACGCACGCCGGCGTCGAACGTGCGCACGTTGAGCTTGATGACGGCCTCGTCCGGGATGACATTTTCCTTGGTGCCGGCCTGGAGCGCACCGACGGTGACCACCGCCGATTCGGTGGGTGCGACTTCGCGGGCCACGACGCCCTGCAGCCGCATGACCGTCGCCGCCGCCATCACCACCGGGTCGATGCTGGTCTGTGGCATCGAGCCATGCGCGCCACGACCGAACAAGCGGATCTGGAAACTGTCCGCGGCCGATGTGATCGTGCCGGTGCGTCCGCCTATGGCCCCGGCAGGTCCGACCATGACGTGCTGGCCGAGAACCACGTCGGGTTTCGGGAAGTGCAGGAATAGTCCATCGTCGATCATCGCCTGCGCGCCGGCCGCGGTTTCCTCTGCAGGCTGGAATACCGCCAGCAGCGTGCCCTTCCAGGTGTTTCGCATTTGCGCCAGCAAGGTCGTCGCACCAACCAGCCAAGCGACGTGCATGTCGTGCCCACAGGCGTGCATGACCGGCACGGTCTTGCCATCCGGGTCGATCGCGGTGGCCTTGCTCGCGTAAGCGACGCCGGTCGCTTCCGCGATCGGCAAGGCGTCCATGTCGGCCCGCAGCATCACGGTTGGCCCGTCGCCGTTCCTCAGCAGGCCGACCACACCCGTCTTGCCGACCCCGGTGGTGACATCGTATCCAGCCGCGCGCAATCGATCGGCCGCGATGCCGGCCGTGCGCGTTTCCTGCATGGACAATTCCGCGTGCGAGTGGATGCCGGTGTAGAGCTTTTCCAGGTCTGGCAAAAGGCCATCGACACCAGATGCAATGGCTCCAGCTGACCGAGCCTGTGCCGTCATGCCCGCTGCCTCCCGTTGACCCGACCGCCCATGCGCCATCTATTGCCGCGGACAACACGATCGTTAAAAGGCAGGAAGAACTACGCCTCTGAGTGTTTTGACCGCGTGAAAAGCCGCGGCGCCCCAGTGCCGAGGCATGACCGCCGGCGGGCCGCAACGATTAACCGGGGTGTCGCGCGGCGTCAGCTCAGCCGCACTTGGAATAACCGCAGTTAAGGCAGGTCTGGCAGTTGTCCATGAGTACCATGGCCAAGGTGTTGCACTTGCCGCACAGTTGCGAACCCGCAGGGAAATTGGATGCGGCGGGAGTGACCATTGCGGCGGCTTCAGCGGCGCGAGGCGTGCCTGCCTCGGTGCTGGTGCCCGCCGCCTCGTAGGCTGCGCGCTTCTCGGCCATCAGCTGGCGCCGCCCTTCGTCGAGCTCCGGGCCCTTCATCATGCCGATGTCCGTCAGGTGCTGCTCCAGCACTGCACCAATCTCGGCCACGATGGACGGCATGTATACGCCACCCGCCTTGAAGTAGCCGCCACGCGGATCGAACACGGCCTTCATCTCCTCGGCGATGAAGGCAATGTCGCCGCCCTTGCGGAATACCGCGGACATGACCCGCGTGAGGGCCACGATCCACTGGAAATGATCCATGTTCTTCGAGTTGATGAAGATCTCGAAGGGTCGGCGCTGCTCGTTCGGCGTGCCGGCGTTGAGCACGATGTCGTTCAAGGTGACGTACAGCGCGTGCTCAAACAGCGGCGACTTGATCTTGAAGGTGACGCCGAGCAAGGTCTCCGGCCGCTCCAGGCTTTCATGCATCTGGATCACTTGGGCTGTCTGCGGCGCCGCCGGCGCGCTGTCCGCCACCGCTGCGGCGGCCGACTTTTCGGCCGGGGTGACTACGCTGTAGCCAGTGATTTTCTGCTTGATCTTGGTCGTCATGGAATTTGTCTTCGACTGTTGCCGCTACCCTTCAATGTGGGGGCACAGCATGGAAAAACGCACCCGGCCCGGTCTTGTGCCGGGCCGGGTGCCAGTACCACCGGTGTTGCCGGCGGCCGGCGATGGCAGCCGTAAGGCTGTCCCGCCAATCCGCCGCCCTGCTGGCAGTGGACCACGAGAACCGCATTGCCTGCGGCTTGCTGCGGGCGGACTTGTGCCGCCTTGGTACACCGGTGGCGGGTGCCCATGGGCGCCCGGACTCCGGTTGAAACTGGTGCGGGCCACGCCGGCATCAGAACTTGCCGTAATAGCCTTCCTTCAAGGCATCGAACAGGTTCGCGGCCGTGTGGGTCTCGCCGTCATATTCCACTTCCTCGTTGCCGGGGACCTCGAGCACGCTGCCGTCGGCCAGTTCGAAGCGGTACAACGTGTTCGCCAGGTCGGATTCCTTGACCAGCACGCCCTGGAACGCGGCCGGATTGAAGCGGAACGTGGTGCAGCCCTTCAGGCCCTGCCTGTACGCGTAGAGATAAATGTCCTTGAAATCCTCATAAGGATAGTCGGTCGGCACGTTCGCAGTCTTGGAAATGGACGAGTCGATCCACTTTTGGGCAGCCGCCTGGATGTCCACGTGTTCCTTGGGGCCAATGTCGTCGGCGGCCACGAAGTAGTCGGGCAACTGGTTTTCGGCGTCGCCGCCGGTCGGCGTCGCGTCGGCGTTGATCAAGGCGCGGTAGGCGAGCAATTCATAGCTCAGCACCTCGACCTTTTCCTTGGTCTTCTTGCCTTCGCGGATCACGTTGCGCGAATAGCTGTGGGCGAAACTTGGCTCGATGCCGTTGCTGGCGTTGTTGGCCAGCGACAGCGAGATCGTGCCGGTCGGGGCGATCGAGCTGTGGTGCGTGAAGCGCGCGCCGGTTTCGGCGAGCGCCTGGACCAGCTCCGGCGCCACCGCGGCGACGCGCTGCATGTAGCGCGAGTACTTTGCATGCAGCACGCGGCCGGGGACGGCATCGCCAATCCGGTAGCCATCGGCGGCCATTTCCGGACGCTTGCGCAGCATCTCGCCAGTCACCGCGAACTCCTGCGCCAGGATCGGCGCCGGGCCCTTTTCCTGCGCCAGCTCCAGCGCCGTCTCCCAGCCGGCCAGCGCCATCTCCCGCGACACCTGCTCGGTGAAGGCGACGGCCTCCGCGCCGCCGTAGCGATGCTTGAGCATGGTCAGGGTCGAGCCCAGGCCGAGGAAGCCCATGCCATGCCGGCGCTTGGAGAGGATCTCGTCGCGCTGCTGCGCCAGCGGCAGCCCGTTGATCTCCACCACGTTGTCCAGCATGCGTGTGAACACCTTCACCACCGCGCGGTATTCGTCCCAGTCGAAACGTGCCTTCGGCCCAAACGGATCGCGCACGAACGTGGTCAGGTTGATCGAGCCCAGCAGGCAGGAGCCGTACGGCGGCAGCGGCTGCTCGCCGCAGGGGTTGGTGGCGCGGATGTGCTCGCACCACCAGTTGTTGTTCATCTCGTTGACGCGGTCGATCAGGATGAAGCCCGGTTCGGCATAGTCATAGGTGGACACCATGATCAGGTCCCACAGGTGCCGCGCGCGCACCGTGCGGTAGATCTTGCAGGCAACCAGGCCGTCCTCGCGGGCAATGTAGTTCTCGTGCGTCGGCCACTCGCGCCAGACCACCTTGGCCGGATCGGCCAGGTCGATCTCGTCGCGCTCCTTGACGTGTACCGGGAACACCAGCGGCCAGTCGGCATCGGCTTCCACCGCCTGCATGAAGCCGTCGGTGATGAGCAGGCTCAGGTTGAACTGGCGCAGTCGGCCGTCCTCGCGCTTGACACGGATGAATTCCTTGACGTCGGGATGGCTGATGTCGAACGTCCCCATCTGCGCGCCGCGCCGGCCGCCAGCCGAGGACACGGTGAAACACATCTTGTCGAAGATGTCCATGAACGAGAGGGGGCCCGAGGTATAGGCCCCGGCGCCCGAGACGTAGGCACCACGCGGGCGCAGCGTGCTGAACTCGTAACCGATGCCGCAACCGGCCTTCAAGGTCAGGCCGGCTTCGTGGACCTTGTCCAGGATGTTGTCCATCGAGTCGCGGATCGTGCCCGAGACCGTGCAGTTGATGGTGGACGTGGCCGGCTTGTGCGCCAGCGCACCCGCGTTTGAGGTGATCCGGCCGGCAGGAATCGCGCCGCGGCGCAGCGCCCAGAAAAAGCGCTGGTACCAGTGCTCGCGCAATTCCGGGGTGGCCTCCACCTCGGACAAGGCGCGCGCCACGCGCTGCCAGGTCTCCTCCACGGTGTGGTCGACCGGAACGCCAGACTTGTCCTTGAGCCGGTACTTCTTGTCCCAGATGTCGTATGACGCGGGCTGCAATGGAATTTCCACTGCCGCACCGCGCCCCGGCAGCGGTGTGACATCCGGATGGGTGATCGGCGCGCGGACTGTACTCATTGGACCTCCGGGTGCTCTGCTGGCCCCGTTGCGGTGACTGGAATGTGGTGATTTGATCTGCGGTGGTCATGGCGGACCGACCTCGCTTCCCCAGGGTCTCGCCACACCACGATCACCAGATTTTGTTGAAGAAAACCGTCACAGGCACAAGATATTGTGTGAAGCGACAGAGGTTCTAGTTAACCCTGGACAGCCGACAATGTAAAGTAGCAGCGCAACAGCCGCCACTGGCGGCCACGGAACCTGTCGCGACCGCTGCAGTCGAAACCCGTGCCCAGCGCTCCAGCAGCCTTCCGCGCGGACGAAACCCGGCACACGAGCGGCGGACGATGCCATGTCCGCGTGGCTTGGCTGTGGCGGCCGCGCACGCAAGCCAACCGTTACATCACCACTGTCATGCGGAGATTGCCATGCCCGACCGAACAGCACGCCTTGCGTTGGGCCTGATCGCAAGCCTGGGCTTGCTCCTGCTCGGCACATGGCCACCCCAATCGGTCGCCGCAGCGTTGCCGGCCGCCGTCGATGGCCAGCCCATGCCGTCCCTGGCGCCGATGCTGGAGCATGTCACTCCCGCGGTGGTGAACATCTCCACCAAGACGCGGGTGCAGGTACCCGAGCGCTATTTCGACGATCCGATGATGCGGCAGTTCTTCGGCTTGCCGCCGGCCCCGCGCGAACGCGTCGAACAAAGCCTGGGCTCGGGCGTGATCGTGGATGCCGCCAAGGGCTACGTGCTGACCAACAACCACGTCGTGGCAGGCGCCGACGACATCAGCGTGACCCTGCAGGACGGACGCAGCTTCAAGGGCAAGCTGGTCGGCACCGACCCAGACACCGACGTGGCCGTGGTGCGGATCCCGGCGGAAAGCCTGCATGCGCTGCCACTGGCCGACTCCTCCAAGCTGCGCGTGGGCGACTACGTGGTGGCCGTGGGCGAGCCGTTTGGCCTGAGCGAGACGGTCACCGCCGGCATCGTCTCGGCGTTGGGGCGTTCTGGCCTGGGGCGCGGTGCGGGAGGCTCGGGCGGCTACCAGAACTTCATCCAGACCGACGCCTCGATCAACCCTGGCAACTCCGGCGGCGCACTCGTCAACCTGCGTGGCGAGCTGGTCGGCATCAACTCGATGATCTTCTCGCCATCCGGCGGCAATGTCGGCATCGGCTTTGCCATCCCCAGCAACCTCGCGGGCGAAGTCATGGCGCAGCTCATCGCCCATGGCAAGGTCCAGCGCGGCAGCCTGGGGCTGCAGGTGCAGGCGATCACGCCACGCATCGCCCAACTGCTCAAGCTGGCCAACCGCAATGGCATCGTGGTCACCGGGGTCAGTGCGGACTCGCCGGCGGCGCGGGCAGGCCTGCAGCCGGGCGACGTGCTGACCACGCTGAACGGCAAGCCGTTGCACGGCGTCGACGAATTGCGCAATGCCGAGGGCCTGCTCCCCGTCGGCAGCACGGTGCAGCTCGGCGTGCTGCGTGACGGCAAGCTGCGCCAGGTCGGCACAAGGCTCGAGGTGGAAAAGCTCGCCACGATCGACGGCGGCCAGCTCGACCCGCGCCTGCAAGGCGTGCGCTTTGCCGAGCTCAGCCAGAGCCAACGCGGCCAAGGCATGTATGGAGTCGCGATCAGCGCCGTGCAAAACGGTAGCCGCGCCGCGAACGCCGGCCTCGCCGCCAATGACGTCCTGATCGGCATCGGGAACCAGCGCATCACCAGTTTGCGCATGCTGCGCGGCCTCGCCGGCACCCACTTGCGCCAGCTGGTGCTGGTGGTGGCCGACGCCGCCGGCAATACGCGCTACGTGTTGCTGCAATGACGACCGGCGCCGGCAGCCACGCCGGCTGCAGATGCCAGATCGGCCACCATGGCCTATCCTAATGGCGCATACCGGCATGGACGTCACGTCAGCTGCGCACGGAGCACCTTTCACTTCTTGATCGCAGGTCCGTGCCCGCCATGTCCGTTCGTTCCGCCAGCTTGATTTGCACCGCTCTCGCCGGGCTCTGCCTCGGCGCGCCGAGTCTCGCCGCCAGCAGCGCCACCAAGGCGAAGTCCCGATCCTCCACCCCGCCCAAGGCCACGCTCATCTGGCGTGGTGACGTGGCGACCGCAACGAGCGTCTTCGACAAGGTCGCCCGCGCCTGGGAACGTGCCGGACACGGCAAGATTGAACTGCAGCCATTCAACACCGCATCGGGCATCGACGCCGTGGCCAGTGGCCAGGCCGACCTCGGCGGCAGCGCACGCGCCAGCAGTGCCAGCCCCGAAGACCAGAACCTTACCTTCACCCCGGTGGCCTGGGACGCCCTGGTGATCGTCACCCAATCCGGCAACCCGGTCAGCAACCTCACGCTGCGGCAGGTGCACGACATCTACTACGGCAAGATCAGCAACTGGAGCGAGGTGGGCGGCAAACCGGCTCCGATCGACGTCTACGCCGTGGCCAGCCCGAAAGACGGCGTCGAATTCAGCTTGCGCAGCCTGCTGTTTGGACGTGGTACGCAGCCGGTGGCGGCGCCCCGCCTGTACGTCAACACGCACATGCTGGAGAAGGGCATCGAACTCAACGCGAACGGACTGGGCGTCGATACACTGGCCGACATCCGGGGCAAGCCAAAGCTGAAAGCCTTGTCGATCAACGGCGTCGCCCCGAGCGCTGAAAGCCTTGCCGACGGCAGCTATCCGTTGTTCACCCCGCTGTATGTGGTCACCAATCCACGCAGCAGCAAGGCCGCGGACGCGCAGGCCTTCATCGACTTCGTCAACTCCGCACCAGGCGCCGCAGCCTTGCGTCAGGGTGCGGTACTGCCGTACGCCGATGGCGCAGCGCTGGCGGCGGCGGACGCTGCGCGCCGCGAGCGCATCCTCGCCGCCATCGACATGCATGCGCCACGTCCCGCGGCCCCAGCCGGCACCACGTCAACACCAGCCATCGCGCCCACAGCCCTGGCGATTGCCAGCGCAGGCAGCACCGCCCAGCCGGCGCCAGTGGCCGTCGCCGCCACGTATACCGTGGGCAAGGGCGATACCTTGTCGACGATCGCCAAGAAACATGCCGTGCGCCCCGAACAGCTGCGCGAATGGAACCACCTCAAGAGTGACCGGTTGCAGCTCGGGCAATCGCTACGCATCAGCATCAAATAGCGCGCCACCGGGTTTGCGCTCGCCAGAAAGCCGGCATCGCGTGGCTGCACCACGGGTAGTAGCACCTCCACGCTGCAGCGCCCGGAGTCAGAAGGCCGCCACCGAACCGGGCATCGATTGACGTGCTCCGCTGCGACGGGCGACGGCAACCCAGGTCGCGCCCGAAACCAGCTCAACGGCCGGCCGGCGGCCTGGCCACGGAGGCGGCCGCCACGGGCCTCGTCGACGGCATGGAGAATCTGCCGCCGTAGGGCAGGGCCGCGGCCGCCAGGGCGGGATCGGCCTTGAGCAGGCCGACCGCGTCAAACAGGATGTGCGCGCTTTCGTCCAGCGGCGCGTCCTTGGCGTTCTTGGCGTCCTTTTCTTCCTTGAGCTCGCTCTTCAAGCTGCGCTCGTTCGCGTTCAGGCCGTCGTCGAGCCCATTGTCCTCGTCGATCAGCGCGGCATCGCTGCCGTCGATGGCCTTGTGCCGGGTGCGGAACTCGGCCTGGATCGCCTCGTCCTGCTTGCGCTCGGCTTCGCGTGTGGCGAAATTGAGCGAGATCGACTTCTTGCCGCGCACGATCTTGTATTGGGCGATCTCGTCCAACATCAGCTTCCACGACGGCGATGCCGCCACCCTTGCCGCGTGCAGCTCCTGCAGGCGCGGCAGGTAGGCCGAGAAATCCGCCACCGGCTGGTACGGCGCTGGCGCGATGTGCGTCCACGGCAACGCATTGTCATAGGTCGACTCGCCGAAGTCCTTGGCGTCGCCGTTCTGCGGGAACTCGATGTCCGGGGTGACGCCGCGCAACTGGGTGGACCCCCCGGTGATGCGGAAAAACTCGGCGATGGTCATCTTCAGCTCGCCAAACTGCGGCTTGCCTTCAGTGTTATGGCTAAAACGATCCAGGTCGACGAGATTCTGCACCGTTCCCTTGCCAAACGTGGGCTCGCCGATGATGAGGCCGCGGTGGTAGTCCTGCATGGCCGCGGCAAAGATCTCCGAGGCCGACGCCGTACCGCGATTGACCAGCACCGCCAGCGGCCCGCTCCAGAGCATGCCCGGCTCGTCGTCGCCCTGCACGTCGACCTGGCCGCGGGCATCGCGCACCTGCACGACCGGCCCGGTGTCGATAAACAGGCCGGCCATGGATTCGGCCTCGGCCAAGGAGCCGCCGCCGTCGTTGCGCAAGTCGACCACCACGCCCTGCACGCCCTCGGCCTTGAGCTCGACCAGCAGTTTGGCGACGTCACGCGTGGCGCTCTTGTAGTCCTTGTCGCCGCGGCTGCGCGCGCTGAAGTCCGAATAGAACGAAGGCAGATCGATGATGCCGATCTTGCGCGTCACCCCGCCATCGGTGATGTCGATGACCTTCTTCTTGGCCGCCTGCTCTTCGATGCTGACTTTCTTGCGCACCAGGGTAATGTTCTCGTGCTTGCCATCGGGACCCGCATCAGCAGGCAGGATCTCCAGCCGCACCGTGGTGTCCTTCTTGCCCCGGATCAGGTTGACCACGTCATCCAGGCGCCAGCCGATCACGTCGACCATGGTTCCATTGGCGCCTTGGCCGACACCGACGATGCGATCGCCAACCTTGATCTGACCGGACTTGACGGCTGGCCCGCCCGGCACCAGCTCGCGAATCTGCGTGTAGTCGTCGCGTGCCTGGAGCACCGCGCCGATGCCTTCCAGCGAGAGCTTCATGGCGATGTCGAAGTTCTCGGCCTGGCGTGGGCCGAGGTAATCGGTGTGCGGATCGGTGGTCTCGGCGTACGCGCTCATGAAGGTCTGGAACGCGTCCTGGCTGTCGAGCTGCTTGATGCGCTCGATGTAGCCGCTGTAGCGCTTTTCCAGCGTCTTGCGGATTTCCGCGTCGCTCTTGCCGGCCAGCTTCAGGCGCAGCCAGTCGTTCATGGTGCGCTTTCGCCACAGCGCGTCCAGCCCGGCCGCATCCTTTTCCCGAGGTGCATCCTTGCGGTTGAAGACGTAGCTTTCATCGCCGGAAAAATCAAAACCCTTCGCCAGCAGGCCGCGCGCATAAGTCATGTGCGCTACTGCGCTCTTCAAGTAGGCGTTGAAAATCGCAAATGGGGCGCTGAGGTCCTGGTTCCAGATGGCGTCGTCAAGCTTGGTCTTGATCGGCGCGAAGCGCGCCATATCGGCCTGGTCGAAAAACACCTTCTCCCCGTCGAGCAACTTGAAATAGGCGTCGTAAATGCGCGCCGACATGGCGTCGTCGAGCGGCTGCGCATCGTAGTGGAAGCGCGTCAGGAAACGCGCCGACAGCTGCGCGGCCTGGGTTTCATTTTGCGTGGGCTGCAACGGCCACACCGAAGCCTTGCGCGTGTTGTCGCCGGCACCAAGCTCGGCTGCCGATTGCGCAAATGCACTCGTCGTTACGGCCAACGCGAGCAACAGCAGCAAGGAAGGGCGAAAAGTCATGGAAATTCTCAGGCGAACCCTGGCGGGGCTGACCGCTACCGGTCAGCCGACATTAGGGAAAATACAGGGGGCACGATGTACAGATTATGGACAGCCTCGGTTTTGCCCAAGTTCCGGCGTCAAGCGACCCAGCCCGGAGCATGCCGCGTGACGCGACCATTGCCAGGTCGTGGGTCCGTGCCCCGCCAGGCGCCGGACTGTCCCAGCGACCGCAAGGCGACGCGGATCTCACCTGGCCATCTGCGCCAAAGACGTCCGCGCCGCACCGGCTTCCTTGGCGGAAAGCCTGGGCAGGCGGGGCTCGGCAAGCCGGGGGTGGAATCCGAATCGGACGCAGAATGCATCGAGCAACACATCTTCGACATCCGCCAGCACCGACGGACCGCCATAGTCTAGCATTTGCGTGACCGCCAAACCCTTGTAGCCGCATGGATCGATGCGCTGGAATGGTTCGAGGTCCATGGCCACGTTGAAGGCCAGGCCGTGCAGCGTACAACCCCGCCGAACGCGCAGGCCGAGGGCACCAATCTTGGCTGCGCCGACGTAGACCCCTGGTGCGCCCGCATGGCGCTCGCCGACGATGTCCCAGTGTGCCAGCGTGTCGATCAGCACCTGCTCGATGCCGTGCACCAGATCGCGCACGCCAAGGCCAGCGCGACGCAGGTCGAGCAAGGGATAGCCGACGATCTGCCCGGGCCCGTGATACGTCACCTGCCCACCGCGGTCCACTGGAATGAGCGGAATCGCACCCGGCGCCAGGACGTGCTCCATCCTGCCCGCCTGGCCGAGGGTGAACACCGGGTCGTGCTCGAGCAGCCAGAGCTCGTCGGGCGTATCCGTGCCGCGCCGGTCAGTGAAGGCGCTCATCGCATGCCACACCGGGACATAAGGCTGCCGCCCCAGGCGTCGCACGTTCAGCGGTCGCGGCACCATTGGCCGCGTCACAGTGTGTAGCGGACGGCCGGATGCGCCCGCAGCGCGGTATGCGCCGCCTCGTATTGAGCCCGGTCGTCGCAACGGATGGTGACCGTGACCGAGACGAAATTGCCGGCGCTGGAAAGCCGTTGGCGCACTTCCGCGCCGGCCAGCCGCACGCCGGCCTGCTCCAGCAACAACGGCAGCTGCGAGGTCAGGTCGGCATCGCTCGCCCCCACGGCCGTGATCTCGAACTGTCCCGGGAACTGGAAGCCGGTGGCGGTGCCCGTTGCCTGGCCCGGCGGCGGTGATACGCTCATTGACCGACCTTCACCGCCGTGTTGCCGGCGGCCCCGCTATGGAACCAGAGCAGGATCGAATCCCACAGGCGCGAGAAGAAACCACCCTGCGGCGCATCGGCCACCGCCACCAGCGGCACGCTCTGCAGCGGCTGGTCACCCAGACTCACGTGCAGGGTGCCGACTTTCTGGCCCTTGTGAAAAGGTGCGATCAGGGTGGCGGGGATGTCCATTGACGCCTTGAGCTTGTCGTATTGGCCGCGCTTGACGGTGATCAGCAGATCCTCGCTCACCCCCAGCGGTAGCGTATCGGCGGCACCTTTCCACAAGCGCGGTGTCGCCAGGGCCTTGCCGGCGGCAAACAGCTTGTGCGTTTCGTAGAAGCGGAAACCGTAATTCAGCAGGGCCATCGCCGAGTCGGCGCGGGCTTTCTCGGAACTGGCACCCATCACGACCGCGATCATGCGCGAGTCGCCTTGCTTGGCCGACGCCGCCAGGCAGTAGCCGGCCTCGGCGGTGTGCCCGGTCTTGATGCCGTCCACGCTGGGATCGCGCCACAGCAAGGTGTTGCGGTTGCCCTGCTTGATCCCGTTCCACTCGAATTCCTTGATGGCCGAGATGGCATAGTCGTCCGGGAATTGCCGGATCAGCGCCCGCGACAGGATGGCGAGGTCGCGCGCCGAGGCAAAGTGATCGTCGGCCGGATAGCCCGAGGCATTGGCGAAATGCGTATTGGTCATGCCCAGCTGCTTGGCGTACGCGTTCATCAGGCCAGCAAAGGCCTGCTCGGAGCCTGCCGTATGCTCGGCCAACGCGATCGCCGCATCGTTGCCGGACTGGATGATCATGCCGTACAGCAAGTCCTTCAGCGGCACCTGGCTGCCGAGCTTGAGGAAGCTGGTCGAGCCGTCGGTGCCGGCACCACCGCCACGCCAGGCATGCTCGCTGATGGCGACCGGGTCGGTCAGGTGGATGTGGCCGTTGGCAATCTCGGCCGAAACCACGTAGTCGGTCATGATCTTGGTGAGCGAGGCTGGTGCGCGGCGCGCGTCTGGGTCCTTCTCGGCGATGATCTGGCCGGAGGCGTAATCCATCAGTACCCAGCTCGCGCCGTCGACGTCCGGGGGCGGCGGTACCGGCACTTCCGGCACTGTCGGACGCGGCACCCGGGGTACCGGCGTGGGCGCTTGCGCCAAGGCCAGCCCGGCGAGGAAGGTGAACGCAGCGAGCGGAAGCAGCGTGGTGCGGAAAAACTTCATCGGATCATCAGTCCAGTTCGTGGTGCGCTGGTCGACACGCACAGGGTGGAAGGAGACGGCACTCGCGGAAAAACCTTTTCAGTTTACCGCGACGCGCGGGCGCGGCAGTCCCAAGTCCACGACCCGTGCGCTGACGGCGTCGGCTTGTGCCGCATCAGGCAATGGCCCAAGACGCACGCGATGCACAGCGCGACCGTCGACGCTCACCGCTGTGACCTGCACCGGCGCCAGGTGGGCTTGCTGCAAACGGGCCGCCACGCGCTGCGCGTTGGCGGCATCGGCAAACGCCCCGACTTGCAGGAAAATGCCAGCGGGCACCTCGGTGCTGACCACCGGCGGCGGCGGCAGTTCCGCGCCACGCCCCGGCGGGTCGATGCCGCGTACCTCGACCATGCCCGAACCCTTGGGCCAAATACCGATCTTCACCGCCGCCACATAGGACAGGTCGATGATGCGGCCTGGATGAAACGGCCCACGGTCATTGACCCGAACCACCACGCTCTTGCCATTTTCCAGGTTGGTCACCCGCGCGTAGCTGGGCAAGGGCAGTGTCTTGCTGGCGGCACTGAACTGGTACATGTCGTAAGGCTCGAGGCTCGAAGTCTTGTAGCCATGGAACTTCTCGCCGTAGTACGAGGCAACCCCGCGCTCGTCATAGCCGCTGGCCGAAGGCAACACGGTATAGGTCTGCCCGTTGACCGTGTACGGCGAACGGTTGCCGTACAGCGAGCGGGGTTCGACCATGGGTATGGGCTCGGGCAGCTTGCTGATGTCCGGCGGCTGGCTCGGCACGCTGTCGCGGCGCTGGCGGTAGCGCTCGGCCTGCGAGCGGCTCAAGTCGTCGCCGGTGGCGCGGTCCACGGATGCCGATCCGCTCGAGGGCGACTGTGCTGCCGGCCGTGCGCGATGGCCGGCGCAAGCACCCAGCAGCAAGGACAGCACACCGGGCAGCAGCAGCGCCGCCAACCTCACGACGGGCGATCCCGGGCCTGCACGCCACCCATGATCGCGTCGGCCAGCTGGCTGACCGCCAGCGCGTACATCGGACTGCGGTTGTAGCGGGTGATGACGTAGAAGTTCTGGAAGGTGAGCCAGCATTCCTCGCCGTGTTCGCCCTGCATGACTCGCAGGCTGCTCGGCAGCGCCGGATCCAGCGCCTGCACCGGTGCATAGCCCCAGGCCTCGAATTGTTCCAGCGGCCAGCGCGGCTGGCTGTCATCCACCTCGACGGCCTTGGCCGAGGGTTGCCGTTGCGCGCGCGCGGCGACCGGAGCGCCGCTGACCCAGCCATGTTGCTTGAAGTAGTTCGCGACGCTGGCGAAGATGTCCGGCAACGAGGCCTTCAGG
This sequence comes from Rhodanobacter sp. FW510-R10, assembly GCF_058781105.1. Lineage (NCBI taxonomy): Bacteria > Pseudomonadati > Pseudomonadota > Gammaproteobacteria > Lysobacterales > Rhodanobacteraceae > Rhodanobacter > Rhodanobacter sp. FW510-R10. Next base: position 1,082,089 of record NZ_JBYSWL010000001.1, on the reverse strand, counting down.
TCGATGCGCCCGTCATCGTCGGCATCCACCGCAAAGTCGCGGATACTGTCCGGCATGAACTGTGGCCAGCCCTGGGCCCCGGCGTACGAGCCGGTCAGCGTATTCAACGGACCGGCCAGATGGCTGGCTGGCAGCTCCAACAATGCCTTCAGCTCGCCGCGGAAGAATGTCGCCCGCGGCGGGTAATACAGGCCCAGCGTCACCAACGCATCCAGCACCTTGTAGCTGCCGGTGATGCGGCCATAGAACGTCTCCACGCCAAGGATGGCAACGATGTATTGCGGCGCCACGCCATAGCGCAAGCCGATCTGTTCCAGCAACGGACGGTGCCGCTCATAGAAGGCGACGCCCTGGTCGATGCGCTCGCGGGTCAGGAAGATCGGGCGATAGTCCTTCCACGGCTTGGCCTCGGCCGGCCGGCTGATGGCATCGATGATGGCCTGCTTGAACTCCGCCGCGTCCAGCAAGGCGTTGAGCTCAGCCGGATTCTTGCCACTGGCCTGCGCCACCTCGGCCACCAGTTGCGCCTGCCCTGGGTGCTCAGCGAACGCCGGCGCGACGCAGGCAAACGCGGGCATCAGGCCCGCCAAGGCAAGGCAAACCCGCCGGCAGCAGGCCACAGCCACTGGCTCCACGGCGTCTGGACGACTCACTGACTGCATACGCAGAGCCTAACATGCCACCACCATGTGATTCGAAATATCCGGCTCACTCGTGGGCACGGCGATTGGCGTGGATCGACATCAGCATGCCGAAGCCGGTCAGCAGCGAGACAGCCGACGTGCCACCGTAGCTGACCAGCGGCAGGGGTACGCCGACCACCGGCAACATCCCTGCAATCATGCCGCCGTTGACAAATACATAGACAAAGAAGGCCATGCCGATCGCGCCGGCCAGGAGGCGCGAATACGTGCTGCGCGCCTGCATCGCGATCCACAGGCAACGGCCGATGATGAACACGTACAAAGCCAGCAGCAGCGCCACGCCAAGCAGCCCAAATTCCTCGGCAAATACGGCAAAGATGAAATCGGTGGTGTGCTCGGGCAGGAAATCCAATCGCGACTGTGTGCTGTGCAGCCAGCCCTTGCCGAAGATTCCGCCGGACCCGACCGCGATCTGCGATTGGATGATGTGCCAGCCGTTGCCCAACGGGTCGGATTCCGGATTGAGCAGAGTCAGGATGCGGTCGCGCTGATACTGGTGCAGAAAATGCCAGGCCAGTGGCACCGCACCAATCGCGGTCGTCAGCAACAAGCCGATGCGCCACCAGGCCATGCCGGACAGGAACAACGCGAACGCACCAGCCGCCGCCACCAGCAACGCCGTACCCAGATCCGGTTGTTCGGCAATGAGGATCGCCGGCAATGCAATCAGCGCGACGGTCACGGCAATGTCTTTCCATCCAGGCGGAAGGGTCCGGCCGTGCAGATACCAGGCCACCATCATCGGCATGGTGAGCTTGAGCAACTCGGCGGGCTGGAAGCGCAGGATGCCGAGGTCCAGCCAGCGGTCGGCACCGCGTCCTTCGCCAAGCACCGCCACCACCACGAGCAGGCTGCTGCTGAAGAGGTACAACCAAGGGGACCAGGCGCGCAGCACCACCGGCGGGATCCGCGAGACTGCCACCAACAGCAGCAGGCCGAGCACAAGGCGGCCCGCTTGACCGGCCACCATCGGCACATTGCCGTCACTCGCGCTGTACAAGGTCGCCAGGCCCAGCAAGCCCAGCAGCAGCAAGCTGCAGGCCAACGGCAAGTCGATACGCGGGCGGGTGAGGAGGCGTTGCGCGAAGCGCGCACTGCGGACACGCCAGGCCTCGATCACGGCTGCGCCCCGCCGGCGGCCATCTGCGGTTGCACTCTGGCGGTATCCGCGGGACGCGCAACGGGCTGCGCCGGCTGGCCCGCCGGCGCGCGGACCGGCCCACTGAGCGTTGCCGCATCCTGCAGACGCTGGGCCCCAATCAGGCTGCCACCGTGCAGGTTCAACCACACGTCCAGCATGCGCCGCACGATCGGTCCGGCGTCCGCGGCGCCCCAGGCTCCGGCTTCAAGCAGGACGGCAATCGCAATCTGCGGATTGTCCGCCGGGGCATAGGCGACGAACCACGCCCGGTGCCGGGTGGCCAGGTAGGTCGTGTTCTTGTTGGTGTCATAGGCATCGGTAGTCCGCGAATAACGCTCGGCCGTCCCGCTCTTGCCGGCAATTGCGTAGGGGAAGCCGGCGTTCAAGCCGCGGCCGGTGCCGGCCGTCATCACCGCCCGCATGCCCTCGTCGATCACGTTCCAGTCCTTGGGGTCCTTGATCAGCGACGGCCCACTGGGCGGGTTGACCAGCGGCGTGCGCCGCTCCTCCCCGGCGCTACGGGTGGCCATGACCAGTCGCGGCGCGTGAGCGACGCCGTGGTCGGCCAGGGTTGCCAGCGCGTGGGCGAGCTGCAGCGGCGTCACGGCCCAGTAACCCTGGCCGATGCCGGCAATGATGGTTTCTCCTGGAAACCAGGGATTCCTGTCGTGCGCTGCCTTCCATGCCCGCGAGGGCATGATCCCGGCGGATTCGCCCAGGGTGTCGATGCCGGTGTCGGCGCCAAAGCCGAAACGTCCCATCCAGGCGCTCAGCCGGTCGATGCCCAAATCCAGCGCCAACTTGTAGAAATAGGTATTGGTCGACAACTGGATCGCCCGCACCATGTTCACCGTGCCGTCGCCGTCGCGATGGTCGTCGCGGTAACAGCGGGGATTGCCGGGCAGGCAGAACTTGCCAGTCGAGAGCACGGTGTCCTGTGGGGTACGCAGGCCGTACTCCAGGCCACCAAGCGCCAGAAACGGCTTGATCGTGGAGCCGGGCGGGTAGCTGCCGGCGAGCGCCCGATTGAACAAGGGCTTGGCCTGGTCATCGGTGAGCGCGTGGTAATCAGCCTGGCTGATGCCGTTGACGAACAGGTTGGGGTCGAACGTGGGCACGCTGACCATGGCCAGCACCTGCCCGTTGCGCGGATCGATCGCGACGGCGGCACCCGCGCGGCCATCAAAGGCCGCCGCGGTGGCCTTCTGCAGCCGCGCATCGATGCTGAGGTACAGGTTGTTTCCTGGCGTGGGTGCATGGCTCTCGAGCACGCGTTGGGCACGCCCATCGGCGTTCACCTCGACCAGCTCGTAGCCCGGCTTGCCATGCAGGCTGTCTTCGTAGGCGCGCTCCAGGCCGATCCGACCGATGTGGCTGGTGCCCTTGTAGCGGGCCGGATCGAGATGCTTGAGGTCATCGGCATCGATGCGTCCGACGTAACCCAGCACATGCGCGAACTCCTCGCCCAGCGGGTAATGGCGGATCATGTATGGCACCACGTCCACCCCTGGAAAGCGCCAGCGATTGACGGCGAAACGGTCGATTTCATCCTCGGTGAGGTGCATCTTGAGCGGCACGCTGTCGAACCGGCGACTCTGCTTGAGCAGCGCATGAAACGCATCCAGGTCGTCCTTGCCGAGCGGCACCACCGCACCAAGCTCGCGCAGGGTGGCCGCCATATCCTTGACCTGCTCGGGCACCACTTCCAGACGGAATGCCGGCACGTTGTCCGCCAGCAGCACTCCGTTGCGGTCGTAGATCAGGCCCCGCGCGGGCGCCAGCACTACTGGCTTGACCCGGTTGTCCATCGCCCGCGTGGCAAACTCGTCGTAGCGGGCGATCTGCAAATATGCGAAGCGGCTGAGAAGTGCCACCAGGGCCAGCACAATCAGCCCGAAACCGACCAGCGCCCGGCGCCGGAAGGTGGCGCTTTCGTGTTGTGCGTCCTTGATGGAGCTGCGCCCGGTATTCACTGGATCCGCGCCCGCACGCGCAGGTCATCGAGCAGCAGGAACACGAACGGCCAAAGCGCCGCGCCAACCACGGGCGATAGCCACCAGCTCGCGGGCGGGAGCGAGCCACCCGACAACATGCGCACGATCAGCAAGAGCAGGCGGTCATTCAACAACAAGGCCAACACCGCTGCGGTGAGTTGCCACATTGGGAACAAGCGCAAGCGCGCGCGGAAGCGCGTGGCGATGAAGACCAGGGCACACAGGCGCAGTGCCTGCTCGCCAAGTACCACGCCCACCAGCACATCGGCCACGAGCCCTAGCACGAACGCCAAACCCAGCGTGACGCGGCCTTCCGACTCCAGCGTCCAATACAGCAGGACCAGGGCCGGCCAATACGGCTTGGAGGGCTCGAGCACATCGGGCAGCGGCACCAGCATGAGCACCAGCGAAAGCGCCAGCGTTCCGCCAAACCACCAGTTGCCAGCGTGTGGACGGCTCACGGCTGCGCTCCGGAAACCGGCCTCGCCGGCGTGGGTACGGTCCCTGCGCTTCCCGGCCGAACTTGGCGCACCGCGCCACTGCTGGCCGCCGGCGCGAGATCGGCAGGTGGCCCGACCGGCTTCTCCGGCGCCGGTGGCCCCTGGGGATCGGCCAGGTCATGCAGCAACAGCACGTCGTCTGCGCGATCGATGTTGGCCGCCGGCGTGGCATGCGCCAGGAGAAAGGCGCCGCCAGGCGCGGGCTGGACACTGCGGATCGTGCCAACGGGAAACCCCGAGGGGAAACGGCCGCCGATGCCCGAAGTCAACAGGCGGTCACCGGCGTGTACGTTCGCCGCCAAGGGCAGGTCTGGCAACGTCAAGGTGCTGCCATCACGCGAGCCATAGGCAATCGTGCGCACGCCGGTACGTTCCACCACGACCGGCAAGGCATGGGTCGGGTCGGTAATCAGCATGACCACCGAGGTCGTCGGCAACACCTCGCTCACCTGGCCCAGCACCCCACGCGCGTCAATGACCGGCTGGCCTGGAGTAACTCCGTCGCGCGCTCCAAGGCCCAGGGTCAGGCGATAACGGAACGCCCCCAGGTCCACGCCGATCACGTGAGCCAATTGCACCTTGAGCTCCAGGCTGTGTCGGGTATCCAGGAGCTCCTTCAAATGTGCATTCTGTTCGGCCACTGCGGCCATGCGGTTCAACTTCGCATTGGCCAGCAACAGGTCCTCGCGCAGGCGCTGGTTTTGTCCGGTCAGGGATTGACGATCGGCGAAGGCGGTGGTCAGCATGCGAATGCCTGCCGAGGGCAAGCCGGCCAGCCGGTAAACCGGCTCGACGACCAGTGACGCGCCGTAGCGTACGGTCCACAACCAGCCGTTGCGCTGATCGAGCACCATCAGCACCAGGGCCAAGGCCAGGTACAGGATCAAACGCAGCGTCCCGGCGGGGTTGCCGGCAAACAGCGGCGAGGATTCATCCCGGGCGCGTGCCATCACGCCTCCGCGCAGCGCGCACTATTCGGGTGCGAAGAAGTCGCTGCCATGCTTGTCGATCAATTCCAGCGCCTTGCCGCCACCGCGCGCCACGCAGGTCAGGGGATCATCGGCAACCTGCACATGCAGTCCGGTTTCTTCGGAGACCAGTCGATCGAGGTCACGCAACAAGGCGCCACCACCAGTCAGCACGATGCCGCGCTCAGCGACGTCCGAACACAACTCCGGCGGAGTCTGCTCCAGGGCGGACTTGACCGCCGCCACGATGCCGGCGAGCGGCTCGTGCAGCGCTTCGAGGATCTCGTTTGAGTTGATGGTGAACATGCGCGGCACGCCCTCGGCGAGGTTACGCCCCGAGATCTCCATTTCCTTGATCGCATTTTGCGGAAACGCGCAGCCAATCTGTTCCTTGATCCGCTCGGCAGTGGACTCACCGATCAGGGTACCGTGGTTGCGCCGCACGTAATTGATGATCGCTTCATCGAAGCGGTCACCACCCACCCGGGCCGACTGCGAGTAGACGATGCCGTTGAGCGAAATCACGGCCACTTCCGAAGTACCACCGCCGATATCCAGCACCATCGCCCCGCGCGCCTCGTGTACGGGGATGCCGGCGCCGATCGCGGCCGCCATCGGCTCCTCGATCAGGAACACGTCGCGGGCACCGGCGCTTTCCGCCGATTCCTTGATGGCGCGGCGCTCCACCTGGGTCGAGCCGCACGGCACGCAAACCAGCACCCGCGGGCTTGGCCGCAGGAAGCGTGATTTGTGCACCTGCTTGATGAAATGCTGAAGCATCGCCTCGGTCATGGTGAAGTCCGCGATGACCCCGTCCCGCATCGGCCGGATGGTGGCGATATTGCCTGGGGTGCGGCCCAGCATGTGCTTGGCCTCTGAGCCCACCGCCGCAATCGTGCGCGGGCCGCCAGGACCGCGGTCTTGGCGAATCGCCACTACTGACGGCTCGTTGAGCACGATGCCCTGCCCGCGCACGTAGATCAGCGTATTCGCCGTGCCGAGGTCGATGGAGATGTCGTTGGAGAAAATTCCGCGAAATTTCTTGAACATGAGTCGGCCGAGCCCGGCTGAAGGTAGCTGGCCAGTCTAGTCAGAGGCGCCGATGCGCGCAAGGACGAAACGACCAAGAATGTGTTGTACAACACACAGATATGCGCAATTAATCCGGCCAAGATCGACCTTCCGGCGCCGGCGCAGCGACCGGCGACCGGCTCTCCAGCTATGATCAGGAGCTTTGGACCGATGCCCGGCTGCAAAGCAATTCCAGCATCCCTCCCCCCTCACCACACCAGAGGCTACCTGCCAACCATGCCTGCCGTCATCTGCGGATCACTCGCCTACGACACCATCATGGTGTTCCAGGACCAGTTCAAGAACCACATCCTGCCCGATCAGACACACATCCTAAATGTGTCATTCCTGGTACCGCAGATGCGCCGCGAGTTTGGCGGCTGTGCAGGCAACATTGCCTACAACCTGAAGTTGCTCGACAGCGACCCGTTGCCCGTAGCCACCGTCGGCCAGGATTTTGCCCCTTACCGGCAACATCTGGAGCAGTGCGGCGTGCGCCTCGACCACGTGCTGCAACTGGACGACCAGTTCACGCCGCAGGCCTTCATCACCACCGACTTGGACAACAACCAGATCACTGCCTTCCATCCCGGCGCCATGTCCAGCGCACACTTGAACCACGTGAGCGACATCCCCGACGTCGACCTCGCCATCGTGGCCCCTGACGGGCGCGAGGCCATGCTCCAGCACATTGACGAGTTTGCCGCCCGTGGCGTGCCGTTCATCTTCGACCCAGGGCAGGCCATGCCGCTGTTCGACGGTGGGGAATTCCGCGCCATGGTGGACAAGGCAAGCTACGTCATCGTCAACGACTACGAATCCCAGCTGTTGCAGGCCAGGACCGGTTGGACTGCGGCTGAGATCGCCTCCCGCGTGCAGGCCTACATCGTCACCAAGGGTCCAGCTGGATCGGAAATCCACGTCGGGCACGAGCTGGTGCGCATCCCCGCCGCGCGGGAAACTGCGGCCGTCGATCCCACCGGTTGTGGCGATGCCTACCGCGCCGGTGTCATTTTCGGCCTGCTGCGCGGTGAACCCTGGCCGACGATTGGTCGCATCGCCTCGCTCATGGGCGCACTCAAGCTCGCCAGCCCAGGCACCCAGAACCAGCATTTTACCTACGCCGATTTCGCCGCAGAGTTCCACTCCCAGTTCGGCGACCGGCTGGATTGACCGGCTCTAACGCGGAGAGTCCCCCCCAACAGGGACGCCTTCTAGGATAAAGCCCCTGGCGGTGACCTGTTGCGGACCGCGACCTGCGGTCGACTGCAATACCGCGCATACCACATAAAGAAAGGCCTCCCCTGACGGGGAGGCCTTCTAGGATAAAGCCCCTGGCGGTGACCTGTTGCGGACCGCGACCTGCGGTCGACTGCAACACCGCGCACACCACATAAAGAAAGGCCTCCCCCTGACGGGGAGGCCTTCTAGGATAAAGCCCCTGGCGGTGACCTACTCTTGCATGGCAGAGCCACACTACCATCGGCGCATGCGCGTTTCACTTCTGAGTTCGGGATGGAATCAGGTGGTACCACGCCGCTATGGCCGCCAGGGAGAGGGTTGAAGCAGCGCATCGCGCCCGCTTCAATCTGGAATGAAGCCCTATCGAAGAGTCCGCCAAGGATGGCGGTTTTTGCTCTCCGCGAAAAGGACTTCGCGTAAAGTAATTGTAAACGAGTGACAAGCGTCGTGGTGAATTGAATTCAGGAAAGTGCCTGAAAACAAAGCAACTTGGGGTTATATGGTCAAGCCGCACGGCTCATTAGTATCAGTTAGCTCAACGCATTGCTGCGCTTCCACACCTGACCTATCAACCACCTGGTCTTGATGGTGCCTTGAGGAGAGTCAAGCTCTCGGGAGATCTCATCTTGGGGCGTGCTTCCCGCTTAGATGCTTTCAGCGGTTATCACTTCCGTTCATAGCTACCGGGCAATGCCATGGGCATGACAACCCGAACACCAGCGGAACGTCCACTCCGGTCCTCTCGTACTAGGAGCAGCCCCCCTCAAATCTCCAACGCCCACGACAGATAGGGACCGAACTGTCTCACGACGTTCTGAACCCAGCTCGCGTACCACTTTAAATGGCGAACAGCCATACCCTTGGGACCGGCTACAGCCCCAGGATGTGATGAGCCGACATCGAGGTGCCAAACACCGCCGTCGATATGAACTCTTGGGCGGTATCAGCCTGTTATCCCCGGAGTACCTTTTATCCGTTGAGCGATGGCCCTTCCATACAGAACCACCGGATCACTAAGACCTACTTTCGTACCTGCTTGATCCGTCGATCTCGCAGTCAAGCACGCTTATGCCTTTGCACACAGTGCGCGATGTCCGACCGCGCTGAGCGTACCTTCGTGCTCCTCCGTTACTCTTTGGGAGGAGACCGCCCCAGTCAAACTACCCACCATACACGGTCCCTGACCCGGATTACGGGCCGAGGTTAGAACGCCAAGCACTTCAGGGTGGTATTTCAAGGTTGGCTCCATGCAAGCTAGCGCCTGCACTTCAAAGCCTCCCACCTATCCTACACAGAAGAACTCAACGTTCAGTGTAAAGCTATAGTAAAGGTTCACGGGGTCTTTCCGTCTTGTCGCGGGAACGCTGCATCTTCACAGCGATTTCAATTTCACTGAGTCTCGGGTGGAGACAGCGCCGCTGTCGTTACGCCATTCGTGCAGGTCGGAACTTACCCGACAAGGAATTTCGCTACCTTAGGACCGTTATAGTTACGGCCGCCGTTTACTGGGGCTTCGATCAAGGGCTTCGCCTTGCGGCTGACCCCATCAATTAACCTTCCAGCACCGGGCAGGCGTCACACCCTATACGTCCACTTTCGTGTTTGCAGAGTGCTGTGTTTTTGGTAAACAGTCGCAGCGGCCAGGTTACTGCGACCCATCAACGCCCAGTCACGCACGTGACCACGTCGATGGGCGCACCTTCTCCCGAAGTTACGGTGCCATTTTGCCTAGTTCCTTCACCCGAGTTCTCTCAAGCGCCTTGGGATTCTCACCCTGCCCACCAGTGTCGGTTTACGGTACGGTTCTTCTACAGCTGAAGCTTAGTGGCTTTTCCTGGAAGCGGGGTATCAGTCACTTCGTCCAAAAGAGGACTCGTCTCAGTGCTCGGCATAAAGGGCCCCGGATTTGCCAAAGACCCATGCCTACCTCCTTTCCCCGGGACAACCAACGCCCGGTAGACCTAACCTTCTCCGTCCCCACATCGCACTGTAGAAAAGTGCAGGAATATTAACCTGCTTCCCATCGACTACGCATTTCTGCCTCGCCTTAGGGGCCGACTCACCCTGCGCCGATGAACGTTGCGCGAGGAAACCTTGGGCTTTCGGCGTGGGGGCTTTTCACCCCCATTATCGTTACTCATGTCAGCATTCGCACTTCCGATACCTCCAGCAGACCTTACGATCCACCTTCGACGGCTTACGGAACGCTCCTCTACCGCGCAAGCATTCCGAAGAATGCTTGCACCCCGAGCTTCGGTGCATGGCTTAGCCCCGTTAAATCTTCCGCGCAGACCGACTCGACCAGTGAGCTATTACGCTTTCTTTAAAGGATGGCTGCTTCTAAGCCAACCTCCTGGCTGTCTATGCCTTTCCACATCGTTTTCCACTTAGCCATGACTTGGGGACCTTAGCTGCGGGTCTGGGTTGTTTCCCTTTTCACGACGGACGTTAGCACCCGCCGTGTGTCTCCCGGATAGTCTGTCCTGGTATTCGGAGTTTGCCATGGTTTACTAAGTCGCGATGACCCGCTAGCCATAACAGTGCTCTACCCCCAGGAAGATTCGTCCGAGGCGCTACCTAAATAGCTTTCGAGGAGAACCAGCTATCTCCGAGTTTGTTTAGCCTTTCACTCCTATCCTCAGCTCATCCCCATCTATTGCAACAGATGTGAGTTCGGTCCTCCAGTGCGTGTTACCGCACCTTCAACCTGGCCAAGGATAGATCACTCGGTTTCGGGTCTACTGCCAGAGACTATGCGCCCTATTCAGACTCGGTTTCCCTTCGCCTCCCCTAGACGGTTAAGCTTGCCACTGACAGTAAGTCGCTGACCCATTATACAAAAGGTACGCAGTCACCCTTGCGGGCTTCCACTGCTTGTACGTATACGGTTTCAGGGTCTATTTCACTCCCCTCTCCGGGGTTCTTTTCGCCTTTCCCTCACGGTACTTGTTCGCTATCGGTCAGTCAGGAGTATTTAGCCTTGGAGGATGGTCCCCCCATGTTCAGACAAGGTTTCACGTGCCCCGCCTTACTCAATTTCACGCACTGTGCCCTTTCGCTTACCGGGCTATCACCGTCTATGGCCAGCCTTTCCAGGCTGTTCAACTAGAACACTGTGCACTTTTGGGCTAGTCCCCGTTCGCTCGTCGCTACTGAGGGAATCTCGGTTGATTTCTTTTCCTCCGGGTACTTAGATATTTCAGTTCCCCGGGTTCGCCTCGTTGAGCTATGTATTCACTCAACGATACCGCTTGCGCGGTGGGTTTCCCCATTCGGACATTGCCGGATCAAAGCTTGTTGCCAGCTCCCCGACACTTTTCGCAGGCTGCCACGTCCTTCATCGCCTCTGACTGCCAAGGCATCCGCCGTATACGCTTGGTTGCTTGACCATATAACCCCAAGTCGCCTTGGGGCAACACCGATGCGATCGGTGCGGCCAAGTACCTCGTTTTCGTGCCTCAACACTTGCCTTGATTCGGATTCGAACCAAGACGCTTGTCACTCGTTTACAAGTTTTCAAAGAACGTCATTCCGGCTTCAGTGCCGGGCGACTTCGATTCGTTCAGTGTGCTGATATTTCACGTCCGTTCTGGTGGAGCCAGGCGGGATCGAACCGCCGACCCCCTGCTTGCAAAGCAGGTGCTCTCCCAGCTGAGCTATGGCCCCATGGATCGAGATCGTCTATCCCGCTCGCCGCGGTTGGATCTGCGTGAGGCCATGGTGGGTCTGGGTGGACTCGAACCACCGGCCTCACCCTTATCAGGGGTGCGCTCTAACCACCTGAGCTACAGACCCATGGAGGTCGAACCCCAGAACCTACGCCAGCCTGCATGAAGCCTGGCCTACGTGAAATACAGGTGACTTGTGTGGACGTCTTGCGCGGAGGACTACAGCGTCCGTTTCTCGAAGGAGGTGATCCAGCCGCACCTTCCGATACGGCTACCTTGTTACGACTTCACCCCAGTCATGAACCACTCCGTGGGCGTCGTCCTCCTTGCGGTTAGACTAACGCCTTCTGGAGCAACCCACTCCCATGGTGTGACGGGCGGTGTGTACAAGGCCCGGGAACGTATTCACCGCGGCATAGCTGATCCGCGATTACTAGCGATTCCGACTTCATGGAGTCGAGTTGCAGACTCCAATCCGGACTGGGATCGGCTTTCTGGGATTGGCTCCACCTCGCGGTATTGCAACCCTCTGTACCGACCATTGTAGTACGTGTGTAGCCCTGGCCGTAAGGGCCATGAGGACTTGACGTCATCCCCACCTTCCTCCGGTTTGTCACCGGCAGTCTCCTTAGAGTTCCCACCATTACGTGCTGGCAACTAAGGATAAGGGTTGCGCTCGTTGCGGGACTTAACCCAACATCTCACGACACGAGCTGACGACAGCCATGCAGCACCTGTGTTCGCATTCCCGAAGGCACTCCCGCATCTCTGCAGGATTCGCGACATGTCAAGGCCAGGTAAGGTTCTTCGCGTTGCATCGAATTAAACCACATACTCCACCGCTTGTGCGGGCCCCCGTCAATTCCTTTGAGTTTCAGTCTTGCGACCGTACTCCCCAGGCGGCGAACTTAACGCGTTAGCTTCGACACTGATCTCCGAGTTGAGACCAACGTCCAGTTCGCATCGTTTAGGGCGTGGACTACCAGGGTATCTAATCCTGTTTGCTCCCCACGCTTTCGTGCTTCAGCGTCAGTGTTGTCCCAGATGGCCGCCTTCGCCACTGATGTTCCTCCCGATCTCTACGCATTTCACCGCTACACCGGGAATTCCACCATCCTCTGACACACTCTAGCCAGCCAGTATCCATTGCCATTCCCAGGTTGAGCCCGGGGATTTCACAACAGACTTAACTAACCGCCTACGCACCCTTTACGCCCAGTAATTCCGATTAACGCTTGCACCCTTCGTATTACCGCGGCTGCTGGCACGAAGTTAGCCGGTGCTTATTCCTCAGGTACCGTCAGACGACACGGTTATTAACCTTGCCGATTTCGTTCCTGATAAAAGTGCTTTACAACCCGAAGGCCTTCTTCACACACGCGGCATTGCTGGATCAGGCTTTCGCCCATTGTCCAATATTCCCCACTGCTGCCTCCCGTAGGAGTTTGGGCCGTGTCTCAGTCCCAATGTGGCTGATCATCCTCTCAGACCAGCTATCGATCGTCGCCTTGGTGAGCCATTACCTCACCAACAAGCTAATCGAACATCGGCCCGTCCAGACGCGCGAGGCCCGAAGGTCCCCCGCTTTCTCCCGTAGGACGTATGCGGTATTAGTCCCGGTTTCCCGAGGTTATCCCCCACGTCATGGGTAGGTCCCGATGTATTACTCACCCGTCCGCCACTCGCCATCAAGAGAGCAAGCTCTCTCATGCTGCCGTTCGACTTGCATGTGTTAGGCATGCCGCCAGCGTTCAATCTGAGCCAGGATCAAACTCTTCACTTAAGTTTTCGACAACTCGACCCTTGCGGGTTTCGTCATCTGTCCTTTCGAAGCGTATGTCCCAACCGAAAACTCATTGCTGTGTTTCCATTGGTTGGACGCTTGCATTGCTTGGGATCGACCGCAGTCGTTCCAACGCAAGGCGTCCACACAATTCACCTGCGCACACTGTCAAAGATCGCTTGCCAGCCACCGTCTTGGCGGTGAGGACCTGAAGCATTTCGCCCCAGGTGAGCCGGCTATTCTACATCGAAAAACCACCTCGTCAACACCTTGTGGAGCGCTTATCGGGGTGTCTTCGATCCCGCTGTCGATTGCCGATGCTTGAGCACCGCGAACCTCGTGACGGGCCGCAAATGATAGCGCCCGCGCCTCCGCTTGCAAAGGGCCCTGATGCCGATGAGCAGCCACAAGGGCCGCGCTACACTCGGCAACCTACATCCTCGCACTTGCAGGCATGCCGATGAATCGATGGCTCGTTCTCTTGCTGCTGATGGTGGCTACCGGCCTCCACGCCACGACGACCGCCGTGGCGAAGCCGAATGTGCAATTGCGCGGCCACACATTCTCGATCGAGTTGGCCACCACCGATGCGGAGCGGCAACACGGCCTCATGGAACGCACGACGCTGGCTGCAGATCACGGCATGCTGTTCGTGTTCGCAAGCTCGGCACCACAAGCGTTCTGGATGAAGAACACCCTGATCCCGCTGGACATCCTGTATTTCGACGATGCGCGCAAGTTGGTGGCCATGCAGCTCGACGTACCACCGTGCAAAGCCGATCCGTGCCCCATCTACCCGAGCCGGGCCGCGGCGCGCTATGTGCTGGAACTCGCTGCCGGCACCAGCCGGCGCATCGGAGCGAAACTCGGCGACCAGCTGACCATCAACGGCACGGTCGGCGCCGTGCAATAGCTCGAGCGACGGGCAAGCCGCATGCCGGCCGCGTACGCGCGTCAGTCGATCTCGATCATTTCGAAATCGTCCTTGGTCGCCCCGCAGTCAGGACAGGTCCAGGTCTCGGGGACATCGGCCCAACGCGTGCCAGGGGGTACTCCCTCTTCCGGCACACCGATTGCCTCGTCATAAATGTAGCCACATACCACGCACATCCACTTGTGCCAGGGTCCGGTCGGCAACGAATCGGTCATTACAGTTCTTCGGTCAAGTAAGCCCAACCATTGTCGCAACTTCGCGCGGAACGCGAAAGCACATGGCCGAGCCTGGCTCCGGCAGGCGCGCATGCCACGCCCTGGACTGCAGCACTCGTTCCCGTGCGTGCTGTGACAAACTGGCGCTTTGCACCAACGACGTACGCGGACCGGTCGACATGCCAAGCAACCACGAGCTGTTTCAACGCGCGCAAGCCCTGCTGCCCGGCGGGGTGAACTCGCCGGTGCGCGCCTTCAAGGCCGTCGGCGGCGAACCGTTCTTCGTGGCGCGCGCCGACGGCGCCTATCTGTGGGATGTCGAGGGCAAGCGCTACATCGATTATGTCGGCTCGTGGGGACCGATGATCGTCGGCCACAACCATCCGCGGGTGCGTGCCGCGGTGGAGCAAGCGGTGCGCAACGGCCTGTCGTTCGGCGCGCCCTGTCCTGCCGAGGTGGAGGTGGCGCAAACCGTGTGCCGGCTGGTGCCCTCCATGCACATGCTGCGCATGGTGAATTCGGGAACCGAAGCGACGATGTCGGCCATTCGCCTGGCACGCGCGGCCACCAACCGCAGCAAGATCCTGAAGTTTGAAGGTTGCTACCACGGCCACGCCGACAGCTTCCTGGTAAAGGCCGGCTCCGGCGCCTTGACTTTCGGCGTTCCCACCTCGCCCGGCGTGCCGAAGGCGCTGGCCGACCTTACGCTCACGTTGCCCTACAACGACGCCGACGCGGCAAAGGCCTTGTTTGCCGAGCAAGGCGGGGAGGTCGCCGCAGTCATCATCGAGCCGGTGGCAGGCAACATGAATTGTGTCCCGCCACTGGACGGCTACCTGCAGCTGCTGCGCGACCTCTGCACCCGGCACGGCGCGCTGTTGATCTTCGACGAGGTGATGACCGGATTCCGCGTGGCCCTGGGCGGGGCCCAGGCGCTGTATGACGTGACCCCGGATCTCAGCACATTCGGCAAGATCATTGGCGGCGGCATGCCAGTGGGCGCATTCGGCGGGCGGCGCGAGCTGATGCAGCAAATTGCGCCGTCCGGGCCGGTGTATCAGGCTGGTACGCTGAGCGGCAACCCGGTAGCCATGGCTGCCGGCCAGGCGATGTTGGATCTGATCCAGGCGCCAGGCTTCCACGACCGCCTGACGCAATGCACGCAAGCCCTGACCGAGGGCCTGCGGGCGGTGGCGGACGATGCCGGCGTGCCATTCAGCAGCACGCAAGTCGGCGGCATGTTCGGCGTGTTCTTCCGCGCCGGCGAGGTGCGCGGCCTTGCCGACGCCACGGCAACCGATACCACCTTGTTCTCACGCTTCCACCACGGCATGCGCGAACGCGGCGTGTTTCTCGCCCCTTCGGTATTTGAAGCCGGGTTCATGTCCAGCGCGCACAGCGACGAAGACATTGCCTATACCCTGCAAGCCGCACGCGATGCGCTGCGCGAAGCAAAACGCTGAGGCCGCGCCGACGCGGCAGCAGTCTACCGGCTCTCAATCCAGGAACAGGTCGGGAAGCAAGGCGGCGCCCGGCTGGACGGCATACGGTGCCAGGTCGGTGATGCCAGCCTGACGCAGCACGTCTTCGTCCACGGCAAAATGCCCGGTGTACTGCCTGGCTGGCCGCGTCAGTATCCAATGCGCCGCATCGGCCACGATCTCGGGTCGCCGGCACTGCTCAGGCCGTACTCCCTCGATCATGCCGATCGCCGCGGTGGCAATCACCGTGCGCGGCCATAACGCGTTCACGGCAATGCCGGGCGAAGCGAACTCGGCGCTCATGCCAAGCACGCACAGGCTCATGCCGTACTTGGCAATGGTGTAGGCGGTATGCCGGGCAAACCACTTGGGATCGAGGTTCGGCGGCGGCGCCAACATCAGCACGTGGGCGTTCTCCGCTTGCCGCAAATGTGGCAGGCAAGTCTGGGTCAGCAAGAAGGTGCCGCGCGTGTTGACCTGCTGCATCAGGTCGAAGCGCTTCATCGGTGTGTCAGCGGTGCCAGCCAGCCAGATGGCGCTGGCATTGTTGACCACGATGTCAATGCCGCCGAAGTGCCCGACGGCCTGTGCCACCGCAGCCTGGACCTGCGCCTCGTCACGGATGTCCATCTGCACAGCCAGCGCGTGCCCGCCGGCAGCGTCGATGGCGGCAGCGGCGGTATGGATCGTCCCCGGCAGCTTCGGGTTCGGTGTGGCGCTCTTGGCGGCCACCACGATGTTCGCCCCATCGCGTGCGGCGCGCAGGGCGATCGCCAAGCCGATGCCGCGCGAGGCTCCAGAAATGAACAAGGTCTTGCCCGCCAAGCTGGCCATCGCCACACCTCCACGCCATGGGGAGGTCCAGTCTACCCTGGCGCGGTAGGGCGGTACTGGCGAGGCGGGCCCGGTCAGGGCTTCTGGAAACGGGGGAGGATGTCGCGCAACTCGGCGAGGCGCTGCAACGGATCGGACAGTTCCAGCAAATGTTGCTGCTCGCCCGTGCCCAGCGGCAGCAGTTCGGCCAACCGGAAACCCAGCCAGCTGGCATTCTCGTAGTCCTCGCGCGGTGCACTACGCCAATGTGGCGCAATCATCTCGATCAGGCGCTCGGCAATACTTTGCAACAGGGAGAATTCCACCGGTACTTCCTGGATTGGTTCGTCACCCCAGAGCACCACGCCGCTGCGCAAGAGCCCGTCGTGGCGTGCACGGGAACGCTGGGCGGTAAAGCGCTCGGTACCGGCAACCAGGATGGTCAGCACGCCGTCAGCGTCACCATGAAAGTCGATGATGCGGGCCACCGTACCGATGGCCGCCGGCATGATCGCCGCACCGGCCTCGTGCTCGCGACCAATGAGGCACACGCCGAAGCCCTTGTCCTCGCGCGTGCATTCGCGTACCAGGTCGAGATAACGCGGCTCAAAGATGCGCAGCGACAGCCGCCCCTGCGGAAACAGCACTGCCCCGAGCGGGAACAGCGGCACCTCGACCAGCTGGGATTGCGCACCCATGTATGCAGTCTAGCCAATCACGCCCGGCACGCAGCCCTTGCCGGGATCCAGCTGGAGGCGGCGACTGGAGCGGGCGTCCGCTACCGTCCAAGCATGGCGACGAAGCGCCGCGGCGCCCCTTCGAATCCGCCGTTGGACATGAACACCACGTGGTCACCCTCGCGTACCCTTGTGCGCAAGGCCGAAAGCAAGCTGTCGACGTCGGCAACCGTCGTTTCGCGCCCGCCCAACGCAGCGGCAAGGACGTGGGCATCCCACGGCAGATCCGCGCGCTGCAGGAAGATCACCTCGTCGGCGTCGCGCAGCGCCGGCCCGAGCGCCTTGGCATGCGCGCCCTGGCGCATGGAATTGGAGCGCGGCTCGAGCGCCACCAGGATGCGCTGGCGACCCACCTTGGCACGCAGCCCTGCCAGCGTGGTGGCGATGGCGGTCGGATGATGCGCGAAATCGTCATAGACGTGCACGCCGCGCGGCGTGCCCAGCAGCTCCATACGCCGCTTGGCCCCATGAAAATCCCGCAATGCGCCAAGCATGGCTTGCAGGTCGCCGCCGGCCGCCACAGCCGCCGCCAGTCCCGCCAGCGCATTTTCCACGTTGTGCCGCCCAAGCAAGGACCAGTGCACCTCACCGAGCGGCTCGCGGCCCCGGCTCACGGCAAACGCGGAACCGTCCGCAGCCAGCAGCTGTGCCTGCCAATCGCCGCAGTCGATGCCGAAGGTCTCCACCGGTGTCCAGCAACCCATGGCCAGCACCTCGGCCAACCGGGCATCCTGGGCATTGACCACCAACCGGCCGTGACCGGGCACGGTCCGCACCAAGTGATGGAACTGGCGCTGGATCGCAGCGACGTCGGGAAAGATGTCCGCGTGGTCGTACTCGAGATTGTTCAGGATCGCGATGTCCGGGCGGTAATGTACGAACTTCGAGCGTTTGTCGAAGAAGGCCGTGTCGTACTCGTCGGCCTCGACCACGAACGGCGCCAACCCAGGCCCCAGGCGCGCCGAAATGCCGAAATCGTCGGGCACGCCGCCGATCAGGAATCCCGGCGCCAGGCCCGCCCGCTCCAGCAGGTAGGCCAGCAGGCTGGCCGTCGTTGTCTTGCCGTGCGTACCGGCCACCGCCAGCACCGGGCGCCCGGCAAGCACGGTCTCGCCCAGCCACTGCGGCCCGGATACATAGCGCAGATGCGCGTCGAGCATGTATTCGACGGCGGGGTTGCCCCGGCTGAGCGCGTTCCCGACCACGACCAGGTCAGGCGCCGCATGCCCTGGGCTGGCGCGCAAATGCTCGGCCCGGTAGCCCTGCATCAGCGTGATGCCGAGCGTCTCCAGCTGCGTGCTCATGGGCGGATAGACATGGTCATCCGAGCCTTCGACCTCATGGCCAAGCTCGCGTGCGAGCGCGGCGACGCCGCCCATGAACGTGCCGCAGATGCCAAGAATGTGCAAACGCATGAGGATCGATCCGTCGGCCGGCAAAAACTGGACGCCAGGCTCAGCCGCTGGCGGCAGCTTTTTCGCCCAGCGCCGCGCGCAAACGCGCCGTGACCTGGTCCAGCTCACCGACCCCGTCGACCACCTGCAGCTTGCCGGCCCGCTGGTAGAACTCCGCCACCGGCGCCGTCTGTTCGGCATAGACGGCCAGACGCCTGGTGACCGTAGCCGGCTCGTCATCGGCGCGCTGCTCGGCCAGGAAACGGATCCGGCAACGTTCGATGATCACCGCACTGGGCACGTCGAGCTTGACCACGGCATCGAGCGGCTGCCCGATCCGCCCAAGCAACTGATCCAGCGCCGCCGCCTGGGACAGGTTGCGCGGATAGCCATCCAGGATGAAACCCTGTGCAGTGTCAGGGCGTGCCAGGCGCTCCTCGAGCATACCCAGCAGGATGTCGTCCGAAACCAGTTGGCCGGCCGCCATGACCGCCTTGGCCTGCAGCCCCAGCGTCGTACCGGCCGCCACGGCGGCGCGCAGCATGTCCCCGGTGGAAATGTGCGGCACGCCCAATTCGGCTTTCAGCCGCGCAGCCTGGGTACCCTTGCCCGAACCGGGCGCACCAAGGAGGACAAGTCGCATAATGCTCCAAGCTGTCTGTTGGCGGCCGCCTTGACGCGCGTCGCCAGATACACATGATGGCCGCCAAATTAACGTTTGCCATCAGCGCCGTCAAACACCGCAAACGCCCATCCCGTCAAAACCTGCAACGCATCCGGAGGTTCCCATGCGCTCGCGTCAAACGTCATCCGCTCCAACCGGCAGGCTGTTGTATGCCCAATCTGGCGGTGTCACCGCCGTGATCAACGCCAGCGCAGCCGGCGTGATCGATGCCGCACGCGCCCATGGCGTGACGGTCTATGCCGCCCGCAACGGCATCCTCGGCGCGCTGCGCGAGGACCTGATCGACACCTCGAAGGAATCCGCCTCCGCGATCACCGCGCTGGCGCACACGCCAGGCGGCGCATTCGGTTCATGCCGCTACAAATTGAAGTCGCCGGACGACAACCGCGCTGAATACACGCGGCTCATCGACGTGCTGCGTGCACACGATATCCGCTGGTTCCTGTACAACGGCGGCAACGACTCCGCCGATACGGCACTGAAAATCTCGCAGCTCGGCCGAACCATGGGCTACGACATCCGCTGCATCGGCGTGCCGAAGACCGTCGACAACGACCTGGCAGTGACGGATTGCTGCCCCGGTTTCGGCTCGGTGGCGAAATACACCGCCATCTCCACCCGCGAAGCCAGTCTCGATGTCGCCTCCATGGCGGAGACGTCCACCAAGGTGTTCATCCTGGAAGTGATGGGCCGCCATGCCGGCTGGATTGCCGCGGCTGCCGGCCTGGCCGGGACGGAGCCCGACGACGCCCCACACATCATCCTGTTCCCGGAACGCGCGTTTGACGAACAGGCTTTCCTCGACAAGGTGAAGGCCACGGTCGAGCGCGTGGGTTGGTGCACCGTGGTTGCCTCCGAAGGCGTGCGCGACGCAGCCGGAAAGTTTCTCGCCGAAGCCGGCACGCGCGACGCATTCGGCCACAGCCAGCTTGGCGGCGTGGGACCCATGCTCGCCACCTTGGTGCGCGACAAACTCGGTTACAAGTACCACTGGGCGGTACCCGACTACCTGCAGCGCTCGGCCCGGCATGTCGCCTCCAAAGTGGACGCCGAGCAGGCCTACGCCGTCGGCAAGGCGGCCGTGGAATACGCGCTGGCGGGCATGAACGCGGTCATGCCGGTAATCGCGCGCACTTCCGACAGCCCGTATCGCTGGAAGATCGAGGCCGCGCCCTTGAACAAGATCGCCAACCGGGAAAAGAAAATGCCCGCGGCTTTCGTGAGCAAGGACGGCTTCGGCATCACCGCAGCAGCGCGGCGCTATCTGGCACCGCTGATCCGTGGCGAGGCACCGCTGCCTTATGGCAAGGACGGCTTGCCGGTATATGTCCAGTTGAAGAACCGGGCGGTGGCTAAAAAACTCGCCGATTTCAAGGCCTGAGGCGGCGTCCAGACCGGTGCAGCCAACGGCCGTCCAGTCGCGTTGCATTGCACAACGGTGCATACTTTGACATCCATTGTCTACCGCAGGCGCCCGCGCCAGCGGCCACATTGAACATTGACTAGAGGGGAGTTCCGATGCTGCAAGACTTCGGTTGGTGGATCATTCTGGGATGTGCGGTGCTCGCCATCCTGTACGGCGCATTCTCGGCACGCTGGGTCATGGCCCAGGCGCCGGGCAACGCACGCATGCAGGAAATCGCCGCCGCCATCCAGGAAGGCGCACGCGCCTACCTCAATCGGCAGTATTCCACGATTGCGCTGGTCGGCGTGGTCCTGCTCATCCTCATCGGCGTCTTCCTCAGCTGGCCGACGGCGATTGGTTTCCTGGTCGGCGCCGTCCTCTCAGGCGCCGCCGGTTACATCGGCATGAACGTGTCCGTGCGTGCCAACGTGCGCACGGCCGAAGCGGCTCGATCCGGCCTGGGCAGCGCCATGAACGTGGCCTTCCGCGGTGGGGCGATCACCGGCATGCTGGTGGTCGGCTTGGCCCTGCTGGGCGTGGCCGGCTATTGGCTGATCCTCACAAGTTGGATGGGCGTTGCCGGCGACCACGCCTTGCATGCCCTGGTCGGCCTGGCCTTCGGCAGCTCGTTGATCTCGATCTTTGCGCGCTTGGGCGGCGGCATCTTCACCAAGGGCGCCGACGTCGGCGCCGACCTGGTGGGCAAGGTCGAGGCCGGCATCCCCGAGGACGATCCGCGCAACCCGGCGGTCATCGCCGACAACGTCGGCGACAACGTCGGCGACTGTGCCGGCATGGCGGCGGACCTCTTCGAGACCTACGCCGTGACCGTGATTGCCACCATGCTGCTGGGCAGCCTGATGATTGCGGAAGTCGGTGCCAATGCCGTGCTGTATCCGCTCATGCTCGGCGGCGTCTCCATCGTGGCCTCGATCATCGGCACGCTGTTCGTCAAGGTGAAGGACGGCGGCGGTTCCATCATGGGTGCCCTGTACAAGGGCGTGGTGGTGTCGGCGGTGCTTGCGGCGGTGGCCTTCTACCCGATTACCATGGCCCTGATGCCGGACTTCAGCCACGGCGCGCTGAACCTCTGGGGCTGCACCTTGATCGGCCTGGTGCTCACTGGCGCGATCGTGTGGATCACAGAGTACTACACCGGCACCGACTACAAACCGGTGCAGCACATCGCCGCTGCGTCCGCCACCGGGCACGGCACGAACATCATTGCCGGCCTGGGCGTATCGATGAAGGCCACGGCCTGGCCGGTGCTCGCGGTATGCGCGGCGATCTGGGGCGCCTACGGCCTGGGCGGCCTGTACGGCATCGCCATCGCCGCCACGGCTATGCTGTCCATGGCCGGGATGATCGTGGCACTGGACGCCTATGGTCCGATCACCGACAACGCCGGCGGCATTGCCGAGATGGCGGACCTGCCCCCCGAGGTCCGCGGGGTCACCGACCCGCTTGACGCGGTCGGCAACACCACCAAGGCGGTCACCAAGGGCTATGCGATTGGCTCGGCAGCACTGGCAGCGCTGGTCTTGTTTGCCGACTACACGCACAACCTCGACGTCGCGATCCAGGCCAAGGCCGCGTTGAGCGGCATCGCCGCGCCAGTCATGGCCTTCGACCTGTCCGACCACATGGTCATCATCGGCCTGCTGATCGGCGGCCTGATCCCGTACCTGTTCGGCGCCATGGCGATGGAAGCGGTCGGCCGCGCCGCCGGTGCCGTGGTGCTGGAAGTGCGCCGGCAGTTCCGCGACATCCCCGGCATCATGACCGGTGCCGGCAAGCCGGAATACTCGCGTGCGGTCGACATGCTGACCAAGTCGGCCATCCGCGAAATGATCGTGCCTTCGCTCCTGCCCGTCGTGGTGCCCATCCTGGTCGGCTTGCTGCTCGGCCCCAAGGCCCTGGGCGGCGTGTTGATCGGCACCATCGTGACCGGCTTGTTCGTCGCCATTTCCATGACCACCGGCGGCGGTGCCTGGGACAACGCGAAGAAGTACATCGAGGACGGCCACCACGGCGGCAAGGGATCCGAGGCTCACAAGGCCGCGGTCACCGGTGACACGGTCGGCGATCCGTACAAGGACACCGCCGGTCCAGCGGTGAACCCGTTGATCAAGATCATCAACATCGTCGCCTTGCTGGTGATCCCGCTGCTGTAAGTCTGCCCGGCGATGGATTCCCCACGCAGCGGAATCCATCGCCAATTTCATCGTGCCGCGCAGCTTCCTGCGCGGCACTTCGTTATTGGGCCCCGGCCCCGTGTTTCCCGCTCCGCCCGCGGTGGAGCTGGCGGCAGCCCCAGGCGTTGCCGTAACCATCACCGCTGAACGGCCCCGCGCCGCGACAGGCCGCATGGTTTCCGCGTATGCTTCGCGGCCCATTACCCCCTGTTCTCCAGGACCGTCATGAGTTTGCACCTCGTACCCGCCGGCCAGAACGTGCCGGACGAAATCAATGTGGTCGTCGAAATCCCCAAGGACGCCGAACCGGTCAAATATGAAGTCGAGAAGCGCAGCGGGGCGATCTTCGTCGACCGCATCCTGTCCACGCCCATGCGCTATCCCTGCAACTATGGCTACGTGCCGGGCACCCTGGGCGGCGATGGCGACCCGCTGGACGCGCTCGTGGTATTGCCGCTGCCGCTGATGCCGGGGGCAGTCATCCGCTGCCACCCGGTGGGCATGTTGCACATGTCCGATGAGGCCGGCAGTGACGAGAAACTGTTGGTGATCCCGGTGGCCCAGGTGTTTCCTGGCTATGCCCACATCCATGACATCGGCGGCGTATCGGCGCACTGGCTGCAGCGCATCGGCCACTTCTTCGAGCACTACAAGGATCTGGAAAACAACAAGTGGGTGAAAATCGAGCGCTGGGTCGGCGCCGCCGAGGCGCGTGCCGAAATCCTCGCTGGCATCGCGCGTTACCAGGACGACCAGGCCAACCACGCCGCATGAGCGGGAGCGCCGCGGCGCCTCACTCATCGGATCATTCGCAGACCAGAGCTTAGCCGCGCTTGGCCGCGCTCGACTTGCCGGGCGCCGGGTGCGCCGGCTCGCCCTTCTTGCCCAATTGCTCGAGCAAGGTGTTCATGTCCTCGGCGTGCTCTTCTTCCATGGCCAGGATGCCTTCGAGCACGCGCCGCGTCGTCGGATCGTCGACTCCCACGTAGCGGATCATCTCGCGGTAGCTGTCGATCGCGATGCGCTCGGCCACGAGGTCTTCCTTGATCATGTCGACAATATCCCTGCCTTCGACGTAATCCGCGTGGCTGCGATCGAGCAGGCCCACGGGTGAAAGGTTTGGCTTGCCCTCGAGCTGGGTGATGCGCTCGGCCAGCAGGTCCGCATGGCCTTGTTCCTCGTTCGCGTGCGCCAGGAACTCGGCCTTGATCGCCTGCGAATGGATGCCCGAAGCCATGTAGTAGTGGTACTTGTAGCGCAGCACGCACACCAGCTCGGTGGCCAGCGCCTGGTTGAGCATGTCGACCACGACGGCGCGATTGGCACTGTAGCCAGCGGTCATTGCCCCGTCGTCGATGTTCTGCCGGGCGCGCTTCCGAATATTGCTGATATCGCTGACGAAAGCCTTGGACTTGGACTTGCTCATGGCCATGGTCGCATTCCTTAATATGGCAAACAGACGAAGCGGCGCTCGATCGAACGCGAGCCCCAGCGTACGCACGGCAGCGGTAAGGTCAAGTGAAGACGCCACAGCGAAACGCCGCGCGGCACGGTGCTCAACGCGGGCGATACGCGCGCAGAAAGGTGTCGACGCCCTGCATGGCCATGCGCTCGATGTCGCTGCCGGCCGATTCGGCGCACTCGTCGCAGCCAAACAAGCGGCGCAGCAGCAGGTCGCCCTTGATCAGGGAAAAAAACTGCACGCTGGCAGTGACCACGTCGGGAATATCCAGCGCACCCTGGTCAACCGCTTGCCGCAACAGACGTTCCATGAGGCGATGAGTACGCGCCGGGCCTTCTTCCCACAGCAACCTGCCATAGCGCGGATTGCCATGGCGGCAATCGCTGAGAATCGCGCGGAACGTGCCGACGTTCTCCGGCTGGCAATCGATCTGCATGTGCGCGCGCGCAATCATGCGCAACGTCTCGTCGATGCCGAGCCCGGATTTGAGCCCATAGATTTCCTCGGGCAGCAAATCCTGGATGCGCGAACGGATGACCTCGCGGAACAGGTTGTCCTTGTCGCCGAAATGGCTGTACACCGTGAGCTTGGACACGCCCGCCTCGGCGGCGATGGCATCCATGCTGGTGCCGGCAAAGGCGTTGCGGATGAACAAGGCCTTGGCAGCCACCAGGATGGCCGCGCGCTTCTCCATGTCCTTCGGGCGCCCGGGTCCCGGAGACTTGACTGGAGTGGCGCTCACCATGTGTCCCACCTTCCCAACGCAGATTCGGGCTTTTATTATACGGCTCGGTACACTTATATACTAGAGTCGTCCCCAACGCGATACATCCGGCGCAATCGCGGATTCGTCGGCAGCCCATCCAGAATCGGGCGCCCCGCGACGCCTCCAACATTGTCGACGGATCGTCGAGCTTCTACACTTCCAGCCTTTTGATCGGTGGTTCACTCACCATGGCCATGAACTTCGAACAAGCACGCTTGAACATGGTGGAGAATCAGGTCCGCCCATGGGACGTGCTGGACAACCGCGTGCTCGACATCATCGGCCGCATCCGGCGCGAGGATTTCGTGGCGACGGCTCATCGGCAGCTCGCGTTTGCCGACCTGTGCTTGCCGCTAGGACACGGCGAGGTGATGATGAAGCCCGTGGTCGAGGGCCGCGTCCTGCAAGCCATGGATTTGCGCCCCACCGACCAGGTACTCGAGATCGGCACCGGCTCCGGCTATCTGTGTGCCTGTCTGGCCGGCCTCGCTGCGCAAGTCACGAGCCTGGACATCCACGCCGACTTCACCGCCGACGCGCAGCAACGCCTGCGCAACGCCGGCATCGCCAACACCTCGCTGCTCACCGCCGACGCGGTACTCGCATGGCGGCCAATAGAGAAGTACGACGCAATCGTGGCCACCGGCGCCGTGGCGCAGCTCCCCGAACGCTGGCTGGAATGGCTCGCGCCCGGTGGGCGTCTGCTGGTGATCCGCGGCCAATCGCCGGTGCAGCAAGCGGCCTTGCTCACCCCCGCCGCCGGCGAAGGCGTGCATGAGCAGACATTGTTCGAGACCGACCTGCCCTACCTGCGACATGCCGAACCCGTGGCGTCATTCGTTTTTTGACTCTCCAAATGTTCCCCGCTCCCCGAGGCATCCCATGCGTTTGAAGCTGCTCGTTCTGGCCCTGGCGCTCAGCGCCACCGCCATGCCTGGCCATGGCGAGGATCTGCTGAGCGTCTATCGCGAAGCCCACGCCAACGACCCCGTGCTGGCGCAAGCCGACGCGACGCGCCTGGTCACCGGCGAAGGCGTAAGCCAGGCGCGTGCCCTGCTCTTGCCTCAAATCCAGGGCGGCCTGACCTTGAGCCAGACGAACGGCGGCGGCGGTACGGCCTTGGTCAATACTTCAGGGCAGCCGGTACCAACCGGTCTCAGCGGCCATACGCGTACCCGCAGCCTCAGCGGTACGCTCAGCCAGAGCGTGTTCGATTTCAGCAAGTACGCCAACCTGAAGGCCGCACACTCGGCATCCGACGCGCAGGACCAGGTATTCCGCGCGGCCGAGCAGAATCTGTTCGTGCGCGTGGCTACGGCGTATTTCAACGTGCTGACCAGCGAAGACGAACTCGCGTTCGCGAAAGCCAACGAGGATGCCTTTCACCGACAGTACGAACAGTCAGACCAGCAATACAAGGTTGGCCTGTCGGCAATCACCAACATGTACCAGGCCAAGGCGTTCTACGAGGCCGCCAAGGCGCAGACCATCACCGCCGAGAACGCCCTGAACGACGCGCGCGAAGCACTCACCCAGATCACGGGTAAGCCGACCGGGGCGCTGAAGAAGCTGCGCCAGGACCTGCCGCTGGAGCCGCCAAGCCCGAACGACCAGGACGCCTGGGTCAAGCAGGCGCTGGCGAACAACCCCAACCTGTTGGCGCAGCGCGACAACGTCGAGACCGCCGAGCACAACATCACCGCGGCACGCGCCGGCCACCTGCCGACGATTACCGCACAGGTCAGCTACAACAAGAGCGCCACGTGGTACCAGGCGGCAAACTCCGGCTTCGAGCGGCCGGCGGCAACCACCATCGGCCTGACCTTGAACGTGCCGATCTTTTCCGGCGGCCTGACCCAATCCCGGGTGCGCCAATCCATCTACCAGCGCGATGCCGCCACCGACTCGATGGAACTCGAGCGCCGCCAGGTGGTGCGCGATACGCTGAATTTCTATCGCTCGGTGATTGCCGGCATCGCCCAGGTGCAATCGGCCAAGTCCTCGGTGGAATCCGGGGAGAAGGCGGTGGAGGCGATGCGCGCGGGCTTCGACGTCGGCACGCAGACCTTGACCGACGTCTTGCTGGCAATCCAGACCTTGACGTCGTCGGAGAGCAGCTACTCCCAGGCCCGGCACCAGTTCATCCTGAACAAGTTGCTGCTGAAACAGGCGGCGGGCACGGCCGGCCTCGACGATCTGCAGGCCATCAACGCGTTGCTCGAGTAACCGCCCGCGCCCGGTCGGCACAAGCCTGCGCCTTCGCCTCCCGCGCTCACTCCTGCAATAAGACGTCGACCAGGTGCATGACCCTCGGCACGGCGCCCCGCTCGCGCTCGAACACGCTGTGTGCCGCCGCGCCCATGCGACGCTGCTGCTCGGGATCGCGCAACAAGCCGAGCACTTGTGCGGCCAGTTGGGCGGCGCCGGCGACCCGCACGGCCCCATGGTGCTGGATCAGGCTTAGCGTGATCTCCTGGAAATTGAAGGTGTAGGGGCCGACCAGCACCGGCGTGGACAGGGCCGCCGGCTCGAGTACGTTGTGGCCACCAATGCGCACCAGGCTGCCACCGATGAACGCGACGTCCGCGCAGGAAAAATACGGCATCAACTGACCCATGGCGTCGATGACGAACACCTGGTGCTGTGCCGCCGGCGCGCCGTGCGCGCTGCGCGTGGCCGCGGTGAAGCCCTGCGCCCGGGTCAGGTGCTCCACCAGCCGGAAGCGTTCCGGATGCCGTGGCGCCAACAACAACAAGGCGTCGGGGAATTCCCGCATGATCTGGCGATGGGCTTCCAGCACGGCCAACTCCTCGCCCTCGTGTGTGCTGGCCGCGATCCACACCGGACGCTTGCTGCCCCACCGCGCGCGCATCGCCGCCCCGACGGCCACCGCGTTGTCGGGGATCGGCATGTCGAACTTCATATTGCCGGTGACAATGATCTGCCGGGGGTCGGCACCGAGCAGGCGGTAACGGGCGGCGTCGCTGCGCGACTGCGCCGCAATCACCCTGACGCAGCCAAGCGCCGAACGCGCCAGCGCACGTAGCGGCCGGTAGCCGCGCAGCGAACGCCGCGACAACCGCGCATTGACGATCATCAGCGGGATTCTCCGCTCGTGGCAGGCGAAATACAGGTTCGGCCAGATCTCGGTCTCCACGATCAGCGCCAGGCGGGGGCGCACCTGACGCAGGAAGCGCTCCACCGCGAACGGCAAGTCATATGGCAGGTAGACGTGGAACACACTGTCGCCGAACAACTGGTGCACCCGCGCCGAGCCCGTCGGCGTCACCGTGGTGACAACCATGGGCGCTTGCGGATAGGCCAGAGCCAGCTCCCGGATCAGTGGCACTGCGGCATTCACTTCGCCGACGGACACCGCATGCACCCACAAGCTGCCTTGCAGTCCGGGATGGGTGAAGAATCCGAAGCGCTCCGGCCAGCGGCGGCGGTAAGGACGGGAGCGCAGCCCACGGGCCAGCAGGCGCAGGAGCATCAGCGGCGTCACCAGATACATCGCCAGGGTATAGAGAACGCGCACGTCCGATCCTTGCCGCCAGCGCCGAAGTATAGCCAGCGCACGCCCCTGACCCGCGGCGGCATGCCCCTTACAATGCGCGGCATGCCAGGTACGCCACGCCCGCAATTCAATCGCCACCTGCTCAGCCCACGCCATTGGCTGGGCTGGCTCGGGGTCGGGGTGGTGTGGCTGATCGGGCAACTGCCGTACCGCAGGCTGCTGCGCCTGGGCGGTTGGCTGGGCGCCTTGACCACGCACCTGCCGTCCCGGCGGCGGCATATCGCGCAAACCAACATCGCGCTGTGCTTCCCCGACTGGCCGCCGGCGCGCCGCGCCGCGTTGGTGGACGCCAACCTGCGCGACCTGGGGCGCATGCTGGTGGAGTTCGCCCTGGGCTGGATGGCCAGCGACCGGCACCTGGCGCGCATCCCCAACCAGATTGAAGGCTTGGGACACCTCGAGGCGGCGCGTGCCCAAGGCCGCGGCGTCCTGCTGGTCGGGGGGCATTTCTCCCACCTGGAGTTGTGCGCGCGTCTGATTTCCTCGCGCGTCCGTATCGCCGGGATGTACCGACGCATGGACTCGGCAGCGTTCGAATGGGCCGTGCTGCGCGCGCGCCTGCGCTACGCCGATGCCATGTTCGACAAGGCCGACATCCGCGGCACGGTGCGCTACCTGAAAGCCGGCGGCACCCTGTGGTACGCGCCGGACCAGGACATGCGCAGCAAGGACATCGTGTTTGCGCCGTTCTTTGGCGTGCCAGCCGCCACCATCACCGCCACCCACCACCTGGCCCGGCTGTCCGGGGCCGTGGTGATCCCGTTCTTCCATCACCGCCTGGCCGACGGCAGCGGCTATGCGCTGCGCCTGGGCAAGCCGCTACTGGACTTCCCGAGCCCTGATGTCCTGGCCGACTGCACGCGCGTCAACGCCTGCATCGAGGACATGGTGCGCGAGGCCCCGGAGCAGTATCTGTGGGTGCACAAGCGCTTCAAGACCCGCCCCCGGGGCGAAGCCTCGCCCTACTGAGAATCCTTCTTGCGGCGGCGCGCCTCGTGCAGCTTGGCGTACTTCAAGAACGCATAGAACGCGTGCACGCGCGCGGCGATGAAGCCGGCCCAGCCGGCCCGCCAGTGGCCGCGCCAGAGGTAATAGCGGACAAACGCCACGCTGGGATACAGCACCATGCGCCAGCCGAGCGTTCCCGGGCTGCGGCTCCCCGCATCGTCCAGCTGCAAGGTCGAATAACGGTTGGCCTTGGCCACGCGCCCGGCAATATCACGCTCGCCGTAGTGGTCGAGGACCACGCCCAGCACGCCTACCGGGCCATCCACCACCACCGCCTCGTGCACCGCATGGCCGCTCATGTGCGCACGCCGGCGGTCGAACAGGCGCACGTAGTGGTTGAGCCGCGTACCGGCTGCCTGCCAGCGCCAGAACAACCACTCGCGACGTGACAGCTCGTAGCCGGCATGCCGGGGCCCGAGCAGGGCACGTTGCAGCACCGGCGCGGCACGGTCGGGAACGGCTTCGTCCGAATCGAGCAGGAGCACCCAGGCATGGCTGGCCAGGTTGATCGCCGCCTGCTTTTGCGCGCTGTAACCGGCAAACGGTTGCTGGCTGATCCGGGCGCCGTAGTGCGCCGCAATGGCCAGGGTCGCGTCGGTCGAGCCGGAGTCGAGCACCACGATCTCTTCGGCCCAACGCACACCGCGCAGGCAGGCATCCAGTGTGTCGGCATTGTTGCAGGTGGTGACCACCACCGAGAGCGGCTCACGCTGCATGCCGCGCCTCTCCCGGCGTCGCCGGGTCCGGTTCGACAAACAATGCCGCACACCACAGTGCCAGCAACCAGACGAACAGCAGGCCCCACCACGCCGAATAGAAGGCCAGGTGGGTATTCAGGGGAAACAGCATCGCCGCGAGCGCCAGGCTGACCGGAAACGCGCGCGCGCGCGCGGCCGCACCCACGCCGCGCCAGCAGCGCCAGGCCAAGGCACAGCCCGCCAGCCACAGCAGCAGACCGACACCGCCGGTCTCACTCAGGATCTCCAGCAACAATTGGTGCGCATGGCAGGCGCCCTCGCCGACGCCGCAGGGCTCGGCCACGAGGAAATGGTCATTGGCCGGCACGTAGTGCGGGTAGGCATAGCGGAAGCCGCGTACGCCGACGCCATTGACGGGATGCGCGGCAATCATGCGCGTCGCCGTACGCCAGATGTCCAGCCGTCCACTAAGCGCCGTATCCAGGGCCTGCGGATGATCCTGGAGCATCAGCAGGGTGCGCTCCGCACGTTGCTGGAAACGACCCGACGTTTGCCAGGCCAGCCCCAAGGCCAGCGCCAGACAGACGGTGGCCGCGGCGCAAAACCAGGCGAAACGACGCGGAGACGCCACTGCATGCCAGGCAAAGCCCAGCGCGACCAGGCCATACATGAGCCAGGCCGCGCGCGAACCCGCGAGCAGAATGGGACCCAGCAGCAAGGCCAGCGCGAGCAGCCAGCCGGGATGCCCGAAGCGCCGACGCGCCGCCCACAGCACCAAAGGCGAGAGCACCGCCAGGGTCGGCCCGAGCTTCAGGTTGTCGGCACCGAAGATGCCGGAAATACGTTCGGCCGGAGCATGTCCGCGCAGGCTCCAGCCGGTAAGGATTTGCATCCACGCGTCCAACACCCACAGCGCCACCAGCGCGGCAACCGTCACGTACAACGCGCGCAATCCAGCCTCCCGGCGGATCATCAGGCAGGCAAACAGGCCCAGCGGCACATAGCGCAGCAGCCCAGCCACCGTTTCCCAGCTCTTGGCCGGGGCAACCGCATCGGGCGCCGAGAGCAAGGCCGCACCAATGTAGGCGGCAAGCAGGCCCAGCAGCAGGCGCGCACCTCGAGTGGCGAGCAGGGCAGGCGGATTCCCGATGCCGAGCCAGAGGACACCGACCAGGCAAAGCAAGGTGCCCACCTCCGCGCTGCGCCCAAAGGGCAGCAACACGATGACCAGCGCAAATGGCCACCACGGGTAGCGCACCCTAGCAGAAGTCATGGATCCGTCGACTCCGGGATAAACCCGCATTGTAGGCAACCCGTCACGACCGCCCCGCCGGCAGCGCGCACCCGGCCGGGCATGATGTTCAGCCCGCGGCTACCTCGGCGTACAGCGCCAAAGTGGCGCGCTGCATGTCCTCCAGGCTGTAGTTCTCCAGCGGGGCGATGGCAGGGGCCACGCGCAACAGCTCGGCGGCCCGCTCGACCAGGCGTTCGTGGTCGCCTAGCGGTACCCGCCCGGCCGGATACAGCTCGGCCAGCAGCTCGCCCACCCCGCCGTGCGCATAGCCCAGCACCGGCCGGCACAGCGACAGCGCCTCCACCACGGTGCGGCCAAACGACTCGGGCTGGTTCGACAACTGCAGGACAATGGCGGACACCGCGTAGACGTCGCGGATGTCGTCGCGCGGCGGCGACAACACCAACTGCGAGGTCACCCCGCGCGAGCGGGCCAGTTCACGCAACTCTGTCACGTAGGCCTCGCGGCCGGGTTCCACCACGCCCAGCAGCAACAAGCGCACCTCAATGCCACGCCGCTTCAGGTCGGCAAGCAGCTCGATGGCGTCACGATGCCCCTTGAGCCGGGTGCCACGGGCAGCCAGGGTCAGCAGAGGCGCTCCGGCAAGTTCCGGATACTCGGCGAAGAAAGCTTTTTTCCATGACTCGTCGGCCCGGTAACCATAAGGAAACATCGCCGGGTCGATGCCGCGCGGGATGACCCGCACCCGCGACGGTTCCAGGCCGCGATAATGGCTAAGCACATAGTCGCGAACGGTTTGTGAAACCACGATGACGCGGTCGCCGCGCACCATGATGCTGCTGTACCAGCCTGGCGAATTGAGTCCGTGCACCGTGGTCACGAAACGCGGACGCGGGTGCAGGCCCTTGAGCGCCCACCAGCCCAGCCATGCGGGCACGCGCGACCGCGCATGCACGATGTCTGGACGTATCCCGCGCAAGAGGCGGCGCAAGCTGCCGATTCGGGTCAACGCGCCCAGGGTCTTGCTGCGCAGGTCCAGGGTGATGTGTTCGCTGCCGGCAGCCGCCAATTGCGCAGTCATGCGCCCGCCGGCCGAGATCACCACCGAGCGGTGGCCACCCTGTACCAGCGCCTGAGCTACTTCCAGCGTCGCCCGCTCGGCACCGCCAGCGTGCAGTGCCGGAATCAACTGGACGACGGTCAGCGGGTTGGCGAACGGATCGGGGCTGGACATGAGTACGTTGTCGAATACAGTTCCCATCGCGGGCAAGCAAGAACAATGCCTTTGAAACGCACGAATCCAGGGCCGGCTTCAGTCACGCAAGATGTAATGCGCGCCGCAATAGGCACAGGTGGACTCTCCGCCGTCCTCGACGATGGACAAATACACCTTGGGATGTGAATTCCACACTTTCATACCGGGCATCGGGCAGGACAAGGGCAAGTCGGCACGCGTCACCTGGTAGCGCTTCTCGGTATTTGCCGGCTTCAACGGTTCGCTGGTGACAACGGGGCGGGACATGGCCACACTTCCTACTGGACTGTAGTCTTGAATGGTAGCAGGCTGCGCCAGCCTGCCGATGATCCACAGGGGGCACACACAGCTGCAGCAAGCGCCCACGCGGGCGCATCGGAACCGACAACCGCTTGCGGCCCTTGGCCGTCCTTTCTCGTTCCAGGAGCAGACCATGAACCTTGCCAAGCTCACCGATCGCGTCAAGGCAATCCTGACCACGCCGAAAACCGAGTGGCCGCTGCTCGCCGCCGAGCCTGCCAACGTCGGCGGCTTGTATACGGGCTACATCATGATCCTGGCCGCCATCCCGGCGATCGCCACGTTCATCAAAAGCAGCCTGATCGGCTACGACCTGCTCGGCGTGACCATGCGCATCCCCATGCTGTCCGGGCTGGGCCATGCGATTGCCACCTACCTGGTGAGCCTGCTCGTGGTGTATCTGGTGGCGCTGATCATCGACGCGCTGGCACCGACCTTTGGCGGCGAAAAGAACCGCGTTCAGGCGCTGAAGGCCACCGCGTACGCATGGACCGCGACCTGGGTCGCCGGGGTGGCCATCATCATTCCCTGGCTGGGCTGGCTCATCGTGCTCGCCGGTGTTGTGTATGCGATCTACCTGCTTTACCTGGGCTTGCCGCCGACCATGAAATGCCCGCCGGAGCGCGCCGGAGCGTACACCGCCGTCAGCGTGATCGTGGCGATCGTCGTCAGCTGGCTACTGGGCATGATCGTCGCCGCCGTGATCGGCAGTCCCATGGGCAACGCCGCCCTCGATGGCGCGCGCGCGATCCAGCCAACGAGCGCCACCGTGAGCGACACCGGCGCCGCCAGCTATGCTCCCGCAGTGCCCGCGCCAGTCCCGGGCGCGTTCGACGTCGCGCGGACGACGATCGGCAGCTGCTGAGCAGCCAGGCGTCCGCCATCGAGCCCGGAGTCGAACGGTGCCGCTTCTGTCTGCGCTCTTTGCGCCGGTTGCCGCGTGGTGACCCAGGCTGACGCATGCTGGGTCATTACCGACCATGCGGCAGGCAACCAGCGCCAGGCGCTGGCGCTGGCCGCAGGGCTTGGTCTGCGTGCGCGGCACCTGCAACTGCAGCCGCGGGCACCATGGTCCTGGCTGGCCCCGCGCTGCACGCTGGGCGGCTCCTACGCGTTGCCAGCCGAGCAACGCAGCCTGTTCGCCCCGCCCTGGCCGCGGGTGGCCATCGGCTGTGGCCGCAGCGCGGCGTTATGTACGCGCCTGCTGCGCAAGCTCAGCGCCGGCGCCTGCTATGTCGTGCAGATCCTCGACCCGCGCTTGGCACCCACCCACTGGGACCTAGTGATCGCACCGCGCCATGACGGCCTTCGCGGCGCCAACGTCCTCAGTCCGATCGGCTCGCTGAACCCGATTGACGACGCGTGGCTGGCCGATGCGCGCGGCCAATGGCCGCGCCTGGGTGAGCTGCCGTCGCCGCGCATCGGCGTCCTGCTGGGTGGTCCGCGGCACGGCGTGGCGCTGGACGCCGCCTACGCGGAGCAACTGGTGCGGCGACTCCGGGCAGGGCAGGAAACCCATGGTGGCAGTTTGCTCGTGGTGGCCTCGCGGCGTACGCCCGATGCCCTGATCGCGCCATTCCGGGCCGAGGTAGGGCGCGTCGGACCAGGCCTGGTCTGGCGCAATACCGAAGATGGACCCAACCCCTATGCCGGCGTGTTGGGCTGGAGCGACGCGCTGGTGGTGACCCCGGATTCGGTGAACATGCTGAGCGAAGCCTGCGCCGTGGGCTGCCCGGTACACACCTGGATCGGCGCACCACTACCGGCGAAGCTGGCCTGTTTTCATCAGGTGCTGCGCGATGGCGGCTGGCTACACGACCTCCATGCCGCAGGTCCATTTCCCGCCCTGCCACCGCTGCGGGAAACGGCCGCCATTGCCGCCGTGGTGAACAACCGGATCGCTACGCATCTGCGCCGCCGCTGAACGAGCCACGCCCGCCGCCGGCTGACGCTTCACATCGGCAGTAGCGTTTTCCGACAGCGCGCAACCGGCGCGGCACTGCTCAACCGGCCGCGGGCGCGCCGTCAGCTGGCGGCCCGTCGAACGCCAGGCCGAGTTCGGCGGTCACCCCGGCCACCTCCGCAGCCAGACTTTCCAGTTGGGCATCGCGGGAATTGATGCGCGGGCGCTGATCGAGCGTGCACGCCAGGGCCCGGCGCAGCAGCTCGGCGTGGGCCCGAGCCAGGATCTCGTGTTGGGCGTCGTCCAGGAGGCCAGCGCGATGGCAGGCCTCGACCAGCGCGGCATTGGCCGTAACCTCGAGCAATTCGGGATGCTGTGCGGCATGTGCCAGGACCAAGCCTTGCAGGACAAACTCAATGTCCAGCAAGCCGCCACGGCCCTGCTTGAGGTCCATGCGCTCGGTATTCGAGCGGTCGCGCTCCTGGCGCCATCGTCGTCGCATGCCGCTGACTTCGGCCATGACCAGCACGGGTTCGCGCGGAGCGCCCAGGATGCTGCGGCGCACGGCTCGCAGCTCGTCGCACAATGGGCGATCGCCCGCAATCGGCCGGGCACGCAACAACGCCTGATGTTCCCACGTCCAGGCCCGACTCCGCTGATAGGCGGCGAAGGCGTCCAGCGAACTCACCAGCAGGCCCTTGGAGCCATCCGGACGCAGGCGCGTGTCGACCTCATACAAGCGGCCGGCCCGGGTCAGCACCGTCAGCCAATTCATCACCCGCTGCGCCAAACGCTGGTACCAGCGCGAGCCCTCCAGGGGACGCGCTCCATCGCTCACCACGGCGGCCCGCTGGCCGTCGTAGACGAACACCAGGTCGAGATCGGAGGCAAAGCCCAGTTCCTCGCCGCCGACGCTGCCATAGCCCAGCACTGCGAACCCGGAACCTTCACCAGCCAGCCGGCCATGCGCTGCCAGCACCTCGCGCTCGGCCAAGGTTGCCACCGCGTTCACCACCGATTCCGCGAGCGCCGCGAGACGCCGGGCCGTGGCCACCGCGTCGGCACGCCCGTCGACGAAGGCAAGGCCTAGGCGAAATGCCATCGAGGCCCGAAACTCGTTGATGCGTTCGAGCTCCGCCTCCGGCTCGCGCTCGTCCAGCGTGCCGAGGACGCGGCCGATTTCCGCGGCAATATCCGCCTGCCTGATCGGCAATTGGTCGATGCGTGGATCGAGCACGTCATCGAGCAGCAGGGGCTGTGCGATCACCCGCTCGGCGAGCAGGGCGCTGTCGGCAAACAACCGGGCCAGCCGCTTGCGCGCCGGTGGCTGCTCGTCGAGCAGCACCAAATATGACGGGCGACGCACCACGGCCTGCACCAGGCGGCACAGACGCAACAGGCATGCCGCCGGTGCACCGGTCTCGCGCGCCGCACCAAACAGTTGCGGCATGACATGGTCGAGACGCTCGCGCGCCCGCGCGGACATGCTGCGCACGGCCTGGGCCTGGACCAGCTGGTTGAGCATGCCGACCAGTCCATCGCCGGGGACGAAGCCTGATGCTTCCAGCGTCGATGTCTCGAGGGTCTGCGCCATCGCGCCTTGCCACAACACGGCGTCGGCCGCGGCCACCCGCGAGGCCCGCCCGGCCTGCGGCATCAGCACGGCGGAAAATTCCTCGCTCACCAGTGCCCGGTGTCGGGCCAGCTCGTCGCCGAGCGCGTCCCAGCCAGGCATGCCCAGGCCGAGCGCAATCCGCTCGCGGCTGAGTTGGTCTCCGGGAATGTCGTGGGTCTGTACATCGCGCAGCATCTGCACGCGATTTTCCACGCGACGCAGCAGTACGTAGGCTTCACGCAGCATCTGTGCCCGCGCCGCATTGATGCGCCCGCGCGCCTGGCAGGCCACCAGAGCATCGAGCAGATTGCGCACGCGCAGGGATGGTTCCCGGCCACCGCGGATCAACTGCGTAAGCTGCACGATGAATTCAACCTCACGGATGCCCCCCGGACCAAGCTTGAGGTTGTCGGCCAGATCCCGCCTCGCCACTTCCGCGTCGATCAAGGCCTTCATCTCGCGCAGGCCGGCAAACGCGGTGTAGTCGAGGTACTTGCGGTACACGAAGGGCCGCAGCAGCTCCAACAGGCGCTTGCCTGCGGCGCGGTCCCCAGCCACCGGTCG
Source organism: Rhodanobacter sp. FW510-R10 (assembly GCF_058781105.1). Taxonomy (NCBI): domain Bacteria; kingdom Pseudomonadati; phylum Pseudomonadota; class Gammaproteobacteria; order Lysobacterales; family Rhodanobacteraceae; genus Rhodanobacter; species Rhodanobacter sp. FW510-R10. The sequence goes on along the minus strand of NZ_JBYSWL010000001.1, from coordinate 1,044,756 downwards.
GGCCTTGATCCAGGCATAGCGCTCCCAGTCGCGGCCCTCGTTCTGGTAGTACTGCTCCATGGCCGCAAACGACAGCGCCAGGCGTCCCGAGGCGCCAAACGGGCGCAGGCGCAGGTCGACCCGGGCACAGATGCCGTCCACCGTGGGCTCGTTCAACAGGTGCACCAGCAGACGCCCGAGGCGGACGAAGTACTCGCTGTTGTCGAGGACACGCGGACCATCGGTCTGGCCGCCGTGCGGATAGGCCAGCACCAGATCGATGTCGGAGGAAAAATTCAGCTCGCTGCCGCCGAGCTTGCCGAAGCCCATGACCAGCAGGTGCTGCACACTCCCTTCGTCGTCGCGACTCTGCCCGCAGCGTGGTTCCAGCGCCCGTTCCGCCCAGCCCAGCGCCAGTTTCAACAGGGATTCGTAGAGTACGGTGGTCGCCGACAAGGTCTCCGGCAAATCGTCCAGGCCGTTGACATCGCGGAAGACCAGGCGCAAGGCCTCGGCATGGCGAAAGCGCCGCAGCGCCTGCATGCACAAGGCTTCGTCGCTCGGCAGGTGCAGGTCGCCGATGCGTGCGCCGGCATCGCTGCCGGAACGGAGGCGTTCGATACCCTGCGGCGCCAGCAGCTGCGGCTGCCGACACCACACCTCAAAGGCGAAATCGCTGGCCAGCAGGGTGCGCCGTATGCGCTCGGCCACGCCGGCATCGTCGTGCAGGCGTACGCCAGCCGCCCGGCAGCGCGCCACCAGCTCGGCGTATCGGCTGTCGATCAGCGCGCGCAACGCCGGAGATTCCATGACAGGCATCGGCACATTGTGCCGCAGCTGTCGACAACGCACACTGGTGCCGCCCCTGTCACGGACCAAGGCCGCCAGCCCGCGCACCCTTCGTTCCTGCCGTCCGATCTGAACCTCGCCACACCCGGCTTTGTCCACACACTCGGTTCATGTCTGTTTGATTACATTCGGATTACCGATCGGCCCCACGAGCAGGATTCATGCGCCTGAACCCTCCCGCCCGCTTTTCCCGCTTCGCCCCGCTGGCAAGCCGCGGCGTGGTGGTGGTCCTGCTGGCGCTGGCGTTCATGCTGTTGACCGGAGCGCTCGATGGCGGCGTGGGCGTGGCCCCGCAAACCTTGTTGGCACAGCCACGTTTCCTGCTCGCCAATGCATGGCCGGGCTTGCTGCTGGCGAGCGTGTTGCTGATCTGGACACGTCGGGCGTTGCTCGCCTTTGCACTGGCCTTTGCGCTGCAAGGCAGCATCTACCTGGTCAACGCGCTGAAAGTTGCCGACCTCGGCATGCCCTTGCTGCCGGCCGACTTCCGCATGGTCGGACAATTGCGGCGCGGCGGCTTCCACCTGTTGGCCGGCTATCTTCCGCACAACCCGTGGCTTTACGTCGGGCTGTGCCTGGCGGTGCTGGCAATCGTTGCCCTGTGGCGATTCGAACCGCCGCTGCTGGCACGACACCCTCGCGGCAAACGCGCCGTGGCCGGCTGGGCGTCGCTGGCGATGCTGGTCAGCCTGCTGGCGGCGGCCCCGGTCTGGAAGCACGTCTACAACGGACAGGTGCTGTGGATGGAACCGTGGTCGGCGTCCGCCACCAGCAACCATTCCGGACTGATCAGTTCGCTGATGCTGTTCCGCCTGCAAGTCGATGGCGCACATGCCAAGCCCGACCGCAAGGCCGCCCGCGTGCTGATCGACGAGTATGCGTCGACCCTGCAAAGCCTGATGCAGGCGCCCCCGGCTGGCAAGCAGTTGCCGGACATCATCGTGGTGCAGAGCGAGTCGTTCTTCGATCCACGTATCCTGCAAGGGTTCCAGCGTAGCGATTTCACGCCCAACTTGAACCGGCTCGCGGCGCATGCCACCGGCGGCAAGCTGTACGTGCCGACGTTCGGCGGGGGCACCATCCGCACAGAGTTCGAAGTCCTGACCGGCTTGTCCCTGCGCTATTTCGAGGAGTTGCAGTTTCCCTATCTGCAGCTGAGCCACAAGCCGATACCCAGCCTGGTGCGTACGCTCAAGGCCCATGGCTATGACACCCTGGCGGTACACGGCAACGATCCCGCCTTCTGGAACCGCCAGGCGGCATTCAAGGCCATTGGCTTCGATCGCTTCATCGCGCGCGCGGCCTTCCCCGCCAATGCCGGCAAGGATGGCAAATACCTGGCCGACAGCGCGTTGACCGATGAGATCATGACGCAGCTGAAGGATTCCGGCCCGCCCCAATTCCTGTTTGCCATCAGCATTGAAGCGCATGGGCCCTACGACATCGATCCGGCCAACGTCGCGCAACGGGATGCCATTGCCGTTCCCGCGGGCATCACTGGCAAGGACAAGCTGGAACTGCAGAACTATCTCTATCACCTGCGGCATGCCGATGCGGAGCTTGGCCGCCTCGTGCAGTGGCTGGCCAAGCGCGACCGGCCGAGCCGCGTGTTGTTTTACGGTGACCACCTGCCGGCGTTGAGCGACGTCTATACCGAGCTGGGCTTCGTCGACGGCGAAGGCATGCTGGCCGCACCGGATACCTGGCTCCTGCTCGATCCGCATCAACCACAGGCGCCGGCGGCGCGCGCGGACACTGCGTCCTGGCTACTGCCGGCGGTGTTGCTGGACCAAATCGGCGTCCACGAGGATGCGTACTTTGCCCTGACGGGCCTGGTCGGTGGGCAATTGGCCGCGTTCACTCGCACCCCGGGCGCGGCGCCGCCGCTGCGGACTCCTTTCGACCAGGAGACCGATCAGCGTATGCGCAGCGTCAGCCTGCTGCGCATGGCCGGCAAACTGGCCTCGGTCCTGCCCGACCAGTTGCTGGAAACCTCCTCGCGCATCGCGCACGAGAGCGGCGAACGGGCTACCCATCCGTCGGATGTCATCCTGCTCCCACCGGGCTGACCCAAGAGTCACTGTGACAGGTTGACGCAGCGGGGCTAAGGTGTAATCTTCGCGTTTACACGATGTTAACACCACGTGTGCGGTAGCTGCCTGCACGGCATCCATAGGGATGCCATCAGACATCTCGACCCCAATCCACCCAAGGATCACCAGATGAAATACGACCCGAATCGACTGTCGAGGGCCATTGCCATGGCCTTGACGGCTGGCATCTTCAGCATCGTGGGTGTGGCCCAGGCGGCCGAAACGCCTGCTGCCGACGCACCGCAGGACCAGACATCATCCCAGGCGCCGACCCAATCGCAGGCGCAGACCCTCAAGGGCGTTGTGGTTACCGGCTCGCTGATCCGGCGTGTCGACATCGAGACCGCCAGCCCGGTGGTGACCTTGGATCGTGCGGCGTTGACCGCCGCCGGCACGCCAACCCTGGGTAACGTGTTGCAGCAGCTGCCCAGCGTTTCCGGTATTGCCACCAACCCGGCAAACAACAGCAATGGCGGCGGCGTGGCCAGCCCATCCTTGGAAGGCGGCAATGGTGCATCCCGCGTTTCGCTGCGCGGCCTGGGCACCAATCGTACCCTGGTGCTGGTCAATGGCCAGCGCTTGATCAATGCGGACCTCAACATGATTCCGCAGGCCATGATCGAGCGCACCGACGTGCTGGCTGAAGGCGCCTCGACCGTATACGGCTCCGACGCCGTCGGCGGCGTGGTCAACTTCATCCTGCGCCAGCATTTCAACGGCGTCGAGGCCGACGTGAACACCGGCATCTCCAGTCATGGCGACGGCCAGCGCCACGCCGTACAGCTCATGGCCGGCAAGGACGGCGACAACTACAACATCGTCGGCGGCCTGGGCTACAACAAGTACGATCCGATCAAGGCCACCCGGCGTGATTTCTCCAAGAACGCCTTGTACCTCTACAGTGGCGTGCCCACGAAGAGTGGTTCGTTCTCCATCCCGACGGGCCGCATCCAGATCCCCGCGTCGTTCAACAGCAGGTACGGAAATTGCCCGGTGACCAGCAACACCATCCGGGTAACCCGCTTCCAGGGCGACGGCTCGAGTCTGGATGACTACCGTTGCTTCAATGGCGCAACCGACGCCTACAACTACGCCGCATACAACTACGTCCAGACCGAGCAAAAGCGGTACAGCGGCTTCGTCCTGGGCAGCTACAACATCACCGACAACGTCACCGCGTACGCCAACGCGTTCTACAACCGTACGCGCTCTGCAGGTCGGGACGCGCCAATCCCGGTGGGTGTCGGCACCGTGTTCAACATCCTGGCCAGCAACCCGATCAACCCGTTTGGGGTCACGTTCAGCCAGAACCCGCTCCCCGGGCAGGAAGCCACCAGCGGTTACGCGTTCAGCACCCGCCTGACCGGTGCCGGCGCGCGCGTGCACACGTTTGCCACCGACACCGGGCAGGTGAATGCTGGATTCCGCGGCAACTTCGGCCAGAGCAGTTGGGTTTGGGATGCCTCGGTCAACTACGGCCATACCAAGCAACACATGGTCAACTTCAACGAACTGGTCATTCCCAACATCAACAAGGCCGTTGCTGACGGCGCCAACATCTTCAACCAGGCCGACCCGACCGCTACCGACAAGTTGCGCGCGGGCGTCGTCAACCCCTGGTACACCTATACCCGGGCCTTGAAGGAAGCCAAGTTCGATGCCAGCGGCAACTTGTTCGACATGCCGGCGGGTACGGTACAGCTCTCAGCGGGTGCACTGTATCGCGAGCAGTTCATGAACTACGTCGTGTCGCCGAACGCGGTCTTGAACATCAATACCCTGGAATGCGGCGTGTCCGGCGAAGCCTGCGGTTCCGATGGCCGCGGCCACGACAACGTCAAGGAAGCCTATGCCGAAGCCTTGATCCCATTGCTCGCCAACCAGCCTTGGGCCCACTCGCTCAACCTCGATCTCGGTATGCGTACATCCGACTACAGCACCGCGGGCGTCACCACCAACAAGAAGATCGCCATCGAGTGGAAGCCGGTCGCCGACCTGCTGGTGCGTGGCACGATCTCGCAGGTGTTCCGCGCCCCGAGCCTGAACGACCTCTACGATGGTCCGTCCGTGCTCGAGCCGTCGTACAACGATCCCTGCGTCGGCCTTTCCGCCGCGCAGCTGGCCCAGCATGCGAAGGCATGCCAGTTCGTGGAACCGAACTGGGACGGTGGCGGCGCACACCAGCTGACGGCGCTCTACCAGGGTGCAGCCACGCTGGGCCAGACCTTGAAGCCTGAGCAGGGCAAGTCGGTGGACATTGGCCTGGTCTACGACCCGGATTGGATGCCTGGGGTGTCCACCAGCGTCGACTTCTGGCACGTCTACCTGGTTGACACCCTGGTACCGGTCGCCGGCAACACGGTCGTGAATGCCTGCTTCAACAACAACGACAGCCCGTTCTGCCCATTCATCACCCGCCAGGGGAATGACACCAAGCAGCCAGGCGCCATCTTCAGCGTCCGCGCCCCCGCGTTCAACCTGGGCAGCCTCAGCACGACCGGTATCGACTACACGCTGCGCTACCGGATCCCGCATTTCGACCTGGGGAGCTTCGATCCAGGCCAGTTCCAGGCAAGCCTGAATACCACCTACGTCTCCACCTACAAGAACAGCGCGACGCCGGGCCAGCCAGGGGCCGAGTCGGTCAACTATGCGGGCACCTACTCCAGCCAGTTCGGCAACATCTCGCGCTGGCGCGGTACGCTTACGTTCAATTGGGTCAAGGGCAACTGGAGTGCCCAATGGCAGACGCGTTATATCAACAAGCTGACAGCTCTGAACGCCGACGCCAACACCGGTGGAAATTCGCCATTGGCTTCGGTGCTCTACCACGCGATCACGCTGGGCTACGATGTACCCAGCTGGCATACCCGTTTCGACATTGGTGTGGACAACCTGAGCGACAAGCAGCCGCCGCTGGTGTACCAGAACAGCGGCAACTACAACGTAGATACCGCCACCTACGACTCGATCGGCCGCTACTACTGGGCCCGCGCGACCATCAAGTTCTAGGATCCGGGGCTGTTGCCACGAAGGCAACTTCAGGGAACCAGGAAGGCCGCGACCAAAGTCGCGGCCTTCTTGCATAATGCACTCTCGAATACGAACCACTGGAAGGCGATGTCCCGTCCGACGACTGACATCGCGGCCGATATGGTCGCGGCCTGGAACGCGGGCGATCCCGCACGCATCCTCGACCTGGCCAGCGCGCTGACCGGTGCGGCAGCCGGGCACGAGGACATCCTGCTACTGCTGGGCATGGCGCAGCAGGAGACCGGCCGCCATGCGCAGGCGGTCGCCACCTTCCGCCGCCTGACGGAGCTGCGGCCCGGCGTCTCCGCCTACTGGAACAACCTTGGCGTGTCCTGCCGGCTGGCTGGAGACCTGACGGCATCGGAACAGGCCCTGACGACTGCCCTCGCGCTGGCGCCGCGGGATGCCGAAGTCATGTACAACCTTGGCCTTCTCCGTCTTGGCCAGCGGCACTGGTCGCAGGCACGGGAGGTGTTGCTGGACACTGTCGACCTTGCCCCGGGCTTCATCGAAGCGCGCCTGCAGGCGGCGCATGCCTGCTACGTCTGCGGCGACAACACCAACCAGCAGGCGATGTTGGACGGGGCTGCCGACTGGCCTGGTCAACCGGCTGAACAGGCGTTGGTGCTGGCCTCGATGTTGTCGGTACAAGGAGAGCTGCAGGCCGCGCTCGACGCATTGGACAAAGCGAAATTGCCCGCGGAACCCGCCGCCGAGGCCATGCGGCTGAGTATTGCCGCGCAGCGCGCTGCCTTGTACGAGAGGAACAACCAGCTCGACCAGGCCCGCCGGGAGCTCCTGAAACTACCCTTGGCCGCGCTCGATGCGCTACCGCCGAACGCCACGCAGGCGCGTGCGGACGGGTGGCGCGCCCACGCGGCACTCGCCATGCGGCGTGGCGCGGCGGCCGAAGCCGCCTCGCTGTACGAGCAGGCACTTGCCGTTGCCGCCGATGATGAAACCATCGCCAGCGCGAACTTCGGCCTCGCCGCCGCGTACGATCGCCACGGACATCACGGGCAAGCGTGGGCTGCCCTGCAGGCTGCCCACGCCGCGCAACTCAAGCTGGCGCAGGATGTGACCCCTGAACTGCTGGCCTCGGACAGCCGCCTCCTGCCGATCGCCGGGCACACGGTCAGTGCAGCCGAATATGCCGAATGGAAGCCGGCATCCGCGCCGGATGACGCTTACAGTCCGCTGTTCGTGGTCGGCTTCCCGCGCTCGGGTACCACTTTGCTTGAGCAGATGCTCGATGCGCACCCAGGGTTCGCCTCGATGGACGAGCGCGCCTTTGCCCACGAACTGACCGGATGCATGGAGCAGGCCGGCCAGAAGTATCCGCAAGACCTCGCCAAGCTGACCCCGCATGAAATCGAGCAGTTGCGTGCGGTGTACTTCGGGATGGTCGCCCGCGTCCTGCCGGATCTCGGCCAGCGTCGGCTGGTGGACAAGAACCCGCTGAACATGCTGTGCCTGCCCATGATCATGCGGCTGTTCCCGGAATCGCGCATCATCCTGTGCCTGCGCCACCCGTGCGACGTCCTGCTGAGCTGCAGCATGCAGCCGTTCCGCTCGCCGGCGTTCATGGTCCTGTGTTCCTCGCTGCCGCGGCTGGCGCAGGGTTACGTCCGGGCCTTCGAGTACTGGTACGGGCAGGCCGAGGTATTCGCCCCGCACGTGCTGGAGTGGCGCTATGAATCGGTGGTCAGCCAGTTCGATACCGAGGTTGCGCGCCTGGGCCGATTCCTCGACGTCACTGACACTTCCGCGATGACGCGCTTCGCCGAGCACGCCCGCAACAAGCAGTTCATCAGCACGCCAAGCTACGCGCAGGTCACCGAGGCCCTGTATCGCAAGCGGGTCGGCCGCTGGGAAGCCTATCGGGAGCAGTTCACGCCCGTGCTTCCTATCCTGCAGCCATGGCTCGATCGCCTCGGCTACAAAGCCTAGGAATCACCGGCTTCACAGCCCGGCCAGCCGATAGCCGACCTGCAGCTCGGTCAGCAGATATTCCGGCTGCGCCGGATCGTCTTCGAGCTTGCGCCGCAAGTTGGCCATGTGCACGCGCAGGTAGTGCGCACGATCGACATAGGCTGGTCCCCATACCTCGTGCAGCAGCTGCCGGTGGGTCAGCACACGGCCACGGCCGCGGATCATCGCCACCAGCAGGCGGAATTCGATCGGCGTCAAATGCACGACCTCGCCGCACTTGCGGACTTCGTGGGTGGCCAGATCGATATGGACGGCACCGAACGAAACCTCGCTCGAACCCGTTGCTGAATCGCCCTGTCGCCGGCGCAACTGGGCGCGGACGCGGGCCAGCAATTCCGGCACGCCGAAAGGCTTCACCAGGTAATCGTCGGCGCCGGCGTCCAGCGCGGCGACCTTCTCTTCCTCGCGTTCACGCGCCGACAGCACCACGATCGGCAAGGCCGACCAGCTTCGCACCTGGGCGATGAGAAGCTTGCCGTCCGCATCCGGCAGGCCCAGATCGACGATGGCCAGATCGGGTTGCCGCGTGGCGGCCTCGAGCAACGCGCCCTTGCAGGTTTCGGCTTCGAACACCTCGAAACCCTCATCCTGCAACGCCGTGCGCACGAAGCGGCGGATGTTGGCATCGTCTTCGACCAGCAGGATGCGTGCGGCACTCATGCCGATTCCACCTCGGGGGGCGGCGACGCAGGCAGGGTCACCACGAACACCGCGCCGTGCGGATATCGTTGTCGCGCCTCGACCCTGCCGCCGTGAGCCTGCACGATACGGCGCACCAATGCCAGGCCCAGGCCGGCGCCGGCGACGGCGGACTCCCGCCTGCCCCGCTCGAACGGATCAAACAGCTTGTCCACTGCTACGGGCGGCAGGCCGGGCCCGCTATCACTCACCTCGACCAGTGCACTGCCGCCTTCGTGACGCACCCGGACTTCGATGGGCGTACCCCCAGGGGTGTGTTTGGCGGCATTGTCCAGCAGATTCACCAGCACCCGTTCGATCAGCGTGGCATCCACTTCCAGCAGCGGAAAATCCGCAGGGATGTCGACGGTCACCGGGTGCGCGCGCAGCGGCTCGCGCAATTCGCGCAGGGCGATGCCGAGGAGCTCCTCGAGCGAGTGCCATTGCCGCTTGAGTTCGACGCCGTGCGACTGCAATCGCGCCAGATCCAGCAGGTTCTCGATCAGGCGCAGCATCGCCTGGGCCTGCTCGCCGATGGACGCCACCAGCGCCTCGGCAGGCTGGCTGCGGATCTGGGGCGCAACCGCCTGTGCGGCACCCAGAATGGTGGTCAAGGGCGTGCGCAAGTCGTGCGACATGGCGGACAGCAGCGTGTTGCGCATGCGCTCGCCCTCGATCGCCACCAGGGTGTTCTGCGCGACCTCGACGAAATGCACCCGTTCCAGCGCCAGCGCCAGCTGGTTGCAGCAGGCCTCCAGCAGGCGTTGCTCCTCCGGCTCAGCCAGTACTCCCTCCTGCGCAAACTCCAAGGCCAATACGCCACGCACCCGCATCGGCGCCTTCAGCGGCAGATAGCGCGCACGCGCGGCGGCCAGGGTGTCGGTGCCGGCGCCGGCTGCCTCGGCATGGTCGTAGACCCACTGCGCAATGCTCTCGTCCACGCCAATCGCACTGCCCCTGACCGCACGCACGCGGTCTTCCGCATCCGGCAGGGCCAGACCGACTCCGGCCAGGAAGTCGCCCTTGAAATCACGCAACGCGATTTCCTCAATCTGTTCCGCGGTCAACGCCCCGGAAAGCGCGCGTGCCAACCGTGCCAGGGCGACCGCGCGCCGCTCGCGCGCTTCCGCCACGCGTGCCGCGCGGCGCAGGCGGGCGGTGAGCTGGCCGACAATCAGCGCCACGGCCAGCATCAGCCCGAAGGTGAATACGTACTGCGTGTCGCCGACGCTCATCGACAGCCGCGGCGACACGAAGAAGAAATCAAAGCAGGCCACTGCCAGGAACGCCGCCCACGCGCCCGGGCCGCGGCCCCAGCGCAGCGCGACGATGGCCACGGTGAGCAGAAACACCATGACCACGTTAGCCAACTCGAACACCTGCAACAGCGGCGACGCGAGGGCCGTGGCCACGAGGCAGGCGAGCGTCGCCCAGGCATACGGCAGCCAGGCGATCCGGGGCCTGGGCGACTTCCGCCCAGCAGGCCGCTGGCGGTCGACATTGGCGGCCATCACCACCAGGCCAAGGTCAAGGTGGGTCCTGCCGATGCGGTCCGCGGTGGAGTGCTGCCAGAGGCGCCAAGGCTGACGTGGCCGAAGTCCCAGCACGATGCGGTTGACGTTGCGCGCGCGGGCGCAGGCGACCAGCGCACCGGCGACGTCGCTGCCCGGCAAGGTCACGGTTTCGGCTCCGAAGCTGGCGGCAAGCGCCAGGGTCTGCACGACGCGGTGACGCACGCTCCGACCGTGCCGCTGCGGCACGTCGACGTGCGCGGCGATCCAGTCCGCTTCCAGCTTGCGGGCCAGCCGTGCCGCCTCGCGTACCAGCCGCTCATCGTCCGCGGTACCGGCGATCCCCACCAGCAGCCGCTCGCGGGTGGGCCACACCGCCTCGATCGCCCGCGTGCGGCGGTAGTCGCGCATCTGCACGTTCACGCGATCGGCGGCGCGGCGCAAGGCCAGCTCGCGCAGCGCGATCAGGTTGCCCTTGCGGAAGAAGCGCTCGCGCGCACGCTCGGCCACCTTGGGCAGATAGACCTTGCCGTCGGCGAGCCGCTTCAACAGTTCATCCGCTGGCAGATCGACCACCACGACCTCATCGGCCCGGTCGAACACGTGATCGGGAACGGTTTCGTGCACGCGCACGCCGGTGATGCGCCCGACGATATCGTTCAGGCTTTCCAGGTGCTGCACATTGAGCGTCGAGTACACGTCGATGCCGGCATCCAGCAATTCCTCGACGTCCTGCCAGCGTTTGCGGTGCCGACTACCCTCGACGTTGGCGTGGGCCAGCTCGTCGACCGCGACGAGATTCGGCCGTGCCGCCAGCGCGGCGTCGATATCCAGCTCACGCAACACGTGACCACGGTATTCAAGTTCGCGCAGCGGCAGGCGCGGCAGACCCGCGAGCAACCGCGCGGTCCCGGTACGTCCATGTGTTTCGGCCACGCCCACCAGAACGTGCCTGCCTTCGGACTGCAGCTGATGCAGCGCCTGCAGCATCGCGTAGGTCTTGCCCACGCCGGGGCAGGCGCCAAAGAAGATCCTCAATTTGCCACGTGCGGCCTGGCGCTGTTCGTCGGCGACTTCGGCGAGCAACCGATCAGGATCGGGGCGCGTGGCGTTCATCGGCGCGGATTATCCTCCACGTCCGGTCGGGCGTCGTCCAGCGCCAGATTCAACGCCAGCACGTTGACCCGCGGCTCTCCGAACAGGCCCAGGGAAGGCGTTTGCGTGTGGCGTGCGATCAGCTCCCGCACCTGTGCCAACGGCAACCCGCGCATGCGCGCCACGCACGGCGCCTGCCACAACGCGGCCGGCGGCGAAATATCCGGGTCCAGCCCGCTGGCCGAAGCCATGACCAGTTCGGACGGAACCGGTCCAGGTGCATCGGGGTTGGCCGCCTGCAGTGCGGCGAGCCGGTGCTTCACGGTATCGATCAGTGCCGGGTTGCTGGGGCCGAGATTGCTGCCGCCCGAAGCCATGGCGTCGTATGGCGCCGACGTGGTGGCCGATGGCCGGCCCTGAAAGTAGCGGGGCGCATCGAAATGCTGGCCGATCAGCGCGCTGCCGACCGGCTTGCCGCCGCGCACGACGATGCTGCCGTTGGCCTGGGAAGGAAAGAACACCTGCGTGAGCGCAAAAGTGGCCAGCGGATAGATGACGCCGGTGATCACGCTCAGCAACACGAACAGGACCAACGCGGGACGAATCAGCGAGTACACGGCAGCGCCTCACAAAATGATGGATAAGGTCAGGACGGCGCGCGTGCCGCCGAGATCCTCATGCACGAACGGATCACGGAAGCTGGCAACGTGTGCATGGAACGCGGCGTTGGTGGCGTGGCTCAGGGTCGCCGCCAATGTCCAGCAGTGGTCGAGCGCGTAACTGGCCGCCAGCGCGAAATCCGCATAGCCCGGATCGCGGGCACCGTTTGCCAGGGGCATGGCCAGGATCGCGGCATAACGCGTGCGCCCGGCATGCAGGTGCAGGTTCCAGCGTGGCGAGAGCGGCACCTCTCCATCCAGCTGTAGGTAATCCGTGCCGCGCGTGCTGCCGGTGTAATGCCGTTGACGGACGGGTCGGCCACGGCCGTGCCGGAGCCGGTCAGCCCGAAGCACAACAGCAGGAGTCGGGGCGCTGTCATCGATGCGCCTCAGCCCAGGTGCAGCGCGGTCAGCAGCAGGTCGATCAGCTTGATGCCAGCGAAGGGCGCGAGCAATCCGCCGAGGCCGTAGATCAGCAGGTTGCGCCGCAACAGTTCGGCTGCAGGCCGCGCGCGCCAGGCCACGCCCTTCAGCGCCAGCGGGATCAGCAGCACGATGATCAGCGCATTGAAGATCACCGCCGACAGGATGGCCGATTCGGGCGAATGCAGATGCATCACGTCCAGGACCGCAAGCTGCGGATAGGTGCCCGCGAACGCCGCCGGGATGATCGCGAAATACTTGGCGACGTCGTTGGCGATGCTGAAGGTGGTCAGCGCGCCGCGCGTCATCAACATCTGCTTGCCGACTTCCACGATTTCCAGCAGCTTGGTCGGGTTGCTGTCGAGGTCGACCATGTTGCCGGCTTCCTTGGCCGCCGGCGTGCCGCTGTTCATCGCCACCGCCACGTCGGCCTGGGCCAGTGCCGGCGCGTCGTTGGTGCCGTCGCCGGTCATCGCCACCAGGTGTCCTTCGGCCTGGTGGCGGCGGATCAAGGCCAATTTGTCTTCGGGCGTGGCCTCGGCGAGGAAATCGTCCACGCCCGCTTCGGCGGCGATCGTCGCGGCGGTGAGGCGGTTGTCGCCGGTAATCATCACCGTCTTGATACCCATGCGGCGCAATTCGGCGAAGCGCTCGCGAATGCCGCCCTTGACGATGTCCTTGAGCTCGATCACCCCGAGCACGTGCACGCCATCCGCGACCACCAGCGGCGTGCCGCCCGCCCGCGCGATCGATTCGGCACTGGCCCGCACGGCTTGCGGCATCCGTCCGCCGGCGTTCGCGACGAACGCCGCGACCGCGTCGACGGCACCCTTGCGGATGTGGCGCCCACCCGCATCGACGCCGCTCATGCGCGAGCGCGCCGAGAACGCCACGAATCCGACGTCGTGCAACGGGTGTTCGCGCAGGGCGTATTGCTGTTTGGCCAGGACCACGATGGAACGGCCCTCCGGTGTTTCGTCTGCCAGCGACGCCAGCTGCGCGGCAGCGGCCAGTTCGCGTTCGTCGACACCAGGCGCCGGATGAAAAGCCGCGGCGTGGCGATTGCCGAGCGTGATGGTGCCGGTCTTGTCCAGCAGCAGCACGTCCACGTCACCCGCAGCCTCCACCGCGCGGCCCGAGGTCGCCATCACGTTGGCGCGCAGCATCCGGCTCATGCCGGCAATGCCGATCGCGGAGAGCAGCGCGCCGATCGTGGTCGGAATCAGGCACACCAGCAGTGCCACCAGCACGACCACAGGCACCGCGGCGCCACCGGCCGCCTGCGCGCTGTAGATGGAGAACGGCAGCAGCGTCGCGCACACCACCAGGAACACCAGCGTCAGCGCCACCAGCAGGATGGTCAGCGCGATTTCGTTGGGTGTGCGTGACCGCCTGGCACCCTCAACCATCGCGATCATGCGGTCGAGGAAGGCCTCGCCCGGCCTCGCGGTGATGCGCACCACGATCCAGTCCGAGAGCACGCGGGTACCACCGGTGACGGCCGAACGGTCGCCGCCGGATTCGCGGATCACCGGCGCGGATTCGCCGGTGATCGCCGATTCGTCGACGCTCGCCATGCCTTCGATCACCTCGCCGTCGGCGGGCACGGCATCGCCGGCTTCGACCAGTACCACCCTGTCGCGGATCAGCTCGTCGCTGGGCACCGGCAACCATGAGGCGCCGAAGTGCGGTTGCTGCAAAACCTTGGCGTACACGCGCTGCTTCGCCGCCCGCAACGCCGCGGCCTGGGCCTTGCCCCGCCCTTCCGCGAGCGCCTCGGCGAGATTGGCGAACCACACCGTCAACCACAGCCACGCCGCCACCGCAAAGACGAAAGTCGGGTCGGGTGCGGTGTGACCCCTCAGCGCGACGAATCCAAGCAGGGTGGTCAGTACGCTGCCGACCCACACCACGAACATCACCGGGTTGCGCCACTGCGCCCGAGGCTGCAGCCGCCGCAACGAATCGGCCAACGCGGGTTTGAGCAGCGCCGAGGTGAACAGGGGATGCGCGGCGGATGGTTCCGTCATGGTCGTGGCTCCGGATCAATGCGCGCCAAACAGCATCAGGTGCTCGGCGATCGGCCCCAGCACCAGGGCCGGGATGTAGTTGAGCGCGCCGACCAGCAGCACCGCGCCGATCAGCAGCACCACGAACAGCAGGCCATGGGTCGGCATGCTGCCGGATGACACCGCGAGCCGCGGCTTGGCGGCGAGGCTGCCGGCCAGCGCCAGTACCGGCACGATGGTCAGGAAGCGTCCAAACCACATCACGATGGCGAGCATCACGTTGTAGAACGGGGTGTTGGCGGAAAGGCCGGCGAACGCCGAACCGTTGTTGTTCGCGGCCGAGGTGAATGCGTACAGGACTTCGGAGAAGCCGTGTGCGCCCGGATTGAGCATGCCCGCGCGCCCCGCCTGCACCATCACCGCCAGCGCGCTGCCCACGAGCACCAGGACCGGCACCGCGAGGATCACGATGGCGGTCATCTTCATCTCGAAGATGCCGATCTTCTTGCCCAGGTATTCCGGCGTCCTGCCGATCATCAGGCCGGCAATGAACACCGCGAGGATGGCGAAGATCAGCATGCCGTACAGGCCCGAACCGACGCCGCCAAACACGACCTCGCCGAGCTGCATCATGAACATGGGCACGCCGCCGGCCAGCGGCATCAGGCTATCGTGCATCGCGTTGACCGCACCGCAGCTGGCTGCCGTAGTCACCGTGGCAAACAACATCGACGCGACCGTGCCGAAGCGCGTCTCGATACCTTCCATGTTTGGTCCCGTGACGCCAAGATGCGCCAGCGCGGGATTCGGCTGCGCCTGCCAGTGCACGCCTACCGCATACAGCGCGAGGAACAGCAGGCTCATCGCCGCCAGCACGGCGACGCCTTGCCGCCGGTCGCCGACCATGCGTCCGAACGTGAATACCAGCGCGGCCGGAATCAGCAGGATGGCCAGCATCTCCAGGAAATTGCTCAGGCCGTTGGGGTTCTCGAACGGGTGCGCCGAGTTGGCATTGAAAAAGCCACCACCATTGGTGCCAAGCAGCTTGATCGCTTCCTGTGAGGCGACCGGACCCAGCGGAATGGTTTGTTGCGCGCCCTGCAGCGTGTGCACCGCCACCGGCGCGGCGAAATTCTGCGGCACGCCCTGGTTCACCAGAATCAAGGCAAATGCGAACGACAGCGGCAACAGGATCCACAACGTGGTCCGCATCAGGTCGCACCACGCGTTGCCGAGATGCTTCGCGCCACTGTGGGCGAGGCCGCGGACCAAGGCGATCGCCACCACGATGCCGGTCGCGGTGGACAGGAAATTCTGCACCGCCAGCGCCAGCATCTGGGTCAGGTGACTCATCGTCGACTCGCCGGCGTAGCCCTGCCAATCGGTATTGGTGACGAACGAAACCGCGGTATCGAAAGCGGAATCCGGCGCCACCGCGCCCAGCTGCGCGGGGTCCAGCGGCAGCCAGCCCTGCACGCGCTGCAGGGCATAGACGGCGACCAGGCCGACGACGTTGAACACCACGATCGCGCCGGCGTAACGCCACCACGGCATGTCCTCGTTGGCGTCGCTTCCGACCAGGCGCAGCAGGCCCCGCTCGGTCGCGTTCATCCAGCGCCAGCGGGCGGCGAAACGGCCGTCGAGCACGCCGTCGATCCAGCGCCCCAGCGGCCATGCCAGCGCCATTAGAACGGCCAGGAACAGCGCAACCTGGAACCAGGGATTGGCGTTCATTCCAGGTGCTCCGCGTCGATCAGCGCGTACAACAGATACGCGAACAAAGCACAGGCCAGGAAGCCCGCCAGCAGATGGATCCAGGCTGGTTCAGCGCTCATGACGCCGCCCCAGCCGCCGGCAGGTCTGAATCAAGCCGATCATCGCCCAGCCGAAGCCGAGGATCAGCGGGATGTAGATGACGTCCATCGCCCGCTCCGCCCTTCAATTGGCACAGCGAAGCGTAAGCATGTGGCCATCAAGGAGGTGCAGGGATTGCCCCGCTGCGCATCAAGACGGCATCAAGGCGGGGCGCCATGATCAGCCGCGTCAAGTCTGGCCTGCCACGATGTTGACGCTGAGGGCGATGACAATGACGTTGAAGAAGAAAGCCAGGACGCTCTGCACCAGAACCACCCGCCGGATGACCCGCGCGTTGATCTGCACATCGGACACCTGGAAGGTCATGCCGATCACGAACGCGAAATATACGAAATCCCAGTAATCCGGATCGGTCTTGCCTGGGAAATCCAGCCCGGCGTGTTTGACTCCGTAGTCGCCGTAGAACTCGTGGGCATAGTGCAGCGCAAACATCGTGTTCATGAACAACCACGCCAGGATCAGGCTGCCCACCGCCAGCGCGATCTGCAGTCCACCCGCCTGTCTGGTCGTGTGCAATTCAGCCGCCAGCGCAAGCAATGCAACGATCGCCACCGCTGCGCTGCTGAGCAGAAAGCCCCAGTAACCCTCATCTTCCTTGCGGGCCCGGTGACGGATCAGGCGGGTATCCGCATGCGTGAACATGGCGGCGGTGGCGATCAAGAAGATCACGGCAGCGACATCGAACGACAGCAGGACACCCCGGTCCGGCTTCACGCCCAGTGCGATCAACGCCGCGGTCAGCAGCAGAAACAGCGCCGCACAGGCGCTGAAGCGCAGGTGTCGCCGCAAGTCATGCCAGTACCGGGCCAGCCACTGGTCACGCGGGCGATCTGTGGTCGGGATCATGGCAGCACTCTTCTGTGGCTGGTCGACGCGGTGGCAACCGCGCCGGTCGTGGGATTTGCGTGCGACAGCCGAATGCCGGCCACGATAGCGCGTACGGCCGGGAAGCAACGAAAAAACCCCGCCGAAGCGGGGTTTTTCCTGTGGTATGGAACGTAGTGCCGGAGCTCAGAAGTCCATGCCGCCCATGCCACCCATGCCGCCACCCGGGGCGCCGCCGTGGCTGTGCTCTTCCTTCTTCGGCAGTTCGGCAACGACGGCCTCGGTCAGGATCGCCAGGCCGGCAACCGATGCGGCGTACTGCAACGCCGAGCGCGTCACCTTGGTCGGATCCAGGATGCCCATTTCCACCATGTCGCCAAACTCGCCCGTGGCCGCGTTGTAGCCAAAGCTGCCCTTGCCTTCCTTGACGCGGTTGACGATGACGGACGGTTCCTCGCCGGCGTTGAACACGATCTCGCGCAGCGGAGACTCCAGTGCGCGCCGCGTCACGGCGATGCCGAGGTTTTGGTCCGGGTTGTCGCCGGTCAGGCCTTCCAGGGCCTTCAGCGCACGGATCAGGGCCACGCCGCCGCCGGGGACCACGCCTTCCTCGACTGCCGCACGCGTGGCATGCAGAGCGTCTTCGACGCGGGCCTTCTTCTCTTTCATTTCCACCTCGGTCGCGGCGCCGACCTTGATCACCGCCACGCCACCGGCCAGCTTGGCCACGCGCTCCTGCAGCTTCTCGCGATCGTAGTCCGAGGAGGTCTCCTCGATCTGCGCCTTGATCTGCTTGATGCGCGCCTGGATCTCGCCGGCATCGCCGGCGCCATCGATGATGGTGGTGTTTTCCTTGGTGATGATGACGCGCTTGGCACGGCCAAGATCGGCGACTGCAGCCTTCTCCAGGGACAGACCCACTTCCTCGGACACAACCTGGCCATTGGTCAGCTTGGCGATGTCTTCCAGGATCGCCTTGCGGCGGTCGCCAAAGCCCGGCGCCTTCACGGCGGCGACCTTGACGATGCCGCGGATGGTGTTGACGACCAGGGTCGCCAGGGCCTCGCCCTCGACTTCCTCGGCGACGATCAGCAGCGGCTTGCTGGCCTTGGCGACGGCTTCCAGTACCGGCAGCAGGTCGCGCACATTGGAGATCTTCTTGTCGTGGATAAGAATGTATGGGTCATCCAATTCGACCTGCTGGCTGGCCTGGTTGTTGATGAAGTACGGGCTGAGGTAGCCGCGATCGAACTGCATGCCCTCGACCACGTCCAGCTCGTTGTCCAGGCCGGAACCCTCTTCCACGGTGATCACGCCTTCCTTGCCGACCTTCTTCATCGCCTTGGCGATCAGGTCGCCAATATCAGCATCGGCATTGGCCGAAATCGTGCCGACCTGGGCAATGGCCTTGTCGTCCGCGGTCGGCTTGGACAGCTTCTTCAGCTCGCCGACGGCCGTGGTTACGGCCTTGTCGATGCCACGCTTCAGGTCCATCGGGTTGATGCCGGCGGCAACGGCCTTCAGGCCTTCGCGGATGAACGACTGCGCCAGCACGGTGGCCGTGGTGGTGCCGTCACCGGCGTTGTCGGAGGTCTTGGAGGCGGCTTCCTTGACGATCTGCGCGCCCATGTTCTCGTAGCGGTCGGCCAGCTCGATCTCCTTGGCGACGGACACGCCGTCCTTGGTGATCGTGGGAGCGCCGAAGCTCTTCTCGAGCACGACGTTGCGGCCCTTTGGGCCGAGCGTGACCTTGACTGCATTGGCCAGCGTGTTCACGCCCTTGAGGATGCGTGCGCGGGCGTCTTCGCCGAAACGTACTTCTTTGGCTGCCATAAAATTTTTGCCTCAAAAATTTTAAATAGGAATGGATTTCGTCTTTGCAAAGTGCTGCGGAAACGAGCCGCAGGCGACTGGGTGCGCGCTTTTCGCGCTCGATCAGTCAGCCCCGCCCTTACCCCTCGATCACCGCCACGATGTCGTCCTCCTTCAGGAAGACCAGATCCTCGCCATCGATCTTGATTTCCTGGCCGGCATATTTGCCGAACAGCACGACGTCACCCTCTTTCAGGGACATGGGACGGACCTTCCCATCGCTCTGGATCAAGCCGGTACCGGCGGCGATGACCTTGCCGCGCGTCGGCTTTTCCGTGGCGCTGTCGGGAATGACGATGCCGCCGGCGGAGACACGCTCCTCTTCCAGGCGCTTGACGATGACACGATCGTGCAACGGACGCATTTTGCTCATGGGTGACTCCCGATTGCGATTGAGGTGGAACAAACGATTCAATACCTGGATTGCCGCGTTGCTAGCACTCCACGGTGGTGAGTGCCAATTCTAGCGAGGCAAAACGCCGATGCAAGCGCGTTCATTCCGGGATCGTGAGAGTTATTGGGGGGCCCCGGCCCACTTTCAAGGGCCGCCTCGCGCGGCGCGGGACGGCGTCGATGCGCTCCATCCAGGACGCTCCACGCGGGTCCCGCCGCGGATAGCGTGGGCACGCTCGGATGACGTTCGCGTACCAGGATCCACGGATGAAACGTCGCGGCCCCGGGCAACATCTCAAGGCTGGGCCATAATAGATGGACGATACGCGGAACCCTCCGCCGGAGTCGCCATGCGTTTGCCTGCCATCTGCCGAACTGTCGCACTGGGCCTGCTGGTACTGGGCCTGCAGCTCGGTGCGCCTGCGCTCCAGGCCCAGGATGCCGACAACCTGCTCCCGGTCACCGAGGCGTTCAAGCTGAGCGCCGACACCAGCTCGCCCAACCTGCTGCACCTGCATTGGACCATCGCGCCGGACTACTACATGTACCGGGGTCGCATCGAGCTCAAGGCTGGCGACGGCCTCAGCCTGGGCACGCTGCAATTGCCGGCCGGCGTCAAGTCGCACGATCCGTACCTGGGTGACGTCGAGACCTACCATCACGACGTCAGCGCAAGCGTGCCCTACGCCGTGGCACCCGGCACTACCCGGCTCAAGCTGGCGGTGCAATACCAGGGCTGCCATGAGGTCGATCCCAAAATCTGCTATCCGCCGCATACCGAGCAGCTCGACTTGCTGCTGCCTGCCGGCGTCGCCCAGGTCCTCCCTGGCCAGGAGCCACCCGGCTTCGGCGGTCTCAGTGCGGCATCGGGTGCGGCGGCCGGTGGCGTGGCATCGCCATCTCCTGCGGACGCCCCCTCATCGCCATCTGCCGGATCCGCCAGCCAGGGCATGACGTCAGCCGCCGTCGAGCCGCCGCCGGCGGGCCTGGTCCCCGAACATCCGCTTTCGCTTGGGCTCCTTTCCGCGCTGCTGTTGGCACTGGGCGGTGGCTTGATCCTGAACCTGATGCCATGCGTCCTGCCGGTGCTGTCGATCAAGGCCGTGGGCGTGCTGGAAAGCGGCCGCGATGACCGCAGTGCACGCCGCCATGCCTGGCTCTACAGCGCGGGCGTCCTGTCCAGCTTCGCGGTACTCGGCTTGACCATCCTGGCCCTGCGCGCGGCGGGACACAGCCTGGGTTGGGGCTCCCAGTTGCAGCAACCGCTGGTGGTCGGCGTACTGGCCTTGGTCATGTTGGCGGTCGGCTTGTCCCTGTCCGGTGTGGTGCAATTCGGCCAGCGGCTTGGCAACACCGGCAGCGCCTTGGCCTCGCGCTCCGGCGCGAGCGGCGACTTCTTCACTGGTGTGCTTGCCGTGGTGGTCGCCAGCCCCTGCACCGCGCCATTCATGGGCGTGGCGCTGGCCTATGCCTTTGCCGCACCGATGTTCCCGGCCTTGCTGGTGTTCCTGGCCCTGGGGGTCGGGCTGGCGCTGCCTTTCCTGGTCATTGGCCTGGTGCCGGCCCTGGCCCGGCTGTTGCCGCGGCCCGGACGCTGGATGGAAACCCTGAAACAGGTGCTGGCCTTCCCCATGTACCTCACCGCCGCATGGCTGGTCTGGGTACTGGCCAAGCAACGTGGCGCCGACGCCGTCGGACTGGTCCTGGTGGCCATGGTGCTGCTGGCCATGACCTTGTGGTGGTTCGAGCACAGCCGTACGCGTGGCGGTGCCAGCAAGGTCTTGGTTGCGGCCCTGGCCGTCCTCACCCTGGCCCCGGTCTACCTGCTGGCCCAGCTGTCGACGCAGCCGGCGCAGTCGCCGGTTGCCGCCGGCAGCGTCGCCTACAGCCCGCAAAAGCTTGCGGCCTTGCGCGCCGCCCATGCTCCGGTGTTCGTCGACATCACCGCCGACTGGTGCGTCACCTGCAAGGTCAACGAACACGCGGTATTGGATACGCAGGACTTCCACGACCTGCTCGAGCGCACCGGCACGGTCTACATGCAAGGCGACTGGACCAATGTCGATCCGACCATCGGCAAGTTCCTGGCGCAATACCATTCACCGGGCGTGCCCTTGTATGTGGTGTTCCCCGCAGACGGCGGTCCGGGCCGGCAGTTGTCGACCGTGCTCACCTCGGCCTTGGTGGAAAAAGCCTTGACGGCTGCGGCCGTGCGCTGAGCCTCGATTCGAAGTGGCCGCCGCAAGTGCGGCAATCTACTGCCATCATCGGCGAACAGGCAGCAACTGGACAATGAGGTCAACTGCGCGCACACTCCCGCGGTCTTGGCTTCCCAATCAGCGGCGGACGTACACGTGGCAAACATCCTGGTGTTGCACGGCCCCAACCTGAACCTGCTCGGTACCCGCGAGCCCACGGTGTACGGCGCCGATACGCTGGAGGAGATCAACCAGCGGCTGCGCGCCCAAGGCGCGGCCGCTGGCCACGAGGTGACCTGTTTCCAGTCCAACGCCGAGCACGAGCTGGTCGACCGCGTGCAGCAGGCCCAGGCGGACGGCACGGCCTTCATCGTGATCAATGCCGCCGCGTTCACGCACACCAGCATTGCCCTGCGTGACGCCCTCGCCGGCGTCAGCATCCCGTTCATCGAGGTGCACCTGTCGAACGTGCACGCGCGTGAGGCCTTCCGCCACCATTCCTTCCTGGCCGCCATTGCAGTCGGCGTAATCGCCGGCTTTGGCGCCGACAGCTATCGCCTGGCGCTGGACGCTGCCATACACCGCTTGCAGGCCCGGCCGGTAGCGGCTTGACGCTGCCGGTCTTCCCTCCGCTCTTACGCGCCTGCCGCAACGGCGCAATCGACCAAAGGCTGAACCCATGGATTTGCGCAAAATCAAGAAATTGATCGACCTGTTGGAGGAATCCAACCTCGCAGAACTTGAAATCAAGGAAGGCGAGGAAGTGGTGCGCCTATCCCGCGTGCCGCAAAACCGCGCTGCACCGAGCACGCCCGCGCCGGCCACCGTTGCGCCGCCACCGGCGGTCGTGCCGATCCCCGCCGCTGCGTCCACGGTAGTCGCTCCGACAGCCGACGCGCTGCCGGCCGGACACGTGGTCAAGGCGCCGATGGTCGGCACCTTCTACACCTCGGCCACGCCGGGAGGGGCTGCGTTCGCCAGCGTCGGCCAGCAGGTCAAGGTGGGCGACACGCTGGGCGTCATTGAAGCCATGAAAATGTTCAACCAGATCGATGCCGAGGTGGCGGGCACGATCAAGGCCATCCTGGTCGAGAACGGCCAACCCGTGGAATTCGACGAACCGATGTTCGTGATTGGTTGAGGCCCTGGCGGTCGCCCGACCAATCGCGGCGCACATGCTACGACTGGTTCCACCGCTCCCTGCATCCAGTGCAGCGTCGAGTCACCAAGCCGAGTCTGAAGTCCCATGCTAGATAAAGTCGTCATCGCCAATCGCGGCGAAATCGCCCTGCGCATCCTGCGTGCCTGCCACAGCCTGGGCATCAAGACGGTCGCGGTGCATTCCACCGTGGATCGCAACCTCAAACACGTGGGCCTGGCCGACGAGTCGATCTGCATCGGCCCAGCGCCGGCAGCGGAGAGCTACCTGAACATCCCGCGCATCATTGCCGCCGCGGAAATCACCGACGCCAATGCGATCCATCCCGGCTACGGCTTCCTGGCCGAACGCGCCGATTTCGCCGAGCAGGTGGAGCAGAGCGGCTTCATCTTTGTTGGCCCCGGTCCCGACGTCATCCGCATGATGGGCGACAAGGTGCAGGCCATCCGCACCATGCAGGCCGCCGGGGTACCCTGCGTACCAGGCTCCGGCGGCCCTCTCGGCGACGACCCCGAAGAGAACGTCCGCATTGCCCGCGACATCGGCTATCCGGTGCTGATCAAGGCGTCCGGTGGCGGTGGTGGCCGCGGCATGCGCGTGGTGCGCACCGAGGCGCACCTGGCCAACGCGGTGATCCTGACCAAGGCCGAAGCCAAGGCCGCGTTTGGCAACGACCAGGTCTATCTCGAGAAATACCTGGAAAACCCGCGCCACGTGGAAATCCAGGTACTGGCCGACGGCCAGGGCAATGCGATCTACCTGGCCGAGCGCGATTGCTCCATGCAGCGTCGCCAGCAAAAGGTGGTGGAGGAGGCGCCGGCGCCAGGGATCAACCCCGAGCAACGCGCCGCGATCGGCAAGGTGTGCGTCGATGCCTGCCTGCGCCTCGGCTACCGCAGCGCCGGCACGTTCGAGTTCCTCTACCAGGACGGCCACTTCTATTTCATCGAGATGAACACGCGCATCCAGGTCGAGCATCCGATCACCGAACTGATCACGGGCACCGACCTGGTCCGCGAACAGTTGCTGATTGCCGCCGGCGAAAAGCTCTCGCTGCGCCAGGAGGACATCAAGATCACTGGCCACGCCATCGAATGCCGCATCAACGCCGAGGATCCGGACACGTTCATCCCCAGCCCAGGCGTCGTGAAGCGCTTCGAGGCTCCGGGCGGCCCCGGCGTCCGCGTGGACACGCACCTGTATGACGGCTATCGCATCCCGCCCAACTACGACTCGATGATCGGCAAGATCATCGTGCACGGACCGGACCGCTCGACCGCTATCGCACGCATGCAGCTGGCACTGGCCGAGACGGTGATCGAGGGCATCAAGTGCAATATCCCGCTGCAGCAGCGGATCATGGCCGATGTCGGCTTCCAGCATGGCCAGCAAAACAACCATTACCTGGAAAAGCGCATCGCCGAGCAGAAGGAAAGCTTCTCCTCCGGCGAGTGACCGGCCAACGCCATGCCGTTCCTCGAACTGTCCCTGGTCATCCGCCCCGAGCAACAGGCCGGCGCCGAAGAAGTGCTGAGCGCGGCGGGCGCGTTGTCGCTCACCCTGCGCGACGCCAACGTGGACACCCCGGACGAGCAGGCCATCTTCGAGCCCGGCGTCGGCGAACTGCCCACTTGGCACAGCAGCGTCCTGAGCGCGCTGTTCCCGGCGCAGACCGAACGCGAGACCCTGGCCGTGGCGCTCGGCCACGCGTTGCCATGGTTCGATCCATCGAAATTGCAGTTCAGCGAGGTGGCCGACCAGGATTGGGAACGGGCGTGGATGGACCAGTTCCGGCCGATGTCGTTCGGGCGCCGCCTGTGGATCTATCCCTGGAACATCGAGCCGCCCGCGATCGACGCGACGCCAGGCGGCAATGGCCCGTCGGCCGCGCCCGTGGTGGTCCGCCTCGACCCGGGCCTCGCCTTCGGCAGCGGTACTCACCCCACCACGGCCCTGTGCCTGGAATGGCTCGATGGCCTGGAACTGGCCGGACGCTCGGTCATCGATTACGGCTGCGGCTCCGGCGTGCTCGCCATTGCCGCGCTCAAGCTTGGCGCCGCACGCGCCCAGGGGATCGACAACGACCCGCAAGCCCTGCTGGCTTCTGCCGACAACGCACGACGCAACGCCGTGGCCGAGCGCCTGAGCCTGCGCCTGGCCACAGAAGGGCAATGCACACCTGCAGACGTGCTGGTGGCGAATATCCTCGCCGGGCCACTCGCCACATTGGCGCCGACCTTTGCCGAGGCCAGCCGCCCCGGTGCCGCATTCGCGATTTCCGGCATCCTGGCAGGACAGGAAGCGGAACTGCTGGAGCGTTATGCGACCTGGTTCGACGCCCTGCAGGCAACGACGCGCGACGGCTGGGTGCGCATCAGCGGCCACCGGCGGCGCTGACCCGGCAGCCGCGGCTGCCGCCGGCGGCGCTTGGGCGAAGGCGTCGCTACACTGCGGGGGATTGCGCGAGGCTCCGCCCATGTATACCCAATGCCCCGAATGCCTTTCGGTATTTGCCTTGAACGCCGTGACGTTGGGGCAGTCGCGCGGCGAACTGCTGTGCGCCTGCTGTGGCACGCGATTCAACGCGCTGGCCACGCTTGCGGAGAGCTTGCCGGGCGGCCCCTTTACGCGGCTGGAAAGCCATGCGGCAGCCGCATGTCCGGTCATACTCGAAGCGCTGGTCCAGCAACCGCAACCCACGCCGCCCGCGCTCCCGGCACTCGAAATCCCGCTGCCCGCAGTTCCCCAGGCCAGCGCGGCGCACGAGGATTTCTCACAATTGGTGTTCACGCCGCGCGCGTCGAGGACCGCCAGACGCCAGCGCAAGCCACTCTCGTATCGGCATCTGCGCCGACCCAGCCCACACCGCGGTTGGTGGACTGCGGCGTGCGTCATCCTGTTGCTGCTGCTCACGGGCCAGGTGGCTTGGGCCGAGCGCGAATTCCTGATCACCCAGCCCGTGACCGGCCACTGGCTGCGCGCGGGCTGCTCTGCCTTGCACTGCACGCTGCCCCTGGTCGCCGCACCCGAGCGATTGCAGGTGGTCGACAGCAACGTACAGGACTATCCCGGCACGACGCGTGCATTGCTGATCAGCGCCCGGATCAGGAATACCGCGGCGTTCGCACAACCCTACCCGGTGCTCGCCGTGAGCCTCTCCGACGCCCAAGGCAAGCGCCTGGCCATGCGCCGGTTGCGTCCGCGCGAGTACCAGGACGATACGCGGGCCTTGCAACGGGGCCTGGGGCCCGGCGAAAGCAGCGTGCTGATGCTCGAGGTCGCCGATCCCGGCGATCGCGCGGTGGAATTCGAATTGGGTTTCGAATAAGGCTTAATTTTGTCCGCCCGCGAGGGTAGACTTGACGGCTTACGCCAGCATCGCTGCTCGCGACGATTCGGCGGTAAGGAGACACGCTTGGCGTTACCCGTGGGCTGCCGATACGCCCGTACCGCCACGCACTACCGAGGGAACAATGCCCACCAACAGCGTCAGATCGTCTGCCCGCCGGGCGGCCAGCAAGCCCGCCGCATTGCCACAATCCGAGGGCACGCAAAGTGCCTTGGCCGAATGCGTGGAACGTACGGTGCGACGCTACCTCATCGACATGGGCGACACCGCCTGCAGCGAAGGCCTGTACGCATTGGTATTGCGCGAGCTCGAGGTTGCCATGCTGCGCGAGGCAATGGCCTTCCACGACGGCAACCAGAGCCGCACCGCCGATGTGCTCGGTATCAACCGCGCCACGCTGCACAAAAAGCTGACCCTGCACGGCCTGATCTAGAAATCCCCACCATGTCCAGCCCCTCTCCCGTACCGGTGCGTCGCGCCCTCATCAGTGTTTCCGACAAAAGCGGCCTGGTCGACCTTGGTCGCCGGCTCGCGGCGCTCGGCGTGGAGCTGCTGTCCACTGGCGGCACGGCGCGAACCCTGCGTGCAGCGGGGATTGCGGTGACCGACGTCGACGCGGTCACCGGCTTTCCGGAAATGATGGACGGCCGGGTCAAGACCCTGCACCCCAATGTGCACGGCGCCCTGCTTGGCCGCCGCGGGACCGACGACGCGGTCATGGCCAAGCACGGCATCCAGCCGATCGACCTGCTGGTGGTGAACCTGTATCCGTTCGAGGCGACGGTGGCCAGGCCCGATTGCACGCTGGAGGACGCGATCGAGAATATCGATATTGGCGGTCCAGCGATGCTGCGCTCGGCGGCGAAGAACTGGAACGACGTGGGCGTGCTCACCTCGCCTGGCCAGTACACGAGCGCGCTGGCCGAGATCGAGCAGCAGGGTGGCCTCAGTCGCACCACCCGCTTCAGACTCGCGGTCGCGGCGTTCAACGACGTGGCGAACTACGACGGTGCGATCAGCGATTACCTCAGCGGCTTGCAGCTCGATGCTGCGCACAAGAGCATCGTCGGCCACGCAGTCTTCCCGGAGCAGGCCAACTTCCATGGCGTGAAGTTGATGGACTTGCGCTACGGCGAGAACCCGCACCAGCAGGCCGCCTTCTACCGCGACCTGCATCCGGCGCCGGGCGCGCTGGCCACGTTCCGGCAACTGCAGGGCAAGGAACTCTCGTTCAACAACATCGCCGACGCCGACGCCGCCTGGGAATGCGTGCGCAGCTTCGTCAAGCCTGCCTGCGTGATCGTGAAGCACGCCAATCCTTGTGGCGTGGCGGTCAGCCTGGACGGCATCGGCCAGGCCTACGACCTCGCCTGGCAGACCGATCCCATGTCGGCCTTCGGTGGCATCATCGCGTTCAACCGCGAGTTGGACGGCGCCACGGCAGAGGCGATCGTGACGCGTCAGTTCGTCGAGGTGGTGCTGGCGCCAGCCTATGCTGCGGAGGCGCTGCATGCGTTCACGAAGAAAGGCAATGTCCGCGTGCTGAAAATCCCGCTGCCAGCCGACACCGGCATGGCTGCCACGCATCCGGGCATCAACCTCAAACGCGTCGGTTCGGGCCTCCTGGTGCAGACCGCCGACACCGGCATGGTCAAGGCCGCCGACCTGAAGGTGGTGACGAAGCTAGCGCCGACGCCGGCACAGATCGACGACCTGATCTTCGCTTGGAAGGTGGTGAAGTACGTGAAATCGAACGCCATCGTCTACGCCAGGAACCGCCAGACCATCGGTATCGGCGCCGGCCAGATGAGCCGCGTGTACAGCGCGAAGATCGCCGGCATCAAGGCTGCCGACGAAAAACTCGAAGTGTGCGGTTCGGTGATGGCGAGCGATGCGTTCTTTCCGTTCCGCGACAGCATTGACGCGGCAGCTGCGGCCGGCATCAGTGCCGTGATCCAGCCCGGGGGCTCGATGCGCGATGCCGAGGTGATTGCCGCCGCCGATGAACACGGCATGGCCATGGTCTTCACCGGCATGCGCCACTTCCGCCATTAGCAAGCCGCAGGAACTGGAGGGTACCGGGCTGATGGCAATGGGCGTGCGTTGCCAAGCGGCGTCGGATCCTTACCTGTGGAGGCAACCATGCATTACGCACTGTATTACTGGAGCGGCGTCCAGGGCCGTGGGGAGTTTATCCGCCTGGCGCTGGAAGACGCCGGCGCAGCCTACACCGACGTCGCATGCGAACAGGGCGACGACGCGATCATGCCGTTCCTGGACGGGGACCGTCCTGGCCCCCTGCCGTTTGCCCCGCCGTTCTTGAAGGCCGGCGCGCTGGTCATCGCGCAGACGGCAAACATCCTGCAGTATCTCGGGCCGCAGCTTGGCCTGGTCCCGGACAGCGAAAGCCGGCGCATCTACGCGCAGCAACTGCAACTGACGATCGCCGATCTGGTCGCGGAGGTGCATGACAGCCACCACCCGATTGCCGGCAGCCTGTACTACGAGGACCAGAAAAGCGAGGCGCGCCGCCGCGCGGCCGACCTGCGCAAGAACCGTCTGCCCAAGTTCCTCGGCTATTTCGAACAGGTACTCGAGCGTGGCGGTGGACACCACGCACTGCACACGCACAGCTACGTCGACCTGTCGTTGTTCCAGATGATGGCCGGCCTGGAATACGCGTTTCCCCGCGCCATGCGCCGCCTGCAGGGCGAGCTGCCGCAGCTGCGTGCCTTGTGCGAGCGCGTCGCCGGGCGGCCAAACATCGCTGCGTACCTGGCGTCGCCGCGACGCTGCGCGTTCAACGAGAACGGCATTTTCCGCCACTACGACGAGTTGGACGACCCGGCCTGAGGCCATGGGGCGCGGTACGATCGGTCACGCCGCGCGAACTTCCACGCCAGCGACCGGCGACTAGCCCCCGCTGGAACGCGCCGTCGCCGGCCGGCTCTTGCCCCATTCCAGAATCTTGTACATCACCGGGCGCACCGGCTTTTGCCCATGCTCATCGACCCAGCGGCCCTGCGCATCGAGCATGTAGCTGTAGGGCACGCCGTTCTTCGGCGTCACCACCACCATGTACAGCTGGCCGGCGCGCCAGTATTCCTGCACGCTGTCGTCGCCACGCTGCCGGATTGTCACCTGGGGCGCCGCCTCGTCGCGGGCACTATCGTCGTCGCGCATCGAGGGCAAGGCGACCGAAGGCGGTGCCATCGGTGAGCCGACGCTGCTCGCGGCCGGCGCCGACCCGCGTACGCCGGGATCATGCAAGGCCGGCGGCGGCAGGGCCGGGCCTGGCGGCGATGCCTGAGGCGCGGCAATGGCTGCCACATGCAGGAGCGAGCAACCCAATCCCATGGCCAGCAGCAAGCGAGCGGTTTTCATGACGGCAACCTCGACCGGATGCGGGAAGCATAGCAGTGGGCCTGCGGCGGCAGCGTAAAGCTTCCACTTGGCGCGCATGCGAGAATGTCATCCCCGGAGTGGGTCGCGCGGCCTGCACCCCTCGCCACCGGTAGCCGGCATGTCCAAGCTGATTCTCGTCGACGGTTCGTCCTACCTGTACCGGGCGTTTCACGCGCTACCGCCGCTGAGCAATTCACTGGGCGAACCAACCGGCGCCTTGTACGGCGTGGTTGGCATGTTGCGCGCAACCCTGCAGGCCAAGGCCAACTATCTGGCCTTCGTGTGCGATGCACCGGGGCCGACCTTTCGCCACGCGTTGTATGCCGATTACAAGGCGACGCGCCCGCCAATGCCGGACGAGTTGCGCGCGCAGATCCAGCCGATGCTGGATGTGGTTGGCGCGCTCGGCTTCCCGATCCTCTGTGAGGCAGGCGTGGAGGCTGACGACGTCATCGGCACATTGGCCACGCAAGCCCAGGCGCTCGGCATCGAGGTGGTGATCTCAACCAGCGACAAGGATCTCGCGCAACTGGTCACGCCGCGCGTCTCCCTGGTCAACACCATGTACAACACCACGCTGGACGAGGCTGGCGTGATGCAGAAGTTTGGCGTGCGCCCCGACCAGATCATCGATTTCCTGACCCTCACCGGGGACAGCAGCGACAACATTCCCGGGGTCCCCAAATGCGGGCCGAAGACCGCGGCCAAGTGGCTGGCTGAATACGGCAGCCTGGACGGGGTGATTGCGCACGCCGGGCAGATCGGCGGCAAAGTCGGCGACTACCTGCGTGCTGCCCTGCCGCAGTTGTCGTTGTCGCGCACGCTGGCCACGATCAAGACCGATGTGCCGCTGTCCCTGCAGCCGACCGACCTGACTCGACGCCCGCCCGACACCGACCTGCTGCGCACGCTGTACACGCGGTACGAATTCAAGAATGCGCTGAAGGAACTCGATGCAGCGGCCACCACCGGCCCAGGCGCACCGGAACCAGCCCATGCGCGCGAGCACGTGCCCGACCCGCACGCCACCGAGGCCGACGCCGGCAGCGCAGCGCCAGGCACGACAGCGCCGGCCGATCTGTCCGCCGCCGGCCGCTACCAGTTGGTGACCACCCCGACCCAGCTCGACGCTTGGCTACAGCGCCTGCGCGGCGCCAAGCTGGTCGCCTTCGATACCGAGACCACCAGTCTCGACGCCATGCGCGCTGACCTGGTCGGCATGAGTTTCTCGGTCGAACCTGGCGTCGCCTGCTACATACCGTTGGCCCACGACTACCCCGGGGCGCCACCACAGCTCGACCGCGATGTCGTGCTCGGTGCGCTGCGTCCGCTGCTGGAAGATCCACAGCGCGCCAAGCTCGGCCAGAATGCGAAATACGACATCAACATCCTCGCCCAATGCGGCATCCAGGTGCGCGGCGTGCAGCACGATTCCATGCTGGAGTCCTATGTGCTGAACGCGACCGCCACGCGTCACGACATGGACTCGCTGGCCAGGAAATACCTGGGCTATGAGACGGTCAAGTACGTCGAGGTCGCCGGCAAGGGCAGCAGGCAGATTCCGTTTTCGCAAGTCGACCTGGACACTGCGTGTCGTTACGCGGCCGAGGATGCCGACGTGACCTTGCGCCTGCATACCGCGCTGTGGCCGCAACTGCAGCACACCCCGGCACTGCAGCAGGTGTACACCGAGATCGAGATGCCGCTGGTGCCAGTGTTGGCCGGGATGGAGCGGCGTGGCGTGCTCATCGACGGCGACGCCTTGCGCCGGCAAAGCCAGCAACTGGGAAAACGCATGCTCGAGCTGCAGGCGCAGGCCCAGGCTCTGGCCGGGCGCGAGTTCAACCTGGATTCGCCCCGACAACTGCAGGCGATTTTGTTCGATGAACTGGGCCTCCAGGCCATACGCAAGACGCCAACCGGCCAACCCTCAACCAACGAGGAAGCACTCGAGGCGATTGCCGACCTGCACGAGCTGCCGCGGGTGATCCTGGATTATCGCGCGCTGGCCAAATTGCGCTCGACCTACACCGACAAGCTCTCCAGCATGGTCAACCCGCGCACGGGCCGCGTGCACACCAGCTACCACCAGGGTGCGGTCGCCACTGGCCGGCTGTCCTCCACGGATCCCAATCTGCAGAACATCCCAGTGCGCACCGAGGAAGGGCGACGGATCCGCCAGGCCTTCATCGCACCGCCAGGCTGGGTCGTGCTGGCCGCGGATTACTCGCAAGTCGAGCTGCGCATCATGGCGCACCTCTCCGGCGACGAAGGCCTGCTGCGTGCATTCCACGAGCACGCCGACATCCATCGCGCCACGGCCGCCGAAGTGTTTGGCGTGGCGCCCGCGGCCGTCACTCCCAACCAGCGTCGGGCAGCCAAGGCGATCAACTTCGGGCTGATGTACGGCATGAGCGCATTCGGGCTGGCGCGCGCCCTGGGCGTGGATCGCGGCGAGGCAGCCGACTACATGGCGCGCTATTTCGCGCGCTACCCAGGCGTACAGGCGTTCATGGAGAACACGCGTGCCCAGGCGCATCGCGACGGCTACGTGCAAACCTTGTTTGGCCGCCGCCTGTACCTGGAAAACCTCACCTCGCGCAATCACGCGCTGCGCCAGGGCGCCGAACGCGCGGCAGTCAATGGTCCCATGCAAGGTACGGCCGCAGACATCATCAAGCGCGCCATGATCCAGGTCGATGCCTGGCTGGGCGGGCGCGACGACGCGCACATGCTGATGCAGGTCCACGACGAGTTGGTGTTCGAAGTACGTGCCGAAGCCGTGGCGACGGTCCGCACCGCGGTCGTCGAACGGATGTCTGGGGCCGCCAAGCTTGCCGTGCCGCTGGAAGTCGGGGTCGGCACGGGGGCGAACTGGGACGAAGCCCATTGAAGCTGAACGGGAAGAAAACCGTCAGTACGCTGGTGCGCCGCCAGAAATCACATACGCCAGCCCGCGCTGGACGCCAATCAGCCTGCAGCAAGGCTTTGCGGCTGCCGGGGAACAAACATTAAATCGGCATGAAGGCATCCCGGCAAAAATCTTTTGCTCGCCGTTGAAACTTTCCCTGCGTGCCGTGTTCTTACTCAGCGGATGCACGCAATGGCATCCCTGGCTGACTCTCTCCCCGAGGGCAGCCCACGGACGCGAACCTCCTCCCCTGGGTATCGCGCCCGGCCCCGGCCCCGAAGACTTCCCCTGGTCTTCGGGGCTTTTTTTTACCCCACGTCCACTTCACGTGCACTTACACCTGCACATACTTCTGGACACCCGCACCAAGGAGTCGCGCATGCGCCTGGGACTGATCATCGCTGGCATCATCCTGCTGCTCGCAGGCATCTGGGTCACCTTTGGCAACGGTACCTACCGCGATACCGATACCGTGGCGCAGCTGGGCCCGGCCAAGATCGAGGCCACGCACGACAAGGCGATACCCGAGTGGCTGGGTATTGGCGGCATCGTCGTCGGTGGCGCGCTCCTGATTGGCGGCTTCGCCAGCCGCAAGCGCAGCTGAAGATCCCCGCGCCGCGCAACGCTGCTGCATGCAAAGGTGACGTCCGCACACAGCAACTACAATGAGGCATGGATGTCACCTATTTGCTCGACTCGCTCAACGCTGCGCAGCGCGAGGCGGTGTGTGCGCCACGCGGGCACTATCTCATCCTGGCCGGCGCCGGCTCCGGCAAGACCCGCGTGCTGGCCCACCGCATCGGCTGGTTGACCCAGGCCGAGGACGTGCCGCCCTGGGCCGTGCTCGCCGTGACCTTCACCAACAAGGCGGCCGGCGAAATGCGCCACCGGCTTGGCGCGCTGACTCCCGGGGGTATCCAGGGCCTGACCATCGGCACCTTCCACGGCATTGCGCACCGGCTGTTGCGCCAGCATTGGCGCGAGGCCGGGCTGCCGGAAGACTTCCAGATCCTCGACAGCGAGGACCAGCTGCGCCTGGTCAAGCGGGTGATCGCCAGCCTTGGGCTGGACGAGGCCAAGTACCCGCACCGCCAGGCCACCTGGCAAATCAACGCCTGGAAAGACGAAGGCAAGCGGGCAGGCAGCATCGAGCATCGCGACCACCCGAGCCAGCAAACCCTGGGCCGCATCTACCAGGCCTACGAGGAGGCCTGCCAGCGCAGCGGCCTGGTCGACTTCGGCGAGCTGCTGCTGCGCGCCCAGGAGCTCTGGCTGAAAAACCCAGCCGTGCTTGAGCATTACCAGCAGCGCTGGCGGCAGCTGTTGATCGACGAGTTCCAGGACACCAATACCTTGCAGTATGCGTGGATCCGGGTGCTGGCCGGCAGCACCGGCAACGTCTTTGCAGTCGGCGACGACGACCAGTCCATCTACGGTTGGCGCGGCGCCAAAGTGGAGAACATGGCGCGCTTCCTGCGCGATTTCCCGGATGTACGCACGATCAAGCTGGAGCAGAACTACCGCAGCACCTCCACCATCCTCACCGCCGCCAACGCCGTCATTGCCCACAACGGCAGCCGGCTCGTCAAGCGTCTGTGGACGGCTGGCGCGCACGGCGAGCGCATCGCGCTGTATACCGCCTACAACGAGCAGGACGAGGCGCGTTTCGTCATCCAGCGCATCCACGAATTCATGGCCGAGGATGGGCGTGCCAGCGATTGCGCGATCCTGTACCGCTCGAACGCGCAATCCCGCAACTTCGAGGAGCAACTGGTCCAGCGCAATATCGCCTACCGCGTCTACGGTGGGCAGCGCTTCTTCGAGCGCGCGGAAATCAAGGACGCGCTGGCCTACCTCCGCCTGGCCGCCAACCGCCAGGACGACGTCGCCTTCGAGCGCGTGGTCAATACGCCACCGCGTGGCATGGGCGAGCGCACGCTCGACATTCTGCGCCGCCGCGCACGCGGCGACGGCACGTCGTTGTGGGACGCGGCGGGTATCGAGCTCGCACGCGGCAGCGAACTGGGCGGCCGCGCCAAGCATGCCGCGCAAGCTTTCCGCGACCTCATTGAAAGCATGCACCAGGCGTTTCAGGCGACGCCGGACACACCGGCGGCGCCAGGCGGGGCGGAATCGGCCACCACCGCGGCACCTGTCCTGCGTGCTGCCACACCGCTCACCCTGCCCGAGCAGGTCGAGCACGCCATCACGCAAGCCGGGCTGCGCGAGTATTTCGAACGCGATGCGCGTGGACATGCCGAGACCCGGGTCGAGAACCTCGACGAACTGATCAACGTGGCCGCGCGCTTCGAGCGTACCGCTGAGGACCTGGAGGCCGGGCTGGATGAGCTTTCCGCCTTCCTTGCCCACGCCGCGCTGGAATCCGGGGAACGCCAGGGCGAGGCCGGCGACGACTGCGTGCAATTGATGACACTGCACTCGGCCAAGGGCCTGGAGTTTCGCGTGGTGTTCCTGGTCGGCATGGAAGAAGGCCTGTTTCCCAGCCAGCGGTCGGTGGACGACGAAGGCCGGCTGGAGGAGGAGCGGCGCCTGGCCTATGTCGGCATCACCCGCGCGCGGGAAAAACTCTACGTGAGCCATGCCGAGTCGCGACGCATGCACGGCACCGAAATGCTCGCTTATCCCTCGCGCTTCCTGCGCGAGATTCCTGCCGGGTTGATCGACGAAATCCGTCCGCGCATCCACGTCACGCGACCGGCCTATGCGGGCGACGGGTATCGCCCGGATACCAGTGCACTCGAAGAATCCTTGCCGGTGAGGCTCGGCCAGCGGGTCAGCCATCCCAGCTTTGGCGAAGGCGTGGTGGTGAGCGCCGAGGGCAGTGGTGCACACACCCGCCTGCAGGTGAACTTTGCCGACGCCGGCAGCAAATGGCTGGTCGCCGCCTACGCCAATCTGACCGCGCTCTAGGGACCACACCGCCGGACCCCTTCCAACTCACCCTGGACGTTACCCCACCGTCATCCCCGCGAAGGCGCACTGCTGTCCGGAACGTTTTGGGGCCGCCTTGGGCTCATCCGCAGCATCGCGCCAGCACGCGAAAAACTGCCTCGTCGTCATTCCCGCGCAAGCGCACTGCTGTCCGGAATAAATTCGTGCCTCGACACCGAAGGCGTTGCGACGCAAGGCTGGATGGCTGCCGCGTGCAACCCAGACTCAAAAATGACGGCTCACCTCTGTCGTCTCGCCCTGGGCCGCAACTCTCCATCGTCATCCTTCCCGGCGTCATCCCCGCGAAAGCGGGGATCCAGTGCCTTTGGATGTCCGTAAAGGCCAAAGCACTGGATTCCCGCTTTCGCGGGAATGACGCCGGAGTGGTGGGGCGAGTGTGGTTCCAAAAACGTTCCGGACAGCAGTGCGCGCAAGCGGGAATGACGCTGAAGGGTTGCGCTTTCGCGGGAATGACGAGAACGGAGCTTCGCGGGAATGACGATTTGGAAGTTTCTCCAATCCCGCGCCTCAGGAGGAATGCACGACCGGCAACTCGACGTAGCTGGCGTGGCCTGGTGCGTGATAGACGCGTTGGGTAGCCGGCTTGAAGTCGCCTGGCTTGGCCAGGAAGATGTTCTTGATGAAGGTCTGCGGATTGCGGTCGTACAGCGGGAACCAGCTGGACTGGATCTGCACCATGATCCGATGGCCGGGCAAAAACACATGGTCGATCGCCGGCAGTTCGAACCGGTAGGGCAAGGGTTCGTTCGGCGTCAAGGCCTGTGGTTGTGACAAGCCCACGCGATAGCGACCGCGGAAAATGTCCATGCTGGTGGCGAGCTCATAGCCGCTCATGTCGGGCTCGGCGGCATCCTGCCGCGGATAGACGTCGATGAGTTTCACCACCCAGTCCGCGTCCGTGCCGCTGGTCGCGGCCGTGAGGTGCACGACCGGCCAGCCGGCGACGTGCACGGCGTCGGTCAGCACGGGCGTCTCGTAGGCCAGCACGTCCGGCCGGGTCGCGAATTGGCGCTGGTCGTCGACCAGCCAGCTGCGCCAAGTGCCGGTCTGCGCCGCCAGGATCGGGCGCGTCCGGTACGGAACGGGCTTGGCCGGGTCGGAAACATATTGGTCATAGCCGCCCGCGACATTGCCTGCCGGCTGCTGGAAGCCCAGGCCGAAACCAGCTTGCAGGTACAGCGGGGTCGGCTGGGCCGGGCAACCCGTGGCACAGCCGGACGGCCAACTCTGCAACTCCTCCCACTGGTTGGTACCGGTGGTGAACACGTTGACCGGCGCGACGTGCTCAGGCGGGGCGGCATCCTTGAGATAGTGGGCGAGGAACGGGCGCAGGATCTGCTCGGTGAAATACAGCGAGGTGTCGGCGCCGAACCGCAGCGCGCCCAGAGAACTGCCATCGCGGTTCTCCTGGCCGTGGTACCAGGGACCGAGGGTCAGATACACCATGTCGTTGCCGGTGTCCTTCGGCTCCAGCGCCCGATACACGGCGAGCGCGCCATAGATGTCCTCCTGGTCCCATTGCCCGGCCACCAGCATCAAGGGCACCTTCAGCGGCTGGCCGGCCAGGATCTTGTCCATGGCCTGGTCCCGCCAGAACGCATCGTAGGCCGGGTGCGCGACGAGCTTGCGCCAGAAGCCGAGCTGCTGCATGCCGTGCGCCTGCGCCACCGCCGATGCCGAACCGGCATCCAGGTAAAGGTCGTAGTCGTCGCGGTAGTCGGTCCACCAATGTTCCTTGCCGCTGCGCGTGGCCTGTTGGTCGTAGATGTACGGGATCATCTGTTCGCGGAAGGCGCCGTTGTGGAACCAGTCGTCGGCCATCCAGCCGTCCACCATCGGGTTCTCGCCGATCACCGCCTTCAACGCCGGATTGGGATCGATCAGCCCGGTCAGGGTTTCGAAGCCGTCGTAGGAAACCCCGATCAAGGCCACCTTTCCATTACTCTCCGGCACGTTCTTCGCCAGCCAGCCAATCGTGTCGTAGGTGTCGGTGACGTCCGACACAGGGGTAGGATTCTGCGGGCCGTAGATCGGGCGATTCATGATGTAGTCGCCCTCCGAACCATATTTGCCGCGGACGTCCTGCACCACGCGGATATAGCCATCCTCAAGCACGATGCGGCTGGTGTTGTCGGGCCCGAGCACGGTGCCCAGCTCGCTGCTGTGCCGGCTCGAGGTACGCCGGTCGGCGTTGTACGGCGTGCGCGTCAGGATGATCCCCGCCCGTTTCGCGCCTTTCGGTATCAGGATGACGGTATTGAGCTTCACGCCGTCACGCATCGGGATCATGACCACCCGCCGCGTGTAATTGAAACTCGACTCCGCAGGCGTGAAATGCGCCGGCGTCTCGCTCGGATAATCCGGGTATTTGTCCTGGGTCGCGCTGGCGGCACAGGCGAACGCAGCGACAAATAGCAGGGAACCCATCAGCACGGATTGCCGGGCGAACCGATGCATCGGTGTCATGGCCGTACCCCCAAGTGGATGCATTTGATATACGCCCTTCACGCGCGGCACGGGAGTGACTGAAGTCATGCCTGCGTGGACACGGCAAACGCGCCGTGCGGCGCGGCGCGCACGGTTGCGGGTGCGGGCGCGGGTGCGGGTGCGGGTGCGGGTGCGGTTGCGGGTGTAGGCGCGGCCCGTATGATGGATGTCCGTGCGCAGGTCGAAGCAGAACCCGCCGCGCCGACTCTTGCGCAAACAGCCATCGAGGTTGACCCATGCAGCCCAGACACCTCCTCGTCATCGGCCTGGTGTCTGGCTTGTGCGCCTGCGGCAACCCCCAAGACAGTGGCAAAGCACCTGCCGCATCCGTATCGACGGCCGCCCAAGGGCCGGCCGCGGCGACCAGTGCCACAGCCTCGAGCCAGCCAGCCCTCACGCCGCAGACCGTCAAATCCGGCGGAGTCATGCCCGAGGCACAACGACGTGCGCATTTCGATCACGCGGAACTGCATTTCACAGTCGACCCGGCGCGTCAGCACATCGACGGCGACGCGCGGCTCACCTTCACCGCCAAGCAAGCCATCGGCGAGGTGCTGCTGGATCTGGACCGCAACCTGCAGATCAGCCGCGTCGCCGTCGACGACAAGCCGCTCGTGCGCCCGGCCTGGAGCAATCCGGACGGCCAATTGCGCATCCAGTTGCCGACCGGACTGGCTGCCGGCGGCAAGGTGACGCTGCAGGTGGTCTACGGCGGCCGCCCGCACGTGGCGCAGAAGGCGCCGTGGGATGGCGGCTTCGTGTGGACGCACACCGCCGATGGCGAGCCCTGGGTGGGTGCGGCGGTTGAAGGCGAGGGATGCGACCTGTTCTGGCCGTGCATCGATCATCCGGAAGGCGAGCCGGACCTGGTCGACACTTACGTGACCGTGCCCAAGCCGCTGGTGGCGCCGGGCAATGGCGTGCTGGTCGGCGTCACGGAAACAGCGGACCAGCGCACCTGGCACTGGCGTGTCAAACAGCCCGACACCTATGCGATAACGCTCAACATCGGGCCTTATCGGGAACTCAAGGGCGACTACCACAGCCGCTGCGGCAATGTGATCCCGATGGCGTTCTGGTACCTGCCGGGCAAGGAGGCGCAGGCCAAGGAGCTCTTCGCCACCTTGCCCAGCATCCTCGATTTCTTCGAGCAGGAGATCGGCCCCTATCCCTTCGGGGATGAGAAGGTCGGCATGGTCGAGACGCCGTATTACGGTATGGAGCACCAGACGATTAACGCCTACGGTGCCGGTTACCCGAAGGACAAGTACGACTTCGACTTCCTCCTACAACATGAGGTTGCCCACGAATGGTTCGGCAACCAGCTGACCAATGCCGACTGGGACGACATGTGGCTGCACGAAGGGTTTGGCAGCTACATGCAGCCGCTCTACGGGCGCTACCTGCACGGTGATATGGCGTATTACGCGATGTTGCACGACATGCGGCTCGGGCTGATGAATCGTTTCCCGCTGGTCTCCGGACACAGCCAGGCCGAGGAAGCGGTGTACGACAAGGATCACGGTCCCGGCAACGACATCTACGCCAAGGGCGCGCTGATGTTGCATTCACTGCGCGAGCTGATCGGCGACGCCGCATTCTTCAAGTCGACGCGCCTGCTCGTCTATGGCCGCGACGACCCAAAACCGGGCAATTTCAAGCCACGCTACGCCACCACCCGCGATTTCATGGACATCGTCAACCAGGTGACCGGCAAGAACCTGGACTGGTTCTTCAAGGTCTACCTGTACCAGGCGAAGTTGCCACGGCTGGACGTGCAGCGTGACGCGGACACGCTGAAGCTGCATTGGGTGGCGCCGCAGGACCTGCCGTTCCCAATGCCAGTCGAGGTGCAGGTCGGCGACCAGGTGCGGACGCTGCCAATGCCGCGCGGCAGCGGCGAGCTCAAGGTCCCGGCCGGCAGCCTGGTGATCGTCGATCCGCACTCGAAGCTGTTGCGGAAGGAACCCTATATCCCGGCTTACCAGGAATGGAAAAAACGGAATGCGTTGGACGCGAAGAAGCCTGGCTATCGCAACCCACGCACGCCGGCCACGAGCGACCCACCGCCGAAACACGCTGCGTCCTGAGCTGCAGGCAAGACGGGCGCAGCTTGCGCTGTGCCCGTCCCGTCACATCGACCCAAGCGTCTGCTCAGAAATCATACGTCACGCCAAACTGCACATAGCGTGGCGTGGTCGCAAACAACGGCACCCAAAAGTTCTTGGACAACTTCCCCGGCCCCGATTCCGACCCGGGCGAGAATTGCAGCATGCGCTGCTGGT
The DNA here is from genome assembly GCF_058781105.1 of Rhodanobacter sp. FW510-R10. Lineage (NCBI taxonomy): Bacteria > Pseudomonadati > Pseudomonadota > Gammaproteobacteria > Lysobacterales > Rhodanobacteraceae > Rhodanobacter > Rhodanobacter sp. FW510-R10. The sequence goes on along the minus strand of NZ_JBYSWL010000001.1, from coordinate 1,004,703 downwards.
CAAACAAGTTGTAGACCAGCACGCTGAAGCCCAGCTTGTGCGCGGCAAACGCCGGGCGGTAGGACACATTCAAGCTGACGATCTCCTGCCACGGCGTGCGCCCGGTACTGCCCGGAGGCGCTGGCGTGCCCTGCGGACCGCAGAAGTGGTACGAACCGCCATAGCCGGACGGGTCGGTCTGCTCGGCCCCGAAGTAACCAAAGCAAAACCGTGGCGTGCCGGACATGATTTGTGCGTTGCCACCAATGAGCCACTCCGGATTGATCTGCCAGTAACCCAGCAGCTTCACCTGGTGCCGCCGGTCGTTGGACTGGCTGCCGTTCGCATAGGTCATCACACCCGGGTTGTCCCAGTCGACGGTTTGCGCCACGTCGGTCTGCCCCGAGCTGGACCGCACCGAGCCTTCCGTGTTGCCGAAGCTGTGCGAGATCGTGTAGTCGATGCGGCCATACCAGGTGCCATCAAATGGATGCTCCAGGTACAGGTCCAGGCCAACGTACTTGCGCAGCAAGGTCGGCATGCCGAAGTCCGACCAGGGAATGCGCATGGTGCCGTAGCCGCCGGACGCCAACGGCACGTTGAACGTTGAGATTTGTCCCATGCTGCTGCCGGGATTCATGATGTAGCAGCCCGAGCCCATGGCTGCCGTCGGGTCGAAGCCCTGCGCTGCACCCTGCTCCATGAACACGTCTTCTGCGCACACGTCATCCAGCATGCGCCGCAGGTGGCGATAGCTCGCCTTGGCGCCCGCAGTCCACTTGGTGCCGAACATGTCGAACGCCTGGTCCACGCCGGCGATGTACTCGTCCTGGTATTCGGCGCCAGCGTTCTTGCTGGTCACGGTCTTGGGATCCGGCGCCTGGCCAAACTCGTTGTTGGCCGACACCGCCGGGTAATTGCCCTGCGGGATCTGGGTCAGACCGGTGGGCGCGCCAGTGGCCGGATCGATCCCGGTGTAAGTGAAGTACTGGTCGGTGACGATGCTTCCGGCGGCACCGCGGATGGCCACATTCGCCGGTTCGGCCATGTAGTAGCGGCCGGCGTTGGCATACACCTTCAGGCTGGAGTCGCCGTGCACGTCCCAGCTCGCGCCCAGTCGCGGCGCCCACTGTGGCTTGGTCAGGCGCAGGTAGGGCACGCCATCCGGGTTGTAGTTGGTGAACTGGTCATTGCGCAGGCCCAGGTTCAGCAGCAGGCGGTCGGTGACTTGCCAGCGGTCCTCGACGAACTGCGCGTACTGCGCGACGCGCACGGACTTGGCGCCCACCGTGCCAATGTGCTTGTCCACGTAGTAACCCTCGCCACCTGGCGCGGCCACCCATTGTCCGGTTTGTGTGCTGATCGGCTTGTTCGGGTCGCCCTTGCCGTAGCGCCAGATGAATTGGCCGGGACCGGAACGGTGCGAGCCCTGGTCCAGGGCCATCACGTTCATGTTGTCGATGCCGGCGGTGAGGTCGTGGCTGCCGAGTTTGTAGGTGATGTCGAAACGCAGATTGCTGGTCTTGTCGTGCGCGCCGGCGTTCGGCACCGTCTGCACGGTCTGCGGCCCAATGAGCGCGCCACCGCCGTAGGCGGGATTCTGGTTTTGCGGATTGGTGACAAAGGGTTCTTCGCTGCCGCTGAATTCGGCGTAGTTGGTCTGCGTCATCTTGCCGAACAAGGCATCGACCGTGAGGTTGTCGGTGAGATAGCCGGTGTATTTGGCGATCCACAGGTCGGCACCATTCTTGGTGTGCAAATCCGGAGCGCGGAAGGCACCGTAGGTGGCTTTGGCCGCAGTGTAGTTGTAGGCGTAGATGTTCCCCGAGTACGACGTCTTGTTCGAGGCGCCGGTCAGCTCGAGGATGTTGTTGTCGTTGATGTTCCAATCCAGCTTGACGTACCACTTCGGATCATGCTTGTTGTAGTTCGTGATTTGGCCTGCCTGGACCGTGTTGCCGCCCGCCCCGCCGTTCGTTCCACTCTCGCGGCTCGCCTCGACCGCACCAAAGAAGAACAACTTGTCCTTGATCAGCGGACCGCCCGCATACAGGTCCTCGGTCACCACCCAGGACTTGTTGTCGCCGTTATACGCATAGAGCTGACCTTGCGTGCCGCCATCGGCGTCGGAGAGGTATTGTGGTCCGGTCGGGAAGTACCAGTTGATCGGCGTGCTTGCCGTGGCCTTGGGTTGATACAACACCTGCCCGCCAAAGTGCCACTCGTTGGTGCCGCGCTTGCCGATCTGGTTGATCACGCCGCCGTCCGAGCGCCCATACCGCGCGTCGTAGCCACCGGTGAGCACCTGCTGCTGGTCGATCGCGCCATACGGCAGGCTGAGGCCGCCGAAGCCATGCAGGGGGTCGGTGGTGTTGAAGCCGTTGATGTAATACGCGTTCTCGGCAATGGACGAGCCGCCAAACGAGTTCAGCACGTCGCCTGTCGGACCCTTGTAATAGCTGGTGCCCTGGATGACGCCAGGCGCCAGCGTGGCGATCGCCTCGGCCGTGCGCTGCAGCGGCAATACCGACAACTGCTTGGACGTCACCACCGTGCGCGAGCCGACCTGGCTGATGTCGATGGGTGGCAGGGAATTGGCGCTGACCGTCACGGCACCCAGCGTGGTGGTCGCCGCCACGAACGTGACCTGGGTACCCGCGCCCACGGTCAGCACGATGTCCGTGCGCGAATCCAGCGGCGCGCCATCCTTTTGCAGCGTCACCGTGTATGTCGTGCCCAACGGCAACGACGTGGCCGAAAAACGGCCGCTGGAATCGACTGGTACGCTGCGCGTCAGGCCATTGGCGCTGGTGATGATCACCGTCTCGCCACCGGCGACCGGCGCGGTGCCGAAAATGCTGCCGGTCGAGGCTTGTGCCTGTACCGGCGCCAGGCCGCCAGCGCCATACAAGCCGCAGGCGGCGGCAATGGCCAAACTCAATGCCGAGTACGCAACCCGGTGCCCAAGGTGCCGCCGTCGCGTGTCCGTTTCACTGCTCATTCTCTTGAATCCTCTCACTTGAGTGCGAAGTCATCCGCGATCGTGTGAGAGGCTCACCTCGTTGCGCGAGTCAGCACTGCCACCAATGAAACTTGCAGAGCTCAGCGCGATCGTGCCGTATGTTGCCTTGGCGTTATGAGCGCGACTTTTTCCCTTGTCAATGTGCAATAAGTACCTGGTGACACATGCCACACGGTATGGCACACGGCAGCAAGTGCCGGCAGCAGCGGCAAAATCCGATGGGGAGTGGCTGGTCGCGGCGGGTCCCGTGTGCATAGGGAATCCACGCGGGGCGACGTCCACGGTCGTCCAACGCTCAAGCTCTCAGGGACGCAGACGCGGAAAGCCTTGTGCATCACGCTCTTCGATCGCGCTCGAGCGGGTGTCGGGATAACGGCCCGCGGGATCCGAAGACGGTGGTTCGGCCGCCGGCTCGCCACGTTCCATGGCGAACGCACTCCGATAGCTGTGCAACGCGGCCGTCGTATCACCTTGGCCCGCGCAGGCCTCGCCAAGCACTTCCCACGCCGCGACAGTCGGTGCCAAGGCCAAGGAGCGCTCGAGATATTGGCGCGACTTGCGCCACTCGCCGAGGCGCACGCCCAGGCGGCCAAGCGCCAACAGCAGCACGGCGTCGTTTGCGTGCGCCTCGAGCCAGGCCTCTGCACGCTGCATGCGCGCCTCAAGGCTGTCGCCGGGCAACGCACCATAGGCGTCGACCAACGCTGGCGACCACTCCCTGCGCAAGGCCGATTCGAGTTCATCCATGGCCGCCAGGGTCTGGCCAAAGGCCGCCGCACGCCGCGCATAAGCCTCGATGACTGCCGGCAGGCGACGCTGCGGTTTCGGTAGCTGCAGCCACAAGCGGTCGAGTGCCGCACCGTCTTTCGCCGCATCGATCAGCGCGACCAGGACCCGCGCTTCCAGGGCGGCAAACCCGCGCATGCCCAGCGCGCCGCTTTTCTGCAACGGGGCCAGCGCCGCCTGTGCACGCGCCGGGTTTCCCGTGGCCAGCGCGGCCAGCGCCAGCTCACGCCAGGCGTTTGGCGTCAGGCTGCCTTTGTCCGCTTCCGGCGCCAGCAAGGCCAGCGCTTCGGCCGGTCGGCCTTCGCGGCGCAGGACGCGCGCACGCAAGGCCCGTGCGGCACTGGGTACCGATTGCGCGGCCTGGTCCAACGCCTCCAGCGCCCGGCCCGGCTCGCCCCGCCGCAGTGCCGCCTCGGCGCTCGCCAGCAAGGCCGGGCCACGCAGGCTGGGCAAGCGCGAAGCACGATTGAGATCCTGTTCGGCGGCGCCATGCCGTCCCTCGATCAAGGCCACCAGGCCATCGCCGAGTCGCTGTTGGCTGACCCGTCGGTGCCGGCGGCTGAAGGCGCCGAACGGCCAGCGCAGCAGGTTCCAGGCCAAGGTCAGCACCAGCCACAGCAACAGCAACAGCGCCACGGCGGCAATCACGGTGGTCTCCGCGCGCCAGCCACGCAGACGCACCAGCACGTAACCGGGGTCGAGCGCCAGCCAATGCCAAGCCAGCGCCGCCAGGGTGGCGATGATGATCAGCAGAAGGAGCTGGCGCCACAGCTTCATGCGCGCGACCCGCCAGGCCGCGCCGCGTCGATCCGACGGGTCACAGCCGCGGAAGCCGCGCCAGCCCCCGCCGAGCTTGCCGACGCCGGGCCCAGGGCGCGCACGGCACGCAGGTCGCGCAGCTCGCGCAACGCCGCCCCGAGCTGCACCGGGGCGCCGACTGTCGTCGCCTGCAATTGCTGCAGTTGTGCCTGGACCTGCCGCACGGCGGGGGTTGTCGTATCGAACTGCGCCGCCACGCCCGTCGCGGCACGCTGCAGCGCGGCTCGGTAAGCCTCGTCATCGTGCGCCAGCCTGGCCGCCTGGGCCTCGACCAAGTCCAGCGCCAGCAATTCCCGGGCAAAACGCGCGTCCTGGAGCGCAAGCGGTCCACCGTTGTCGCGTTGCACCCGGATCACGCCGCGCAGTGCGTGACCAATGCGTGCCCAGACGCCATCCGGTGGATTATTGCTGGACGGTTCCAAGGGCGCGAGCGGCAAGGTCGGCACGCTGCCACGCAGCGCCTGCAGTTGCTTCAGCACCCCGGCATCACCCTGGGGGTGGCTACTGAGCAAGGCCATCCGTTCGACGCGGATCGCCTGGCGTACCGCGCCAAAGGCGCCGTCATCGACGCTCGCCAGGGTGTCTTCGGCCAGCGCATAGGCCTGTTGCGCGCCCTGGGCATCGTGAAACAGCCGATAGCGTTCCATGCCCATGCGCAGCAGCGATTCGGTCTGGTCCAGCAACATCGGCTCGCGGCCGGAGCGCGTGCGCTCGGCCAGCGTGGCCACCGCCGCTTCGAGGCTGCGCACGCGCTGATCCAGCGCGGGCAACTGGGCACTCAGGCCCTGGTCCTGCTGCGCCATCTGCGCGAGCTGCCGGGCGACGTCCGCGCGTTCGCGGTGACTGTCCTGCAGCAAGCTCTCGACCGTTGCCACGCGCCGTTGCACGGCCAGCAAGCTGGCTGCCTCGGCTTGGTTGCCGCGGGCCGACTGCCATTGCCGCCAACCGACATACCCAGCACCAAGTATCGCCAGCAAGGCCAGCAGCAGGGCCAATCCCAAGGTACCGGCGGAATGCTGGACCGGTGGCCGGCCGGTGGCGCCGGGACGCGTGGCGCCTGAACCCGCAGGCGAGGCTGGAGGGGCGCCGTCAGGCGCAGGCGGCGTATCTGCAGTACTCATGCCCGCATGCTAGAAGCCCCGGCCGCAGAAACCAAGCCGGTGGCGGCCGCATCGGTGGGTGCCGTTTCCGGAGGTCACGCCAGGGCCAGGGCGCCAGCCAGCAGGTCGGCCGAAAGCGCCGAAGCTGCCACGTGCACGCGGGCAAAGCCTGCCTCACGCGCCGCGGCAGCCAGCCGCTCGCTGCTCACCACGGCAGTGGCCGCGAGCCAGCGCGCCAACGCCGGCGCCGGCAATTGCCCATGCAGGTTGTGCAATGCTTCGGTGCTGGAGAGCAACACGCAGGCGGAGTGCGGCAGGCGCGACAGCACTGCAAAATGGCGCCGATCCAGCCGCGCCGGCGTGCGCCGGTACACGTGCACCTCGCGCAGCTGCGCCCCGCGCGCGGCCAGCCCCGCCTGCAGCACCCCGCGCCCACCCGCGGCGCCGACCAGGGCGACACGCCGACCGCGCACTTCGGCGAGGGCCGGCAGCCCAAGCACGCCCTCGCTGTCCTGGCGCGAGGGCAGCTGCGGCTCGCGCAGCCCTTGCCGGGCCAATGCCCGCGCCGTGCCCCGGCCCACGGCCAACACCTTGGCGTCGGTGCGTAGGGGCACCAGGCGGGCGGCGAAGCGTACTGCGGCCGGGCTGGTAAAAAGCACGCAGTCATCATTGAGTGCCGCCAACAGCGCTGCGCGGGCAGCCGCGGCATCGGGCACCGCGCGCAAGGCCAGGCCCGGCAGCACGATCGGCACGCCGCCCGCCGCGCGCACGCGGCGCGCCAGCGCACCGGCGCAACCGACCGGCCGCGTGATCACCACGCAGCGGCCATGCAGTCCCGGATGCCCCGCCGCGGCTGCTCCTCGCATGTGGGTTCCTCGCCGATCAATCTGGCTCCAGTGTAGTGGTGGCCATACACTGGAGCGTCCCATCGCCAACGATCCTGTCATGGTGAGTCCCGAATATCCGGTTCCGCAGCACGCCGCCAAGTCATCCGCCACCCGCCTCGCGGCCGCCGAGGCCCTGGTCCGTTTCATGCGTGAGAAGATCCCCCTCGCCCACAGCATGGATGTGCAGTTGGCCACCTGTGACGACGAGGTGCTGAGCCTGCGCGCACCGCTGGCGCCAAACGCCAACGACAAGGGCTGCGCATTCGGCGGCAGCCTGGTGAGCTTGATGACGCTCAATGGCTGGGCCCTGGTGGAGTTGCCGCTGCGCGAGCGCGGCATGGCCTGCGACGTGTTCGTCGGCACCTCGACGGTGCGCTACCTGGCGCCGTTATGGCGGGATTTTCGCAGCGAGGCTGAGCTGGCCGAAGGCAGTGACTGGACAGACTTTTTCGCCAGCCTGGAAGCCAGCGGCAAGGCGGCGGTCGAGATCGCCTGCAGCGTGCCCAACGACGACGGCACCGGACCCGCGGCGACCCTGCAAGCCCGCTTCGTGGCCAAGCGCCGGTCGTGAGCCGCCAGCTTCAGGCAGAATGTCTGCATCCGTCACCGGGGAAGCACATGCGCAGAACAATGCGTCTCGTCGGGCTCATGACCGTAGTCTTGCTTGCCGGCTGCGCCTCGCAAATCCGCAGCGACTCGCTGACCAACACGCTCAAGGCCTATGCCAGCACCCTGCGCTGGGGCGACTTCGCCACCGCAGCGCAATTCGTCGCCCCGGCGACCCTGCTTGCGCATCCCTTGACCAGGCTGGACATGGCGCGCTACCAGCAGGTACGGGTGACCGACTACAACGACGACGCCGGGCCGGTGCCGGTGAGCGACACCGAGGTGCGCCAGAGCGTGCGCATCAGCCTGGTCAACGTCAACACCCAGGCCGAGCGCACCATCATCGACAATCAGGTCTGGCAATACGACGCCACGAGCAAGCACTGGTGGCTGGCGAGCGGCTTGCCGGACATCACCCGCCCCTAGCAGCCGGCCCGAGAAGCACGGACTATGTAAGCACACGTGCAACTGCCAAGATCGCCGCCGGGCGGCGCACCCGTATAATCATCGGTCCACCCACGCCGGCGTGATGGCCGCAGCCCTGGATCGAACATGACCGAGTTTTTGCGCAAGCTGCCGGAATTCATCGGCAACCACCTGGCCCTGGTGGCACTGTTCGTGGTCCTGCTGGTGGCGCTCCTGGTGCTGCAGCTCAAATCGCTGTTCTCCGCGACGCTCGAACTCACTCCCGGCGGACTGACCGACCTCATCAACCACGACAACCCCCTGCTCATCGACCTGTCGGCCATCGTCGACTTCGAGAAAATGCACGTGCCGGGCGCACGCCACGTGGCCATGAGCCAGTTCGACCCGGAGAGCAAGGACTTGATCAAGGCCCGCGAGCTGCCGGTGGTGGTGATCGACCGTGACGGGCGCGGCAACGCCGCCAAGGCCGCACAGCGGCTGGTCAAGGCCGGGTTCACCAAGGTGCACACGCTGGCCGGTGGCACACTGGCCTGGCGCGCCGCCCAACTGCCGGTGGCCAAGGGCAACAAATGAGCCGTCGGCGGGCAAACCCAGGTCCCGCAGCGATCCGCGCAGGCAGGATATCGGCATGAGCCTCTGGTACCAGACGCCCGACCTCGGGTTGGTCAATGGCTGGAGCACGCATACCTTGATGGAGACGCTGGACATCCGCATCACCGCGTTTGGCGATGACTGGCTCAGCGGGACCATGCCCGTCGATGCACGCACGCACCAGCCGTATGGACTGCTGCACGGCGGCGCCTCCGTGGCCCTGGCCGAGACGCTGGGCAGCACGGCCGCCATGCTGACCCTGGATCCAGCCCGCGAAAGGGCAGTCGGCCTGGAGATCAACGCCAACCATCTGCGCGCCGTGCGTTCGGGGCTTGTCACCGGCACGGCCAAGGCCGTACACATCGGCCGCAGCACCCAGGTCTGGGAGATTCGCCTGGTCGATGCCACCGGCGCGCCAACCTGCATCTCGCGGCTGACCATGGCGGTCATCGCCGCGCACAATGTGGCGCCGCGGTGAACGACGGGACGCCGTATGCCGGCCTCACTCCGGACACGGTGCTGAACGCGGTCAGTGTCTGCAAGCTGCAGCCGGATGGACGCCTGCTGGCGCTTAACAGCTACGAGAACCGGGTGTGGCGGATCGGCATCGAGGGCGGCGCGCCGGTCATCGCCAAGTTCTACCGGCCGGGCCGCTGGAGCGACGCGGCGATCGAGGAAGAGCACGCCTTTGCCCAGGAACTCGCCGCAGCCGAATTGCCGATGGTCGCGCCGCTGGCCTTCGCCGGCCACACCCTGCTGCGTTACGCTGGCTTCCGTTACGCGCTGACGCCTCGCATCAGCGGCCGGCCGCCCGAGCCGGGCGCTGCCGGACAATTGCAGTGGCTGGGCCGCCTGATTGCGCGCATGCACGGCGTCGGCGCGCGGCGCGCCTTCGTGCATCGCGGCAAACTGGACCAGGCCAGCATGGTGCAGGGGCCGATCCAGGCCGTGCTCGCCTCCACGCTGCTGCCGGTGATGGTGCGCGGGCACTACCAGGCGGCTGCCACGCGCCTCGGTGCCGCCATCGCAGCGCGCTTCGCGGCACTCGGTCCGCTGCCGCAGTTGCGGCTGCATGGCGATTGCCACCCGGGCAACATCCTGTGGACGAGGGACGGCCCCGCCTTCGTCGACCTCGACGACGCGCGCATGGGACCGGCGATGCAGGACTTGTGGATGCTGGCGCACGACGAGCAGGCCATGCGCGAGGTGCTGGCCGGCTACCGCCAGTTCCGCGACCTCGACCCGACCGAGCTGGCCCTGGTCCCGGCCCTGCGGGCCATGCGTCAGCTGCACTACGCGGGCTGGATCGCCGCGCGCTGGGCCGACCCGGCCTTTCCGCTGGCCTTCCCCTTCGTCGCCGAAACACGCTGGTGGGAAGAGCACGTCAACGATCTGCACGAGCTCGCCGAAAGCATGGAGTGAAGCGGCAGCTCCGCCCGCCTACAATGCCCGCGCTCCCTTGGCCCCGGACCCCACATGCGCCTCATCCTGTTTCGCCTCATCGGCATCCTCGAAATCGCTGGCGGGCTGTATGGCGTCGCCGCCATGCTGCGGCGCGTGCTGCCGTTCAACAACCACGAGAGCGTCGTCGCACTCCTCGGCCTGGCATTGTTTGGTTTCGTGCTGGCCGCGGGCGTGCAATTGCTGGACAACGGCGAACGCGGCGTGCGCATGTCGCGCTGGGCCCAGCTGCTGCAGGTGCCCCTAGTCGCCTTGCCGGTCTTCAGCTACGCCCTGCACAGCGGTGCGTTCGTCAGCGTGTTTACGACGCTGCAGACCGCGCCGCAGTTGGGCCTGGACTGGCACGTCGGCAGCCAGGGTTTCCGCCTTGCCGGATCCGGCCCATCGGTGCCGCGGCTCGGCGTCAACGTGCTTGCCCTCGTGTCCTGGCTGGTGCTGCGCCTGCGCTGAAGCGGCGCCGGCATCCCAAGCGCCGGAGCGGCAGGATGCACCGGCTATCATGCGTCGATGCACGCTCCCGTCGAACTTCCCGTCATCCAGCTTAAGTCGGCACGCAAACCGGGCCATCCCTGGGTCTGGTCGGCGCAGGTGCGCAAGCCGCAGGACAAGCTGCCGCCCGGCACCGTGGTGGCCGTGCACGACGCCGACGACCGCTTCGTCGCGTGCGCGTTCTGGAACAGCCACGCGCGTATTGCGTTGCGCCTGCTCGACGAACTCCCCGAGGCCATGGCCGACGGCCAATGGCTGGCACGGCGCATCGCCGCCGCCGTGCAGCTGCGCCGGCAGTGGCTGCGCCTGGACCAGGTGAGCGATGCCTGGCGCGTGGTGCACAGCGACGGCGATGGACTGCCCGGCCTGGTGGTCGACCGCTACGCGGACACGCTGGTCATCGAGTATTTCACCGCCGGCATGTGGCGCCTGCGCGACACTGTGCATGCGGCGCTGCTGGCGGAGTTCCCCGCCGCGAAGTTGTACTGGTTTGCCGAGACCCGGACGCAGAAGCAGGAGTCGTTCGATTGCCGTAGCCCCGACACGCCGGCGCCGGTTGAAGTGCACGAACACAGCCTGCGCTTCCTCGCCGCCCCCGGCAGCGGCCACAAGACCGGTTTCTTCGTCGATCAGCGCGACAACCGCAGGCGCTTCGCCGAATTGGCGAGGGACCGGCGCGTCCTGGACCTGTGCTGCAACGGTGGCAGCTTCGCCGTGCATGCGATGGCCGGCGGCGCGCGCGAGGCAGTCGGCGTGGACCTGGATGCCGGCATCCTCGAGGTCGCCGCCGCCAATGCCGCCGCGAACGGCGTCGCGGTGCGCTTCGAGCAGGCCGACATCTTCGACTGGGTGCGCGCCGCCGTTGCACGTGGCGAGCGTTACGACGCGGTGGTGCTGGACCCGGCCAAGCTCACCCGCGACCGCAGCAAGGTCACGGACGCGCTGAAGAAATACTTCGCCATGAACCGCATGGTGCTCGACATCATCCCGCCTGGCGGCCTGCTGCTGACCTGCTCCTGCACCGGACTGGTTGGCGAAGCCGATTTCCTGGAGATGCTGCGTCGCGTCGCGCTCAACGCCGGCCGCACCATCCAGGTGCTGGAAGTGCGCGGCGCCGGCGCCGACCACCCGTTTCGTACCGACGTCCCCGAGGGCCGCTATCTGAAGGCCGCCTTCTGCCGCATCGACTGAGCGGCCCATCGTCGCCATCCGTGCGACAGTGTTGCGTAAACTGATCGTCACTCGCTCTTGCCACCGGTAGCCGCATGCCCGTCACCGAAATCCTATTGAGTGTCCTGATCATCGCCGTGGTACTGGTGCTGGTCCTGCAGGCGCTCTCCCTGCTGCGCGGCGAGGGTCACCAGGTGCAGCGCGATACGGAAAGCGCGCGCATCGAGGCTGAGGAGCAACTGCGCGAACTGTCATCCCAGCTCGCGCGGGCGCAGGCGCAAGCCGAACGCACCCCGGTTCTCGAGAACGAACTGAGCAGTGCCCGCGCAGAGGTCTCCACCACCCGCGCGGAGCTCGCTGGAAAATCCAGCCAGTTGGACGCGGCCGCTGCAAACCTGGCGACCGCGGAACAGCACATCGCCACGCTGACGTCCGCGAATCGTGAGCTGCTGGAAAAGCGCGGGGAGCTGCTCGAGTCCAACGCGCGTCTCGAACAGGAGATCAAGTCGGCGAAGCAGCGGGAACAGGAAACCACCACCCTGTTGGCAGGCGCAAAGGAGGAAATGGCCAAAGAGTTCAAACTGGTGGCCGCTACCCTGCTTGAGGAAAAGGGCGCCAAGCTGACCGAGCAGCAGCGCAACACGCTTTCGACCTTGCTCGATCCCTTCAGCGAAACGCTCAAGGATTTCAAGCGCAAGGTCGAGGCCGCACGCGAGACCGACGTCAAGGATCGCGCCGGACTGATCGCGCAAATCCTTGAGCTGACCAAGCTCAACCAGGACATTGGCGCGAAGGCGCAATCGCTGACCAATGCGTTGCGCGGCGAAAGCAAGACGCGCGGCATGTGGGGCGAAGCCGTGCTCCAGCGCATTCTCGAGCTGGCCGGCTTGCGCGAGGGTGCCGAGTTCCGCACCCAGGCGAGCCACCACAGCGACGAGGTCGATGGACGGCTGATTCCCGACGTAGTGCTCGATCTTCCGCACGATCGAGCGATCGTCATCGACGCGAAAGTGTCACTGGTCGCCTATGAGCGCTTCGTGTCGACAAACGACGACGAACAAGCCCGGAGAATGGCGCTGGACGATCACAGTGCTTCGATCAAGCGCCACATCAATGATCTGTCGAAGAAGAACTACCCGTCTTTGTACAACCTCAAGACCGTCGATTTCACGCTGCTGTTCGTGCCGATCGAAAGCGCCTTGATCAGCGCCAGCGAAGCCGATCCCGGGCTCGCCCAGTACGCTCTGGAACGGCATATCGCGCTGGTCTCGCCGAATACGCTGTTCACCGTGTTGCGCACGATCGAATACATCTGGCGCGTGGACAAGACGACCCGCAGCTTGGAAGAGATCGTCAAGCGCGGCGGCTTGATGTACGACGCGGCGGTGCGCTTCGGCGAATACATGGTGGCGATCAACGACGCGCTTGCCAAGGCAACCCTCGCAACGCAGGCGGCGGAAAGGGCGCTGGTCAACCCGCGGAATGGCCTGATGCGACAAGCTGAGCGGCTGCGCGAGCTCGGCATCAAGCCCAAGCGCGACATGCCGGAGCGGCTGTCGTCCGCCGGCACCGGTGAAGAACCCGCGAACGGGCTGCCACCAGCAGAGCTGCGGGATGCCCGCCTGGTCGGCGACGACGAACTGGGCAGCGAGGCCCCCCCCAGCGCAAGTCTCCCGCCCAGGTGAACGCTACACTGCGCTATCCGCAAATCCGAGGCATCCGCATGAGCGAACAGCGCGACCCCGACGACATCACCCAGGAGCAAGCCGAGGAGGCAGTGCGCACCTTGCTGCGCTGGGCTGGCGACGATCCGGCTCGCGAAGGCCTGCTGGATACGCCCGAACGGGTGACCCGCGCCTACCGTGAGTGGTTTGGTGGCTACGCGATCGATCCGGGCGAGTACCTCAGCCGCACGTTCGAGGAAGTGGCGGGCTACGACGAGATGGTGGTGTTGCGCGGCATCGACTTCGAGAGCCATTGCGAGCATCACCTGGCGCCCATCATCGGCCGCGCCCACATTGGCTACCTGCCGACCAACCGCGTGGTTGGCATCAGCAAGCTGGCGCGGGTGGTCGAGGCGTTTGCCAAACGCCTGCAGGTCCAGGAGAAACTCACCGCGCAAATTGCCCAATGCATCCAGGACAACCTGCACCCGGCCGGCGTGGCCGTGGTCATCGACGCGAGCCACGAATGCATGACCACACGTGGCGTGCACAAGCGCGGCGTGTCCATGGTCACCAGCCAAATGCTTGGCGTGTTCCGCGACGATCCGCGCACGCGGGTGGAATTCCTGCAGTTCATCGGCATCGACCGCATCGGGCACTGAACGCCCGGCGCGCGGCGTTGAGGTGATCGTGATCCGCCTTGCCTGGGACGCCGCAACGGCCGCGACCCGGCCGCCTGGCTCAGGCCGAGATTGCGAGTTTCTCGGAGCGGTACAGGCGGGCCGTCACCAGCACCACCGCCAGGGCCGCGAGGCTGGTACCGGCCAGGCACCAGCCCAGGTGTGCGGCGCCGACCTCCCCACCCCGCAGCAGGTCGAGGATGCCCAGGTGCTGGCCGAGCAAGGGCACCAGGTACATCCACGCCTGCGGCTTCACCGGCAAGGCCATCAGCAGCACGCTGGGGATGATCGGCACCATCATCAGCAGCGAGAGATAGGTCTGCGCCTCGCGGAAGCTCCTGGCAAAGGCGGCGACCAGCGATTGCAGGGCGGCAAACAAGCCCACCATCGGCAGTTGCAGCAGCAGTACGAAGGCCGCGAAGTGCCAGCCCAGGTCGACCTCCATGCCCAGCTTGTCGGCCGGTACGAGGCGCCCGACCAGCGCAAAGACCAGCAGGCACAGGAGCAGGCTGACCAGGGAAAACGCAGCAATGGCGAGGAGCTTGCCGGCCAGGATCTGCCAGCGCGGCACCGGATTGGCGAAGAGCGGTTCCAATGATTGGCGCTCGCGCTCGCCGGCGGTCAGGTCGATGGCCAGGTACATGCCGCCCATAAGGATGGTGAGGACGAAGAAGTACGGCAGGATGTTGAGCAGCAGTACCGCGCGGGCCTGCGGTGTCGCCTGGTCGCGCCGGGCGACCACGACCGGCGTGGCCAGGACCGGCGACAAGCCCCGCGCCACCAGGCGCATGGCGCCTTGTTGGCGGGCATAGGCATCGATCAGCTGGGTCACCCGCTCCACCGCAGTGGCCGCATCGCGACGCGAGGAATCGAAAAACACCTCGACCTGCACCGGTTCGCCGCGCCGCCAGGCCTGTGGGTAGGCCGCCGCAATGCGCACCACCACGTCCGCCTCCTGGTCGCGCACGGCGCGTGCGGGATCAGCCACGGCAGGCTGGGGCTCGATGCCGCCGGCCTTGAGCGCCTCGATCACATGCGGGGCGTAGATCGCGCCAATCACCGGCACCGGCAAGGGCTGCGTGGCCTTGTCCAGCTGCTGGTTCACCATGACCACGATCAGCATGACGAAAAACAAGGGCCCGAGCAGCGGCCCGGTGACGAAGGCGCTGACCAGGGTGCGCCGGTCACGCAGGTTTTCGCGTACCTCCTTGGCCAGCACGGTGGACACCGCGGACAGGCGACGCCGCGTCCCGGGCACGGCGCTCATGCCGCCAGGCCCTCGCCGCTGCCAATCAGCTTCACGAAAGCATCTTCCAGGCTGGCTGCGCCGGTCTGTTCGCGCAAGGCTTGCGGCGCCGCGTCGGCCACGATCCGGCCGCGGGCCATGATCACCACGCGGTCACACAAGGCGGCAACTTCCTGCATCACGTGGCTGGAAAAGAGCACGCAGCGGCCCTCGGCACGCAACTCGCGCATGAACTGGCGCAGCGCCCGCGTGGCCATCACATCCAGACCGTTGCTGGGCTCATCCAGGATCACGTTGTGCGGGTCGTGGACCAGGGCACGCGCAATCGCGGTCTTGACCCGTTCGCCCTGGGAGAATCCGGCGCTGCGCCGGTCGGTAATCGAGTCCATGCCCAAGGCGCGGATCAGCGTCTCCACGCGCGCGCCAAGCTCGGCTTCCGGCATGCCATGCAGGCGCCCGAAATACTCGATGTTTTCGCGCGCGGTAAGGCGCGTATACAGGCCGCGCGCATCGGGCAGGACGCCCAGGCGGCGGCGCACGCCCAGCGGGTCCACCGCTGCATCCAGGCCATCGACCAGCACCTGGCCGCGATCCGGGACCATCAGGGTGTACAGCATGCGCAGGCAGGTCGTCTTGCCGGCGCCGTTCGGCCCAAGCAAGCCGGTGATCTCGCCATCGCGGGCAACGAAACTCACCTCGTCCACCGCCACCACCTTGCCAAACGCCTTGTGCAGGGCACGCACCTCGATCATGGCAAGGCCCCATTGAAGTTGAGGAAGATCGGCACGGGCTGCAGGCGCTCCAGGCAACTTGCATCCAGACCCCTGGGGTCGAGCTTGCGGATGAACTGCTTGATCAGCTCGGGGGCGCAGCCGGCCGCCATCACTCCGTGCGCCTGGCCCTTGAGCACCAGCACGCGGGCATCGGCCAGATGGCTCGCCACCTCCTGCGCGTAGCGCGGTGGCGTCACCGGATCGTACTGGCCTGCCAGCAGCAAGCTTGGCTTGGCGCTGACCAACGGGGCATGGAAATCGGCCGGGCGCATCCCCTTGGGCCACACCGAGCAGATCGTCTTGAGCGCATCGAGCAGATGCGTGCCCAGCAACGTGTCGGCATCCTGCGGCCGCGGCCGGTACAAATCCGCATCCTCACTGCAAATCACCGAATACTGCATGCCACTGCCGGCGAGCTCAGTCAGGTCGCCGGAAAGGATCTTCGCCTGGCCGAGCAGCGGGCCGACATCGCCGTGCGCGGCCGCATCGATGGACAGCGGGAGCAGGGCGGCGGTCGCCGACGTGTAGGAAAACATGCGCACGACGCTGGCCAGCAAATCCTCATCCAGCATCTGCTGCGCGCTCTGGTAGGTTTGTGGATCGCGATACGTCACCAGGTGGGGGTTGGCCCGCAAGGCGTCGCGCAACTGCGTCAGCGTCTGCTGCGGATCCCCGAACTGCTTGCGGCAAGCCGGCTCGGCGGTACAGCGCGAAAACAACGCGTGCAGCGCCGCCTCCAGGTCACTGGCGAAGCTTTCCCCCAGCACCAGCGAATTGGGCACCACGCTGTCCAGCACCATGCTGCGCACGGAAGCCGGAAAGGCGCGCAGGTATTGCTGGGCCACGCGCGTACCGTAGGACACACCCACCAGGTCGAAACTGGACGCTCCCAGCGCGCGGCGCACATCCTCCAGATCCTGCACGGCTGCCGTGGTGGTGTAGTAGCGCGGATCGGCATGACGACGCACCGCCGCGAGGCAATCCAGCGCAGCGCGGCGCACCCTGGCCACGTCGAAGCTGGCACCGGCATCGGCCGCCTGCGCCTGGTCCTGCTCGGGGCAGTCCAGTGCATTGGACCCACCGGTGCCGCGCTGGTCGAGCAATACCACGTGGTGGCGCGCCAGCAGCGGCCCGAAGACCGGGGCGATGGTCTGCGCCGACTCCGTGGCCGCCTGCCCCGGCCCGCCGGCAAGGAAGACCAGCATGTCCGAATCCGCCACCTGGGCGCTGGAACGCAGCACCGCCAGGTTCAGCTCGATCGTGCGGCTGCGTGGATCGGCGCGGTTTTCCGGTACCGGAAATTTCGCGCACCAGGCCGGTGTGCTAAGTCCGCTGTGCGGCTGGTGAAGTTCACAGGCGGTCAAGGTCAGGCTGCCCAGGCGCCAGGTTGCCGGCCGGGCGGGAACCGCGTCTGCGCGCCGGGCTGAAGTCGAACGTGCCGCCTGGCTGCTGGCCGACGGCGCCGGGGCCAGGGCCGATGCATTGCCTGCCGGGTCTTGCTGCCTCGCGCCGGCAACCGGCAGCAGCAGGGCAGTCAGGAGTCCCGCGCCAAGCAATGCTTTCAATGCCATGCACACCCTCCGCACCGCCACGATCCAGGTTCGCAGTCCGACGCCTGCGCGGCCGTCAAAGTCATCCCGGCAAGACAGAGTAGCGAATGCACGCCGGCACGCGCCCAGCCGGAGCCGCCAAGTGTGACAGGTACGCCGCGCCGGCAGGCTTCCGGACGCGGCGGCAGGCGACGACGCGCTCAGCGCGAGGAAACGTACTTCTCGCGGCGGATGTGGGCCACCGGCAAGCCGGCTTCCTTCAGCACGGCAAAGGTCTGGTCGACCATTTCCGGATTGCCGCAGAGGTAGGCAATGTCGTGCTCGGCATGCGGCTGCAGCTCGGCCAGCACCTGCTGGACATGGCCGCGGCGATCCCACGGGCGCGGCGTGGCGCGGGCCTCGCGGCTCAGGCAGCTGTAGAACGTGAAGCCGGGGCAGGCCTCCGCAAACGCCTCGAATTGCTCGCCGTAGAGCAACTCGCGTTCGTTGCGTGCGCCGTAGACCAGCACCACCTCGCGCCCACCGGCGGCCAGCAGCCTCTCCATCTGCGGCAGCATGGCGCGATACGGCGTCACCCCGGTGCCAGTGGCCACCAGCAGATAGCGCCGATTGGCGTCGTTGGCCTGCAGGCAAAAGCGCCCGTACGGCCCGCTCGCGTCAATCACGCCGCCGATCGGCAAGTTGGCCAGCAACTGCGTGGCGGCGCCGCCGTCCACATAGCTGACGGCAATTTCAACCTGGTCGATCGGCGACGCGCCATCGCCGACCGTCGCCACCGAATAACTGCGCTTGGTTGCCGTGCCATCGGGATAGGCAAAGTGCACCTGCAGGAACTGCCCGGGCACCAGCGGCAGGGACTGGCCATCGGCGCGCGCGAAGCTCAGGTGACGGACGTTCGGCGCCAGCATGCGGGCGTCGATGAGCTGGAGTTGGAAATGTTCGACCATGGATGGATTGGTATTCCTTGGAATCCCGAGCTTGCCGCGCGCAGGCATTGCGTCATGAAGTGGTTGCTCCGACACGCCGCTTCAAGCCCGCGGGCCCCTGAGTATGGCCTGCCGCGGCCAAGCTATACTAGGCGTTCTGCCGTACGGATCGGCCGTGGATCCGGCGCCCACGGTGCGTGGGTCACGGCCAGGCACGCCAACCGTGGTGCAGCCGGAGGCGCCAGGGCCTGGCGTCGCTTCCGCTGGAAAACCGTCGCCGGGCGCGATAATGCACCTCACCCGTTGGTGGCCGCCGGCGGCGGCAGCCAGGCCGGAACGGCATGGTGCTCTTGCTTCAGGCCCTCCATTCCCTTGCCGCTGGTTCCTTCCATGACCGCAACTCCCGCCCTGGTGGTAGACAACCTGCGCAAGACCTACAGCAACGGCGTCGAGGCGCTGAAAGGGATCAGCCTCACCGTGCAGCAAGGCGATTTCTTTGCGCTGTTGGGTCCGAACGGTGCCGGGAAGTCGACCTTGATCGGCATCCTCTCCTCACTGGTCAATGCCACCAGCGGCGAAGCCCAGGTGTTTGGCGTATCGGTGCAGCGCGAGCGCAGCGCAGCCATGCGGCTGATCGGCCTGGTCCCACAGGAAGTCAACTTCAACCAGTTCGAAAGCCTGTTCGACATCTGCGTCAACGAAGCCGGCTTCTATGGCATCCCGCGCAAGCTCGCAGTGAAACGCGCGGAGAGATACCTGCGCGAGCTGCGCCTGTGGGACAAGGCGAAGATGCCCTCGCGCGAGCTCTCTGGCGGCATGAAGCGCCGCCTGATGATTGCCCGCGCGATGATGAACGAGCCGAAGCTGCTGATCCTGGACGAGCCCACCGCGGGCGTGGATATCGAGATACGCCGCTCCATGTGGGAGTTCGTCAGCGCGATCAACCAGGCTGGCACCACCGTCATCCTCACCACGCATTACCTGGAGGAGGCGGAAAAGCTCTGCCACAACATTGCCATCATCGATTACGGCAAGATCATCGAGAACACCAGCATGCACCGCCTGCTGGCCAAGCTCGACAAGGAAACCTTCGTGCTCGACGTCGTCGCCGTGCCTGACGAACTGCCCACGCTGGATGGCGTCATCCTGCGACGGCGCGACGAGCAGACCCTGGAAGCCGAAATGTCGCGCTCGCACGACCTCAACTCGATGTTTGCGGAGCTGACCGCCAGCGGGATCATGGTGACTTCCATGCGCAACAAGACCAACCGTCTCGAGGAGCTGTTCATGCGACTGGTGGAAGACCAACGGCAGAAAGCCGCGTGAGCCGGCCCATGCGCGAACCCCTCGAGGCCGTGGCCGCAGCCACCTCGCCCGCGTCCGACATCCGGACGCCAAGGCCGAGTCACCTGGATGCGAACCTGGTCGGCCTGCGCACGCTGATCCGCCGTGAAATCGCGCGCATCCTGCGCATCTGGACGCAGACCCTGATCCCGCCAGCGATCACCATGACGCTGTACTTCGTGATCTTCGGCAAGCTCATCGGCAGCCGCATCGGCTCGATCCAGGGCGGGTTCACTTACATGCAATACATCGTGCCCGGCCTGGTCATGATGAGCATCATCACCAACAGCTACAGCAACATCACCAGCTCGTTCTTCGGCTTGAAATTCAGCCATGCGGTGGAGGAGATGCTGGTGTCGCCAATGTCGAACTGGGTGATCCTGAGCGGCTACGTGGTCGGCGCCGTGGTGCGCGGCCTGGCTGTCGGCGTCATCGTGCTGGGCATTGCGCTGTTCTTCACCAGCCTGGACATCCAGCACCCTTTCATCACCTTTGCCTCGGTGCTGCTCGGCGCCGTCATCTTCTCGCTGGCCGGCTTCATCAACGCGGTATATGCGACCAAGTTCGACGACATTGCCCTGGTGCCCACGTTCATCCTGACCCCGCTGACCTACCTGGGCGGCGTGTTCTACTCGATCACCATGCTGGGCGAGCCGTGGCAGGCAATCTCGCGCGCGAACCCGATCCTGTACATGGTCAATGCCTTCCGCTACGGCGTACTCGGCATCACCGACGTCAACGTGCCGATCGCGTTCATGGTGATGCTCGGCTTCGTCGTGCTGTTGTGGATCGTCGCCTTGCACCTGCTCAGGCGTGGCGTGGGCCTGCGCTCCTGACCGGGGCCCGCCCGCAGGCGGGTCCCGCAATGAACCGCCTAGGCGGTAGGCAGGCTCTGCAGGTCCCAGCGCGGATAGACCGGCACGGTGGCGTCCTGGTGCTGGCCACTGGCCAGGCGGATCGCGCCGGCCAGGGCAATCATGGCGCCGTTGTCGGTGCAAAACGCCGGGCGCGGGAAGTACACGCAAAAGCCATCCTGCTCAGCCGCCGCGGCCAGGTCCCGGCGCAAGCGACGATTGGCGCTGACCCCGCCGGCAATCACCAGCCGCGTCGCTCCCGCCGCCTTGAGCGCACGGCGGCACTTGATGATCAGCGTGGCCACGATCGCCTCCTCGAATCCGCAAGCAATGTCCCGGCGCGTCTGCTCGCTGTGGTCGCTGGCCTGCCAGGCCAGCAGCACCTGGGTCTTCAAGCCAGAGAAGCTGAAATCGAGGCCAGGTCGGTCCGTCATGGGCCGGGCGAAGCGGAACCTGCCGGCACTCCCCTGCTCGGCCAGCTTGGCCAGCATGGGGCCACCGGGATAAGGCAGGCCCATCATCTTGGCGGTCTTGTCGAATGCCTCACCGGCCGCGTCGTCCAGCGTGTCGCCGAGGATGCGGTAGGCACCGACCGCCTCCACCGCGACCAGCATGGAGTGCCCGCCCGACACCAGCAAAGCCACGAAGGGTGGCTTGGGTGGGTCGTCTTCCAGCAGGGGTGCCAGCAGGTGACCTTCCATGTGATGCACGCCGAGCGCCGGAATGCCAAGTCCCCAGGCCAGCGCCCGTCCCACGCAGGCGCCCACGAGCAAGGCGCCGACCAGGCCCGGGCCAGCGGTGTAGGCCACGCCACCGAGATCCCGCAGGCCAAGCCCGGCATCGGCCATGGTACGGCGCACCAGCGGCAGCAGTTTGCGCACGTGGTCGCGGCTGGCCAGTTCCGGTACCACGCCGCCGTAATCGGCATGCAGCTTGATCTGGCTGTAAACGTTGTGGGCCAGCAAGCCCCGTCCCGGCGCCTCCGGCTCCCAGCGCACGACGGCCACGCCCGTCTCGTCGCAGGAACTTTCGATGCCCAGTATGGGTTTCAGTGGCCCGGCCTTTGAAAAATCAGTGTTGTCCACAGTACAATGATCGGCTCCGTCCCAATCCAATTTCCGCAAATGCGGAAGGTTACCACCTGGAGTCTTCATGCCCAACGTCAAAGTCCGCGAGAACGAACCGTTCGAGATTGCCTTGCGGCGTTTCAAGCGCACCTGCGAAAAGGCCGGCATCCTCGCCGAGACGCGCAAGCGCGAGTTCTACGAAAAGCCGACCCAGGAGCGCAAGCGCAAGCGCGCTGCTGCAGTGAAACGGCACCTGCGCCGCCTGTCGCGCGACGTTTCGCGCAAGACCCGGATGTACTGAGTCGCCCGGGTCGGCAAACGGCCCGCTCCGATACGCCTGGCCGGAACCGTCACGGCGCGGTGACGCCATTGCCAACTTTGCCCGTCGGGCCACAGGCCGGTGTTGCTGTAAAGTAACGCCGGCCTCGTCGTTTCCGCGCTGGCGCGCGACTGCCCGACCGCCATACCGCTGCCTGCCGAGGTCTCCCATGACGCTCAAGCAACAACTCGTCGAAGACATGAAGACCGCCATGCGTGCCGGCGACAAGCCGCGCCTGGGCGTGATCCGCTTGATGCTGGCGGCCATCAAGCAGCACGAGGTGGACGAGCGCACCGAGCAGACCGACGTCATGGTCATCGCCACGCTGGAGAAGATGCTCAAGCAGCGCCGCGACTCGATCCAGCAATACAGCGCCGCCGGCCGCGAAGACCTGGCCGAGGTCGAGCGCGCGGAGATGCGCGTCATCGAGAGTTACCTGCCGCCCAAGCTCGGCGATGCCGAGATCGATGCCCTGATCACGGCCGCCATCACCGCCACCGGCGCCAACTCGCCGCGCGACATGGGCAAGGTGGTCGGCGCGGTCAAGGCTCAGGCGGCCGGGCGCGCCGACATGGCCGTGGTTTCGGCCCGGATCAAGGCCCGCCTCGCGGGATAAGCCCGCCGCGATGGGCAGCCGGAGGCGCGGCCTATCCATTGCATTCACGCCGACACGGCTACAAGATTGGCGCGCCACGTGCGCGTTTCCTACGACTACCACCACAGCGGGAGTAGTGCCGTGCTGAAATGGGCCGTCATTTTCGCGATTGTTTCGCTGATAACGGGCTGGCTGGGTTTTGCCGGGCTTTCCGGCTTTACCGCGATGGTCGCCAAGGTTCTCTTCTTCATTTTCCTGATCCTGCTGGTACTCGCGATACTCGCCGTGATCGGTATCCTGCATTTGTTCTAGGGGGCCCAGTCCGCTCCAGTAGAATGGGTCCATGGGCGGACTGATTCCGGACAGCTTCATTGACGACCTGCTCGTCCGCGTCGACATCGTCGAGGTGATCGAGCGCCGGCTGCCGCTCAAACGGGCCGGACGCGAATGGGTGGCCTGCTGCCCCTTCCACGACGAGCGCTCACCCTCGTTCTCGGTGAGCCCGACCAAGCAGTTCTATCACTGCTTCGGCTGCGGCGCCCACGGTAGTGCGATCAAGTTCCTCATGGAGTACGACCGCCTGGAGTTTCCCGACGCGGTCGAGGAATTGGCG
This sequence comes from Rhodanobacter sp. FW510-R10, assembly GCF_058781105.1. NCBI lineage: Bacteria > Pseudomonadati > Pseudomonadota > Gammaproteobacteria > Lysobacterales > Rhodanobacteraceae > Rhodanobacter > Rhodanobacter sp. FW510-R10. Next base: position 981,736 of record NZ_JBYSWL010000001.1, on the reverse strand, counting down.
CAAAGCGTGGGCCTGCAGGTGCCCCGGGAAAGCCGTCGGGATGCGCCACGCGAGGACAAGACTGATTTGTACCAGCTGCTCAACGCGGCCGCAGGCTGGTACGCAGGCGAGCTGCCGAGCAGTGCCGCGGCGCAGGCGTATTGCGTCGAGCGCGGGCTCTCGGCCGACATCATCGAGCGCTTCCGGCTGGGCTGGGCGCCGGCGGGGTTCGATGGATTGATCAAGGCCCTTGGCCGCAATGCGCGGCGCCTGCAGCTGCTGACGGAAGCCGGCATGGTGGCCGGCGGCGACCGTGGCCGGAATTTCGATCGTTTCCGCGAGCGCCTGATGTTCCCCATCCTCGACCGCCGCGGGCGGGTGATCGCATTCGGCGGGAGGATTATTTCAAGCGCGCCTCCCACCCCGGGAGAGCGGGACGCCGGGCCCAAGTACCTCAATTCCCCGGAGACGCCGCTGTTCCACAAGGGCCGCGAGCTGTTTGCGCTGTGGCAGGTACGCCAGGCCAATCGCCAGCTGGCGCGGATCGTGGTCGTCGAGGGCTATATGGACGCGATTGCCCTGCATCAGGCGGACTTGCCGATTGCGGTCGCCACCCTGGGCACGGCAACCACGGCCGAGCATGCGGAAACCCTGTTCCGCGCCGCACCGGACGTGGTGTTTTGTTTCGATGGCGACCGCGCCGGACGCGCCGCGGCGTGGAAGGCACTGGAGGCCGCCCTGCCCAAGTTGCGGGATGGGCGCCAAGCCTATTTCCTGTTCCTGCCGGAAGGTGAAGACCCCGATTCCTTGGTCCGCAAGGAAGGCAAGGCTGGATTCGAGCGGCGACTGGACGCGGCTACCCCGCTCTCGGATTACCTGTTCAACGAACTTGGCCGGGACGTCGACACCAGCAGCCTCGATGGACGGGCCCGGCTGGCCGAGCGCGCCCGACCTTTGCTGGCGCGGCTGCCGGACGGTGCATTCCGCGACTTGTTGGAACAGGAACTGGAGAAGCGCTCCGGCGTACGCGGGCAACGCCACCGCGCGGGGACCGCCACCCCCGTCGCGCGTCGGACCGTCGAGCGCAGCCTGGTGCGCAGCGCCATCACCCTGCTGCTCGCCCAGCCCGAGCTGGCCAGCCAGGTTGCCGCGCCGTACGCCTTCCTGGCCCTCGACAAGCCCGGCGTCAGCGTGCTCGGCGAATTGCTGGACCTGGCGCGGTCCCGGCCCGATACCAATGCCGCGATGCTGGTCGAACGCTTTGCCGGTCGCCCCGAATATGGCGTGTTGCAGGAGCTGGCCGGTCGCGGCAGCGTCGGCGATGCATCGATCCAGGCGGTTGAATTCCACGAGGCGCTGCACCGCATGTGCGAGCAGGCCGCGGCGCAGCGGCGCAGCGAGCTTACCGGCAAGAGCCGCAGCGGCGAACTGGACGCCGCCGAAAAGCTCGAGCTGCGGCAATTGCTGGCCGCACGCGCTGCCCCGCATCCCGCATCATGAATTCCCCGTCGACCAGGCCCGCATCGCCACCGGTGCATGTCCTGCTTGGCCAGCATGGCCGAACATGGCGAGCCGGGCATGACGCCGTGACCGGGAACACCCATGGACCTGCTTGACACGCTGGTCAACCTGTTCGTGCAAAACGGCTACGCGGCGGTCTTCGTGGCGCTGATGATCTGCGGTGCCGGCCTGCCGCTGCCGGAGGACATCACGCTCGTCGCCGGCGGCGTCATTGCCGGACTCGGCTACGCCAACGTGCACGTCATGTGTGCCATGACGTTGTTTGGCGTGCTGCTCGGGGATTCGGCGATTTTCCTGCTCGGTCACTACCACGGCGCGCGCATGTTGGGCTGGCGCCCCATTGCGCGGGTGCTGACGCCATCCCGCTACCTGGCTGTGCAGGAAAAATTCGACCGCTATGGCAATCGCCTGCTGTTCGCGGCGCGCTTCCTCCCCGGCATGCGCACCACCATCTATGTCACCGCCGGGGCCACGCATCGGGTTTCGTTCCCACGCTTCCTGTTGATCGACACCATGGCGGCCATGATCAGCGTACCGGTCTGGGTGTATCTGGGCTATTTCGGGGCCAACAACCATGCCTGGCTGGTGATGTGGATACGCCGCGGCCAGGGCAGCCTGTGGACTGCCGCCGGCCTGCTGCTGGCGCTCCTGTTGTTGCTCTGGTGGCGGCGCTCCCGCAAGCCAAGCGTGCATGGGCAAGGCTGAGGCATACGGGACGTGGCAGACGATGCGGCATCGGCCGCCTCGGTGGCGCTGAAGAACGGGCGGCGACGGTCACAACCCACGTCGGACAGGCGGTACGTGCTCACTCTGGAATCAGCACGTAGGCTGGATTCTTGGCATAACGCCGCAACGGCTCGGCGACCTTGACGCACAACGCGCTGTCGCAGCGGGTCAGGATGCCGCTGCGGGTGGCATGCACAATTTCTTCGGCAAATTGGGCGCTGCGAACCTGCCGTATCGCGTTCCAGCTGGTGTAGCCGGCGACGCCCACTGCCAGCAGCGAGCCAACCAGCAACGCCGCTCCCGCACGCCAAGCCAGCGTGCGCCGGATTGCGGCCAGGTGGCGGCGTTGCTCCTCCAGGCCATTCGCTGCCGCCCAGGCGACCTGGGCACTGGCCTCGAGTTGCCGATTGAATGCAGCGAGCGCGCTGCCGGCTTGGGCGATGACTCCACGTGCCTCCTCGCCCACGATCCGCACGGCCTCGCGCCTGAACCGTTCGGCGCCATCGCCCAAGGTGTGCAGCTCCTGGTCGAGCGCGGTCGTACTGGCGTCCACGCGCGCCACCGCCAGCTCGCTGCGTCGATCCAGTTGCCGGGCAACGGTTGCGAGCTGCAGTACCAGTTGTTTGAGTGCCTCGGTGTCGACGCCATCCATTTCAATCCCCTGGTGGGCAAAGCCGCCGGTTGCGTTTTGGACTCGCCGGCGACAGCCGGCAAGCGCACATGCGGCACTACATGACCGGCGCCGAGTGGGCTTCCAGCGGTTGCGCTGCGCCGTATGGCAGCGCGACAGACAAGGGCCGGGTCGGCCCTGCCAGATCGGATATCTGCAGCGCAGGAACCGCGCGCAGCACCTGCTGTTGCCAGGCCTGGCCCGGTTGCGTGCGCAAATAATCCGCGGCTGCCGCATCCATGGCCTGGGGTTCGCGATGCAGTGCGGCCTGGTACAAACGCGCAATCAACAGGTCGAGCTCGCTGGGGGGCCCGGCCAACGGCGTGGGCCGCTCGAACACCGGGTTCTGCATGGCACGGGCGATGGTCTGGTGCGCAAACTTGGCGTTGAGCGCCTCGTCACGTGGTTCCGCATTCCGCGCGTCGGCAAGCCGGATCGCCAGGCGCTCGTCCACCAGCACTTCGTTGTAGCCATCCGGCGTCGCGCGATCGACCTTGTAGTCGGCGCCATACAGGAAGAGGCCGTCTTCCGAACGATGGATGACGTTCCGTTGTGGATCATCGAACTCCGGTAGCGGCTGCAGGTACCGACGATCGCTCAGCGCGTTGAGATAGGCGATCGCGACATTCCCGGCGCGATTCGACAAGCCATTCAACGAGTAGCTGCCCCCAACGTCGGAATGGGCACCGGGCAAATTGAAGCCGGCAAAGCGGCCATCCGCCGTGATACCCGGGTCGATGATGTGATCGGATTTGAACAGGCGGCGCCGCTCATCCATGGCATTGAGCTGGATGCCGGAAAGCACCGACGGCGGCAGACGCCGGTCTTCGTGCAGGGGCTGGCCGGTGCCGACTGGATCGAACAAGGCCACCACCTGTGCCGTCTTGCCAGGCCCGGCCAGCGCCGGTTCGGTGTACTCGATGGACGCGATCTGGCCGTGCGCGTCGTAGGTGTAGTGGGCACCCGCGGGATCCTGGATACCGCGCTCCGCAACCAGCCTGGCGAACAGTGCCACTTCCTCGCCGCCGCGACTGAAACCGATACTCGCGACACTGATCTGCGCATGCGGATCCTCCTGAATCCATTGCCCTACCTGCTCGATGAACATCTTGTACATCTGCTCGGCGCGCTCATCGGCGGTGTAGCCAAACGCGCCATCGGTGACGCGGGTCAGCCACTGCACCTGGGTGCCAGTCCCCTCCACATATTTGGCTGAAATCCTGCCGTCCGGGTTTTTGCGTAGTTGGCCATAGATCAAGCCGACGTTGGTGGCGTGCTGGGGGTCGTGGATGAAGTCGCTGCCGGTGCCATCGAGGGCAGCGACGAACAGGCGCTCATGCGGATTGCCGGCATGCAGGAACACCGGAGGCGCCAAACCCTCGGCCTGGCGCCGGACCTCGGCGTAGAGCGGGATGCGTGCGCCGCCCAGGAACGTCCGGATCCCTTCGTCGTGCGGTCCGTCAGGGAGCTGGGCGGATTGGTCGGCCATGGCGCCAAACGATCAGTACGTATGGGTCCAAGCCAAAATCACGTCGTCCCGTCGCTTGCTATGGCTGTTCCCCGGGATCTGCTCCGTCTTGGTGGCGATAATCGACTGCATGTAGACGTTAATCGTGCGGTCGTTCACCTCGAGGTAAATGTTTGGCTCGCGTCCCCAGGAGCCCTCGGGAATCTCCGCATCCGGTACGTTGTAGAGCGCACGCTCGTCTTTGAAGATCGCGCCAATGTCCACCTTGGCTACATGCGCCACGCCGTCCAGCGAAGTCCACTGCACGTCGGCCGGCGGCGGGAAGTTCGGCACGCCCGCAAATCCCGCGTAGCGCCAGTGCTGGCGGTAGTCGCCGGGAGGCGGCGCAGGCGATGGCGTGTCCGCATCGCTACGGTGAAAATCGTAATCGGCGTAGATCACCTTGCAACGCAGGGTGTTGTAGCAATGCACGTCGAAATCGTGCTCGGAAAACCGCAATGGGAACATCGATGACGCCGCGGCCTGATCGGCTGCGCTCCTGTCGGGCGTGGTCATGGGGGTCTGGCATCCGGTCACGAAGAAAGCGAGCGAGGCGACGGCAGAAACGTACTGGCGTACATGGTCGAATGGATACATGGTTCTGCTCCCCAGGCCCGCTGGTCATCGTATCCGCCACCCGGTGGCGACCATGTGGGCAGTCGCTGGACCAACCTGTCGTCCTCCGCTCATTTGCAGGCCGCGAAGGGATGCTCCGGATGATCGACCCAGGCTCGCCATATGCAGTAAACTACCAATGTACTTCATGGGTAGAGTTCGCATGAATCAGCCGAATCCCAGCCAGGCAGTCACCATCGACCCCGCCGGAGCCGCCTTGCGGGCATTCTTCCGCATGGCGGAAGCGTGGGATTTGCGCGTCGCGGAACAGCGCAAGCTGCTGGGCGAACCGCCGGAATCGACGTTCTACAAATGGAAGCGCCAGAAGGAGGGTGCGCTGGGACGCGACACGCTGGAACGGATCAGCTACCTGCTGGGCATCTGGAAATCGCTGCAGATCCTGTTTCCGGACCCGGCGCAGGCGGATGCGTGGCTGGCCAAGCCGAACCAGGCGCCAGTGTTCGGCGGGCAGTCCGCACTGCAGCGCATGCTGTCGGGCAACGTCGCCGACCTGTACGTGGTGCGCCAATACCTGGACGCGCAGCGCGGTTAGGGCTTGTGCATGTCGACCGCGACCGTCCCGCCCCCCGTCAAACGCATCCGCTGGACCCGGGCCTGGCGCATCGTGCCCAGCCGCTTCCCGCCCGTCGGCGTGTTCGACCGGATTGCTGATCCGGCCGACCTCGACGCCTTGTTTGCGCTCGAGGCGGCGACCAATCCGCGGCTGCGCGACGCCCTGGATGCGCTGCGCCTGGTACCGCCGGCGCGGCGCGTCAGCGGCCCGGGCAGTACACCGGTCATGGCGGCGTTCACCCATCTCGACCCGGCGGGCAGCCGTTTTTCCGACGGCAGCTGGGGGGTGTTCTACGCCGGGCACAGCGTCACCACGGCCGTCGAGGAGACGGTGTTCCATCGCCAGCAATTCCTGGCTGCCACCGCCGAGCCCGCCTGCGAGATCCAGATGCGCTGCTACCGCACGGCGGTCGACGCCAGGTTGCATGACATCCGCGGCGGCTGGAGCGCGGCGCAGGACGCCGCGAGCTACTCTGCCAGCGTGGCGCTGGCGCGCGAACTGCGCGGCGCCGGCTCCAACGGCATCGTCTACGCCAGCGCGCGGCATCGCGGCGGCGAGTGCGTGGCCGCGTTCTACCCCGACGTGGTAGCGCGCTGTGTGCAGGCACAGCACTTCGTCTACCGCTGGGACGGTCGGCGCATCACGCAGGTGTTGCAAGTCAGCGAAGTCCAGCGGCCCTAGGGAGACTCTGATCTATCGGCGTCATCCCCGCGAAAGCGCACTACTGTCCGGAACGTTTTCGGAACCGCCTTTGCTTCATCTACGGTATCGTGCCAGGACGCCGAAACCCTACCTGGCGTCATTCCCGCGAAAGCGGGGATGACGATGGAGGTTCGAGGGTCTGGGTAAGACAACGGGGTGACCACCTTTTTTTGAGTCCAGGTTGCGCGTGACAGCCGTCCAGCCTTGCGTCGCCACGTCTTCGGTGTCGCGGCACGAATTTATTCCGGACAGCAGTGCGCGAAAGCGGGGATCCAGTGAGGTCAAGCTGTTGAAGTTAAAGGGCACTGGATTCCCGCTTTCGCGGGAATGACGATCGAGAACATGTTGTTCAGAGTTCCCCTAGGCGTCCACGGCCGGGCACGGCGCCCGTGCCGCGAGTTCACACGTCGGCGTCGGTGGCCCAGCCTTCGCCGTTGCCACGGGTGAACACGCGATCATCCTCGAGGACGCTGCGTGCGGCGAACGTCGGTTGCTGCGCCAGCCTGGCGTAGATCGGTGTGAAGTCCGGGCGTGTGGCGGTGAAGAGCTGCTCGAACGCATCGATCACGAAGTAAGTCTGCTGGTAGGTGTCGATGCGATAGCGCGTGCTCATCACGCGCTCCAGGTCGAAGCCGATGCGGTTGGGCGCCGGCGAGTCGAGGCAATAGATGGATTCGCCCTTGGAACTGACGATGCCGGCGCCGTAAATGCGCAGTCCTTCGGCCGTGTTGATCAGGCCAAACTCGACCGTGTACCAGTACAGCCGGGTGAGCCTTGCCAATGCCTCGGGACCAATCGCGAACGCCTTCATACCGCCGCGGCCGTAGGCCTGCATATAGTCGGCAAACACCGGGTTGAGCAGCAGCGGCACGTGACCGAAGAGATCATGGAAGAGGTCAGGCTCACTCAGGTAGTCCATTTGCCCGGGCTGGCGGATCCACCAGGTGACCGGGAAGCGCCGGTTCGCCAGATGGTCGAAAAACACCCGGTCCGGCAGCAAACCCTCCACGCCAACCAGCTTCCAGCCGGTGGCCTTGGCCAGTACCTCGTTCAGCTCGTCGAATTTCGGGATGCCGCCGGCGCCGAGCCCGAAGCGCTCCACGCCATCCAGGAATTCGCGACAGGCGCGGCCCGGCAGCAGTTCGCGCTGGCGTTGGAACAGCGCATCCCAGACCGCATGGTCCGTCGTGCTGTACTCCGCCCATGGTTGCTCGACCACGTCGGTGGCGTACACCGGCACGTAGCCCAGATCGGTCTGTTGATGTTCAATCTTGCGTGCGGCAACCATGGCCCACCTCCCGCATTTTGCTTCGCCCTCCAGCATAGGCCGGATGCGACGCACGATAGTTGCGTTGTACGCGCCATGGCGCGTGCTCATAGGATATCATTGCGTGAAAACATGATGACGTGATTATTTATTGCTTATGACCTCATTGGACCGCACGGACCTGCGCCTGCTGGCCATTCTGCAGACCACGGGCCGCATTACGAACGCCGAGCTCGCCGAGCGCGTCAACCTGTCGGCCTCAGCCTGCCTGCGCCGCGTGCAGAGACTGGAAGATGCCAAGGTCATCCGCGGCTACGCCGTGCACATCGATCCCAAGGCCGTGGGCCTGGGTCTGGAAGCGTTCGTGCGCGTGCAACTGAGCAAGCACGAGTCCAGCGCGGTGGACGCGTTTGCGCAGTTGGTCAATGGCTGGGACGAAGTCATTGCCTGCCATGCCCTGACCGGCAACATGGATTACCTGCTGCACATCCAGGTCACCGACCTGGAAGATTTCTCGCGCTTCCTGCTGGACCACCTGCTGAATGCCGCCGGCGTCGCCGACGTCAATTCCAGCTTCGTGCTGCGCACGGTCAAGCCGCCCGGCGCCTTGCCCCTGTCGCGGGTCATGGCTGGCGGTGCGGCCAACTGACGTTAGACTCGCAGTTTCATGGATACCGATCCCGCTTCTGCTCCCTCACCCGATCCCTGGCGTCCGCTGCGTTTCGGGTGGCGCGTTGCGCTGGTGCTGGTGCACCTCGTCGTCGCCATCCTCATCTGCGCGACGGTCGTGAGCTGGAAACGTGACGCCGTCATGCGCAACGGGCACGAGCCATTCACGCATCGCGTGCAGCGCGCCTGGTCACGCCACTTGCTGCGTATCTTCGGCCTGCGCGCAATTCGTTTTGGCGAGCCGACAAGCGATCCGGCGTTGTTTGTCGCCAACCACACCTCATGGCTGGACATCGAGGCCATGCATACGCAGCGCGCGGCGTGCTTCGTGGCCAAGGCTGAGATCAAGCATTGGCCACTGGTCGGCTGGCTGGCGGCGTCCGCCGGCACGATCTTCCACCACCGCGGCAACAACGGCTCGTTGAACCACGTGATGCAGACCATGGTCGAGCGCATGCGCGCAGGCCGCTCGGTCGCGGTATTCCCCGAAGGCGGCACCAGCCACGACGGGGCCACCGGCGTGTTCCACGCCAGGATCTTCCAGACCGCACTGGATGCCCAGGCGCCGGTACAGCCGGTCGCCTTGCGTTTCGCCCGCAACGGGCAGAGGGTGCTCGATCGCAGCTTCCGCGACGGCGAGAGTTTCGTGCAGAACATCGTGCGGTTGCTTGGCGCACCGCCGCTGGACTTTGAGATCCACTTCCTCGAAGTGGTACCGGCCAGTCCCAATGCGCGCCGGCATATGGCTGAGCTCTCGCGCGCGCGCATCGCCGCCGTGCTGGACATCGACAGTTCAAACAAGCCCCGCGCATGAACCCGCCGCTGGGCACCGAGTTCCATCCACCGTGGCCGCTGCGCAGCGGTCATCTGCAAACCATGTTGTCTTCCAGCGGCGTGCGTCGGTTCCTGTTGCCACGCGCGGCGCGTAGCGTGGCGGTGGACGCACAGCCGGTGATCCTCGACGGGGGCGAACATATCCGCCTCTCCGGTGCGTATACGGCGCAGACTGCGCGCACCGACGCCCGTGGCCTGGCCGTGCTCTTCCACGGCTGGGAAGGCAGCATCGATTCCACCTATGTGCTGCAGACCGGCAGCCGCCTGCTGGCCGAAGGCTGGGACGTGTTCCGGCTGAATTTCCGCGATCACGGTGCCAGTCACCAATTGAACGAGGACTTGTTCCATTCGTGCCGCCTCGACGAAGTGGTGTACGCCGTGGCGGATGTCGCCCGGCGCTGGCCGGCCCGGCCAATGTGCCTGGCCGGATTTTCGCTGGGCGGGAACTTCGCCCTGCGCGTGGCGCTGCAGTCGAGCCGCGTCGGCATTCCGCTGAGCTACGCGCTGGCGGTGTGCCCGATCATCGACCCCAGCGAAGGCCTGTATGCGCTGGAGCGCGGCGCGCCCTGGTTCTATCGGGCCTACTTCATGCACAAGTGGCGGCGGTCGCTGCGCACCAAGCAGGCCATGTTCCCGCAGCACCATTATTTCGAGATGGCCGAGCTGAAGCAGGGCCTGCGCGGCCTGACCGAGGCGCTGGTGAAGCGGCACACGGACTTCGCCTCGCTGCAGCAATATCTGGACGGCTATTCCATCGCCGGCGACGCGCTGCGCTCGATGCAGATACCGGCATGCATCCTCGCCGCACGCGATGATCCGGTGATCCCCGCGCACAGCTTCGACGAGCTGCGCCTGCCGCCCAACATCGAGCTGGACATGGCACCCTACGGCGGGCATTGCGGCTTCATCCGCGACCATGGCCTGACCAGCTTCAGTGACGGCTACATTGCCGCGCGCTTCAACGCGGTCGCCGCGGCCGCCGGGCACTAGCCAGCTGGCGGCTATCGACCACGCGGCCACGACTGCGGACTTCAGCCGAGCACGACGCGCACCAGGTGCGCCGTACCATCGTCGGCCAAAGGCACGTAGCCTTCAGCCAGCGCCTGGCCGTCCAGTTCAAGCCGCTTGATCCCCCGGCCAACGCCGTCGGGGTTTTCCACCGTGATCGCATAGGGCGTCAGGTGCTGCGCGCCGCGACGCTGCCAGGTCATCGAGAAACCCGACCAGGTCGGCGGGATGCAGGGCTCGACGCGCAGCCTGTCCCCATCCAGGTGGAAACCAAGCAGCGCCTCCAGCCCGGCGCGATACAGCCACGCCGCGGAGCCCGTATACCAGGTCCAGCCTCCGCGCCCGATGTGCGGCGCCACCGCGTAGACATCGGCGCAGGCGACATATGGTTCCACCTTGTAGCGCTGCACCGCGGCGGGGTTGTCGCTGTGGTGGATCGGGTTCAGGATGTCGAAGGTGCCCGCAGTGCGCACACCGTCGCCGAGCTGGGCCCAGGCAAACACCGTCCAGATGGCGCCGTGCGTGTACTGGCCGCCGTTCTCGCGCACGCCAGGCGGATAGCCCTTGATGTAGCCGGGGTTCTCCTTGGCGTGATCGAACGGCGGCGTGAACAGGCGGGAGAGGCGGTGGACATGGTCGACCAGCAGCCGGTCCACTGCCGCCATGGCAGCGGCCGCGTGCGGTGCGGGCGGCGCGCCGCTGAGTGTGCTCCAGGACTGGGCAATGCTGTCGATCCAGCACTCCTGGCTGCTGCTGGAACCCAAGGGCGCGCCGTCGTCGTAGTAACCCCGCCGATACCACTGTCCGTCCCAGGCCTGCTCCAATGCCGAACGCAGGGCGTCGGCGTGCTCCAGCCAGCGCTGCGCCCGCGCCTCGTCGCCGCGCTGCCGCGCCAGTGGTGCGAATGCGGCGATGGCCGCGCACAGGAACCAGCCCAGCCACACGCTTTCGCCACGACCCTGGGCCCCGACGTTGTTGTAGCCATCGTTCCAATCGCCGGTGCCCATCAGGGGCAGCGCGTGGGCGCCAAGAGCCAAGCTCGAATCCAGGCCCAACGCGCAGTGTTCGTAGACGCTCGCCGACTCGCCCTGGCCCGGCTGGAAGAAGGCATCGGTCGCGCCTTCGGCAATGGACTGCCCGGTCAGGAACGCCACCGGCTCGTCCAGCAGCGCGACATCGCCGGTGAACGCCAGGTAATGGCTCGCCACGTAGGCCAGCCAGATGCGGTCGTCGCTGATCCGGGTACGGATGCCCTGGCCCTTCGGGGGCAGCCACCAATGCTGCACGTCACCGACCGCGAACTGGCGCCCGGCGGCGCGCAGCAGGTGCTCGCGGGCGAGGTCCGGACGGGTGACGCACAGGGCCATCACGTCCTGCAACTGGTCGCGGAAGCCATAGGCGCCACTCGCCTGGTAGCCGGCTGTGCGCGCCCACAGGCGACAGCTGGTGACCTGGTACAGCAGCCAGTCGTTGAGCATGATGTCCAAGGCACGATCGGGCGTGTGCACCTGCACGGCGTCGAGCACGCCGGACCACTGCGCCGCCACCTCGCGGAGTACCGCATCGAAGTCCCGGTCGCGGTACTTGGCGACCAGTGCCTGCGCGTGGGGCCCATCGGCCGCGTCGCCAAGCAGGAACAATACGTCGATTTCCGTGTGCGGCGGCAGCTCGATCACCGTTTGCAGCGCGCCGCAGGGATCGAGGCCGGCGCCAAGCGCGCCCGACAACGGCTTGCCACCATGCAGCGCCGCCGGTTGCGCCATGCTGCCGAGGGTACCGAGCAGCTCGGCGCGATCGCCACTCAGCGATTGCTGCACGCCGCCGAGGTCCATGAACGCCACGCGGTCGGCAAAGTCCGGACGCCACGGATTGCGTGCCAACAAGGCGCCCGTGTCCGCATCGCGGCTGGTGGCCACGAAGGGTGCCGGCACCGTGCCATTCGCCCCCAGCATCCACTCGACATAAGCGGTGACCCGCAAACGCCGCGTGCGCGCCGAGCGGTTGACCAGCCGCAGCCGCGACAGCTTGATCGAATCGCCGGTGGGCACGCATTGGGTGAGCTCCACGGCCAGCTCATGGGTGACGTGGCCAAAGCGGGTCCAGCCCTTGCCGTGGGTCACGACGTAGTCCGTGTCGGCAAGGCGGATCGGCAGCGCGGTGGCACTCCACAACACGCCAGTGTCCTCGTCGCGCAAGTACAGTGCCTCGTGTGGTGTGTCGCTCACCGCGTCGTTCGGCCATGGCGTCAGCGGGTTCTGCTGGCTGTTCAACGACCAGGTGTAGCCGGCCCCCTCGGCCGAGACGAGGAAGCCAAACGTCGGATTGGCAATCACGTTGATCCACGGCGCCGGCGTGGTATGTCCTTGCCGCAACTCGATGCGGTAGCTGCGGCCGCCATCCACGAAGCCACCAACGCCATTGGGGAACTCGAACGGACCAGGCTCGGGCGAGGCGGCAGCAGCCGGCCGGGTCGCGCGGACAGGCGTCACGGAGACCGGCGGAATCGCCGATGGCGTTGGTGCCGGCTTGGCCGCCGCCGCATCCAGGACGACCCGGGCAAACGCCGTCAGGCCGTCACGCAAGCCAGCGTCAATGCGGTCCTCGCGCAGCGCAAACACTTCGGCCTTGGGCTGCGCGGGGTGTGCCTTCAGCGCCGCCTGCTGCTCGTCGAGCAAGGGCTGCAACGCCGCATCCAGCGCATTGGCATCCGCGCTGCCGTCGGCCGCGCTGAGCAAGACCACGTCCACCGCGAAATACTGCGCCTGCCACCAGCGCTGGACCCGCAACAGTTCGCGCACCTGCTCCAGCCCGGCGCCATCGCGCAGCCGCAACAACAGCAGGGGCCGGTCACCGGATATGCCGGCGACCCACAGCGTGGGCGCGCCGCCATGGCCACGCTGGCGATCCGTGGCCATGGCGCGCTCGCCGGCATCGTTGCCGACCAGTGCGCCCAACCAGCGTTCGGCACGATCGTGCAATGGCGCATCCACGGCGTGGCGCTGCTGCCGATCAGTCGCCTCCTGGCCTGCCGCGGCAAACAAGCGTGCCGCGCTGTCGCCATCGCCAAGCTCGCTGGCCAGGGCCAGCGCCTGCGCACGGTTGTCGCCGACTCGGGTCCACAACAGGAGGGTCACGCTCTCGCGCGGGGCCAACGTGAAATGCTGGCGCAAGCTGGATACCGGATCGAGCACGCAACCCACCGTCCGTTCCAACCGGGCGCCCGGCAGCATGGCCTGCGCATTGCGCAGCGTGCGGCCACGGCCCAGCCAGCGCGCGCGGTCGGTCTCGTAACCGCAGCCATCGTCCACCGGCCGGCCCAGGACCTGCATGGCTTGCGCCAGCCACAGCGTCGGCTCATGGACATCGCGCCGACGCCGCGTCGCCAGCAACATCGCATGGGTCGCATCCCATTCGGTCTCGACGAACATCTTGGAGAATGCCGGATGGGCGTCGTCTGCCGCGGCCGGGCCCAGCACCAGCTCGGCGTAACTGGTCAGCGAGAGCCGGCGCGTGTGGTCGCCATGGTTGCTCACGCTGAGCCGGCGCAGTTCGACGTCACGCCCGGGGTCGACCGCGACCTCGAGCACGCTGTGCACGCTGTGATGGCGACGCACGAAGCGCGCACTACCGGGAGCAAACGTGACCTCATCATCAGGCATCGGCGTGCCCAAGGGTTGCCGCGTGACTGACCAGGCCCGGCCGCTTTCCTCATCGCGCAGGAACAGATAGCTGCCCCAAGGATCGGTTGTCGGGTCCTCGCGCCAGCGCGTCACCGCCGCACCGCGCCAGCGGCTGTAGCCCGAACCCGTGGCGTCGAGCAGGACACGGTAACTGCCATTCGAGAGCAGATGACAGTGCTTGACGGCCATACCGGATGAGTTGGTGGCTGGGGTCATGGTTCGATCTCCTGGCGCAGACGCAAGCTCCAGCATGCGCCGATTCCTGCCTGCATGGCGTCAAGACAACCGATACCGCTCGCCCGGGCAGACGCATTGGCATTCACCTGCACCAACAAGCACGGCAGGGTAGGATGAACGCGACCGTGCATCGCACCGCCCGCGGCCATCGCCATCATCCCGATCAAAGGTTTCGACTCGCGCCCGCATGTCCACTCGTGTGCTGCCATCCACGCAATTGATGCAGCGCCTGCAAAGCAAGGCGTTCGCCTATTTCCGCTACGAGACCAACCTCGAAAACGGCCTGGTGTCAGACAAGACCGCACCGGATTGGCCGTGCAGCATCGCCGCGACCGGGCTGGCCTTGAGCGCGTATCCGGTTGCCGTCGAACGTGGACTCATGAGCCACAAGACGGCGCTCACGCGCACCTTGAAGACCTTGCGTTTCTTCCGCGACAGCGTCCAGGGCAAGGCCGCCAATGCCACCGGCTACCGGGGCTTCTACTACCACTTCCTGGACATGCAGACCGGACGCCGTGCCTGGCACTGCGAATTGTCGACGGTCGACAGCGCCCTGCTGTTTGCCGGCATGTTGACGGCCGCTGCCTATTTCAACGCCGACACGGCGGCGCAACGGGAAGTCCGCGAGCTCGCGCAGTTCCTCTACGAACGTGCCGACTGGCGCTGGGCGCAGGCGGCCGATGGCACGATCGGGCATGGCTGGTATCCGGAACACGGCTTCATCCCCTACCGCTGGCAGGGCTACGACGAGGGCTTGATGTTGTACATGCTGGCCTTGGGCTCGCCGTCGCATGCGGTGCCGCCAGCCGCCTATACGGCCTGGTCGTCAACCTACGAATGGAAGCATTGCTACGACCTCGACTATCTCTATTGCGGGCCGCTGTTCACCCACCAACTGTCGCAGATCTGGCTGGACCTGCGCGGCGTCCAGGACGCGTTCATGCGCGACAAGGGTAGCGACTACTTCGAGAACAGCCGGCGCGCCACCCTGATCCAGCAACGCTATGCCATCGACAACCCGCTTGGCTTCAAGGGTTATGGTAGCGACTGCTGGGGCATCACCGCCAGCGACGGGCCCGGCCCTTTGACGCTGACCGTGGACGGCGTGCAGCGGCACTTCCTCGACTACGCCGGCCGCGGCGCACCCGGTGGCGTCGACGACGGCACGATTGCGCCGTGGGTGGTGGCCGCCTCGCTGCCATTCGCCCCGGACGTGGTGTTGCCGACGCTGCACCACTTCATGCATACCCTGCAGTTGCACGAGCATCATCCGTATGGTTTCAAGGCCAGCTTCAATCAGACTTGCAGTGACGCTGCGTCTCCTTCTTCGCCCGGCTGGGTATCGCCATATTTCTTCGGCCTGAACCTGGCCCCGATCCTGCTGATGGTGGAAAACCAGCGCAGCGGCATGTTGTGGAAGCTGCTGCGCTCGTCCCGGCCCGTGGTCCAGGGCTTGCGCCAGGCGGGCTTTACCGGAGGCTGGCTCCGCCATGACCAGGCATCCGGCGCGTGAAGCCACGACGACCATGACCAGGATTGCCACGCACATGGACATGGCTCTTGCCGCGCCAGCCGCGGGTACCGAAGTGGGCATCGCCGCGCTCCTGGCGCTCGACGACGACGCCTTGCTGGAGCACCTGCAGCGCGCGGCGATCGACTATTTCCTGCATGCTGCCAATCCGGCCAACGGCCTGGTTGCCGACACCACGCGCGAGGGCTCGCCGTGCAGCATCGCGGTGGTCGGCTTTGCCTTGTCGGCCTACACCATCGCGGTCGAGCGTGGCTGGTTGGCCCGCGACGAGGCGCTCGCCCGCAGCCTCGCCGCCCTGCGCTTCTTCCGCGACAGCGAGCAGGACGAGGCGCCGCTCGCGACGGGCTATCGCGGCTTTTACTACCACTTCCTGGACATGCACAGCGGCCAGCGCACCTGGCAGTGCGAGTTGTCGATGATCGACACCGCACTGCTGCTGGCCGGAGCGCTCACCGCATCCAGCTATTTCACCGCGGACACGGCGCCAGAACGCGAATTGCGTGCGATCGTCGACACGCTCTATCGCCGGGTCGACTGGTGCTGGGCGCAGGGCGGCGCGACGACCCTGCGGCAAGGCTGGAAACCGGAAAGCGGCTTCCTCAACTACGGCTGGGATGGCTACAACGAGGGCCTGATCCTGTACGTCCTGGCACTCGGCTCGCCGACCCACGCCATTGACCTTGGCCACTATGCGGCGTGGACCGCCACCTACCAGTGGGAAAACCTGTACGACATCGACTTCCTCTACGCCGGGCCCCTGTTCATCCACCAGTTCTCGCATGCCTGGATCGACTTTCGCGGCATCCGCGACGCATTCATGCGCGAAAAGCACTGCGACTATTTCGAGAACAGCCGGCGCGCCACCGAGGTGCAACGCGAATATGCGCGGCGCAATCCACACTCGTTCCGTGGTTACGCCGAGGATTGCTGGGGCTTGACCGCCTGCGATGGGCCAAGCGATCCGCCCGCGGCGGTGGCCATAACGGGGCGGCCATTGTTTGGCTACGCCGCGCGCGGCGTACCCTACGGCCCGGATGACGGCTCGATCGGCGGCTGGGCGCCGCTGGCCTCCTTGCCGTTCGCTCCGGAGCTGGCCCTGCGCGCGACCCGCGCCATGTTGCGGCGCTATCCCGAAATCCTGCCGGAGCGGCAATTTGCCAGCAGCTTCAACCCGAGCCTGGCCGCTGCCGATGGCCCGGCCTGGGTGGCTGCCGGCCACTTCGGCCTGGACCAGGGCATCGTCAGCCTGATGATCGAAAACCAGCGCAGCGGCCTGGTCTGGCGCCTGCTGCGCGGCTGCCCGGCGATCCGGCGCGGCCTGCAGCGCGCCGGCTTTCGCGGCGGGTGGCTGTAGCCGTGGCCGCTCCTGCCGCCATGCCGGAACGGGCACCACCGCGGCCTTCCGTGCCGGACGATGCCAGCGAGCACGAACGCCTGGCCAGCCTGCACCCGCCTGACTGGCACAACCCGCAGCCACAACCGCGCTACGACCTGGTCGTGGTCGGCGGCGGCACCACGGGCACGGTGGCCGCGCACGCCGCGGCGCGCGCCGGCGCGAAGGTTGCGCTGGTCGAGCGCCACCTGCTTGGCGGCAATTGCCTCAACATTGGCTGCATCCCATCCAAGGCCCTGATCCGTACCTCGCGCCTGTATGCCGAGATGCGCGACGCGGAACGTTACGGTGCGCAGGTCCCCGGCGACATCCGCGTCGACTTCCCCGCCGTGATGCAGCGCATGCGCGCAATCCGCGCCCGGCTCAGCCGGACCTGCTCGGCTGCCGACCTGGCCGCCGCGGGCGTCGACGTGTTCTATGGCCTGGGCCGCTTCACCGGGCCGGACAGCCTGCAGGTCGGTACCACCCAGTTGCGCTTCGGCAAGGCGCTGGTCGCCACCGGTGCGCGGCCGGACACGCCGCCGATTCCCGGCCTGGTGGCGGCCGGCTATTACACCAATGCCAGCGTCTTTGACCTGACCACGCTGCCACCGCGCCTGCTCGTGATCGGCGGTGGTCCACTCGGCTGTGAGATGGCGCAGGCCTTTTGCCGCTTCGGCGCGCACACCACCATCGTCCAGCATTGGCCGCTGTTCCTGCCACGCGAGGAACGCGACGCGGCCCAGATCCTCTCCGCCGCCCTGGCACACGACGGCATCGCGGTGCGCCTCAACACCCAGGTGGTGCGCGTGCGCGAAGAAAACGGGGAAAAACTCGCCGACCTGGTCAGCGACGATTACCACAGCACGATCGCGGTCGACGCAATCCTGACCGGCGCCGGCCGCGTGCCCAGCGTCGAGGGCCTGGGCCTCGAGGCCGCCGGGGTCGCCTACGACGCCGCGCGCGGCGTGCACGTGGACGATTTCCTGCGCAGCAGCAACCCGCGCATCTACGCCGCCGGCGATGTCTGCCTGGAAGACAAGTTCAACGACACCGCCGACGCCAGTGCGCGCATGGCCGTGCGCAACGCGCTCCAAGGCGGACGCGAGCGCCTGAGCAGCCTCATCACCACCTGGTGCACGTACACCGATCCGGAAATTGCCCACGTGGGCATCTACGTGCGCCAGGCACGCGCACGCGGCATACCGGTCAAGACCTATACCATCCTGATGCACGATGTCGACCGCGCGGTGGCCGACAGCGAGGAGGCCGGCTTCGTCAAGATCCACGTGCGCGAAGGCAGCGACCATATCCTCGGCGCCACGATCGTGGCGCGCCATGCCGGGGAGATGATCAACGAAATCACCCTGGCCATGCAAGGAGGCATAGGCTTGTGTGCCCTGGGCCGGGTCATGCACCCGTACCCGACCCAGGCCGAGGCGATCACCAAGGCCGCCGAGGCCTGCGCGCGCGCGCTCGGACGTCCGGCCATCACGCCGCGTTGGCGACGCTGGTTGCACGATGCGGGATGGACTCGAGGAGATTGACATGAAACTGGGCATGATTGGTTTGGGCAAGATGGGCGCCAACATGGCGCAACGCCTGCTGCTTGGCGGCCATGGGGTAACGGGCTTCGATCCCAACGCGGCCGCACGCAAGGCGCTGGAGCAACATGGCGCAGCCTCGGCCGACACGCTGCAGGCCCTGGTCCAGGCGCTGCAGCCGCCGCGCGTCCTGTGGCTGATGGTGCCATCGGGCAAGATCACCGACGACACGGTCGATGCGCTGCTGCCGCTGCTGGCCAAGGGCGACACGGTGATCGACGGCGGCAACTCCAATTACCAGGACACGCTGCGCCGCGCGAAGGTGTACGCCGACCACGGCCTCGGCTATGTCGATTGCGGCACCAGCGGCGGCGTCTGGGGCCTGAAAGAGGGCTACAGCATGATGGTCGGCGGCGCCCCCAAGACCGTCGAAGCGCTGCGGCCCATCTTCGAGACACTGGCGCCGGGCAAGGACCAGGGCTGGGGCCACGTCGGTCCGGTCGGTTCCGGCCACTTCACCAAGATGGTGCACAACGGCATCGAATACGGGCTCATGCAGGCCTACGCCGAGGGCTTCTCGATCCTGAAGCACAAGCAGGAATTCGGCCTCGACCTGCATCAGATCGGCGAGATTTGGCGCTACGGCAGCGTGGTGCGCTCCTGGCTGCTGGAGCTGACCACCGACGCGCTGGGCAAGAACCCGGAAATGGACGGCGTCGCCCCCTACGTCGTGGACTCCGGCGAAGGCCGCTGGACCGTCGCCGCCGCACTCGAGCTCGACGTGCCGGCGCCCATCATCACCGCGGCACTGATCGAGCGCCTGCGCTCGCGCGACAGCGACTCGTTTGCCGACAAGCTGCTGGCCTCGATGCGCAACGAATTTGGCGGCCACGCAGTCAAAAAGGAATAAGGTCGACTGCGCCGCTCAGTGGAGGCGATGGGGACGCCTGTGCCGGCAGATCCCGCTGCAACGCCGTGCGCGTAGGCCGCAAGCGTGTCGGGCGCAGCCATTGGATCGACGAACAAGTCGTCCAGCGTCAGCACTCGCCGTTCGTGCCGGTCGAACACGGAGCTGGTGTTCAGGGGGATTGGGTGCATTCCACCAGCAGGCTCCCACGGGTTTGTCGCCAATGGAACTGCGGTTCACCGGTGCTCAACACCTCGCGGCGGGCGGCTTGCCGGCCTTCAGTGGTGCCCCGCGGTCGGCCTCGTAGGTCAACCGGCCATCCACGATGCGGGCGGGCGCGGTGTAGGGGTGCGGGTTGCCGTGGCGTTCGTCGATGATGTGGATGACCTCGATGCCGCGCACGCTGAGAAAATCGGCGAGCATCGAGCGGTGGCAGCGCCACCACACCGCCTCGGCGCACATGACCGTGGTGCGGCGGCCGCGCGCAAAGTCGAGCAGCTCGGCCACGCCCTCGGCAAATTCAGGGCTCTCCATATAGTCCGCGTAACCCTGGAACGAGGCGTTGCGCCAGGCGGTGTTGCGCGAGCCACGCCGTACCTGGCGGCGTCCACCCAACTGCGGCAACCAGCGGTAGGCAATGCCCTGCGCCGGCAGGCTCACGGCCAGTTCGTCGCGCTGGAAGTACGGGTAACGGCGCGACCCGGGAAAGCGGCGGATGTCTGCAAGGGCCTCAATCGCGTAATGCCCGAGCAGGCCGCGGAACTCTTCCAACGTGCGCGTGGAATGGCCGATGGTCCAGATGCGCGGCACGCCGTCGGAAAAGGGGTCAGTGTCGAACGACACTTACTTAAGCCCCGTCATCCCCGCGAAGGCGGGGATCCAGTGCCTTTGTATGACTCGAAAGCGGGCGTAGTCCATGGATTCCCGCCTCCGCGGGAATGACGAAAAGTGAGGTTTCGCGCTTAAGTAAGTGCCATTCGAGGCAGGGTCATTCTTCGACCCGGCATCCTCCGCCTGACCGTGACCGTTGCCCGAAAAATGACGCTGATCCCTTTTCACGGCTCACTCGATCTTGTGCAGCGCCGAGCCCTTGTGCAGGGCGATGTGCTCGGTCTTGTCGCTCTTGATCTCGTACTGCGGATCGTCCTTGCTGCAGCGGTGCATGTGGCCCTTGTACTCGGTATCGCTGGTGTGCACCTTGATGATCTTGCCGCTGACGTGCCCCGCCTCGGAGTTCCAGCGCACGTGATCGCCCACCTTGAATGCCTGAGTCATGTCTTTACCTCCTCCACCATGCTGCCACGAAGAGAGGAAAAGGGGTCAGCGTCGTTTTTCGACGCCGCATCCACCAACCGGTTCCGACCGCAGGTCGAAAAATGACGCTGACCCCTCTCCTTCACAGCCGCAGCAGGCGGCGCACGACGGCGAGATTGCGCCGGCTGACTTCGGGCGCGAAATCGGTGCCATCCAGGCGCGCGAGGACGCGGCCGTCACCCAGGGTCTTCAAGCCCAGCAGGCGCGCGGGCGGCACCAGGCAATTGCGGTGCAGCCGGACCAGCAGCTGCGGATAGGCGTCCTCCAGCTGGCGCAGCGACTCCTCGATCAGCAACTCGCCATGGCGGTGCCTGACCACGACGTATTTTTCCTCGGCCAGCAGGCAGATCACGTCGTCCAGCAACACGCGGATTTCCTCGCTGCCCAGCCGCCCACGCAGATAGACCGGAGGCTCCTCGGCGGCCTCGGCGAGGCGGCGCTGGGCGCGCACCAGCGCGACGCGCAAACGCTCCAGGCGCACCGGCTTGAGCAGGTAGTCGATGGCATCGAGCTCGAAGGCCTCCAGCGCATGCGTGTCGTAGGCCGTGCAGAAGATCACCTGCGGGCGCCCCTTGCCCATCCAGCGCTGGGCCACGGCCATGCCGTCGAGGCCGGGCATGTTGATGTCGAGCAGCACGATCTCCGGCTGCAGTTCGTGGGCGGCGACCAGCGCGCGCTCGCCTTCTGCGAGCGCTCCCACGACTTCGACACCTTCGCATTCACGGAGCAGTGCGGCCAGGCGGGCCCGCGCCAAGGGCTCGTCGTCAACGATCAGCACGCGGCTCATGGCTGCGCGCCGGGCAGCTGCAGCGTCACCACGAACTGACCCTGCTGCGCACCAGTCTGCATGCTGGCTTGCGCGCCGTAGCGGTAGGCGATGCGCTGGCGCACGTTGTCCAGGCCGTGGCCGTTGCCGGGAGTCGAGGCCGTGTCGGGCAAGGGGTTGCGAATCTCGATCAGCACGCCGGTACCCAGCCGTTCGCCACGCAGGCTGATCTCGCCGCCCCCGCGCAGCGGCTGGATGCCGTGGCGCACGGCATTCTCCACCAGCGGCTGCAACAGCAGGCGCGGCAGTGGGAAGCCGGCCGGCAGGTCATCCAGCTCGCGGTGGACATGCAGGCGCTCGCCCAGTCGCAACTGTTCGATCCCGAGATAACGCTCGATCAACTCCAGCTCCTCGCCCAGCGTGCCGTCTCCAGCGTCATGCTGGTCGAGCGCGGCACGGAAGAGCTCGCACAGATCCTCCACGGTGCGTTCGGCGCCGGCGGGGTCGACCCGGATCAAGGCCGCCACGGTGTTCATGCTGTTGAACAGGAAATGCGGTCGGATGCGGGCCTGCAAGGCTTCCACCTGGGCGCGTGAAACCGCAGCCAGGCGTGCCTGCCACTGCGCCAGCACGTAGAAGTAACGCAACATCGCCGCGCCGAGCAGGGCCGCGATGACCACGTTGTCGCGCACGAACTCCGGCAAATCGGCGCGGATCAGCCCGGTACTCAGCGACGTATCCAGCCAACTGGCAATGCCGCTCGCCACTTGCACGATCAACACCAGGAGCAGCCACACGCCGACATAGGGCAGGCGGCCGGGCAGGCGCTGCAGGAATGGGCGCAGCTTGCACAGCGCCACGGTCATGACCAGGGCGAGCCAGGTGACGAACAGCATGCCCACGCTGTAGGCCGCCCAGTCTCGCGGCGCATCGCGCGCCAGCCACATGATGGTGACCGTCAGCGCACCCACCACGAACAACGCGAACAGCGCCGGCAAGTCGCAAAAGTCCGGCAACGGACTGTGCGAGGGGTTCGCTGCGGGTGAGCGTGAAGTTGTTTTGGCCGGCTGCATGCGCGCCAGTATGCCGCAGCAGAAAAGGTGTCAGGGTCATTTTTCGACCCCGTCTCCTGCAATTGGTCTGGACCGCCGTTCGAAAAATGACCCTGACACCTTTTCTCCCAGCCAGGCGCGCAAGTCGCCGATTTCCTCGGCGCAGACCGCGTGCCCCATCGGGTAGACATGCCAATCGACGCTGTAGCCGAGCGCGCGCAACTGATCGCGGGATTCCGCGCCGCGCCGCATCACCACGACAGGATCGGCGGTGCCGTGACCCCAGAAGATCGGCGTCGCGGCATTGGCAGCGCTGCGCTCCGCGGCCAGCGTGGTGTGGATCGGAACATAGGTTGACAGGGCAACGATGCCAGCCAGCGTCTGCGCGTGACGCAGTCCGGCGGCAAGCGCGATCGCGCCGCCTTGCGAGAATCCGGTCAGCACGATGCGTCTGCTCGGCACGCCGCGCTCGTGCTCACGGACGATGAGCGCTTCCACTTCGCCAATCGAAGCCCGCACGCCTGCTTCGTCCTGGCGCGCCATGAGGTCGAACCCCGCAATGTCGTACCACGCACGCATCGGCATGCCGTTGTTGACTGTCACCGGCCGCACTGGCGCGTGCGGAAAGACGAAACGCAGTGGCGGCCAAGAGGGATCCACCAGCTCCGGCACGATCGGTGCGAAATCATTGCCGTCGGCACCCAGCCCATGCAGCCAGATGATGCTGTGGGTCGGGTTGGGACCAGTCTCGTGTTCGACAGTCGGCAGGCCCATCGCATCCTCGCAAATTCAAACTGGAAAAGCCGTGGCCAATCTACCGCATCGTCATTCCCGCTTTCGCGGGAATGACGATGCGGTACAGGAGTGACGAAGATACGATTATTCAGAGCCCTTCAAGAGCCGGGATGATAGACGCGCTCGGTATGGTCCTTGAGCTCCTCGGGCCAGAAATAGACCGGGCGCAGGTTGCCCGTCGCATAGCGGTTTGCCTGGTCGGTGAAGTGCGCTGAATCGGCATGGCCACTCTGGCCGCCCGCCTTGATCGCGCGCGCACGCACCTTGGGCCCGAATTCAACCGCGGCGACGAAGCTGTTGCCGCTGTTGCCGTAGAAGCGCCTGGTACCGGGCCAGCGGTGGGCGCCAAACGAGGCCAGCGAGCCCCAGCGCGAGGACGTGAACGGCACCGGGATACTCGGCTTGGCATCATCGAAATGCGGCGTCAGCGTGTCGTCCAGGCGCTGGAATCGGTTGACCTCGCCCCAGGGCACGCCCCAACTGCCGAAATCCTGTTGCAGCCGTTCGACAGCTTCGGCCAGCGCGCCCAGGCGTGCCTTGGCCCCGGCCTTGTCGGCCATCGCGTCATAACGCGACAGGCCCTCGGCGGTGTCGGCCTTGCTGACCTCATCCCACAGCGTGTCGCCCCAGAACACGGCCAGGGTGGTCGGCATGGAGGCGATGCCCCAACGGTAGTCCCAGCTGCGCAGCAGGCCGATCGGGCCGGCCAATTTCGCGCGCAGTGGATCGTTCGCGGCGAGCGCATCGTAATCGGCAAGCAGCGGCGGCAGCTGCCGCGCGAAGGCCGGCAGGTAGGAATCGAACGCCTTCGTGATCAGCGATGGAATGCTGAAGCCGTTCGCGTCGGTGAGCAGTCGCGTCGCGTGCAGGCCGCGCGGGTTCTCGCCAAACGTGTCCATGTAGCGCGGATAGTCCGCCTGCTTCGGGCTGTACTTGCCTGCCGCCGAATATGGCCAGTCGTTCGTGTTGAAGACCCAGCCGTTCGGCGGATTGACGACGCTGGGCATGTCCGCCAGCGGCGTCAGCCCCTGCCAATCGGTGGCCGGATCGCTGCCGTCGACCGGCTTGGTGTAATCGAAACGGTTGTCCCGCTTGGGGATGAACTGCGGCATCAGGAATGCGATGTTGCCCTTGTCGTCGGCAAACAAGGTGTTGTTCGAGGAATTCGCCTTGAGCTCGGCCACCTTCATGTAGCTGGCGTAATCGGTCGCCTTGGTGCGCAGCCAGCTCTGCTCCAGCGCCGGGATCGGCCGGTTCATCAGTGCCTCGGCAATCCACTTGCCATTCTCCTCGCGCACGATCGGGCCGTGATGGGTGAAATACCCGGTGAACACGCGCGACTGCATCGTGCCGTCGCCGGCGCGATAGCGCACCGTGATCTGCCGCGTGGTGACCGGCCGCAGTTCCTTGCCGTAGCGATAGAACAGCTTGCCATCCTTGTGCACGATGGTTTCGGCAAATTCGTCCACGGCGTCGACGCCGGTGGACGTGTGCATCCAGCCAATGTGCTGGTTGAAGCCCTGGTAGATGAAGAACTGGCCCCAGGTCGATGCGCCATAGGCATCCAGCCCTTCGTCGCTGGACATTTGCGATTCGCTGCGGAAATAGAACGTGACGTGGGGGTTGATCAGCAGCAGCGCATGCCCGTCGGTCGTGAGCTTGGGTGCAATCGCGATGCCATTAGAACCCGTCGGCTCGGCCCAGCTGGCGGGTTCGGCGGCAGCCAGCGCCGGGTGCTTGTCACCGTAGAACGCCGCCAGCGGCTTCAGCTCCACGCGTTCGGTGTCGCCACCAATACTGCCCTCGGTGAAGGCCAGCGCCATCCACGGCTCATAGTGCGTGATGACTTTCGGCTGGACGTCTGGATGGCTGGCCAGGTACCAGTTCATGCCGTCGGCCCAGGCATCCATCAGCTTGCGCAGGTAGGCCGGGCTTTGCTTGTACAGCTTCTTCAGCACCACCGGGTCGATGAAGAGCTGCTGGCGCAGGTCTTGCCAGATCGCGGCCTCGCCGTCGGCCTGCGCGGTCCAGCCGAGTGCGGTGAGATAGTTGCTCTCGACGCGGTTGAAGTCGTCCTCGCACTGCGCGTAGATCATGCCGAACACCGCGTCGGCATCGGTCTTGCCGTGTACGTGCGCCACACCCCAGTTGTCGCGGGTGATCGTCACTGCCTGCGCCGTGGCCTGCAGCCGCGCGTGTTCGGCCGCGGACACCGCCGGTTGCGCCTGCGTCGATGCGGCGAACGCCAACAACAAGGCCGGCAGCCAAAACCGGCAACACAACGACTTCATTGCAAATGCACGCATGGGCGATGTCCCTCGAGTCCTTGTCATGACGACGGTGGAGGCAGCGGCGCGGTCATCGGTCGCGACCGCGCGTAACCCGCGACGCCGACGCCAACAATATCAGCCTGCGCGGCATGGCGCCGCGGCGCCATGCCAAGACCTGAGGCAACCGGCCGGCAGACCAGCGTACTCACCTATTTCGCCGGCACCGGACCAAGCACCTTCTGCAATGCTGCCAACTGCACATCCAGCGCCGCACGCAGCGTCTGGTAACGGTCGATCGCGTCGTGCCCGATTTTCTGGTCAGCACCATCGGTCATGCCGTAAAGGTAGGTGATGTTGCCCTGCAACTGGGGCTCGCTGTAACGCACGGGCGGGGTCTCCAGTTTGGCCGCGATGGCGTCCAGTTCACGCAGCCTGGCCTTGTCCGCCGCACTGCTCGCGTCCTTCAACCTGGCCTGTGCCGCCTTCAGTCGCTGCACCGCCAGGTTGACATCCGAGACCAGGTCGCGCACGCGCATGTTGTGCTCGAATTGCTGCTGCATGTCGGCCAGCGTCACGCCGTTGACGGCGCTGCGCGGGTCTGCCTTCAGCACCAGGGACTGGGTCTCCGTCCATGCCGCTGCGCCCGCGGAGGCGTCGACGGTCAGGCGCACGCTGTACGCACCCGGTACGGCAATCGGGCCGCGCGCGGGCCGGAAGCCGCCGCTCTTCTCACCCAGCGGCGCGGGGTAAGTCAGGTCCCAGATGAAGCGGTTGACGCCCTGGTGGGCCGGGAGATCCGCGGCCGTATGCCACAGGGGTGCCTGGCCCGGCTTGGGGGCTGCCACCTTGGCTGGCTCACCGGCGGCGGTGAAGGTCCGCACGGTCTTGCCGCTTGCGTCGAGGATCTCCAGCGTGACCTTGCCGGTCGGCTGCTGCGCGAAGTAGTAGTCGATCATCGCGCCCGGCGGCGGATACTGCGGGACCGCCGTGGCCGGGGTGCCCGGCCCGATGCCGAACATGCCGCCGCCTGCGCGGTAGTACATGCGGTAGGCATCGCGCGGTTGGAACAAATGCGCATTGCCAGCCTTGATCGCATCATTCCACTGGTGCAGTGGTGTCAGGTCATCGAGGATCCAGAACGCCCTGCCCTGGGTGGCCAGCACCAGATCCTTGTTGTGCACCGTGATGTCGGTGACTGGCGTCACCGGCAGGTTGAGCTGCAAGGACTCCCAATGGCCGCCGTTGTCGAAGGACACATACAGGCCAAACTCGGTGCCGGCGTAGAGCAGGCCCTCGCGCGAGGGATCCTCGCGCACCACGCGCGTCGGATCGTCGGCCGGGATGCCGTTCTTGCCATCGGTGAGCCGCGTCCAGCTCTTGCCGTAGTCGTCGGTGCGGTAGATGTAGGGTGCAAAATCGCCCATCAGGTAGCGGTATACGGCGATGTAGGCCGAGCCGGCGCGATGCGGCGAGGGTTCCAGATACTGCACGCGTCCGCCCGGCGGCAGGCCCTTGGGCGTGACGTTGGTCCAGGTCTTGCCGTCATCCTGCGTGACGTAGACCGGACCGTCGTTGGCGCCAGTCCAGATGAGTCCCTTTTGCAGCGGTGACTCGCGGATCGCGTACAGCGTGGCGTACATCTCCTCGCCGGTCATGTCGCGGGTGATCGGCGTGCCGCTGATCATCTTCATGTAGCGCGGGTCGTGCGCGGTAAGGTCCGGGCTGATGCGCTCCCAGGTGACGCCTTCGTCGCGGCTGCGATGCACGTACTGCGAACCGTAGTAGATGACATGCGCGTCGTGGGGAGAGAGCTCCATCGGCGAGGTGCGCTGGAAGCGATAGGTGAGCTGGCCCGGCGGCACGCCATACAGCGACTGCGCACCGACCCAATACTGCTGTTCCTGCCCGGACTTGAGCGACATGCGGCTGAACTGGCCCTTGCACGAGCCATACACGATGTCGGGGTCGCTGATGTTCGGCATGATCGGTCCCGTCTCGCAGCCGGGTCCGGTGCGCCATTCCTCGACCTGCCCGGTGTTCAGCGGCAGGCTCGGCACGATCAAGGTGGTGCTGTCCTGCTGCGCTCCGTACAGGCGATAGGGAAACTGGTTGTCCGTCACCACGCCGTAGATTTCCGCGGTGGGCTGGTTGTACTGCGTGGACCAGGTGTGCCCGCCGTCGAAGGAGACATTCGCGCCGCCATCGTTGGCCTGGATCATCACCTTGCCGTCGTGCGGGTTGATCCACATGTCGTGGTTGTCGCCGTGCGGGGTCGGCAGGCGGGCAAAGGTCTTGCCCGCATCGGTCGATTTGAAGAAGCCTTCGGCGCCAGCGTAGACCACGTCCGCATTCGTCGGGTCGGCCGCGAGCGTGGTGTAGTAGAACGGCCGGGTGATGAGCTCTGGTTTGGAGGTCACCAGCGCCCAATGCGCGCCGGCGTCGTCGGAACGGTACAAACCACCACCGGGCTTGGCCTCGATCAGGGCGTACACCCGCTGCGGATTCGCCGCGGTGACGGCGAGGTTGCTCTTGCCGAACAGGCCCGCGGGCAAGCCATTGGACATTCTCGCCCAGTGGTCGCCGCCGTCCGTGCTCTTGTACAGCCCGCCATCGGTCGATCCACTGATGATGGTCCAGGGCTTGCGTTGCCCGTGCCACATGCCGGCGTAGATGACGTTCGGGTTGCCGGGCTGGAACTCGAGATCCGAGGAACCCACGCTGTTGGAAACGAACAGTATTTTTTGCCAGGTCTTGCCGCCGTCACGCGTGCGGAAGACGCCGCGCTCGGCATTGTCCGTGAACGCGTTGCCGACCGCAGCGACATACACGACGTCCGGGTTCGTCGGATCGATGCGCACCGCGCCGATCTGGCCCGCATCGCGCAAGCCGACAAACTGCCACGTGGCACCCGCATCCGTGGACTTGTAGACGCCCCGGCCCGTGGACACGTTGCTGCGGATGCCCTCGGAGCCCGTACCCACATAGACGATGTTCGGATTGGACAACGACACGTCGACCGAGCCCATGGACCCGACGGGTATCTGCCCGTCCGAGATCGGCACCCAGCTCGCGCCCGCATCCGTCGTCTTCCACAGCCCGCCGCTGGCAACGCCCATGTAGAACGTCCGCGGCTGCGACGGCACGCCGGTGACCGTCGTGACCCGACCGCCGCGGGCCGGCCCCACCATCCGGTAGTGCAGATCCGAATGCGCACCCAGGAAATCCGGCGCGTTCTGCGCGGCAGCCGGCAGCGTCAGCGGCAACAACAACGCCGCGGCAAATACGAAGAGCGCAGTCAACCTGGTCATAAGAAACTACCCCTGTCAAACCCATGGAGTGGCGGACGACGAACCGCCCGCCCCATATTGTGTCGCGATCCCCAACTCAGGCCGTCCCTGCCATGCAGCACACGCGCCAGCTTACTTGGGAAAGATGACCGGCAGCACGTTGCCCGTCGTGTAGATGCAGCGGTCGTTGTGTCCACACTCGGAAACAATGATCACGTGGGGCTTCGCGCCCAGGTTGTCCTGGATGTATTTCGCATAAGCCTCTCCCCGTGCACGGCGGGTCGGTCCCTGGGCCATGGCGCCCGGCGAACTGTCGAAGCCACCCAGGGGCAGCACATCCACCTGGCCGAGCAGATAAGTCGTCTTGCGTTCGGCCAATTGCTTGCGCAACTGGTCGGCGCTCATGTCCTTGACGTAACCACCGAGGCCTTCCATGCCCTTGGGCCATTGGTCGTAGGTCGGGACCCTGGTCGCATCGAACGGACCGTACTTGAAGTCGGTGCTGACCGTTTCGCCCTTCATCGCCTCCTTGTAGGCATCTTTCGGATCGGCGTCGCCGACCGGCAAAGGCCGATCCGCGGACGGCCACGCGTAACTCGATGGATTGGCCACCGCATAGCTCATCGTGATGCCATCGAGCGTGCCATCCAGCTTGTTCGCCATCTCATAGCGGTTCGTGAACTGGCCGCCAGCCGAATGCCCGGCCACCACGATATGCGTGAGGTTGGGAAAGTTCTTCTTGTCGGCCAGCCTGCGCACGATCGCGTCGACGAAATCGAACGAGGTGAGCCCGGGATCGGTCACGGATACCCCGCCATCGCGCCAGTTGATCGGGTTGTCCTTGTATTCGGGCCAGACCACCTCGTTCTCCTGGCGCGGATCGCTGCGATCGATCAGGTGCGGCGCAACGACCACGGTATCGTCCAGTGCACTGCCGATGAAAGCCGCCGTGGTTGCCGTACGGAAATAGTGGTCTGCATTGCGCAGCGCCCCGTGGACCATGATCAGCGCACGCGTCACCTTCGGGTTCGGGGTGTCCAGCGCATAGGTCGAAAAAACCATGGAGCGCGCCGGACCATTGCCATAGGTGATCCAACGCTCACAGGCCGTGGCTGCCTCGACGCACGGCATGGCCACCGACGCGGAAGCGCCTTCCGCCTCGGCCGCGGCACCCGGTGTCACCGCCTGGTTCAGTCCCGCCTGGCCTGGTCCCGCGCCACCCGAACCGCACGCGCCCAACAGGCACGCGAGGACGGCGACCGCAAGCGGGCGTCTGGCGCGCGCGAATGTGCGGCCCACCCTGGAACCTGCGAGATGTTGCGTCGGCATGGAAGTCTCCTCTGTATTCCTGCCAATGGTATGCCGTGTCCGCCTTTGCGGAGTCGTAATGACCGTCAGGGATTGGGTACACGGGGCGAACACGAAAGCTTCTGGCGTGCCGGCAACACCAGCAGTGAGGCGCCCATACCTTGTCCACGCTGCGCATTCAACTTGGCGAGCGCGGGTTGCAGGGCCTGCCAGGCGGCCACGGTCGTATTGAAGTCGCGGCAGATTTGCTGGTAGGTCGCGTACTGCGCAGCCACCGGCGCGCGGTCGCTGAGGTAGGTAACCAGTTTCAGCAAGGCCGAGGCCTGGCCATTGGTGCGGCTGAAGCTGAGTGGCCCGGTGACGGCGGGCACGGCGTAGTTGCTGCCCGAGAGGCTGATCATCGCGTCGGCTGCGCGACCCGTGAGCTTGGTCACACTCTCCTCCAGGGTCTTGGCCGCAGTGTTCGTGGCCCCGGCCGGCAGTGCGGCAAGTCGGGCCTGCAGCGCTACGCCCTGCGCATAGGCGTCTTCGCTGGCGGTCATCACGGCGACCACGTCCTGGGCCAGGGCCAATTGCTTGCGCATCCCCTCCAGCACGTCGTGAGCCCCGCCAATCCGCGGATCTTCTTGCACCACCAGGGGCTGCATGGAGGTGGCGCCATCCACGGTCAGCCTGACGGTGTAGTTGCCGGGCACGGCGAGCGGGCCTTGCGGTGCGAATGGCGTGCCCCCAGGCACGGCCTGCATCATGTCGCCATAGCTCACGCGGATGGCCGGCGGAATCGGCCAGCGCAAGTCCCAGGTCACGCGATGCGCACCGGCGGTCGCAGGCAAGGGCAAGCGTGGCTGCAGCCAGTCGCTTTGCACGGGCGGCAGCGGTTGCGTGAGCGGCGGGATGGGCGCGCTGGAATAGGTGCGCACCACGTTGCCGCTGGCGTCGAGGACCTGCAGCTCGACGGCTTGCGCCGCTTGCGCGAGGTAGTAGTCGATGACCGCGCCCTGCGGCGGATTCGGCGCGTGCGGCACCTCGGCCGGGAACGGCGTGTCCTGGTTGACGTTGGCCTGGACGCGGATTGCGGTTTCGGGACGGAACAAGTGCACCGGCTGGGTCGCCAGGACCGTGCTCATCTGCTCGAGTGGGGTGATGTCGTCGAGTACCCAGATCGCGCGGCCGTAGGTGCCGGCAATGAGGTCGTGGCCGTGGATCTTGAGGTCGCGATACGACGCCGTCGGCAGGTTCAGGCGCAGCGGCTGCCACTGCCCGCCGTCATCGAAGGAGACGTAGACCGAGGTTTCCGTACCGGCAAACAACAAGCCCTGCTTGTCGGGATCTTCCCGCACGACGCGCACATAGCTCCCGGTCGGCTGGTCGGTCGGCAGGCCGGCAACGATCGTCTGCCAGGTCTTGCCGAAATCCCGCGTGCGGTAGATGTGCGGCGTGCCGTCGCCGGCGGGGCTGTTGTCGACCGAGGCGTACGCCGTGGCCGCGTCGAAATGCGAGGCCTGGATGTTGACGTCGCCAAACTTGCCGACGCCGGGCGGGGTCACGTCCTGCCAATGCTGGCCGCCATCGCGGCTGAGATAGGCCACGCCGTTGTTGCTGCCGGTCCACAGCACGCCGGCCTGCACTGTCGACGGCGACAGGGAGGTCAGCGCATCGCCGTGGTGCACGCCTTCGGGCGGCGGCTCGGGTGCCTTGCCGGGATGCGCGGTGAGATCCGGGCTGAGTTTGTTCCAGCTGGTCCCGCGGTCGCGGCTCGCCCATACGTTCTGCGTGCCGAAGTACAGGGTTTGCCCATCGGTGGAAAACACGATCGGCGCGGCCACCGCGCGGCGGTAGGCAGTATCGCTGGTGTTGCTGATGCTGCCCGCGCCCGGATCGATGATTTGCGCTTGCCAGGTGCCGCGCTGCAGTCGCGACAGGTAGCCCAGGTCACCGTTGAGGAAGATCTGGTCGGGATCGGAGGGATCCGGGGTGACGAAGCCGGTCTCCCAACCCGGCAACTGGAACCAGTCGAAGAAGCCGTTGATCTGACCGAAGTGGCCACGGCTCGCCACCGCGATTGCGCCGCTGTCCTGCTTGGTGGCATAGATCCAGTACGGGTATCGGTTGTCGGTGCTGACCTTGTAGACCTGTGCGGTCGGCTGGTTGTACCAGAGGCTCCAGCTCGCGCCACCATCCAGGCTCACGACCGCACCCTGGTCGCCGCCATAGACAATGTGGCGGGGATTGGCCGCGTCGATCCACCACTGGTTGGGATCATCGCCGCCGGGCGCGCCCTTGAATGCGACGAGGGTGTGGCCGCCATCGGTCGATCTATAGGCAGCCGTGCCCAACGTGTAGACCACGTCAGGATCGGCCGGATCGACCAAGACCTGCCTGCTCGAGGTATAGATCGTCTTGGTCCCCAGCGACCAACTCGCGCCGCCATCGTCCGAGCGGTACAGGCCGCTGCGGTTCAACAGGTAGAGGCGCTGGGCGCCGGTGTGCTCGGCAACTGCCAGCTCACCGATCGCTGCGGGCTGGTTGCGGCCCACGACCTGCGTCCAGGTGACGCCTGCGTCGGTGGATTTGTACAAGGCAGTCGGCCCCGGATGGGCGAAGGAGCGCTTCGCGCCCGGCGCATGAAACGTCTGCGCCAGCGTGGCGAACACCACCTGCGGATGGTCCGTGGCCCAGGCCAGGCCGGTGGCACCGGATTTCGCGCCGGCATCCAGCACGCGGTGCCAGCTCTGCCCGCCATCGCTGCTGCGGAACACGCCGCGCTGGCCACCCTGCGTGAACGGCATGCCCCGCGTGGCAGCCAGCAGCAGGTGCGGATCGTGCGGGTCGACCAGCAACGCGGCGATGGGGCCCGCATCGCGCAGGCCCGCGCTCTGCCAGTGCGCGCCGGCGTCGGTGGACGTCCA
Source organism: Rhodanobacter sp. FW510-R10 (assembly GCF_058781105.1). NCBI lineage: Bacteria > Pseudomonadati > Pseudomonadota > Gammaproteobacteria > Lysobacterales > Rhodanobacteraceae > Rhodanobacter > Rhodanobacter sp. FW510-R10. Next base: position 948,692 of record NZ_JBYSWL010000001.1, on the reverse strand, counting down.
AACGCCGCTGCTGTAGGCCGAGCCGAAGATGCTGCCGGTCCCGGCATAGATCGTTTGCGGCTGCGACTGCGCCACGGCCAGCGCGGTGACGCCGCGGATCTCGTGCACCGCGTCGGTGAGCGGCACCCAGGTGATGCCGGCGTTCTCGGTCTTCCAGACGCCGCCGTCGTCGGCACCCATGTAGGCAATGGCCGGCTGCCCGTCCACGCCCGCCACCGAGCTCACCCGGCCGGCAATGAATGGCCCGACGTTGCGCCATTGCATGCCTTGCAGCAGCGCGGGACTGACCTGGGCCTGCGCGGGACCACTGGCGACGCCGGCGATACCGCATGCCAGCACGATGCCCAGGGCGCGCAGTAGCGCTGTCTTGACCAGTGACGCCACGGCGCAGTCCTCCTCCATGCGATGCCCGGATGCTCCCACCAATTGGATTCAAGCGACATGTGACCTTTGGCACTACGGCCGCCGCGCGCAACGCGGTTCGCTATGCTTGGGGTTTTTCACAGGGGATGGGGACGCTCATGCATCGTTTGCTGTTGGCCGGATGCTTCGCACTGCTGCTGCCCGCGGTGGCCGCCGCACAATCACCGGAGGCGACTGCGGCGCAAAGCGCACTGGACCTGGAAACCATCATGGCCAATCCCGACTGGATCGGCCAGGCGGTGGAAGAGCCGTACTGGAGTGTGGACGGGCGCAGCCTGTATTACTCGCTCAAGCGCGACGCCAGCCCGGTGCGCGACCTGTATCGGGTCGATCCGGCCAATGGCCGCAGCACCAAGCTCGATCCGGCAGCCATGGCCCGCGCCGATGGTCCGGCCGTATTCGACAGCAAACACCGGCATGCCGCCTATTTGCTTCACGATGACGTGTTTGCCGTGGACCTGGCGAGTGGCAGGCGCACACAGCTCACCCACGCCGGGCAGGTCACGCAACAACCGCAATTCTCCGCCGACGGACATGCCGTGCAATATCGGCAAGACACGGACTGGTATCGCTACGACCTCGCCGCCGGCACCACCGCGCAACTGGCCAGCCTGAAGTTTGCCGACGATCCGCAAGCAAAAGCCCCCGATGCACTGGGCGAGTTGCAGCTCGATCTCTTCAAGACACTGCGCCAGCTCAAAGCCGACCAGCAGGCCGAGCGCGACCGCGAGCAGGCGCTGCAGGCCGCCGATCCGGGGCGCACGCCGCAGCCGTTCTGGCTCGGCACGAAGATTGAGCCGGTCGGCAGCGCGCTGTCGCCGAACGGGCGCTACATGGTGGTGGTGACCGTTCCCAAGGATCACGCCAAGGGTGAGGCGCCCAAGGTCAACCATTACGTCACCGACAGCGGTTATACCGAGGCCAAGGACGCACGCACCTATGTCGGCCGCAATGATCCGGCGCCGCAGTCGCTGTTGCTGCTGGATTTGCAGACGCACCAGGTCTACCCGCTCGCGACCGACCAGTTGCCTGGCATCAAGGTGGATCCGCTGGCCGACATTCGCGCCCGCACGGTGGCGGCGCTAAAGCAGGCTGGCAAGGACGACCGGGCCAAGGCGCTCGCGGCACCGACAGTGCGGCCGGTCACGGTCAACCGCGGCCCCCTGGGCGATGGCCTGGTGTGGAGCGAGGACGGCAACCAGGCGGCAATCCAGCTGCGCGCCATCGACAACAAGGACCGCTGGATCGTCACCATCGATTTTGCCAACCACGCCCTGGTGCCGCAGCACCAGCTGCACGACGAAGCCTGGATCAACTGGGCGTTCAACGATTTTGGCTGGCTCAAGGACGGCCGCACGCTGTGGTACCTGAGCGAGGAGAGTGGTTATTCGCAGCTCTACACGAAGCCGCTTGGCGGCAAACCCACCTTGCTCACCGGCGGGGGTTCGTTCGAGGTCAGCGACCCGGTGTTGTCCGAGGACGGCAAGTGGTTCTACCTGCTGGCCAACAAGACTGCGCCCACCAGCTATGACGCCTGGCGGGTGCCCGCGAGCGGCGGCGCGCTGACCCGGCTCACGCAGTACCAGGGCGTCGAGCGCGCGTTGTTGTCGCCGGACGGCAAGCGGCTGGCGGTCCTGCATTCGGGCGCCTACCTGCTGCCGCAACTCGCGGTGCAGGACGCCGCCGGCGGCAAGCCACGCGAGCTCACCGACACCATGAGCAAGGCATTCGCCACGCGTTCATGGATCGAGCCGCAAATCGTGCAGATCCCGTCCTCGCATGGCGCCGGGGTCATCTACGCCAAGTACTACGGACCAGCCGGCACTGCCGCAGCGACTGGTCCGCGCCCGGCCATCCTGTTCATACACGGCGCAGGCTATACGCAGGATGTCTCCCTGCGCGAGACCTACTATGTCCACGAGCAGATGTTCAACAACCTGCTGGTGCAACAAGGCTACGTGGTGCTGGATATGGACTACCGCGGTTCGGCCGGCTACGGCCGCGCCTGGCGCACGGCGATCTACCGCAACATGGGCCACCCCGAGCTGGAGGATCTGCTGGACGGCAAGGCCTGGCTGGTGCAGCAGCACCAGGTCGATCCCAAGCGGGTCGGCCTGTATGGCGGCAGCTACGGCGGCTTCATGACCGAGATGGCGCTGCTGCGTGCGCCCGGCGAATTCGCCGCCGGCGCGGCCCAACGCCCAGTCAGCGACTGGACCAGCTACAACGACCGTTATACGGCGAACATCCTCAACGACCCACAGCTCGATCCCGAGGCCTACCAGCGCAGCTCGCCGATCGAGTTCGCAGCAAACCTGCGCGATCCGCTGCTGATCCAGCACGGCCTGATCGACAACAACGTGATGGCCAGCGACTCGATCCGCCTATACCAGCGCTTCATCGAGCTGCACAAGAAGGACTTCTGGATGTCGCTGTACCCGCTGGAGAGCCACGCCTTCGTGCACGCCGATTCCTGGTACGACGAATACCGCCGCATCGACGAGCTGTTCACCACCTACGTCAAGGGCCGGCGGTAGCGCGACGGGAACTGCATCCGACCCATGACTGACCTCATCCCGTCGTCATCCCCGCGGGGCGCTTTTCAACGGCCGAAGGGCCGGTCAAGCAGCACTGCTGTCCGGAATAAATTCGTACCTCGACACCGAAGGCGTTGCGACGCAAGGCTGGATGGCTGCCGCGTGCGACCCAGACTCAAAAATGACGGCTCACCTCTGTCGTCTCGCCCTGGACCGCAACTCTCCATCGTCATCCTTCCCGGCGTCATCCCCGCGAAAGCGGGGATCCAGTGCCTTTGGATGTCCTAAAGGCCAAAGCACTGGATTCCCGCTTTCGCGGGAATGACGCCGGAGTGGTGGGGCGAGTGTGGTTTCAAAAACGTTCCCGACAGCAGTGCGCGAAAGCGGGGATCCAGTGTTCTTGTGTGTGCATAAGGGCCAAGGCACTGGATTCCCGCTTTCGCGGGAATGACGACGGGCGGTGTTTCGGCGCCTGGCGCGGTGCCGTGGATGAGGCAAAAGCGGTTCCAAAAACGCTCCAGACAGCAGTGCTGCTTGACCGGCCCTTCGGCCGTTGAAAAGCGCCTCGCGGGAATGACGGTTCGGGGTTGATCGGAGTTTCCCCGATCGGTGACAAGGAGGGCAGGCAGATCTCCTGATCCACCTGCCCTCGTTGTTCAACCCGCCGCGTACCGTCGCGACGATACGGTGGCCAGCCCAGGCAGCATGGCTGCCGGGCCTGCCAACTGCATCAGTGCAGCGACGCCAGTTTGACGTTCGGGACCTTCAACGCCTGGGCGACGTCGAACATCGCCTGATTCAGGATCTTGTGCGTGTTTTCATCCGCGCCATGGCCAAACTTGGCATCGATATCCTGCATGACCTGCACATGGATGTCGTGCGACAAGGCGACATCGAACAGGTAGCCCGACCACCACACGCCATCCGGCGCAACACCCGCCTTGACCAGGGCCTCGGCAAGCTTGGCTCCCTTCAAGTCAGCTGGTGCCGCCGGCAGCTTGACGCCTGCCGCCGTGGCGCGCTTGAGGCCATCGTTGACGGCGAAAGTCATGCCGTTGATGAAGTTGGTCACGTTCTTCTCGCCATACTGTTTGTTGAGCTTGGCCACCTCGGCGTTTACGGTCTTCTCGCCAAGCATGGACACCAACGCCGTGGAGAAGCTGAAGTTGGACGCGCCACCACCGGCCTGGACCAGTGCCGCGGTCGCTTCGAGCGCGGGTGCGCCATTGTAGGTAGGACCACCAAACCAGTTCATCGCGGACGCGTTCATCTGGTGGCTGGTCTGGGCCATTTCCGGCATCGCAGGGGCAGCGGCATCGGTGCGGGCTTGCACGGCGGTGGCGGCGCCAAACGCGAGCGCGATGGCGAGGGCTAACACGGTCTTGTTCATGAATGCTCACTCCTTGTAGAAAAAGGGCCGACTTGGCCCGCGGGCGCACGCCCACGGGCTGTCAGTGCGCATGGGATGCGGCACGCGCGCAAAAGGTTCCGGACCCGCACACCGATCCATCCTGTGCGTCGGGAACCTGGAACGGCGCCGCCGCGTCTCATGGCCAACCTGCACGGAGCTCCCATTGATCATGCTCGACGGCCAAACTCTTGCTTCCCCGGCATACACGCCAATTTCCCGGGAGCAACCCGTACCCCTTTCGCGGCGGCCGAGCCGCGCCGAAGCCGAAGCCGCGGTGCGCACGCTGATCCGCTGGGCCGGCGACGAGCCCTCGCGTGAAGGCTTGCGCGACACGCCGGCACGCGTCACCCGGGCGTACGAGGAATGGTTTGCCGGTTACGCGCAGGACCCGGACACCATGCTCAGCCGTACGTTCGAGGAGGTCGACGGCTACTCCGACGTGGTGCTGCTGCGCGACATTCCGCTGCATTCCACCTGCGAACACCATATGGCCCCGATCTCCGGCACGGTCGACATCGCCTACCTGCCAAACCAGCGCGTGGTTGGCATTTCCAAGCTGGCCCGCGTCGTCGAGGCGCTGGGGCGGCGCTTGCAGATCCAGGAGCGCCTGACCGCGCAGATCGCCGACAGCCTCGAACGCGTGCTGCACCCCCGCGGCATCGCGGTGACCGTGCGCGCCAGTCACGGCTGCATGACGACGCGCGGCGTGGGCACGCCCGGCGTCGCCATGGTCACGCGCGAATTGCGGGGCCAGTTCCGTGAGGAGCCCCGGCACGCGGAAATCCTGGCCCTGCTGGCGGAGCGCACCTGATGAACGCACACGCCGGCCTGCACAGCCATGCTGTACAGCCGCGATTCCCGCGCGGACGCACGGGGTTGCGGCCCACGAACCGCGCACTGCCACGAATCGTGCTGGACGCACCAGGGGCAGACGTGCATGCTGCAGGGGTGGGCCATGCCGCGCACAAACCATGGCGATCGCGCGACCGGGTATGCCTGACGGCAGTCCACACGTCCAGGAGGAGAGCAACATGCAAGCACGCGTCACGGCCGCGGCCGGGGATCCTTCCAGTCTCGACGACCAGGCCTTGGTCGCCACGGTCCTGGCTGGCCATCGCGAGGCATTCCGGCACATCATGCAGCGCTGCAACCAACGCCTGTTCCGGGTTGCGCGAAGCGTGGTGCGCAACGACGAGGAAGCCGAAGACATCCTGCAGGAATCCTATCTGCGCGCCTACCACAAGCTGGATTCCTTCCGCGGCGATGCCACCTTGCTGACCTGGCTCACCAGCATTGTCCTCAACGAAGCGCGTGGACGCCTGCGCAAGCGCCATGACATGGTCGACCTGGACCAAGTTGATGCCGATCCCGGCGACAGCCACGTCGTCGCGTTTCACGCGCGCTCGGGCGGCGACGACCCGATGACGGACGCGGCCCGCGCGCAGATGCGTCACTTGCTGGAACGCGCGATTGACGCCCTGCCGCCATCCTTCCGCACGGTCTACGTGCTGCGCGAAATCGAAGGTTGCAGCGTGGAAGAAACCGCAGAACAGCTGACGCTCAATCCGACGACAGTGAAGACGCGCCTGTTCCGTGCCCGCAGGCAGCTGCGCGCCACGTTGCAAGGCGCGGTCGCCAGCACGGTTGCCGAAACCTTCCCGTTCATGGGCGAGCGCTGCGAGCGCCTGAGCAACGCCGTGATGGCCCGGCTCGAAGCCGAAGGACCAGCGCACCCGCGCTGACGCCAGAGTCACCGCCCGGACAAGGTTATTTGCCGCCAGTGCCCGCCACCATCAGCACCGCAAGCGCGAGCGTTTCCACGCCGCGCCTGATGGACGGCTCCGGCATGGGCGCGAAATAGGGCGAGTGGTTGACTGGGACCGGCTTGCCTTCGGCCTTGTACTTGGCAAGCATCGCCGGATCGTCGCCGCCGATGCCGAAGAAGACGGCAGGCATGCCGGCGTGGATATATTCCGAGAAGTCTTCGCTGGGCGAACCCGCGGGCATGTAGGCCGGCTCGAAGTGCACGTCCTTGCCGAACGCGGCCTGCAGCACACCGGCCGAGCGATCAGCCAAGCCAATGTCGTTGTATACCGCGCTGGCACCGCCCGGGTGCTCGACCGTCGGTGCCGGCGCGCCGGCCATGGCCGCCACCGCGTTTGCGGTGCGCGTGACGCCCTCGATCAACCGCTGGCGGGTGACATCGTCGTGCGAGCGCAAGGTCAGCTTGAGGTCGGCGTGATCGGGGATGATGTTGTCCACGGTACCCGCCTGGAACGCGCCGACCGTGACCACGCCAAACGTACCCGGCGCGGTTTCGCGGCTGACCACGGTCTGCACGTCGGAGACGAAATGCGCGCCCATGACGACCGGATCGATGCTCTTGTCCGGCATCGAGCCGTGTGCGCCGCGGCCGTGGAAGGTGATGTCAATTTCATCGGAGGCCGAACTGAGCGTGCCCTCCTTCACCGTCACCGTACCCGCGGGATCGGGGCCGACGTGCGCGGCAAAGCCGACATCGGGCTTGGGCCAACGCGTGAACAGGCCGTCCGCCAGCATCGCCTTCGCCCCGCCTACGGTTTCCTCGGAAGGCTGGCCGATGAACATCAGCGTGCCGTGCCATTGGTCCTTCATGGCGAGCAGCGCCTCGGCGGTGCCCACCCACCAGGCCATGTGGATGTCATGGCCGCAGGCATGGTCGACATAGGTCAGGCGGCCGTCGAGGGTCTGCTGGGCGCGGCTGGCGTACGGCAGTCCGGTCTTTTCCTCCATCGGCAGCGCATCGAGCTCGGTGCGGATGAGGATCGTCTTGCCCGGACCGTTCTTGTAGATGGCGACGATGCCGGTCTTGCCGACATGTTCGGTCACGGTGAAGCCGAGCTTGCGCATCCTGGCGGCGAGCAGCGACGCCGTGCGCTGCTCCTGAAAGCCCAGTTCCGGGTGCCGGTGGATGTCCTGGTACAGCGCCTCGAGTTGCGGGTAGTTCTTGTCCAGGCCGGCGTCGATCCGCGTCCGCGCCGCATGGACGTCAAAGGCCGGCGCCAGCGGCGTCCCGCCACCTGGCGGCTCCTGGGCCAGGGCAAGCGAGGGCAACAGCGCGGCGGCAAGCAGCAGGGCGGGCTTGAGCATGGAGTGTCCCCCGGTGGAGTGGCGGTCGCAGGATTGTGCGCCGCCAGGACGATGACGGCAAACGGACGGCTGGTATGCAGTCGGCGCCCGGATCAGGGCGTGATGCGGGCCAGGTGCGCCGCCAAGGTCGCGGCCGACAGCTCGCCGACCTGGGTGTCGCGCAGCGCACCCCTGGTATCGATGAACATCGTAGTTGGATAACCGCGTGCGCCATACCAGGCGGAGACGTCCATGTGCGGGTCGAGCAAGACGTGGCCGAGCTCCAGGTGCTCGTGCTCGAGGTAGTGCTGCACGGCGGCGATGGATTCGCCCTGGTTGGCAAAGACGAAGCGGACCTGTGGCATCGCCGCCTGTGCCTTGGCCAGCATTGGCATCTCGCGGCGGCAGGGCCCGCACCAGGTGGCCCACAGGTTGATCACGGTCGGTTGCCCGCGCAAATCCTGCAGCGCCACCGGACGCCCCTGCAGGTCCTGCAGCGTCAGCGTCGGCAAGGGTTGCCGCGACTCGCTCAAGGTCTGCGCGGTGAGGCGCCCCAGTCCCCAGGCCAACGTGCCCACCACCAGCACCGCCGCCAGCGGCCGACGCAGCGGCGGCCTTCGCCAGCCGATCGAGGCGCCCGCCAGCGCCAGTACGATCACGCCGGCCAGGACATCGAAGCCGGCGTCGCGGACGTTGAGCATGGACCCGGGGTCTTGTGCGTATTGCGGCCACCAGCGCAGCACGAACGCGATGCGGGAAACGACGAGGCTCACGGCCAGGGCCAGCAACGCCGCATTGTCTGCATCGGCGTAGCCGCGGCGCTTCAGGAAGGCATTGGTGCCCATGCCGGCCAGCACGCCGAACAACAAGGCCAGCACGGCAGTGGAAAACAGCAAGGGTCCGATGTTCACGAATTCCGCATCCCAAAGAGGCGGCAGCCACCCCGCAGGTGCAGCATCCGCCAGATCCGCTGCATGCCGGTTCAATCGTCCACTCTAGCGCGAGTGGATGTTGCCGCCGATGACGCGCTGGACTCACGCGCTCCAGTACACCGTGACCGGCACGCGCTGCTGGTCAAGCACCGCGCGGATCGGATAGTGCGCGGCGTCGCCGGCTCCGCGCATGGCGGCATCGAAAACCACGCGCTTGTCCGCACCGGCCATCAGCAAGTACAGCGCGCGCGTTGCCAGCAGGGTGGGCAGGCTCAAGGTCATGCGGGGTTCGCCGGCAGCCGGGGCGCGCATGGACAGCACGCGCGCGCTGCCCCGCAAGTCCAGTGCCGCAGCGAGGTGATCGCCGCCCGGAAAGAACGACGCGGTGTGCCCGTCGTCGCCCATGCCCAGGACCACCGTGTCAAACGGCAACGGCAAGGCGCCGATGCGCGCCTCCGCCTCGGCCAGGCCCAGTTCCGGCGTCGCGGCACCGGTGTACAGCGGCACAAAGCCCGCTGCCGCCGCGGCGTGCTGCAACAGCGTGGTCTGCACCAGGCGCGCATTGGAGCGTGCATCGTCAGCCGCCACCCAGCGCTCATCGACCAGGGTGACACGCACCTGCGCCCAATCCAGTTCTTCCAGCGCGAGGCGCGCGAAAAACGCCGCCGGCGTGGTGCCGCCAGAGACGGCCAGCAACGCGCGGCCGCGCTCGCGCAAGCCAGCGCGCAATTGGTCGGCCACCCGCGACGACAGGGCGCTGGCCTGGGCCGATCGATCGGCAAATTCGTGCAGTTCGACCTTGTTCACGACGCGCACCTCGATCTGCAGGCGGGTACCCAATGACCATAGCAGGGCCACGCACGCCCAGCAGGCCCGCCGCCCGCTTGCCTCGCGGAGCCAAGGTCGGCGCACATTGTCCGCTTGGCCGTCTGCAGATAAAGTAATGCCGTTCGGGTGTCCCGATGGCGCCTCGCCTAGGGATGAAACGGGAAGCCGGTGCGCAGCGTGTCAACCACACCCTGCAAGTCCGGCGCTGCCCCCGCAACGGTAAGCGAGACAAGACGCGGTCATTGGCCACTGTGCTGACACGGCATGGGAAGGCGCCGCGCCCGGCCTGCAGGTTCTACTGCAGCGACTCGCAAGCCCGGAGACCGGCCCGAACGATACCTGGTGGCTCGCGGTGGGCGAGGCCGAACCACGCGCGTTGGCCGCCGTGCCTGCCGTCGTTCGACCTTCTGCTCTCCGCCTGGTGCCAGCCCATCCCCTTGCATGGGCCGTGCGCGGGTGCGCGGCCGAGGAGCCATCTTGAACAAGACCTTGTTGAGTTTCGCCCTGCTCGGCTGCACGTCCGCCACCTGTGCCGCCGCCGTGGACCAGGCGGGCAACCTGCCTGGGGTACTGGTCACTGCCACGCGCACCGCGATCAGCGCCGAGGACGCGCTGGCCTCCGTCACCGTCATCACCCGGGCCGACATCGAACGCCTGCAACCCCTGTCGGTGGCGGACCTGCTGACCGGCCTGCCCGGCGTGAGCTTTGCCAACACGGGCGGCTATGGCCAGCAGACCTCGCTCTTCCTGCGCGGCACCAACTCCGCCCATACGCTGGTGCTGATCGACGGCGTGCGCATCGGCTCGGTCGCCAACGGCCTGGCTGCATTCGAGCAGTTGCCGGTGGAGCAGATCGAGCGCATCGAGATCGTGCGCGGCCCCCGCTCCAGCCTGTATGGCGCCGACGCGATTGGCGGCGTGATCCAGATCTTCACCCGGCACGGTTCACGCGACGGCGGCGTGTTGCCGTCCTTCAGCGTGACCAGCGGCAGCGAGCGCCTGCTGCGCGGGCAGCTCGGCGTGTCCGGCGGCGGCGCACATGGCTGGTACAACCTGGGCGTGGGCCGGCAACACACGCGGGGCATCAATTCCTGCAAGCTCGGCGCCGCCGAGGCATTTGCCGGCTGCTTCACCGACGAACCCGACCGCGACGGCTCCCGCAACCAGAACCTCGCATTCAGCGGCGGCTATCGCTGGGACAACGGCGCGCAGCTCACCGGCAACTGGCTGCGCAACCTCGGCGAAGTCCACTTCGACGGCAGCTACCAGAACCGCCATCGCACACTGCAGCAGACTGCCGGCTCCGCGCTCAGCTTCAATATGACGCCGGCGTGGAAGAGCACCCTGGGCGTCGGCCAGAACCTGGATCGCTACGACAACTACGAGAACCACGACTTCGTCGGCTACGACTATTCGCGGCGCAACCAGGCATCGTGGCAGAACGATCTTGGCGTGGGGGAAAACCAGCTGCTGAGCCTGGGCCTCGACTGGCAGGGCGAGCGTGTCGAGAGCGACACCGGCTACCTCGCCGACCGCCGCAATGACCATGGCGCGTTCGCGCAGTACCAGGGTACGTTTGGCCGCAACGACGTCGCGCTGTCCGCCCGACGCGACCACAACAGCCAGTTCGGCAACCACAACACCGGTGCGGCTGCCTGGGGCTATCACTTCGACGGCGGCCTGAAACTCTCGGCCAGCTACGGCAGCGCGTTCCACGCGCCCACCTTCAACGATCTCTACTACCCCTACGGCAGCGGCAACCCGGACCTGGAACCGGAGAAATCACGCAGTGCCGAACTGGATCTCAGTCAGCAAAACGGCTCGTGGCACTGGGCCTTGAGCGCGTACCAGACACGCATCGACCAGCTCATCACGCTGGACAGCAAGTACTTCCCCATGAACCTCAGCCAGGCGCGCATCCGTGGCGTGGAGGGACAGCTCGCCGCCCGTCTGGAAGGCTGGCAGCTGCAGGCCTACCTGACCTGGCTGCAGCCGCGCAACGATGACGGCGGCCCAAACGATGGCAAGGCACTGCCCCGTCGTCCGGAACGCACGGCGCGGGTGGACCTGGACCGCCGCTACGGCGCGTTCGGTTTCGGCGCGACAGTTTACGTGGCCGGCCGCAGCTACGATGACGTTGCCAACATCCATCGCCTGGGCGGCTACGCCACCACCGACCTGCGTGCGAGCTGGCGTTTCGGCCGTGACTGGCAGATCGAGGCACGGCTGGCAAACGCCTTCGACCGCGATTACGAGACCGTCTACTACTTCAACCAGCCCGGCCGCGCCTGGTACCTGACCCTGCGCTACAGCCCGACCGCGCCGTAACCGCCCGTTCCCTGCAGGATTCGGGAGGCGAACATGGAAGCCCGCTTGGACGCGGGGCCCCTTCTCCCCTGGCTTTGCCTGGGGAGAGGAAATAAAGGGCTGGCGGGAGCCGTTTGCGGTGCATCCCGGTATGCTTCCGGCCTTGCCCTGACCCCTGGCCCATGTTTGCCACTTTGATCCATCGCCCTGTCGGCACCTCGCTGCTCGCCATCGGGTTGGCGCTTGCGGGCGTGTGGGCATATCTCCTGCTGGGCGTGGCGGCGTTTCCGTCGATCCAGTTTCCCGGCGTCGCGGTGTTTGCGCAATTGCCTGGGGCAAGTGCGCAGACCATGGCGGCAACCGTCGTCGGCCCGCTGGAGCGGCACCTGGGGCAGATCCCAGGTATCCGGCAAATGGTCTCCAACACCCGGGAAGGCAGCACGCAGATCATGGTGCTGTTCAACTTCGGGCGCAGCACCGACGCGGCGGCACGCGAGGTGCAGGCGGCGATCAACGCGGCAGCGGCCGACCTGCCGAGGGGCTTGCCGAATCCGCCGCAATTTTTCAAATTCGATACCTCGCAGATACCGGTCCTGATCGTGTCGCTGACCTCCACCAGCCTGCCGCCGGATCGCCTCTACGACTTGACCGACACCTTGCTGAAGCCCGCGGTCATGCAACTGCCCGGCGTCGCCAACGTGCAGGTCGGTGGCGGCACACCACACGCCGTGCGCATCGAGCTCAACACGTCCGCGTTGGCAAAGGTTGGCCTGACCGCGAACGACCTGGCAAACGCCTTGCGCGCGGCCAACGTCACCGCGCCGCTCGGCACGCTCAGCGATGGCTTGACGCAGATGGCGCTCAGCACCGATACGCTGCGCAGCCCGGCGCAATTTGGACGCCTGGTGATCGCGATGCGCCACGGCGTGCCGATCCGCCTGGCGGATGTGGCGAAGGTCACCAGCGGGCAGCAGGACAAGTACGCCGCGGCGTGGTTCAACGGTGAGCGCGCGGTGACGATGCAGATCAGCAAGCGCTCCGAGGCGAATGCGGTGGCCACCGTCGCCGCGATCCGGGCCGCCTTGCCGCGCCTGCGTGCGCTGCTGCCGGCGGACGTGCAGATCATGCCGGTGTTCGACCTCACGCCGACCACGCTGTCAGCCCTGCACGAGGTGGAAGTCGCGCTGCTCATGAGCATCGTCATGGTGGCGCTCGTGATGCTGGTGTTCCTGCGCCGAACGCGGCCAACGGTGATCGCCATGTTCAGCGTGCCGCTGTCGCTCGCCGGCGCCTTGGTCGTGATGTGGGCGCTGGGTTTCACGCTCAACCTGTTTTCGCTGATCGCGCTGGTGCTGTGCGTCGGCTTCGTGGTCGATGACGCGATCGTGGTGATCGAGAACATCGTGCGCCACATGGAACGCGGCGAGCGGCCCTTGCCGGCGGCACTGGCCGGCGTCCGGGAAATCGGCTTCACGGTGATCTCGATCACGCTGTCGCTGCTCGCGGTGTTCGCGCCGCTGGTGTTCGGCAACAACGTGTTCACGGTGCTGATGCGTGAGTTTGCGGTGACCCTCGTCGCCACGATCGTGATCTCCGCAGTGGTGTCGCTGACCCTGACCCCCGCGCTGTGCGGCCGCTGGCTGACCGATACCGCGCCGCGGGCGAACGGTGGAGACCGCCTGGAGCGTAGGGCGGAGGCGTTCGACCGCGCCCTGCTGCGCGCCTACGAACGCGCGTTGGACTGGGCACTGCGCCACCGCCGCCTGATGCGCTGGCAACCGCTGGTGCTGTTGATCCTCACCGTCTTGCTCGCGGTCGCCGTGGTCAAGACGGCAGGCGGCGGCCTGATGCCGAAGGAAGACACGGGCTTGCTGCAGGCAAGCATCCGCGGCGATGCGAACATCTCGCCGACCCTGCTGGCCACCCGCGTGCGCAAGCTCGCGACGGTGCTGCAGGCTGATCCGGCGGTGCTCGACGTGTCGGCCGAACTCGGCAGCGGCAACGGCCCCAACCCCGGAGCGGTCGGCAACACCGCCAACCTGTTCGTCGATCTGAAGCCGCTCGGGCGCGGCCCAGGCACGCGCCAGGAGACGGCGCAGGAAGTCGTGGACCGGCTCAGCAAGTACTACAAGACGGTTGCGGACATGGACGTCTCGCTGACCCCGGTGCAATTCATCCAGGGCGGCGGGGGTGGCGGCAACGGTGGCGGCCAATACTCGTTTCAGCTCGACAGCACCGATGGCGCGTCGCTGCAGGCGCCGACCCTGCGGCTCGAGCACGTCATGCGCGGCATGCCGCAGTTCCGCGACGTCAGCAGCACGTTCGACAGCATCGGCCTGCAACAGAGGCTGCAGGTCGACCGCGCCGCCGCCGCGCGCCTGCACATCAGCATGGCGCAAGTGGACACCGCGCTCGCCAATGCGTTTGGCCAGACGCCGGTATCCATCATCTACGCGGACGTGAACCAGTACCGGGTCGTGCTGAGCGCGGCCAGCGCCGATTCGCTCAGCCCCGGCACGCTGCTCAACACCTATGTGCGCAACAGCGCTGGCACCATGATCCCGCTGTCGGCCATCGCGACGATCCAGCCGCGCATCGCACCAGTCACCGTGCAGCACTTCAACCAGCTCGAATCCGCCGCGATCAACTACAACCTGGCCAAGGACGTCACCCAGGCCGCCGGGCTGCAACTGGTCAACCAGGCAATGTTCGCCGCGCGACTGCCGCCGGGCGTGGTCAAGCGCTACACCGGCGACAACCAGCAACTGATCGAGGCGCTGAGCAACGCGCTGATCATGCTGCTTGCGGTCATCGCCGCAATGTACCTCGTGCTCGGCATCCTGTACGAAAGCCTGCTGCACCCGCTGACCATCATCTCGACGCTGCCGGCCGCCGGCGCCGGCGCGTTCCTCGCGATGCTGGTCACGCAGAGCCAGCTCACGCTGATGTCGGTGATCGCGGTGCTGATGCTGATCGGCATCGTCAAGAAGAACGCGATCCTGATGGTCGACTTCGCGCTCGTCGCCGAGCGCGAACGCGGCCTGCCCGCGCCCGAGGCAATCCGCGAGGCCGCGCTGGTGCGCTTCCGCCCGATCACCATGACCACGCTCGTCGCCATGGGTGCGGCGCTGCCGCTGGCGATCGGCTTCGGCACCGGCTCGGAAATGCGCCAGCCGCTCGGCATCGCCATCCTCGGCGGCCTGCTGGTCTCGCAGCTGCTGACCCTGCTCAGCACCCCGGCCATTTACCTGTGGCAGCACGACCGCCGCGAACGCAAGGCGCACAAGCGCGCACGCCGCGCCGCCAAGGCACTCGCCCGGGCCTCCGCCAAGCCGTAGGGGCGCGCGAGGGTACCATCGGCACCCGCTGTGGCCGTTTCGACTGCACGATCGTCTCCGTTCCATGGCCATTCGATCGACAAGACCTCGCGATACAGAAAAAGCAGCGCCAAAAGTGCCTGATTCTGGGTCCCCGCCACCTGTCCCTCCACCGCCAACGCACTCAGGAAGCCCTCGACTTCCGTACTCCCCATATCGCACAGATGCCGCTTGCCATTGCTCAGGATGCACCGCGTATTCATCCCGCGTAGGCTTCTTCGCTGCGCCCGGCCATGCCCAATCGGCACATGCGGCCCCGCACTTGATCCAGAAATTTCGGCGGTTGCGACCCTGCGCCATTTGACCCTAACTCCACCTCGTGGAAGGATGCCATCAACGTCCGTACTTGCCTTGGGGAATCCGGGATTAGGTTGCAGGATTAGGCTGCGACGAGCGTGGTAAGTCGTTGATTCGCGTAGATCGGGGATAAAGTAAAGCAATCGGCAATACCGACTTAGATTGCAGGATTACACTGCATTTTGAAGTCTACTAAGCGTTAGCCGTCAATAAACAGGGGGCGTTGTGGTGGATTTCCCAGGAGAAAAGCTGGTTATCAAACTTTGGGAGACCGTTGCCGAGAAGGGCATCGGAAGCCTCTTCAAGCCTTGGCAGATGCGGAGAGAAGGGCGCGTCTCCATAGAACTGAAGCAGCAAGAACTTGTTGCAATTGCGCGGGCCGAGCGTGAAGCAGAGAACATTCGGCGCGGCGACGTGCAGCTCTTAGATTGTACGCCGCAAGTTCTACTGACTAGCGACAAGGCGCCGCCGCCTCCAACGGATGAACCGCCCTGGGCGCAGCAGGCTACGCGTGCAGTTACCAATGTTTTCGTCGCGGAGACGGTGCGACGAGAGGCAAACGTTACGCGAGCACTGCTTCAAGCGGAAGAAGCGTTAGAGTCGGACCCGCAGGTGCCACCCGACGCCAAGGTCAATGAGGATTGGCTGTTTCGCTGGCGCGACAGTGCAAGTCAGGTCTCGACCGAAGAGCTGCAAAACCTTTGGGGCAGACTGCTCGCCGGCGAAGTTAAAGCTCCGGGTACGTACTCCCTTCGAACGCTGGAGTTTCTGCGAAACCTGTCGCAGCAAGAGGCGGAGGCCGTCTCGAAACTATCGCAATTCGTGATCGAGGGTACCATTTACAGGGAGGCTAAAGACCTCCTTGAGGCCGCGGGTGTCAATTATGGATTCTTGCTGCACATGCAACAGCTTGGGGTAGTCGCTGGCGTAGAGGCTGTCGGCATCGAGGTAACTTGGAAGTCGCTGGACAAAGCAAAATTCGTACGGGCTTTTAAGTGTAATTCTGTCGTCCTCATCGCCACCGCTGACGATCCGCAACTCACCATCAAGCTTCCCATCTATCAGCTCACTGCCATTGGGTCGCAGGTTCTGAGCCTCGGTAAATTTGATGCGAACGTCGGGTACCTTGAGAAAGTTGCGGAGCATCTAAAAGGCCAAGGTGTTCAAGTCGAACTCGCTCAGTACGTTGCCGTTTCGCCAACTCAAATACGGTGCTTCAATGGGAGAAGGCTTTGACGGCTAACAACTCAATCCAGCGGACGCAAACCCGCTACGCGGGTCCGCGCCGCTGATTTCGGGCGTTAGATGAAGTGTCTGATATGACAGATAACGAGTTCATTCAAGCTGCTATCGAAGCGAGAGAGGAGGCAGTGCGCTTCTTTTCTTCAGCATCCAAATCTGAGAGGGAACTCTGGGTTGCAAAGGAGTTCTTGGAGAACCTAGGCGCAGAATTTTCGGATGATGAACTCATCGTTCCTGAAAACGATCCACCTGATGTAGTGTTTAGAGATGTACTCTTCGAGGTAAAAGAGATACTGGATCAGGGCCGCCGTAGACACGCGGAATTCAAGGAATCGCTCCGAAAAGCCAAAGCTGCAAAATCCATCGACGAGCTTTTTGAGCAGAGTACTCCTCGGGACATTACGTACACTGAAATCTACGCACTTGTTCTGGAGCAGGCTTCAGAGCTTGCAGGTTCGAAATATCCTTTGGCTGTCCGCCAACAACTGGATCTGCTGTTCTACGTTAACCTAGAAGATGTATATGGATACGTTGCCAGCCCCCTTCCTCCACCAGATGCTATGCGTGCTTTGGGCTGGCGTTCGGTTTCTTTCTTGGCGGGAAAGATTAGTTGTGTGACTGCCGCGCGAACAAATGCACCGAATTTTCTTGTAAAAGTTGAGCATCAGATCAAAAGGCGGCGAACTGGGTAGATGGCGTTCATCTAACCAGTCATTCAAGCGGACGCGCGAAAAGCCGCGCACCGCTTAACTCCGGCGTTAGACCACACCAAAACACACGGCAGGTCGCATGCAAATCGCAATTGTTGACTGCGAAACAACTGGCCTTGATCAACACGACCAGCCAATAAGCATTGCAGTTGTCTTAAGCCGTATTGACGAACGCGGCTTTGGAGACATCTCTGATATTTGGTATGGGGAACAATACCCAAACGTCCCAATATCAGATGGCGCATTCGCAGTACACGGACTCACAAAAGAATCGCTACTTGGCAAGGCCTTTGACTTTGATGGGCTGACCAAAGCGCTCAGTTCAGTGCAATTAATCATTGCCCATAACGCTGATTTTGACTCAAGGATGATCACTAAGATCTATCCTGAAATTAATAAATTTCCTTGGTTTTGCTCTTATAGGCAATGGCCATTCGGGCAACTTCCAAACAAACGCCTCGACACACTCTGCGATCACTTTTCAATTGAAAAACCACTCAAACACAATGCAATTTCAGATGCCAAATGCCTTCATGCCGTCCTAACCAGACACTCCGGAAAGACCACACGGAGTAAAACTTATCTTCACCGGCTAATTAAGAACGATGCATGGATTTCACCAGCAAGGGAATCACTTCCTGACTCTAGTTGGGCAAAGCCAGC
This sequence comes from Rhodanobacter sp. FW510-R10, assembly GCF_058781105.1. NCBI lineage: Bacteria > Pseudomonadati > Pseudomonadota > Gammaproteobacteria > Lysobacterales > Rhodanobacteraceae > Rhodanobacter > Rhodanobacter sp. FW510-R10. Next base: position 930,857 of record NZ_JBYSWL010000001.1, on the reverse strand, counting down.
CGTAATAATTCATAGCTTTGACAAGGAAGAAATGAAACAACTCTCAACTGGGTCAAAAATTCCGCTTGAAGGCAATCCAAGCTCTGATCGCCTTGTTGCGTATCGAAAAAAACTTCTTTCTGCAGATATCCCAATCTTGTCAATCTTAAAATCTCAAAACCCGCACGTCGCGGAGAAAGCAAAAGCCGGGAAGACAATTTATCTACTTGTAACTGAGAACAATGGCCGCAGCATGGAACTCAGCTTTCAGGCTGATGATCCTGTGGTCTAACAATTCCTTAGGAGACTTCCCGTCAACCCCGGGTGCATGATGCTTTTGCCCTGAGCTTTCGGGCGACTGCTGGTGGTCGTGTTGTCCTTCGTATGGCGTGCTGCTTGGTCAGTTGGTGCGGCGTCGAACGTTGCCAGACTGCATTTCCTTAGACGGTCTTGTTGAGTCGATGCTGCCGGCTCGGACCAGGGTATAAACCGCGCCTGGAGACCTCATTCGTTCAGCGGTGTCGTCGGTGTTCGGGGATCGGCCGAATCACGTTTGGACGTCCAGAATGTTAGTCAGGTTCTCTCCGGGTGGCTCTGACCCGTTGTTGCCGCGTTGCGCTGACGGTGGAATCGGAAGAAGGGTTTCCTCAAGCGAGCTGGACTGGGCGAAGCATCGGGTGGCGCTGGCCGGCGCAGGGGTCGTAGTCCACGTCGTGGGCCAGCATTACCCACAGCTGGCGCGCATGCTTGTTGGCGATGGCGACCAGCACCTTGCCGAACGACAGCCGCGCCGCCAGGGATTGAATCCAGCGTTGTTCGGGCGTGGCCTTTTCCGTGGCGACCGCCTTGGCCCGTTGCAGGCTGCTGCGCGCGCCCTGTATCAACAGCGTGCGCAGGTAGCCGTCGCCGCGGCAGCTGATCGCGCCCAGACGCGTGTGGCCACCGCTGGAGTGTTGGGTCGGCACCATGCCGAGCCAGGCCGCCAGTTGCCGACCGTTGCGGAACTCCTGTGCTTTGCCGAGGCTGGCGATCAGGGCGTCCGCCGTGAGTGCGCCGACGCCGACGATCGCGCGCAGCCGCACGCACCGCTCGTCATCGCGCGCATGGGCTTCGATGCGTGCATCGCACGCGTCGAAGGCCGTGCGGACCTGCGTCCAGTGGACGGCGACGCTGCGGATCAGTTCCTTGAACTCCGCCGGCAGCGCGCTGTGTGCATCCAGATCGGCCAGCACTCGACACAGCGCCTTGTCGCTCTTGGCCATCACGATGCCGAACTCGGCCAGCAGACCGCGCAGGCGGTTGCCAATCGCCAGACCCTCCGCCTTGTAGCCTTCGCGCACCCGGTGCCAAGACAGCCGCGCCTGCTGGTCGACCGACTTGACCGGCACGAAGCGCATGTTGCCCTGGTGGGCGGCCGTGGCGATCGCCTCGGCGTCGTTGCGGTCGTTCTTGCTGCGCTGACTCTTGCGGTACGGCTTGACCAGCTGGGCAGCTATCAGGCGCGGCTGTAACCCGTACTCCATGCAACGCCGTGCCCAATGATGCGCCCCGCTGCACGCCTCCATCGCCACCACGGTTCCCGCCCGTCGCTGCGCCAGCCACACGGCAAAGACGTCACGCTTGAACTCTCGCCGCTCCAGCACGTGTCCGGCGCCATCCATCGCGCACACCGAAAACACGCTTTTCGCCAAGTCCACACCCAGGGTTATAGTGCTCATGGAGACTTCCTCTTCTGTTGACGGTTGTGTCGCAACACCATCATGGCCCTCGAGGCCGAAAGGGGAGGAAGTCTCTTTTTACTCGGTCAACCGGACGCAAATCCCGCTACGCGGTCTTTGCGCCGGTTACCTCGGGCGTTAGCCATCACAGGGGGAAATCATCGATGACCGAAACCACAAATGCTGTCGCCTATCGTCAACTAGGTAAAACCGTCGGAGGCGTTGGCCTTCTGTTGCTTGGCGGGGCCTCGATAGTTTTCGCGCTTAGCTTCGCGGATAAGAGCTTCGGAGGCGAAACGAGTGTGAGCGTACCAACTGTCAGCCCGGGCTTCGAAGTTATCCCAATTGAAGACACCTTCCTGCTTTTAGACCGATCATCGGGCAAAGTGCGAAAGCGCGATAAGTACTCTGGCGCTTGGTGCGAGGAATACGTACAAGGCGTCACCGTAGTGCCTGGCTCCAACGTCCAGAGCACTCACCCGAACCGCCACAAATGCAGCTAGGGAATGGCTAACAAATCATTCAAGCCGATGCCGCTTCGCGGCATGGCTTAATTCTGGCGTTAGGCATTTGAACAGGGGGTTAGAGATGTTCTGCATCCAATGTGGGCAAAAAACCGTTGCGGACTCAAAGTTCTGCGGCCACTGCGGAGCGCCGTTGGCCGCGCTAGCTGGTACGGTCACGCCGGCTGCTGCAATTCCAATTCCACCGGTGCCACGTTCGCAGCCAGCACCTATTGCAGCGCCCATCAGTCAGGTTCGGCCATGGGTTCGCTACTGGGCACGCATATTCGATATTTATGTGGCCGCAGTCGTAGGCGGCATCATCGTTGGCATCGTCAATCCGCATGCGTTCGACCAGCCAGGCAGCGACCAGCTTTTCGCAATAGTGGTCATCTTCCTATGGGTGTTCGTCGAGCCGATTTTCCTATCAACGTCGGGCAAGACACCTGGTAAGTGGCTGTTCAAGACGCGCGTTGTTCCGTCGTCGGGTGGCAAACCAAGCTACTCCGCGGCGCTCACAAGAAGCTTCAAGGTGTGGTGGCGCGGCCTTGGCATCGGGTTCCCCATTGCGAGCCTAATCACATTGATCGTTGCGCACGGCAAGCTTACAAAACAAGGTATTACTTCGTGGGACAAGGACGATAGCTTTACTGTAGTACACGAGCGCATTGGTGCGGTACGTATAACGTTCGCGATCATTGCATTCGTTGTGTTTTTTGCGTTCGTGGTAATTGGAAATGCAGCAAATGCCTAACAACTTGGTCAACCGGACGCAAATCCCGCTACGCGGTCTTTGCGCCGGTTACCTCGGGCGTTAGGGACGGTAATTGCCGTTATCCCCGCGAAAGCGGGGATCCAGTGAGATTAAGCTGTTGAAATCAAAGGCACTGGATTCCCGCTTTCGCGGGAATGACGATCAAGAGCGAATTGTTCAGAGCTTCCTTAGGCAACAAAGAGCGCTCCTCGGTTAACGGAAGCTACGAGTGACAGAGCACTGGATTCCTATCTCCCATGAAAATTGCTCGCAGCTTCGCGGGCCGTTCTATCATGGCACCAAGGCTAAACTGTCGATCGGAGACATAATAACGACCGGACATGTATCGCACTTTGAAGGCCGTGCCTTGAAGCACGTCTACTTCTCTGCCCTACTGGAGCCAGCTATCTGGGGAGCAGAACTTGCAATGTCATTATCCAATTTAGATGATCGTGGGCACATTTATGCAGTTCAGCCAACTGGACCATTTGAGGACGACCCAAATCTAACGAACAAGAGATTTCCTGGAAACCCAACCCGTTCCTATCGCACCAGTTATCCACTCAAGATCGTAGAGATTGTCGAAGATTGGCAAGGGCACTCCGCAGAAGTTCTGCAAGAAATGTTGGACTCTTTGGCAGATCTTAAGCGGCGCGGCCTAGCTTTTGTCGAGGATTAGCGGTTTGCTACCTAACAATTCCCTAGGAGACTTCCCGTCGTTCAAGGCGGATGGCTCCCCCGCCGCTTAACTCCAGCGTTAGAACCACCGGTCAAGTCTCTTGGAGAGGCGTTAGGCCTCACCCCCGCGCGCCGTGCGAAGCTCGCGCACGAGCTCCTTGAGAGCCTCGATACGCTTTCGCCCGGGGAGATCGATGAGCTCTGGCTCGACGAGGCAGAACGTCGGCTCAAGGAGCTCGATGATGGCCATGTGCAGTTGGTGTCTGCCGAAGAGGAGCCCGGCCGAACGGTGCAATGGCGCCACTTCGTACAACGCCTCTTCCGTCGCCGGGTCGCTGTAGCCGAACCAATTCTGCATCAGGCGAATGCGCGGCATGGTATCCATCGGACAGGGCCACCGAGCGTCGCCTGCCTTGGGATAAGGTTTGGATGGCTAAATGTAACCGGGTCTGTTTGGACTTGATCGGAGTTTCCTTTACTGTACGGTGGGACGCAATGAGCACGCCGGGGAGTCGCGTGTTCGCTGCTGCGTATCCAGAGATGTCCGTCGCACATCGTTGACCGCCTGCGCCCGGAGCCGCCATGAAAGCCAACCGCCTTGCCGTTGCCCTCGCCTCGCTGCTGCTGTGCAGCGCTCCTGCTTTCGCGGCGCCGCCTGCCACCGCCAGCACCTCGGCCCAGGCAGGCTCGGACAGCGATTCCGGATCGCCCAGCCTGGTCAAGCGCCTGTCCACGCCCATGGCCACCACCACGCGCGGCACGGTGACGGTGGAGGGCAAGTCCATCAGCTACGACGCCGTCGCCGGCACGCTGGTGATCAACGGTACCGGCAACCAGGAATCCATTCCCCAGGTGGCGATGAGCTACTTCGCGTATTTCAAGCAGGGCGGTGACCCTGCCAAGCGGCCCATCACCTTTGTCTACAACGGCGGTCCGGGATCATCCACGATGTGGCTGCACCTGGGCGCCTGGGGGCCCAAGCGCGTGGTCACCAGTGACCCGACGCATACGCCGGCCGCGCCCTACCAACTGGTCAACAACGACTACAGCCTGCTGGACGCCACCGACCTGGTGTTCATCGACATGCCCGGTACCGGCTTCGGCCGCCTGCTGGCCACCGGCAAGGACCAGGCGGCAATCGCCAAGAGCCACAAGGAGCTCGCCAAGGCCTACTGGGGCGTGGACCAGGATGCCCAGGCGTTCGCACGCTTCATCACGGAGTTCATGTCCAAGTACAACCGCTGGAATTCGCCCAAGTACCTGTTCGGGGAGAGCTACGGCACCACCCGCTCGGCGGTGCTCGCCAACATCCTGGAGCGCCGCTACAACGTGGGCCTCAACGGGGTGATGCTGCTCTCGACGGTGCTTGACTTCACCCTGCGCATCGACGGGGCCGAAACGCATCCGGGCCTCGACATGTCCTACGTGCTTGCGCTGCCGACCTATGCGGCGACTGCCTGGTACCACCACAAGCTGCCGAACTACAGCGGTGGTCTTGCACCACTGCTCACGGAGGTCACCAAGTTTGCGCGGACCGAATACGAGCCGGCACTTTCCGCCGGCTCCATGTTGAACGCCAAGCGCAAGCGAGAGATCGCCGAAAAGCTGCACGCCTACACCGGCCTGCCGGTGGACTATCTGCTGAAGGCCAACCTCAGGGTCGACGGGGGCATGTTCGAACAGCAGCTCCAGGCCGATGCCGACTTGACCACCGGGCGCCTGGACACGCGGTTCTCAGGTCCCGCCATGGATCCGCTGGCCAAGAACCGCAGCTACGACCCGCAATCGGCGGCAATCAGTTCGGCCTACGTCGCGACCTTCAACGACTACGTGCGCAACACCCTGAAGTTCGGCGACCAGATGTATTACCGGCCGTCCGCCTCCGGTGCGCAGGACTTCAACTGGGACTGGGATCACCCGGCACCGGGCGAGTCGTCTGGCCGCGGGAGCGGCGCCAACGTCATGCTCGACCTGGCCTCGGCCATGAAATACGACCCGCTGCTCAAGGTGCGCATGTTCGGCGGCTTGTACGACCTCTCGACGCCGTATTACACCGCCGTCTACGAAATGCAGCACCTGCCGATCCCGGCATCGCTGCAGAAGAACATCAGCTACGCGTTCTACCCCTCCGGGCACATGGTCTACGTCCATGAGCCGTCGCACAAGAAACTGCACGACGACGCGGTGAGTTTCATACGGGCGACCGAATAAAAAACAAACGACAAGACGAAGGGGACGGAGGTTTCCAAAACAATGCGGGCCGGAGGCGGTTATTTCGATTCGATTTCCTTCGTCTCCTTATCCACCTTGTTCAACGCCGCCGACGCAGACGTATAGTGGAAGGAATTTCCACAACGGAGCAGGTCATGGCCAAGGCATTGACGCAAGGCGTCCACCATCTCGGGTTGACGACGCCGGTACTCGAAGACACGGCAAGGTTCTTCACCGGATTGCTGGGCTGGCAGGAAGTCACGCGCACCGACTATCCCGCGGTCTTCGTCAGCGATGGCGCGGTGCTGGTGACCCTGTGGGCAGCCAAGGACGAGCAACCGCATGCGTTTGACCGGCACAAGAACATCGGCCTGCACCACGTCGCCTTCGCGGTCGCCGACGAGGCGGCACTGGGCGCACTGCACCAGAAGCTGCGGGCCGGCGGCGTCCCGATCGAGTTTGCGCCGCAGCCCGTGGGTGGCGGTCCGGCGAAACACACCATCTGCTACGCCCCCGGCGGCATCCGCATCGAGTTCTTCTGCGCCGGGAAATAAGAAGCGGTCCTAAACCGGTGAAGCCAAAGGCATCGCGTAACCGAAGTTCCGCGCCGTTGATGGCAAGTCGCGCTTAACGTGCATATCTCATTCCGCGTGTGAACGCCGTCACGCGAATTGTCGACAGCAGTCCTTCCGTGACCGTGCTTTCCGAAATGTGCACTGAACCCGGGGCGACCAGGTACTTGCGCAGACGGGAGTGGCAACCGGAGTATTGCCGGGAGGCATGGAGCTCCCATGCAGCTCGATCGCTGCACGACGCCAGGCATGGCACCCGGTTCCCCCATTGCTACGGGACACTTCCATGATGACCCAACCCCATCGTCCACTTGCATTGCTTTGTGCTGCCGCCTTGTCGACGTTTGCTGCTGCGGCATGGGCACAGACCCCGCCGCCCGTACCGACGCCGTCCACCAACACCAACACCGACGCCACGCGCCTCGCCGACCGTTACAGCACATTTGCCGGCTCCGACACCAACGCCGATGCCCTGGTGGCTGGCCTGCGCGACGGCACCCTCACCACCTTGGAGACGACGGTCACCGTCGACAACCCGGATGGCACCACCACGACCCAAGTCGTGCCGGACAGCTTCCAGCCCGCGACGGGCAAACTGGGGTACGGCAACGTCAACATCGCGTTGGCGCTGGCCCAGGCAGACTTGAACAAGCTTGGCATCGTCGATCCGACCGGGGCTGAAATCACTGCGGCCCTGAACGGCGGCGATGTCACCCTCGCCGATGGCAGCACGCACACCCTGCAGGGTGTGCTCGCCCTGCGGGCCCAGGGTGAAGGCTGGGGACAGATCTCCAACACCTTGGGCACGGGCAAGCTGGGCAGCGTGGTCAGCGCCGCCGAGAGTGCGAACGCACACGCCGCGCTTGCCCACGCGGGCCGCGTTGAGCGTCCTGCCGACACTGCCGACACTGCTGACACTGCCGACGTCCTGCATCCGGCAAACCCGGCGCATCCAACGATGCCGACCCGGCCCGACCAGCCAGCGATGCCCGCTCGTCCCGAGCGTCCAGCGATGCCGACTCGACCTGACCACCCGATGATGCCCAGCCGGCCTGAGCGTCCCATGATGCCAAGCCGCCCCGACATGCCAAGCCATGTGGGCCGGCCGGGCGGCGGCTAGGCAATCTCCTGCACGTTTCGTTTCCCGCGGGCGCCCAAGGCGCCCGCTTTCTATGCCTATGGGACAAACAACACAATGAACGACAAGAAGTTGCTCGCAATCCTGGTTCCGGCTCTCGCACTGGGCGCGTGGGGAGCACCCGCCTTGGCCGCCGACGCGGGACACTCCACGCTGGCCGCCGGTTTCGACTACAGCAGCGGCAGCTACGGCACCCCGTCCACCACCGATATCTGGGATGTGCCGCTCAGCCTCGGCTATATGGCCGATCGCTGGTCGGTGAAGGTGACCGTGCCCTGGGTCAACATCAGCGGCGCGAACAACGTCATTCCCGGCATCGGCCGCGTGGAGAACGGGAATCCGCAAGGCCGTGGCCAGGGACGCGGCATAGGCAACGGCAACATCATCGGCGGCGGCACCACGGTCGTGGTGCCGGTGACGGAGACCACCGGCTCGGCCTCGGGCTTGGGTGACGTCGTGGCGCAGGCGACCTATGGCGTGGTGCGCGACGACGCCGCCAGGTTCGGTCTCGACCTGACGGGCAAGGTCAAGTTCGGCACCGCCAGCACCAGCAAGGGACTTGGCACCGGGCAGAACGATTACGGCTTGAATCTCGATGCCTACAAGGGCTTTGGCGCGTGGACCGTCTTCGGCGGCGCCGGGTGGATGAAGTACGGCTCGTCGCAGTACATCGTCCTGAACAACGGCTGGAACGCAAATTTCGGCGCGGGCTACAAGCTCAGCTCCACGGATGATCTGGGCGGGTACTTCTACTACCGGCAAAAGATCGCCGACGCCGGCTATGCAGCGCGCGAACTGACGGGCTATTGGAATCACCGCTTCAGTGACGCCTGGCGCCTGCAGGCCTATGTGCTGGCTGGCTTCTCCGATGGCAGTCCCGACTGGGGCGCTGGTGCCTCGCTGCGGTACGCGTTCTGAAGTGAAACGTACGGAGCCGGCACTTCCGCATGTGTGGTACGAACTGCATGAACGCATACCAACGCGGGAGTGCCGGCTAAGCGAACACAAATGCGATGTCCATACCGTCGATCCATGCGGCAGGACCATGCCGCAGACAACCGGAACGCGGAGGTACAGCATGAAAAAAATCAGACTCCTTGCCACGGCGACTGGGCTCGCGCTCTTGGTCGCGGTACCCGCGATCGCCTCTGCCCACACACGGGTATTCGTCGGCGTCAACCTGGGCGGACTGTTCGAACCGGCGCCCATCATGTACGCGCCGCCGCCCACGGTGGTCTACACCAGGCCGGCCTATTACGCGCCGCCCCGTACGTACTACGAGCCGGCGCCTGCCTACTATGCACCGCGCATCTACTACGTGCCGCGCGATTATCGCTACGACCACCGCGGCTGGCGTGACCACGACGAATGGCGCGACCACGACCGCGGATGGCGCGGCCATGGCCGCCATTGGCGCGATGACGACGGGCAATAAGGAATAGCGTCAGAAAAAGCAGTGCCAGGGACAATTGGTACCCGGTGGAAATTGTCCCTGGCACCTTTTCAATAGGTGCTCATCGCGTACGGGCGCGCGGCCACGGCGGTACCCCACTGGCGATTTGGTTGCGCCTGCATGACGAAGTGGAGTTCGCCGCCAGCGGTGACGTCCGTGTAGTCGAGCCAGGTGCGGTCCAGCGGCTTGCCGTCCAGCGTGACACTGCCAATGTAGGGATGGGCCGCGTCCAGGTGCTCGGCGACGATGCGGAAGCTCTTGCCGTTGGGCAGGTGCATGGTGGCGCTGCGCACGAATGGGCGGCCAATCACGTACTGGTTGCTGGCCGGCGCCACCGGATAGAAGCCAAGCGCGGTAAACAGGTACCACGCGGACATCTGGCCCAGGTCGTCGTTGCCGGCCAGGCCGGTCGGCGTCGGCGCGTACTGGGTGTGCATGATCTCGGCCAGGCGCTGCTGGGTCTTCCACGGCGCGCCGGCATAGTCATAGAGGTAGGCGATGTGGTGGCTGGGCTCGTTGCCGTGGGCGTAGTAGCCGATGAGTCCCGAGATGTCCTCGACGTTGGCGAATTCCTTGGGATCGACCTTGGCCTCGAACAGCGCGTCGAGTTTGGCGACCAGCTTGGCGTCGCCGCCGAGCTCGCCGATCAGCCCGGCGATGTCCTGCGGCTCGTACCATGAGTATTGCCAGGCATTGCCCTCGGTATAGTCGCTGCCATAGCCGGCCGAGGCCGGGTCGAACGGCGTGCGGAAGCTGCCGTCGGCTTTCTTCGCGCGAACGAAACCGGTCTTCGGATCGAACACGTTGCGCCAGTTGCCGGCACGCTTGAAGAACGCCTGTGCGACGTCCTGGCGGCCCATGGCCTGCGCCATGCGGGCGATCGTCCAGTCGTCAAACGCGTATTCGACGGTCTTGGACGCGGCTTCGGGTTCGCGGTCGATCGGCACATAACCCAGCTTCATGTAGTCGCCGAGACCGCCATAAGGCGCATAGGTGGCGCTCGCGACCATGGCCTTCAGCGCGGCCTCGGCGTCGAAGCCGCGGAAGCCCTTCATGTAGGCGTCGGCAATCACCGGCACGGCGTGGTAGCCGATCATGCACCAGGTCTCCAGGCCCTGGTATGCCCATACCGGCAGGATGCCGAACGGGCTCGAGCGTTGCGCGGCGAGCAGCGAGTTCACCAGGTCGTTCACGCGCTGTGCCGGCTGGATGAACGCAAGCAGGGGCTGCTGGGCGCGGTACACGTCCCACAGCGACCAGGTGGAATAAAACGTATGGCCGTCCGCCTCGTGCACGCCGTGGTCGGGACCGCGGTACTCGCCGTTGACGTCCATCGCGAGGTTGGGCGCAAGCAGGGCGTGGTACATCGCGGTATAGAAGTTCCTCGTCACCTCCGGCGCGGCATCGACGTCGATCGCCGCCAGCGCCTGGCTCCAGGCGGCGCGCGCGTCGCTGCGGCGCGCATCGAAATCCCAGCCCTGGCCGTCGGCATCGAGGTTGGCCACGGCATTCGCCGCGCTGACCGTGGAGATGGCCACCTTGACCAGCAGCGGTGAGCGGAGCTTGCCGAACTCGAACACGCCTTCCAGTTGCTTGCCTTCCACGGCGTCGTTGCCAGCGGGGTTGGACGCCGGCCCCTGGAAGCCCTTGTAGACGATGTCCTGCTCGCGGTTGACCAGGTCGTGCGAGGTCATCGGCTGCGAGAAACGCATGGCGAAATACAGCTGCCGCCCGGGCGCCCAGCCGCGCGTCTCGCGGTAGCCGGTCACCGTGCCGTCCGCCGCCACCTGCAGCCGCGACCACAGCACCTTGCCCGGGTAGTCGTAGATGCTGGGCCGCAGGTCCAGCAGCACGTGCGCCGCCTGTCCCTTCGGGAAGGTGTAGCGATGCCAACCGATGCGCTGGCCCGCGGTCAGTTCCACGCGCACGCCACTGGTGGCGAGCGTCACCGCGTAGTAGCCGGGCTGCGCCACTTCGCTGGCGTGGCTGAACTCGGAACGGTAGCCGCTGCCGGGCCGGTCGGGACTGCCAGGGTCGAGCTGCGGCTTGCCCACGCCGGGCATCACCATGACGTCGCCCAGGTCGGAGTGCCCGCTGCCGGAAAAGTGGGTGTGCGAGAAGCCGAGGATGCTGTGGTCCTCGTAGCGGTAGCCAGCCGCCCACTTGTAGGCGTGCTTGAAGTCCGGCATGGCCGTGTCGGGGCTGAGCTGGATCATGCCGAACGGCACGGTGGCGCCGGGAAAGGTATGGCCATCGCCGCCGGTGCCGATCATGGGATCGACCGCGGCCCAACCGGTGGGCGTGGTCGGCGCCGCGGCATGCGCGGCGGACAGGTCGCCCAAGACGGTGGCGGCAACGAACAGCAGCGCCGCGCCACAAACGGCGCGCAGCGGAAGACGGGGAACAGACGGCATGGGTACGCCCCTTGGGCTGGCTTGGATCGGCGTTGAAACTAACACGCGACGTGCGCTCGGACACGCTGTGCTGCATGATGCGCACGGTCCGGCAGCGTGGAATCACCTAGGGAAGATCTGCACCATTCGCTCTTGATTGTTCAGACCGTCCCTAAGGGGAGACCTTTCGTTGCCCGAGCCACCATGTGCATCACGCAGCGACGACCAGGACCAGCCATGACCCGCCACACCGCCAGCACCCGCACCGCGCTCGTCGTCATCAACGGCGTGTTCCTGATGTGGGGGTTGATGACCGTCCTGAACGACATCCTGATCCCGCACCTGAAGACCCTGTTCACGCTGAACTACTTCCAGGCAATGCTGGTGCAGTTCACGTTCTTCGGCGCCTACTTCATCATGTCCGTGCCCTGCGGCGCGGTGCTCGCCCGCGTCGGCTACCGCGCCACGATCATCCTCGGCCTGCTGGTCGCCGCGCTCGGCGCGCTGCTCTTCCTGCCGGCGGCGATGCTTGCCTCGTATCCCGTGTTCCTCGGCGCGTTCTTCATCCTGGCCACGGGCATCACCGGCCTGCAGGTCGCGGCCAATCCCTACGTCAGCCTGCTCGGCGACGAGAAGCTGGCGTCGAGCCGGCTGAACCTGGCGCAGATGTTCAACTCGCTGGGCACGGTGATCGGCCCCTATGTGATCGGCCCGCTGATCCTCACCGGCACCACGCTCGGCGCCGTTGCCCTGGCCGGGCTGCCCGAGGCGCAGCAGGTGGCGTATCGGCTGGAGCAGGCGCGGCTGGTGCAGGGTCCGTATCTCGGCCTGGCGCTCGTGATGATCGCCCTCGCCGTCGCCATCTGGCTGTTCCGCCTGCCGCCACTCAAGACCGACGGAGACACGCAGGCCGGAGCCGAACACCGCCTGCGCGATGCGCTGCGCCATCCACACGTCGCGTTCGGCGTCGCCGCCATCTTCGTCTACGTGGGCGCCGAAGTCTCGATTGGCAGCTTCATGATCAACTACATCTCGCTGCCTGGGATCGGCGCGATCGACCCGGCCACCGCGACCCGCTACGTGGCGCTCTATTGGGGTGGCGCGATGGTCGGGCGCTTCGTCGGCTGGCTGCTGATGAAGGCGATCGACCCGCGCACGATCCTCAGCGTGTTTGCCGTAGCCGCCGGCCTGCTGGTGGTCACCACGATGACCACGCACGGCCACGTGGCGATGTGGAGCGTGGTCGCGATCGGCCTGTTCAACTCGGTGATGTTCCCGACCATCTTCACCCTCGGCATCGAGAAGATGGGCGCGCTGACCAGCCGCGCCTCCAGCCTGATGATCATGGGCATCGTTGGCGGCGCGCTGGTTCCGCCCGCGCAGGGTTTCCTGGCCGACCACATTGGCGTGCAGCCCTCGTTCGTGCTGCCGCTCGTGTGCTACGCGTACATCGTGTTCTATGGGCTGCGCGGGTCGCGCGTCGCATGAAGCCGGTGCTGTGCTTCGGCGAGGCGCTGATCGATTTCCATGCGCAGGCCGCGCTCGACGCGCAGGCGCCGCCGGTGTTCGTGCCACATGCCGGCGGCGCGCCGGCCAACGTCGCGGTCGGCGTGGCCCGGCTCGGCGGCCACGCCGCGTTCGTCGGCATGCTCGCTCGCGACATGTTTGGCGACCTGCTGCTCGCGCAGTTGCGCGCGGCCGGCGTCGACACCAGCCATGTGGCGCGCACCGCCGCGGCGCCGACCGCACTCGCCTTTGTCGCGCATGCCGCGGATGGCGAGCGCAGCTTCAGCTTTTACCGCCCGCCGGCCGCCGACCTGCTGTTTCGCGAGGTGCATTTCGACCAGGCCATGTTCCGCGGCGCCGCGGCCTTCCACGCCTGCTCCAACAGCCTCACGGAAGAGGCGATTGCGCACGTCACCGTGCAGGGCATGCGCCGTGCCCGCGCGGCCGAAGCCTTGGTCAGCTTCGACATGAACCTGCGCCCCGCGTTGTGGCCGCGCGGCGGGGATCCGACGCCGCAGCTCTGGCGGGCCTTGGCCGAGGCCGATCTGGTCAAATTGAGTGCCGAGGAACTGGATTTTTTGGCCGCCCCCGCCGGTGGCGAGGCGGTCGTGTTTGCACGCCTCTGGCAGGGCACGGCCCAGTTCATCGTCGTCACCGATGGCGCGCGCGGCTTGCGCTGGTACACGCGCAACCGCCATGGTGAGCTGCCCGCGTTCAGCGTGAGCGCGGTCGACACCACGGGCGCGGGCGATGCGTTCGTGGCCGGCCTGCTGTACCAGCTGTGCGGCGCCGGTGCGCGCGCGCCGGCCTTGACCGGTTTCGCCGAAGCCGACACGCGCCGCGACGACGCGCTACGCTTCGCCGCCGCCTGCGGCGCGCTGGCCGTCACCCGTGCCGGTTCCTTCTCGGCCATGCCGACCCGCCAGGCCGTGCACACCTTCCTGCAGCAAAACGCGTAAAGGCGCGAGCGGCGGAGGCCTGGCAGGCGGTGCGGTTCCGAAACTGCGTGGAGAACGGTCTTAAGTCAAACGCGGACCTCCATCCTCGTCATTCCCGCGAAAGCGGGAATCCAGTGCCTTCATGCGTCCCGGGAAGGCCGAGGCACTGGATCCCCGCTTTCGCGGGGATGACGAAACAGGGAGTCCCGCACCGAGCAGTTGCCGTTCGTCCATGAGCCGAGAACCGGGGCGTAAAATGGTCAGGACGGCGAAGTCGCAGCCGCCCGGCTCCCCGCCCACGCCCCAGGTTGCCCATGGACACGCAGCATTCCAGCCTTCCTGATTTCCGTTCGCCGGCGTTCCTGCGCCAGCACATCCGCGACACCATGGCGTTCTACCACCCGCGTTGCCTCGATCCGGACGGTGGCTGCTTCCACTACTTCCGCGACGACGGCAGCGTCTACGACCGCGAACACCGGCACCTGGTCAGCAGTACGCGCTTCGTCTTCGACTACGCGATGGCCGCGCGCGCATTTGGCGAGCCGGCGTACGTGGACGCCACGCGACACTGCCTGGACTATCTGCGCAAGGCGCATCGCAACGCGGGCAGCGGCGGCTACGCCTGGACGCTGGAGAAGGGTTGGCCGGACGACACGACGAACCATGCCTACGGCGTGGCTTTCGTGCTGGTCGCCTATGCGAGCGCGCACCGCGCCGGCATTCCCGAAGCCGCGGCGTGGATGGAAGAAACCTGGGAACTCCTGGAGCGCCACTTTTGGGATGCGCATGCCGGCCTGTATCGCGACGAGGCCGACTTCGACTGGCATTTCGCGCCCTACCGCGGGCAAAACGCGAACATGCACCTGTGCGAGGCGATGCTCGCGGCTTACGACGCGAGCGGCGAACAGCGCTATCTCGACCGCGCGCTCCTCCTCGCCGAGCATATGACCCGCCGCCAGGCCGCCAAGGCCGGCGGCCTGGTCTGGGAACACTACGACGCGGACTGGAACATCGACTGGGAATACAACCGCGACAACCCCAAGCACCTGTTCCGGCCCTGGGGCTTTCAGCCCGGACACCAGACCGAATGGGCGAAGCTGCTGCTGATCCTGGGCCGCCACGTCGAAGCCGACTGGCTGCTGCCGACCGCGCGCCATTTGTTCGACACGGCCGTCGCCAAGGCCTGGGACGCCGAGTACGGCGGCCTGTGCTACGGCTTCGCCCCGGACGGCACGATCTGCGACGACGACAAGTACTACTGGGTGCAGGCCGAGTCGCTGGCCGCTGCGGCCTGCCTCGCCCAGCGCACCGGCGAGGACGTCTACTGGCAGTGGTACCAGCGCCTGTGGGAATACGCGTGGACGCATTTCGTCGATCACGACTACGGCGCCTGGTACCGCATCCTCGACCGCCGCAACCGCAAGTACAGCGACGAGAAGAGCCCGGCCGGCAAGACCGATTACCACACCATGGGCGCGTGCTACGAGGTGCTCAACGTGCTGGCATAGCTTGCTGGCACCTGCTTGTGCTCGTCATCCCCGCGAAGGCGGGGATCCAGAATGGAACCCGTCCGATGAAGATTCCCAACACGTTGCTGGTCAACTTGCTGGCGCTGCTGTTGACGGCGCTGCCAGCGTGGTGCGCCAGCGCTGCGCCGCCGCCAGAGCCAGAGCCCGTGCCCGTCGACACTGCCGCGATGGCCGCCCAGGTCAAGGCTGAGTTCCTGCACGCGTGGAACAACTACAAGCGCTACGCCTGGGGCCACGACGAACTGCGCCCGCTCACGAAGACCCCATTCGACTGGTACGGCCAGTCGCTGCTGATGACCCCGGTCGACGCGCTGGACACCCTGGTGCTGATGGGCCTCAAGGATGAAGCCGATGCCGACCGCGAGCTGATCGCCACCCGCCTCGACTTCGACCAGGACATCTACGTCAAGAACTTCGAGATCACCATCCGCCTGCTGGGCGGATTGCTATCCGGCTATCAACTCACCGGTGACGAGCGCCTGCTGCACAAGGCCGAGGATCTGGGCACGCGCCTGCTGCCGGCGTTCGACTCACCCACCGGCCTGCCCTGGGAATTCATCAACCTGCGTACCGGCAAGACCCGCGGCGTGGTCACCAATCCGGCCGAGACCGGTACCTTGCTGCTGGAATTCGGCACGCTCAGCAAGCTCACCGGCAAGCCCGTGTTCTATGCCAAGGCCAAGCGCGCGCTGGTCGAGACCTTCCGGCGCCGCTCGAAGATCGGCCTGGTCGGCGCCGGCATCAATGTCGAGACCGGGCAGTGGACCAACCGCGACTCCAGCATCTCCGGCGGCATCGACAGCTACGCCGAGTACCTGTGGAAATGCTGGCGCCTGTTTGGCGACCAGGAGTGCCTGGCGATGTGGAAGGCCAGCATTCCGGCCATCAACAAGTACCTGGCCGACGAGGTGCGCGGCGAGCTCTGGTACGGCCACGCCGACATGCGCACCGGCAAGCGCACCGCCACCACCTACGGCGCGCTCGACGCGTTCTTCCCCGCGCTGCTCGCGTTGTCCGGCGACCTCGACCGCGCCGCGCGCCTGCAGGATTCCGGCTTCCGCATGTGGCAGCTCCACGGCATCGAGCCGGAGGAGCTGGACTACCGCAGCATGCGCGTGCTCGCGCCGGGCTACGCCTTGCGGCCGGAAATCGTCGAGTCCACGTATTACCTCCACCACTACACCCATGACCCGAAGTACCTGGCCATGGGGCGCACGATGTTCGGGGATTTCGTGAAGTACTGCCGCACCGCCGCCGGCTACGCGGCGCTGGAGAGCGTCGTCACCAAGCAGCAGCGCGACGCCATGCAGAGCTACGTGCTGGCCGAGACCTTCAAGTACTACTACCTGCTGTTCAAGCCCGACGCATTGGACTTCGACGCCGTCACCTTCAACACCGAGGCGCACCCGCTGCGGCGCACCTGGCCGGCGGCAGCCGCGGGTGGGGACGGGCCCACGCCGGTGTCCCCACGCCGCTGAGCCACGGCGCACGACAATGGGGGCGAAATGCACCGACGCGAGAACCGCTACATGGCGGCGCGCCGCGTGGCGGAAGCCACGCGGCCAGAACAGGCGCCTGCTACAGCGTCGATGCGGCCGGGGCCGGTTCCATGGCCGGATGAATGACGGGCTTCTCGTGGTCCATGCCAAAGAACCCCCACAGGATCAAGAGCAGGACGATGATACCCACGATCCAGCCCCAATACATCTTGTGGCGCCTGGTGGGGCCGATGGTCGGTGGAGGAGTGCCCTTGCCTGACACATTGCCGCGATCATTCTGCTCGGGCGCCTTGATAGGGTCGGACATGATGGCATCCTCTCGCCTGTGCGGGTTCCTTGATCTTAGCATCGACGCCAAACTTAAGGCCCGGCCGCCCGGCCGGTGGCCGACTGCGGCATGGCCGTCTATTTGCCCGCCACCACCGGCAGCTCGACGTAGCTGGCCTTCCCGGGCGCGTGGTAGATGCGCTGCGTGGCCTTGACGTAGTCCGCCGGCTTGGCGAAGAAAATGTTCGGCACGTAGGTCTGCGGATTGCGGTCGTAGAGCGGGAACCAACTGGACTGCACCTGCACCATGATGCGGTGGCCGGCGCGGAACACGTGGTTTGCGGTAGGCAGTTCGAAGCGGTATTGCAGCGGCTGGTCCGGCGTCAACGCGTGCGGAGTGGAGAAACTCTCGCGATAACGGCCGCGGAAGATGTCCATGGCCACGGCCAGCTGGTAGCCGCCCAGCCGTTGCTGGCCCGACGCCGGCTCAGCCGCCACCTGGTCCGGGTAGACATCGATCAACTTGACCACCCAGTCCGCATCGGTGCCGCTGGTGGAGGCGACGAGGTTCACCTGCGGCTGGCCGGCAATGGTTACGTCCTGGTCGAGCACGGCGGACTTGAACGTGGCCACGTCGGTGCGGCCGGAAAAGCTGCGCTGGTCGTCGACCAGCCAGCGTGGCCAGGTCTGGTCGCCGTCGTAGCCGACCGGCAGGATCGGCCGGGCGCGGTAAGGCACCGGCTTGGCCGGATCGGACACGTAGTCGGTGGTTGCGGCCTCGCCCGCCGACGGCGCCTCGAAACCAGCCGTGTCGCCGGCATGCAGGTAGAGCGGAGTCGGCATGATCGAACAACCCTGGCTGCAGCCCGCGGGCCAGGACTGCAGGCGTTCCCATTGATTGGTGCCGGTACGGAAGGCCGTGACCGGCGCGACGGGATTGGGCGGCGCGTCGTTCTGCAGATAATGGGCGAGGAACGGGGCCAGGATGTGTTCCTGGAAATACGTGCCGGTATCGCTGCCGAAACGGATCGCACCGAGATGGTCGCCCGGTTCAAGCTGCTGGCCGTGGTGCCACGGCCCGATCACCAGGAAGACCATGTCGTTGCCGGTGTCCTTGGGCTCGAGCGCCTTGTAGACGGCCAGGGGACCGTAGATATCCTCCTGGTCCCAGAGCCCGTGGACCAGCAGCATGGGCACCGAGAGCGGCAGCTTGGCCAGGATCTTGTCGAGCGCCTGCCCGCTCCAGAACGCGTCGTAGGCCGGATGCGCGGTGAGCTTGTTCCAGAAGCCGATCTGCCCCATCGCATACGCCTTGCCCATCGCGCCGGCGGAGCCGTAATGCAGGTACAGGTCGTAGTCGTCGTAGAAATTGCTCCACCAGGGTTCGGTGTTGCCGCGCGTCGCCACCTGTGTGTAGATGTAGGGCAGGTTCTGCTGACGGAACGCGCCATTGTGGAACCAGTCGTCACCCATCCAACCGTCCACCATCGGGTTCATCGGCACCACGACCTTGAGCGCGGGATTAGGGTGCACCAGGGCAACCAGGGCCTCGTAGCCGTCGTAGGAAATGCCGAGGACGCCGACCTTGCCGTTGCTTTCCGGGAGGTGCTTGACCAGCCAGTCGATGCTGTCGGAGGTGTCGGTCGCCTCGTCCACCGGCGTGGCGTTGAGCGGGCCACGGAACGGGCGGTTCATCACGAAGTCGCCCTGCGAACCGTACTTGCCGCGGACGTCCTGCACCACGCGGATGTATCCACCCTTGACGATCAGCGCCACCGGATTGTCGAAGCCGTCGTGGGTCTGCAGCGCCGTCGCCATGCTGCCACTCAACTGCGCATGCTCGGTCTGGGTGACCATGCCGGAGGCGTCGTACGGCGTGCGGGTGAAGAGGATCGGCGCATCGCGTGCGCCGCGTGGCAGCATGATCACCGTATGCAGCTTGATCCCGTCGCGCATCGGGATCATCACCTCGCGGATGGTGTAGCCGAAGCTGGAATGATCGGGCTTGAACTGCGCCGGCGTCTCGCTGGGCAAGGCGGGATATTTCGGTGGCGGCGGGTTGTCGGCGGCCCAGGCCACGCCCGCACAAACCAGAAGGGGGGCTGCAAGCCCAACCCAGCAACGGCGAAACGATAGGCCCATGATGGTTCCCCGAATGCAGTCTTGCGGCCACCGACGATAGCGCGATTCATGCGGCCGTGCGGGCCCTCCGTGCCCGTGGGAACCTCAGGGCTGGAGCGCCGTGCAGGGGTCCGCCACAGGGAAACCTATGGACGACCAGAACTCCGGCCTGGCAAGCACCCTACGCTCATGAATGGACACGCTCGAACGACCACATCGTGCAAACGATGCCGCAGCAAGGTGCTTGATCTGCACGGTGCCGGGCACCATATCGCCGGCGTAGGGAAGTGCGCGCCCATTGCGGGCAAGGATGGCTGAGGTGTCGACATTGAAAGTAGGCCTGCGCGCCCTTGGCGCGGTGCGGAGGGCAGCACGCTGGGCGGCGTTGACGATCGCATGGTGCGCACTTGGCCTCGCCTCGGTCGCTGCCAGCGCCGCGCAGCTCTCGGTCGAGGGCGGCCGCAGTTACATGGACAGCCATCCAGCCACGGTACTGTTTGTCGAAGGCGTATTTGCCGGCCATCCACTGGGCGGGAGCCGCATCACCTGGGCGCCGGACGTCTCGCTCGGTTGGATCGGCGGACGCCGCCTGCACCGCTACGACGGTGCCCGCTACACCCCGCGCGATGCGGTGTGGCTGGCGGCCGCGGGCATACGCCTGCAACCTGCGGCCACCGATGCCTGGTACCGGCACCTGTTCTTCAGCGAGCAGCTGGCCGTGCAGAACCGGCACTCGCTCGCCCTCAGCAGCGACTACGAATTCGTCAGCTCGGTGGGCTGGCAGGGGGAGCACTTCAGCTTCCAGCTCCGGCACATCTCCAACGCCGGCCTGCATGGCCCGAACCGCGGCGAGACCATGGCCTTGCTTGGGATCGGCTTCGCATTCTAGGAGTCCGGGCAGCCTCCCGCCCACGCTCCTAGTGCGCAGCCTGCGGCGCCGGTACGGGCGAGGATGCGGGCTTGGTGGCCGCTACGCGTGCGCCCTTGGCGACAAACGGCGGCTTGGCCAGCCAGATCACCAGGATCAGCGCAATGAAGATCCAACCCAGGGCGTAGAACACCTCGTTGAACGAGATCTGGAAGCCCTGCTGGGTGATCATGCCGTTGATCACGCCGGCGGCCCGCTGCGGGTCGCCTTGCCCGATCTGCCGCATGGCTTCGCGCGCCACGGGGTCATAGGCGGTGATGTGCTCGGCCAGCTGTTCATGGTGGCTTACCGCGCCACGGGTCCACATGAGCGTCGTGATGGATGCCGAGAAGCTGCCGGCCAGCGTGCGCAGGAACGTGGACAGGCCGGAACCGGCGGCAATCTCGTTCTGCTCCAGGTCGGAGAGCAGGATCTGCAGCACCGGCATGAAGAACAAGGCCACGCCCAGGCCCTGCCACAACTGCACCATGGCCACGCTGTAGAAGTCCACGTCCAGGTAGAAGTTGGCGCGCATGAAACAGGTGGCGCCCATGACCAGGAAGGACAGCGCGGCCAGCAGGCGCAGGTCCATGCGGTTGGCGTACTTGCCGACGAAGAACACCAGCAAGACGGGGATCACGCCCAAGGGCGCGGTCGCATAGCCGGCCCACGTCGCGGTATAGCCAAGGTTCTGCTGCAGCCACAGCGGTATCAGCAGGGCGATGGCGAAGAACGCGGCATAGCCCAGCACCATGGCCAGCGTGCCGGCGCTGAAGTTGCGGTGGCGAAACAGCTTCAGGTCGACGATGGGGTCATCGTCGGTCAACTCCCAGATCAGGAACACGAGCAGGCTGATCGCCGAGACGATGCTGGTGAGGATGATGAAGTTGGAGTTGAACCAGTCCGCATCGTTGCCCTTGTCCAGGACGATCTGCAGCGCACCCACACCAACGATCAAGGTGACCAGGCCAACGTAATCGATGCGCGGCCGCTCGGTCCTTTCGATCTTGCCACGCAACTGGTTGGCCACGACCACGCTGGCAAAGATGCCGATCGGCACGTTGATGAAGAAGATCCACGGCCAGGAATAATTGTCCGTGATCATGCCGCCCAGTATCGGTCCGGCAATCGGCGCCACCACCGTGACCATCGCCAGCAGGGCGAGCGCCATGCCGCGCTTGGCAGGCGGGTAGATGCCGATCAGCAGGCTCTGCGTGATCGGGTACATCGGGCCGGCCACCGCGCCCTGCAGCGCGCGGAACAGGATCAGCATGCCCATGCTTTGCGAGATGCCGCACATGAACGAGGTGAACGCGAACAGCAGCGTGCACCACACGAACAGCTTGACCTCGCCGAAGCGGCGGGTGAGGAAGCCGGTCAGGGGCAGGGCAATGGCCATGCTCACCGCAAACGAGGTGATCACCCACGTGCTCTGGTCGTTGCTCACCCCGAGGTTGCCGGCGATGGTCGGCAACGACACGTTGGCAATCGTGGTGTCCAGCACCTGCATGAACGTGGCCAGGGACAGGCCAAAGGTGCTGATCGCCAGGCTGGGTGGGCGGAATTGATTCGACATCGGATTTGTTCATGCCGTGTCGGAGCCCGCTGGCGACCTGCGCTCGCCAGCGGGCTTCCACGGTACCGGGGAAAGGGCTACTTGTTGCCGGCCATGT
The DNA here is from genome assembly GCF_058781105.1 of Rhodanobacter sp. FW510-R10. Lineage (NCBI taxonomy): Bacteria > Pseudomonadati > Pseudomonadota > Gammaproteobacteria > Lysobacterales > Rhodanobacteraceae > Rhodanobacter > Rhodanobacter sp. FW510-R10. The sequence continues at coordinate 909,018 of NZ_JBYSWL010000001.1, read as the reverse complement.
TGGCGTGGATGATCTGCGCAATTGCGGCGTCGGCATGGGCCAGCTGCTGCCGGTAGACGGTGGTGCTGAACACCGGCTCGGCCGGGGCCTGCTGTGCCAGCATGGCACCGCCTCGATGGTGCAGGTTGACATCGACCGTGACCGACATGCCGATGCGCAGCGGATGGGCCTGGAGCTGCTGCGGATCGCTGAACACCACGCGCACCGGCACGCGCTGCACGATCTTGATCCAGTTCCCGGTCGCGTTTTGCGCCGGCAGCAGGGAGAACGCGCTGCCGGTACCCACGCCAAGGCTTTCCACCTCGCCGGTGTACTTCACTGCGCTGCCGTAGACGTCCGAGACGATGGATACCGGCTGGCCGATGCGCATGTCGGTGAGCTGGGTTTCCTTGAAGTTCGCGTCGATCCAGACCTCATGCAAGGGCACGACGGCCATGAGCGGCGTGCCGGGCATCACCCGCTGCCCGACCTGCACCGACCGCTTGGCCACATAGCCGTCCACCGGCGAGACCAGCTGGGTGCGCGCGTCGGTGAGGAAGGCCGCGCGCAGCTTGGCGGCAGCCGCCTGGACATCCGGATGCGAGGCCACCACGGTATCGTCCACCAGCACCTTGCTCGTCTGGTATTGCTGCTGAGCCGCGATCAAGGCGCTTTCCGCCGAGGTCAGGGCGTCGCTGGCGTGCGCCAGCTCCTCGGCCGAGATTGCCCCGGACTTGGCCAGCGCCACGCGGCGCTGGTAATCCGCGCGGGCCTTGGCCACCGCGGTCTTGCGCGCCGCGACGTCGGCCTGCGCGCCGTTGACGCGGCTGTACAGGCCACGCACCTGGCGCACGGTGTTGGCAAGGTTGGCCTTGGCTTCGGCCAGGGCCACGTCGGCATCGCTGGGATCGAGTTTCACCAGCACGTCGCCGGCATGCGCCAGATCCCCATCGTCGGCGCCGATGCTGACCACGGTACCGGCAATCTGCGGCGTGATCTGCACCACGTTGCCGTTGACGTAGGCGTCGTCGGTATCCTCATACCAGCGGCCCTCCAGGAAGTACCACGCACCCCAGCCAATCGCGGCCAGCACGATCCCCACCGCGAGGATGCGCAGCAGCAGGCTGCGCGACTTGCGCTTGGTTTTCCCCGCATCCACGCCCTGCCCGTGGTTGGCGCCTGGCGTGGATGAAGTGGACGCCCCGGTTTCGATTTCGGTCTGGCTGGACATGGGCTGACTCAGGAATGTGCGGATGGGGTGGCGGCAGCTGACTGCGCGGATGGCTGGAAGCCGCCGCCCAGGGCCTGGACCAATTGCAGCGACAGGTCGACCTTGTGCGCCTCCAGGGTGGCCATGCCCTGCTCCGCGCGCAGCAGTTGCTGGCGTACGGTGAGCGCCTCCAGGAAGTTGCCGACCCCAGCCTCGTAACGCTGCTCGGCCAGGTCCCAGGCGGCTTGCGCGGCATCGCGTGCGCGCTGCTGCGCCGCGATTTGCGCGTCGAGCGACTGCAGTGCCGCATAGTCTTCGGCAACTTCGTTGACCGCATCGACCAGCTTCTGGTTGTACTGCGTGACGGCGAGGTCGAACGCGGCATCCTTGCCCGAGAGGTTCGCGCGCAGCCGGCCGCCGTCAAACACCGGCAGGCTCAACGACGGGCCAAGCTGGTAGAAGCGTGCCGGCAGTTTCAGCGGGCTGCCACCCCCCAGGGCAATCACGCCGGCCAGCGCACCCAGCGAGATGTTCGGCAGGAATTCGGTCTTCGCGGCCTGGATGTCCTTGCGCGAAGCTTCCACCCGCCAGCGTGCCGCGACCAGGTCGGCACGATGCCCCAGCAGGCCAAGCGGGAGATTCGGCGGCACCGTCAAGCGGGCCAGCGCCAGGCTGTGCGGACGGGCTATGCGCAAGCCCCGATCGGGACCCGCGCCGAGCAATGCGGACAAGGCCGAGCGGCTGGCCACGACCATCTGCGCGGCGGCGGCCTGCTCCTGCTGTGCCGTGGCGACTTCAGCGGCGCCCTGCTGCAGCTGGATACGGTTGTCGATGCCGGCGGCGACGCGCTGACGGGTCAGTTGCAGCGCCTGGTCGGCGCGCTTGATTTCGGCCGCGGCCAGGTCCTGCTGGGTGAAGGCGGCCCCGAGCCGGGCATAGGCGCGCGCGACATTGGCCGACAACTCGATGCGCGCCGCATGCGCGGCCACGGCGGCGGCGCGGGACTCGCCCACGGCCGCTTGCCAGGCGGCACGCTTGCCGCCCCACAGGTCCAGCCCCCACTTGAAGCTCGCATACGCATACTTGGCGACGCCAAAATGGCCGCCCATCGGCAGCACGGTCGCCGGGATACGTGCACCGGACACGCTGGCACCGGCGTTCACGCTTGGTTTGCGCACCGCGTCGGCCAGGCCAACCTGGGCCTGTGCGGCCCGCGAGCGGGCATCCGCCACTGCCAACCCGGGATTGTGCTGCAGCGCCTCGGCAATCAAGGCGTCCAGCTGCACATCGCCCAACTTCGTCCACCAGTCGGTCGCCGGCCAGGCGTCGCTGGCCTGCGGCACGCCGGCCAGGCTCTGGGCGGCATGCAGCGACGACGCCTCGGTCAAGACCTGCTGTGGGCGCACGCCCCCGCGGTCGGCGCAACCGGCCAGGATCGCGGTCAGGGCGGCCATTGCCGCTATGTATGGCACACGCATGGTTCGGCCTGGGGCAAACGTCAGGATTTATCCCGCAACGCATTCAAGACGCGCTCCAGGAGCTCGCGCAGCTGGGTGCGCTCCGCCGGTGCCAGCGGTGCCTCGGCGGTGCGCATGACGCGCTGGCCGCAACGTCGTGATTGCTGCCAAAGTTCCTTGCCGCCATCGGTCAGCTCGATGCGCAAGGCGCGTCGGTCCTGCTCATGCGGACATCGGCGCAGATAGCCCTTGCGCTCCAGGTGGTCGAGCTGGCGGGTCATGGCCCCGCTGTCGAGATCCACCGCGCGGGCCAGTTCGCCTGCCGTCATCGGACCCAGGGTGGCCAGCCGCTTGACGATGAGGTACTGGGTGAAGCGCAGCTCCGAGCCACGTACCGCAAGCTCGGCTTCCATGGCGCGGAGGATCTCGCTACGCACCAAGCCAAGCAGGATGCCGAGGTTCTCGTGGGGCGTGGTCTGGGATTGTGGCGTGGCGGGCATGGCGGGCTATTTTATTGCCGTTGCTTTAATTGTCAAGGCAACTATATGTAGCGGTGCACGTGGACCTCGGCCTGCCGGGCACACCGCGGCAGCGGCGGTGTCGGGGGGACCCGCGCCTGGCGTCCATTGGTATGTAGCCGGCGCAGGCGTAGGATGCGCGAGGGTCATGCGGCACCGCCACCAACAAGGGAGACCACCATGTTGCGCCATGTCATCATCGTCGCCCTGGCCCTGTGCCTGCCCGCGTTCACGGCGTTCGCCGCCGACACGGACACCAGCTTCTGGCAAACGCCGACCATCCACGGTGCCGGCCGGATCCATCCGATGCCGCAAGCTGCCTACCAGCCCGATCCGCATGCCACCTACAAGGTGGTGTTCAGCCTCGCCCATTTCGGCGCCAAACCCAGCGACGTGAGCCCATCGCTGGAACACGTCGCACGCGCGGTGAACCTCTACGTCAACGCCGGCGTGCCGCTGTCACAGCTGAAGTTCGTGGCCATTGCCTTCGGCCCGGCCACGCCGATCGCGCTGAACGACGCGCAATACCGCGAGAAATACGGCGTGGCCAATCCGAACCTGGCAGTGATCGACCAGTTGCGCAAGGCTGGCATCGACGTGGCGGTGTGTGCGCAGGCGGTGGCCGAGCACCAGTTCCAGTACACCTGGATCGATCCGCGCGTCACCGTGGCGCTGTCCGGGTTGACCACGATCATCGACCTGGAACAGCAGGGCTACGCGCTGGTACCGCAATAGGCCTACCGGCAGGAGAAAGCACGCATGCGCCATTTGTTTCCACGGTTGTGGCTGGCCAGCGCAAGCTGCGCCCTTGCCCTGGGCGCCAGCGCCGCCACGCAGGACGCGGCCAGTGGGAAGTTCCTGCCGCCGTGGAACCCACCGCCTGCCGGTGAACAGTTCAGCGTGCCACCGTTTGACGCCATCGCCGATCTGCATGGCGACATCGTCGATCCGCAACTGGTGGTGTTCTTCGCTGGCAACCAGTTCATGGTGGTGCATGATCTGGTGGCGGCGTTCAAGCTGGCCTACCCCCGGTATTCGCGCGTTTTCGTCGAAACCCTGCCGCCGGGCATCCTGGCCAGGCAGATCGAAACCGGGTCGCTGGTCATGGGTAACCTGCGCATTGCCTTGGCGCCGGACATCTATACGACAGGCAAGGGCGGGATTGCGGCCGCCCAGAAGCAGCATGGCTGGTTTGCCGAAACCCTGGACTATGCACGCAACCCACTGGCCATCTTGGTCGCCCAGGACAACCCGAAACACATCAAGGGCCTGGAGGACCTGGGCCGCGCCGATGTCCGGGTCAGCATGCCGAATCCGGCATGGGAAGGCATCGCCCGACAGATCGAGGCCAGCTATCGCAAGGCTGGCGGCGACGCGTTGGACCACACGATCATGCAGACGAAGGTACGCGACGGCAGCACGTTCCTCACCCGCATCCACCATCGGCAGTCGCCGCTGCGCGTGCTGCAGGGTGAGTCGGACGCGGCGCCCGTATGGTCGACCGAGGCTTATTTCCAGCAGCAGATCCTGCATCACCCGGTTGAAACCGTGGCGATTCCGGCGGCACAAAACGCCATCGCCACCTACACGGCAGCTCGCATGAAACGCGCCCCGCATGAACAGGCGGCGAAGGATTTCATGGCCTTCATGGCCAGTCCGGCAGCGCAGGCGGTCTATCGCAAGTACGGTTTCCAGGCTGCGCAACAATGACGCCCGCCAGACGCCGCCACCTGCTTGCGCTGATCTTGATCGCCTTGCCGATCGCGGCCTGGCAGGCGCAGGCCACGGACGCGGCGGCCATCGCACGCCAGGGCAACGGTCGAGGTGCCGCGCCGTGCATCGCCTGCCACGGCGTCGACGGTGCCGGCCAGGCGCAAGCCGGCTATCCGCGACTGGCGGGCCTTGACGCCGCCTACCTGGAAAAGCAACTCGGCGATTTTGCCAACGGCACGCGCGGCAGCGCGGTGATGCTGCCGACGGCCAGTGCGCTCAGCGCGGACGAGCGCCAGGCGCTGGCCACGTATTACAGCCAACTGCCGTTGCCGCCGGCCCTCGCCAACCCGGCCACCCCCATGCCAGCGGCCGAGAGCCTAGGTGCCCGGCTGGCCACGCGCGGCGACTGGGATCGGGAGGTCCCCGGCTGCGTGCAATGCCACGGTCCTGCCGGCGTCGGCGTGGGCACGCACTTTCCGCCGCTGGCAGGCCAGCCGGCAAGCTATCTCGCCGCCCAGCTGCGGGCCTGGCAACAGGGCACGCGGCACAATGATCCGCTGCAACTGATGCAACATCTCTCCGCCGCGCTGACCGCGCAGGATATCGAGGCGGTGTCGGCATGGTTTGCCGCGCAGCCGCTGCCGGCGCCAGGAATACAACCATGAACAAGGCGATGGCGATTGCCGGCGCGCTGCTCGGCCTGGGCGCATTGTCTGCCTGCACGCCGCAGCCGACGGCAAGCCCATCCGCGCCACCCGCAGCGGCAACGGAGGCAGCGACGGCGAACACGGCTACAGCCGCGTCGGCGCCGGCGCGTTTCACTCCGCCCGCCGAAGCCTCCATCCCCGCCGGACCGTTCGGCGAGGTGATCCGCGCCGGCCGCGCCATCTTCACCGACACGCCCGGCCACGCCAAGGCCTATGTCGGCAACGGCCTGAGCTGCAGCAACTGTCACCTCGATGCGGGCCGCCGGGCCGACTCGGCGCCGCTCTGGGGTGCCTGGGGCATGTATCCGCAATACCGCAAGAAGAACGACCGTGTGAACTCGTTTGCCGAACGCCTGCAGGGCTGCTTCGAGTACAGCATGAACGGCAAGGCCCCGCCGCTGGGCAGCCCCGAAATCGTGGCGCTGGAAACCTACGCATGGTGGATGGCGCAGGGTGCGCCCGTTGGGGTGAAGCTGCCAGGCGCGGGCTATCCCAAAGGCGAAAAGCCGCCGCTGCCGCCGGACTACGCGCGCGGCGCCGCCGTCTACACCAGGAGTTGCGCGCTATGCCACGGCGCGGACGGCCAGGGCCAGCAGGTCGCCGGGCGCAACGTGTTTCCACCCCTGTGGGGGCCGCAATCCTTCAACTGGGGGGCCGGCATGCACCAGCTCGACAATGCCGCCGCCTTCATCCAGGCGAACATGCCGTTCAGTCGCGGCGGAACACTGAGCGCCCAGGAAGCCTGGGACGTGGCCATGTTCATGGATGCCCACGAACGCCCGCAGGACCCGCGCTACACCGGTAACGTCAGCGAGACGCGCAAGCGCTTTCACGACACCCCGATGTCCTTGTACGGCATCGAGATCAATGGCCACGTCCTGGGCACACCGGGCCACGGCCGATGAGGGAATGTCTGAACAATATGCTCTCGATGGTCATCCCCGCGAAGTACCCCTCCGGCGTCATTCCCGCGAAAGCGCACTGCTGTCCGGAATAAATTCGTGCCGCGACACCGAAGACGTGGCGACGCAAGGCTGGACGGCTGTCACGCGCAACCTGGACTCAAAAAAGGTGGTCACCCCGTTGTCTTACCCAGAACCTCGAACCTCCATCGTCATCCCCGCGAAAGCGGGGATCCAGCGCTTTTAAGTGTCTGCAAAGGCCAAAGCACTGAATTCCCGCTTTCGCGCACTGCTGTCCGGAACGTTTTCGGAACCGCCTTTGCTTCATCTACGGTATCGTGCCAGGACGCCGAAACCCTACCTGGCGTCATTCCCGCGAAAGCGCACTGCTGTCCGGAATAAATTCGTATCTCGAGACCGAAACATTGCGCCACATAGCCAAATGGCTGTCGCGTGCAACCTGGACTCAAAAATGGTGGCTCACATCTCTTGTCTCGCCCTGGACCTCGAACCTCCATCGTCATCCCCGCGAAAGCGGGGATCCAGTGCTTTCAGGCGACCAGTAAGGGCCGAAAGCACTGGATTCCCGCTTTCGCGGGAATGACGCCAGGTAGGGTTTCGGCGTCCTGGCGCGATGCCGTGGACGAGGCCAAGGCGGTTCCGAAAACGTTCCGGACAGTAGTGCGCTTTCGCGGGAATGACGCCGGGGGAGCGCCCCGTGGGGATGACGCCGATAGATCAGCCTTTCATAGGTGTGGAAGGCGGCCTGGGCGTCAGGCCGCGCTGCGATCGCCTTGCAGGGCGGCAAGCTCGTCGTCGACCAACATGCGCAACGCCGGATCGCGCAGGACGAACAGGTCGAATACCCCCAGCGCGCGCAACACCGGCAGTTGGGCCAGGAGCTGCGGCTCGACCTGCATGCGCCGTGGTTCCGGGGTGGCCGGATCGAGCATCAGTTGCGCCGCGGCGACGAAGGTGGTGCATGCCTCGTCCTTGGACGGGGCGGTGGATCGCGATGACAGCAGGCAGACATTCATGGCAGCTCCGGTCTTTGGGGGAGGCGGACGAGCGACGTTCGGACGCGGATGGATTCGACAACAAGGACACGCAGTCTAAGCTTGGCGTCACGCGTTCTGATAACGTGGGCCAGTCAAATTCTGTCGCGAACTCGCCAATGGACGCTGCCGCAACATTCCAGCGCATCGAGCGCGCGCACGGGCCGGGCCTGATCGCGTTTGTCATCGACGGGATGGCCCCGGAAGCGGAATCGATCTGGCATCGCCATGTGCGTGGCCAGTTCATGTACGTGGAAACGGGCCTGGTGTGCGTGCGGACGCGCGCCGGCATGTGGGCGCTGACCGCCCATCATGTCGGCTGGATGCCGCCGGGCGAGGAGCACACCGTCACCGTGGTCGAGCCGACCCGGGGCTGGGGCGTGTTCGTCGCACCCGGGGCAGCGGCCAGCATGCCGGCGACACCGAGCGTACTCGGCGCGAACGAGTTGATGCGCGCCCTGGTGCACCGCGCCGCCGGCTGGGCCGACGCGGACGAGCTGGACGACGAGCAGCAGCGCATCATGGACGTGCTGCTGGACGAGATGCGCCGTGCGCGCATCCCCAGCGATCCGCTGCACCTGCCGATGCCCGAGGACCGCCGGCTCCTGCGCATTGCCCGCGCGCTGCTGGCCGAACCGCACGACACGCGCAAGCTCGAGGCCTGGGCCGGTTGGGCCGGGCTGTCCGCGCGCAGCCTCAGCCGGCTGTTCCGCAGCGAAACCGGCTGCAGTTTCGCGCAATGGCGGCAACAGGCCCGGCTGGTACGCGCCTTGGAGCGCCTGGCCGGCGGCGACGCCGTCGCCGAGGTCGCCGGTGCCATGGGCTATGCCAGCGCCAGCGCCTTCGTGGCCATGTTCCGCCGCCACTTCGGCCAATCGCCTGGCCGCTACTTGCTGGCGCGCTCGAGTGCTTGAAGCATGCCGGGCCAACACCCACGCCGACGCCATGGGTGATTTCCTGACGTCATGCCGGACAATAGCCGCTGCCCCCGGACATGGATTGCGATGAGCTTCGTCCTGTTGAGCGTGATCTGCAGCGTGCTGGTGTCGGTGCTGCTCAAACTGACCCGTGCGTGGCGCATCGACGTCGGGCAGGCCATTGCCTGGAACTACGTGGTTGCCGGCGCGCTTGCCGCCGCCCTGCTGCGGCCGCCACTCGCCAGCCTGCAGGCACCTGGCGTGCCCTGGCTGGCCTTGCTGGCGCTCGGCATGCTGCTACCGACGATCTTCCTGGGCCTCGCCGCGGCGGTGCGCCATGCCGGTATCGTGCGCAGCGACGCGGCGCAGCGCTTGTCCCTGGTGCTGTCACTGCTGGCCGCATTCCTGCTGTTCGGCGAAGAACTCACGCCCGCCAAGGCGGCAGGCATGGCCACGGGCCTGGCTGCCCTGCTGTGCATGGTATGGCGCGCGGGCGTGACGGCGCCTGGTGCCGGCGCGGCATCATGGTTCTATCCGCTGCTGGTGTTTGCCGGGTTCGGCACGATTGACATCCTGCTCAAGCGCGTGGCTGCCGCCGGTGTCCCCCTTGGCGCTTCCCTGCTCGGCATGTTCATCCTGGCCATGCTGGTGGCGTTCGCCATGCAAGGCTGGCGGGCGGTCCGTGGCAGCATGCGCTTTACCTGGCGCAGCGCCGCCGGCGGGTTGCTGCTGGGCCTGCTGAACTTCGGCAACATCCTGTTCTATCTGCGCGGCCACCAGGCCTTGCCGCAGCATCCGGCACTGGTCTTCACCAGCATGAATATCGGCGTGGTGGCGCTCAGCGCGGTGGTCGGCCTGCTGCTCTTCCGCGAGCGCCTGTCGGCGTTGAACCTCGCGGGAGTGGCTTTGGTCGCGCCGGCCATTGCGCTGCTTGCCGCCGGCTGAGCCCATCGGTGGTCGGGCACGGGCGCGCGCCGGCAGCAGCTCGGGACTTTCGGCGCTTTCCATTGCCGCCATGGCTGGCTACGGTACGAGGATGCTGGATGGAAGCCCGCCTCTCGTCGCCAGCGCCGCGAACTGGCAGATCATGCCCGACGGCCAGCGCTTGTTCGTGCGCGACTGGCCGCTGGCGCAAGCCCAACGCGGTGTCCTGATCGTGCACGGACTGGGCGAGCACAGCGGGCGCTATGCGCGGCTCGCGCGCTGGTTTCGCCAACGCGGCTTTGCGGTGCGCAGCTACGACCAGCGCGGCCACGGCCGCACGACCGGCCAGCGCGGCGCCATCCGCCGTGCCGACGACCTGGTGGCGGACCTTGGCCGGGTCTACGCCACCTTTACCCAGCAGATACGCACCCCGCCGCTGCTGCTCGGCCACAGCATGGGCGGGGTGGTGGCGCTGCGCGCCGTGCTGGACCGGTGCCTGGCGCCGCCAGGCCTGGTGCTGTCATCCCCGGCGCTGCGCAGCCGGGAACCCGCCTGGGTGCTGCGTTCGGCGCGCGTGTTGGACCGGGTGCTGCCGCGCCTGCCGCTGCGCAACCATCATCCAAAGGCGCTGGTGTCGCATGATGCCCAGGTGGTTGCGGCCTATCGCAGCGACCCGCTGCGCACGCGCTGGATCACGCCACGCCTCGCCAACTTCATTTTTCGCACCGGCGCGGCCTGCATTGCCGACGCGCCCCGCCTCGCGACATCCACCTTGCTGCTGGCGGCCGGGAACGACATGGTGGTCGATCCCACGGGCAGCCGGGAATTCACCGCCCGCGCCGAACCAGGGGGCCAATTGACCGCGCGCATGTTCCCCGAGCTGTACCACGAGGTGTTCAACGAGGCCGAGCCGTGGCGCTCACGCGTGCTGGCCGAACTCGAGACCTGGCTGGCCGTGTCGGCGGCCAGCCGCTCCGGCTACAGCGAGTAGTACATGTCGAATTCAACCGGGTGCGTGCTCGCGCGATAGCGGGTGACCTCCTTCATCTTCAGCGCGATATAGGCGTCGATGAAGTCGTCCGTGTACACGCCCCCGGCCTTGAGGAAGTCGCGATCCTTGTCCAGCGCCGCCAGCGCGCCGTCAAGGCCGGAACATACCTGCGGGATGTTGCGCTCTTCCTCCGGCGGCAGGTCGTACAGGTCCTTGTCCGCCGGCGGACCTGGATCGATCTTGTTGAGGATGCCGTCGAGGCCAGCCATCAGCAGCGCGGTGAACGTGAGGTAGCCCGAATTCATCGGGTCGGGGAAGCGCACCTCGATGCGCCGTCCCTTGGGGCTGGCCACATAGGGAATGCGACAGCTCGCCGAGCGGTTGCGTGCCGAATACGCCAGCATGACCGGCGCCTCGAAGCCCGGCACCAGGCGCTTGTAGCTGTTGGTGGTGGAGTTCGCAAAAGCGTTGATCGCGTGGGCATGCTTGAAGATGCCGCCGATGTACCACAGCGCCAATTGGCTGAGCCCACCGTACAGGTCGCCGGCAAACAGGTTTTCGCCGTTCTTGGCCAGGGACTGGTGCACGTGCATGCCGCTGCCGTTGTCGCCAATCACCGGCTTGGCCATGAAGGATGCCGTCTTGCCGTTCTCGTGGGCGACATTGCGGATGACGTATTTCATCATCATCAGCTCGTCGGCCTTGCGCACCAGGGTATTGAACTTGACCCCGATTTCGCACTGCCCGGCGTTCGCCACCTCGTGGTGGTGCACTTCCACCACCTGACCGAGCGATTCCAGCACCTTGCACATGTCTGCGCGCAGGTCGCTCAGCGAATCGCAGGGACGCAACGGCAGGTAACCGCCCTTGACCCGCGGCCGATGGCCGGTGTTGTTGCTGTCGTACTTGTAACGTGAACTCCACGCCGCTTCGGTCGAGCCGATCTCGTAGAACACGCGGCCCATGTCGTTTTGCCAGCGCACCGAATCGAAGATGAAGAACTCGGGTTCGGGCCCGAAGTACGCGGTATCGGCAATGCCGGTGGATTTCAGGTAAGCCTCGCCGCGTTTGGCGATCGAGCGGGGGTCGCGGCCATAGGCCTGCATGGTCGAGGGTTCCAACACATCGCAATGCATGACCAACTGGCGGTGCGCGCCAAACGGATCCAGTTGTGCGGTATCCGGGTCGGGCAGCAACACCATGTCCGATTCGTTGATGCCCTTCCAGCCCGGGATCGACGAGCCGTCGAACATCTTGCCGTCCTCGAACGTGGCCTCGTCGATCGCATGCGCCGGAAACGTCAGGTGATGCTGCACACCGACCATGTCGACGAAGCGCAAGTCGACGAATTCGATGTCGTGTTCCTGGATCTGGTCGAGCACGGTATTTGCGGACATGGATGAGTCTCGGAAACGGGTGGACCATGGCAGGGGGCAAGACCGCGCCACGGCGGAAAACGGCCGGCGCGCGCCGACCGTTTTGGCCTCGGTCGGCACGCGCAAGCCGCCAGTATTGCATCATGCCCGGTCCGGAAAAAGTGGATTTCGCGGGGTCCCAGCCAAGCCCCTGATCCGTCTGGCCCGCGTGGCTCACATGCCCAGCTTGAAGCCGATATACACCGAACGTCCGACCGCCGGTTCCAGGCCGGTCTGCCAGACCCGGCTGTAGTAGTGCCGGTCGCCAAGATTGCTGACACCTGCCAGCAGCGCGAGGTCGCGATTGACCTGCCATTCGCTGGAGAGGTCCAAGAGCGTATACGCCGGGATCTTCGCCGGCACGAAGGTGTTGCCGGCCCCGGCTGGCAGGTTGGAATCCTGCCAGTACTGGGCCGCCGTCGACACCCCGGTGAGGCTGATCTTGACCTGGTTGTCGACACGCCACGTCACGCCTGCCTTGGCCACGTAGCGCGGCGCATAGGCCGGGATCCTGCCAATTTGGGTGGGATTGAGGCTGGCCACGAAGCGCGCGTTCAGCAGGCTGACGCTGACGAACGTTTCCAGATGCTGGTCGCGGTCAGCCAACTCCGTGGGCGCAAAGAAGTCGTAGGCCAGTTGGCCTTCGAAGCCGCGGCTGCGGGTATCGCCGGAGTTCACCAGGATCACGTCCGTGGCGTTGAGACGCTGGGTTTCCACGCGGTTCTTGAAATCGATCCAGAACACGCTGGCGTCGTAGAACAGCCCGGCCACCGGCGAGCCATGCACGCCCGCTTCCCACGACAGCGACTTGGACGGATCGGGCGCGTGGCCCGGCACCATGTTGGAGAATGGCGAGGCCATGTCGAAGAAGCGCAATGGCCGCCAGCCTTGCGACACGTTGAAATAGGTTTCGTTGCCGGTGCCGAAATCGTTGCCGATGCCAAGCCCGAACAAGGGCAGGCTGCGCGCGTCGGCCTCGTGGATCAGCGGCCGCGTCAGGAATGGCGGACGCACGGTTTCATCCACTGCCACGCGCTCATGCTCCAGGCGGACCGAGGGCACGATGTGGATGCGGTGCGGCAGGCGGAACACGTTCTCGGCGAAGATCGAGGTGTAGTTCGACGAGCGCGCCTGGATCAGGCGCGGCTTGCCGCTGCGGTCGTGGCGGTCGACGTAGAGGTCGGCGCTGGTCCACTGACGGAATGGATCGTCGCCATGGAACGCGACGGCGCCCATGGTGAACGCATTGCCGCGACCCCACCTCATGCGCGCGCGGACATCCACGCCTCCGGTACGGAACTGCTCGTCCACCAGCGTGGTGGTGGCAGGCGGCGGGGCGCCCAACGCACCGCCCGCGCCGCGGCTGGCGAGATCCTGATAGGCGAACCACAGCTTGCCAATCAGCAGCCAGTCGCCGAATTCCTGCTGGTGGCCGAGCACCAGTTGGGTGCGATCCACCCAGTTGCGGTTGTATGGGGCCGGCGTGGCCTTCGGATTGGCCTGCCATTGCGGCAAGCTCAGGCGTCCCGGATCGCCCGCGTCGGCGCGGATCACATGCAGGTCGAGCCAGGAATATTGCTTGTCGTCCGGGCGATACTCCACGTACAGGTCACCCTGGCGCATCTGCGATTGCGCGTTCGGCCGGGTCCCGTCGCTGCGCACATAACCCGCATTGGCGCTGAACGTCCACGCGCCCTTGCTGCCCTCGACCCGGTTGAACGTCGAGTACAGGCCGTGGTTGCCCACCACCTGTTCGGTGCTGGCTGAGAACGGCGCACCAGGCTTCGGGCGCTTGGACACCAGGTTGATCACCGGCGCGGGCTCGGGGCCATACAGCAGGCTCGCGCCACCACGGATCAGCTGCACGTCGGCGATGCCCTGGATCAGCGGCATCGCATACAGGGTGGGAAAGCCGATCCAGTCGGATTCCAGCGGGATGCCGTCCTGCATGACCAGGACATATTCCGACTCCTGCGGATTGCCCAGGCCGCGATAGCTCAGGTTGAACTGCGTTGGCGTCGGCTGCTGCGACACCTGCACGCCCGGTGAGCGCACCAGCAACTGCTCGAGATTGTTGCCGACCACGATCGGCTGCAGGTCCAGGTGCGTCACCGTGGCCTTCTTGGTCACCGTGATCTCAGTGCTGGAGACTTCCGGCATCTGGTACTGCATCTTGCGCTTCTGGATCGTGCGAAAGTCGTTGGCACGCACGTCGATGCCAGGCAGGTCCGTCGTGCCCTGGTTGCCTTGCTGGCCATCGGTCGCCGGCGCCGATTGCTGGGCGCCCGCGAAGGCGGGCACGGCGGCAATGGCCAGCGCCAGCGCGGCGGCAAGACGTGAAGCGGCAATGTGGTGCATAGGAATCATTCCCCGTTGGCGAAACGAAGTACGTTCCGTGATTCGTGGTCCGCGTCGCATGTGCCAAAGGTCATGCCTCGGGCACGGATTCACCGCCACGGATGACGTTAAAGAGAGAAACGGTAGGACAGCTTGACCAGCAGTTGCTCGCTGTCGCGCAGCCGGAAACTGTCCAGGAACTGCGCGGACGCCGATTCCGATACCGGCGCGAGCTGGTAGCCGCCGCGGCCATAGACCACGTACAGGTCCGACAGCGGCGCCAGTTCATAGCGGTAGCGCACCTGCAGGCCCAGGTTGCGTATGTTGAAATCATCCACGGCGTCGGTCGAGGCCGCCGCACGCATGTCCGGGTTGACCCGGTACGGGCGCGGGGAGTTTGCGTCCAGGCCCAGCGCCTGCAGCCGTACCAGCAGGGTTTGCCGGTCGCCGATGTTCCAGGCCACGCCGCCCGCCAGTTGCAGCGATTTCGAGCGGAAGCTTGCGACCAGGTTGTCGTGCTGCCAGACCACCAGCGCCGGCGTGGCGGCGTAGGTCACTTCGGCGAACGTGCTCAGCGCATCGCTGAAGAAATACGTGGGCTGCACCTGCAGCGACCAGTCCCAGCCGTCGTGGACGCCACTGAGCTGGTTGCCGGACAGGGTGGCCTCGCCTGACCACGCCCAGTTGCCCTGCCGCGGCCGCGAGCGCTCCCAGGACAGATAGGGATCGATCGCGGTGCGCATCACGCCATGGCCGCGGGTGATGAGGTCGTCATGCCCCGGCGGCGACATCACCAGCTCGATCGTTTCCTTGCCGCCGTTGCGCAGGTCACCCTCCACGGTGAACCGCAGGCTGCGTCGCAAATCCAGCCCGTGGCTGTTGTTTTCCGCGCTGCCGCGGACCTGGACCTCACGCGCGAGGTAGGCCGAAGTCTCCGGCAGGTCGACGAAACGGCGGCGTACTTCCCAATGCAGGTAATCGAGATCGGCGCGCTGGAGGTAGCCGAAATCGTTGATGTCGAGCCGGTCGTCAAAATGCATCGCGTACCATTCGTGGCTCCAGAGGTTGTTCACCTGATAAGACACGTTCACGACCGCGCCCATGCCCTGCGTGGCCAAGCCAGGCTGGTCGATGTCGCTGCCGACGACGTTGCTGGTCACCAGCACGCGCTCGTTCGGCCGCCAGCGGTAGTCGAACCCCAGCACGGATGCCTCGCGGTCCAGCCACGGATGCCTGACCCGCGTGGCCAGCATGCCGAGGGCCTGGGTGCCGAAATCGTGGTTCAGGCGCAGTGCCGCAAACGTGCGACCGGCATCGCCACGCTCCTGCGCCGCCAGCACGCCGTAGGCCGTGTTGCCGAGCACGCCGTTGAGCTTGACCGCCCCGTCGATGTCGCTCACACCGCTGCCATCGTCCGCCGGCGCGCCGACGCGGCGGGTGTAGATCAGTTGCGAATCTTCCTGCAGCAGGGTGAAGTCGTAGGCACCGTGGTTCTCGGTGAAGAACGGCCGCTTGTCGCTGAAGAACGTCTCCTGCGCGCTGAAATTGACCACCAGGTCGTCGCTCTCCACCTGGCCGAAATCGGGGTTGATCGTGGCGGTCAGCTGGGTCTGGCCGCTGGGCTTCCAGCGCAGGTCGGCGCCGCCGCTCAGTGCGCTGCCGCGGCTGATGTTGTCGAAGCTACCCAACACATGCGGGGTCACCGCCAGCAACGACTGGCGATAGGCTGGCAATTCGACCGGATGGAGGTCGAACAGGAAGCGCGGATGGCCAAACGTGGTAGTCGCTGGCCAAGCCACGCGCTCGCCGGTGGAGCCGAACACCCGGTCCAGGTACAGGCCGACCGTGTGCATGCCGTTTTGCGCCTTTGGCATGGGCGCGGTGTACCAGGGAATCAGGATCTCGGCACTCCAACCATCGGCGTCTTCCTGTACCGCATGCTCCCAGACGCCGTCCCAGTCGCCGTTGAACTGCACCCCGGCGGTCATGGCCGAGTCGCTGATGTCGTTGCTGTTGGTGACAGTAAAGTTGTAGGCGGTACGGCCGTTGGCGTTGAAGTCGAGCACGACGTTGACCCGATCGATCGACGCGTTTTCATCGCGCCGCTTGCGCTGGTGGCTATGCATGGCCTCGGGCTCGGTGACGCGGAAGGCAATGGCCAGGCCGTCGGGCGTGGACAGGATCCAGGCGACGACCGGCAGCCTGGCCGGTTCGCCATTGAACGGCTGTACTTTGCGGAAATCGGTGATGTGCCGGGCACCGCGCCATTCCTCGGCGTCAACGCGTCCATCGACGGTGACCGTCGCCGACGCCGCGCAAGAAGCCAGCGCCAGGGCCAAGGCGGCGCCGGGGCGGCGCAAGCGGCCGGCGGCGGGACTGCGGAAAAGTGGATACGTGCACAACATGACGTGGCTCAGGCCTCTCTGGTGAGCGGCCCTGCCGTGTATTGACGGCCCTCCGCTGCATGGAAGGTCGAAGCCCGCAACCTGGCGAAGCCGCCCGCGGCAGCCTGACGCCTCGAACGAGGGTCAGGGTGCCGCGGGACTGTGGTCGAGCTACCCGACTACGAAAAACGACAGCGGGACACCCCGCTTATGACTTGGTGAGCAGAGCGGTGGCCTTGTCGATCTGGGCGCGATAGCCATCGATGACTTTCGCGGTCACTCCAGCGTATTGGTTTGCCTCATCCCAGCGCCGCGCTTCCAGTGCCTCGCGCACGCCCGGTACGGTCTTCACCCCGTAGCCGGTCAGCATGCCTGGCGCATAGATCATGTGCTTGAACCAGGTGCGGCCCGGCAGGCCCGCCTCGCTGGTCAGCGACTTCTCCATGTTGCCGATCAGCTCGTTCAGCTCCTGCTCTTGTGCCTTCGGGATGTCGTAACCGTTGTCCTGGGCCTTCTTGTAGGCTGCATCGTAGGCCTGCACGCTCTGCGCCAGCTTCTGCACCGCCTCGTCCAGCGGCTTCAGGTCGATGGCCGACATGTCGGACAAGCGTGCCGGCGGGGCAATCTTCTCTGTCGGGTCGGCGGCCAGGTCGAACGCCTTGCTGTCCAGCAATTTGTGCTGGGCATCGGTAGCAGTGCGCGTGCTGTCGACCAGCTTGTGCAGCTCGCCCATGTATTCGCCGAGCTTGGCGCTGAAGTCGCTGAAGCGCATCGGCAGGACGTTCGCATCGGCCATGCGCAGCACCAGGCGGCCAACCACCTTGCCCAAGGCCACGCCGTACTCGAACTTCGGGTCACCAAAGCGTGCGTAATGGTCGAACGTGTCGTACTTGGAGTGGTACACGCCACCCTCGCCTTCGCCGCCAAAACCGACGTTCAACGCGGCAATGCCGAGATGCTGCAGGAACGGGGTGAAGTCGGAACCCGACCCCAGCGCGCCAATGGGCAAGTCGCCGCCCTCGGCCGCAACCTTGGCCGCAGCCTTGGCTTCAGGCGAGTTGCCCTCGTAGCCCGCCACCATCAGGTGCGCACGCAGTCGCTGCTGGACGCTGACATTGGTCTCGGGATCCTGGACGTCCACCGCCACCTGGTTGACCAGATGCTGCAGCGAATGGCTGCCGCCAGCGTGGAGGAAGCCGCGCGACGTGCCGTCGGTGTTGATGTACAGCACGGCCTTCTTGGCCAGTTCCTCCGCATGCGTCTCCACCCACTCGGTCGAGCCGAGCAGGCCCGGCTCCTCGCCGTCCCAACTGGCGTAGACGATCGTGCGCTGCGGGCGCCAGCCCTGCTTGTACAACACACCCAGGGCCTTGGCCTCCTCGAGCATCACCACCGTGCTGGAGAGCGGATCGGCAGCGCCGAACACCCAGCCGTCGCGATGGTTGCCACGCACGATCCACTGGTCCGGCGCGGTCGAGCCTTCGATCTTCGCAATCACGTCGTAGATCGTCTTCTGGCCCCAGTCCGACTCGACGACCATGTGCACCTTTGCCGGGCCGCCACCCATGTGGTAGGGCATGGGCAGGGAACCGCGCCAGCTCGCCGGTGCGACCGGGCCGCCAAGCGCCTTGAGCAAGGGGGTGGCGTCACCGTAGGAAATCGGCAGCACCGGAATCTTCAGGATGGTTTGCGCATCCTTGATGTCCAGGCGCTTGGCGTCCGCGGTCGACCCGACATTCGGGGTCAGCGGATCGCCCGGGTGGATCTGCATCTTGGCCACCGAGCCACGCTGCACGGCCTGCTCCGGACGCCAGCCGCCCTCGGGATAGACGTCGCCCTGGAAATAGCCGTCCTCGTGCGGGTCGGAATAGATCAGGCAACCGATCGCGCCGTGCTCCTGCGCCAGCTCCGGCTTAAGGCCGCGCCAGCCACCGCCGTAGCGCGTGATGACAATCTTGCCCTTGACGTCGATGCCACGCCGGGCCAGTTCGGCGTAATCGTCGGGCAGACCGTAGTTGGCATACACCAGCTCGCCGGTGACGTCGCCATCGCCGCCATAGACGTTGTACGGCGGCAGCACGTCCTTGGTGATGTCGGTCGACGGGTCGCCGGGGATCGGGCCCTCGTTCAGGACGGCATCGTATTTGGTCGGCGCCACCAGCTGCACCTGCACCTTCTTCGGCGTGGGATACAGCACGCTGAACGTCTCGATATGCGCGTCCCAGCCAAACTCCTTGAACTTCTGCAGCATGAACTCGGCGTTGGCCTTGTCGTGCGGCGCACCCACCTGGTTCGGCGCCGAGGCCATGTTCTTCAGCCAGTCACGAAGATCCGTCGCCTGCAGCTGCGCGTCGAAGGTCTTTTCCAGGCTTTGTTGCTTGGTCGCGGCGCTGGGACTGAAGCCCAGCATGGCGCTGCTGGATTGGTCGCCGTTGGCCGAGCACGCGGCGCCCAGCGCAACCACCAGGCAAGCCAGAAGCAATGGCTTGGTCGTCATTCGAATCATGGTTCCACTCCAGGTTGTTGTGACGATAGGGCGCCGGAGAAGGAGCCCGTGGTTGACGCAGAAAGGAAATCACGGTGCGGAAGGCACGCCTGCGCAGCGTGCCCCGCACCCCACGCCTCAGCCGAACGGATGCTCCAGCGACGGGCTCTGCGGGGTGAACCAGCGCGCGCCGTCTTCGGTGATGTGCATGTCGTCTTCCAGGCGCACGCCGAACTCGCCGGCGATGTAGATGCCGGGTTCGTCGCTGAAGGTCATGTTCGGCTGTATCTGGCGCTTGTTGCCGCGCACCAAGTAATACCACTCGTGCATGTCCATGCCGATGCCGTGGCCGAGCCGGTGGCTGAAGTACTTGTAGTCCGGACCATAGCCGGCGTCGACCACGACCTTGCGTGCCGCCGCATCCACCGATTCCATGGCGGCGCCCGGACGGGCGGCCTTGAGCGCCGCCGTCTGCGCGTTGCGCACGATGTCGAACACCCTCTTCATCTTGTCGCTGGGCTTGCCCAGGGTGAAGGTGCGGGTGAGGTCGCTGAGGTAGCCTTCCACGTAGCAGCCGTCATCGAGCATCACCGGCGTGCCCTCGACGATGTGCTGCGGCACGATCGAGCCGTGCGGCTGCGCGGTGAACTCACCCACGTTGACACTCGCAAAGCCGCGTACGCCAAGACGCTTGTAGGCCGCATCGACCCAGGCCGAGACGTGCTGCTGGGTCATGCCGGGCTGGAGTCCCGCCCACACCGCGTGATACACCGACAGCGTGGCATCGCAGGCAATCTGCATCAGCGCCAGCTCGGCCGGACTCTTGACCGCGCGGCAGCCGGCGGTCACCGGCGTGGCCACCACCAGCCGCGCCTGCGGCATGGCCGCGGCAATTCCGGCCGAGCGGAAGAACGGCACCCGCTCCTCGATGCCCAGCGTGCCGGTCGCCGCGTGCTGCTCGGCCATCACCTGGGCCACCAGGCGGTAGGGATCCTCGTGTTCCTGCCAGGTGCGCACCTCATGGCCGAACTTGATCTGTTCGTGCGCGCGGGCTTCCTCGAACGCCGGGGTGATGTAGACCGGGTCGCCCGACTTTGGCAAGACCATGCCCATCAGGCGTTCGCTGTTGCCAAAACGCATGCCGGTGAAATAGTTGATCGTGGTCCCGCCATCCATGAAGACGGCATCCATCTTGTTCTCGGCCATCAGCCGCTGGGCCTTGGCCAGCCGCGCCCGGCGCTCATCGTCGGTGATCGGCACGATCTTGGAGGTGACTGGTTGCAGCGCCATGATGGATGGCGGCAGCTTGGGCTCGGCCGCACCCTGCGCCGCCAGCGCCGTGCCACCAAGCAGCATCGCCGGCACCGCCGCCGCACCCAGGGCCGAAGCCTGCAGAAAACGTCGGCGGCTTGAGCTTACCGAGTCGGTTGGTCCCATGAAGACTTCCTCAAAGTGGGTTTTGCGATCCTGTCACCGCGACTCAGGCCGCGGTTCCGGGGCTGGCTGAAACAATCCCATCGTCTGCCTACGTCAGGGGTGCCGGGGAGAACAACATCCGCAATACCCTGCGGCGATGTCCGCCGACTTGCCCCACAGCACAATGCACTCCAGCGCAGGCAGCCGTGAGTGCCAATGGTCACCAGCCATGCACTCGCTTGCAGCCCTTGCACCCTGGCCACCCGAAGCGCCTCGAGTCCCTGTCCCGAGGACCGCGAAATTCGACGATAACATATCCGCCCCCGCGGACGATGCCGCCGCGGCGCCGGGCGCACGGGGGAATCCCGGCCTGCATTGAAGCTGCAGGCCGGGACACTGCACCAATCAGAACTTGACCTTGGCCTGGATGTAGCCGTAGCGGTCAGGCAACGGGTAGGTGTGGGCGTCGTAGCTGTTCAGCGAGCAGGACACGCACACTGGCGGCTGACGATCCCAGAGGTTGTTGATGCCCGCGATGAGCGTCAAGTCCAGGCTCGTCGGTACCTTCCAGCTGGCGCGCAAGTCCTGCGTAATGAACGTGCCCATGTAATGCGTCCCGTTCGGGCGGAACGGTACTGGCGTGGGATCGTTGCAGATCGGGAACGCCTTCGCCGGGCCGCAATCTTCCTTGACCGGTCCCTTGTAACGCAGGATGGTGGTGACACTCCAGGCCTTGCGCGCCCAGCCCAATTGCAGGTTGGACACCAGCCAAGGGATCGAGCTGTCGCTCAATTCAGCACCGACGCGCTGCGGCTGCTGCGTGCCAGTCGCGTCATAGGCACGGAACGTGGACACGTAGGTGTTGGTCCAGTTTGCGGTGAACGTGCCAACGCTGGTTTCCGGACTGCGCCAGTCGATGCTGAAGTCGAAGCCTGAGGTGTCGATGCGGCCCAGGTTACGCAACACCGCGCTGATGTACTGGATGTCGCCCGTACGCGAACGTACGACGGCGAGGCAGTCCGGATCATTCGGATTGCCGCTGGCCACGCAGTTGACGAGCTCGGTCTTGGCATCGGGCGGCTGGATCGCGTTGCTGAGCAGGATGTGGTAGTAGTTCAGCGTGAAGTCCAGCCGGCTGGACCAGGCCAGGTTTTGCGCCCAGCCCGGGCTGTACACGGCGCCCAGGGTCAAGCTGGTGGAGGTTTCCGGCTTGAGGTTGCGATTGCCGCCGGTGCGGGTACCGATCTGGATGTTGTTCTGCGAATAGCCTTCCGGCACGCCCAGGGCCCGACAGTTCGCGGTGACCTGCGGGCTGGTCAGGAACTGCGCCGAGCAAGGATCCTGCAGCGTGGGATTGAACGTTGACGGCGAGCCGAACAATTCACCGATCGAGGGCGAACGGAAACCCTCGGCCCAGGTGCCACGCAGCACCAGGTCATCGTAGACCTGCCAACGCAAGCCGAACTTGCTGTTCGTCGTGCTGCCAAACGTGGAGTAGTTGGAGTAGCGCGTGGCAGCCGACAGGTTGAGCGACTTGACACCTGGCAGGTTGGCCAGCAGCGGTGCATTGACTTCGAGATACGCCTCGTTGACCGAGTACTCACCCTGCGCCGGCTGCGCGATACCGCCAGTCGCGATGCCCACGGCGTCCGGGATGTAGTCGGCGTAGAGATGGCGATGCTCGATACCGGTGGCGACACCGAGTCCACCTGCCGGCAGGCTGATCAGGTTGTCGGTGGACAGGTTCGCCGTCCAGTCGGTGAGCTGGTTCTGGCTACGATCGACCGCGATGTACTTCAGGTAATTGAGCATGTCCGGGGTGATCGCGCCGGGCGGCCCGAACAGGTTGAGCGGGACGCATTGGTAGATGGCGGCGCACGATGCCGCCGAACCGAGCGCGTTCTTCACATGCAAGGTATTGAAGATGCCCCGCGTCGTCTGGCTCGCCTTGTTGCTGCCGCGGGCAAAATTGACATCCCAGGAAAAGTCGCGGTCGCCCAAGCCAAACATGCCTTGCAGCCCGGTATCGAGCTGCGCCGTGTCGACCGTCTGATTGAAGATGCGCTTGCCTGCCTCGACGATGCGCTTGCTGATGTTGATCAGGTTGGTCTGCGGATTCAGGTCAAAGCCAAATGGATTGTATGGATTGTCCTTGGATATCACCGAGGCCAGGGAAAATGGATTCGTGGAATTCGCGCCATAGGAGAAGGAGTTGGGCGCTGCATCCGTCATCGACCGCCGATTGTTGTACAGGCCGCGCACATACCAGGTGATTGACGGCGTCAGGTCGTAGCGCAAGCTGGTGAACAACGCGTAGCGGTCATTCGGTGTCAGCAAGGCATTGACCGGACCGTAGTTGTAGCGGTCCGGCGTGCCGAACTTGTGGAAATCGTTCGGGTAGCTGGCGACGTTGCCGGTAAAGTTCTGGTTCTGGGCCAGATCATGTCGAACCCCGGACGGATCGACAAACGTATAGCGGCCCCAGGGCTGGGTCGAACTACAGTTGGCCGTCCCGGTACCGGCGACGCATTCGTTGCGGGTACGGTGCCAGTCGGCGCCTTCGATCTGGCTTTGCGTCACGTAGCTCAGGTCGGTGAAGAACTGGAAGCGGTCCCCGGTGTGGCCAAAGGAAAGATCGGACTGCGTGGCCTGCCCATTGATGCTGGGATACGTGCCGAAATAGGTGCTGGCCGCCGCGCCGTCTTGCGTGCGCTTGGTGATGATGTTGACCACGCCGGAAATGGCATCCGAGCCGTACAGCGACGAGGCGCCGTCCTGCAGGATGTCGATGCGGTCGATGATGCTGGCCGGGATGGTGTTCAAGTCCACCGATCCGGACATGCCCGAACCCGAGGTCTCGTTCACCCAGCGCAGGCCGTCGACGAGGACCAGGATGCGCCCTGAACCGAGGTTGCGCAGGTCCATGGCCGCCGAACCCGCGCCGGCGCCGCCGCCGTTGGGGTTGGCGCCGAAGTTGCCCGGCATGCTGAACTTGGTGTTCAGCGCCGCACCGGCCGAAGTAACCTGCTGCAGGATGTCGCCGATGCTGGTCAGGCCGGTCTTTTGCAGCGTCTCGCCGGAAATCGTGAGCACTGGAACCTGGGTCGCCATGTCGGCGCCCTTGATGCGCGTGCCGGTCACTTGCACGGCTTGCAGATTGATGGTCTGGGAGGCCTGCGCCTGCGTGTCGGCCCCCGCCGCCGGCGCGGCCTGGGCAAACAGCACCGAACTCTGCATGGCAGCGCCGGCCGCCAACGCCAAGGACAGCGAAAGCGCAAGTTTGCCTCGTCGTAAAATCGTCGTCATGTATGGTTCCCCGTCAACGTGAAGGTCGTTTACCGTTCAGTGCATACGAATGCCGCACGGTCCCGCAGCCGCAGACCGTCAGCCCCAAAACCCGCGTGCCCCGAGACCTGCAATACCGATCGGCAGGCTTGCCCCGCAACACCCCGCGCACCCTTGCTTGGTGTCGTCCCGCAAGACGACCCCGCGCATTCGTCCCTGTGAAACTGCCGTTTCCGTGACTCAGCGTGGCATGCCTCGAAGGCGACGCTCAACGCTGATCCTGCCCGATGTTAGCACGGTGTTATTCGCCGTATAGCCGTCCATCGCGTTTACGAATTGTTACCTTCTACGCGCTTCCCTGGTTAAATTCAAGGCGGCTTGTTGACGCCGCACAGCGCCAGCGACAACGCACCGCTGCCCACACGCCACCGTGCGCAAGCGAGCTGGGCACTCTTCACGGCACGCCGCGGCTCAGAGCCAGCGCCCATGCGCGGGCGTCGCGCCGCGCCGGAGAGCGGCCCACCGCCACGACCGCAATCCCCGTAAGCTATGGGGCTGCGCACCGTGGCCATGCCAATCGGTGTCCCACGGCAAACGGACGTCCCTGTGACCGATCTCCTCCATGTCATCGCCCTCGGCATCATCGAAGGCATCACCGAATTCCTGCCGATTTCCAGCACCGGGCATCTGTTGATTGCCGAGCGGCTGGGACTCGGGACGCGCTCGGACCTGTTCAACATCGGCATCCAGGCTGGCGCGATCCTGGCGGTCACCCTGATCTACTGGAAGCGCATCTGGCAGTTGCTGACGCGCTGGCGGGAGCGGGAAAACCGCGACTACCTGGTGAAATTGACCACGGCGTTCCTCCTCACTGCCGTGCTTGGCCTGGTCGCGGTGAAGCTTGGTTTCGAGCTCCCCAAGACCGTCACGCCGATTGCCTGGGCCCTGGTCATTGGCGGCATCTGGATGCTGGGGGCAGAGCACATGGCGGCGCGACAGCCAGACCGCAGCGCGGTGACGTGGCGCGTCGCCGTGCTGGTCGGCATCGCACAGATGCTGGCCGGCATCTTTCCAGGCACGTCGCGCTCAGCCGCAACGATCTTCGCGGCGATGTTGTTTGGCACCAGCAACCGAAGCGCGGCCACCGAGTTTGCGTTCCTGGTCGGCATCCCGACGATGTATGCCGCGACCGGCTACGAGTTGCTGAAAGTACTCGGCAGCGGCCGGGCGGTGCACGAGGATTGGACCGCGCTGGGCGTCGGCTTCGTCGTGTCCCTGGTGGTCGCCTTCATTGCCGTGAAGTGGCTGCTCGGCTACATCGTCGGGCACCGCTTCACCCCGTTTGCGTGGTACCGCATCGCGCTCGGGATTGCCTTGCTGCTGTGGCTGCCTGCCGGCGGTTGAGGGACGTCAGCGGCCCACGATGACCGCAAACCAGGTCCAGCCGCGCACGCGCTCGCAAACCAGCTTGGCGCAGGTCAGCATGGGCACTGCCAGCAGCGCGCCTGGAATACCCCACAGCCACCCCCACAGCAAGAGCCAGAGCAGGATCGCGATTGGGCTGAGGCGCATGCTGCGACCCTGGATCAGCGGGGTGATGATGTTGCCCTCCAGCGCGGTGATCGCGGCAAAGGTGAGCGGCGGCAGGAAGACGTCCAGGTTGACGTCCCGCGCATACAACATGCTCACCACCGCGAGCAGGATAGTGGTGAACATGGCGCCGACATACGGGACAAAGTTCGCGAACATGGCGACCGTGCCCCACAACAGCGCATCGGGTACGCCATACAACGTAAGCATGCCGGCGGTGATTGCGCCCAGCGCAGCGTTGATCGAGAAGGCCGTGAGCAGGTAACGCGAGATCTCGGTCTGGATATCGCGGGCAATCTCGACCGCGTAGCGCTTGTAGGCAAAGCCCGGGGTGATTTCGACCAGGCGCCGCAACATCGTGTCGCCGTAGGTCAGGAAGAAGAACACGAGCAGGACCACGCCAAGGATCGCGGCCAGGATCCTGGGGGCGGTGGAAACCACGCCCCAGGGTGTGATGGAAATGGAGGCGGACTCGACCGGCCGCACGCGACTGGTACCGGTGACCAGGGTCTGCGTAGCCCGGTTTGCCGCTTCCAGCGGCTTGGTCACACGGCGAAGCTGGGGCACGAAGGACTTGATCGCCGCCGGGGCGCCATGGAACCAGCCCATCGCCGGCTGAGCCAGCAAGGCGGTACCCGCTCCCATCCCGGCCAGCAAGCTCAGCATCAGCAGGCCCGCCGTCAGCCAGCGCGGGATGTGCAACCGCCGCCCGGCGACGGCAACCACCGGATTGAGCGCCAAGGCGATGAAGGCGGCCAACACCAGCGGTATGAGCAATACCTTGGTGATGGCGACCGTATACAGCAAGGCGAGGAACAGCATGGCATTCAGCACCAGGCGGATCGCCCGGACGTGTCGGCGCAGGCTGCGCATGGCCCGCGCGCGTGGCCTTGCCGGCTGCAATGGGGAGCGCTCCGCGGGGGGAATGTCACCGGCCGCAGACGCAGTGGCCTCGGGACCGCCGGCAGCCAACGGCCCGGTGCCCATGACCCCGGTCGCAAGCTCAGCTGCCCCGTTTGTCCCCATCATGCCCACCCTCGGCAACCTCGTCCGCCGCCGCACGCGTTGTCGCACCAAAGCCATCGATCAATCGCGCGGCAACGGCCACGCCTTCTGCGACGCCACCGCCCAGCAGCGCCCCCAAGCCGGGGATGCGCCACGGGCGCAGTTTCCAGCGGCCCATGACCAGGCCGATGCCGGCGGCGATTCCCAACATCAGCACCACATGCGCGCGCGCGCGCGAGGCCAAGCTGCCAACCGCAGTATGCCACCGCCGGCGTGCCGACTCCGCATCTGCATGCGCCACCCGCACCGCAGTGATGCGGCGAAAGACCTTCACGGCGCTTCCACGTCCGCGGCCCTGGCCGTGGGATCCTTGGGCGCGGCGGTCGGCGGCCCCGTGGTCGCGCGCCCCGCGTGCAGGGAATCGCGCAGCAGGCGGGCACCATGCTCGCGGCTGCGCGGCAAGCTCAACCAATGCAGACAACGCCGGAACAACGCGATCGCGGCCAGCAGGAACACCAACTGCAGGAGTGCCAGCGCCAACAACGCCAACAGCCAGGATCCCCACCATTTGGCCAGGGCCACACCAACCAGGGCCAGCACCGTCAAGCCAAAGCCGACCCCAGCCACCATTGCCGCCAGGCCGGCCATCAGCAGCCACCACACCGCACTGCGGGCCAAGTCCACCTCGGCCCGCAGCAACGCCCACTGCGCGCCCAACAACTGCTTGAACGCGCGGCCGAGCTCGGTCAGTTCGGCCCACCATCCCGGCTGCGCCGGGGGCGCTCCGGGCGACTCCTCGTCCATCGCCATGCACCACTCCGATGTTGCGCCCTCAACGACGCAGGATGCGTCCCAGCAACCACCCTGCGCCGAGCGCAATGGCGACGGACTGCACGGGCTTGTCGCGCACATAATCGCGTGCGGCCTCCAGCCACGCTTCGGTCTGGTCCGCGGTCCGGGCATAGGCCTCGCGCCCGCGCTCGCCGAGATCCGCAGCCTTGTCGCTGGCGCGGTGCGCGGCACCGGCAGCCTTGTCGGTGGTGCGGTGCAATCCTTCCTCCACGCGGTCGGCGGCGCGATCGACACGCTCGGCCGCGCGGTCGACGGCCTCCTTGGTCCCGGCCACCACCTTGGACGTGGCCTGCTTGACCCGCTCCGCATGTTCGTCAATGCGCGAACCCGCAACTTTCGGTTCGATTGGAGAATCCTGGTTGTTCATGAGTACTCCGGTTGGGTATGGGGCCGGTCAGCGCTGAGGTGGGTATCAGGTTGCCCGGCGGAAGAACGCAATGATGGCCAGAATCAGGAAGACCACGAACAGGATCTTGGCGATTCCGGCCGCGGCACCGGCAATCCCACCGAAACCCAGTACCGCAGCAATGATGGCAATGATCAGGAAAACCAGAGCGTAATAGAGCATGACAATGTCCTCGGGTAATGCAAGTGGCATCAAGTCGCGCTTGGCACGGCCAGTCGACCGGCCACGCCATTCAGCCACAGCACTTGCCATGCCCATGTGAAGATCAGCGGCCGCGCGGGGGTGCGCAGCCGCGCCCGGCCGGACGGCATGGTCAGGCTTCGCCGGGCGGATGGCCCGGCAACCAAATGGTTAGTGAGTCACGACCCGTGCCGTTGCGGCCTGGCCGGCAGGGAGCGCAGGTAGGCATACAGTGCGCTGATTTCCTGGTCGGTGAAATTGCGCGTGACGCGCACCGGCATGTAGTCGGTCTGCAGTTTCCGGCCGCCCCGCGCTATACCCTCGCGGAGCGCAGTGCGAAAGTCGGCCTCGCTCCAGTCGGCCAGACCGCCCGCGCCGGTAGTGAGATTCGCAGCGTCGGGCCAGCTCGCCGGCGTCCCGGCCACATGGCCGCCGGCGAAATCCTCATGGTGGCAGCCGGCGCAACTCGTGGCGAGGTAGCCGCCATACGCCGCAGTCGGACCCACCGACAGGGCCTGCACCGGTTTGGCGGCCGCGGCATGGTCGACGATCTCCGCCGGCAGCAGGGGCATCTCCCCAAGCTCAAACAACACGCGCGCAATCGGGCCGACGCGGTTTGCCGGTGTCGAATGCTGGACTGCAGGGATGCTGTGCAAGTACGCCAGCAGATCGCCCATGTCCGCATCGCTGAGGCCGCTGAAATCCTGAGCCGGCATGAAGAGCAGCGAGCGGCCGTCCGGCGCCACGCCATGGCGGATGGCGCGCACCCGGTCCATATCCGTGAGCCCGCCGCCGGGGCCAGCGGCCGTCAGGTTGGGGCCGGAGAAGCGGGCGAACACCGGATCGTCGATGAACGTGGCACCGGCGAGATCATGCCCGTGGCAATCGGTGCAACCTCGGGTCTGCGCGACATGGGCGCCACGTGCAACAGCCGCGGCGTCCGTGGGAACCGGCGGCAATACCGTCTGGACGTGATACACCTTGGCCATGCGCCGTTCGCTCAGCCCATAGGCCGTCGCCAGCACCACCACCAACAGCACGACCACGCCGCCCACGAGGCGGCCAAGCCACTTCCATGCCTTGCGCATAAAGTCCCCGAGCCCCGTAAGGAAGCCTGCAGGCTAGTCCACCGGCCGCTGCCGCGCCACTGTCCCGGCAGTCCCGCTACACGAGGCTGCCGGGGGCTCCATCGCTCCGCGCCCGCGGGTGGCGGTCAGCGCGCAGCCCGACTGGTCGACTCGATGAATTGAGCGACGTCGCCATGCATCTTCTCCAACGACGGCACGTGGGCATAGACCATGTGCCCCGAGGGATACATCTTGTAGCTGATGTTCTTGCGCAGGGAGTCCTGGATAGGCAGGTGCTCGAGTTCGTAGATCGCCGTGTAGAACGGTGTGGCGATGTCGTAATACCCCCCCATCAACAGCACCTTGAGGTTGGAGTTGAACTTCATCGCGTGCGCCAGATCCGGCAGGACGTTCAATGCCATGGACCGCGAGAAGCCGCCTCGGCCAGGCGCAGGCGCCCGGTTGTAGTCCCAGCGGAAATTGGGGGCGACGCGGGCGGAAGGCCGATACACCCAACCGTCGCCAAACTTGAGGTCGTTGTGCATATAGGTGTTCAACGCGGCAACGTAGGCCCCGCTGATCGCTGCCGACTGCGGATCGTAGCCCCGCGACTTGGCCAGCGGATCGATGCTGAGGCCGGTGAAGCGCGAGTCCAGGCGCCCGGCCGTGGTGTCGGTGTCGCCCAGCAACTGCTGCTCGAACATGCCGCCGTCCACCCGCAGGTTGGCCTTGACGAGATACGCCACCGGCAGGCCGATCAGGTCGCTGAGCTTCTGCGCCACGTCCTGCTTTTGCGCCGGGTCCAGGGTGCCGCCGGCCAGCAGGGCCTGCTGGAAATCACTGCGGGCGAACTTGATCGCGTCATCCACCACCTGCTCCACCGTGGCATTGGCATACTTCGGCAGCTTCTTGTGATACCAGGCGGTTGCCGCATAGGTCGGCAAGCCCACGACATAGGGCAAGTCCACGCCGGGGTTGCTGTCCGCCCCGTCCACGCTCAAGGAGAAATTGAGGATCGACGAAAGCAACATGACGCCGTTGAGCTCGACGTTGTATTGCGTCGTCAGCACGTTGGCGAGGACCGCCGAACGCGGTGTGCCGTAGCTTTCCCCAAACAGGTACTTCGGCGAATTCCAGCGGTTGTGCGTGGACAGGAACTGGGTGACGAAGCGCGCAAACGCCTGCGCGTCCTGGTCGACGCCCCAATATTCCTTGGCCAGTTTCTTCTGGCTCTCGGCACGTGCCTTCTCGTCGGCACCTTGCGGCAACAGCCGTCCAAATCCGGTCCCCGGCATGTCGATGAACACCAGGTCGCTGGCGTCGAGCAGGCTGTACTGGTTCTCGACGATCTGGTACGGCGCGGCAGGCGTGTGCGTGTCGTCGTTGGTCACGACGCGCCTGGGGCCAAACGAACCCATGTGCAGCCACATGGTGGCCGAACCCGGGCCACCGTTGTAGATGAAGGTGATCGGCCGGTTCGCCGGTGCCGCGCCCTGGCGAAAATACGCGACGTAGCCGATCGCGACCTCGGGGACGCTTTCGTTGACGCCGGTGCCATCGAGCACGAGCGTGCCGGCCTCGGCCTGGTAATCGATCGCCTTGCCGTTGACCGTCACGCGGCCGCGCGTGAGTGAGGACTGCGGCTTCATGAGCGTTTGGATCAGCTGCGTGGCAGGCAGCGTCGCACTGGATACCGGCGGCGCGGTCTTGTGCTCATCCGGTCCGGCTGCCAACGCGGGCATGGAGCAGAACAGTGCTGCCGCGAGGGCAATGGCAAGTCGATTCGCTTTCATGGGTGGTCCCTGACAAGTGGTGAAAGAGCGGGTTTTACTGGCGCGGTC
This sequence comes from Rhodanobacter sp. FW510-R10, assembly GCF_058781105.1. NCBI lineage: Bacteria > Pseudomonadati > Pseudomonadota > Gammaproteobacteria > Lysobacterales > Rhodanobacteraceae > Rhodanobacter > Rhodanobacter sp. FW510-R10. Next base: position 878,382 of record NZ_JBYSWL010000001.1, on the reverse strand, counting down.
AGCCCAAGACGGCGATGGCGGTTGCCTGGCGAATACACCTTCATGCGTCCCCGGCTTCCCCCGGCGTACGAGCGCCCGCTGCTCGTCACGACCCAGCGGACAAGCGCCTTGTATCGAACGGAATCGGCGGACTGGCCCCTGGGCCGACCGGCTTCGAACCTAGTCCATGCCATCTCCGGCTGTCAACGCTGAGCGCCGGGCACAGGTCGCCGCGACGCCAAGCCACCGCGCGGCACGTGGTCACCGACTCGGGCCAAATCGCGTATATTCGTGGAGGCGCTGGATCACGGGGACCTGGCCGCCTACATCCGGTCCTGCAGCTTGGATCGGCAACCACCGTCGGGGATAACCAACATGTATCGAGTTTCTGGCAGGGTCTTTGCCGTCGCAGTGCTGGCCATGGCCATTGGCGGCCTGTGCTCAGGGTGCGCCACGGCGGCCACCGCGCAGGAGACCAGCCCCAGCTCGGCAAAGGCCTCGCAGGACGTCTTCCAGCACACGACGGCGATGGAGGGCTTGTTGCCAGTGCACGTCGATGCGCGCGACGGACGCATCCTGGTCACCCTACCCGCCGCGGGTGCCGACGGCATTTCGGGACGCTTCCTCTACGCCACGTCGTTACGCACCGGCCTGGGCTCGGCGCCGACCTTCCTCGACCGTGGGCGCGTCGGGCGTACGCAGCTGATCGCATTCCGGCGCTACGGCAAGAAGCTCGCCGCGGTCTTCGAGAATCCGCGCTTCCGTGCCGCGGGCGAGGGCGCGACGCCGAGCCCGGATTTCGCAACCTCGATCGTCTGGATGGGTGACATCGCAACCACCCTGCCCGACGGCAGCATCGTGGTGGACATCTCCGGCTTCCTCGCCGCCGACACGCTCGGCATCGCGCAGTCACTCGACCAGAGCGGCGACCGCTTCGGTACCGGCGGCGGTGCACAAGGGGCAGGCAAGGGCTTCACGCTCGACGCCAAGCTGAGCGCGGCCGATGCGGGTTCGGTCAAGGTGTTCCCGGACAACGTGGAAGCGGACGCGGTGCAGACCTTCGTCTCGAAGACACCTGGCGCCGAAGTCGCGAACATCGCGCCCGATGCCGGGCAGGTCAGCTTCACCGTGCACCACAGCCTGGTGCGCCTGCCCGCGCCAGGTTTCAAGCCGCGCCAGTTCGATCCGCGCGTCGGCGGCTCGGCCACGCAGGTCGTGGACTTCGGCGCGCCCCTCGGCAGCGACGTGGTGCACGATTACGCCAACCATTTCCGGCTGGAGAAGCTCGATCCCACGGCCGCCCGCTCGCGCGTGCGCAAGCCCATCGTCTACTACATCGACAGCCACGCGCCCGAGCCGATCCGCCAAGCCCTGCTCGATGGCGTCGGCTGGTGGGCCAAGGCGTTCGATGCGGCCGGCTATATCGACGCGTTCCAGGTCAAGGTATTGCCGCCCGACGTCGACCCGATGGACGTGCGCTACAACGTCGTCAACTGGGTGGACCGTGCGACGCGCGGCTGGTCGTACGGCCAGCAGATCACCGACCCGCGCACCGGCGAGATCGTCAAGGGCATGGTGGTGATCGGTTCGCTGCGCGCGCGCCAGGACATCCAGATCCTGGAAGGCCTGGTCGGCGCCGGCCAGATGGGCAAGGGCGGCCCGAACGACCCCGTGCAGGCGGCGCTCGGCCGCATCCGCCAGCTTGGTGCGCACGAGGTGGGCCACACCATCGGCTTCGCGCACAACTTTGCGGCGAGCACGCAGGACCGTGCCTCGGTGATGGATTACCCGCCGCCGCGCGTCAAACTCGTCGATGGCCGCATCGATCTCAGTGAGGCCTATGCAAGCGGCGTCGGTCGCTGGGACATGGCCACGGTCGACTGGCTCTACAGCCAGCCAGCCCCCGGCGTCGACCCGGACCAGGCCGCCTGGGCGAAAGCCACGGCCATCGTCGCCTCGGGACTGCGCTTCATTGCCGACAACAACGCCCGCGCCGACGATACGGCGCAGCCTTGGGCCTCGCTGTGGGATGACGGCACCGATGCCGCCGCCGAGCTCACGCGCCTGATGGGCGTGCGCCGCCAGGCGATCGACCATTTCGGCCTGGCCGAACTGGCGCCGGGCGAGCCAATGGCCAACCTGCAGCGGCGCTTCGTGCCGATCTGGCTGCTCCACCGCTACCAGATGGTCGCGGCAGCGAAAGCGATCGGCGGCGTGGAGATGACCTACGCCGTCAACGGCGGTGGCCGCGAAGTCTCCGCGCCGGTCGCGCCGCAGGCCCAGCGCGCCGCGCTGGCGGCGGTGCTCGGCACCCTCGTCCCTGATCAATTGCGCGTACCGGCCAAGCTGGTGCCCTTGCTGTCGGCGGCGCGCAACGGCAGTCAGAACCGGCAGTTCTCAACCGAGCTCTTCGGCGGTTCGGCCGGCAACGTCTTCGATCCGCTGGTGGCGACCGACACCGCCGCCGAGTTGACCCTGGATGCCCTGCTGGCACCGCAGCGCCTGGCGCGGGTGGAAGCACAGCACGCGCTCGATTCCAATGCGCTCGGCGTGGGCGAGGTGCTTGACCGCCTGCTGGCAGCCACGCTGCCCGAGCGGACTCCCGACGCACTGACCCAGCGCATCGCCTACCGCACGCTCATCACCATGGCCCAGGTCGCGCACAACCCGAAGACCACGCCCGGCGTCGCCGCCGCGCTGGACCAGCGCGTGCACGACGTGGCCACCGCGCTCGCCGCGCGCAGGGGCAGCGCCGAGGAACGCGCATGGGCGGCGAGCCTGTCGCGCCAGTTGCTCGACCCGCAGCAACTCGCCAAGCTGCTGCAGAACCAGCACTCGCGCAGCGTCGCGGTACCGCCGGGTGCTCCGATCGGCGAGCCCGATGGGTTTCCGGACGGCGGCTGAGGGCAAGGGCAATTTCGGGCAGCTTCCCAACGAGGGGTGACCGCCGCTCTTTCTGGCCTCAGGCACGGACCGCCGGGTTGAGGGTGTAGGTGCCCACCAGCTCCGCCTCTGCCAGCACGTGGCCGGCCATGGCCGCACGCAGGGCCGGGAGGTCGAAACCGGGCGCCAGCGACAGGGCCGCGACGTCCAGCGCCGACAGCACGAAGTGGTAGTGGTGCAGCAGCGCGTCGTTCCAGGGTGGGCACGGACCGTCGTAGCCGAGGTAGGTTCCGCCCATGTCGGGGTCGCCGGCAAACCAGCCGGTGAAGTCGTTGACGCCCTGCACGCTGCCCGGTGGCCCCACGGGCGAGCGCTTGCCGCGCGCGGTGACGCCGTCGCTGCAGGCACCGGCCGCCAGCTCGCCGCATTCGCGCGGGATGTTCGCCATCAGCCAATGCACGAACTCCACGCGCGGCAGATTGGCCGGCACGCTTCGCCCAGCCTGGTTCACATCGTCGCCGCGGCTGGGCACGTCGGTGTCGATGCAGGTGAGCACGAACGAGCGCGTGCCCTCCGGCACGCCCTTCCACGCCAGATGTGGGCTGCGGTTGTCCGAGAGCGCGAACGTGGCGGCCGCCTTGCCAAACGCGAACTCGCTCGGAATGGCCTGGCCACCGGCAAAGTTGTCACTGCGCAGCTGCATGGGGTGTCCTCCTGACCAGCACGACGGGGAAAAGCCGAGCCTATACCAAGCGGCCAGGGCGGGCGCTGCCCTGCCCCGGTCGCGGGGCAGGCCCGGTTCACATCTTGCGCGCTACCCTCGCGGCATGCTCGACCACGACCACCGGCCAGCGCCAAAGACTCCGACCGCCCGCGCGCCGGATCACGCCACCATGCTGGGCGGCAAGCCGGCCGGTGCGCTGCTGTGCCTGGCGCTGGCCGCCACGCTTGCAGCCTGCGGCAAGAGCACGCCCGGGACGCCGGGGAATGTGGGCAAGGCCACGACCGCACCGGAAACAGCGCAACCCGCCACCACCCCGCCGCCCGCGCGCGCCGGCTCCAGCGCCAAGTCCCCCGCCACCGCCGCGCCGGCAGCGGCCGCCTCGGCATTCAAAGTCCGCAGCGTCACGCTTGGCAACGCGGTCGACGGGGCGCAGCACATCCGCGAGCCGGCCACGCATTTCGCTCCTGACGACAAGACCATCTACGCCAGCGTGGCCAGTACCGGTACGACGTCTGGCATCGCCCTCAACGCGCGCTGGCATTACCTGGAAGGCGCCGGCCAACTGATCAGCAGCGTTACCCAGCGCCTGGCCAGTGATGGCCCGGCGACCACCACGTTCACCCTGCACAATCCGGACCTGTGGCCTGAGGGCAAGTACGACGTGCAAATCTCCGTCGACGGCACGCCAGTCGACACCCGTACCTTCACCATCGGCAAATAGCCGCCCTATCCGCTGCTCCCACAATAAGGAGCAGGGGCAAGGGCAGCGGCCACGGCCGCGCATGCGGCGCCTGCAAGCCAGCCAGGCAGACGAAAGCACCTCACCCAGGCGGGGCGAGGAGGCGCCGGCGGAGCCCGCCGGCGCGGCGCACCGGCGTGGCGATGGCCGTCTCCAGGGCGGCATCCGTGGCCCACAGCTCCAGCACGCGTCGAGCCCGCGACGCGCCGGTATATAGCAGCTGGCGCGAGAGGATGCGGTTGTCCGCATCCGGTGGCAGCAACAGGGCCACGTGGTCGTATTCGGAGCCCTGGCTCTTGTGGATGGTGAGCGCAAACCCCGCCGCGTGCGCGGGCAAGTTGCCCGGTGCCAGCGCGCGCACGCTGCGCGGTCCGCCGGCTGTGGCCGCGCCGTCACCCGACGTCGCCGCAGCCTCGAACCACACCCGCAATTGGCCGTCCGTGCCCAGGAGACACAGGCCGACGTCACCATTGAACAGGCCAGCCGCCGCGTCGTTGCGCGTGATCAGCACCGCGCGGCCCGGATACCAGGGCGTGCCGCCATGGTCGTCGGCGTCGACGTGCAGCACGCGTTCGATCGCGGCGTTGATCTCGATCGCGCCAAACGGACCTTCGCGCAAGGCGCACAACAGTTGGCGCCGACGCAAGCCGTCCAGCGCCGCCAGCACCAGGTCATCGCGCCCCTCGGGCACCGCGGCATAGGCGCCGCTGTCCTGCAATGATTGCCGCAGCTCGCGGCACCATCCGCGCAGCGCCCGCTGCAGCTCGTGCCCGGTGGCCACCTGGCGGCGGATCACGGCCGCACCGGCAGCCTGCCAGGCCGCGGCAAAGGCGGCCGCGTCGCCTTGCAGGATCGCGTGGTTGATCGCCACCAGATCCTGGTGGGCACGGAAACTGTATTGCAGGCGCACGAGTTCCGGCGCGCTATCGGCCTCCAGCGCACCGACCAGGTCGAGCAGGACCGAGCCGGTGCCCACCGAGGTCAGCTGGTCGGCATCGCCGACGAGGATCAGCGTCGCGGTCGCCGGCAGCGCTTCGAGCAGGGCGCGCAGCAGGGCCAGGTCCACCATCGAGGCCTCGTCGACGACCACGATGTCGGCGGCGAGGGGATCACCGGCATGGTGACGGAAGCCGCCGGAGTGGCCCCGGCTGCCGAGCAGGCGGTGCAAGGTGCCGGCCTCGGCGGCCAGCACATGCTCCAGGCAGGGTTGCCAAGCGGCGGGCAGCGGGCGTTCCACGCGCTCGCGCAAGGCGGCGGCAAGGCGTTGCGCGGCCTTGCCGGTGGGAGCGGCGAGGCGGATCGCCGGCAGCGCCGCGCCATGTTCCGCGGCATTCCTGGCCAGCAGCAGCAACATGCGCAGCACGGTGGTGGTCTTGCCGGTGCCCGGGCCGCCGGTGAGCACGAACAAGCGCTGTCCCGGCACGCCGGCAACGGCCTCGCGCTGGGCCAGCGCAGGGCCAGCGCCATCCGGGAACAATTCGGCGAGATAGGCAGCGGGCGTCTGGACGTCTGCCCCGCGAACGGCACGACGTGCAACGAGTTGCTGCGCCACGGCCACCTCGTGGAGGAAATTCCGCCGCAAATAAAAGTGCCCGCGGTCGATGACGAATGGCGTAGTGGCACGTGCCTGCACTCCGTCCCCAACGACCTGGACCAGCGGCTCGCTGGCCAGCGCCGCCAATGCCGCCGCGTCCAGCGCGCCCATGCCATGGCGCGCAGCATCCGTCCCCTCCAGCGGCAAGGCGCTGTCGCCGTGCCCCTCGGCAAGGCTGGCCCAACCGGCCACCTGGGCAAGCAACGGCGAGCCACCATGGATGGCCACCCAGCGCGCAACGGCGCGATCCAGCGGGCGCCAGGCCTCAGGCGTCGCGGCGTCGCCCGGCAGCGGACGGAAATGATAGCTGCCACCGACTGCGTTCATGCGGCTTCCCCGGCTTGGTCCGGCGTGTCCAGCACCTCGCCGACCGCAGTCAACAGTGCGTCGGGAAAACGGTGCCGCCAGATGCCGGCGTCCGGCGCCAAACCGGCGGCACGCACAAACAGGTAGACGCACTCGCCCAGGTGCTGGTCACGGCGGTACGCGCTGCCCAGGCGCTGGCGCAGGTAGCGGTCCGCCGCCACGGTGTAGATGAGCGCCTGGAAGCGGTAGCGGTGCCGATCCATGCTCGAGCGCAGCGCCTCGCCCTGGTAAGCCTCGAGCGTATCGCCGAGATAGTTGCCCTTGTAGTCGAGCACGTGGAAACGTCCATCATGCTGGAACAAGAGGTCGATCTTGCCGTTCATCAAGCCGCCCAGCACGCGCGTGCTGTGCGGGACGATATCGGGTTCGCCGTGCCGTGCGCAGGCCTCCTGCAGCGCAGCCATGGCGACCGCGCCGAGCGCAAAGGTGAATTCCGTTTCCGGGCGCAGGTCGACCGCGGCCAGGTCGGCAAGGCGCAACGCAGGGGCGTCGCGCAATCCCAGCGGCGCCTCCACCGCCGATTGCAGGCGCTGCGTCAAGGCCTCAACCAAGGCCGACAGGCCAATGCCCGGGCGCCGCACGCCGGCATCGTCCAGGCAGCGCTCGATCAGTTCATGCTGCTCGCCCAGCGGCACGCCAACGGCGCGGTGCTCGAAGACCGCGTGGATCGCGTTGCCGATGTCCGTGCCGCGTACCGTGGCCAGGGCGAGCAGCTCCGGCTGCGGCGCGGTGACGGGGCCTTCGGCTGGCGCGGACACCGCCACGTCGTCCAAGAGGGCAGCCATTTCCGGGTCGGACTCATCGCCCGCCGCGGCCCCGGGATCGGACGCGTCGTGTGCCTCGCCACGCACCAGGGTGGTGAAGCTGTGCCGCGCCTCCAACGGGCCACCGCGCGGCGGTGGCAGGGCACGCGCCGTGCGCGCTTCGTCGCCGCCGGCGGCAGCGCGGAAATCGCGTTGGGCGGCCGGTTCCCAGCCCTCGATCCAGCGCAGCCGCGGCGTCGCCGCAACCAGTTCGCCCGGCCATCCGCCGTCCGCGGGCAGCGGCGGCTGCGCGCGCGCCAGCATCACGTCCAGCGCGCTGCGCGCCGTGCCCGCGGCGGGCTTGTCGCTCTTCCCGTTCGCCGGACGCCCGGGCGGCAGGGCGAAGACGTGGCAGGCATAGATCGCGCGCGTCAACGCCACGTACAACACGCGAAAGCGCTCATCCTGCAGATCGCGCGCTTCACTGTCCTTTGCCGCCACGGAGTATCCAATATGGCGGCAGCCGGCGGCATCACCCACCACGTGCATGCCGGCGCCCAGGCGTTCGCCGTGGTTCCACATCAAGGGCAGGAACACGAGCGGAAACTCGAGCCCCTTGCTCGCATGCAAAGTCAGCAGCTGCACGCGGGCATGGTCCGACTCAATGCGCAGTTGCGCCGCCTCGGCGGCATCGTCGCCAGCGGCCAACGCCTCCTCGCGACACGCGGTGAACCAGGCCAGCAATTCCTCGACGCCGGCCACATCCTCGCTCTGCACCTGCAACAGCTCGCCCAAGTGGCGCAGGTCGGTGAGCGCGCGTTCGCCGCCCAGGGTCTGCAGGAAGCGTGGCGCCATGTGCGCCATCAGCCCATCCACCACCGCCTGCACGCCCCGCTCGCGCCACAGGCCGTGCCATTGCCGAAACACGTGCAGGACCGGCTGCCAGCTCGCCACGTCGTCCGCGCGTTGCCGTAACTGGCCGTAGCGGTCGCCCCAGAGGCGGGTGGCGGTGGCGGCGCGCAGGGCCGGCAAGTCATCGTCGTGCGCGACGGCGTACAGCACGACCTGGAGCTCGCGTGCGAGATCGCCCTGGAACACGCTGCTGCGCGAGGAACTGGCGCAGGGCACGCCGCGTGCCGCGAGCAGGTCGCGCAAGTCGCTGATGTTGCGCCCGGTAGGCAACAACACGGCGATATCCGAAGGCGCCACCAGCCGCCCGCCAATCCGGTGCTGGCCCGATTGCAGCAGCCCGGCAATCTGGTTGGCGCACACGCGCAGCGCCAGCGCGCAGCGCTCGGGCGCGACCACCGGCGCCGCGGCCAGGTAATGGATCTGCAAGGGTTGCGCGCAAGCCTGTCCGGCAACCGTATACGGCTCGGCGGCGCGCCGGTCGCTGGCCTGCACGCGGCGGTAGCGGATCGCCTCCCCGGCGTCCTCATCCGCGCCGAGCACCACGCCGCCATGTTCGTAAAACTGGTTGAACGCCTCGACCAGCGCCGTCGAGGAGCGATGATTGACGTCCAACGTCAGGCGGCCGTCCGCATCGACCTGGGCGGCCGCGCGGCGGTAAGCGTGGATGTCGCCGCCCCGAAAGCGATAGATGGCTTGCTTGGGGTCGCCAATCATCACCAACCGGCCACGCTTGCCGCCGGCGGCGTCGCGGTAGATCGCGTCGAGGATCCCATACTGCTGGCCGTCCGTATCCTGGAACTCGTCCACCAGCGCGACCGGCCAGGCCGCAAACAACGCATCAGCCAGCGGCCGCGCGGCGCTCGCTGCGGCGTCGCGCTGCAGCGCATCGCTGACGGTGCCAAGCAGGGCATCGAATGTCATTTGCCGGCGCAACTGCAACCGCGCGTGCATTTCGTGGCGGACGAACGCACTCGCCTGGTTCCAGAAATCCCGCAGCGCCTGTTCGCGCAATGTCTCGAGCGCGGCTGCCGCCTGGATCGAGAAGCCGGCCGCGGCGATGACTTCCGCATCGTCCAGACCGCGCTTCAGGACGCCCTTGAGCTCGCTGGCGCCATGCAGGACCTCGATCAGCTTTCGATCCGGGAGCGCGCCCTGGCCCTCGATGCATAGCGCCAGCCCCTCCCAAGTCCGGCGCAGCACGCTGCCCTGGCGGAACAGTTCTTCCCTGGCGACCAGGTGCCGCAGCCGCGCCGCCCATGCCGTCGGCAGCAGCTCCTCGAAACGCACGGGGGTCGCCGCTTCGACCGCCACGCCAGGCTGGAGACACAGGGCCAATCCGTTCGCGAGCTCGCGCAGCGACAGGTCGGGCACGACCGAGCGCTGCAACGCCACCAGCGCGTCGGTGTCGTCGCCCTGCTGCAGCCGGCGCCACAGGTCTTCGGCCACTTCCGCCAACAGCGTCTCGCCCGCGACCATGTCGCCGGGGACGAAGGCCACGCCGCAGGCAAACGGATGATCGGCCAGGACGCGCCGACACAGGCCGTGCAGGGTGTTGACCGGGGCGACGTCGAGCTCGGCCAACGCGAGGCGCAGGCGGTCGAAATCGCTGCTGCGGCACGCCTCCGCATCTGCGCCCCCCCAGCGCGCCTGCAGCCACGCCGCGTCGGGCGTCGACCCGGATTCCGGCCTCGCGTCGCCGTCGGCTTGCAGCAAGGCCCATTCCAGCCTGCCCCGCAGGCGCTCACGCAATTCCTGCGCGGCGGCCTCGGTAAACGTGGTCACCACGATCTGCCGCGGGGACAGCCCGCGCTCCAGCAGCAGGCGCAGGTACAGCACGGCGATGGTCCAGGTCTTGCCGGTGCCGGCGCTGGCCTCGATCAGGCTGCGGCCACCAGGGGCCAGGTTCAGCGTGCGCCAGTCGGCGGCCGGGCCGGCGCCAGTGCCCGGGGCTGCCGGCGCGGTCACGGCGCTTCCTCCGCGGCAGCCGGCCCGAGGCTGATGCAGGCATGCAACGCCTGCGCGAACGCGTGCAACGCGTCGAACTCCGGCGTGTCCGGAGCAAAGCTCGCCTCGCCGGCCAGGAGCTGGTTGTAGCCGGGCGCGTAGTTGCGCTCGCCGCCACCACCGTGCGCCGACACCCACGCTTCCGCGGCAGCGGAGGCCACGGGCGGGGCGGGCGCTTCGGCCGCGTCGTCGGCGATGGTCTTGCCGGGTTTGGGATACAGCTCGGCCCTGAGCGACGCCCAGGCGGTTTTTGGGAAATACCGGCGCGGCGCGGCCTGGCCCGCCTGCCACCACTGCAGCAACCGGACCAGGCGCTGCTCGAGGTCGGCCAGCAAGGGCGCGCGCGCAGCCGCGGACGCCGCGAGGAAACGCGCGTCCCAGGCATTGATCGCGTCCTGCCAGCGCCGGTCCTTGCCGGCAACGAGCGCATGCAGGCGCACGGCCGGCACGGCACCGATGTTGCGCGCGCCGTGCAGGCGCAGCAGCGCCCACTCCAGGAACAGCGGCACGCGCTCCTTGAAGCCAAGGTCCGATTCCGCCTTGAGCTTGCCCTTGCCCGCCGGGAACGGGCGCAGCAACTGCCAGTGCGCGACGCCGTCGTGCCCGCCGATGAATACCCGCTCCACCTGGCCGGTGACGTGCCAGGCATCCAGCTCCAGGTCAATCGCGTGGCGGCTGGCCGGCGGCATGCCAGCGGCCCAGCCGGGCAGCGCGCGGGCCTGCTCCAGCAAGGCGTTGACTGCCGTGGACTCGCCCTCCCACGCGGCTGCGCCCGGCCGTCCTGGAGGCATGAGGCCACCCAGCCGCAGCCAGGCCGGCGGCCGCGCCAGCGCCTCGGCACCGGCGCCCAGCCCATCCTCGAAGAACAACCGCGTCGTCACTCCATCGAGCCGGGAGAACTGAGCTGCCAGCGGTTCGCGCTGCGGCAGGCGCTCGTCGTCCAGGGCGTCCAGGCTCAGGTGCAGGCGCTGCTGCAGCAATTGCCTGGCCGGGTCCTTGTAGTAGGTGGTGAGCTCGCGCAGCGTGACCGTGGTGCGCGACACGGCGTCGGCGCTCGTGGTGACGGCCGGGCTTGCAGGCCCGGTCGCCTCCATCGCTGCAGCCTCATCCAGGAACGCCGGCACCGCCGCTGTCCGGGCTTGGCCATGCATGGCGGCAAACGCGGCGCTGTAGGAAAACAGGCGCGGGTCGGCCGCGTCGAAATAGCGCCGGTCGAACGGCTGCAGCGGATGACGCACGCACCATGGTCGCGCGGCCTGCCGGTCATCGGCGCCCAGGCCGGCCTCCGCATCCAGTGCCGTCAGCAGCTCCGCCAGCGGCGCGGCCGGATTGCGCGGCTTGCCGTCGCGCACACCCTGGCCGAGGTAGCTGAGGTGCAGGCGCCGGCGTGCCGACATCAGCGTTTCCAGGAACAGGTAGCGGTCGTCGCTGCGCACATCGCGATCGCCCAGGCGGCGGCAGCGCGTCATCAAGTCGAGCCCGCCGTTGCTTTCCGCGCGCGGAAACTCACCGTCGTTCAGGCCAAGCACGGCCACCACCTGGAACGGGATCGCACGCTTTGGAACCATGCCGCAGAACGTGACCCCGCCCAGCAGGAAGTGCTGACGCTCGGGGACAGCGGCCAGGCGCTCGACCAGCAAATCGCGCACCACGGCAAAGTGCAGCAGCGGATCCTCACCGGCCGCCGCCGGCTCGCCGGCCAGGCTGCGGATGAAGCGCAGCAGCAGGGTTTGCGCATCGCGCGCCGCGCGGTCGGCCGGATCGATGCGGAAAAACGCCTCGAAGCGCCGCTCCAGCAACGGCGCCCAGGCACTCGCCGGCAGGCGCTTGCCGGCCAGGTCACACAGCGCCTGCACCTCGCCAAGCAGTTGGTCCAGCGCGCCCAGATTGCTTGCGGCCGGACCATGGATCGCGGTCAGCGGCACGAGTTCGCTGCCGTCGGGCAAGGTGACGCTGGCCTGGCGGTCGGCGTCCTCGGCATCGGCCATGAGGTAGCCGCCGAGCATGCGTTCCATGGCCCAACCAAACGTGTGCGCGGCAATGGGCGGCACGCCGAAGCGCCCGCGGTAGGCGCCATCGAGCGCCCAGGCGACGCGGCTCTGGCGTAGCCACTGGATGAGTTCATCCAGGCCCTCGGCGTCGAGATCCAAACGTCGCGCCACCTCCGGGATCGCCAGCAGGTCGACGACTTCGGGCGCGGTAAGGCGCGTGCCCGGCAGGTCCAGCCAGCGCCGGAATGCGGTAAACAGGCCGTGGCTGCGCGCCACCGCGACGTCGGCCAGGTGATAGGGCAGGCGCTCACGTGCATCGCCGGGCGCACCGAACACGGACGGAATCAGCGGCACGTAGGCCTGGATGTCCGGCGCCATGACCACGATGTCCGAGGGCTTGAGCGCGGCGCCGTCCGGCCCTGGCGTCGCCAGCGCATCGAGCAGTTGGTCACGCAGGACTTCCAGCTCGCGCAGGCGCGTGTGGCAGTTGTGGACGCGCAGGCTGGCGTCGGCGCGTTCGCTGGCGACGAGCGCCGCGTCGGCGAGATCGACCGTCCGTGTCTGCGGCTGCAACTGGCGGATGCCCTGCTGCAGGCGCTCGAGGCGATTGCGCGCCGGGCTGGACTGCGCGTCCTGCCAATGGCGCACGTCTTCCAGCACGTCGCCCTCATCGGCCGCCAGCGCCAGCATGAAGTGCTGGCCCAGGCGTCCCCAGCTCGCCAGCAGCGGATGGGTCTGCGGGGTCCAGTAGTCGCTGCCGGCGGCCACGTCGATGCGCGCCTCCTCCGCGTGCCGCAGCGCGCGCAGGTCCGGCAACTCGCGCGCCAGGCCACCCCAGTATTCGCGGCAGGGATCGGGCACATACATGGCCACCAGGCGATGCCGGGCAAACGCGCGCAGCACGGCCAGCTCGGACGGGGCGAGGTGGCTCACGCCAAACACGTGCAGGGTCTCGGCCACGTCCGCAGATGGCGCGTCGCGCTCCAGCCGCGCCAGCAGGTCGGCGACGATGTCACCACGGTGCGGGCCGAGGCGGGCGTGGACATACCGCCACAGCGGACCAAGCAACTGCGCCTCGGTGGCGACAGCCACGGCATCCGTGCCGCCGCGCGTCGCCACGTGGAAGCGGCCCTGCTCCCAGGCACGCAACCAGTCGGGCCGATACACCAGGTATTGCGAGTACACGCGGGCCAGCCGGTCGGCCAGTTGGAAACGGCGCCGGGCCGCGTCCGCGCCGTCATCGGCCTGCGCGTGCAGGTAGGCGGCGATGCGCGCGTCGGCCACGTCGGGCACCTCGGCACCCAGCGCGGCGTGCACGGTCCAGCGCAGATGCTGGCGCCGGTAGCCCGGCAGGGCGACCGCGCGCTGGCCAAGCTCCTGCTGCGCCAGCCGGTCGATCCAGGCGCTCGGCAACAGGATGTCCAGGTTCGCCGCAATACCGCCGGGTCCATACTCGCGCGCCAAGGCGCCGCCGAGCCACTGGCGCATGCCGGGATGCGCCGCGATCAGGGTGTGCGGGGTCAGCACATGGCGCGGCGGTGTGGCGGCCAGCAACTGTCGCAGCGGTGGCAGCAAGGCCTCCAGGCGGCTGGCGCGGTAGATCACCAAGCCGTGGGCCTGCGTTGCCGCATCCACTGTCCGCAATCGACCGTTGCTGCCTGCCACCGTCACTGCCTCATTCCACCCTGGACACCCATGCCCGTTTCCCACCAACACGGCATGATCCCATGGAAGCACCAGGCAATCTCAGGCCACGAGACCCGCCCTGCCGAGGCGAGCCTGGCGTACTCGTCCACGCTACTGCGGCGCGGGCGGGCTCGAGGCGGCGACGGCGATCTCCGGCACGGGCAGCGGTGGCAGCGGTATCGGCGGCAGCCACGGTGAACTGCTGGCCGGCGCCGGCACGGGCCTGGCCGCGGCGCTGGCAGCGTCGGGTTGCCAGACGAAGGTCGCCATGCTGTAAGGCGGCAGCGCATAGGAGAAGCGCAGCGTTCCCTGGGTCACCGCCAGCATTTGCTGCCGGGCCTCGCTGTTGATGACCACCAGCACCGCCGTGCCGCCGCCCGCATTGCGGAATGCCACGCTGTCGACGCCGGTGACGCTGCTGGTGGATTTCACCCGCACCGCACCGGGCAGGACAAAGCGGCTGAAGTGGGCAAACGCGTAGTACTCGACATTGCGATGCACCACGGCGGCAGGCTCGCCCAGGGTCATGGCGTGCTGCAGCAGTTCGTCGGCCACGCCAAGCGCCGCATCGAGCGCCTCACCGTGCTCGCCGTTCACGCGCAGCTCGTCCAGCCGTGCTGCCGCGCCGCGCATCGCCGCTGCCACCGCACTTTGCGGCGTATCGATGGTGACCAGCCCGGTGCAGGCATCGCAGCCGCCGGCATGCGGCCCATGCTGCTGGTCGAGCGCCAGGTTCCAGTACAACAGGCCGCCAGCCCAGTTTCGCATCGACGCCATCAGCACGTCGCGCGCATACCAGAGCAGGCGGTCCTTGCGGATCGACGCCCAGTCACCGCTGGAGCACTCGCTGAGATAGACATCCTTGGCAGGGAACGCGCGATGCACCCTGCTTTGCGCGGCGGGGCTACCCCGGTAGCAATGCCACGCGACGCCAGCGACATAATGCGCGGCGTCGCCGTCGGACAACACGCTCATGGGCTGGTCGGGCTCGTCCCAGTTGTGATCCCAACCCAGGATGACCGGCGGCGAGGCCTGGCCGGCCAGCATCGGCCCCAGGTATTGGCCAATGATCCGCGCGCGCGCCGCCGCCGACAGCAGCATGCCCGGATAGGTCTGCGGCTCGAACGCCGGTTCGTTCTGCACGGTGAGCGCGAAGATCGGAATGCCCAGCGCGCGCATGCTGTCCACGTAGCGCGCCAGGTAGGCGGCATACGTGGGCTCATATTGTTCGAGCAGGCTGCCGCTGATCAGGTTCGCGCTGGTCTTCATCCACGCCGGCGCGCTCCACGGCGAGGCGATGATGCGCAACTGTGGATCGATTGCCAGCAGCTCGCGCACGATCGGCACCACCGCCGGCTGGGCGGCCGCCAGGTTGAAATGCGCCAGCTCCGGGTCGACCTGGCCCGCCGGCATGTCATCCAGGGTGTAGTGGCGCAGCGAGAAATCCGAGCCGCCGATGCTCAGCCGCAGCAGCCTGAAATTGAGTCCCGGTGGCGGCCCGAAGAAGTCGCGCAGCACCGCCTGGCGCTGCCGGCTGCCAAGCTGGCTGTAGAGCAGCCAGGCCGAGGAATCCGTCAAAGCCGCACCGAAGCCGACCATGGTCTGGTAATGCTGGCCCAGGTCGACCACCACTTCGGCTGGCGCTGGGCCGCCGCCGGCAGCCGGCACCACGTTCGGCTGGCGTGCCAGCAGTTGGCGTTGGTCGGCTGTGCTCAGCCATACCTCCACCGGTGTTTCGACCTGCGGCAGCGTCGGCAGGGCGACCGGCACGGACACCATGCCGCGGGTGTTCCACAGCACGAGCACGACCAGCGCGAGCAGGGCCAGGAAGCCCGCAGCGGCGATCCCTGCCCAGGCGGGAAGACCGTGGTGCTCAGCCACGGCGAGCCGGTCGAAGGCGGCCAGCGCGGTGCCGCAGCGAACAGCGCGTCACTGCGGCGCGGTTCCCGGGCAGGCCGCTGGCTTGGCGCCGCCGTCCGCCTCGGCCGTGACCCGGATGTCGGCAAACGCCGCCGCGAACGGCTGCCTGGCGATCACCCCGAACGGCACCTCGACCTGGGCAAAATCCAGGTTCGCGGTACTGAAGCAACGCAGCGGTATCGACACCGCATGCCGCGTGCCGGGACGATAGCCCGCAAACAGCCGGCTCACGTCCAGCGTGCGGGTGCAGGCGTTGCCACAGCCCAGGTAGAGCTGGACCTTGCCGGCCGCCGGCGTGTCGATGACCACATCGAACTGCAACGCGCCATGGGCCGCCAGCAGCGCCCGCAGGTCGGCAGCCGGCGCGCTGCGCACGAAAAACCGCGCCGGCGCGTGCCAGGTGACCGCCTTCGCGTCCTGCTGCGTATTCACCTGCACCGTGCGCAGGCTGAGCTGCGGGTGCTGCGCCGGCCAGTCGATGCGCGCGTTGAGGTCGCTGCCCACGGCCTGCGCCTGCGTCCCATCGGCGCTACCGAGGTAGAGCGTGAATGGCGGCTTGGCCAGGGTGTGGAACACGGTGAGCGTCGAGGTCTTGGCGCAGGTGGTGACCCCGGCGTGCGTCGGCAGCGCTGCGAGTTCGCGCCGACTCGGATAGTGCAGGCCGTAGTTGCGGGCAAACAGCCAATCCGCCTTGTCGGTACGGGCATAAGGGCAGGGCACACCTGGCCACGGCATGGCCAGCGTGCCGCGGAAATCGAATGCCGGTTTGCCCGCGGCGCCGGCAAACAGCAGGTCGGCAATCCCGCCGCCCTCGCTGCCCGGCAGCCACGCCGCGATGAAGGCAGTGGACAGGTTGAGAAGATCGTTGACGAACAGCGGCCGCCCGGACAGGAAGACCGTGATCACCGGCTTGCCGGTCGCCGCCGCCGCCCTCAGCACGGCCAGGTCTTCCGGATAACGGTCGCTGTGGCGCAAGGTCGCGGCCGGTGCGAGGTCGCCCAGCATTTCCGCATACGGTGTCTCGCCAATCACCGCAATGACCGCGTCGTACGCCTTGGGATCGATTCCGCGTGCATCGGCGCTGAAGCTGACGTGCGCGGCGCCGTCAACCGCGCGGATGCCGGCAAGCACGCTGGTGGCGTTCGGGAAATCGGCATTGTCGTTGCCCGTGCCCTGCCAAGTGAGCGACCAGCCGCCCACCTGGTTCGCGATGTCGTCGGCGCTCTTGCCGACTACCAGCACCCGGCTGCCGGCCTTGAGCGGGAGCACGTTGTGATTGTTCTTGAGCAGCACCAGCGACTCGCGCACGGCGCGCCGCGCCAATGGCCGGTCCTGCAGCCGACTGGCGTCGCCGGCACCAGCGCCCTGCGAGGGACGCCGGTCGAACGCGCCGATCCGCAACTTGGCACGCACGATGCGGCGCACCGCATCGTCGATACGCGCCATGGGAACCTCGCCAGCCTGCACCTGGCGCGTGGTGTTGGCGATGAACGCGCGCCAATCATCAGGCACCATCACCATGTCGATGCCGGCATTGATGGCCTGCGGGCAGCTGGCGTTGGTGCAGCCGGGCAGCTGGCCGATCGCGTTCCAGTCGGAGACGATGAAACCGGGGAAGCCCATCTTCTCCTTCAGCGCGCCGGTCAGCAGTGCCTGGGCGCCGGTCATCTTGCCGTAATCGATGCCGTCGGCGACGTCGTCCCAGCTGTTGTATGAGGCCATCACGCTGAGTACGCCGGCCTGCAGCGCGCCGTAGTAACCGGCGCCATGCACGTTGATCATGTCGCGCTTGTCGACCTTGGCGACGCCTTGGTCGACGCCGCCGGCGGTCGCGCCATCGCCGACGAAGTGTTTCGCGGTGGCCATCACGTTCGCGTCGCCGAACGCGCCCTGCAGCCCGTCCACGTAGGCGCGCGCATAGACACGCACCAGCGGACCATCGTCGGAGAAGCTTTCGTAGGTGCGTCCCCAGCGCACGTTCTGCGCCACCGCCAGCGTCGGCGCGAATGCCCAGCCGATGCCGGTGGCGCGCATGGCACGTGCAGTCGCCACGCCGATCGCGTGGACGAGCGCCGGGTCGTGCGCCGCACCCAGGCCAATATTGTGCGGAAACAACGTGGCGCCAAACACGTTGCTGTCGCCGTGCACCGCATCGATACCCCAGATCACCGGGATCTTCACCTTGGCGTCGACACTCATCGAGGCGGCGTAATACTGGTCGGCGAGCGTCAGCCAGTCCTGGATGCCGGCGTGCTTGTTGCCATGTGGCCAGGAGCCGCCGCCGTTGAGCACCGAGCCGATGTAGAACTGACGCACCTCGTCGGGCGTGATCGACTTGATCTCGGCCTGGGTCATCTGCCCGATCTTTTGCGCCAGGCTCATCTGCGCCACGATGGCTTGCGCGCGCGCATCGAGCGTCGCGGCGTTCGCGCCTGGCGATGCGATGTGCGGCCAATCCTGGTAATGGGTCTGCGCCAACCCGGCCATCGTGGCCGCAGCGTGCGCCGCTTCAGGTGGGCTGGCCTGTGCCATGACTGCCTCGTTGCCTCCGGCCAGCACCAGCATGGCCGTACAGATCAAACCCATCCCCTTGCTGCCGCTCATCACCAACCCCCGCCGTCGACACCACGTCCACCCGCGCCACGCAGCCATCCACATTCTCGCCAATGGCGCACGCATCTGACGTCGTCGCCGCATGCTACCGCAGTCGATAAACCCTGGAAGCCCAGCTCGCGTCCAGGTGACGTCCTAGAATAGAGCGTCATCCCCACCTGGATCGCCGCTCGTGCCCCATGTCCCAACCGTTGCCTTGCCGATCGCGCTGGCGCTCGAGCTCAGCGAAGGGCAGGCACCCGCGCAACGCACCCTGAGCCGCGACCAGGCCGCCGAGCTGGCCAAGCTGATTGCCAGCGACCTGCACCCGCTGCTGCCCATGGTGGACGAAGCGCGCCTGGCAGTGGCGGGAACCTTGCTCGACACCGCCGAGCTGCTGCGCCCCGGGTTCCCGGTTTGGGCCGCGCTGGAGGAGCTGGCCCGCCGCGTGCCGCGCAGCCACCTCGGCAACGTCGTGGCGTTTGGCCACCACGAAGGCCAGATGCCGGCGCCGCAGTTGGAGCCGGCAGAGGAGTTTGCCGAAGGGCCGCTGCGGCTGTTGCCGATGAGCCTGCTGGCACCGCCCGAACTCGCCGAGGACTTGTCCGAGGCCGTGGAAGACCAGCTCATCGGCCGCGGCGAAGCCGGCAAGCTGACCTCCGATTGGCTCATGCGCAACCTGGACATGCGCCTGGACCACGCCCGTTACCTCAGCCGTAACGACGTGCTGGCGATGGCCAGCGCGCAATACTCCAGCGTCAACCTGTCCGCCTTGTGGGATCTGCTGGAGGCGGCCCTGCTGGCGCCGGAGCGCAGCGAAGCGACGATGAGCGCACGCGGCTTGCCCCTGCAGTTTGCCGACGGGCGCGCGCTCGCCCTGTCGCCGGCCCAATGGCTTGCCGCACAAACTGGCGAAGACGCGCAACGCGCGCACGATTTCGCCGGCATCCTGTTCGAGTTGCGCCAGTACGCCGTGCTGCTGGACGCCCATCGCGTGCCGCTGCATCTGCAACCCGGCGCCAGCCTGGCCAACGCGGCAGGCCCCGGCTACCTGGTGGAAATGCTGGCCGAACGCGAATCCGGCTACGACGCCCCGGAGCTCTTCGCCCATGAGGCGCCGGGGCTCGGCATTGTCGCCGTCACCGTCGCCCAACGCGGCGCCGGCGGTACGGCGCGCGTCCTTGCGCACGGCTACCCGCTGTGGCCGAAGGCGCTGGGACCGCTGCTCTCGACGCTGGCCGACCATTATGCGACCCAGGGCAACATCCAGGCCCTCGGCCGGGTGTGGCTGGACGCCAAAGGCCGGCTCGGCGCGCCCGCCGCGCCGCTGCACTAGCGCCGGCATCCCAAGGCTGGACGGCTGCCGCTCCCGATCCCGGACCAAATACCGGCTTGCCCTCCCACCCCGCCCTCGGCTCACCCTCGGCTCACCCTCGGCTCTACCCTCGGCTCTACCCTCGGCTCTACCCTCGGCTCTACCCTCGGCTCTACCCTCGGCTCACCCTCGGCTCACCCTCGGCTCACCCTCGGCTCACCCTCGGCTCACCCTCGGCTCACCCTCGGCTCACCCTCGGCTCACCCTCGGCTCACCCTCGGCTCACCCTGGACTTCATCCCCGGCGTCATCCCCGCGAAAGCGGGGATCCAGTGCCTTTAAGTGACCAGCAAAGGCCAAAGCACTGGATTCCCGCTTTCGCGGGAATGACGCCAACGGGAGGTTCCCGGCAATGACGACGGGGCGCGGGAATGACGCCAACGGGAGGTTCCCGGCAATGACGACGGGGCGCGGGAATGACGCCGACGGGAGGTCCCCGGGAATGACGACGGGGCGGGAAAATGACGCCGACGGGAGGTTCGCGGGAATGACGACGGGGCGGGAAAATGACGCCGACGGGAGGCTCGTTGGAATGACGACGGGGCGGGGGAATGACGCCGGTGAGTTCCGTGGGAATGGCGCGGGAGGTGATCGCGGATGGGTTCAGGCATCCGTGGGCGGGGCGCTGAATTCGGTCTCGTACATCGCGTAATGGCAGCGCTGCATGCCGAGGCCGGCATAGGTGGCCTGGGCCGTGGCGTTTTCGGTTTCCACATATAGCCGCAGGCCGACGGCACCCGCCTCGCGCGCGCGCTGCTCCGCGGCCCGGTACAATTCGCGGAACACGCCATGGCGGCGCGCCGCCGCCACCACGTACACGCTCTGGATCCACCAGAACGGGCCCCCGCGCCAGTCGCTCCACTCATGCGTGAGCATCAGGCAGCCCACCGGCTTGCCGTCGACTTCCGCCACCAGGTAAAGGCCACGCCCGGGCTCGGCAAACACCCCGGCCACGCCGCGGCGCAGGCAGTCGGGAGCGAGGTGCTTGTGTTCGGTTTCCCAGGCCATGGCGGCGTTCCACGCGCACAGGTTGGGGATGTCGGCAGTTGTTGCCAGGCGCACGCTCACGAATGCTTACTCCGCCATGTCAAACGATGGGTGCATGCTAGAGGCGCCCGCGCCGGAAACCAAGCTGCGGCGCGGCCGCAGGCGCGGTCCAGCGCCAAAGCGTTGCCTTCACGCCGCGCCACGTATGCTGATGGCTCCGGCCATGGGCAACCACCCAGGTTTGCTGAGGCCCCATCGCGGGCTACTGTGCCACCGTGCGCCCGGCTTGTGCGGGCATCACCAGCCAGGAACGACGGGATTTGAACATCGGCAGCTTCTTCCACTGGCCCAAATCCAGGCGTACGCAGCGCGGGCGCGAAGCACGCGGCGACTTGAACAAGGCGCGTGCCGAGGAACGCGCGCTGCGCGCCGAATTGTTCAGCGCCGAGCAGATGGAGCAGCACGGCCGCTTGTTGGCGTCCCGGCATCGGTTGAGCGAACGCTCGCGCGCGGACCTCCTGCTCAAGCGCCTGGCCGAGAACGAGGCCGTGCTGCTCCAGGTTGGCGAGCGCCTGACCGCGGCCAGCCACGCGCACCAGCGCGTCACTCCGGCGGCGGAGTGGCTGCTTGACAACTTTTATCTGATCGAGGAGCAGATCCGCACCGCGCGCCGGCACCTGCCCGAAGGCTACAGCCATGAACTGGCGCGACTGGGCGAGGGCGCCTCGGCCGGCCTGCCACGGGTCTACGACCTGGCCCTGGAAATCATCGCCCATGGCGATGGCCGCGTGGACACGATCGGCCTGAGCCGCTTCGTCCGTGCCTACCAGACGGTTTCAGCGCTGACCCTGGGCGAGCTGTGGGCGATCCCGATCATGCTGCGCCTGGCCTTGATCGAGAACCTGCGACGCGTGGCGGCACAGGTGATGACCGACTCGCGCTCGCGCAACGAAGCGGAACGCTGGGCCGAGGCGATGACCGCCACGGCCGGCACCGACCCCAAGAGTGTCGTGCTGGTGGTCGCCGACATGGCGCGCTCGACGCCACGCATGACCAGCGCCTTCGTCGCCGAAATGGCCCGCCGCCTGCAGGGCCAAAGCCCGGCCCTGGCCCTGCCGCTGAGCTGGATCGAACAGCGCCTGGCCGAGAGCGGGCAGAGCATCGAGCAGTTGGTGCAACTGGAGACCCAGGACCAGGCCGCCAACCAGGTTTCCATCGGCAACAGCATTGGCAGCCTGCGCACCTTGTCAGCGATCGACTGGCGCGATTTCGTCGAACACACGAGCACCGTGGAGCGGGCGTTGCGCACCGACCCGGCGGACGTCTATGCGGCCATGGACTTCGGTACGCGCGACCGCTATCGCCACGCGGTGGAGACGCTGGCACGCCGCCACCACCTGCCCGAGCTGGACGTGGCCATGGCCGCGGTTGGCTGTTGCCATACCGCCGAACCGGGACCGGGCGGACGCTGGCAGCACGTCGGGCATTACCTGATCGGCCGTGGCCAGCGGGAACTGGAACGGCGCCTGGGCGTGCGCCCGCCGCTGCGCGTGCGCTGGCGTCGACTGGTCGCCCGCGTGCCGCTGCCTTTCTACCTGGGCAGCCTGGCGCTGCTCACGGTGGTCTTTGCCCGCGCGCTGCTGCTGATCGCCGTGCGCGACGGCGTGGCGGGCGCCACGCTGTGGCTGCTCGGCGTGCCCAGCGTGCTGCTCGCCAGCCAGCTTGCCCTGAGCCTGCTCAACTGGGTCGTCACCTTGAACGTGGCGCCCAAGTCGTTGCCGCGCATGGACTACTCCGGCGGCATTCCGGACAGCGCCCGCACCCTGGTCGCGGTGCCGTGCCTCATCAGCAAACCGGCCGAACTGGAGGAACTCATCGAGGCACTCGAGGTGCGCTTCCTCGGCAATCGCGACGGCAATCTGCAATTCGCCCTGCTCACCGACTTCGGCGACGCGGCCGAACCCCACCTGCCGGGTGACGAGGCCCTGCTGCGCCTGGCCAAGCTGCGCATCGAAGGCCTGAACCAGCGTTATGCCAGCGCCAATACCGACCGCTTTTTCCTGCTCCACCGGCCGCGCCAATGGAGCACGTCGGAACGCTGCTGGATGGGCCGCGAGCGCAAGCGCGGCAAGCTGGTCGACCTCAACGCGCTGCTGCGCGGCCACGGCCGCGAGCGGTTTTCGTTCGTCGCCGGCGACCTCGACGCGCTGCAGTCGATCCGCTACGTCATCACCCTGGACGCCGACACCCAATTGCCGCGCGATTCGGCCCACGAGCTGGTCGGTACGCTCGACCATCCCTTGAACCGCGCCGTCTACGACGAGCGGCTGCAGCGCGTGGTCGATGGCTACGGCATCCTGCAACCCCGCGTCGGCATCAGCCTGCCGAGCAGCGCACGCTCGCGCTACGCGCAACTGTACGGCAGCGACGCCGGCATCGATCCCTACACGCGCATGGTTTCGGACGTCTACCAGGACTTGTTTGCCGAAGGCTCGTTCATCGGCAAGGGCATCTACGACGTCGACGCCTTCACGCAGGCGCTGGCCGGGCGCTTCCCGGAAAACCGCATCCTGAGCCACGACCTGGTGGAAGGCTGCCACGCGCGCTCCGGGCTCCTGAGCGACGTGCAGGTCTACGAAGAGCAACCGACGCAATACGGCGCCGACGTCAAGCGCCGCCACCGCTGGATCCGCGGCGACTGGCAACTGCTGCCCTGGCTGCTGCCCTGGGCGCCGAGCGCGCAGCATGGCTGGCGGCGCAATGCGACCACATCCCTCTCGCGCTGGAAGATCCTGGACAACCTGCGCCGCAGCCTGGTACCGACCGCGACCCTCGCCTTGCTGGTCTTTGGCTGGCTGCGCATGGACGCCGCCCTGGCCTGGACGGTGGCCGTGCTGGTCATGATCCTGCTGCCACCCCTGCTCGCCACGTTGCTGGACCTGGTGCAAAAGCCGCGCGAGGTGCTGGTTGCCGACCACCTGCGCGCCAACCTGCACAACACGGGCCAGCATCTGTTGCGCATGGGGCTGGGGCTGGCCTGGCTGCCGCACGAGGTGCACTACAGCCTCGATGCGATCGTGCGCACGCTGTGGCGCATGGCGATCAGCCGCCGGCACCTGCTGCAGTGGCGGACCTCGGCCGAAGCAATGCGCACCACCCGCAACAGCCTGGCGGGATTGTGGCGCGCCATGTGGATCGGCCCGCTGCTTGCGCTGCTCCTGCTTGCCGCATTTGCCGTCTGGCGACCGGGCGTGGTCGTGGTCGCGCTGCCACTGCTCGCGCTGTGGTTCTTCTCGCCTGGCATCGCCTGGTGGAGCGGGCAATCCCCGCAGGGCGCGGGTTACGTCCCAGGCCCGGTGCAGCAACGCCTGCTGCACGCGCTGGCACGCCGCACCTGGGCGTTCTTCCATACTTACGTGGGTGCCGGCGACCACTGGCTGCCACCGGACAACGTGCAGTTGGACCCGGTGACCGCGCTGGCCCACCGGACCTCGCCCACCAACATGGGCCTGGCCCTGCTCGCCAATCTGGCCGCGCACGACCTCGGCTACATCAGCACCGGGCGCCTGCTCGAGCGCACGCGCCTGACGCTGGGCACGATGGTCGACCTGCCACGCCATCGCGGGCACTTCTACAACTGGTACGACACCATCACCCTGGAGCCGCTGGCGCCGCTGTACGTCTCCAGCGTCGACAGCGGCAACCTGGCCGGCCATCTGCTGACGCTGCGCCCTGGCCTGCTGGAGACCGTCGACGCCCCGGTATTCGGGCGGCGCCTGCTGCACGGCCTGCGCGACACACTGGACGTGCTCGAAGACACCTACGGCGACAGTCCCGGCCACGCACTGCAGCCGATGCAGGCAGCGCTGGCAGAGGCGCTGGCGGCACCGCCGCAGACGCTGGGCGCGGCTGCCGCCTTGCTGCGCTCGCTGCTCGACCATGCTCATGCCCTGGCGCAGGCCATGGCCGCAGCCGCCGGCAGTGACCGCGCGTTCTGGACGGATGCGCTGATCGACCAGTGCAGCGAGGTCTACGACGAGATCCTCGCCCTGCAGCTGGACCCGGCGCCCGAGGACGACAGCCTCACCGGCATCCCCACGCTGCAGCAGCTGGCACGCATCGAACCCCTGTGCTGGCCGGCCGCCGCGCGCGCCGAGGACATCCGCGAGCGCGCCCGCGAGCGCATCGCGCTGGTCGAGGAGCTGGCGCAAAGCGCAGGCGAGCTGGCGCTGATGGACTACCGCTTCCTGTACGACCGTACCCGCGACCTGCTCGCCATCGGCTACAACGTCAGCGAGCGCCGGCTGGACTCCGGCTATTACGACCTGCTTGCCTCCGAGGCACGGCTGGCGAGCTTCGTCGCCATTGCCCAGGGCGAACTGCCGCAGGAAAACTGGTTCGCGCTCGGCCGCCTGCTCACCAGCAGCAGCGGGCCGCCGGCCCTGCTCTCGTGGACCGGCTCGATGTTCGAATACCTGATGCCGAGCCTGGTGATGCCGACCTACGCCGGCACCCTGCTCGACCAGACCAGCCACGCCGCCGTGGCGCGGCAAATCGAGTATGGCCGGCAGCACAACGTGCCCTGGGGCGTCTCCGAATCGGGCTACAACACCCGCGACACCCACCTCGCCTACCAGTACCGCGCCTTTGGCGTGCCCGGCCTGGGCCTGAAGCGCGGCCTTGGCGACGACGTCGTGATTGCGCCGTACGCAACCGCGATGGCGCTGCTGGTCGACCTCCGCGCGGCGGCGCACAACCTGCAGCGCCTGACCGACGCCGGTGCCGCCGGCCGCTACGGCATGTTCGAAGCGATCGACTACACGCCGGCCCGGCTGCAGCCCGGCCAGAGCTCGGCACTCGTCCGCTCGTACATGGCGCACCACCAGGGCATG
The DNA here is from genome assembly GCF_058781105.1 of Rhodanobacter sp. FW510-R10. Classification (NCBI taxonomy): domain Bacteria; kingdom Pseudomonadati; phylum Pseudomonadota; class Gammaproteobacteria; order Lysobacterales; family Rhodanobacteraceae; genus Rhodanobacter; species Rhodanobacter sp. FW510-R10. Next base: position 852,996 of record NZ_JBYSWL010000001.1, on the reverse strand, counting down.
ACCCTGCTTGGCCTGGACCACGCGCTGTGCGACCAGCCGATGCAGCGCCGCTTTGCGTCCGATCCGCAGTTTCGCGCCACCATGCTCCTGCTGCAGGAGCGCATACCGCGCACCAGCGGCGAGTACATGCGCGTGGGCGGGTTGCCGGAAACCACGACCGCCAGCCGCAGCATGGAAACGCGGCTGCGCGTGTTTGCCGATCCAAACCGCCGGCGTCCAGCCGTCCAACTGCTGTCCAACGGCCGCTACCACGTCATGGTGAGCAGCGCCGGCGGCGGCTACAGCCGTTGCCACGACCTGGCGGTCACGCGCTGGCGCGAGGACATCACCCGCGACGATGCGGGCTCGTTCTGCTACCTGCGCGACGTCGCCAGCGGTGCGTACTGGTCCACTGCCTACCAGCCGACCGTGCGCAAGACCGAGCAGTTCGAGGCGATCTTCTCCGATGCGCGCGCCGAGTTCCGCGTGCGTGAGCGCGATTTCGACGCGCACACCGAGATCGTGGTGTCGCCCGAGGACGACATCGAGCTGCGCCGCACGCACATCACCAACCGCGGCCGCGGCCGGCGCACGATCGAGCTCACCAGCTATGCCGAGGTGGTGCTGGCCCCGGCGATCGCCGACACCCTGCATCCGGCCTTCAGCAAGCTGTTCGTGCAGACCGAGCTGGTGCCTGCCTTGCAGGCCATCGTGTGCAGCCGGCGGCCGCGCTCGCGCGACGAGCACACGCCGTGGATGTGCCACCTGCTTGCCGTGCACAACGCCGACATCGACGAAATTTCCTACGAGACCGACCGCGCACGCTTCATTGGCCGCGACCGCGATCTCGCTGCGCCGCAGGCGCTGGATGCGGACCACGCGCGCCTCTCCGGCAGCGCGGGCTCGGTGCTCGATCCCATCGTCGCGATCCGCTGCCGGATCACGCTGGAGCCCGAACAGGCGGCCGTGGTGGACCTCGTCACCGGGGTCGCCCACGACCGCGCCGGCTGCCTGCAGCTGATCGGCAAATACCGCGACCGGCACCTGGCCGACCGTGTCTTCGACTTGTCCTGGACGCACAGCCAGGTGCTGCTGCGCCAACTCAACGCCAGCCTCGCCGACGCCCAGCTCTACGAGCACATGGCCACCCCCATCATCTACCCGAACGCCCAGCTGCGGGCCGGCGCCGGCGTGTTGCGCGCCAACCGGCGCGGGCAATCGGGGCTGTGGGGGCAATCCATTTCCGGCGACCTGCCGATCGTGCTGCTGCGCATTGGCGAGTTGGCGCACATCGAGCTGGTGCGCCAACTGGTGCGCGCACACGCGTACTGGCGGCTCAAGGGCCTGGCCGTCGACCTGGTGATCTGGAACGAGGATCGCGCCGGCTACCGCCAGGAGCTGCATGACCAGATCATGGGCCTGATCACCTCAGGCAGCGAAGCCAACCTGCTCGACCATGGCGGCGGCGTCTTCGTGCGCGCCGCGCAGCAACTGTCGAACGAAGACCGCATGGTGGTCGAGGCCAGCGCGCGCATCATCCTCAGCGACAGCCGCGGCACGCTGGCCGAGCAGGTCAGCCACCGCGAGGTGGAGACCCACGTCGCCCCGCTGGCGCCGACCGGGCCACGCCAGCCGCCCACGAGCGTCGCTGCACCGACCGCGGCGCCGCCCGCCGCGCCGCGTGGCGGACTGCAGCTCGGGCATGAGCATGCCGGCTTCAGCGCCGACGGCACGGAATACGAAATCCGCCTGCAGGCTGGCACCACGACGCCCGCGCCCTGGGTCAACGTGCTGGCCAACCCGCATTTCGGCAGCGTGGTCTCGGCCAGCGGCAGCGCCTACACCTGGGCCGAGAACGCGCACGAGTTCCGCCTGACGCCATGGGCGAACGATCCGGTCGGCGACGGCAGCGGCGAAGCGCTGTACCTGCGCGACGAGGAGACCGGCCAGGCGTGGTCGCCGACGCCGCTGCCTTGCCGCGGCAGCGGCGAGTACGTCATCCGCCACGGCTTCGGCTACAGCGTCTACGAGCACACGGAAAACGGCATCCGTTCCGAGCTCTGGGTGTACGTGGCGCTCGACGCGTCGGTCAAGTTCTCGCGCCTGGTCGTGCACAACCTGTCTGCACGGCCGCGCGAGATTGGCGTCACGGGCTACGTCGAATGGGTGCTCGGCGATCTGCGCGAAACCACCGCCATGCACATCGTCACCGAAGCCGATCCGGCCACGGGCGCGTTGACCGCGCGCAACGCGTACAACATGGCGTTTCCCGAGCACGTGGCGTTCTTCGACGTGGACGATCCGCAGCGCACGATCGGCGGCGACCGCACCGAGTTCATCGGGCGCAATGGCAGCCTGCGCGCCCCGGCGGCAATGCAGCGCGAGCACCTCTCCGGCCGGCTGGGCGCCGGGTTCGATCCTTGCGGCGCCCTGCAGGTGACCATGGACCTCGAACCCGGCCTGGCGCAGGAGTGCGTGTTCCGCCTCGGCCTCGGCCGCGACCAGGCCGACGCCAAGGCACTGGTGCTGCGCTTCCGAGGCTCCGCCGCTGCCGCGCAGGCGCTGGACCGCGTACGCGCACACTGGCAGCGCACGCTCGGCGCGGTGCACGTGCGCACCCCCGATCCCGCCCTCGACGTGCTGGCCAACGGCTGGCTCCTGTACCAGACCACGGCCTGCCGCATCTGGGCGCGCAGCGGCTACTACCAGTCCGGCGGCGCGTTCGGCTTCCGCGACCAACTGCAGGATTCCATGGCGCTGCTGCATGCCGCGCCCGAGCTCGCCCGCGAGCAGCTGCTGCGTTGCGCCGCGCACCAGTTTGCCGCAGGCGACGTGCTGCACTGGTGGCATCCGCCACAGGGGCGCGGCGTCCGCACGCGTTGCTCGGACGACTACCTGTGGCTGCCGCTCGCCACCGCCCGCTACGTGCTGGCCACGCTCGACACCCAGGTCCTGGACGAAGTCGTCGCCTACATCGAGGGCCGCGCGCTGCGCCCCGACGAGGAGTCTTACTACGACCTGCCGCATCCCTCGGGCCTGTCCGAACCGCTGTACCAGCATTGCGTGCGCGCCCTGGAACACAGCCTGCCGCGCGGCGTGCACGGCCTGCCGCTGATTGGCAGCGGCGACTGGAACGACGGCATGAACCGGGTCGGCGAACACGGCCGCGGCGAGAGCGTATGGCTGGGATTTTTCTCCTGCGAGGTGTTCGGACAGTTTGCCGAAGTCGCGCGGCTGCACGGCGACGAACCGTTCGCACAACGCTGCGCGGACGAGGTCGCCAGCCTGCGCGCGGCACTGGAGCTGCACGGCTGGGACGGCGGCTGGTACCGGCGCGCCTACTTCGACGACGGCACGCCGCTCGGCACCCGCAACGGCATGGAGTGCCGCATCGACTCGATAGCGCAAAGCTGGTCCGTGCTGTCCGGGGCCGCTCCGCCGGAACGCCAGCAGCAGGCCATGGCCGCGCTCGACGAACACCTGGTGCGCCGCGACGCCGGCCTGGTGCAACTGCTCGATCCGCCATTCGACAAGTCCCCGCTCGACCCAGGCTACATCAAGGGCTACGTGCCCGGCGTGCGCGAGAACGGCGGCCAGTACACGCACGCCGCGATCTGGGCCACGATGGCCTTCGCCGAACTCGGCGACATCGCGCACGCCTGGGAACTCGCGCGCATGATCAACCCGGTCAACCACGCACGCGACGCCGGGCAAATGGACGTCTACAGGGTCGAGCCCTACGTGGTCAGCGCCGACGTCTACGCCGTCGCCCCGCATACCGGCCGCGGCGGCTGGAGCTGGTACACCGGCTCGGCCGGCTGGATGTACCGCCTGCTGGTGGAATCACTGCTCGGCCTGCGCCTGGAAGCCGGCAAGCTGCGCTTCGCGCCCGTGCTGCCCGCGGACTGGGAGGGCTACACGATGGCCTACCGCCACCGCGACACCCTCTACCGCATCGACGTGCGCCAAAGCGATGCCGGCACGCAGCGCGAGGTATGGCTGGACGGCACCCTGCAGCCGGATGGCAGCATCCCGCTCCTCGACGACGGCACCGAACACGAAGTCGAACTCAATTGGCCACGGGGTGGGTGACGGGGCTGACGCCCGGCAACTTCGGCGTCAACGGTCCAGCGGGCTCAGTACGCCCTGGCCGCCGCGATTCAGTACGTGGGTGTAGATCTGGGTCGTGGCCACATCCTTGTGGCCAAGCAGTTCCTGGATCGTGCGCAAGTCATAACCAGCCTCAAGCAAATGCGTAGCAAATGAATGCCGTAGCGTGTGGCAGGTCGCCGGCTTGACGATACCTGCCCGCATCCGCGCCGACTTCACCGCGCGCTGCAACGCCGATTCATCCAGATGATGCCGCCGCTCCACGCCACTGCGTGGATCGACACTGCGTACCGACGCCGGAAATACATACTGCCAACCCCGCTCCAGCGACGCGTTCGGATACTTGCGCGCCAGCGCCTCGGGCATCCATACCCGTCCAAACCCTGCCACCTTGTCGCGTTCATGCACGCGCGCGACTTCCGCCAATTGCGCCCGCAACCGATCCGCCAGCGATCGCGGCAACATCGTGCGCCGATCCTTGCCACCCTTGCCCTCACGCACCAGGATTTCGCCGCGCCCGAAATCCACATCCTTCACGCGCAAGCGCACGCATTCCATCAGACGCATTCCGCTGCCATACAACAAGCTGCCCATCAACGCATGCGTGCCGCTCATCTCGCCGAGCAACGCTGCCACCTCGTCACGCGTCAACACCACCGGCAATCGCTGCGGCTTCCTCGCACGCTCGATCCCGTCCAGCCAAGGCAACTCCACCTCCAGCACTTGCTTGTAGAGAAACAGCAGCGCCGAAAGTGCCTGGTTCTGCGTTGACGCCCACACCTGTCCATGCACCGCCAGCGAAGTCAGAAAGCGCTCGATCTCTGCCGCACCCATCTCTGCCGGATGGCGCTTGCCGCTGCCCAGGATGAACCGGCGTATCCAACCCACATACGCTTCCTCGCTGCGCCGCGCCATCCCCCGCCGTCGCATCCTCGCCCGTACCTGATCCAGGAGCTTTGGCGGTTGTGGCGCCCCGCCATTTGCACCATGCCCCGCCTCGTGAAAGACTGCCAACGTCATCTCCGGTCCGAGCAGACACTGCGAGATTAGATTGCACCAAGGGGAACAAGTCGTTGATTTTTGTAAGCTGACGACCCGGAATCGAACCGGCACACCGGGCTAGGCGGCGGGGATTACACTGCTTTTTGAAATCTACTTAGCGTTAGGCGTCACGGGGAGGTTCCGGGCATGCTTAAAGGCTCTTGCCACTGCGGCGCCATCCAAATTGAGGTGCCAGGGCCTCCGCAGTCGCTCATAGACTGCAGCTGCTCCATCTGTCGCCGCAATGGCGCACTATGGGCGCTTTACCAAATTGGCGCAGTTCGTGTCATCGGCTCTCCGCCGGACACTAGCGAGTACATTTGGGGCACAAAGACAATCAAGACGGTCTGGTGCAGACATTGCGGGTGCGTGACGCATTGGGAGCCTTTGCATCCAGAGCCGGACGGTAAGCTTGGCGTCAATATTCGAAACTTTGACTCAAGTGTGGTGGTATCTGTACGCGTTCGCCGCTTTGACGGTGCAGACACATGGGCGTATCTCGACGAGTAGCTTCATTACTCATGCAGCGACGCCTAACATTTCGTTCAAGGCGGACGGCTGCGCCGCCGCTTAACTCTAGCGTTAGCGGCCAAGGGGGGTATATGGGCTGGGTGTCATACTTCGAAGACAACCTTGAACGGCTTCAAGATCACATCAGGAGCGCCGAGGGCTTGCTCCAGAATTCGGAAACGAGCAATGCGGAGCGCTCTACTTCTGCGTTGAAGACATTACTGGAAGCCAAAGCCATTCTTGACGTGATTCTTCAACACGTAGATTTGGCTACATCTCCAGAGCTAGATGCAGCATACGAGCTCAACATGTACAAGCGCAAAATTTCTGCTCTCGAAGCGGAGCTTGCTGCCGAGAAGCAGCGGGTCAGTAAATTGCAAGACGCAGCAGCGATGCAGTCCAAGAGGTTGGAAGCATCAAAAGAACATGTGTCTGGGTTGGTCAAGGACAAACGACGCGTTGAGAAAGAGTTTGAAAAAATCGTCAAGTCAGACTTTGCAGCCGCAGTTGATGTCTTCTCGTCGCCAGCAATGATCAAAAAGCACAAGCCCGATGCGTAGCGTGCGGTCCGCTAACAGTTCAGTCAAGCGGACGCCAAAACCGCTACGCGGTTTCGTCGCCGCTTACTTCAAGCGTTAGACGTCATTAGGGAGAGGTTCGTGGGGCTTCTGGCCGACATTCAGAGCGCCGTAGTTCAGGATCAATCTGACATTGCCCCCATCCTGCTAAGGCTCAGGATGCTTGCGGCTCGTCTTGGGAGTCAGCCGCTCGCCGAGTGGGTGAAACATGAGTCGGAAGGATATCCATTGGAGGTCGACGTCCCCGACTATCGCATCCTCGGCGTTAGCTACACCGCCACCTTTTCGGGGCCTTTCGGTTCTGGCATCAACAACGCGCCAATATCGCCTTACCTGATTGAAAAGTTCGCTGGAGAAAACTGGACACGCTTCAAAATGCGACAAAGCATCGCCGCTGTAGACGAGTTGCTCTCCAACTCTGAAAAAGGCGGCGTACTGCACATTGAAGCCTCTAATCTAATCTTGCTGTTGCAGGGAAAGGTTTATCAAGACTACGCATGCAATGCAGTCAAGGGCACTATCTCGCGCGCATCCTTGGCAGCAATCCGACACGCGGTTATGAACCGAATCCTCGAACTGACGCTCGAAATAGAGAAATCGGTCCCTGAAGCAGCGCACGTGTCCTTGGCAAACCCAGGCGATTTATCCGGTAGCGCAGCTGGGGTTACGACCCAGATAGCTCAGCAGATAATATACGGTAACTACACAGCAGTGTCCGCCCAAGGCGGAGCCAGCGTTTCCATCTCGATTAATACCGGCAATAAGGAGTCCCTGTCCAGATATCTAGAGCAGGCAGGCATTCCTGCTGATGACGCGCGTAACCTTGCCGATCTGGCATCTTCAGAAAAGCCAGAAAGCTTCGCCGAACCAATGGGACCGAGGGTTAAAGAATGGCTCCTACAAAACCTTAAAAAAGCAGGCAGTGGCACGTGGAAGGTCGGGCTGGCTGTTGCGACCGACGTCATTAAAGAAGCACTTTTGAAGTATTATGGATTGAAATGACGTCTAACAATTTGTTCAAAGCGGACGGCTTCGCCGCCGCTTAACTCAAGCGTTAGCCAACACAGGGGGAAGGTATGGGGCTTGCAGTATGGTTTCAGGCGTTCTGCTCGAATCTACAGGTTCGAGATGGCGGGACTATTTCCACCAGATACCAGAACATATCGAGACGCTTGAACACTGACTTCTGGGACACAACGTCAGCGACAGCTCATAGTTGGTACGTCGGATCTTACGGGCGAAACACAGCCGTCGCGGGGTTCAGTGACCTTGACATCATATTTCAGCTACCGTACTCGACCTACCAAACATATGATGCTTATACGGGTAATGGGCAATCGGCGCTCCTTCAGTCGGTAAAGACATCAATTGAGAAAACATACTCAAGGACGAATCTTCGAGCTGACGGCCAAGTAATCCAAGTGCCCTTCAATGACGGAATCACATTCGAGGTGGTGCCGGCTTTCCTTAACAAAGACGACAGCTTTACATTTCCCGATGCCAACGACGGCGGGAGCTGGAAGACGACAAATCCCAAGCCAGAACTTAGGGCAATACGGGATCGAAGCGGTACTACGAACGGAAATCTGATCCAACTTTGCAGAATGGCAAGGGCCTGGAAGCGAAAGTGGAGCGTTCCTATTGGGGGTCTGCTTGTTGATACTCTTGCTTACCAGTTCATTGAGAACTGGTCGCATAAGGACAAGTCGTATCTCTACTACGACTACATGTGTAGAGATTTCTTTGCGTGGATGGCTGCTCAGGACTCTACTCAAACCTTCTGGCGTGCACCCGGAAGCGGGCAATATGTCTACGGAAAGGGACTATTTCAGTACAAAGCGAAGCGCTGCCATAACCTGGCTTTGGAGGCCATAGAACACGAAATTGCGGAACCAAAAAAAGAATGGTCAGCCAAGCAACGCTGGCGCGATATTTTCGGCACAACGTTTCCGGAGTAACACAAAATGGATCTAAAGGTTCTGGAAGGTCAGCTTCGAGAATGCTACGGCCGCGCGGTCTATTCACATAAGACGCATGAGAAGTGTGCGGACATCCTCCTGAGTCGATTAGCTCTGGTGAAACGTTGGCAAATCATTCTCTCCGCTGCCGCAACGGGTGGATTTATTACAACCATTGTGGGTGGTGGTGTTACGGCTGCAATTCTAGGCGCATTAGTCTCCGGCACATTGCTTGTGCTGAATGTGTACACGAAGGACTACGATCTTGGTGAACTTGCTCAGAAGCACAAACAGGCGGCGAATGATATCTGGCTGGTGCGAGAGCAATATTTGTCACTTCTTACCGACCTCAGGAGCGAGGGGAAGGCGCCCGGAGATTTGCTACGTGAACGCGACAGGTTAGTTGCCGAGTTGCATTCTGTTTACGCGGGCTCTCCGAGTACTAACTCTGCCGCATATAAGAAGGCGCAGGAAGGCATACAGAAGAATCAAGAGATGACATTCTCTGACCAAGAGATCGATTCTCTTCTTCCCGAATCGCTCCGTAGTGGCGGCTAACAAATCGTTCAAGGCGGACGGCTACGCCGCCGCTTAACTCCAGCGTTAGAGCACACATGAACGATCACGCCTTGCGGATGCTGAGAGACGCAGAAGATCGGCTCAATGACGCGTCGATTCTCGCCACCAATTTGGGCACCTGTTCGGACGCCGCATCCTTACTTAGAGTCTTGGCCTTTGAAGTTCTCCTAAAGAGTGCGGTCGTTGTAAGCGGCGGCACGCCACCCAGGTCGCACAACTACTGGACCCTTTGGCAGTCTCTTCCAGAGTCTGCCCGAGGCTCTGTTTTGGCCGTGGCGGTAGACCGCATGCCCGGCCATACGGATTTCTCTAACCTCCAGTTGCTTCTCGTCAACTACCGCTTCGTCTTTGAGCGAGCCCGCTACTTCTATGAGTTCTATGAGGGCTATACCCTTCAGGAACAAAAAGAGCTCGGAGACCTATGGGTCAGTCTCGGATCGCTCGAGGCAGAGGCCGATGTACAGTACAAGCCAAATGAGCTCACCTGCCTTACCGATGGCCTCCTTGCGTACGTCAAGGCGACGCTCCAAGTCAGCTAAGGTGCGCTCTAACCAGTCATTCGAGGCGGACGGCTTCGCCGCCGCTCAATTCCAGCGTTACCGGCCATGATTAGCCTCGACGAAATATTGGAGCGATGGATTCCGTACCGGCTTCAGGCCATAGAAACGCTGCAGTTTGCATGGGATTGGATAGTGGAATCGGATGCACCCCGCGAGGTTGTCGTGCTGGTTGATGGGCACAAGAAGCTACAAGGCAACGTTGCGGCCATTGCGAACCCAATGATCGAGATTGGCTTCATACATGCCCGCGCGCTGCTCGAATTCTTGGGCTTGAATGCGCATCGGGGCCGCTTGGTACAAATTACCAAGCGCCGTCCCGGCGATGTGGCGGTGGAGCACTACTCAACGCCAACAAAGCCTCTGTCAAAAGCCAGCCCAGCCAGTGCACTCGCAGCCTATCCGGGGCCACGCGAGGAAGCGGAAGGAGCACTGGTTTCAATATTTGAGCTCACAAACAAGCTGGCTGCACACATCACCGACGGCCTCTGCTCCGAGCGGTGGACCGACAAGCACTTGGATATTGCATGCCGCGGCATTCCCGTGTTGGTGCACAATCACCTGTATGCCAAACTTGACCGTCCAGCTCCAGTGGCTCCGCAAGCAATACCGCATGGCCGCTAACAACTCAATCCAACGGATGCGATAGTTCCTACGCTTTAGTGGACACCCTGAACTAACATTTCAGGAGTGCCCCATGCCCAAGCCAGGTCCGCGAACCACGACCCGCTACAGCAACGAATTCAAGGCCACCGCCGTGCGCCTGAGTGAGCTCCCTGGCGTGCGCGTGCAGGAGGTTGCTGCATCGCTTTACATCCATCCTTTCATGTTGTCTCGTTGGCGAAGACTAGCGCGCGAGGGCGAGATCATGACGAAGGGTGTGGCGGTCGATCCGGCGGTGTCCGCCGAACTGAAAGAGTTGCGTCGGGTGAAGAAGGCCTACGAGCAGTTGAAGCTCGAGCATGACCTTTTAAAAAAAGCGATCGCGTTCACTTCCGCTCGAAAAGCGAACGCTTTGCCTTCATCGAGCAGCAGCAAGAAAGCTACCCGGTGAGGCGCCTGTGCCGTCTGTTCGGTGTCAGTGCCAGCGGGTTTTACGCCTGGCGGGATCGCCCGGCCAGCGAGCGTGCCTTGGACGATGCCCGGCTGATCGATCGTGTGCGACAGGTGCATCGAGCGAGCCGGGAGACCTACGGCAGTCCGCGCGTGCATGCCGAGCTGCGCAAGCAAGGTGAATCCGTCGGCCGCCGCCGGGTCGAGCGGCTGATGCGTGATCACGCAATCAAGGCCTGTTCGGCCACGCTGTATCGGCGCCTGCCCGGACTGGGCCGCTTCTTCGCCAGTGTCGGCAACCAAGTCCATGCCACAACGGTGGAGCGCATCGACCAGGTGTGGGTCACCGATGTGACGTACCTGAAAGTGGCCGGCACCTGGCGCTATCTGGCGACGGTGATGGATCAGTATTCACGCCGCCTGCTGGGCTGGTCGCTGGGCAAGGAAAAGTCGGCCGAGCTGACCCGTCGAGCGCTGGTTGCGGCCGTGCGCCACCGACAGCCTCAACCCGGCACGATGGTGCACAGCGATCGCGGCGTCGAGTTCCTCGCCAGCACCTTCAAACACGCCTTGGCCAAAGCCGGTTTGCTGCAGAGCATGAACCGCCCCCGTCGCATGACCGACAACGCGCACATGGAGTCGTGGAACAAATCCATGAAGTCGGACATGTACCACCGCCAACACTTCACCGACGATCGGACGCTGCGCTCGGCCTTGCGCAGCTACATCGATTTCTACAACCAGCACCGTTTACACTCGGCCTTAGGCTATCGTTCACCGATCGAGTTCGAGGCCCAGTGTGTTTGACCAATGGTGTCCACTTTTTCGTAGGAACTCTCCACTCAACCGCTCCGCGGTTTCGCGCCGCTAAATTCAGGCGTTATGCGTCATCTATCACCACTTGAGGAGTACAACATGGCAGATCAATCAGTGAGCGTGTCAGGCCCCGTCACAATCGAGTCGGACTCAGTGCATCGCGTTGCATTCGATCTAGCTATGGTTGTTATGCGTAACGAGCGCGCAAACGGCAAAGCTCAGCAAGATCGGGAATACTGGCTTACCTTGTACAGCCAATGCCTAAGCGCTGTTCATGGCGGTGATGTGGGCCGCATACTCGGCAAGAAATGACGCCTAACAGTTCGTTCAAGGCAGACGGCTTCGCCGCCGCTTAACTCTAGCGTTAGGCTTAATAAGGGGGCTTATGAAGGGCGATGAATACATCCGTGGCAAGTCGATCGATGACTTGTTGGCCGCTCTGTACACAGACGCTCAAGTAAACAGCAAGGTATGGGAGCAGCAGCGCATGGCAGTCGTCGCACGATCTGCCCAAGAGGTGGCTGGCTCGATCCGCGAGTACACGGAGTCCAACAAGGTGCTTTCGGGTCGCCTACTTTGGCTCAACATAATTCTAGGCGTCTTTACGATTGTCGGCACAATTCTCGCGGTCTGGTCGCTGGTAGCTGCAGGCCGCGCCTAACCACTCGTTCAAGGCGGACGGCTTCGCCGCCGCTTAACTCAGCGTTAGGCCCGCAATCAGCTTGCCGCATCACGAAACGCCTTCAAAACGGCGTTCATTCGGGTTTGCCAGCCGATACCTTGTGCGCGGTACCACTCCAGCACGTCATGGTCCACGCGCAGGGCAATCTGTTCTTTGCGTTCTTCCGGCGGCTTGGCTGGCCGTCCGCGCTTTGCGCGCAGTTCTGCCACGCCGCGGTGCGCGGTGGCGCCTTGCCAATACTTCAGCGTCGCCGCTTTGCTCTTGGGGTCGTACGGCACGTCAGATTTGGGGGTACGCTTGGTAGTACGCTTCACGTTCATAGGGTTCTGCCTCACGGCACGAAATCAGTCGGGGTCCGTCCTCACGGTCGGTCCACACCAGCACAACCACGCGGCCATGCGCCCAGCCCAGGCTCACCAATCGTTGCTCGCCGTAGTCTTTCCGGTCGTCTTCGCGGGTAAGCATCGGGCCATCAAACGCTTCCATGCAGCCGGCCAGGTCAACGCGTGCTTGCGCAGGTTCTTGCGGCGCTTGGCGGGGTCATGGCTCATGCGTAATTACCGTATATGCACTAATGTAGGGTTGCAAGGCCCGCGTGGGCTAACATCTCCTTAGGAGACTTCCCGTCAATACCACGCGCTTGATGCTCTTGCCTTGAGCTTTCAGGCGTTCGCTGGTGAAGGTGTTGCCGTTGTACGGGTGCTGCTTTGCCAGTTTGATGCGGACGGCAACGCTGCCAGACCGCATTTCCTTAGACGGCCTTGTTGCATCGGTGTGACTGATGCGGACCAGGGTATAAACCGCGCCCGGAGACCTCATTCGTTCAACGGTGTCGTCGGTGTTCGGGGATCAGCCGAAACACGTTTGGACGTCCAGAATGTTAGTCAGGTTCTCTCCGGGTGGGTCTGACCCGTTGTCTACCACTTCGTGCTGGCGGTGAAGCGAAATCAGTCCGTCACGCTGTCTGTGTTGAACGATGCATCGGGTGATGAAGGTTGGCACAGGGGTCGCAGTCCACATCGCGCGCAAGCATCACCCACAACTGGCGGGCGTGTTTGTTCGCGATGGCCGCCATGACCTTGCCGAACGGTAGCCGTGAGGCCATTTGGCGTATCCATACTTGCTCCGGCGTGGCTTTTTCCGCGGCGACGGCTTTGGTACGCTGCAGGCTGCTGCGTGCTCCCTGAATCAACGGCGTGCGCAAGTAGCCATCGCAAGCTTCCCCGTCAAGTAGACAGTTAGCGTGGCAGAGGGAGCTTGCCACGCTATTTGCTCCGCTACATGAGTCGGCTTAACTTCGGCGTTAGGCAGCAGGCGCAGATATGGCTCAAGCCGACCGGTCAATGACAGTACACGGCAGTTGTCACTGCGGTCGTGTGCAGGTCGAATTCACTACCAGTGTGGAGCTTGCAAGCACGACACCTCGGGCATGCGACTGCGGCTTCTGCCAAAAACACGGTGCCGCGTACATTTCGGATTCATCGGGCATCCTTCGCATCACCGCTACAGAGCCAAATGCTCTCCAATCCTACCGTCAAGGTTCAAAGCTGGCGTGCTTTCAGCTGTGCAGTCGTTGCGGTGTACTGGTTGCCGTGATCTTCGAGCACCAAGGCAACACTTATGGTGCCGTCAATGTCGGCTGCCTCGATGAGCGTTTGCTCTTTGGTACTTCTGTCCCCGCATCGCCGCAGCAGTTGAGTCCAGAGGAAAAAGTATCAAGATGGTTGCAGGTGTGGGTTCCGGGCGTGCAAGTTGTAGGCCCTGGTGCCTGACGGTTCAGCCAGTGGACGCCAAACCCGCTAACGCGGGTTCGCCGCTGCTTGCCTCGGGCGTTGGTCGGCCATGGCACCTTCAGAAATTATATTGAGTCAAGTGGATAGTCCTGCGCTGGTTGCGACAGCTCGCGGACTCTTCCGCGAGTACGAAAAAGCAATTGGCACCGACCTTGAATATCAAGGATTCGCTGCGGAGCTCGCAGCGTTGCCTGCTCCGTATATGCCACCCGGCGGTGCATTGCTCATAGCACACGTTGGCGCGGACGTGGCCGGCTGTGTTGGCCTGAGACCCATCGACACCCTGACCGGCGAGATGAAGCGCTTGTATGTCCGCCCCGTTCACCGGAGCCTAGGGCTCGGCAAGCGCCTGGTAGGCGCGATGATCCAGGCTGCACGCCAAGCCGGCTACAGGGAGCTTCGCTTGGACACCCTGTCGAGCATGGCCTCGGCTCAAGCGCTCTACCAACGGCTGGGCTTCCTCGAAATTCCGCCGTACAACAGCTCGCACCTTCCAGGCACCCGCTTTTATGCACTCAAGCTGGCCCCCTGACAATTCACCCGGGCGGACGCCAAAACCGCTGCGCGGTTTCGTCGCCGCTTGACTCAAGGGTTAGACGAGGAGCCATGTTCTCTGCCCTCAAAAGCCAAGCCCAGCGGCTCAGGCAGCACACGCTTACCGTTTACTACGCCGCGCGCGATCCGCGGACGCCGTTATTAGTCCGGGTTCTTGCGTTGCTGGTCGCAGCATATGCACTTAGCCCCATCGACCTCATCCCCGATTTCATTCCTGTCATTGGCTACTTGGACGATCTGGTCCTGGTCCCGCTGGGCCTGGCCTTGGTCGTTCGTCTCACACCGCCCGAGGTCCTCCGCTCGGCCCGCGCGCGCTCCCAGGAAGCCTCCACCAAGCCGGTCAGTTATCCCGCCGCGGCATTTGTCGCAGCAGTCTGGGTCGTCGTTCTATGGTTCGTCGCCCGGTGGGCGCTCCGTCTGGCGCGTGTCTGAAGTCGGCACTGCTTCGCGGCGCGGCTGCCGTACGCTTGCGCCGCCCCTGTACCCGCCTTCTGCTACCTTGCATCCAGTGGTACCCATCGTTATCCAACGCAGGAGAAGACCATGCCACAGTATCTGATCGAGCGAGAGATCCCGGGGGCCGGCAATATGTCGCCGGAGCAGTTGCGCGATGCCTCGGCGCATTCCAATTCGGTGCTGTCCAAGCTCGGGCCGGATATCGAGTGGGTGCACAGTTACGTCGCTGGCGACAAGATCTACTGCGTATATAACGCGCCCTCCGAAGACCTCATCAAGTTGCATGCGGAGCAGTCCGGGTTCCCCGCGAACCGGATCACGCGGGTGAGCGCCGTGATTGACCCATCCACGGCGGACACTGCGGGCTGAAGCCTGGCAATCCGTTCGCGGCGCGGTTTCACCCCAGCGTCAGGCACCAGAAGAGGCAGGATGGATCGCACCCAAGCCATGGATTTCGTAAAGACCCACGGCGTCGTTCTCGCATCCGCGAAAGGGCCTGTTCCTTGTCTCACGGATGCAATCGCAGGAGAGCCCGTTCGAGGTAGTTGGTGGGCGCATCCAAAGGGCAAGGAGATATTCCGCATCCTCCAAGGCTTGGCGGAGTCTGACGAGGTATTGGTTTGCAGGCTGTGTGGCGGCAAGGTCACTTATGTACATCGCCGCCTATGGCCTGCGCTCGTGCGGGCCGCTGTGCACTTCAAACCGGAGCAATTGGCGAAGATCCGGGAGGAGCACACTGTGTCAGGCAAGCACGTCATACATGAAACCGCCTACCCTGGCTGGGTTCCGGAGGAGACAAAAATGGCGGCTGGCAAGCTCACAGAGTCTGAGGCGTTGCAGCAGTTGGGTAGGTGCACTGGTGCCTGACATCTCAATCCAACGGTCGCGCACCCGCTGCACGGGCTCGCGCCGCTGATTCCGGTCGTCAGCTGGCGGAGGGTGAACTTAATGCGCCCGAAGGGTGTCAGGTCTGGTTGATTTCAAGCACCACCACGCGGTCATGCGCCCAACCCAAGCCCGCCAGCCGCTGCTCTCCAGGAAGGCAACCTGACACCGTTTCGCGGTTGCTGCCCTTGAACGTCAGGCGCCGTGCCATGCGTTTGTGGTCACTCCACCCGAGGTATCTCGATCCGCAAGGCCTGGTTGCCTTGTGGCGCGAGGCGTTGCTGGCCAGGGCTGTCCTGCGTGGCGAAACACGTGGGTACCTCCACCATCCGCAGCTGGAACGGTTCCGGGCTCATGCGCAGCCACGGGTTGCGATCAACTCGTACCTGGTTGCGGTCTATGCCGAGGCGGTGGCGCGCGGTTATGCGTTCGACCAGGCCAAGCTGGGGCCGGCGCGGGTCGCACAGCCCATCCCGGTCTCCTCCGGCCAGCTCGCATTTGAGTGGCAGCACTTGCTGGACAAGTTGGCCAAGCGCAGTCCCGACAGGCATGCCCAGTTGCAAGGCATCGCTGTTCCCGCTTGCCATCCCCTGTTTCGTCGGCGGGCTGGGCACCTGGCATCATGGGAGCGGGCGCACCGTGGCGACTGACACGGCGCCAGTGGGTGCGCTGCGCGCCCGCCAAGGGCGAAGCAGAGGTCACCATTTCGCCTGGGTTTCTCGCCAGCACGTTCAAGATCGACTTCTACGATCACCACCGCTTGCACTCGGCCTTGAACCACGAGTTGACGATGACAACGGCTGGGCTGCTGTTCCTCATCCGTGGACGCTGATTGGAATGCCTGCCTCTCCTTCATTGAGGCCGCACGCTCACATGCGTGCTGGATCGACCGGGTCAGGCAAAGGTCGCCTTGGCCCCTTGCGCTCGGCCTTGGGGTATCGTTTACCGATCAAATTCGAGGCTCAATGTGCTTGACCTACGGTGTCCACTTCTCGTAGGAACGCTCCCGCCAAGTGCCACGCGGTTCGTCGTCGGCCGAGCTTCGGCGTCAGGCCGCACAACTTACCGCATTGCCAGTTTGGAGAAGCCCATGTTGCGCAAGATCGCTTCGGTCCTCTTTCTGCTGACGGCGCTGGTCATCGCGCTCGGCGCCCTCGGCCACGACTCGCACGCGGCGAGGCTCGCCATCGAACTGGGCAAGCAGCCGCTCGACGCGCACGAAGCCAAGGTGATCATCCTGGTCTGGCATTTTGTCAGCGGCTGCATGATCGTGTTTGGGGCGCTATGCGCCTGGGCATGGTGGCGTGCCCGTCGCGGCGAGCGCGGCGCGTTCTTTGTCAGCGACCTGATTGGCCTGTTCTACATCGTGACGGGCCTGTTGTCTGTCTGGTACTCCGGCAACGTTTTCTTCTGGCTGTTCTTCGTGCTCGGCGCGCTGCTGATCATCACTTCACTGCCATTGCGACGCGCCTGAGGAAGCTCTGAACAATTCGCTCTTGATCGTCATTCCGCTCCGCGGCCTGCCGGCGGATGAACTCAGGCGTCAGATGCTGAAGGAGGGGTCATGGCGGGCGAGGTCGCACTCAAGGCGTTTGGCTTGTGGCTTGTCATCCTTGTGCTCGCGGTGGCGAACGGTGCTCTCCGGGAAGCAGTGCTTATCCCCAAGCTGGGCAGTGCTCCGGGCCTGATCCTCAGCGGCGTGCTCTTGTCTGGCCTGGCCCTGCTGGTCGCGTGCCTGGGCTTGCCTTGGCTCGGCGCGCAAGGCTGGCGGCTCCTACTCATTGGCTTGGGGTGGCTGGTCGCAACGCTGGTCTTCGAGTTTTCGTTTGGCCTCCTGCGAGGAAAGCCGCTCCACGGGATCCTCGCCGCGTACACTTTCAAAGGTGGCAACATCTGGCCCCTGGTGCTGGTCGTCGTTGCACTGGCGCCCTGGTTCGCTGGAAAGCTCCGGGGCGCAGCGTAGTGTGTGTAGCGCCCAACCCTTCATTCGAGCCGATCCCGCATTGCGGGCCACCACCCTGATGCAGGCGTCAGACCTCAGGAGACAGCCATGCCGCGACATGAGAAGATCAACTACGTCGAGTATCCGTCCCGCAACCTTGCGGCGACGAAGCGCTTCTTCGGACAGGCGTTTGGTTGGGCGTTCGAGGATTACGGCCCCGACTACGCCGCATTCTCCGACCAGGGGTTGGACGGCGGCTTCTTCAGGTCTGACCTGGCAGCCCGTACCGAGACTGGCAGTGCTCTCGTCGTCTTCTACAGCGAAGACCTTGAAGCTACGCTTGGCAAGGTCGAAGCGGCTGGCGGCAAAGTGGTAAAACCCATCTTCGCCTTCCCAGGTGGCCGCAGGTTCCACTTTATCGAGCCCGGCGGCAATGAGCTGGCCGTATGGTCCGGAACCTGATGCCTGGAAATCATTCAAGCCGACGCCATTTCGCGGCGCGGCTTAATACTGGCGTCAGGGAAATTCTGAACAACATGTTTTTGATCGTCATTCCCGCGAAAGCGGGAATCCAGTGCCCTTTAACTTCAACAGCTTGACCTCACTGGATCCCCGCTTGATCAGCCTTCGGCTGTTGAAGAGCGCCTCGCGGGGATGACGCCGACAGATCAGAGTTTCCTTAGGAGGAAGGCACGTGATCAGTGACCTCGGCACCCTCCTCTCGAACATGCAGCCAGTTTTGAATCCTGGCCGCTTTGCTTTCGTGGTCCTGCCACCTGGCTCCGGACCCGGCCTCAATTCAATCGTTGCATCAGTCCGTGAGCCTGAAGGTCTTTCCGTTGTCCTGCCCGAAGAAGTTGCCCTTGACCAGGGTTTGCCCGTTGTCTTCACTGCGGCGTGGATTACGCTCACCGTCCATTCGGATCTTTGGGCTGTGGGCCTCACTGCCGCATTCTCCACTGCACTCGGGCAAGCGGGCATCAGTTGCAATGTTGTGGCAGGAATCCATCACGACCATGTGTTCGTCCCTGTAGAGCAGGCGCAAATGGCCATGGATGTCCTGGACGCATTACAGCGATCCGCCGCCGCCTGAGCGTTCGTTCAAGACAAATGGCAATGCCGCCCGCTCCACTCCGGCGTTCACTGGGTGACCAGACGTTTGCCTGTTGAAAAGCGCCTCCCGCCTGGCCGGCCCTTCGGCCGTTGAAAAGCGCCTCGCGGGAATGACGATATAGAGTCGATCAGCGTTTCCTTGGGGTTCCAAACAAGCCGTTCGCAATCGGGAGAAGTCGGATGAACGCATCGCCCAAGTGGTTCAAGATCGTTGCCATCGCAGCCATCGTTTGGAACTTGCTCGGCTGCCTCGCCTTCGCCTCCGAACTCAATCTGTCTCCGGAAGACGTCGCCAAGCTTCCAGAATCCCAACAAGCGCTTTACGCTGCTCGCCCCGCTTGGGCAATTGTCGCCACAGGGACGGCGGTCGTTGGTGGCGTACTTGGTTGCGTCGGCCTGCTTTGGGGCAAGAAATGGGCCTTTCCCGCCTTGGCAATTTCTTTGATTGGCATCCTGGTTCAGGATTTTGGCTTATTCGTTCTCGTAGGCGGCACGACATTGGCCGGCTCTGCAGCAATTGTCATGCAGGCAATGGTGCTGGCCATTGGTATCGGGCTGGTGCTTCTCAGCCGAAAGGCCATTGCCTTGGGCTGGCTGACCTAGTCACAGCTGCAAGCACGTCAACGGTAGCTGATGATTTACAGGACGCCCCGAACGGCAATCCAAAGTGAAAGCGGGCTCTTTGCCACCCTCGATAGTGGAAACCCGTGTGCAATCCTGTTCGGAATCCAGGATGCAAAGCGGGTCGACACGGGTGCAAGGAGGATCGTTCGAGCAGATGCACGTAGTGCCTGCCGCTCAAGCATCAGGCCCACATCCCACCACGCGAGGCGAGAAGCATGAGCAAAGTATTCGTCAACGTTGCACTCAGCCTCGATGGCTACATGGCGCCGGAAGGAATGACCATGGAGAACCCCGGGTACAAGGACTGGGGCGCGAAGTGGGGTGCGCTGATGGCCTGGCTCCTCAATCAACGCTACTTCCGCGAGAACCTCAAGTTCGGACCGGGCGGAGAGACCGGCCCGGTCAACGACCTGGTTCGCAGCACCACGGAGCGCATCGGCGCCAACATCATGGGCAAGCGGATGTTCGACCAGGGCGAGCGTTCCTGGCCGGAGGAGGCTCCGTTCCACACACCGGTATATGTCCTTACCAATGTGAAGCGCGAACCATGGGTGCGCCCTGGCGGGACGAGCTTTTGCTTCATCAATGACGGCGCTGAGCATGCCCTGGCGCTGGCTCGGGAAGCTGCAGGCCGTCGCGATATCCGTATTTCGGGTGGAGCGGACGTGATCCAGCAGTACTTGAACCTCGGCGTGGTCGACGAACTGGAGATTGCCTTGGCACCCGTGTTGTTCGGCGGCGGGCGACGGCTCTTCGAGGGGCTGCACGAGCCCCTGCCACAATTTCGCATCGACAAGGTGCTCGATGGTCCGGCCGCCACCCACTTGCGCTACGTGCGCAAGTGAGGCGAAATGCCGGGGCGTTCAGTTCGATGAATGAACCCGACCCCATCTCCATCCGCGGTTACTGGGGGATACCGGCCACGCCGTTGGACTTGGCGACGGCATTGAAGGCCACGACATCTTTTTGCTGGAAGGCATCGGCTGCCTGGCGGATGGAAGCCAGGGTCTGCGCCAGCGCCTCGTTCACTTCCACCTGCGCGGCGGTGGGGCCGAGCTCGGCGCCGGTGTTGTAGCGGCCGCTGTCCTGCAGGTTGTTGTAGAGCGAGCCCAGTTTCTCGTAGAGCTGCGGGCTGCCCTGGAAGCTGATTTCCGTGCCGTTGCCGCCGCCCGCGAAAAAGAACAGGCGGCTCTCGATGGCCGCCGCCTTCGCGGACAGCGCGTTGGCTGCCTCCCTGACCGCGGCTGCGCCGTGTCCCTCGGGCAGCTTGGCCACCAGCGTGCCGACCTGTTTGCGCGTCGTCTCCAGTGAGTTGATGAGCTGCGCGGCCTGGTTGATCTCATCGGCGATCTGCAGCAACAACGCCTGGCCCGCGCGCATCGTGGTGGCATCGCCCCAGCTCTTGGGGTCGGGGAGCACCTGCAGTTTCGCGCTGCCGACCTGGGAGCCGCCCACGGCCAGACTCACGGTAAACGTGCCCGGCAGGATCCGCGGGCCTTCGGCCGGCGAGGGTCCGCCCCACACCACCAGCGGCCGCCCGGCGTCCGGGGTCTCGAGCCAGTCTTTTCCGGGCGGGCTGGTCAGCAGCGTCGCCTTGGTGAGCGGCGGGTAGCGCAGGTTCCAGGTGACGCGGTTCAAGCCGGGCTTGCCGTCCTCGTGCAGCACGCGCACGGTCTTGCCCGTGCTGTCGGCGATGGTGAGCGTCACGGCGGCGGCCGCCGGCAGGTAGTAATTCAAGTCCGCACCGTCTGCCGCGTTCTCGCCCATGGTGACGCCGTTCGGATAATCCTGGGCACTGGTGACCACGGTGCGGAAGCGATAGGCGGGACGTGGATCGAACAGGTGCGCGGTGCCGGCCTTCGCCACTTCGGGCCAGCCGCGCAACGCCGTGATGTCGTCCAGGATCCAGATGCCGCGGCCATAGGTCGAGACGACCAGGTCGTTGAAGCGCGGCTCGACCGTCAGCCAGCTCACGGGTGCCGGCGGGAAGTTGTTGCGCAGGCGCTGCCAGTGCGCGCCATCGTCCCAGGAAACATAGAGCGCGTTGTCGGTGCCGGCGTAGAGCATGTCCTTGCGCACGGGATCGGCCCGCACGACATGCACGAAGCTGAACTTGGAGTGTGGGATGTCCCCTGAAATGTTCGTCCAGGTCCTGCCGTAATCGGCGGTCTTGAAAATATAGGGAGCGTAATCGCCGGTGAGCCGCGCATCGGCCGACACGTAGGCCGTGCCGGCATCGACACCGGAGGCTTCCAGGTTGATGGTGCTGTCCGCCGGCAAGCCCTTGATGTTGCCGCTGACGTTGGTCCAGTGCTTGCCGCCGTCCCGGGTGAGCTGGACCTGCCCGTCGTAGCTGCCCGCCCAGATCACGCCAGCCGCCACCGGTGACTCGTCAATGATCGCCAGCGTGGCGGAACTGAAGGTCATGAGGTTGTCCGCGGTCAGGCCGCCTGAACCGCCGGTGTGTTTGCCCGTGGTCAGGTCCGGGCTGATGCGCTGCCAGTGCTGGCCCGCATCGGTGGTCTCGTAGACATACTGGCTGCCGACGTAGACGCGGTTATGGTCGGCAGGCGAGATCTCGATCGGGAACGTCCAGTTCCAGCGGTCCCTGGCCTCGGAAGGCGGCGCGCCATAGGTCGCCACCGGCCACACCGCCACGTTGCGCGTCTGGCCGGTGCTCCGGTCGGTGCGCATCAGGTCGCCGTTGTAGCAACCGGTCCAGACGATGTTGCCGTCGGTCGGATCAGGCACCCCGAAGCCGCTCTCGCAGCCCGCGTAGCCGTGCCAGGCGCTGGCGGGAATGAAACCGTTGCTGCCGAAACCGTGGGTGAGCACCCGGCTCGGCCCGATGACGCCGTCCGCGTCCTGGCGGTTGCCAATCACGTTGTACGGGATCGCATTGTCGGTATAGACGTGGTAGATCTGCGCAATCGGCAGGTCCACCACGGCCCAGCTCCTGCCGCCGTTGAGGGTGATGTCGCCCCGGAAGTCGTTCGCGGTCATGATCCGCTCGGGGTTCTTCGGATCGATCCAGATGTCGTGCGTGTCGCCGCCGACGTAGTTGCCAATCTTCGGGTCCTTGGCCGGAGCCGCCGCGGCGCCACGCCGGCTGTTGTTCAGCAGCGTGCGGCCGCCATCCCGCGACACCAGGAACGATTGGGAGACGAAGTAGAGATGGTCCTCGTTTGCCGGGGAGACGGCGAAATTCATGAAATACGCCGGGCGCACCGCAAGCTCGTTGGTCTCCTTGACCAGGGTCCAGTCCGTGCCGCCGTTGGACGAGCGGTACAGCAAGCCATCGCCCTTGGGGCCCTGCATGAGCACGTACACCACTTTCCCGTTGCCCGGAGCCACGCGCACCGTGACCCGGCCAATCATGCTGCCCTTGGCCGGCAGGCCGTGGCCCGCCACCCGCGCCCAGGTACTGCCGCCGTCGTGGGTGACGAACACGCCGCCCTCCGGACCACCGCTGTTCAGGTCCCAGGGCTTGATCTGCAGCGGCCACGCGCCGGCAAACAGGGTGTTGGGATCCTGCGCATCCATGCTGATCGAGGAGCAGCCGGTGGTGTCGTTGATCTTGAGGACCTGGGTCCAGGTCTTGCCGCCGTCCCCGGTGCGAAACACGCCACGCTCGGCGTTCGGACGGTAGGCCTGGCCGATGGCGCAGGCGTAGACGACCTGCGGGTTCTGCGGATCGACGATGATCTGGGCGATGTGCCCGGTCTCGTCCAGGCCCATGTGCTGCCAGCTGGCCCCGGCGTCGGTGGACTTGTAGATGCCGTCGCCGAAGCCGGTGTAGCCGCGGATGATGTACGACTCGCCGGTGCCGGCCCAGACAACGTTCGGGTTGGAAGGGGTGACCGCGAGCGCACCGATCGAGGCCGCGTCCATGGCATCGAACACCGGCTTGAAGTGGACGCCGCCGTCCACGGACTTCCAGATGCCCCCGGACGCTGCGCCGTAATAGAGCGTGCCCGGATCGCCCGGCACGCCGACCACGGCATCGGCGCGGTTCCCCATCGGGCCGAGGTGCCTGAAATGCAGGGCGGCAAGTCCGTCGTCCGGTGCTGGAGCCGCACTGGCGACCGTGGGCTGGAAAAAGCCCAAGCCGGCAAAAGCCAGCGCGGTGAAGAGACGAAGGCCAAGATCGGCCAAGCTGCGAACCGCGCCCTTGTCAGCCATGCTGTCATTCCCCCGGATTGCCCCGGCCAATTCTACACACGGCGGTCCGCCACGCATGGATTCGCGCGGCGACACGGAAATCCCGGGGTCGGTACGATCCGCTCATCTACCCTGGCCACATGGCGGTAGCGAGACAGGCAACCCGCCACGGTCGTACCGTAGCGCGTATCCCTTGGAGATCACCGGCGAGGATTCCTTCCATGCACCATTCCAGACTTTGCGCCCTGCTGATTGACTGCAATACCGGGGACGTCGACGAAGCCGCGGCATTCTGGGCCGCGGCCTTGGGGCGCGCGGTCGATCGTGGACACCCCGAGACGCGTGGCAACTACCGCATGCTGGAGACGCCACCGGACGAGCCCATCGTGCAAATCCAGCGCGTCGACCATGAAAGCCGCGTACACATCGATATTGAAACGGACGATATCCCGGCCGAGGTGGCTCGCCTGGAAAACCTGGGCGCCACGGTGGCCCGCCGCATGGAACGCTGGGTCGTGATGCAGGCGCCGACGGGGCAACGCTTTTGCATCGTCCGGGCGCAAACCCCCGGCTTTCTGGAAAAGGCCAACCAGTGGTAGCCAGGGCAGGTATCGTCTGCCCTGGACAATGCGAGGAACGCTTGGCATGACCGATTCACCCATGCCGGCCGGCACTGCGGACGCCGGCCCGTCCGCGCGGTCCCATGAACACACTGGGCGCGACGTCGAATCGCGGCATCGATCGGCGAACGAGGACCGAGGCAATGCACGGATGACTGCAAAAGCACTGCCGGCCGGCACGGTGCACAAGCTGCCGGCCGATTTCCGGGACGCCATCGAGGCGAACGCGACGGTCCAGGAACTTTGGCGCGACATCACCCCGCTCGCGCGGAACGAATGGATCTGCTGGGTCACGTCGCCCAAGCAGGCAGCCACCAGGCAGCGCCGCATCGCGGTCGGCATCGACAAGATGCAGGGAGGCATGCGCAGGCCATGTTGCTGGCCTGGCTGCCCGCACCGTTGAGGCCAAACCGGCCGGCACGAGCGACGGCAATCCGGTACGCTACAGTCGAAGACCAACGAGACGCGACCTCCGGAGTTCCCCATGTCGAAAACGCCCCGTCCCCTCTTCCTCGGCATCAGCCTGGCCGTTGGCCTCGGCGTACCCCTGGCTGTGGCCGCCGCCAGCGCCGCCCTGGCCGCAGACAACCCGGTTGTGCAACGCCAGGCCTTGATGGATGCCACCGCGGCCGCCGCCGCCTTGTCCGGCGGCATGCTGAAGGGCGAGATTCCCTACGACCGCACCGCGGCCAAATCGGCGATCACCACGTTCTGGGCCGTGTCGCGCAACTATGGACACCTGTTCCCCCCTGGCTCGGAGACCGGCAACAACACCGAAGCCTCGCCGAACGTCTGGAAGAATCGCGCTGACTTTGACCAGCACCTGGCCAAGTTCACCACCGATGTCGACAAGGCCAAGGAAGTTTCCGGCAAGGACGGCCCAGCCGACCTGGCGAGCTTCAAGGAGGCGGTAAATCCAGTCCTGGCCAACTGCAAGGCCTGCCATCGCGACTACCGCATCACCAAGAAGTAGCCGTCCAGCCATGTCCCGCAAGGGAAAGCTCGCGTTCGGTGTGCTGGCGGCGCTGCTGCTGGTTGCCGCCACCGGCTGGGTGGCCAGCAGTCCGCGCCGGCTCGACGCGGCCAGCGTGGCCGCCGCCGGTCCAGGCGACGCCCAGGCCGGCGAGCGGGTCTTCCTCATGGGTGGCTGTGCCTCGTGCCACGCCGCGCCGGGCGCGACCGGCGATGCCCGTCGCGAGCTTGCCGGCGGCCTCGAACTCAAGACCGCCTTCGGCAAATTCGTGGTGCCGAACATTTCGCCCGACCCAACGGACGGCATCGGCCAGTGGTCGTTTGCCGACTTCGCCAACGCCGTGCAACGCGGGGTGGCCCCGGATGGCCATCATTACTACCCGGCCTTTCCTTATCCCTCCTATGCACGCATGACGCTGGCGGACACGGCCGACCTGTTTGCCTTCATGCGCACGTTGCCGCCAGTCAAACACAAGCCGCCGGCCAGCCAAATCCCGTTCCCCTACAGCCTGCGCCGCGGCATCGGTCTGTGGAACCTGGCCTTCCTGCATCCCGATCCGGTGATTGCGCTGCCGCAGGATACCGACCCGGCACTCCTGCGTGGCCGCTACATCGTCGAAGGCCCCGGCCATTGCGGCGAGTGCCATACGCCGCGCCATGCCGCGGGTGGCGTTGATCCGGGGCAATGGCTGGCCGGCGCCAGCAACCCCGATGGCGAGGGCAGCATCCCCAACCTCACCCCCGGCACGGCGGGCCTGGGCGACTGGTCGGCCAAAGACATTGCGTATTACCTGGAGGCGGGCTTCACGCCGGACTTCGATTCGGTCGGCGGCTCAATGGTGGAAGTGCAAGAAAACATGTCGAAGCTGCCGGCCAGCGACCGCGAAGCCATCGCCGCCTACCTCCAGGCCATTCCTGCCCGGCCCAATGGCTATCCGGCGCAGGAACCGAAAGACTGAGCGGTCCGCTCCCGGTCCTGGCGGCACCCGCCCTCTGGTGTTGTTTCGCGGTTGCGCTCATTCTACTGCCGTGCGGCCCTACGGACGTATCTGGTCAGGCCGGCGATAAGGGATACGCAGTGCACTGGCGCTTGTGGTGTGCGTTTTCCTGTGGTCAACCGTTGCGGGCAACGCGGCGCGAGGAACGGTCATGGACCAAATCCCGTTCGTGGAAACCGGCGGTGGCGGACAGCCGGTCCGTACCCTTTCCCTTGTCTTGACGCCGGCGGCCGGGGACGGTCGCCGCGGCGCTGATCGGCTGCGGGCCGAACCACTCGACGACGCCGAGAACCATACCCGGCCTCCCGCATACCGGACGCGATCGCGATGAACCGCGTCTTCAAGGTCATTGACCGTCGGCTCGAGCGTTGTACGCGCGGGACCATTGGCCTGCTGACGATTGTCGGCGTCCTGCTCCTCGCGGGACTCGACTACCTGACCGGGTACGAGTTGTCGATGTCGGTGTTCTATCTCGTGCCGGTGGCCCTGGGAACCTGGTACGGCGGCAAGTGGGTGGGCATCGCCGTGGCCATCCTTTCCAGCGTGAGCTGGTATTTCGCCGACGCGGCAGACGGCCATCCCTATTCGTATCCCGGCATTGCGCTATGGAATTCGCTGATGCGCCTGGGCTTCTACATCATAACCACCCTGCTGCTGAGCGCCCTGCACGAAAGTCTGCGTCGGCAACGGAAGCTGGCGCGGACCGATGCGCTCACCGGCCTGTACAGCCGCCGCGCATTCGAAGGCCGCCTCAAGCACGATCTCGCCCTGGGCCAGCGCCGCAAGAGCGCCCTGACGCTGGCCTATGTCGACCTCGATGACTTCAAGGCAATCAACGACATCCACGGCCATCCTGGCGGCGATGCCTTGCTGCGCCTGATCGGCCAGGTTCTCCGTATGTCGGTGCGCACGGCCGACACCGCAGCACGCATCGGCGGCGATGAGTTTGCGCTGATCATGCCCGATACCGACGCGCACGAGGCACAGCACGTCGTACCCAGGATGACGCTCGCCCTGCGCGCAGCCCTGGACGCCAACGGCTACCAGGTCACCTGCAGCGTCGGCGTGGTCACGTTCCTGGAATCGTCCACCACCCCCGAGGGTGCGCTGGCGGCAGCCGACAACCTGATGTACCAGGTCAAGCACGATGGCAAAGGCGCGGTTGCGTTTGACGTGATCAGCCCGGGCCAGGTGCGGCGCAGCACCGGCAACGCGGCACGCGTCCCCATGTGAAGGACGGCGAGCCGCGCCCATGCCCCGACGCTGACCGCGCGGCCGTCACGTGGCCAGGCGGTACCACCAGCGCTATGCTGCAATGCACGGCATTCGCGCCACCGGGACGATTCCATGCGTACTTCAGCGGTGCTGGACAAGACCACCAGCATTGGTTCACTGGCCGCAGCCATGTCCTGCGCAGGGTGCTTTCCCGCGTTGGGATCATTCGGCGCCGCGATTGGGCTCGGTTTCCTGGCGCAGTACGAGGGCTTCCTGTTCCATACCCTGATTCCCGCCCTGGCCCTGCTCGCGCTCATCGCCAACGCCGTGGCCTGGTACCGGCACCGCATCGCTCTCCGCGGCGTGTTTTCGATCAGCGGGCCGCTCATCATCCTGGTTGCACTGTTCGTGCTGTGGCATTCGGGCTGGGGAGTCGCGCTGTTCTACGCCGGCCTGGCGTTGATGCTGGTCGGGTCCATCCTGGATATCGCCCATCCAGCGCGCCCGCTGCGCTGCCGGCCCGGGCTGGTCGAAACAGCGCCGCGCTAGCTCCCCGCGATGACCGTGGCCATCCGCCCGTTTGCCGCCAACGACTGGCCACGCCTGTGGCCGATCCTGCACGCCACGTTCGCCGCGGGCGACACCTATACGTTTGCGCCGGATGCGCCCGAAGAGGGCATCTTCAAGGCCTGGATCGAGTTGCCGCTGGCCACGTTCATCGCCGGCGATGACGCCGGAGCGGTGCTGGGTTCGTACTATCTCAAAGCCAACCAGCCCGGCCACGGCGGGCATGTGGCGAATTGCGGCTTTGTGGTCGCGGAGTCTGCACGTGGCCAGGGCATCGCATCACGGATGTGCGAGCATGCGCAGGCGACGGCATTGGCGCGCGGTTTCCTGGCCATGCAGTTCAACTTCGTGGTTTCCAGCAACCACGGCGCCATCCGGCTATGGCGCAAGCTGGGCTTCGGGATTGTCGGCACCTTGCCACGCGCGTTCCGGCACCCACAATGGGGGCTCGTCGATGCCCATGTCATGTACAAGTGGTTGGCCGGCTGAACATCTCCGCGGGCACTCTTGGCGCAGGCTGGCAGCAGGTGGGCCCAAACCGATGCGACGCGCTGCGAGGCCACACTGATGGAAGTCGTTTCCAACCGGATGTTCGCGATCAGGCACATCGACCACGTGGTGCTGCGCGTCGCGGATATCGATGTGATGCTGCATTTCTATGTGGACGTGCTGGGCTGCACGGTGGAAAAAGTCCAGCAAGGAGTCGGCCTGTATCAGCTGCGCGCCGGCGGCTCGCTGATCGACCTGGTGCCAGTGAGCGGCAAGCTGGGCAGCTTGGGCGGTGCCGGGCCGGGCGCGGAAGGCCGCAATCTCGACCACTTCTGCCTGAGCGTCGCACCATTCGACGGCGAGGCAATCCTGACGCACCTGCGGACGCTTGGCCATCCGGCGGGGCCGGTCGAGTCGCGCTATGGCGCCGAGGGCGAAGGGCCATCGATCTACGTCAAGGATCCGGAAGGCAACACCGTCGAATTGAAGGGGCCGCCATGGGAAACGCCCGGAGATTCGGCCCATTGACTGTTGACCCACCAGTTGCGGTCACCCCACCCACCCTGGAGCACGCATGAAAACCATCGGCCTGATTGGCGGCATGAGCTGGGAATCGACGGCGAGCTACTACCGCCTGATCAACGAACAGGTACAGCAGCGCCTGGGTGGGCTGCACTCGGCACGTATCCTCCTGTACAGCCTGGATTTCGCGCCCATCGAGCGCATGCAGGCGGAGGGCGATTGGGATGGCGCCGGCATGGTGCTGGCGCATGCCGCCCGCGCGCTCGAAGCCGGCGGCGCAGACTTCCTGCTGGTATGCGCGAACACCATGCACAAGGTAGCGCCGGCCATCGAGGCGGCCGTGCACCTGCCGCTGCTGCATATTGCCGATCCCACGGCCGAGGCCGTCACGCGGGCCGGATATGCGCGGGTCGGCCTGCTCGGCACGCGCTTCACCATGGAAGACAACTTCTATATCGACCGCTTGCGCGAGCGACACGGGCTCGACGTGCTGGTGCCGGACCAGGCCGAGCGCGAGGTCATCCACCGCGTGATCTACGACGAGCTGTGCCTTGGCCATCTGGTGGACGCCTCGCGTGACGCGTATCGCCAGATCATCGCCAGGCTGGTCGAGCGCGGCGCCGAAGCGATCATCCTTGGCTGTACTGAAATTGCCTTGCTGGTGCATGCCAGCGACGCGAGCGTGCCCCTGTTCGACACCACGGACCTGCACGCCCGCGCCGCAGTGGACCAGGCACTCGCGTCGGCCTGAGCGAGACGCGCCAGCCGGCCGCGGGCGGTCCGCGTAAAATGGCGCCGGTCATCGTGCGGCCCGCTTGACCGGCCGCCGCCGCGCCAGGCGCGCACCCATCTGCCGTAATCGGTTGCCCAAGTCATGTCCACGTCCAACGCCCGCGCCGCCATGCTGCGCACCACGCGCAAGCTCGCGCACGAAGCTGATGCGCTGGCCTGGCACACGCCCAGCCACGTGTACAACCCGTTGCTGTATGCCTGGGCCGCGCACCGCATTTACCTGCAACGCTATGCCGGGGCACGCGGCCGCGTATTGCTGCTGGGCATGAACCCCGGTCCCTGGGGCATGACCCAGACCGGCGTGCCGTTTGGTGACGTGGCGACCGTGCGCGAGTGGTTCGGCATCGAATCGCAGCTCGCCGCGAGCTTGCCGCTGCAGCACGCCAAATACCCGATCCTCGGCATGGCCTGCCATCGCAACGAAGGCAGCGGATCGCGACTGTGGCGCTGGGCCGCGCAACGCCTCGGCACGCCGGATGATTTTTTCGCACGCTTCTTCGTGTGGAACTACTGCCCGCTGCTGTTCATCGGCAACAACCGCAACCTCACACCCGAACACCTCGGCCGCGACGAGGCCACCGCGCTCGCGGCCGTCTGCGACCGTGCGCTGCGCGCCGTGGTGCGCGCGCTGCAGCCCAGCGCCATCGTCGGCATCGGCCGCTACGCCGAGCGCCGCGCCACCGAACTCTTCGGCGCCGAGACCGGCATCGGCTACCTGCCCCACCCCAGCCCGGCCAACCCCAATTCGAACAAACACTGGCCCGAACTGGCCGAGCAGGCCCTGGCGCCCTGGCTGCCGCCGCCGAAGCGCTGAGCGTCGACCACCGGCCTGTGCACTCGCCCACACTACAGCGGATAGGCCTTGGCAGCGGACAGCAGCCCCACCCTGGAAGCGGCCAGGACCAGGGCCAGCACCACGCGGTAGGCGTAGGAGCCATACCATGAGCGTGCCCGGCGGGTAACCGCGTCTATCAATCGCAAACGCGGCCTCACCATCGAGATGATCCGCAACCTGCACAAAGAACCTCGGCGTTCCAGCGGAATACCTGATCGGGGCTTGATTTCTTCCCCTTCCTCAGGACGGGCGGAGCAAAAGCGAATGCATGAAGCGCTGCGAGGGGGTGGCTTCCAAACAAACATTGATATCTTGCAAAATAATATTTTGCAAGATAAAATTTTGCAGCTGGAGGTGCCTATGGACCAAGCAACGATCCGCCGCCGCCTGCAAGCATTGCGCGAACGCCGCGACGTCAGCCAGGCCGATCTATCCCGAGCACTGGGCTTCAACGACCGTCAAACCTTGTCCGATATCGAATTGGGCAAGCGCCAGGTCGCGCCCGAAGAGCTGCTGCTTGTCGCCCGATTCTTCGATGTCGGCGCCGACTATTTCACCGACCCGCTGGAACTTGCCGGCGAAGCCAACTTCTCCTGGCGCAAGGCTGCGGCAGCCGATGGCCTGGCATCGTTCGAACAGCGTGCCGGCGGCTGGATCGCCACCTATCGCCATCTGCGCCGCCTCAAGGGGGAATCGGTCAATTCCCTGCTCATGCAGGTTGGCCTGGACCGGAAAAGCTCGTTCGAGGAGGCCGCGGACGAAGGCGATGCGGTGTCGCGCTCGCTCGGTCTGGGCGACGTGCCGGCGGCGAATCTGGCATCCGTGCTTGAAGAGAAGCTCGATACGCTGATCCTGCAGGTCGACACCGTGGCAGGCGTATCGGGCGCGGCCTGTCAGCTGGGCCCGCTCAACACCATCATCATCAACCGCCATGAACCCGTCGGCCGACGTGCGTTCGACATGGGCCATGAGCTTTTTCACCTGCTCACCTGGCACGACATGCCGCCCGAGCACACCGAGGAAGAAGGCAATCTCTCCAAAGGCCAGAAGCGTGTCGAACAGCTTGCCGACAACTTTGCCGCCGGACTGTTGATGCCGCGCCGGCACATCCTGGATCTGGCCAGCAAGGCCGCACCGCCTGTAGACGATACCGCGGCCATGGCCCGATGGATCCGCGAGGCGGCCACGCAGCTGCGCGTAAGCGGCCCAGCCATGAAATGGCGTCTCGTCGCACTGAAACTGCTGAAAAAGGCCGCTGCGGAAAGGATTCCCGACGACTTGCTGCGCACCGACGCGGCAGGCGATGTGCCACCACGATTCAGCCGCCGCTTCGTAGCCACACTGGGCTGGGGCATCGAACACGGCCACTTGTCCGCGCGTCGCGCCGCGACGGTGGTGGGCATCAGCCTCGACGACCTTGGCGCCCTGTTCACCGAGCACGACCTGAAAACGCCGTTCGATCTGTAGCGGAAGCGGCAAGGAAATGGACTTCCACCCCCGCCAGATCGTGCTGATCGACACCAACGTCGTACTCGAAGCGCATCAGACCGGCTGCTGGATACCGCTGGCGCAATACTTCGCCTTGCACACCGTGGCCAAGGTCGTCGAAGAAACCCAAACCGGCTACCAGAACCGCGAGCCCGAGCATTGGATCGACGAATCCACGCTGCGCGGACAACTGGCGCACGTCGAAAACATCACCGAGATGCAACGCGTGACGTTCAACATGACACACGACCATCCCGCGCTCGATGCCGGCGAGCGTGACTTGTTGATCTATGCCGAAACCCTGACGTCGCCCGCGTGGCTGCTCAACAGTCCCGATATGGCCGCCGTGCGCTTTGCCCACCGCATGGGCTGGATCGATCGACTGGTCTCCCTCGGCGCGATGAGCGCACACTTGAAGACGCGACTGAGCCGGAACCTGCGCGACAACTACACGGAGTTCTGGCTATCCCGCAAGCGAACTGAGTTGCTGCTCGGCTAACGCAAGATTGGGGGTCAGGTTTACTTGCGTTCGCTCGGGTTGACCCAAGACAAGGCTAGGCGCTCTTCAAAATAAACCTGACACCGTTCTCGCCCGCTGCCGGCCGCACTCAATCCTCGTCCAGGGCATGGAACTGGGCGACCAGCAGGTCGAGCAAGGCGCGCACGGCCGGCAGCTGTCCGCGCCGCGAGGGATAGACGGCGTGGACGATCTCGTGCCGCGGCTCCCAGCCGGGCAGCACCTGCACCAGGGCGCCGCTGGCGTATCCGTCCCGCACCATCATCCTCGGCAATTGCACGACGCCCACCCCGGCAAGCGCGGCGGCACGCAGCGTCGGCATGCTGCGCGTGACCAGCCGTGGGTGATGGCGGATTGTGGCCCGCGCAGCATCCGGTCCGAGCAGGTTCCACGCATGCACGCCTTGCGGCGTGCCCAGGTCCATGCTTGGCAGCTTCGCCAGGTCGGCCGGCGATTCCGGCACGCGGTCGCAACGTTCCAACAGGGCGGGACTGGCCAGCAGGCACTGGCTGCGGTCGGCCAGCACGCGCAGGACCAGGTCGCTGTCCTCCAACGGCGGCGGACGTACGCGGATCGCGATGTCGACAGCTTCGCCGACCACGTCCACGCGCCGGTCGGTGGCGTCGACGTGCAGCTCCACCTGCGGGTAGCGGACCAGGTAGGCGGCAAACATGTCGCCCACGCTAGCCTCGAGCAGCGCCACCGGGCAGGTCACGCGCACGATGCCGCGCGGCGCCGCCTGGTTCATGGCGATGACCTCGTCGGCCGCATCCGCTTCGACCAGCATGGCCCTGCAGCGCTCGTAGTAGGCGCGGCCCGCCTCGGTCACGGTGAAGCGCCGCGTCGAGCGCTGGATCAGCCGGGTTCCCAACCGCTGCTCCAGCAGGGCAATGCGCCGGCTCAGCTTGGATTTGGGTATGCCCAGTGCGCGCCCCGCCGGAGCAAAGCCGCCATGGTCTACCACTTGGACGAAGTAGTAGAGGTCATTGAGGTCGCGCATGGCCGGTCGTTCCGCATATAGGACGATATGATCGAATACCAGTATCTACCGGAACCAGCGTCCCTCAAATAACATTGCCCCATTGCCGCCAAAGGGTGCGGCACCCCACTGGAGATTCGCCATGAAGAAGGTACTCGGCGTCCACAGCGCCCCCCGTCCGCACTGGGTCGGCGACGGTTTCCCGGTGCGCTCGCTGTTCAGCTACAACGACCTGGGCCGGCACCTCAGCCCCTTCCTGCTGCTCGACCATGCGCAGCCGACCCACTTCGAGCCGGCCAGCCGTCCGCGTGGCGTCGGCGAGCATCCGCACCGCGGTTTCGAGACCGTCACCATCGTCTACCAGGGCGAAGTGGCGCACCGCGACTCCACGGGCGCCGGCGGCACCATCGGGCCGGGCGACGTGCAGTGGATGACGGCGGCCGGCGGCATCGTGCACGAGGAGTTCCACTCGCGGGCGTTCACCCAGCGTGGCGGCACCATCGAGATGGTGCAGCTGTGGGTCAACCTGCCGGCACGCGACAAGCTGGCCGCGCCTGGCTACCAGACCATCCTGGCCACGCAGATCCCGAACGTGGAACTGGCCGACGGCGCCGGGAGCGTGCGCGTGATCGCCGGCGAGTTCGATGGCCAACATGGCCCGGCGCATACCTTCACGCCGTTGGACGTCCTGGACCTGCGCATCAACCAGGGTGCCACGGCACGCCTGCCCACCCGCGACGGTCACACCCTGGCGCTGGTGGTGCTGCACGGCACGGTCATGGTCAACGGTGATGCCATTGCCCGAGAGGGGCAGCTGGTGCACCTGGACCGGGCCGGCCGCGACGTGGAGATCGAGGCCAACAACGACGCCAGCGTCCTGTGGCTCTCGGGTGAACCGATCGACGAGCCGGTGGTTGGCTACGGCCCGTTCGTGATGAACAGCCAGGCCGAGATCGTCCAGGCCATCGACGACTTCAACGCCGGCCGCATGGGCCGGATCGCGGCCAAGGACATGGCCGTGCCCGCGTAAACCCGCGCGGCCCGGGATTTTCCCGGGCCGCGTCAGGCGGGAGGGACCTGGCGCGGGACGCGCGGCACACCGATCCCACACTCCAGCGCAGCCCGATCCCACGCCGCGGTATCGGCAGCGGCGACATAGGTGCTCTGCAGGAAATCCTGCACGTCGCGCTCGGGATCGTCCGCGCGGCGCACGACGTCATAAGGCAGCAGGAATTCCCCCGCGCCTTCGTGGAAGAACGCGCCCTCGGGACGCACCGGTTGGGCCCGGAAAGCTTCCGGCGTCGGATAGGCGTAGGAATAAAAAGCCGCATAGTCGACCGGCCCACCGCCTGGCCAAAATCCGGCGCTGCTCACCTCATGCGAATAGGCCTCGCGCGTCACGGCGTCGGGCAGGTTGGGAACGCCGCCAGGATGCAGCGGCGCCCGACGCCCGGAAAACCGGGTGACCGCGAGGTCGAAACTGCCCCAGAAAAAATGCACGGCGCTCGACTTGCCGAGGAAGCCGGTCCGGAAACGTTTAAGGATGCGGTCCACCTGCAGCAGGATGCGCCAGAAACGTCGCGCGTATTCCGCGTCATACGCCGCGTGCACCGTATCCTCGTGAAATGGGATAGCGTCGACCACTTCGTTTGGACGGCCATGGATGGTGACCTGCAGGCCGAGCTCGCCGAGCGCCGCAAACAGCGCCTGGTGGAACGCGGCGACGGACTGCGGCACCAGTCTTACGTCGCGGCTGGCGCCGGTGTCGACCACGATGCGCAGGACGTGGTCGAGGAAATCGAAATCGATCTGCAAGGTCCGCTCCCCGCACGGAATCGGCGTGGTGGTCAGTCCACGTGCCGTCACGTGCAGCGTGGTGTGCCACGAGTGGCACAGCCACGGCGTCTGCGCCACCCGTATCTGGCCGACGATCTGCGTCCACAGGTGCAACGTCGTGCAGGTGTCCTGCCACGCCGCGTAGGGAAGTTCCGGCCAGATTTCGTCGTTCATTTCCGAATCCGTCGAGGGTGTCCCGTGCAGTGACGGCCTGCGTCACGCAGGCGTGCTTGACCCATCTTACAGAGCGGGCTGCAGGAGCAAGGCGCACCGCTGCCACAGGCGATCCGGCGCCCCATGCGGCGAGCGCGCCATACTCAGTGCGCCGTATTCCACCCCGGCGCCGCAAACGCCTCCACCAGAAAGTCCACCAGCCGCCGCGTCTTGATCGGCAGGTGCTTGCGCGATGGATACACCGCGTGGATGCCGAGCGTCAATGTGCGCCAGGCCGGCAGCAATTCGACCAGGGCACCGCGGCGCAGGTCGTCGGCGACGATGAAATCCGGCTGCAAAATGACCCCTTGGTGCTCCAGCGCGACGGCGCGGCAGGTATCGCCGTTGTTGGCGTGGATGCGCGCATGGGTGCGCACGGCGACCTGGCCGCCGTCCGCTGCGGTGAACGTCCACTCGTTCCTGGCCGCGAAGTAGCTGTAGGAAATGACTTCGTGCCGCGCCAGGTCGCTCGGGTGCGCGGGCGTGCCGTGCTGCGCCAGGTACTCCGGTGACGCGCAGGCGACCATGCGGGTCGTTGCGAGTTGCCGGCTGACGAGTTGCGAGTTGGCCAGGTTGGTGATGCGCACGGCCAGGTCGTAACCCTCCTCGACCAGGTCGACGACGCGATCGCTGAGTTCGATGTCCAGGGACACTTTCGGATACAGCTGCGCGAAGCGGCCCCACAGCGGCGCCAGATGCATGATCCCGAAGCTGAGCGGCGCGTTGATGCGCAGCATGCCGCCGGGTTCGCCGCTGCGCGAGCTGATTTCCGACTCCGTCTCGTCGACCGCGGCCAGCATTTCCTTCGCGCGGGCGAAGAACAGCTGGCCGTCGTCGGTCAGCGACAACCGCCGCGTGGTCCGGTGCAGCAGGCGCGCACCGAGGCGCTGTTCAAGCTCGGCGACGTGCCGCGACACCGCCGCCTTCGACAGCCCGATCGCCTCGGCCGCGCCCACGAAACTGCCGGCCTCGACGACGGCGACGAAGCTGGCCATTTCCTGGAATTTGTCCATGGCGCCGACCTTTTGTCTCGGAAATCGAGACAGTTATTCAATCAAAAGCCGATTTATCCACATTTCATTGGCCAATAGAGTACTCCCCATGCCCCGGATGTCCCGGGCAACAAACGGAGACCACGCATGAACATCACCCTGATCGGCACCGGCAACATGGGCTCGGCGCTCGCCAGTCAACTCACCCGCGCCGGCCACGCCGTGCGCATCACCGCGCGCGACCTGGCCAAGGCACAGGCCCTCGCCGCCGCGAATCCCGGCGCGGTGGCGGCGGCACCTGCCGATGCGCTGGCCGGTTCGGACGTCGTGATCGTCGCCACCGGTTACGCCGATGCGGTGCCAGCGCTGCATTCGCTGGGTTCGCTGGCGGGCAAGGTGGTCATCGACATCACCAATCCGCTGACCGCCGATTTCATGGGCCTGACCCTGGGTCACGACACCTCGGCCGCCGAAGAGATTGCCAGGGCTGTCCCCGAAGCGGAGGTGGTCAAGGCGTTCAACACGCTGTTCGCGCAGGTGCTGGCCGACGGCTCGCGGTTCGCCAATGGCCAGATCGCCCCGGCGTTTTTCGCCGGCGACAGCGAACGGGCGAAGCAGACTGCAAAGGCGCTGATCGAAAGCCTCGGTTTCACGCCAGTCGATGCCGGTCCGTTGAAGAACGCGCGCTACCTCGAACCGCTGGCCGCGCTGAACATCTATCTCGGCTACGGCGCCGGCCTCGGCACCGCGATCGCGCCGACCTGGATCCACAAGGCCTGACGTGCATCGCTTCAGCCGCCCATCACCCATCTCCACTTCCCAAGGAATCGCCATGAATGCATCACTCGCGCTGTTCGGCCGCATCGGCCTCTCGCTCATCTTCCTCATTTCCGGCTGGGGCAAGATCGCCGCTTACGCCGGCACCCAGCAGTACATGGAATCCGCCGGCCTGCCCGGCGCCTTGCTGCCGCTGGTGATCGCGCTCGAGCTCGGCGGCGGCCTGGCCATCCTCAGCGGTGTGTTCACCCGCTGGATCGCGCTGGCGCTTGCGGCATTTGCGCTCGCCAGCGCCGCGCTGTTCCA
The DNA here is from genome assembly GCF_058781105.1 of Rhodanobacter sp. FW510-R10. Taxonomy (NCBI): domain Bacteria; kingdom Pseudomonadati; phylum Pseudomonadota; class Gammaproteobacteria; order Lysobacterales; family Rhodanobacteraceae; genus Rhodanobacter; species Rhodanobacter sp. FW510-R10. The sequence goes on along the minus strand of NZ_JBYSWL010000001.1, from coordinate 815,486 downwards.
CGCCAACCTCGACGACGCCGCGCAGGCGATCAACTTCTGGAAGAACGTGGCGATGGCCGGGGGCTTCCTGATGCTCGCCGCATACGGTGCCGGCACGCTCAGCCTCGATCATCTGTGGCACAAACGCCGCAGCGCTTGAGCTCCGTAGCGCCATCCCTGGCGCAGCGGGCGCATCAGCGCCCGCTGCGCCAGGGAGCTTACTCCGCCGACACTGAGCAAAAACCGTGGACTGTTGTAGAGTTTGCCCGGGTCGTCGAAACCACTGCGGGCCATCGGCAGGAGAAACCAATGCTCACCAGTACGCCGGTCCGCTACAACCGCACCGCGATCGCCCTGCACTGGCTCATCCTCGCCCTGCTGATCGTCCAGTACATCGTCGGCTGGTCGATGCCGCACATCGGCCGCGACACGCCGGTGACCACGCTGATCAGCCTGCATTTTTCGTTCGGCGCGCTGATCCTCGCCGTCGTCATCGTGCGCCTGGGCTGGCGGATCAGCCATGGCGTACCCGCACCCGAGGGTGGCATCCCGCAGTGGCAGCTGCGCTTGGCAGGCGTCGTGCACCGGCTGCTGTACCTGCTGCTCATCGTCGTGCCGCTGCTGGGCTGGTTGAACGCTTCATATCGCGGCATGCCAATCACGTTCTTCGAGCTCTTCCACGTGCCGCCATTGATCGACAAGGCTGCCGCCGGCTGGGCCTGGACCGGCGACACCCATATCGTGATTGCCGAGTTCGCCATCCTGCCGTTGGTCGGCTTGCACGTCGCCGCGGCGCTGTACCATCACTTCATCCGCCACGATCGGGTCCTGCAGCGCATGCTGCCGGGCGCGTGACACCAGCCAACCCCGGCGCCGGCCATCCAGGTCACCCACCTTGCCGGATGTCCGCGGCAAACGGCAGACAGGCGACGCCTACTCCGGCGCCTGGCCTGCGTATCGTTGGTGCAGCCTCACCGGGCCGACGCGCCTCGCGCTGCGCTTGCGGATCCAGAGGTTGATCAGTTCGACGAAGACTGAGAACGCCATCGCGGCGTAGATGTAGCCCTTCGGGATGTGCTGGCCGAAGCCGTCGGCGATGAGCACCAGGCCAATCATGATCAGGAAGCTCAGCGCGAGGATCTTGACGGTCGGGTGGCGCTCGACGAAATCGCCGATGGGCTTGGCGAAGAGCAGCATGAAGCCAATCGAGACCAGGATCGCGACAACCATCACCCAGCGTTCGTTGACCATGCCCACGGCGGTGATGATCGAGTCGAGTGAGAAGACGATGTCGAGAAACATGATCTGCGTGACCACGCTGCCGAACGATGCCGCCACGGCGCTGCCCGCAGTCACTTCTTCGGTCGCGCCCTCCAGCTTTTCATGTATTTCGTGCGTCGCCTTGGCGATCAGGAACAGTCCACCGCCGACAAGGATCAGGTCCCGCCAGGAAAAGGCGTGGCCCAACAGGGCGAACAGCGGGGCGGTCAGGCCGATGATCCAGGTGATCGCAAACAGCAGTGCCAGCCGCGTGACGGCGGCCAGGGTAATGCCGACCCGCCGTGCCCGGTCGCGCCTTTTTTCGGGCACCCGCGAAGCAAGGATCGAGATGAAGATGATGTTGTCGATGCCGAGCACTAGCTCGAGCGCAGTCAGGGTCGCCAGCGCGATCCAAATCTCGGGGTTCAACAGGGCGTCCATGGGCGTTCCGTTGGGTTGTGCGTCGCGGGAGGGCGGAGCGGACGAGTGCCACCGCTCCGCGGGTTGGATTGTGGCCGCCACAACGTGCAGGCTGCGTTCTTGCGGCGCCCAGGTTGATGCAGCGGCGAACGCCGCCGCGGGCGTACGCAGTCCGCAGTCGGCATATCAGAATACTTCGCATAGACAGCCCGGCCACGTTCCGGACCTCCGGAATCGGACTGCGTGACTTTTGACGGTAATCAACATGCAGGGCATTCGTCGGTTCAAGACTGCGCCCGTATCCAGCCACCACGCTGGAAGCGCGAGGAGCATGCCCATGAACACTAGCCGGAATAGCCTGAGTCCGAGATGGTCTGATGCCATGCGTGGACCGCCATGCTGGAGAGCCCTGATCGTGCTTGCAGGGTTGCTGGGCGCCCCCACCATGGCGCTGGCGGTGCCCTCCTATGCGCGACAAACGCAGCAGCCATGCGTGGCCTGCCATGTGGGCGGCTTCGGGCCGGAGCTCACCCAGTTCGGACGCCAGTTCAAGCTCATGGGCTACACCATAAAGATTGGCGAACAGACGGACGTGCCGCTGTCGGCGATGCTGGTCGAGTCGTTCACGCACACGCAGAAAGCCCAGACGGAAGCCCCGGCCAAGGGCTTCGGCACCAACAACAATACCGAACTGCAGCAGGCCTCGGTGTTCCTGGCCGGTCGCTTGAGCGAGCACGCGGGCGTATTTGCCCAGGCGACCTACTCCGAGAACGGCAGCCTGCTCGGCTGGGACAACATGGACTGGCGCTATGCGCGTCTGTTCAATGCTGGCGGCAGCCACAGTGGCATCTGGGGCATCTCGCTCAACAACAACCCCACCGTCAGCGACGTATTCAACACCGCACCGGCATGGAAGTACCCTTACATGTCGGCCGATCTGGCTCCCGAAGCGCCTGCCCAGCCAATGCTCCTCGGTGGCCTGGCTGCCCAGGTGGCAGGTGTCAGCGCCTACATGCAGCTGGATGGCAGCTGGTACATGGAACTGGGCGGCTACCGCTCCTTGTCGCCCGCATTCCTGCGCCACGTCAACGCCGGCTACGACGGCCGCCTGAGCGGGGTCACGCCGTATGCGCGCCTGGCCTACACCTGGAATCTGCCCACCGGCAGCTTCTCGGTTGGCAGCTTCATGTTGGACATGCGGCGCGGACAGGTCGGCACCAACGCGATCGGTAACGCGGTGGCGCTGCCCGGGCCGACGGACCGGTTCCGCGACTTCGGCGTGGATTCCAGCTACCTGTACGCCAATGGCGATAACATCATCACCGTCGACGGGCTCTACGTCCACGAGAGCCAGCGCCTGGATGCCACCTATGGCGCTGGCGGGTCGGACCACCTGCACGACACCCTGCAGTCGCTCAGCCTCAAGGGCAGCTACTGGTACCGCCACACCTACGGCGTGACCCTGGCGTCGTTCGTCTACAACGGCAGCAGGGACGCCACGCTCTACGGCAACGAGGGCTCGCCTAATACGCAGGGCGAAAGTGTCGAGCTCGACTACAGCCCGTTCGGCCAGTCCACCTCCTGGCATCAACCCTGGGCCAACGTGCGGCTGGGCCTGGAATACACCTACTTCAACCGTTTCAGCGGGCGCGTGCACGACATCGACGGCGCAGGTCGCAACGCCAAGGACAACAACACGTTCTACTGCTACGTGTGGCTGGCGATCTGAGCTCGACATCTTGCCTGCCAACGGCTGTCGGCCCAGCCCGAAGGCACGCCTTCGTGGACTTCAGGCGCAACCGGTACCCGGACGGGGAGGTCGTCTTGCAGGGCTGAGTCATCCAGCGCCTTCGAGAATTTTGCCGAGCCACTGACCCCGGCTTTCGCCCGCCCGGCCTCCCGGCGGAAAGCCTGATCGGGTCCTGATCCAATCAATGGATTAGGGAAAGGACTTCCTCCGTCCCGGTTTCGTGGTTCTGGCATGACCTTCGGCCGGTGACCTTACGGCCTGCCAGTGACTAGACTTCCGTGGCCACCGCGCGCCCGGTCCGGCACCCATCCGCTCCGCCGGCAAGCGCCGGGGCACGCGCGCAAAGAATCCGGAGAAAGCCTGTCATGTGGAAGCGAAGCCTGTTCCTTGCCGTCAGCCTCCTTTTCGCCGCATGGGCAGGTCCTTCCCCGGCAGCGCCCGCGACGCCGCCGGCGCAGGCCGATGCGTTCGGCAACCTCGCGTTCCGCAACATCGGCCCGTCGATCGCCGGGGGACGCGTGACCTCGGTCACGGGAATCCCAGGCCGGCCCGGCACGTATTACATCGGCGCCGCCGGCGGTGGGGTGTGGAAGACCACGGACGGCGGCTATGCATGGACGTCCATCTTCGGCCGCCAGGCCACGGCGTCGGTCAGCGACGTCGTGCTCGATCCGTCCAATCCGGACATCGTCTGGGTGGCGACGGGCGAGACCAACCTCCGCAACGACGTGCTGGATGGCGCCGGCCTCTACCGCTCGACCGACGCCGGACACACCTGGCAGCTGATGGGCTTCAAGGATGCGGGCAACATCGCCCGCGTCGTCGTCGATCCCCACGACGGCAACACGGTGTGGGTGGCGGTGTTCGGCCACGTCTGGGGCCCCAACGCCGAGCGCGGTGTATTCAAGACGAGCGACGGCGGCAAGACGTGGAAGCACGTGCTCTTCGTCGACGACCACACCGGCGCGATCGACCTCGCCATGGCCGGCGACAACGCCAAGGTGCTGTTTGCCGGCATGTGGCAGGCGCAGCGCTATCCGTGGAAGCTCGACAATGGCGGTTCGGGCAGCGGCCTGTGGCGCTCCACCGATGGCGGCGACACCTGGCAGCGCCTGGAGGACGGCATTCCCAAGGGGCCACTCGGCCGCATTGCCGTCGCCGTGGCGCCCAGCAACACGAACCATGTCTATGCAATCATCGAGGCGAAGCACGGCGAAGGCCTGCTGTTCGATTCGAAGGATCTCGGCCTGCACTGGAAGCGCGTGAGCGATGACTACAACATCGACCAGCGCCCGTTCTATTTCTCCCGCGTCTACGTCGCGCCGAACGACGAGAACCGGCTCTACTTCGGCTCGTTCTACCTGATGCAGTCCAATGACGGGGGCCACACGGCCCATCCGCTGGACACCGACGTCACCGTGCACGTGGACCACCACGGCTTCTGGCAGGATCCGCGCGATCCGGACCGGATGATCCAGGGCAACGACGGCGGCGTGTACCTGACGCGCGACGCCGGCGCGCATTGGCGCTTTGCCGACACGCTGCCGCTGGCGCAGGTCTACCACGTCGCTGCCGACAATCACGCGCCGTACAACGTCTGCGTGGGCCTGCAGGACAACGATGGCTGGTGCGGGCCGTCCACGCCGCCGCCGGAAGAGCGCTTCGTGCGCAAGGTCGAGAACCGCGACTGGTGGGCAACGCACCTGGGCGACGGCCAGTACATGGTCCCGGCGCCCAGCGATCCCGACCGCATCTACGTCGATGGGCAGAATGGCAACATCGCCCGCTACGATGCGCGGACGCGCAACCGCATCAACATCAAGCCCTATCGCCCGCTTGCCAGCCTCGAGACCAAGGACCACGCCTGGCGCTTCAACTGGACCGCGCCCATTGCCGTATCAAGGACCGACGCCGACACCGTGTACCTGGCCGGTAACGCCGTGTTCAAGTCGACCGACGCCGGCCAGACCTGGAAGGCCATCAGCCCCGACCTGACCCGCGACGACAAGACCAAGCAGCTCTACTCGGGCGGCCCGATCAACCATGACCTGTCGGGTGCGGAGGTCTACGACACTCTGCTCGCGCTCGAGATCGCGCCGACCGATCCCAATGTCCTCTGGACCGGCAGCGACGACGGTCTCGTGCATGTGTCGCGCGATGACGGCGCGCACTGGAGCAACGTCACGCCGCCCGGAGCGCCCAAGTGGGCGCGTGTCTTCAACATCGGCGTGTCCCCGTTCGATGCCGGCACCGCGTACGTGGCGTTCGACAACCACGAGATGGACGACCGCAAGGCGTACGCATGGGCGACGGGCGACTACGGCAAGTCCTGGCACCGCATCGATCAGGGCCTGCCGGCCGAAGCGGCCATCGTGGTGCGCGAGGATCCGGACCGGAAGGGCTTCCTGGCTCTCGGCAACATGACCGGCCTCTGGTACTCGCGCGACGCCGGCGCGCACTGGCAGGCATTTGGCGCGGGCTTCCCGGTCGTGCCGGTCTTCGACGTCCAGTTTGCCCATGGCGCGCTCATCGTTGGCACCCACGGCCTCGGCACGTTCGTGCTGGACAACCTGCGCCCGTTCGAGGAAATGGACGACGCGGTCGCCAAGCAGGCGTTCCATCTCTTCACCGCGGCGCCGGGCACCCAGTATTCGGCCGCCGCCGGGCGCACGCGCAAGGACGTGCTCATCGACTATTGGCTGAAGGACGCACTCACGCCCACGCCCGAAGACAAGGCGGCAGGCCACACGCCGGTCAAGCTCGTCGTGACCGACGACAAGGGCCAAGTCATCGACACGTACTACGGCCCGGCCAAGTCCGGCGTCAACGAGTTTGGCTGGAACATGACCTACGCACCCGCGCTCGCGCTTGCCACCGGCAAGGCAGAGGGTGGAAAGCGTCGCTCCGGGCCGGCCGTGCTGCCCGGCACCTACCGCGTCACGGTCACCGCGGCAGGGCAGACGCAGGCCACGGACATCAACGTGCGTGGGGACCCGAATCTCGCCGTGGCACCCGATGTCGCGCGCGATAACCTCGCGTTCGCACTCGAGCTGCGCAACCGGACGAGCGCGTTCCACGACATGTTGAATCGGATCCGCGACATGCACCGCATGCTGCATGGCTATGCCACGTCGGTGGCGAAAAACGACGACGCTTCGCCTGCGGCTGCCGCGCTGGCCGCGCAGGCGAAGCAGCTCGACAAGACACTCACCGAGCTTGGCGACAGCGTGTACAACCCGGTGATACAGCGCGACGCAGGCGACACGGTGCATTTCCCCGGACGGCTGAACCGCGATCTCGGCAGCCTGGGCAACCCGAATCCGACCCGGCCACCCAACGCGACCGAGCGGGCGACTGCCGCCACCGCCGCCGCCGCGCTGGAGCAGGTGCTCGCCCGTTTCAACGGCCTGCTCAAGGGCGACGTCACCGCGTACAACCAGGCGGCGTTTGCCGCCGGCGCGCCCACCGTCGCGACCGGCGAACCCATCCGCGTCACGGAAGTCCAGATGTAGCGCGGACAAGGGGACGGGCGGAAACGGCGTCAGGCACGGGGAAACCCGGCACATGACACAACCCGTTCCGTCGTGGGAACCGCGGCCGCGCTGGTGCTGGCGATGCCGTCTGTGGCGCCGGCGCGTAGCCGGCCCGGCGCGGAGCGCGCAGAATGCGCCTATCCCAGGGCCGTGGGAGCGGGCCATGTCGGCACTGATCGTGTCTTCGCGGTTCTACTTGATCGTGTTCTATGTCGCGATCTTCGTGTGCTTCGCGCCGGAATGGCTGGGCACGTTTCTCCAGCGCGTGGAGCGGGGCGCGGTGAAACGCGACCGCGGTTCACACGCGTGGTTGCTCATCGCGATGGGCGCAGGCATGTTCGCGGCGTTCTTCCTGGTCAACGCCCATTTCCCGGGCACGACGTTGACGCGGAACCAGCCGTTGCAATTCTGGATCGGCATCGCGGTGATGATGGCCGGGCTTGCGCTGCGCTGGTACGCGATCCGTCTGCTGGGGAAGTTCTTCACCCGCACCGTGGCGACGCGCGAAGGCCAATACGTGGTCGAACGCGGGCCTTACCGGCTGATCCGGCATCCATCCTATTCGGGCACGCTGCTGATGTTCCTCGGCATGGGTATCGCGATGACCAACTGGGCAGCGCTGTTGGCGATCATGGCGGGAGCCGCAATCGGGTACGGTTACCGCGTGCGGGTCGAGGAACAGGCGCTGTGCGCCGACATCGGCCAGCCGTATCGCGATTACATGCTTCGCACCAAGCGGTTCGTGCCGTTTGTGTGGTAACCCAAGCGGGCTGCGGGCTGTGAATGGGTGGATCGCACCTACGCGTATGGCCGGAGGCGCAGCACGAGGCGGAACAACCAGCGCCCCGATGGCGCGGTCGGCCGTGTCAGGGGCCCAAGCAGTTGGTTGGGTGACGGCGGCACCGCGGTCATCCGATCCGGCTTCCCGCAGTCACGAAGGATCGCTTCGGCTGCATGGAGCCGTTCGTCCAACCGCCGCTCGTAGCCGCGCAGCAGTTGCGTGACCAAAAGCACCCCGACTCCCACTCCCAGCAAGTCGCGGAAGAAGCTCGTGGTGTCCGTCCCCGCCTGCTCCGTCATCCTCAGTGCCGCTCCCGGTTCGGTGCAACGGGAATGGAGCGTGGTAGCGATGGGTGGACTCGAACCACCGACCCCAGCATTATGAGTGCTGTGCTCTAACCAGCTGAGCTACATCGCCTTGGGGCTGCCGCGCGGACGCGGCGAATGCGCGCCGGCGGGCGCACGAGTGTAGTGGGGCGTCGGGGCTGGTTCAAGCGCGGCCGGTTGCTGCCGCGTCGTCCGCTGTGGTTGAATCGACCTGCAGTGGGGGAGCCCACGCAATGCGCGCGCGTGGGCGGAGAGGACATGATCGACATCGACGGCTACCGCCTGAACGTGGGCATCGTGCTGCTCAACGACGCTGGCCAATTGTTCTGGGCAAGGCGGATTCATCGTGACGGCTGGCAGTTCCCGCAAGGCGGCATCCGCTCCGACGAGACGCCGGAAGAGGCCATGTTCCGCGAACTCGAGGAGGAAACCGGACTCACCGAGCAGCACGTGGAAATCGTCGCGGCAACCCACGGTTGGCTGCGCTACCGCCTGCCGGAGCGCTACGTCCGCCGGCACCAGCGGCCGACGTGTATTGGCCAAAAGCAGGTCTGGTACCTGCTGCGGCTGCGCACCACCGAGGACGCGCTGCAGCTCGATGCCGGCGACAAGCCCGAGTTCGACCTGTGGCGCTGGGTGGATTTCTGGTATCCAGCCGTCCACGTCGTGCCGTTCAAGCGCGACGTGTACGAGCGCGCGCTGCGCCAGTTCGCGCCGCTGGTCGAGCAACTCTTCAGTATGGAGCTGGGAACCCAGCCGCCGCGGCCGGCGCAGGCAGCCGCAGAGGGCTGAGTAAACCGGTATTCCGACAGCAGCAGCCGACACCGTTGCCCCAAGGCATTGACAATCGTTCGCATTTGCGTTCTTATGCGCGCCATGTACGTGTGCAACTGCAATGCCGTGACCGATGCCGACATCCGCCGCGAGGTGGCCGGCGGCGTGCAGACGTTTGCGCAACTGCAGGAACGCACCGGCTGCAGCGACTGCTGCGGCTCCTGCGAGGCCGAGGCGCGCGACGCGCTGGCCAAGGCCCACGGTGCCGTCAACGGTCGGACGGCGTCGCTGGCGATTTCCGTCCTGGCCCGTTGCTGTCCGGAGTAAATCCGGCGCTCGCCGCATCCCGGCTCCTTCGTCGTCCTTCCCGCCTCTTCTCGTCATTCCCGCGAAAGCGGGAATCCAGATGCTCCTGCCTTCCTGTTGCCAACGGCAAAGGCCCTGGATTCCCGCTTTCGCGGGAATGACGACGGGGGGTGCGGGAAAGACGGGAGCGGCGGGGAGCGGCGAGGAGGGCGGGAATGACGAGCGGCGCGTCGTTGAATCGACCGGCATCACGCAACGGGTGGCACACCTTTGTATAGTGGCTGCACCCCTCGTGCCCCGGAGCGCGCCATGCAAGGCGACAAGAAAGTCATCGAGTTCCTCAACAAGACCTTGTTCAACGAGCTGACGGCAATCAACCAGTATTTCCTGCATGCGCGCATGTTGAAGAACTGGGGCTACGCCGAGCTGGCCGAGCACGAGTACAAGGAGTCGGTCGAGGAGATGCACCACGCTGATCATTTGATCGAGCGCATCCTGTTCCTGGACGGCCTGCCGAACCTGCAGCACCTGGGCAAGCTGCACATTGGCGAAAACGCGGTCGAAGCCCTGCAGGCGGATCTTGACCTGGAGATGGCAGCCGCGCCGGACCTGCGCGCCGCCATTGCCTACAGCGAGCAAGCTGCCGATTTCGTCAGCCGCGAATTGTTCCGCTCCATCCTGCACGACGAGGAAGAGCATATCGACTGGCTGGAGACGCAGCAGCGGCTGATTGCCGAGATTGGCGCCGAACGTTACCTGCAGGGCAAGATCGACAGCTGAGCGGCGGGATGCGGCCACTGGCCGGCCCCGGTATGCTAGGACGTGGGCGATAGAAGGCGCCCACGCTCCTTGTCCCCATCCGTATCGACCCCAGATTCCACGCCATGGAAACTCTCCTCGCCATTCCCGATTACCGCAGCACCGGCGCCCCGCTGCGCTTCACCCAGGCCGCCGCGCACAAGGTACGCGAACTGGTTGCCGAGGAAGGCAATCCGAACCTGAAACTGCGCGTGTACATCAGCGGCGGCGGCTGCTCGGGCCTGCAATACGGCTTCACCTTCGACGAGGAGCAGGCCGAGGACGACATCGCCGTGGTACGTGAGGACGCCACGCTGGTGTGCGACCCGCTGTCACTGCAGTACCTCGCCGGCGCCCAGGTCGACTACACCGAGAACCTCAGCGGCGCGCAGTTCGTCATCAGCAACCCGAACGCGAAGACCACCTGCGGCTGCGGCTCCTCGTTCACTGCCGCCTGAGGCGCTGGCGTGGACGAGGATCCGGCGGCGCCCCTGAATTGCTTCGCCGGACTCAGCCGCGCGCTCGACCGCACTTCCGAGCACCGCAACGACGCGGCGTGGATCGCCGCCCGCGCGCACACCGCCGCGACCCGCTACATATTGTTGGACGCCAACGGCGAGGCCTTCCTGCAGCGCGACCGCGCCGCGCTGCGCCTGCTTGATGACGGCGAGCGCGAGCGCCTGCTGGGTTCGTTGAAACCGAGCTTCCTCGGCAACATGGACGATCGTCCCTGGTTCCTGCTGGCGCTGGATGCAGCCCAAGACGCCGAGGACTTGGCCGCCACCTTGCACGCCCGGCGCATGGGCCTGCGCGCCGCCGGCCTGCAGTTGGAGGCCAGGCAGGCCGCGCTGTTCGCCTATGCCAAGGGCCTGGCGCATTGGCAGCGCGAGACACGGTTTTGCCCGTATTGCGGCTCGCCGTTGCTGCTGGTGGCCGCAGGACACCGCGCGGAATGCACGAACGCCGAGTGCGCCCGCCTGCAATTCCCGCGCGTCGATGCCGCGGTGATCATGCTGGTCGAGCACGAGGGCGCCTGCCTGCTCGGTCGCCAAACCGGCTGGCCCCCGGGCCGCTGGTCCACGCTGGCCGGCTTCGTCGAACCGGGCGAAGCGCTGGAGGACGCCGTACGCCGCGAAGTGGCCGAGGAATCCGGGGTGCTGGTCGAGAGCGTGCGCTACCACTCCTCGCAGCCCTGGCCATTGCCGGCCTCGCTCATGGTGGGCTTCATGGCCACCGCGGCCTCGCGCACGATTGCCATGCGCGACCTCGAGCTCGAAGCGGCACGCTGGTTCACGCCGCAGGAGATCACCGACGGCATTGCCGACGGCAGCTTCGTGCCCTCCAGCGCCATGTCGATTTCCCACCACCTGCTGGCCGATTGGCTGCGGCAGCGCGCCGGGCTGGACCTGGCCGCCATGATCGCCGCTGCGCCGCACAGCTAGGGAAACTCTGACCTGTCGGCGTCATTCCCGCGAAACAGCCCCGGCGTCATTCCCGCGAAAGCGGGAATCCAGGGCCTTTGTCCTTGCGGGTCACTTGAAGGCACTGGATCCCCGCTTTCGCGGGGATGACGCTGGGATGGTGAGTGCGCTATCGAAAACGTTCCGGACAGCAGGGCGTGTTGTTCAGACGTTCGCCAGGTTTGGAAGGTAGCCTGCGGTGGCGCGACTACACTAAGGCTTTCGCCGACCGGTGCCACCATGGCCGTCCCGCTCCTCGTCGTCCTGCTTGCGCTTGCGCTGTTGCATGCGTGGCCGCGCCTGGCCCAGCGCCGCGAGGACGGGCTGTTCCAGTACTGGGTCAGGCAACTGGCGGAGACCCGCGGCTACGCCCGGGCTGCACTCGCCGTGCTGCCGGCCGCGCTCGTGTGCCTGCTGCTCTGGCTGTTGCTTGGCCACCTCACCATGGCGCCGTGGCTGCAGGCCTTGTTTGCGTTGGCCGTGCTGGTGTATTGCCTGGGACCGCGCGAGTTCCGGACGGACGTCGAGGCGATCGTCACCGCCCCGGACCTCTCCGCCCGCGTGGCCGCGGCGCAACGCTTGTCCACCGACGGCGAGGTCGTGGGCTGGGGCGCGCGCGCGCTCGGTCGCGCCGTGGTTTACGCAGCGTTGCGTCGGCGCTTCGCGGTGCTGCTGTGGTTCTTCGCACTGGGACCGGCCGGTGCACTGGCTTATCGCCTGGTGCAACAGCTCGCCCGCGATCCCGCCCTCCAGCGCAGCGACGACGCGGAAGCCCCGCGCTACCTGGCCAACGCCGCAGATTGGCTCCCAGCCCAGGCACTCACCTTCACCCTGGCACTGGTTGGCCATTGGGAAGCAGTGATTGCCGCCTGGCAGCTGTGGCGCGTCCACGCCGCGCCGACCAGCTGGTATGCGGAGGGACCAAGCTTCCTCGGTGCCGCGGCGCAGGCGGACATCAGTCGTGACCTGGATGAAGTCGAGGCCGACGATATGGACCAGCACGCCCCCATGGCCGAGTTGCTGCGCCTGCGCAGCACGCTTTCCCGTGCGCTCCTGGCCTGGCTGAGCGTGGTGGCCCTGATCGTCATCGGCAGCTGGCTCCGCTAACCCACGGGCAGGGCTTTCGCGCGGCAAAGGCGTGCGAAACGCTCTTGATTTAAAGGAGTCGGCGCAAGCCGGGGTGAAGGCATCGGTCGCGGGCGGAATTCGACGGCAAACAAGGGGCGGGTGTGGACGGCTAGGCGGCTGAGCGGCGGGCCCAGGCGACGAAGCGGCGGACGAAGGCGGGGACGCGCAGGAACACGTAGCCGACGAAGGCGACGCCGAGCAGGGCCGCGGCGAGGAAAATCTGCGGCACGCTGAAATCCAGCGCGCCCAAGCCCAGGCCGAAACATGCAGCCAGGACGATCAGCAGCGCGTTGATGATGTTGTTGGCGCCGATCACGCGCGACAGGCGCCCGGCCGGGGCACGCTGCTGGATGAAGGCAAACAGCGGCACCACGTAGATGCCGGCAAAGGCGCCGAGCATGGTGAGGTCGAGCGCGATGCGCGCGCTGCCGGCGCTGCGCAGGAAGCCAAGCCAATCGAGGCCCTGCGCCAGGGATACGCCGGGCCGGGCAAAATACAGGTCGATGCCGAACCCAGCGAGCCCCAGCGCACCCAGCGGCACCAGTCCAATCTCGACGCGGCGCGCGGACAGCCGTTCGCAAAGCAGCGCGCCGATGCCGGTGCCGACCGAGAACAAGGTCAAGACGAGGATCGCCACCGAGCCGTCGCCTCCCAGGTTGGCGCGCGTATAGATCGGCAACTGCGCGACCAGCACGGTGGCATAAAACCAGTACCAGGAAATACCGAGCACGGTGTTCCACACCACGGGGTCGCGCCGCGCCAGCGCGATCACCTGCACGGTTTCGCGCACGGGATTCCAGGTGAGGCGCAGCTCAGGCGCGGTGGGCGGTGCAGGCGGGATTCCGCGACTGGCCAGCCAACCGGTGATGGCCACGGCCAGCAACACCCCGCCCGCAAGCAGCGGACCGGACGGCCCGACCTCGATCAGCGCGCTGCCCACGATCAGACCCGAGAGCATCGCGAGCTGGGTGCCGGTTTCCACCAGCGCATTGCCGCCAATCAACTCGGCGGGCGCGAGCGCCTGCGGCAGGATCGCGTACTTGATCGGCCCAAACACGGTCGAGTGCACGCCCAGCCAGAACAGCACGACCAGCAGCAGGCCCGCGGCGTGGTGGTACAGGCCCCAGCAGGCCACCGCCATGGCGGCGATCTCGAACAGCTTGACGTAGCCGATGATGCGGCTCTTCTCGAACTTCTCCGCCAGCTGCCCGGCGCTCGCGGAAAACAGGAAGTAGGGCAGGATGAACAAGGCCGGCGCGAGGTTGGTGTACAACGCCACGCTGCGCTCGCCCAGGCCCATGTGGAACGCCACCACCATCACCAGGGCGTTGCGGAAGGCGTTGTCGTTGAACGCGCCCAGCGCCTGGGTGCAGAAGAGTGGCGCGAAACGGCGCGTGCGCAGCAGCTGGAACTGGCTCATGCGTGGCTCCGGCGCCTGCCGGCCGGGTGCTGGCGACCATCGTCCCCGGTCGCTGCGGCGCTCAGGGCCGGCATGCGACGGCGGCTACAGCAGCGCGATATCGGCCACGCTGGCGAACTGCGCCTTGAGCTGCGCCAGCAAGGCCAGGCGGTTTGCACGCACCCGCGGCTCCTCGGCATTGACCAGGACGCTTTCGAAGAATGCGTCGACCGGCGCCTGCAGCCTGGCCAACCGGGTCAGCACCGCGGCATAGTCGCCGCGCTCCAGCGCCTGCGCCGTATCCTGGCGCGCCGACGCCAGCGCGGCGGCGAGCTTGCGCTCGCTGTCGTGCTCGAAACGAGTCGGATCGACTTCATTCGCCACTGCCGCGCCGCCGGCCTCGGCCTGCTGGCGCAGGATGTTGGCGACCCGCTTGTTGGCCGCGGCGAGCTTCATCGCCTCGGGCAGACGTCCAAATGCCAGCACCGCACGCAGGCGCCGGTCAAAATCCAGCAGGCTGGGCGGATCGACGGCGAGCACTGCTTCCAGCTGGCCGCGGTCGAATCCCTGCGCGGTGTAATAGCCGTGCAACCGCTCGATGATGAAGGCCAGCAACTCATCACGCAGCTCGGCCCGTCGCCGTGCCGCATCCAGCAGGGCCGGCTTGCCGTTCTTGCCGGGCTTGATGCCGGCCGCCAGCGCCGCTTCCGGCAGCTGCTGCAGGGCTGCCTCGAGGCTCACGCGCAAGCCGAGCTCCAGCTTGCCTTCGATCAAGGTGCGCGCCAGTCCCAGTGCGACGCGGCGCAAGGCAAATGGATCCTTGCTGCCGCTGGGTTTCAAGCCGACGGCAAAAATGCCAGCCAGCGTGTCCAGCCGGTCGGCCACCGACAGCACCTGGCCCAGGCGGTCGGCCGCAATCGCGTCGCCACCAAAGCGCGGCTGGTAATAACTGTCCAGCGCCACGGCCACGGCCGGCGCCTCGCCACTGTGCGCGGCGTAATGCCGGCCCATCACGCCCTGCAACTCGGGAAACTCGCCGACCATGCGCGTGAGCAGGTCACACTTGCACAGGTTCGCCGCGCGGCTGGCGGCTTCCGCGTCCACGCCAACCTCGCCCGCGATCAATCGCACCAGCGCGGCAATGCGCTCGCTCTTGTCCGCCAGGCTGCCGAGTGCGCGCTGGTAGGTGACCTTGGCGAGCGCGGGGCAGTGCGCCGCCAGCGGTGTTTTCAGGTCGGCGTCCCAGAAGAACTTCGCGTCGGCAAAACGCGGCCGGATCACGCGCTCGTAGCCGCGACGAATCGCCTCGGGCTCGGCGCTGCTGATGTTGGCCACGCCAATGAAATGCTCGGTCAGGCGCCCATTGGCGTCAAACAGCGGTACGAATTTCTGATGTACCACCATGGTGGCCACCAGCACCTCAGGCGGCACGTCGAGGAAGGCCGGATCGAATGTGCAGGCAATTGCCACCGGCCACTCAGTGAGATTGGCCAGCTGGTCCAGCAAGGCCTCGTCCAGGTGCGGCGTGCCGCCGGTGGGCGCGGCAACGCGCGCCACCTCGGCCTGGATCCGCTCGCGGCGTTCGACTGGATCGGCGAGCACCTTGGCCAGGCGCATGGCATCCAGCCAGCTGTCGGCATCGGCCACGTGTACCGGTTGCGGATGCATGAAGCGATGGCCGTGCGAGCGACGGCCGCTGGCAAGGCCCAGCACCTCGCCGTCGACGATGCGGTCACCGTGCAGCATCACCAGCCAGTGCACCGGGCGCACGAAGCTGTAGTCGTGGTCGGCCCAACGCATCGGCCGCGGGATCGGCAGGGCCTGGAGCGCCTCGTCGACCATGCCGGGCAACAACGCCGCCAATGGCTGTCCGGGGCGCACCGTGCGGGCGACAAACCAGGCGCCCTTGTCGGTTTCCAGCCGTTCCAGCGCGCCCACCTCGACCCCGCACGAGCGCGCAAAACCCAGCAGCGCCGGGGTCGGCTGACCCGCGGCATCCAGCCCGGCAGCCAGGGCCGGACCGCGCCGCTCCAAGGTTTGCGCCGGCTGCATGGCGGCGACATCGGGAATGTGCACGGCCAGGCGTCGCGGCGTCACATACGCGCAGGCCGCATCAAACCCGGCATGCACTCCGGCCTTGGCCAAGGCGCCGCTGAGGTCGCGCAGAAACGCGGCGCCAAGCGCATCGAGCGCCTGCGGCGGCAATTCCTCGGTGCCCAGCTCGACCAGCAGCGACTTGCCTTTAACCATGGGCCTGCTCCTGGTTGCGTGCCAGCCCCGGATAGCCGAGCTTTTCGCGCTGCGCGACATAGGCCTCGGCGACCGCCCGCGACAGGGTGCGCACGCGCAGCATGTAGCGCTGGCGCTCGGTGACGCTGATCGCACCGCGCGCATCGAGCAGGTTGAAGGTGTGGCTGGCCTTCATCACCTGCTCGTAGGCCGGAAGCGCCAGTTGGGCGGCCACCAGCTGCTGCGCGGCAGCCTCGCAGACGTCGAACCAGTGGCTCAATTCGGCCACGTTGGCATGCTCGAAGTTGTAGGCGCTTTGCTCGACCTCGTTCTGGTGGAACACGTCGCCGTAACTCACCCGGCCGCGCGGCCCGTCCGTCCACACCAGGTCGTAGACGTTGTCCACGTCCTGCAGATGCATGGCCAGGCGCTCCAGGCCATAGGTCAGCTCGCCGGTCACCGGGCGGCATTCCAGGCCGCCGGCCTGCTGGAAATAGGTGAACTGGCTCACCTCCATCCCGTCCAGCCATACCTCCCAACCCAGGCCCCAGGCGCCGAGCGTCGGCGACTCCCAGTTGTCCTCGACGAAGCGCAGGTCGTGCACAGTCGGATCGACGCCAAGTTCGCGCAGCGAGCCGATGTAGAGCTCCTGGATGTCCTCGGGGCTCGGCTTCAGCGCCACCTGGTACTGGTAATAATGTTGCAGGCGATTCGGGTTGTCGCCGTAGCGGCCATCGGTGGGACGCCGCGACGGCTGCACATAGGCGGCTGCCCAAGGCTCGGGGCCGAGCGCACGCAGGAAGGTGGCCGGGTGGAAGGTGCCGGCGCCGACCTCCGTGTCCAGCGGCTGCAGCAGGACGCAACCTTGCGCACTCCAGTAGCGGTTGAGTGTCTGGATGACGTCCTGGAACGTGCGCGAAGGCATGGCGGACCCGGGGCTCCTGGCCAAAGCGCGTTAGTATACCGCCGGCGGGATTCCCTTCTCCGCTGCCTGCCGCATGGGCTATGCGAGGTGAGACGCGGATGGCCGCTTCAGCACAAATTGCCACCCTGCTTGGCAGCCGCGGCCGGCTGCAGCTCGACGATGTGCTGGCCGCGCTGGTGGTGGATGGCTACGTCGCCGCCGAGGAGGCCAAGCGCGTGCGCATGGGTGCACGTGGCGGGCGCTCGACGCTGGAACTGCACCCGCTGGTGCTGATCGCCAACGCCAAACTCGACAACCTGCGCGAGCCCGGTCGGCCGCTCCGCCTGGAGACCCTGACCGAATGGGTCGCCGGGCACGCGGACTTGCCGTACCGCAAGATCGACCCGATGAAGATCAATGTCGCCGCCGTGACCCAGGTGGTGAGCCATGGCTACGCCCAGCGCCACCGCATCCTGCCGATCGACGTCGCCCCCGGCGAGGCGACCTTTGCCACCAGCGAGCCATTTGACGATGCCTGGGCCGAGGACCTGGCGCACATGCTGCGCCGCGACGTGCATCGCGTGGTCTCCAGCCCAATCGACATCAACCGCTACCTGCTCGAGTTTTACAGCGTGCAGCGCTCGATCCAGCTGGCCCAGGACGCGAATGCGCAGGATCCGGGGGCTGCCATCCTCAATTTCGAGCAGCTGGTGGAACTGGGCAAGGCCGGCGAGGTCGGCGCCGACGACCGCCACGTCGTGCACATCGTGGACTGGCTGCTGCAATACGCGTTCGAGCAACGCGCCTCCGACATCCACCTGGAACCGCGACGCGAGACCGGGCAGATCCGCTTCCGCATCGACGGCATCATGCACAGGGTGTTCGAGCTGCCCTCGCCGGTGATGACCGCGGTGACCGCGCGCATCAAGATCCTCTCGCGCATGGATGTCGCCGAGAAGCGTCGCCCGCAGGACGGCCGCATCAAGACCCGCTCGGCCTCCGGGCGCGAAGTGGAATTGCGCGTCTCGAACATGCCTACTGCGTTCGGCGAGAAGGTGGTGATGCGTATCTTCGACCCGGACCTGGTGGTCAAGGACTTTGCCCAGCTCGGCTTCTCGCCCGATGAAGCCCTGCAGTGGCGTGCCATGGTCGAGCGCCCGCACGGCATCGTGCTGGTGACCGGACCAACCGGTTCGGGCAAGACGACCACCTTGTATTCGACGCTCAAGCACCTGGCCACGCCGGAGATCAACGTCTGCACGGTCGAGGACCCGATCGAGATGGTGGCGCCGGAGTTCAACCAGATGCAGGTACAGGCCTCGATTGACCTGGACTTTGCCGCCGGCGTGCGCACGCTGCTGCGCCAGGATCCAGACATCATCATGGTCGGCGAAATCCGCGATCTGGAAACCGCGCAGATGGCGGTGCAGGCGTCGCTGACCGGCCACCTGGTGTTGTCCACGTTGCACACCAACGATGCGCCGAGCGCGGTCACCCGCCTGCTCGATCTCGGCGTGCCGCATTACCTGATCCAGTCCACGCTCACGGGCGTCGTCGCCCAGCGCCTGGTGCGCACGCTGTGCCCGCACTGCAAGGAGCCGGCCGCGCAGGATCCGCGCGAATGGCACGTGCTCACCCACGGCTGGCCGATCCCGCTGCCGAAGACGGTGTACGCGCCCGCGGGCTGCCTGGAGTGCCGCAACACCGGCTTCCTCGGCCGCACCGGCATCTACGAGATGATGATGCTCTCGCCGTCCCTGCGTGGCCTGATCAGCGCCACGCTGGACCTGGGCGGATTTGGCCAGGCCGCCCTCGCCGAGGGCCTGCGCCCGCTGCGCATCTCGGCTTCCGCCCAGGTGGCGCGCGGCTTGACCACCGTGCAGGAAATCCTCAGCGTGTTGCCGCCGGTCGAAGGCTTCGACGACACCCCACCTCTTGCCATCACCACCACCGGCCAGCCATGAAACCTGTACTCATCATCCGCACCGGCCACGCGCCGGACCGCATCCGCGCGCGCCACGGGGATTTTCCGCAATGGTTCCAACGCGCCGCGCGACTGCCAGCCGCGCGGGTGCATATCATCGACGTCGCCGCCGGCCAAGAGTTGCCCGCGCCACGCCTGACGGCGGGCGCGATCATCACCGGCTCGGGCGCCATGGTGACCGAGCACCTGCCTTGGAGCGAGCGCACCGCGGGTTGGATTCGCCAGGCCATGGACGTCGACTTGCCGTTGTTTGGCGTCTGCTTCGGCCATCAATTGATGGCCCATGCGCTCGGAGGGCGCGTGGATTACCTGCCGGGCGGGCGGGAAATCGGCACACAAACGATCTCCCGCCTCGGGCAGACCGGGCCGGACGATCTCGTCGATACCGTGGCAGCGAGCTTTGCCGCCCACACCACGCACGAGCAGTCGGTGCTCGAAGCCCCAGCCGGCGCCACGCTGCTGGCGCGCTCGAAGCGCGACCCACACCAGATCCTGCGTTACGGGAAGCACGCCATCAGCACCCAGTTCCATCCCGAGTTCAGCGCCGAGGTGATGCGCGCCTACCTGGTGTACAAGGCGGCCGGCGGCTCACGGCGCGAGCTGCAGCAACTGGACGTATTCCGCGAGGTGGCGGCCACGCCGGAGGCACGCGGCCTGCTGGCGCGGTTCGCACGCCGTGCCGGCTGGCTCGAGAGGCCAGCTTCAGCCGCGCAGGCGACGGGCGATAGCGCCGCGTGAGACGAATGCAAACACCAGGCCGAACAAGAATCCGCCGATGTGGGCCCACCACACATAGGCTCCGTAGCTCGGCCCCACATAGCTGAACAGCAACTGCAGCAAGACCCACAGCCCGATCAACAAGAACGCCGGCACGCGCACGAACTCCAGGTACAGCCCGAGCGGCAGCACCAGGCCCAGCTTGGCCCGCGGAAACAGCGCGACATAGGTCCCCACCACGGCAGACACCGCGCCGCTGCAACCGATGATCGGCAGGTGCACCCCGGCGAGTGACAGCGCGCCGATCAGGTTGGCGACGATGCCGCCCGCCACGAACAGCAACAAGAACCGCAGCGAACCCAGCACGCGCTCGCCGGGCAGGCCAAAGATCACCAGGAACAGCAGGTTGCCGAGCAGGTGCAGCCAGGTGACGTGGATGAACAAGGCCGTGAACAGCCGCAAGAGGGCCGGATTGGTCAGCTGCGGCAACACCGGCGCGTGCGCATGCATGATGTTCGCCGGCACGGTGCCCCACTCCAGCAGCAAGGCCACACGTTGCACCGGCGGCAGCAGGCTGAGCACGAGGAAGCACAGCACGCAGACGCTGACGATCAGCAGGGTCGCCCAATGCCATCGCGCCCGACGCCGCGTCTCCACATGCACGAACACGCTCGCTCCCCTGCCTGCGCGGGCGCCGGCTACGCGGCCACCAGCTTGACCCGCGCGAAATTACGCTTGCCGACTTGCAGCACGCCTTCGAAACCGGCGGCAAACACCTGCTGCGCATCTTCCACCACCTGGGCGTCGATACGCACCGCGCGCTCCTTGAGCTTGCGGTTGGCCTCCGAATTGCTGCCGGTCAGGCCGGCCGCGGTCAACAGCGCCGGCAACCGCAAGCCGGCCTCTGGCACCGCAATCGACGTCTGCGGCAACAGTGCCGTATCGCCTTCGCCGCGCACGACCGCATGCCAGCCGGCAATCGCCCGCTCGGCGGCCGCGGCGTCGTGGAACCGCGTCGCCAGCTCGCGGGCCAGGCGCAGCTTGGCGTCGCGCGGGTTGAGCACGCCGGCGGCGACGTCGCGCTGCATTTGCGCCAGCTCATCCAACGACACCTCGAAACTCAGCAGCTCGAACCAGCGCCACATCGCCGCATCACCAATGCGCATGGTCTTGGTGACCATGTCGATCGCCGGTTCATCGATGCCGATGTAGTTGCCGAGCGACTTGGACATCTTGTTGACGCCATCCAGACCCTCGAGCAGCGGCATGGTGAGCACGATCTGCGGCGCCTGGCCGTGGTGCTCCTGCACCATGCGCCCCATCAGCAGGTTGAACTTCTGGTCGGTGCCGCCCAGCTCCACATCCGCCTTGAGCGCGACCGAGTCGTAGCCCTGGACCAACGGATACAGGAATTCGTGGATCGCGATCGGTTGTTGCGCGGCAAAGCGCTTGGTGAAGTCGTCGCGCTCGAGCATGCGTGCCACGGTGTGCAGCGCCGCCAGCTTGATCATGCCGGCGGCATCCATGGCCCCAAACCACTCCGAGTTGAAGCGCAGCTCGGTGCGCCCGCGATCCAGCACCTTGTACACCTGGCTGGCATAGGTCTCCGCATTGGCCAGTACCTCTTCGCGGCTGAGCGGCTTGCGCGTGATGTTCTTGCCGGTGGGATCACCGATCATGCCGGTGAAGTCGCCAATCAAAAAAATCACCTGGTGGCCCAAATCCTGGAACTGACGCATCTTGTTCAGCAGGACGGTGTGCCCCAGGTGCAGGTCCGGCGCGGTGGGGTCGAACCCCGCCTTGACCCGCAGCGGCCGACCGCGCTGCAGGCGCAAGCGCAGCTCCTCACGCTTGATGATTTCATCGGCGCCGCGCGCCATCAGGGCCAGCGCCTGCTCCAGCTCAGTCATGTATTTCTCACTTTCGATGGCAAATAGGGCGGCCGTCACGGGCAAGACGCCACGCCGGCGTTAATTGTCCGTTAACCGGAAACCCCCTGCAAATCATTGACCGCAAAGGCATTGACGCGCTTTGCACACGGCCGTTATGGTACGGGATATTTTGCGAGTCCGTACGCGGGGCAGATCAGCATGACGAAGACCAGGCGAGCAGCGTTCCGCGCACGCAAGCAGGCCATTTGCCGCAAGGCACAGCGCCGGCATTCCGGATTCTACGCACGCTGCGCACACTGGTCGTTCAACCGCAGTGGGGAGATCGAGCCCTTGCAATGGGGCCGCGAGCGTCTAGTCCTGGCCGGCACCGCGGTGGTGATCACCCTGCTTTCGGGGTTCCTGATGCCGGCCTGGGCCAGCGCCATGCGTCCGGCGCCCGTCCCACCAGCCCGCGCCGTGCTGGCCGTGCGGCTGCCGCCGGTGACGACGCCAGTCGCCCCACCGGCAGTTGACGATTGGCAGATCGCGCGGGTCCAGCCCGGACAGACGCTCTCGGACATGTTCGCCAGCCGTGGCCTGAGCATGACCGACCTGCAGAACGTCATGGACGCGGCCGGCAACGAGAAATCCGCGTTGCACAACATCCAACCCGGCCAGGAATTCGATTTCCTGCTTGGCAGTGACGGCACGCTCAATGGCCTGCGTTTCGACCAGGGCGATACCAGCCGGGTCACCGTGCGCCTCGATGGGACGCAGCCCCAGGTCACCACGCAGCAGCGAGCCCTTGAAACGCGCGAAGAGGTCGCCCACGGGGTGATCACCAGCAATCTGTACGCGGCGGCGGCCCAGGCCGGCATGAACACGGCGATGGTCGGCAAGCTCGCGGACCTGTTCAAGTACGACATCGACTTCGTGCAGGATCTGCGCGCCGGCGACAGCTTCACCGTGATCTACGATGACCTCTATCGTGACGGTGTGCGCTACGGCGAAGGTGACATCACCGCCGCCGAGTTCACCAACCAGGGCAAGCGCTATACCGCCTATCGCTTCAAGAAGAGCGATGGCAGCATCGGCTGGTTCAGCGAGGACGGGCGGCCCATTGAAAAGTCCTTCCTGCGCATCCCCGTCGACTTCACGCGCATCTCGTCCAAGTTCAGCGTGGCGCGCATGCATCCGATCCTGGGCCGGGTCCGCGCCCACAAGGGTGTCGATTACGCCGCACCCAAGGGCACGCCGATCCATGCCGCTGGCGACGGCGTCATCCAGTTCCGTGGTCGCGAGAACGGCTACGGCAACTTCGTGGTGATCAAACATACCAAGGACATCAGCACTGCTTACGGACACATGTCTGCCTTCGCCAAGGGCGAGCGCGTGGGGCAGCACGTGAAGCAGGGCCAGGTCATCGGCTACGTCGGCATGACCGGCCTGGCCACTGGTCCGCACTTGCACTACGAATTCCGCGTGGATGGGGTTCAGCGCAATCCGCAAACGGTGACCCTGCCCAAGTCGCAGCCGCTCGCGCCCGCGCAATTGGCCCGCTTCAAGGCCCAGGTCGTGCAGCCACAATTGGCGCGCCTCACCGAGCTGGCCAGCCGTATGCAATTGGCGAGCACCAGCGCCGTGGCGGTGACCGGCCACCGCGGTTGACCCGCCCATGGCGAACGCCCGCGAGCTTTACCTCGGGCTGATTTCCGGCACCAGCATGGATGGCATCGACGCCGCCTTGGTGGATTTCGGCGGCGCCCAACCGCGCCTGCAGGCCAGCCGAATCCACCCCTGGGAGGCCGGCGTGCGAACCCGCCTTGCCGCCCTGGCACAGGAAGCGCCAGGCATCGGCCTGGATGCGCTCGGTCGGCTGGATCACGCCGTAGGGCACTGTTTTGCCGATGCCGCGCTGGCCTTGCTGGAGCAGGCTGGAATCGACCTGCGACACGTGCGCGCGATCGGCTCGCACGGCCAAACCATCCGCCACCAGCCCCTGGGCGATGCTCCGTTCAGCATGCAGATTGGCGATCCCACGCTGATTGCCGAGCGTTGCGGCATTGATGTGGTCGCCGATTTCCGCCGCGCCGACCTGGCTGCCGGTGGGCAGGGCGCGCCCCTGGTGCCGCCGTTTCACGCCGCGATGCTTCAGCGCGAGGGCCGGTGCCGGGTGGTATTGAACCTGGGCGGTATCGCGAACGTCACCGTGCTGCATGCCGACGGCCAAGTGCGCGGCTTCGACACCGGGCCGGCCAATGCGTTGCTTGATGCCTGGTACCGCCAGCAGCGCGGCGAGCCGTTCGATCGCGACGGCCGTTTCGCTGCAGCGGGCCAGGCTGATCCACGCTTGCTCGACGCCTTGCTGGCCGACCCCTATTTCGCGCTGGCGCCGCCCAAAAGCACCGGGCGCGACTATTTCCAGCTGGATTGGCTTGCGCGCTCCGGGATGGCCGCCGGCCTGCCACCCGCGGACGTGCAGGCGACGCTGCTGGAACTCACCTCGCGCAGCGTCAGCGCCGCCATTGCCGAACATGCGGCGGACGCCGACGAGATCCTGGTCTGCGGCGGCGGAGTGCACAACGCGGCCCTGCTGCGCCGCCTGCGCACGCTGCTCGCGCCGCGCCGCGTGGCCAGCACGGCGGAGGTTGGCATCGACCCGGATTTCGTCGAAGCCATGGCTTTCGCCTGGCTGGCGCGCCAACGCGTACTCGACCGGCCCGGCAACCTGCCGACGGTGACCGGCGCGCGCGGCCCGCGCATCCTCGGCGCGCTGCATCGCGCCCCGGGGACTGCGACGGCGTGACTCGCCGTCCCATGATCACCTCCAGCGCGCGACGGACCAGCGCCGGGGGTGCCACCGTCAGCCGTCGCGGGGTGCGCCCATCTGCGCCCGCTCGATGCGGCGGAAGCGCGGGGTGAGGAATGCAAACAGCAGCATGGCGGGAATGATCGCCAGCACGGTGACGATGAAATAGCCGCCGTAGCCGGTGACCATGGCGATGCCTCCGGCGAAGAAGCCGAGCACCTTGCCTGGCAGGTTCACCAGCGAGCTCAGCAGCGCGTATTGAGTGGCGGTGTGCTCGCGGCTGACCAGCGAGGACAGGAACGCCACGGTCGGCGGGCCCAGCATGCCCAGCGTGAGGTTCTCGACGGAAATCACCAGGGTCAGCGCCAGCAGGTTGCCGTGCTGGCTGAGCAGGGTCAGGTACAAGAGGTTGCTGCACCCGCACAGCACGATGGTCACGCCCAGCGGCCGCCACGCGCCCCAGCGCGCCACCGCCGCACCGCCGATGAACACGCCGGCGATGCCGATCCAAATGCCGTAGATCTTGGTGATGGTGCCAATCTCGGTCTTGGAGAAACCCATGTCGCGGTAGAACGGACTCATGATGCCGCCCACCGTGGCCTGTTCGGGCAACTTGAACAGCAGCAGGAACAGCAAGGTCACCCCCGCCAGCGCCCAGCCATAGCGGCGGAAGAAATCGGCGAAGGGATCGAGCACGCTCTCGCGCATCGCCGCGCGCCAGCCCACCGGCTGCGCACGTTCCACCTGTGGCTCGCGCGCTACCAGGGTGGTGATGATCGGCACCAGCATGGTCAGTGCCATCGCCACGTAGACTACGCGCCAGGCCACATGGTCGGCGAGGATCAGGGCCACAGCGCCAGCCACCAGCAAGCCGATGCGGTAGCCCAATGAATAGGTGGCAACCAGGGCGCCTTGATCCTCGATTGGCGCGATCTCGATACGGTAGGCGTCCACGGCAATGTCCTGGGTGGCGCCACAAAACGCCACCACCAGGGTGGCCACCACGAACGGGATCAGCTGCGCGGGGGTCAACGCCGCCATCGCCAACAACCCCGCCACCACGCCAAGCTGGGCAAACAGCAGCCAGCCGCGACGGCGGCCGAGTCGGGCGAAGCCGGGAATCCGGCCGTGATCAAGCAGCGGCGCCCAGATGAACTTGAACGCGTAGGTCATGCCAGCGCTGGCGATCATCGTGATGTCGTTGAGCTGGATGCCGTTTTCCTTCAGCCAGTAGGCCAACGTACCGGCAACGAGCAGGAACGGCAGACCGGAGGAAAAGCCCAGGAAACACATGGTCCACGCTGCCGGTTGCGTGAACGCCCGCCACACCGATGGTTTGGTCGGGCGGGGCGCAGCCGGCTCAGTCGGCATAGTCGACGGTGTAGGGCGCGTGGTCGGAGAAGCGCTCATCCCGGTAGATCGAGCAAGCTTTTAGCCGTCCGCGCAGCGAGGGGGTGACGATCTGGTAGTCGATGCGCCACCCCACGTTGTTCTCGCGCGCACGGCCGCGGTTGGACCACCAGGTGTAGTCCTCGCCCTCGGGATGCAGCGTGCGGTAGCTGTCCACCCAGCCACCCTCGACCAGGCCGTTGAGCCAGGCCCGCTCCTCCGGCAAGCAGCCGGAATTCTTCTGGTTGGACTTCCAGTTGCGAATGTCCTTCTCGCTGCGCACGATGTTCCAGTCACCGCAGATGACATAGTCACGGCCGCTGCCCAGCCAGCCGCCAAACACCGGAGCGATCCACTCCATGGCGCGGAACTTGAACTGCTGGCGCTCCTCCCCCGACGAACCGGAAGGGAAGTACAGCGACACCACACTCAGCTTGCCGAAGCGCGCCTCGACATAGCGGCCCTCGTTGTCGAACGCATCCCAGCCCAAGACGGTGCGCACCTCGTCCGGCTCGCGCCGGGTGTAGATGGCGACGCCCGAATAGCCCTTCTTGCTGCTGGCGTCGCGGTAGTAGCAGTGATGGCCATTGGGGCGAAACCTTGGATCGGCGAGCTGGTCTTCCTGCGCCTTGGTCTCCTGTAGGCAAATCACGTCCGCGCGCTGCCCACGCAGCCACTCGAATACTCCCTTGTTTGCAGCCGAGCGAATGCCGTTGGCGTTGAGGGTGATGATGCGCATGGCGACTCCCGGAGCGATGGCAGGCATCATAGCAACATGCCCCCGCCGCCCTTCCTCCGCGTCGTGCCGGTCACGCCCAAGCTGCGGGACGACCTGCTGCGTCTGCACGCGCGACCCGAACAGGAGGGCTTTGTCAGTCCGCCCGCCGCCACGCTGGCAGATGCCGAACAATGTCCGGGCAGCGAGCCGCTGGCGCTGCTGCTCGGCGACACCGTGGTGGGCTATTGCCGGATCGAGCGCAGCGCGCGCGCGCTCACCGGCCGCGAGGCGGATGCCGACGCCCTGGGCCTGCGCTCGTTCCAGATCGATGCGGCATGGCAGCGCCGCGGTTACGGCAACCTCGCCATGGCGGCCATCCTCGATGATCTCGCGCGGCGCTACCCCACCGCGCGCCGGCTCGTGCTGATGGTGAACTGCCGCAACGCCGCCGCGCTCGCGCTGTACCGGCGGCATGGCTTCGTCGTCGTCGACGGGTTGTACCATGGCGGCCGTTCCGGGCCGCAGCACCTGCTGTGGCGCACGCTGCCCTGAAGGGGGGTTCCATGCACGCCTACCAGCGCGAATTCATCGAGCTCATGCTGCAGCGCGAGGTGTTGCGCTTCGGCGAATTCACGCTCAAGTCCGGTCGCGTCAGTCCGTACTTCTTCAACCTCGGTCGCCTGGATTCCGGGGCGGCGCTGGCCCGCGTCGGCGCGGCGTACGCGCAGGCACTGACGCAATCGGGCCTGGCCGTCGACATGCTGTTTGGCCCGGCCTACAAAGGCATTCCGCTGGCGGCGGCAACCGCGATTGCCCTGGCCACGCAGCAGCAGCGCGACCTGCCCTGGGCTTACAACCGCAAGGAAGCCAAGGATCACGGCGAAGGCGGCATCCTCGCTGGCGCCCCGCTGGCCGGCCGCGTGCTCATCGTGGACGACGTGATGACCGCCGGCACGGCGGTACGCGAATCCCTGGCCCTCATCCGCGCCCAGGGAGCTACGCCCGCCGGTATCCTGATCGCGCTGGACCGGCAGGAACGCGGTCGCGGTGCACGCTCGGCGGCCCAGGAGATGGCCGAGGACGAGGGGGTGCCGGTCATCGCGATCGCCACCCTGGCCGACATCCTGGCCTTTGCCGGGAGCCGCGGCGAACTGGCCGCCGCTCATGCTGCGTTGCTGGCTTATCGGGCACAATTTGGCGCCTGAGTTCAAGTTCCACCGACCAGCGCCGACGAACCCGGCTGTCCTTCGTGTGATTCGCGGACGCTGGCTATACTCCAGCGTGGGGGAGTAAAAACCATGCGTCTACGCCTGTTGCCCATCATCGTGACTATCCTGGCCGCGACCCAGCTTGCGTTTGCGCAGAGCCGGAGCCATCTGCGCTACCAGTGGCAGGACGCCCAGGGCCTGACGCATTACAGCGACAGCCTGAATGCCGAGGCGATGAAGCTCGGCTATTCGGTGATCAACGACCAGGGCATCGTGGTGAGCCGCGTGGCCCGGCCGCTGACTCCCGAAGAGCGCGCGGCAGCCGACAAGCTGGCGCAGCAGCAGGCCGAGCAACAGCGCGTGGCCAGGCGCCTGGCCACGGCCGAAGCACAGATGCTCAGCGCCTATCCAGACGAAGCGTCCTACCATGCCTTCCAGCAGCAACAGTTGAGTGCCTTGGACGGCCAGATCCGCACCACTCGAACCAGCCTGCGCTCCCAGGAGAAATCGCTGGCCGACCTGCTGGGCCGAGCTGCCGAGATCGAGCGCGCCAAGGAAACGGTACCGAAATTCCTCACCGACGACATCGCCAGGCAGCGCGCCGTGGTCACCGGGCAACGCAATACCCTGGCCCTCCAGCAGACCTCGCGGGAGGCGCTGGTGAAGAAGCAGGCAGCCGCATTGGCACGTTACCGCGCATTGAAAGCGGCGCAGGATGGCGACGTGCAGTAGTCGCAGGCCAGGCGCCCGCCCAGCAGCGACGCTCAGAACGGCAATTGCAAGCCGGGCTCCAGCGCCAGCAATTGCCGGCGGAAGACATCCTGCACCCGCCGCAGCGCGGCGGGGGTATCGGCCTCGAAACGCAGCACCAGCACCGGCGTGGTGTTGGAGGCACGCACCAGGCCCCAGCCGTCGGGCCAATCGGCCCGCACGCCGTCGATGGTGGTCAAGGCAGCATCCGGGAAACTCGCCTGGGTGCGGAATTTTTCCATGAATCGGAAAGGCTCACCCTCGTGCATCGGGATTTTCAGCTCGGGTGTGGCCGCGTTGCGCGGCAAGGAAGCGAAGATCTCATCCGGCGAACGCTGCTGCAGGTCGCCGGCAAGGATCTCCAGCAGGCGCGCCGCGGCATATAGGCCGTCGTCGAAGCCGTACCAACGCTCCTTGAAGAAGAAGTGGCCGCTCATCTCGCCGGCCAGCTCGGCGTCGGTCTCGCGCATCTTGGCCTTGATCAGCGAATGGCCGGTGCGCCACATGAGCGGGCTGCCACCGGCGTCCAGGATCTGGCCCTTGAGGTGGCTGGTGCACTTGACGTCGTAGATCACCGTGGCGCCGGGTTGGCGGGATAGCACGTCGCGCGCAAACAGGATCAGCACCTGGTCCGGGCTGACGATTTCGCCGCCGTGGCTGACCACGCCGAGGCGGTCGCCATCGCCATCGAAAGCCACGCCGAGATCGGCGCCAATCTTGGTCACCGCGTCGATCAGGTCGCGCAGGTTGGCCGGGACGGACGGGTCCGGATGATGGTTCGGGAAATTGCCGTCGACATCGCAGTACAGCGGGATCACTTCGCAGCCGATCCCCGACAGCAATTCTGGCCCGAGCTTGCCCGCGATGCCGTTGCCCGCATCCACCACCACCCGCAGACGGCGCTCCGTCAAGACGTCGGAGACCACCCGTTCCAGATAATCCGGGCCGACGTCGATTTCGCGCAGGCTACCGTGTGCGTCGCCCGGCAGGTTGCCCTTGGCGATGCGCTGGTACAGGTCCTGGATGCCGGCTTCGGCCAAGGTCTCGCCACCTACGACGACCTTGAAGCCGTTGTAGTCCGGCGGGTTATGGCTGCCGGTCACCATCACCCCGCAGCCCGTGTTGCAATGGAACGTGGCGAAGTAGAGTACCGGCGTCGGCACCGCGCCAATGTCCAGCACGTCGACGCCCGTCGCGCGCAAGCCGGTACACAGGCCGGACACCAGCTCCTGACCGGACAAGCGGCCGTCCCTGCCGACGACGATCTCGTGTAGGTTCTTCTCCAGCATCAGCGCGCCGACCGCGCGACCGAGCTGTTCGGCGACGGCGACGGTCAGGGTGGTGCCCACCACGCCGCGAATGTCGTAGGCGCGGAAGATGCCAGGGTCGACAGCCACGGCCGCAGCCGGCACCACGTTCGTCGGAGCCGCCGCTTTCGGTGCTGATTTCGCCACCCCACCCGCGGCCACCGCCCGGGACGCCGCGCGCGCGAGCTTCGGCGCAGCGGTCGCTACCGGCAGCATCACCTCGGCCGGTTGTTCGACCGGCGTCCTTGGGCGTGCCGCATGCACACGCCAGAACAGCAGCGCCAGGCCACCGGCGACACCGAGCAAGGCGAGCAAGCCAGCAAGCGTCGGTGACTTCGGCAGGACGATGAAGGCCTGCGGCAAGGACCCGCCGACATTGAACGCGCTGCCAGGAACCGCTGCGGCGCCATTCAAGTCGGCCGTCGTGGCCGGGGCGCCATGCGCAAGCAGGGTCAGATAGCCTTGTGGCCCACTTTGGCGCAACTCCAGGCGACCGCCGCCTGTCGGCAACGCCGCGAAGCGCTGTTGCAAGGTCGCAAACGACAGCTCGACCCAAGCCCAGCCAAGCGGCTGACGCGCCGCTCCAACCGGAATGACAAAGCTCAGGCGGCGGTCGCCATGCGTGGCGACCACGCTTTGCGCCAACGGGGCGCCGACAAAGTCCGGCGCCGCCATGAGCTGCGCTGCCTTGGCGTATCCAAACACGCGGTAATTTGCGTGGAGCACCTCATCCAGGCTGCCGCTGAAGAGCTCCAGCTGCAGGACCTGCGGAAGCTGTCGGCGCCAAACGGCAATCGTGGTCTGCGGCGCACTCATGGCCACAGCCGGATCGACTCCGGCGAGCGCCTTTTCGATCGGTTCGCGTTCGCGGGCAATTTCCGCCGCGAGGGCTGATGCCGCCTGGTCACGCGCGGTGCGGACCTGATCCAGCAACACCTGCTCGTGCACGATCAGCCAGGCCTGCCAGGCGCAGAACAAACCCAGCGCGATGAGTACGGTAGCCCCGGCGAGCGAGAGCAGGCGACCCCAGTCCTGCGCCCCACGTGCCTGACGCGTGCCCGATCCGTTACGTGCCATGTCACTCCTCGAGAACCCGGGGTTCCTCGCTGACCTTGCGCTGCGCAACAGGGTTTCGCTCAGGTGATTCCGGTGGACCCAAAGCCACCCTCACGCCGCTCACTCGGCACAAAATCCGTCACCACATGCAGTCGGGGTGCAGCTACAGGCACCAGGAGCAACTGGGCAACGCGATCGCCGACGTCAATAGTGCAGGGCGCGCGGCCACGATTCCAGCACGAAATCATCAGTGGCCCCTGATAGTCGGCGTCGATCACGCCGACCAGGTTGCCCATGACCAGGCCTTGCTTGTGGCCCAGGCCCGAGCGCGGCACGATCAGCGCACACCAATTCGGGTCGCCGATATGCAGGGCCAGTCCCGTGGGTATCAGCGCGGTGTCTCCGGGCGCGAGCACCAGCCGCCCGGGTATCGCTGCACGCAAATCCATGCCCGCGCTGCCCGGCGTAGCGGCGGTCGGCAAGGGAATGACCTGTCCGAGCCGCGGATCGAGGATCTTCAGCGCCACATCCACGGTGGTGCGTCCAGGCATGTCGCTCATGCACGCGCGGCCCGGTAGCGCTGCGCGATACTCGCCACCAGGTCGCGCGCGAGCTCTTGCTTGGGGGCCAGCGGCAGGTTCTGCGAACCGCCAGGCCAGAACACCCGCAAGGCGTTGTCGGCCACCTCGATGCCCACGCCAGCACCCACCTCGTTGGCCGCAATCATGTCCAGACCCTTGCGCCGCAGTTTGTCCTGCGCATAGTCCGCCACGGCGTCAGTCTCGGCGGCAAAGCCCACCAGGAACGGGTGCGGCGCCTGTGCCGCCAGGCTGGCGAGGATATCCGGGTTTTGCACCAAGGCCAGGGTAATGCCCTCGTCCGCCTGCTTCTTGAGTTTGTGTTCCGCCGTCTGCGCCGGGCGATAGTCGCCGACCGCAGCCGCACCAATGTAGATATCCGCCTGCGGTGCCGCGGCGAGCACCGCTGCATGCATCTGCTCGGCACTGCGCACGTCGATGCGGCGCACGACCCCGGTAGGCGTCGGCAGCTGCACCGGGCCAGCTACGAGGGTGACCGCGGCGCCCGCTTCGACCGCCGCCTGCGCGACCGCAAAACCCATGCGTCCGGACGAGCGGTTGCCGAGATAGCGCACCGGATCGAGGTCCTCGTAGGTCGGGCCAGCGCTGACCAGGACCCGCACCCCACGCAGTACCTCGTCCACAAACGATGCCGCCAGGGCGTCCCGCAGTGCTTCGGGTTCGAGCATGCGTCCAGCACCGACCTCGCCGCAGGCCTGTTCGCCGGCTGCCGGGCCAAGCACGTGCACGCCGCGTTCGCGCAGCACGGCCAGGTTGGCCTGCACCGCCGCGTGCGCCCACATTTGGCGATTCATGGCCGGAGCCAGGTACAGCGGCGCCGTGGTGGCCAGGCACAGCGTGGTCAACAGGTCATCGGCCCTGCCGTGGGCCAGGCGCGCAACCAAGTCCGCCGTCGCCGGGGCAATCACGACCCGCTCGGCCCAACGCGCCAACTCGATGTGGCCCATGGCCGCTTCGGCTTGGGCATCCCATAGGCTGGTCCGCACGGCTTGTCCGGACAGTGCCTGGAACGTGGCCGCCCCCACGAAATGGGCCGCATTCGCCGTCATCACCACGCGCACTTCCGCACCCGCTTCACGCAGGCGCCGCACCAGTCCACAACTCTTATAGGCGGCAATCCCGCCAGACACCCCGACGAGAATGCGGCGTTGGGCAAGACGCATGTAGGGGCGGCCTGACAATGACGCAGAGTGCTAGCTTACCGGATCGGCCCGGCAATGCCGCTGCCATGCTCACGCAGCCGGCGGCATCCTCCTCGCCATGAGCATTCGCGAATGGCCAGCCGGTGAGCGCCCCCGGGAAAAACTGCTGAGCCGCGGCAGCGGCGCGCTGTCCGATGCCGAGCTGCTCGCCGTGCTGCTCGGCAGCGGCAGCCGCGGCAAGGACGCCGTTGCCCTCGGCCGCGAGCTGCTGACCCAGACGGGTAGCCTGGGGGCTTTGCTGGGCAGGCCCGAAGGACAGGTTCGCAGCGGCGGATTGGGGCCCGCCAAGCGCGCACGTTTGGCCGCAGCGCTCGAGCTGGCTCGGCGCAGCTTGTCCGAGCAGCTCCGGGAGCAGCCGGCGCTCACCAGCCCAAAGGACAGTGGGAGCTATCTGCGCGCGCAACTGCGCCATCTTCCCTACGAGGTGTTCGCCTGCCTGTACCTGGACAACCGGCATCGGGTACTGGCCTTCGAGGAACTCTTCCGCGGCACCGTCGACGGCGCCAGCGTGCACGTCCGCGAAGTTGTCCGCGCTTGCCTGCGGCATAACGCCTGCGCCGTCATCTTTGCGCACAACCACCCTTCGGGCGTGGCCGAGCCCAGTGCCGCTGACCGTGCCATCACCCGGGATCTGGGCCATGCCTTGCAACTGGTCGGTGTGCGGGTCTTGGATCACTTGGTGATCGGCAGTGGCGAGCCGGTTTCCATGGCAGCCCGCGGTCTGCTCTGACCCCAGCATCCCACGCCGTCCGGGGCGGATATGCCTGGATGAATATGTTTTGCTTGTCTATTCCGATCAAACGGTGGCCGGCAAGTGCGTGAAACTTATGCACAATCCGAACACCGCTCAGTTGCGGGCGAAATGACCTGCAACGCTTCAGGTTGTATTTGTAATTTATTGATTGTAAATGAATATATCGACGTCATGCTGTCTCTCGGCTCCACGCAGGCTTCGAGTTCGCAGCTATCGCTCCCCTTGCCCACAGAGTTATCCACAGCCGACCTTCCGGCTGGCACCGGTAACCCGGCATCACGCTGGCAACCGATACGCACGTGGCTTGGGGCTCGGGAATGGCGGCGTCTGTTAATATCGCCGGTTCCATGCAGATCCCGGCGCCATAGTGAAAACACAGCTGCACGCCTTGATGGCCAAGGCGTTCCAAACCCTGAAGGCGCGCGCCGAACTCCCCGCCGATCTGGCACTGCCATCCTTCGTGATTGAGCGCGCACGCAACCGGGACCATGGCGATTTCGCCTGCAATATCGCCCTGCTGCTGGCAGGCGCGGTTCGCGCCAAACCGCGCGAGCTGGCCACGAAGTTGGTGGCGGCGCTGCCGCCGAGTCCGTTGCTGCAAAAAGTCGACGTTGCCGGGCCAGGCTTCATCAACTTCTTCCTCGCCGCGGATGCCGCGCTGGCGCAAATCAGGCGCATCCTGGCCGAGGGCGAGCATTACGGTCGTAACCAGAATGGCGGCGGGAAGACCGTCGGGGTGGAATTCGTTTCTGCCAACCCGACCGGTCCGCTGCACGTGGGCCATGGCCGGGCAGCTGCCATTGGCGATTGCCTGAGCCGGCTGCTCGCCGCCAATGGCTGGAATGTGCGCCGCGAGTTCTATTACAACGACGCTGGGGTGCAGATCGCCAACCTCGCCGCGTCCGTGCAAGCCCGCGCCCGCGGCATCGCTCCCGAAGATCCCGGTTGGCCGGAAAACGGCTATCGCGGCGACTACGTCGCGGAAGTGGCCCGGGCCTACCTGGAACGGGTGCCGGTGGTCGCCGACGGCGCCACGCTCCTGCCCAGCGGCGAGGTCGAGGACCTGGAAGCGATTCGTCGTTATGCCGTGGCCAGCCTGCGTCACGAGCAGGACCTGGACCTGGACGCGTTCGGAGTGCATTTCGACGTGCACTTCCTCGAATCCTCGCTGTACACGAGCGGCAAGGTCGAGGACACCGTGCACCTGCTGGTGGCAAACGGCTGCACCTACGAGGCGGACGGTGCGCTGTGGTTGCGCACCACGGATTTCGGCGATGACAAAGACCGCGTCATGCGCAAATCCGACGGCACCTACACTTATTTTGTGCCTGATGTGGCCTATCACCTGAGCAAGTGGGAGCGTGGCTACAAGCGCGCGATTACCGAGCTGGGCTCGGATCACCACGGTTCGCTCGCCCGGGTCAAGGCCGGGTTGCAGGCGCTCAAGGTCGGCATCCCAAAGGATTGGCCCGAATACGTGCTGCACCAGATGGTCACCGTCATGCGCGGCGGCGAAGAGGTGAAGATTTCCAAGCGCGCGGGCTCCTACGTCACTTTGCGCGACCTGATCGACGAGGTCGGCCGCGATGCCACCCGGTATTTCCTGATCGCGCGCAAATCCGACTCGCAACTGGTATTCGACGTCGACCTGGCACGGGCCAAGAGCAACGACAACCCGGTCTATTACATCCAGTACGCGCATGCGCGCGTCTGCAGCGTGCTGCGCCAGGCGACTGAGAAGGGCCTCGTCTTCGACCGCGACCAGGGCCTGGCCAACCTCGCCCGCCTCGACACCGAGCAAGAGCAGTTGCTGTTGACCGAACTGGCCAAATACCCGGAGCTGGTGGAAGCCGCGGCCACCGCACTGGAACCGCAGCTGCTCGCCAGCGGCCTGCGCGAGTTGGCAAACGCCTTCCATGTCTACTACAACTCACACCAGTTCCTGGTCGACGACGCGGCATTGCGCAATGCGCGCCTTGCGCTCGCGGTGGCCACCAGGCAAGTATTGAGCAATGGCCTGGGCCTGCTTGGGCTCACCGCTCCGGAGAAAATGTAATGGCCGCGCGCAAGGGTAGAAACCGCCAGGCAGTCCGCAACCGGCAGGGCGGCTTCCCGGGATGGGGCTATGCCGTGGTGGCGTTCATCGTCGGCGCCTTGCTGATGGTCGTGGTGTTGCGCGGCGACCTGTTGCGTAGCATGAAGTCCGACAGCGGCCCGCAAGCGAACCCACAGGCCGTCGCCCAGGGCGATGGCGACCAGGGCGTAGCCACCGGCGCCAGCAACGCCGCGCCGAGCAAGAGGCCGCAATACGATTTTTATTCGGTACTGTCCGAGAAGGAAGTGCGCATCCCGGATGCCGAGATCAGCGCCCAAGCCCGTGCGGAGCAGCAGCAAAAGCAGCTTGCCGCCCAACAGGCGGCTCAGGCGGCTCAGGCTGCACAAGCCGCGCAAGCCGTGGCCGCGCCCCCGGCCGCACCAGCGGCAGCCCAGCCCGATCTGGAAGGCGCAGTGAGCAAGAACATTGCCGCAGCGCCCGCGAGTGCGCTGCCCATGCCCGCGGCGGGGAGTGGCTATCTGTTGCAGGTCGGCGCGTTCCCCAGCCCGGCGGATGCCGATGCACTGAAAGCCAAGCTCGCGTTGCAGGGTTTCGTGGCCCAGGTGCAAACCGCCACCATCGAAGGCCAAACTTACCATCGGGTGCGACTGGGTCCTTTCCGCTCCGCCACCGAGCTGGAATCGACCAAGCAGCGGCTGGCTGGCGCGGGTTTCAATGCCATTGCCTTGAAGGCAGGCAACTAGCGTCGTCGCGCCACACCCAGCGCACACCAATCCCACCACCACCCCTACGCCATTGCCCATGCCTGACAAAACCGTCTGGATCACCGGTGCCACCGCGGGTTTCGGTGCCGCCACCGCGGAACGCTTCCTGCATGGTGGCTGGCGCGTGATTGCCAGCGGCCGCCGCGCCGAACGCCTGCGTGCACTGGCGGCACAGCACGACACCGCGCAGCTCTATACCTGCGCCTTCGACCTGCGCGACCTGAACGCCGTGCGCACCGCCGTTGCCGACCTGCCCGAGGCCTTTGCCGGCATCGACCTGCTGGTCAACAACGCCGGCCTGGCGCTGGGCATGGCGCCGGCACAACAGGCGGACCTCGCCCAATGGCAGCAGATGATCGACACCAACGTCACGGCGCTGGTGGCCATGACGCGCCTGCTGCTGCCGCGGTTGATCGAGCGTCGCGGCGCGCTGATCAACCTGAGCTCGATTTCCGGCAGCTATGCCTACCGCGGCGGCAACGTTTACGGCGCCACCAAGGCCTTCGTCACCCAGTTCTCGCAGAACCTGCGCACCGACCTGCACGGCACGGGCGTGCGCGTGACCTCGGTCGAGCCAGGCATGGCCGAGACCGAATTCACCCTGGTGCGCACCGGTGGCGACCAGGCCGCTTCGGACCAGCTCTATGCCGGCGCGCATCCGATCACGGCCCACGACATGGCCGAGACGATCTGGTGGATCGCCAACTTGCCGCCGCACTTCAACGTCAACCGCATCGAGGTGATGCCGGTTAGCCAGTCGGCCGCCGGCCTACAGGTGCACCGCGACTGATACAGGCGTTGCTCAGCGCGCGCCGTCGGCAAGATAGGTGTAGGCGGTGAGCCCGGCTTCGAGGGTGGCATACAGCGCCTCGGCCTCGCTCCCGGCGTAACCAGCATCGGCAATGCGCCGGCGGAAGCAGGCGCGCAAAGCCGTGAGATCGTAGCCGACGTAATCCAGCATCACATCGGTGGTGTCACCACGACGGATATGTGAAAAACGGAAACCGTCGCCGTCGATGCGCACGTTCACCGCATCAGTGTCACCGAACAAGTTGTGGATGTCGCCCAGGGTTTCCTGGTACGCCCCCACCATGAAGATGCCAAGGCAATAGCGCTCACCCTCGCGCAACGCATGCAAGGCCAGGCTCACGTCCACGCCTTCGGCATCGACATAATGGTCGATACGGCCGTCCGAATCGCAAGTCAGGTCGACGATGACGCCGCGCCGCGTGGGCGTTTCATCCAGGCGGGAAATCGGTGCGATCGGGAAGATCTGGCCGATCGCCCACACGTCCGGTATCGATTCGAACACGGAGAAATTGGCGAAGTACTTGTCCACCAGTTTCTCGTCAAGTTCATCGTGCACCTGTCGATGCGCGCGCTCTGCCGGCAGCAAGCGGCCGCGCACCGCATTGATGACGGCGTAGTACAAGTCGTCCAGGCGCGCGCGGTGGGCCAGGTCAAGCTGTCCGGCGGCAAACTGGGCCTGGCCCTCGGCCAGCAACTGCTTGGCCTCGTGGAACAATTCCAGGGCCGGGCGCTGATCCAGTTGCGCCCAGGTGGCACGCATGTCCCGCAATACTGCCGGCTCGCCACTGGTCGCCGGGGCCACCATGCCCGGTGGCAGCGTCTCCACCTCGGAAACGTTCACCACCATCACCGCGTGATGCGCGGTCATCGCCCGCCCGGCTTCAGTCAGGATGTGCGGTGCAGGCAAGCCTTCGGCCCGTGTCGCCTCGGCCAGGGCTTGGACGATGGCCTGGGCATATTGCTCAAGCGAGTAATTGATCGAGTTGTAGCTGCGCGAACGCGAGCCCTCATAGTCCACGCCCAATCCACCGCCCACGTCCACCACGTCCAGCGGCACGCCCAGGTGCAGCAGTTCGACGTAATAGCGTGTGGCCTCGCGCATGCCGTTGGCGATGTCGTGCAGGTTGGAGATCTGCGAGCCCATGTGGAAGTGCTGCAACCGCAACGTGTGCTTGAGGCCGGCCGTCTCCAGCCGGGCAACCAGCTCGAGGACCTGCGAGGGCGAGAGGCCAAACTTGCCCTTGTCGCCGCCCGTGTTCTGCCATTTGCCAGCACCAATCGAGGCCAGGCGCACGCGCACGCCCAGCTGCGGCTCCACGCCGAGCGCTGCAGCCTCGTCCAGAACATAGTCGAGCTCGGACAATTTCTCGACGACGATGTACACGTTCAACCCGAGCTTGCGCCCGAGCAAGGCCAGGCGGATGTATTGGCGATCCTTATAGCCGTTGCAAACGATCGTGCAGCCAGTTCGGGCCATGCCGAGCACGGCCATCAGCTCGGGCTTGGAACCCGCTTCCAGGCCGAAGCCGCGAGTTCCGGCCGCGACCAGCTCGCCGACCACGCTGTGTTGCTGGTTGACCTTGATCGGGTACAACGCGGTATAGCCCCCGGCATACGCCGCGCTGGTCATTGCCTGCGCAAATGCGTGCTGCATGCGTGCCAGACGATCGGCGAGGATGTCCGGGAAGCGCACCAGCAGCGGTAGGCGCAGGCCCTCGGCGTGCGCGCGCTCGACGATCGCTGACAAGGCCAGCCCCGGGCCTGGCTCACCCCGTGGATACATCCGCAGCTGGCCGTTTGCGTCGACGTCGACGTAACCGTCACTCCAGTGGCGTACCGCGTAAGTGCGACGGGCGTCATCAATGGTCCATGCGGCATTCACGCAAGTTCTCCTCATGTTGAGCCATGCCCGGGGCGCCGGCAGCCGCTGGCGATCGCGCATTCGCTTACGAAAGGGCTGCGCCCTGCGTCGCGCAAGGCACGTCGGGCGTGCGGAGGCGTTCCGGCCTGCTGGCGCAGGCCAATCCACCGCGGTCGTTCATTGTAGTGAGCCGCCCCGGAGATGTGGAGCACCTGCACCCGTCATGGCGGCTTGTGGTTACACTTGCCGGTCGACTCATCCACTTTTCCAGGATCGCGCCATGTCGCAGCAGCCAGGCTGGTTCACCGAGGCTCACCAGGCTTCCGGCTCATCCATTGGTTTTCGCACCGAGCAATTGCTGCACAGCGAGAAGTCAGCGTTTCAGACGATTGACATCTACCAGACCACGGACTGGGGCAAGCTGATGGTCATCGATGGCTGCATCATGCTCACCGCCCGGGACAATTTCTTCTATCACGAGATGATGACGCATCCGGCGCTGTTCACCCATGCCTGCGCCAAACAGGTGGTGATCATCGGCGGCGGGGACTGCGGCACGCTGCGCGAGGTGTTGCGCCACGATGAGGTGGAGCACGTGGTGCAGGTGGAAATTGACGAGCGGGTCACCCGCCTGGCCGAGCAGTATTTCCCGGAGCTGTGCGAGAACAACGGTGACCCGCGGGCGGAACTGCGGTTCGAAGACGGCATCAAGTACCTCGCCGAAGCGACGACAGAGTCGATCGACCTGGTCATCGTGGATTCCACTGATCCGGTCGGACCCGCCGCCGGATTGTTCAACACGGCGTTCTACACTTCCTGCTTCAAGGCCTTGCGACACGGCGGGCTGCTGGTGCAGCAGAGCGAGTCGCCGCTGGTACACCTGGAGCTGATCAAGTCGATGCGCGCGGCCATGCACGCCGCCGGTTTCAGCGCCAGGCGCACCTTGCCGTTCCCGCAGCCCTGCTACCCCACCGGCTGGTGGAGTTGCACGATGGCGCGCAAGGGCGGCGAGCTGCACGATTTCCGCGAACGCGGCGCGCTCAGCAAGAAATTCCGCACCCACTATTACAACGCCGAGATCCACAAGGCGGCGCTGGCCCAACCTGAATTCATGCGCGAGACCTTGGTCGACTAGGAGCGTGGCGATGCCTGCCTGGCGCGACGGGTCGCGTTCAAACACCCGCCGGTATGCTGCCGCCGGTGTCCATCTGACGGAATAGGCATATGCGCGGCATGCGGGTTTTCACTTGGCTGGCTGGCCTCACCAGTGCGCTGCTGCTCACCACGGGGACCTCCACTTGGGCACAGAAGCGCAGCACCACCCCGACCCCGCGCATCACCGCCGCCGACCGCGCCCAGGACCAGGCCTTGCTGGCTTTCCAGCGCGACCTGGTCAGCGTGCTGGCCTTGCGTGCCGAGGCGCAGCCGTTGCTGGCCGCTGCGCTGCTGGCGCGGCCACTCAGCGAGCAGCCCGCGCCGCTGGGCTTCCACGCATTGATCGGGCGCGCCGCCGCCGCGCCTGGCGCCGGCCCGGTGGTCACCTGGGCGCGCCTGGCTGATTGCACCACGGTCCCGGGTCAATGTCCCAATCCGGATGCCAGCAAGGCCCTGGTGCAGGAGGCTGCGGACAACGCTGCAGTCTGGCTGCTCAAGCTCGGTGTCGACGTGCGCGCCCGCGATCACGTCGCCGCACGTGAAGACCTGGCCCAGGCTGCAGCCGCCAAGGCATATGACGATTACGTGGGCACCGGCCTGGAAGCGCTGGCCAAGACTGTCGGGACTTTGCCGCCCCCGGCCGCAACGGTCAATCCTGCATACGGCTCAGGCGCGCTGGCAACCCAGGTCATGCTGGTATTTGGTCTGGGGCATACGCTGCCGCAACCCGCCTTGCAGGTCGCGGCCAAGCTCTGCACGGCGCCCGACGCGGAGGCGGAAACCAAAGCGGAGTGCCTCAAGTTGGGCAAAATCCTGGAATGGGGCTCGAGCCCGCTGGCGCAATCCTTGGGATTGCATTTGCGCGAGACCCTGGCTGCCGATCCCGCACAGCAACGCGATGCAGCCCGACAGCGGATCAATCTCGCCTGGCAGGTCAAGAACTTTGCCGAGTTGAACGCGCGTGCGCTGCATGAGCGCGCTGTCGCCCAAGGCTTACTGGCCCTGGCGCGCAACGGCGGCACCGAAATGAGCCTGATGCTCGCGGCGCTGCGCGAAAACCACATCGGCGCGGAAGCACCTGCAGGCTGGTCTCCATCAGCCGAGCCCAAGCCCTGAGGCTTTCTGCCAAGCGACGCCGACCGCAGCTCGGACTGATGAGTGCTCGCCTGTTCCTTCCCCGAGGCTTCCCGGTTAGGCTTGTGCCACGCACGGTGGCAAGGATCGAGCGATGTTCACGACACTCGTCGCAAGCAGCAAGGGTGGCTGCGGGAAAAGCACGTTGGTGACGCAGCTGGCCGCGCAGTGGGCCCAGGCGGGCCAGCCCTCGACGATCATCGACGCCGACCGCCAGGGTTCCAGCATGCGCTGGACGACGCTGCGCCCGGACTCGGTTCCGGCAGTAACGGGATTGCCCGGAGGCCGCAAGTCGCTGGACCGGGTGCCAGGCGAGACCCGGCAACTGCTCATCGATACGCCAGCGGGCGCGGGCTTGCGCGAGCTCGGCCTGTACCTGGAGCTTGCCGACGCGCTGGTGATACCGGTATTGCCCTCGTCGTTCGACCTGGGGGCGACACAGGATTTCCTTGCCGAATTGCAACAGGTACCGGAGATCAAACGCGGCAAGTTGCCGGTTGCCCTGGTGGGCAACCGGCTCAAGCCGTGGACCCATGCCAGCCAGGACGCGCTTGCCGAGCTCGCCGGGAACGCGCCATTTCCGGTCGTGGCCCAGCTGCGCGACAGCCAGGCCTACG
This sequence comes from Rhodanobacter sp. FW510-R10, assembly GCF_058781105.1. Classification (NCBI taxonomy): domain Bacteria; kingdom Pseudomonadati; phylum Pseudomonadota; class Gammaproteobacteria; order Lysobacterales; family Rhodanobacteraceae; genus Rhodanobacter; species Rhodanobacter sp. FW510-R10. Next base: position 773,678 of record NZ_JBYSWL010000001.1, on the reverse strand, counting down.
TGTTGCTGAGCGCGCTTGGCAAGGGCATATTCGACTACCAATCCGAACAGGTCCGCAGCCACCAGGAAGACTGGAAGCCTTTGTTGCGCTGGCTCCGGCGGCAACGGCGCTGAAGCATCCTCAACCGCGACACCAAGGCCACGCTTGCGCCTAGGCAGGCTCTGGAGTGTTTCCATGCAAGAACTGATTTTGGTGCGGCACGCTGAGGCCGAGACGGGAGCGTCGTCAGGCAAGGATCAAGATCGAGTGCTGACCCCGCATGGCATGGAAGAGGCACGCACTGCCGGAGTGTGGTTGGCCACCCATGGCGTGGTGCCCAACCACGTCCTCTGCTCCCCCGCCAAGCGTGCGGAGCAGACCGCGCGCCTGTTGCTGCAGGGGCTTGGCAGTACCTCGATTCCGAACCAGGTCGGGGAAATCTACAATGCCACGCCCGGCGAGCTGCTGGCGGTGCTGGATCGTTATGGCGACGCGCGCGCGATATTGTTGATCGGCCACAACCCTGGCATGGAGCGGCTGGTGGCATTGCTGGTCGAGGGCCGCTCCGACCAATTTCGCGGCATGCCACCCGCTGGTTTGGCGATACTGCAATTCAATGGCCCACTTGAACCCGGTAGCGCGCGCCTTGGCGCATTCTGGTCGCCATGACCCCTGGGTATAGCGTCACCACCCAGAAAGGGCCCGTATCGGCGGTGAGGTCGGAGAAGAGACCCGGTTGATGGCTCAGGCATGACCGTTTTTCGCCTCGCACTGGCATCGCTGCTGATCGGTTCGGTCCTCTCGGGATGCACGCTGACGCGGGCACAGGTGCGTCAGGCCGATGGCATCATTGCCGCCACAACGGACCGCAGCATCCCTTGCGGCGGACCGGCGCACTGCGCCGTGCCTTCGCCGCTGTGGGAGGCCGCCGAGCAGGCCATGCGCGATTCCACGCCGGGGCATCCGGTACACGTGGTAAGCCTGCTGGACGACGGTGAGACCGCCTTGGTCGCGCGATTGAACCTGATTCGGGCGGCCCGGCGGGCGGTGGACGTCCAGACGTACATCTGGGACGACGACGATGCCGGACTGGTCATGCTGGACGCGCTGGTCGAAGCGGCGCGGCGTGGAGTAAAGGTGCGCGTCCTGATTGACCAACTCGGCGCGTTCAGCGACTTGGGCCTGCTTGACGCGCTGGCACGGGCCAGCCCCAATTTGCGCGTGAAGCTCTACAACCCCACGTTCGATGATGCGCATACCTCGCCGTTGCAGTGGGCGGCCGGCATCGCGTGCTGCTTTTTCAAGTTCAATCAGCGCATGCACAACAAGGTCTTCATCATCGACGACCGGGTGGGTATCACCGGTGGGCGCAACTACCAAGACCGGTACTTCGACTGGGACCCAACTTTTGACTATGTCGACCGCGACGTCATGGTGGGCGGCCCGGCCGTGCGGCGCATGGCCGAGAGCTTTCGGCTGTTCTGGACGCATCGGCGCTCGGTCGGCTTGACGCACCTGCGCGACGTCAATCGCTATATCACGGCCCATCCGGATGGACCAGGCTGGATCACGCCCGTGTACGAACGTCCGCGCCGCGTGGCGCGCGTGCAGCTTGAAGCGGGCGATGACCCATGGTTGTCGGCACACGTCCTGGCACAGAGCCTGCGCACCGGCGATGTCGAGTTCTTCAGTGACATGCCGTCAAAGACCGAGGATCCGGATCAAACTGCGGCGGCCGCATTCACCCGGCATGTCGTGCAGATGGTCGGCGAGGCCAAGCGCGAAGTCGTCTTGCAGACGCCTTACCTTGTCATCAGCAAGCGTGCCGGCAAGATCTTTGAGCGTTTGCACGATCGGCAGCCGCCGCCTCGAATCCTGGTGTCGACGAACTCTCTGGCTGCGACAGATGCCTTCGTGACCTATGCGATGTCATATAAGCATCGCAAGCGTTATCTCGTGCGCTACGGCTTCGAGATCTATGAGTTCAAACCCCATGCGCCAATCGCAGGCGCGGCCTATCTTGACGCCAACAGTGAAGATCCGGAGCAGCCGCCCGATGCTGTCCAAGGCATTGCGCAGCGCAGGCTGGCCCAAGGCGAGCCGGCCGAAACCGGCGGTCGTGGCTTGTTTGGCAGCCGCGGCCAGCGACACCGCCCTGTGCCGCTGGTGAGTGAGGGACAACGCTTCAGCCTGCATGCCAAGTCCATCGTCGTGGACGAGGCCTTCGCGATGGTCGGCTCCCACAACTTCGACCCGCGCTCGGACCACTACAACACTGAAGCCGGGGTCATCGTCCATGACCAGCGCTTTGCGCGCCAGGTACGGGCATCGATCCTGCTCAGCACTACACCCGACAATGCCTGGGTGATCGCGCCGCGGAGCGCCACTGTACCCGTGCTCACCGACGTCAACCAGGCCATGGCGGAGGTGTCGTCGTATCTGCCAATCTTCGATCTCTGGCCATTCCGGTATGCGACCAGCTACGAACTCAATCCCGGGTGCCAGCCTTTGTCGATTTCCGATCCGGACTTCTATTCGTGTTACACCGCGGTCGGCGACTTCCCGGACGTCGCTTTGTCTGGCAAGTGGATCTACACCCGCCTGTTCACGGCTTTTGGCGTAGGAGCCAGCACCATCCTTTAGTCGACGCCAGCCATCAGGCGGTAGGACAACGTCAAAAAACACCACATCCGTATCGCGCGCAGGGGATGCCAGGCATTTTGCTTGAGGCCAGGCAATCGCCACAGCGAGCGGTAGTCACAGACGCTGGACGGGCTGGTCATGGACAATGCGGTGCCGGCATCGCGCGGCGTTATCGCCGCCAAACGAAAAGCGGCCCGCAAATGCAGGCCGCTCCCTTCCTTTAGCGTTGTTCCCCAGTCTTTTCTGTGCCTAGCCGCCGGCAAATCCAATTTTTACAAGGTCGTAGGTCTTGGCCGCAGCCAGGACGTGTGCGACATATTTGTACGCCGCGGCGTCATCCGGTCCAATCTGGATCTCCGGTTGCTCCTTCTGCTGGGCAATGACGGCCAGCTGTGCCTGCAAACCTTGATCATCCACCGGAACGTCATTCCAATAGAAGGACCCAGCACGATCGATCCGCAAGTGGATGGGATCCAGGGGTTTGGTGGTCGGCGGATTCGGATTGGGCTGCGGGAGATCGACCTTGATCTTCAAGGCCGGAATCGGTGCCGTGATCATGAAGATGATCAGCAACACCAACAGAACGTCGACCAACGGTGTCACGTTGATCTCATTCATCGGGCCCGCATGTTCAACTTTTTTCGATTTGGCCATGACGCTTACTCCTGGTGCGGCTTGCCGATCGTCATGAAGCCGACATGGACCATGCCTTGGCTCTTGGCGTCATTTAGCGCCGCCCTGACCAGCTTGAATTCGGTGTTCTGGTCAGCCCGAATCTGCAATTCGGGCTGGGGGATCTTCTGTGCAGCCACGGCCAACGTGGCCCGCAGTTCCGAACTGGTGATCGGCTGGTCATTGAAATACAAGCTGCCGTCCTGCTTGATTGCCAGATCCAATGGAGGAGTCTTGGCCACGTCTTCCTTGGCATGCGGGTTGGCAATCGGCAGGTCGATCTTGATGGAATGGGTCATCAAGGGAGCAGTGATCATGAAGATGATCAGCAGCACCAACATCACATCCACCAGTGGGGTGACGTTGATTTCCGCCATCATCCCACTGGCATTGCCTCCGGCACTCATCGACATGGGTTAAGCCCTCAATTCTGACTTTCGACGCGCGAACCCGTGGCGAAGAAATCGTGCAGGTCATTCGCGAACTCGTCGAAGCGTGCAAACGTCACCCGGTTTGCCCGGTTGAAGGCGTTGAACGCAAAGGTCGCGGGAATGGCGGCGAACAAGCCGAATGCGGTCATCAGCAATGCCTCACCGACAGGACCCGCCACGACCGCCATCGACGCGTCGCCGGATGCGGCAATACGAATCAACGCGTGGTAAATGCCCCAGACCGTACCGAGCAGACCGACGAACGGTGCCGCGGAACCGACCGTTGCCAACAAGGTCAAGCCAGCCTCGAGACGCAGACTCTCGCGAGCAATTGCCTGACGCAACGCGCGGTCAATGAACTCGGAACGAGTGAGCGCACTGGCCACCCGTCCGTCAGCAGTTGCCGTGGCCTGGGAATGTTGGTGGTGGGCCACCGCCGCTGCCGCGTCCAGGGCAATCTTTGAGAACGGCTCGCTCTTTGGCTGTGCTTCCAATTCGCGGATGGCCTCCTGCGTATTGGACGTAGCCCAAAACCCGTCGATCACCTTGTCGGCGCGCCGGCTCACTACGATGTTGCGGATCGTATTCACCACAATGTAATACCACGTCAGGAACGACATGATGATCAAGGTGACGAAGACGACCCAACCGAGCCAGTCGAAGTGTTGCATCAAGTCACCGAAGCCCATCTGCTTCATGGCTTCAGCATTGCTATTGCCACCCAATGCTGGCGCGGCACCGGTCGTATCAGGAGTCTGTAGGAACATAACGCTACCCTAAGGAAGTCAAGCGTGAACTGTAACTGTAATCGATCACCGCCGGTTACAGCCGATTGGGTTACATCTGGTTGAGGTTGAAAGTGACTGGTACACGAGCGTAGCCCTCAACCTTTTGTCCATTACGGACCGTCGGGTTGAAGCGCCATTGTTTTGCGGCATCCATGGCCGAACGATCAAGTTCTCGATAACCACTGGACTTCTCGACCTTGATGTCCTTGGGCGAGCCGTCCGTACCCACCAGGATCAGCAGGATAACCGTCCCTTCGTGCCGAGCACGCACTGCCTGGGGCGGATACTTGGGCTGGATTTGACTGTTGTAACTCAGATCCTGGCTGGCCTGGGTATCGGCCACGGGCGGCGGTGGCGGCTTCGGTGGCGCGGGCGGTACCGCCTGCACCTGGTTCTGCGAAACCTCCGCTACGGGCGGTGGAGTCGGAGTCGGCGGCGGTTGCGGCGGCGGCTCTTTCGGCGGCGGCTGCTTGGGTGGCTCGGGCGGCGGCGGCGGCGGCGGCGGCGGCGGCGGCGGCGGCTCGATGAAGTTTACCTGGACAATCTGCTCTTTCTTCACCTTCGCCGGTTGGTCCGGAGCGACAGGTGCAACCATCAGCAGAAACGCGAAAGCATGCAGCCCGACCGCCACGGCCAATGCCCAGGTGCGCTTCCAACTAAACCGCCTGTTTTCATCGTTACGAGAGGCCATCTGTCACTGTCTGAAGCTGATCGAGCGGGATAAGGACGTCACCACGAAGCCGTGACACGCAACCACCCCTGACTTGTGGGCGGTACGCACCACCGAGGAAACGCGAGGATAAGACAACCGATACTACAACAACCCGAAACTCATGTATAGCATTTTTCCCCTGTCTGGACATCACGAATGGACGTCCATCTGGCGTTGTACTGGTCAGCCGATATAGCCTTCCATTCAGCGGCCACCGTTTTGTTGTTGTTTGAGCCATTCCTTGGCCTTGGCTGCGGTTTCCGGCTGCTCCGCTGCCTTCTTCATGGCGGCGATCGCTTCGGCCTTGTGCTTCAAGCCGCGCTCACTGGCGGCCAGCACCATGTAGGCATTGCCCTTGTGGTCAGTGAGACCCTTGTCCAGCGCCTCTTGCGAATACTTCTTGGCATCCGCGTACTTGTTTTCGGTGATCAATACCTGAGCCGCACGCAAGGAAGCCTCACCGTCGCTCGCGGTAGCGGAGGCCTTGATGTAGTTGTCCACCGCCTGCGCGTTGTTGTCGGCGAGTTGCGCCGCCTCGCCGAGCAAGGTGTAGTTTGCGGTGCTCTTGGGAATGATGCCCTTGCTCATGCCATCATCAATAACTTGCGCAGCCTTGATGGCGTTCGGCTTGGGATCGTCACTGGACTGGCCGGTGATCAGGTACAGCTTGGCCAGGTTCACGTAATGTGTTTCGCTCTTGAGCGTGCCGTTGGCGCGCGCCTTCTCCATCAGGTCGATGGCTTCCGGATATTTCTTCGCGTCGGTCAGGATGGCGACGGCGTTGTTCAAGGCGGTCGCATCGTTTGGCGCTGCGGCCACCTGGTCCATTGCCAGTTTCGCGGCCAGGTCGGGCTGCCCGCTTTCGGCGTAGCTCGCCATCAGGATCTGGTCCCAGCTGGGCTCGGACTTGGTGCTCAGCGATTTAGCCTTCTGGATGGCTGCAATGGCTTCCGGGTACTTTTTCAGGCGGTAGTCGGCGTTGCCCTCCAGCGCATAGGAGTCGGCTGTTTCTCTTTTGCCTTCCTCACGCCACTTCGTCAGCGTGTTCAGCGAGGCTTGGTAGTCCTGGTCGGCCATCTGGAACTGCGCCAGCATGTACAACAACTGGAAGTAGGTGTCGTTCGGCATCACCCCGAGGTCGAGGGCCTGCTGCAGCATGGCGATGGCGCCTTTCACGTCACCACTCTGGTACTTGAGGCCGGCCAAACCTTGCAGGGCCATCGCCTGGGCGTACTTGCTCTTGCTCTTGTCGATGATCGGCTGCAGATCTTTCTGTGCCTTCTCGGCGTCTCCGGCGTTTGCGGCTTCCAGGCCTTCGTTGATGGCCTTCTGGTCGCGCGGGTTGGTCAGGTCGAGCTTCGGCTCCTTGCGCGTCGCGTTGGGATACAGCGCCTCAGGTTTGTCACTCTTGGAGGATTGCGCTGCGGCCACCGGCGTGACGTATACCGTGGCCAAGCCGGTGCCCATGCACAACACCGCCGCAAATGCGCTGGTCAACAGCTTCTTCTTCATGCAATCACCCGTACGTGTAAGTAGACGGCTCTATCTGGCGAGCCGAGCGCATAGTTAAACGGAAAGTGCGGCAAAGCTCAAGTTGCATCGCGACATCGGATTTAGACGTCGAGATTGGAAACCTTCAACGCGTTCGTCTCGATGAATTCGCGTCGCGGTTCCACCGCCTCCCCCATCAGCATGGAGAACATTTCGTCGGCAATCTGGGCGTCTTCGATGCCGACCTGCAGCATGCGCCGTGTATCCGGATTGACTGTGGTTTCCCACAGTTGTTCGGGATTCATTTCGCCCAGGCCCTTGAAGCGCTGGATGCTGCGGCCCTTCTTCGCTTCTTCCATCAACCAGTCACGGGCGGCGGCGAAGTCCAGTACTCCGCGCGAAGCAGCGCCACGACGCACGATGGCGCCGCCCTGGATCAAACCATGCAGCTCACGACTGATTTCGAGGATGGGCCGATAATCGGCACTGCCGAAGAACGTCTGCGGCATCAGCCAGGCGTGGACAAGGCCGTGCTGCTCACGTTGCACTTCCAGGCCACCTGGTTGGTCGGCCGTTGCAGGCCGCAACTTCATCCGGTAATGCGCGCGGCCGAGACCATTGGCGGCCAACCGCGCCATGGCTCCTTCAAGCCACTCTTGCATTGCTGGTACGTCGCTCCAAAGAGCGGGTTCCAGCGGTACGTGTTCCAGCAAGGCGCCGAGCATCACCGGGTCGAAGCGATGCGCCAGCTTGGCCACTTGGTCAAGCGCCCGCTGGTGGTCGCGCAACAGTTTTTCCAATGCGGTGCCGGTGATTGGCGGTGCGTCAGGCTGGAAGCTGAGCTCGGCCTGGTCCACGGCACTGGAAATAAGATAGTCGTGCAGGGCTGCGTCGTCCTTGAGATAGAGCTCCTGCTTGCCCTGCTTGATCTTGTACAGCGGCGGCAACCCGATATAGATATGACCGCGCTCGATCAACTCCGGCATTTGACGGTAGAAAAAGGTCAGCAGCAAGGTGCGAATGTGCGAACCATCCACGTCCGCATCCGTCATCAGAATGATGCGGTGGTAGCGCAGCTTGTCGGGGTTGTAGTCATCCTTGCCGATGCCCGTCCCCAGCGCGGTGATCAGGTTGCCGACTTCGGCCGAAGCCAGCATGCGGTCAAAACGCGATTTCTCGACGTTGAGGATCTTGCCTTTCAGCGGCAGCACGGCCTGGGTCTTGCGATTGCGGCCCTGCTTGGCCGAACCACCTGCCGAGTCACCTTCAACCAGGAATAACTCGCACAGCGCAGGATCCTTTTCCTGGCAATCGGCAAGCTTGCCCGGCAAGCCGGCAATATCCAGCGCGCCCTTGCGCCGGGTCATTTCCCGGGCCTTCCGTGCCGCCTCACGCGCACGCGCGGCATCGATCACCTTGGACGCGATGGCCTTGGCTTCGGTCGGGTGCTCAAGCAGGAACTCGCCGAGCTTGTCGTTGACCACCTGCTCGACCACCGTCTTCACTTCCGAGGAGACCAGCTTGTCCTTGGTTTGGGAGGAAAACTTCGGATCTGGCACCTTGACGGAGAGCACCGCAATCATGCCCTCGCGCATGTCGTCGCCGGACAGGGCCACCTTGGCGTTCTTGGCCAAGCCCTCCCTTTCCACATAGTTCTGCAGCGAACGGGTCAGGGCTGCACGAAAACCGGTCAGGTGCGAACCCCCATCCCGCTGCGGGATGTTGTTGGTGAAGCAATACATGGATTCTTGATAAGAATCAGTCCATTGCATCGCAACTTCGACCGTGATGGCGTCCTGTTCCGCGATCAGGCTGATGACGTTCGGGTGCAATGGCGTCTTCAACTTGGCCAGGTATTGGACAAACGAGCGAATGCCACCCTGGTAGGCGAAGACTTCCCGCTGCCCCTCACCGCGCTCGTCGATGAGCTCGATGGTGACGCCTGAATTCAGGAACGCCAGCTCGCGCAAACGCTTGACCAGCACCTCGTAGCGAAACTCGAGGTTGTCGCCGAACGTTTCCCGGCTCGGCCGAAAACGCACGAGGGTGCCGCGCCGGCTCGACGGGCCCTTGACCTGCAGCGCGTACAAAGGCGTGCCATGACTGTATTCCTGCTGGTGTTCGAAGCCATTGCGCCAAATGGTCAACCACAGGTGTTCGCTCAACGCGTTGACCACCGATACGCCCACACCATGTAGCCCGCCCGACACCTTGTACGAATTGGCATCGAACTTGCCGCCGGCGTGGAGGATGGTCATGACCACTTCCGCCGTCGAGCGCCCTTCTTCAGGATGGATCCCCACCGGAATACCGCGGCCGTTATCCTCGACACTGCAAGAACCGTCATCATGCAGGATCACCCTAACGCGGTCGCAATAACCGGCCAACGCCTCGTCTATCGAGTTGTCCACCACTTCGAACACCATGTGGTGCAGGCCGGTGCCATCGTCGGTGTCGCCGATGTACATGCCTGGACGCTTGCGTACCGCGTCCAGCCCGTGCAATACCTTGATGTTGCGGGAGTCGTAGGTCGGTTCAGTCATGTTGGGCTCGGCTTCTTTGGACGTGCGCCACCAAACTGCCCACGGCGGGTCGACCACCAAGTTCAGTAGGGTGCAGCGCAATCGACAATTATAGCAGGCGCGTAACCTCGCCTCGTTCCACGTGAAACCGTACCGACGCGGATGCCGAAAGACTGTCGGCCACCTGTGTTCCACTCAGAAGTACCTGGGCCCCCGCGGTCAGCAGCTCATCCGCCACGGCCTCCTGGTGAAGCTCGTCCAGCTCTGAAGCAAAGTCGTCCAGGCATACCACTGGCCACTCTGTGTGTTCGAGGGCGTAAAGCCGGGCCTGGGCGAGGACACAGGCAAGTGCGGCCAGCTTTTCCTGGCCCCGGGAGAGATGCTCGCGCAACGGTGCCCGCTCGAACACGAGGCTCCAATCGGCGCGATGTACACCGAGACTCGTATGTCCCCTCGCGCCATCCCTGCCACGTTGTTCAGCCAGCGCTGGTTGCAGGTCCACGGCGTCCGGCCAGCCACGCCGGTAGCGCACCTCCAGGGAACCCAGCTCCGGCAGCAACTTGGCGGCGCATTCCTGCAACAGCGGTGTCAGGCGTTGCAGGTAGGCCGTGCGTTGTCGGTCGATGGCCACTCCCGCATCGGCCAGTTCCCGCTCCCAAGGCGCGAATAGCGCTGAATTGGCCAGCTGACCCGAACGCAACAGTTTGTTGCGCTGTTTCAGCGCCCGCTCGTACCGTCGCCAAGTCTCCAGGAAGCGTGGTTCCACGTGGAACAGGCCCCAGTTGAGATAGCGTCGTCGGTGTTCACCCCCGCCACCCACCAGGGCATGTGTACCCGGCTCGAAACACACCACGGCGCAGGCGTGCACGAGCTGCCCCAGCGATACCGTCTTGCCGTCGATCCGCGCCGACCAGCGCCCATCACTGCAACCCAAGCCCAGCTGGTTCGTATAACCATTCGCGCGCCGCAGTTCCGCGTATACCGAAAGCTGGTCTGCGCCACGACGGACCAGCGCTTCCTTGTTGCCGCTACGGAACGATTGCGCATGCGAGAGCAGGAAAGCAGCTTCCAGCACACTCGTCTTCCCGGCGCCGTTGTTGCCCAGGAAAACATTGATGCCAGGGCTCAGCTCCAACTCCACGTGGCTCAAGCAACGCAAGTCCTGGATGCGTAATGCGAGCAGGTTCATACTGGCAAAACATTGCGCCGGAGTGGTCTTCGCTCGCTGAAGCTATGCGCCGTCAGGCTCCCTCCAGGGCTGCCGCAACCACTCATCAAAGTCGCAAGGGCATGATGACGTGTTGTGCGCTCTTGTCGTCCACTTCCTGTACCAGACAGCTCGATTGCGCGTCGCGCAGGCTGAGCCGGGCCTTCTCGCCTTGCAGGGCACCGAGCGCGTCGAGCAGATAGCCCACGTTGAAACCAACAGCCAGTTCGCTGACCTGGGTTTCGGCTTCGACTTCCTCTACTGCCTCTTCCTGCTCAGGGTTGTGCGCCACGATGCGGAGCTTGCCGGGCGACAGCTCCAGCCGTACCCCTCGGTATTTCTCGTTTGAGAGAATTCCCGCGCGCTGCAAGGCACCGCGCAACACATCGCGCGCCAGTACCGCAGTCTTGTCCGCGCTGAGCGGAATCACGGCCTCGTAGTCCGGGAACTTGCCGTCGATGAGCTTGGTGGTGAAAGTCACCTCGCCGCGATGCACCCGCAGATGATTGCGACCGAACTCCAGCTCGACCATGCCGCCATCGCTTTCCAGCAGGCCGATCAGCTCGTTGACGCCTTTACGCGGGATGATGATTCGCCGGCGCGTACTCACTGTCGTTTGTAATTGTGTTTCTTTCATGGCCAGACGATGGCCATCGGTAGCCACGCAACGCAGCGTATGCTCCTGCAAATCCAGCAGCATGCCATTGAGGTAATAGCGGACATCCTGATTTGCCATGGCGAATGCCGTGTGCTCCATCAGGTTGTGCAGCACTTCCTCGGGCAGGCTCACCTTCTCTACCAGGTCGATGCCATCGACGGTCGGAAACTCGGACGCTGGCAACGTCGTCAAGGTGAACCGGCTCCGCCCCGCCTGCAGTCCAACCCGCTCGCCCTTGAGCTTGACATCCAGCTGCGAACCATCCGGCAAAGCCCGGACGATGTCGAACAGCTTGCGGGCGGGTATCGTGACCTCACCATCCTCCGGGTTGTCGATCTCGGCCGCCGCAATCATCTCCACTTCAAGATCCGTCGCACTGATCGCCAGCTTGGTTCCCGCGACCTTGACCAGGACATTGGCCAGGACAGGCAGCGTCTGCCGCCGCTCAACGACTCCGACCACCTGCTGGAGTGGTTTGAGTAGTGCTTCGCGTTGAATGCTGAATTGCATGGCCTGGCTTTCCTCTATGAGCTGTTGTTTTCTTAAGTAAGAGGTTTTGGTTGTTGTTGTGTCTGTGGAGACAGCGGTTAAATCTAGTTTATCCTTATATATCAATTTCTTGTAATTTAATTCGCTGTGTGGAACCGCGGTGTTGCCATGTGCGCGCTTTGGGGATAACTCTCGATCTCGACTTATTGTACGTTTATCCCCAGCTTGTCCCCTGGACGCGCCCACGTCGCCCTGTACAGGTGGCCTGGTTCAACCCGTAAGTGTGCGAATCAGTTGCTCGAAGTCCAGGCGCATCCGTGGATCCGTGTCCATGAGTTTGTGGATGGTCTTGCAGGCGTGCATGACCGTGGTGTGATCGCGGCCACCGAAGGCCTCCCCGATTTCCGGCAGGCTGTGTTCGGTCAGTTCCTTGGCCAGGGTCATCGCCATCTGCCTTGGTCGTGCCAGCGACCGCACGCGGCGCTTCGACAGGAGATCCTGCAGGCGCACATTGAAATATTCGGCGGTGATCTTTTGGATGTTGGCGATGGTCACGGCCTGGGCGTGGGTGGCCAGCAGGTCACGCAGGGTCTCCTGGGCAAATGTCGGCGTGATCGGTCGGGCGTAGAAGTTGGCGCGTGCAGCCAGCGTGTTCAACGCGCCCTCGAGGTCGCGCACGTTGGAACGGATCCGTTTGGCCAGGAGCATGGCCACGTCCTCGCCGACCGCCACGCCCTTTTCGTGCGCCTTGGCCAGCAGGATCGCGGCCCTGGTCTCGAAATCCGGCGGTTCGATGGCGACCGACAAGCCCCACCCCAGGCGGGACTTGAGCCGGGGTTCAAGCTTGTCGACTTCTTTGGGGTACCGGTCGCAGGTCAGGATGATTTGCTGCTTGGCCTCGAACAACGCGTTGAAGGTGTGGAAGAACTCTTCCTGGGTGGTATCTTTGCCGGCAAAGAACTGGATATCGTCGATGAGCAGGGCATCGACCGAGCGAAAGCGGCGCTTGAACGCGTCCATGCTCTTGGCGCGCAAGGCTTCGATCATCGAGCCCACGAACTGCTCCGAGCGCAGGTACAGGACACGGCAGGCCGGATTGCGTTCGCGCATCAAGTTGCCGGCCGCGTGCATGAGGTGCGTTTTGCCGAGGCCCGTGCCGCCGTAGAGCAACAGCGGGTTGTACGCGCGGCCAGGGTTGGTGGCGACCTGCATGGCGGCAGCTTTGCCCAACTGGTTCGACTTACCTTCAACGAAGGCGTCAAAAGTGTAGTGCGGATCGAGGTTGGCGCTGAACGCAAGCGCTCCCGGGAGGGCGGCTGGAGATGTTGCCGCTCTCGCAACGGTTGGTACCGGGGCCGCCGCCGGGGTGCTCGAGCCGACTTGCAAATGAACAGTACAGGGGTGCCCGCTCAATTGTCGGAGGGTGGCCTCAATCGTGGCCAGATAGCGCTCCCGTACGGCATCGAGCGTATAGGGGTTGGGCGCAAACAAGTGCAGGCCATTATTTTCGTCGCGCGCCTGCAGCGGCATCAGCCACGTGTGCACGTCCTCGGGGCTTAGGTCGCCCTCGAGACGCTCGAGACAGCGCCGCCACAACTCGCTCATGAATACTCGTCAGCCACCGGCCCAGGCGTTTGCACGCAAAGTCACACCAGTCTAGCAGCAGCCATTGACTACCCCGGGGTCGGTAAATTGCCGCGCCGGGTGGGCGGCAAGCAGTTTGACAGCGCGGGCCTCAACGCCACATACTTCCCAGCCTTTTGAGCCTATTCTGTTCGGAGCGAACATGAAGCGCACTTTCCAGCCCAGCAAAATCAAGCGCGCCCGGACGCATGGCTTCCGCGCGCGCATGGCGACTGCCGATGGTCGCGCCGTGATCAACGCGCGCCGTGCCAAGGGTCGCAAGCGGCTCACACCGTAACGCGGCATCATGATCTTGGCGATTGCCGGGTTGCCGCGCCAGGCACGGCTTCGTCGGCGCGCCGATTTCGCGACACTAAAGAGCAGCCGCGGGCGGGTTGGAGTCCGCTGCTTTCAATTGCGCTACGCGCCGAACAGCTTTGGCGTCGCGCGCTTGGGCTTGGCCATCTCCAAGCAGGTTTCCCGGCGCGCAGTCGAGCGCAATCGGCTCAAACGGCTGGTGCGCGAATCTTTTCGCCGAGTGCGTCATCGGCTACCGGCGGTGGACATGGTGGTCATGGCACGGACACAGGCGGCAGCCTTGGATGGCGCGCAATTGTTGGCCCAGATCGACGAGCTGTGGGACAAACTGCTGAGCGCCGAAGCCGGGCGCGCCGCATCCCCTCCCCATTGATGCGAAACCGGGGCGCCGCCACAATCGGGTGTTCGCTACGCCCACCTTGCCACGTTGCCGCGCCGCGCCTCGTGCCGCCATCGGATTTGCCCTGCGATGAATCAAACGCGCACCTTCCTCACGTTCGCCTTGCTGGCTGTCGCCTATCTCCTGTTCCTGGCCTGGCAAAACGATTACGCCGTGAAGCCACCCGTCGCGTCGTCGGTGGCTACCGCGCCGGCCGGCGCGAGCTCGGCGTATGACAGCGTGCCGGCCGCCATCCCCGGCGAGCCGGCACCGTCGGCCGTTGCGGCGAGCGTCGGCCAGGCGTCCGCAGCGCCGGCGCGGAAAGCGTCACCACAGATCACGGTGAGCACCGACGTGCTTGACCTGGTACTGGATGCCCGCGGCGGCAGCATCGTGCGCGCGTCCTTGCCGGCCTATCCGCAACGGGCGCCGACGCACGCCGATCCGCACCCGCCCGCCACGCTGCTCTTGAATGTCGACGACCCCACTTACTTCGTGGCGCAAAGCGGCCTGGTCAGCAGCAGCGATACGGCGCCGGCGCACCAGCCCAATCACTTGGCGCTGTTCCAGCCCGGCCAGACGAGCTACACCCTGGCGCCCGGCCAGGACAAGCTCGAGGTCAGCCTGGTTTGGCAGGATGACACTGGCCTCAAGGTGACCAAGACCTATACCCTCAAGCGGGGCAGCTACGTCATCGACGTGGCGCAGCACATTGACAATGGGAGCGGACAGCCGTGGGCTGGCAACGCCTACGAACAACTGCTGCGTGCCGAGCCGCCCAAGGCGACCAGCTGGCTGCAGAACTACATCGATCCGGAAAACCGCAGCTTCCAGGGTGCCGCCTGGTACACCGGCGAGAAGTTCGAGAAGTTGTCCTTCAAGGACTTTGCCGAACCCAAGGACCGGCTCGATCGTTCCATCACCGGCGGCTGGTTGGCCATGCTGCGCCTGTACTTTTTCGCCGCCTGGATCCCGCCGGCGAACCAGACCGCCCAGTACGTCACGCAGACCATCGATGCGGGCAGCGCACACCCGCGCTACCTGATCCGCGCGATCGGGCCGGCCCTGCACGTGGCACCGGGGCAAAGCACCGATGTACATGCCCGCCTGTACGTCGGCCCGAACGTGCAGGGCAAGCTCGACGCCATTGCACCTGGCCTCGATCTGACCATTGACTACGGCATGCTCAAGATCATTGCCGTGCCGATGCACGCGGTGCTCTCGTTGCTGCACGGGCTGGCGCGCAACTGGGGCGTGGCGATCATCCTGCTCGTGCTGTTGATCAAGGGCCTGACCTGGAAGCTGACGGCGATGCAATACCGCTCCAGCGCCAGGATGCGCAAGCTTGCCCCGCGCCTCAAGGCCCTGAAGGAGCGCTACGGCGACGACAAGCAGAAGATGCAGCAGGCCACCATGGAGCTGTACAAGAAGGAGAAGGTCAATCCGATGGGCGGTTGCCTGCCGGTGTTGATCACCCTGCCCGTCTTCTACGGCCTGTTCTATGTGCTGGAATATTCGCTGGAACTGCGCCACGCCGCGTTCCTGTGGATTCCCGACCTGAGCGCTCCCGATCCGTTCTACATCTTGCCTATCATCTACGCGATCGTGATGCTGGGTACGCAGTGGCTAAACCCGGTGGCCGTCGGCATGGACCCGACCCAGGCCAAGATGATGAAGGTGATGCCGTTGTTGTTTACGGTGGTGTTTGCCTTCTTCCCTTCGGGCCTGTGCTTGTATTACGCGGTGAACGGCATCGTCGGCCTCGGTCAGCAGTGGTGGGTCACGCATCACGTCGATCGCGAGGGCCCTGCAGCCAAACCGGCCTGAGTGCGCCGCAACAAGGGTGTCCAACAGTGACGCAACGCCAAGCCCCAGCGGCATCGGCGCACCCGTGGGCCGCGGACGGCAAGGCGCCGCAGGACACGATTGTGGCCATCGCCAGCGCGGCCGGTCAGGCTGGCATCGGCGTCGTGCGAGCCTCTGGACCGCGGGTGCCGGACATTGCACAGGCCTTGCTGGGGCGGGCGCCACAGCCTCGCTACGCCCAATTCGCTACCTGGCGCGATGCCGGCGGCGGACTCCTCGACCACGGCCTTCTGTTGTTCTTTCCTGCCCCGGCGTCGTATACGGGTGAACACGTGCTTGAGCTGCAGGGCCACGGCAATCCCGTCGTTCTGGACTTGCTGGTGCGCCGGGTGTGCGAGCTGGGTGCCCGGCTCGCCCGGCCCGGGGAGTTCACCGAACGCGCGTTCCTGAATGGCAAGCTGGACCTGGCCCAGGCCGAGGCGGTGGCCGACCTGATTGCCGCGCGTTCGCAAGCGGCGGCACGCGCGGCGCTGCAGTCCCTGGATGGCGTTTTCTCGCAGCGGATCGACACGCTGTTGCACGAGCTGATCGCGCTGCGCGTCCACGTCGAGGCGGCCATGGACTTCCCGGAGGAGGAGATCGACTTCCTCGCCGACCCGGTGCTCGGCTCGCGGCTGCAAGGCATGCGCGAAACCGTGGCGGCCATCCTGCGCGAGGCCGAACGTGGCCTGCGCCTGAGCGATGGCGCGCGCGTTGCCATCGTGGGCCGCCCCAACGTCGGCAAGTCCAGCTTGCTGAATGCCTTGAGCGGCCGCAACCGAGCCATCGTCAATCCAGTGGCGGGGACGACCCGGGACGTGTTGCGTGAGCAGCTCAGTCTCGACGGCGTCGCGCTGGAGCTGGTCGACACCGCGGGCTTGCACGACACCGACGACGAGGTCGAGCGCGAAGGCGTGGCGCGGGCGCGTGCCGAGCTGGCCGTGGCCGACGCCGTGTTGCTGGTTACCGAGGCCAGGCAGGCGGCTGCCGATCAGGCGCTGCTGGCCACGCTGGGCGATGGTGTGCGTCGCATGGTGGTGGTCAACAAGATCGACTGTGACGGTGGCGAGCCGCGACACGAGCGGCACGGGGCGGTGGATTGGCTGTGGTTGTCAGCGAAGACTGGCGCAGGCCTCGATGCCTTGCGCGCCGAACTGCGTCGCCTGGGCGGTGGCGACGATGGTGCGTTCAGCGCGCGGCGGCGGCACGTGCTGGCCTTGTCCACGGTCGCCACGCACTTGGCCTCCGCGGCAGCACAACTGGCGAGCCGCCGTGCCGGCGAGTTGGCGGCTGAGGAACTGCGCCTGGCCCAGCATGTGCTCGGCCAGATCACCGGCGTCTACGGCAGTGACGACCTGCTGGGCGCGATCTTCAGCTCGTTCTGCGTCGGCAAATAAGTGGGCGAGTCTTGCCTGAGCCGTGCCATCGGTTGGATTTGCCTGTTGCCACCGGCGCGGAGGATTGGCCGGCGGGTCAGTGCACGCGCTGTTCGCCGGACTCGTTGCGCTTCAACGGGGGTGGCGGTCCGGCGACGTCCAACAAGGATAGGGCGTAGCCGTCTTCCAGGCTGACTGTGGACACTTCGTCCCAACTGAAAAACGAGACTTCGTGCATCCATTCAGCGTCCGGGCTGAGCTCCTGCATGTAGAAACCCTCATCGTCCGCGCTGACCCAGCGTCCGATGTAGCACACCTCGCAGTCGTCCTCGCTGTCGACGTGCACGCCGATGATTGGTGCTGCCTTCCCGGCCGCCTCGACCACCTCGCGCACGTTGTCCAGGGGGAACGCCGGCCAGGCCGTAGGCCGCAGGTGCTTCAGGGCCAGCGCGCGGGTGAGGAAGGCGTGGTGCTTGTCTGGCGCCTCGAGCTCGGTCACGTCGCGGTGGCGCATGACGTACATGCCGTCGTAGGTCACGCAGTCGCCTACGACCCAGAGCAGGAAGAACTCCCGGCCCATGCCGCAAACATAGCCACAAAAGCTACCCTGCTCCAGGTCGGCCCGCCACAGCCTGACGAGGGTCTGGTCTTTCAGGGCAGTCCGGAGTTGTATGCGTGGCCCAGTGGTCTTCAGTTCGACAACGTTGTTCACGATGTGCATTTTAGCAGATTGGCGATTGGCTGCCGGCTCACAGGATGTAGCGGCTCAGGTCTTCGTTCTGGGCGAGACTTTGCAGGTTTCTGTCGACCATTTCGGCGTCGATGACGTACTTTTCTCCGGATTTGTCGGCGGCCTCGTATGAGATTGTTTCCAGCAGTCGCTCCATGACCGTGTGCAGGCGTCGGGCGCCGATATTCTCGGTGCGTTCGTTCACTGAAAACGCCACTTCCGCCAGGCGGTCGATGCCCGAGTCGGTAAAGTTCAGCGACACGCCTTCAGTGGCCAACAAGGCGGTGTATTGCTTGGTCAGCGCGTTGTGCGGCTCACGCAGGATGCGCTTGAAATCGTCCACGCTGAGTGCGGACAGTTCCACCCGGATCGGCAGGCGGCCCTGCAGCTCCGGGATGAGATCCGAAGGCTTGGCCAGCGAGAACGCTCCCGAGGCGATGAACAGCATGTGGTCGGTCTTGATCGGGCCGTACTTGGTGGACACCGTGGAGCCTTCCACCAACGGCAGCAGGTCGCGCTGCACGCCCTCGCGGCTGACGCCGGAGTGCCCGTAGTCGCTGCGCTGGGCGACCTTGTCGATCTCATCGATGAACACGATGCCGTTTTGCTCGGCCGCCTCGATGGCCTGGGCCCGCACCTCTTCGTCGTTGAGCAACTTGCCGGCCTCCTCGTCGATCAGCAGCGGACGCGCCGCCTTGATCGCCAGCTTGCGCTGCTGGGTCTTGCCGCCGCCCAGGTTCTGGAACATCTGCCGCAGTTGGGCGCCCATTTCCTCCATGCCCGGCGGGGACATGATTTCCACGCCGACGTTCATGGCCAGGTCCAGCTCGATCTCGCGCTCGTCGAGCGTGCCCTCGCGCAGTTGCTTGCGCAGCTTTTGCCGGGTTTCGGCGAGTTCACCGCCGGCCTTGGCATCATCATGGCTCCAGTCGGTCGGGGCTTGCCTGCGAGGCAACAGGGCGTCGAGGATGCGATCCTCGGCATGATCCTCGGCCACGCTGCGCACACGCCGCACTGCCTGCTCGCGGGTCAGCTTGTAGGCTACGTCGGCCAGGTCGCGGATGATCGAGTCCACTTCCTTGCCGACGTAGCCGACTTCGGTGAACTTGGTCGCTTCCACCTTGACGAATGGCGCATTGGCCAGCGTGGCCAGGCGGCGCGCAATCTCGGTCTTGCCGACCCCGGTGGGCCCGATCATGAGGATGTTTTTCGGCGTTACCTCGTCGCGCATGTCCGCGGCCAGCTGCATGCGCCGCCAGCGGCTGCGCAGGGCGTTGGCCACGGCACGCTTCGCGTCGTGCTGGCCGACGATGTAGCGGTCGAGTTCGTTGACGATTTCGCGCGGAGTCAGTTCGGACATGCAGGCCTCGGCAAGGCAGGTGACAAGACGTGGAACGGTTTGGGCACGGCCCGGCAGCAGCGGCCTCGTTGCGACCGTGCTGCAGCTCCGGAGTGCGCGATCAGGCCGCGCTGCCGGATTCGAGTTCCTCGATCGTCGTATGGTGGTTGGTGTAGATGCAGATGTCGCCGGCAATCTTCAGCGCAGCCTCGACGATGGCGCGCGCATCCAGCTCGGTGTTTTCCAGCAGGGCCAGCGCTGCGGCTTGGGCAAACGGGCCGCCCGATCCGGTCGCGAGCAGGCCGTGTTCGGGCTCGAGCACGTCGCCGTTGCCGGAGATCAGCAGCGAGGCCTCGCGGTCGGCTACGGCCAGCATGGCTTCCAACTTGCCGTAGCGGCGATCCGTACGCCACTCCTTGGCCATCTCCACCGCTGCCCGTGCCAGGTTGCTGCCGTGCTTCTCCAGCTTTTGCTCGAAAAGCTCAAACAGGGTGAAGGCATCGGCGGTGGCCCCGGCAAAGCCGGCCAACACGTTGCCGGCCTTGCCCAGCCGCCGGATCTTGCAAGCATTGCCCTTGGCCACGGTGTTGCCCAAGGTGACCTGGCCGTCCCCGCCAATGACGACCCGGCCGTTGCGGCGCACGGAAACGATGGTGGTAGCGTGGAAGGATTCCATGGTGGCCCTGCTTGCAACGTAAACCGGACACATGGGGTCGCCGTCGCGAGGCTTCAACGCCGGATCTCCCCCGCGCCCGGTGCCGGCACCGAGCCGGTACGCCAAGCAAGCATGTCCCTGGTGGGCACTCAGGGTTTGTGTCGTGCCCGCGGATGGGCGGCGTCGTAGACCTTGGCCAGGTGCTGGAAATCGAGGTGGGTGTAAATCTGGGTGGTGGCAATGTCGGCATGGCCGAGAAGTTCCTGCACCGCCCGCAGGTCGCCGGACGATTCCAGCAGGTGGCTGGCGAAAGTGTGGCGCAGCATGTGCGGGTGCACGTGTTTGGGTAGACCGTGCAGGCGGGCGAGCTTGTCCACGCGCAGCTGTACTGCGCGTTGGCTGATGGCGGCGCCACTCCGGCCGCGAAAAATCGGGGTGTCGGGGCGCATGCCTTCCTGTGCGCCCAGGCTGCGCAAGGCTGCAACCGCGAAGCGTCCAACCGGCACGATGCGGGTCTTGGCGCCCTTGCCGTTGACGCGCACTTCGCCACCGTCCAGGTCAATGTCGAGCCACCGCAGGCCCGCCAGTTCGGACAGGCGCAGGCCGCTGGAGTAGAACAGCTCCAGCATGGCCCGGTCGCGTACCGCCAGGGGGCCATCCGCCGGGCTGTCCATCAATGCGGCTGCCTCGTCCACGTCAAGCACGGCAGGAAGGCTGGACCGCACCTTCGGCCCACGGATGCCAAGTGCGGGGTCATGGTCCAGCAGGCCTTCGCGGTTCAGGTGGCGAAACAGGCTGCGGCATGAGGACAGCAGGCGTCGGATGCTCCGTGGCGCCAACCCACGGCGGTGCTCGGCGGCAATGAAGGCGCGCAGCACGTGCTGGTCCAGCGCGCCAAAGCTGGCGATGCCCTGCGCCGCCATGAACTGGCTCAGCTTGCCGAGGTCCCGGCGATAGGCGGCAATGGTATGCGGCGACGCATGGCGCTCGACCGCCAGTTTGGTGAGCCAGGCGGAAAGCTGGGCGTCGACAGACACGTCAGCCCACGTCGTAGGAGCGCGTCAGCGCCGCGGTGATCGTGGTGGCGATCATCTTCAGGAACAGCGTGCCCATGCCTGGTTGGAACCGGTCCACATCCAGGCTGCCGATGGCCAGGATGCCGGAGGTGCCCAGGCGCATCACGGCGGCCGACCGGATGCTGGCAGCCTGATTGCCAAACAGGCGCGACAACCTTTCGGCCGAGAGGCGTCCGCATACCGGCTCGGCACTGTCCGGAAAGCTCGCGAATTCCGGCACGTCGTCCAGGCGCTCCGGGACCTGCACCAGCCAATCGCCGCGTGGCAACTCGGGTTGCCGGCCGAACAGCAGCAGGCGCACCTGCTCGCTGTGGAAGTCGGCGCTCAACCGGGCAAAGATGGTGCGCAAGGTGACCTCGATGGTATTGGCGCGCAGCAAGGCCACGGTCAGGGCGTGCACGCGTCCCATGAGAGTTTCGTTTTCGGCGGCGACCTTGACCAGCTCGGCAAGACGCAGCTCCAGTTGGGTGTTCTTGTCCCGCAGGTTCTGCAGCTGATAGGCGGCCAGCGAGGCGACCGGACCCTCGGAGCGGCTCACGGTGAGTTGCGCGGCCACGTCCGGATAGTCGCCCAGAAAGCCGGGGTGCGCGCGCAGGTAGGCGGCAACGGCTGCGGGATCGAGTACCTGGTCAGTCACGATAGCGGGCATGGCGTGGTTCCTTCGGGCCGTCCATTCGGGAGGGGACGATAGTGCAGCAAGCGAACAGGCAGGGGCGTAGGCCGGGGTACCGGGTCAGCATGGCCGTCCAGAAGTCCAACTGCAATGTCATGGCCGGGGCAACATCGCGCTGGCTGCGGTCGCCGGCGCGCTGGCACTGGTACTGGCCGCCGCTGTCGTCGCCGGCGCCGGGCGCAGTGGTCCCTTGTTGCCGCAGCCGCTCAGGCCGACGGCTGCCAGTACCGGCAGCCACCATGACCATCGGTGCATGCGGGCAGGATTTGCTGTGCTCAAGATGACCTCGCAAGCCGCTTCAACGGCGCTGCGCGGGCAGGGTATGCAGGCGTCGGCGCAACCTGGAGTATAGCGGCCGCTACCGGGGCCGCGCCGCACGGCGCGGGTCGTATCATGACGTCACGGGCGCGACGTGCGCCGAGGAACCGCGATGGATTGGAGCAACCTGTTGCGCCTGCCGACCACGTTGTTGCTGGTGCTGGCTGGGCTGGTCTTGCTGCTGGCGCTGGTGCAATTGCTCCGCGTGCGGCAACGGTTGCCTGAGCGCCGGACGCTTGCGGCTGGCGCTCACGCCCTGGCCTGCGCCGTCTGCGTGGCCGTAAGCCTGCTTCTGGCGGGCGGCGCCTTGACCTTGCGTGGCTATCGCGTGTTGACCGACGAGGCGCCGGTGGTGGATGTCGACGCGCGGATTCTCTCGCCGCAGAACTGGGCACTCACCTTGATCTGGCCTGACGGCACGACGCGGCATGCCACCGTCCTCGGCGACGCCTGGCGCGTCGAGGCGATCGTGCTGAAGTGGAAGTTGCCGGCCATGCTCGCTGGCGTGCCACCGCTATATCGGCTGGATCGTCTGTCTGGCCGCTACGATGACACGCGGCAGGAAACCACGGCCCCGCGCAGCGTCGTCGACCTGGCTCCAGAACGCGGTTTCGATATCGTCGACTTGCGTCGGCGCCACCCCGCCTGGGTACCGGGCGTGGACGCAATCTATGGCAGCGGGGTCTTCCTGCCCCTGGTCGACCAGGGGCATTACAGCGTGAGCCTCATGCGTACCGGCGCCCTGGTGGCGCGCCCGGATGCTGCCACCGAGCAGCTGCTGGCGCAGCGGCTGGATCGCTGAATGCGGGCTCAATCACCGCTGGGCAGGGGCAGACGCAGCGACGCGGGCGGCGTCCGCTCGACGAATTCGCGCCGAACACGGGCGAAGAGTTCGCGCTGGCCTTCGAACAGCAGCTCCGGCCGGGCGGCATGGAAGCTTAGCCAACGAAAGGCATCGTGTTCGCGATTCAAGTGCACGCAGGCTTCGCCCTCGAGCATGGCGACGAAGGCCGGGACGACCTGGACGCAATCGTTTTGGGCGTCGTAGAACTGCTCGCAGCTATCCGCCGAATAGAACGCCTGCGGCCGTAGCCCGGTCTCCTCGGCCAGTTCACGCAGCGCGCACTGCCATAAGGTCTCACCGGCCTCGAGGTGACCGGCCACATAGCTCCACGCGCCGTGCAGGTAGCTGCCGGCGCGACGCAGCAACAGGACCTGCGGCTCGGGCCGTGCAGCCCGCATCACCACCACGGAGGCCATGGTGCAGCGGATGGGAAGTTCTGCCATGGCGGTGGTGGCTCCCGCTCAGGCCAGCAGCTTCTCGTAGCGCCAGGCGTCGGCCCCATTTTCGTAATACCGGGTGTGCCCGCCGATGCGCACGAAGCCGAATTGCTCGTAGAGCTTGATGGCCCGGGCGTTGCCGACTTGCACCTCGAGTCGCAGCGCGCGGCAGCCACGCCTGCGGGCCGCGCGTTCGGCAGCCTGCAACAGCGCGGTGCCTACGCCCTGGCGGCGTGCCTGCGGCTGGGTGGCCAACGAATACACTCGGGCCACGGCGCTGCCCTTGCGAAACAGCAGCACGGCAGCGCCGAGGAAATGGTTGTGCGGCGCACTGGCCACCAGCACTTGTGCCGAATCGCTGTCCAGGTGCCGGCGGTACTGCGCGCGCGACAAGCGATCGCTGTCGAACGTGCGTTCCTCCAGTTTCAGAAGCTCGTCCAGGTCGGTGTTTTCTCCGCGGCGCACGCGCACCCCGACATAGGGTGCGGCGACCTGCGCCGTTGGCTGCGGTTCACGCCGGGTTAGGCTGCGGAAAATCTTGTTGGCGGTGGGAGGGGGTGCGGACATTCCGCGAACTTTAGCAGCCGCGACCACCTTGTGGGACTCCGCGACGCGGCGAAGGCGGCCAGCGGATGCGCGCCGCGGGCAGTCCCGGCCAACGTGCAAGTTCGCCTTGTCGCTGGGCGCGCATACGGGCTTGTGTCCCCCCGGCGGTGTGCGAAACTGCACGCTTTGTGCGGCCAAGCCCCGGGTGTTCCGGCGCACGCCGCCCTGGTCGAGGCTGTCATGACCCGTTTGGTCATCGTGGTGGAGAAGGTTGCGGACTGGGGCTCGTATTACCCGTCCGCCGACGTCATGGGCGCGATGGATTACCTGCGCCTGCCGGCGCTGCGTGACGATGAGCGCACCCACGTATTGAACCTGTGCCGCAGCTACAAGTACCTGGGTACGGGCTACTACGTCTCGTTGTTGGCCGAGGCGCGCGGGCACAAGGTGCTGCCCTCGGTGCGCACGGTGAACGACCTGCGGCGGCGCTCGCTGTATGGCGTGGACATAGGCGACCTCAACGCCAAGCTCACGAATTTCCTTCCCGCCGGCGGCCGGGACACCACCGATTTCGGCACCCTGGTGTATTTTGGCGAGACGGCCTATCCGGCCCTGCAGGACCTGGCGCGGCAGGTGTTCGAGTCTTTCCCCTGTCCGCTGCTGCGCATCGAGTTCGTGCGCGACCGGGTGTGGCAGGTGGCATCGATCAAGCCGGTCGGGCTGCACACCCTGGATGACGCGCAGGAAGACGCCTTTGCCGAGGGCCTGGATCGCTTCTCGAAGAAACTGTGGCGTAAGCCACGGGCACGCAAGCTGTACCGCTATGACCTGGCCATGTTGGTGGATCCGTCCGAGACTTTGCCGCCCTCCAACCGCAAGGCGCTGAAGGCGTTCGTCAGCGCCGGCCACCAGCTCGGCATCGAGGTCGATGCAGTCGGCAAGAACGATTACCAGCGTCTGGCCGAATACGACGGCCTGTTCATCCGCGAAACCACCGCTTCGGACAACCACACCTATCGCTTTGCGCATAGGGCGGAAAAAGAAAACATGGTGGTGATCGACGATCCCGGGTCGATCCTGCGCTGTACCAACAAGATCTTCCTCAAGGATTTGATGGAGTCGCACAAGCTCGCGGTGCCACGCACCGAGATCCTCTATCGCGACGATCCCAAGGGCACACACGAGGTGGTCGAAAAGCTGGGCCTGCCACTGGTGCTGAAGATCCCCGACGGATCCTTCTCCCGGGGCGTGGTGAAAGTGGAAAGCGACGAAGAGCTGGAGCGGGCCGCCGGTACCTTGTTTCAGCACAGCGCTTTGCTGCTGGCCCAAGAGTATCTGTACACCAAGTTCGATTGGCGCATCGGCATCCTGAACCGGCAACCGCTGTATGCGTGCAAGTACTTCATGTCGCGCGGGCATTGGCAGATTTACAACCACAGCGCCAAAGGCGCGGACATGACCGGCGGCTACGAGACCGTGTCGGTCAGCCAGGCGCCCGCTGCCGTGGTCAAGCTGGCGCTGAAGGCGACGGCGCTGATCGGCAACGGCCTGTACGGGGTCGACCTGAAACAGGTTGGCGACCGCCCGGTGGTGATTGAAGTCAACGACAACCCGTCGATCGATGCGGGCGTCGAGGACGGTTACCTCGGGGACAAGTTGTACCTGCAGATCATGCAGGAGTTTTTGCGCCGCATGGAGCGCAAGCGCCAGGGCCTGGGTGCCTGACGCGCACCGCGCGGGTGGGCGCCGCCTGGAACCAGCCCGGACGTGGCGTCAATTCCAGATGCGCGCATGCCTGGCGCGGCGCGGGCATCGGTGCCGGTCCAGCCACTGCGCCGGCAGGCCGGGCGCGATAAAGAACACGAGCAGTAGCGGGGTGAGGAGCAGCCAGAATGGCGCGCTCCAGCCCAGCAGGGCGCTGTGCATCGGCAGCAAGCCCGTTGCGAGGGACAGGCAGCCCGATCCCAGCCATAGGCCGAGTGGGCCGAGCAAATCACGCCGGTGGCGCGCCGCGGCGGTGCGCGATGGTCGTTGCATGGTCATGGCCTGCACTCCTCGGGTTTTGGCCCCAGCGTGCATCCTGCCGGTCGCAAGGATTGCGACAGCGCTGGCGGTCTGCGCCGCCATGATCTTGTAGACTGACCCGCTCTGCGTCCCTTTTGGCGTGGAGGCATTGGAGAACGTCGTGGTGTCAACCCGGTTTGCCGTGTTCGGCCACCCCATCGCGCACAGCCTGTCGCCGCGGATCCATCAGGCGTTTGCGCGCCAGTTTGGCATGCAGCTCAAGTTCGGCACTATTGATGCGACGCCGGAGACTTTCGAGGCTGCGGTCCGGCAGTTCTTTGCCGAGGGCGGTACCGGCGCGAACGTCACGGTGCCGCACAAGCATGCGGCCTACGCCCTGGCGGCCGAACGCGACGTGAGCGCCGCGCGGGTAGGCGCCGCCAATGTGCTCAGCCGCTTACCGGATGGCCGCCTGGCCGCCCACAACACCGATGGTGCATGCCTGGTACGGGATTTGCGCGAGCGTCATGGGCAAGCGCTGGAGGGCTGTACGGTGCTTTTGCTCGGCGCCGGCGGCGCGGCCTGGGGCGTCGCATTCAGCCTGCTCGATGCCGGCGTACGTTCGCTGACTATTGCCAATCGCACGGCGGCCACGGCTGAACGGTTGGTCCATGCGCTGGGGCACCCCGGGCGGGTGCAGGCCGTGCCATTGGCACGGCTGTCCGGAGCCGGGCACTTCGACCTGGTCATCAACGCCACCTCGGCAGGGCTGCTGGGCCATAGCCTGGATTTGCCGTTGGCACTCGGTGGGCCGGAGGTATTTTGCTATGACGTCTCCTATGCCAAGGCGGCCTTGCCGTTCCTGGCCTGGGCCCGTGCGGCCGGCGCAGGGCAGGCCGTCGATGGCTTGAGCATGCTGGTGGAGACGGCAGCCGACTCGTTTGCCATCTGGCATGGGCTGCATCCGGTCACCGAGCCCGTGTTCCAGCAACTGCGTGGGCACCTGGCCGCACCGGTGCACGAACCCAGTGCGCTGACGGCTTAGACTCAAGCTGCGGATTGGGCAGCGGCGAGATACTCGTCTTTCAACCGCACGTAATGGTCGGCGGAATAGCGCAACTGCTCGATCTGCCCAGCGCCGAGCTGGCGCACCCGGCGGGCCGGGCAACCCAGCCACAGTTCGCCGCTGCCGACCCGCGTGCCGGCGGTGACCAGGCTGTTTGCGCCGATCATCGCGTAAGGCTCGAGGAACGCGCCATCCAGCACGGTGGCGTGCATGCCAACCAGGCAGTAGTCGCCGATGCAGCAGGCGTGGACCACGGCGGCGTGGCCGATGGTGGCCCCGATGCCGACCTTGCAGGGACTGCCGCCGGGCGTGTAGGGGCCGTCATGGGTGACGTGCAGCACCGCGCCATCCTGGATGTTGCTGCGCGCTCCAATCTGGATGTGCTGAACGTCGCCGCGCAGCACCGCAGCCGGCCAGATCGACACATCATCGCCCAGCACCACGTCGCCAATGACGCAGGCGGCAGGATCGACGTAGACCCGCGCGCCAAGGCTCGGGGTACGGTCACGGTAGGCGCGCAACGGGCTCATGGCGCCATGATAGCCGGCGCACCGGCGCCACACACCCGCCTGGCGTCGGTATTGACGCGGATCGCAGCAGGCTTGCCTTCCCCGCCGACAAACGCCATCTTCCCCATTTTGCGGAGCTGCGATGAACCAGGACAACCCCTTGCTCGAGTCTGCGCCGCTGCCGGCATTCCCGCGCATCCGGCCCGAGCACGTCATGCCGGCGATCGAGGTGATCCTTGCCGACTTCCGCCAGGCGACTGCAGCGATGCTGGCCCCGGACGCACCACGCAGCTTTGCCAGCTTGCTGCTGGCCCAGCAGCGGCTTGAGCAGCGCCTGGCGAATGCCTGGGCACCGGTGAGCCATCTGCATGCGGTCGCCGACAGCGCCGCGTGGCGCGAGGTCTATGCGCCGGCTGAGGCGCTGCTTGCCGAGCACGCCGTGGAGCTGGGACAGAACCGCGGGTTGTACGCGGCAGTGCAAGGCCTGGCCGCGGCCGCGGACTTTGCGGACTTGCCGCGGCCGGAGCGGGCGTTGGTGGAACACACGCTGCGCGACTTCCGGCTCTCCGGGGTGTCGCTGGAGGAACCGGCGCGCTCGCGCTTTGCCGACATCGAGGTGGAGTTGTCGCGCCTGTCCACGGAATTCTCCAATGCCGTGCTGGATGCCACCGAGGCCTGGCGCGAGCACATCGATGACGCGCGCGACCTCGCTGGCATCCCTGCATCAAGCCGCGAGATATTGCGCCAGTATGCCCGTGAGCAGGATCTGGACGGCTATCTGGTGACCTTGAAGCAGCCGAGCGTGCACGCCGTGCTGACCCACGCCGACGCGCGCGGCCTGCGCGAACGCGTGTACTGGGCGTACCAGACCCGGGCTTCGGACCAAGGGCCGAACGCCGGTAGCTTCGACAACAGCGCGCGCATCGAGAAGATCATGGCCTTGCGCCACGAATCGGCGCGGCTGCTCGGCTTCGCCAATGCGGCCGAGGAGTCCCTGGCCACCAAGATGGCGACCTCGCCGGCCGAGGTGCTGGAATTCCTGCATGACCTGGCTGCGCGGGCGCTGCCTGTGGCACGCCGGGAGTTGGCCGCGCTGCGCGATTTCGCCCAGGCCGAACTCGGACTGGACAACCTCGAGCCCTGGGACGTCGCGTATGCGGCGGAAAAGCTGCGGCAACGCCGCTACGCCCTGGACGAGGAGCAGTTGCGGGCCTACTTCCCGCTGCCGGCGGTGCTGGAGGGCTTGTTCGCGTTGGTCGGCAAGCTGTACGGAATACGCGTCGCCACGCGTGACGGCATCGAGGCCTGGCACCCCGACGTACGTTACGTCGAGCTGCTGGACGCCAATGGCCAGGCATTTGCCGGCACCTATCTCGACTTGTATGCGCGCAACGGCAAGCGCGGCGGGGCGTGGATGGATGTGTGCCGCGCGCGTTTCGCCGACGGCCCGCAACGGCAATTGCCGGTGGCGTTCGTGACCTGCAATTTTGCGCCGCCAACGGCCGGCGCGGCAGCGCTGCTCAGCCATGACGAGGTACAGACCCTGTTCCACGAGTTCGGCCATGCCCTGCACCACCTCTTGACCGGGATCGACCTGCCGGCGATTGGCGGCATCGACGGACTGGAGTGGGATGCGGTCGAACTGCCCAGCCAGTTCATGGAAAACTTCACCTGGAATCGGCAGGCCCTCGACTTGTTCGCCCGCCATCACCAGACCGGCGAACCGCTGCCGGAGGAGCTGTTCCAGCGCCTGCTGGCAACGCGGTACTTCCACGCCGGATTGTTCCTGGTGCGCCAGCTTGAGTTCGCGCTGTTCGATTTCCGCCTGCACCTCGAATACGACCCGCAGCGCGGCGCGCGTGTGCTGGAAGTCCTGGAAGCGGTACGCAACGAGGTCGCGGTGCTGCACCCGCCGGCCTGGCAACGCTTTCCGCACGGCTTCAGCCACATTTTTGCCGGCGGCTACGCAGCCGGTTACTACAGCTACCTGTGGGCCGAACTGCTCAGTGCTGACGTGTTTGCCGCCTTTGCGGAGCACGGCGTGATCGACCGCGCCAGCGGCGAGCGCTTCCGCCGCGAGGTGCTGGCAGTTGGCGCGAGCCGGCCGGCGCTGGAGAGCTTTGTCGCCTTTCGCGGCCGCGAGCCTGAACCCGAGGCCCTGTTGCGGAGTTATGGGCTGACTTGAGGCGGCACGCCGGCCGCTCTTGTCGCACAATGGGCCGGGCCCGCAGCTGGCAACGACGCCATGGATCGATACGAGCGCATCCTCAGTCTGCACCGCTTGTTGAAGGCGGCACGTTACCCGGTGCCGCTGCCCCAGTTGCTGAGTGAACTCGGGTGTTCCCGGGCCACCTTGTACCGCGACGTGGCCTTCCTCAGGGACGCCCTGGGTGCACCGATCGAGAGCGCTGGTACCGAGCAGGCGGCGTTCCGCTACGCGCTTGGCGAGGGCGAGCGCTTCGAGCTGCCCGGCCTGTGGCTGACTTCGGACGAGCTGGCGGCGCTGCTGGCGCTGAACGAGCTGATCAGTCGTTCCGGCCCGGGCGTGCTGGCCGGAGCCCTGGCCCCGTTCCGCTCGCGCATCGAGAACCTGCTCGCCGACCAGGGCAGCGGCAAGGCCTTGCCGATCGAGCGCATCCGCGTCATTCCCTGGGGCGAGCGCCGGCTCGACCAACAGGTATTCCGCATCGTCGCCGGCGCGGTGCTCGAACGGCATCGCCTGCGTTTCAGCTACCGGGCGCGTACGACCAATGCGGACAGCCAGCGCCAGGTTTCCCCGCAGCGCCTGACGCATTATCGGGACAACTGGTATCTGGACGCCTGGGACCACGATCGCGAGGCATTGCGCAGCTTCGCCGTCGATCGCATTGTCGATCCGCACACCGTCGAGCAGGCCTGCAGGGACGTGCCCGAGGCCGACCTGGACCAGTTGCTGGCCTCCGCGTACGGCATTTTTTCCGGCCTGCCCAAGGCGTGGGCCACGATCCGCTTCTCGGCGCACGCCGCGCGTTGGGTCGCCGACGAGCGCTGGCATGCGCAGCAAAAGGGCAGTTGGCTGGCCGATGGGCGCTACGAGCTGCAGGTCCCCTACGCCAAATCCAAGGAGCTGCTGATGGACGTGCTCAAGTACGGCGCCGATGCCGAAGTCGTCGCGCCGTTGCCTTTGCGCGAGGAGATGAAGATCCTGCTGCAGCTTGCCCTGGGCAGTTACCAGCACGGTTGATCGCCCCGTGCTTACGGATGGAACGGCCAGAATATCGGGATCAGCCACATCGACAAGGCGCAGAAGATCGCGATCAGCGGGATGCCGACCTTCATGAAATCGGTGAAGCGATAGCCACCGGCGTAATACACCATGGTATTGGTCGGGTAGCCCACTGGCGTGGCAAAAGACGTGGCAGCGGCAAACGCCACGGCCACCACGAACGGCCGCGGGTCGACGTCCATGGCATGTCCGATGGACACGGCGATGCCGACCATCAACACCACCGAGGGATTGTGGCCCATGAGCTCAGTCAGCAGCGCGGTGAGCAGGTATACGACCAGGAGGGCGGCCAGCGGTCCATGGCCGCCCACCAAAACCATGGCTTCGCGCACCAGCACCGCGGACAGACCGGTCTTCTCAATCGCGATGCCGAGCGGCAGGATCGCCCCGAGCAGAACGATGATCTTCCAGTCCATGGCCTCGTATACGTCTTTACGGCCAAAACAGCCGGTAAGCGCCATGACGATCGCGCCGCAGATCGCAGCCATCGGTATCGGCAACCAATGCAGGCCCGAGACAATGACCACGGCCGCCATGATGCTGGCGGCCAGCCACGCCTTGCGCGACATGCGGCGCACGTCCTCACGTTCGCTGAGTACGATGAAGGCATCGTCCTTGCGTAGTTCGGGCATGGCGCTTTCGTCTTCCACCAGGATCAGCAGGACGTCGCCGACCGCGAGCTCGATCTCGCTGATCTTGTCGCGCAGGACCTGTCCGCGCCGGTGCACGGCCAACACCGTGCTGCGATAACGCCAGTCCAGGCCGATGTCGGAAATCCGCTGTCCATCGAGCGGACTGGCGGGCGCCACCATCACCTCGGCAATCAGGCGTCGGTGCTGGTCGTCGGCTTCGGTATAGCGTCGCTCGGGCGCGTTGCGCAGCTTCGCGCGACGGCGGAATTCCTCGATCTTGTCCCAGTCGCCGCGCACCAGCAGCACGTCGCCCTCTTTCAGTTCCTGCTCGCGGGGCGTCCACATGCGCTGGTCCCCACGCAGCAGCTCCAGCGGGTAAACCCCGTAGAGCTCGCCGAGCCTGGCTTCGGCGATCCGGGTACCGAGAAGTGGCGAGCCGCCCACCACCTCGAGTTCGGTCACGTATTTGCCGGCGTCGGTGCTTTGCGGCAAGTCGGCGGGAATGGCCTTGGGCAGCAGGTGCCGGCCGACGAGCATGAGATAGGCGATGCCCACCACCGCCAGCAGCGCGCCCATGCGGGTGAACTCGAACATGCCGATCGCCGCCAGACCGTTCTGCTGAGCCAGCGAGTCGGTGAGCAGGTTCGATGAGGTGCCGATCAGCGTGCACACGCCGCCCATTTGCGCGGCATAGGCCATCGGCATCAGCACGCCGGCCGGAGAGGTGCCGGTACGTTGGCACACCCGCAAGGCCAGCGGGAGAAAGGTGGCAACCAGGGCGATGTTCTTGACGAAGGCACCGAGTGGGGCGATCGCCAGCATCATGGCCAGGGTCAGCAGCCACGGTTTGCGGATGCGCATCAACAAGCGGGTCAACGGATCGAGCACGCCGGAGCGCTCGATCCCCAGGCTCAGCGCAAACATCGCCGCCACCGTCACCGTGGCTTCGTTGCTGAACCCGGAGAGCGCATCGACCGGTGTGACGATGCCCAGCACCACCAGGGTGCCCAGCACCACCAGTGCGACCAGGTCGATACGCATCCTCTCGCTGGCGAACAAGGCCATGGCGCCGACCACCACCGCCACGGTGGCCCAGGCCTGCCAGGTCACGGCCGGCTCCCCGCGGCACGATGTTGAAACGGCATGCTGGGGTGCGGAAAGGCAAGCATCCGCCACATGATAATGGGCTTGCGCCACAACGGCGCGTGAGGCACTGTGTGGATGATCGAACCTCCGCTGCGGTCTAGGCGCGTCATGGCCAAGACTGCAAGATCAAGGTCAGCCTTCAGGCGATGGCCATGCAATCGTCGCTCACCACCTCGCCCCAGTCCGGAGGCAAACCCACCGTTGCCCTCGCACTGGGCTCGGGCGGCGCCAAGGGGCTGGCACACATCGGCGTCATCGAGGAGCTCGAACGCCAGGGTTTCGAGATCGTCGCCATTGCCGGCAGCTCGATGGGTGCGCTGGTGGGCGGCATCTACGCCATGGGCAAGCTGCCTGTGTACCGAAACTGGGTGTGCGACCTGGCGCGCTTCGACGTGCTGCGCCTGGCCGACTGGACCTTGAGCGGCGGCGGCTTCATCAAGGGCGAGCGCATCATGAATACGTTGCGTCACCTTACCGGCGACGTGCGCATCGAGGCCTTGCCCATGGCCTACACCGCGGTGGCGACCAACCTGGACCGGGGCCGCGAGGTCTGGCTGACGCAGGGTTCGCTGTTCGATGCCATTCGTGCCTCCACCGCGTTGCCAACGGTGTTCCGGCCGTACCTGCTCAATGGCGAGCGCCTGGTGGACGGGGCCTTGCTGAATCCGGTGCCGGTGACGCCACTGATCCGCGCTGGCGCGGACTACCTGGTGGCCGTCGCCCTGGATGGCGTGGCCAGTGGTGGTTCGCCCGATGAGCCGGCCGGCGAATCGCTGCCCGAAGAGCCGCGCAGCTATCGCGAACGCCTGGCACGCTGGGCCGGGCAGTTCGTGCCGCATGGCGGCGCGCATGTCCCCGCGCATGGCACGTTTGAGCTGCTCAACCAGTCGATCGACTTGATGCAAGCCCACTTGTCGCGCCTGCGTCTGGCCGTGTACGAGCCCGACCTGCTGATCCAGCTGCCGCGTGACATGGCGAACGTGTATGAGTTCTACCGCGCGAGGGAACTGATCGAGCGCGGGCGGGAGCAGGCACGTGCGGCCTTGGCG
Organism: Rhodanobacter sp. FW510-R10; assembly: GCF_058781105.1. Taxonomy (NCBI): domain Bacteria; kingdom Pseudomonadati; phylum Pseudomonadota; class Gammaproteobacteria; order Lysobacterales; family Rhodanobacteraceae; genus Rhodanobacter; species Rhodanobacter sp. FW510-R10. The sequence goes on along the minus strand of NZ_JBYSWL010000001.1, from coordinate 740,256 downwards.
GCCTGGCCGGCAGCGCCGACACGGGACGCGGACGAAGCCTAGGCTTTGCCGGCAGGTCGGAACTCAGCGGGCATGGTGAGTGTGCACCCAGCGTTCCAGGTAGGCTTTCAACGCCACGGCGTTGTTGTGCTCCTCATCGCGGGCGCCAAACAACAAGACCACCTTCTCCTTCCGCGAGCGCTCAGCCAGCGGCTGCCAGTGCTCGACTTGCTGGTCGAGCTCGGCGGCATAGCGCCGTTGAAACTCGTCCCATAGCGCCGGATCGTGGCCGAACCACTTGCGCAGCTCGTTGGACGGGGCGAGGTCCTTGGCCCAGAGGTCGTAGGCCACATCCGTCTTCTTCAAGCCGCGCGGCCATAAACGATCCAGCAGCACGCGATAGCCGTCCGTATCCGCGGCGGCCGAATAAACCCGCTTGACCACGATAGTCATGCGCCTGACTCCTTGCGCGAAGGCCTGCAGCATACGTCGCATGTGCGCGCTTCGCCACCACCGCGCGTTGCCTGTTTTGGCCGTCTATAATTCCTCGACTTGGGTGATCTTGGCACGGCGCATCAGCCAGGCCACGCCGCGCAGGTCGGCCAGGCCGACCCACAGCCGATCCAGCATCCCGTATTTGGACACGCCCGCGATGCGTGGGCGGTGTCCGACCGGAACGCTCAGGCAGGCGAAGCCGGCACGCTTGACCAGGGCCGGCAGGTAACGATGCATGTGATCGAAATAGGGCAGGCGCAGGAAGGTTTCGCGCTCGAACAGCTTGAGTCCGCAGCCGGTATCCGGAGTCGCGTCGCGCAGCATGCGCGAACGCACTGCATTGGCGATGCGCGAGGAGATGCGCTTGTTGAAGCTGTCGCGGCGTGTAGTGCGCCAGCCGGCGAAGAGCCGTACGTCCACAGCCGCGGCGGCGCGCGCGGTCAGCAGCTTGGCAATGTCGTCTGGATCGTTCTGGCCGTCGCCGTCCAAGGTCGCAATCCAGGGCGCGGCCGCTGCCCGCACGCCATTCCACACCGCCGTGCTTTGTCCGCTGCGGGTGAGGTGGTGTAACACGCGCAGCTCGGGATACACCGCGCGCTGGGCCTCGAGCACGGCGCGGCTGTCGTCGCTGGAATCGTCGTCGATGTAGATGACCTCGAAGCTGACGCGGCCGCGCAGCGCGCTGGCAATCTCAGCCAGCAGTGGCGGAATGTTGTCGCGTTCGTTGAATACGGGGACGATGACCGAGAGTTCCAGCATGGGACGACCCTAGTAAGGAGGCGGGCTTGGCCGGCGCGGCGCGCATGGCGTGCTCCGCCGGCCGATGACGGACAGCGCGGGGACTCGCCACCAGGCATTATCGCCTGCGCGGGCGTGGTGCGCGGCAAGGATGCTTGGCGTGGCGTGACGCGCCGAAGATCAGCGGATGCGTCCCAGGATGCCTTCCAGCTCGTCGCTGCTGTGGTAGTGGATCACCAGTTTGCCCTGGCCGCCGCGGCCTTGGGCCAGTTCCACGCGGGTGGCCAGCCGTTCGCCGAGTTCGCGTTCCAGGCTGGCGATGTTTGGATCGCGCCGGGGCTTGTGCTTGCCGCCCTCGTGCTTGCCGTCGGGGGCGCGCCGTGCGGCCTCTTCCAGTTGGCGCACGCTCCAGCCCTTGGCGACCGCGATCCGGGCCAGGGTTTCGGCCGTGGCGGTGGGCAAGGTCAGCAGGCAGCGGGCGTGGCCCATGTCCAGCGCGCCGGTGTCCAGCAAGCGCTTGATCGAGTCTGGCAGGTCGGTGAGCCGCAGCAGGTTGGACACGGCCGCCCGTGAGCGGCCCACGGCATCGGCCGCCTGCTGGTGGGTGAGGCCAAAGTCGTCGATCAGGCGCTGCAATGCGTCGGCTTCCTCCAGCGGGGTGAGATCCTCGCGCTGGATGTTCTCGATCAGTGCCATCGCCGGCACGGCGGATTCGGCGACCTGTTTCACCAGCGCCGGCAGTTCCTGTAGTTGGGCGCGCTGCGCGGCCCGCCAGCGGCGCTCACCAGCGATGAGTTCGTAGCGGTTGTTGCCCAGCATGCGCACGACGACCGGCTGGATCAGGCCCTGGGCCTTGATCGAAGCCGCCAGCTGGTCCAGCGCCGCCTCGTCCCAGTGCCGGCGCGGTTGGTACTTGCCTGGTTCGATGTGCTGGATCGGCAGCAGGCGCAGCTCGCCCTCAGGCTCGGCGCGGCCGGTGGCGGCGTCGCCGTCACCGCCCAGCAAGGCATCGAGCCCGCGTCCCAGTCCCCGTTTTTTTGCAGCGGCCATGCTCAGTCCAGGTGGTTGGGGGTCGGAGTCGCCAGCGGGTGCTCTCCGCGTGTCGATGGAGGTAGTGAGCCAGTGTCCGGGGTGGCGGCGTGCAGTTGGCGCTCGCGGCGGATCAATTCGCCGGCCAGCCCGATATAGGCGATCGCGCCGCGCGAACTGCGGTCATAAAGGTGGATGGGCTGGCCATGGCTCGGCGCCTCGGCCAGGCGCACATTGCGCGGAATGACCGAGCGCAACACCTTGTCGCCGAAATGCTGGGTCAGCTGGGCGGAGACCTCGTTGCCGAGGTTGTTGCGGACGTCGTACATGGTGCGCAGCAGTCCTTCGATTTGCAGGTGGGGATTCAGGCGTCGGCGCACGGCCTTGATCGTCTCCAGCAGGCTGGACAACCCTTCCAGCGCGAAATATTCGCATTGCACCGGAATCAATACGCCATGCGCGGCAGTCAAGGCGTTCAAGGTGAGCAGGTTGAGCGAAGGGGGGCAATCGATCAGGATCAGATCGTAGCGGTCGGCGATTGGCGCCAGCTGGTCCTTCAACCGATGCTCGCGGGCCAGCGCGTCCATCAATTTGAGTTCGGCCGCGGTGAGGTCGGAGCCGCCCGGCAGCAAGTCGAAGTGTGCCGCCGTGGTCACGATGGCTGCGCCGATCGGTGCTTCCTCCAGCAGTACGGCGCAGCCATTGACCGCGACTTCCCGCTTGTCCACGCCGGAGGCCATCGTCGCGTTGCCCTGCGGGTCGAGGTCCACCAGCAGTACGGCGCGCCGGGCCGCGGCCAGGGCCGCAGCCAGGTTGACCGCGGTGGTGGTCTTGCCGACGCCGCCTTTTTGATTGGCGACAGCGATGATGCGGGCCATGGATGAATCGCTAGGCTGCAGGTAAGAACACTAGATTAGCATCGCCGTATGCGGTACTCGGGGCGGGGCACGTGCCAGCACCAGCAGGTGACGTTCGGCGTCCAGCCCAGGAACGCTCAGCGTGTGTGCCGCACGCAGGGTGAAGCCGGGAGGCAGGGCCGCGAGCTCGGTCTCCGGCCTTTGCCCCTTCAGCGCCAGCCAGATGCCGTCGGCGGCCAGCAGGTGTCCGGCTGCGGTCAGCATGTCACCCAGGCTGGAGAGGGCACGCGAGGTGATGCAGTCGAATTGGCCGCCCAGGTTCTCCATGCGTTCCTGCACCGCCCTGACGCTGTCGAGTTTGAGCGCGCGGATCGCTTCGCGCAGGAAGCGGACCTTCTTGCCGTTGGCATCCACCAGCGAGACATGGAGCTCCGGCATGGCAATGGCGATCGGTATGCCCGGCAGTCCAGCCCCGGTGCCGAGGTCGGCGAGCCTCGGGCCACGGACATAGGGCAACACGGCGAGGGAGTCGAGCAGGTGGCGCACGACCATCTGCTGCGGATCGCGCACGGCAGTCAGGTTGTAGGCGTGGTTCCATCGGGCCAGCAAGGCCCGATACTCCAGCAGGCGCTGGACGACGTCCTCGCCCAGCGACAGGCCGAGGCCGTCGATGCCGGCACGCAGCATGCGTTCCAGGGGATCGGGATTCATGTGTTGCTCCAAGCCTCGTCGCCTACGCTCATGGTTACCTTAGCGTCACGTTCGGCGCGGGTACATCGATGCGGATACAAAAGAAGACCCGCCGAAGCGGGCCGCATCCTCATGCTGGGATGACCAGAAGCATTCCCCTTGGCGCGACGCTCTGCGGCGCCTGGCGCAAGCGTGGGAAAGTTCAGGCCGCCGTCGCCAGCTCCACGCGGGTGACCATCATCCCGCGCTGGCGCAGCTCGTGATTGAGTTGCTGCTTGACCCGGCCGTCCAGTACGCGGCCCATGCGGCCACGCCTATCCTCGTCCAAGGTCTCGTTGCGCAGCACCGCCAAGACGCTGCTGCGGATGAGCTGCTCGGCCTCGGCCATGACCGGGTCGGCGCGCTCGGGCTCCAGCACCTGCCAGTACACCGTGCCGTGCAGCGGCTGGCCACCTGCAGCGGCATCCTCAAAATGCAGCGTCTGACCCCCAAGATCGATGCGGTTGGCCACCCGGTCAAGGCCGGGAACGACCCAATGCAGGCCAGGCTGCAGCAGCCGGGGCGGCTGCTTGCCCCGGTGCACGCTATACACATGTCCCGCAGGAACGTATTTCAGGGCCGCTGCGATGGCGGCCAGGATCCCGGTGAGCATGCTGAGCGTGAGTATGGTCATGATATCGATCAACGAGTTGTCGAAACCCAATGCATCCAGCTCGAGGTGTGGTACGCAAGTAATTTGTAACACAACGGGTTAATGTGGACTTAACGAAATTTCACAACAACGTCCAGAGGCACGAACAAGCGTATTACCGAGGTCAGATCAGCACATCGGCAGCGTCACGCGTCGCTCGAGCGCCCGGCCGCCGAACTGCCCCTCAATGAGGTATGCACGTTCCATGCCGGGAGGAAGGATGGCGCAGGGCACCCGGCAGAGCGTCAGCCAGGGCGCGAGAGCGTCATTGTCTGCGGGTGGAGGGCGGTACGGGTGACCGCCAGCGGCGCATAGCGACACGCCTGCCACTCCGGGAGTGGACATGCTGCACTCAGTGCAGCCAGTGGCCTGCGCGGTGCCGCGGCGGCCCGGCCGCCTGGACCTGCTCCTGCCTGGCATCGGCGTCCGGGGTCAGGGTGCGGATCTCGTCCTCGGTGACTGGTTTGGCTTCCCAGTAGTGATTGACCGCCATCAACACGTCGGGCACCTGCGCCAGGCATTCGTCGTATTCATCCTCGCCGAGCTTTTCAAACTGGACCTCGGCCCGCAGGATGCCCTCGTCCACGGCCAGCGCCATGACCGGTCCCAGCAGTTCCATGAGGTGCGGATCCTGGTTCAACCGTACTTCCCACAATCCGGCGCGCAGGTCGATGCCGCGACTGAAGCCCTCGCACCAGCCGGCGGCGGAGACGGTGGAACCAGTGTCCAGGGCCACCTCGCCGACGATGGGCCTGTAGGCGTCGACATCGAGCTCGGCGCTGATGGAATCGTTGAGCTTGGCCAACAGCGCCAGCACGCGGTTGCCCTCCTGCTCATTGGCGAATGGTTCGTGCAGCACTTCGGGCAGCCATTCGTCAGGCAACACCGGCAACGGTCCCACGGCCAAGGCGCTGAGCAAACCATGCACGCCATCCAGCAGCAGGGCACCCTGCGCGGAGTGGTTGCGCAGGTAACGGTCAAGCTCCTGCAGTTCGGTTTCGTCCAGCGAACTGGGCCATTCGGTCTTGGCGGTCATCTCGGGTCAGCTGTCGGAGCGAGTTCCAAAGTCACGGGCGCGTGGTCGGACGGCCGCTCCCAGCGGCGTGGTTCGCGGTCAATGGCAGCGCTGCTGATCATTGATTTAAGTGCGTCGCCCACGAGGATCAAGTCGATACGCAAACCCATATTGCGGCGAAAAGCGCCCTGCCGGTAGTCCCACCAGCTGTAATACCCGGTCCCCGGTTCCAGCACCCGGAAGCTGTCATGCAAGCCAAGGTCGGTGATGGCCTTGAGCGCGGCCCGCTCGGGCGGCGAGCACAGGATGGCCTCGCCCCACGCTGCCGGATCGTAAACGTCGCGGTCGTCCGGGCAGATATTGAAATCCCCGAGTACCACCAGGTTGGGGTGGCGCGCCAACTCGTTGGCCAGGAAGGCCCGTACCGCGGCCAGCCATTCCAGCTTGTAGGCGTACTTGGCATCGCCAACGGCTTTGCCATTGACCACGTACAAATTCACCACGCGCAGCGGTCGCGATGCGTCCAGTGCCGAGGCGGGGAGCGTGGCAGCCAGGATGCGGCGCTGTGGATCGTCCAGGCCCGGGATGTCGGTGACCACGTCGACCAGGTTGCTGGCGCTGGCTTGCCGCGCCAGCAGGGCGACACCGTTGTAGCTGCGTTGGCCGGAGAACACGGCCTGGTAACCTGCCGCGGCGAGCTCGGTGGCCGGGAACTTCGCATCCTCCAGCTTGGTTTCCTGCAGCGCAACGAGGTCCGGTTGCGTCGCATCGAGCCATTGCAATAGCTGCCCCAGGCGCACGTTCAGCGAGTTGACGTTCCATGAAGCGATCTTCATGGATGCATTGTAGGTGATGTGCCGGCTCCGTCCGGCGCACGTCGCCGGGCGTCTCCACGCATCGGTCGTGGCCGTGCGGGCCGGGACATCGGCGTTTCTGGTGTATGCTGCGCCGGCACGACTGCCGGGAGACCAGCAGGTTGCTGCATGGTATTGCGGCCTACGCTGCTTCTGCAGCCGGCGGCAAATCGTCCAAACGTTTCAAAGGTAGGTTACATGTCGGATCGTCAAAGCGGTACAGTCAAGTGGTTCAACGACGCCAAGGGATTTGGGTTCATCACCCCGGAAAGCGGTGATGACCTGTTCGTGCATTTTCGCGCGATCCAGGGCACCGGGTTCAAGTCGTTGCAGGAAGGCCAGCACGTCACTTTCATCGTGACCAAGGGCCAAAAAGGCCTGCAGGCAGAAGAAGTCCAGGTGGCCTGAGGTTTGCGTGGACTTGGGTTTGCAGCCCATACCGGAAAGGCCCGCTTCGGCGGGCCTTTCCTTTTTTGGGTGCGCCCGGCAGGGCGCACCTGCTTGGAGGTGAAAGTCCTCTACCCACCCGGCAAGGGGAAGGGTTAGCGGAAGGCAAGGGCGTTGCGGGTGACCGGACGTCTGAAGGAAGCCGGAAGCAAAACGCTGGCCTGACGAACAGGAAGCGGATACGAGGCGACACGTTGGGGTGAGGCAGCCCAAAAGGCCAAAGCCCGGTACTTGCACGGACGACGTGGCGTAAATCCGACAGGCAAAAGCGGGAAGGCAGGTGTGTCATACCCGGGGAGATCTCGCCTTGTGGGTGAAAGCCCGACGGTGTGAACCGGAGCGAGAAGTCAGCAGAGGCCATAGTAGGCGCGATATGACCGAAGGGCCGAACATGAGAGACCGCGATTAGGACGGTTGAACCTCGATGATCGACGAGAAGGCAGAAGCCCGGGAAGCCGGGGCCAAGGGCCGAGAGGCGGGACAGTATCCCGTGGGCAGGCCGTGTGGTGCCGAGTCGATCACGGCGGCAGCCGGGCAAACGAAAGCGGAGGTGTCACGGCTGATGGAAGCCGTGATCGAGCGCAGCAACGTGTGGTCGGCGTATCAGAAAGTGGTCCGCAACGGTGGCGCACCGGGGGTCGATGGCCTGACGGTGGGATCGTTCAAGGACTGGTTGACGATGCATTGGCCCAGCGTGAGAGCGGCCTTGTTGGCAGGACAGTATCTGCCATCGGCGGTGCGCGCGGTGGACATACCCAAGCCCTCGGGCGGGGTACGGACACTGGGATCGCGAACTGGAGAAGCGCGGACATGCGTTCTGTCGCTATGCGGACGATTGCAACATCTATGTTCGTAGTGAAGCGGCAGGGCAACGCGTGATGGCCGCCATGCAGGTGTTCCTGGAAGAACGCCTGAAGTTGCAAGTCAATGCAACGAAGAGTGCATGTGCAAGGCCGTGGAAGCGCACGTTTCTGGGCTACACCCTGACCCACGCCGCTGGTCGAATCAGGCTCAAGGTCGCACTACCAAGTGTGGTCCGTCTGACCGGCCGCGTGCGTGAGCTGTTACGTCAGGGACGCGGGCGCAGCCTGACTCGGACTCTCGAAACACTGAATCCGGTGCTTCGTGGATGGGTTGGCTACTTCCAGCTCAGCGAGAGCAAGACGGTGTGGAAGGAACTCGACGGATGGTTGCGGCGTCGGCTACGTTGCCTGTTGTGGCGACAAGCCAAGACGCGTCAGCGGCGCACCGCGATGCTGCGCCAACGAGGGCTGCCGGAGGCGCGGGCCTGGCACTCCGGCCACAACGGGCAAGGCCCGTGGTGGAACAGCGGTGCCAGCCACATGAATCAAGCGTTTCCGAAAGCCTTCTTCGACCGGCTGCAACTGGTATCGCTACTCGACACCAGCCGGTATCTTCAGTGTCACTCGTGAACCGCCGTATGCGGAACCGCACGTACGGTGGTGTGGGAGGGGGCCGGAGGATTCCGGCTCCCTACCCGATCACATGGCCGTGTGGTGATTGTCATCGAGCGCATTGCACCGCACTACCGTTCATTGCGAGTTCAACGCCTGTTATTAATGTGTGCGTTTGTTCGATGCAGGTTCGAGGACGTTCGCAATGAAAAGAAGTTTGCTTGTCGCCGCCTTGCTGGTCGCCAGCGCGAGTCTTGCAGCCCAGGCGCAAGACGCCCCCACCGCAGCCCAAAATGGCGGCTGGACCGGATCCGGCGAGTTCGGCTTTGCCTCGACCACCGGCAATACCCGCTCGCAGAATGTCGATGCAAAGCTCGGCCTCAACCAGGAAAACGACCGTTGGAAGAATGTGTTCTTCCTGGATGCGCTGCGTTCCAAGTCGCAGCAGAAGATCATTGATGCCTCGGGGGCCACGGTGACGCAGTTCAACACCACGGCGAACCGTTACGACGGTGGGGCGTCGGTAGGTCTGAAACTCGATCCGCGCAGCTACATCGTGGGCGCTGCCCGTTACGAGCACGATGAATTCGGCGCCAACCTCTGGCAGGGCGTGGTATCGCTGGGCTACGGCTATATCGCGTTGAAGACGGCGCGCACCGAGTTGTCCTTCGAAGCCGGCCCCGGTTACAAGCGTTACCAGCCGGCCGAGGTCAACACCCTGGTGGATGGCGTGGTGGTGCGCCAGCACCAGCCCACGGTCAACGAGGCGGTTGGCCGCGGCCTGGTCAGCTATCGCTACCGGCTCACCGAAAACACCGCGTTTGAAGACAAGCTGCTGATGGAAGTCGGCTCTGAAGACAAGTATGTGCAGAATGACGCCGGCTTGTCGGTGACCATGACCAGCAAGTTGGCATTGAAGGTCGCGCTGCAGATACGCCACCACAGCAATGTCCTGCCTGGCATCAAGCGTACCGACACCTTGACCACGACCAACCTCGTTTACAACTTCTAGCGGGCCTCGCCCGCCGCGCTGTTGGCTCAAGAACCGAGCCAGGCGCCGCCGCCCTGCGCCAGGAGCCGCTCGGCCACCCGCTGGCCGAGCGCGTCGGTCTGGCTGGCATCCATGCTGGCCTCGGCGCGCAGGATACGGCCGCTGTCCGGGTCGCCGAGCAGGCCCTGCAACCGCAGGGTGTCGCCGCTGCGGGTACACCACGCCCCAATCGGGATGCTGCAACTGCCGCCAAGCGCGCGGTTCATGGCCCGCTCGGCTGCGACCGTGATCCGCGTGTCTGGATCGTCAAGCGCCGCCAGCCGGGCGACGACTTCGGTATTGGCCTGGCAAGCTTCGATGGCAATCGCGGCCTGGCCAGGTGCCGGCAGCCAGGCCGGGGCCACCAGGCGTGAACGTATGCGTCCGTCGGCCAGGCCCAGGCGCTGCAGTCCGGCGCAAGCCAGCACGATGGCATCGTAAGTGCCGGCGTCGAGCTTGGCCAGGCGGGTGCCGACGTTGCCGCGTAGATCCAGCACCTCCACGTCCGGTCGCAGGCTGCGTAGTTGGGCGCGCCGGCGCAGCGAGGAGGTACCCACGCGCGCGCCGGCAGGCAGCTCGGCGAGAGTCTCGAAGTGGTTGCTGACGAAGGCGTCGGCGGCGTCCGCGCGGGTCAGGATGGCCGCCAGCGTGAAATCCGTATCCAGCTGTGCGGGGACGTCCTTGAGTGAATGGACGGCAAGGTCGGCCCGCCCCTCCAGCATGGCCAGCTCCAGTTCCTTGAGGAACAACCCCTTGCCGCCCAGCGACGCCAGCGAACGGTCCTGCACCTCGTCGCCGCGGGTGGTCATCGGCACCAGCTCCACGCCAAGCCCCGGATAGCTTTGGCGCAGGAGGCCGGCGACGTGATCCGCCTGCCACAGGGCAAGCGCGCTTTTGCGCGTGGCAATGCGCAAGGTCGACGGGTTCATGCGGCGCTCCTTGGTGATCGGCAACCCCTTATTGTCGCGTAGTTGCGCGGCCGGCGTATGCCGGCAGGTACCGGCGCCGGTCACGCCGTCAGCTTGGGTGCTGCCTCCGCCTCCGCATGATGGTCCTGGGCCAGCAACATGTAGAACGCCGGCACCACGAACAAGGTGAACAGCGTGCCGATGGCCAGGCCGGTGGAGATCACCAGGCCCATGTTGAAGCGGCCCGCGGCGCCAGCGCCGGCGGCGATCACCAGCGGCATGACGCCGAGCACCATGGCTGCCGTAGTCATCAGCACCGGTCGCAGCCGCACCGCCGCGCCATGCTCGATCGCCTCGCGCTTGGACATGCCGGCGCGCTGCGAGTCGTTGGCGAACTGCACGATCAGGATGCCGTGCTTGCTGATCAGGCCCATCAAGGTGACGAGGCCAACCTCGGTGTAGATGTTGAGGCTGGTAAAGAGGTTGACGAAGATCAGCGCGCCAAACAAGGCCAGCGGCACCGAGACGAGGATGACGATCGGGTCGCGCAGGCTGTTGAACTGCGCCGCCAGGGCGAGGAACACGATGATGACCGCGAACAGCAGCGTGACGCCAAAGCCGCCGGACTCGTGCATGAACTGGCGTGACTGGCCGGCATAATCGACGTTGTAGCCGCTGGGCGCGACCTCGTGCACCAGGTTGCGCAGATAGGCCAAGGCGTCCCCCTGGGACATGCCCGAGACGCCGGAAATCGTGGCCGAATTCAGCTGCTGGAAGCGGTTCAGCGACTGCGGCACCACCTGGTGGGTGATCTTGGCCACGGTACCGGCCTGGACGAGGGCGCCGCCCGGCACACGCAGGTAGTAGTCGAGCACCTGGTCCGCATTCAGCCGGTCGACCTGAAGCACCTGTGGGATGACCCGGTAGGAGCGCCCGGAGATCGAGAAGTAGTTGACGTAGCCGCCGCCCAGGGCCGCACCCAGCGAGGTGCCGACGTCGGCCTGGGTCATGCCCAGCGAGGCGATCAGGTCGTGGTCCAAGGCGACCGTGGCTTGCGGCTTGTCGATCTTCAGGTCCGAGTCGATGAAGTAGAACTGGCCGCTCGCCTGGGCCTTGTCCAGCACTTCGCTTGCTACTTCGTTGAGGTTGGCGAACGGCTCGGTCGTGGTGATCACCACCTGGATCGGCAGGCCTTGCGCGCCGGGCAGTGGCGGGAACTGGAATGCGGCCACGCGGGCGCCGGCAATGCCGTTCCACTTCTGCTGCAGCACCTGCTGCAGTTCGTGGGCGCTGCGATGGCGCTGGTCCCAGGGCTTCAACACCACCCCGCCAATGCCCTGGTTGACCGTCGGCACGCCGGTGATCTGGAACATCTGCTCGTATTCCGGCAATTCCCGGGCCAGGTTGAACATCTGCGTGGAGTACACGTTCATCTGTTGCGAGGTCGCGTTTGGCGCGCCGACGATCTGTCCCACCACCACGCCCTGATCCTCCTCTGGCGCCAGCTCCGATTGCGCGGTAAGGCCCAGGGCGATCGTGGCCAGCAGCAACAGTCCGGCCATGACGATCACCACCGGCCAGGTCATCAGTACGCTGTGCAGCAGGCGCTGGTAGCCGTGATGCACGCGCTCGAACTGGCGGTCGATGAATTGCACGAAGCGGCTACTTTCCTGCTCGGCGCGGAAGAATTTGGCCGTCAGCATGGGCGACAGGGTCAACGCGACAATCGAGGACACCGCGACCGCCCCGGCCAGGGTGAAAGCGAATTCGGTGAACAGGGCTCCGGTGAGACCCTTCTGGAAACCAATTGGCACGTAGACCGCGATCAGCACGATGGTCATGGCGATGATCGGCCCGCCGAGTTCACGCGCCGCCAGCAGCGCCGCCTGCAGCGGTGGCCTGCCCTCCTCCTTCATGTGCCGGTCGACGTTCTCCACCACGATGATTGCGTCGTCCACCACCAGCCCGATCGCGAGCACCAGTGCCAGCAGGGTCAGTAGATTGATCGAGTAGCCGAGCACCAGCATGACGAAGAACGCACCGATCAGTGCGAGCGGCATGGCGATCACCGGGATGATCACCGCGCGCAGGCTGCCGAGGAACAGGAAGATGACGATGGTGACGATCAGCAGCGCCTCGACCAGGGTCTTGACCACTTCCCTGATCGAGCTGTTGACGAAGTCGGTGCCGTCGTAAACGATGGTCCCGGTCAAGCCGCTCGGCAATTGCTGCTGGATTTCCGGGAACGCATCACGCACGCGCTTGGCCACGTCCAGCACGTTCGCATCCGGCGCCACCTTGATGCCGACGAACACCGAGCGCTTGCCGCTGAAGGCGACGTTGAAGTCGTAGTTTTCCGAGCCCAGGGTGACCGTGGCCACGTCCTGCAGGCGGACGATGGCACCGTCGACCTCGCGGATCGCGAGCTGCTTGAACTCATCGACGGTGTGCAGGCTGCTGTCGGTGGTGAGGTCCACGGTCACCGCCTGGCCCTTGCTCGAACCCACCGCGGCCAGATAGTTGTTTGCCGCCAGCGCGGCGTTGACGTCGCTGGCGGTCACCCCGTGGGCGGCCATCTTGGCCGGATCCAGCCAGGCGCGCAGGGCAAACTGGCGCGCACCCAGCAGTTCCGCGGTCTGCACTCCCTCAAGCGCGTCGAGCTTGGGTTTGACCACGCGCGCCAGGTAGTCGGTGATGTTGTTGGTCGGCAGCACGTCGCTGTAGAAGCCGATGTACATGGCGTCGACGGTTTCGCCGGTCTGTACGTTCAGCACCGGCTGCTGCGCCTGCGGCGGCAGCTGGTTCTTCACCGAGTTGACCTGGGTGGTGATCTCCGTCAGGGCGCGGTTGGCGTCATAGTTCAGGCGCAGCGTCGCGGTGATCGTGGAGATGCCGGACACGCTGCTGGAGGACAGGTAATCGATGCCCTGCGCCTGCGAGATGGCCTGCTCCAGCGGCTGGGTGATGAACCCAGCCATGGTCTGCGCGTCAGCACCATAGTAGGCGGTGCTGACGGTGACCGTGGCGCTCTGGGTCTGCGGATACTGGCGCACGCTGAGGCTGGTGATGGCACGCACGCCCAGCACCAGGATCAGCGCGCTGACGACGATCGCCAGCACCGGCTTGTTGATGAACAGGTCGGTGAACTTCATCTTTGCGACTCACTGTTCCTGCGGCGAGGGCTGCGCGCTGTTGGCTGGCTGCACGCTGTTGTCGACGACGATTGGCGCCCCGTTCTTCAGTTTGATCTGGCCGCTGGTCACCACTACGGTGCCGGACTCGAGGCCCTTGACGATGGCGACCTGGTCGCCGCGGGTGTCACCGAGGGTGACGAAGGCCTGTTGCACGGTGGCCGGCAATGGCCTGCCTTGCGCGTCTTTGCCCTTGGACGGCTGCACCACGTAGACCGTGTCGCCGTAGGGGTTGTAGACGATGGCGGCCTGCGGCAGGGTCAGCCGCGGCTCTTGCTCGCCGACGTCCACGCTGAGCTTGGCGAACATGCCCGGGGTCAGGGCTTGGTCATGGTTGGGCACCCGCGCTTCGACCTGCACATTGCGGCTGTCGGGATCCACCCGGGAATTGATGGCGCTGACCTGGCCGTCAAACGTGCGCCCGGCGTAGGCATCCAGCGCGAGGTGCACGCGCTGGCCGACGTGCAGCCGACCCAGCTCGCGTTGCGGCAGGTTGAAGTCGACGAACAAGGGATCGAGCTGCTGCAGCGTGGCCACGACGGTACCCGCGCTCAGGTAGTCGCCCGGGCTCAGCGTGATGATGCCGGCCCGCCCGGCAAATGGGGCGCGCAACTGCTTCTTGGCCAGCAGCGCCTGTTGTTGCGCCACGGCGGCCCGCTTGGCCTTGAGATCCGCCGCGGCGGTGTCGTAGTCGGCCTGGCTGATGGCCTGGGCGGCCAGCTGCTGGCGCGCACGGTCGAACGTGAGCTTGGCAAGCTGGGCGGCGGCCTCGAGCTGATGCAATGCGGCAACCTCGTCGCCGTCGCGCAATTGCAGCAGCAACTGGCCCTTTTTCACGTCCTGGCCGGATTTCAGGCTGATCGTGTCGACGACGCCGGCGGCGTCCATGGCCAGGTCGGCGCCGTTGGCGGCGCGCAGCGAGCCCACGGCCCGCAGCGCCGGCTGCCAGCCTTGTGCGCTGACCGTGGCGGTGCTCACCGTGGCCGGCGTCGGCTTGGGCATGTTGTGCAGCATGCGCATCACCAGCAGCACCTTGATGCCGGCGATCAGCGCGATCAACAGCAGCACGCCGACGACCATCCACAACATGCGTTTCCTGATACTGGGTTTGTGTTCAGCGCGCGTGGACATGCGCGGTACTCCTGTGTTTGGTGCGGATGGTCGGATGGGCAGTCGGGGGAGCGGGAGGACCCTAGGGTTGCTGGTTGGCCACGTCGGCAGCGGCCTGCCAACCGCCGCCGAGCGCCGTGTACAGCGCGGCGGTATCGGCCAGGCGTGCCGTGCGTGCCCGGATGAGTGCCAGACGTGCCTGCTGATGGCTGCGTTCGGCCTGCAGCAGCTCGAGGTAGCCGGTGGCGCCGAGCTTGAATTGGCTGCGGGTCAAGGCGAGTTGTTGCGCAGCGGAGTCCTCGGCCACCGTCTGCGCCGCCACGCCTTGCGCGTCGAACTCGAGGGCCTGCAGCGCGTCGGCGACGTTCTGGAAGGCCACCAGCACGGTTTGTTGCCAGTCCGCAGCGGCCTGGTCCAATCCGGCTTGCGCCGCGCGCTTGCGATGCAGCAGCTCGCCGCCATGGAACAACGGCTGGGTCAGGCCGAGCCCCAGCGACCACGAGCGCGTACCGGCGGCGAACAGAGCGCTGGCGCGCAACGCCTGCGAGCCACCGCTGGCCGAGAGTGTGATCTGCGGCAGCATGGCCGCGGTGGCCACGCCGAGCTGTGCCGTGGCCGCATGCAATTGCGCCGAGGCGGCGCGGATGTCCGGGCGCTGTTCGACCAGGCGTGAGGGCAGGCTGACGGGAATGTCCGCCGGCAGCTTGACCTCGCCCAACTCGAGCGGAACCAACTGCAGTTGCGCCGGTGTGGTGCCGAGGTAGGTCGCCAGCTGGTTGCGGGTGGCGGCCAGTTGGGCGCGCAGCGGCGGCAGGCTGGCCTCGGTTGCGGCCAACTGGGTGCGTACCGCGAGCGTGTCGGACAACGACTTGGTGCCGATCCGCTGTTGCCGCTCGGCGATCTGCAGGCTCTGGCGCTGCGCCGCGACGATGTCCTCGGTCGCCCGTACCTGTTCGCGCAGCGATGCTTCCTGCAGCGAGGCAGTGACCACGTTCGCCGCCAGCGTCAGGTAGGTGGCATCGGTCCGTGCGCGCTGCACGTCGGCCAGGGCCTCCTGGCTCTCGATAGCACGCCGCGTGCCGCCAAACAGGTCCAGGCCATAGCTGACGTTGACTGAGGCGTTGTACACGGTCAGTGGCGGGAACTTGAAGGCGCCGCCAAACGCCGCCGCCGACTGCTTTTGCCGGGTGACCCCGGCGCCGGCGTCGATTGCGGGCCATAGCGTGCCGCCGGCGGCGTGGGCGTTTTCCAATGCCTGGCGCAACGCGGCATCGGCCGAGGCAATGCTCGGGCTGTGGGCCAGGGCGCGGTCGACGCGACGGATCAGCTGGGGGCTGTCGAATTGCGTCCACCACCGGCTCGGTACGTCGTGCCCTTGCTGGAAGCGCTGCGCGTCGCTGGCACCGTCGCCACTGGCGACCGTTGCCGCCGGCAGCGCCTGCGCCGTATAGCGGGCGACATCGGGCGCTGGCAGGCGGCGGTAGTCCGGGCCGACCGCACAACCGGTGAGCGCCAGCAGAAGTGCGCTGCAGCAGCTGGCGGCAGAGCGTCGTTGGAGCAGGTTGATATGCAAGAGACAGCCCTGGGCGAAATTATGGCGCGGTGCACAATACCATACTAATCAGTTTAGATATAGAGAGTACACGAAATGGTATGCGCCCGATGTACGACAGGAAGTGAAAGAACAGGGGCGCGCAGCAAGAAGCAGCATCGTCTGGACGCCACTCCCGCTTCGCACCCCGCACTTTCCGCTCGCCTCCGACTGGTTGCCCGTTCAGCGCTTCAGCAAGGCCCGGGCTTTCTGCACTACGTGTTCGACCGTGTAGCCGAATTCGCGCAGCAACACCTCGGCGGGCGCTGACGCGCCGAAGTGCTCGATCGAGAGCATGTCGCCGCGGGGGCCGAAATACCGTTCCCAACCTTGGGCGACGCCGGCCTCCACCACCAGGCGGGCGCCGACTGCAGGTGGCAGCACGCTGTCGCGGTAGGCCTGCGGTTGCGCATCAAACAGTTCCCAGCTCGGCATCGACACGCAGCGCACGGCCACCCGGTGTTGCCGCAGCTGGTCCGCGGCGGCGAGGATCAGGCTGACCTCGGAGCCGGTGCCGATCAGGATCAATTCGGGATCCTTGCCTTGTTCGGGATCGAGCACGTAGGCGCCCTGCTGCAGGCCACCGGCGCTGGCGTAACGCTGGCGGTCGATCGTCGGCAGGTTCTGGCGGCTCAGCGACAGGAGCACCGGCCGGCCCTTGGACTGCACCGCGACCTTCCACGCTTCGGCCGTTTCGTTCGCGTCGGCGGGGCGGATCACGGTCAGGTTGGGAATCGCGCGCAGGCTGGCCAATTGTTCGATCGGCTGGTGCGTCGGGCCATCCTCGCCAAGCGCGATGCTGTCGTGGGTGAAGACATGCACGATGTGCAGGCCCATCAAGGCGGCCAGGCGGATCGCCGGCCGCATGTAGTCGGAGAAGATCAGGAACGTCGCGCCATAGGGCAGAAAGCCGCCGTGCACCGCCAGGCCGTTCACGATCGCGCCCATCGCGTGTTCGCGCACGCCAAAGTGCAGGTTGCGGCCGGCATAGCTCCAGCCGCCGCCATCCGATCCTTCCTTGTCCATGCCCGGCCGCAGCGGTGGATTGAAGTCACCGAGGCCCTTCAGGGCGGTGAACGTGGAGGGGTCGAGATCGGCCGAGCCACCAGTCAAGGCCGGCAGTTTCGTGGCGAACGCGTTCATCACCTTGCCACCCGCGACGCGGGTGGAAACGCCCTTCGGGTCGGCGGGGAAGACCGGGATGTCCACGTCCCAGCCGGCCGGCAGCTCGCCTTGCAGGCGCGCACGCAATTCCCTGGCGAGGTCGGGGTGCGCGGCCGCGTAGGCGTCCATCCGAGCGGACCAGTCCGCCTGCGCCCGTTGCCCGCGCCGCACCGCCTCGCGGAAGTGCGCCAACGCGTCCTCCGGCACGAAAAAGTCGGCGTCGGCGGGCCAGCCCAGCTTCTGCTTGGTCAGCTTCACGTCCTCGACGCCAAGCGGCGAGCCGTGCGACTTGTAACTGTCCTGCTTGGGCGAGCCGTAGCCAATATGCGTGCGCACCAGGATCAGCGACGGCCGCGCGGCATCGGCCCGGGCTTCGTCCAGTGCGGCGTCGAGCGCGTCGAGGTCGTTGCCGTCCTCCACGCGGATGGTCTGCCAGCCGTAGGCTTCGAAGCGCTTGCCCCGATTCTCGGAGAACGTGATATCGGCACCCGCGGCCAGGGTCACTTCGTTGTCGTCATACAGGCAGATGAGCTTGCCGAGCTGAAGGTGTCCGGCCAGCGATGCCGCCTCGGAGGCCACGCCCTCCATCAAGTCGCCGTCGCTGACGATGGCCCAGGTGTGGTGGTCGATCACGGTGTGGCCTTCGCGGTTGTAGCGCGCGGCCAGGTTCGCCTCGCCGATGGCCATGCCGACGCTGTTGGCCAGGCCCTGCCCCAGCGGGCCCGTGGTGACTTCGACGCCCGGTGTGTGGCCGTACTCCGGATGGCCCGGGGTCTTGCTGCCCCATTGGCGAAAATGCTTGATGTCATCCAGTGACACGTCGTAGCCGGTGGCGAAGAGCAGGCTGTAGAGCAGGGCCGAGCCGTGCCCAGCCGACAGCACGAAGCGGTCGCGATCGGCCCAGTGCGGATCCTGCGGGTTGTATTTCATATGCCGCGTCCACAGCGCGTAGGCCATCGGCGCCGCATCCAACGGCAGGCCCGGATGCCCACTGTTCGCGTGTTGAACCATGTCCACCGACAGGAAGCGGAGCGTGTTGACACATTGCTGATCGAGCGCGTTGGACATCGGTTTCTCCGGATGGGATTCGATAAAGGCAATCCGCCTATTGTAGGTGCCTGCCCGCGACCAATGGGGCAGCATCCCGGCGTTTAGGTGGGAGCCCATGAGGAGCTCCCACTGTTCAACCGAGCGCGGCGTCGACGATGCCCTGCGCTTCCTTGAGCAGGCTCTGCAGGTGGCTCTCGCTCTTGAAGCTCTCGGCGTAAATCTTGTAGATCGCCTCGGTGCCCGAGGGCCGCGCCGCGAACCAGCCGCTGGCGGCCACGACTTTGATGCCACCAATGGACGCGTCGTTGCCGGGGGCCTTGTCCAGCACCTGTTCGATTTTTTCACCGGCGAGCCGCGTGTCCGTCACCTGCCCGGGCGAGAGTTTGGCCAATTTGGCCTTCTGCTCCGGCGTCGCCGCGGCTTCCACGCGATCACTGAAGGGCGTGCCGAGGTCCTTGGTCAGTTGCGCATAGAGCTCGCCGGGATCCTTGCCCAGGCGCGCGGTGATCTCGGCCGAGAGCAAGGCGGGCACCAGGCCGTCCTTGTCGGTGGTCCACACCGTGCCGTCGCGGCGCAGCAGTGAGGCGCCGGCGCTTTCCTCACAGCCAAAGCCGAGCGACCCGTCGAACAGTCCGGCGGAGAACCACTTGAAGCCGACTGGCACTTCGTACAGCCGGCGCCCGAGGCGCTTGACCACGCGGTCGATCAGCGCGGTGCTGACCAGGGTCTTGCCCACCGCGGCCTGCGAGCTCCATTGCGGCCGGTGGCGGAACAGATAATCCACCAGCACCGACAAGTAATGGTTCGGCTCCAGCAGGCCGCTGCTGCGCGCGACCACGCCGTGGCGGTCGTGGTCGGTGTCGCAGGCAAACGCGATGTCGTATTTGTCCTTCAGCCCAATCAGGCGCTGCATGGCGTAGCGCGAGGAGGGGTCCATGCGTATCTTGCCGTCCCAGTCCACGCTCATGAACGCAAATTGCGGATCGACCACGTCGCTGACCACGGTCAGGTCGAGCCCGTAGCGCTCGGCAATCGGAGCCCAGTAGTGCACCCCGGCGCCGCCCAGCGGGTCGACGCCCATGTGCACATGGGCGCCACGGATTGCGTCGAAATCGACGACCTTGGCGAGATCGGTGACATAGGCCTCGAGGTAATCGTGTTCATGCGTGGTCGCGGCCTGGCGCGCCTGTGCGTATGGCATGTGCTTGACGCCAGCAAGCTTCGCCTCGAGCAACGCGTTTGCGCGCTTCTGGATCCAGCCGGTGACCTCGGTGTCCGCCGGGCCGCCGTTTGGCGGGTTGTACTTGAAGCCGCCGTTGTCCGGCGGGTTGTGCGAGGGAGTAATGACGATGCCGTCGGCGAGGCCGGTGCGGCGCCCGCGGTTGTAGACCAGGATCGCGTGCGACACCGCCGGCGTCGGGGTGAACTCGCCGCCGCGGGAAATCATGGTTTCGACACCATTCGCCGCCAGCACTTCCAGCGCGTTCTCGAACGCCGGCCCGGACAGGGCGTGGGTGTCGGCGCCAATGAACACCGGCCCATTGATGCCGTGAGCCTTGCGGTACTCGCAGATCGCCTGGCTGATCGCGAGGATGTGCGCGGCATTGAAGCTGCGCGCGAGGGAACTGCCGCGATGGCCGGAGGTGCCGAAAGCCACGCGCTGGGTGGGTTCGGCCGGGTCGGGCGTAAGCTCGCTGTAGGCGGCGAGCAAGGCGGACACGTCGACGAGGATCGATTTGGGCGCGGGCTTGCCCGCGAGGGGATTGATCTGCTGGCTCATGGATTTTTGCTGGCCGTTGCTGCGGATATGGATGTGGCGCCGTCGCGCAGGGTGCGATAGCGCCGGACCAGCTCGTTCGTAGATCCGTCGTGGTGCAGGGGCGGAAGTTCGTCGGCGGTGAGCTCGGCAATCGTGGTCTTGGCCAGCTGCTTGCCGAGTTCCACACCCCATTGGTCGAAGGAATCGATGCCCCAGATCACACCCTGCACAAACACGCTGTGCTCGTACAGCGCCACCAGGGTGCCGAGTGCGTAGGGCGTGAGCCGCTGGGCAAGGATGGTCGTGCTGGGCCGGTTGCCCTCGAACGTGCGGTGCGGCACCAGGGCTTCGGCGACGCCTTCGGCGCGCACCTGCGCCGCGGTCTTGCCGAAGGCGAGCGCTTCGCCTTGGGCGATCAAATTCGCGAGCAGCAGGTCGTGCTGGTCACCGCCTGCCTGGTGCACCGGCACGGGATTCAAGGCCTGCGCAAAGCCGATGAAGTCGCAGGGCACCAGACGCGTGCCCTGGTGCAGCAGCTGATAGAACGAGTGCTGGCCGTTCGTGCCTGGTTCGCCCCAATAGATTGGACCGGTGGTGTAGCCAACCGGTGCGCCTTCCAGGGTGACGTGCTTGCCGTTGCTCTCCATGGTCAACTGCTGCAGATAGGCGGGAAAGCGCTTCAGGTATTGTTCGTAGGGCAACACGGCCACTGTCGCCGCGCCCAGGAAGTTGCTGTTCCACACTGCGAGCAAGCCCATCAGGGCCGGCAGGTTGTACGCGAGGGGCGCGTTGCGGAAGTGCTCGTCCATGGCGTGGAAGCCGGCCAGCATCTCGCCAAAACGTGGCGCGCCGATCGCCAGCATAGTGGACAAACCAATCGCCGAGTCCATCGAATAGCGGCCGCCGACCCAGTCCCAGAAGCCGAACATGTTCTCGGCAGCGATGCCGAACTTCGCCACTTCATCCGCGTTCGTCGAGACCGCGACGAAGTGCTTGGCCACCGCCGCCTCGTCACCCAGCGCGGCCAGGCACCAGCGTCGCGCAGCGTGTGCGTTGGTCAGCGTCTCCAGCGTGGTGAAGGTCTTGGAGCAGATGATGAACAAGGTTTCGGCAGGATCGAGGTCGCGCGTGGCCTCGCTGAAATCGGTGCCGTCGACGTTGGACACGAAGCGGAACGTCATGCTCCGGTCGCTGTAGGCGCGCAGCGCCTCGTAGGCCATCACCGGGCCAAGGTCGGAACCGCCGATGCCGACGCTGATGACGTTGCGCAAGCGTTTGCCGGTGTGCCCGCGCCGCTCGCCGCTGCGCACGCCGTCACTGAACGCGGCCATCCGCTCCAGCACGACATGCACGTCAGGCACCACGTCGTGGCCGCGCACCAGGATTTTCTCGCCCTTGGGCGCGCGCAGGGCCACGTGCAGCGCCGGCCGGTCCTCGCTGGTGTTGATGGTATCGCCGCGAAACATGGAGGCAATCCGCTGCGGCAGGCCGCAGGCTTGCGCCAGCGCATCGAGCAGGCGCATCGTCTCGGCGTCGATGCGTTGCTTGGCATAGTCCAGGTACAGGCCGACGGCCTCGGCGGTGTAGCGTTCACCGCGTTGAGGATCGTCGGCGAAGAGCTCGCGAAGGTGCCGTCCGCCAATCTGCGCGGCATGCCGTTGCAGTGCCTGCCACTGCGGTCGCGCGGTGAGTTCCGCTGCGTTCATGGCGCCGCCTTGGCGGGTGCTTCGGAACCCAGCGCGCCAGCCTTGTCGACGAGGCGTTGCAGCAGCTCCTTCCAGGACTTGACGAAGGCTGCGGCACCATCGTGCTGCAGCTTTTCGGCGAGCGCGCCGATGTCCACGCCGGCGGCGGCGATCTTGGCGACCACGGCATCGGCATCGCCGCCGTCCGCCGGCAGCGCGCTGCCCACGGTGCCGTGGTCGGCGAAGGCCAGCAGGGTCTTGTCCGGGATCGTGTTGATCGTGTCCGGTGCCGCCAGGGCGTCGATATACATCGTGTCGGGAGCGGCCGGGTCCTTGGTGCCGGTGCTGGCCCACAACACGCGTTGCACGGGCGCACCCGCGGCGGCGAGTTTCTTCCAGCGCGGCGAGGCCAGCAGTTCACGGTAGGCGCGATAGGTCTGCCTTGCCACGGCGATGCCGAGCCGGTTGTGCAGTTCCTCCGGCAGCTGCGGGTTGGCGGCCACGTCCCAGCGGCTGACGAACAGCGAGGCGACGGAATGCACCCGGGGGTCGAGCCCGACCTTGAGGCGTCGCTCGATGCCGCGCATGTAGGCCTCGGCAACGGCCTGGTATTGCGCACGCGAGAACAACAAGGTGACGTTGATCGGTACGCCGGCGTAGATGCTTTCCTCGATCGCGGGCACGCCTTCGCGCGTGCCGGGAATCTTGACGAACAAGTTCGCGCAGCGCGCCTGGTTGTGGATGCGCCGCGCCGCGGCAACGCTACCTGCGGTGTCGTGGGCCAGCAGCGGTGAGACCTCCATCGATACCCAGCCATCCATATGCCCGCTGGCGGCAAAGGCCGGCTCGAACAGCTTGGCGGCACGACGCAGGTCGTCCAATGCCAGCTCGATGAACAGCGCCTCGCCGGAGAGGCCGTGGCGCAGGCCATCCTGGATGCCGGCATCGTAGGCGTCACCGCTGCCAATGGCCTTGTCAAAAATGCTGGGATTGGAGGTCAGTCCGGTGATGGCGTCTTCGGCGATGTAGCGCGCGAGCGTGCCATCGTCCAACAGGCTTCGGGTGATGTTGTCCAGCCATAGGCTCTGGCCCATCTGGCGGAGTGCTTGGGTGGCTTGCATGGGTATCTCCTTGCAGCTTGCGGACGCTGCAGTCAAATGTCGGCCAGCGGTGCGGCCGCTGCCGCGCGCCTGAAATCCTCGGGCGCAAAATCACGAACGTCGCCGATACGCTCCACCTGGAGGTCCGGCGCGGGCTCGATGTCCGGCCCGGCTTGCTGCGCGTAGTGGCCCTGGCGCACGAACACCGTGGTCAACCGTGCGCCCATGTGCTGCTTCATTTGCGCCAGCACCCGTGCCTTGTCGTCGAGCATCACGTAATGGCCGGCTGGGTAAAGCGTCTGCACCGCCGCGAGCATTTCCTGCTTGTGCACGAAAACCATCACCTCACCGTGCAGCGCCTCCCATAGCCCGCTGCGCCGGATCTTGTGGGGCTGCAGGACGGCATCGCCGTCAGACAGGATCGCCGTGGGGCCCAGTGCCTGCAGGTGCGCGACCGTCGCCAGCGCCTGGGGGTAGAGGTTGCCGGCGTAGGCATAGGCGAGTATCCATTCGCCCAGCCGCAGGATTGCCGGCTCGGCTTCCAGCTCCACGCGCAGGCGCTGCAGGGCGCCGAAGTAGTCGGCATAGCCTACGTCGTCGCGCAGCGCTTCGTACAGTTGCCAGTAGCGGTCGCGGCCGCTCGCGCCAAAATCGTTCCGCAGGCGCGCGCCGAGATCGGCGGCAAAGCGGTCGTTGTCGAACAAGGTGTTGTCGACGTCCAGCAGGAACACGCAGGCGACTGGCTTGCCGCCGCTCAGCATGGCTTGGTGGCCTCTACCGCTGGGTTGTGCCAGCCCTCGGCGCTGGTGACGACGTGCTGGGCCACGGCTGGGCCCCAACTGCCCGGCTCGTAGAGCTCCACTCCGTGTTCGTGCTTCAAGGCAGGGTCCACCACCGCCCACGCCGCCTCCACGCTCTCGTCGCTGGTGAAGAGGCCGTTGTCGCCGCGCAAGGCGTCACCCAGCAGGCGTTCGTACGGCGACTTGACAGGTCCCGGTCGATGCCTGGCCACCAGCTCCACTGGCTCGCCCTGCATGGATTCACCGGCGCGCTTGACGCGCGTGCCTTCGGCGATGACCACGTCGGGACTCAGGCGGAAGCGGAAGTAGTTCGACAGTGGCGGGGTGATCGGGTCGAAGATCGATAGCGGCGGTGGCTTCATGTCCACCACCACTTCGGTGGCAGTGAGCGGCAGGTGCTTGCCGGCGCGGATGTAGAACGGCACCCCGGCCCAGCGCCAGGTGTCGATGTGCAGCGCCAGCGCCACGAAGGTTTCCACGTCCGAGTCGACAGCCACGCCGGCGATGTCGCGATAGCCCTTGAATTGACCGCGCACGACGTCGCGCGGGTTGAGCGGGCGCATGGCGCGGAACAGGCGCAGCTTTTCGGCGCGCAACGAGGTCGGGTCGCTGCCCACTGGGGCGTCCATCGCCAGCAGCGAGGTCACCTGCAGCAGGTGGTTCTGCAACACGTCGCGGATCGCCCCCACGCTGTCGTAGAACGCGCCGCGCCCGGCCACGCCGAAATCCTCGGCCATGGTGATTTGCACGCTGTCGACGTAGCGGTTGTTCCACACCGGCTCAAGCACGGTGTTGGCGAAGCGGAAGTACAGCAGGTTCTGCACCGGCTCCTTGCCCAGGTAATGGTCGATGCGGAAGATCGATGCTTCGGGAAACACTTCATGCAAGGTGCGGTTGAGTTGCCGCGCCGAAGCCAGGTCGCGGGCAAAGGGCTTCTCCACCACCACGCGCGCATCCTTCGCGCAACTGGCCTGATTGAGGTTCGTCACCACCGTCGAGAAGAAGCTGGGTGGTATGGCCAGGTAGTGCAGTGGCCGCTTGGCCTCGCCCAGGACCTTGCGCAACTGGACGAAGGTGGCTGGGTCGTTGTAGTCACCATCGACGTAGTCCAAGTGGCCGGCCAGTTGGGCGAACGCCGCCTCGTCGGGGCTGCCGCCGCTGTCCCGGGCCGCTTCGGCCAGGCTGTCGTGGGCACGTTGCCGGAGTTTCTCGACACTCCACCCCGAATGCGCCACGCCAATGATTGGCATGTCCAGTTCGCCGTGCTGGGTCAGCGCCTGCAACGCGGGAAAAATCTTCTTATAGGCGAGGTCGCCGGTGGCGCCAAAGAAAACCAACGCATCCGAACGGGGTGTAGCCATGATGGTTGGGTGCTCCATGCGAGGGAGGGAACGTGGCGACGTCGATGGCGACGTCAGGGTCGCCCGGAGCATGCATCTTGCCACCGTTGTCCGGGAGCCGCGGCCAGACGCCAAGTGTGCGCGCGCGCAGGTGAAGCAGGCGTGTGCCGCAGGTGTCCGGAGGCTTCCACCGCCCAGCCTCCCCGGGTCGTCGTCGTCGCATGCGGCACGGGTGCCCACTCCGCGCCACACGATCGCGATACGATGGCAGGACATGCGCAGCGGCAGGAGCGGGTTCAGGCATGAATGCGGCATCTGACACGACCCCCACACCCGAAGACATTGGCCAGGCCCGGCAGCGCCTCGGCGAGCGCATCCGCCAAACTCCGGTGTGGGCGTGGCGTGGCGATGCGATTGCCGCGGCGGCCGGACCACGGACCCAGGTCCTGCTGAAACTTGAACTGTTCCAGTACACCGGTACATTCAAGGCACGCGGCGCACTGTTGAACACACTGGCGCTGGACGAGGAGGCCAGGCGTCGCGGGGTGACGGCGGTGAGCGCGGGCAATCATGCCATTGCCACCGCGTTTGCCGCGCGCGCCGTGGGCACCAGCGCCAAGGTGGTCATGCCGAAGACCGCGAACCCGGCGCGGGTTGCCGCGTGTCGTGCCTACGGCGCCGAGGTCGTCCTGGCGGAAGACGTGTATGCCGCGTTCGAGGAGGTCGAGCGCATCCGCAAGGCGGAAGGCCGCAGCTTCGTGCACCCGTTCGAAGGCGAATTGACCGCGCTCGGCACCGCCACGGTGGGCTACGAGCTCGCGCGGCAGGCACCGGACCTGGACGCCGTGGTCGTGCCGATTGGCGGTGGCGGGTTGATTGCCGGCATTGCCTGCGCGGTCAAACAGATGCAGCCGCGCTGCAAGGTCTATGGCGTCGAGCCGGTCGGCGCCGACAGCATGAGCCGCAGTTTCCGCGCCGGCGCACCGCAGCGACTGGAGCGCGTCGACACCATCGCTGACAGCCTGGCCGCGCCGTACGCCTTGCCTTACACCTATGGACTGGCGCGGCGCTTTGTCGATGACATCGTCACCATCCCCGACGTGGCCATGCAACAAGCCATGGGCCTGCTGTTCACCGACATGAAGCTCGCTGTCGAACCGGCTGCTGCTGCCGCCACGGCCGCCCTGTGCGGTCCGCTGCGCGAACGCGTCGAGGGCCAACGGGTGGCCGTGATCGTGTGCGGATCGAACATCGACCTGCCGAGTTTTGCCCGGCAGGCGCAGGTTGGGGTCTTGCCGCCGCCAGCGGCCGGCTGAAGCCGACACGACATACGGCCGTGGCAGGGTGGAGCGGCCTCCCCCGCGTGGTCGCGGTACCATGCCGCACATGGAGATCTTCAAGACCTTCACGTTTGAAGCTGCGCATCGTCTGCCGCATGTGCCGGCCGGACACAAGTGCGCACGTCTGCACGGCCACTCCTTCGTCGTGGAGATCCATGTCACCGGTCCGCTAGGAGCCGACAGCGGTTGGGTGCTCGACTTCGCCGACATCAAGCAGGCGTTCGGGCCCCTGCACGAGCTGCTCGACCACCACTATCTCAACGAGGTCGAAGGCCTGGACAACCCGACCAGCGAGCGCATCGCCGTCTGGCTGTGGGAGCGCTTGCAGCCAAGCCTGCCACTGCTGTCCGAGGTCGTGGTGCGCGAAACCTGCACCTCGGGCTGCCGCTATCGCGGTGAACGTGGGAGCCTACCGGCCTGAGAGTCGAGGTATGCGGCGGCGCAGCGAAGATATAGAGGAGCGCGACCTATTGATGTAGTTGAATATGTTGTAAACACATGGCGGTAATCATCAGAATATGTTGCATTGCACCAAAAGCCTTGCTAGAGTGTGCCTCAACACCCACCCTTTGTGAGGACACCACCATGACCCAGCAACTCAACAACCAGTTGTTCAGCTTCACCAAGCAGTTCACCGACAATGTGTTCAAGGCTCAGGCCCTTACGTTGAAGAGCCTGGAGGCCGTCGCCGGCAAGCAGCTCAAGGCGCTAGAGGAGCAGAGTCAGATTTCCGCCGATTTCGTGGCCGAAGCCATGGATACCCGCGACGTCGATGGCCTGCGCAGCCTGTGGGAAAAGGGCGCCGCCCTGAACCGTGAGAGCGCCGAGCGTTCGGTCGCCTTGTCGCAGGACATCCTGGCAATCACGCAGAAGACCGCCGAGTCGTTGAACGCCCTGCTGCAGGAGCAGCGTCAGGCTGCCAACGATGCGGTTGCCGCTCCGGTTGCCGCAGCCAAGAAGGCCGCCAAGTAAATAAACCATGTTGACAGGCGGCGCGTCGTTTTGTCGCACGAGAAAGCCGGACCCCAGGTCCGGCTTTTTCATGTCCGGCTGCAGTGGCGCAGCCGACCCGGCGCTCCCGTCGCCTGGCCGATTCAAGTTGTCGCGGCGGAGCCGCAAGAGGTCGCCGCAATGCCCCCGCCGGTTTGTGAAAATGGGAGTGGCCTGTTAAACTTCAAAGGCTTTGTGACGCGGTTTTCAGTGCGGTTTCGCTGCACGCGTCCAGGCCGGGTCCGGTTGGCGGATGAGTCCAGATGATCAACTCCATTGCTGCAAGTCGCCGTTTGGCGACACGCGTGCTGGCATGGCAGCTGGCCCTGGTTCTGGTGGCAGCGGCGCTGTTCATGTTGCACGATGCGCGGGCGGCATTGGCGGCGGCACTGGGCGGGACGCTGGTCGTGCTGGGAACGGCGGTCCTGGGCCTGCGCTTGTTTGCCGGCCGGCAACGGATTGGTGCAGGCATGGCGTTGGTCGATCTGCTGGTCGGCATGATATTGAAGTGGATGGTTTTCATCGTGGGCTTGTATGTGTTGCTGGCGCTGTGGCGGATGCCCGCCCTGGCGGTACTGGCGGGCATGGGAGCGGCCATGGCGGTTAATTTGTTCGCACTGCGATTCAAGGAACAGGCATGAGCACCGAAGCGCCCGTGGGGCTCTCCGAGTACATCACCCACCACCTCGGCAACCTGACCGTCGAGGTGGGCCCAGGCGGCTTCTGGACCCTGCAGGTGGACACGCTTGCGGTATCACTGTTTTTTGCCGTCATCATCAGCCTCTGGTTGTGGCTGTTTGCGCGCCGCGCGTCTTCCGGCGTGCCCTCGCGCGGCCAGGCGTTCGTGGAGCTGGTGGTCGAATTCGTCGATGGCCAGGTCAAGGACGTGTTCCATGGCGATTCGCGGCTGCTCGGGCCCCTGGCCTTGACCGTGTTCCTCTGGGTCCTGTTCATGAACCTCATGGACGTGCTGCCGATCGACGCGCTGCCGCGCGCGCTGGGGCTGGCTGGGGTAGAACATTTCCGTGGCGTGCCGACCGCCGAGATCACCACCACGTTCGCCATGTCGCTCACGGTGTTCGTGCTGACCATCTTCTACAGTTTCCGGGCCAAGGGCTTTGGCGGCTACATGAAGGAAGTGTTCACTGAACCCTTCGGGCCGTGGCTGGCACCGCTCAACCTGCTGATGAACGTCATCGAGATGGTGAGCAAGCCGGTCAGCCTGGCCATGCGGTTGTTCGGCAACATGTACGCCGGCGAGCTGGTGTTCATGCTGTTGGCCGGCATGATCGGCGCGGGCAGCGCCGTGCTGTTCGGCCTGGGTGTCGTGGGTTACCTGGCCTGGGGCATCTTTGAACTGCTGATCATCCTCATCCAGGCGTTCATCTTCATGGTGCTGAGCGTGGTTTACATCGCCATGGCCCAGCAACATCACTGACTGCAATCTCACTTTCGATCAACCGATTTCCCCTGCAGGAGAATCCCGTGGAAACTTTGCAACAGCTCATCGGCAACATCCAGGCATTTACCGCCATCGGCGCGGGACTCATGGTCGGTCTGGGCGCGCTCGGCGCCTGCATCGGCATGGGCGTGATGGGTTCCAAATTCCTCGAAGCGGCGGGGCGCCAGCCGGAACTGATGCCGGTGCTGCAATCGCGCATGTTCCTGCTGGTCGGCCTGATCGACGCGTCGTTCCTGATTTCACTGGCCATCGGCCTGTTCTTCGCCTTCAGCAATCCGCTGCTGCAAGCGGTCAGGACTGCGGCCGGCGGCTGATGCTGTCTGGTCCGCTTGAGTTTGAGTCCATTCCTGCTGAACCACGGGTAGCGTATCCATGAACCTCAATGCCACGCTCATTGGCGAAGCCATCGCCTTTGCATTGCTGATCTGGTTTTGCATGCACTTCATCTGGCCACCGCTGTTGAATGCGATCAGCGAGCGCCAGAAGAAGATTGCCGACGGCCTCGACGCCGCCGAACGCGCGCGCGCCGAGTTGAAGCAGGCTGGCACGCAGGTGGCAGATGAGGTGCGCAAGGCCCGCCAGCAGGCGAACGAGATCCTGGGGCAGGCCCAGCAACAGGCAAACCAGGTCATGGAAAAGGCGCGCGCCGACGCGCAGCAGGAAGTCGGCCGCCAGCAGCTCACGGCCCAGGCCAATCTTGAGCGCATGACCCAGAACGCCAGGGAGCAGTTGCGCGACCAGGTCGCCAGCCTGGCCGTGCAGGGTGCCTCACGGATCCTGCAGCGCGAGGTCGACCCGGCGGTGCACAAGGCACTGCTGGACCAGTTGGTCGCCGAGATCTGACCGGCCATGGAGACTGCGACCCTGGCTCGACCCTACGCGCGTGCCGCCTTTGAAGTGGCGCGGGACACAGCCTCGCTCGAGACCTGGTCCAAGGCCCTGGCGTTTGCCGCGGACGTGGCGGCCGACCCGCGCATTGCCGCGTTGGGCAACGACCCGCGCGTGCTGCCCGAGCAGTTGGTGGCGCTGCATCGCCCGGCGGATGTCGCGGCGGATGCGCCCTTTGCGCAGTTCCTCGGCGAAATGGCCGAGCAGCGGCGCATGGCTGCGCTGCCGGAAGTGGCGCGGCTGTTTGAGGCGTACAAGCGCGAGTCCGAGTCGCAACTCCTGGTCAAGGTGACCAGCGCGATGGCGCTCGACGCGGCGCAGACCGAGCAGATTCGTTCCGCACTGAAGCGCCGCTTCCAGCGCGAGATCGAGCTGGAGTCGCACGTGGATCCGGCCCTGCTGGCCGGCGCCGTGATCGACACCGGCAGTGAGGTGATCGATGGTTCCGCGCGCGGCCGTCTCGCGCGCCTGTCCGCCAGCTTGGCAGTTTGAGTCAGCGCGAACCCGGTTTCGCGACCGCAAGACCGGCTCCCCGGGGCCGCGCTCCAGAACAGAATTTCGCTACCAAAAATTTGGGATGACGACCATGTCCAGCACCACCTTGAATCCATCCGAGATCAGCGAACTGATCAAGAACCGCATCGAGCAGTTCAAACTCGGTGCCGAGGCGCGCAACGAAGGCACGCTGATCAGCGTCTCCGACGGTATCGTGCGCATCCATGGCCTGGCCGATGCGATGCAGGGCGAGATGATCGAGCTGCCGGGCAACGCCATTGCCCTGGCGCTGAACCTGGAGCGTGACTCGGTCGGCGCGGTGGTGCTCGGTGACTACACGCACCTGCGCGAAGGCGATACCGCCAAGACCACGGGCCGCATCCTCGAGGTGCCGATCGGGCCCGAACTGCTCGGTCGCGTGGTCGACGCGCTGGGCAATCCCATCGATGGCAAGGGTGCAATTGGCGCCAAGCTCACCGCTCCGGTGGAGAAGGTCGCGCCGGGCGTGGTCTGGCGCCAGTCGGTCGACCAGCCGATGCAGACCGGCTACAAGTCGGTCGACTCCATGATCCCGATCGGTCGCGGCCAGCGCGAGCTGATCATCGGCGACCGCCAGACCGGCAAGACCGCGCTTGCAATCGACGCGATCATCAACCAGAAGCACTCCGGCATCAAATGCGTGTACGTGGCGATTGGCCAGAAGCGCTCGTCGATTGCGAACGTGGTGCGCAAGCTCGAGGAGCACGGTGCGCTGGCGAACACGATCGTGGTCGTCGCCTCTGCTTCCGAATCGCCGGCGTTGCAATACATCGCACCCTACTCCGGGTGCGCGATGGGCGAGTATTTCCGCGACCGCGGCCAGGACGCGCTGATCGTCTATGACGACTTGTCCAAGCAGGCCGTCGCCTACCGCCAGATCTCTCTGTTGCTGAAGCGCCCGCCGGGCCGCGAAGCCTATCCCGGCGACGTGTTCTACCTGCACAGCCGCCTGCTCGAGCGCGCCTCGCGCGTGTCCGCGGCCTATGTCGAGAAGTTCACGAACGGCGAGGTCAAGGGCAAGACCGGCTCGCTTACCGCGCTGCCGATCATCGAGACCCAAGCAGGCGACGTGTCCGCCTTCGTGCCGACGAACGTGATTTCCATTACCGACGGCCAGATCTTCCTGGAGACCGACCTGTTCAACGCCGGCATCCGCCCAGCCGTGAACGCCGGCATCTCGGTGTCGCGCGTTGGCGGCTCGGCGCAGGCCAAGATCGTCAAGAAGCTCTCCGGCGGCATCAAGCTTTCGCTGGCCCAGTTCCGCGAGCTGGCGGCGTTTGCGCAGTTTGCCTCGGACCTGGATCCGGCAACGCGCGCGCAGCTCGACCGCGGCCAGCGCGTCACCGAGCTGATGAAGCAGAAGCAGTACGCGCCATTGTCGATCGCCGAATTGGCCGTCTCGGTGTACGCCGCCGAACAGGGCTACCTGGACGACCTGGCGGTGGACAAGGTGCTGGCGTTCGAGGCTGGCCTGCATGCGTTCATGCACCAGAACCACGAGCAGCTGATGCAGGACATCGTGGCCAGCGGCAAGTGGGACAAGGACACCGAGAGCGCATTCAAGGCTGCACTGGACGACTACAAGAAGACCGGCAGTTGGTAACGCGCGGGACCAGGAGCATGTACGGTCACGTGCCGTGCCTGTCCTGCAATCTCCATACCTCCAGACGGGCAAAGCGAGCGAACTAGATGGCCAGCGGACGCGAGATCAAAACCAAGATCAAGAGCACGCAGAACATGCGCAAGGTCACGCGCGCGCTGGAAATGGTCTCGGCCTCGAAAATCCGCAAGGCGCAGGACCTGATGAAGGCGTCGCGGCCCTACGCGCGGGCGATGCGCAAGGTGATCGCGCACATCGCGCAGGCCAACACCGATTTCAGCCATCCGTTCCTGGTGCAACGCGATCCGGTCGCGCGCGTCGGCTACATCGTGGTGTCCACCGACCGCGGCCTGTGCGGCGGCCTCAACTCGAACCTGTTCCGCCGCCTGCTGCCGCAGATCCACGACTGGCAGCAACAACACGTGCAAGTGGATGTGGTGGCGATTGGGCAGAAGGCGGTGCAGTTCTTCAGCCACATCAAGAGCGTGAACCTGATCGGCAGCGCCGGCCAACTCGGCGAGCAGCCGAAGCTGGAGAAGCTGATCGGTGCGATCAAGATCATGCTTGACGCCTATCGCAGCAACGGCGTGCAGCGCGTCTTCCTGGCCTACAACGATTTCGTCAACACCATGGTGCAGAAGCCGACGATC
Source organism: Rhodanobacter sp. FW510-R10 (assembly GCF_058781105.1). Lineage (NCBI taxonomy): Bacteria > Pseudomonadati > Pseudomonadota > Gammaproteobacteria > Lysobacterales > Rhodanobacteraceae > Rhodanobacter > Rhodanobacter sp. FW510-R10. The sequence continues at coordinate 707,854 of NZ_JBYSWL010000001.1, read as the reverse complement.
GACGCGCTCCTGCCCCTGCCGCTGGTGGCCGCCGAAATGGAGGCGCATCAGGCCGCTGGCGAGTCGGCCTATGCCGGCGTCGCGCTGGAGCGGGCGCACACCTGGGACTACCTGTACGAGCCGGATGCCGAGACCGTGCTGGGCTATGTGCTTGACCGCTACATCGAGTCGGTCGTGTACCAGGCCTCGCTGGAGAATCTGGCCAGCGAGCACGCCGCGCGCATGGTGGCGATGAAGGGCGCTTCGGACAATGCGAACAAGGTGATCGACGAGCTGACGCTGAGCTACAACAAGGCGCGCCAGGCGGCCATCACCCAGGAAATCAGCGAGATCGTCGGCGGAGCCGCGGCGGTGTGATGTTCGACCCTTCTCCCCCGGGAGAAGGTGGCGCGCGGCGCCGGATGAGGGTGCGGGCAGGGCGCAACGCGTGGATGCCGAACCCTCACCCCAACCCCTCTCCCAATGGGAGAGGGGCCAACAAACAAGAGTTTGCAGGCTTGAGGAAATCATCAATGAACCAGGGCAAAGTGGTACAGATCATCGGCGCAGTGGTCGACGTGGAGTTTCCGCGGGACCAGGTGCCAGAGGTGTATGACGCGCTGAAGATCGACGGCACCGCCATCACGCTCGAAGTGCAGCAGCAGCTCGGCGACGGCGTCGTGCGCACGATTGCGCTGGGCTCCACCGAGGGCCTGAAGCGCGGCCTGCAGGCGCGAAACACGGGCGCCGGCATCACGGTGCCGGTCGGCAAGGCCACGCTCGGACGCATCATGGACGTGCTCGGCAATCCGATCGACGAGATCGGCCCGATCGACGCCGAAGACCACTGGGAAATCCACCGCGAGGCACCGACCTACAGCGACCAGGCGGCGGCGAGCGATGTGCTGGAAACCGGCATCAAGGTGATCGACCTGGTCTGCCCGTTTGCCAAGGGCGGCAAGGTCGGCCTGTTCGGTGGTGCCGGCGTCGGCAAGACCGTGAACATGCTGGAGCTGATCAACAACATCGCGACCCAGCACGCCGGCTTGTCGGTGTTTGCGGGCGTCGGTGAGCGCACCCGCGAGGGCAACGACTTCTACCACGAGATGCAGGAAGCCGGCGTGGTCAAGCTGGACGACCTGCCCGCGTCCAAGGTATCGATGGTCTACGGCCAGATGAACGAACCGCCGGGCAACCGCCTGCGCGTGGCGCTGACCGGCCTGACCATGGCCGAATACTTCCGCGACGAGAAGGACGCTTCCGGCAAGGGCAAGGACGTGTTGTTCTTCGTCGACAACATCTACCGCTACACCTTGGCCGGCACCGAGGTGTCCGCGCTGCTTGGCCGCATGCCCTCGGCCGTGGGCTACCAGCCGACGTTGGCCGAGGAAATGGGCGTGCTGCAGGAGCGCATCACCTCGACCAAGACCGGTTCGATCACCTCGATCCAGGCCGTGTACGTGCCTGCCGACGACTACACCGACCCGTCACCGGCCACCACGTTCGCGCATCTGGACTCGACCGTGGCGCTGTCGCGCGACATCGCCAGCCTGGGCATCTATCCCGCGGTGGACCCGCTGGCCTCGACCAGCCGCCAGCTCGATCCGCTGGTGATAGGCCAGGAGCACTACGACGTCGCCCGCCGCGTGCAAGGCACGCTCCAGCGCTACAAGGAGCTGAAGGACATCATCGCCATCCTCGGCATGGACGAGCTGAGCGAGACGGACAAGCAGACCGTCACCCGCGCGCGCAAGGTCGAGCGCTTCTTCAGCCAGCCGTTCCACGTGGCCGAGGTGTTCACCGGCGCGCCGGGCAAGTACGTGCCCCTCAAGGAAACGATCCGCGGCTTCAAGATGATCATCGACGGCGAGGTCGACCACCTGCCCGAGCAGGCGTTCTACATGGTCGGCACGATCGACGAGGCAATCAAGAAGGCCGAGGACATGGCCGCCAAGAAGGCCGCCTGAGGCGACCCTCAATCAGCATAGCGAGTGAACCCGATGGCAACCATCCGTGTCGAAATCGTCAGCGCCGAGGCCGAAATCTATTCGGCCGATGCCACCATGGTGATTGCCACCGGCGAAGCGGGCGAGCTCGGCATCGCGCCGCGGCACACGCCGTTGATCACGCGCCTCAAGCCGGGGCATGTGGATGTGTTGTTGTCCAACGGCGAGCGCCAGCAGTTCTATGTCTCCGGTGGCATGCTCGAAGTGCAGCCACAGGTGGTGACCGTGCTGGCCGACACCGCCGCACGCGCCGCCGACCTGGACGAGGCGGCCGCGCTGGCCGCGAAGAAACAGGCCGAGGACGCGCTCGCCAACGGCGGCGAGGAGCTCGACGTCACCAAGGCGCAGATCAAGCTGGCCCAGGCCATGGCGCAGCTGCAGGAGCTGGCGCGCCTGCGCCGCAACCTGCGTCACTGATGCGGGCTCAGAGTTTGTCTGGCCCGCCGCGCAACCAGCGGTCGAGCAAAGCCTTGTCGTAATACAGTGATTCGCCGCTGCGTGCGCCGGGTGCATTCAGGCCGCCCCGCAGGTAATTGAGGTCGCGCAGCACGCGCGTGCCCTCGCGCAACACCTTGCCGTCCTGATCGGTCAGCTGGAAGTTCAGGTCGATGCGCGGCGGGTAGACATCGCGCATCATGCGGATGTGGTTCGATTGCGCCCCGCTGCTGGGTTCGTACGCGCCGGCGAGCTGGATGTCGGTGATGTTCACGTGCAGCCGCTGCCCGGGTGGCAGGATCTTCTCCCCGCGCTTGAGCAGATAGTCCTTCAACTCGCCCAGATAATCGATGTGGTTGAAGCGGTCCTGCATGCCAAACATGCGGTTTTCGGCAAATTTATCCGGGTTCACGTAGGTCACCGAGACCCGGGCCGCCGACGAGGTTTCCTGCGTTGCCTGGGCCCGTGCCGGGGCCGCCGTCGACAGTGCGGCCACGGCCAGTAACACGGCGGTGAAAAGGGTGGGCAAGCTCAAGCGTTGCATGATCTATGCCTCCATGGGGGACGGTGCAAGCTTGGCATGCCCATTGTTGCGCTTTCGTGTGCGCGGGGCGGCGGAGGGGCGCTGCATATGCTTCGATAACGCGGCGGTCCTCCTGCCCGCCACGTGGCATTGACGCGGCAGCCCCTAGCATGGCCGTGCGCATCCGCGGAGCCGGCCATGACCTTGCTTTCCCGTCGTACGGCTGCCTGGCTGCTCGTCATCGTCGTCGTGCTGGTGGCCTTGCGCTTGGCCCTGCCCCACCTGGTCAGGGACTACCTCAACGAGCGCATGGAGCGCATGGGTGATTACCACGGCCAGGTGGCGGAGGTGGGCATCGCGCTCTGGCGGGGTGCGTACACGCTCGAGGACCTGCGCGTGGACAAGGTCAGCGGCAAGGTGCCGGTACCGCTGTTCGCCGCCATCCATACCGACATCTCGCTCAGTTGGCATGCACTTGTGCGCGGGCGGCTCCGCGGCAAGGTCGTCTTCGAGCACCCCACGCTCAATTTCGTCGATGGCAAAAGCGATGCCGAGCAGCAGGCGGGCAAGGGGGTGAACTGGCGCATGCAGTTGCAGAAGCTGATGCCGATGCAGCTCGATGAGCTGACGGTGCACGAGGGCGTGGTGACGTTCCGCAATTTCGTCTCCAAGCCGCCAGTCGACCTGAAAATGACCGGCGTCGAGGGCACGATGCGCAATCTCAGCAATGCCGACCGCCGGGAAGGCCGGCGCGTGGCCACCATGCAGGCGAGCGCCAAGGTCCTCGGCGATGCGCCGCTGCAGACCAGTGCCAGTTTCGACCCGCTCGAGAAGCGTGGCGACTTCAAGCTGGATCTGCGCATCACCGGCATCCAACTGGTCCGCCTCAACGACCTGGCACGTGCCTACGCCAAGCTGGACTTCGACGCCGGCAACGGCGATTTCGTGATGCAACTCGAAGCTAGGGACGGCCTGCTGGAAGGCTACGCCAAGCCCTTGCTGCACGGGGTCAAGGTTTTCAGCTGGAAGCAGGACGTGGAGCAGGAGCACGAGAACCCGCTGCGCGTGGCCTGGGAAGCGGTGGCGCAGGCCGTCACCTCCGTCTTCAAGAACCACAAGGAAGACCAGTTCGCCACCCGCGTGCCGATCAGCGGTCGCATCGACGACAAGCGGCTGGGCACCTGGGCGGCCATCATCGGCGTACTGCACAACGCCTTCGTGAAGGCCTATACGCCGAAGCTGGAACACTTGCCGGTGGCGCCCGACAAGGGTTGAGCGCACCCGGCGTGGCGCGCGCGGCACCGACTGCTATCCTGCATGGTTGCCACGGTCTGCCGGTCACGCGAGATGAAAACTTCCAACCTGCACGTCCTCATTCTGGCCGCCGGGTCCGGTACGCGCATGCGCTCCAACCGTGCCAAGGTGCTGATGCCGTTGGCCGGGCGTCCGTTGCTGGCCCATGTCCTGGATACCGCACGGGCCTTGCAGCCGGCGGCCATCCACGTCGTCTACGGCCACCACGGCGACCAGGTGCAGGCAGCGTTTGCCGACCAGACCGACCTCGACTGGATCCCGCAACCCGAGCGCCTGGGCACCGGGAATGCCGTGTACCTCGGCCTGGCGTCGATTCCCGATTCGGCCCAGGTGCTGGTGCTCTACGGTGACGTCCCCCTGATCAGCGTAGCCACCCTGCAGCAGTTGCTGGACGCCGACGGCGCATTTCGCCTGCTCACCGCGCGCCTGGTGGTGCCGCACGGTTATGGGCGTGTGCTGTGCGACGGCATCGGCCGCGTGCAGATGGTGGTCGAGGAGCGCGATGCCGACACCGCGCAGCGCGCGCTCGACCGGGTCAATACCGGCATCCTGGTGGCCGAGGCGCGGACGCTGCGGGGTTGGGTCGGCCGGCTCAACCGCAACAACGCACAGGGCGAGTATTACCTCACCGACATCTTCCGCATGGCCGCTGCCGACGACCAGCCCGCGTTCAGCGTCGAGTGCCGCGACCCGGAGGAGGCGTTTGGGGCCAACGACGCGGCGCAGTTGGCCGGCCTGGAGGCCGCCTATCGGCATCGCGCCGCCCGGCAGTTGCTGGATCGTGGTGTGCGCCTGGCCGACCCTTCGCGGCTCGACGTGCGCGGCGGGGTGGAGACCGGGCGCGACGTCGAGCTCGACGTGGACGTGGTGCTGGAGGGCCAGGTCCGCCTGGGCGATGACGTCTCGATTGGTCCATTTACCCGCTTGGAGGACGTCGAGCTCGCCGCCGGCACGGTGGTGCGCGCGCACTGCGACCTGCAGGGCGTGGTCACCCATGGCCCCTGCCTCATCGGTCCGTTTGCGCGGCTGCGACCGGGTACCGAGCTGGACGCGGGCGTGCACGTCGGCAACTTCGTGGAGACCAAGCAGACGTACCTTGGCGCGGGCAGCAAGGCCAACCACTTGACCTACCTGGGCGACACCACGGTGGGACGCGGTGTCAACGTCGGCGCCGGCACGATCACCTGCAACTACGACGGCGTGAACAAGTTCCGCACCACGATCGACGATGGCGCGTTCATTGGCTCCAACACCGCCTTGGTGGCGCCGGTGACCGTCGGCGCGCAGGCCACGATCGGCGCCGGCTCGGTCATCACCAGCAACGCGCCGCCCGGCGAGCTGACCATCTCGCGCGCGCCCCAGCGCAGCGTGCCGGGCTGGAAGCGACCGACGCCAAAGTCGTGAACAGGGGCGGCTTCACTTTCTTTAGCCTCGCCATCACCGTCATCGATCTGTGTGTCGTGGGGCTGGCTGCATGGTTGTGGCTGCCTTGGGGTGCGGCCAACAACTCAATGCAGCGAACCCGCTATGCGGGCCGCTGATTTCGGGCGTCAGGCATCATGTCCCAGTGTGAATCAACAGAGCTCATCCGTGCTGCAACCGCAGCAGACGCAGCGACGATTGTTCAGTTCATCGTTGAGGAAGCGCGGGAAGCAGAGGAGTTGTCGCTGGAGCGCCCCACGGTCGAGAAAGGCGTGATGAACGCTCTTGCCGGCGCCGTTCCGCGCTACTGGGTCGTTGTCAGCGGTGGAAGCATCATTGCAAGTGCTTCGGTCTATACGGAGTGGAGCGATTGGAACAACGCCAACTACTGGTGGCTCCAAAGTTTCTACCTCGTTCCTTCGGCACGTGGGCGTGGGCTGGCGCAACGCCTCGTCCAACACATTGCTGCCGAGGCCGAAACGGCCGGGGCAATCGAGCTCAGGCTCTACGTGCACGCGGGCAACTGCCGGGCCTCGCGCTTCTACGCCAAAGCAGGCTTTCTCGGTACGTCATACGAGGTACTTTCCATGAAGCTGTCGTCGGGTCCATCGAGTGATGCCTAGCCCTTCCATTAGCTGGGAACGGTGTCAGGTTCACTTATCTACCGCCATCTGCCGCCGGGGAGTGGTCCTGGCCACGTTCTTCGATGCGGCCGCTCTTGACCACGAACACGATCTTCGTCGTGTTGCGAATGTCGCGGGTCGGATCGGCAGCGAGTGTGACCAGGTCGGTGCGCTTGCCGGCGGTGATCGTGCCGCGCTGTGTGGCTGGCAGCCCCGAGCTGTCGGTGCCGACGTCGATCAGCACGCCCCGTTCGTGTGCCAGTCGGGTGACGGCGTAGCTCCACGGCACGATGCCGGCGCCGACTTTCTGCGGGTGATGCTCGGCTTCATTTAGGAACGGCAATAACGTGGCGTCGAGGATCGTGCCGCGCTCGTGCATGGCCTTCAGCAAGGCGACGATCCGCGGCGCCTCCGCGCGGATGTGCATGAAGTCCCCCATGGTGCAGTCATCCGGCACCTTCGCGACAGCCTCCCACACCAAGTACGGGCTGTGCGAAAGGACATCGACGCCGGCGGCGACAGCGGCGCTGGGCCGGGTCGGGAAAATCGTCGCATGCGACCATACCAGCATGCCCTGGCGATGCGCCTCGGCGGTGACGTTCGCAACGAGGTCCGGGCTCAGGTTCGCGTACAGCTTGAGTGCGGTTGCGCCGGTGCCTTTTGGCATTGTCGTCGTGCGAGGTCACACAGGATAGTTGCCCGATGCATGCGGGTCCGGTTTGGAGAAGCGGATCCGGCCCTGTTCGCCCGGATGCAAACAAGAATGAGTTGCATTTGCACTCACGGCGCCCTAGGATGCTCGCCACTTCCCTCGCGCCATTGGAGCTGCCCGTGCGTATCGGTTCCCCGTTGCAGGCAATCGTGCTTCATCTCGCCATCGTCACCGTGCTTGGCGCGTGCGGCACGGCAGCGGCCAGCACGCCAGACAGCGGGCCGGATGTGGCCCAGGCAAAAACCTTGTCGGCAGTAAAGGTGAATGGCTTCGCCGGCAGCGACTACCTGATGCCGAGCACGGGCACCGCGACGCGCACCGACACCCCGCTGATCGACATTCCGCAAACGATCCAGGTCATTCCGAAAAAGCTGCTCGATGACCAGTCCGCGCAGTCGCTGACCGACGCGCTGCGCAATGCGCCGGGCGTGTCCGTGCACCAGGGCGAAGGCAACCGCGATCAGATCGTGCTGCGCGGCGTCTCCACCAAGGCTGACTTCTTCATCGACGGCATGCGCGACGACAGCGAGCGTCTACGCGATCTATACAACGTGGCGCACGTCGACGTGCTGCAAGGGCCGGCAGCCGTGCTGTTTGGCCGCGGCGGCCAGGGCGGCGTGGTGAACCTGGTCACCAAGCAGCCGCTCGCCGATCCGCTGCACGAGTGGACGCTGCAGGGCGGCTCATTTGCCCACGGGCGCGGCACGATCGATCTTGGCGGCCCGCTCGGCGAAAACGTGGATTACCGCTTCAACGCGATGGCCGAGCGCTCGGGCGGTTTCCGCAGCCACGACTGGTTGCACCGTTACGCGTTCGATCCGGAACTGGGCGTGACGCTTTCCGGCGGTGGACGTCTCGTGTTGGGGATGGAACACGCCTACGACAACCGGCTGGCCGATCGCGGCATTCCTTCGCGAAATGGGCGCCCGGCAGACGTTCCGCGCGCCACGTTCTTCGGCTCACCCACGCAGAACCACGCACGCGTGCGTTACGACGCGGCGCACCTCGACTTCAGCCAGGACCTTGGTGAACACCTGACGTTGCGCAACCGTTTCCGCGTCGCGCACACCAACCACTACTACCGCAACCTCTTTCCCGGTTCCGCGGTGGCGCCGGATGCCACCTTTACGCTGTCCGGTTACTGGCGCGAAACCGCGCGTACCAGCTATTTCAACCAGACGGAGCTGGTGTACCGCTTCGTCACCGGCAGCGTGCAGCACACACTGCTCGGCGGCATCGAGCTGCTGCATCAGCAAGATCACGACGTGGTGGTGACCGCGGCCCCGATCAAAGGCGTGCCGCTGTCGGCGCCCGTCGTGGTCGGCGTATTCAACCTTCCGTCACGCGACAACGCGGCCGCCGCCAAAGGCGCGGCGACGTATCTCGAAGACCAAATCGCCTTTGGCGAGCATTGGAAAGCGCTGGTCGGCGGCCGCTTCGACCGTTTCCGCGTGCACGCGGATTATGCCTACCTGCCGTCCGGCAGCGCGACACGCCACACCGACGACGTGTTCAGCCCGCGCGCCGGCCTCATCTGGCAGCCAGTGACGAACGACTCGGTTTACCTGAGCTACTCGCGCACGTTCACGCCGCAAGGCTCGAACCTTGCGCTGTCGCTGAAGACCCCGAACGGCGCCGACCTTGCGCCGCAAAAGGCGGTGAACTACGAGATCGGCAACAAGCTCGAGCTGTTCCGCGGCGCGCTGTCGTTGCAGCTGGCCTACTTCCGCCTCGACCTGGCCAACCTCACCGCGATGGACCCGAACAATCCGACGCAAGTGGTGCTTACCGGCAAGCAGCGCAACGAAGGCTTCGAGACCACGCTGGGCGGCGCACTGGCGAAGGGCTGGAACGCGTACATCAACTTCACCCACCTGACCGACGCCACGTTGCAAAACCAGACCAGCAGTGGCGCAGCCGGTGCCCGCGCCGGGCTCACTCCGCGTAACCAGGCTTCGGTATGGACCACGTATGCGTTCACTCCGCACTGGGGCATTGGCGGCGGCGTGATGGGCAACTCGCGCCAGTACACCTCGTTCACCAACGCCGTGGTGCTGCCCGGCTACGCCCGCACCGACCTCATGGGCTGGTATGAAAACGCGGGCTACCGCGTCCAGCTCAATGTCGAAAACGCCCTGCGCCGGCACTACTACGCCACCGCCAACGGCGACAACCAGATCATGCCGGGCGCACCGACCACGATGATGCTCACGCTGCGCACATCGTTCTGAACCACATCCACGCGCCGGGTGTCGTCCTCGACTGGACGGCGGCATGGCAGGCTGAGGTTCACTTCCCTGCGGCAGGGGGATAAGTGAACCTGGTCCCGTTCGTCCGCGCTACGTGTAGCGCCAGCCGTCGATCTCCACCAGCAGTTCGCGGCGACAGATGTCCGCCTGCAGCAGCAGCAGGGGCACACCAGGCAGGCGTTGCTGCAGCAGCGTTCGCACGGCTGTGGCGTCCTCCGCGTGGCGGACGTAGACCTTGAGCGGCGAATGCGCATCGAATCTGGCCGGCATGTGCGTGCTGGCCAGCAGGGCATCCAGGTTGACTAGGATTTCCTCCGCCTGGGCCAGCAGGTCGTCCTGGTGCGCGGAGCTGTGGCCAACCACGGCCGCGGTGCCGGAGATGGCCAGCGCGTCATGCGCCGGCAGGATGGTGGCGCGAGCAAACCGCGGCGAGGCCGGTCCGTACTGGCGTGGGTAGCACCAGGCACTGACCTGGCGCGGATTCTCCACCGGCGTCCCCGCCTGGTCGCAGGCCAGCAGATAGACCTGGAGCTGATGCGGCTGGCCGTGGTGGCCAAGCGCGCTGGCCGCGGGGAAGACGTCCGCGAAGAACGCGCCCATGCCTTGCGCCCGCCCGGCGCAAAACAACTTGTAGCGTTCGGCGTCGCCGAGGCCCTGGTTGATCGCTCCCTGGTAGTTCCACACGCGCAACACGTGATGCTCGGGCCGGTTGCCGAGGAACGCGCACAGTCGTGCATAGGCATGGGCCGCCGCGCGCGCCGGGCCGCCGTGTTCGCGCTCGTCGACCTCGATGGCGGCAAACAGCCAACCGCCGCCGGCCGACCATTGTATGGCGCCGTCGCGGTCGCGGCTGACCGCCGCCTCGACCTGCCACACTTCCACCGGTGCCGCTTCCTGCAACGGTTCCAGCGGCACCTGCAGCCAGCGCGGATCCCGCGGCGGCGCGCCGTGCTGGCCGAAACTGAAGACAGCCAGTACGTCCTCAGCTTCCAGTTCGCCGCTGGCGGCGGGATCACGGTAGGCGACCCGGGGCGCGCAACGTGAAACGTCGGTCAAGAGGGGATGTTTGCGCCCTGCATCCATAGCCTGCCATTCTGGCCAAGAAACCCGCCATGGTACACTGCGCGCGCACCGCCACCGGGGGCGGCAACACACCTGCCGATGGAAGGAAAGCATGGCGGAGCAGACCACGGCCGAGCACGAATTGGCCACTTTGATTGTGGCGTGCCTGAATCTGGAAGACCTCGATGCAGCCCAGATCGAGCCGGAGGCCCCGTTGTTTGGCGGCGAACTCGGTCTCGATTCCATCGATGCGCTGGAGATCGCGCTCGCGGTGTCCAGGCATTACGGCTTCCAGCTGCGTTCTGACAACCCGGAAAACCGGCGGATTTTCACCAGCTTGCGTAGCCTGGCGGCGCACATCGAACAGCACCGCGTGCATTGAGCATGCACCGCGCCGTCACGTCGTGTTGCAAGCGCCGATGGCAGCGTGTGGTTTTTGCCGGGAGGCAGCCCGACCGTGGCTGCAGGGTACGTTGATGGGCCGAACTGACCAGGAACGCGTCACCATGGCCATGCGGGCTGCTCCGCAGGCCAGGGTTGCGCTGGCCTGCAACCGCGGCGGCGAAGCGGAGGTGAGTTTCAGCATGGCGACGCCGCGCAGGCGAGGGCGCCGATGAAGGCCGCCACGCCGGAACCGCGCCCTTACTGGCCTTTGCTGCTGGCCTGTCCCATGCTCGCGCTGGCCGGGGCGCTCAGCCATCATGTTGCCTTGGCCTTGCTGGCGCTGGCCCTGTTCGCCACCTTGGCGATGCTGCCGGCGCTGGCGCGGCGGCGACCGGGACCGTGGCTGGCATGGCTCGGACTGCAGGTGGTGCTGGCGTTGGTGGCATGGCTGGGTTTTGCCGGACTCCTGCTGGAGTCCGTGCCGGTCGCGGTCAATGCGGGCTTGGCCTGGTTGTTTGCCCGCACCGTGTCGCGGCCGCGGCCGTTGATTGCCTGTTGCATCGTCGCCGTCGAGGGTGAGGCGCGCCTGCGCGAGCCTGGCGTGGCGCGTTATGCGCGCCGACTCACTGTGTTCTGGGCGACGCTGCTGGCAGCCAACGCGCTGGTGCTGGCTTGGTTGCTGGTGGGCGTGCCCCACGTCGGCGTGCTGGCGCGCCTGGGCCTGGATCCCCTCTGGAGTGGGGGTGCCGACTGGGCCGCGATTTGGCTGGAGGTAGGCGGCTACGCGCTCCCCGCCATGCTCTTCGTGCTCGAGTATGGCTACCGGCGCTGGCGCTGGCGACACCTGCAGCATCCAGGTCCGGTGCAGATGCTGCTGCGCCTGATCACCCAGTGGCCGCGCCTGCTGCACGACCAGGGTGCGTCGGAATGACTGGCTTGACCACGTTCGCACAAGCTTGCTGCATCGATCCGCGGCACCCAGCCCTGGCCGGGCATTTCCCGCAGCGCCCACTGGTCCCCGGCGTGACCCTCCTCGAACAGGTGGCACTTGCGCTGCAGGCATGGCGACGCCAACGCCTCGCCCGGGTGGTGGAAGCAAAGTTCATCGCACCGTTGTTGCCAGCCCAGGCGGCGCAGTTGCGCCTGAGCGCGCCCGTGGACAGCCTGCGCGTGCGCTTCGTGATCGAGTACGCCGGTGCAGTCCTGGCCCGCGGCGTCGTCGAGGGCGCGCCATGAGTGCAGCCCCACAATGGCGCGAACGCCCCGAAGGCGGTGGGCGCTTCGCGATCTGGCTGATCCGCAGCCTCGCGCTGCATGGTGGCCGTCGACTCGCGCGGGCCTGCTTGTACCCGATCACCGTGTATTTTTATCTGCGCCGCGGCCCCGAGCGCCGGGCCTCGCGCGACTACCTGACACGGGTGTTTGGCCACGCCCCGACGCGCCGGCAGGAGCTGCGGCATCTGCATTGTTTTGCCGCCACCATCCTCGACCGCGTGTTCTGGTTGGCCCAGGGCGAACGACCGTTCGCGATCGAGACGCAAGGCTTGGACCGGCTCGAATCCATGGTTGCGCGTGGCCAGGGCGTGCTCCTGCTCGGCTCGCACCAAGGCAGCTTCGAAGCCTTGCGTGCCATCGGCGCGCGGCGCCCGGATCTCGCCTTGCGTGTGGTGCTGGACAAGCAGCAGACGCCGGCGCTGACCTCCCTGCTGGAGGCGCTCGCGCCAGGTGTCGGCGCCAGCGTGATCGATGCCGCGCAAGGCGGCCCCTGCATCGCGTTGGCGATGGCCGAGGCTTGTGCCGACGGTGCGCTGGTCGCCTTGCTGGCGGATCGCGGCCGCGAACGTGAGGTCCTGCGCCGGGCCGATTTGCTGGGCGAACCGGCACCCTTCCCGACCAGTCCTTGGCTGCTGGCCAACAGCCTGCGTGTGCCGGTGGTGCTGTGCTTCGGCCTGTACCTGGGCGGCAACCGCTATCGCGTGGTGTTCGAGCCGTTTGCCGAGCGGGTGGAAATCCCCCGGCACGCGCGCGAGGCGGCGCTCGACGCGCTGATTGCCCGCTATGCCCAGCGGCTGGAATATTACATGCGCGCCGCACCCTACAACTGGTTCAACTTCTATGATTTCTGGCAAGCCAATCCGGCGCCTGCGGAAGCGGCGGCTGTCGTTGCTGACGATCCCGGTGCTGCTGCTGGTCTCGGCGACCGCGCCAGCGCATAAGCCGCCCGCCCCGGCCGACGCCGGCACGGTGGCCGCGCCGGCGTCGGCCTTGATCGCGGCGCTTGGGCAGCCACCACCGGCGCGCACGCCGTTCGCCGAGGCACGCTTCCTGCGCATGCTGGAGCGGCCGCTGGTGGTCTCCGGCGAGCTGGCCTGGCTGGGCGGCGATCGCCTCGAGCGCGACGTGCGCGAACCGCGCGCGGAGCGCTTCAGCATTGCCGATGGCCAGGTCACCCAGCAGCGCCCGGGACAGGCACCGCGACACTTTGCGCTCAGCCGGGCGCCGCAGCTGCAGGCCTTGCTGGACAGCTTCGTCGCCTTGCTCAGCGGCGATGGTGAACGCCTGCAGCAGGCGTTCACCATCCAGGCCAGTGGTGAGGCGTCCGCGGCCTGGAGCCTCCGCTTGACGCCGCGCGATGCCGGGGTCGCGCGCAGCGTGGCCGGCATCGTCATCAGCGGCCGGGGCAGCGTGGCGCACTGCATGCAGGTGCGCGAAGCCGACGGCGACCTCAGCGTCGACCTGCTCGGTGCACTGGCGGCCGACATGCCGGCGCAACCGACCGTCGAGGCGCTGCAGGCGCTGTGCGACGGCGCGCACTGAAGTGGGCCGCGGCGCGCGGTTCGGCTTGTTGCTTGGCTGGCTGCTGGTGCTGGCGGCCCTGGGTTGGTTGATTGGCCAGCGCCTGCACGTCACCACCGACCTGCGCAGCTTCATGCCGGCGCCCACCACGCCGGATCAACGCCTGTTGCTGGACCAGCTTGGTTCCGGGCCGGCCTCGCGCCTGTTGCTGGTGGCGATCGACGGCGCTCCGCCTGCGCAGCTCGCCGCGCTCAGCCGCGGCCTGGCCGCGGACCTCGCGGATGACCCGCGCTACAGCCAGGTGTTGAACGGCGACCTGGACCTTGGCGCCCTCGACCCGAGCCTGTTGCCGTACCGCTACCTGCTCTCACCCACCCTGGACAGCCAGCCGCTGGACGAGGCGTTCCTGGCCGACCAGTTGCAACAGCGCGTGGACGACTTGTCCTCCCCCGGCGCCGGCCTGCTGAAACCGCTGTTGCCGCGCGATCCCACGCTGGAAGTGCTCAAGCTGGCCGAGTCCTGGGCGCCGCGGCACACGCCCGAGCTGCGCGACGGCGTCTGGTTTTCCGCGCGCGATGGCGCACTGCTGCTGGTGCAGACGGTTGCCGCCGGCTTCGATCCGGGCGCGCAGGAGGCGGCGGTCGCGGGCATCAAGCAGGCGTTCCAGGCGTTGCCCGATCACAGCGGCGCCCGGCTGCAGCTGAGCGGGCCGGGCTACTTCAGCGTGGTGCTGGGCGCGCAGACCCGCCACCAGGCCGAATGGATTGGCCGCGTTTCGACCGTGGGCTTCGTGTTGTTGCTGCTGCTGGCCTACCGCAGCGTGCGCTCGCTGCTGCTGTCCGCCCTGCCGATCGCGAGCGCGGCACTGGCCGGCATCGCCGCCTTGACCTTGGTCTATCCGCAGGTGCACGGCATCACCCTGGCGTTCGGCTTCACCCTGCTCGGCGTGGCGCAGGAATACCCGATACGCGTGCTCAGCCATCGCCGTGCGGGCGAGGATGCCGTCGCCAGCGTGCGCAGCCTGTGGCCGCTGCTGCTCACCGCGATTGCTTCGGCCTGCATTGCCTACCTGGCGTTCTACGCCTCGGGCGTCGCGGGCCTGCAGCAACTGGCTGTGTTCACGATCGTCGGCCTCCTGGTGGCGGGCTTCAGCACGCGCTACCTGCTGGTGCACCTGTTGCCGCGGCGGGTGCACGACGTGGCGGACCTGCGTTGGTTGGCGCGGACGCGGCAGTGGGTCGATCGCCTGCCGCGTCCGGCCTGGGTGCCGCTGCTGGTGGGTATGCTGATCGTGGGGTTGCTGGCGGTGGCGCCAGGGCCGTTCTGGCAAAACGACCTCGCCGCGCTGACGCCGTTGCCGCCAAACCTGCTGCAGCGTGACGCCCGACTGCGCGAAGCGCTGGGCGCGCCGGATGTGCGCTATCTGCTGGTGCTGCAGGCGCCGAACGCCGAAGGCGTGCTGGCCTTGTCGCAGTCGTTGCAGGCGCAGGCCGATGGGCTGGTCGCGCGGCATGCGGTCGATGCGCTGGAGCTGCCTTCGCGTTACCTCCCGCCGGTGGCGCTGCAGCGCGAGCGCCAGGCACGCCTGCCGGACCAGGCCACGCTGCAACGCGAGCTGCAGCAGGCCTTGCGTGGCCTACCGTTCCAACCGGGCCTGTTCGCGCCCTTCGTGGCCGATGTCGAAGCGGCCCGTCAGCTGCCGCCGTTGACTCCTGCGCGGTTCGAGCGCAGCCCGCTCGGCCAGCGCCTGGCGGCGATGCTGGTGGAGCAGGACGGGCAGTGGTTTGGGCTGGGCAGCGTGAGCGGCGTCCATGATGTCGCGGCCTTGCGCACGCTGGCGGCAGGGCACCAGGGCGAGGTGCGCCTGCTCGACCTCAAGGCCGCGTCGGAGGCGCTGGTCGTGGCCTACCGCAGCCGCATCCTGCACGCCTTGCTCGGGGCCGCGCTGCTGCTGGTGCTGACCGTAACCCTGTCCCTGCGCAGCGCGCGCCGGGCCTGGCATGTCCTGGCACCGATGGCGCTGGCGACCTTCCTGGTGCTTGCCGTGGAGCGCGCGATGGGGATCGAGATTTCCCTGTTCCATCTTGTCGCACTGATCCTTGCCGGTGGCCTCGGCCTGCACTACGCGCTGTTTTTCGAGCGCGACAGCGGCGAGCCGACCGAGCAGCGCCGCGTCCTGCATGCCACGCTGGTGTGCGTGTTGTCCGCGCTGGTGGTGTTCGGCATGCTGGCCTGGGCGACGATCCCGGTGTTGCGCGCCATTGGGCTCACCGTGAGCCTCGGCGTCGCCTTTCATTTTTGTCTTTCCATCCTGATGGCGCCGCATGCCGATGCTGCCGAAAAGTGACTGGGCCGGGCTGATCCCGCACGCCGGCAGCATGTGCCTGCTGGATGCCGTGCTGCACTGGGATGCCGAGGGCATCCACGCCGCGAGCCGCAGTCACGCCCGGATGGACAACCCGTTGCGCGGCGCCCGGGGCCTGCATGCCGTGTGCCTGGCCGAATACGGCGCGCAGGCCATGGCTGTACATGGCGCGCTGCTGGCGCGGGCGCGTGGCGAGTGCCAGGTACGTGCCGGCATGCTGGTCAGCGTGCGTGACCTGGTCCTGTACATCGAATATGTCGACGCGCTGCCCGGCCATCTGGATGTCCACGCGAGCTGCCTGCATGCCGATCCTGGTGGCGCACAATATGGTTTCCGTGTCGTGCACGACGGGCAGTTGCTGGCCAGCGGCCGTGCCACCGTGATGTATCCGGATCCTGCTTGAGCGAGGCCACCATGTCCCTTCCCGAAATCCCGCGCCGCGCCCTGGTGACCGGTGGCAGCGGCGACCTGGGCGGCGCGATCTGCCACGCGTTGGCCCGTGCCGGGTTCCATGTGATCGTGCACGCCAACCGCGGCATGGAGCGGGCAGCGGCCACCGTGGCGGCAATCCGCGCCGCCGGCGGCCGCGCCGAGGCGGCCGCGTTCGACATCACCGACGCCGCGGCTACGGCATCGGCGCTGGAAGCACTGCTGGCCGGCGGCACGATCCACGCCCTGGTGCACAATGCCGGCATCCACGACGACGCGCCCATGGCCGGCATGAGCGATGCCCAGTGGCACACGGTGATCGATGTCTCGCTGCACGGATTTTTCCATGTTGCCCGGCCGCTGCTGCTGCCCATGGCACGCGCCCGCGCCGGGCGCATCGTGGCCATCAGTTCGGTCGCGGCGCAGCTTGGCAATCGCGGGCAGACCAACTACGCCGCGGCCAAGGCCGCGCTGCACGGGGCTTGCCGCTCCCTGGCGCGGGAGATGGCGGCACGCGGCATCAGCGTGAACGTGGTGGCGCCGGGGGTGATTGCCGGGCGCATGGCCGAGGAAGCGTTTCCGCCCGGGCGTATCCGCGAGCTGGTGCCGGCGCAGCGTGCCGGCCGGCCCGAGGAGGTGGCGGCGCTGGTGGCCTTCCTGTGCAGTGACCAGGCCGCCTACATCAACGGCCAGGTCATTGGCGTCAATGGCGGCATGGGCTGACGGACCCGGGAGATCCACATGTGGCTGGGGACCCGTGCTGCGGCCATGCGAATCAGGGCGAGAAAGTGGGGAGGATGTCGCCGGGCTGGTCGTCGCCGATCACCAGCGCCTTTTGCCGCGAGCGCCGGTAGCTGGCAATGATGTCGCCGTAGTGCACGACGCGGCCGATCGTATACAAGGTGATGCGGGTGACGTCGCGGACCGGACTCAGGTGGCTGGCGCGAAACTCCGAGTGGTAGCGCGAGGCAATGGGTACCGAGACCACGCCAATACCCTTCTCCCGCGAGGCGGTGATGAGCAGCGCAGCCTCGAACACGAAATTCTCGGCCGGCAGCTCGACCAGCTCCAGCGCCGACGGTGGATACCAGCGCTGGCCGCTTTGCGTATCCGCCACTGGTTGCGCGCAGGCCCAGGAGATGCCCCAGTCGGCCACGGCATTGGCGCGGCGCCGCCCATGTGGCTGCTGTTCGCGGTTGAGCAGGCGTGCGCCGATCACGACGTGGCCGGGATAGCGCCGCGCGGCGGCAACGATGCGGGGAATGTCGCTGGCCAGGTGCTGGCCGTCGCCATCCATGGTCAGCACGGCGGCATAGCCCTGGCGCCGTGCTTCACGGAAGCCGCGGCGCAGCGCCTCTCCCTTGCCTTGCCGCGAGGCGAGTTGCAGCAAGGTGACCGGCAAGCGCGAGACGATTTCGGGCGTGCGGTCGCTGGAGCCGTCGTCGACCACGATCACCGCGGCACCGAGGGCCAGCACCGATTCGATCACGCCCTGGATTGCGGCCTCCTCGTTGAGGCAGGGAATCAGCACGCACCAGCGTTCCGGCAGCTCGTTCACGGCATGTGCTCCAGGTCGATACGCAGCCCCAGTGCCGGAGCCGCCGCAAGTTGGCATTGGCCCGCGCCCTGCGCCAGCAAGGCCAGCAGCGCCAGGGCCGGGGCCGAGGGGTTGTTCGCACGCCAGCTTGCCAGCGGCTCCGGCAAGGGCGGGTCAGGGAGCGCGGGGGTGAGCTGCAGGTCGATGCGTGCCAGCGTGTGGGTACCGGGCTCCGGGGCCAGGACCAGGGCGCAGCCAAAGGCTTCGCGACAGCCGGTCACTTCGCTCATCGGCCCGGTGCCGACGGTGTCGGCGCAGGCCAGCAGTACTGCCTCGCCGTTGCCCAGCACCTGGCTGCCGGCTTCCAGGAGACCGGCGCCGAAGCTTGCCCGCCCTGCGCTTACCGCGCTCGAGGCGGCGCGGCAGCCGACGGCGATGGTCCAGTAGCCGGCCGGGGCGTTGTGCACCGAATTGTGGAAGCGTGTCGGCGACAGTTCCAGCGGCTCGCGTGCCAGGGTCGCGCACATGTAATCGGTGGTGGCCTGGTCTCCGTGCGAAGACGCAAACACGCAAGGCAGCGTAGCCGGCTTGCGGCCGCTTGCCACTGCGGCCTGCTGCGCGACTTCCAGCGCCAGGCGCACGCTGGCGGGCGCGCGGCGGCGTTCGGCCGGCGGCAGGATCGCCGCCGTGGGCGCCCGCGCGGGTGGGGCCGGCATCGCCCCGGCCAGCACCTCGCGCAGCGCGGCAAAGCCAGCCAGCTGCGGCGACCACACGCCGACACCCTCGATGTAGAAGCGCAGGCCAGTCATGGCGCCACTCCGGCGCCGGCAAACAGCAGGCAAGCGTTGTTGCCGCCAAAGCCAAACGAGTTGCTGAGCGCGACGGCGACCGGTCGGCTCTCGTTGCGCCAGGCGAACTGCGGTCCGCAGCGCGGATCGGGCGTGCTGGCGCCGAGATTGCCCGGCAACAGGTCGTGCGCCGTCGCCAGCAGGCTGATCACCGCCTCCAGCGCGCCGGCCGCGCCGAGCGTGTGGCCGCTGTGGCCCTTGCTGGAACTGGCGCGGGTACTGGCCGGGAACAACCGTTCGAGCACGGCGGCCTCGACCTCGTCGTTCTTGACGCTGGCGGTGCCGTGCAGGTTGACGTAGTCCACCTGTGCGGGCTCGATCGCGGCCCGCTCCAGGGCGGCGCGCAGCGCCAGTTCCGCACCGCGGCCTTCCGGGTCCGGGGTCGACATGTGGTGGGCATCGCTCGATTCGCCGTAGCCGATCAGGCGCGGCTGGCCCGGCGCGGCCGTGTTGCGTTCGAGCAGGGCAAAAGCGGCTGCCTCGCCAATCGAGATGCCGTCGCGATGGACGTCGAACGGCCGGCAGGGCGCGCGCGAGACCAGCTCGAGCGCGTTGAAGCCGAACAGCACGCTTGCGCACAGGCTATCGACGCCACCGACCACGGCGGCATCGACCAGGCCCAGGCGCAGCAGGCGCTCGGCGCTGGCAAACACCTTGGCGCTCGACGAACAGGCGGTGGAAATGGTCAGGCAGGGCCCCTCGAGACCGAGTGCGGTGGCGACGAAGGCCGACAACGAATGCGGGTTGTGCAGCTCCGGACGCAGCATGGCGTCGGCAAACCCGCCGTCGGCATCGAGCGTGCGGTAGGCCTCCTCGGTGGCGCCGATGCTGGCCGTGGAGGTGCCCAGCAGCAGGGCCACGCGATCGGCGCCATAGCGTGTGCGCGCCGCCAGCACGCGTGCCAGGAAATCGTCCTGCTGCAACCCAAGCCAGGCCAGGCGGTTGTTGCGGCAGTCCCAGCCGGCGAGCGGCGCGGGCAGCGGCGCATCTTCCAGCCCGGCGACGCGCCCGACCCAGCACGGCAGTGGCGTGGGGCCGAAATCGTTCGGCTGCAACGCGGTGCGTTCGCTGCGCAGGCTGGCCAGGTGGGCATCCAAGCCGCGCCCCATGGCCGAAGTCGCCGTATAGGCGCTGATCGCCACCGGGGTCATCGGGTCGGGCATGGCGGAAGATTAATAGTCATGGAGAAACTTGCCTAGGAGCTTGGGCGCGCTCAGGCCCGCGGCGCGGTGGCGCCCATGCCGGGTGGCCGCGATTGCGCGTGTGGTACACGAGTCGGGCCCAGCATGACGCGGGATGCATGAAGGAGTCGCGAATCCGAGCGCGCGCCCGCCGGCCGACCGGCGCAACGACGTGCCGCACGGAGATAGCATGGTGGACTTGTTCCGTTTCGCGCCGAGCCCGAGGATGCCACCATGAGCGAACCAGCCGACCAGGCCGAAGCCTTCCTGCGCGACTTGCAGTTGCGCATCTGCACCGCCATCGAGCGCGCCGATGGCGGCGCCGCGTTCGTGGAGGATGCGTGGATCCGGCCCGAAGGCGGCGGCGGGCACACCCGGGTGCTGCGCGACGGCGCGGTGTTCGAGCAGGCAGGGGTGAACTTTTCCCGCGTCTCCGGCCACCAGCTTCCACCCAGTGCCACGTTGCACCGCCCGGAGCTGGCCGGCGGCGAGTTCGTCGCCACCGGGGTTTCGCTGGTGTTGCATCCGAGAAACCCGCACGTGCCGACCACCCACGCGAACGTGCGCTATTTCGAGGCGCGCAAGCCGGGGGTGGCGCCAGTATGGTGGTTTGGCGGCGGCTTCGACCTGACCCCGTTCTACCCCCAAGACGAGGACATCGTGCATTGGCACCGCGTGGCCAGGGATCTCTGTGTGCCGTTTGGCGCGGACGTCTATCCGCGTTACAAGCGCTGGTGCGATGAGTACTTCTACCTCAAGCACCGGCACGAGACCCGCGGCGTCGGCGGCCTCTTCTATGACGATCTCAACACCGGTGGCTTCGAGCACTGCTTTGCCTTCACCCGCGCGGTCGGCAATGGCTTCCTCGACGCCTACCTGCCGATCGTCGAGCGCCGCCGCGACACGCCTTACGGCGAGCGCGAGCGCGAGTTCCAGCTGTACCGGCGCGGCCGCTACGTGGAGTTCAACCTGGTGTATGACCGCGGCACGCTGTTTGGCCTGCAGTCGGGCGGACGTACCGAGTCGATCCTGATGAGCCTGCCGCCGCGCGTGCGTTTCGAGTATGCGTACGCGCCCGAGCCAGGCTCGGCCGAGTCGCGCTTGGCCGCTTACCTGCAGCCGCGCGACTGGGTCTGATCACGCGGCCGCCGCACGACAGGTTTGACCTGCGCGGCGCGGCGCCGCACCATCCGCGGTTTCACGCAGGATTGCCCAGCCATGTCCAAACTCGTCCTCGTCCGCCACGGCCAGTCGCTATGGAACCTGGAGAACCGCTTCAGCGGCTGGGCCGACGTCGACCTCACGCCGCAAGGCGTGGCCGAGGCCACCGAGGCCGGCCGCCTGTTGAAGGAATCCGGCTACGCCTTCGACGTCGCGCACACGTCCGTGCTCAAGCGCGCGGTGCGCACCTTGTGGGGGGTGCAGGAAGCCATTGACGCGATGTGGTTGCCGGTGCTCACCGACTGGCGCCTCAACGAGCGCCACTACGGCGCCCTGACCGGGCTCAACAAGGCCGACACGGCCGCGAAATATGGCGAGGCGCAGGTCAAGATCTGGCGGCGCAGCTACGACGTGCCGCCGCCGCCGCAGGAACCAGCCGCGAATGAGCCGTTGCGCGACCCCCGTTATGCCACGCTGTCGGCACAGCAGATTCCCGCCACCGAATGCCTGAAGGACACGGTCGCCCGCGTGCTGCCCTACTGGCACGAGGTGCTGGGGCCGGCCATCCGCGCCGGGCAGCGTGTGCTGGTGGTGGCGCACGGTAATTCCATGCGCGCGCTGGTGAAGTACCTGGACGACATTTCCGACACCGACATCGTCGAGCTCAACATCCCCAACGGCGTGCCGCTGGTGTATGAGTTCGACGCGGAACTGCGTCCGCTTGACCATTACTACCTGGGCGACAGCGCCGAGATCGCGGCCAAGATGGCGGCCGTGGCCAACCAGGGCAAGGCGCGCTAAGTCCGGTCGAGCGATATCGCCTGCCGGCGGGCTGCCACGGGAAGACTGGCATCGTGGGGAAACCCGCGGGGCGACGCACGGCCTGCCGCCGCGGCACTGGCTGCCGATGGGTGCCATCGCCGGATCAGGAAGATACCCTGCCCGCCCGGCGATGCCTGGTGCGCACGGGGCGCGCCGTGTGCAGCAAGCGGACCAGTTCGGACGCGATGCTGGTGCTGCTGAAATGTTCTTCGACGAATTGCCGGGCAGCCAACCCCATCGGCGCGCGGACGGCGGGGTTGCACAAGCCGAGAATGGCGTCGCGCCACGCGCCGGTGTCCCCTGGAGGCAACAGCAGGCCGCTGACGCCGGCCTGCATGGTTTCCGGGATGCCACCAAGATCGCTGCCGAGCACCGGGATGCCGGCGGCCTGTGCCTCGACCGATACGCGCCCAAACGTTTCCGGGGCCAGCGAGGGGAACGCCAGCATCGACATGGCGTTGTACCAGGACGCGCTGTCCTGGACCCAGCCGGTGAAATGGTGGCGGGACGCATTGGGGGCACGTTGCGCCAGCTCACGCAGCGCGGCCCCATCGGGCCCATCGCCAAGCCACAGGCAATGCAGCCGTGGCTCCTGCGCCATCGCCTGGCTCGCGGCGATGAGCAGCGTGAAAATGCCCTTGCCCCGTTGCAGCCTTCCGGCATAGCCGACCACGATGGCATCCTCGTCGAGGCCCAGGCGCTGCAGCAGGGCCAGGCGTTGCTGTGGATCGGGATGGCAATGGTGGACATCCACCGGATTGGGAAGGATCTGCACGCATTCGGCGGCGATGCCGCAGTCGAGATAAGCCTGGCGCGCGTAACAGGACACAGCGAAGAAGCGCTGGGCAAGACGCGGCAGCAACCAGGCCGACAGCCTCTTCATCGGCGGCGTGCGGTGGCGGAACAGCGCCACCGGGATCCCGAGCGCACGACCCAGGACGATCAGTGGCCAGTATTCCTTGCCGAAGTTGCCAATCAGCCACTCGGGTCGCGTCTGCCTCGCAGCGTGGACCACCGTGGCATACCCGCGCGGATCGAGTACGTTGCGGAACTTGCCCAGGCGCAGGTGCACCCTGCCATCCGCCAGCCTGGCGGCAATCAGGCTGTCGGGTGCGGCCACCACGGTGACTGCGTGGCCGGCTTCGGCGAGGGCGTTGGCGAGTGCGACAAAGTGCGTGGCCGCGCCGGTGTTTTCCGGATTGGTGCCGACCAGCAGGAAGTTCATGCGCGGCGATCCTCGTAGGCGGTGAGGGTGCGCATGGCGAACTGCGGCAGCAGGTGGTGGCGCGCGATCTGCACCCGCGGCAGGCGCCACAAATCGTCGCCGGCGCGGGCGCGTCCGCGGCAGGTGGCTGTGGCAGCGGCAAAGCCGGCCTCGCGCGTGGCGGCGGCAACGCGGTCATCCACGTCGCCGTAGGGGTAGCAGAACTGGGTGACGGCGACGCCAAGCGCATCCTCGAGTTCGTGCTTGGCGCCGCTGGTCTCGTCACGCAGGGCCTGGTCGTCGCAGCGCGTCAGGTGTGGATGGTTGCGGCTATGGGCCCCGACTTCCATGCCGCTTGCCACCCACTGGCGGAGCTGCGCCGCCGACATCACGGGCTTGCGGACCCCGAGCCGCTCGGCGTCCCAGCAGTTGAAACGCCCCAACGCGCCGCTGACCGCGTACACCGTGGCGGTGCAGCCGTAGCGTCGCAGCAGCGGCAGCGCGGCTTCCAGGTTGTCCTGGTAGCCATCGTCCAGCGTGATCACCACGACGCGGCCGCTGCGCTCGCCGCGCAGGTAAGGCATCGCCGCGGCCATCGACACGCCGGCATACCCCAATCGGCGCAGCAGCCACAGCTGGCGCGCGAACGCGCCGGGGCTGACATACAGGCTGCGGTACACGGGCAGCTTGCGTGGCGCCTGTGCGATGTTGTGATACATCAGGATCGGCAGTGCTGGAGGTGGCAGGACTCGGTCCATGGGATGTTTGTGGGGGCCCGCGGAGAATTGGAACGGCGAGGCTCGGCCAGCATTCCGGCGGCACGCCGCGATTCCGGTTCGCCGGCGATGCGCGCCCGGCGCGACCATTGCAGCCCGTCTGTCTTTCGGGTATCTGTCGTGCGCCGGTGCTGGCGGCAGGCTCGTTCAGCCACCGGACGGCAACGGCATGGTCGGCGATGGCGGCGGCCAACCCGGAATCGGGCTGAGCCGCAAAGCGGCGTGGGTTACTCCGGGCGGTGGGGCAAGGCCAGGTATTCCTCGCTGCCCATCTCGATCAGGCGCGACTCGGCGCGGGCGAATGCGGCGCGCAGGCGCTCGCCGGCGTACAGCTCGGTGATGGGCGCAGCGGCAGACAGCACCAGCTTGACCTGGCGGTCGTAGAACTCGTCGACCAGTTGCACGAAGCGCTGTGCCGGATCCTCGCTGTTGACGGTGAACTGCGGCACGCTGGCGACGATCACGGTGGGGCCGGCCTTGGCCAGCTCGATGTAGTCGGCCACCGCGCGCGGCCCATCGCACAAGGCGGTAAATTCAAACCACAGGACGTTGTCGGCGCGCCGCACCAGCGGGATACCGCGGCCCAGGATGTGCAGCGCGCCGCCCTCGCGTACCGGCCCGCTGGCCTGGCTGGCGAAGATGCGCTCCAGCGTCCGTTGCGCCTCCGGTCCGGGCGGGGTCAGGTACACCGAGGCCTGGGTCAGCGCGCGCAAGCGCCAATCGTGGATCGACTGCATGCCCACGACGTGGCAGCGCTGCTCGAGCAGGGCGATGGCCGGCAGGAAGCGCGAGCGCTGCAGGCCGCCGCGATAGAGCTGCGCCGGCGGCGTGTTGGACGTGGTCACCAGCACCACGTCGAGCGCGAGCAGCGCCTCGAGCAGGTTGGCGAGGATCATCGCATCGCCAATGTCGTTGACCAGGAACTCGTCCAGGCACAGCACCCGGCAGCGCCCGGCCAGCTCGGCGGCGACGATGCGCAGTGGGTCCTGGCGCTCGCCAAGTGCGCGCAGGGATTCGTGCACTTCGGCCATGAAGCGGTGGAAATGCCGCCGCAAGGCCACGCCGTGCGGCAGGCTGGCGGCAAACAGGTCCATCAGGAACGTCTTGCCGCGGCCAACCTGGCCCCACAGGTACAAGCCGGGGATGGCTGCGGCCGGTTCGGCGCCGAGCATGCTGCGCAGGCGGTCGAACAAGCCCCCGGGACGTGCCGCCGCGGCGCACAGGGCCGCATGCAGGCGATCGAACTCGGGCAGCAGGGCGAGTTGCGCGGCGTCGGCTTCCCAGCGGTGCGCGGCCACGCCCTCGGCGTAGCGCACGCTGGGTGCCAGCGGCGCACCCTCAGCCATGGGCCGCATGTCGGTGACGGTGGGTCAAGATGCGCGAACGGGTTCAGGCATGCCGCAGTGGTGGCAGCCAATCGCGCACTGCGTGCTTGATCGCGCCGCGCAGATCCATCATCCGGCGGTGGAAGAAATGCCCGGTGTCCGGCATGCGGATCAGTTCAGGCGGTTGCTTCAGCGCGGCGACCCAGTCGAACACGGCCTGCGGGTCCACGATCTCGTCGGCCTCGCCCTGGATCAGCAGCCAGGGGCACGTGGGCAACGGCACGCCCTCGAGCGGGCGCAGGCCAATCGGCGGGGCAATGCTGATCAGCGCCTTGGCCTGCAGGCGCACGGCGTTGCGCAAGGTGATCCAGGCGCCAAAGGAGAATCCCGCCAGCCACAGCACATCGTCCGGGCGCACCTTGCGCACCCAGGCGGCCATCGCCACCAGGTCGTCGCTCTCGCCCGGGCCACCGTCATGTGTGCCGGTGGAGTTGCCGGTGCCACGGAAATTGAAGCGCAGCGTATCCAGTCCGGACTCGCGCAGTGCCCGCTCGGTCATGGTCACCACCTTGTTGTGCATGGTGCCGCCCTGTTCGGGCTGGGGATGGCAAACCACGGCCACGCCGCGCCGCGCGCAGTTGCGCGTGGCGACGTCGGTGATGGTCTCCAGCTTCCCGCCCGGGCCATCCAGCAGGAAGCTGGCAGACTCGGTGGGAAACGCGGTCGGGGTCGAGGACAGGGGCGTGGGACTCATGCGTCGATGATACCTGCCTTGCGTCGCGCCCGCGGTCGGGATGGCCGGGGCCGGCCGCATGCAAGGCGGCGCAAGGTTGCACAACGCCAGTCGAACGGACCGCCAGCGGCACCGGCTGTGGCCGGCAAAGACGGCTAAAATGCCCACAGTCACCGGGCCGTACCGGGGAGCGTGCCCACCATGCAAGTTGTTTCATTGCGCCCGCTGCGCCCCTACATCGCGCTCGGCGCGGCGCTGGTGTTTTTTCTCGTTTGCGTGGCCCTGGCCGCCGGCGGCGAACCGCAGCGGCCGCAGCAGCTCTTTATCGCCAGCCTGATGCTGTGCACATTCGGCGTGCTGCTGGGCGCGCTTGCGCGTCCGGCCACCGCACTGGTGCTCGCCGGTGGCGCGTTCGTCGGGCTGCGATTCATTGCCGTGCTGAAGATGCAATACCTGGAATCCACGCTGCTGCCGGCGGACTTCGTCTACTTTGCGCGCACCAGCCTGGTCGACACCTTGCGCCACTACCCGCACCTGTACGGCCTGGGCATTGGCCTGTGCGTGCTCGGTCCGCTGCTGCTGTACCTGGTGTGGCGCGGCGACCTGCACTGGCGCGGGTGGAGTCCATGGCGGGCCGGCCTGCTGCGCGTGCTTGCCGTGGCGGGGTTCGCGGGCATGTTCTGGGTTCTGCTGCTGCCGCACGGCGCGTTTGCCCAGGTGCATGCGCGCGCGGCCTGGGATGAGATGTCCGACGATGCGCTGCTGACCGATTTCTTCGTCAACTGGCGCGATGCCGAGGTCAAACTGCCGCGGATGTCCAGCGCCCTCGCGGCGCAGCAGCAATGGGCCGGCACGGCCATCCGGTCGGCACCAGCCGCGCATGGGCCGTATCCGGACATCGTGGAGGTGTTGGAGGAGAGCACGTTCGACCCTTCCAATTTTGACGCCTGCCACGCCGTCGCGCTCTGCCAGTTCGCGCTGTTTCGCGCCGATGCCCGCACGCGCGGCGCGGGCGTGCTGCGCGTGCACACCTTCGGCGGCGGCACCTGGGTCAGCGAGTTTGCTGCCTTGACCGGCATGCCGCATGACATTTTCGGGCCCGGTGGCATGTATGCGCCGTTCGTGCTCGCGCCCCACGTGCACGATGCCTTGCCGTGGCTGCTGCGGCGCCTGGGCTACACCACGATTGCCGTGTACCCCACGGTCGGCAGCTTCCTCAACGGTCGCAATGCCTACCGCGCCTATGGCTTCGACCACCTGTACGATGCCAGCGAACTGCAGCTGGACGAATGGGAAGAATCCGACGCGCAGATGTTTGCCGCCGCGGCGCGCGCCTATGCGCTGGCCAAGCGCGAGGGGCACCCGGTGTTCATGATGGTGCTGACGTTGAACCAGCACGGACCGCATGACGATGCCGAACGCCCGAAGCTGCCCGAGCCGTGGCGCGATGGCGTGGCGCGCGGGCTCACGCCGGCCGCCGCGTTGAACTTCGACACCTACCTGTGGCGGCTGCACGATTCGGACCTCGCCATGCGCGGGCTCGAGCACGCGTTCCTCGATCGCGCGCAACCCACCATCCTGCTGCATTTTGGCGACCACCAACCCTCGTTTTCGAGCCTGCTGCGCGGGTTGCCGCGCACGCTGCCCCCCGGGCTGCGGCCGTACCGCGACGAGCTCACTTATTACGTGCTGAAGAGCAATTTCCCCGGCCCGGCGTTGCCGCATTACCCCATGCTGGATATCGCCTTCCTGCCGACCATGGTGCTGCAGGCGGCCGGCCTGCCGAAGGACGCGTATTTTTCCGCCGCGACCACGCTGCGCGATCGCTGCGGCGGGCGCTTCGACGATTGCCCGGTGCCAGGCTTGCTCGCTTCCTACGAAGCCTGGGTGTTTGAGCGTCTGCACGTCTACCAATAAAGGCGAGCCCGGCACGAAAGGCGAATCCGGCACGTCCGCACGCCCTGCCATCCACGCGCGCCCTGTTCCGCCATCCGGCGCCCATGTCATCCCCCCGGCGTCATTCCCGCTTTCGCGCACTGCCGTCCGGAACGTTTTCCGAACCGCCCTCGCCTCATCCACGGCACCGCGCTGGACGCCGAAACACCGCCCGGCGTCATTCCCGCGAAAGCGGGAATCCAGTGCCTTGGCTCTTGCGCACACCTAAAAGCACTGGATCCCCGCTTTCGCGGGAATGACGACAGAGGTGCAGGGGATGACGGCAGGGCGCAGGGGATGACGGCAGGGCGCAGGGGATGACGGAAGGTAAGGACGAGGGCAGGGCGACGGGGTGCACGGCATATTCGGTGGGCCTCACGCGACACAGTCATCCATGGGTACCGCGCCACCGGCGGGCGGTGGCCTTTGCGGGTTGAATTGCTATGATCGGGCGTTTCTTGCCAAGGGGAACCCCATGGGCTTTTTTCGCAGATTGATCCGGCACAAGACGGTTGCGCAGTTGCAGGCCGAAGCAGGTGCGAGCAGGGATTTCCGCCGCACGATGGGCGTCTGGCAGCTGACCGCGATCGGGGTCGGCGCGATCGTGGGCGTTGGCGTGTTCGTGCTCGCGCCGAACGAGGCGGCCTTGAACGCCGGCCCCGCCATCATCCTGAGTTTCCTGGTGGCCGGCATCGGCAGTGCCTGCGCGGCGCTTTCCTATGCCGAGTTTTCCGGCATGATCCCGGTCACCGGCAGCGCCTACACCTACAGCTATGCCGTGCTCGGTGAGCTTCCGGCGTGGATCATCGGCTGGGACCTGCTGGTCGAGTACGCGCTCATCGTCGGCGTGGTTGCGGCCGGCACCTCGAATTACCTGCAGTCGCTGATCACCCAGCTCACCGGTTTCCAGCTGCCTGTGTTCCTGCAGGGTGCCTATGATCCGGCGCAGCCGGACAGCGGCCGCGGCATCAACCTCATCGCCATGGTCGTGGCGCTGGCGATTGCCGCGCTGCAGATTGCCCGCACCGAGGTTGGCGCGCGCTTCAACACCTTCGTGGTCGCGCTGAAGGTGCTGGGCGTGGTCATCGTGGTGGTCGTGGGCGCGTTCTTCATCAACCCGGCGAACTGGTCGCCATTCATCCCGCCGCTGATCCATGACGCGGCCGCCACCGGCGGCACGCGCTACGGCGTGGACGGCATGTTGGCCGCGGCGAGCATCGTGTTCTTTGCCGTGTTCGGCTATGACACCTTGACCACCGCCGCCGAGGAATCGAAGAATCCGCAGCGCGACCTGCCGCTCGCGGTCCTGGCCTCGCTCGGCGTGGCGATGACCATGTACCTGGCGATCTCGCTGGTGCTGACCGGCATGGTGCCTTACAACGGCTGCGTGGATCCAAGCGAGACGGCGGGGCAGTGCACGCAGATGATCCTGGCCAGCGACGCGCCGGTGAGCGCGGTGTTTGCCGCCCGCGACCTGCACTGGGTCAGCGCGGCCATCAATGTCGCCGCGATCGCGGGCATTGCCAGCGTGGTATTTGCCTTCATGCTGGGCGCCGCGCGCATCTGGTATGCGCTGGCACGCGATGGCCTGCTGCCGCGCTGGTTTGCCAAGCCGCACCCGAAGTACCACACGCCGTATCGCCCCACCATGCTGCTTGGCGTCTTCACCGCGCTGGCGGCCGGCCTGTTGCCGATCCGCGAGCTGGCCGAGCTGGTGAACATCGGCACCTTGTCCGCGTTCATCGTGATCTGCGCCTCGGTGCTCATCCTGCGCATCCGCCAGCCCAACCTCGAGCGCCGCTTCCGCACGCCGGCACTATGGCTGCTGGCGCCGCTCGGCATCGTGTTCTCGCTGTTCCTGATCACCGGCTGGCCGTGGGTCAGCGATGGCCGCTTCCACATGATTGGCGGCCTCGACATCGTCACCATCTGGCGGTTCGTGGTCTGGATGGCCATCGGCTTGGCAATCTATTTCGGCTTCGGCATGCACCACAGCGAAATGGCGCGTCCGGAAAACCGCGGACGATAGAGGCCCCCGGGGAAGGTCTGACCCATCGGCCGTTGAAAAGCGCCTTGCGGGAATGACGCCGGGATGGTGTTCCGGTGTCATGGAGCGATGCCGGGGATGGCGAATGCGCCTGCTGGGCGCCGCCGGGTTCCTGGCGCGCTCCTGCTCAGGCGCTGATGATGCGGTCACGGCCCTGGCGCTTGGCGTTTCGCATCGCCTGGTCGGCCTGGGCCAGCAGCATTTCCACGCCCTGGTAGGCGTCCGGTGCGCAGGTGGCGACGCCGATGCTCACCGACAACTGGCCATCCGGCCGGGCGATGTCGTGCACGGCGAGGCGCAGTCGTTCAGCACGCTCCATGGCTTGCGCCGCGCCGGCGCCGGGCAGCAGCATGGCAAATTCCTCGCCGCCGACGCGGCCGATCAAGTCGGTCTGGCGGCTTTGCATGCGCATGGCGGCAGCCAACGCCACCAGGGCCGCGTCGCCCGCCGCATGGCCGTAGTTGTCGTTGATGACCTTGAAGTGGTCGACATCCAGATACAGCAATGAGGTCGGGCGCCGCCGCACGTGGGCTTCGTCGATGGCGTCCGCAGCCGATTCCAGGAAACGGTTGCGCAGCAGCAGCCCGGACAGGTCGTCCGTGGCCGCCTTGGCCCGCAACTGCCGTTCCAGGCGGAACTGCTCCACCAGCATGCCGGCCAGGAAGGTGCGCAGGACGATGCACAAGGCCATGGTCAGCGCCATGAAGACGAAATACTGCAGCAGGTGCGTGCCGTCGGTGCCGTTCCACAGCAGCATCGGCAGCGGACCCAGCGCGCACAGCAGCATGCCGAGCGCGAAGTACCAACTGCCGATCCACACCATGGCCGAGGCGGCCGGTATCAGCAGCGCGGCCGGCCACACCCAGGGCAAGTCAGGCCTGCCGTTCCAACCCTGCAGGTTCATCGCCACTTCCAGCAAGGCCACGCACAACAATCCCAGCAACCGCAGCCAGGCCGGATGGCGCAGGCGCCGGGTGGCGACCACCACCGGCAACATCGCGATCAGCGGCAAGGTCTGCACCCAGGCCGGCAACGACGAGGGATGCCCGGCCAGCGTGCCGGTCACCGCGATCACGATGGCGCCGCACACCGCCAGCACGGTCAGGGCGTGGATCGACGGACCCATGCAGCGCGCCAGGTAATGCTGGTATTGCTGCTGGTCGCTGGCGCGCAGGTTGCGCATGCTTTGGGCATGCTGGCGCCGGGCAGCGGGCGAACTTCGGGTCATGGCGAAGGATTTCAAGCGCGGTTCCCCCACAGCTCATGCAAGTTGAATGCCATGGCTTCCCTGCTGTTGGCTCGATCGGCGCCCCCCTGTGCCACGTCCGTCGACGGGCCCACACCCCGCGTGGAGCCTGGGCCTGCTTGCCGGCATGGTAGTCTGCCAGGCGCGCCAGCTGTTGTCGCCCACGCCGCGACCACGTTTGGATCGGGCACGGGCGACCGCGACCGTGGGGCAGGCTGGACTCCTGGTTTGACTGATTCCAACGGAGAATGTCGTGATCAATGCTTCCTTCGGACGCGCCACCCTGGTGGCCGCCTTGTGCGGGATAGCCTCGTTGTCGGCGCATGCTGACGTCCCGCCACCCCAGGATGTGCCGTACCAGGGCACCTTGCAGGTCACCGTGGATGCCACCGACGTGGCCCGGCGCATCTTCCAGGTGCGCGAAGTGGTGCCGGCCCAGCCCGGTCCACTGACCCTGCTCTATCCGGCCTGGCTGCCTGGCCACCATTCCCCGGTGGGACCCATCGACAAGATGGCCGGCCTGGTGATCACCGCCAATGGCCAGACCTTGCCGTGGACACGCGACCCGCTGAACGTGAATGCCTTCCACGTCGAGGTGCCGCAAGGTGCCAGCAGTGTGAACGTGGCGTTCCAGTACCTGTCGCCGCAGCACACCAACCAGGGCCGGGTGGTGATGACCCCGGAAATCATCAACCTGCAGTGGTCCTCGAACACGCTCTACCCGGCCGGCTACTACGCCAGCCGCATCATGACCCAGGCCAGCGTGAAGTTCCCGGCTGGCTGGCAGTTCGGCAGCGCGCTGGAAGAGGCCTCGCGCGAGGGCGACACCGTGCACTTCAAGCCGGTCAGCTACGAGACCCTGGTCGACTCGCCGATGTTTGCCGGCAAGTACTTCAAGCGCGTGGATCTCGACCCCGGCGCCAAACGCCCGGTGCACATGAACATTGTCGCCGACGCGGCCAAGTACCTGGAAATCAGCCCGGAACAATTGCAGGCGCACCGCAACCTGGTGCAGCAGCTCTACAAGCTCTATGGCTCGCAGCACTTCGACCATTACGACCTGCTGCTCGCGCTCAGCACCAAGATGAGCGGGATTGGCCTGGAGCACCACCGCTCCAGCGAGAACGGCAGCCAGCCCGGCTACTTCACCGAATGGGACAAGCAGCCCATGCTGCGTGGCCTGCTGCCGCACGAGTTCAACCATTCCTGGAACGGCAAGTTCCGCCAGCCCGCCGACCTCTACCGCCCCACGTTCAACGAGCCGATGCAGGGCTCGCTGCTCTGGGTGTACGAGGGCCAGACCCAGTTCTGGGGCAACGTGCTGGCGGCGCGTTCGGGCCTGTGGAGCGAGGAGCAGGCGCGCGACGTGCTGGCGCTCACCGCGGCCACCTATGATCGCGGCCGTCCGGGCCTGGCCAGCTGGCGCAACGTGCAGGACACCACCAACGACCCGGTCATTGCCGAGCGGGCGCCGCTGCCCTACCGCAACTACCAGGCCAGCGAGGAGTACTACAACGCCGGCATGATGATCTGGCTGGACGTGGACGCCAAGCTGCGCGAGCTTTCGCGCGGCAAGCACTCCATCGATGATTTCGCCAAGGCGTTCTTCGGCATGGACGATGGCAGCTACGCGGTCAAGACCTACACCTTCGACGACGTGGTGCAGGCCTTGAATGCCATCGACGCCCATGATTGGGCCACTTTCCTGCGCAGCCGTCTGGACGGCCATGGCCCGCTCTTCGGCGGCATCGGGAACCACGGCTGGAAGCTGGTCTACACGGAAGAGCCATCGGTGGCCGTGAAGGGCAACGAGGAGCGGCGGCATGTGGCGGACCTCACCTATTCCATCGGCCTGGTGATCGGCAAGGAAGGCGCCATCAACGACGTGCTCTGGGATGGCCCGGCGTTCAAGGCCGGCGTCTCCCCCGGCATGAAGTTGGTTGCGGTCAACGGCCACGACTACGACCCCGACGTGCTCAAGGACGCGATCAAGGCCGCCAAGGGCAGCGAGCAGCCAATCGAGCTGCTGGTGAAAAACTTCGACGAGTACCAGACCCTGCGCGTGGCCTACCACGACGGCCTGCAATACCCGCACCTGGTCCGCGACGAGAGCAAGCCCGACACCCTGAGCAAGCTGCTCAAGGCGCGCTGAGGAGCCGGATCCACAGGACCAGGCACCTCGCGCCACCGTCCGCGATACGCGCCCACCGTCACACTGGTGGGAGCCCGCTCGTGACCGAAGGGAATCCCTTGTGGGCGGGCGATGCCTTCCGCTGGAAAGCCCGCAACCCCCGAACATCGCCCGCCGGCTCCCGCACCGGCAACCCCGCAGGGGCAACCGAGCCGTGCAGCGGCCCCTGCGCACCGCAAGCGTGGCCGGCAACTCCGTTATACTGCCTGCCCGTGGCCGGCGCTCGGCGCCGATAAGCTCAAGCGCCGACCACGCGCACGCTTGATCGCCTCCGCACGGCGTGCATCCCCCGAGGGATGCACCTGCGCCGCTACCGCGACCCGTATGCGGCAGCCCGGCCATTGGCTTGCAGGTTCACGAGTCACCCACGCGCCCGTAGCTCAGCTGGATAGAGTACTGCCCTCCGAAGGCAGGGGTCACAGGTTCGAATCCTGTCGGGCGCACCATTTCGTTACTGGACCCGGCATTACCGATTGCTATTGGTCCAGTCCTCCGCGCACTCATTTGCCGGCGACAAAAAGTCGATGGCCAAAATAGCGTCGATGAAGGCCTGATCCTCCCGCGCGTGGGAGTTACGGGCGACAGCCAGCGCCTAGCGGCGGGCCTGCTTCTGGAAAGACGGCGAGCGCACGTCTGTCACCTAAATCTGGATCGACCGCAGTCCCAACGCACACAGCCGCTCACGATGCTTCCGCACCTTTCCTCGGGCAGCCTTGGCCTTCGATGTCGTCGTCATATCGGCCCCCATCACACTGGTTACGTGCAACGAGTCATGAGGCAGTCCTCGACATCATGTCCACCCTTGGCTCCGCTCCATGCGACGACGGATCGATCAGGCCCAAACGCCGGTCATGTCCCTCAAAAGCACCACCGAAAAATCCACCACCGTGGAAGCGCCGACCGGCAGTCAGGGCTGCTGATCTTGGCAGCCGAGCCCGTGTCGCTGCGAATCCCGGCCGAAGTGACCTTGGAGCTGTCAGGCAACTTGGTCGCCGACCCGTTGTTTCAAGCAGCGACGGGCCGATGCACGCGCGCATCCGACCGGATTTGTCGTGTCGTCCGGAAAGTACTATCGAGCAGCCGGGACCAGCAGCGAGTCTTGAAGCCATGGTGTATCAGCGTGCATGAGTCTCTCGATCACTTGCTTGCTTACGCCGGCCACCGGCTCTTTAACGATCTCCGCAACGACGTTTTCAATATGCATGTTGGTGTCGCGCGCAACCCAAGTCGAGGCGGAGCCGGGAGCGCCATATCCCGCCGCGCACTCCCGTATCGCGTGTTCTCCCCAGGAAGCCGCTGCTGTTTCTAATGCTCCATCTTCAACGGCCTGTCTTGAAAGACGCCGCATGTCCTCGGGGGCGCCCTTGTACAAGAGGTGTTCGTCGTCGGCCGTGATGCGAATCCGGCTCGGTGGGCGGCGTGGCACATCAGGTTCGGTTTGCGTCGGATAAATCGCTGCGTAGTCGCCGAATTTCGCAAGCAGGCGGCGATGACCTGAGGCGATCTGACGCCACATCCTAAATTCTGGACGCGGCACATGCATGGCCCGGTCCTTGCGCTGGCGTGCGAGGCTGTCCGGTATGCTCGATGCTGCAAAGATTGTTCGCCGGAACCCTAGGTCATCCGTGGCAACGGCTGCCTCCCGCAGGGACTGAACCAGCGCGAGTTCGTCGTCCGACTCAGTGGCAAGGCCATACAGGGATGAGGCATCCAGATATACGTCTACGAAGGTCGGTGCCGCTGAGACCAGATGCAGGGCCTCGGCAAGCACGGATTTCAGTACGTCTGTCGATGCGAAGTCTCCGCTGGGTACGCGAACGGCAATGCCGCGCCGATCGCGCGACACAATGCGTGACACGGCATCAAAGTAGGCCGTACCGGGGCCGCGCAGGTACAACGGAGCGACTACGGGGATGCATTTCAGACGAGACTGCCGAGCCAGAGCAAACGCGTACTCGACCACGCTGCGCCCGTCCTCCACGCACTCATTGGGCTCGTAGCGGGAGAAGTCGAGGTAGATCTCCTGCTCCGTGCCCCAGGACTTTGTGATTGCGACAATCTTGTCGTGCAGGAAACGTTCCAGCGGGTGATGCACATCGACTTTGGTATTGGGGAAGTCGAGCATTGGCCGAACGAGGACATGTGCCAGCGGGGAAAGCCGTGCGAGGGCCTCAAGCTCGCCCCCCTTGGCCCGCAAGATCGGGAAGTAGAGTGGCTCGGCCGCCATGCTCATGACCAGTTCACCTCGGGGAACAAGCTCCTGACCGTGTGGTAGCCCACGAGCTTCGAGAACACCGCGTAATTGCGCCGCTCGTACCGGACTCGCCCCGCGATGACCGCGGGGTTGACCTGCAGTCGGTTGGCAAGCTCACGGATCGATTCCACGGAGGGATTCAAGTGTGCACGGCTGCGGTTCCAAGTGGCCCTGTCGACAAGAATTTCGGCCGCAAGGTCGTTCGCCTCGCGTTCGATTGCGGCGATCTTTGTGGGCGGCTTTTCGATGTCTTCATCGGCGATGGCGCGCTGCTCCGTATCGTCTAGATGCTTCCACGCGTGCACGAGTTCGTGCATCAAGGTGAACCAGAAGTTGTCTAGACGATCATGGCGGATGGTCATTCCGATGACTGGCGCGCCATCGCGGCCAATCATCGCCGCGCCATCGAGCCGCGTGTGGGGCAGATGCGGCTCGATTACTAGCGCAACGCCGCGGTCGGCCAGGAATTTCATCGCCGCTCGCGGCCCGTCCTCCATCCAGCTCAGGCGCGCGATGTAGGCAAGCGTTTCCTTGTTAAGGTTTTCCTTGCGATAACGGCCGCGCAGGTAATGGCGCGAGGCCGCCACTTCGCGCACGCGGGCAAGCCAAAGTTGAATGTGCACGGGGTTGGTACCCGTGCTGTTGCCGAAAACCTGCGTGTGTCGAAACAGTACTGGGCTTGACGATGGCGCCGTCAGTCGCGTGAGGAACTGCTTCGCGGTGACACCCGCTTCGATCCAGCCGCGCTTGCGCAGCAGGGTGAGTGGAATGTCGGCCTCGTCGAACTCTGTGCCAGTTTGGTATTCCGCGGTCGATTCGCGCACCAACAAGGCTGCCGGAATATCGAGCTTGTCGTGCAAGGCGCGGATCATTGTTAGCGTCAGCGGACGTTTGCGGGCAAGCACTTCCGACGCGCGGTTACGCCCGCCGAAGAGCGGCGCGACATCCGCCTGCCGCAAACCTTGCTCTTCCATGCGGAACAGGATGGCACCGACCGGGTCGGGTTGGCCGAAGACGAAACGCTCCTTTTCGTAGTCTTCAACCAGCTTCGCCAAAAGCTCCAGGCGCGCGCCGTCGGGCGTATCGAGCGGCGGATCGATTTCGGCCAGACGGCCGACCTCCGCGAGTGTCTCTTGGTATTGTGCGTCGGTTTTGATGATTTGAATATTCATGAGCCACCGGTTTCAGCGTTTGCGATTGCGCTCGTCGTACTCGGTATGTGTGCCCGCCCATTCCACTACCACCACGCCAACGCGGTACGCGCAGGTGACTTCAAGGCGGTAGTCATTACCCTTGACGTTGAAGATCACCGTGTTGTGGGCAAGGAAGCTCGCTGAGGCGTACCTGTCCTTGATGTCTTGCGATCTTGCCCAAGCAGCACCATCCACGTCGGACAGCCAGTTCTCGATCCAGCGTCGGGCGTCCGCGTGCTTGACACAAAAGCGATCCAGGATGTTGCGTCCAACGACCTTCATCGAGTGGCCTTAACGCGTTCACGAAAACATGATAGCACCGTGTTCCCAAAAATGGAACACGGTGCGTATTCCCACATCATGTTAATTGACGGACCGGCGGCGTGCCGATTCACTCGGCTGCTTGCGCGATGCGAGTCGCGTTCTTCGCCCGAAGCTTTCCGGGGAGCAGCTTGGGCACCAGGGTATTGCGGGGGACCAAACAACCGCCCATCGGCGCAGCTGCATGCGCATGCTCAGCTTGGCGAGGCGGCCCGTATCAATCCCGTCCGGAGGCGTGGTTCGCTGCACGTGGGTGGACGCGGCGAGTACGCGCTCGCGGTCGAACGGAAAGGAGTATTCACGACGGATGGCGGTCTTGCTGCGTCCGGCGCGATCGCTTCGGTGGCACCACGCTCAGGCCGCGCGGAAGCGACAAGACTTTCGGCCGCAGCAGCTCTTCGACCATGTGCGGCTCCAACGGGAGCGAATAAAGGAAGCCCTGTCCCTCGCCACAGCCCGCCAGACGTAGAAACTGGTGTTGCTCCTCCGTCTCGATTCCCTCGGCGATGGTTGCCAAGCCGAGACTGTGGGCCATCGCCAGGATCGCCTTCGCGATGGCCGCGTCATTGGAATCCTCGGGCAGCCCGATCACGAAGGAGCGGTCAATCTTGAGGTAAGCCACCGCAGGGAGTTTCAGGTACGCCATGGACGAGTAGCCCGTACCGAAGTCATCGATCGCGACGGCTACACCATTTTTGTGGAGTGTCTCCATGGTGCGTTCCACACCGTCGCCGAGGCGGAGCATCGCGCCTTCGGTGATCTCCAGGACGATCCGGTCCGGCGGTACGCCATGTTCCTGCAACGTGCTGGTGACGCTTAGCAGAAAGCCCGGGTGGCCAAACCACCGGGCGGAAATGTTCACTGCCACGCGAATGGGCGGCATGCCGCTGCTATCCCACGCCTTGATCTGGGCGCAGGCCGCTGCCAGCACCCACTCGTCGACCAGCCGGATCAGGCCGAGCTCTTCGGCCACCGGGATGAAGTCGGCAGGAATGAGCAGGCCGCGATCCGGATGCTGCCAGCGCACGAGCGCCTCGCAAGCCACGATGCGCCCATGCTGCAGGTCTACGCTCGGTTGGTACACCACCCGCAATTCGTCGCGTTCCAAGCCTTGACGCAGCTCGGTTGCAAGTTGCATGCGCCGTCGCGAATCGGCGTGCATCACCGGAGTGTACAAACGAACGGCATTTCGCTCCTCGGTCTTGGCCGCATACATGGCGGCATCGGCATTGGCGATCAGTGAAGGCGGATCGGCGCCGTCGAGTGGATAGGCAGCCACGCCGATACTGGCGGTCAAGACGATCTCCTTGCCGTCAATGGAGATCGATTTCGCCAAAGCCGCCAGCAAGCGGTCAGCGATTGCCTGCACGTGTTCGCGCGTGGCCAGCCCGCGTATCAGGACAGTGAATTCGTCCCCTCCGATGCGGCCTGCCACGGCGTTTTCGTCCAGCTGGCCATTGATGCGCGCTGCCACCGCGACCAGAAGACGGTCGCCCACCGCATGGCTGTAGCTGTCGTTGACGTTCTTGAACGCGTCCAGGTCAATGAACAGCACAGCCACCGCCGTGCCATCGTGCTCGGCCTCGACAATGGCCCCAGCGCACAAACGTTCGAACTCGCCGCGATTGACGAGACCTGTCAATGGATCGTGGCGTGCCAGGTATTCCAGCCGGCCCTCGTTGGCCTTCGCCGTTGAGACGTCGGTGAATACGGCAACGTAATGCTGGACGTCGCCCTGCTCGTCGCGGATTGCGCTGATACTCAAGTGTTCCGGATAGCAACTGCCGTCGGCCCGGAGGGTCGCCACTTCACCGCGCCAGTAGTCGCCGGCGGCAACACGTTCCCATACCGATGACGGCAGTGGCGTGCCGTCGGGCATGGTGCGCATCTCCACCCACGACCGCCCCAGCATGGCTCTGCGGGTGTAGCCAGTAAGCAACTCGTGCGCGGCATTGACGGATGTCACGCGGTACTGTGCGTCGCTGATGATGACGCCTTCGGCGATGGAGGCCAGGGCCTCGGCGGCCACGAGGCGCTCCTGTTCCATCTTGACCCGCTCGGAGATGTCGCGAATGATCGTCTGGCGTATCGAGCGGTCAGCCCAGGTGACCAGGTTGCTTCGCGTCTCCACCAGTCTGGACGAGTCGTTTCCGGTCCACAACACGTTGGTTGCCGCGTGCCTCGGATCGCTACGCACCGGGTGTTGGAACAGGTGCACGAAGCGGTCGCCGACCAACTGGGCGCGTTCGCGCCCGGTCCAGGCCAACATGGTCTGGTTCGCGTCAACGATACGTCCCGTGGACTCATCGACCATCGCGATCGCATCGGCGGCACTGTCAAAGAGCAGCCGGTAGCGTTCCTCGGTGCCGCGGGCACTTGTCAGGATGCGCTTTGCCGTGATGAACCACAGCAGCATGGCGATCAAAGTGATCGCCACGACGCCGCCAAAGAATATCGAGCCGACCCATACCGCTCCCTCGGCAACTTCCAGTGAAAACACCTTCGTGAGGGGTTCGATGCGGTCGTTCAGCGCCAGGATGCGCTGGCGCGCTCCCAGTGAATAACCGAGCGGAACGGCACCCGTGGCGTAGGCCTTTTGCAGCTCATTGGCGATGACGTCCAACTCCGCGATGGCAGCATCCGATGCCCGCCATGCTGCCAATGCCTGTTTCATGTGTGGCGCCCAAGCAAAATGCTTGAACATGAAAATGATCCCGGGCACGGCGCTCGGGATCACGCCGCCCTCGCGAAACGCGGCAGTCAGGTCGGAATTTTGATAATGACCCGAGTCGATGGTGTCCCGTATCCACCGATCGGCTGCGACGACCCTCGCATTGCGACGGAAAGCCTCGAGCTGCTCCGGGTTCCCGGTCGACGCATAGGTACTGAGGTCAATGACTGCCTGCTTTTGGGCTTTGGACCAAAGACTCTCGCCGTTGAGAAAACCGGCGAGAGTGACTTGGACCTGCAGCGACCCCCACGTCAGCGTCAGGATCAACCCGATCATCACCACCAGCGCATAGGCAAGCGGCATCAAGCGACGTGACAATGGCCGCTGCAAACCGGTCGGGAAGGCCTCCATTCGTCTCTTTCAACACTTCGATGGGCACGACTCCATATCGACCGGCCGGGCGTTAGCTTGAACTATGCAACTGCCGCGGTGGCCAACGCCATTGGACGCGAGCGTTCCATGCAGCGACTCACGCTCACGAGTTGGCTGGTGTAAGTGCGCATGATGCACTCGCGGATATGGCTGACCTGCTCCACCTCCGGGTTGCTTCCCATGGCCGTACAAACGATCTCCAGGGCTTCCCATGGGTGCACATCGTCGTAGGCGGCATGCAATTCGAGCCAGCGCAAGGTGGCCTTGCGCTCGTTGTCCGGGAAGCTGTCCTGGTACAACTGGCTTTCGTAGACCAGCTTCGCCCATTCGCCGGCGACCCCTTCGACCGCGTAGTTGCTCGCCGCGATACTGGCCGCCAGGTTGTCCCTGGTGCAGACTTCCTCCAGCCAGGTGGCGAGCGTCTGGGTGCCCAGCGGGGCCTGGCGATGAAGCACATCCTCACGCGCTATGCGTTCCCCTTCGGCCCACTTGAGCCAGTACTCGGCATGGTTTTGTTCCACCCGGATATTGCGCACCAACCAGCGCCGCGCCAGGTCGTCAGCCCGGCTGCGGCCAAAACGTGTCTTGAGGAGGCTGAGCGCCATGTAGGCGGGAAAACGCTCGACCACCGGCCAGATACCGATCAGGAAATTGGCGGTTGAGTCATGGTCGAGCTTGGCCGTCCGCATGAGTTGAAACAACTCGTGATTCGCGCACTTCTCCTTGGCGTCGGCGCACTCAGCCACAATGTCCTGTGCCCATGACGGATAGCTGCTCAGGGATGTCAGCGCTCCGGCAAGTTCAAACTGCTTGTTCATTCATCTCTCCTCGGACTGTTGTTGGTGTTTCCGTTACGCGGCAATGGAATGCTGCCGGGCCGTCTCCAGGTGCATATGCAAACGTGGGTGCCTTGCAGCCGTGCTTTACATTCGGATGTTTGTGCTGGCGTGGTGATCGCAAATCAGGTGCAGCCTCTTTGTCCTTGGGCGTGCGCGGGTCAAACAGGTGTGGGACGTCAGCCACCCGTGGTGTCGACGTTGGGCTTGCAGCGCCAGATCGCGGTTCCTTCCAGCGTATTGAGCGCGGCAAGCAGTGCGGTAGTACGGTAATCCCCCGGTTTTGATGCCCATCGGAGTGAGCTGTGCGACAAGCGCCACTCTGCCTGGGCCATGCCGCCGAGCGCCATGTTCGGGCGTTCGTGGCCATATGTCCACAGTCAACGGGTTGCTACCTGTTGGACTAGTTCGATCGGCTCAAACAGGGCCTGCGCAAGTCACCCGCAGGATTTGCCATTGCCCACGTCGATGAGCAGCTCCGGGGTTCGGATCACGCAGGTACCGGGTCGACCGATCGTCACCACTTTACGACCGTGCTGTCCGCTACCTGGGGGCTTGCCCGGGGCCGCTTGACCAGGCTTGCGCCGCACGGCGCGAGCCGCGTCGTGGCGGCGTGGCCACCGTGCCGCAAGGCCAATGATGCGCTTGTGCATGGTCGTGCCAGCGCGGCGCCCGGCGTGACGGCCGCAAGCCTGGGGATGCTCCCGGCAAGGTTGCGCCCGATGGTGCGAGGGTCGCTCTGCGCAACCAGTGACCAACAAGGCACTCGGGGCAGGACGCGCTACCCGGCGATTTTCGCCAGCTTGCACCCGTTGTTGCGCATGGCATGACCGTTGCTTGGCCACTGGATATTCCACAAGCAGCGGACTGGAGTTGGCCATGGACGTGAACATCGACGTCGACCAAACCGAGCGGATGTTGAGCCATTTGGCGCGTCTCAGGCAACGATGCAACCGAGATGACATGGATGCGCTGGAAAGACTCAGGCCAGCATGGCTGGGGCTGGACGCGTGGGACATCGTCCTCGAGGAATTGAAGATGCACCGTTACCGGGAGCGTCCGCACATGGCCCGGCCGCGACTGGTAAGCGGGTGAAATGGGCGCCCTGCGATGTCCTGCGGCAAGCCGCTGCGGAGTGCAGAATTGCGTCGTAGTTGCCCCAAATGCGGCACGGCCACCCTGCGGATGAACACCAAGCCTGTCGGCGCAGAGTTGCGCCATGTGCGGACACTACATCGTGTTAGGCCCGGTCAGCCTGTCCCGGGACGCCAAGATGGCGGCGATGACAGGGCGAATGCGGCGTCAGGTTCATTTTCTAGATAAAGCATAATGAACCCGGCACTTTTTCCTCGCTTGTATCGCCCAGGCGGCGGCGCCTCAAGGGGCGCTGCCGCATCGCCACCGCACCACGTGCGCTGCGGCCCGGCAAGCGGCGTGCGAGTTCACGAGTCACCCATGCGCCCGTAGCTCAGCTGGATAGAGCAATGCCCTCCGAGGGCAGGTTCGAATCCTGTCGGGTGCACCGTTACGCCGATCCAGATATTGGCTCGCAGCGTCTCGTGCGTTGATGTTTCAGGGTGTGTCGCATTGGCAAGTTACTCTCCTGCGTTATTGCGGCCACGCCAAATTTGATCGTGGGGTAGTCTCGTCGGATGAGATGCCGCCGGTGCAGCATAGGTACCAGCGACGTATCCAGGGGAGTCCGACATGGACGAAATCGGCCCGACCGACCTCAAGTCGATCCTGCATTCCAAGCGCGCCAACATCTATTACCTGCAGCATTGCCGGGTGCTGGTCAACGGTGGCCGGGTCGAGTACGTCACGGACCAGGGCAAACAATCCGCGTATTGGAACATTCCCATCGCCAATACGACCACGGTGCTTCTAGGTACCGGCACATCCATTACCCAGGCGGCGATGCGTGAGCTGGCCAAGGCGGGAGTGCTGGTGGGCTTCTGTGGCGGTGGCGGGACCCCTCTGTTTTCCGCTAACGAGCGGGATTTCGAAGCGGCCTGGTTCGCGCCACAAAGCGAATACCGACCTACCGAATACCTGCAAGCGTGGGTACGATTCTGGTTCGACGACGACCTGCGCCTCGCCGCGGCCAAGGCATTTCAGCGCCTGCGCGCGCAGCGTATCGGCGCGGCGTGGCAGCAGCGCGGGTTGCACGATGTGGGGTTTGTCGTCGATGTCGCGCGACTAGTGCTGTGGCGCCCCGTCAACGCTGCATTGATCAGGTTTGCGTCATGGCCAGCGTGCACGGCTTGACGGTGTATCAAATACCGCATCATGTGATGCACAACGTGATGTATAGTGGATTTCGGAACAAGGCTGCTGGAGACACCCCATGCGCACCACGATCACTCTCGATGACGAATTGCTGCAGGCCGCGGGCAAGGCGATCGGCACCGACGAACGCTCGGCGGTCATCCACGAGGGCCTGCGGGCACTGATCGAGCGCGAAGCCGCGCGCCGGCTTATCCAGCTGGGCGGGAGCGTTCCGGGCGCACAGTTGCCGCCGCGACGCCGGTCTGAAGCCGACGGCCCGGCGCGTCGGAAGCGCGCGTGATCGTTGCCGACACCTCGATCTGGATCGATCACCTGCGCAAGCCCGATCGGCAACTCTCGTCCCTGCTGGCCGCCGGTGTGGTGCTCGTGCACCCGTTTGTCGTTGGCGAACTGGCCTGCGGCACGCTGCCCAACCGCAAGGTCCTGCTGTCCGCGCTTGCGCTGTTGCCGCAGGCCCTGGTTGCCGCCCATGGGGAGGTTCTGGGCCTGGTGGAGCGATATACGCTGGGTGGCCGCGGTATCGGCTGGATCGACATGCATCTGCTGGCGTCCACGTTGCTGACGGGACGTTCGCAACTCTGGACGCGCGACCGGCGCCTGCGCGGCGTGGCCGCCGAGCTCGGGCTCGTCTCCGGCAAATACACCTGACGGCGCGCAAGCCTGAGGACGCCAGGCGAATCGCCAGCCTGAACAAAGCGAAGTCGGCTGCGCCAATATCCCGACCGCAGAGATCAGTCAGCGCTGCAGGCCGGCACCAACCCGCGCAGGGAATTGCCGAAATAGACCTGGCTGGCGGTGTGCAGGTCCGCTGGTGTCAGTATCGCTTCGCGGCAGCGGCCGG
The DNA here is from genome assembly GCF_058781105.1 of Rhodanobacter sp. FW510-R10. Taxonomy (NCBI): domain Bacteria; kingdom Pseudomonadati; phylum Pseudomonadota; class Gammaproteobacteria; order Lysobacterales; family Rhodanobacteraceae; genus Rhodanobacter; species Rhodanobacter sp. FW510-R10. The sequence continues at coordinate 663,712 of NZ_JBYSWL010000001.1, read as the reverse complement.
TGGCCAGCAGCTCCCGGCGCAGGCAGCCGGGCAGCAGGCCGCAGCTGACCGCGGGGGTCAGCAGTTCGCCGCCGATGACAAGAAACACGTTGCTGCGCGAGCCTTCGCAGAGCTCGCCGCGTTCGTTGCAGAACAGCACTTCGTCGCAGCCGGATTGCCGGGCGGCGCGATCGCGTTCGGTGTCATGCGGCTCCCGCCGATCGGTTTTGTGGCGCAGCAGCAGATCGGTGCTGTCCAGGGGCTGGTCGGAGAGCACATAGCGCCAGGCGGTCGAGGTGGGGGCGAGCTCACCGGCATGGACCTCGATCTGCCCTTGTTCGTCGAGCGTCAAGCGCACGCGCCAGGCGGCCGGGCCGCGCTGAGGTTCCGTCGCTGACGCCCGGGTCTGTGGAACGGCTTGGGCCGCAGCGTCGGCCAGTGCAGCCAGGACGCGCTCGCGGTGGAACGGGAAGCGGAATGCCTGCGCGCTGGCCTGCAGGCGCTGCAGGTGCAGGTCCACCCGGACGTAGTTGCCGGCTTCGCAACGCAGGGTTTCGATCAATTTCAGGGGCCGGCGCGTGGCCTCGAAGTAGCGGGCCTTGAGGCGGCACTCGGCGTATTCGTCGGCGGCGCGCGAATCGGCCACCAGGCCGCCGCCGGCGCCCAGCTCGCCGCGGCCGCCGGCAATGGTCAGGGTGCGGATGGCCACGTTGAAGCGCGCGCTGCGGTCGGGCGCGAACCAGCCGATGGCGCCGCAATAGATGCCGCGCGGGCTGGTTTCCAGCTCGCGGATGACCTGCATGGCGCGGATCTTCGGTGCGCCGGTGACCGAGCCGCACGGGAACAGCGCCGCCAGCAGTTTTTGCACGGATGTGCCGGAGCGGAGCTGGGCCGTAACCGTGGACACCATCTGGTGCACGGTGGGGTAGCTCTCGATCTCGAACAGCCGCGTCGCCTCCACGCTGCCGGTGACCGCGACGCGGCCCAGGTCGTTGCGCACCAGGTCGACGATCATCAGGTTTTCGGCGCGGTTCTTGGCGCTGGATTGCAGGGCGGCTCGAACCAAGGCGTCTGCGGCGTTTTCGCCCGTTCGCAAGGGACTATCTTCGCCGCTCCCAAAGGGGCTTTTTTCGGTCCCCTGCAGACTCCCACCGGGATCGGGCGATCGGCGCGGCGCGGTGCCTTTCATCGGGCGGCAGGTGAGCGTGCCATCGGCGCGCAGGTCGAAAAACAATTCGGGGGAGAAGCTCAGGATCTGGCGAGTGCCGTCATCGACGTATGCGCTGTAGGCGCCGCCGCCCGCGCGGCGCAATGCGAGGTAGAGCCCGCACGGATCGCCCATGACGGCGAAGCGGCCGCGCATGCTGAGGTTGGCCTGGTAGAGGTCGCCGGCGCGGATGTGCTCTGCCACCTGCGCGAACTTTGCCGCGTAGCCCGCCTCGTCCCACTCCCATGCCAGCGGCCCGGCGTAGGCCCGGCGCGGCTGCCATGCGCGTTCCAGGGCCTCGCCCGCGATCTCGCGCGGTGGCTGCGCGAACACCGCGAACCACAGCAGCGGCGTCGGGCAGGCTGGCGGGAGCAGGTCCGCGAGCCGGGGCTCGAGCGCGTAGCCGAGCTCGTAACTGAAATAGCCGGCCACATGGAAGCCGGCGTCGATGCGTTCCTGCAGCTGCCGCAGGGCATCGGCGACCTCGGCCGCGGCATGGACGCGGATGGTGGCCACGGGCGCCTCGAAGATCCGGCAGGTTCCGCCGCCCACATCGTCAAATACCAAACTAGGCAACACCCTCGCTCCGCTCGGCTGCGTACCGGAATTGTAGTGGGGGGCCGGCGCAGCTCGGCAGCGTTGACGCGCATCAAGCCGAGCCAGGCAAGGCGCACGCTAAAATCGGTGTTCCGGGAATGGCCGTCTGCAGGGTGGAAGGACATGGACAACCAATTGTTTGCGTACAGCCCGTTGCCGGAGCGCCCGCCGCTGCGCTGGCCGGGCGGGGCGCGGGTGGCGTTCTACCTCGGCCTCAACATCGAGCATTACCGGATCGACAAGCCGTCCACCAGCATCTTTGCCGGCACCGCGGCGCTGGTGCCGGATGCGCTGAATTACGGCTGGCGCGACTACGGCGTGCGCGTTGGCCTGTGGCGCATGCTGGAGGCGATGGACCGCCACGGCGTCCGCGCCAGCGCGCTGGTCAATTCGGCCGTCTGTACGCACTATCCGCAGATCATCCGCGCCGGCATGGAGCGGCAGTGGGCGTGGATTGCGCATGGGCGCGACAACTCCACGGTGCAGGCCGGGATGACGCGGGAGGCGGAGCGCGCCTACCTGGTGGAGGTGGTGGAAACCATCGCCAAGGCCACCGGCCGCCGCCCGCAGGGCTGGATGGGACCCGCGCTCACCGAGAGCTTCGAGACGCCTTCGCTGCTGGCCGAGTTGGGCCTGGGCTACACGCTGGACTGGACCAACGACGACCAGCCCTACGAGTTGGCCGTGCCCGGCATGCTGAGCGTGCCGTACTCGATCGAGTTGAACGACGTCACCATGTTTGTCGTCAAGAGCTACACCGGACCCGAGTTCCAGCAGGCGGTCTGCGACCAGCTCGACCAGTTGCATGCCGAGGCAATGGCATCCGATTCCGGCCGGGTGATGGCGCTGGCCGTGCATCCCTTCAGCACCGGCCAGGCCTTCCGCCACAAGTATTTCGAGCAGGCGCTGGCCTATGTCACCGGCCACGAGGGCGTGTGGCTGGCCACCAGCGACGAGATTGCCGCGGCCTGGCGGGAACAGCGCGGAGTGGCCGCGCCTGCAGTACCGACGGATACCAACCCGGCGCAGCCATGACCAGGGGCGCTGCCGAGGAATTCGCCCGGCTGCGGGCCGAGTTCCGCGCCAAGGGCTACGTCGGCCGGGTGGGTTTCGGCACGCGGCCGGCGCTGCTGGTGGTCGACCTGATTGCCGGTTTCACCGACCTGCGCTCGCCGATGGCCAGCGAGCTGGGCCCGCAGTTGCAGGCGACCGTGGCGTTGCTCGATGCTGCACGTGGCGCCGGCGTCCCGGTGCTGTTCTCCACCATCGCCTACGCGCCCGACCTGCACGACGCCGGACTGTGGCCGCGCAAGATTCCCTCGCTCGGCTGGCTGCAGGCCGACAGCGAGTGGGTGCAGGTGGATGGCCGGCTGAAGCAACGCGCCGACGAGCCGACCGTGGTGCGCAAGCACGCTTCCGCCTTCTTCGGCACCGACCTGGCCGCCCGGCTAGATGCGGCTCGGGTCGACACGCTGCTGATCGCCGGTTGCACCACCAGCGGTTGCGTGCGCGCCAGTGCGGTGGACTCGTGCGCGCATGGCCTGCACACCATCGTGGTCGAGGAGGCGGTGGGCGACCGCGCGCTGTTGCCGCACCAGGCCAGTCTGTTCGACCTCGACGCCAAGTATGCCGACGTGGTCGACCTGGCTGAGGCCCTGGCCTACCTGGGCAAGCTCTCGCCTATCCGGTGATGCCGGTCTCATTTCGGGAATAGTCCGGCGCAGCCCGCTCACCATCCACTGACGGCGACTGGCCGGCTGGCGTCGCACCCTTCGCGCTTCGGGGCAAGTTCGCAGCTGCGGCGGCGCTCTGGAAGGGGAGTCCGCGGGCGGCGCGGAAATTGTCGACATGGTGGATTCACGCAATACTTCCCGCTCCCCGCCATACGGCCTCAATGGAATGCCGACATGACCAAGCTCCCGCTCCTCGCAGGCCTGCTCCTGGCCGCGCCGCTGTTTGCCTTCGCCCAGTCCACCCCGCCGGGCGCCGGCGACGCCCAGCTGCAGAAGCGCGTCGAGCGCGTGCTCGCCCGCACGCCGCTCATCGATGGCCACAATGACCTGCCGGGGGCGATCAGCATGGGCTTCGGCAACGTCGGCAACATCGATCTCTCCGCCGACACTTCCAATCTCCAGGGCAGGACCTGGGGCGGCGGCATGGGCAAGGTCTCGCTGATGACCGACATCCCGCGCATGCGCAAGGGCCAGCTCGGGGCGCAGTTCTGGTCGGTGTTCATCCCTGCCACGATCACCGGGCCGGAAGCGATCAAGCGCACGATCGAGCAGATCGACGTCGTGCGCACCATGGTCGACAAGTATCCCAAGGACATGGAGATGGCTTACACGGCCGACGACATCGTGCGCATCCACAAGGCCGGGCGCATCGCCTCGCTGATCGGCGTCGAGGGCGGCCATCAGATCGACAACTCCATGGCGGCACTGCGTGCGTATTACGTGCTGGGCGCGCGGTACATGACCCTGACCCATGCGCGCACCACCGACTGGGCGGACTCCGCCACCGACACGCCCAAGTACGGCGGCCTGAACGAGTTCGGCCGCGCCGTGGTGCATGAGATGAACCGCCTGGGCATGCTGGTCGACATCAGCCACGTGTCGCCGGACACCATGCGCGCGGCGCTCGAGGTCAGCCAGGCACCTGTGATCTTCTCGCACTCCAGCGCGCGTGCGCTCGACGACCATCCGCGTGACGTGCCCGATGACATCCTCGCCTTGGTGAAGGCGAATCACGGCGTGGTGATGGTCAACTTCTACCCGGTATTCATCTCGCAGGCCGTACTCGATTGGGAAGCCGAGCGGGCCGGGGCCAAGGCGCGCTTCGATACCCAATACCCGGGCCAGCCCGAGCGCGCCAACGCGGCGCTCGCCGAATGGACCCAGGCGCATCCGGCGCCGCGGGCGACGCTGGCCCAGGTTGCCGACCACATCGAGCACATCCGCAAGGTGGCCGGCGTGGAGAGCGTCGGCATCGGTTCGGATTTCGACGGCATCGAATCCACGCCGGTCGGCCTGGATGCGGTGGACAAGTACCCGGCACTGTTCGTTGAACTGGCGCGCCGGGGATGGAGCGACGACGACCTGGCGGCCCTCGCCGGCAACAACCTGCTGCGCGTGATGCGCCAGGCCGAAGCCGTGGCCAAGCGCCTGCAGGCCACCGAAGCGCCATCGCACGCCACGTTGACCGCAGCCGCCCAGACGTCCGGCGCGACCGGCTGAACCCAGACGCCTGCTTCCCTTGTGATCCCGGTGTATGTCCTCGTCGTCCCCCAGAAGCGATGTTCAACGACCGAAGGGCTGGCCACGCGGGAGGTGCTCCACAACGGCGAAGCTGGTCATCCGGCGCCTTTCGTGACTCGGGGACGACCTTGCATCGTGGTCCGCGGGTGCGCAATGACGGCGGTTGAAAACGAATACCAGGGAGATCGGGAACGCCATGACCAATCGCAGGGATTTCCTCAAGGCGTCGCTGCTCGGCGCTTCGGTACCGCTGCTGGCACGCAGCGGCAAGCTCGTTGCAGGACCCGAGCCGCAGGGCGCGCCAAGCACCGTGGCGCGGGTGGTCTCGACCTGGGATTTTGGCGTCGCCGCGAACAAGGCGGCGTGGACGATCCTCGGCACCGGTGGCCACGCCCTGGATGCGGTGGAGAAAGGCGTGCAGGTCCCCGAGTCGGACCTGAAGAACCACAGTGTCGGCAAGGGCGGCTATCCGGACCGCGACGGCCACGTCACGCTTGATGCCAGCATCATGGACGCCGACGGCAACTGCGGGGCGGTGGCCGCGCTGGAGAACATCGAGCATCCGATCAGCGTGGCGCGGCGGGTGATGGAACGCACGCCGCACGTCCTGCTGGTCGGCGAGGGCGCGCTGCAGTTCGCCATCGAGCAGGGCTTCAAGCAGCAGAACCTGCTGACGCCCGAGGCCGAGGCGGCCTGGCACGAGTGGCTGAAGACGGCGCATTACCAGCCCGCGATCAACAGCGAAGTGCGCGACTACGGCAAGTCCGGCGGGGCCGGTATGGGCATGCCCGGTGGCGCCGGCAACCACGACACCATCGGCATGCTGGCGATCGATGCGCAGGGCCGCCTGGCCGGTGCGTGCACGACCAGCGGCATGGCCTGGAAGATGCGCGGCCGCGTCGGCGACAGCCCGATCATCGGCGCCGGCCTGTACGTGGACGGCGAAATCGGCGGTGCCACCTCCACCGGCGTCGGCGAGGAAGTGATCCGCAACGCCGGCAGCTTCCTGGTGGTCGAGCTGATGCGACAAGGCCGCTCCCCGCACGAGGCCTGCAAGGAGGCGGTGCTGCGCATCGTCAAGCGCCGCCGCGAGGAGTCCAAGACCATCCAGGTCGGCTTCCTGGCCATGAACCGCGCCGGGGAAGTCGGCGCCTACGCGATCCAGCATGGCTTCAGCTATGCCGTGTGCGACGCGAAAAAGCAGGATGGCCTGGTGCCGGTCGACAGTGTCTACGAGACGAGCTATTCCTGATCGCACCGTACGCGAACAGCACCCCTCACCCCGACCCTCTTCTCGACGAGGAAGCCGTCAGGGGAGGGAGAGCTGCGTGAACCCTTTCCCCGTCAAGGCTCAACCCGCGCGAATGCGTCCCGGGTGAGGTTCTCGGGCGCGCCTTCGGTGCATGCCACGTCATCCTCGATGCGCACGCCGCCAAACTGGCGGAAGTGCCCGATGCGTACCCAATCCAGGTCGCTCGCATAGGATTGCTCGCGGAGCTCGGCCAGCAGCATGTCGATGAAGTAGACGCCAGGCTCGATGGTCACCACCATGCCCGGCTGCAGCGTGCGGGTCATGCGCAGGTGCGGATGGCCTGTCGGTGGCTCGATGCGCCCGCCCGTCTCGTCCCGCTGTTGGCCGGCGACGTCGTGCACCTGCGCACCGAGCATGTGGCCCAGGCCGTGCGGGAAGAACGCGCGGCTGACACCGCACTCCACGGCGCTTTCCGCGCTCATGCGGAAGAAGCCCTGCTGGCGCAGGATACCGGCAAGCACCAGGTGGGCGTGCAGGTGCAGCTGCGCATAGTCCCGTCCGGCACGTACCTTGGCGACGAAGCCCTGTTGCGCCGCATCCACGGCATCGACCAGGGCCTGGAATTCCCAGGCCTTGGTCGCTGCATGGGTGCGGGTGATGTCGCTGCCGTAGCCGGCGCAGCTTGCACCGGCGTCGATCAGCAGCGAATGGCTGCGCTCCGGCGCGGCCCGGTCGAAGGCCGAGTAGTGCAGGATCGCGCCGTGCGCGTTGATGCCGACGATGCTGGCATACGGCAGCTCCGCATCGATCTGGCGCGCCGCGGCGAGGTAGGCGAGATGCGTGTCCAGCTCGCTGCCGCCGGTGCGGAACGCGTGCTCGGCGGCGCGGTGCGCGCGCGCGCCGATACGGTTGGCTTCGCGCAGCAGCTCGAGCTCGTACGCAGTCTTGCTGCTGCGCTGCCAATTCAACGCGTCGAGTACCCCGCCCAGGTCCGGATCCGCCGCGAAGCCCTGCGCCGCCGCGTCGGCGACGATCACTGCGTTGTGGCCGGCCGGCAGCTGCGCGAGGGCCTCGGCCGCGCTGGGCACGATGCAGAGCTCGAACTCGCGCGTCCAATAGGCGTCTGGCGTCTGTGGCACCACATGCCAGTAGTCGCGTGGCTGGACGAAGACCAGCCTGGGCCGGCTGCCCGGCGTATGCACGATCCAGCTGCCGGGGGCGTCGGTGAGCGGCAGCCAGTGCCGGAACCAGGGGCTGGCGACGAACGGATAGTCCTGGTCGTCGAGGAACTTCAGCGGTGGCAGGCCGGCGCCGATCAGCAGGTGGTCGTAGCCGGCACGCGCGAGGACCTGGTCCGCGCGTGTGCACAGCGTGCGCAGGTGGTCGGGATAAAGCGTGTCGAGTTGCGCGGACATGGCGGTTTTCTTGTGTAGCGAGGGGAACGGCGGACGATCGGTCGAAAGGGCATTATCCGCCCGGCCGGTGGAAGTGCAGGCTTTGCACCTGCGTCTGCAGGTAGCGCTCGCCGTACTCCGTTCCGTAACTGCAGAGCTGGAGCAGGTGGAGATCGGCCTTTCCCGGCTCGAGCCAGCCGGACAGGTTCCAGGCGCACCGGCGCTGCGCCGACCAGCCGCAGAGCGTCACGCTGCGCAACGGTGGCATCGGCGCCATCCAGTCGGTGAAACCGCGGAGCTCACCCGGGACGTGTTGCGGATGGATTCCGCCTTCGTTCCAGGTGCCGAGGACTTCGCCGTGCTCCGTTACTTGCAGTTCCAGTCGCATCCTGGGCTCGCCCGAGGCCATGGCCCAGTTGCCGGACAGTGGATGGTCCGCGGCGATGCCGCTGCGTCCGTCGGGCCTCGCGGAGGGAAGGTCCGGCTTGGTCGTAGCTTCGTAGCCCAGCTTGTCGAGATGAAAGCCGAGGCGGTGCAGCGGCGTGTCCGAGGTTGAAACGACCAGGTTGTGCAGCAGCGTCATGCGTCCGTCCGCCGCCGTGGGCATGAGTTGGCCGCACAGCCCCGACACCCAATGGGTACCGTCCTCGTCCACCGGCTCATCGAGCTGGCGCCAGCTGATGGCCAGCGCCATGGCCCGGCCCCATCCCGGCGCGGTTGCGCCGGGCTCGATGAAGCCGACGACGGGATAGTCGCCGCTGGCTCCGGTCGTGGAGCGGTAAAGGCCCCTGAGCCAGCCGCCCGCGCCGGCCTCGAGTCGCATCAGCGAACCGAATTCGTTGCGCCATGCGCTATCCGTGAACATGGGCCGGTAGGTCAGCGATGGTGGTACACCGCGGTCGCCCGGTCCCGGGTCAGGTAGCCGTTCTTGATGTCCGACTCGATCGCCTCGGGTTTCCGCTTCGCCGGGTCGCCGTAGCCGCCGCCATTGGCGGTGACGATGCGGATGACATCGCCCTGGTCGACCTGCAGCACGTCGGCGATGGCGAAGTCCTGCGCTTCGCCGTTGGCGCGGATCACCCGGATGTAGTTGGACGATCCTTCCAGGCCGCCAGCCATGGCCCATGGCCGATGCTTGTTGCGCGAGTACGACGCGGTGAGGAAGCAGCCGTCGCTACGTACCCGGTAGTCGAGGACGATGCCCTTGCCGCCACGGAACTCGCCTTCGCCGCCGGGCTCGTCGTTGAGCGACAGCTGGTCGACATAGAGGCCGTAGCGGGACTCGGCGATCTCGGCCGGGCAGTTGAACGTATCGCCATGCATGGCACTGAACATGGCGCTGTTGCCGTCCGCGGCATGACTGGCCCCCCAGCCGCCCACCTCGGGCTCGATGATGCTGAACCAGCGGCCGGTATCCGGGTTGACCCCGCCGATCAACGTGCCGCAAATGCTGGAGAAATGCCCGCACGGCAGCGCATCGTGCAGGTACGGCGCCAGGCAGCGCCAGAGCAGGTCGTACAGGCGGATCCCGACTTCGTAGTAGATGCCGACGGCCGCCGGTGCCTTGGCCGCAAACACCGTACCTTCCCGGGTCCGCAACTCGATCGGGCGGAACGTGCCGCCGTTGGCGACCCCGTTGGGATCGGTCACGTTCTTGAACAGCATCTGCACCGAAACCATGCTGTCGTCGCGGCTGACGTTGTTCGGGCCGCTGTCCTGCGCTGGGTTGTCGCTGAGATCCACGACGAAGCGGTCGTCGCTGATGTCGATGGTGGCCTTGTAGGTCACGCCGCTGTCCTGCTCTTCCTCGATCGTGAAGCGGCCCTTGGGCAGCCTGGCGAGGCCCCGGCGGGATACCGATTCCCCGTAATCCATGAACTGTCCCATCGCTTCCAGGAACAGCGGCTTGCTGTATTTTTCGACCAGGCCCTGGATGCGCTTGGCGCCGATGCGGATGGCGGCGATGCCGGCCCACATGTCGCCTTCCAGGAGGGCGGGCAGGCGGCTGTTTGCCTTCATGATCGCGAACACCGGTCGCAGCAATTCCCCGCGCTCGAAGAGCTTGATGGCGGGGTAACGTATGCCTTCCTGGAAAATCTCCTTGGCATTGGGCGACAGCGACCCCGGTACCGCACCGCCGATGTCGGTCCAATGGGCGATGTCGGCCGTCCAGGCGACAATTTCGTCGGCCGCGAACACCGGCATCAACAATACGGTGTCGTTCAGGTGGGTGACGCCGCCGAAATACGGGTCGTTGGTGATGAAGATGTCGCCGGGGTAAATATGCTCGCGCGCATGGGCTTCGATGATGGCCTTGACCGACTTGTCGAGCACGCCGACGAAGCCGGGGATTCCCGCACCGCTGGACGCCAGGTTGCCGTGCGCGTCGGTGATGCCGGTACCCATGTCCAGCACTTCGTAGATGATCGCGCTCATGGCCGTCTTGCGCATGGCCGCGAACATCTCGTCGGCGATCGACTGCAGGGAGCTCTGGATGATCTCCATGGTGATCTGGTCGTCGGCCCGGTGGCTTGCGGGCCGCCCGGCATTTTCCCGCGCCGGCATGGCGCCGGCCGCCGCGATTTCTTTGTCGATCTTGTTCATGCCGCCACCCCGCTGATCTCGATATGCAAGTTGCCGTAGTCGTCGACCGATACCCGGTTGCCCGGATGGATGAGCACGGTCGTGCCTGAGGTCTCGACGACGGCGGGACCGGCAAAGTTCATTCCCGGCTCGAGCAGCACGCCATCGTAGATGGCCGCCTCATGCACGCCCTGCATGTCGTAGTCGACCTCGCGCGGAGCTTTGCGCGCCGCGGCGAGCGTGCGGCCGGTCACCGCCAGCTTCGCCGGAGTGAGTTTGCCGACGTCGACCAGGGCCACCAGGTGCAACCCGACCAGCTCGACCGCCGCGTCCAGCCGGTAGGTGTATTCGTGCTCGTAGGCGACGTGGAAGGCGTCGACCAGCTGCCGCATGCCGGACGCGTCGAATGCGCCATCCGGCAAGGCGACCTCGACGTGGTGCTCCTGGTTTTCGTAGCGCAGTTTCGCGTAGCGCAGGAACCTTACCTGCTGCCGGTCGAAACCTTCGGCAGCAAGTTGCTGCAATGCCGTAGCCGTCATCTCCCCGAGCCATTGCTCCATGTGGGGCGCCTGGGATGCCTCCAGGCTGGCGACCCGGGTGACGAAGTAGTCGCGGCGCAGCTCGCACATCAACATGCCCCAGGCGCTGAAGACGTCTGCCGCATAGGGAATCACCACCTTGTGGATGTTGAGCTCGGTCGCCAGGGCCACCGCATGCATCGGGCCACCGCCGCCGAACGCCACCAGCACGAAATCCCGCGGATCATGGCCGCGATTCATCGACACCAGCTTGAGGGCGTTCACCATGTTGTTGTTGGCGATGCGCACGATACCCCGGGCGACCTCCCTCGGGGTCATGTCCAGGCCGGCCGCCAGCTCGGCGAAGGCGCGGTCCACCGCGGGCAAGTCCGCGGTGATCGCGCCACCGCAGAAGAAGTTGGGGTTGATCCTGCGCAGCAACAGGTTCGCGTCGGTCGTCGTCGCCTGCGTGCCGCCGTTGCCATAGGCAGCCGGCCCCGGGATCGAGCCGGCCGATTGGGGCCCGACGTGCAGCTTTCCCATCTCGTCCAGCCAACCGATGCTGCCGCCGCCGTTGCCGATTTCGACCAGGTCCACCACCGGCACCATGATCGGGTAGCCGGCGGATTTCTCGTTGCGCTCGATCCAGTAGTCGGTCAGGATCTTGACCTGGTGGTTCTCGATCAGCGAGCACTTGGCGGTGGTGCCGCCGATGTCGATGGCCAGCACGTTGGGCTCGCCGATCAGGCGTCCCAACTCCGCGGCCCCCCAGAAGCCGCTGGCCGGGCCGGATTCGACCATGGTGATGGGGATCTCCCGTGCGTGCTCGATCGAGTCCACTCCGCAATTCGATTGCATCACGTAGAAGGAGCCGCGAAAGCCGTCCTCGTGGAGTCCGCGCTTCAGGTCCGCGAGGTACCGCGCCGCTATCGGCTGGACGTATGCAGACAATACGGTCGTGCTGCTGCGTTCGTACTCGCGCCACTCGCGGATGATCTGGTGGGAGGCCACCGCGGATACCTCCGGCCACAGGCGGAGTACTTCGTCCAGCACCTGCTTTTCGTGTGCCGCGTTGGCGTACGAGTTCAACAGGCAGATCGCGACGGCCTGCACGCCTTCGCGGCGGAAGTCGTCGATGATGGCTGGCAGCGTGGAGAGCTCGAGCGGTTCGCGTTCGCTGCCGTCGGGCGCCAGCCGGCCGGGGATTTCGCGGCGCAGGTAGCGCGGCACGAAGGGCTCCGGCTTGCGGTAGGAGAGATTGAAGAAATCCGGCCGGTTGCCGCGTGCGATCTCGATGGAGTCGCGAAAGCCCAGCGTGGTGATGAACCCGACCTTCGCCCCCTTGCGCTCGGCCAGCGCATTGATGACCACGGTGGTGCCGTGCACGTGGAAGGCAATGTCCGCCGCCTGGACTCCGGCCTTGCGGATGACGTTCAGCACGCCTTGTTCGAAATTGGGCGGCGTGGAATCCGTTTTTGCCGTGACGATGTGCCCGCGGCCGGTGTCTTTGTCGGTGTAGAAGCAGACCAGGTCGGTGAAGGTGCCGCCGATATCCGTGGCGACGTGGATGGCGTTGTCGATGCTCATGTGTGATTCCAGGCAAAGCGTGCCGGGCGGGGCCGGCGGCACACCGCCCGATACGGTGTGCCGGGCCGATTGGCGTGAAGGTCAGTAGGCTGTCGTTTCGTCTTGTGCGCCGCGCCTATCTAGAAAAAGTTGTAGCGGAAGTCGATGCCGTAGCTGCGTGGCTCGGCGATCTGGGTGAAGCCGCCCAGTACGTATTCGGCGTTGTACCGAGTGTTGGTCGCGTTCTTGGCCCATAGCGTTGCGGTCCACTTGCCGTCCCAGTTGGAGATGCCGGCCCTGAGCCCCAGCAGCTTGACGGCGTCGCGCTGGGTGCTGTCTTCCGGATCCCAGTACTGCGGGCCGATGACCTGGTAGTCGACGCGGAACAGGCCGTTGAGGCTGTTGCTCAGCGTCGGCGAATATTGCAGGCCGACATCCGAGGTGTACCGCGGGGTATAGGGCCCGACGTTGCCGACGTCATCGGGGTTGAGGGTGTAGCGCTTGATCTTGCTCTGGGTATAGCCGTAGTCGCCAAACAGCGTCAGGTCGTCGACCACGCGGTATTGCGCGCTGAGCTCGTAGCCCTGCAGCTTGACCTTGTCGATCGTGGCCAGCACTTGCGCGCCGAGGTCGCCGACGAAGACGAAATACAGCTGGTTGCGATCCTGGGTGTCGAATACGTCGCCGTGGATTTCCAGCCGGTCGTCGGCGAGCCGGCTCTTGAAGCCGAGTTCGGCGGTCTTGGCGGTTTCCGGCTGGTACTCGTCGGAAACGCCGGGTACCCCCACCGTGGCCGCCAGTGCGCCGGTGCCGCTCTGGTTGAAGCCGCCGACGCGGAAGCCCACGCCGTAGCTGCCGTACAGCGTGAAGCTGCTGTCCGGCTTGTAGGTCAAGGTGAACTTCGGTTGGCCCTTGCTGAAGGTCGCGCGGCGTACCTGGCCGGAATTCGGATCGAAGGCTACCGGCGCGGCATTCAGCTGCCTGTGGGTGTTGCGGTCGTAGCGCCATGCCAGGTCGGCCTCGAGTTGCGGGGTGAGGTCGTAGGCCACCTGCCCGAATACCGAGGCGGTGTTCTCGGTGTTGTGGTCGGCAAAGAATGCGGTGGTGGGGCTGATGCTGTCGGCCGGGGCGGGAAATTTCTGCACGTGGGCAATACCCAGGCCCAGGTCGAGCCCGGTCGTGGTGGACAGGTAGGTACGGGTATGCAGGTACGAGGCGCCGGCGATCCAGCGCAGGCGTTGGTCGGAAGGCGAGGTGAAGCGCAATTCCGCCTGTTCGGCGTTGGTGTCCACGTATTGGTTCTGCGTCCCGTCCGTTCCTGGGCCGAGAGGGGCATTCGCGGAAATGGCGGGCGTGTATGGGAGGTTGTCGCCGTCGTAGTACTCGTTGATGTGGTCGAGGGCCACGACCGAGGTCAGCGTCCCGAAATCGGTCCGGTAGTCGCCCTTGGTCGAGAAGTGCCCGAGTACGCGGCGGTCGTAGCCGGGATTGTTGGAAGTGATCGGTATGGAGGTGTCGTTGGCGTCGTCGATGCCGAAGAGCGGCTGGAAGACGTATTGCAATGCGTGGCCGATGCTGCGCGAGTAGTTGGCCTGCGTGTCGAGGGTGAAACGGTCGCCCATGTCCGCGGTCAGGCGGGCGCGCAGGCCCTGGTCCGTCACGCCGTCCACGGGCTTGCGCAGGTAGGTATTCTCGATGAGGCCGCCGAAGTAGTCGTCCATGCCGGCTACCAGGTAGCGGACGCGGCCGTTGCCTATCGGGCCGCTGAGGCTGAACGAGCCGCTCCGGCTGTTGCCGTTGCCCACGCCCAGTTGCACCCAGGCTTCGGGAGTGGCCGATGGCGGCTTGGTGGTGATGAGGATCGCGCCGCCGACCGCGTTGCGTCCATACAGCGCGCCTTGCGGGCCCTTGAGCACTTCGATGCTCTGGATGTCGTACAAGCCCTGGTTGAACTGGTTGGGGCTGACCTGCTGTACTCCGTCGACGACGGTGGCCACCGGCGGTTGCCCGTTGCGTACCTGGCTGATGCCGCGGACGGTCAGGAAGTCGGTGCCCCGGTTTTGCGCCGCCACCATGCTCACGTTCGGGGTCAATTGAACGAAGTCTGCCGGTGACTGGATGCCGGCATCGATGATCTGCTGGCTGGTGAAGGCGGTGATCGCGATCGGCACGTTCTGTATGGATTCGGAGCGTTCGCGCGCCGTCACGGTGATGGTTCCGAGCGTCGTGCTGTTCTTCGCGTTCGGCCTGGAGCGCTTCGTGTCGCTGTCCTTCGCGGCGGCGGTGGCGGTGGTTTGCCCAGACTGGATTTGTCCCGCGGTGTCGGTCCCGGAGGGTGCAGCGATCGCCTGCTGGGTCAACGCCAGTGTCCCGCACAGCCCAAGGGCGATGCCGAGGCCGAGCCGGGTCAAGCCCAACCCAGGTCGTGCCAGTGAGGCGAGCCGTATTTCCCCGTGGCGTGATGGGCGACGTTGGGACGACAAGTTCATTGGTGGTCCTCCGTGCGATGGGCAGGCGAATGGCGCTACCCCCATAGCAGTAGGACGACCACGCGGAATTGTCTATTGACGTTGCGGGTAGGGATGGCAGGTGCCGGGGCTTCACCTACCCACGTGGGTAGGTGCGCCTCTCAGCCGACGTCGGGCTGCAGTGATTGTTCCTGTGCTTTGGAAATCGCTGCCGTGCGCGAGGTTACCCCGAGCTTCCGGTACAGATGCTTCAGGTGGAATTTCACGGTGTTGTCGGAGAGCCCGAGTAGACGGCCAATCGACTTGTTCGAGCATCCTTGGCAGAGGGCACGCAAGACCTCGAGTTCGCGGCTGCTGAGTTGCGTATCCGTCGCGCTTTGCCGCATGCGCAGCGCATGTTGGACATGCAGGAGAAATTCGCGCCGTGGACCCATCGCGGGCACCGTGCCGGTGTCGCTGAGGGCATCGTGGATGAGCGACTTGGCCGTGGCGCCCAATTGAAAAAACATGCCGACCGCATTTGCAGCCACGGCAAAGTCCAGTGCCCGCGAGACACGTTCGCTGGCCGCGGATGGATGCCCCTGGGCCTTCAATGCCACTGCCGCCAAGGCATCGAGCATGGCGGCGTGTGCGCGTCTCCCTTCGGCCGTGCAGCGCACGATCTCCGCACCGGCCAATTGCAATGCGCGGGCGTGCTGGGCGTTGGCGAGTGCATGGCGGATCAAGGCCAGGGTCCACGCATGGCGTTCGCGCCAGCTGGCACCAGAACGGGCCGCCTGCTGCGAGTCGGGCGTGGCGCGGGATGCCGGGACGCCGAGCCTGCCATCCTCCACGGCCTGATATTCAACCTGCCAGGCCTCGACCAGGTGTTCGAGCTCGCTGAGGCCGCGCACCTTCGCGTAAGTGCGTACGTGTTGCAGCTTGCTGAAGCCCTTCTGGGGTCCTTGCGTGGCAAAGGCGACGCGCACCGAGGTTTCGTAGGCTGCCGCATAGACGTCGAACCACCCATCCTGGTGCTCGATGACGTCCAGCGAGGTCTCGACCAGCGTGCTGGCCTCGGCCAGCCGTCCGCGGTCGTAGAGCAGCCGGGCCGAGAGGCTGTCGGCAACGGCCTTGAGCATGCTGTCGCGGCCGAAATTCGCTACGGCCATCTTCAGCGATTCGGCGAAGACATCTTCCGCACGTTGCCACTCGCCCTGGTAGTAGTGGCTCTGTCCCAGGTGGAACATGCAGTAGGTGGCGCCGACGATGCAGTTGCCGGCATGCATGTCCTCCACTCCGGCCTGGCTGTATTGCTGCGCCTTGGCGAACTCGGCGAGGGCGATGGCCTCCAGCGCGCATACCGCGTAGGCCGTGGCGCGGATGACATGGTCGTCGGCGCCCAGGGTCTGCACGAAGCGATCGAGCTGGAGCATTTGCCTGCGCCCGGAGGATTCGTCGAAATAGCTGCTGTCCAGGGCGCTGACGATCGTGTACTCGCGGCTGTATTTCCCGCCTGACGGTCCCAGGATGGCGCGGGCCTTGCCCAGGTACTGCTGCACGTCTGCCCATTGGCCACGCTTGATGCACAGGTACGCCCGCACGATCGACAACAACGGGTACTGATCGAATGCCGCGGCGGGAAACAGGCTCATCAGGTTGCTGACGAAACCGATCCCGCGGCTCATGATCAACTGCCAGCTGCCGGCCTGATCGATGAGGTCCACGGCGTAGGCGACGTCACCGGAGCGAACCGCCTGCCGCACCGCTTCGAGCAGGTCGCCGTTGCGCAGGAACCAGCTGGACGCGCGCAGGCGTAGCGCCCGTGCCCGCAGCGGATCGTGGACCTGCGCATGGTCGCGCAGGAAGTCTCCGAACAACGGGTGGAAGCGAAACCAGTCCCGCTGCTGGTCGATCGGTACCAGCAGGGCATCGAGATAGAAAAGCTGGCTCAGCAAGGTGGCGCTGTCGTTGCACTCGCGCACCTCGTCCAGCAGCGCCGGGCAAAAGCGCTCGAACAGGGACGCATCCAACAGGAATTGCCTTGCGTTTGGCGCCATGTCCGCCAACACCTGCTCGCTCAGGTAATTGGCGACTTCGGAGTGGCGACCGTCGAACTTGAGCAGCGGGCTTTCGCGCTCGGTGCCGCGCTGTATCCAGATGCGTGCCAGTTGCGAGATCACCGCCCAGCCTTCGGTGCGCGAGTACAGCGCGGCGTGTTCCGCCGGCGTCAGCACGCCGTCGAACAGCAATTCCGACTCGCTCGGCGAGAGCGTGAGGTCCGAGGTGCTCACGGCCTGGACCACGCCACGCGCTATCAGGGTGGAGAGGTGGATCGATGGCGAGGCCCGCGAGCTGATGGCCAGGTGCAGCTTGCTCGCCGGGTGGCACAGCAAGGTTTCGACGATCTCGCTGGTACCGGTCGACTCGGCCCGCTGGTAGTCGTCCAGGATGAGGACGACAGCCGATTCGCTGGCGTGGATCTTGTCGAGCAGGTTGAAGGCTATGGCCCGTGCCGGCGTTTCGAGCAGCACGTTTTCGGCGACGGCCTCGAGGGCGCCGACGTCCAGCCCGGCGACCTTGAGCGAGAGGATGACATCGGCGACGAAGCGCGACGGTTCGATGTCGTCCTCGTTCAAGGTCAGCCACGCCGCCGCCACGCCGGGTTGGCTCGCCAGCTGGTTGTACCACTGGGTGAGCAGGGTGGTCTTGCCGAAGCCGGGCGGCGACAGGACCAGGGTCAGGGCGTGCTCGCGCCATGCGGACAGGCGCCGCAGCAACGCCGCTCGCGTAGTCAGCGCGACGCGCTGGCCCGGCGGCTCGAACTTGCCGATCGAGAGGATGCTGGTCGTCAGTGCAGTCGACACGGTACCGGAAGCACCATACGGATCCTTGGGTGCTGATCAACGCGACGTCTGGTGCCAGTGACGCCAAGCAAGTGTGTCGTTGCCACCCTTTCGGGTAGTGCCCGGAACAGTATCTGCAAAAGCTACCCGGCGATGAGCTTTTTTTGGGTTCGCAGTGAGCACCATACTGCGAGTCCACTGCCCGAGCGGTCGAGTATATCAGTCGTGTGAAGGCGCCAGCGACGATTGCGGGGGAGATGTCCAAACGGAGAATTCGATGAGTGAGCCGGCAGCTGTCGAATCCGCGCAGGAATTCGCCCACAGCGCCGTACCGACCGAAGCCACCGGGTCGGCGCTCAAGGTGTTTTTCATCGTCTCCGGAGCCTGCTTCGGCTTGTCCGTGTTCATCCTGGCCTCCCTGGTGGTGTCCGGGCTCGGCCTGCGGGAAGCGCTGCTGGCCTTCGGTGTCGGGGCGGGGATCAGCGGGGTGTTGGGCGGCGTCAGCGTCTATGTCGGCGCACGGATGCGCATGTCGGTGGCCTTGCTGGCGCAGCGTACGTTCGGGTTCTGGGGCGGCCAGGCGGTCCGGGTGCTGCTGGCGATTTCCCTGATCGGCTGGTTCGCGGTGATCACCAGTCTGTTTGGCGCGACCACCACCGAACTGGTGCAGAAGATTTTTTCCGTCCATGTCGGCTCGGCGTGGGTCTCGGTGCCGTTGACCGCGTTGATAACGCTGGTGGTATTGAAGGGCGTCCTGGGCCTGGAGCGACTCGGCCAGGTGGTCGTGCCGTGCGCGGTGGTGATGCTCGTGGCTGCGGTGGTCATGACCTTGCACCAGGCCGATCTGGCCACACCGCTGGCTAGTGGCTCCGGGGCGCTGACGTTCGGCGATGCCGTTTCTGCCATTGTGGGTTCTTACATCGTCGGCATCGTGATCCAGCCGGACTACGGACGCTTTGTACGCCGCCCGCGACGGGCGGCGCTGGCGACTTTCGTGGCCTTGGGGGCGGTGTATCCGCTCAGCCTGCTGATGTCGGCCTTGCCGATGGCCTTGCTGCACGAGGACGACGTCATCCTCGCCATGGTCTCGCTGGGCATTGGCCTGCCGGCATTGCTGGTGTTTTTGCTGGCGGCATGGATGGATGCCTCGGCCAGCCTCTACTCCGGCTGCCTGTCGCTGGCCACCCTGTTCCCGAAACTGCGCTTCCGGATCGTGGTGGTCGCCGCCGGCTGCCTGGGGGCGTTGCTGGCCGTGCTCCATGCCGAGCAGTTCTTCATGTCGTTTCTCCAGGTCCTCAGCATCAGCTTGCCGCCGGTGGCGGCGGTGCAGTGCTACGTGGTCCTGGTGCCCTTGCGCAAAGCCGGATCGGGCCCGCTCGCCGGTCCAGGATTGGCGTGGGTCGCGGTGGCGGCGTGGATCGTCGGTGCCGGGGTAGGGATAGCGAGCAGTCGCGCCTGGTTCCGGCTCACCGACATCCCGGCCCTGGATTCGATCCTCGGCGCGTTGGCGGTAATGGTCTGCTTGCCGCCCCTGGCACTGCACTGGTTCCGGATGAAGCTTTCCTCTGGCCGCTCCGGTACGCCCAGCCGCGGCAACCCTCCGTCCTGAGCTATGGGGCCTGATTCAGCTTGGACAGCGCCGGGCCGATGAACGTATTCATAGTCCGCGCCGTCGGTCTGGCGCAGCGCGTTACGCGCCCCAGACCTCGCTGGCGTAGCGCACGAAATTGCCGCCCAGGATTTTCCCGATGCGCGCCGGTCCGTGGCCACGGGCGGCCAGCAGCCGGTACAGCTTGCGGAACTGGTCGGGGCCGCGCAGGTCGTCGACGAATGGATGGGTGTCCGCCCGCTCGCCGGGGGCGGCGATGCCTTTGGCGACGCGGTCTGCGTGCTCCTTGGCCAGGGCTGCTGCGTAGGCCTGGAGGTCGTCGATCGGCGTGATGCTGCCGTCGGTGCCGATGCCGACGTGATCCTCGCCGCAGACCTTGAGCGCATGTTCGATGTGGGCGACCACGTCGGCCGCCGTGGCGTGGCCGGTCGGGCTCAGGAAGGGCATGAAATAAATGCCGACGAAACCGCCTTTCTCGGCGACCAGGCGCAGTTCCTCGTCGGTCTTGTTGCGCGGCAGGTCGACCAGGGCGCGGCAGCCAGTGTGGTTGATCGAGATCGGCTGGGTGGAAGCGTGGGCAGCGTCCAGGCAGATTTGCCGTCCGGAGTGGCTGAGGTCGACCATGATCCGGTTCGCGTTGAGGCGTTCGACCACCTCGTGGCCGAATGCGGTCAGGCCGCGCCCCTCGGGCACGATGGAGCCATCGCCAAGCTGGTTGCGCACGTTGTAGGTGAGCTGGATCACGCGTACGCCGAGGTCGGCGAAGATGTCCACGCGCGAGGCGTCGTCGCCCATCTGCGCGGCGTTCTGGAAGCCGTAGATCAGGCCGATCTTGTGCTCGGCCTTCGCCCGCCGGATGTCGGCGACCGAGAGCACCTTGACGAGGTCCTGCGGATGCTGGCGAATCATCACGTCGTAGCGACCGATGTCGGCCACGGACTTCTGGAACGGTTCCTGTGGACCGGCGACATAGCCGAGCGTGCAGTTCACCGCCGTGACGCCGGAGGCGCGGGCGTCGGCCAGCATGCGCGGCGTGAGTGTCCACGGCCGGGCGTCCGGAAAATTCGGATCGCCGATGCCACCCAGCGCGTTGATCACCGTTAGCCCGGCAAGTGGGTCGCCGGTTGGACTGGGACTGTCTGCGTTGGCCAGGGCGGGCAAGGCAAGCGTGGCGGCGGAGGCCAGGGCTGCAGCTGAGGTCGCCAGGAATTGACGGCGGTTGAGGGGCATGGGTGTTTCCCGTAAGGACCGAGGCGACGCATCACTGTACGCAGCGGCTGGCCTGTATTCCAGCTGTACGTATTGGCGGCCCTGCATCGCCGTACAACTGGAGTGCGCCGCCGGACGCCCGCAGGGGAGTCGGCCCGGTCGAAGGCACTGGATGACCAGACATTTGTCTGTTGTAAAGCGCCCCCCCCCCCGCTTTCGCGGGGATTGGGAATCCTTCGCTGGAAGATGCTCCTGCCCCCGTGCCGGCGCGCACCAACCGGGTAGCTGGTATCTGCAATACTGCGGGTTCTTTCCACCGGAGCCTGACCACGCCATGACCAAGCTTCCCATCCTTGCCTGCCTGCTGCTGGCCGTGCCGCTGACGGCATTCGCCCAGGGTGCCCCGTCGACCGCCAATGATGCCCAGTTGCAGAAGCGGGTCGAACGGGTGCTGTCCCGCACGCCGCTGACCGACGGGCACAACGACCTGCCGGGTGCCATTCGCAACGGCTTCGACAACGTCGGCAACATCGACCTGGCCGCCGACACCACGAACCTGCAGGGCAAGCTGCGTGGTGGCGGCGTGGGCAAGGTGTCGTTGATGACCGACATCCCGCGCATGCGCAAGGGCCAGCTCGGGGCGCAGTTCTGGTCGGCCTTCATCCCGGCCACGATCACCGGCCCGGCGGCGGTGAAGCGCACCATGGAGCAGATCGACATCATCCGCACGATGGTGGCCAAGTATCCCAAGGACCTGGAAATGGCCTATACGGCCGACGACATCGTGCGCATCCACAAGGCCGGGCGCATCGCCTCGCTGATCGGGGTCGAGGGCGGCCACCAGATGGACAACTCCCTGCCGGTGCTGCGCGACTACTACCTGCTCGGCGTGCGCTACATGACCCTGACCCACGGGCGCACCACCGACTGGGCCGATTCGGCCACCGATGCGCCGAAGCACAACGGGCTGACCGCGTTCGGCCGTGCCGTGGTGCACGAGATGAACCGCATGGGCATGCTGGTCGACCTCAGCCACGTCGCGCCCAGCACCATGCGTGCCGCACTGCAGGCCACACAGGCGCCGGTGATCTTTTCGCACTCCAGCGCGCGTGCCTTGGACGATCATCCGCGCGACGTGCCGGACGACGTGCTGGCCATGGTCAAGGCCAACCACGGCATCGTCATGGTGAACTTCCTGCCGACCTTCATCTCCCAGGCCGACAACGACTGGAACGCCGAGCGGGCCGGCGCCAAGGCGCGCTTCGACACCCAGTACGCCGGCCAGCCCGACCGCGCCGGCGCCGCGCTCGCGCAGTGGCTGCAGGAGCATCCGCAGCCCAAGACCACGCTCGCCCAGGTCGCCGACCATGTCGAGCACATCCGCAAGATCGCAGGCGTGGAAAGCGTCGGCATCGGCTCGGACTTCGACGGTATCGGCTCGATCCCGGTGGGGCTGGAAGCGGTCGACAAGTATCCGGCGCTGTTCGTGGAATTGGCGCGCCGTGGCTGGTCCGACGACGACCTGGCGGCCCTGGCCGGCAACAACCTGCTGCGCGTGATGCGCCAGGCCGAAGCGGTCGCCAAGCGCCTGCAGGCCACCGAAGCACCGTCGCATGCGACGCTGGCCATGGACGGCCAGACGGCCGGCACGGAAGGGTGAGCTCTCCCGTCACTTGACCTCGTCACTCCCTCTTCCGTCATCCCCGCGAAAGCGGGGATCCAGTGCCTTCGAGTAACTGGCAAGGGCAAAGGCACTGGATTCCCGCTTTCGCGGGAATGACGCCGGGGTAGTGTTTCGTTGTCATGGAGCGATGCTGGAGGCTAGAGGGCACGCTTCCGAAAACAATCCGATCAGCAGGGCTCACCGTGCTGCTTACGGCTCGTGTGGGGATTTTGGCACGTAGTCCGCGCCTTCCTCGCGGTCGCGGTGCAGGGCGGTGCGTACCAGCAGCATCAGGGTGATTGGCGTGGTCAGGGTAAGGAAGACGCCGATCAGGATCTCGTTGAAGATCGGGCGCCCATGCAGCACGGAGAAACAGGTGATCGAGGCCGCCAGCATGCAATAGGTGCCGAGCGTGGCGCCGAGCGTCGGCGCGTGTACGCGCTGATAGAAGTTTTTCAGGCGCAGCAGGCCGGATGAGCCGATGCAGGCGAACGAGGCCCCGAGCAGCATGAGGATCGCGACCAGGATGGCCGCCCACGGCGGTAGGGCGTCGAGATGGCTCATTCGATCACCTCGCCGCGCATGAGGAATTTCGCCAGGGCGAACGTGCCGGCAAAACCAAGCAGGGCAATGATCATGCCGGCTTCCACGTAGAGCAGGCTGCCGGTGCGGATCCCGATCGTGAGCAGCAGGATCATGGCGTTGACGTAGAGCGCATCCAGCGCCAGCACGCGGTCCTGCGCGCGCGGACCCCGCGCCATGCGCACGATCGAGCAGCCCATGGCCACCAGCAGCAGGATTTGCGCGATCACGATCGAGGCGGCAAGCACGAGGTGGCTCATTGGAAGATCTCCAGCAGGGGGCGCTCGTAGCGCTGCTTGATGGCATCGATCGCGGCCTGCTCGTCGCCCAGGTCGAGCACGTGGATCAGCAGCAGGTTCAAGTCGGGGTCGTGGCTGACCCAGATCGTGCCAGGCGTGGAGGTGATGATGCCGGCCAACACGGCCAGGCCATGGCGGTCGGTGAGGGTCAATGGAATGGCGACGAAGCCGGAATGCATGTGCCGATCGCGGCGCATGACCAGGCGCGCCACGGCGAAGTTTGAGCGCACGATGTCGCCGATGACCCGCAGCGCCAGGCGGGCCAACAACAGGAAGTTGCGGACCTGCGCCTTGGGGGGCTCCAGCACGTGGTAGGCGCGCCCAAGGCCGATGCCAAGCAGGGCGCCCAGCAGTATCGTGCCGGGCGCCAGGCTCTGGTTCAGCACAAGCCAGATCACGGCCAGCAGCAGCGACAGCAGCGGGTAGGGCAGCCAGCGCCGGATCATGGCATGGACTCCGGCGGCGGCGCGAGCACGGCCTGGATGTAGTGCCATGGTGCATGCAATTGATGTGCGGTGTCGCCCAGGTAATCCAGCGGCGCCTTCGCCACCACGGTCAGCACCAGGCACAGGCCAAGCAGGAGCACGATCGCGCTGACCTCGGTCACCCGCGCCTGCGGGAACGGCCGCTCGGGCTCGGTCCAGAAGATCTGGATGCCGGCGCGGCACATCGCGATCACCGTGCAAAAGCCGGCCGCGATCGTGATCGCAAACAGCGCCAGCGCACCAGGCCGGACCTGGCCATCCAGCATCGGCGCCAGCAGTGCGAACTTGGCCATGAAGCCGGACAGCGGCGGGAGCCCGGACAGCAGTACCGCGCAGGCGAAAAAGCTCACCCCCAGCATCGCCACCGGCGCCGGGATGACGACCCGGCTTTCGTCCTCGTCGGCAAACAATCCCTCGCCGCGCCCCGTGGCGTCGGCCGGGTCGTAGGGCTCGAGCACGACGTTGTCGTCGGTCTTGTCATCGTCGTCGTCGACCGCGAGCAAGCCCGCGACCAGGAAGAACGCGGCCAGTGCCAGGGTGGAGATCACGAGGTACGCCAGCGCGCCGGCAGTCACCGTGCTTTGCTGCAGGCCGAGCGCGCCAAGCAGGGTGCCGGAGGAAATCACGACGTTGTAGCCGGCCAGCTTGCCGAGGTCGCGCGCGCCCAGCATGCCGATCGTGCCGGCGCCAATCGTGGCCACGCCACCCCACAGCAGCCAGTCGCTGCCGAAGTGGCTGGAGGCTGGGCCCGCATCGTTGCCGAACAACAGCAGGCTGAGCCGCAAAAGCACATAGATGCCGACCTTGGTCATCAGCGCGAACATGGCCGCCACCGCCGGTGCGGCGGCGGCATAGGTGCGCGGCAGCCAGAAGCCGAGCGGCCACATCGCGGTCTTGATCAGGAACGCCACGCCAAGGATCGCCGCCCCGGCATGCAGCAATGCCCGGGTATGTGCCGGTACGCCCGGGATCAGCTCGGCCAGCGCCGCCATGTTCAAGGTGCCGGTGACCCCGAAGATCAGGCTGACCCCGAGCAGGAACAACATCGAGGCCGTGAGGTTGACGGCAATGTAATGCAGGCCGGCGCTGACCCGCTGCGCGCCCGAGCCGTGCAATGCCAGCCCGTAGGAGGCGGCCAGGGTCACTTCGAAGAATACGAACAGGTTGAACAGGTCGCCGGTGAGGAAGGCCCCGTTCAGGCCCATCAGCAGGAATTGGAACAGCGGTTGGAAATAATTGCCGCGATGCTGCCAGCGGCCGAGCGCGGCGGGCAGGGTGGCCAGTGCCACCACGGCGGTCAGCAGCAGCATCAACGTGGACAGGCGGTCGGCCACGAGCACGATGCCGAAGCGCGCCGGCCACTCGCCAATACGGTACACCGCGGTCAGCGAACCGCCATCGTGCCGCGCGGCGGCCAGCAGCAGCGTCGTGGCCAGCGCCACCAGCGCCAGGCACGAGGCGAGGCTCAAGGCCACCACCGTGCGTCGCCGCCGCTCGCCGGCCAGCAGTTGCAGCGCGGCGACCAGCAGCGGCAGGAGGATCGGGGCGATGACCAGGTGCATGCTCATGGCGTGCCGTCCGCGCCGTCGACGTGGTCGTTGCCGGTCAGGCCGCGCGAGGCCAGCAGCACCACCAGGAACAAGGCGGTGGTGGCAAAGCCGATCACGATCGCCGTCAGCACCAGCGCCTGCGGCAGCGGATCGGTGTATTGCGCCAGGTCGCCGGCCGTCGCGTGCAGCACCGGGTCGGCGCCGGTGCGCAGGCCCCCAATGGCGAAGATGAAGATGTTCACCGCGTAGGAAATCAGGGTCAGCCCGATGATCACCTGGAACGTGCGCGGGCGCAGCAGCAGCCAGGTGCCCGAAGTGATCAGCACGCCAATGGCAATGGCCAGCACCAGTTCCATCAGTGGCCCTCCGCCGCAGCGCCGGCCGCGGCCGCCGCCCGCGTGCGGCGCAGGGACTGGTGCGCCAGCGCGATCAGCATCAGCGTAGTGGCGCCCACCACCAGGCAGAACACGCCGAGATCGAACAGGATCGCCGAGGCGAACGGCAGCTGCCCCAGCAGCGGCAACTCGAACTCGAACAAATGCGAGGTCAGGAAGGGATGGCCAACCACGAGCGAGCCCAATCCGGTGCCCACGGCGAGCAGCAGGCCGACGCCGATCCAGCGCGTCGGCAGGACGCGCAAGTGCGCTTCCACCCAGCGCGCGCCGCGCGCCATGTACAGCAGGATCAGCGCCACCGACACCGTGATGCCGGCGGCAAAGCCGCCACCGGGCAGGTCGTGGCCACGCAGGAACAGGTGCACCCCAAACAACAGGATCACTGGCGACATCAGCTGGATGATCAGGCCGGGGATCACCAGGTAGTCGATCAGCGAATGGTCGACCGCGCGTTCCGGCGCCGCCGCGGCGCGGGCCTCGAGGCGTTGCCGCTGCGGAGCGTCGATGCTCTCCGCGGCTGGACGGAAGCGGCGCAGCAGGGCGAACACCGACAGTGCGACGATCGCCAGCACGCTGATCTCCCCCAGCGTGTCGAAGCCGCGGAAGTCGACCAGGATCACGTTGACCACGTTGTGGCCGCCGCCATGGGTGTAGGCGTGTTCGAGGAAATAGCGCGAGATCGAGTCCGCCACCGGATGCATCATGGCCGCGTAGGCGAGGCTGGCCACGCCGGCGCCGGCGACCAGCGCCACCAGCAGGTCGCGATAGCGCTTGGTCCGCGTCAGCGGGGCGTCTGGCGAGATGCCCTCGATGCGCTTGGGCAGCCAGCGCAAGCCGAGCAGGATCAGGATCGTGGTCACCACCTCCACGAGCAACTGGGTGGCCGCCAGGTCTGGCGCCGAGAGCCAGACGAAGCTCACGCACGACACTAGTCCCGCCCCGCCGGTAAGCACCAGCGCGGCGAGACGGTGGAACTTCGCCTGCCTGGCAGCGCCGATCGCGCATGCCGCGCCGAGCACCCACAGCAGCGCGAAGGCAGGATCGATGCTGTCCCAGTGCGGCATGCTGACGATGGGCGCGCTGTTTGCGGCCAGGCCGCCGACCAGCAGGGCGCTGAGCACGATCAGCAGCAGTTGGGTCTGCAGGCGCCGGGTCGGGAACAGGTGTGCCAGCAGCCAATGCGGCAGGTCCGCGCCGAGCACGGTGAGCGCGCGCTCGAACATGCGCTTGCCACTCAACCCGCCGATGAGCGGCGTGCGCTCCGTGCGCTGCGGGTACTGGTGCAGGGCGAGATAGAGCAGGCAACCGGCGACGGTGGCGGCAATGCTCATCTGCAGCGGCGCATTCCAGCCGTGCCAGACCGCGAGGCTATACATCGGCAGCCGCGGGCCGAGCACCGCGCTTGCCGCCGCGTGCAGCGATGGGCCAATGACCTGGTTTGGGAAGATGCCGACCAGCAGACACGCCAGTGCCAGCAGGCCGATCGGCACGCGCATCGAGCGCGGGGGCTCATGCGGTTGGCGCGGCATGGCGGTGGACGCGCGGCCAAAGAACACGTCGCGCACAAAGCGCAGCGAGTAGGTCACCGCGAACGCGCCGGCAGCCACCGCCAGCACCGCCGGCACCGCGTCCCACAACGCGCCGTTGCGCGTCGTCAAGGCCTCGGCAAAGAACATTTCCTTGGACAGGAAGCCGTTGAGCAGTGGCACGCCGGCCATCGCCGCGCCGGCCACGAGGGCCAGCGTGGCGGTGATCGGCATGAACTGGCGCAGGCCGCCGAGCTGGCGCAGGTCGCGCGTACCGGTTTCGTGATCCACCGCGCCGGCGGCCATGAACAGCGACGCCTTGAACGTGGCGTGGTTGACGATGTGGAAAATGGCCGCGACCACGCCAAAGGCGCTGCCCAGGCCGGCCAGCATGGTGATCAGTCCGAGGTTGCTGATCGTCGAGTAGGCCAGCAGGCCTTTCAGGTCCTGCTGGAAGATCGCCGCCCACGCGCCCATGACCAGGGTGATGAGGCCGGTACCGCCGACCAGCCAGAACCATTCGTCGGTACCGGCCAGCACCGGCCAGAAGCGCAGCAGCAGGAACACGCCGGCCTTCACCATGGTCGCCGAATGCAGGTAGGCCGACACCGGCGTCGGCGCCGACATCGCCTGCGGCAGCCAGAAGTGGAACGGAAACTGCGCGCTCTTGGTCAGCGCGCCGAGCAGGATCAGGACCAGGGTCGGCGTATACCAGGGGTGGGCACGAACCAGTGGGCCGGCGGCGAGGATCGTGTCCAGCTCGTAGCTGCCCACGATGTGCCCGAGCAGCAGCATGCCGGCAAGCAGGGCGAGGCCGCCGCCGGCGGTGACGATCAACGCCATGCGCGCGCCGTCGCGCGCCGAGGCGCCGTGATGCCAGTAGCCGATGAGCAGGAAGGAGGTCAGGCTGGTCAGCTCCCAGAAAAACACCAGCTGGATCACGTTGCCGGACATCACGATGCCGAGCATCGCGCCCATGAACGCCAGCAGCAGCGCACACAGGCGCGTCAACGGGTCGTCCGCCGGCATGTAGTACCGCGCGTAGATGCCGACCAGCATGCCGATGCCGCAGACCAGCAGCATGAACAACCAGCTGAAGCCATCCACCCGCAGGCTGAAGTCCAGCCCCAGCGAAGGCGCCCAGGTAAATGTCTGGCGCAGCACGCCGTCGGCGGCGATGGTGGGATACATGGCCAGCGACAGCAGCAGCCCAATCAGGGCGGTGCCGACCAGCAAGCCCACCGCCACGTTGCGTCCACGGCTGTCCAGCGCATACACCAGGATGCTGGCGAGGAAGGGCAGGGCGAGGACGATGCTTGGCACGGTCGGTCGGGCGTCCGTCGTAGGCTCGGTCAGAAGCCGTGGCGTCGTGCGCTGGCTGGCCACCCGGCCAGCGCAGGATTCGGCAAGCCGCCGCACGCGGGCCGCCCGGCGCATTGCCCCTCGATTCTATAGCAGTGGTCAAACGCGGAAAGGCGTGCGCCGCCGATCCGACGGCCGGCTTGCCCTCCCCGCGCCACTTACCCCGGCGTCATCCCCGCTTGCGCGCACTGCTGTCCGGAACGTTTTCGGAACCGCCTTTGCCTCATCTACGGTATCGCGCCAAAACGCCAAAACACCCCCGGCGTCATTCCCGCTTTCGCGGGAATGACGAGATGGGGGGATGGCGAGGTCTTTCTCAAAACGTTCCGGACAGCAGTGCGCTTGCGCGGGGATGACGAGCGAGGGCTTGCGGAGCCGGGGACGCGCGGTCAGGATGCGGTCGTGAGCTGGTGCATCAGGCGATAGGTGAATTCGACGGTCTGGTAGAAGTTGCCGATGGCGTCGCGCTCGTCGCGGCCGTGCATGCGGATGTCGTCGACGTCGTTCCAGCCTCCGCCCACGCCATAGCTCGGGATGCCGGCCGCACGGGTGAAGATGGAGTCGCTGGCCCCGGCCGCCATCATCGGCATCACCGGGATGTCCTTGCCCCACATGCCGTGCACCACGGCCGCCACCGCGTCCATGACCTTGGCGTCGGGCACGGTTTCCGGCGCCGGCATGACCGGGTCCGCCAGGCTCACCTTGATCGTGGGATCGGCGGCGACCCTGACCAGTGTGCTCCGCACCTGCTCGGCGCTTTCCCCGGGGAACACCCGGCACTGGATCGTCGCCGTCGCGCTCGAGGGCAGCGCATTCTCCTGTACGCCGGCCTGCAGCATGGTGGCCACGCAGGTGGTGTGCAGGATCGCGTTCATCGCCGGATCCTGGGCCAGGCGCGCGGCGGCGGCCGTGTCCACCGGCGCCTTCGACAAGGCCAGCAGATCCATCCCGCGCTGCCCGTCGGCTTCCCGCGCGATGCCTGCGAAAAATGCGCGCGTAGTGGCGTTGGTCTTGTACGGGAAGACATAGTGTGCGAGCCGGCCCAGGCCGCCGGCAAGCTGATAGATGGCGTTGTCCGGGCGCGGTTCGGAGGAGTGGCCACCCTTGTTGGTGGTCTCCATGCGGTAGGTCATGTAGGTCTTCTGTACGGTCTCGACCGCGAAGTCGAGACGCTTGCCGTTGCGGATCTCGCCCGAACCGCCGTCGGGGTTGATCACCAGGCCCACGTCGCCCACCAGGTCCTTGCGCTGCCGCACCAGGAACTGCGGCCCGTCCTGCTCCAGGCCGACTTCCTCGTCGGCGGTGAACGCAACCACGATGTCGCGATCCGGCACATAGTGCTCGCGCTTGAGCCGGATCAGCGCGGCGGCCACGGCGGCGTCCTCGTCCTTCATGTCCGCCGTGCCTCGGCCATAGAAATAGCCGTCCTTCTGCGTGAACTTGAACGGGGGCACGCTCCAGTCCTGGGCGCGCGCGTCCACCACGTCCATATGGCAGATCCACATCACCGGCTTGCCCTGTCCCTTGCCCTTGAGGCGCACCACCACGTTCACCTGGTGCGGGTATCTGGTTTCCGGGACGACATGGATTTCCTCATCGGTGAAGCCGTTTGCCTTGAGGTATTTCACGATGACATCGGCCGTGCCCTGGGTGCCGACCTCGTGCACCGAACGGATCTCCACCAGGTCGCGGAAAATGTCGTGGGCAATCTTCTGGTTCGCTTCCGGCGGCAGCGGTCCCGACAGCCCGGCCATGGCCGGCGCCGCATTGGCAACGAATGAAGCCAGCGCCAAGGCCAAGGCACTTGGCCACAGGACGTACGGAGTCTTGTTCATGCGCGTCTCGCCGGGCCTCGAGGGGTGGCGCGCCAGGCCGCGCCTGGTGCGCCACCCAAGAATAGCCAGCTGTTCCCCGGCCCGCGAACTGCTGAAAGTCATGCTTGACACCGGTGTTGAAACGGCATCCGGTCTGGGTCCATGCGCTCCCTGCCGCCAGGTTGCCCTGCCTGCCGGGTGACGCGGGCAGCACCGCGCCGGAGCGCCGTGCACTACGATGGCCCGGCCACCTTCCGGTACGGATCACCATGCCCAACGACACGCTGCCCGACGCACTTGAGCCCGTCTATGCCCGAGCCCGGGAGCGCGCATGAAGTTGCGGCCGCGGCGCCTGACGTCGGCACGGGATGGTGAAGGCGGAATCGCCTGCGCCCTGGTCCGTACCGTGGGCAACTGAGGCGACGTGGACAGCCAGCGCAAGATCGGCTTCTGGACCTGCACTGCCCTTGTCGTAGGCAACGTCATCGGCATGGGCATCTTCCTGCTGCCCGCGTCGCTCGCGCCATTCGGCTTCAATACCGTGATTGGCTGGGTCATCACGCTGGCCGGCTGCCTGACCCTGGCCGGTGTGTTTGCGTCGCTGGCGCGCGCGCTGCCGGACGCGGAGGGGCCGTACGGCTACATTCGCGGCACTTTGGGCGAATTGCCGGCTTACCTTGCCTTGTGGGCGTACTGGGTGTCGATGTGGCTCACCAATGCAGCGCTGGCGACTGGCGTGGTGGGCTATCTCACCGTGGTGCTGCCCGCCACGCAGGCAATTCCGCCGCTCGTGTTTGCCTTGGGCCTGCTGTGGCTGCTGGTGCTGGTGAACCTGTTTGGCGTGCGTACCGGCGGCGGCGTGCAAGTGGTCACCACGGTGTTGAAACTGCTGCCCATGCTGGCGATCGCGGCACTGGGTGTCTGGGTGCTGATCGCCGCGCCGGCCAGTTATGCGGCCCACCCGCCGACCACGCCGATCACCTTCTCCGGGGTCATGGCCGCCTCGACCATCGCGCTCTACGCCATGCTCGGGTTCGAGTCGGCGACCGTGCCGGCGGCGCGAATCAAGCATCCCGGCCGCACGATTCCGCGCGCCACGATGACAGGCGCGATCGTGCTGGCGGTCATCTACCTGGTCGTTTCCACAGTGCCGCTGCTGCTGATCCCGCAGTCCGAGCTGGCGGCGTCGAGCGCGCCGTTCTCCTTGTTGATGGACCGCTTTGCCGGTGCCGGCGTGGGCCGCTGGCTGGCCGCGTTCGTGGTGGTCAGCGGGCTCGGCGCACTGAATGGCTGGACCTTGCTGGTCGGCGAGCTCACGCGCACCCTGGCCAGCAACGGCGTGATGCCGGCCATGCTGGCGCGCACCAACCGCCATGGCGCGCCGGTGAGCGCGCTGCTCGTCACGGGCGTGCTGGCCACGATCATGGTGGGCATGAGCTACAGCCGCTCCCTGGTCGATGCCTTCACCTTCATCACGCTCATGGTGACGGCGGCGAACCTGCCGCTCTACCTCGGCTGCGGCCTGGCCCTGCTTGTGCTCTGGCGGCGCCGCGTGCTGCCGCGCGTCTTGCCGCTGGCGACCATCGGCATCGCCTACGTGGTTTTTGCGTTCGTCGGCATCGGCGGCGAACCATTCCTGTATGCGCTCGGCCTCATTGCCATCGGCCTGCCGCTGTATGTCTTCGTCCGCCTGCGTCGCAAGGCCCCGGCTGCCGCCGGGGAGCCGGCGCCTTGAGGGATCCACGCTATGACAGCCGGTCCACGCCGCTGCGCATCGGCCGGGTCTTGCGGTCCTGTGGGCGTGTACATGAATAGGAGGCCTGACCGAACGCGTCATCCGCCTCGAGACGCACATGGACATGCTGCTGATCGGCGCCGGCGCCAGGCCGCCCGGCAAACGCCTGCGCCAAGGAGCGGAGTGCGCGCCACGGCCGAGGGGCAAGTCCAGGCTGGTGTAGGCTGCGCGGATGGCTGCAGCACCATCCGTTTTGTCCGCTGGGGACGCGCACGCGGCGTCTGGCTTTGCGCTGGAACGGGTGGACAAGCGCTACGGCGCGGTGGTCGCGCTGCGTGGGCTCAGCCTCGCGTTTGCCGCCGGCACGACCACCGCGCTGATCGGCAGCAGCGGTTCGGGCAAGTCCACGGTGCTCCGCCTGTTGCTGGGCCTGGAGTGGCCTGACCAGGGCTGCGTGCGCGTCGATGGGCGCGTGCTCGAGCGCGACCAGGTGCTGGCCTTGCGCCGCCGGGTCGGCTACGTGATCCAGGATGGCGGCTTGTTCCCGCATCTCACCGTGCTCGGCAACCTTGCCCTGCTGCCGCGCTACCTGGGTTGGGACCGGCGCCGGACTCGCGAGCGCGCCGACGAGTTGCTGGCGCTGACCCATCTGCCGGCCGACGTGCTGCCACGCTATCCCGCCGAACTGTCGGGCGGCCAGCGCCAGCGCGTGGCGCTGATGCGCGCCTTGATGCCCGACCCGACTGCCTTGCTGCTGGACGAGCCGCTTGGCGCGCTCGACCCGGTGGTGCGCCACGAATTGCAGGACGAGCTCGTCGCCATCTTCCGACGCCTGGGCAAGACCGTGGTGCTGGTGACCCATGACCTGGCCGAGGCCGCCTGGTTTGCGCCGCGGCTGGTGCTGTTGCGCGATGGCGCGGTGGTGCAGGACGGCAGCCTCGAGGATTTCCGCGAGCGGCCAGCCGATGACTTCGTGACCCGCTTCGTAGAAGCCGGGCGCCAGCTGCCAGGGCACATGCCGTGACGCACTGGCGTGCCTTGCTCCTCGTCGCTGCCGTGTTGCCGGGGCTGGCCGCGGCCGCGCCGGTGCGCATCGGCTCCAAGCAGTTCACCGAGTCGGTGATCCTCGCCGAGGTGGCGCGCATCGACGCGCAGGATGCCGGCGTGCCGGCGGTGCACGAGCGCGAGCTCGGCGGCACCAGCATCCTCTGGACCGCCCTGCTGCATGGCGATATCGACGTCTATCCCGAATACACCGGCACCTTGACCCAGGAGCTGCTCAAGCAGGTCGAGCCGGACGCCGACATTGCCACCCTGCGGGCGCGGCTGAAGCCCATGGGCATCGGCATCACCGATGGCTTGGGTTTCGACAACACCTATGCGCTGGGCATGCGCGAGGCGCGTGCGGCGGCCCTGGGCATCCGCGGCATCTCCGACCTGCGCGCGCACCCGGAGCTGCGCTTCGGTTTTTCCAACGAATTCATGCAGCGGCAGGACGGTTGGCCGGGGTTGCGTGCGCGTTACGGCCTGCCGCAGACCCAGGTGCGCGGGCTCGACCACAGCCTGTCCTATCGCGCCGTGGCCAGTGGCGCGGTCGACGTGATCGATCTCTACAGCACCGACGCCGAGATCCCGTACTACCACCTGCGCACGCTCACCGACGACCTGCATTATTTCCCGCGCTACCAGGCGGTGTATCTCTACCGCCTGGCCCTGGAGCACGATGCGCCGGCATTCATGCAGGTATTGCGCGGCCTGGCCGGGCACATCGACGAAGCCACCATGCGGCGCATGAATGCCGACGTGAAGTTGCGTGGCGTGCGCGAAGGCGCGGTCGCCGCCGGCTTGCTGGGCGTGCGCGTCGATGCGGACGGCACCGGCCTCTGGCCGCGGCTGCTCGGGCGCACGCTCGAGCACGTGCGACTGGTGGCCGTCTCGCTGGGGCTTGCCTTGCTGCTGGCTGTCCCACTCGGCATCCTGGCGGCGCGGCTGCGGCGGCTGGGGCAGGTCGTGCTGGGTCTCACCGGCGTGCTGCAGACGGTACCGTCGCTGGCCATGTTCGTCTTCATGATCCCGCTGTTTGGGATCGGCACCTGGCCGGCGGTGGCGGCCTTGTTCCTGTACAGCCTGTTGCCGATCGTGCGCAATACGCATGCCGGCCTGGTCGGCATCGCGCCGGCCTTGCGCGAGTCGGCGGCGGCGCTGGGCCTGCCTGCCACGGTGCGCCTGCGCATGGTCGAGTTGCCGCTGGCGCTGCGCTCGATCCTGGCCGGCGTCAAGATTGCCGCCGTGATCAATGTCGGCACCGCGACGCTGGCGGCGCTGATCGGCGCCGGCGGCTATGGGCAGCCCATCCTCACCGGCATCCGCCTCGACGATATTGGCCTGATCCTGGAGGGTGCGGTGCCGGCGGCGATCCTGGCGCTGCTGGTGCAAGGCGTGTTCGAGCTCGTCGAGCGCATGTTGACCCCCCGCGGCCTCCGTCTCCGACCACGCGAATGAGAGAGCATGAGGATGCATCGATGTCTTCCATCCTGGCTTCCACATGGGTGACGGGGCTGCTGTGCGGCCAGCCATTCAGCGTTTTGGCCTTTCACCGGAATGCGGGGCGGGTTAGCCTTTGATGACTTGACAGGCAGGCTGTTGTGAGCATGGAGAAGACGCTGAGGCGGGCTGCGGTGATCGGTGGCATGCGCATCCCGTTTTGCCGCAACAACACCGCGTATGCCGATGTCGGCAACTTCGGCATGTCGGTGAAGGTGCTGGGCGCCTTGGTGGAGCGCTTTGCGCTGCACCGCATGGAACTGGGCGAGGTGGCCCTGGGCGCTGTGATCCGCCACGTGCGGGATTGGAACCTGGCCCGCGAGGCACTGTTGAGCTCCGGGTTGGCGCCCACTACGCCTGGCATCACCACGGCGCGCGCCTGCGGCACGTCGCTGGACAACACCATCATCGTCGCCAACAAGATTGCCTGCGGACAGATCGAGGCCGGCATCGCCGCTGGCGCCGACACCACCAGCGACGTGCCCATGGTCTACGACGAGCGGCTGCGCAAGCGCCTGCTCGCGATGCACCGGGCAAAGGCGCCGCTGGACAAGGTGCGCATTGCACTGAGGGGCTTTTCGCTCGGCGAGTTGAAGCCTTCCTTGCCGGGTGTCATGGAACCGCGCACCGGCAAGTCGATGGGGGACCATTGCGAGCTGATGGCCAAGGAGTGGCATATCAGCCGGGAGGATCAGGATCGTCTGGCGTTGGAGAGTCACCTCAAGCTTGCCGCGGCCTACGACCAGGGTTTTTTTGCCGACCTGCTGGTGCCGTTCCGTGGCCTCAAGCGCGATGGCTTCCTGCGTCCGGATTCCACGCTGGAAAAGCTTGCCGCGTTGAAGCCGGCGTTCGACAAGACCTCAGGCCAGGGCACGCTTACCGCCGGCAATTCCACCGGCCTGTCCGATGGCGCGGCGGCCGTGTTGGTGGCCAGCGAGGCCTGGGCGGCGGAGCGGGGCCTGCCGGTGCAGGCCTTCGTGCGCGACACGGAAGTGGCGGCAGTGGACTTCATGCATGGCGAAGGCCTGCTCATGGCGCCGACCGTTGCCGTGGCGCGGCTGCTGGCGCGCAATGGCATGCGTTTGCAGGATTTCGACTATTACGAAATCCACGAGGCATTTGCCGCCCAGGTGCTGTGCACCTTGCGCGCCTGGGAGAGCGCGGAGTATTGCCGGCATCGCCTCGGGCTGGCCGAACCCTTGGGCAGCATCGATCCGGCGAAGCTCAACGTGCACGGTTCCAGCCTGGCGGTTGGTCATCCCTTTGCCGCCACGGGCGCGCGGCTGGTGGCAACCATGGCCAAGCTGCTGGAACAGAAGGGCGCTGGCCGCGGCCTGATCTCCATCTGCACGGCCGGCGGCATGGGCGTCACTGCGATCCTCGAGCGCCCTTGAGCCGTCCAGCCGTCCGCTGGCCCGGTCTCGCCTGTTCCTGGCCCTTCTGGCTCCCTTGCCGTCGTTCCCGCGAAGCGCCGTCGCCGTTATTTCTGCGGGCCGCCATATCGTCATTCCCGCGACCCCTGCATTCGTCATTCCCGCGACTCCTGTATTCGTCATTCCCGCGACTCCTGCATTCGTCATTCCCGCGACTCCTACATTCGTCATTCCCGCGAAAGCGGGAATCCAGGTGCTCTTGCACTTCCGCGGACGGTGCGAAAAGCACTGGATGACCAGACATTCGTCTGTTGAAAAGCGCCTCCCGCTTTCGCGGGAATGACGCTGAAGGGTTGCGCTTTCGCGGGAATGACGTCGGAGTAGAGGCGGGGGAAGGGCGACGCGGCGAGCTCCAGCATGGAGCGGGAATGGATGTCAGCCCAGGATGTGCAGGTAGTTGCGCACCGTGGTTGCCAGGCCGTCGTACAGCGCCTCGCCAATGAGGGCGTGGCCAATCGACACCTCGGCCAGGTCGTCGATCGCGGCGGCGAATGTGCCCAGGTTGGCCTGGCTCAGGTCGTGCCCGGCGTTCACCCGCAGGCCGGCGTGGCCGGCATTTCGTGCGGTTTGCACGCAGGCCTCCAGCGCCGCGTCCGGCGTGCCGGCGGCAAAAGCGTGGGCGTAGGGACCGGTGTAGATCTCGATGCGCTGCACGCCGATCGCGGCAAAGCCGGAAAAGTCCAGCGCGACCGGATCGACGAACAGGCTGACGCGGCAGCCCAGGTCGCGCAGGCCGCGAACCACGGGCCGTAGCGCATCGATGTCGCGCCGCGGGTCGAAGCCGTGATCGGAGGTGATCTGGCCGTCGCCGTCCGGCACCAGGGTCATCTGGGTGGGCAGCACCTCGCGTGCCAGTGCCAGCAGGCCGGGATAGCTGCCGCGCGGTGGGGCGAACGGATTGCCCTCGATGTTGTATTCCACGCGATCCTGCAGCAGTTCGGCCAGCGCACGCACGTCGTCCGGGCGGATATGCCGCTGGTCGGGCCGGGGGTGCACGGTGATGCCGTCGCAGCCGGCATCGATGCAAGTTTGCGCCGCGCGGCAAATGTCGGGTTCACTGCCGCCGCGCGAATTGCGCAGGACGGCGATCTTGTTGACGTTGACGCTGAGCTTGGTCATGCAGTGGTCTGGCCTTGGCTGGGGTTGCTCAGTGCGGCTGGTCGGGATTGCCGGGTGCGGACAGATCCGCTTCCGCCCCGCACATGATGAGCCTGCGCCGGCCGCCGCGCCAGGCCAAAGCCGCGACATGCACGCCATCCAGCGACGGACGGTGCAGCTGCCACGCGGCCGGGTCGTCGCCTTCCAGCGCCAGCAGCCGCGGCGCGGGTCCGCTGGATACCTGCAGGCGGTGCAAGCCAAATGCCAGGCCGCGACCGAGCGCCTTCAGCAGCGCCTCCTTGGCCGTCCACAACTCGAGAAACGCGCGCGAGCGAGCCTGCGCCGGCAACGCAGCCAGGGCGGCGATTTCGGCCGGGTGGAAATAGCGTTGCGCGAGGCGCAGCGCGTTGGCGCGCTCGTCCAGGCGCTCGATGTCGATGCCAGGTGCCAGCCCACGCGCCAGCGCCACCGCGGCGTGGTCCGCGCAATGCGACCAGTTGAAATCCAGCGTGGCAGCGGGCTCGTCGGCCAGGCGCGGTCGGCCATGCTCACCGGCGACCAGCCGAATTTCCTCGGCCATCCTGCCCACATAGTGCGCCAGGACATCCAGCAGTGGCGCGCGTCCTTGCGCCCGTTCATACGGGAAATGCCAGAGGTGCACCGCGTCGTTGGCGAGATGCATGCGTGGGTTCGAATTGGCGGTCGAGGTCGTGGCGCTCATGGCTGGCAGTGCTGGACGTGGTCCGACTTGTCGGATTCCCACGGGTGCCTGTGGCGATGCAGCGACGGACTTGACCCCCTCCACCCCGACAAGTCAGGGGAGAGGGAGCAGGCAGCGCAGCCACAACCATGCTGAGTGTAGTGGAGGTGTCGCTGCGGTGGCTGGCCGTGGCAGGCGCGCTATACCCGCGGTGCGCGGCGGAACAGGCCTGCGATCACCAGCAGCACGATGGCGCCAATCAAGGCATACAGCACGGCGGTGACGAACGGATTGACGACGCTGAAGGCGATGCCGAGCATCGGCAGTAGCCAGCCCGCGAGCAAGGCGCCGACGATGCCGATGACGATATTGCCGATCAGGCCGAAGCCGAAGCCGCGCACGATGACGCCGGCGAGCCAGCCGGCAATGGCACCGATAAGCAGCAGGATGATCAAGCTGGTGGCGGTCATCACGTGTCTCCCTTGATTGACGAAGTGCCATGCTGCGCCAAGGCCCAGGCGGACTTTGGTGCCTGGCGCGTAAACGGCTTGTGACGGGGGACAGGCCTACAGCCAGCGGCCGTAGCGGCGTATGTAAAACCCTTTCACCAATTGCGTCATGACGGCATAGCCAAGCGCCGTGGCGGCAAGCCAGACGAAGTACACCGGTGGGGTCGCCACCATGCCCAGCTTGGCGCCGATCACGGTATGCGGAATCAGCAGGCCGATCGCGATGATCGCCGTCGTCAGGCCGAGCACCGGCGCGGCGGCATAGCTCTGCAGGAACGGGATCTTGCGCGTGCGTATCATGTGCACGACCAGGGTCTGCGTCAGCAGGCTTTCGACGAACCAGCCGGACTGGAACAATCCCTGCTGCACCACGCTGTTCGCGTCGAACACATACCACAGCAACGCAAACGTGGTCATGTCGAAGATCGAGCTCACAGGGCCGATCCAGACCATGAAGCGGCCGATGTCGCTGGCGTCCCAGCGCTGCGGCGTGCGCAGGTACTCCTCGTCCATGCGGTCGAACGGGATCGACAGCTGCGAGATGTCGTACAGCAGGTTCAGCACCAGGATCTGCAGCGGCAGCAAGGGCAGGAACGGCAGGAACAGGCTCGCGACCAGGATGCTGAGCACGTTGCCGAAGTTCGAGCTCGCCGTCATCTTGATGTACTTGATGACGTTGCCGAAGGTGACGCGGCCTTCCAGCACGCCTTCCTCCAGCACCATCAGGTTCTTTTCCAGCAGGATGATGTCGGCCGACTCCTTGGCGATGTCGGTGGCGGTGTCCACGGAAATGCCGACGTCGGCGTCGTGCAGCGCCGGCGCGTCGTTGATGCCGTCGCCGAGGAAACCCACCGTGCGACCCTGGCGCTGCAGCGAGCGCACCACCTGGGCCTTCTGCAGCGGCGACATCTTGGCGAACACGGTGACGCGCGCCACCAGGGCATCCAGTGCCGCCTCGTCCAGGCCCTCGATGTCCTGGCCCTGCACTGAGTGCTCCACTTCCAGGCCGACCTCGCGGCAGATCTTGCGCGTGACCGCCTCGTTGTCGCCGGTGATGACCTTCACTTCGACGCCATGCGCATGCAACGCGCGGATCGCGGTGGCCGCCGAATCCTTTGGCGGATCGAGGAAGGCCAGGCAACCGACGGCCGTCAGCTCGCGCTCGTCGGCCACGCTGTAGGGCCGCCCATGCCGCGGCTCGCGGCGAATCGCCACCACCAGCACGCGCAGGCCATCCTCGTTCAGGCCGCGGGTCAGTGCCTTGATCTCCTGGCGCCTCGCGTCGGTCAGCGGCGTGGTCACCCCGTCGACGCGCTCGAACGCACAGATGCCGAGCATTTCCTCCACCGCGCCCTTGCAGATCAGCAGGTGCTCGCCATCGCCACGGGTCAGCACCACCGACATGCGCCGGCGCTTGAAGTCGAACGGGATCTCATCGACCACCTGGTAGCGGGCGGCCGCCGCTTCCAGGTCGCGGTGCGTCAGGACGGCCTTGTCCATCAGGTTTTTCAGGCCGGTCTGGAAGTGGCTGTTGAGATAACCGAACTCGAGCGCCTCGTCCGACTCCTCGCCGTGCATGTCGAGGTGTTCCTCGAGCACGATCTTGTCCAGCGTCAGCGTGCCCGTCTTGTCGGTGCACAGCACATCCATGGCGCCGAAGTTCTGGATCGCATTGAGCTGCTTGACGACGACCTTGTGCCTGGACATGGCCAGCGCGCCCTTGGCCAGGTTCGCGGTGACGATCAGCGGCAGCATTTCCGGCGTCAGCCCGACCGCGACCGAAAGCGCGAACAAAAAAGCCTCGGTCCAGTCGCCCTTGCTGAACCCCTGGATCAGGAATACGACCGGCACCATGACCGCCATGAAGCGGATCAGTAGCCAGCTCACGCTGCGCACGCCACGGTCGAAGCTCGTTTGCACGCGCCTGCCGGACATGCTGTGGGCCAGCGATCCCAGGTAGCTGCGCGCGCCGGTGGAGACGACCACCGCGCTGGCGGTGCCGCTGACCACGTTCGTGCCCATGTAGCAGATGCTGACCAGGTCCAGCGGGCTGCCTGGCACGTCGCCACCCTGGGCGCCGGGCAACGGCGCCGACTTCTCGACCGGCAGCGACTCGCCGGTGAGGATGGCCTGGCTGATGAAGAGATCCTTCGCGCCAAGCAGGCGCAGGTCGGCCGGCACCATGTCGCCGGCGCCGAGGTGCACGATGTCGCCGACCACCAGCTCGATCACCGGCACCTCGATCTGCTCGCTGTGCCCGTCCTCGGCACGGCGCGTCACGGTGGCCGTATTGCGCACCATGGCCTTGAGGTTCTCGGCCGCGCGCGCGGAGCGGTATTCCTGGGTGAAGCTCAGCACCACGCTGATCGCCACCATCACGGCGATGATGAGCGGCCCCGTGAGGTCGCCGCGGTCGCTGGCCAGCTGCACCACGGCGAGCACCAACAGCACGATGATGAACGGGTTCTTGAACGCCCGCAGCAGCTGCCGCGACCAGTGCGGCGGCTTCTCGTGCGAGACCTCGTTGAAGCCGTCGCGATGCAGCCGCTCCTCGATCTCTTCGGCGTCGAGGCCACCCTGGCCGGTGCCCAGGTCGGCCAGCAATTCCCCGGTTGGGGTGGACGCGTAGGCTGCCGCCTGTGCCGATGCCGGTGCGCCCCTGCGCACCATACGGGCGACGCTCGCCGGAGTGAATTGCTTGTTCATCGCTCGCTTGCTTCGTCGCTGTGGAACGGTTCACGCCGCCTTGCGGAGCCGAACCGGCACGTTACGGGCCGCAAGCGGCGCGCCTCCGGCGCCGCTTCGCGCGTCATCCATGACCGCAATCCGGCCTAGTGCTGTGACGCCAAGACGGTTGCGAGATTTGGATTCTGGCTGGTGTTGTGCATGACCACGGTCGGGCGCTCGGCGAGTGGCCCGGCCTCGGTGTCGTGCGCCGGGTTCAGGGGGGCGGGTACGGTGACGCGAAAACCCTGCGGCACAGCCAAGCCACCACGAGCGGTCGCGGTGCCAGTAGCGCAGAAACGAATGACAGCGTGAAGGAGTTTCATGGCCCATCTCCTCGTAACGACGCCCGCGGCGCCGTCAGGGGTGGGCCGGAGCTTCCCTAGCCGGGAAACACGCCAGCCGACCGCAAGCGAAGACCGCAAGCGTTCAACACGTTTTGCATAGCCGACACCCGATGCACGCGGATGCCGACGTTGCGACTAGGGTAAACGTCCATATGCCTGTTTTAGTAAGGACTGGGTGTTGGCGCGGATGGAACTTCACACCGACCTGCGTATTGTGCGACGCTGCGGCATATGAGTCAACGCGCATCATTGGCCGGCAGCAACGAGGCGGGCAGGTTAGTGTGATTCCAACATGTTGTGCTGCTTGCACAAGTCCCGAATTGGAACAGCATGCAGTTCTGCTTCCCGCGGGATCGGGATGATCTGTTCTTCGCTGTGCCGCTTCTTCATGGAGTTCTCCTCAACCCAAAGAGTAAGAGAATTCACCTTCCGACCGGCTACACGTTTCGTCTCAGGTCAATAGCTCTACTTCTTAGGCACCTGCTTGCCGGCATTGGTGGCGGAATGGCCATTCAGTCGACCGAAGTTGGTGATGGCGTTGAAGACCAGGGCGTAGCTGCCGATGGTTTCGCCGCGCCAGATGGGGTTGTTGGCAAACAGCAGCACGTTGCCTTTGCCGTAGTGCGCGTTGACCACGGCCACGCGGCCGGCCATGCCTTCCGGATGCTCCAGCAGGCCGGAGAGCAATAGCTGCTTGGCATCGCCCCAGCGCACAATCACGTCGGGGCGCGCGTCCTCGGGGATCAGGCGCGGGTTGTTGCGCATCTGGTCGGCGGTGAGCGGGACGGCCTGCCACGGCTTGACCTCCGGCAGCGCTTCCGGCTGCTGGAACGGACGACCTTGCGGCACGTCGATGTCATCCGGGCCGCCGCGCCCGGTCGGGCGCTTGTAGTCGGCCGAGGTGAGGGCCCGGGAGAACGGGCTGGCGCCGTCCATGTTGGCGACCTTGAACGCGATGCCGCGTGAGCTGTAGAGCGCGAACGTGTCGTCGTATCCGGTGGCGATGGGGCTGGTCTTGTCGACCAGCTCGGCGCGCAGCACGCTGCCGACCACGCGCAGCTTGCCAGGGCTGGCCACGCTGACGCCAGGCGCCAGCCCCACGTCGACGGCAAACGCGGCGCTGTCCTGGGACGCCACCAGCAGGCCGCCGGCGGCAACAAAGCGCTTGAGGTTCGCCACGCCGCTTTCGCCCAGTCCCGGCCGCATGTCGGGCGTGGAATCGAGCAGCCCGAGGTTTGGCGTGAGCTTGGTCTTCTGCCATGGCAGCGGATTGCCGTACATCGGCAGGCCGTCGACGATGTCGCGCGTCGAGGCGTTGCCGACCGGCGGGAACAGGATCACGTCGTACTTGCCGCGCAGGTTGGCCTCGCGCGAGGCGTCCTGGGTGCTGATGTAGGCGTAGGGAATCTTGAGGCCGTCCAGCACATGGCGCCACCAGCCCTCGTCCTGCGTGCGCAGCCAGGTATGCATGAGCGCGATGCGCGGCATCTTCGCCGTCGTAGTCACGCCAATGGATGCCAGGGTGAACGCAGGGTCGTCGAACTTTCCGGCGGCGCTCTGCATCGGCACTTTCA
This sequence comes from Rhodanobacter sp. FW510-R10, assembly GCF_058781105.1. Lineage (NCBI taxonomy): Bacteria > Pseudomonadati > Pseudomonadota > Gammaproteobacteria > Lysobacterales > Rhodanobacteraceae > Rhodanobacter > Rhodanobacter sp. FW510-R10. Next base: position 620,911 of record NZ_JBYSWL010000001.1, on the reverse strand, counting down.
GCACCGAGGGGTCCACGACGCGTGCGACGGTGACGCCAAACATGTCGCCAAAGGACCAACCCGTGTCGTCATAAGGTTGCTTCTGCTCGTCGTCCGGTGCCCAGTACTGGCGGTCCAGCAAGGTGTCGGCGACGCGCGAGTACGGCTGGTCCATGCGGATGATCCAACTGCCGGCTGGGAAGGTCCGCTCGACCGCGGCGACCTGGGGCGGCGTGGTCTTCTTTGCATCCTTGTCGGCCGGCTTGGCGGACAGATCCCCGGTGATGTTCGCCACCTTGACCGTGAACGGGGCGGTCGCCTGCTGGACTTCCAGCTGCTGGGTGTGCTGCAGCACGTGCAGCATGTAGCGCTGTGCGCCTGCATGCTTCTCGTCGGCGGGGAGCACGTAGGCGGCTGGTCCGGCCATCTGCGGCTTCTCGATGGCGCGCTTGGACTTCATCCAGAAGTTGTCGAGCAGGTGCTCGCGGTTCCTGGCGAAGTAGTCGAGCGCGACCAGCAGGCTGGTCTCCTCGTAGTTGTTGTTGTTGCGCTGCGACCACAGCACCTTCGGCAGCGGCGGATTGGGCCGGTACCAGGCGCGCCCGTATTCGCGCGGCGACAGGGTGCGCTCGACGGTGTCGGCACCGCCGTTGCCGTAGGTCTCGTACATGCGTGTGGCGCTGTTGCGCAGGGAGGCGATCAGCAGCATGTATCCCGGGCTCCAGTTGTCGAAGCCACCGCGGTTCCACACGCCCGGCAGGCCGAGCTTGGTGGACTGCTCGACATTGTTCGAGCCCAGCTGCTCCCATTCGGCCGCCTGGATCGGGTCGAACACCGGGTTGTACGGGCCGTTGCGCGGGCTCTGGAACTGCAGCGCGACCGATTCATGCAGGTCATGCATCACCAGCGGGTGCCAGTCCATGTAGGCGCCCATCATGTTGCGGCTCAGGGCCAGCGTCATGGTCATGTTGTCGCGGTTGTTGTCGTGCGCGATGTAGTGGCCCCAGTACACCAGGCTCGGGTAGTTTTCGCCGGGATGGGCGCGGTGCCAGTTGTAGATGTCCACCATGCGGTCGCGGCCGTCCACCTCCACCACCGGGGTGATCAGCGTGATCACGTGCTCGCGGATGTTCTTGATGTACGGGGCGTCATCCACCGCCAGGCGGTAGGCCAGCTCCATCAGCGCGGTGGGCGCGCCGGTCTCGGGTGAGTGGATGCTGCCGGCCATGTAGTACACCGGTGCGGTCTGCCTGATCAGCGCCGCGGCCTTGGCGTCGTCCATGCCGAGCTGGCGCGGGTCGGCCAGCTGCGCCATGCGCGCCTTGTTGGCGTCGATGTCCTTGATCAGCGCTTCGTCGGCCACGGCCACCGCGATCATCTCGCGGCCTTCCTCGGTCCTGCCGATCGAGAACACCTTGACCCTTGGGCTGGCCTTTTCCAGCATGCGGAAATAGTGGTACACGTCCTCCGCGTAGGGAATCATGTCCGGCGCACCGGCCACCTCGCCGAGCACCGCTTCGGGTGTCGGCACCGTGGTCGAGGCCGGCAGGTAGTCGGTCAGCGCGGTGTTGAAGTAGGGCTCGGTGGTGTACTTGGCGATCTTCGCCGTATACGCCTGGTCCACGGGCTGGTGCGGATCACGCGCGTAGGGATTGTCGGGGCCGCTGCCGATGGCAGCGTAGGGGTTCTGCGCCCACGCACCCGAGGCGCCGAGGGCCACCATACAAGCCGCACACGCGGCGGCGAACAGTTGGCGTTTCATGACGATCACTCCCCTGGTGAGCAAGATCCACGCGACACGGTCATGCCCTTGCCGTGCGGTCGATGGACGCGGCCAGCACCGCGCATGCAGTCGCAAATACGAGTAGTCGAGACCCCGAATGGTACTCAACATTGGAGCGAGACTTCCCATGTTCCGTTGGAGCGGACCCTCTGTCCCGTCATTCCCGCGAAAGCGGGAATCCAGCGCCTTGGCCGTTACGGACACCTAAGGGCACTGGATCCCCGCTTTCGCGGGGATGACGATGTTGAAGTTCCGTCGTCCTATTTTTGCGAGGATGATGGGCTTGAAAAACAACGGCGGTGTCCCGAATTGCGGGGCACCGCCGTTCCATGCGCTCGCCGGAGTCGATCCCTCGCCTCCGGTGCATCCGCCGCGTCAGACGCCCGTTGCCGCCTTGGCGCTGGCGATGTCGGCATCCAGCGTCTTCACCGCGGCGTTCGCCTCGCCCACGAACTCGTCCTTCACCTTGATCATGGCCGGGGTCGGCTGCACGAACTGCTCACCGAGGGCGGTGGTGATGTACGACAACCATGCGCGCAAACGCGGCGGATACACCAGGCCGCCTTCGCCCGACTGGATCTGCAGGTTCACGAACTTGTTGATGTCGCGGTTCAGCGCCTCCGCGGCCTTCTTGGCCTTGCCGCCGGAAGCGTTCTGCAGCGCCGTGCGGGCATCGAGCGCAGCGTTCAGGCTGGTGTTCAACCGGTTCATGGCGTCATGCACCTGCATCAGTGCGTCGAAGCGCTGCTGCAAGCCCGCCGGCGTGGTATCCAGGCGCGGATCGAGCTTGACTTCCACCGTCTGCTGCTCGGTCTTGCCGGCGTATTCCAGCGCCACGGTGTAGGTGCCGGGCAACACTTCCGGACCGACCGGCTCGCTGGCGGAGAAGTTCGTGTTCTTGATGCCCTTCACGTCCACCGCATCCGGATAGCGCATGTTCCACAGGAACTGGTTCATGCCCGCATGCAGCGACTCCACCTTGGCCGGTTTTTTTGCGTCTTTGGCATTTTTCGGCTTGAGCGGAAGCGTGTAGGTGTTGACCAGCTTGCCGCCCTGGTCGGTGAAGGTCAGTTTCACCGGCTGGCCGTTATAGTCGGCTGGCAGGTTGAAGAACACCTTGGTGCCCGGTGCCAGATTCTCGCCGGCATTGCCGGTGCGCGTGGCCGACCCAAAGCCGCCGACCCGACGCTTGACCAACCAGGCCTGCTGTGGCTTGAACAGGTACGGTGAGGCGTTATCCACTTTGGCTGCCGCCAATTGTTCCAGGAACTGCACGTCGTCCAGCACCCAATACGCGCGGCCGAACGTCGAGATCACCGCCGCGTGCTGCTCGGGCTGGAACTGGATGTCGGTGACTTCCACCGTGGGCAGGTTGAGTGTCAACGGTTGCCAGTGGGCACCGTCATCCAGACTCATGTACACCGTTGCCCGCGTTGCGGCCAGCAGCAGATTGGGCTGATTCGGATCCTGGCGCACGCTCAAGGTGTACTGGTCGCTCGGCAAGCCGTTGGAGATATCCGTCCAGGTCTTGCCGTAATCCGTGGTCTTGTACAGGTAGGGATGATGGTCGTCCCACATATACCGGCTGGCCGACACATAGGCCGTGCCCTTGTCGGTATGCGAGGCCTCGACCGAGGTCAGGGTTGACCACTCCGGCAGCTTCGGCGGCCGTACCTGCGTCCACTTCGCGCCACCGTTGGTGGTGAGCTGCACCAGGCCATCATCGGTGCCGACCCAGATCACGTCCTTGTCCAGCGGGGACACCGCGATTGCCGAGATGGTGTCGAACATCTCCTCGCTGGTCACGTCGGCGCTGATCGGGCCGCCGGGACGCTGCTGCTTGGTCTTGTCGTTGCGGGTGAGGTCGGGGCTCAGCTCCTTCCAGTTGAGGCCCTGGTCGCGGGTTTCCAGCAGGACGTTCGAACCCAGCAGATACTGCTGTGGATCCTGCTGGGAGAAGAAGCCCATGGCGTAGTGGATCCAACCGTAGCGATAGCGCACTTCCGTGCCGGCCAGGCCAAACTTCCACTCCGGCCACGGATCGACGTTGACCGTGATGCCCTGGCGGCGGTTCTCGCGCCAGATCTTGCCGTAGTAGCTGGCGCCGTAGCTCACCCAGGGCTGCTTGGGCGTCGGTACCACCCAGCTCTCCTCGCCGCCGACGACCTTGTGCCATTCGCCCGGGATGCCGCCGGCGTCGACGGCGCTGGCCGACTCCACCGAGCCGCGGTCTTGCTGCGCGCCATAGATATGGAACGGGAACTGGTCGTCCAGGTTCACGTGGTAGAACTGGCCGGTCGGCTGGTTGGTTTCCGGGCTCCAGCTTTCGCCGGCGTTGAAGGATACCGTCGCGCCGCCGTCATTGCCCTGGATCAGGGTCTGCGTGTTGGTCGGGTTGATCCACAGCGCGTGGTTGTCACCATGCGGAGGGTCGAGTTCCTTCAGGGTCTTGCCGCCATCGTGCGAGACGAACATGTTCACGTTCGGCATGTAGATGGTGTTGGGATCCTTGGGATCGGGGAACACGCGCATGTAATAGAACGCGCGCTGGGTGATTTCCTCATCGTCGTTGACGAAGTTCCAGGTCTTGCCCGCGTCATTGGAACGGAACAGGCCGCCCGGCTTGCCCTTGTAGTCGGCCTGCACCAGCGTGTAGACCACGTTGGAATCGGCCGGCGACACGGCGATGCCGGCCTTGCCCCAGATGCCGGTCGGCAAGCCAGGGTTCTTCGTCAGGTTCGTCCAGTGCGCGCCACCGTCGGTAGTCTTGTAGATGCCGCTGCCCTTGCCGCCGCTGGAGAAATCCCACGGGCGGCGATAGGCCTCCCACATCGAGGCGTACAGCACCTCCGGATTGGACGCATCCATCGCCAGCATGATCGCGCCGGTGTCGTTGTTCACGAACAGGATCTTGTTCCAGGTCTGACCGCCGTCGGTCGACTTGTACACGCCGCGCTCGGGATTTGGCGCCCATACATGGCCCATGGCTGCCGCGTACACCACGTCGGGATTGTGCGGATCGACGACGATCCAGCTGATGATGCGCGTGTCCTTGAGGCCGATGTGGCTCCAGGTCTTGCCGCCGTCGGTCGACTTGTACATGCCGTCGCCGGTCAGGAAGGTGTTGCGGATGGCCGGATCACCGGTACCCGCATAGATGATCTTCGAGTTGGACGGTGCAATCGCGATCGCACCGACGTTGTTGTTCGTGAAGTGCTGGTCCGAGATGGGTTTCCAGTGCACGCCGTAGTCGGTGGTTTCCCAGACTCCGGCGCCCGCGTAGGCCGCATAGAAGTGGTATGGCTCACTCGCGATGCCGGCCACGCTGGTCACGCGACCGCCGTAATACGGACCGACGCTGCGCCACTTCAGCGCATGGGTCAGCTGCACCGTCGAGACCGGCGCGGCAGACACGACAGGAGGGCCCAGCAGCAAGCCGCCGCCCAGGGTCAAGGTGAAGGTGAACCAGAAGCCCAACGTGCGCCGCAGCTTGCTCATTGTTGCGTCTCCCCGTTTGAGAACGTCATGTGTCGCCAGGTGGCGACGAGGTGCCGATGTGCTGTCGATGCCATCGGACACGCCGTCGCGAAAATCATTGCGGTGGTTATCGCGCCGCCGACAACGACGAGCTGAATGCGGCTCGGACGCCTGCGACACCACACAGCCGCAACCGGCCACAAGGCCGAAGGCCGCGCCGCGACCTACGCAGATGCCCGGATCGGCGATGGCCTCGGTCGGTCAGAACGGGTGCCAGGGGAGCGATGCGCGCACCGTCGTTTGGACGGCCGGCTGAAACCTACTCCGCTGCCAGGGCGATTTCAAATACCGGAAGTCATGGTCCCCGGGTGCCGGGGGAGGGCAGGCGTAACGCGCCCGTGCCGGCGGCTCAGATGCGGTCCGTCAGCGGCAACACCAGCCAGTGGTCGGCGAGCAGGAGTGCGAACAACAGCATCAGATACCAGATCGAGTACTTGAATACTTTCATCGCGTACCACTCGTCTGGCGGATTGAGCAGACGAATGGCGTACCAGAGGAACACCAGGTCGAGGCCAACCGTGCCGACGAGATAGATCCACCCACTCATACCGGTCAGCGCCGGCAACAAGGTGACCAGGAACAGCAGGATCGTGTAGAACAGGATGTGCCAGCGCGTGAAGACCACGCCGTGGGTGACCGGCAGCATCGGGATCTCCGCCCGTGCGTAGTCTTCGCGGCGGAAGATGGCCAGCGCCCAGAAATGCGGCGGCGTCCAGACAAAGATGATCAGGCATAGCTGCAGCGCGTACGGATGCACCGACCCGGTCACCGCAGTCCAACCGAGGATCGGCGGGATCGCGCCTGCCAACCCGCCAATCACGATGTTCTGCGACGAGGCGCGCTTCAGGAAGGCGGTATAGATCAGGGCGTAGCCGATCAGGCCGACGAAAGTGAGGACCGCGGTCAACGGGTTGACCCCGGTGGCGAGCACGGCCATCGAGGCGACGCCCAAAGCCAGTGCAAAGACGAACGCCTGGCGTGGCGACAGCGTGCCCGTCGCCAGGGGCCGGTGCAGGGTGCGGACCATCACCTTGTCGATGCGCTGGTCGATCAGTTGGTTGAACGCGGCCGCCGAGGACGAGGCCAGCCAGATGCCCAGCGTACCCAGCACCAGCGCGCGCCAGGGTGGCAGCAACAGGCCAGGACCGGGCACGGCGAGGAACATGCCGATGACGGCGCAGAACACCAGCAGCGCGACGATGCGCGGCTTGGTCAGTTCGTAATATTCGTGCAGCACATTCATGTCAAACCTGCCCCAGCGGGGAGAACATCGCCTGATCCCGGTGCGGTTGCGTGCGCGCCAAGGTGGCGAGCATGCTCAGCAGCAAGACCGCGGCCATGCCCGTGTGCGCCGTGGCCACGGCCAGCGGCAAGCCGAAGTACACGTTGCTGATGCCGAGCAGGACCTGGCAAGCCAACGCCAGGGCCATGCAGATGGCGTAGCCACGCAAGCCGCGGGTCGCGGTGCGGATCGACAGCACGGCAACGTAGCAGAACACCACCAGCGCCCCAAAGCGGTGCGCCATCTGGATGGCTGTGCGCGCGGCCATGTCCAGGACCCCACCTTCGTAATTGACGCCGATGCCGCGCCACAGGATGAAGCCCTGGTGGTAATCGGTGGCCGGCAGCCACTGCCCCAGGCACTGCGGGAAGGCGCCGGGGCCGTAGCCACAGGCCAGCGCCGCGTAGTTGGAAGAAGTCCAGCCGCCGAGCGCGATCTGCGCGACGAGCAGGAGGATGCCGATGCCGGTCCATCGCCGCAGGTTCGCGTAGCGCTCGTCGGGCGCGCCCACGCCGGCCAGGCGCAGGGCAGCGTAGGCGAGCAGGCCAAACGTGGCCATGCCGCCCAGCAGATGGCCCATGACGACCACCGGCTTGAGCAGCAGTGTCACCGTCCACATGCCTAGCATGGCCTGGAAGATGATCACCGCCAGGGTCAGCACGCTGATGCGCCACGCCGCCGGTCGCTGCAATCCAGCCGCCACGAGCAACGGCAACGCCATGGCTCCGGCGGCGAGCGCCGAAGACCAGACGTGTTCGCCACCGATGTACAAGCCCACCGCGGTGGCCGCAAACACGGCGCTCAGCAGCACGCCGGCGCGCGCCAGGCGCGGGCGCCAGGCAGCCAGCACGGCCATGAGCAGCACCATCACCCCGAGGGTGCCGGCCAGGAAACGGTGGACCTGCTCGCGCCAGGCCTTGTGGGTCTCGAACGGGCGATCAGGATAGGCGGCGTCGGCACGCGCAATCTCGTGCGCGTGCTCGGGCCAGGTCACCTGGCCGTAGCAGGTCGGCCAGTCGGGGCAGGACAGGCCGGCATTCGACAGGCGCACGAAGCCGCCAAACATGATCAGCCCGAGCGCAAACACCGCCGCCAGCCAGGACAAGCCGCGCAACAGCCGCGGATCGCGCCCCGGCATCAACGGATCACCTTGCGCAGGTCGCGCAGGACGCCAGCCGCATCCGTGCCGGCCGGGTACAGGGACAGCGCGGTGCCGTTCGATTCCACCAGGATCGCGTTGACCGCATCCGGCTGGTTCGGGCGCAAGGCAGCCAGGCTGTTGTTCACGTCGCGGCCGATCTGCCAGTAGTTGCGCATGCCACTGCTTTCAACCGCGGCCGGCGGCGCGCCCACGTACAGCAGGCGCAGGCGCGGCTGATTCTGGTTGAGCATGAGCCGCGCCTCGGCCAAGTGGGTGATTGCCCGCATGCATTGGCTGGCGCAATCCGGGCCGGCCAGGGCCAGCAGGGTCAGGCGTGGCTTGCTGTCGCGCCACGGCCACGTCGTGCCGTCCTCCAGCACGATCCGCACCCCTTCCTGCGCAAAGTTGCGTTGCGGCATGATCGGCTCGCCCTCGCCAGCGACCCGCGGGTGCCAGCCGGCGAGCACGAGTGCGCCGGCGACGAGCACCGGGGCGATGAAGATCAGGGCCATCAGCATCAGGGGCGTGCGGCTGCGGCGTGGGTTGGCGGGATCAACGGCGTGCACGCTGGAGTCGGGTGTCGTATTCATCGTCAATGTCGTGATTTGTCGCGGTTCACCACCAGCAGGATCACCAGCGCGGCAATGGCGAAGGCGAACCACTGGAATGCATAGGCGCGATGCCGCGCCGGTGGCATCGAGGAAAAGTCGAGTTGGTGCACGCGGACGTAGATCGAGGCTGGATCCGCGTCGAGTGCCAGCACCCGAGGGTACACTGCGCGGCCGAGATCCTGGGCGACCTGGGTCAAGTCGAGGTAGATACTGCTCTTGGGCCATTGCGTTTGCCTGGCCAGCGCATTGCCGCCCATCTCGAAGCCGACCGGCGGCGGTGGTACGTAGATCCCCTGCAGGCTGGCCGCGCCGGTCGGCAAGGGCGGCGGCTGCAGTGTGTGGCCGCTGCTGTCGGCGGCGAGAAAGCCCTGGTCGACCAGCAGCAGGCGCGATTCGCCATCCACGGCAAATGGCGCAAAGACCTCCACGCCGCCGCGCCGGTCGTGGTTCGGGTTGTCCAGCAGGTACAGGCGGTTCGCCAGGTAACGCCCGCTCACCTTGACCCGCGGGAAGCCATTGGCGGTGCCGGTGTCGGCAACGCTGCGGAAATCCCGCACCGGCTCGGACGCCGCTTGCGCATAGTGCTGCAGCAGCGCCTCCTTGTAGCTTGCGCGATGCAGCTGCCAGATGCCGAGGCGCACGAACAGGAGCATGCCCGCGGCGGTGAGGACCATGGCCCACCATGGGGGACGGCGCAGGCCAATCACGACATGCGCCCCCCGGCGGCCGTTATACTGCCGCCACTCCATTGGATCAGGTCTGTCGTGGGAACCATCTACAAATTCGTACTGCTGGTCTTGTTGCTGGTGGTGATCTTCAATCTGGGACAGGCCCTGTACTTCATGATGGTCGACAAGGACGACGATCGCCGCACGGTGTGGGCGCTGACCCGCCGCATCGGCTTGTCGCTGCTGTTCATCGCGATGGTTGTGTTCGGCATCTGGATGGGGTGGCTGCAGCCCCATGGCCTGGGCCAGTACTAGTGTAGCCGGGCCCGCCTGCGGACGTGGCCGATGCTGCTGCAGTTTGCTGGGCTGGACTGGGCCAAGAGTCGCGGCCTTGAAGCCGAAAGCCCGCCGAGCGGCGGGCTTTCGTGGTCAACTGCGACCCGCCTGGCGGCCTACAGGATGTAGACCAGGACGAACAGGCACAACCACACGACGTCGACGAAGTGCCAGTACCAGGCCACAGCCTCGAAGCCGAAATGGTGGTCCTTGTCGAAGTGTCCGCGCAGCACCCGCAGCCAGATGATGGACAGCATGATCGTGCCCAAGGTCACGTGCAGGCCGTGGAAGCCGGTCAGCATGAAGAATGTCGAGCCGTATACGCCACTGTGCAGCGTCAGGTTGAGTTCCTGGTAGGCCTCGATGTACTCGTGCGCCTGGGCATAGAGGAACAAGGCACCGAGCAGGGCGGTCACGCCGAGGAACAACAGGATCTTGCCGCGGTGGCCGGCACGCAAAGCGTGGTGGGCAATGGTGATGGTGACGCTCGAGCTGAGCAGGATCACCGTATTCAGCAGTGGCAAGCCCCACGGCGCCACGGTCTCGAACGCGCCACCGATGTGCTCGGGGCCGTTGCCGCCGCCGGCGCCCCAGGAGGCAGCGTAGTCACTCCACAGGAACTGGTGGGTGAGCACACCATGGCCCTCGCTGCCGCCGAGGCCCGGAATGGCGTACAGGCGTACATAGGCCAGGGCGCTGAAAAATGCGCCGAAGAACATCACTTCGGAAAAGATGAACCACATCATCCCTATGCGGAACGAGGTGTCCACCTGGTCGTTGTAGTTACCGCCCATGGATTCATGGATGACCGAGCGGAACCAGCCGAACAGCATGCCGAAGATGCCGAACAGGCCCAGGTAGAACGCCGTCTTGCCCAGCCCCGTGCTTTCGGCGCTGTTCAACGCATTGAACCAATGCGCCATGCCGAACACGGTGACGAACATGACCAAGGCGCCCACGATCGGCCAGTAACTCTTGGCCGGGACGAAGTAAACCTCTTGTTGCTGATCCATGGAGAACCCCGCGGACTTTCCGAACTGACTCCCCCGCGCGACGCGCGGGGAGCTGTAGGTGAGACCGGCTGCCCGTGCGGGCAGCCGGATGATTTATTGCATCCTCGCGAGAATGATCTGCACGAAGAGGATCAGGTAAAACACCAACGCAATGGCAACCAGGATGGCCACCGTACGACGCACACGCTTGCGCCGCACCTGCATGGCCGCCTCATCGAGCACCGGCGGCGGCACCACCTTGCTGCGCATGAACCCCTCACTCACCCATGTGCCCATGGGCGGCCTCGGTCATCACCGGTGGAATGGTGAAGGTATGGAATGGCGCCGGCGACGGTACTGTCCACTCCAGCCCCTTGGCACCTTCCCAGACCCGCTCGGTGGCGCGCTTCTTGGAGAAGAACACGCAATGGATCACCACGCCGATGAAGATGAACTGGGTGGCGCCGAACAGGAAGCCGCCGATCGAGCTGACCATGTTCCAGTTCGCGAACGCCACGTTGTAGTCCGGGATGCGCCGCGGCATGCCGGCCAGGCCCAGGAAGTGCTGCGGGAAGAACAGCACGTTCACCCAGATCAGGCTGTTCCAGAAATGCATCTTGCTCCAGAACGTGCTGTACATGTTCCCGCTCCATTTCGGCAGCCATAGGTAAGCCGCCGAGATGATCGCGAACAGCGCGCCGGTGACCAGCACGTAGTGGAAATGCGCGACGATGAAGTAGGTGTCGTGGTATTGGAAGTCGGCGGGCACCAGCGCCATCATCAGGCCCGAGAAGCCGCCGATGCTGAACAGCACGACGAACGCGATCGCGAACAACATGGGGGCTTCGAACGTCATCGAACCACCCCACATGGTGGCTGCCCAGTTGAACACCTTCACGCCCGTAGGCACGGCAATCAGCATGCTGCCGTACATGAAGAACATGTCGGCGCCGACCGGCATGCCGACGGCGAACATGTGGTGCGCCCACACGATGAAGGACAGGAACGCGATGCAGGCGATGGAGAACACCATGGCCTTGTAGCCGAAGATCGGCTTGCGCGCGAAGGTCGGGATGACTTCAGAGATCACGCCGAAGGCCGGCAGGATCATGATGTACACCTCGGGATGCCCGAAGAACCAGAAGATGTGCTGGTACAGCACCGGGTCACCGCCGCCGCCCGGGTTGAAGAAGTTGGTGCCGAAGAACTTGTCGGTCAGCAGCATGGTCACCGCGCCGGCCAGCACCGGCATCACCGCGATCAGCAGGAACGCGGTGATCAGCCAGGACCAGACGAAGACGGGCATCTTCATCAGGTCCATGCCTGGCGCGCGCATGTTGAGGATGGTGGCGATGATGTTGATTGCACCCATGATCGAGCTGATGCCCATGAGGTGGATGGCAAACACCGCGTAGGGCAGCGATGCGCTCTGCAAGGACAGCGGCGGATACATGGTCCAGCCGCCGGACGGGCCACCGCCCGGGAGGAACATGGACGACAACAGCAGCACGAACGCGAACGGCAGGATCCAGAACGACAGGTTGTTCATGCGCGGCAACGCCATATCCGGCGCACCGATCATCAACGGGATCATCCAGTTGCCCAGGCCCACGAACGCCGGCATGATCGCGCCGAAAATCATGATCAACCCGTGCATCGTGGTCAGCTGATTGAAGAAATACGGCTGCATCAGCTGCATGCCGGGCTTGAACAACTCGGCACGAATGAGCATCGCGAACGTGCCGCCGATGAAGAACATCGTCAGCGCAAAAACCAGGTACAGCGTGCCGATGTCCTTGTGGTTGGTGGACATGCACCAACGTTGGAAGAAGTTCTTCGGTGCGCCGTGGTGATCGTCGTGCTGATCGGTGGTGGCTGCGTAGGACATGACCTTGTACCTCTGGAGAACCTGGTGTTGTGGATGCAACGATGAAAAAGTCCGCCGATGCGGAGGTCAGTGCTGCGGCGGGTTGCTGGCCAGGGCGGCAGCGGTGATGCCCGGTGTAGCGGGCGCTTCGGCCGCGGTGGCGGTGGAGGCGGCGCTGGCCGGCTTGGCACTGGCCGCTTCCTGTTCGGCGAGCCACTTGGCGAAGTCGGGCTTCGACTTGACCACGACCACGATCGGCATGAAACCGTGGTCCTGGCCGCACAATTCGGCGCACTGGCCCCGGTAGGTGCCGGGCTTGGTGATATTGGTCCAGGCCGCGTTGATGATCCCGGGGATGGCATCCAGCTTCCAGCCGGTGGCCGGCACCCACCACGAGTGGATGACGTCACCGCTGGTGATCAGGAAGCGCACCTTGGTGTCCACCGGGATGACCAGCGGCTTATCCACGTTCAGCAGGTAGGTGTTTTCCCCATCGGTTTTCACCGCCCAGGGGCTGAGGCCCGAGCCGAGCTGGCGGGTGTCGTCGCTCTGCTGGTCGAGCTTGGACACGAAGCCGACGTTGGCGACTGGTTTGTCCAGATAGGACACGTAGTCGTAGCGCCACTTCCACTGATAGCCGGTGACCTTCACCGTCATCTGGGAATTCTCGGTATTCGCCCACGACACCAGGCCGCCGCTGGCCAGGTAGGCCAATACCGCGAGAATGATCACCGGGATGGTGATCCAGATCACTTCCACCGTGGTGTTGTGCGACCACTTCTCCGCCACCGCGCCGCGCGATTTGCGGAAACGGACGATGGAGATGAACATGGCCCCGAACACCAGCACGCCGAGCACCACGCAGATGCCCAGGGCGATGTTATTGAGCGAGTAGGGGATGTGCGACCACGTGCTGTCGCCTGGTGTCAGGTTCAACTGCCACGATCCCGGGACGGTGGGCGCTCGTGCCTGCGCTGCGCCGCACAGCATGACGGCGGCCAGCGCCGTACCTGCCTTGATGAATCGACTGATGCCGCCAAATGTCATGTCTCGTACCCTTGTTGAACCGGTCCATGCAGCTGATTGTGATATCTGGTCAGCAACGCCATGAGTTTTTTTGACAGTGCGACGCGTTCGGGCTCCGCCAGAAACACGCCGATTTCCAACGCATGTCCATGTGACGACAACACCAATCGCTGCCGTCCGTGGCTCGGTTCCAGTCGCACACGCACCCAATACGACGGAAAGCGCGTGCTGCGGCCGCTGGGCAACTCACTTACCTCCAGCGACGACCCATCCAGGGTAATGCGCTCGCCACGGTCGCCTGCGCGCCAAGCGATGCCCAGCGCGTACGCCAGAACCATCGACTCGAGGGCAGCAAACAAGGGCGCGAAGACGTTCCCCTGCCACGCCCCCAAACCAGCCGTACCCAGCACCAGCACAACCAGCACCATGATGACGCGGCGCAAGCCGCGATGGCTGAGTGTGCGATTTGGCTGAAGCCACATCGTCGTGCACCGCCGCTCTGCACCAGCTGGTCGAAGCACCACCATGAGCTGTCCGACTGGTTCGGGACTGACAGATGATAGGCCGGGCCGGTCCGGTGGGCAACAACGCCGCAGCGTCTTGACATGGGTCAAGATCCTGTTGTACCCCGCCGTGCGGACGTCCATATGTAGCCAGGGCGACGGAATTTTCGTGCTGCCGTACAATCCGTCGCTTGCCTTCGGCAGCTTTCTCTGCTCAACGACCTTGGCGTAGCCGTGAATCAACTCATTCTCAGTCCCGAGCTCCCCGCGGGCGTCACCCCGGCGCGCGCGCGCATCACTGCAGCGTGGCTGCGCGACGAAACTGAAGCCGTCAACGATTTGCTGGCCCAGGCCAGCCTGCCGCCGGTCGAGCGTGAGCAGGTGATCGACCTTGCCGCGGGCCTGGTCACGCGCGTGCGCGCGCGGGCCAAGGACCAGAGTGCAGTGGAATCCTTCATGCGCCAGTACGACCTCTCCAGCGAGGAGGGCGTGCTGCTGATGTGCGTGGCCGAGGCACTGTTGCGCATTCCGGACAAGACCACGGCCGACAAGCTGATCCGCGACAAGCTGGGCGATGCCGACTGGAAGAAGCACCTGGGCCAGAGCGAGTCGTTGTTCGTCAACGCCAGCACCTGGGGCCTGATGCTCACCGGCCGCCTGGTGAACCTGGCTGAAGAGACCCGCCACGACTTCGCCGGGGCGCTCAAGCGCCTGGTCGCGCGCGCCGGCGAACCGGCGATCCGCCTGGCCGTGCGCCAGGCCATGCGCATCATGGGCCACCAGTTCGTCATGGGCCGCAACATCGACGAGGCGCTGGACCGCTGCGCGAAAAAGGAATACGCGATGTACCGCTATTCCTATGACATGCTTGGCGAGTCCGCACTCACCGCCGAGACGGCCGAGCGCTACCAGGAAGACTATCGCCGCGCCATCGCCCGCATCGGCGCGCGCGGCCCGTTCGCCAACCACACCGAGGCGCCGTCGATCTCGGTCAAGCTCTCGGCGTTGCATCCACGCTATGAAGTGGCCCGGCGCGCCGAGGCCCGCCGCGACCTTACCGCCAAGCTGCTGGAACTGTCGCAGCTGGCGATGAAGCAGGGTATCGCGCTGTCGGTCGACGCCGAGGAGGCGGACCGCCTGGAGCTGTCGCTGGACATCATCGGCGACGTCTTCGCGCACCCTTCGCTGCAAGGCTGGAACGGGCTCGGCATCGTGGTGCAGGCGTATTCCAAGCGCACGCCGCTGGTCATCGACTGGCTGATCGAGACCGCCCGCGCCACCGGCCGGCGCTGGTACGTGCGCCTGGTCAAGGGCGCCTACTGGGACGCCGAGATCAAGCGGGCACAGGAGAACGGCCTGGCCGGTTATCCGGTCTATACGCGCAAGCCGAACACCGACGTCTCCTACCTGGCCTGCGCGCGCAAGCTGTTCGACGCCGGCGTGGAGTTGATCTACCCCCAGTTCGCCACGCACAACGCGCACACCATTGCCGCAGTCCATCACCTGTCGCAGGGCCGCCCGTTCGAATACCAGCGCCTGCACGGCATGGGCACCGACCTGTATGCCGAGGTGATCGGCAAGGACAAGCTCGGTGTGCCGTGTCGCGTCTATGCGCCGGTCGGTACGCACGAGGACTTGCTGCCCTACCTGGTGCGCCGCCTGCTCGAAAACGGCGCCAACACCAGTTTCGTCAACCGCGTGGTGGACGAGAGCCTGCCGGTGCGCGAACTGGTTGCCGATCCGTGCGAGACCGTGCGCGGCTTTGCTTCCATTCCTCATCCCCGTATTTCCCTGCCGGTCAACCTGTACGGCGAACTTCGGAAGAATTCCATGGGCGTGAACTTCTCCAACGACAATGAGCTCCGCTCCCTGGCCGAAGCGGTCGACGACCAGCAAGGGCCGTGGCATGCCACGCCGCTGGTGCCGGGCGCCACCGGCAGCGGCCCGACCGTGCAGGTCACGAATCCGGCCGACCGTCGCCAGAACATCGGCAGCTACGTCTCGGGCGACGCCGCCACGGCGGACACGGCGCTGGCCAACGCGGTCGCCGCACAGCCGGACTGGGACCGCCTGCCAGCCGCCAGCCGCGCGGCCATCCTGGAGCATGCCGCCGACCTGCTCGAGGCGCGCCGCGGCGAGTTCATCGCGCTCTGTGTGCGCGAGGCGGGCAAGAGCCTGCCCGATGCCGTCGCCGAAGTGCGCGAGGCGGCCGATTTCCTCCGCTACTACGCCACCATGGCGCGTCGGCTGTTCGGACAGCCGGACCAGTTGCCTGGTCCGACCGGCGAGAGCAACCAGCTATTCCTGAATGGGCGCGGCGTGTTCGTCTGCATCAGCCCGTGGAATTTCCCGCTGGCGATCTTCATGGGCCAGGTCTGCGCCGCGCTTGCTGCAGGCAACGCGGTGATTGCCAAGCCGGCGGAGCAGACCTCGCTGATCGGTTACGCGGCGGTCAAGCTGTTGCACGAGGCCGGCGTCCCCACCGGCGTGCTGCAGTACCTGCCCGGCGACGGTGCCGTGGTCGGCGCCGCGCTCACCCGGGACCCGCGCGTGGCCGGCGTGGCTTTTACCGGCTCGACCGAAACCGCCTGGGCCATCAACCGCGCGCTGGCCGCGCGCAACGCGCCGATCGCCGCGCTGATCGCCGAGACCGGCGGCCAGAACGCCATGATTGCCGACTCCTCCGCGTTGCCCGAGCAGATCGTCAAGGACGTGATTGCCGCCGCGTTCCAGTCCGCCGGCCAGCGCTGCTCGGCTGCGCGCGTGCTGTTCGTGCAGGAGGACATTGCCGACAAGGTGCTCGGCATGCTGGCGGGCGCCATGGCCGAGCTGAAGGTCGGCGACCCGGGCCTGCTCTCCACCGACGTCGGTCCGGTGATCGATGCCGACGCGATGAAGATCCTGGTCGAGCATGCCGCGCGCATGGACCAGGAGGCGAAGAAGATCGCCGAGGTGCCGCTCGATCCGGCGCTCACCGGCGACGGCACGTTTTTCGCTCCTCGCGCCTATGAAATCCCATCGCTGCAGACGCTCACCCGCGAGATCTTCGGACCGGTGCTGCATGTGATCCGCTGGAAGGCCAGCGAGCTCGGCAAGGTGATCGAGCAGATCAACGCTACCGGCTACGGCCTCACCCTCGGTGTCCACAGCCGCATCGATGACACCGTGCAGTTCATCCAGAGCCATGCGCGCGTGGGAAATTGCTACGTCAACCGCAATCAGATTGGCGCGGTGGTCGGCGTACAACCGTTCGGCGGCGAAGGCCTCTCCGGCACCGGCCCCAAGGCTGGTGGCCCGCATTACCTGCTGCGCTTCGCCAGCGAACGCACGCTGACCATCAACACCACGGCCGCCGGCGGCAACGCGTCGCTGCTCACGATCGGGGAATAGCCGGAAGTCGGAGGCCGCGGGAAGCCGACTCCGACGCGGTCACGGGTGCATCGGTTGATCCGGTCAACACCTGGCCGGGTACGGATGTGTCCGAGGTACCTTTGGCTTGCGCTGGGGCGGCGTTTGTCGAACCGGAGGTCAGCAAACGCCAGCATACCTTCGATAAATTCCGGAGCGTCTCATGATGGCGAGTGAGCGGGACAAACCTGTCGATCTGCGTGTGATGTTCGAGCGCATGCGTGCCGCCCAGGCTCGCGAGCCGCTACCGGCGTGGCCGGTGCGGGCGGAGCGGCTGCGGCAGCTGGAGCGCATGTTGCTGGAACAGCGCGCGGAATTTGCCGCGGCGATCGACGCCGACTTCGGCCAGCGACCGGTGGAGGAGACCGAGCTGCTGGAATTGTTTCCCGCGCTGTCGGCCATCCGCCATGCCTTGCGCCACGGCCGACACTGGATGCGTTCGCCGCGGCGGCTGGCGGCGATCGCGTTTTTGCCGGGGCGTGTCGAATTGCGGCCGCAACCGCGCGGTGTGGTCGGCATCATCGCGCCATGGAATTACCCGCTGTATCTCGCGGTCGGGCCGCTGGTGGACGCGCTGGTCGCCGGCAACCGCGTGCTGCTGAAGATGAGCGAATCCACGCCGCGCTTTTCCGCATCGTTTGCCGAGCAGGTTGCCGCCCATTTCCGGCCGGACGAAGTGCGCGTGGTGACCGGCGGTGCGGCGGTGGCGCAGGCGTTTTCCGCGTTGCCGTTCGACCACCTGCTGTTTACCGGTTCCACCGCCGTGGGGCGTGGGGTGATGCGCGCGGCGGCAGCCAACCTCACGCCGGTGACGCTGGAGCTGGGTGGCAAGTCGCCGGCGCTGATCGGGCCGGGAGCCGACTTCGGCAATGCGGTGGAACGCATCATGCTCGGCAAGCTGGTCAATGCCGGGCAGACCTGTATCGCGCCCGATTATGTGCTGCTGCCGCGCATGCAGGTCGATGACTTCATCGCGCACGCCCAGGCGACGGTGGCGCGCATGTATCCGGACCTGGCGCACAACCGCCAGTACGCCAGCATCATTTCCGATCGCCAATATGCGCGGCTGGCGGGCTTGCGCGATGCCGCGCACAACGCCGGCGCGCAACTGCACGCACTGACGGACGGCGCGGACGACCCTGCCCGCCGCCGGCTGGCGCCGCAGCTGGTCACCGGCGTGGACGCCGGCATGGCGATCATGCGCGAGGAGATTTTCGGCCCGCTGCTGCCGCTGGTACCTTACGACACGCTGGACGACGCCATTGCCCACATTGGCGCGCGCGCGCACCCGCTGTCGATGTACGTGTTCGAGCGCGATCGCGCGTTGGTGGATGAGATCCTTTCGCGGACCAAGGCTGGCGGTGTCAGCGTCAACGACACGCTGTTCCACATTGCCCAGCATGACCTGCCCTTTGGCGGCGTCGGTGCCTCGGGCATGGGCGGCTATCACGGCGAGGCCGGCTTCCGCACGTTTTCGCACCTGCTGCCGATTTTTCACCAGTCGCGGTGGAATGCCGCCGGCTGGCTGAGCCCACCCTACGGGTCACGCTTCCGCCGCATGCTGGCGCTGCTGCTGCGTTGCGGCTGACATATCCTGCGCGCACAAAAAAACCTCCCCGCCAAGGCAGGGAGGTTGCACTGCACGGCTGCCGCGCGTCGGACGTCAGAACTTGTACTGGGCCGACAGCGCCAGCACGTTGCCGTAATCGTCGAAGTTGCCGGTCAACACATCATGGGTGGCGCTGGCTGACCCGTTGAGGTGCGCGGCATTGACGAAGACGTGCAGGAACGAGGCATTGATCTCGAAGCGCTCGCTGGCCTTGTAGCCAATGCCCACCGAGGCCAGGTGCCGCGTCGAATCCGGTACACGCGGGTCACGCGTGGTTGCGCGCGTCGGGGTGGTGTCGAGGCCCACGCCGCCACGCAGGGTCAGCTTGTCCGTGACGTACCAGTCCGCACCCACCGAGGCGTACCAGGTGTTGTGCCAGTTGAAATCCAATGAGGATGGCGGTTGCGCCGGGTTGCCGTAATTGACCGTCAGCTGCTTCATTACATTCCATTGCGTCCAGCCCAGGTCGATGCCGAGTCCAAAGGCCTGGTCCTGGTGCCAGTAGCTCAGACCGGCGGTCGCCGGGGTGGTGAAATTCGCCGTGCCGGTGGTGTGCTGGAACGGGATGCCGCCGGCCAGCAACGGTGCAACGGCGGGATTGGACAACAGCAGGCCCACGGCCGCCGGGGTGTCGGTGAAGTTGGCCGTGCCTTTCAGCCGGTGCGTGATGCGCGAGCGGTAGCTCAGTGCCAGCCTGTCGTTGGCTGTCAAGTTCCACAACGCGCCCAGCTGCCAGCCCCAATCCGTGCTGTCGCCGTAGATGCGGGCGTGGCCGTCCGAACCGGGCGGCAACAGGGTGTTGACCGCGCCCAGCAAGGCCGGCGCCTGCGTTGGCGCGATGGCTCCGGCGGCTACGCCCTGCTGCACCAGGCCCAGGCCGACGCTGTTGAAGTTGATGGCGTTGGTCAACTCGGCAATCGTCTTCTCGGCGATCAGGCTGGCGCCCAGGCTGAAGTTGTCGCTGACCTTGAAGGATGCCGATAACGTCGCGTCCATGGATTGGAAGCGGGACTTGCGCGCGCTGTAGCGCCCCATCCAGTCGTGGTCGTACTCGGTCTGAAAGCCGAACGGCACACTGAAGCCGAGGCCGACATTCACCCGGTCCGACACCTTTGAGGCCACGAAGAATGCCGGTACCGGCAAGGTGGTGCCGCCGTCCCCGCCGTTGCCGCCGCTGATCGGCCGGCCCAAGGCGTCATGCGCAGTGCCCTTGAACTTGGCGCTGAAGTTGATCGCGCTGACGTCGGCCTGCAGATAGGTACCGTCGAGCATGCTCATGGCTGCCGGGTTGTTGACCACGACCGAGGCGTCACCGCCGGCCGCAACCGAGCCGGCATATGCCCGACCCATGCTCTTGGCGCTGTTTTCCTTCAGCTGGAACGCACTCGCGTCCGCCGTGCTGGGCAGGGCCAGCGCACCGGCAATGCTGGCACTCAACAAGGCCAGCAGGAGCGGGCCTGCCTTGCTGGCCGAAGAACGGATTGGGTTGGACATCGGGGCCTCCTGAGGGGCATGTGCCGCCCGCAGATGGGACGGCGAAGGGCACTCATACGCTTGTTTGAATTCCGTTTCCACTGTGCCCATTCGCGGCGTGCGTTGCAAGGGGCTGCGACCCATCGCCGCGACGGTCCGCCGAGGTGATGTCGCCAAGTGGCGCGGCGCGGCTTCCGGGCAATCCAGCCAGCTGTGCGATCGTACGCGGCCGTATCGCGTATCCCGATACAGTTTCGCCGGCGGTGTTTAACGCTTGATTATCGTCTGTGCAGAAAGTGGTTTCTATACTGTGAAGATGAGTCAACCCAAACGGCGTCGCCGTCTTTCAGTGCAAACGCTGCTGTGGTTCTTGCCCAGCCTGGTTGCGGTTGCCATGGCAGGCGCGGCGACGCATCCCTTGACGCTGATTCCGCTGCTGCTGGCCAACGCGCTATGCATGGCCGCCAGCTGCCATGCGATGGGTTTCGACCTGGAACCCGGCTTTGCGCGCACGGTGCTAAGACGCGGCGCCACGTACCTGGTCCTGTTCACCGCGTATACGGTGGTGGTTTTCGCCCTTGTGGCGTGGCCGATGTTGCGCCTGCACGACTGGCCAGGGATCAGTGCGGCGATGGTGCTGACGGCCACGCTGATCTTGGCCATCGGCGTGCTGTGGCGCCTATGGCCGGCGTTTGGCTTGGTCTGCGTTTGGGATGACGCTTATCCGACCCGCCTGGAAGGCTCCTGGATCTTTACCGCTGCCGCGCGCAGCGTTGCGTTTGGCCGCCACTTGTCGCGTGAGGAGCGCGCGCTCACCCATTTCTTGCCGACCGCGATTGCGCTGCTCGTGTTGGCCTTCGGGGCGATCGCGCTGGCCGGCTTGTATGGGGTCTTGCCGACGGAGATGCGCACGGCGGCCATGGCGTTGTATGGCATCGTGGTGCTTCCACTCGGTTGCCTGGTGATCGTGGACCGCACCTTGAACGCGCTGTTGCGTGAGCGCTGTGAGCATGCCGGTGAGGTATCGGCGTTTGCCGATGCCACCCGCGAGGCGCTGGCCGCGGTCGGCTGCCCTGACGCAGCGGGCGTCGAGGCACCGCCCGCTGTCGCGGCGCCAAGCGTGGAACCGGCCGCCCAGGCCAGTCCGGTGCCAGTGGAAGGCTTGCTGGAGGCGACCCGGGAGGGCGATATTGAGCGCGCCCTGGCCCTGGTGGCCGAAGGTGCCAACGTGGATGCGGGGCCGCCCGATGGCGATCGCGACCAGCGCCCGGTGCTGATGTTGGCCGCCTTGTTGCCGGATACGCGGTTGCTGCGCGCGCTGATCGCCAAGGGCGCCAACATCAATCGTGCGAGCGGCGGCATCACGCCTCTGCTTGCTGCCACCCGCGACAGCTGGCATGGCCGCGCCGAGGCAGTGCTGACCTTGCTGGCCAATGGCGCCGACCCATTGCTGGTGGACGTGGCTGGGAACTCCCCTTTGCACGGTGCGGTACTGAGTGCGGAGCCGGGCGTGGCGGCGATGTTGCTCGATGCCGGTGCGCCGATCGACGCGCTGAATACGGCTGGTGAGAGCCCATTGTCCGTGGCTTGCCATGCCGCCAATTGGTCGCTGGTCGAATTCCTGCTTGAACATGGCGCTGCTGCCGCCCCGGTGGGCGGCATGCCCGCGCTGGTCGCCGCCGCCGGTGTCGGAGACGACGACGCGACCGGCGTAAAGCTGCTGCTCAAGCAGCGTGCAAACGTCGATGCGGTGGATGGCGAGCAGCGCAGCGCGCTGGCGGTGGCTGCTGCCGAGGGCCACGTGGAGATCGTGCGGGCGCTGTGCCAGGCCCACGCCGAGATCAACGCCGTGGACGTACGCGGGAGCACGCCCTTGATGGAAGCGGCCCGGGCCGGAGCTGGCGGCGTGGTGCAGTTGCTGGTCGACGCGGAAGCGGATGTCGGCGCCCGCGATGCATTGGGGCGCGATGCCTTGACCCTGGCCTGCCAGTCGCCGCATGCGCAGGCCGAAACCGTGCGGGTGCTGCTGGCGCATGGCGCCGATCCCAAGTTGCGCGATCCGGACGGGCGCAGTGCGTTGGACCACGCCGCGGCGGCGGGACGCTGGGACCTGGTGGCATTGCTCGACCCGCAAACACCGTTGCCGGCCAGCCTGAGCGCAGGACTGCTGCCGGCCGGCGAGGATACGCCGGCGCACCTGCTCGATGCCTTGCGCTTTGGCCATTGGGCGATCGCTTCGACCTTTGCCGAGCGCGTGCGCGACTGGTCGCAGGCCCAGCGCGCGGCCTTGTTCGTCGAGCTCACCGAACCGGGCCTGGCGATGGGCCGGCGCTGGCTGCTGGATCATGGCCTGGATCCCGAGGCCCGCCTGGAACCGCAGGCGTCCGCGGCGCCCGCGCTCACCGAAGGCACGGCCGCTGCGCCGTCCGTCGATGTACCACCAGCCGTTCCGCCGCCAGCCGCTTCGCCACTGCCGGGCGAGCGCCTGTTCGATGCCGTGCTGCGCCTGTTGCCAGGAGCCGCCGAGGCGGCCCGCGACCTGTTGCAGGCGGGGGCGAGTCCAGCCGGCGCTGGCCTGCTGGCGCGTGCCTTGTCCGCGGGCGCTGATACGGCGGCGGCCAGGACCCTGGTCCTGCGCATGCTCGCGGCGGGAGGTGATCCGTTTGGCCTTGATGAGAGCGGACGCTCACCCTTGCACCTGGCCGCCGCCGCGGCGCACGAGGCACTGCTGCAAGCCTTGTTGCAACTCGGCTGCGACCCGAACCTGCGCGATGCAGGAGGCCGTACGCCGTTGTTCGCCGCGCTCGAACATGGTGCCGCGGCGCTGCCCATGGTGCGTGCCTTGATTGCGCATGGGGCCGATCCCGAAGCGGCGGACGCCAATGGCGAGACCCCGCGCGGGCTGGCGTTGGAACATCCTGCCCTGGAACGTTGGTTGGACTGGCGCGACTGGCCACGGCCGGCGCGGTCACTGCGCGCCGAAGACCTGCCCGCGGCGGCCGGGGCCGGTGCCCTGCTCAGCGTGCAGCGCCTGCTGGAACTCGGCTTTCCGGTCGACACACGCGATGCGCAAGGCGCCACGGCCGTATTGCGCGCCTGTGGCAACGGACACGCGGCCGTCGTCGATTGCCTGCTGGATGCGGGCGCCGATGCGACCCTCGCCGCGCACAGCGGAGTGACCCCACTCGCGGCGGCGGTCAGCGCGCGTCAGACCGGGGTGATCGCCGTGCTGCTGGGCCGTGGCGTGGGTGTCGACCAGCGCCTGCCCAATGCGGCCACCGCCTTGATGGTGGCTGCGGCGCTGGGCTATCCGGAGATCGTCGAGGTGCTGCTTGGCAACACCGCCGACGTCAACGCGGTCGACGACAATGGCCGCAACGCCTTGCACGCGGCGGCGCAGTTCAGCTTCGAACACAATGACAGCCTGCGTGCACGGCGCCTGTTCGACACCCTGCTCAAGCACGGCGTGGACGTGAACCGCGCCGATGCCACCGGCACCACGCCGTTGCTGTTGCTGCTGGGCGCGCACATGCCGCCGGGCTGCCATTGCGACGCCACCCATATCGGCGCGCTGTTGCCGCTGCTGCTCGACGCCGGAGCCTCCGGCCAGCATGCCGACCACCGCGGGGTCACCGCCCTGCATGCCTGTGCCATGCACGCGTTGGTCGCGCCATCGCGCATTTTGTTGACACATGGCGCCGAGCGCACGGCAGTCGACGGCTTCTCACGCACCGCGGCCGATGTCGCGCGCCAGTTGGGCTACGTCGACGTGGCCCAGGAGCTGGCGGTACGTGGCAGCGCCGTGCCCAGCGTGCGCCAGACCCTGAGGCGGCCGGCCCAGCCGGCAGAGTAGGCCGCGCTACTTCGGGGCAGCCTGCAGGCCACGGTATTCCAGCATCGGTTCGATGCCGGGTGCATGTCCGCGCCAGGTCCGGTACATCTGCGCCAAGTCCTGGCTGTTGCCTCGTGAGAGCACCTGCTCACGGAAACGTTGGCCGTTCGCGCGGCTCAGGCCGCCCTGTTCCTTGAACCCCACGAAGGCATCGTCGGCCAGCATCTGCGTCCATTGGTAGGCGTAGTAGCCGGCCGCGTAACCGTTGCTCCAGATGTGCAGGAAGTAGCTGGAACGGTAGCGCGGCGGCACGTAGCCGAGGTCGACGTGGCCGTCCTTCAGGGCCGTGGCTTCGAAGCGATCGGCATCCTGCAGCGGGGCGGTGGCGTCGAGCGTATGCCAGCGCAGGTCCAGCACGGACGCGGCCACCGCCTCGGTCATGTCGTAGCCGGCGTTGAACTGGCGTGCTTCGAGCAGCCGGTCGAGCACTGCCTTCGGCATGGCGGCGCCGGTCGCGTAATGCCGCGCGTAATGCGCCAGGACCTCGGGGTTGGTCGCCCAGTGCTCATTGAACTGCGAGGGGAACTCGACGAAATCGCGCGCGGTGTTGGTGCCGGACAGGGTGGGGTATTGCTGGTCGGCGAACATGCCGTGCAGCGCATGGCCAAACTCATGGAACATGGTGATGACGTCGTCGAATGACAGCAGCGCCGGTTGCCCGGCGGGCGGCTTGGCGAAATTCGCCACGTTGTAGATCACCGGCCTGTGGCCCAAGAGCTTCGACTGCTCGACAAAGTTGCCCATCCAGGCGCCGCCGCTCTTGTTGTCGCGCTTGAAGTAGTCGGCGTAGAACAGGGCCAGCGACTTGCCGTCGGCATCCATGACCTCGAACACGCGCACGTCCGGCTGGTACGCCGGCAGGTCGTGGCGTTCCTTGAAGCTCAGGCCGTACAGTCGGTTGGCGGCGTAAAACACGCCGTTGCGCAACACGTTGTCCAGCTCGAAGTAGGGCTTGAGCTGGCTTTCGTCGAGGTCATATTTTGCTTTGCGCACCTGCTCGGCGTAACGGTTCCAGTCCGGGGCGGCGAGCGGGAACGTCGGGGCGTCCCGTGCGGCCTGGTCGGCGTCGATCTGCGTCTGGATGTCCGCGGCTTCGCGCCTCGCCCGCGCCACGGCGGCCGGGGCGAGCTGGTCCAGGAAAGCGTCAACCGCCTGGGGCGTCTTTGCCATCTGGTTTTCCAGTTTCCACGCGGCGTAGCTGGGAAAACCGAGCAACCGGGCTTGTTGCGCGCGCAGTTGCGCCAGCCGTTCGATGCTTTGGCGGGTGTCGTTGGCATCGCCACGCTCGGCGCGGTTCCACGATGCCGCAAACAGGGCCTGGCGCGTGGCCCGGTCGCGGAGGTCGCGCAGCTCCGGCTGCTGGGTGGTGTTTTGCAGGCTGAGCAGGTATTTGCCCTCGAGCCCGCGCTCGTGCGCGGCGGCTTGCGCAGCCGCAAGCCCGGCATCAGACAGCCCCGCCAGCTTCGCCTTGTCGTCCACCACCAGGGCCGCGTCCTTGGTCGCGGCGAGCAGCTTGTTGGCGAACGCCGTGCTCAACGTCGACTCTTCCCGGTTCAGCTCGCGCAGCATGGCCTGGTCGGCGGCCGGGAGCTTCGCGCCATGGCGCACGAAGTCGCCGTAGACCACCTCCACCAACCGGAGCGATTCGGGATCGAGCGCAAGCGAGGCCCGCTCGTCGTAAACCTTCTGCAGGCGGGCAAACAGCCGCGCATCGAGATATACGGCATCGTCATTGGCTGCCAGTTTGGGCGCAACGTCCTCCTGCACTTTTTGCAGGGTGTCATTGGTGTCCGCGCCGGTGATGGCGTCGAATGCCGCGCGCACGCGGTGCAGCAGCGCGCCGCTCTTTTCCAGTGCCAAGTAGGTGTTGGCGAAGGTCGGCGCGGACGTCTCGTTGGCAATCCGTTCCACCTCGGCGAGCCGCTCACGCATGCC
Source organism: Rhodanobacter sp. FW510-R10 (assembly GCF_058781105.1). Classification (NCBI taxonomy): domain Bacteria; kingdom Pseudomonadati; phylum Pseudomonadota; class Gammaproteobacteria; order Lysobacterales; family Rhodanobacteraceae; genus Rhodanobacter; species Rhodanobacter sp. FW510-R10. Next base: position 594,869 of record NZ_JBYSWL010000001.1, on the reverse strand, counting down.
GGCCTCGAGCGCCGGGGCGTAATCCCCATCCGTGATCCGGTCGAACGGCGGCGCCTCGAACGGCAGCGTGCTCGGAGCAAGGAAGGGATTGCCGGTCATGCCTGGAGTGGTTCCTTGGGGGTGGAGACTCGCCGCGGTCGCCGTCGTGGCGGGCGCCTGGCCGGGCGGCGCGGCGCTGCCTGGCTGGCGTGAGCACGCGGCGAGGATGAGCGCGGTGCCGATGACGGCCAGGCGCGGAAGGGTCATGGGCTCGCTCGCGGGTGGACGCTGGCTCGCAGCGGGTTGCCGTCCACTTTACACGCGGTCGCGGGGGGACACTCAGGCTGCATGCATGTCCCGCAGTTGCCAGGTGCTGCCAATCAGCAGGTTCAGGCGCTGGCGCAGCACGCTCATCGGCAAGTCGGTCACCACGTCCACCTCGGTGTGCAGGTCGCGGATGCGCGCACTGACCTCGGCGGCCGGATCGGTGAGCGCGAGGCCCGGGTCCACCGCGTCCGGGTCGGCTTGCGCCTGACGCCAGCGCACGAATAATTGGTCCGTGCGCAGCGCCTGCTGCAGGGTCGCGGCAAAGGCGTCGGGGCTGCTGCCGTCCCAGGCCAGGGTCGGCTCCGGTCCGCGCGCCTTGGACAGGTCGGCAATCGACAGGTAGTAGTGGTTGCGGGTCACGGGGGCCTCCAGGTTTGGCATGTCGCACATCCATGCATGCAGGTGATTTTCCAGGCGCGCCGCCCACGAACATATCCAGACGGCCCGCCGCCATGCCTTTGCGCCGTGCGTTCCAGCACCTGGCTGGCCGCTTCGTCGCGACCGCACGGGCATAATACGGACTTTGCCGCCGATGCCCCGGGGTGCGCCGCATGTTTGAAATGAAGACCCAGATGTACGCCAACAAGCGTGAACACTATGCGGACCTCGTGCAGCAGGCGCGCGGCCTGCTGCACGGCGAACGCAACCTGATCGCGAACGCCGCCAATTTCGGTGCGCTGGTCTATCACAGCCTGGCCGGCTTGAACTGGGCCGGCTTTTACCTGTTCGACGGCACCGAGCTGGTGGTGGGCCCGTTCCAGGGCAAGCCGGCCTGTATCCGCATCGCGCTTGGCCGTGGTGTGTGCGGTACCGCGGCGACGACGCGACAGACCCAGGTGGTGCAGGACGTCAACGCCTTTGCCGGACACATAGCCTGTGACTCCGCCTCGCGCTCGGAAATCGTCGTGCCGTTGTCCAAGCCGGACGGCAGCCTGCTCGGGGTATGGGACGTCGACAGCTCCCAGCTCAGCCGCTTCGACGAAGAAGACCGTGCCGGCATGGAGGCCTTGTGTGCCGTGTTCATGGACTCGCTGGCGCACGCCTGAGCGTGTCGTCGCCGCGCCAGCGGCCGGCGCGCCGCGATCAGGTGGCCGGCGGTGCCAGCAGCAAGCCAAGTACGGCATGGCGCGCGGCGTCCACGCCGGTCCCGGCCGTGGCGGAAAACACTTGTGCAGTGGCGCTCAGGCCTTCGGCGGTGCATTGCGCCAGCAGCTGCGCCAACGCCTGGGCGGCCTGGTTGCGCGAGAGCTTGTCGGCCTTCGTCAGCAATACGTGGCAAGGCAAGCCGGTGGCGGTGCAAAACGCCAGCATCGTGCGGTCGAACTCCTTCAGCGGGTGGCGGATGTCGACAATGAGCACCAGGCCGCGCAGGCTGCGGCGCTGGTGCAGATAAGCGTCGATCTCCACCTTCCAGTGCTCGCGCATGGCCTGTGGCACCTTGGCGTAGCCGTAGCCCGGCAGGTCGACCAGGCGCAGCGCCGGCGACGGCGGCCCGCTGTTGGCGGATGGCTGCGGCAGGGCAAACACCACCATTTGCTGGGTGCGCCCGGGCGTCCGCGAGGTGCGCGCCAGGCCCTTGTGGTTGGTGAGCGCATTGAGCGCGCTGGACTTGCCGGCATTGGAGCGGCCGGCAAAGGCGACCTCCGCTCCCGTGTCGGCGGGCAGTTGCCCGAGGCGGTGTGCGGCGAGCACAAATTGCGCGCCTTGCAAGGATTGGGACATGGTTGGCGTTTGACCAAGCTGGGGACCGCAGGGATAATTCCAGAGTTTCCGCTGCTGCATGCCTTCGGCCTGCAACCAACGGCCGTGTTCGCACGCGTCTCGGGAGAGAAGTGTATGAGGTTTCAGATCGCTGGTTTTCGGCCTGCCGTACTCTGGTCGGCGATGGCGCTTGCGCTCGCCGCGCCCGTGGGTGTGTTGCTGGCGCAGGCCGAGGCCCAGACGAGCCCGGCGGCCGCCCAGTCCGCCGCGGCATCGGCAACCGGGGGCAGCGCGGCGGCTCCGGCCGTGGCGACGGCAGGCGGCGCGGCGGTCAAGCCCGGTGATGCCACCGCCGGCCAGGGCAAGGCGGCCGTTTGCGGTGCCTGCCATGGCGTGGATGGCAATTCCACCGATGCGCAGTATCCCAAGCTGGCCGGGCAGAGCGAGGAATACATCGCCTTGCAGTTGGCGGACTTCAAGTCCGGCGTACGGGAGAACCCGATCATGATGGGGATGGCCACGCCGCTGTCCGCGCAGGATATGCGCGACGTCGGCGCCTACTTCGCCAGCCAGAAGGTGACACCGGGCGTGGCCGACGAGGCCCTGGTCGAGCACGGCCAGACCTTGTTCCGCGAAGGCGATGTCGCGCGCGGCATTCCGGCCTGCATGGCGTGCCACAGCCCGGATGGCCGCGGCAATCCCGGGGCCATGTACCCACAGTTGGCCGGCCAGCATGCGCAATACGTCGAGGCGACGCTGAAGGCCTGGCATGACGGCACGGTCTGGGGCACCACCGTGCACGCGCAGATCATGCCGACCATTGCCAAGAAGCTGGATGCGCAGGACATCACCGCGTTGTCCAGCTATATCGAAGGCCTGCACACAAGCGAGCCTGCCGGCACCACCATGCCCTGAACCCCGGCCTCGCTGGCCGTGGCGGGGCTCGTTGTGGGATACGCCATACCTCGAGGTGTCCAATCATGTTCAAGCATCTACCTGTCGTGTGCGCGGCGCTGCTGGCGCTGGCGGCATGCACCAGCCATGACCAGGCCGGCGTAGCCGAGCCGGCCACCACGACTGGCTCCTCGACGCCGGCGCAAGTGGCCAGTACGCCGGGCACACCGGCCGCGACCCCGCCGGCGACCGGCAGTGCGCCGGCCCCGGCGCAGACTGCCGCCGCCAGCGACGCGCCGCCGCCCGCCCCGTTTGTCGATACCGGCAAGTGGGTGGCGGGCAAGAACTACTTCCTGATCGACCCGCCGCAACCCACCGGCCATCCGGGCGCGATCGAGGTGACCGAGGTGTTCTCCTACGTGTGCCCGGCGTGCAACGCCTTCCACGGCACCGTGGATCGCATCGCCAGCAACCTCCCGGCCGGAGCGGTCATGAATTACGTGCCGGCGTCGTTCCGCCCGGACGAGAACTGGCCGATGTACCAGCGCGCGTTCTATGCGGCGCAGGCGCTGGGGTTGGTCGACAAGACCCATGACGCGATGTTTGACGCGACCTGGAAGAGCGGCGAGCTGGCGACCTACAACCTGCAGAGCGGCGCGCCGAAGCCGCGCTCGGCCTGGCCGACGATCGACGATGCCGCGAAGTTCTATGCCAAGTACGGCGTATCCGCCCAGGAGTTCCTGGCCGTGGCCGATTCCTTTGCCGTCAACACCAAGATGAAGCGGGCCGATGACCTGGTCAAGGCGTACGGTGTCGACGCTACGCCGACGATCGTGGTCAATGGCAAGTACCGCTTTACCGTGGCCAGCGCGGGCGGTTATCCGCAGGCGTTTGAACTCACCCAATGGCTGGTGTCCAAGGAAGCAGCCGGCAAGTGATCTGGCGCCGCGGCGCGGGCCTTGCCGTCGATTCCCGGTTATGGTGTGTCGGCAGCCGAAATCTTCACGGAGGTGGGCGCGATGTTTGGGCGATCGAGCGTGTTGCGGATACTGGTGTTGCTTGGCGGGGTGCTCCTGGCCTCGGCCTGTGCGGCGCAGACGGATGCTGCGGCCCCGTACACCGAGGGTAAGGAGTACGTGACCCTCCCCGCGCCGCATCAGCGTGACAGCAGCGCCGGCAAGGTCGAGGTGGTCGAGGTCTTCTCCTACGGCTGCATCCACTGCGCGCATTTCGCCCCGATTGCGGAGAAGCTGCGCCAGGAGCTGCCCAAGGGCGTGGAGTTCAAGCTGGTCCCGGCGCCATTCAACGAACAGTGGCTGCCGTACGCGCGGGCGTACTACGCAGCCAACCAGCTCGGGGTGGTTGCGCGTACGCACCAGAAGTTGTTTCAACAGAAGTTCGACCAGCATTATCCGATGAATACCCTGGATGAATTGGCCGATTTCTATGCGCGCGAAGGCGTCGACCGGGCGAGGTTCCTGCAAGTGGCGAACTCGCCGGAGGCTACGGCGCAACTCAAGCGCGATCTGGCGCTGATCCAGCATTGGCAGGTCGACGGCACGCCGGCCGTGGTGATCGACGGCAAGTACCGGGTCGCCGACGTCAGCAGTCCGCAGGAAATGGCCGATGTGGCCTTGTGGTTGGCCAAACGCGAACTGGCCCAGTCGAAGTAGCTTGCGCCGCGTTGCTGGCGCAGGCCGGCCTGGAAATCACCGCCCGCGGGCGGTGGCATCCCATTCACCACTGAGCGATCATGCTGGGAGTACGCGCCAGTCGTTTGTTGGTGGGCGCGCGCCGTTTATCGAATGCCTGCCATCATGACCGACGCTGCCAAACCTGTCACTGCCGCGCCTGAAGCCGCGGATCCGGCTGCCTCCGCTACCGCCGAGCGTCGCCTGCGGTTGCTGAGCTGCAACATCCTGGCCGGCGCCAGCGTGGGCGGCTACAGCGACTACCTCACGCGCTCGGTCACGGCCCTGCTGCCCGGACGCGAGAAGATGGACAACCTGGACCATCTGGCCGAAGTGCTGCCGCAGTTCGACGTGATTGGACTGCAGGAAGCCGACGCGGGCAGCCTGCGTTCGGGCTTCCTCAACCAGACCCGCTACCTGGCCGAGACCTCCGGCATGCCGTTCTGGAGCCACCAGCCGAACCGGGCGATGGCGCGCGTGGCGTATTCGGCCAATGGCTTGATCAGCCGGCTGAAGCCGGAATCCGTGGTGGTGTATCCCTTGCCTTCGCGCATACCCGGCCGCGGTGCGCTGCTGGCGAAGTTCGGCGAAGGTGAGCACGCACTGGCGGTGATGATCGCGCATCTGTCACTCAGCGCCTCGGCACGCGGACGCCAGCTCGGCTTCATTGCCGAGCTGCTGCAGGATTTCCCGCATGCGGTCTTGATGGGGGATCTCAACAGCGAGCCGGACAGCGCCGAAATGAGCCAGTTGTTCGCCAAGTCCACCTTGCAGCCACCGGCGAAATCCACGCTGACCTTCCCGAGCTGGAAGCCGCGGCGGGCACTGGATCACATCCTCACGTCGCCGGCGATTCAGGTGGACCGGGTGTGGGCCCTCCCCAAGGCGTTCTCCGACCACCTGCCCCTGGCTGCCGAAATCCGCTTGCCAGCCGACGTGGGTGGCAAGCCGCGGCATCGCCGGCGGCGTCGATGAGCCGGTCGTGGAACAGGCAGCTGCTGCCTTGGCTGGCCTTGCTGGTCGTCGGCTTCGCCACCGCGTGGCTGCGCTACGGGCTGATCCAGCCCAGCCATGTCGCTGCGCTGTGCGGCGATGCCGGCAGTCCGGCGTGGTGTATCTGGCGGCAGTGGCTGGTGCTCGGGTTCCTGCACGACGTGTATGGCGTGCTGGCGCTGGTAGCCGCGGCGTTGGCCTTGTTTTCGCAGCGCCTGGCCGTCGCCTGGCTGGCGGCGGCGGTCGGCTTGTTCGCGCTCGAGCTGTATTGCTATGAGACGGGTGCGCTCGCCTTGCTGGTGGGCTGCCTACGTTTGTTGCGCCTGCAGGCGGGCGCGTCGCCACGCGTGCAGCACGGGCACGGCCAAGGCCAGGTTCAGGGCCAGCCATAGCCAGGCGGCGTGCGTGATGCCATGCTCCTGGAACAGCACGACGGCCGCCAACAGCGGCACCAGGCAGGCCAGGAAGCGCGATTCCACCGGCGGCATGGTGGATCCGCGCGGCAGGCAGGCGCAGAGCGCGTAGCCGATCGTCGGCAAGGCGAACACGCCGAGCGGGAAATCGCGGTAACGCCCATCGAAGGCGAGCAACAGACCGTAGTACGCCAGGGCCAGCAGCCAGGCGCCTTGCAGGGGGTGCCACCAGTTGCCCGGTGGCGTTTCCTGGCGTGGTACGCCAAGCGCACGCAGCGTGTCATCGACGCCGCCGGTCAGGCGCGCGACGAGCGTCCACGCCAGGAGCATGGCGGTCGCCAGGGCGGCCAGGCACGCTCCCAGGCAGATGGTCCATTCCCACCAGTCACGTGCGGCCAGGGCGAGCTGCCGGTATTGCCAGGCCAGGACGGCGCCGCTGGCAAAGCCGGCCAAGGCCAGCGCAATCCAGCCGCGGCCTTGGCGGGCGCGGCCAGCGCAGGCGAGGAATACGCCGGCGCCGAGCGCACCCGCCAGCCAGCCCAGCCACCAGCGCGGCACTTCGGTGACGGGGCCGCTCATGCCGAACTTGGGCCGCGCCCGGACGTCGAAAATACCCCAGTAGCCACCGGCGGTGCCCTCCAGGTCCCGCTTCCATGGCTGGTCGAAGGCCTCGATCACGTTGTACGGCATATGGACCTTGGCCGCATAGTCGAGGAATTCGCGCAGGTAACGCGCTTCGTTCACCACGCTGGGCACGGCGGTCTGGCGTGGCCGTCCGGCGCTTGGCCAGCCCGTTTCGCCAATCATCACCGCTTGGCCCGGAAACGCCGCGCGCATCCGTACGTACACCGCGGCCACGTGTTGCACCGCATGCTCGGGTCCGACCGGGCGGTCTTCCCAGTACGGCAGGATGTGGATGGTGACGAAGTCCACGGCGCTGGCCAGGGCCCGGTGCCGCAGCCAGAACTCCCACACATCGGCGTAGGTCACCGGCACACTGACCGCGGCGCGCACCTGTCGTATGTAGCCGGCCAGCGCGGCCTCGGACAAGTCGCCGCGCAGGAGCACCTCGTTGCCGACCACGATGCCGCGCAGTACCTGCGGGTATTGGTGGGCCGCGGCAATGCCCAGGCGAATCTGCTCGGCGTTCGCCTTCCGCTCGCGGCCGAGCCAAATGCCCATGAGCACCTGCATGCCGTGACGCTGTGCGATTTCCGGCACGGCACTCAGGCCCTGGCCCTGCGAATAGGTGCGCACGCAATTGAAGCGCTGCGACAAGGCTTGCAGGTCGGCATCGATGCGTTCGGGGCTGACAAAGGCATGCGCATCGAGCGGGCTTTCGCCGGGCAGGCGGAACGGCGCGTAGGAAACACAGGCAATGCGCCCCGACGGTGCGTCCGGTAGCGCCACAGGCTGCCCCAGGCGCCACCAGCCCCAGGCGGCGATGGCCGCCAATGCGCACAGCGCCAACCACACTGCCGCGCGCATGCCGCGAGCCCTCGCTGGCGCTGCCATATCGATCCGTTGTCAGGACAAAACGCGCACAGCTTAACAGCCGGCGGCGACGCCAGCTGTCGCTGCAGGGAGCCTGATGTGGGCGTGGGGTGCGGTGCGGTTCAAGCAGGGTCCCGTACAATGCCCGGCGTTTCGTCTGGGAGCCGCCATGTCTGCCATCCCGTCCTGGCGTGCCGCATGGGCCGGCCTGCTGCTCGCCGTGGCCTCACTGTCGCCGGTCTGCGCGTCGCGCGCCGCCGATGCCGATACGGCCCAGCGCGAAGCCTTCATGCAAGCGTACGCGGCGGCGCAGGCCGGTGACGCGCGGTGGCGCATGCTGGCCGCTGGCCTGGGTGATTACCCCCTGTATCCCTACCTGGAAGCGGCCGTGCTGGAACACGATCTGCGCGAGCTCGATCCCACCACGGTCGAGGCTTATCTGCGCCGCTACCCGGACTGGCTCCCGGCTGAAGACCTGCGTCGCGATTTCCTGCTGGAACTGGCTCGCCGCCAGGATTGGAGCGGCTTCAGTGCGATGTATCAGCCGGGCCTGGGCGACACGCTGGCTTGCGACGCCTTGCAGGCACGCCTGAGCCATGGCGAGGCATTGGATTTCGACGCAGACCTGGCCACGCTGTGGAGCCGCGCGAATCTGCCGTCGGCCTGCGATCCGGTCCTGGCCGCCGCCCAGGCACAGGGCCTGCTCACCGCAAAGCGGCTGTGGGAGCGCATCGACCGTGCGGTCCAGGCCGGCCAGGGCGGCACGATCGCGGTCCTGGCCGGCTGGCTGCCGGCAGACCAGGCCACGGGCGCGCGGGCGCTGGCGCTGGCCTTGCGCGATCCATCGGCGGCTGTCACAGACGCCCGCGAGTGGCCGGATGACCCGCGCTATCGACAGGCTGCCGCCCTGGCCCTGACCCAGCTTGCGCGCCGCCAAGTCGGCAATGCCGACCGCGCCTGGGAGGTTCTGCAGGCCCGCTTCGCCTTCAGCGTGGAGCAGCGCGACCAGGTACTGCATGCGTTGGCCCTGTTCCATGCGACCGATTTTGATGCGCACGCGCTTGCCGGCCTGATTGCGTTGCCGGCGGCGGCGCAATCCGGGGCCACCCGCGCGTGGCGGGCGCGGGTGGCGCTGGCGCGGCAATCCTGGCCGGACGTCATCGCGGCGATCGAAGCGATGCCGGAAAGCGAGCGGGAGGATGGCGAGTGGCGGTATTTCCTCGCGCGCGCGCTCGCCGCGACGGGACGCGAGGCGCAGGCGCGCCAAGACTATGCGGCGCTTGCCGTTGAGCCAACGTTCTTCGGCTTCCTGGCAGCCGACCAGGTGCGCCAGTCCTATGCCTTGTGTCCGGCAACGCTGGCTGCCGATCCGCAGCGCGAGCGCGACTTGCTGACCAATGCGGGCTTGCGCCGCGCCTTTGAACTTTTTGCGGTGGACTTGCCCGCCTATGCGCGGCGCGAGTGGACGCGTGCCCTGCGTGGCAGCGACGAGGCAAGCAAGCGCATTGCCGCGAAGCTCGCCAACCAACGCGGTTGGTACGATCGAGCCGTGTTCACCTACAACAGCGGCGATGCCCTGCAGCTGTACGATTTGCGTTTCCCGTTGGCGAGCCAGGATGGCCTGGTCGTGCAGGCCCGCGAGGCGGGCGTCTATCCGCCTTGGGCCTACGGCATCGTGCGCGCCGAGAGCGCGTGGATGAGCGACGCCCGTTCGGGCGCCGATGCCCGCGGCCTGATGCAGCTTGTGCCGGCCACGGCCGCCCAGGTGGCCAAGCGCAACGGCCTGCCCTGGGGCGGAGCACGCAGCCTCTACGATCCCGCGGTCAACGTGGTGCTCGGCACACGCTATCTGGCCCAGGTCGCTGCGCGTTTTGGTGGCTCGCCGTGGCTGGCCAGCGCCGCCTACAACGCCGGGCCAAACCGCGTGGCGCAGTGGGTTGCCGAACGCGGCGAGCTTGCGCCGGATGTCTTCGTGGCGACGATTCCGTACAAGGAAACCCGTGAGTACGTCGCGCGGGTCATGGCCTTCAGCGTCATCTACGACTGGCGCCTCAACGGCGATGCGGTGCCCCTGTCCGTGCGCATGAACGCGATTGGCCAGCCCTATGCCGCACCCGATGCGCAGACGCCACGCACCGCAGTGGCCTGTCCTGCGCCCACGCCGGCGGCTGCCGCGGCGCAGGCTCCGGTGGGCTGAAGCTCCGCGGCTCGTGGCGCGCGTCGCGTGCGATGACCCGTGCACTCGTGTTGACGCGCAGTCGCCGTTACTGGACGATGCAGCGCGATGCCCGCGCTTGCCTTGGCACCCCGTCCGCGCGGCCCGAAGCTCCAGGCCGGGCCGCGGCCGTCTGGCCCGCGTGCCACGAGACTTGGCCCGAACCCCTGCATTTCCCGCTTACAGGATACCCGCCATGAAAATCCGTCCGCTGCTGTTTTCCACCCTGGTTGGCTGCGTGCTGGCCACCGCGGCATGGGCGCAATCGTCGCCGCGCGTGGAGTTCCTGAATTCGGGCAAGATCGTCGGCCAGGGCTTGCCGTTTGCCGAGGCGGTCCGCGTCGGCGACACGCTGTACCTGTCCGGGCAGGTCGGGGTCAAGCCTGGCACGTTGCAGCTCGTGCCCGGCGGCCTCAAGCCGCAGGCGCGGCAGGCCATGGACAACATCCAGACCGTGCTGAAGGCGAATGGCGCCAGCATGGGCGACCTGGTCAAGTGCACCGTGATGTTGGCCGACATGGCCAAGTGGAACGACTTCAACGAGATCTACAAGACCTACTTCCACGGCCGCTATCCAGCGCGCAGCGCGATGGGCGTCAACGGCCTGGCGATTGGCGCGCAGGTGGAAGTCGAGTGCATTGCGGTGGTCGGCGCTGCCTGAGGCGGGGCGTCCTGCGGTGGGCGCGGCGTGGGCCGGACGCGGCTGCGGGCCCCTGCGGCTGGTCAAGCCACCTCGATCACCGAACGGCTTCGGCCGTGGAAAGCGGACAGCGCGTCCAGGCGGTCATTGATTGACGCTGCGTCCAAGGGCAGGCGGTCGGCGATCACGCTCTTCAAGTCGAGCAAGCCGCGACGGGTGAATTCCATCAAGGTGACGAGCTCGCTGCGGAGGTGATCAGAGACGCCGACGATGCACGCTTCCCGGTTGATCACGTGCACGTAGCTGTCCACCGCGAACGGTACGCGCGAAATCCCGGCGAGCGCGACCCGGCCATGCACGGCCAGCGCGGCCACGGCCTGCCGCTGGGTCACCGGCAAGCCGGCAAATTCCAGCGCCACATCGACCCCGCGCCCTTGCGTGGCGTCGCGCAGCTGGGTTTCCGGCGCGCCCTTGGCCGGGTCGATCGGGATGGCGCCGTAGCTGGCCGCGGCCTGGAGTTTGGCCGGATCGATATCCACGGCAAATACCGCGCCGGCGCCGCAGGCCCGCGCCAGTTGCACCGCGGACAGGCCCAGGCCGCCGGCGCCAAACACGACCACGCTCTCACCGGCCTGCAGGCGCGCCTGGTGCAGGGCGTGGAACGCCGTGGCGCTGGAACACATCATGATCGCCGCTTCCGCCAGGCTGACGTCCTCGGCCACGGGGATCGCATTGCGTGCCGCGGCTACCACGTATTCGGCGTAGCCGCCAGGCGCATCCTTGCCGAGCATACGCACGCTGGTGCAGAACTGCTCCAGGCCGCGGCTGCAACAATCGCAACGGCCGCAGGTGAGGAGATAATGCAAGGCCACGCGCTCGCCCACGCGCACGCCGTCGACGCCAGCGCCAAGCTGGTCCACCACGCCGGCAATCTCGTGGCCGGGGGTCATGGGCAGGAACGCGACGTGGCCGGTGCCGTCGCGATAGTGCGCGTCCGAATGGCAAATGCCCGCCGCCTGCACCTTGACGCGAATCTCGCCCGGTCCGGGTTCCGGCACCCGCAATTCGCGTCGTTGCAGCGGCTTGCCTATCTCCACGATCTGTACCGCTTCCATGTCCTTGGCTCCCGATTGGCGACCCTTCCGCTGCTGATCTTGGACGGCCGGATGACGAGGTCGCGGATCGATGCCAGTTTACTCGTCGACTGCGACCGCTGACGCCAACGTGCGGCATCGACCCGGGTCGGCCGCCGTGTTCCCGATGGTGGCGCCGTCGATCGGTGCCACTCGCGTGGCACAATCGAGCCATGCAGATTTATCTCGTCGGTGGCGCTGTCCGCGACCAGCTGTTGCAGCGGCCGGTGGTGGACCGCGATTACGTGGTCGTGGGCGCGCTGCCTGAGGCCATGCTGGCCCAGGGCTACAAACCGGTCGGCAAGGACTTTCCGGTGTTCCTGCATCCCGCCACGGGCGAGGAATATGCGTTGGCCCGCACCGAGCGCAAGACCGGCCATGGCTACCATGGCTTTGCCTTCCAGGCCGATGCCTCGGTGACCCTTGAGCAGGATCTGGCGCGGCGTGACCTCACCATCAATGCCATGGCCCAGGATGGCGAAGGTCGCCTCATCGACCCGTACGACGGCGCGCGTGACGTGGCCGACCGCGTGCTGCGGCATGTCTCGCCGGCGTTTGCCGAAGACCCGGTGCGCATCTTGCGCGTCGCCCGTTTTGCTGCCCGTTTGGCGCCGGATGGTTTCCGCGTCGCGCCGGAAACCATGGCCTTGATGCGTGGCATGGTCGAGGCCGGGGAGGTGGCGCACCTGGTGGCCGAGCGGGTGTGGACCGAATTGCGCAAGGCCTTGGCCGAGGCACAGCCTTCGGCATTCCTGCGCGTGCTGCGCGAGTGTGCGGCGTTGGCCGTGCTGCTGCCCGAGGTGGACGCGCTCTACGGCGTGCCGGAACGCCCGGAATTCCATCCAGAGATCGACACGGGCGCGCACCTCGAGCTCACGCTCGACGCCGCGGCACGGATTGCCCCCGGCAATGACCTGGTTGGTTTTTGCGCGCTGACGCATGACCTGGGCAAGGCCTTGACCCCGGCCGCCGAGTGGCCGCGCCATATTGGCCATGAGCAGCGCGGCGTGGTGCCGCTGCGGGCACTGTGCGCGCGACTCAAGGTGCCGACCGAGCACGCCGTGCTGGCCGAGCAGGTGTGCCGCGAGCACTTGAACGTGCATCGCGCGCTGGAACTGAAACCCGCCACGGTGTTGAAACTGCTGGGCGCGCTCGATGCGCTGCGCCGGCCGCAACGGCTGGAGCCGTTCCTCGCTGCGTGCCTGGCTGACAAGCGCGGCCGCCTCGGCCACGAGGATGATGCCTATCCACAAGCCGATTATCTGCGTGCGGCCCACGCCGCGGCGGTCGGGGTCGAGGCGGCGGTGTTCACCGCGAAGGGATTGATGGGGCTGGCGATTGGCGAGGCGATGCGCGAAGCGCGGATCGCGGCGATTGCCGCGCTGAAGGCAAATGCTGCGTGGCGCCAATTCGCGGTATAAAGCGCGGACTGCCCAGCCGATCGCGCGCATCGGTCATCCTCACTGCCGCCGGAGCCGTTCGTGCCCAAGCTCTTCAGCCCTCCCTCGCCCCTGCGCCAGCGCTATCGGCCGCTGTGGTGGCTCGCGTTCACCTACCTGGCCATCTCCCTGGCCACCCGGATCGTGCTGTTGGTCGTGTCCGGCGACAACGTCGCGCATACGCCGCTGAATCTGTTGTATGTGTTTGGCGTCGGCTTGGGCTACGACCTGGTGACGTTCGTCTATCTCTCCTGGCCGCTGGTGTTGTTCCTGTGGCTGGTGCCCACGCGATCCGGAGCCACGCCGCCGCTGCTGCGCTGGCTGGCGTATGCCTGCGGCGTGGCGCTTGCCTGTTTCCTGTGCGTGACCAGCCTGCACCTCATCTATCACGCCGACCTCAAGGTGACCTGGCCGGCGATCCTGCCGTTCCTGTTCGTGTTGCCGCTGGCCGCGTTCACCTATACCTCGCGGCTGGGGCAATGGGTGCTGTACGCATTTGGCTTGCTGCTGGTCTATGGGCTGCTCTTCGTGGCGGCGTCCGAGCTGGTGTTCTGGAACGAGTTCAGCGTGCGCTTCAACTTCATCGCGGTGGATTACCTCGTCTACACCACCGAGGTGATCGGCAACATCCAGGAGTCGTACCCGATTGGGCGCTGGCTGGCGCTGCTGGCGCTGCTGGCCCTGGTGGTGTTCTTCCTCGGCCGGCGCGGCCTGCGCGCGCAGGACCGCGGCAGCCGGCTCTGGCAGCGTAGCAAGCTGGTGCTGCTGTGGCTGGCGCTCACCGTGGTGTCCACGTTTGCGGTCAATGGCAGCATGAAAGACCGCACCGCGAACAACTACGTCAACGAGTTGGCCGGCAACGGCATCTACCAGTTCTTTGCCGCCTTCCGCAGCAGCCACCTGGATTACGCGCAGTTCTATCGCACGCTGCCGGATGACCAGGCCTATGCGCGCCTGCGCCAGCTCCTGGCCACGCCGGATGCGACGTTCCTGAACGACGATCCCCGGGACATCACGCGCGTGATCCGCCGCGTCGGACCGGAGCGACACCTCAATGTCGTGCTGATCAGCGTCGAGAGCTTGTCAGCCGATTACCTGGGAACGTTCGGCAACCGCGAGGGGATGACGCCTTACCTCGATGGCCTGGTTGGCCAGAGCGTGTTCTTCGACAACCTCTACGCGAACGGCACGCGCACCGTGCGCGGACTCGAGGCATTGGCGCTGTCTGTGCCGCCGACGCCGGGCGATTCCCTGGTTCGTGAACACGACAACGAGGACCTGTTCTCCCTGGCCAGCGTGTTCAACGATCGCGGCTACCAGTCGGACTTCGTCTACGGCGGCTACGGCCAGTTTGACAACATGAATTACTTCTTTGGCCACAACGGCTACCGCGACGTGGATCGCCGGGACATCCCGAAGACGGCGACGATCCACGGGCAGAACGTGTGGGGCGTAGCCGACGAGGACCTGTACACCCTGGCACTGGACCAGATGGACCAGATCCACGCCGAGGGCAAGCCGTTCTTCCTGCACGTGATGACCACGTCCAACCACCGGCCGTATACCTTCCCGGACAATCGCGTGAAGTTTGCCAACCGCACGCGCGCCGGCGCGGTGGCCTACACCGACTGGTCCATTGGCGATTTCATCCGCCGCGCGCGCGCCAAGCCGTATTTCGATGACACCGTGTTCGTGATCACCGCCGACCACTGCGCCTCCAGCGCCGGCAAGACCAGCCTGCCGATCAACCGCTACCACGTCCCCTTGTGGATTTACGCGCCGGCGCAGTTCAAGCCCGAGCGCGTGCACCGGCTCATGGGCCAGTTGGATATCCCGCCGACGCTGCTCGGCATGCTCAACTTCAGTTACCGCACGCGCTTCTTTGGCCACGACCTGTTCCAGCTGCCGGCAGGTCGCGAACACGCGTTCCCCGGCACTTATGAAAAGCTGGGCTACCTGCGCGACGACGTGCTCACGGTCCTCGAACCGCAGCGCAAGCTGGAGCAGCTGCGGCCCGACTACGCCACCGGTGATGCCACGCCGGTGCAGCCGGTGGACCAGGGGCTGGTCGACGAGGCGGTGGCGTATTACCAGGTGGCCAGCGAGCTCTTTGCCAGCGGCGCGATGAAGCGCCGGCCTGAGGATGCGACCAGGGTGGAACCGCTGCCCTTGCCGATGCCGGCCTCGTCGTCACCCGCGCCGGCGACCTCCGCGGCAATGGCCGAGCCGGCCCTTCGCTGACGCGGGTGATCGGTCACAAGCGGTCGCGGCGATCGGCGGCGAGCAGGCCGGCGGGCAGGTGCAGCTCCGGCAAGGCCTTGGCCACCAGCATGGCCTGGAAGCGCTCGCCCATGGCTTCGGGCAGGGTCAGGCGCTTGATCTCGCCTGCCAGCCGCAACTGCGCCGGCATGTCGGCAGCCTGCGCCTGTTCGCGCGCGAACACTTCCGGCAAGCCGGCACCCAGGAGAAACTGGGCCTGTGACCAATAGCCGGCAATCTCGCCGCCGGCGTGGCTGCAGGCTTCCGCCAACGCGGTGAAATCGACGGAGGCAGTCAAGTCGTTCATGCCCGGCAACCACAGCGGATCATCGTGCGCGTGGTGGCGGTAATGCACCATCAACGTGCCGTCGCTGCGCTCGGGCAGGTAGTACTCACGGCGCACGTAACCGTAGTCGACGAAGAGCATCAGGCCGCGGCGCAGCGAGCCGGTCACCGCGTCGATCCAGTACGGCAGCTGCGGCAGGAGTTCGGAGCGGTAGCCGTCGGGAAATGCCGCGCCCAGGGAACGCTCGAGATGGCGGACGGCGCCACTCACCAGCGTGTCGGCCGGGCGGTCGACGCGGCGCAAGCGGCCCTCTTCGTCCAGGGCGACGTGTTCTTCGTGCACCTCGTGGTCACGCACGGCGAAGCGTGTAGCCGGCAGCGCGTCGATCACTTCGTTGGCGAACAGCACCCCCTGCCAGTCCTGCTCCGGCGGTTGGTCGATCCAGTGCACGCGCGCGGCCAGCTCGGCTGGCAGCTGACGGTTGAGGCGCGTGCGCTGGCGTTCGCGCAGATCGGCGCTGGGCTCGAGCATCAGGTAGCGGCGCGGGATGTGGCCAACGCGTGCAAACGACGACAACGCGGCCTCGGCAAACGCACCACTGCCGCCACCCAGTTCCAGGAAGTCCGCGTCGGTGCCCAGCGCGGCGAGCGTGGGCACCAGGGCGTTTGCGGTGCATTGCGCGAACACCGTGCCCAACTCCGGAGCGGTGACAAAGTCGCCGGCCGCGCCGAACTTCATCCGGCCGGCGCTGTAGTAGCCGAGCCCTGGCGCGTACAGGCAGCGCTCCATGTATTGCGAAAACGGCAGCGGACCGTTTCGTGCAATCAGTTCGCGCAGCAGCCGCAGCAGTCGGTCGGAATACGCGCGCTCGTCGGCGTCGGGTTCGGGAAGTCGCTCGGGCATGGCTCGCTGCCGATGGCTGTTGGGGCGGCCAGCATAGCGGATGGTCCTGTCCGCACCGGAGCGGGTCAGAAATCCTTTTGCAGCCCCAGGTACACGCCGCGGCGCGGAGCGAACTGTGGTGCGCCGACACCGATGCCGCTGCCGTCGCGCAGCTCGTAGCCGCGGTCGAGCACGTTGATCACGGCCAACTGTACGTGCAGTGGGCCGGTCGCACTGAACGTGAAATCGTGCGACAGGTTGAGGTTCATCTGGAAATACGCCGGCAGCGAAGCGCCGTTGGGCACAGTGCCGTCCTTGCGCATACCGCTGCCGAACAGATAGTCGGCACCAATGCGGGTGCCATCGGCCAGCGCGTAGCTGGCGCCGCCGGACGAGGTCAGCTTCTGGTCATGGTCGAGGAAGATCCAATGGTCGTTGATGTAGGCCAGGTCGCCCGGATCGAAGTTGTACTGGCTGGTGATGATGCGCTTGCCGATGGCCTTGCCCAGCGAGGCGTTGAAGTACGCCGAAAGGGGGCCCTGGTCGTAGTTGACGGTGAATTCCAGGCCCTTCACCTGGCCCCTGGCGTAGTTGAACGTGGAGTAGACCAGGGCCGCGCCGAACTGGCCCTCGTCCTGCAGGCGGTGCACCCTGCGGTAGTAGGCATCCAGACCGACGGTCCAGGCTGCCCCGAAGTTTTGCGAGACGCCGACGTCGAAGTAGTCCGAGCGCTCGGCCAGCGGCGTGTTGTTGCCGTCGTCGGCCACCGCGTTGGTGGTGCCATCGAACTTGGCGATGTTGGCGCTGGCGATCAACTCGGTCGACGGCGGGGTGAAGTAGCGGGAATAACCGGCATGTACGGTGGTGCCGTCGCCGGCCTGCCAGACCAGGCCGAGACGCGGACTGAGCTGGCTTTCGCTGCGCACCAGTTCGTAACGGTCGCCGCGCAGGCCGTAGTTCAATGTCCAACCGTCGGCGATGCGCCATTCGTCCTGCACGTAGGCCGACCAGGTTTTCGCCACGAGGTGGCTGTCGTCGAGAATATTGATGGGCAGCGTGCTGGTCTGTTCGCCGGCATCGTCGGCGGGAAAAACCCAGGCGTCGTTGCCGCTGGCGGCGCGCTCGAAGCTGCCATACAGGCCATAGCGCAGCGTGTGGTGCAGGCCGAGCGGGCTGGAGAAGTCGGCCTGGAGCGTGCTGGCGCGGTTGTTGCGCTCGATGTTGGAGGCGACGCCGTTGAACATCAGTTCGCCGACGTGATCCGGCGTGTAGGCGAGGCTGCTGTAACGCTGGCCGATGGCCACCTGGTAGCCGGTTTCGCCCAGCTCGCCCTGCAGGGCGAGGACACCGAAGCGGGTGTTCTCGCGCTGGCGTTCGTCGAGATCGGCCGAGTCGAAATCGACGGTGTCTTGATAGCCGAATTCCGGCCGCTGACCAGGATTGTTCGGAATCTGGAAGCGGTTGTTGGCCACGCCGAACAGGAAGCTCAGGCGGGTATCGTCGTTGATCAGGTAACTGATGTCGCCGAAGCCCTTGGCCTGGTTGGTATGGTCGTGGATCGGCCGCCTGCTCGGCGTCGGATTTTCGATGCCGGCGTCGTTAGTCATGTAGTTGCCGGTGAGGAACCAGCTCCAGCGATCGGTGTCGCCCCACACCGACGCATTCGGGTTGAGCGTGGCATTGCTGCCGCCGGTGATGCCCACGCTGCCACCGTTGCCGAGGTTGCTGCCGTTCTTGGTCGTGATGTCCACCACGGCCGCCGTGCGCAATCCGTACTGCGCCGGCAGCGCGCCGTCCAGCAGCTTCACGTTGCGGATGATGCGCGAGTCCAGGCTTTGGCCGAAGCCGCCGATCGACTCGGGGATGATCACGCCGTTGATGCGGTATTGCAGGTTGCCGTGGTCGCCGCGTACGTGCAGGCCACCGTAGGAATCCTGCACCACGCCCGGGGCCTGCAGCAGTACCTGGTTGATCGGCGTGGCTGCGCCCAACGGCAGGCGCGCTATGGCCTGATGGTCGATCAGGTACTGGCTGGAGCCGGTATCCGGGGACAGTGCGTTGCGTGCCTGGTCCAACATGGCCGTCACCGACACGGCGCCCAGCTCCTGTACCTGGGGCGGCGAGTTGCGCGTACCCGTGGCCTGATCGTCGTCGTTGGCGGCCGGTGCGGGCAGGGCTGCCCTGTCGGCCACATTGCCGGCAAATGCGGGCGTTGCGGTCACGGCAGCGACCAGGCTCAGGGCTAACAGCGAACGTTTCATTGTGGGTCCGGCGAAGGTGGAAAGCAGACTGCGGCGCATTATGTTATATCATAACTAGAAGCAGCTCGTCAGCAGCTCGTCAGCAGCTCGTCAGCGGCTCGTTTGCCGCGCAGCAGTGCGGACGCTGCAGCGTGGCTGGGCCGGCAGCATTCGGCTCTGCTTCACGCGCCGTCTTTAGACTGCCAGGAACCAGGCAGGGCAGTCGCGACCCTGCCGGAGTGAGGCATGCCCAAGTCCAGCAGCCAGCAGGTACCCGCCGTGATCGCCCCGGTCGAGCCGGGGCGGATGACCGCTGCGATCCTCGATTTCGTCAGCGAGGTGCCCGGCAGCAGGGTCGGCGGCAGCGGAGATCCAGCGGGCGAGTCACGTCGCCTGGCCAAGCGAGCGGCCAGGCGCGCCGCGCTGACCGCGGGCTCGCTGGCGTTGCCGCCAGGCCCGCTGGGCTGGTTGACCATGTTGCCGGAGATGATCGGCATCTGGAAGATCCAGGCCCAACTGGTCAGCGACATTGCCGCGGCACACGGCCGGCATGCCATGCTGGGGCGCGAGCAGATGATGTGGTGCCTGTTCCGGCATACCGCGGCGCAGGCGTTCCGCGACCTCGTGGTGCGCCTCGGTGATCGCCTGATCTTCCGCCGCATGTCGCAAAGCGTGGCCCGCCGCGTGGCGCAGCAGATCGGCCTGCGCCTTGGCCGACGCACCGTTGGGCAAGGCCTTTCGCGCTGGTTGCCCGCTGTCGGTGCCATTGGCGTCGGGGCCTACGCGTATTACGACACCATGCACGTTGCCGATACCGCGATCGAGTTGTTTTCCGGCGACCTGGCCGTGGAAGATGCCTCCGCCGTCGCGTCGGCTTCGGAGACGGATGTGGCTGTCTGAGCGCCGTGGGCTCTGGTTGCGATTGACCCGGGGCGCTGCGGCAGATGACGTGCCGCGCGCTTTGCGGCAAGCTGGACATTCGCGCGGAGGGTAGGGCATGCACACACACAGCCAGCCACCGGTGGCGTTGGTCACAGGCGCCGCACGCCGGATCGGCGCGGTGATCGCGCGGCGCCTGCATGCGGCCGGGTACGACGTGGCCCTGCACTATCGGTCTTCACGGGATGACGCCGCGGCACTTGCCGCCGAGCTCGAGGCGCGGCGCGTGGACAGCACGCTGCTGCTGCAGGCGGATCTGGCCGACGCGGCGGTCATGCCGGGGCTGGTGGGGAGCGTGCACGCGCGCTTCGGGCGACTCGACGCGCTGGTGAACAACGCCTCTGCCTATTACGCCACACCGGTGGCGAGCGCGACGCCCGCGCAGTGGGACGAGCTGTTCGGCGCGAATGCCCGCGCCGCGTTTTTCCTGAGCCAGGCCGCGGTGCCGGCGTTGCGGGCGGCGCGCGGCGCGATCGTCAACATCGTCGACATCTACGCGGAACGTCCGCTGGCGGCACATACGCTGTATTGCATGAGCAAGGCGGCGCTGGTGATGCTGACGCGCAGCCTGGCGCTGGAGCTGGGTCCGGAGATCCGGGTCAACGCAGTCGCTCCGGGCAACATCCTGTGGTCCACGAATCCGGTCAAGGCGGAGACGGCGGGCATGGTCGAGCAGCGCACGGCGTTGGGTCGGCAGGGTACGCCGCAGGAAATCGCCGATGCCGTGCTGTACCTGCTGCGCGACGCCGGTTACTGCAGCGGCGTCGTGCTGCCGGTGGATGGCGGCCGCCTGCTGCACGTCTGAGCGCCTGCCGAGGCGGGCCGGTGGTCATGCCTTCGCGTTGATGACCGTCACGCCAGATTGCTGCAGCAGCGTGCGCACCAGCGGCCGGTCGAATTCGTGCTTGTCCCTGGCGTGTGCATGGGCTTGCCATTGGTTGCCGGAGAAGTGCGCGAGCAGGTCGATGTCGATCGCCACGTCGTCGCGGCGCCGGCGATCGCGCCCCAGCACCGATTCGATACGCCGGATGTCCGCTTGCGCGTCCGCCGCGTCGTGGGCCGGTTGCCAGATCGCCAAAGCGTTGTAGAACATCAAGCCGCTGTCGTCGTCCGCCGGGAAGCGTCGGATCGGCGTCAGCCAGTGCGCAGTGCCGCGGTGGCCGAGCTGCTCCAGTGCCTGGCGCATCAGCCCGTCGTCGTCGCGGCTGGAGCCCAGCAGGAGCAGCCAGCGCCCCGCGACCTCAGGCATAGTCGCGACGCACGCTGATCCCGACGCGCGCGCAGCCCAGGCTGGCCGCGGCCAGGGGCTTGTCGATCCGCAGCTCGATGCTGTGCGGGTGGAAACGTTCGGCGAGATGCGCGCAGCAGCTCTCCGCCAGCGTTTCCAGCAACTCGTCATTGCGGCCGGCGAGATGCGCGCGCAAGACCTGCGCCACGCTGGCGTAGTCGATGGCGGTGCGCAGGCCGTCGACGACCCGGTTGTCATAGCCCAGGCGCACGCTGAGCAGCAACGGCTGGCGCAATTCGCGTTCCCAGGCGTAGGCGCCAATGAGGGCGTCCACGCGCAAGTCTTCGATGCAGACGGTGTCCATCTCGTCCAGGGGTGGTGGCAGCCGGTACAGGGTCGCGGAGCCGGCGGCTGGATGCAAGTACGGCGTCGGCGGGGGGGAGCATGCGATCATGCGCACATGACCGCATTCTCGACCCTGGCCTTGTCGCCGCCCCTACTCGCCAGCCTGGACGCCCTGGGCTATGCCCGCATGACACCAGTCCAGGCGCAGAGCCTGCCGCCGATGCTGGCCGGGTGCGACGTGATTGCGCAGGCGCAGACCGGCAGCGGCAAGACCGCGGCATTTGGCCTGGCCTTGCTGCAACGCCTCGACGTCAGCCTGATTCGCCTGCAGGCACTGGTGCTGTGTCCCACGCGCGAATTGGCGGACCAAGTGAGCAAGGTGATCCGCAAACTGGCCATCCATATTCCGAATGTGAAATTGCTTACCCTGTGCGGTGGCATGCCCCTGGGTCCGCAACTGGCATCGCTCGCGCGCGACCCGCATATCGTCGTCGGTACGCCCGGTCGCGTGCAGGAACACCTGAAGAAGGGCAGCCTGCATGGTGGCGGCATCAAGCTGGTGGTGCTGGATGAAGCCGACCGCCTGCTCGACATGGGTTTCGCCGACACGCTCGACGACATCCTGGCGCGCATTGCCAAGCATCATCAAACGCTGCTGTTCTCGGCGACTTATGCCGACGAGGTCCGCGCAATCAGCCAGCGGGTACAGCACGATCCGATCACGGTGACCGTCGAGGCGCCGACCGGCCAGGAGTTGGTGATCGAGCAGCGCTTCCACGAAGTCGAGCCGGCGCAAAAGCTGGATGCGCTCGCACAACTGGTCGGAGCCTCGCGCGGCGCCGATGACGCGGCGCGCCCGCAGGCACTGGTGTTCTGCAACACACGCCGCGAAGTCGACGCCGTTGCCAAGGAGCTCGATCGCCGCGGGCATTCTGCACTGGCCTTGCATGGCGACATGGAGCAGCGCGATCGCGATGAAGTGCTGGTGCGCTTCAAGAACCACAGTTGCAGCGTCCTCGTGGCGACAGATGTCGCCGCGCGCGGACTGGATATCGTCGCGCTGCCGTTGGTGGTGTCCTACGACGTCGCGCACGATGCGCAGACGCACACCCACCGCATCGGCCGCACGGGCCGGGCTGGGCAGCGCGGTCTGGCGATTACGTTGTGCACGCCAAGCGAGCAACCCAAGGCGGCCGCCATCGAGGCGCTTGCTGGCACGCCATTGCCGTGGCGGCCGCTGAAGCTCGTGCCGACGCGCGGCAAGACCCTGCGCCTGGCACCCATGCAGACGCTGGTGATCGATGCCGGGCGGCGCGACAAGCTGCGTCCGGGAGACATCCTGGGCGCGCTCACCGGCGATGCCGGCCTGGCCGGCACGGAGGTGGGCAAGATCGATGTGTTCGCGACGCGCGCCTACGTCGCGATTGCACGCGCCCGCGCCGGCAAGGCGCTGGAGCGTCTGCGCGCCGGCAAGATCAAGGGCCGGAGCTTCCGCGTGCGCGAGCTCGGCTGAGCGGAATCGGTGTCGCAAGGCATCAGCGCAAGCCTCGTGCCTGGACCGGGACGCACGCGATCGCTTACTGCTCGGTCTGGCCGCGTGATGAGCACGGGTTCGCGGTCGCGCTCGATGTCCGCCAGGGGCTCGGTGGCCCGCCGTTTGGGGTAGGTAACCGGTTCAGTGCGCATGAAAGTGGCATTAGAGTGCCACTTGGTGCTGCGCAGGCTGCTCGCTGTCGAAAAAGGCGACAGTTGGCTGAAATGTGCGCATGGGCCGTTTCCCCAAAACCCTGATTGATATAATCCGGCGGCTTCGGCAATGAATGTCGGGCTGCGGCGGTGACGCCGGCTAACTTTTGACAGGGGATCTTAATGAACAAGACGTACGCATTACTGGCCATTGCGGTGGCCAGCGCTTCCCTCATGCCTGGTGTGCATGCAGATGATCTGACGGGTTGGTTTGTCAACGCAGGTGCCGGTCGAGCGAACTATCACGCGACCGTTGACCAGTACGACCTGGGGAGCGAACACGGATCGGCTGGGATCGTCAACTTCGGCTACCGCACGCAATTCATCGGCTTCGAAGCCGGCTATACCAACCTGGGCAGTGTCACTGGCACCGTGCCGGACATGTACCGCGGCAAGCTCTCCGGCGACGGTTGGACCACTGGCATCAACGGGCATTTCAACTTGGGCTCGCCGTGGTATATCTCCGCGCGCGCAGGCTTTTTCATGTGGAAACTGCACGCGACGCTCACCGACTACACTGTCGATCCCAGCGAAACCTATAAAGCCAGCCGTCAGTCACTCGATGGCTATGCGGGTATCGGGTTCGGTTATGACTTCACCCGCAGCTGGAGCGTCGGCGCCGCCTTCGATTACTACCGCATTTCCAAGAGCCACGAAGCGATTGGCCACCTGGATATTGGCAGCCGCGTGTGGACTTTGAACGCGGAATACCGCTTCTGAGTCCTCCCTCGCCGATGCGTGTCGGCGTAGAGAGGGGTTGGCTCACTATCTGGTCCTCTACTGACCGGGTTGTCTGTGTCAGGCCTGTGCGACAGGCGGGCAAAGTCACCGGACAGCACGATTAAATGCACCAGCCCCTTTTACCTTGTATGCGCCTTAGGGAAGGTCTGAATAATTGCCGTCATCCCCGCGAGGCGCCTTTCAACAGCCGAAGGCTGGTCAAGCGGGGGATCCAGTGAGGTTAAGCTGTTGAAATCAAAGACACTGGATTCCCGCTTGACCAGCCTTCGGCTGTTGAAAGGCGCCTCGCGGGAATGACGATCAAGAGCGAATTGTTCAGAGCTTCCTTAATTTGCCGCGTTCCCTTTAATTGGTGCGGTAGCGCTCGAACCAGGCGAGGATGGCCGCGGTTTTCGCGGCCGACTGCGAGGGCCGCGCAGCCAGGCCGCCGTGGTTGGCATCTGGAACCTTGACCAGCATGGTCGGGACGCCGCGCAGCCGCAGCGCCTCGTAGAACTGCTCGGATTCGCTGACCGGAGTGCGGTGGTCAGCCGAGCCGACCACGACCAGGGTTGGCGTCTTGACGTTGCCGGCCAGGGACAATGGCGAGCGGGCCCAGTAGCCCTGCGGGTCCTGCCACGGGAGGTTGCCAAACCAGTAGCGCGCGAACATCGGCGTCATGTCCGAGGTCAACACGAAACTGGCCCAGTTGATCACCGGCTTCTGCGCCGCCGCGGCGCGGAAACGGTCGTTCTTGCCGACGATCCAGGCGGTCAACAGGCCGCCGCCGGAACCGCCCGTCACGAACAGGTTCTGCGGATCGACATGACCCTTGGCGATGGCTGCGTCCACCACGGCCATGAGGTCGTCGTAGTCATGGTCGGGGTAGGTCTTGTCGATCTTGTTGGCGAAGGTTTCGCCATAGCCTGTCGAGCCGCGCGGGTTCGCGAAGACCACGATGTAGCCCGCGGCGGCGTAGAGCTGGTCATCCGTGGAGAACGAGGGTCCGTAAGCGGAAAATGGGCCACCGTGGATTTCCAGGATCAGCGGATATTTGCGCGAGGGGTCGAAGTTGGGTGGTGTCACCATCCAGGCATCGATCGGCTGTTGCTCGTAGCCGGTGACCGCCAACGGTTCGACTGCGCCGAGCGTCTTGCCGCCGAGCAGCCCGGCGTTGAGGTCGGTCCACTGCCTTGGCTTGGCGTTGCCGCGGGCCGTCCAGACGTCTGAGGGACGTTGGGTGGTGCCGCCCGTATACGCGATGCTGCCGTCGCGCGCGACGCTGAACGCGCCACCCGAATAGGGCCGGTCGAAGTCGCTGCCAGTCAGGTCGGTGGCAACCGTATGGATCGTGCCGTCCAGTTGCACCCGGGCGACGTCGACCGTGCCGTGCTCGCCGTAGCTGACGTAGATGGAGCGGCTGTCGGCGGCCCATTCCGGACTGCCGACGCTGCGGTCGAGCTTCGCGGTGAGCACGCGATTGTCGCTGCCGTCCGTGCGCATGACCGACAGGCGCCGGTTCTGGTAGCCGAGGAACTTGTCCTCGTAACCGACGTAGGCGATCCATTTGCCGTCCGGCGAGACGCTGGGCGCGTCATCCGGCCCCTTGCGCTGCGTCAGTGTGCTGACGGCAAGCGTGTCGAGGGCGACGGTGTGCACTTCGGTGTTGGCGGTTTCGAGTTCCCATTGCGGCGTCAGGTTGGCGCTGAAGACGACGGCGCGGCCGTCGGCCAACCACGACAGCGCGCCACGGATGTCGTGTGCGCCGAACGTCAATTGGATTGGCGCGCCCCCATCGGCGGAGATCCAGAACACCTGGTTGTAGCCCGGCTTGGCGTAGCCACCTTCATCGGTGCGGTAGACGACGGCGTCGATGATCTCCAGCGGTTTTGCCCATTCGGCGCCGGTGGGCTTGGTCTGCGCCGTGCCGAGCTTCGGCGCCGTGCCAGGTACGCGCATGGTGTAGGCGATGCGCTTGCCGTCGGGCGACCAGGCCATGCCGTGCGGCGAGTCCGGCAGGCCGGTGAGGCGCGTCGTCGCCCCGCTCTTCATCCAGCGTACGAAGAGTTGGGCACCATGCTTGCCGGGCTGGCTGGACATGTACGCAAGGCGGCTTCCATCCGGCGACCAGCGCGGCTGGGTGTACGAGCCGGCGCCGGTGACCAGCGGCGTCTGCACGCCGCTGGCGAGGTCGATCGACCACAAGGAAGAGCGTATGCGATCGGTCATGATGTCGTTGGCGCGGCGCACGTAGACGATCGTCTTGCCGTCTGGCGCGATCTGCGGGTCTGCCGCCGCTTCCAGGTTGAACAGGTCCGCACCCGTCAGCACCCGTGACGGGCCGGCGGGTGCCGGGTCGGTTGGCGCGGCGGCGACTGCCGGCAGAGCGACAAAGGCGGCAAGCAGTACAACGATGGAGCGAGTCAGCATGGCGTTTCCCCTGGGCGGCTGGTGGCGACGCGCACCGGGCCGGTGTTGTCCGGTTATGCGGCCCTGCCGATCATAGACGATGCGTGGTACAGCGGGCCGGTCGAACTGTCGGCGTCCGAAGTCGTGGAAACGGTTCTCCGAAGCAGAGCTCGGGGGGCCGCGGCAAGCGTGACCGTCCTCGGGCCGCTCCCACTGTCCGGATCAATTTTCTTGGGCTTCGAATCCCATTGGGGCGTGTGAGATCGGGTCCGGCTTGGGCGGCGATATCTGGGACAATGGGTTGATGACGGAGACGAGCTTGTTCGACATTGGCGCCAACCTGACGCATGAGGCGTTTGCGCGCGACCTGGATCACGTGCTGCAACGCGCGGCCGGGCGGGACGTGGAGCACATCGTAGTGACGGGCGCCTCGCGCAGTGGCAGCGTGGAAGCGCTGGCGCTGGCCCGCGGCCATGGTGACGCGTTGTCGGCGACCGTGGGCGTGCATCCGCACCAGGCGGCGGAATATGACGATGATACCGAGGCCGTGCTGCGCGAGCTGGCGCGCGACCCGCTGGTGCGGGCAATTGGCGAGACCGGGCTGGACTACTACCGCGACTTCAGCCCGCGCGCGGCGCAACTGCGGGTATTCGAACGCCAACTGCGGCTTGCTGCCGAGCTGGGCATGCCGCTGTTCCTGCACCAACGCGATGCGCACGAGGATTTCCTCGCCTTGCTCCGGCGCTATCGCGATCGCGTGCCGAATGCGGTCGTGCACTGCTTCACCGATACCGCCGAGGCACTGCACGACTACCTGGCCTTGGACTGCCACATCGGCATCACCGGCTGGATCTGCGATGAGCGCCGCGGCGTGCACCTGCGCGGGCTGGTGCGGGACATCCCGGCCAATCGTCTGATGCTGGAGACCGATGCGCCGTACCTGTTGCCACGCACCGTGCGCCCGGCACCGAAAGACCGGCGCAACGAGCCGGCCTACCTGCCCTATGTCTGCGCGCAGGTGGCGCACGATCGCGGCGAGCCGGTGGAAATCACGGCGGCGAACAGCACCGCCACCGCGCGCGCGTTCTTTGGCCTGCCGTCGTCCTGAGGACGGTACGCGGCGGCCGGTCGTCCGACGCAGTTACGGCCTTGCCGCCTTCACCCCCGAGCTGAAGCTGTCAGGGGAGAAGGGGCCAAGCTCAGCCTCGTGAGCAAGATTGAGGACGTGGTATCCCCCGTAACCGCAAGGCTTGGGTCAGAGGCCCCGGGCGAGGGGACCTCAGGCCAGGCGGCGGGTGGCGCCGGGAGGCAGGCCGCCGAGGCCGTAGTTGCCGATGCTTACGCGGATCAGGCGCAGGGTGGGGAAGCCGACGGCGGCGGTCATGCGCCGTACCTGGCGGTTGCGCCCTTCGCGCAGCGTCAGCCGCAGCCAGCTGGTGGGGATGTTGCGGCGCTCGCGGATTGGCGGGTCGCGCGGCCACAGCCAGTCCGGCTCCGCCACCCGCTCGGCGAGGGCCGGCAGGGTGGAGCCGCCGTTCAGGCCGACGCCGCGGCGCAGCGCTTCCAGCGCCCGGTCGTCGGGCTCGCCTTCGACCTGGACCAGGTAGGTCTTCGGCTGCTTGTGCCGCGGGTCCGTCAGGCGATGGGCGAGCGCGCCGTCGTCGGTGAGCAGCAGCAAGCCCTCACTGTCGCGATCCAGCCGTCCAGCCGCATAGACGCCTGGCTGATCGACGAACGACGCCAGCGTGCTGCGCCCCTGGGCATCGGTGAACTGGCACAGCACGCCGTAGGGCTTGTTCAACGCGATCAGCATGGCGTGGCAGGCTGGTCGCGGATGGCCCCGGATCTCAGCGTGGCGCGGCCGGCTTGACGAAGCGCAGCGTCATGCGGTCGGATTCGCCGATGGCGGCGTACTTCGCCCGGTCCTGGGCGCCCAGGGTATAGGTGGGCGGCAGCGTCCAGACACCTTTCGGATAATTCTTGGTGTCCTTCGGGTTGGCGTTGATCTCGCTGCTGGCGTCGAGCCTGAAGCCAGCGTCGGTGGCGAGTTTCACGACGTAGTCGGTGGGCAGGTAGCCGCTGCCCTTGACCGCGTCGAGCGTGGCGCCTTTTGCGGCGCGGTGGTCAACCACGCCGAGCACCCCGCCGGGACGCAGCACGTCGAAGAACGCCTTGAACATCGCCGGCGCCGTGCCCGCGCCCATCCAGTTGTGCACATTGCGGAAGGTCAACACGCGGTCGGCCGAACCAGGGTGGCCAAACACCGGCTCCTTTGGATCGAACTCGCGGACGGCGGCGTTGGCGTACCGCGCCGGGTCGGAGAGGAACTTGCGCTTCAGGCTGCTCTCGTCACGCTGCGCCTCGCGGTCCTTTGGTGCCGAAGCGACCGCGGCAATGTAGTGCCCACGGTCGCGCAAATAAGGCGCGAGCACTTCGCTGTACCAGCCGCCGCCCGGGGTGATCTCGATGACGGTCTGGTCCGGGCGCACCTCGAAGAACTCCAGCGTGGCCTTCGGGTGGCGATACACGTCGCGGGCGCGGTTGGCACTGCTGCGCCAATCGCCGGCCAGCGCGGGGTCGAGCGCGGCGGAGTCGGTGGCTTGCGTCGCCGCCCCGGCGGCCGGTGCCTGCTGGGCAAAGGCCGCGCTGCCCCAGGCCAGGCCGGCGCCGAGGGCCAGCAGCAGGCCGGCCGTGCGCAGCGGGCGATGGGCTTGATTGGCTACCGGATAAGCGTCGAGGTGTCTGGTCTGGCTAGGCATGGCTTGCACTCCTCGGAAATGGCCGCAGGATAGCGGCTGGGTCCCTGCATGGTACCGAATCGTCGCCGCTGCCGGCCTGCGGCGATTTGTGCATCGCGGTGGCCCGGTCCGGGCGCCAGTCGACATCTTTGCCGTCTTGCCCGAGCTTCCCCCTCGTCATTCCCGCGAAAGCGGGAGGCGCTTCACAACGGCGAATGCCGGTCATCCAGTGCTCTTGCTTTTCAGGCCACCCCAGCGAAAAGCCCCTGGATTCCCGCCTTCGCGCACTGCTGTCCGGAACGTTTTCGGAACCGCCTTTGCTTCATCTACGGTATCGTGCCAGGACGCCGAAACCCTACCTGGCGTCATTCCCGCGCAAGCGGGAATCCAGTGCTTTGGCCTTTGCAGACACCTAAAAGCACTGGATCCCCGCTTGCGCGGGGATGACGATGGAGGTTCGAGGTTCTGGGTAAGACAACGGGGTGACCACTTTTTTTTGAGTCCAGGTTGCGCGTGACAGCCGTCCAGCCTTGCGTCGCCACGTCTTCGGTGTCGCGGCACGAATTTATTCCGGACAGCAGTGCGCTTTCGCGGGAATGACGAGGAAGGGCGTTTCGCAGGAAGGTGATGACGTGGGGCCGCTCAGGCCTGGTCGTAGCGGATCACGGAGCGGATGGTCTTGCCGGCGTGCATCAGCTCGAACGCCTCGTTGATGCGCTCGAGCGGCAGCACGGCGCTGATCATCTCGTCGATCTTGATCTCGCCGGCGAGGTAGCGCTCGACGTAACCCGGCAACTGCGAGCGGCCCTTCACCCCACCGAACGCGGAGCCGCGCCAGACCCGGCCAGTGACGAGCTGGAATGGCCGCGTGCGGATTTCCTGGCCGGCGCCGGCCACGCCAATGATGGTGGATTCGCCCCAGCCCTTGTGGCAGCACTCCAGCGCCGAGCGCATCAGGTCGACGTTGCCGACGCATTCGAAGGAATAGTCCACGCCACCGTGGGTGAGCTCGACGATCACCTGTTGGATCGGCGTGTCGGGATGGTCGGCGCTGTTCACGCAGTCGGTCGCGCCGAGCGCGCGCGCCATGACGAATTTCTCCGGGTTGCAGTCCACCGCGATGATGCGCGCGGCCTTGGCCATCACCGCGCCCTGGATCACCGACAGGCCGATGCCGCCCAGGCCAAACACAGCCACGGTGGCGCCGGGTTCGACCTTCGCCGTGTTCAGCACCGCGCCAATGCCGGTGGTGATGCCGCAGCCGAGCAGGCAGACCTTGTCCAGCGGCGCGGCCGGATTGATTTTCGCAATCGCGATTTCCGGCAGCACGGTGTACTCGCTGAACGTGCTGGTGCCCATGTAGTGCAGCAAGGGTTTGCCGCCCAGCGAAAAGCGCGAGGTGCCGTCGGGCATCAGGCCCTGGCCCTGGGTCACGCGAATCTTCTGGCACAGGTTGGTCTTGCCCGAGCGGCAGTACTCGCACTCGCCGCATTCGGGGGTGTAGAGCGGGATCACGTGGTCGCCGGGCTTGACCGTGGTGACACCGGGGCCGACGTCCTCGACGATGCCGCCGCCCTCGTGGCCAAGAATCACCGGGAATTGGCCTTCCGGATCATCGCCGGACAAGGTGAACGCGTCGGTGTGGCAGACGCCGGTGGCCACGATGCGCACCAGCACTTCGCCGGCCTGCGGCCCGGCGACGTCCACTTCCTCGATGCTGAGGGGCTGGCCTGCGGCCCAGGCGACGGCGGCGCGTGACTTCATGTTGGTCTCCTTCGGTCCGGATTCGTGACGGTGTCCGGCCATGGTACCCGGCTCGTGCCTCGCTACGGGCGACGGCCGAGCATTGGAGCGGCGAGGCGCAGGAACAGGAAGGACCTGCCGCTGAGCGCTGCCGCCAGCATCAGCCCGAGCCGCGTGCGCCGATCGCGGTGGGGCCGGGCCGGGATCGGCAGGCGCGAGCCGCGCCGGCGCGTCGCCGTGGCACCTGGCGCATCACGTGTTGCCGGTCTGCACGGCGCTTCGATTTTCGCGATATGGTGGCGCAAGGACACCATGTCTTCCGACAGCGTTGTCAATTCCCTCAACATGGGGCGTCTTGTGGCGGTTTGCGCCGGAGCTTGGCGGGGCGCGAAGATAGTGCGGGCGGACCGCCATAACCAGCGGCCAATTCCCAACATGGACTTGAGGAACGTTCAAGATGGGACGAGTGCCGCTCAATGCGTTGCAGATCTTCGTCGCCGCCGCGCGCGCGCAAAACCTCACCCGCGCGGCCGAGCGCCTGCACCTGACCGTCAGCGCCCTGAGTCACCAGATTCGGCTGCTGGAGCAGCGGGTGGACTGCGTTTTGTTCGTGCGTGGTCCGCGTGGGCTGACCCTGACTGCCGAGGGGCAGCGCCTGCTCAGGAATGTCGCCCCGCACCTCGATGCCGTCGAGGAGGCGCTGAAACCGCTGTGCGCGCGTTCCGGCCACGCGCTCTCGCTGTCGGCGATGCCATCGATGACGACGAGCTGGCTGCTGCCGCGGCTTCCGGCTTTTGTCGCCAAGCATCCCGAGGTCGAATTGAATCTGCATTCGGCGATCGAGCTGGTGGACTTCGCTGACGGCCGTTATGACGCCGCGCTGCGCTACGGTGCCGGCCGATGGCCGAACGTGACCGTCGAGCTCCTGCTCGAGGAGTGGCTCACGCCCGTGGCAAGCCCGGCGCTGCTTGGCAGCCATAAACGCTTGCGTCCCGGCTCGCTCGGCAAACTGCCGTTGTTGGGCCCGGAAGACGCCTGGCAGGAATGGTTCGCGATGCATGGCGGGACCCAGCCCAAGCGGTACGCCACCTCGTTCAGTGATTCCGAATCGCGTCAACGTGCGGCGGTTGAAGGGCTGGGCGTCGCGCTGGGACGCACCACCATGGTTCGGCCCCTGATCGAGGCCGGGCAACTCGTCGCGCTGGTCCCCGAGCAAATGAAGGCCGACCGCGCGCACTATCTCGTGTATCCCGAACGTTCGCGCAAGCATGCGGGCTTCGTTGCGTTTCGCGCGTGGCTGCTGGACGAAGCCGCACGCTTTGCCGCGGCGCCGCCTGCTGGATTTACCGTACGCCACCGGACTTGAGCCGGACCCGGGACCGTCTTGCGGTCTTGAGCATTATTCAAGTCTGCCTTGCCGAAATATCGCTTTTGGGCCGATCACACCTTGTGTACCTTGAGCACACCGCAATATGGCAGCTCGAGGTGCAGGTCATGAATTCACTTTGGAAAGACCTGGTTTACGTCCATTCCCGCCTGCTCTGGCGGGAAGATCTGATGTGGCGGGACCAAGCCGGCACTGGCCTGGTCCGTCGCGCGCCACACGCCTGCAGCCGGCCCAGACGCCTCGACCACGGCGGAAAGGACGAGCCGGAGTCGCCGAAAAAAGACGCGTCGCACTGGCCGCGATTGGCCGCGCCACGCTGAGTCCCGCCGCCCCCGGTCGCCCGGACCGCGACCGCGGAGCGTGACGCGAATTTGCCGCAGGGTGCATGCTTGGTATCTTGGTCATGGAGGTACCTGCGATGCACAAGCGGCAGCTCGGCAATTCACCACTTTCGATCTTCCCGTTCGTCCTCGGCGGCAACGTGTTTGGCTGGACGGTCGACGAGCGCCGCGCCTTCGAGGTGCTGGATGCGTTCGTCGCCGCCGGCGGCAACATGATCGACACCGCGGATAGTTATCCGGCCTGGGTGCCAGGAAATCGTGGCGGCGAGTCGGAGACCATCATCGGCCGTTGGCTGCGCGCGAGCGGCAAGCGCGACCAGGTGCTGATTGCCACCAAGGTCGGCAAGTGGGCGCGTCAGCAGGGCCTGTCGTCATTCAACTTGAATCAGGCCCTGGAAGGTTCGCTGCGCCGGCTGCAAACCGATCGCATCGACCTCTATCAGGCCCACCAGGATGATGCCGGCGTCCTGCTCGCCGACACGTTGGGCGGCTTTGCGCGATTGATTGAGCACGGCAAGGTGCGCGTGATCGGCGCTTCGAACTACCCTGCGACCCGCCTCGCCGACGCGCTGGCGGTGGCCAAGCGTCTGGGCTTGCCGCGCTATGAAACGCTGCAGCCGGGGTACAGCCTGGCCAATCGCGCCGACTACGAGCGCGCGCTGGAACCATTGGCGCGGCGCGAGAACCTCGGCGTGATCTGCCATTCCGCGCTGGCTGGTGGTTTCCTGAGCGGCAAGTACCGCAGCCTGGCCGACGTGGCGCGGCACACTGCGCGGGGCGGGATGGTGAAGCGCTATCTCGATGACCGCGGCCTGCACCTGCTGGACGCGCTGGACCGCGTTGCGGAGGCCCATCACGCCACGGTGGCGCAGGTGGCGCTGGCCTGGCTGATTGCGCGTCCCGGCGTGGCCGCGCCCATCGTCAGCGCGACCTCGGTGGCCCAGCTGGAAGAATTGCTGGGCGCGGTGGAACTCAAGCTGCAGCCCGAAGAAATCGTCTACCTGACCAGCCTGGACACCGAATTCCCGCCCGTCCGACCGCGCGTCGAGTACCACTAAGGAAGGTCTGAATAATTGCCGTCATCCCCGCGAAAGCGGGGATCCAGTGAGGCTAAGTCGTTGAAATCAAAGACACTGGATTCCCGCTTTCGCGGGAATGACGATCAAGAGCGAATTGTTCAGAGCTTCCCTAAGCCTGGCTGCGCGGAAGCACCAGGATCTTTCGCCGCCGTCCGAACGTCTTCGGAGGCCCACACCAATGTCGTGCTGTTCTCTTCGTTGCCATTCCCGTGGAGAAACCTTCTCGGCGTCATTCCCGCTTGACCAGCCTTCGGCTGTTGAAGAGCGCCTCGCGGGAATGACGCCGAGAGTTCGCAGGGGGAAAGCCGGCTCGCCGTCAGTGCGCGGCCAGCGTGGCCAGCGCGGCGTTGAAGGCTGGGCTGGGCCGCATGGCCTTGCCGACGCGCTCGAGGTCGGGGCGGTAATAGCCGCCAATATCCACGCGCTTGCCCTGCGCAGCGTGGAGCTCGCCGATGATCCGCGTCTCCTGATCGGCCAGAGTCTTGGCCAGCGGCGTGAACACGGCCTTGAGCTGCGGGTCGTCGTCCTGCGCCACCAGCGCCTGCGCCCAGTACAGCGCAAGGTAGAAATGGCTGCCGCGGTTGTCCAGCTCACCGAGCTTGCGCGCGGGCGATTTGTTGTGGTCGAGGACTTTGCCGTTGGCTTGGTCCAGCGTCTTTGCCAATACCGCGGCGCGCTGGTTGCCGTAGTGCCCGGCGAGATGCTCGAACGAGGCGGCGAGGGCAAGGAACTCACCCAGCGAATCCCAACGCAGGTAGTCCTCTTCCAGGAACTGCTGCACGTGCTTGGGCGCCGAGCCGCCGGCGCCGGTCTCGAACAGCCCGCCGCCGGCCATCAGCGGCACGATGGAGAGCATCTTGGCGCTGGTGCCGAGTTCCATGATCGGGAACAGGTCGGTGAGGTAATCGCGCAGCACGTTGCCAGTGACCGAGATCGTGTCCCGACCCTGGCGGATGCGCTCCAGCGAAAACTTCGTGGCCGCCACCGGATCGAGGATGCGGATGTCGAGGCCCGCGGTGTCGTGGTCCTTCAGGTAGCGCTCGACCAGGGCGATCAGCGTGCGGTCGTGGGCGCGGGCGGGGTCGAGCCAGAACACCGCCGGCGTGTTGGACAGGCGCGCGCGCGACACGGCAAGCTTTACCCAGTCGCGCACCGGCGCATCCTTGGTCTGGCACATGCGCCAGATGTCGCCGGCTTCCACCGCGTGCTGCAGCAGCACCTTGCCGGATTCATCCGTGACCTTGACCGTGCCGTCGGCCACGATCTGGAAGGTCTTGTCGTGCGAGCCGTACTCCTCGGCCGCCTGCGCCATCAGGCCGACGTTGGGCACGCTGCCCATCGTCGTGGGGTCGAACGCGCCATGTGCCTTGCAGTCTTCAATCGTCGCCTGGTAGACGCCGGCGTAGCTGCGATCGGGGATCACCGCCTTGGTGTCCTGGCGCTCGCCCTTGGCGTTCCACATCTTGCCGGAGTCCCGGATCATCGCCGGCATCGAGGCGTCGATGATGACATCGCTGGGGACGTGCAGGTTGGTGATGCCCTTGTCGGAATTCACCATGGCCAACGCCGGGCGTTGGGCGTACTCGGCGGCGATGTCGGCCTCGATCGTCGCGCGCGTCGCAGCCGGCAAGGTATCGAGCCGCGCGTACAGGTCGCCGAGGCCGTTGTTCGGGTTGAAGCCGGCCTGCGCCAGCGCGTCGGCGTGCTTGGCCAGCGCGTCCCTGTAGAACTCGCCCACGGCGATGCCGAACATGATTGGGTCGGACACCTTCATCATGGTGGCCTTGAGGTGCAGCGAGAACAGCACGCCCTGCTTTTGCGCGTCGGCGATCTGTGCGTCGATGAAGGCGGCCAGCGCGTGGCGCGACATCACCGCGGCGTCGATGATCTCGCCGGCCTTGAGCGCGGTCTTCTCCTTCAGGACCTTGCTGGCGCCGTCCTTGCCGAACCACTCGATCTTCACCGCCGTGGGCGCGGCGACGGTGGCGCACTGCTCACTGCCGTAGAAATCACCTTCGTCCATGTGCGCCACGTGGGTCTTCGATTCCTTGCTCCATGGGCCCATCTTGTGCGGGTGCTTGCGCGCGTAGTTCTTCACCGAGGGTGGTGCCCGCCGGTCGGAATTGCCCTGGCGCAGCACCGGGTTGACGGCGCTGCCCTTGACCTGGTCATAGCGCGCCTTGATGTCCGTTTGCGCGGCGTCAGCCGGATGGTCCGGGTAATCCGGCAGCGCGTAGCCTTGGGCCTGCAGTTCCTTGATCGCAGCCTTGAGCTGCGGCATCGAGGCACTGATGTTCGGCAGCTTGATGATGTTGGCCTCGGGCGTGAGGGCCAGGGCGCCAAGCGCGGCCAGCTCATCGGGAACCTGTTTCGCGGCGTCGAGCAATTCGGGGAACTTGGCGAGGATGCGCCCGGCCAGCGAGATATCGCGCGTCTCCATGGTGATGCCTGCCGTGCGCGCGAATGCGCTGACGATCGGCAGCAAGGACTGTGTGGCGAGGAACGGCGCTTCGTCCGTCAGGGTGTAGATGATCGTGGGTGTGGGCGACATGGGCGCGACGGTCCTCCAGGCGGAATGGGCGTCGCGAAGGCATTGACCGCGGGCGGGCGCCCGCGGGACCCGGCGTGAGCTTGCGGCAACGGCAGGCGTTGCGGGTTTCAGGCGGGGGCGTCTCGCGACGGGCTATTGTCGCGGTTTGCGCCGCCGCGCGAAAGTGCGCAGCCGAGGCTGGAGGATGGATCGTGTTTGTGGGAGCTCACCAGCGGGCTTCCACGACGTCAATGGATTGCGAGATCAGGCGTGTTTACTGCGGGCACACAAAAACCGCCGGCGTGGCCTCACCGACGGTTCGTGTGCTGTATCAGCAGCGAATCTTTTAGTGCACCGAACCCGTGGTGGCGGGTACCGCCGGTGCCGTGCTGGTCGGAGCCGGGGCCATCGGAGGTGGCTCGGTCACGGGCGGCATGGCCGGCTGCGCGGACATCGCCGGTGGCGGTGTGCCAGCGTCTGCGGGCGGATTTTCGTTCTTGTTGCTGCAGGCGCTCAGGCCCAGCGCTGCGGCCACCAGGGTGGCCAGGATCAACTGTTGGTGGATCGTCTTCATGCGCACGTTCTCCTTGGATCGGAATGCCAGTGTAGCTCGCCAAACCCAGCGCCGGTAAGAGCCTTGCCGCGTCGCACCCGAACAAGCCGAGGTCGCGAACACGATCTTGGCGATCCGGCAGTTAAGGATCGGTGACGGGATATTCTGCCACGACACGTGCCACAACGGCATGTGCCGTGCCCCTTTGCTGTGTCCCCGGTTCGCGGCCGGTCAGAATACGAAACGGAAGCCCATGTTGATGTTGTTGAATTTCTGGCTGTCGTCGCCAAAGCGGCCACTGTAGCCGAACCAGCTGTTGATGGTGGGCGTCAGTTGCGCGGACACGCCGAGTTCGGCCGTGCCCCAACTTTTGTCCGGGGTGAAGCCGGGCAATTCGAACGTACCGTTCATGCTGT
Organism: Rhodanobacter sp. FW510-R10; assembly: GCF_058781105.1. Taxonomy (NCBI): domain Bacteria; kingdom Pseudomonadati; phylum Pseudomonadota; class Gammaproteobacteria; order Lysobacterales; family Rhodanobacteraceae; genus Rhodanobacter; species Rhodanobacter sp. FW510-R10. The sequence goes on along the minus strand of NZ_JBYSWL010000001.1, from coordinate 558,109 downwards.
TGAGGCCGGCGAGGACCAAACGCGGATCGGCCTTGTTGTCGTGGTTCCAGGCCAGTTCCGCGTAGGGTGACATCACCATGTTGCCGGTCTGCCAGTGGCCTTGCAGACGCCAGCCCAGGGTCGTCACCAGCGCGTCGCGCTGCTGGCGCCCGAACCACATGGCCGTGCTGTCGTTGCCGTTTTCGTGATAGCCGCTGACCTTGACCGTATTCCATTCGACGGTGGCAAACGGTCCGGTGCTCAAGGCGTCGAAGTTGAACAGCCAGCCACCCGTCACACCAGCGCCCAGGTGCGTCCCATCGGCCTTGCCGGTCTCGGTGCGCCGCGCCGTACCGACGTCGAAGCGCCGCTCGATGTCCTTGAAGTTCGACTGCCCGACGTTCGCGTAGCCGCCGACGTAGGCACCGCCCTGGTGCCAGGTCAGGTAGCCCAGGCCGCTGATGTCCTGCATCTTGTAGCCACCGCCGGCACGGGAGACGTCGGCCGTGTTTTGCCCCACGCCGAGCGCGACCCCGGCGGACAGGTGGTCGCTGGCGCGCACGTCGGCGCCCAGGGTGAAGTTGACGTTGTTGCTGGTCGCCCGTGGCGAGTCATCGCTGCTCTTGAAGCGCTGGCGGGCGCCGTCGATGTTGAAGAACATGCGGGTTTCGCCGGCTTGGCTGTCGAGCAGCATTTGCTTGCGCAGCGCCCGCGTCTGCGCAGTCATTGACGCAAGCGGGGCTTCAGCCAGCAAGGACATTTGCCCTGGCGCCTGCAGTTCGGCGGTCAGGTATTGGCCGAGAATGGCGTGGGTGGCGGTGGTCGGGTGCACGCCGTCGGCAAACAGGTAGCTCTGCTCGGTGCCGGGCGCATAGGTGTAAGGCAGGCCGGAACCCTGCGGGCCGCAGGCGACCGAGCTGGAGCCGACCCCGCAGGCCGGCGTGGTGACGTTGCTCAAACCGTAGGCCTGGGGGCTGGCGATGAGTTCGGAGAACAGGCCCTGGATGTTGACCGGGATGATGCCGGTATGCATTTGCCCGAGGCCGGCATTGAGCTGGCTGTTGAAGATCTGGCTGAGGCCGCTCAAGGCGGCGGCACCGGCCGGGCCCTGGGCCAGCGCCGATGGCGTCGAGCCGATGTCGGGCAGGTTGAAGACCAGGATGTGCTTGGCCCCGGCGGCCTGTAGCTGCCCAATCAAGTTCACTTCCTGCTGTGCGGCACCGGCAATCGCGGCCTGGGCCTGTTCGGCGGTTTCCAGTGACGCGACCTGGGCTCCGGCCGCCACGGCGGCGGTGACCTGGGCGGTGACCGTCGGCGTGATCTGCGCGGTGAACGCGGCGACCATTTCCGGCGGCACGTGGTTGGCGGCAATTTGCGCGGCAATGGTCTGCGCAATCAATTGTTGCGCGGTGGCTGCCGCGCCCGCGGCAGTGGCGTGGTAGAAGATGTCGTTGGCGCCGCCCCAGACCGAATACAGGGCGTTTGCGTCTACTTTGCCGCTCGCCAGATAGCCGCCGACCTGGCTGCTGATCGTGGGTACGGCGCCCGGGGTGCCGGGGGAGTTCGTGAGTACGCCGGCCCCGCCCCAGGCGTAGTCGGAGCCACCCGTCAGCGACGGGGCGAGCGTGAAGCCGAGGTTGCTGGCCAGGTGCTCGATGCCGACCGTGCCCGGATTGGTGGTGAAGCGCAGCGGCGGTTGCAGTGTGGGGTTCGTTGCCAGCGAGATATTGCCGTCGTCGCTGAGGCTGTCGCCAAAGACAACCACCTGGCTGAACTGGCTGGCCGTGGCCGTGGCGCTGTAGAGCAGGGTGGCGGCAATGGCAGAGGCGAGGTAACGGGTGCGATGCATGGGGAACTCCTGACAGATGTGGTCATGTCGATGGTGTGCGTGGCGTTGCGTGTGGAGCGCAAGGCAACGTCCCTGGCGTCAGGTTGGCGCTGGTGCCTGGGCGCTGGCGAAGCATCGACAGGCACCCCCGCCTGCAACCGCTTCAGTCGGGCAGGTGGCGTGGCCATGGTATCCCATTGGCCGGCGCTACCGGGGGCGTGGATCAGGCACTGAGCGAACCGCGCGGGGAGTCGCCTGGCTCGGCTGGCGGCGCGATGGCATTGGCCCCGCCGGCGCGGCCATTCAGCACCAGGGTGCCGGCCATCAGGTCGTGCAGACCCTGCTTGCGTGGCATCCAGGCCACCATCAGCACACCGATGAAGATGATCATGAAGCTGATGATCTTGGCGCCGTAGCGCCCCAGAGCGCGCGGGAAGCTGATGCGCTGGCCGTGCAGATCGGTGACGTGGACGCCAAGCGCGAGCTTGCCGAGGGTCGCCTGCCAGCGGGAGCTTTCGCAGGCCGCGAAATACAGCCAGGCCAGCAGCGCCCCCAGCAGCATCGCCGGCCACATGAGGGTGTAGTAATGCTGGTAGGCCGCGAGCATCTGCGGCAGATCCCCCACCGCGTTGCTGAGCGTCTGTTCCAGCGCGGCCTGCGCCCGCGCCCCGCCCAGCGCGCGATCGATCAGCATGTTCGGGATGTACAGGACGATGGCGTCGATCAGATAGGCCAGCACCCGTTTCCAAAACCCGGCGTAGCTCGGTGCCTGCGCGATCGTCGGCGGTGGTGGCGGGGTGGCAGCCGCGGGCGCGTCGCCGGGCACGGCGTCGGGCATCAACACCGACAGCGGCTGCCAGTCGGCGAGCCCTTCGCGCCAGCCGAGGTCGGCGCCGCTCATCTTGCCTTCGCGCAACCATTGGCGCACCTCCGCTTCCGGGTATGGCCCATGGCGTTCGCCGTCGCGCCCGATCCAGATTTCCATGATCTGCTCCCTCGTCGCGGTGCTGCGCACTTGCTGGTTTGCATGATGCCACGCCGGCGCCAGGACTCGCGCGCACGGCATGCCCGCGGCAACGCGTGGGCGTGGCTCAGGCGGCGCGGCGCTGCAAGTGCACCAGCAGCAGCGAGATGGCCGCCGGGGTCACGCCGCTGATGCGCGCTGCCTGGCCCAGGGTCACCGGCAGCGAGCGCTTGAGTTTCAGCGCCACCTCGGCGGATAGGCCACGCACCCGGTCGTAGTCGAAATCAGCCGGGATGCGGGTCTGTTCGTGACGGCGCTGGCGCTCGATCTCCTCGCGTTGGCGCTCCAGGTAGCCGGCGTATTTCACCTGCACCTCGACCTGGGCGGCGACGTCCTCGGCAGGTACCGGTGGTCCGAAGCCGGGCGTGGTGGTGAGGGCGGCATAGTCCAGTTCTGGGCGTCGCAGGAGCTCGGCGGCACTGGCGTCATGGTTGATGGCGAGGCCGTGGGTGGCCTGCAGCGCATTGCCCAGGGCGTTGTGCGGGGTGATCCACAGCGCCTGCAGGCGTGCGAGCTCGTGCGCCACGGCATCACGCTTGCGGCACATGGCGTCGTAGCGCTGCTGCGGCACCAGGCCCAGGCGGTAACCGGTTTCGCTCAAGCGCAGGTCGGCGTTGTCTTCGCGCAGGTGCAGGCGGTATTCGGCGCGCGAGGTGAACATGCGGTACGGCTCCTGCGTGCCGTTGGCGGTGAGGTCATCGATGAGCACGCCGGTATAGCCTTCGTCGCGACGTGGATACCAGGGCTCGCGGCCCTGCACGGCGAGTGCGGCGTTGAGCCCGGCAATCAGGCCTTGCGCGGCGGCTTCCTCGTAGCCGGTGGTGCCATTGATCTGGCCGGCAAAGTACAGGCCGCCCACGGCCTTGGTTTCCAGCCACGGGTTCAGGCCGCGCGGGTCGAAATAGTCATATTCAATGGCGTAGCCTGGCCGCGTGATATGGGCGTTGGCGAAGCCCCGGATCGAGTGCACCAAGGCGAGCTGCAGGTCGAACGGGAGCGAGGTGGAGATCCCGTTGGGATAGATTTCGAAGGTGTCGAGACCTTCGGGTTCTATGAAGATCTGGTGGCTGGACTTGTCGGCGAAGCGCACCACCTTGTCCTCGATCGACGGGCAGTAGCGCGGGCCGGTGCCTTCGATCTGCCCGGTGTACAGCGGTGAGCGGTCCAGGCCCTGGCGAATGATGGCGTGGGTCTGCTCGTTGGTGTGGGTAATCCAGCAGCTGGTTTGGCGCGGGTGTTCGCGGGCCTCGCCGAGGTAGGAAAACACCGGCGGCGGCGTGTCGCCAAGCTGCTCCTCGAGCCCCGTGAAGTCGATGCTGCGCCGGTCGATGCGTGGCGGGGTGCCGGTCTTCAGGCGGCCGGTGGCAAACGGCAGCTCGCGCAGCTTGGCCGCCAGCGAGGTGGCTGGCGGGTCGCCGGCCCGGCCACCGGCGTACTGGGCCTGGCCGACGTGGATCTTGCCGGCGAGGAAGGTTCCGGCCGTGAGCACCACGCTGTGCGCGCGGAACACCAGGCCCATCTGCGTGGTTACGCCGATGACCCGCCCGCCCTCGAGCAGCAGGTCCGTGACCGGCTGCTGGAACAGCTGCAGCTTGGGTTGGGTCTCGACCGCATGACGGATGGCCGCCTTGTACAGCCCGCGGTCGGCCTGGCAGCGCGTGGCGCGCACCGCCGGTCCCTTGGCCGCGTTCAGCGTGCGCCACTGGATACCGGCCTGGTCGGCGGCATGCGCCATGATTCCGCCCAGCGCATCGATCTCCTTGACCAGGTGACCCTTGCCGATGCCGCCAATCGCCGGGTTGCAGCTCATGGCGCCGACCGTTTCCACGTTGTGCGTGAGCAGCAGCGTGCGTGCGCCGCAACGCGCGGCGGCCAGCGCCGCTTCGGTGCCGGCGTGGCCGCCGCCGATCACGATGACGTCGTAGGAGCAAGGATGCAGCATGGTGGATGGCGGGTGGCGTCGGGCTGGCGCGGGGCGTGTATGGTAGCGCGGCCGGCTTGTGGCATGGGCCGTGCATCCATGGATGGGCACTTTCCCCGGGCAGGCGCGGCGCATGGCGCGCCCGGATCAAACACAGGGTTCGATTGCGTACCGGGAGAGGGAGCATGGCGGCACCTGCGGGTGCCGTCTTAGTTTGCGGCGCAAAAAAAAGCCCCGCGTTTGGTTGCGCGAGGCTTTCCGCTTGAAAACTGGCGTCCGACGGCCTCTTAGAACAGGGGGAATCCAGGATGACCGTATAACCGAACGCCAGAAATCGGAAAGTCCAGCCAGGATGGGGTTTGCCGCCACCCAGGCGAAAATCCGTTGGTCGATTGGCAAAGCCTGACAGAACTCGCAGTCGCTGTCGATAGTGGGCACGAGTTGACCCAGGGCGTCAGCTCACAGGGCGCCGTCACAGGTCGGCTGTGACTGCCGTCACATGTGTTGCCGGCGGGTTTCGTGGTGCGAAGCGTGACTGCAATCACGATTGGCACGCCGGTTGCACTCTCCCCGATACCAAGAAGAAAGAGGGCAGGGGGAGAGATGAACCTGGATCTGGAAGGTCAATACGAACACCACGACCTCATCATCGAGGTGGGCAAGGTGGAGATGGCCATGGAGCGTCTGGAGGCGACCGCCGACGGCGACCGCGGTGCCTTGCGTCCCATCCTTGAGTCGCGGCTGACGCGCCTGCGCCAGCAGCTGGGCCATCTGCACGCCTGAGTCGGGCGGGCCCGGTCTGGTCGTGGGGACCGGCGCCTGGGAGCCTGGGCGGTAAAAGCCGCCCAGGCCCCTGGGCAGGATGCAGAGCCATTGGTCTGTGGAACGACGTCAGTGCCGCAGCATGCGCTGCAACAGGTCGGTCAGGTTGGATGACAGTTGCTCGCCCGCGGCGAGTGTCCCGATGGCCGCCCGCGCGGCCTCGCGGCGCACCGGTTCCAGCCGCTGCCAGTCATTGAAGGCCGTCGCCAGGCGTGCGGCAATCTGTGGATTGGCCCGGTCCAGCGTGGCCAGCCTCGCGGTGAGCAGGCGGTAGCCCGCGCCATCGGTGCGGTGGAAACCGCTGGGGTTGCTGCGCGCAAACGCGCCAAACAAGGCGTTGATCCGGTTTGGGTTGTGCCAGTTGAAATCCGAGTCGTGCTCAAGCGCTGCCACGCGCTCCAGCGCTGTCGGCCCAGGCACTTGCGCCTGCACGGTGAACCATTTGTCCAGCGCCAGCGGATCGTGCGCGTGCCGTGCGCGGAACTGCGCGAGCATGGGCGCGGCCGCCTCGATGTCGCTGTGCACCAGCACGCTCAGCGCGGCCAGGCGATCGGTCATGCCGGCGGCGCCGGCAAACTGCGCGGCTGCCAGCGGCCAGGCGCGATCCTGGTCGAGCAGGGCCAGCAAGGCCAGCAACCGGTGCTTCAGGCGCCGCCGCCCCTGGCTGGCGGCATCGAGCGCGCCGCCCGTTCCGGCGTGCAACGCCAGGTAGCGTCGCTCGATCGTCGCGGCACCCAGGCGGGCGGCCAATTGCCGGCGCAGTTGCCGGCGCAGCTGATGAATCTGCCCCGGGTCCACGGGGGTTTCGTGCGCCGCCAGCTCGGTTTCGGCCGGTGGACTCAGCAGCTCGGCGAGCAGGGCGTCGTCCACGACGCGGGCGTCGAACAGGCGGGCAAGCGCCCCAGACCATGCATCCAGTGCCTGGGTGGATCCACCGTCGCGCAGGTTGCGGTACGCGTGCACGGCGAGCAGCTGGCTGGCGTTCCAGCGGTTGAAACCGTCGTGGTCGTGCTCCAGCAGCACCGCCAGCTCCGCCGGGGTGGCGGTGTATTCCAGGATCACAGGCGCCGAGAAGCCGCGCAGCAGCGACGGGATGGGGGCAGTGTCCAGATCTTCGAAGACGAAGGTCTGCTGCGCCGAGTCGAGCAGCAGCACCTCTTCGTTGACGTCGGTGGCGGCATGCCCCTGCCGGTGCAGGGCGAGCATGTCGCCGGCCGGCGAGAACAAGGCCAGCTTCACCGGGATCGGCAGGTTCACGTGCGGCTGGTCGGCGCGGACCGTGGGCGCGTGTTGGCTGAGCGTCAAGGCGTAGCGACGGGTGGCGGCGTCGTAATGGCCTTGCGCGCGCAGCCGGGGCGTGCCGGCATGGTCGTACCAGGCCAGGCTGGGGCTGAGGTCGATGCCATTGGCTTCGCCCAGGGCGGCGAGGAAATCCTCCAGCGTCGCGGCACTGCCGTCGTTGCGCGCGAAGTACAGGTCCATGCCGCGTCGGAACGCCTCGGGGCCCAGGCGCCCGGCCAGCATGCGCACCAGCTCGGCACCTTTCTCGTAAATCGTGGCGGTGTAGAAGTTGTTGATTTCGCTGTACTGCGCCGGACGCACCGGGTGGGCAAGCGGGCCAGCGTCCTCGGGGAACTGGGTGCGGCGCAGCAGCGAGATGTCTTCGATGCGCTTGAGCGGGGCGGAGTTCATGGCGGCGGCGAAGCTCTGCTCGCGGAATACCGTCAGCCCTTCCTTGAGCGAAAGCTGGAACCAGTCGCGGCAAGTCACGCGGTTGCCGCTCCAGTTGTGGAAATACTCGTGGGCGATGACTGATTCGACGCGCCGGTATTCGTCGTCGGTGGTGCTCTCGAAATCCGCCAGCAGGCACTTGGAATTGAAGATGTTGAGGCCCTTGTTCTCCATTGCGCCCATGTTGAAGTCGTGGGTGGCGACCACGTGGAACACGTCCAGGTCGTAGTTGCGGCCGTAGGTCTGCTCGTCCCAGCGCATGGCGCGCTCGAGTGCATCCAGTGCGTAGTGGCAGCGGTCGATGGCATCGGCCTGCGCCCACATGCGGATCAACACCTGCCTGCCGTCGGCGGTGACGTAGTCGCGGTCCAGGTGTTCGAGTTGCCCGGCAACCAGCGCGAACAGGTAACTCGGCTTGCGGTGCGGATCGACGAAGCGCGCCCAGTGGCGTCCACCGGGCAGCTCGCCGGCACCATCGGGATTGCCGCCGGCCAGCAGCACGGGGAAGCGCTCGCGGTTCGCGCGCAGGGTCACGCTGTAGCGCGATTGCACGTCGGGTCGGTCGGGGAAGTAGGTGATGTGGCGGAAGCCCTGCGGCTCGCATTGGGTGAGCAGGAAGCCGGCCTCGCGGCTGCCGGAAAGGTACAGGCCTTCCAGCGCGGTGTTTGCCGCCGGACGGATGCGCACGCGGGTCTCCAGCACGCTGCCGTCGCGCGCGCCGTGGATGGTGAGCCGCCGCGCGTCGACCTGGCAGGCGTCGGGAGCCAATGCCTGCCCATCCAGGGTGGCGGACAGCAGTTCCAGCTCCTCGCCGTCGAGCTCGAGTGGCTGGGTGGGGTCGGCGCCATGCAGCACCAGGCGCGCGGCCACTTCGCTGTGTTCGAAGTCCAGGTCGAACTCCAGCGCCACCTCGTCCACGGTCCAGGCCGGGGCCCGATAATCCGCCAGGCGGGTCGGCGGGGCTGGATCGCGCGTTGCTGTGTTCATGGGCCTTGCTTCGTGTTGCGCCGGACAAAGAAGTCACAGGCTAACATGGTGGGGTTTACTCCCGACCGCAACGGAGATCTCGCATGTCGCGATATGACGTCACCCACGAGCGCATCGGCGCGCAGCCGGTGGTGGTCTTGCGCGACGCGCAGGAAGGCCGTGAAATCCGTGTCGCGCGCCGCGGTGCGGCCCTGCTGAACTTCCGGGTGCGCGGCGCCGGGGGTGCGTGGCGCGACATTGCGGCCGGCTTCCGCGACGAGGGGGAGATCGTCAGTCACCATGGTTCCCGGTTTGCCATCATGGCGCCGTTTGCCGGTCGCATCGACGATGCGCGCTACCGTTTCGCCGGGCGGGAGGAGGATCTCCAGCCTGGGGTGACCGACGCCGGCCGCGGCATCCGTCATGGTTTCGTGCGCGATGCACTGTTCGATGTCCTCGCGTTGGACGCCGATGGGCACCGAGCCCGGGTCGTGCTGGGCACCTCGGCGATCCGGCCCCGGCCGGGCTATCCCCATGCGCTCGACCTGCGCGTGGCGTTCATCCTGGATGCGGCCGGACTCACCCTGGAGGCGCTCATGCGCAACGTCGGCACCGACGCCGCGCCGTGCTTCTTTGGCTGGCACCCTTATTTTGCGATCGGCGATGGGCCGGTCGACGGCTGGGAACTGCAGATCCCGGCGCAATCGCTGATCCGCACCGGCGCCGACTTGATCGCGCTTGCGGGCAACCAGGCCTACGTGGCACTGGACGACGCCCCTGCGCTGGATTTCCGCGAGCCGCGCCTGATCGGCCCCAGCATCATCGACCAAGGCTATACCGATGTCGAAGCCGATACCGACGGCCGCATCCGCACCCGCCTGCGCGATCCGGCAGGCGGCTGGGCGCTGGCCCTGTGGCAGGAGCGCGGCGTGGTGCACGCGTTCACGGCCGATACCGTGGCGCGCGACCAGCGCCGCGCGTTGGCCATTGAACCGATGGAGTGCATGGCCGATGCCTTCAATCGTCCGGAGTGCGCCGCGGCCATCCGCCTGGAGCCTGGCGTGGAACGCGAATTCCGTTGTGGGGTGGAGGTGTTGCCGGCATGAACATGACAAACGACGCGTTGCCCGATTTTGCACAGATCCAGGAGGCGGCGGCGCGCATCGCGCCACACGCGGTGGTCACGCCCGTGTTGCGCAACGACGCCCTCGATGCATTGTGCGGGGCGCGGCTCGAGTTCAAGTGCGAAAACCTGCAGCGCGGTGGCGCGTTCAAGTTCCGGGGCGCCTGCAATGCCGTGTGGGCGTTGGACGGCGAGCAGGCCGCCCGCGGCGTGGTCACGCATTCCTCCGGCAATCACGGCAATGCGCTGGCATTGGCCGCCGCCACCCGCGGCATCACCGCGCACATCGTGGTGCCCGAGGGCGCGGTGCAGGCGAAAGTGCATGCGATCCAGCGCGCCGGCGCGGTACTGCATCGCTGTGCGCCGACCCAGGCCGCGCGTGAGGCCATGTGCGCGCAGGTCCAGCGCGAAACCGGCGCGGTGCTGGTGCACCCATATGCCGACACCCGGGTCATGGCGGGTCAAGGCACGGTCGCGCTGGAACTGCTCGGGCAGGTGCCTGGACTGGACACGCTGGTGACCCCGGTCGGCGGCGGCGGGCTGGCCAGCGGCGTCGCCATCGCCGCCCATGCGTTGGAGCCGTCCATACGGCTGTTTGCGGCCGAGCCCGCCGGGGCATCGGACACGGCCGCCTCGCTGGCACGTGGCGCGCGCGTCACCGGGCTGGTGCCGGATACCGTGTGCGACGGCCTGCGCGCCCTGGTCGGCGAGCGCAACCTGCAGGCCTTGCGCGAGCACGAGGTGGACGTCATCACGGTCAGCGACGAGGAGGCCGTGGCCGCCATGCGCCTGCTCTGGGAAGAACTGAAACTGGTGGTGGAGGTCTCCAGCGCGACCGTGCTGGCGGCCATCCGCAAGTCCCCGCAACTGTTTGCCGGCCACCACGTCGGCGTGGTGCTGACCGGCGGCAACGTCGATCTGGACGCGCTGCCCTGGCGCTGACTTAGACCGGCGTCGCCTGCGCTGCCGCACTGAGCGGCCCGGGTGTGTCCGTGGCGACAGCCGGGGCGGGGCAGGACTTCGGCGCGGAGTCCCGCGCGTGGTCGACGTGGAACGGATGGAAGTGGGCATCGAACGACACTTCGCCCAGCTTCCAGCCGTCGAGCCGCCACACCGTGCCCCAGAAGCGCCGCAGCGCCACCCAGTGCAGGCCGACCAGGCCGTAGTTGTTGTCGGCATCCACCATGGGATCGGAGACGCCGGTCGGGCGAGCCGGTTCGCCGTACAGCGCGGTACCAAACAACACGTCCCAGATCGAGAACACCTGGCCGAAATTGCAGTTGTGCAGGGTGGGCCGCGCGGGGTCGAGCAGCATGTGGTGCAGGCGGTGGAATTTCGGCGCGACCAGGACCCGGTCGAATACCCGGCCAAAGCCGAGGCGGACGTTGGTGTGCGAAAAATTCTGCACCAGCTCGCCGAGCAGCATGAGCCAGGCAAACTCGTCCGGGTCCACGCCGATCACCAGGCCAACCGTGGCCAGGATCATCGACTGGATGAAGCCATCGACCAGGCTGCCGCGGTCGTTGGTCCAGCAGCTCATCTGGCGTTGGCTGTGGTGCATGCTGTGCAGCGCCCACCACCATGGCAGCGCGTGCTGGGTGCGGTGCATCCAGTAGTACACGAAGTCGTAGATCACGTAATAGGCGGCGAACAGCGCGTACGGGTGCTGCTGGAACCACGGCACCAGGCTGACCAGCGCGAACGGTGAAGCGGGGCTGCCGGCATCGTCTCCGCCGCCGCCAAACAGATGGCTGAACGGCATGAGCACCAGATAGGTAAACACAGGAAAGATGCCGAGCAGCATCAGCAGGGTGTAGTTGCGGTCGACCAGGGTGAGCTTGCGGTCGGCCCAGCGCTCGGCCGGGAACCAGGCTTCCAGGGGGCGGAAGACCAGGCCGATGATGCCGACCTGCAGCGCCGCGATCAGCAGGGCCGCCGCGATGTCCCTGGGGTCGCCGGACAGTCCATCCAGGTGCAGCGCGCCGAGCATCGGCACGACGGCGTGGCTGCTCAGCCAGTCGACCAGATGGGACCAGAATGACGACAAGTACAGCATGACGCAGGCACATCTTCAGCGATCGGCTGATCATATCGCCGGAGCCAGGCGCCAGTGCTGAACCGGGCATCAATCCTGGCGGTGCAGTCGGATGCCACTGACCGCCAGCAGTGCGAACAGGACCAGGGCAATGCCGGCCAACTCCATCGCCGAGGGTTGCTCGCGCAGGATCAGCCAGGCCAGGAGCACGCTCGTGATCGGCACGCCAAGGCTCGACACGCTGGCGACCGTGGTCGAGAGGCGGTCCAGCACCACGCTCCACAGCCACCAGGCCACGCTCGAGGCCAGCACGGCGCTGTAGGCCAGCGCAGCCATCAACGGCAGGTTCCACACCAGTTGGCGCTGCGGCACGGCCAGCGCCGCGATGCCCAGCGCCAGTCCGCCGATGAGCATCTGCCACGCCGTGAGGTTGAGCAGCCCGGGCGCATGACGCTGGAACAGGCGCTTGGTCAACACCGTGCCGCAAGCCCAGGCCAGGCCGCCGCAGATGGCCAGCGTGGTGCTGAGCGCGCTGCCCGTGCCGCGCCACGGCTCGATGATGCACACCAGTCCGCCGGCGGCCAGCGCCAAGCCACCCCATTGCCGCGGCGACGGCCGGTCGCGCAGCCACCACCACGCGAGCAGCACGGCCCAGAACGGCATGGTGTAGGCGAGCAGCGCCACGCGGCCGGCGCCGCCGCTGAGCAGCGCCCATTGCTCCAGGCCCTGGAAGGCAGCGGTCTGGCACAGGCCGATGAGGATGGTGGGCACCAGGGGTGGTGGGCGCAGCGCCTGCCGCGTCGCCAGCATGGCGGCAAACAGGATCACCGCGCCCAGGAGGTAGCGCAGCGCGGCGAAATCCAAGGGGCCGGCATAGGCCAACGCCTGCTTCATCACCACCCAGCTGTAGGCCCAGATCAGGACAGTGACCGCGAGCGCCAGGACGGCGCCGTGTTGCCGGGACAAATTGGATGGCATGGGAGTAGACGGGCGGCGAAACGTGCCAGTCTAGCGGTGTGCATTGGCGCCAGTCGCTATCATGCGCCCATGCCCAGCCTCCTTGACCCGTCCACGACCGTCGCCGAGCCGCGGCGTTGCCCGTGGGCCGGCGGCGACGCGCTGATGCAGGCCTACCATGACCGCGAATGGGGCACGCCGCTGCACGACGAGCGGGGCTTGTTCGAGTTCCTGGTGTTGGAAGGCGCCCAGGCCGGTTTGTCTTGGCGCACCGTATTGGCCAAGCGTGAGCGCTACCGCGACGTGTTCCACCAGTTCGAGATCGATGCCGTGGCGCGCATGACCGATCGCCAACTGGAGCGCGCGTTGCTCGACCCCGGCATCATCCGCAACCGCCTCAAGGTGTTTGCGGCCCGCGACAATGCGCGTGCCGCGCAGGACATCGTGGCCGAGTTTGGTAGTCTGGACGCCTACCTGTGGTCGTTCGTCGACCGCCGGCCCCGGCGCAACCATTGGCAGCGCCCGGACGACGTGCCGGCCAGCACGCTATTGTCCGACCGCATGAGCAAGGACTTGCGCAAGCGTGGCCTGCGCTTCGTCGGCGGCACGATCTGCTATGCATTCATGCAGGCTACCGGCATGGTCGACGACCACCTTGTCGGCTGTTTCCGTCACGCCCGCGCCTGAGCCGCCCTGCGAACGGCCCGCGGTGCCGTGACTGGCGGCACTGTCTGCGACCGGCTTGGTGCGGCAACATGGGTTGGACTCGCTTTGGGGGAGGTGCGTGATGCAACGACGTTGGCAATGGGTGTGCGCGCTGTCGTGGCTGCTCTGCTGCCCGATCGCGCTGGCTTGGCCGGCGGCGCAGCCGTCCGCCACTCCCGGGTTCACGCTGGACCAGGTCCTCGGCTATCCGTTTCCGCTGGGTTTGTCCGCCGCAAGTGCGGGCAATCGCATTGCCTGGGTCGTCGACCTGGACGGGGTGCGCAATGTTTGGATGGCGCAAGCCCCTGACTTCAAACCGCGCCAGGTGACCCGCTTCACCCAGGACGACGGCCAGGAACTCACCCAGCTCACGTTTGCGCCGGACGGCAACGCCTTGGTGTTCGTGCGCGGCGGCGACCATGACGCCAACTGGGAGGAGCCGCTGCAGCCCGACCCGTCCTCGTCGCCGGCCGGGCCGCAGGTGATGTTGTGGGTGGTGGATCTCCAGGCCGGCACGGCGCGGGCGCTCACCGCGGGCGATGCGCCGGCGCTGTCCTCGACCGGCCGGCTGGCCTACATCAAGGACCATCAGGTCTGGACCGCGCCGCTGGCCACGGACGGCCAGGACAAGGCGCAGCGCCTGTTTTTCGACCGCGGCAAGGATGGGGACCTGCAGTGGTCGCCGGACGGCAAACGGCTGGCCTTCGTTTCGGACCGGGACGACCACGCCTTCATCGGGGTCTATGCCGCCGGGGACCAGCCGCTCGTTTACCTCGACCCTTCGACCGGCATCGACCAGATGCCGCGCTGGTCGGCCGACGGCACGCGCCTGGCCTTCACCCGGCGCCACGGCAAGGGTGGATCGCCGCAGCCCATGCTGCAGCAAGTGCCGCAACCGTGGTCGCTGCTGGTGGCCGATGCCCGTACGGGTGCGGCCAGGACGGTGTGGCAAAGTCCCGACACCCTGCTGGGTTCGTATCCGCGCACGGCGGGCGGTGCCAATCTGCACTGGGCTGCTGGCGACGGCCGCCTGGTTTTCCTCGCCGATCTCGATGGCTGGCCGCACCTGTATTCGATTCCCACGACGGGCGGCACGCCCCTGCTGCTGACGCCGGGCACCTTTATGGTCGAGGACGTGGCGTTGGCGCGCGACGGGCGGGCGTTGATCTACAGCGCGAACACGGGGGCGGACCGCGATGACCTCGACCGTCGGCATCTGTTCAAGGTGCCGGTGGATCGCGCGCGGCCGGTGGCGCTGACCTCCGGCACCGGCATCCAGACCGTGCCCGTCGTCGCCGGCGCGGACGCGATCGCCTATGTCGAGGCCGGCGCGCAGCGGCCGCCGCTGGTAGCCGTGATGCGCGGCGACGGTGCCGGGCAGCGGGTGCTGCAGGCGGACCTGGTGCCCACGCATTTCCCCACGGCGCAGTTGCTGGTCCCCCGCGCCGTCGAGTTCACGGCGGCTGACGGCACGACGATCCATGGCCAGCTCTTCCGCAGCCCCGGAGCCAAGGCCAGTCAACCCGGCGTGATCTTCGTGCACGGCGGCCCGCCGCGGCAGATGCTGCTGGGCTGGCACTACATGGACTATTACTCCAACAGTTATGCGGTCAACCAGTACCTCGCCACCCACGGCTTCACCGTGCTGTCGGTGAACTACCGGCTCGGCATTGGCCACGGGCACGCGTTCCATCGTCCGCCGCACGCCGGGCCCGCCGGCGCGTCCGAATACCAGGACGTGGTCGCCGGTGCGAAATTCCTGCAGGCGTTGCCTGGCGTCGATCCCGCGCGCATCGGCATCTGGGGCGGTTCCTACGGCGGCTACCTGACCGCCCTGGCCCTGGCCCGCGATTCGGACATCTTCAAGGCCGGCGTGGACATGCATGGCCTGCATGACTGGTCGCGCGACGTCGGCGACTGGTCCGCGAAGAGCCGGTCGCGCTACGAACAGGGCGATTACCAGGAGGCCCTGAAAGTCGCGTGGGAATCCTCGCCGGATGCCGCGATTGCGACCTGGAAATCGCCGGTGCTGCTGATCCAGGGCGATGACGACCGCAACGTACATTTCGCGCAGATGGAAGACGTGGTGCCGCGGCTGCGCCAGCACGGGGTGCCGTTCGAGCAGATGGTCCTGCCCAACGAGATCCACGGCTTCCTGCGCCATGCGTCATGGCTGCGCGCCGACAGCGCCACGGTGGACTTCCTGCAACGCAAGCTTGGCGTGGGCCAACCCTGAGGCTTGCGCCCGACGTCGCGCCTGACCACCACATTCCAGCCTCCGCTGCCCGGCGGTGAATGAGCCGTGGTCGGCGCCCTCCAGGGGCGGCGCCGACCACGACGGTTGCGCAGGCTGGCTCAGCGCTTCTGGTTATCGGTGGCCTCGATGAACTTGACGACGTGGTCGTGCATCGCCTGGAGCGAGGGCAGGTGCGCATACACCATGTGCCCGGAGGGATAGAACGCGTAGCTGATGTTCTGGCGCAGGTACTGCGGAATCTGCAGGTGCTCGAGTTCGTACACGGCCGCGTAGTACGGCGTGGCCAGGTCATAGAAGCCGCCCAGCAGCATCACCTTCAGGTTCGGGTTGTATTTCATCGCTGCGGCGAGGTCGGGCATCACGTTGAGCGCGCCCTCCGACGGGTAGCGTGCGCCGGGTGCCTTGTGCTTCGTGTTCCAGTCGAAATCCTGGGCGCCATAGGCCGACGGGCGGTACTGCAGGCCATCGCCGAACTTGAGTTCGGTGCGCACATAGTCGTTGAACGCACCGACATAGGCCGCGCTGATCGCAGCCGACTGCGGGTCGTAATCGGTTTCCTTGCCCATGGGATCCATCACGGGGCCGGAGAAGCGCGTATCCAGGCGGCCGGTGGCGAGATCGCCATCGATCTGCAGCTCGTGTTCGAACATGCCGCCGGTCACGCGCAGGTCGGCCTTCAGCAGGTAGTCCACCGGCAGCCCGATGAAGTCATGCAGCTTGCCGGCAATCTCCTTGCGCTTGGCGTCGCTCAGCGTGGCACCGGCGTACAGTGCCGGCTGGTATTCCTCGCGGCCGAACTTGTTCACCGCCTCGAGCAGCGGGCGCAGGCCGCCCTTGTTGTACTTTGGCAACTTGTGGTGGAACCAGGCGGTTGCCGCATAGGTTGGCAGGGCCAGGACATAGGGAAGGTCATTGCCCGGGCTCATGTCCGCGCCATCGACGCTGGTGCCGAAGTTCAGGATCTGCGAAAGCAGGATGACGCCGTTCAAGTCGACGTTGTGGCGCATTTCCAGGTCGGCTGCGAGCACCGCCGAGCGCGTGGTGCCGTAGCTTTCGCCAAACAGGTACTTGGGCGAGTTCCAGCGGTTGTACTTGGAGAGGAACTGGGTGATGAAGCGGGCGAAGACCTGGCCATCGGCATCGACGCCCCAGATCTTGCCGGCGAGTTCCTTGTGGCTCTTGGCGCGCTCCTGCGTATCCTTGCCTTGCGCCAACAGGCGGCCAAACCCGGTGCCGGGCATGTCGATGAACACCAGGTCACTGGCGTCCAGCAGGCTGAAGTCGTTGTTGACCAGCTGGTACGGCGCGGCTGGCGTGTGCGTGTGGTCGTTGGTGACCACCCGCTTCGGACCCCAGGCACCCATGTGCAGCCACACCGTGGACGAGCCCGGGCCGCCGTTGTAAATGAAGGTGATCGGGCGCTTGCTGCGATCCGCGCCGTCCTTGAAATAGGCGAAGTAGCCCATCGCCACCTGCGGCGTGGCCTCGTCGTTGCCGGTGCCATTGACCACCAGGGTGCCGGCGACCGCGGCGTAGCTGACCGCCTTGCCCTCGACGTTGACCGTCCCACGCGTGGTGGCCGCCAGCGGCTTCAGCAGTTGCTGTACCAGCTGGTCTGCCGTGGCGCTGGAGCCCGCTGAACTGGCCGTGGCCGACTGGTCGCTGGATTGGGCGGCAGCCGGCGCGGCTGCCAGCGCGGAAGCCCCGCACAACAACATGACGCCGAGGGTGACGCGGATACGCTTGGAATTCATGAGATGGCCCCTTGCGGATGGAGACGAAAGACAATCGGCCGCTGCGGGGCGGCCGGCAAACGCGGTCCAGTGTGCGTGATCGGCGCCCCCGATTCATGCCCCACAAGTCATAGGCGGGCTGCATGCCGCCGCTGCACCCGCGAACGTTACCGCTTCCGGCGCGAGCCGCGCAAACTGTCGACCGAGAAGCTGGCGATTTCCACCCCGGCGCTGCGCCGGGCCTGGCCGGGCGGCGGACCCCAGGCATGGGCAGTAACCACCTCGCAGGTCGCCGGCGTCTGGCCGCCCGTACAGGTTGCCGCATAGGCGGCCAGCATGTTGCGGTAGCGGGCCTTGCCGGTGAGCGTGCGCCGACGGGCCTGGTCGGCGTGGGTGGCGCCGAGCCCGTGCAGTTCCTCCAGCAGCTTGCGCGGCTGGCTGTAGGTCAGCGTGATGTACTGGACATCCAGCACCGGGTCGCGCAGGCCAGCCGCGAGCACTGCGTCGCCGACGTCGTGCATGTCCAGGAAGCGGCTGACGTGCGAAGCCTCGTCCACCTCGGCCCAGGCAGCGCGCAGCTCCTTGAGCGTGTCCGGGCCCAGCGTGGAGAACACCAGGAAGCCGCCAGGCTTGAGCACCCGCGTGCATTCGGCAAACAGCGCCGCCAGGTCGTTGACCCACTGGAAGCACAGGTTCGCATGCAGGATGTCGACACTGTCGTCGGCCAGCGGCAGCGTGGTGGCTTCGGCAGCCACGCGCAGGAATGGCCGCAGCCAGCTGCTGTGATGGCGCGCCGCGTGCAACATCGGCACGGCCGTGTCGATGGCGATGACTTCCGCTTTCGGGTAGCGCTTCTTGAGGGCTGCCGTCCCACGGCCGGTGCCGGCCCCGACATCGACCACGCGCCCAGGTGTCTGCAGGTAGAAGCCCAGGCGGTCGAGCAGCAGCGCTTCGACCTCGCGCTCGAGCGCATCGTGTTTCTCCACCGTGGCGGCGGCGCGCCCCGCGCGGCGGCGCACCTGGGGCAGGTCAAGCAGGAACTCGCTCATGCCGCGTTGCCCCGGGGCCCGCCGTCCGCCTGCCTTGCTGTGGTGGGAGCCCGCTGGCGACCGCAGGGGCGGGCCATGCGGTTGCAAGGCTTCTTTCGGGATACAAGGGCATCGCCCATGCATGGGCTCCTACGGAAACAACGGCGGCAGGCCGGCCATTATACGGGGTGGATCCGGCCGGGCCCTGTCATGCATCAGGCCCGGCCGGTCCATCCCGGGGGCTTATTGGGCCGGAGCCGCCGCGCGCGCCGCCTTCACCTGGTCGGCGGTGACCTGCTTGGCCTGGTGGCCCCAGGACGTGCGCTCGTGGTTGGCGATGTCGGCAATGTCGGCATCGTTGAGGCTCGCGGCAAACGGCGGCATGGCGCTCGGGTAGCTGACCCCGTCGATGGCCAGGCCCTGCAGGCCATGCAGGATCACGCTGAGGTGCTGGGCCGGATCGGCATCGAGCACTGCCTTGTTGTTCACGAGCGGGGGGAACGCACCGGGCAGGCCCGTGCCGGTGGGCTGGTGGCAGGCCGAGCAGTAGGTGGCATACAGCGTGGCGCCGCGGGTCGGGTCGAACTTGTACGGGCCGGTTGCGGCCGGCGGCGGCGTCGCGGCCGCCGACTCCGCCGCAGGCGCCTTGCTGACCGGCGGCGCGGCCAGCGTCTCACCTGGCGCCGTGATTTTCAGGATTCCCTGCGCGCCGAGCACGGCGTGCGCCATGGAGTGGTCCACGAACGGATAATTGCCCGGCTCGTCCAGCGTCAGGTCAAACACCGCACCCTCGCCTGGACCCACGCTGTAAGTGGAGACGCCATCGATAGCCTGCGCGGCGTTGCCGCCGGGGTAGACCTTGTCGAAGATCCCGCCAATGACGTGGAACGCACTCCACAGGCTTGGGCCGGCGTTGACCACGTACAGGCGCACCAGGTCGCCGGGCTTGGCGGTGAGCGGGTGGGCGACGTACTGGAAGGCCGCGCCGTTGAAGACGACTTCGTCGGGACGGACCGCCTGCATCTTCTCGTAGTTGCCGGCCATCAGCGTGCCGGCCACCTGTTGCGTGTACCACTCACCCTGCACCAGGACGTAGCTCTCGGCTGCTGGCGGCAGCGGCGTGGCCGGATCGACGATGATGGCGCCGTACATGCCGTTGCCGATGTGCAGCAGCACGGGCGGGGTACCGCAGTGATAGAGGAACGCGCCAGGTACCTTGGCCACGAAGGAATAGGTGATCGACTCGCCCGGCATGATGTCCACGTAGTGCAGGCTGGGCGGGGTGATCGCGGAATGGAAATCCAACGCATGTTGCATCGTGCCGCGGTTGGTGAACGTCACGTTCACCGTCTGTCCCTGGCGGACGTGGATCACCGGGCCGGGCACGGTCTTGCCGAAGGTCCAGGCCTGGTACTGCACGCCGCTGGCGATCTCCACCGTGTTGTCGCTGGACTCAATGTGCACGTCCACGCTGTCGCCTTCCTGCACCGGCGGCAGGCGGGCATCGCGGGCCTGCTTGATCGGGTCGGGTGATGCCAGCGACAGCGGCGTCACCGCCGCGGCGGCCGCAGCCGGGCTGGCAGAGCGCACGTTCAAGGCACTGTGCAGGCCGGCCAGCAGCAAGGCGACCAGCAGCAGCACGCCGGCCAGGGCCGGACCCTGCACGCGCCAGGACACGCGCCGGATCTCCTCCAGCGGCACGCTGGTGTTCCATTCGGAAAACCGGCGCCAGGTGGGCCAGCGCCGCTCGATCAGGTAATCGAGGCTGTAGGGACTGGTGCCCGAGCGCAGGTTGATGACGATCAACGCGGCAAAGACCAGCACGTAGCTGATGGCGGCGCCGATGTTGCTGGCGCCCACCGAATACGGGCCGCCAAAGCCCTCGGCGGTGCTCCAGATCAGCAGGCTGAAGAGGATACCGACGATATAGGTGATCTTGCGCGCGAAGCCCAGCAGCAGCGCCAGCGCCAGCAGGGTTTCGGCGATCCGCGTGGCCCACAGGAAGAAGCCGACGTTCGGCGTGACCAGGCCGATCCACATGTCGAACCACCACGCCGACCAGGCCGGTTGCCCGGTGGCCGCGTTGTGCAGGTAGCCCACGTAGTGGCTGGCGAAGTCCGCGGTCCAGGTGAGTGCCGCGCTCACGGCCCAGATGATGCCGAATGCCACGCGCAGGGCGGTGCCGGCAATGCCTGGCCAGGTCGAGGCGACGTACTTGTCGGTGTCGTTATCAGTCTCGGTCATTGGCAACCTCGTCGAGCAGATGGCACCGTGGTGTGGCGGCAGGTGCGATGTGAATGAAACGGCAAGTGTACGGGCTTGACGCGATCGATGTGCGACCGTGCCGGTGGCGTCCGATTCTGGCGTCGGCCTTCGGCGCGCCCACGGCAGCACGGTTGGGCTGCGGCGCCCGGCGCGCTGGCGACGGGTTACGCTCGATCCGCAATGCAAATGCGGAGGCGAGTGTCATGCCTGGCATGCCTCGATGGGTTGTTGCCGGCTGGCGTGGCGTGCACGACTTCGTGCTGCCGTGGCATTGCCTGCTCTGTGGCGCGGTCGGCGCGCCCGGCCTGGACCTGTGCGCCGATTGCGCCGCCGACATGCCGCGCAATATCTCCTGCTGTTTGCGTTGCGCCTTGCCGCTGCCGACAGCCGCCGCCTGCTGCGGACACTGTTTGCGGCACCCTCCGGCATGGAATGCCGCCTGGGCACCGTTCCGCTACGGCTGGCCGCTGGATCGGCTGGAGACGCGCTACAAGTTTGCCGGCGATCTGGCCTCCGGTCGGGTCTTGGCCGGGTTGTGGCAACGTGAGCCGCAGCCGCCTTTGTCAGCGTTGCCGCAAGCCCTGCTGCCGGTGCCGCTGCACCATGGACGGCTGCGCCGACGTGGCTTCAACCAGGCGCTGGAACTCGCCAAGCCGCTGGCGCGCGCGTTCGGATTGCCTCTGCATGCGCAGGCGCTGCGTCGCGTGCGCGCCACCCAGGCACAAAGCGAGCTGGATGCAGCCAGCCGCCGGCGCAACGTGCGCCATGCATTTGCGCTCGCGCCCGGCATGCGCCTGCCGGACCATGTTGCCGTGGTCGACGACGTGATGACGACCGGCGCGACCCTGGCGGAATGCGTGCGCGTGCTGAAGCAATCCGGCGTGCAGCGCGTGGACGTCTGGGCGCTCGCCCGTGCGCCACCGCCCGGTACCTAGGCGCTATTCCACGGCCAGCGCCAGCGCGATACCCACCCATACCGTGAGCCCCAGCCAGTTGTTGTGGCGGAACGCGGCGAAACAGGCGTCCCGCGCGCGGTGGCGGATCAACCGAAGCTGGTAGCCGAACAAGGCCGCCGCGACCAGCAGGCCCGCCCAGTACGGCCAGCCCAGTTCAGCGCGCTGGCCAACCAGGGCCAGGGTCGCAAGCAGCGTCGCCATCAGCACCGCGATGATCGGTACGTCCGCATCGCCAAAGAGCAGGGCGGTCGAGCGGGTGCCCGCCTTGCGATCGTCCTCGCGGTCGACCATCGCGTATTCGGTGTCGTACACCACCGACCACAGGATGTTGCCGATGAAGAGCAGCCAGCCCAGCGCCGGCACGGTGCCGAGCACGGCGGCAAATGCCATCGGGATTGACCAGCCGAACGCCGCGCCCAGCACCACCTGCGGCAGGTCGGTATAGCGCTTGCTGAAGGGATACAGCGTCGCCAGCGCCGCCCCGACAAACGCCAATTGGATGGTGAGCTTGTTGGTGAACAAGACCAGGACGAAGGAAACGCCCAGCAACACGGCAAAGATCGTCACGGCCTCGCGTGGCTTGACGCGGCCACTGGCGATGGGCCGACCGGCCGTGCGCCGCACCAGGGGATCGAGCGCACGGTCGGCGTAGTCGTTGATCGCGCATCCCGCCGCGCGCATGGAGAACACGCCGACGGTGAAGATCGCCAGCAGCTTCCACGGCGGGAAGTCGCCCGCCGCCAGCCACAGCGCCCACCAGGTCGGCCACAGCAGCAGCAGCGCGCCGATCGGCCGATCCATGCGCGTGAGCACCAGGTAATCCAGCGCCTTTTCGCGATGCCGCGCCGGCACGTTGCGCAGCAGCCAGCCGAGCACGCGCGTCGCCCGCGTCGAACTGTCGGCTGGGCGTGGTGCCACCTTGCGTACCGCGCCGCGCGCGGCTTTGGCTTTCCCTGTGGCTTTGGTCTTGGCAGTGGTCTTGGCCTTCGCGCCTCGCACCGCGATCTTGGCGCTGGCCTTGCCCCTTGCGCTTGGCGCTGTGGTCTTGGTGCTGGCCTTGTCCTTTTCGCCTGCCACCGTGGTCTTGGCGTCGGCCTTGTCCTTTTCGCCGGGTGCAGGCGCCTTGGCGGGTGCGCGCTTGCGCGGCTGACGTTTGCGGGGAGGAGCGGCCATAGGCGCATTTTAGCGTGGCCGCCGTGGAGCGCCGTTGAGCGCGGCGTCACATGACGCTCAGCGATCCAGCGGACTCACCACGTGATTCAGCGCGACTGCCCGCCACCGGGGAAGCCCGATCCATCCAACCCGTCATCCCCGCAAAAGCGGGAGGCGCTTTTCAACAGACAGATGTCTGGTCATCCAGTGCTTTTGCTCTCAAGCGACTGAAATCCAATGCGCCAGATGACCTGCCGCGTCAGCGGCTCCGGCCTTGGGGCACCGGCCGCGCGGTTGTGCAAAGCAAGCTGTCGGTTCGCAGTCGCGCCGTGCAAGCGCAGTGGACGGGCGTAGTACGGATGCTCCACGTTGGAACGTGCGGCGGCTTTCATGTGTTCGGTGTGCTTCACAGCATCCTTCAGTTCACCCTCGGGCATCGCCTTGATCGCACCGCGCTTGGCGCCGATGTACCAAGGACGACCCCGTTTGGGCGCGCGTTTCTCCGCTCCCTGATAGCCGGCATCGGCGTAGACCGTCTTCTCCTTGCCATGCAGCAGTTTGGCTACCTCCGTCACGTCGCCCACGTTGGCCGGGGTCGTCGTCACCGTGTGTACAGACCCGATTCCACGTCGACGCCGATGTGTGCCCCGAAGTACCACTATTGGCCCTTCTTGGCCTGCCACATCTCCGGATCACGTTCAGTGCCAGCAGATCGGCCCACGGCACCACCTTATCCATTTCGCCAAGAAACCTCTCTCGGCGCGTCGGCCTCTTCTTGGCATCGAAACTCAACGACGCGAACGAACGCTGCTTCAACGGGGATGTGCTTCCTGGGACTTGTCGTTATGATGCCTCGGATGGGGAATAGATCAGGGCATCCTTAGGCGCCGCCGTGAGTCTTCCATCTTTCGGTGATGATGTATGAGGCACAGCGAAAGACACCGCACTCATCGGACAGGCTGGCTTCGCGCTGCCGTTCTCGGGGCAAATGATGGGATCGTTTCCACTGCAAGCCTTGTGTTGGGAGTAGCCGCAGCTGGCGCAAGCACGAGAGCCATTCTCGTTGCGGGTATTGCCGGCCTTGTCGCAGGCGCCATGTCAATGGCCGCCGGCGAGTATGTTTCGGTCAGCTCCCAGGCCGACACTGAGCGGGCGGATCTGGATCGGGAGGGCAAGGAATTGGCCGCCAATCCCGAGCAGGAGCATGAAGAGTTGGTATCGATCTATGTCCGACGCGGATTGGATAGGCCGCTGGCATCGAGCGTTGCCACCCAACTCATGGCCCATGACGCGCTTGGCGCGCACAGCAGGGACGAGCTTGGCATATCAGATACGTTGGCCGCCAAACCAGTCCAGGCGGCGCTCGCTTCTGCCGGAACTTTCGCAGCTGGTGCCGCACTTCCCCTGCTGGCGGTCTTGATTCTTCCTGCTGCCACACTGATGTGGGGCCTGGGAGTTGGCTCGCTCTTCTTCCTTGCATTGTTGGGCCTGGTGGCTGCCCGTGCTGGCGACGCCCCGATACTCGCATCTGTATTACGTGTTTCATTCTGGGGCGCGCTGGCCATGGGCTTGACTGCCGCAGTTGGGTCCCTCTTTGGGGCACCAGCATAAGAGGCGCTGCCCTGATCCACACGGCGCCTGGCCCGTGTTGCGAAGAGCGGTTCCAGGTTCACTTCTTGGCGCGCACCTTGAGCGTACGACGTGCCTGAGTGGCTTTGGTTGCGATCACCCTGGTTGACGGTCTCGATACTGTTTTTCGACCTGGCGCCGGGGTTTCGCCCGCGGCCGCGACAAGGAGCGGTCGCAGCAGATCATGCAGGGCCTGCAGTGGTGCCCTGGTGTCCGGCTCGAATTGGGCATGCATCACGACGCCGTCGATGGCGGTGGCGATTGCGTGGGCTTGGCGCTGGCGCTGACGGGATGGCGGCAGCAACCGGGCGATGATGGCGGTCATCGCCTGTTTGTGGCGGCGGCAGGCGGCGGAGGCGGCCGGCAGTGTGGCCCCCAGCTCGGTGACCGTGTTGAGGAAGGCGCAGCCGCGAAAGTGCGGATCGGCCAGCCATTCGGCGATGGTGGGGGCGAGTGCCGCGAGTGGGTTGCCGCGGCGTGGGCGATGGCGCTCCAGCGCCGCGGTGAACCAGGCAATCCAGTGGTCGTGCTGGCGCTCGAGGTAGGCGAGCACCAGGTCGTTCTTGCCGGGAAAGTGGCGGTAGAACGTGAGCTTGGCGACTCCTGCCGCGGCGATCACGCGGTCGACGCCGGTGGCGCGGATGCCTTCGCGGTAGAACAGCGTGTGCGCGGCCAGCAGGATGCGTTCGCGTGCCGGGCGAGCCTCGAGTTCGGGTGGGGCCGAGTTGGGCATGTAAGCAGTGTAGACAGGTTTGCCGCGGTGGACTAGCGTACCGGGTAGACAGACTTGTCTACCTCATCGCTTGAGCTGGAGATTACCTTGGAAAACAAATCACCGCTGCCGCCGTTTACGCGCGAAACCGCCATCCAGAAAGTACGCCTGGCCGAGGATGCCTGGAACTCCCGCGACCCGCAGCGCGTCGTGCTGGGCTATTCGGAGGACACCACCTGGCGCAACCGGGCCGAGTTCGTCACCAATCGGGCGACGGCGCTGGAATTTCTCCAGCGCAAGTGGAACAAGGAGCTCGACTACCGGCTGATCAAGGAGATGTGGGCGTTCGACGGGCCGCGTATCGCCGTGCGTTTCGCCTACGAATGGCACGACGACTCCGGGCATTGGTTCAGGAGCTACGGCAACGAAAACTGGGAGTTCGACGCGCATGGACTCCTGGCGCGCCGGCATGCCAGCATCAACGACGTGCCGATTGCCGACGCCGAGCGCAAGTTTTTCTGGCCGCTGGGGCGCCGCCCGGACGGGCATCCCGGCCTGAGTGATTTCGGGTTCTGAGTTTTCCCGTGGCCGCCGATCGCGCGGCACACCGCGCGTCGCGGCGGTCGGCGCCTCATCGCCACCCGGCCGCGCGCGCGGCGCGTTCCTGCTGCGCATCGAAGACGTTGCCGTGCAGCCGGGCGTCGACGGCAGCCTGCACGGCGGGCGGCAGGTCACTGGCGGCTTGCCGCAGCTCGCCGCCTTCGGCCGGGGACGCCGGACCGATCGCGGGTAAGGCCCAGCCCGTTGCGGCGTGGCAGGCCAGCCCGGCGCGCGCTGGCGGCGTGCGCACGGTAAAGGTGCGGCAGATGTGGCCGTCGGCTGCGCGGAAGCTCAGGCCGATGGCGACGGGGGCGTGCGCATCCGGCTCGCTTGCCAGCGACTGGTCGAGCGCGCGGGCGAGCGCGCCGGCGGCATAGGCTTCGCCGCTCTGCATGCGTATCAGGTCGCTGCCGGCATGCCACCGCAGGCCGATGGCGAGCAGGGCCACCGATGCCGCCAGCGCGGCTCCCGGCAGCAGCCAGCGGCGTGGCCGGCGGTGGCGGGCAGCGTGCGTGCGGCGCCAGCCGGCCAGTGGCGTGGGCGTGGCAGCCACCGTGGTGCGCGGCTGCAGCATGGCGGTCAGGTGCGCAGGCACCGGTTCGCTCAGCACCGGATCGAACGCGGCCCGCAGTCGCGTATTGAGGGCCTGCAGCTCCTGCACGCGACGAGCTTGCGCAGGGTCCTGCGCCAGCGCGGCGTCGACGCGCGCGCGGGCTGCGGCGTCGAGTTTGCCGTCCACGTAAGCCTGCAAGATTGCGTCATCGATTGGGTTCATGCGTCGTTTCCAAGTAACGCCTGCAAGGCGGTGCGCGCCCGTGCCAGGCGGCTGGTGACCGTGCCCACCGGCACTTCCAGCAACGCGGCGGCTTCATCGTAGGTAAGGCCTTCGACCAGCACCAGGGCCACGACCTCGCGTTGGTCGGCCGACAGCGTCGCCAATGCCGCGGCCAGTTCCAGTTGCCGTGCCGGCTGCGTGCCGGTGTGGTCGGCCGCCGTCTCGCCGGCTTCTTCGGGCGCGAACAGGTTCGCCGTGCGTCCACGTGCGCGCAGCTCGTCGCGCCAGGCGTTGCGCGCGATGGCGAACACCCACTTGTCCAGCGGTAAATCCGGCCGCCACTGCGTGGCCCGGGCGAGCGCGCGCTCCAGTACGATCTGCACCAGGTCGTCGGCATCGGCGACCTGGCCCGCCAGCGCTCGTGCGAGACGGCGCAGGCGAGGCAGCAGCGGGATCAGTCCTTCGCGCACGGCGTCGCTCGAATGCACGCATCACCTTCCATTACGTCTGGCGGGGCCGATTCCTTCCCGCGTGCGCGGCGACGCGGTTCGGAAGGGTAAACCGCCGCAATGCTAGCATCCGGTCCGGTTGTCCCCGAGGTGCCCGGTCATGCCTTCGTGCCGTGTTTCCGTTGTCTGCGTGTCCGCCTTGCTCGCGCTGCTGGCGCTGGGCCATGCCACGCCGGCACCGGCCCAGTTGCTTGGCCCGGTGCAGCGCCTGCCCGGCAGCCTGCCGCTGCCCGCCACGCCACTGCCCATCGGGTTGCCGACGACGGACCTGCGCAGCGTGGACGACCTGCTGCAGCAGACGCAGACACTCACCCGCAAGCTGCAGATCCGCAATCTGCTGCGCAGCGCGCCACGCCAGGTGGACGTGGACCCGCAGGGCGCGCCGATCCTGCGCGGTGAATTCCTGGTCACCGGCCTGGCGGGTGCGTCACTCGACGCCGTGCGTGCGCTGGGCTTCGAGGTGGAGCCCGACGCGGCAGCGGATACGTCGTTGGGGCTGGACCTGGCGGTTTTGCACGACACGCGTCACCGCGGCACGGCGGCGGCCATGCGCGCCTTGCAGCAGGCAGCACCCGATGCAGCCTTTGCCTATCAGCACCTTTATCTGCCGGCGGGCAACGGCACGGCCGCTGCGACGCCACCGGACCCTGCGGCGGCAACCGCACCCGGGCGCCGCGTGGGATTGGTCGACGGCGGGGTCGACCCGACCGACCCCGCGCTGGTGCGGGCGCGCATCGAACGCCGCGGCTGCGCGAAGCCCAGCCCGTCGCGGCACGGCACGGCGGTCGCCGCGCGCCTGGTCGCCGACAGCCCCGACATTTTGTATGCCGCCGACCTGTGGTGCGGTGCCGCGGTCGGCGGCACCACCTCTGGCCTGGTCGACGCGCTCGCATGGATGGCGGACGCGGGCGTGCCGGTGATCAACGTCAGCCTGGTCGGCCCCGACAACCCGGTGCTTGCGCGCGCGGTGCAGGCGATGATCGCGCACGGCCACGTGCTGGTCGCGGCAGTCGGCAATGACGGGCCCGCGGCGCCGCCGCTGTTCCCGGCGGCCTATCCCGGCGTGATCGGCGTCAGCGGCGTCGACGCGCACGACCGCGTGCTGCCGGAGGCGGCCAGTGGCGAACAGGTGGCGTTCTGCGCGTCCGGCGTGGTCGGTCACGGCCGCAACCTGCTGCGCGGCACTTCGTTCGCCTCGCCGATCGTGGCGCACCTGGCCAGCGGCCTGCTGGATGCGCCGCGTCCGGGCGCCGCCGCGCAGGTGATGCAATCCCTGGTCGGCGACGCCCGCGCGCTCGGCCCGCGTTGCGGTCATGGCTTGCTGTCATCGGAAAACTGAACACTTCCCAACCGCGCCCGGGCGGCGCGGAAGGATCTTGGGGGTCGGCACGTAATGGACCCTGCAAGCCGCGGATTCGCCGCCGGCAGGAGATCCTCCCATGCGCAACACGACACTCAACTTCGCTCTGTTCGCCGGCGGCCTGGCCCTGGCCGCGCTGACGCCGGTACACGCCCAGGTCCTGGGTGGCCTCGGACGGCTGGGTGGCCAGATCCCGGCGATGACGGGGCAAATGGGCGGCCAGATCGGTGGCCAGATCGGCGGTTCCGCGCGCGGCATGGGCAACGCCGGTCTGCCCGGCAACCTGCCCGACATCAACCGCGTTGGTGCGGAGCGCCGGGCCGAACGCCTGCGCCGGCGCGCCGCTGCTGCGGCCCAAGCCGCGCCGCAGGCCATCGTCCCGCCAAATGGCCAAGCGGGCGCCAATGGTGTTGCCGGCCTCGCGGGCAGCGCGGCGGGGAACGCCGGCAACGCCAGCGGTGTCGCCGCCGGTGCCGCCAACCTGGGCGCCGGCGCAACGGGGGGCATCGATGGCTCCGGCGCGCGTGATGCCGTGGCCGGCGCGGCCGGTGCGGCCACGGGCCAGACGCGTTCCACCGCTTCGTCGGCCGTGAGCGGAACCCGCAGTGCCTTGCAGGGCGCGCGCGATGCCGCCGGCAACGCGGCGGGCAATGCGGCGGCGAATGCCGAAGGCGCGGCCGGGCAGGCCACCAGTGGCGGCTCAGCATCGGCTGCGGGCACCGGCGCGCTGGCGTCGAATGCGGCGGGCAGCGGGCCTTCGCAGGCGGGCTTGCTCGGTTCGAGCGCTGCGGGCCAGTCCTCGGGCAGCCAGCCGGTGCGGTCGACGGGGGTGTCCCACATCGTGGGCGATGGCGGCAATCATTCGCTCAATGCGTCGGGCGCGGCCGCCGGTAACGGCAGCGCGCAAGGCAGTGCCGTTTCACCGTCGGGCACCCACCAGGGGTCGGCGGCTGCGAATGGTCAGGGCAGCATGCACGCCGGCGCCCACGGCTCGACCAAGGGCGGCGTCTCCGCCTCGGCGCAGGCCGGTGGCAGCGCCAATGCGGGCGCCCAGCAGCACTGAGCCGGATCGTCGATGCGGCAAGCCACGGAGCCCCGGCCAACGGGGCTCCGTCGTTTTTTGGCGGCGCGTCCCCGCGGTGGCGGTGCGGCGCAGCAGGTCGAGGTCGTCCGGCGCCTCGTTGACCAGGCCAGCACTTTCGGCGAGCGCGACGCTCACGTATGCGCGGCAAGCATGGGCTGGCCGTAGGTGCCAACGAGCGACAGGCTGCCGGCGTCCAGCACGTCGACGAGCTTGCGCAGCTGGCGCAGGATCTGCTCCAGCGTGCCCTCATCGCCATGCAGCACCAGGGTGAGCTGCGAGACGGCCGGGTCATGCGTGGCGGCCACCGTGAGCGCGTCGATGTTGACGTGGCGTGCCGCGAACAGGCCTGCCACGCGCACCAGCGCCCCGGATTCGTTTTGCAGCAGGATGGACAAGGTGTGTTTCATTAGGGTGATCCGTGGTGAACGGTGGCCGCTGAGGATGGATGGCTATTCGTGCGGGTACATCTGTCGCGATGGTGTCGAGCAGGACCAAGGGCAAGAGCGCCCCTCACCCCTGCCCTCTCCCCCGGCGGAGCCAGGGGAGAGGAGGTCAAATTTGGTGGCTCGCGCAAGCGAAGAGGAAAATCAGAACATGTGCGTGGGGAAGGCCTCGGGCTCGACAGGGGGCGGCGGGGCGCGCGCGGGAATGAAATCGCCGGTGATCATCTGCGCGTAGCTCGCGCCGGGACCAACCATGGGGTAGACGCAGGCGTCAGGGTCCACCTCCACTTCGAGGAAAGCCGGGCCGGGGACGGCGAGGAACTCGGCGACGGTGGCCTCGAGATCTTCCTTGCGCTCGAGCCGGCGCGCCCAGGCAATGCCATCGGCCTGGGCCGCGCGCACGAAATCCTTGGTGTGCAGGTTCTTGTCGGTGGCGGAATAGCGGCCCTTGAAGAACAGCTTCTGCCACTGCCGCACCATGCCGTCGCCGTGGTTGTTGAGGAGCACGATCTTCAGCGGCAGGCCGTAGGTGGCCACGGTTTCCAGCTCGCCCACGTTCATGCGGATCGAGCCGTCGCCGTCCACGTCGATCACCGTCGCCTCCGGATGCGCGAACTGCGCGCCGATTGCCGCCGGCAGGCCGAAGCCCATCGTGCCCATCGAGCCGGAGGTGAGCCAGTGGCGTGGCTCGGCAAAGTCGAAGAACTGCGCCGACCACATCTGGTGCTGGCCCACGCCGGTCGCAATGATGGCGCGGCCGCGGGTGTGCCGGTTGATGGCCTCGATCACCGCCTGTGGCTGGATGAGCGGGCTGGCGCGGTCATAGTTCATCGCGTGTACGCGCTTGAGCGCGGCCAGGTGGCGGTGCCAGGCATCCAGTTGCAGGCTCGCGCCGCGACTGCGCGCGTGGCGCGCGATGCGCTCCAGGCTGGCGCCGAGCTGGCCGACGTGGGCCCAGTCCACCGCCTTGACCTTGCCCACCTCGGCCGGGTCGATGTCGATCTGGGCGATGAACCGGGCGCGCGGGGCGAATTTTTCCGGCACGCCGGCCACGCGGTCGTCGAAGCGCGCGCCCAGCACCAGCAGGAAATCGCAGTCCTCCACCGCGTAGTTGGCGTAGGCGGTACCGTGCATGCCCAGCATGTGCAGGGCCAAGGGCTCGTGGGTGTCCATCACCCCCAGGCCCATGAGCGAGGTGACCACGGGCAGGCCGAACGCGCGCGAGAATGCGCGCAGGGCCGGCGCCGCGCCGCTGGCCACCACGCCACCACCAGCGTAGATCAGCGGCCGCTGGGCCCGGGCCAGCGCGTCGAGCAGCCGCCCGCAGTCGGCGTCGCCGAGCCGTGCACGTTCGGCTGCCTCGAGCCGGCGACGGTAGCCCGGAATCGGCAGGCGCTTTTCGCCATCGAACGGCTGCACGGCGTTCTGCACGTCCTTGGGGACGTCCACCACCACCGGGCCGGGGCGGCCGCTGCGCGCAATCTCGAACGCGGTGCGCAGCGTGGCTTCGAGCTGTGCGGCAGCGGTGACAAGGAACACGTGCTTGGCGCAGGCGCCCATGATGTTGGCCACGGGTGCCTCCTGGAACGCGTCGCTGCCCAGCGCGACCGTGGGGACCTGGCCGCAAATGGCGACCATGGGGATCGAGTCGGCCAGCGCATCGCGGATCGGCGTGACGAGATTCGTCGCGCCGGGACCGGAGGTGACCACGGCCACGCCCACGCTGCCCGAGGCACGTGCGAAACCGGAGGCCATGAAACCCGCACCCTGCTCGTTGGCCGGTACGACCAGCGCCAGCGGGTCGCAGCCGCCGGCCTCACGATGCATGGCGTTGTAGCGATAAAGCGCGTCGTAGACCGGCAGGATCGCGCCGCCGGAGTAACCAAACAGTACCCGCGTGCCTTCGTCGGCGAGCACCTGTACCACGATGTCCGCGCCGCTCATCGGCATGCCGGCAAGCGGATGCCGAGGGGGAACGAGGGCGGGGGCGACGGCGGTGCCTGGCGGGGTGGTGCGCACGATGGTGTCCTGCGGTAAAGCTGCGGGTCGGGAAGAGAGAAGCCCGCGCCGGCCCGCCCGGCTGGGGCCGGACCGGTCAGTTGCGGATCAGTTCGCGCTCGACAGCCGGATGCACGGGGACGCCGAACGTGGTGATGATGCGCAGGTCCTGCTCCAGCGTGGAAAAGCGCTGCCACTCGATGCCGTTGACGTCGGTGTCGCTGGCGAAGCCCTCGGCGGCATCGTCCTCGAAGCCGATCTGCACCACCTGTCCAGCGTGTTTCGGATCCTTGCGGATGGAGAAGTTGAGCTGGTCGGTGCGCCACATGGCGTAGGTGTCGATGACCACGGCTTGTGGCGGCTGGCCCAGGCGCGTGCTGTAGTCGGCGATGGAAGCGTCCATGTCGGCGACGGCCAGGGCGATGTGAAAGCGTTTCATGGCGGTACCTCTCGATGGTGGATGGCTGATGGTCGCGCCGCGGGCGTGTGCGGCGCGTGGTTCAGGCGGCGGCTGGCTCCTTGTCCGGTGCCGCCGCCGCCGGCGCGGTCTGTGGGTGCAGCCAGGTCATGCGCGCGCGCAGCTTGCGGCCCACCTGCTCCAGCGGATGGTCGAGGTCGGCCTGCCTGTAGCGCCGGTAGTTCGGCAGGCCGGCGTGGTATTCGGCAATCCAGTTCTTCGCGAAGCTGCCGTCCTGGATGTCCGCAAGCACGGCCTGCATGCGCGCCTTCACGCCAGCGTCGATCACCCGCGGGCCGCTGACGTAGTCGCCGTATTGCGCCGTCTCGCTGACGTACTGGAGCATCTTCTCCACGCCCCCCTCGTAGAACAGGTCGACGATGAGTTTCAATTCGTGGAAGACTTCGTAGTAGGCGATCTCCGGCTGGTAGCCGGCTTCCACCAGGGTCTCGAAGCCAGCCTGCACCAGCGAACTGGCGCCGCCGCACAGCACCGCCTGCTCGCCAAACAGGTCGGTCTCGGTCTCTTCCTTGAAGTCGGTCTTGATCAGCATCGCGCGCGTGCCGCCAATACCGTCGGCATAGGCGATGGTCTTGTCCTGGGCCTGGCCGGAGACGTCCTGGTGCACCGCCCAGATGCACGGCACGCCGCGGCCGCGCTCGTACTCGGTGCGCACCAGGGCGCCCGGACCCTTGGGGGCGACCATGATCACGTCGATGTCCGCGCGCGGCGTGACCTGCTTGAAGTGCACGTTGAAGCCATGGGCGAACAACAGCGCGGCGCCAGGCTTGATGTTGGGGGCAATCGATTCGGCGTAGAGCGTGGGCTGCACCATGTCCGGGGTGAGTACGGCGACCAGGTCGGCGCCCTTGACCGCCTCGCCCGGCTCGGCGACGCGAAAGCCCTCGGCCTTGGCCTTGTGCCAGGACGGGCCGTCCTTGCGCAGGCCGACGACGACGTCGAGGCCCGAGTCGCGCAGGTTGAGCGCGTGGGCGCGGCCCTGGCTGCCGTAGCCGAGCACGGCGATGCGGGCGGTGGAGAGTGCGGTGTTGCTGCTCATGCGGTGACTCCCTGGTAAGCCCTCGTCCGTCAGGAGAAGGCGGGTGAGGTTCAGGCTTGCTTGGCTCCCTCTCCCGCCGGGAGAGGGTTCGTGTCGCGGGTCCGTTCCTGTTTGAGCCCCTCTCCCGTCGGGAGAGTGGTTGGGGTGAGGGTCCGGTCTGGCGAGGACACCTGGGCCGGCGCGTCACCTGGTACCACCTCCGGCTGCGTGGTCGCCCCATCGGAAGCCGAGCCCACCAGCAGGGCAAACTTGGCCAGTGCGCCGCGGGTCACCTTTGGCGCGGGCGGCGTCCAGTGCTGGCGCCGGGCGGCGAGGTCGGCGTCGGTGTTGATCTCCCGGCTGATCGCGTCGATCACCAGCTGGTCGCCGTCGCGAAGCAGGCCGATGGCGCCGCCGCGGGCAGCTTCGGGTGCGATGTGGCCGACCATGAAGCCGTGCGTGGCGCCGCTGAAGCGGCCGTCGGTGATCAGTGCCACGTCGTCGCCCAGGCCGCGGCCGATCAGCGCGGCGGTAACGCCGAGCATCTCGCGCATGCCGGGCCCGCCGGCCGGGCCCTCGTTGCGGATCACCATGACGTCGCCCTTGGTGATGCGGCCTTCCTGCACGGCGGTAAAGGCGGCTTCCTCGCTCTCGTAGACGCGCGCCGTGCCGACGAAATGGGTGGCGCCGTGGCCCGGACCGTGTTTCCCCGGAATCTTCAGGATGCAGCCATCAGGGGCCACGTTGCCGTACAGGATGGCGTAGCCGCCGCGGGTTTTCAGCGGCGCGCCGACGGGGTGGATCACTTCTTGTTGCCCGTGGCGTGGTGCGGCTGCGGCTTCGGCAAACAGGCTGCGGCCGGTGACGGTGGGCCCATCTTCCAGCATGCCGGCGGCAATCAGTTCCTGCGCCACGCGTGCCGTGCCGCCGGCGGCATACATCTCCACTGCGGTGTAGCGGCCCGAGGGCAGCAGGTCGGCTATCACCGGCGTGCGTTCGCTGGCCGGCTGGAAATCTTCCAGCGACCATTCCGTCCCGGCTTCCCGCGCAATGGCCAGCAGGTGCAGCACGGCGTTCGTCGAGCCGGCGGTCGCGGCGACCATGCGCGCGGCGTTGCGCAACGCGGTGCGGGTGATGAGCGCGCGTGGCGTGCGCTGCGCGCGCAGGCAGTCCATCACCAGCTCGCCACAGCGGCGCGCCGCGGCCAGCTTGCCCGGATGAGTCGCCGGGATGTCGTTCAAGCCCATGGGCGAGAGGCCCAGCGTGGTCAGCACCATGGCCATCGTGTTGGCGGTGAATTGGCCGCCGCAGGCGCCAGCGCCACCACAGGCGTCGCATTCCACGCGGTGCAAGTCGTCGTCGGAGATCTTGCCCGCGCCGTGCGCGCCCACCGCCTCGAACACCTGTTGGATCGTGATTGGCTGGTTCTTGTGCAGGCCGTGCGCGATCGTGCCGCCGTACAGCGCCACCGCCGGGATGTCCAGCCGCGCCATGGCCATGGCCGCCGCGGGAATGGTCTTGTCGCAACCGCACAAGAGCACCATGGCGTCGCACAGGTGGCCTTCCACCACGGCCTCGATGGAGTCGGTGATGAGCTCGCGGCTGACCAGCGAATAGCGCATTCCCGGCGTGCCCATGGCGATACCGTCGGTGACCGCGATCGTGTTGAACTCCACCGGCGTGCCCCCCGCGGCGCGGACGCCCGCGGCCACCTGTGCGGCGAGGTCGCGCAGGTTGAGATTGCAGGGCGAGACGTCCGACCAGGTGTGCACCACCGCCACCAGCGGCCTGCGCAGCGCTTCGTCGTCCATGCCGGTGGCACGCAACATGGCACGGGCCGGGGCGCGGTCAGGGCCGGCCTTGATCAAATCGCTGCGCATAGGGATTCCCGTTGCTGGAATAGGGATGGGGTGCCCCGCCCCGCGCGGCGACATTGGACATTGGTGCGCTGGCGCGGTGTCGGGGAGCCGCCGCCGGCCTCCGCCGCCAATGCCGCGGGATGCGCGGGGAAGGGCATAAAGTGGATGCAGTGGTCAGCCACGGCGTGCATCGGTCGACCTCGCGGTGGCTGCGCTGCCGGCAGCTTGAGTGGCCAGCGCGGCGAGCACCGCGTCACGAACCGCGGCGGTGCCGGCGCTGCCGCCGAGATCGGGCGTACGCGGACCTTCACGCAGCACGTGCTCGACCGCATCCTCGATGATGGCGGCCTCGGCCTGCAGGTGCAGCGAATGGCGCAGCAGCAGCGCGGCGGACAGGATCGCGCCCACCGGGTTGGCGAGGTCCTGGCCGGCCAGGTCGGGTGCCGAGCCGTGGATGGGCTCGTACAGGCCGCGCCGGCCGGCGCCCAGCGAGGCCGAAGGCATCAGTCCCAGGGAGCCAGTGAGGGCGGCGGCCTCGTCGGTGAGGATGTCGCCAAAGAGGTTCTCGGTGACGACCACGTCGTAGCTGGCTGGCCGCGTCAGCAGCAGCATCGCCATCGAATCGACCAGCTGGTGCTCGACGCGCACGTCCGGATAGTCGGGTGCGAGGCGCTGCACCGTGCTGCGCCACAGCCGCGAGGTTTCCAGCACGTTCGCCTTGTCCACCGAGGTCAGCAGCCGCCGCCGGCCACGCGCCAGCTCGAACGCCAGGCGTACCACGCGCTCGATCTCGGTCACCGTGTAGCGGCATTCGTCGCTGGCGGCATCGGCGCTGCGGGTCTTGGCGCCGAAGTACGCGCCGCCGGTCAGTTCGCGGACGAACAGCACGTCGACACCGGCGAGCCTGTCGTTCTTCAGCGGCGACAACCCGGCCAGGGCCGGGTGCACGCTGAGCGGACGCAGGTTTGCGTACACGCCGAGCGCCTGGCGCAAGCCGAGCAGGCCCTGCTCGGGGCGCACCCTGGCGCTGGGGTCGGACCAACGCGGGCCACCCACCGCGCCGAGCAGCACGGCGTCGGCACGCAGGCACGCCGCCTCGGTGGGGTCCGGCAGCGCTGTGCCGCTGGCCTCGATGGCGCAGCCGCCGATCAATTGCTCCTCGAAGCTGAACTCGTGGCCGCGCTTGGCCGCCACGGCTTTCAGCACGGCGACGGCCGCCGCGGTCACCTCGGGGCCGATGCCGTCGCCGGGCAGGGTGACGATATGCGCCTTCACGGGTTTGCTCCGATGCTGGGCGTGCGGCTCTCTGGAGAAGTGCGGCCATGGACGGCCGCTTCTCGACGTTCGCGTCCATGGACGAACGCCCTGATCAAATCTCCCTGTGCCAGCAGGAACCCAAGCTGGTCCACGCCCTCGAGCAGGCAATGGCGGGCGAACGGTTCCAGCGCGAAACTGGCGTGGCCGCCATCGGGTTTTGTGATCGACTGGGCCACCACGTCGATGGTCAGCTCCACGCCCGGGTGGTCGAGCAGCCAGCGGTGCTCGCGCGCGGACACGACGATCGCGAGCAGGCCGTTCGTCAACGCGTTGTTGCGGAAAATGTCGGCGATCTCGCTGCACAGCACCGCGCGGATGCCGTAGTCGAGCAGCGCCCACGGTGCATGCTCGCGTGAGGAGCCGCAGCCGAAGTTGTGCCCGGCAACCAGGATCGAGCAGCCTTGCGCCTGCGGCTGGTTCAGCGCGAAGGCGGGGTTGTCGCTGCCATCCGACAGGTAGCGCCAGTCGTTGAAGCAGTACTTGCCCAGCCCTGCCCGCGTGGTGGTGGTCAGGAAGCGCGCCGGGATGATGCGGTCGGTGTCGATGTTCTCGTCCGGCAGCACGGCGGTGCGTGAATGGATG
Organism: Rhodanobacter sp. FW510-R10; assembly: GCF_058781105.1. Classification (NCBI taxonomy): domain Bacteria; kingdom Pseudomonadati; phylum Pseudomonadota; class Gammaproteobacteria; order Lysobacterales; family Rhodanobacteraceae; genus Rhodanobacter; species Rhodanobacter sp. FW510-R10. The sequence continues at coordinate 521,263 of NZ_JBYSWL010000001.1, read as the reverse complement.
GCGATGACGGGCTTCATGCGGAGGTCCTTGAACCGGCAGCTTTGGCGCCTTCTCCCGTACGCCGGGTGGGACGCAAGACGGAAACGTGGGCGCTCATGCGACGGCCTCCACGAGGTACGGCCGCGGGTCGGCGATCACGCCGGCCACGGCGCTGGCGGCGGCGGTGGCCGGGCTGGCAAGCACGGTGCGCACGCCCTTGCCTTGGCGGCCCTCGAAGTTGCGGTTGGAGGTGGAGACGACGAGCTGGCCAGGCTTGGCGCTGTCGCCGTTCATCGCGATGCACATCGAGCAACCAGGGATGCGCCACTCCGCACCGGCGGCGCGGAACACCTCGTGCAAGCCCTCGGCCTCGGCGTCACGGCGCACCTGCTCGGAACCAGGCACCACGAGCATGCGGATATTGGAGGCGACATGCCGCCCGCGCAGCACGCCAGCGACGGTGCGCAGGTCGGACAGCCGCGCGTTGGTGCAACTGCCGACGAACACCACGTCGATCTTGGTGCCTTGCATCGGCCGGCCCGGCACGCTGTGCATATATTCCAGCGCGCGCTGGTCGACCGTGTTGCGCGGCGCCGGCACCGGCGCGTCCATCGGGATCGCGGTGCCGGGGTGGGTACCCCAAGTGACGGTGGGTACCACGCCGGCGGCGTCGATGTGTACTTCGCGGTCGTAACGCGCGCCGGGGTCGCTGCGCAGTTGTTTCCAACGCGCGACGGCGGCTTCCCAGTCGGCGCCTTGTGGCGCGTGCGGACGGCCCTGGAGCCAGGCAAACGTGGTGTCGTCCGGCGCGATCAATCCGGCGCGCGCGCCGGCTTCGATCGACATGTTGCACACGGTCATGCGCTCTTCCATCGACAGGGCCTCGATTGCCCCGCCGCGGTATTCGATGACGTGGCCGGTGCCGCCGTTGACGCCGATCTCACCGATGATGTGCAGGATCAGGTCCTTCGCGGCGACGCCGGCGGGCAACTTGCCGTCGACCACGATGGCGAGCGTCTTCGGCTTGCGTTGCAGCAGGCATTGGGTGGCCAGCACGTGGCTGACCTCGGTGGTGCCGATGCCGAACGCGAGCGCGCCGAACGCGCCGTGGGTCGAGGTGTGGCTGTCGCCGCAGACGATCGTCATGCCCGGCTGGGTGGCGCCCAGCTCCGGGCCGATCACGTGCACGATGCCGCGGTTGGCACTGTCCCAGCCGTACAGCTTCACGCCGAAGGCGGCGGTGTTCTTTTCCAGTTGCGCGACCTGGGCCTTGGCTGCCGGCGTGCCGTACGGACGCTCGCCGGCGGCGTTCGGCGGTAGCGTGGGAGTGGAGTGATCGAGCGTCGCCAGCGTGCGGTCCGGCCGGCCCAGTTCCAGCCCACGTTCGCGCAGCACGCCGAATGCCTGCGGCGAGGTCACCTCATGGACCAGGTGCAGGTCGACGTACAGGATCGCCGGGGTGTCCGGCGTTTCGGCAGCCACCAGGTGCGCGTCCCAGACCTTCTCGAACAAGGTGCGTGGCCTCATGCCGGGACTCCCGTCGCCCGCGTGGCTCGAGCCTGGAGATGGGCCTCCCGGGCCAGCGTCTGCAGTTCATCGTCATTGATCTCGCCGCCGGCATCCGCGAGCTGCTTGATGCGGGCGAACATGGCGTCCAGGTGGTGGTCGTCCGGCGTGTAACCGAGCGCCTGCAGGCGCTGGCGCAGCGCGGCACGGCCGGAATGCTTGCCCAGTACCAGGGTGGTAGCGGCAATGCCCACGTCCTGCGGGCGCATGATCTCGTAGGTGCCGCGATGCTTGAGCATGCCGTGCTGGTGGATGCCTGACTCATGCGCAAACGCGTTGCTGCCGACGATTGCCTTGTTGCGCGGCACGCCCTGTCCGGTCAGCTCGCAGAGCAGGCGCGAGGTGGGATAGAGCAGCGGCGTACGGATGCCGAGGCTGACGCCGAAGTACGCCGCACGCACCTTAAGCGCCATCACCACTTCCTCCAGCGCGGCGTTGCCGGCGCGCTCGCCGATGCCGTTGATGGTGCATTCGACTTGCCGGGCGCCGGCACTGACCGCGGCCAGGCTGTTGGCCACTGCCATGCCCAGGTCGTCGTGGCAGTGGCTGGAAAACGTCACCCGCTCGGCGCCGCGCACGTGCCGGCGCAGATGGCGGAACAGGCCGGCTATTTCCCCTGGCGTCGTGTAACCCACGGTGTCCGGCGCGTTCAAGATGCTGGCGCCGGCCTCGACGGCGGCGCTGAATACCTCGACCAGGAAATCCGGCTCGGTGCGCAGCGCGTCCTCGGCGGAGAACTCGATCTCCTGGCAGTGACCGCGGGCGCGCTCGATGGCCCGCACCGCGGTGTCCAGCACCTGCGCCTTGCTCATGCGCAGCTTGTGCTCGCGGTGCAGCGGGCTGGTCGACAAAAACAGATGGATACGTGCGTGCTGTGCCGGCTCCAACGCCCGCGCTGCGCGGTCGATGTCGCCGTTCTGGCAACGCGCGAGGGCGCACACGGTGGTTTCCCGCAGCGCACCGGCAATTTCCGCCACGGCGGCAAAATCATCCGGCGAGGCCTGTGGAAAGCCGGCTTCCAGCACATCCACGCCGAGCGCCTCGAGCGCGTATGCCATGCGCAGCTTCGCATGCCGGTTCATGGAGAAGCCGGGCGCCTGTTCGCCGTCGCGCAGGCTGGTGTCGAAGATGCGGACGTGGTCGGTGGCGGCGTTCGCGGTGCCGGGAGCGCCGTTGGCTTGCGTGGGATTGTTCATGGTTTTTTTGGCGTTGCCGAGCGCAAAAAAAACCCGCATCCGTTGCCGGGTGCGGGGTCTTTGGGAGTCTTTTCAGGTTTTTCTATTTACCTGGACACATGCCCTCAGCCCGCACCTCCGCTGGTAATAAGGAGTACGAGGACGAGGAGCGCAAGCAACGTGCCGCGCAATTGCAACAAGCCGGCGACCGTCAGCGGACGGTTTCCCTTGGCGAAGTCGTGGTGGCTGTTGCGCAGCGACATGACGTGGACGCTACCTTGCCTCGCCAAGGCCTGTCAAGCGTTTTTTCCAGTTTTCTTCGATTTACCCCGATTTGTGCGGCTGGACGTCCAGATGTCCACACCCTCGCCCTCGCCCTCGCCTAGGGAAGGTCTGAATAATTGCCGTCATCCCCGCGAAAGCGGGGATCCAGTGAGGTTAAGTTGTTGAAATCAAGGACACTGGATTCCCGCTTTCGCGGGAATGACGATCAAGAGCGAATTGTTCAGAGCTTCCCTAGGGTGGGCATGCGCCGGTCTTCTCAGATCAAGAGCGTTTCGTGCGCCTATGGCGCGCGAGTTACTTTCTCTTTACCCCGGGCATCCTGCCCTCCGCCCTGCGGGCCAGCTTCGCTGTTCGCATGCGCATCCTGCGCATGCGTGGCCACTCAAAGAGAAAGTGACTCGGCTGCCGAAGGCAGACGAAAGCTCTTGATTGGACAGTGGGGCAGCGCAAGCGCGAAATGCGCAGCCCAAGAGTGAGCTCCGCAGAGGGCCTGCCCGAAGGGTGGCGGTGCTCAGTGCGGTTCGATGGGGGCACACGTGGCCAGCAGCCAGTCGCGGAGCGCGTCCTCACTGGCGGGTAGCGGCTCGGCGTGGGACGGCCTGGCCAGCATGTCCGCCAGGGCCTCCGGCACCGCCACCGGATGGCCGAGCAGCGGTTCCACCACGCTGGCGAACTTGGCCGCGTGGGCGGTGGCCACCACGGTCCAGGCCCCCTGGTCGCCACGAGCGCGCAGGCGATCGAGTACGCACATGGCGGTGGCGGTGTGCGGGCAGAACACCTCGCCATGCAAGCGTCCGTGCTGCTCGAGCGTGGCGCGGATCGCTGCATCGTCGGCCGTTTCGGCGTACAACGCGCGGCGCAGCACCGTCTCGTCTGGAAACGTCCAGCGCAGGCGCTCGAAATTGCTGGGGGCGCCAACATCCATGGCGTTGGCCAGCGTGCCGAGCGCTGGACGTGGGCGGTAATCGGCGCCCGCAAAGAACTCCGCCAGCGTGGCGTTGGCGTTGCAGGCCAGGCGCACCGCGCCAATTGGCAGGCCCATGGCGCGTGCCCACAGGCAGGCCAGGGCATTGCCGAGGTTGCCGGTGGGGACGATGAAGTTCAACGCCGTGCCATGCGTATGCCACCAGCCCAGCGCGGCGTGCGCGTAATAGCTCATCTGCGGCAGGAGGCGCCCGAGGCTGATGCTGTTGGCCGAGGACATGGGCACGGCAGCCTGCAGTGCAGCGTCGTTCAACATCGTCTTCACCAGGCGCTGGCAGTCGTCGAAACGGCCATCCACGCGCAGCGCACGGACGTTGTCGCCAAAGCAGCCGAGCTGGTGGGCCTGGCGTGGGGAAACCCGGCCGTCCGGATACAGGATCACCACCTCGATTCCTGGCCGGCGGTGGAAGGCCGCGCCGACGGCGGCCCCGGTGTCTCCCGAGGTGGCCACCAGGATGGTCAGCGGGCGGGCGTCGGCCCGCGGCAGGTGGGCGAGGCAGGCGGCGAGGAACCGGGCGCCGAAATCCTTGAAGGCCGCGGTCGGGCCATGGAACAGCTCCAGCATGGAACTGCCAGGGTGCGCCGGCAGCGGGCGCAAGGGCGCCTCGAACGTGAAGGCCTCGGCGCAAATCGCCGGCAGCGCCGTAGCCAGCGCGTCCCCGGCAAAGAACGGCGCAAGCAGGGTGCGCGCGGTGTCCGCCAGGCTGTCGCGCGGGTCGAAGTCCGCCAGGTCCACCGTCGGCAGGGTGGTGGGCACGTAGAGGCCACCGTCGGGCGCCAGGCCGGCGGCGATGGCCTGGCTGATCGCCACGGCCGCGCAGGCCCCGCGCGTACTTTGATACGTCCTTTGCCGCGGGCTGCGGCCCGCATCCTGGGGTTCGGCGCTCACGAAGGGATCTCGTCGAGGGTGGGGATGAGCCCGGCAGCCGGACCGTTGATCGGCGACACCCACGCCTCGCTGTCCAGCCCCGCTTCGGCAAACGCGGCCTGCATGCCGACGGTCGCCGCGCTGGCGTCGCCGCGGTTCGCATACCAGCCAAACACGCTGGGGCCGGCGCCGGAAATGCTCGCACCCAAGGCATGCGAGTCGAGGGCGGCTTGCTTGACCCGCGCGAAGTTCGCGATGAGGGCGGCGCGGCGCGGTTCCACCAGCACGTCGTTCAGGCCGGCCCGCACCAGGTCGGCGTCGCCGCGTTGGCAGCCGAGCAACACCAACGCCAGGTTCGCACTTTGCGCGACGAATTCGCCGAGGGCATAGCCTCCCTCCAGCGCGGCGCGCGCCCGGCGCGTTTCCAGCACGGCGTTCGGATGCACCAGGGCGCAGTGCCAGGCGTCCGGCACGTGGATGCGCACCAGCCGCTCACGCGTCGCCAGCACCAGGCCACCCAGCAGCATCGGCCCGATGTTGTCGCCGTGGCGACTGCCGCTGGCGACCGCTTCGCCATCCAAGGCAAACGGATACAGCGCCTCGCGCGCCAACGGCCGTGGCAGCAGGGCATTGGCGGCAACCAGGGCGGCCACGCACGAGGCTGCCGAACCGCCCATGCCGGAGCCGAGCGCGATGCCCTTGTGCAGCGTGAGTTCGAAACCGTGGTCGAGACCAAGCGCGTGGTGCAGCGACAGGAGCGCGGCACCGGCCGTGTTGCGCGAGGGCTCGCGTGGCAGCCCGCCGACGCAGCCACGGATCACGGCGATGCGCACCTCCAGTTCGGGAATGCGCCGGACCTGCGCGCGGTCGCCGGCGCCGGCCACGCTGTGGCCAAGCAGGTCGAAGCCGACGCCGACATTGCCGACGCTGGCCGGCGCAAACGCGCAGGCTGCCGATGCGGGCAAAATGGCTGATGGCGCTTCCATGACGGACTCCAACGATACGGCACTCATGCGCTGGCCTGCAGGGTTTCGGCGATGCGCAGCAGGTCAGTGAACACCCCGGCGGCAGTAACCTCCGGTCCGGCGCCAGGCCCCTGTACCGACAGCGGATTGTCGCAGTAACGGCGGGTGGCGAAGCGCACGATATTGTCGGTCAAACTGGTGTGCGCAAAGGCATGCGTCTTCGGCAGCACGCTCAGACGCACGCTGGCCTGCCCATGGCGGTCCAGATGCGCGACGTGCCGCAGCACGCCGCCGGCGGCGTGCGCGCACGCCAGCCGGGCCGCCATCGGCGCATCGAGCTCCTCCAGGCGCTGCATGAATTCGGCGACCGGCACGCCGGCCAACGCCTCCGGGACGAGGCCTGCGACCTCGACCTCCTCCAGCGACAACGGCCAGCCGGCTTCGCGCGCCAGGATCACCAGCTTGCGTGCCACGTCCAAGCCGGACAGGTCGTCGCGTGGATCGGGCTCGGTGTAGCCCGCGGCGCGGGCCTCGCGCAGCAGTGCGGAGAATGCCCGGGTGCCGTCGTGGCGGTTGCAGAGCCAAGCCAGCGTGCCGGAGAACATGCCTTCGATGGAAAGCAGCTCGTCGCCGGTGTCGAGCAGGTCGCGCAGGGTTTGCACGACGGGCAGGCCGGCGCAGACGGTGGCTTCGCAGCGAAAGCGGGCCTGGTCGCTGCAGGCGGCGCGGATCGCGAGCCAGCGGGACAACGGACCGCTGCCGGCGCACTTGTTCGGCGTCACCACGTGCAATCCGCTGGCGAGCCAGTCCGGGTAGTGGTTGACCACGGCGTCACTCGCGGTGGCGTCGACCAGCACCGCGGGACGCCGCACACGGCCGCGCACGTGTGCCGCGAACTCGTCCAGGTTGCTGGGCCGCCAGATTTCCGCGCGCTGCCCGGGCGATTCATCGTCGGCACGGGTCAACTCCGGGTCGTCGCAATCCAGCCACATGCGGCGGCTGGCGGCGACTCCGCACAATTGCAGTTCCAGCCCAGTTTCCCGCGCCAGGCGCGGTTGCGCGGCGCGCAACTGGGCCAGCAGGGCGGCGCCGACGCGCCCAGGTCCAATCAGCCCCACGGCCAGCGTCCGCCGGCGATGAAAGGCGGGTTGCGCGTGGATTTGCGGCGGGCGGGGCAGGACGGGTGGTGGCAATGCACAAACGTTCACGGTGGCCTCCAAAGGGGCCTCGTGCTCGTCGGCGGATTGGCTGCTTGCTGCAAGGTCACGGCCGTCCGCCTGGTCGAGGGCGGGGCCGTTGCGTGTTGCAGAGCTTAGTTGCGCGCGGCCACCGTCCTCGACGTCGAGGTCGAAATCGAACTCGCAGTCGAGATGGTGGCGGTCATGCATCCGGCGCCAAGGCCAGCGCACGACGCGGCGCAACCGGCATGGGCCGGTGTGTGCGGGACGTGCACTGGGTTGGAATGCGGATGCATGGGACGAAGGTAGCGGCATTGCCGCGACGTCGTCAAGCCGAACGTCGCATGCGGCCGATGATGCTCGTGTGGCCGACGCGCGCCTGCTGGCGCCGATTTACTTCGCCTGGTCGACCAGCCAATGCACGGCGTTGGTGACCTGCTCGTCGGTCAAGGCCGGGTTGCCGCCCTTGGGTGGCATGAAGTTGCCGTCTGGGCCGTGGTAGCCATCGATGGCGTGCTTGATCAGGGTATCGATGCCTTGGGCAATACGCGGGGCCCACTTCGCCTTGTCACCGGTCGTCGGTGCCCCGGCGACGCCGGTGGCGTGGCAGGCGCTGCACAGGTGACCGTAGATTTCCTTGCCGTCCGTGGTGCCGCCGTAGGCGACCTGGGACGCGGCAGCCTTCGTGGCTGCCGCCGCGGCGGCCTGCATGGCGGCGCGGCCGGTATTGCCGGCATAGACTGCGCCGACCGGCGCGATACGTGCCGCAGTGGCTGCCGACGCATTGGGGTTGGTCGGCAGCTCCACCTTTCGGTAGACCATGAGTGCAACGGACAACAGGAAGAGTGCGAGCAGGATCAACAGCGCGAACATGATCGAGAACTGACGCGCTGTCTTCTTGTCATCTGGATGGGTGGGGCGACTCACGCGCGTACTCCTGTCGATCTGTAGCAAAAGTGGAAGGGTGCCTGCATGGCCCCGACACGGTTTGGCCTTTGTTCCCGGGATGCTCTCAGGCGGTACCGGAATGTGGCGGGGTCCCCAACCCGTAACCGGGAAGGCCCTGGGACAGGCAACAGCGCCGGATTATAAACGAAGCGCGACCCGAAGTTTCATGCGGGCCGGGAACAATTCGCCGTGCGCGGGGCTTTGCGCGTATCAACCATGTCAACCGGCAGGTACTGAATTCGTTCAACTAGCCCTATGCTTCAACCGCAAATAATGTGGCAGCGTGGCGCTGGGCGTGCCGGTCGCGGCTCTGCTGCTTCGATGCCGCGTTCCAGGCCGGGCACGCGTTGGACAGCCACCTATGGAATCCTCGGGAGTTTCACATGTCGCGTTTCTGGAAGCTTGCAGGGCTTGTCCTTGCCGTGGTCGTGGTGGCTGCACTGGGCTATCGCTTCCTGCACAAGGACACTGGAGCGGCGGGGCGTGGCCAGGGTTCGGGTGACAGCGCGCCGGTACCGGTCACCGCGGTGCCCGTCGTCAAGCAGAACGTGCCGGTGTACCTGACCTCGCTGGGGACGGTGCAGGCACTCAATACGGTGGTGGTCAGCCCCCAGGTCTCGGGTCGCCTGCTGGGCCTGGACTTCGTCGAAGGCCAGCCGGTGAAGAAGGGCCAGGTGCTGGCCCACATCGATCCCCGTACCTACCAGGCGGCCTATGACCAGGCCGTGGCGCGGCAGAGGCAGGATGCGGCGCAGTTGGCGACCGCGAAAAGCAACCTCGGGCGCAGCGAGGCCCTGGTCGGCAAGGGCTACATCTCCAAGCAGGACCTGGACACCTTGCGCAATACCGCCAACCAGCTGGAGGCCGCCGTGGCGGCCGACGCCGCCAGCGTGCGCGACAGCAAGGTGCAGCTCGATTACACCAACATCGTCTCGCCGATCGACGGCCTGGCCGGCATCCGTGGTGTCGATCCGGGCAACGTGGTGACCACCACCTCCTCGATCGTGACCTTGACCCAGTTGCATCCGATCAACGTCATGTTCACCCTGCCCGAGCAGGATCTCGAGCTGGTGCGCGGCGCCTTTGCCAAGGATGCCTCGGCGCTGCAGGTGGCCGCGCTGGACCGCACTGATTCGCATCCGATTGCCAGCGGTGGGGTGCTGCGGGTGATCGACAACCAGATCGACACCAGTACGGGTACGTTCCGCCTCAAGTCGGAATTCGCCAACGCGGACAACGCGCTGTGGCCAGGCCAGTTCGTCAATGTGCGGCTGCTGGTCAACACCGTGAATGGCGGCCTCGTGGTTCCCGCCCAGGCAGTAAGCCGTGGGCCGGACGGCGACTATGTCTACCAGGTACAGGCCGACAACACCGTCAAGATGCAGCCGGTGGTGGTGGCCGGCGAGGTTGGCGACAGCCACGTGATGATCGGCAGCGGCCTGCAGGCCGGGGACCGGGTAGTGACCGAGGGCCAGTTCCGCCTGAAGCCCGGCAGCAAGGTCACCGCGCTCAAGCCAGGTGAGGTGCCGCCGGCGCCCACGGCCGACGAACTCAAGAAATCGACGCAGGCGCGCGGTGCCCGTGGTGGCCGGCGTGGATGACGCAGTGCGCACGCCATATGCGGAAGATCGCGTGCCATGCGGCGGACATGCGCGGTTGCCGCTGACGCCCGCTCCTCGAGGTAACGCATAGACATGGGTTTTTCGACGATTTTCATTCGCCGGCCGATCGCGACCTCGTTGCTGATGATCGCGGTGCTGCTGCTTGGCGTGCTGGGCTACCGCGAGTTGCCGGTATCCGCGCTGCCGGAGATCGAGGCGCCGAGCCTGGTGGTGACGACACAATACCCTGGCGCCAGCGCCAGCACCATGGCGTCGCTCATCACCACGCCGCTGGAGCGCAACCTCGGGCAGATTTCCGGCTTGACCATGATGAGCTCGGATTCCTCCGCCGGCTTGTCCACGATCATCCTCGAGTTCGGCATGGACCGCGACATCGATGTCGCCGCCCAGGACGTGCAGGCGGCGATCAACCAGGCGCGCGGTACCCTGCCCAGCAACCTGCCGTATCCGCCGGTGTACAACCGGGTGAATCCGGCTGACGCGCCGATCCTCACCTTGTCCCTGCAGTCCGACACCCGGCCACTGCGCGACGTCAACGACCTGGCCGATTCAATCCTCGCGCAGAAGCTCTCGCAGGTGCAGGGCGTGGGCCTGGTGTCGATCGCCGGCAACGTACGCCCGGCCGTGCGCATCCAGGTCAATCCTTCGCAGTTGTCCAACCTTGGCCTGACCCTGGAGGACGTGCGCAGTGCGCTGACCCAGGCCAACGTCAATGCGCCCAAGGGCACCTTGAACGGCAAGACCCAAAGCTACTCGATCGGCACCAACGACCAGTTGAGCGATGCCGCCGAGTACCAGGAAACCATCATCAGCTACAAGAACGGCGCGCCGGTACGCCTTGCCGACGTGGCCAACGTGGTCGATGGCGTCGAGGACGACCAACTGGCGGCCTGGGCCAATGGCCAGCCGGCGGTGCTGCTGGACATCCGGCGCCAACCCGGTGCGAACATCGTCGAGACGGTCAAGCAGATCCGCGCCGTGCTGCCGGAGCTGCGCAGCGTCCTGCCGGCGGACGTCCACCTGGACATCCTGGCCGACCGCACGGTGACGATCCGCGCCTCGGTGGTCGACGTGCAGTTCACCCTGGTCCTGGCCATCCTGCTCGTCATTGGCGTGATCTTCGTCTTCCTGCGGCGGGTCTGGGCGACGCTCATCCCATCGGTGGCGGTGCCGCTCTCGCTGCTTGGTACGTTCGGGGTGATGTCGTTCACCGGCATGTCGCTGGACAACCTGTCGCTGATGGCATTGACCGTGGCCACCGGTTTCGTGGTCGACGATGCGATCGTGATGATCGAGAACATCGTGCGCTACATCGAACACGGCAAGAGCGGCCCGGAGGCGGCGGAGATCGGCGCCAAGGAAATCGGCTTCACCGTGGTGTCGCTGACCGTGTCACTGGTGGCGGTGTTCCTGCCGCTGTTGCTGATGCCCGGCGTCACCGGCCGCCTGTTCCACGAGTTTGCCTGGGTGCTGACGATCGCGGTGACGATCTCGATGCTGGTGTCGCTGACCCTGACGCCGATGATGTGCGCCTACCTGCTCAAGCCCGACCAGTTGCCCGAAGGCAGCGAAGGGCGCGAGCACGACCGCCTGAGTGGGCAGAAGGCGGATCTCTGGACGCGCACGGTCGGCCTGTACGAGCACTCGTTGAACTGGGTGCTCGCCCACCAGCGCTTCACCATGCTGGTGGCCAGCGCGGCGATCGCGCTGACGGTGGTGCTGTACATCATGATTCCCAAGGGCCTGCTGCCCGAGCAGGACACAGGCCTGATCACCGGCGTGGTGCAGGCTGACCAGAACGTCGCCTTCCCGCAGATGGAGCAGCGCACCAAGGCCGTGGCCGCCGCCATGCGCGCCGATCCTGCGGTCGCCGGGGTGGCCGCGTTCATCGGTGCCGGCACCATCAACCCGACGATCAACCAGGGCCAGCTCACCATCGTGCTCAAGGATCGCGGCGACCGCGACGGCCTGGACAAGCTCCTGCCGCGCCTGCAGCAGGCGGTGGCCGACATTCCCGGCGTGGCGTTGTTCCTGAAGCCGGTGCAGGACGTCACCCTGGACAGCCGGGTCTCGCCCACCGAGTACCAGTACGCGCTGTCCGACGTGAACTCGGCGGAGCTGGCCGGCTATGCGCAGCAGATGACGACCGCGCTGCGCCGACGCAAGGAGCTGGTCGACGTCAGCAGCAATCTCGCCGACCAGGGCAATGCGCTCAAGCTGACGATCGACCGCGACAAGGCCAGCCGCCTTGGCGTGCCGGTGCAGACGATCGATGACACCTTGTACGACGCGTTTGGCCAGCGCCAGATCTCCACCATCTTCACCCAGTTGAACCAGTACCGGGTGGTGCTGGAGGTCGCCCCGCAGTTCCGCAACAGCGACGACCTGCTCAACGCGTTGACCGTGCGCGGCAACGGCAATGGCGCGCTCACCGGCAGCAACGCCACCAGCTTTGGCCAGCTCACCTCGAGCAATTCGGCGACACCTTCGGGCATCGGCAACCAGGGCAACGTCGGTTTCACCATCGGTGGCGGTGGCACGATCCCGCTGTCCGCGCTGGCCAGTGCGCAGGTCACCAGCGCACCGCTGGTGATCAGCCACCAGCAGCAGTTGCCCGCGGTGACCCTGGCGTTCAACGTCGCGCCAGGCTATTCCCTGTCGGATGCGGTCGATGCGATCCACGAGGTGGAGACACAACTGGCGTTTCCGCCGCAGGTGCGCGGCGAATTCATCGGCAAGGCCGCGGAGTTCGCGTCCTCGATCGGCGACGAGGTCCTGCTGCTGCTGGCCGCGGTGGTCGTGATCTACATCGTGCTTGGCGTGCTGTATGAGAGCTACATCCATCCGCTGACCATCATCTCCACGCTGCCGCCGGCCGGCGTTGGCGCGCTGCTGGCGCTGATGCTGTTTGGCATGAGCCTGTCGGTGGATGGCATCGTCGGCATCGTGCTGTTGATCGGCATCGTGAAGAAAAACGCGATCATGATGATCGACTTCGCGATCGAGGCACGGCGCACCGGCATGAATGCCTACGACGCGATCCATCGCGCCTGCCTGTTGCGCTTCCGGCCGATCATGATGACCACGTTTGCCGCCATGCTCGGCGCCTTGCCGCTGGCGCTGGGCACCGGCATCGGCTCCGAGCTGCGTCGGCCGCTTGGCGTCTCCATCGTCGGTGGTCTGCTGCTGTCGCAACTCGTGACGCTCTACACCACGCCAGTCATCTATCTGTACATGGAGCGTTTCTCGGATTGGGTGGCGGCGCGGCGAGAGCAGCGGGCATTGGCCCACGCGCAGCACGGCCTCGCGCCATGAGCATCTCGGGCCTGTTCATCCGGCGGCCCATTGGCACCTCGCTGCTGGCGATCGGGCTCTTTGTCGGCGGCATGATCGCCTACCTCCTGCTTGGCGTCGCGGCGCTGCCGAACATGCAGTTCCCGGCCATCTTCGTGCAGGCCAGCCAGGCGGGTGCCGACGCCAGCACGATGGCCGCGACCGTGGCCGCGCCACTGGAGCGTCATCTTGGCCAGGTGCCGGGCATTGATTCGATGCGCTCGCACAGCTCCGAGGGCAGCGTGTCGGTGTTCCTCATGTTCCGCGCCGGCACCGACCTCGATGCGGCCGCGCGTACGGTCCAGGCCGCGATCAATGCGGCTGCGCCCGATCTGCCCAGCGGACTCAACGGCCCGCCCCAGTATCGCAAGGCCAACCCGAACGATGATCCCATCATCGCGTTCGCGCTGACGTCCGACACGCAGTCGGCCGCCGACCTGTACAACGTGGCCGACACGCTGCTGGCCCAGCGCATGCGCCAGCTCGTCGGCGTGTCCTCGGTCGACATTGCTGGCGCGGCGACTCCGGCCATTCGCGTCGACGTCAACCTGCGCGCGCTCAATGCCATGGGCTTGTCGCCGGACCAGCTGCGCAATGCATTGCGGGCGGCGAACGTCATGGCGCCCGAAGGATTTCTTTCCGACGGCAGGACGCGGATGGCAATCGAGGCCACCACACAGTTGCAGACGCCCGAGGAGTTTGCCCGGCTGGTGATCGCGAGCCACAAGGGTACCCCGGTGCGCCTGCAGGACGTGGCGCGCGTCTACGCCGGCCAGCAGGACGCTTACCAGGCGGCCTGGTTCCAGGGCAAGCCCGCCGTACTCCTGTACGTGTACAAGAAGGCGGACGCCAACGTCATTTCCACGGTCGACCTGGTCAAGGACCAGGTGCCGGCGCTGCGCGCGTTCCTGCAGCCGGGCACGCACCTGACCTCGTTCTTCGACGGCACGCCGACGATCCGTGCTTCCCTGCACGAGGTGCAGGCCACGCTGCTGATCTCGCTGGCCATGGTGATCCTGGTCATGGCGTTGTTCCTGCGCCGGCTCGCGCCGACCCTGATCGCGGCAACCGCGGTGCCGCTGTCGCTCGCGGGCGCGTTCGTGGTCATGTACGTGGTCGGCTACACGCTCAACAACCTCACCTTGCTGGCCCTGGTGATCGCGATCGGCTTCGTGGTGGACGACGCGATCGTGGTCATCGAGAACATCATCCGCCACATCGATGCCGGCATGCCGCGACTGCAGGCGACCTTGACTGGCGCGCGGGAGATCGGATTCACGATCGTCTCGATCACGGCCTCGCTGATTGCCGTGTTCATCCCGCTGCTGTTTGCCGGCGGCATCACCGGCATGTTCATGCACGAGTTCTCGGTGACCCTGGTGTCAGCCATCGTGGTCTCGGCGACGATCTCGCTGACCCTGACCCCGGCGCTGTGTGGCCGCTTCCTGAAGCCGTATGACCTGCGCGGTCCCGGGGCCAAGCGGCCGTCCAGGCTCTCGCGCGGGCTGGACGCATTCCATGCCGGCATGCTGCGCACGTATACACGGGCGCTGGATTATTCCTTGCGTCACGCGTTGTGGTTTGCGCTGACCCCGCTCGTGCTGATCGTCGCCACCTGGGGGCTGCTCGGCGTGGTCAAGACGGGGTTGTTCCCGCAGCAGGACACCGGCCTGATCTGGGGCCGCGCCTCGTCCAATGCGACGGTGTCGTTTGCCGACAGCAAGCAGCGCATGCAGCGCCTCACTGACATGCTGCTTGCCGACCCGGACGTCGCCACGGTGGGCGCCCGCATCGGCAGCAGCTGGCGGGGTACGGCCGGCTCGTTCAATATCGATCTCAAGACGCGCGCCGAAGGCCGCAAGGACGATACCTTCGTCGTGCTCGCGCGCCTGAGTGCGAAAGCGGCGAAGTTCCCCGACCTGAACCTGCGCCTGCGGCCCGTGCAGGACCTGCCCAGCGGTGGTGGCGGTACCAGCCAGGGCGCGCAATACGAGGTATCGTTGGCGGGCAGCGACATCGCCGAACTGGAGGAGTGGTTGCCGAAACTGGCGACCCGGCTCAAGGCCGAGCCCAAGTTGCGCGACGTCGGTTCGGACCTCGACAGCGGCGGCCTGCGGCAGAACATCGTCATCGACCGCGCGCGCGCTGCCCAGCTCGGGGTTTCCATTGGCGCGATCGACGGCGCGCTCTACGACGCGTTCGGCCAGCGCCAGGTATCGACGATCTATTCGGACATCAACCAGTACAAGGTCGTGGTCAATGCCTTGCCGACGCAGACCGCGACGCCGGCGGCGCTCGACCAGGTCTACGTGCGCTCGGCCAGCGGCAAGATGGTCCCGCTTACCGCGGTGGCCAAGCAGAAACCTGGCGTGGCGCCAGCCGAGATCACCCACGAAAACCAGTTCACCACGATGAGCCTCAGCTTCAACCTGGCGCCGGGGGTGAGCATGGGCGAGGCCTTGCCGCTGATCCAGCAGACCGCTGCCAACATGCGCATGCCGGGTGACATCAAGGTCAGCATGGGCAGCAGCTTCCGGCGCTTCCAGCAATCGCAGAGCGGCATGGCCTGGCTGGTGCTGGCGGCGGTGGTGACTGTGTACATCGTGCTTGGCATGCTCTACGAGAGCCTCTTGCATCCGGTCACCATCCTCTCGACCTTGCCGGCAGCCGGCATGGGCGCGCTGCTGGCGTTGTGGCTGACCAATACCGAGCTGTCGGTGGTGGCGCAGATCGCGCTGGTGCTGCTCATAGGCATCGTGGAGAAGAACGCGATCATGATGATCGACTTTGCGCTGGTGGCCGAGCGCGAGCATCGGAAGAGTCCGCTGGAAGCGGTGCGCGAGGCGTGCATCGTGCGCTTCCGGCCGATCATGATGACGACCATGGTGGCGACGCTCGCTGCCCTGCCTATAGCCATCGGCCTGGGCGAGGGCAGCGACCTGCGCCGCCCGCTCGGCATTGCCCTGGTCGGCGGCTTGTTCGTGTCACAGAGCCTGACCCTGCTGAGTACGCCGGCGCTGTACGTCATTTTTTCCTGCCTTGCGGCGCGCCGCAAAGCCTGGGCCGAGCGTCGGCGCGAACGCCGCCTGCCCGCGGGACGCCACCGCCTGGCCGACGGCTGACCGCCCGTCAGCCGGCCGGCGGATTTGGCCGACGGGCAGCAGCGCGAGAGCGTCGGCGCGGGCTTCGTGGCGAAGCCCGTTGACCTGGATCACGCGTTGCAACGAAACCCCTGTTTGGGGCTCGTCGTTGCCTGGACTTGCCCCCGCGGGTTCAGTATAAACAGGGCAAGGCCTTGGCCATGGCTGCGCGCGCGAGGGGATCGCGCGACGCAGACTTTTCGTACACCGACATGGAACCGCGAGCCGCATGACCAGGAACCAGCGAAAGGTGCTGCTCATCCGCAAGTTGCCGCGCGGCAACGAGCACGCTTTCGGGGACAAAGATTTGCGGCGTTGATCAGCCGTAGCTTGCCGTGGCATCCGCGACGGGGGTGCCGCTTGTGGACGTCCGTGTGACTGGACCTGTTTTTCTTGCAACCCCCAACCGTTCTTGAGGGCTCACCCATGAGTTATTCGAAATTATCCCGTTGGTTCGGGCCGGCAATGCTGTCCATCGCGTTGGTGGTGGCCTCCGCCGTGCCGATGGCGCCTGCGGCCGCGGCCGACCTGCAGGTTCCCGTGCAGAGCTACGCCGCGCTGCACTACCGCAACATTGGCCCGTTCGTCGGTGGCCGCACGCTCGCGGTTTCCGGCAACAAGGCCACGCCGCACACGTTCTATGCCGGCTTCACCGGCGGCGGGGTGTGGAAGACCACCGATGACGGCCTCAACTGGAAGCGCATGACCGACCAGCAGTACGGGCTGGGCGTGGTCGGCGCGCTGGAAGTGGCGCCGTCGGCTCCCGACACCATCTACGTCGGCACCGGCGAGACCGCCATCCGCGGCAACATGATGACCGGCAACGGCATGTACAAGTCGACCGATGCCGGCAAGACCTGGCAGCACATTGGCCTGGCCGATACGCGGACAATCGGCCGCATTGCCGTGGACCCCAAGGATCCGAACCGCGTCCTTGTCGCGGCACTCGGCCATGTGTTCGGGCCGAATGCCGAGCGCGGCGTGTACAAGACGACCGATGGAGGCACGACCTGGAAGAAGGTCCTCTTCGTCAGCGACAAGGTCGGCGCCGTCGACATCGTCATGGATCCGAACAACTCCCAGGTGCTGTACGCGACGACGTGGGAAGCCTACCGTCGACCGTGGACGCTCTCCAGCGGTGGCCCCGGCAGCGGCCTGTGGAAGAGCACCGACGGCGGCGAGCACTGGACCAACATCTCGCGGAACACCGGCTTGCCCGCCGGCATCCTCGGCAAGATGGGTGTGGCCGTGTCACCGGTGGACCCGAACGTCGTGTACGCGATCATCGAGGCCAAGGAGGGTGGTGTCTATCGTTCCGCGGATGCCGGCAAGACCTGGCAGCACCTGTATGACAAGCCCAATCTCACGCAGCGCGCGTGGTATTACATGCACATCTTCGCCGACCCGAAGGATGTGAACACGGTCTACGCACCCCAGGTCGAGGGCATCTTCAAGTCCACCGACGGCGGCAAGACGTTCGCTGCCCTGAAGTTGCCGCATGGCGACGTGCACAGCATGTGGATCAACCCCGACCACCCGAACATCATGGTCTCGGCAAGCGACGGCGGCGCGGCGGTGAGCACGAATGGCGGCCAGACCTGGGGCAACATCCACAACCAGGCCACCGGCCAGTTCTACCACGTCACGGTGGACGACCAGTTCCCGTACCACGTGTACGGCGCGCAGCAGGACAATCCGTCGTTCGAGGTTGCCAGCGCCAGCGCCGATGCCGGCATCGGCCCGGGCGACGTGCGTGTTGGCGCCGCCGGCGAGAGTGGTTGGCTGGTGCCGGTCCCCGGCAAGCCATGGCTTTCCTACGGCGGTGGCTACGGCAACCAGCTCAGGTTCATGGATCGCCGCAGCCAGGTGCTGCGCAGCGTCAGCGCCTGGCCGGACAACCCGATGGGCCACGGCGCGGAAAACCTCAAGTACCGCTTCCAGTGGACGTTCCCGATCGCGGTCTCCACGCATGGCCAGAACGATGTGTACATCGGCAGCCAGTACGTCATGCGCAGCCGCGACCAGGGCATGAGCTGGGACACCATCAGCCCGGACCTGACCCGCAACATCAAGAAGTACCAGGGGAAATCCGGTGGGCCCCTGACCAAGGACGACACCTCGGTCGAGTACTTCGGCGTGGTGTTTGCGCTCGCCGAATCACCCGTGAAGCAGGGCGTGTTGTGGGCCGGTTCCGATGACGGTCTGGTGCATGTGTCGCAGGATGATGGCGGGCACTGGGAGAACGTCACCCCGAAGGGCCTGCCCGAGCTGACCACGATCAGCCTCATCGATGCCTCGCCGACCGATGCCGGCACGGCCTACCTCGCCGCGCGGCGCTATCGCCAGAACGACTACCAGCCGTATGTGTACAAGACCACCGACTACGGCAAGACCTGGACCAAGATCACCAACGGCTTGCCGAGTGACGAATCCAGCTTCGTCGTGCGCCAGGACACGCAGGATGCAAACCTGTTGTTTGCCGGTACGTTCGGTGGGGTGTACGTGTCCTTCAATGGCGGCGGGCAGTGGCAGTCGCTGCAGCAGAACCTGCCGGCGGTCGCGGTGCAGGACATGGTCATCCAGCCGCGCGCCAGCGCCCTGGTGGTGGCCTCGCACGGCCTGGGTTTCTGGATCCTGGATGACCTGCAGCCGCTGCGCGAGATGTCGCAGCGGGTGGCGACGGCGGAGCAGTTCCTGTTCACGCCGCAAACCGCGCATCTCGTGCGGCGCAGCGGCCGACCGTCCAATGCCAACGACGAGGGGCAGAATCCGCCCAATGGCGTGGTGGTGTATTACGAGCTGAAGCAGGACGTGCCGGAGAACCAGCCAGTGGAGTTGACGTTTGCCACGCAAGCCGGCCAGAAGATCGCCACGTTCACGAATCAGCCGCCCAAGGCCGAGCCGGCCGCGGAAGGGGAGGACGACGAGGAGGGCGCGAGCAGGAAGAAGCCCAGGAATCTGGTGGCGGCCAAGGCCGGCATGAACCGTTTTGTGTGGGACATGCGTTATCCCGAAGCCACCAAGGTGCCGGGTGCGGTGATCTGGGCCGGCAACATGCAGGGTCCCAAGATCGTGCCGGGAACCTACAAGGTGACGCTGACCGTGGGCGGCAATGCGTTGAGCCGCGACTTCAAGGTCGAGAAGGACCCGAACAACCCGGCCACGCAGGCGGACTTCGAGGCGCAGCTCGCCTTGCTGCAACAGATCCACGCGAAGCTCGATGAGACCAACCAGGCGATCCTCTCGATCCGCAAGGCGCGTGACCAGGGCGGCATGAGCAAGGCCAACCTGGCGAAGTTGGCGGCGATCGAGAACGCGTTGATGCAGACCAAGTCACACGCGAACGAGGATCCGCTCAACTACCCGATCCGGCTGGACAACAAGCTGGCATCGCTGGCTGCGCAGGTGGGCTCGGACTTCGGCGCACCCACCCGCCAGGACCGGGAGGTCTACGCCGAGCTGGCAGCACAGGTCGATCAGCAGTTGCAGTTGCTCCAGCCGTTGCTGAAGTAACCCCGCGCTGATCGCGGCAATCGCTCACCGGGGCTGCTTACGTGCAGCCCCGGTTTTTTTTGGCTCGGTGCGTACCAATGGCGGGCTGGTGGGCAGCCGTGGAAACACGGGTCGGAGCGTCAGCGAACGTCCGGACAATTGCCGTCATCCCCGCGCACGCGCACTGCGGTCGGGAATGACGACGAGGGACGATCCGCAGGAATAACGACGGGACTGCTCGGCGGGAATGACGAGCGAGAGCGTGTCGTCCAGACCTTCCCGGGGGCCGTGAACTGGTCAGGCACCTCGCGGGCAACACCGACATCGGGTCAGCGGCACGATGCCGGGAACCCGTCAGGCCGCGGCGGGGGCGCCTGCCAGGGTGTAGCCCTTGAGGCGCGTGGCGAAATCCTGCAGCGAGCGGATGCCGCTGGCTTCGGCTTCGCTGATCCACTGCTGCAGGCCCTTCAATGCCTGGTCGGCGCCGCGTTGATCCAGCAGCGCGGACAAGCGGGCGCGGAATTCGTACACGGTTTTCAGCGTCGGGCGCTTCGCCAGCACGACTTGAAGCCGCTCGCGCCCCTCGCTGTCCAGCCAGCGGCCACCGTTGGCGAGCGCGCGACGCATGCGCCGCGGCAGGGAACGGACGTTCTCACCGGCACGCTGGCGCTCCTCGGCCAGCGTGGGGAGGATGACGCGGCGATAGAAATCGGACAGGGCCTGGAAGCGATGGGTGAGCACCGCCTTCAAGGTGTCGGCATTCGGCAGCGGCACATTGGGCAGCACGTCCAGCGATGGCGCCACACGCAACACCTTGGCCAGGCCCAGCTTGCGCAGCGCGCAGATGCTCAGCCAGCCGATGTCGAACTCCCACTTGCGCAGGGCGAACTTCGCCGAGCTGGGGAAGGCGTGATGGTTGTTGTGCAGCTCTTCGCCGCCGATCCAGAAACCCCAGGGGATAAGGTTGCGCGAGGTGTCGCTGGTCTCGAAGTTGCGGTAGCCCGCCCAGTGGCCCATGCCATTGACAAAACCGGCAGCCCAGAACGGTATCCAGATCATCTGCACCGCCCACAATGCCCCGCCGATGACACCGAACAGCGCCAGGTCGATGATCGCCATCAGCGCTGGCCCCCAATACGGGTGCGCGCCATACACGTGGCGCTCCATCCAGTCGTCCGGCGCACCACGCCCGTACTTCTCCATGTCAGGCTTCGAGGCGCAGGCTTCCCGGTACAGCGACACACCGTCCCAGAACACCTTGTTGATGCCGTAAATCATTGGGCTGTGCGGGTCCTCGGCAGTCTCCACCTTCGCGTGGTGCTTGCGGTGCACGGCCACCCACTCGCGGGTCACCATGCCGGTGGTGAGCCAGCTCCAGAAGCGGAAGAAGTGCGCAAGCGCCGGATGGAAATCGACCCCGCGATGGGTCTGGCTGCGGTGCAGGTAGAGCGTCACGGTCAGGATGGTGAGCTGCGTGACGACCAACATGTAGACCAGCATGTCGACCCAGCTCGCGCTGGCGAGGCCGTGGTCAAGGAAGTTCAGTACCGCATCAAGCATGGAAGGTGCACCGGGTGGAAGGTGGGATGACGAACGGCAGCAGCGCAAGCCTGCGCGGGGCACTGCCCGGCCCATGATAATCGGCTGCCGCGCCGCTCGCCTGAATGCGATCACCGTGGTTCTCGCATGCAGGTCTTCGCCCGCCGCCGCAACGCGTGGCTTGTTTGAACATGGGGGCGCCGTGACAATGACGCAATGCCGAGCACCGCTACCCCGCCGCTGCTGCAATTGACCCAGGTCGGTCGCCATCGCGGTGGCCGGCTGGTGGTGTCCCGGCTCGACCTGGCCGTACGCCGCGGCGAAGTCGTCGGCCTGCTCGGCGTCAATGGCGCGGGCAAATCCACCACCTTGTCGATGATGGCCGGTGCGCTTGCACCCGATACGGGTCGGATCACCCTGGACGGCGCCGATTTCGTCGAACATCCGGAGCTGGCGCGGCGCCTGGTCGGCTGGCTGCCCGAACGTGCGCCGGTCTGGCCCGAGCTCAGCGTGCTTGAGCACCTGCGTGCGCATGGGCGCCTGCGCGGCCTGGCGGGGGCGGGGCTGCGCGAGGCCTGCGCCCGGGTCATCGAACAGTTGGAATTGCAGCCGCTGGGAAGGCGCCTTGCCGGTGCCTTGTCACAAGGCCAGCGGCAACGGTTGGGCCTGGCTTGCGCGCTACTGCATGGGCCGGCGCTGCTGGTGCTGGACGAGCCGGCCAGCGCGCTGGATCCGGTGCAGGTGGCGACCTTGCGCAGCCTGATCCGCGCCCAGGCCGCCGCCGGCGCCGGGGTGATCCTCTCCACCCACGTGCTGGCGGAAGTGACCGCCGTGTGCGACCGCGTGGCGATCATGCATGGCGGCGTGCTGCGCCACGATGGCCCGGTCGGCAGCGGTGGCCAGGCCGGCCTGGAGCGCACGTTCTTCGATATCGCCATGCGCGGCCCGCCCGCCGCCTCCGCGTCAGGGGCTTCGGCATGAACACGCTGGCCGTCATGCGCCTGGAGCTGCGGCGCCTGTTCGTACGCCCGCTGGCCTGGATCCTGGCCGCCTTGACCCTGGCCGAGCTGGCGTGGCGTTTCGTGCTGCTGCTCGGCAATTTCCTCGGCGTGCAGATCAAGCTGGCGGCGCTGCCGGGCGGCCCGGGCTTCACCGACATGGTGGCCGTGCCGCTGCTGAGCAGCCTGCTGACCGGCGGCATCGTGCCGTTCGGGCTCGCCGAGCTGGCCATCGTGGTCGTGCCCCTGCTGACCATGTCCACGCTGGCCGGCGATCGCGGCAGCGGCACCTTGCGGTTGGTGCTGGCCACCGGCACGCCGCCGTGGACCATGGTGCTCGGCAAATATCTAGCCATCTGCATCTGGATGGCCTTGTGGCTGGGGCTGGTGCTGTTGATGCCGCTGGCCCTGGCGCATGGCACCCACCTCGATTGGGGCAAGCTGGCGGCGGCGAGCCTCGGGGTGGCCTTGTTGCTGGCCATGCTGGCCGCGATTGGCGTGGCCTGCTCGGCGTTTGCCTCGCACCCGGCGGTGGCTGCAACGGCGAGCCTGCTGCTGGCGCTCGGCCTGCTGATGGTCAACCTTGGCGCGCAGACCGCTGGCGTGGCGAACGGCGTCATCGACTGGCTGGCCCTGGGCACGCACCTGGAGACCCTGCTGCGTGGGCTGGTGACGAGCGCCGACCTGGTGTGGTTTGCCCTGGTGATCGCGGTGGCCTTGATCCTGGCCACCTGGCGCCTGGGCACTGAGCGGAGGCGCGGCTGATGCGGGCCTGGCGACGGCTGGATGGCTGGTTGCTGGCCGTGGCGTTGCTGCTCTGCGCCGGCGCGATCGGCTATCTCAGCACGCGGCACAACTTCGTGTCCGACTGGACTGCCGGTGGGCGCGCCAGCCTGTCGACGGAAACGCGGGCCATCCTCGCCAAGCTCGACGGCCCGGTCGACATCATCAGTTACGCCAGTCCGCAGGGCAATCTGCGGCAGACCGTGGCCGCGTTCATCGCGCGCTACACCGCGGTCAAGCCGGACCTGCGCCTGCGCTTCGTCGACCCGACGCTCGACCCCGCGGCCATGCGCGAACTCGGCGTCAGCGTCGACGGCGCCCTGATCGTGCACTACCGGGGCCGCGAGCAGCACCTGGACGAGCTGTCCGAACGCTCGCTCAGCAACGCACTGGAGCGCCTGGCGCGTGGCGGCGAGCGCATCATCGGCTTCGTCACCGGCGATGGCGAGCGCCAGGCCGACGGCAAGGCGAATGCGGATCTCGGCATGTTCATCGGCCAGCTCGAAGGTCGCGGCGTGCGCGCCGTGCCGCTGAACTTCTCCCAGGTCACCGCCGTGCCCGAGGGTACCGACCTGGTGGTGCTGGCCAGCCCCTCGGCGCCCCTCGCGCCCGGCGCAGTGCAGGCCTTGCTGGATTACCTCGCCGGCGGCGGCAACCTGCTCTGGCTCACCGAGCCCGGCAACGCCGACCTCGGCCTGGCCCCGCTGGCCGCCGCGTTGAGCGTGCAGGTGCTGCCCGGAGTCCTGGTCGACGGCAGCGGCAGCGCGCTCGGCCTCAAGGATCCGCGCATGATCACGGTGGGCCAGTACCCGGCGCATCCGGTCACCGCCGGCCTGCGCCTGACCAGCCTGTTTCCGCAAGTCGCCGCGCTGGCCCAGGTGAGCAACGCGGCGTGGGCCGTGGTGCCGATCCTGCGCTCCGGGCCGCAGAGCTGGACCGAGTTCCAGCCGATCAGCAACACCGGCAGCTCGACGATCCGCTACGACGCCGACCTGGGCGAGCTCAAGGGGCCGCTGGATTTCGGCTTTGCCTTGAGCCGACTGTCGCCGAATCCGGGCAAGAGCGTGCAGCGCGCCATGGTGATTGGCGACGGCGATTTCCTGTCCAACAGCTACCTCGGCAATGGGGGCAACCGGGCGCTGGGCGAGCGCATGTTCGACTGGCTGCTGGGCGACGACGAGCTGGTGGATATGCCGGTGCGCGGCGCGCCGGATCGGGTGCTGCGCCTGTCGCAGGGCGAATTGAACGTGCTGAGCTTCGTCTTCCTGCTGGCACTGCCCGCGCTGCTGCTGCTCACCGGCGGCTTGATCGCCTGGCGCCGGCGTCGGCGCTGATCCGTGCAGCGCGCCAGCCGCCAGCGCCTGGGTTGGGTCGTCGCGGTTCTCGCGCTGCTGGCTCTGGCGGCCTGGCAGTGGCGCCACGACGCCAGCGCTGAGCCGGGGAGCGTGCTCGACCTGGCCCCGGAGCAGGTCACCCGCATCGCCCTGGGCATCGGTGGCGCGCCGGCGCTGCACTACGCGAAGCGCGACGGCCACTGGTGGCAGACCGACGGCACGCCGCGCCGCGCCGACGACGGCCGGCTGGCCGAGCTGGCCGCGACCGCGGCCGCGCCGGTATTGAGCTGGCGCGCCGCCAGCGATTTCGATCCGGCCAGGATTGGCCTGACCCCGCCGCAGGCGGTGCTGAGTCTGGACGGCCGTATTCTGGAGTTTGGCAGTACCGCCGCCACGGGAGCGCAGCGCTACGTCCGTGTCGGCCAGCGCATCGCCCTGCTGCCGGAGCACTACAGCCCACGCCCGCCCACCGGCAAGGTGCGCGAGCTCGACCGCTGACGTACGGCCAGACTCCTCGGGGTGGTCTGAACAAGCCCTTGCCTAGAACTTGCTGTGTTCGACCTGCCGCTCCCGCTGCATCAAGGTCCATTCGGCGTGTTCGGTCAACGCCGCGTCGCCCAGCGAAAGCAGGATCCCGCGTTGCTCGGACGGGTCGTGCGTGCGGTCCAGGGCCGCGCGGGCGCCGGCGAAAATCCGCTGCATGAAACGGTACTGCCGGATCAGTTCCCGATCGGCCTTGCGATAGGCGTAGGACTCGCGCACGGCCGCGATGATCGACAGCACCGCCATGCTCATCACCAGGGCAATCTTGGTGTCCTCCGCCAGTACCAGCGCGAACACGGCGAGATACACGCTGATCGCGATACCGCCCCACAGGCTGATCGACCCGACCGTCTCGGTGACATGGTGCAGGCGGGTGCGTTCGACCGTCTTGCACTCGTAGTAATGCAACTGTCCGGATACGCCGGAGCGCCCGACCCAGTCCTCGATGACCGCGGCCAGCGCCGTGGGCGTGCCGGCCTCGGCGTGTGACGAGGTATACAGGCTGGCCGCACGCATCACGTTGCGGATCCAGCCCAGCTCGATGTCCTGCCGCTGCAGGAAGTTGTCGTGGGCGAATTCGTGTTCGGCGCTGGTGGAGACGCCGGCGCGCCACCAGTAGGCCTGGACGCGCAGGCCCTCGGCCAGCGCGCGGTAATCGAGGTACTTGCGATGCCAGCCGCGGCGTCGCGCGAGCGTCGCCACGTAGCCGCCGCCCGCGAACATCAGCAGGAACACGTAAATCAGATAGTCTCCCGCCGGCAGGTGCGCATAGAGCGCAAAGGCGATGCCCATCAGCGCCGCCAGCGTGTAGATCAGGCGCATCGCCAGCAGCACCCGCTTGCGAAAATGGATGGCCAGCCAGTCCGCGGCATGGAACAGGTGGTCGATTTGGGTGGTACTGCCCGAAGTCACGTTATGCGGCACCGGCGCGGCCGCTACGATCTGGGCTGCGTGCTTCGCGGCATCGGTATTGAACTCCTCCATGTGCGCAAACATCAGCCGGAACTCCGCCGGCATGTGCTCATGGAGGCCCGTGGCCCCGGCGCTGCGCCACCCCGCCTGCAGCGGACGCAGATCCGCCACCGGTGCGCCATCGGCGCCCGACCGCGAACACACGATGTGGTAGAGCAGGCTTTCGTCGCCGCCGCCGAGGACATGGCGGGTCAGCCGCTGCTGGTCGATCAGGCCGGGCAAGGTCCCGGTCAGGTGGTAGTTGACGATCTGCGCCGTGCCACCGAGACGGCCCTTGGGCTGGCCATTCCAGATGGCCAGCAGCACGTGGCTGTGGCTGGCGACGTAGACGCCGGCCTTGGCGTATTGGCGGTCGCGCGCCGCGCCGGGTGCTTCAATCGCGTGGCGCGGCGCGTCCATCAGGCCCGGCAGCAGTACCACCTCCGCCTGGCTGCACAGCGTGTCGAAACGCGCCCGCACGGCCGGATCGACGAAGTCCTCGGCATACAGGTCAGGCGGCAGCGGCAGCGGCGCGACCAGCCGCGCGCCGGCGGCCAGTGCCTCCTCTGCCACGAGCTGGTCGCCACCTTCCGCGAGCGCCGAAAGCACCACCAGCGGCAGGCCGGGGAAATCACGCTGGAGCCGCGCGAAAAAATCCCTTACGCGTTGCCGGATCGGCTCGATCTCGCTTGCGCTTATATCGCGATGACTGGTGACGCCGACGACCAGTGGCGTCATGGCAGCTTCAGGGCTCGAGGACGTGCGATGGCAACCCGGCAACCCGCGGGCAACCGTTGCCGGCCCCGCATGCAAAGTCGAATCAATGCGCTTGACCGGCTGCGTCGTTGCGGTCGTCCTTGCTGCCTGATCGCCATCGCGTATCAGAGCTTGGCAGTGTGCTGCGTGGTGCGCGCCGCGCTGATCAGGCCGGACACCCAGCGAATGATCGGCAGCCGTTGCGCTTCCTTCGATGCGCCGGCGATCAGCCTGGTCGCCTGGTCGAGATCCGCGGTGCGTTGCTTGTAGCCGGCAGTGGTCACCGGCTGGGCAATCGCGCTGACGTACAGCGCGTAGGCGTAGTCGTGGCGAAAGGTGGTGCCTTTGGCGCCGGCTTGCTGCTGCTCGGCGTAGTACGCGAGCGCCGGCTGCAGGATCTTGAGGGCTTCGGCCTTGCGGTCTTGCATGGCGACGGCCAGCGCAAGAGTGTAGCGGGCTTGGGATTGGCCGACCCGGGGATCGGTGGTGGATCCCGACGCCGTGTATGGCTCGTCCAGCCGCGCGCGCGCGATCTTTTCCGCCTGCCCGTAGAGTCCAAGCCGCACGGCTGCCCAGGCGGCGGTGCGGCGGGCGATGTCGAGGAAGTTTCTCTGTCTGCCGATTGCAATGGCGTCGGTCGCCGGCACCTTGACCGCTTCGAGCAGGCGGATCGCGGCCGTCGCTTGACGCCACGCCGGTTGCGCAGCCCCGAGATAGAGGTCGATCTCGCCCCGTTGCAATTGCTCGTCGCGTTCGCGCAGAAGGCGCTGCGGGGAATTCGGCGGGAGGCTGGTGAGATTGGCGCGCGCGTCGCGGTTATAGGTTTCCACCGCTTGTTCGGCCCCCGCGCGGTCGCCAGCGATCGCCAGCGTGACGGACAGATGTTGCCAACCAATCGCCTGAACCGTGCCGAGCTGCTTGGGGCTACGCGGGTCCTTGGTCAATGCCAGCGCGGCCTGTTCCGTTGCAACCGCACGCGTCACTTCGCCGGCCTCGAGTTCATAAGTGCTGATGCTGTCCAATGCGGAACCCCAATTTGTCCAGGCGTTCATGTTGGACGGATCGAAACGCACCTGCTCCTGGGCTGCCTGCACGCTCTTGTCGGCGTAGTCCGCTGCAGCCACGGCGTCGTGCTGGCGGTTCGCGATCTCGGCCAGCAAGCCTGCGGTCCGGGCGCGACTGCCGAGCGATTGCACATCGTCTGGGCGCCTCTCCAGGATCTTGCCGGTCAGCGTGAATGTCTGCGTCGCGAGCTGCTGCGCTTCGGCGATGCGGCCAAGCACCACAAGCAGGTAGGCCTTGGTGCCGGTGGCGCCGACCCAGGAGTCGGCAGCCTGGAGATCAGACAGGTCCAGGGCGCCGAGGCCGGTGAGGATGTCGGCTGCCTCGTCGCAATCGGGGAGCCCCTTTTGTGGCGACGGCGCGGCCCCGCAAAGATCGATCAAGTTGTCTGCGTAGAGTTGCCGCACGCGGCGCGAGGGACGGACGCCGGTCGCGAGCGGCCGCAGCAAGGCGGCTGCCTGGTCGAGCGGTTCGGTGCTGCCGACGTTGCTGACAAAGGCACCTTGGCCTTGGTTGAACAGGGCCAGGGCCAAGCCGTAGATGACCGGTTCGGAGCGGTCACCGGCGGACCGGAATTTTTCGAAGGTCGCCTTGGACACAGCGAAACTCTTGGTGGCAGCGGCCAGGTCGCCGCCCGCGATTTGTACCGAACCCAGGCGTGCCAGCGCCATCGCGCGATTGATTTGCGTTTGCTTGGAGACCAGTTCCGGTGGCAGGCCGTCGTAGTAATCCACCGCCATCTGCGCGAGCCTGCCCAGCGTTTCCAGCCGGCCGGTGGGCGCGAGTTCGGTGTAGAAGTCCTCGATCAGGAAACTCACCAGTTTCTCGGCGTGGAGACGCGAACTCTGGGCCTCGGCTTCGGCCACGCGCGCACGGTGCATGGCGAACCAGCCGAACCCCGCGCTGGCCGTGGCCAACACCAGCAACACCAGGCACACGCCCGCGACCAGGCGTGCCCGCACCAGGGCGCGGTGCGTGGCGACTTCACGCTCGCGTTGCGTGGCGAGCTGGCGCTCGGCGGCGTCGCGCATCTCGCGCTCGTGGCGCAGATTGCGGCTGGCCAGCACCACGCTGCACAGCACGTCGTGGGTCAATTCCACGCGCCGCACGTCGAGGCGTTCCTCGATACGCAGCAGGCGCCGGTTGACCAGGGTCGCGAGCGCATCCGGCGCGGCGCCGGCTGCCGCCAGCGCCTTGCGTACGCGTTCTTCGGCAAGGCTCTCGCGGTAGCCGGATTCCGTCAGCAGCTCGTCCTCGATCACGCGCCGCACGCCGGCGGGCTGGTCGGCCAAAGCGCGTTCGTAGAATTCGCTCAGGATCGTGTCGCGCGAGCCGGCCAGCAGGTCGGCGGAAATCTCGTCGCGGCCCTGTTTCTGGCGCGCGATATTGAGCTCGCGGCACACCAGGCTCAACAGGGAGGGTTCGATCTCCGCGTTGCCCAGTTCCGAACCGCCGGCGACGAAGCGCACGATCGACTCGGCCACTTCCTGCGATACAAGCCGGCCGCCCGGCTTGAGCACCGCGCTCAGCGCCTGCGCCCCGTTCATGCGCGCCAGCCGCATTCGGTTCTGGGTGATCGAGGGCATGCTGCCCTTGAGACTTTCCAGGTGCGCCAGATAGTCCTCGCGCAACGCGATCAGGACACGGTAATCGGCGCGCGCGAAATCGAAATCCGCCGCGGCGTCATCATCGTTTTCGAGCCGCGCCTCCAACGCCGTCGGCGCGCGATTCTCGACCAGGTCGGCGAGATCCTCGAGGAACTGCTTGGCGCGCAGCCGGCCGGCAGCATCGGCTTGCCCCAGGGTGAAGATTTCCTCGAACTGGTCGAAGATCAGCAGCGGCGTCAGCGTGTGCTGATCGGCGTCACGCAACAGGTCGCCACGGTGGTGCAGGAACTCCCACAGCGATTCGCCCTGGACCGAGGCGCCGGGCCGGGTCCACACGCCGGCTGCGGCGGTGGCACGGAACACCGCCCGCTTGATCTGCTCGGACGGCGCCGGCGATCCTTGGGCGTAATCGATGCGTACGTAAACGGGGCAATAGCCCTCGGCACGCAACCGCGGTACCAGGCCGGCGCGCAGCAGGGAGGTCTTGCCAAGCCCGGACTGGCCGAACAGCACCGTCAACAATTTGTTCTGCACACGGCGTGCGAGTTCGGCCGTTTCCTCGTCGCGACCCTGGAAATAGGCGCGGGTTTCCTCGGAGTAGGAAAACAGGCCCAGCCAGGGATTTTCCGGGTCGGTGGTGACGATGTCGTCGGCAGCGGTGGCGCTCACGCGCGTCTCCCGTCGAACAGGTCGTGCAGCCGGCGCAGGAATTCGGGGGATGGCTCGCCCCCCGGCATGCGCAGGATATGCAGGGCCTTGAACTGTTCGGGAACCAGCGCCGTGGATTCCGGGGTATCGTCGATGCACACGGGCAGGATGAACACGCCACCCTCCGCAATGTTGCGGGAGCGATCGACCGCGTAACGCCATTCACGGCGGAAGTACGCCTCCAGCCGGTGCTGGGTCGAGGCCGAGATGATGGGCACGAAGAAACTGCAGCGCCCGATGTTGGCGCGGATCTTCCGGTCGTAATCGTCGCCGCCCTCAAGCCGGTCCAGGTCGAACCAGGTGGTGAAGCCGGCGCCGTCCAGCGCGGCCTTGAGGCGCTGCACGGCGGGCAGGTCCTCGCGCGCGTAGCTGAGGAAGATGGCGTTGTCCGGCATGTCGCGCGCCGGCGGCAGGAAGCGTTGCGGTGATGCGGCGGCGCCGCTTGCCGGCGCTGCGGCGCGCTGGCGCGCGCTCCAGTGCGCATGCAATTCGGCGACGAAGGCCTCCGCGCCCGCGTAGACCCGGGTGCGCAGGCTGACCTGCTGCAGGAACGACACCAGCCGCCCTTCCTGCGAGAGGTGGTCGTCGGCGAGCACCTCGGTGAAATCGCGCGGATCCGACAGGCGCTTGCGTTTGGCCATGCGCAGGAACAACCGCGCCAGCCAGTTGGAAAAGTCGCTGCCGATCAGCAGCAGGTGATTGTGTTCGAGTTCGTGGAAAAGCTTTTCCGGCGTCAGATGCTCGGACTGCAGCGCGCAGATGAACTCCAGCATGTCCTCGTCCGAAAGGACATACGTCGGCGAAGCCGAGAGCCGGCCGAGCAGGTGATAGACCACCGGACGCTGCAGCTGGCTGCGCTCGGTGGGCAGGTCGGCGACGCGGTTGGGTGCGTAGGCGATGACTTCGGTGGTAGGTTGGCCACCATAGCGTTCCAGGTTGATCGCGGTTTCGAGCAGCGGATCGAACGTGGTGGTCACGTACAGGTCGAAATCGGTGATCTGCGCCAGTTGCCGCAGCGCCTGCGATGGTTCGAACTCCACCTCGCGCATGATCGAGCGCAGGCGCGTGTAGGCTTCCTCGCGCCGCCCGTGCTGACCGAGATAACAGCACATGACGTCGTTGAGCGTGACCGGCTGCGGCAGTTCGGCGACGTCGACCGACAGGCGTGCGGCCAGCTTTTCGGCCAGCCATTCGTACAGCGGTCGCAGGCCACGCTCCGTCTGCACGCGCAGCAGCTCGGGCCCGATGATCGGGATGACCCGCCGCTCCTCAATGTAGTTGAGGAGGTCGTCCCAGGCGTCCTCATCGAAATCCCGCAACTGGGTCGTGCTAACCGTAGCGATCGACATGGGTTGGTTACCCTGCGGATAACGCAGTGGCTGGCATCCGGCCGGGCATGCCTGGCGATGACGTCGGCATGGTCCTTATCCGTGGGATTCTGGCACAACTGCGGCGCCGTGGCGTATGCGGTTCGGTTACGGCGTGCTGTCATCGGCAGAGCCTGGGCCGACGCGGTGACGCGGGAGGCAGTGGGCCGCGCATGTTCCCGCCCCAGCCCCATCCATGTGCGTAGGGGACGGCCCTGGCTTTCCCGTGCCACGGTCATGGCTGCGACGGAAACCCTGGGCTGCGTAGAATCGTGCAGGTCGGCCAGCGTCGCGCCGTCCCCCACCAAAGATCCGTATGCCCGAACTTCCCGAAGTCGAAACCACGCGCCGCGGCATTGCGCCTTATTTGATCGGCCGGCGCGTGCGTGCCGTGACGCTGCGGCGCCCGGACCTGCGCTGGCCAATCCCGCACGAGATTGCCGACCTGCTGCCTGGCCAGTGCATCGATGCGGTGGAGCGCCGCGCGAAATACCTGCTGCTCCATACGGCGGCAGGCAGCGCGCTGCTGCACCTGGGCATGTCCGGCTCGCTGCGCATGCTGCCGGCCGACACGCCGGCGCGCAGGCACGACCACGTGGACATCCGGCTCGAACCGCGGCCGGGCGAGCCCGGCCTGATCCTGCGCTTCACCGATCCGCGCCGCTTCGGCTCCCTGTTGTGGCAGGCGTCCGGCACCGTCCACCCGCTGCTTGCCGCGCTCGGCCCCGAGCCGCTCGGCGAGGATTTCGGCGGCGACACTCTGTGGCGCGCGTCACGGGGCCATACCGCGGTGGTCAAGACGTTCCTCATGGACAGCCATGTCGTCGTCGGCGTGGGCAACATCTACGCCAGCGAGGCCTTGTTTGCCGCGCGCATCGATCCGCGCCGCCCCGCCGGCGGCATTTCGCGCGCCCGCTATGCGCGGCTGGCGGACGAGGTGAAGCACCTGTTGCTGCACGCGATCGAGCGCGGCGGCACCACGCTGCGCGACTTCATCAGCCCGACCGGCATCCCCGGCTACTTCTACCGCGAGCTCAACGTCTATTCACGCACTGGCGAGCCCTGCCATGTCTGTGGCCACAGGGTTCGCCAGGTCACGCTCGGCCAGCGCTCCACGTTCTGGTGTCCGCATTGCCAGCGTTGATTCGTGTCGCGACAGGTGCGGACGCCCTGGTTTAGCTACCGAATCGGCGGTGGCTCAGTCCGGCCAGCGCAGGGTCACGTGGGTGTTGTTGAAGTGCGGGTCAGCCAGGTCGCCGCCCGGCTCGGCCACCAGTCCGGCCGGCAGGCCGTCGACTTCCAGCGCCTGGCCGCCATCGAGGTGCGCGCCCAACGCCTCCAATTCCACCAGCCGCTCGCACAGCATGCCGGCGCGATCAACCGCGCCCTTCGGGATATTGGTGATGCTGATGTCGGGCCGGGCAAACTTGCGCATGCCGCGCGTGCGTACCCAGGATCGGCCGGGGCGTTCCGCATCGGGGTCGAGCAGGATCAGTACGTGGTTGCGCAGCGGTGCCCCGCCCTTGACCAGGTAGTGTTCGCGCCACTCGGCGGCGCTGAACAGGCGCAACATCTGCGGATCCAGGATCGAAGTGGCGCCGACGTCGAGCAGGGCAGCAAGCGCGCCCAGGGTCTGGCGCAGGTAATCCAGCGCCGCGGCATCCTCGAGCTCTCCGCGCACTACAAGCACCTCGGGCGCGGCACGGGCGCTGGCAAAAGTTTCCGGGCTGTCCCCGCGCAGCGTGGCGCCGAGCTCGCCAAACAGCGGATAGCCATCCCACTTGCGCAGCACCGCATTCTGGAAACGTTCGAGTCCCACGCCGGCAGGCAGGCTGGCGTTGTTGTAGCGCGCCGTCGGGATGACGAGTTCCGGCGCGAATTTGCCGAACACGTAGAAGTGCAGCAGAGCCTGTTCGTCCCCCGCATGCCAATAGGGCCGTGGCCACGTGGCGTTCTGGTTCTGCTCGGTCATTGACGCACCTGTGCTTTCAATGCGGCTCATCCGCGCCCTGCTGTGCGTGCGGCAAGCCGCCGTGGCCCGCCCGCCGCATGATCTTCTTGAATTCCGCGCGGCTCACCGAGACATAACGTTCGTTGCCGCCAATCTCAACCTGCGGGCCTTCGGTGACCGGCTGCCCGCTCCCATCCATGCGCACCACCATGGTCGCCTTGCGACCGCTGTGGCAGATGGTCTTGATCTCGTGCAGCTCGTCGGCCCAGGCCAGCAGGTAGCTGCTGCCGGTAAACAGCTCGCCGCGAAAATCGGTGCGCAGGCCGTACGCGAGTACCGGCACCTGCAGCACATCGACCACGTCGCTGAGCTGCCACACCTGCGCCTTGGTGAGGAACTGCGCCTCGTCGACGAAGACGCAATGCAGGGCCCCGTTCGCGGCGATGTCGTCGCGCACCCGTTGCAGCAAGTCGCCGTCCGGAGCAAAGCGGCTGGCCGGCGCCTTGAGGCCGATGCGCGAGGCCACGGCATTCTCGGCCAGTCGATCGTCCAGCGTCGGCGCCAGGATCAGGGTGCGCATGCCGCGCTCGCGATAGTTCCACGCGCTCTGCAGTAGCGTGGTGGTCTTGCCGGCATTCATCGCCGAGTAGTGGAAATAGAGTTTGGCCACCAGGGCGCCGTGCTTGTGGAGTTCGACGGAACATAGCGGATTTACCGGTGACCGGGAAATCAACCCCGCATGCGCCAGGCGCACGCGGGGCCGACACGCTGGCGACGCGAGGCGATGGAGACTCCGGCGTCATGGGCAGCCGTGGCCACTTTGTCGGCGCGCGCAGTGCGCATCATGGGGGAACCGGTGACGATGCAGCGCATCTGATATTCGCTGCGACCGTCTATCCGGGTTGTCCTGGATGGGTCGGAAAAGCAGGAACGTTGCGTTGTGGCATTTCGCCACGCCGCACGCCGCGTCGATTCAAAATGGAACGTGGCATGATGCCTGGACCTGGATCCAGGGTTCGATCCAGTTGGATATGACTTGATCCGCAAGCGCACTCAACGTCGTTTCGTCGTTTGGCTGGCCTCGGTCGCCTTGGGCCTGCTGCTGTTTGCGCCATCGATCTCCCGCGTCCTCTACGCCTGGTCGGCCAATGACGCCGCCATCGCGGCGATGGCCGGCGAACCTGCCGGGCACCTTGCCCATGGGCACGCCGGCATGCCTGATCACCCGGGCATGCCAGAACGCCCGGGCGTGCCGTCGAATGGTGATGTCTGCGGCTATTGCACGCTGATGTGCCATAACCCGGTGCTGGCCTCGGCGCTGGCCTTCATCGTCCTGCCGCTGCCGCGAGCGCCTTACTCGACCGTTCCTGAGCAGGGGAGCACGTCCCTCCCCAGCTTGTTGGACCGCCGTTCGCGCGGTCCGCCGGCTGGCTGAGTCTTCCTGGCGCAGAGCTTCGCTGTCGGCCATTCCCGATTGGCCGCCTGGGCGTCCGCCGCCCGGCGTGCCCTGCATGAGCGCTACGCACGGTCGTCCCGTCATCGGTGACGCACCGTCGCGCGGCGTGGCCGGCACCCTCACGTAGTCGTCCGCTGCCGTGCGCAATGCGCTCGGCTGCCAACTCTCAGGCAACGAGATGAAAACAAACAGATGCAGTCGCTCCATTGGCCCGATGCCGTGGGGTCTCGCGGCCCTGGCCATGATGGCCACGGGCCCGGCCTTGGCCGCAAGCGCTCCGCAGGCCAGCCCGCAAACCGCCACCAATCTCGCCACGGTCACAGTGTCGGCCAGCCTCAACCAGACCCCGGTGGAGGATATGCCGCTGCACACCACGGTCATCGGCCAGGACGAGATCAAGCTCTCGACGGCACAGACCTTGGACCAGTTGCTGCGCACGGTTCCCGGTTTCGATTTCACTGGCGTGCCCGCCGCGATCTCCGATCCGACCGGCCAGCAGACCAGGATGCGTGGCCTCGGCAACGCCAAGGTGCTGGTACTGCTCGACGGCATCCCGATCATCGACCCGTTTTACCTGACCACGCAGTTCCACAAGGTGGCGCTGGCTGACGTCGACCACATCGAGGTCGTCCGCGGCGGTACCTCCAGCCTGTGGGGCAGCATGGCGGTGGCAGGCATGGTCAACATCGTCACCAAGCGACCCACGGACCATGCCGGGGTGGTCACCGTCGGCGGCGGCAACCATGGCACCGCCAGCCTGTCCTGGAGCCAGGATTTCACGGTGTCCGACGCGTTGGCGCTGAATCTGGCGGTCAACCAGTATCGTACGGGCGGCTATATCACCACGCCGCCAATGTACCGGTGGAAATTCCCTTTGCAGCAGGCCACCTCGGCGCGCGACACCAATGTCGAACTGTCGGCGTACTTCCAGCTCAGCGATGACTTGAAGGGATTCGTGCGCCTGGGCCAGCACCGGCAGGACCAGCTCATCGGCTACCGGCATGGACGCAACCTGCAGAAGAATCCCGATGGCGCGCTGGGTCTGGACCAGCGCATCGGCCAGGATAGCTCGCTGTCCTGGCGGGCATGGGCGCAAGAGGTGCACTTCACCAAGTACAACGGCGCCACGTGCTACTACCAGGCCACCGGCGTCTGCCAGAACAGCAATGCCAAAAACCAGACGGTCAGCGACGAGGTGGTGGAGTACTACAGCCAGTACGGCGACCAGCACTACCGCGAGCAAGGCAGCTCGCTGACCTGGTCGAAATCCTTCAACGCGTTCTTCAACAGCCTGCAGGTCGGCGCCAGCTACCGTCACCTCTCGGCCAGGGATGCCGAGTCCTTCTTCGCCACGCCCAGTGGCCCGGATACGCCGCAGGTGCTGAATGCCACGGGCTACGGGCAGGGTTCGCAGACCTTCGGCGGCGGGTTTGTGCAGGCGAAGATCTCGCCCTTTGCACCGCTGCAGATCACGTTCAGCGGCCGCTACGATTCCTGGCGCAACACCGACCAGGTCCACACCCTGGCCAAGGCGTCGACTGGCGTGGCCAGTGGCGGCGCGCTGCCCTCGAGCAGCAAGTCCGCGTTCAATCCGGGGTTGGGATTGCACTACGACCTCAGCAATGAATGGTCGCTGCGCGGCGCGGCCTACAAGGCCTTCCGTGCGCCGGGCTTCAACAACACCACGCGCAGTTATGGCGTGGGACCCACCACCGTGGCCAACCCGAATCTCGGACCAGAGTCGATGACCGGCTGGGAGGTGGGCAGCGACTACCGCGGCTATGTACTGACGCTGGGGGCGACCTATTTCCGCTACGACATCCGCGACATGATTGCCACCTACCGGCTGACCTCGCCGACGGGTGCGCCGCAGCCGGTGCTGAGCCTGTGCAGTTCATCGGCCACGATTCCCAACTTCGACAACTGCGGCGGCGCGGCGAACTACTACACCAACGACCAGAACGGGCAATCGCATGGCGTGGAACTGAATGGCAGTTGGCGGCTCAGTCCCGCCCTGCGCCTGGGCGCCAACTTCACCTGGACCAGCACCTACCTCACCGGTGAAGCGTCAGCGATCACCACGCCGCTCGATGTCCAACTGGTTGGCATCCCGAAGAAGAAGGGCTCGCTGGATGCCACCTGGAATCCGACGCCCAGGCTCACGCTGTACGGGCAAATGCTCTACATAGGCCCGATGTACCTGGACGAGACCACGACCCGCGGCACGCATTACGGGCAAGGCGGCAACCTGGTCTACAACGCCAGCGTGGGTTATGCGTTCAACGATACCATCGAGCTCTCGCTGAGCCTGACCAACATCTTCGATCGCAGCTATTCGCAGAACGCCTACGCCATTACCCAGCCGTGGTCGCGCACCTTGGCGATGCCGCGCACATTTTTCGTGTCCGCCACGGTCAAGTACTGAGCGACCCCAAAAAGGGTGCGGATGACGTGGTGGATTTCCGGCAGCTGGGAAATCGATCGCCTATACCGTGTCGTAGTGGAAGCAGGACTGCGCTGCCTCAGTTGGTTACGGCGTAGTCGATGCTTGCCACGACGCGCACGGTCTTCTCCACTTGTCGGTCCTCCTGCAGCATGGGGGCCTTGTCGCGTGGCAGGATCTGGAACACGCCCTGGTTGGCCCGCCGGATACCGCCGAGCTTGCTGCCCGAATCGTGCGCGAACTGCTCGGCGGCGGCGCGCGCGTTCTTCGTCGCCTCGGCAATCATCGAGGGTTTCAGCGCGTTCAAGCCGTCGAACAGATAGGTTGGTGCCTCGTCGTCGCCGCCGTTGGCGCCGCCCAACACCACGCCTTGCGCGATCAAGGTCCCGGTGTCCTGCGCGGCCGCGGCCACCGCGTCGACGTCCTTGGTGCGCACCATGAGCGTGCCCGTGACGATGAAGCGCGTCTTGTATTCCGCGTTGCCGTACATCTGCGCAGCGCGGTCGGTGACCTGGATGTTGCGGAACGCAATTGCCCCACTGCCAAGCTTGTATTTGGCGAGGAAGGCCGTCACTACCTCCCCGTCGTGCTCGACGCGCGCCTGCGCATCGGCAAGCTGGTTGCCGGTCTCGACGAAGCGGATGCGCCAAAGCGCAATGTCGGCCTTGACGTCCCGTTCGGCCAAGCCCTTAACGGAGACATAGCGCTCGTTGCGCGAGTGCTCGAAGCCGTTGCCGATGAACCAGCCACTGACGACCAGCCCGGCGGCGAGAAGCAGCGCGGCGATGATGCGCAGCATGGGAATGCTCCCTTGGATGCGGTGGTCCCGAGTGTGCCATGGGGGCGCGTAACATCGCCAGCGCGCGGAAAACTGCCGCAGCCGCGTCAAGCCGCAGTGTCGAATACCCGTCCATAGCCTCTCGTATTCAACGCCCAACCCGAGCCGAAACGAGTCGCCTGCGCTTGCAGTGGACACTCGCCAAGGTGACCCGCGTGGGGCGGGTCACCTGCTGGATAACCCGTCGGTGGGGGATTACGTCAAACCATCGGCCGCATTGCGCGGCGATCGAAACGGCGCTTCATCAAGATCACGGCAATTCCCACGAGCCCCAACCCGAACAGTGGAGCCGGCGACGGCTCGGGCACATCAGTCGGTTCCAGTGCCTCGGTGGTGCGAATTCCAAACGTGAAGCCGTGCCAATACTCCGGGACCGGCACAGTCCAAGAAAAATCGGAGTAGGTACCAATGAACTTGATCGCACCGCTCCCCTCATTGCCTATCAAGTTGTTCCCGGATTGCTGAAGGCAGGTGTTGCAGCCGCCCCAGTAGTCTGTGCCCTGGCTGAGTATGGTGAAGGGCGCGTCAAAACTGTACTGCGTCGTGATGCCCGAAGAGCCCAGGCTGACGATGTCCATCAGCGGGTCCTTGATGGGCGCGCCCAAGTGAACCTTGTAAATCTGATTCTGGCCCCCTGCGAGCTGGAGCATGTCGGGCAATGGAAGATTGTCGACCTCGGTGCTGAGGTAATCCGATGGGTAGGCCGCCCATCCAGCCCAATTGCCGGCTGTGTAGGCACCCACGAAACTGCCCGGCGCGCCATTGGCATAAACCGCCGTGAAGTCCACCGATACGGTCGAGGCATCCGGCAGCGTAATGACACCGTGTGCAGTGCCCGCAGCGGGATTCGCGCTGAGCCAATCCGTGTAGTAGTACGGTACGGCGAAAGCGCTCGTTGCGACGCTCAATCCGAGCGTGGCGAGTGCCATGCGGGCGCCACTCCAAATGCGAAAATCGTTCTTCATCTTGATCCTCCTTCAGAGCAGCGTGTCACCAGCAATCGGCTTTCGTACACTACGATTTTTACGTGGTTCAGCATATTCTGTGCCAAACCAATCACGTCATTAATTTTCCTGACTATTGTTATTCCTGGCCTCTGGCGGGATGTTGAAAATGTAAAGCTTATCGACGCCACGGAGTGCCAAACTCGGCTTCTGGCCTTGGGACGCGTATCTCGCCTCACATCCCTGGCTATTTCCAGACGTGGACATTCACCAAGATTCCGGAATGGAACTAGCCGTATCCGATGCTCCCGCGACACGAGGTTCAAGGGGCAATTCCATTGCCGGTCGTTTGTTCAGAGAGGGGGAAGGAGCCTGGCGCATCCGCGCGACGCTTGCCATGACTCGGTGGTGCGGGTCGCAGCGAAAAAACAACCCCGTTGCCGGGGTTGTGGGCGTTAAACCGAATCAAACCAAGGGCTTCAGACGATGCGTCGACGCAAAACCACGAGCGCGCCGATCAGCAGTGCCCCAAAGCCCAGCAAACCCAAGGAACCGGGCTCCGGGACCGAGATCGAGCGCCCGTTGAACGTGGTGTCGTCGATGCCCCAGGCGTCGTTGGTCAAATTGGTCAGCGTGATCGAGGTGAAAGGCGACGTAGTCGTGAAGCCGAAATACTGGGCCCCACCGTCCGCGTTGGGCAGCGGAGTGAGCAGTTGGTCGGTGCCATCATTGAAGGTGATCTGCAGTCTGTCGGTGCCACTAAAAACGGTCTGCAACCCCGTCAGGAACGTTCCGAAGGAATACGTCGGCATGGCGAACGTAAAGGTGGCCGACCCTCCGGGAACGCCGAGCCACTGGCTGCCACCGGACGTCGTATTGAAGCCATAGAGGTTGCCATTTGTGATGTTGCTGATCCCCGAAAACCCAGGTCCGAAATTCGGACCAGTCAACCCAATCGACACACCGGGTCCGGCGGCGATAGGTGAGTAGTAACCGGTCGCGAGGTTCTCGTAGGTGATCGTTTGCGTGGTACCGTACCCGGACGCCGCGGCGAGAAAGTTCGCTTGGGCGGTGGCCGAGTTGGGGAACGGGCCGCTCGTGGGTGCAGCATTATCCTGCCCGGAATAGATGGAGATCGTTGCATGTGCGGTACCGATCGCTGCGGTGGCGAACACACCCGCGAGGATTGCCGTGCCCAAACGTGTGGTCAGCGCGTTCATCGTAGGACCCTCTGTTGAAAGGAAATACTCCCCCTGACACAGATTTTAAAAGCACTACCCATGCCAAGAGCGGAAGGACCTTTAAATCAATTACTTGCTTGGAGTGCAAAGCCTGCCTGGCGCTGAAAAACGTAAGGTTCTTCGACGGCATCTGGAAGCAACATGAAGTCGTGGTCGGTGGCTGTCGGATAGATACCGAATCTGGGGGTCAGACATGCTCGGCGAGCACCGTCCGGCTTGGCGTAGCTCAGCACCACGACGCCCCCGAATATCGTGGCGACGTTCGATTGATGCGGTGCCGGGAAACGCCGATGACGGTCAACGAGTGAACCGCGGGCGGCGCGCGATGTGGCGCCAACGGAAACGAACTGGATCGGGCGGTGCCGCGTCGCCGCGCTGTTATGATCGTGGCCCGCTCCGCTTTGACGTTCCTTTCCATGCTCAATCCGCAACAGCAGGCTGCCGTCGAACATTGCGACAGTCCGCTGCTGGTGCTGGCCGGTGCGGGGTCGGGCAAGACCTCGGTGATCACGCAGAAGATCGCGTATCTGGTGTCACGCAAGCATCTCGCGCCGGCGAAGATTGCCGCCATCACCTTCACCAACAAGGCGGCGCGCGAGATGCGCGAGCGCGTCGGCAAGCTGGTCAGTGCTGAGGCGGCGCAGGAACTCACGGTCAGCACCTTCCATGCGCTTGGGCTGAAGTTTCTGCAGATCGAACACGAGCGGGTCGGGCTGCGCCGCGGTTTCTCCGTCCTCGATGCCGACGACAGCGCGGCGATCGTGAAGGAGCTGGCGCCCGGTGGCACGAAGCCTGATGTGCTGCGCGACATCCAGCACCTGCTCGGGCAGGCCAAGAACGCCGGCCTGTCCCCAGAGCAAGCGCTGGCCGCCGCGCGCAGCGCGCGCGAGTCGGACGTGGCTGCGCTCTACGCCCGCTACCAGCAGCGTTTGGCCGCATTCAACGCGGTGGATTTCGATGACCTGATCCGCTTGCCGCTCGGCATATTGGAAACGGATGCGGAGTGTCGCGCGGGCTGGCGCGAGCGCCTGCGCTACCTGCTGGTGGACGAATACCAGGACACCAACGACGCGCAATACCGCCTGCTGCGCGCGCTGGCCGGCGAGCGCGGCGCGCTGACCTGCGTGGGCGACGACGACCAGTCGATCTACGCCTGGCGCGGCGCGAACCCCGGCAACATCGAACAGCTCGGCCGCGACTGGCCGAACCTGCGCGTGATCAAGCTGGAGCAGAACTACCGCTGCGGCCGGCGCATCCTGCGCGCCGCGAACGCACTCATCGCCAACAATCCGCACGCGCACACCAAGAAGCTGTGGAGCGAGCATCCGGAAGGCGCGCCCATCCGCGTGCTGGAATGTCGCGACAGCGCCCACGAGGCCGAACACGTCGCCGCGATTGCAGCGACGCTCGCGGAGCGGCACCACGCGCGTTGGCACGATATCGCGATCCTGTATCGCGGCAATTTCCAGGCGCGACCGCTGGAAAAGGCGCTGCGTCTGGCGAACGTGCCTTATCACCTGAGTGGCGCGCTGAGTTTCCTCGACCGCGTCGAGGTGAAGGACCTGCTCTGCTATCTGCGCCTGCTGACCAACCCCACCGATGACGCCGCGTTCCTGCGCGTGGTCAACGTACCGAAGCGCGAGATTGGCGCGACCACGCTGGAGAAACTGGGGCTGATCGCGCAGACGCGCCACGGCTCCTTGCTCGAGGCGACGCGCAGCGACAGCGTGCTGCGCCAATTGAGCCCGCGGCCTGCCGCCGCCCTGGCCCGGTTTGCGAGCCTGCTCGACGAACTGCGCAGCGCGTCGGTGCAGCAGAATGCGGCCGAGCTGGTGGAAACCGTCATCGCGCGCACGGGCTATGCCGCGCATGTCGCCGCCGGCACCGCTGACCAGGCATTGCGCGCGCGGCGCATGGGCAACCTCGCGGAGCTCGCGGACTGGTTCCGCGCGATGCAGAAGCAGCCCGGCCCCGCCCGCGGCGCGGGCGACTTGGCCGCGCAGCTCGCCTTGCTCAGCCACGCCGACCGCGACGATCCGGGTAACGCCGTGCGCATGATGACCTTGCACGCGGCCAAGGGACTGGAGTTCCGTTTCGTCTTCATCGTCGGATGCGCCGAAGGCGTGTTGCCGCACGAGGGCGCGATCGACGAGGGGCGGGTCGAGGAGGAGCGCCGCCTCATGTACGTGGGCCTGACCCGCGCGAAGGAATTGGTGACGCTCACCTGGCCGGCGCGCAACAAGCACTGGGGTGAGGTGCACGCCAACCAGCCCAGCCGCTTCCTGCTGGAGCTGCCGCGTGCGGACCTGCATTGGCAAGGCGAGGATGCCGAGGCCGACCAGCAGTCGACCCGCGAAACCGCCCAATCCCATTTGGCGAAGATCCGGGCCATGCTCGCCGACAGCCAAGGGCTCCAATAGCTTTCGCGCGCCTGTCGGCAGCCGAAAGCTCTTCATCGATCATCGCGGCAACCGTCGAACGGCGGATGCATCGCCCGCGAGTGGGCTCCACGAACTGGGGACCACTGCAAGGCGGCGCGCGGGGGATGATCAAAGGAGCCGGTGGGCGTCCAGCTCGCTCTTCAGGTACGCGTAGTAGATCGGCGCGGCAATCACGCCCGCCAGGCCAAACGCGGCCTCCATCACCAGCATGGCGATGAGCAGCTCCCAGGCGCGGGCGTGGATCTGGTCGCCGACGATGCGGGCATTGAGGAAGTACTCGAGCTTGTGCACCAGTATCAGGAACACCAGGGCCGCGATGCCTACGCCGAGCGACACCGACAGCGCGGCGATCGTCAC
This sequence comes from Rhodanobacter sp. FW510-R10, assembly GCF_058781105.1. Taxonomy (NCBI): domain Bacteria; kingdom Pseudomonadati; phylum Pseudomonadota; class Gammaproteobacteria; order Lysobacterales; family Rhodanobacteraceae; genus Rhodanobacter; species Rhodanobacter sp. FW510-R10. The sequence continues at coordinate 478,409 of NZ_JBYSWL010000001.1, read as the reverse complement.
CGCGGTGTTGGACAGGAGATTACCCACCACCGGCAGCAGGCCGACGATGAAGGTGACCACGACCAGGGTCTTGGCCAAGGGCACGTGGATGCCAAGCAGCGGCAGTGCCACCAGCAGGAACAGGCCGGTCAGCACGGTGTTGATCAGGGAGATCTTGACCTGGGCGAAGACGATGTTGTGGAACGCCATCGCCAGCCGCTCGGCGCGCATGCGCAGGGTGGCGGCCAACGGGCCTACCCGATGCTCGGGACGGGTGCGGCTCAGGGCCACGATGGCGCCAAGGACCAGGCCGATGACGATGTGCACAAAGCCGCGCGCGGTTTCCCGCCCGGCGAGCTGCAGCGCGTTCGAGTGGCGGTGCAAGAGTTCCATCACGCCGAGGCGCAGGTCGTCCACGCTGTCCGGCAGGTTGTCGACCAGCATGGCCGGTAACTGCTGGCGCGCCTTTTCGACCAGCGGCATCAATTGGTCGCGCCACAGGAGATCCGAGCTGCCGAGTTCGGAGCGGAAAAAGGCAATCGTGGCGAAGATCAAGCCGAGCAGGAGGCCAACCACGGCCGCGCCGAGGACGGCCACCACCAGCATGCGGGCGCCGTCACCGGAAATGCGCCGGCCCAGCAGCGGCGTGAGCGTGCGTACCAACTCGTAGACCAGCAGCCCTGCCAGCAGGGCTGGCAGCAGGCGCAACCGGATCACCAGCAGCAGCGCGGCCGCCGTCAGCAGGTAACTGCTGATGCGGACGAGTGGCGACGGTTGGCGGGTAACGGGAAACGGGTAATCCATGGGATGGGCAGAGGTCGGTCAGTTTTATTCGTCATTCCGGAATCACCGGCGATATCCGGGCTCCAGTGCCTTTGCGTTTCAGTAACTTGCCGTCGATGCCCTGGATGACCAGCTTCGCTGTTGTGAAGCGCCTCCCGCGTTCGCGGGAATGACGATGTGGGAGTTGTTGGGAACGCCTATGTGGGAGCCGATCAGGGCCCCGGAAAGCCGGCAGTCTGTCAGTTGGCGGTCCCGACCGCCAGTGGGCAGGCGTGGTCGCGCGGCGCCATCGGGCCGCTAGAATGGGCCGATGCAAGACATTTCAGGTACCCGCGCGGCTCGGCGGCAGCGCGTTTCATGGTGGTTCGACCTGGCCGGCGCCCTGTTGCAGCCTTGGTTGCGCCTGCGGCGGGAGCCGGCGGAACCGGCCACCCTGCTGCCGGGCAGCGCACCGGTGTGCTACATGATCGAGCGCGACGGGCTGTCCGACACGTTGATCCTGCACCAGGCCTGCCGCGAGGCCGGCTTGCCGAACCCGTTGCAGCCGCTGGCCGGCATGCGGCGCCGGCGTTCGGTGATGGCGTTGGTGCGGCGCGAAGGCTGGGTGTTTGGGCGGACTCGCAAGCGCACCATCCAGTTGGCCTTGCGCGATTTGTTGCGCAGTTTGCAGGCGCAGCCGGAGCGCGATATCCAGGTGGTACCGGTGGCGATCTACGTCGGCCGCGCCCCGAGTCGCGACAGCGGCTGGTTCAAGGTGTTGTTCTCGGAAAACTGGGTGGTGGTCGGACGTTTCCGTCGGCTGCTGGCACTGTTGTTCAACGGTCGCGACACCGTGGTGCATTTTTCGGCCCCCATCTCGCTGCGCAGCGTGATGGAGGAATGGCCGGACCTGGACGAGGAGCGCCTGGCGCGCAAGATTGCGCGCGTCCTGCGCACGCACTTCCATCGTATCCGTGCGGCGGTGATTGGGCCGGACCTCTCGCACCGGCGCACGGTGGTGGACGCGGTGCTCAACGCCGAGCCGGTCCGCGCGGCAATTGCCGCCAGCGCGGGGAAGGACAAGATCACCCCGGCCAAGGCCTGGCGCAATGCGCACAAGATCATGTTGGAAATTGCCGCCGACTACTCGTACCCGGTGGTGCGCTCGGTGTCGATGCTGCTCAGCAATTTCTGGAACAAGCTCTACGACGGCATCACGCTGCATCATTTCGACAAGGCGCGGGCCGTCGCGCCTGGCTTCGAGGTGGTGTACGTACCCTGCCACCGTAGTCACACCGATTACCTGTTGCTGAGCTACCAGCTGCACATCTCAGGCGTGGTGGTGCCGCACATTGCCGCCGGGGTGAACCTGGACTTGCCGGTGATCGGGCCGATCCTGCGCCGCGGCGGCGCGTTCTTCCTGCGCCGCAGCTTCAAGGGCAATGCGCTGTATTCGGTGATCTTCAACGAGTACCTGGCCCAGCTGATCGACCGCGGCGTGCCAATCGAGTATTTCATCGAAGGCGGACGTTCGCGCACCGGCCGGCTGCTGACACCTCACCTGGGCATGCTGGCCATGACCATCCGCGCCTTCCTGCGCGCGCCACGCCGGCCGGTGCTGTTCCAGCCGGTGTACATCGGCTACGAAAAGCTGATGGAGGGCAAGTCCTATGCCGGCGAGCTGGGCGGCAAGCCGAAGGAGAAAGAGTCGCTGTTTGGCCTGCTGCGCGGACTGCGTGTGCTGCGCCAGCGCTATGGCCACGTCACGCTGAATTTCGGCGAGCCGATCGAGCTGACGCCGCTGCTGGATGCGACCGGTGCCGACTGGCGGCATGCCGAGGACGATCCGCAAGGCAAGCCCGAATGGCTGAACACGGTGACCAGCCGGTTGGGCGAACAAATCCAGATCAACATCAACCGCGCGGCCGACGTCAATCCGATCAACCTGCTGGCCCTGGTGCTGCTGGCCACGCCCAAGCACGCCATGGCCGAGGCCGACCTGCTGGCGCAGCTGGATCTCACCAAGGCCTTGTTCGAGGAACTGCGCTACTCCGACCGCATCACGCTCACCGCCATGAACGGCGCCGGCATCGTCCAGTACGGCGAGCACATGGGCTGGATCGGGCGGGTCCAGCATCCACTCGGCGACGTCTTGAGCGTGGGCGGCGAACAGGCCGTGCTGCTCAGCTATTTCCGCAACAACGTGTTGCACCTGACGGCCGCGGCGGCGTGGGTGGCCTGTTGCTTCCTCAACAACCGGCGCATGTCGCGGGCCTCGATCCTGCGCCTGGGCCGCATCGTCTACCCCTTCATCCAGGCCGAGCTGTTCTTGCCGTGGGACGAGGAGGGTTTTGGCCGCGAGCTGCAGATGACCATCGATTTCTTCGTGCGTCGGGGGCTGCTCGAATCCGCGGGTGCGGGTCGCGTGCTGGAGCGCAGCGCAGGCCAGGAGGACAGCGCATTCCAGCTCAGGGTCATTGCGCGCGGCCTGATCCAGGCCTTCGAGCGCTACTACATCACCATCGCCGCGCTGGTGAAGAATGGCCCGCGGGCCATGACGGCCGCGCAGTTGGAGAAAACCTGCACGCTCACCGCGCAGCGCCTCGGGCTGCTCAACGAATTGGCCGCGCCGGAGTTCTTCGACAAGGCCTTGTTCCGCGGCTTCATCCAGAAGCTGCGCGAGCGCCATGTGGTGTGGACTGACGACGAGGGCAAGCTGGACTACCTGCCGGCGCTGGAGGAAATGGTGGGCGATGCGCGCATCATCCTCTCGCGCGAGGTGCGCCATTCCATCCTCAAGATCACGCCGGTGGGCGATGGCACGCCGGCCGCTGAGCTGGCCTCCGGATCTGTGACGTCGACATCAGCGGATTCCGAAGTTCACGGGGCGGGGCGGGCTTCTGCCGGCAAGGGCCGGCAATAGCGCGGTGGATGACCCCAGTCGAACACCGTCAACAAGCCGCCGGAAGTTCTACCTTTGAAGTGTCTGCTTGACGGGGACGCTTACGGTGTCGCGTCGAAGTTGAACTCGCTGGCGTCCATATGACGTCTTTTGAAGTGTGTATGCGTTATCCGCCGCGAAGGCGCGATATGCGCGCCGCCGTACGGGTGATCTGTGCCAGCGGTTGCCCGTAACCGAACCCGTCGCGCCAGGGCAACCCTTCATTTACAGTGGTGATCCATTCCTCCAGAGCCTAGCCCCATGTCCCTGCGCCTTGCCGTGTTGTCCGCCGCCATCCTAGTGTCGCTGCCGTGCAGTGTGCTGGCCGCCGGAAGCGCTCTGTCCAACGACGTCACCGTGATGCATTGCGGGCATCTGGTGGATACCGTTGCGGGCAAGTTGCTGGGGGAGACTACGGTGGTGGCCGAGGCTGGGCGCATCAAGGAAGTGCGGGCGGGCAAGGTGGATGCGGCGCCATACCAGGCGGCGGCGAGTGCGGCCGGCGGCAACTACCGTTATGTGGATCTGGCCGATGCCACCTGCATGCCGGGGCTGATCGACGCGCACACGCACCTGACCTCGGAGATCAGCCCGACGGGTTATTCGGACCAGTTCCGCTGGAACACTGCCGACTACGCCATCCGCTCCACCGTGTATGCGCGGCGCACGCTGCTGGCGGGCTTTACCGCGGTGCGCAACCTCGCCGACGGCAACAATGAATCCATCGCGCTGCGCAACGCGATCAATGCCGGCGTCGTGCCGGGCCCGCACATCTATACCGCCGGCAAGGCGATCGGCAGCACCGGCGGTCATGCCGATGGCACGAACGGCTACCGCATGGATCTGGCCGGCGATCCGGGCGCGAAGGACGGCATCATCAATTCGCCGGAGGATGCCTGGAAGGCCGTGCGCCAGCATTACAAGGATGGCGCCGACGCGATCAAGATCATGCCCTCCGGCGGCGTGCTGGATGAAGGCGCCAGCGCCGACAATGCGCAGATGACCATCCCCGAGATCGAGGCCGTGGTGGCGGCCGCGCACGATTACGGCTTCACCGTGGCGGCGCACGCGCATGGCGCCGAGGCGATTCGGCGGGCGGTCGCCGCCGGAGTGGATTCGATCGAGCACGGCACGTTCATGGATGCGGCCGACCTGCAGCTCATGAAACAGCACGGCACGTGGCTGGTGCCGACCATCATTGCCGGCAAGTACGCGCAGGAGATGGCCGAGAAGCCGGGCTACTTCCCGCCGCAGGTGGCGCGCAAGGCCAAGCTGGTCGGGCCGGTGATCCAGGCCAATGCCGGGCGCGCCTACAAGGCCGGGGTCAAGATTGCCTTCGGCACCGACGCCGGCGTGTATCCGCACGGCGAGAACGCCAAGGAATTCGAGTACATGGTGCAGGCCGGCATGCCGGCGATGTTCGTGCTGCAGGCGGCCACCACGCATGCCGCCGAATTGCTGCACAAGTCCAATGAGCTCGGCCAGATTGCGCCCGGCCGCGGCGCCGACGTGGTCGCCGTGCCCGGCAACCCGCTGGACGACATCACCCTCATGCAAAAGGTCAGCTTCGTCATGAAGGACGGCGTGGTGTACAAGGTCGACGGCAAGCCCACGATCTAGGGAAGGGACCCGCCACACCGCTTGCTGTTGTTCCCGCGAGGCGTTCTTCAACGGCCGAGGGCCGGTCAAGCGCAATAGTTGTCCAGGACGTTTTTTGAACCGCCTTGCACCAGGATGCCGAACCACCCCCCCCCAGCGTCATTCCCGCGAAAGCGGGAATCCAGTGCTTGGGTCCTTATGGGTCGTCCGAGAGCACTGGATCCCCGCTTTCGCGGGGATGACGCCAGAGTGAATGACGCCAGGAAGGGATGACGCCAGGGGGGATGACGCCAGGGGGGATGACGCCAGGGGGGATGACGCCAGGAAGGGATGACGACGAAGCTTGGGGTTGAAGTCAAAATAGGAACGGCGAATCGGAATGATTGAGCCGTCGTTGCGCGTGGCCACCACTCGGCGGATGGCCCATGACTTCTGGCCGGTCGAGTCGTGTGGCAGGCGGGCCTATACTCCGCGCCATCGTTGCACCTCAATCTCACTCCTGGGGAATTGCCATGTCGCCACGCCTTGCCGTCCTGGCCGCTGCCGTCGTCCTGTCGCTGTCGTATGCGGCTTCGGCCGCCGACGTGCCGCCGACGCATGACGTCAGCGTGCTGCATTGCGGCCACCTGGTGGACACCGCGGCGGGCAAGCTGCTGGGCGAGACCACGCTTGTGGTCGAGGACGGGCGCATCCGCGAGTTGCATGCGGGCGCGCTCGACGTCAAGCCGTACCAGGAGGCCGCCAAGACTTCCGGCGGCAAGTACCAGTTCGTCGAGCTGGCCGATGCGACCTGCATGCCCGGCCTGATCGACATGCATACGCACCTCACCATGCAGGGCAGCCCGACCAGCTACAGCGACCAGTTCCGCCTGAATCCGGCCGACTATGCGATCCGCTCCACCGTGTATGCGCGGCGCACCCTGCTCGCGGGCTTCACCACGGTGCGCAACCTGGCCGATGGCGACAACGAATCGATCGCGCTGCGCAATGCCATCAACGCCGGCATCGTGCCGGGCCCACGCATCTTCACCGCGGGCCGCGCGATCGGCTCGACCGGCGGGCACGCCGACCCCAGCAACGGCTACCGCATGGACCTGGCCGGTGATCCCGGCCCGAAGCAGGGCATCATCGACTCGCCCGAGGACGCCTGGAAGGCCGTGCGCCAGCACTACAAGGATGGTGCCGACGTGATCAAGATCATGCCCGGCGGCGGCGTGCTCGACGAGGGCGCGGACGGCGAGAACCCGCAGATGACGATCGACGAGATCAAGGCCGTGGTGGCGGCGGCGCACGACTACGGCTTCACCGTCGCCGCCCACGCGCACGGCGCCGAGGCGGTGCGCCGGGCGATCCTGGGCGGCGTGGACTCAGTCGAGCACGGCACGCTCATGGACGCGGCCGACCGCGAGCTCATGAAGCAGCACGGCACCTGGCTGGTGCCGACCATCATCACCGGCGAACGCGTCGCCCAGCTTGCCGCCAAGCCGGGCTACTTCCCGCCGCAGATCCAGCGCAAGGCGGCGGCGATCGGGCCGAAGAGCCTGAGCAACGCCGCCGCGGCGTACAAGGCCGGCATCAAGATCGCGTTCGGCACCGATGCCGGTGCGTATCCGCACGGCGAGAACGCCGAGGAATTTGCCTATATGGTGCAGGCCGGCATGCCGCCGATGTTCACCCTGCAGGCGGCGACTACGCATGCCGCGGAACTGCTGCACAAGTCCGACCAGTTGGGTGTGATTGCCGTGGGCCGCGGCGCTGACGTGATTGCGGTTCCCGGCAATCCGCTGCAGGACATCACCGCCATGCAACACGTCGGCTTCGTCATGAAGGATGGCGTGGTCTACAAGCAGGACGGCAAGCCCGTCACGTTCCACAGTTCGGCGCCGAAGTGAGCAGCCGGCTAAGATGGCGTCCATGAGCGAACAGCCAGCTACCACCCATTTCGGCTACCGCGACGTGCCGGTTGCCGAGAAGCAGAAGCTCGTCGGCGCGGTGTTCACCTCGGTGGCGCGCAACTACGACCTGATGAACGACCTGATGTCGTTCGGCGTGCACCGCCTGTGGAAGCGCCACTTCATCGCCATCAGCGGCATCCGCCGCGGCGACCGCGTGCTCGACCTGGCTGGCGGCACCGGCGACATTGCCGCCCTGCTCAAGCCGGTCGTGGGCGAGGCCGGCGAGATCGTGGTCGGCGACATCAACGCCGCCATGCTGGATGTCGGTCGCGACCGGCTCACCGACCGCGGCCTCGTGTCAGGCCTGCGTTGGGCGCAGCTCAATGCCGAGGCGCTGCCGTTTCCCGACAACAGCTTCGATGCAGTCACGATGGCGTTTGGTTTGCGCAACGTCACCGACAAGGACCGGGCGCTGGCCGAGATTCATCGCGTGCTCAAGCCGGGCGGCCGCGTGCTGGTGCTGGAATTTTCCCGCGTGCGCAGTGCCGTGCTGGGCAAGCTCTACGACTTCCATTCCTTCCAGGTGCTGCCGCGGCTTGGACGGCTGTTTGCGCACGATGCCGACAGCTACCAGTACCTGGCCGAATCGATCCGCAAGCATCCCGACCAGGAAACGCTGAAGGGCATGCTGGAGCACGTCGGCTTCGGCCACGTCGAGGTGCGCAACCTCACCAACGGTATCGTCGCCATCCATCGCGGCTACAAGTTCTAGCTTCCGCCACCCGCCCGGTCGTCATACCGATCGACCTTCATCACCGGGCTCTCGAAGTTACCTTCCGCCGTCATCCCCGCGGAAGCGCACTGCTGTCCGGAACGTTTTCGGAACCGCCTTTGCCTCATCCACGGCATCGCGCCAGGACGCCGAAACCCTGCCTGGCGTCATTCCCGCGAAGGCGGGAATCCAGTGCCTTGGCCTTTGCGGACACCCAAAAACACTGGATCCCCGCCTTCGCGGGGATGACGCCGGGAGGGATGACGTTGGAGAGTTGAGGTCTAGGCTGAGACAACAAGGGTAAGCCGCCTTTTTTTGAGTCCAAGTTACTTGCGACAGCCATCAGGTCATGCGGCGCAATGTTTTCGGTGTCGAGGCACGAATTTATTCCGGACAGCAGTGCGCGAAAGCAGGGGTCCAGTGCTTTCAAGTGACCAGCAACAGCCAAGGCACTGGATGACTAGACATTCGTCTGTTGAAAAGCGCCTCCCGCTTGACCAGCCTTCGGCTGTTGAAGAGCGCCTCGCGGGAATGACGCCGGGGGGTGTTTCGGTGTCTTGGTGCGATGCCGTGGATGAAGCAAAGGCCGTCCCCAAACGTTCCGGACAGCAGCGCGCTTTCGCGGGAATGACGGTGGGCGTTGTCATGGCGTTCCCGCGTTCCGGGTCTCGTGCGGCTGATCCACGTCAGTGGCCTGCTCACCTCGGCAGCGTATGTTGGCGGCTCCTATCCAGAGCCGAGTACCGCCACATGTCCGATGTCATGGCCCCTGAAGAGAAAGTCTATCCGTTCGATGCGCGCGGCATTGCGCACCGCTTCCGCCATTCGGCGATTTTCGGCGCGATCGGCGCGCTGCGCTCGGGCGAGACCATGCGCTTCGTCAACGACCACGATCCCATCCCGCTGCTGGCGCAATTGCGCGACCGGCTGGGCGACAACCTCACCGTGACCTATCGCCAGCGCGAACCCGGCGCCGTGGTGATCGACTTCGGCATCGTCGACCTGCCCGAAGAGTGAGGTTGGCTGCGCCATGAACTACCCGGCATTTTTTGATCAGGCGCCACGCATCACGCTGCGCGATCCCCTGGCGGACTTCCTCGGCGCCGCCGAGGGTGGACTGATGGAATACCGCTATGTCGACGCCGTCCGCCTGGCCGGTCATTCCTGTCCGACGGTGGCCGGCGCCTATCTCATGGCGCGTGCTGCGCTGCGCGCGCTGTATCCCGATGGACCTGCCGTACGCGGCGCGGTTTCCGTGCACATTCCCGGCCCGGCCAACGAAGGCGTCAACGGCGTCATTGCCCAGGTCTTTACCCTGCTTACCGGCGCGGCAGCCGACAACGGCTTCCACGGCATTGGCGGCCATTTCGTGCGCCAGGACCTGCTGGACTATGCGGACTCGGACCAGGGCGGCGACATCCAGGTGACGCGTAGCGATACCGGCAAGACCGTCAGCGTGGCGCTGGATCTGGGCAGCGTGCCGCCGGCGGCAAACCTGCGCCCGTTGCTGATGGCGGCCTTCGCGCCGGACGCGACGCCTGCGCAGCGCAAGAACTTTGGGGACGTCTGGCAGGATCGCGTGCGCCGGATCCTGCTGGAGCACGCGGACGACACCGAGGTCGTGTGCGTGACCGCGCTGAACTGAACCTGGCAGGCTGACAGCAACGCAGCTTGTGGCTCGTGGACGCCGCGCCGGGAAACTACCCTGGCGGGGAGGTCTTCCACCTCGAATGTTTCCACCGCCCATGCGCCTGGTACTTTTTGCACGGTCATCGCGATCAGTATCTGGCTATAGTCGAGTGCGGTCTTTTTTGTTGCATAGGGGAAATTCATGCGCCACTCCATCTTGCCGTTGTTGGCCGGCGTGCTCGCGCTGGCCCTTCTTGGTCCCATCCAGGCGAAAGACGCGCCGGCGCCTGCCAAGGCCAGTTCCAGCCAGGTCGCCACCGCGCCTGCCGCCGAGGACGAGACACGCACCTCCCACGAAGTCACCATTGGTGGACGCAGCTACAAATACGAAGCGACCGCCGGCACGCTGATCATCCGCGATGACAAGAACCAGCCCCAGGCCAGTGTGTTCTACGCCGCCTACACCGTGGGCAAGGACGGTGGCAAGGGCAGCCCGAGGCCAGTGACGTTCCTGTACAACGGCGGCCCGGGCTCGTCGAGCTTGTGGTTGCACATGGGTTCGCTCGGCCCCGTGCGGGTCGAGACCGCCAGCCCGTCTGCCACGGGGCCGGCGCCGTATCACGTGATACCGAACGACGACAGCCTGCTGGACAAGAGCGACCTCGTGTTCATCGACGCCGTGGGCGCCGGCTATTCGCGGCCCGTGGGCAAGGCGACGGGCAAGGACTTCTGGGGCGTGGACCAGGACATTTCCGCGTTTGCGCGGGCGATCGAGCGTTACGTCGAAAAGAACCAGCGCTGGAATTCACCAAAGTTCCTGTTCGGCGAAAGCTACGGCACCACGCGCAGCGCCGGCCTGGTCGACAAGCTGCAAGACGACGGCATGGCAATCAATGGCGTCGTTCTCCTGTCGTCGATCCTGAACTATGCGATCCGCCTGCCCGGTTACGACGAGCTTTACATCGGCTACATGCCGAGCTACGCGGCCACGGCGTGGTACCACGACAAAGTGCCGAACAAGCCGGCCAGCCTGCCGGAGTTCATCAAGCAGGTAGAGCAGTGGGCCCGCGGGCCGTACACCGCCGCGCTCGCCAAAGGCAGCAACCTGCCGGCGGCGGAACTCGACAGCGTGGCGCAGCAGATGGCCGCCTATACCGGTCTGTCCGTGGACTACATCAAGAGCGCGAACCTGCGCGTGGACCTCAGCCGCTTCCGCAAGGAGCTGCTGCGCGACCAACGGTTGACGATCGGCCGCTTCGACAGCCGCTTCACCGGCACCGACCAGGATGCCGCCGGCGAGAATCCCGGCTACGACCCGTCGTCCACCGGCATTACCGGTGCTTTCGTGAGCGCGTTCCATGCCTACTTGGCCGGGCAGCTCAACTACCACAGTGCGCTCGAATACCGCACTTCTGCCCCCGGCGCCAACCGCAACTGGGACTGGAAACACAAGGCGCCCGGCATGTCGCGCGAGCTGCCGCTGGCCTATACCGCGATCGACCTCGCGCACGCGATCCGCACCAATCCGCGCTTGCAGGTGTTGTCGGCCAACGGCTATTACGACATGGCCACGCCGTTCTTCAACACCGAGTACGACCTCGCGCACATGCAGCTCGATCCGCCCTTGCGTGGCAACGTGCATTTCACGTATTACCCTTCGGGACACATGGTTTATCTCAATACCGACGCGCTCAAGCAGTTGAAGGCCGACCTGGTGCGGTTCTACGACGGAGCGACAGCCAAGCCATAGCGGCGCGGAGAGACAGCTTGCATGACTGAAAAGCCGACAGGTCCAGTCGTGGTACCGGACGACGGGGCGCCCGAGAGTCCCGGGCGCCGCCGCCTGCTGGGCGGGGCGACGCTGGCGGCAGCGGCCTTGGCCCTGGGCGCCGGTGAGGCCGCGAGGGCTGCACCGGCGGCAGCGGTGAAGGCTGGCGCAGCGGTGAGCGATGCGTCGCTGCGCAAGCATATCCAGCACGTGGTGGTGCTGTTTGCCGAGAACCGCAGCTTCAACAACTTGTTTGGCAGCTTCCCGGGCCTGCAGCAGCCACTGGCCGACGTGCCAGCCGAGGCGCTGCGCCAGCGCGATCGCGACGGCAGCGTGCTGGCCACGCTGCCGCCAATCTGGGGTGGCATGGTGCCGCACGCGCAGATCGTCGAGCACCGCAAGTTCCACATCCAGGAGGCTGACATCAGCGGCCTGCCGAACGGGCCGTTTGCGCTGCGCACGCCCGATGGCGATCCGCTGCCGCAGGGCGTGATCACGCGCAACCTGGTGCACCAGTTCTACCAGAACCAGTTGCAGATCAATGGTGGCAAGAACGACGGCTTCGTGGCCTGGGGCGACTCGGGCGCGTTCCCCATGGGCTATTACGCCGACAGCGGGGTCAACCTGCGCCTGTGGCAGCTCGCGCGCCAGTTCACCTTGTGCGACAACTTCTTCATGGGCGCGTTTGGCGGCTCGTTCCTCAACCACCAGTACCTGGCCTGCGCGCAGCCGCCGCACTATGCGAATGCGGACAAGAGCATCTCGCGCTTCCAGATCGTGCAGTTGGAAGGCAACGACCCCACCGGCATTCGCCCCAAGCTCGCGCCGGACGCGCCGCGCAGCGCAATGCAGGGCGCGCCGAAGTTGGCCAGCCCGGACACCATGACCCCGGATTTCTGGGTGGTCAACACCATGGGGCCGGCCTATGCGCCGGCGTTCAGCACCGACCCGCACAACCCGTTCCTCGCCGATCCCGCCAGCCCGAACACGCTCCCGCCACAGAGCCACCAGACGATCGGCGACCTGCTGAGCGCGGCCAAGGTGGATTGGGCCTGGTATGCGGGCGGCTGGCAGGCGGCGCTGGAAGGCAAGGCTGACGGCAGCCCGGAGGCCTTCCCCAAGGCGCCGAATTTCCAGCCTCACCACCAGCCGTTCAATTATTTCCGGCAGTTTGCGCCGGGCACCGCGGCGCGCAGGCAGCATCTGCGCGATGGCGGCATTGGCGAAACTTCGCGCACCAACCAGTTCCTCGCCGCGGTGGAGGCAGGAACACTGCCACCAGTGACGTTCTACAAGCCGCAAGGCAACCTCAACATGCATGCTGGGTATGCGGACGTCGATTCGGGCGACCGGCACTTGGCGCGGGTTGTCGATGCGCTGCGCAACAGCCCGCAATGGCCGAACATGCTGGTCGTGGTCACGGTGGACGAAAACGGCGGCTGGTGGGATCACGTCGCGCCGCCCAAGGGCGACCGCTGGGGTCCCGGGACGCGTATTCCGGCGCTCGTGATCTCCCCGTTTGCCAAGCAGGGCCATGTCGACCACACCATCTACGACACCGGTTCCATCCTGCGTTTCATCACCCGCCGCTTCGGCCTGCGCAGGCTGCCCGGCCTGCGTCTGCGCGAGCAAGCCATGCTGGCCGCTGGCGGCCCGGCTCCGGGCGACCTGACCGCGGCACTGGATCTTGGCTGAGCGCATGGCTCCGCTGCGGCTACGGCCTGGTGTGCGAGTCAGCTGCCGTGCGCCAGGTTCCGGGCACGCAGTCGCCGTTCGCTGAACATTGGCGGCGCCATGCCCGACGCTGACCATCCAGCCATTGATCCGCATTCCTGCGCACGACCCGGGCAGGTGCGGGTCACCCACCTGGATCTCGAGCTGGCACTCGACTTTGCGCAGCACCGCCTGGCAGGGCACGTCACGCTGCGGCTGGAATGGCTCGATCCCGCGGCCACTGCCTTGCTCCTGGATACGCGCGATCTCGATATAGCCGGGGTCGAGGCCCTCGCCGCGGATGGCAAAACGCAGGCCCTGGCCTGGTCGCTCGGTCCGTCCGACGAAATATTGGGCAGCGCGCTGCGCATCGAGGCGCCGCAGCGGCCGGCCCACGTACGCATCCACTACCGGACTTCTGAACACGCGACCGGCCTGCAGTGGCTGACCCCCGGGCAGACCGCCGACCACACGGCGCCGTTCATGTTTTCGCAGTCGGAGGCGATCCACGCGCGGTCGTGGATACCGCTGCAGGACACGCCTGCGGTGCGCTTCACCTATGTGGCGCGGGTTCGCGCGCCACGCGGTTTGCGCGTGGTGATGAGCGCGCCGAACGAAGCCCATCATGCGTTAGACGGCACGTTCGACTTTGCCCAGCCGCACCCCATCCCTTCCTACCTGCTGGCGATTGCCGCCGGTGCGCTGGCCGTGCGCGAGACGGGTCCGCGTTCGGCCGTCTATGCCGAGCCGTCGCTGATCGCGCTGGCGGCGCGCGAATTCGCCGATACCGAGCAGCTCATCGCCAGCACCGAGCGGCTGTATGGGGCCTACCGCTGGGGGCGCTACGACCTCTTGGTGCTGCCGCCCTCGTTTCCGTTTGGCGGCATGGAAAATCCAAACATGACCTTCGCCACGCCCACCGTGCTGGTGGGTGACAAGAGCCTGGTCTCGCTGGTGGCGCACGAGCTGGCGCATTCGTGGTCCGGGAACCTGGTCACGGCCGCCTCCTGGCGCGACATCTGGCTCAATGAGGGTTTCACCACCTATGTCCAGGGCCGCATCACCGAGGCGGTATACGGCAAGGCGCTGGCCGACGAGGAGGCGCTGCTCGCCGCGCGTGAGCTGCAGAAAAAATTGTCCGGCATCGTGGCCAACCTGCAAAAACTCGCTCCGGATCCGGACGGGCTCGCGGCGGACGACAGCCTGGGTGCCGTCGCTTACCACAAGGGCGCCTGGTTCCTGCGCACCCTGGAGGCGCGCTACGGGCGCGAGCTGCTCGATCCCTGGCTGCGCGGCTACTTCGATCATTTCGCCTACCGCAGCATCCGCACCGAGGACATGCTGGCCTACCTGAAGGCGACGTTGGTGGACCGGCATCCGGGGCGCATGGGGTGGGATGAGGTGCTGGCCTGGGTCTACGAGCCGGGCGTCCCGGCCGGTGCGCCGCTGCCGGAGTCGCCGCGCTTTATGTTGATCGACGCGGGGCGCCGTGATTTCCTCGCCGGCGACATCGATGCTGCCGGGCTGGCCGCACACGCATGGAACACCCAGGAATGGATGTACTTCCTGGATCGCCTGCCCGATGTCGTACCGCTGGAAAAACTCGAGCAGCTCGATGCCGCCTGGCAACTCACCGGCACGCCGAATGCCGAGATCGGCATGCGCTGGTATGTGCACGCGATCGCCGCCGGATACCAGGCGGCGTGGCCGGCCGCGAGCGAGCACATGTGCCGCATTGGCCGGCTGTACCTGACCACCCCGCTGTACAAGGCCTTCGCCAAAACGCCAGCTGGACTGGCTTATGCCGAGCAGGTCTACGCCGCAGCGGCACCCGGCTACCACCCGCTGACCCAGGCCGCCGTCGCGGCGATCTTCGCCAAGGCCAGGGCCATGATGGGAACCCAGGGGCGTGGGCGTGCTTAAATGCGCCATTCCGCGCAACGCGAGTCCCGCGTCCGCTCCACGCAAGGCTTGCCGATCGACATGTCCAATCCCGCTGTGCCGACACGGCCGCTGTGGCAGCACCTGCTGCTGCGTCGCCTGAAATTTCTTGCCTGGTTGTCAGGCCTACTGCTGGTTGCGCTCGGCGGCAGCTATTGGCTGGCGCCGCAATGGCTGATGCAGGCCGACCTGGCGCGTCGCGCGATGGTCGCGCATGTGGACGAGCAGCGCGTGGTGGCGGGTGACACCACCTGGTCGTATTACGCCGGCGGGGAAGGCCAGGACATCGTGCTGCTGCACGGCTTCGCCGCCGACAAGAGCGAATGGCTGGCCGTGGCCGAGCGACTTACGCCGCATTTCCACGTCATCATCCCCGACCTGCCGGGTTGGGGCGATTCCTCGCGCGTGCCGGGCGCGGATTATTCCATCGAGGCGCAGGCAGCGCGCCTGCAGCAGTTCGTGCAGGCGATTGGCGTACGCGGCTTCGTGCTGACCGGGCATGGCACGGGGGCAGCGGTGGCCACCGTGTACGCCGCCAGGCATGCCGACCGGGTCGCCGGGCTGGCCCTGCTCGAGCCCTTCGGGCTGCAGGCGACGCACAGCGCGTTCAGCACGGAGGCCGCCGCGGCATCGCTGTTTGAATATGACGACCGTGCCGGCCTGGCGCGCTCGCAGGCTATGCTGCTGGCGCAGCCGCCGGCCGAGCGCGGCCGCTTTGCCGACGTCCTTGTGCGCCGCAACCAGGCCGAGCGCGCATTCGTGCGCGAGCGGCTGGCCAGCCTGCGCCAGGACTCCCAGCAACTCATCGTGCAGCGCCACCTGGCGGAGCTCGACATGCCGGTGCTTGGCCTGTGGTGCCGTGAGGATTCGGTCATCGACCGTTCGGCGCTGGACAGCCTGCGCAGCGGCCTAAGCCACGCCGCGGCGATCAGTTCGAGCATGTTGACCGGCTGCAAGCACCTGCCCATGCAGGAGAAACCCGAACAGACAGCGCAGATCCTCACTGCTTTCGTGCTTTCGCATTGAGCGGCGGAAACCGCCCCCAGAGTGAAGAGGACTTGTCCTGGGTCTGTGATTGGGCGTGGGCGAAGTGGGACAATGAAATTTGTTGTCCGGATTCGCCGAGGTTGGCTTTGGAGGCAATGTCATGACACGGCGTTTGACGATGCAAGCCTTGTCCCGCTCCGGCCTGGACGGGATTGCGCGCCTGTCCAGTACACGCACCAATTATTGGGTCGAGGTGGTGGTCGATTCGGTGCTGGGCATCGCGCTGCTGGTGGTTGGCGCGCGCCTGGGAGCCGGCGGCGTACTCGGCGTGGTGCTGGCAGTGGCGCTGGGCTTGTTCGTCTTCAGTTTCATCGAATACTTTTTCCATCGCTGGATGTTTCACACCCACATCCCGCTGTTCGAGCAGGGCCACCACAAGCATCACGAGAATCCGCTGGGCTACGATTCGCTGCCGTTTTTCCTGCCGGCCATGGTGCTGGGGGTGTTGACCGCGCTGCTCGCTGCCCTCTTGCCGACGGGTTTTGCGCTGGTGCTGATGGGCGCGGTGACGATTGGCTACGTGGCGTACGGCCTCAGCCACTTCGCGATCCACCACATGCGCTTCAAGCAGCCCTGGCTGCGGCGCTGGGCCGGTGCGCACCAGATTCATCATTTCCATCCGGAAACGAATTTCGGCGTCACCACGCTGTTCTGGGACGACGTGCTCGGCACCCGTTACGTGCGCCAGCCGCGGCCGTCCGCCCAGCGGTGACCGCTCGCCTGCCGCATTGAGTGTGGGACGACTGGCGCACCGCGCCGGCCCGATCAGCCCGGATCAATCGGCCATGTCCGCGACCAGGCGGTCCAGCTCGTATTTCAGCGGTGCGCCATGCTGGCGCAGCCAGTCGCGTTGTTCCTGCCAGCCCGGCAGCAGCCTGCCCACCTGTGCCCAGAAGCGGGTGGAGTGGTTGCGCTCCTTGAGGTGGCACAGCTCGTGGACCACGACATAGCGCAGCGCCACCGGCGGCGCCAAGGCGAGCGCGAGGTCGAGGTTGATGCGGTCGCGCGTGTCCAGGCTGCCCCACAGGCTCTTCATGGAGCGCACGCGTACCGAGGTCGGGGCCAGGCCGAGCTGGGGCACGTACAGCGCCAGCCAGCGCGACACGTCGCGGCGGATCAGGCCCTCCAGGTGCATGGCCAGCAAGCCACGGGCGACGGGCAGGGCGCGCGTGTTCGGGCGCGGAATGACCAGGGTCACCTCGCCTTCGCGGGTTTCGACCTTGGGGTAGGGGCCTTCGGCCCAGTACAGGGCGGTGTTTTCGCCGCGCAGGGTGAATTCGGTGGGCGTGCCCACGTGCAGCGCGCGCGCCGGCTTGGTGACCAGGTTCAGCTCGTCCAGCTTGCGCTCCAGCCAACCGGCCTGGCTGCGCAGGAACGCGTAGACCTGGCCTGCGCGCATCCCGCGCGGGTAGGAAACCCGGGCGCCGTTCGGCGTCACAGTCAGGCGTAATTGGCGTGCACGCGGACTCGCGGCCTTCAGCACGCGGATCGTGCAGCCGCGTACGGTCACCAGTTCCAGCCAATCGCCTCGTAGCTGTTGGGTCATTGCGGGCCTTTTCCTACGTTGGCACCGACGCGATTTGCCGTCACCCGCGGCCCGTCGAGGGCCGGTATCAGGAGGCGGGGTTTTGTCGCGTGGCACAGTCGCAAGTATGCCCTGGCGCGGTCCTTTATGGGGATAGTTTTTCGTTCACGCGTCGGTCGGTCGCGGCAGCCCGAAACATTCGTCCAGTTTGGCCAGCAATTGGGCCAATTCCAGGCTCATCAGGGCAAAACCGGCGTCCAGTTCCGCCGCGGCGTCGCCCGGGCTGTCACCCAGCTCCTCCGTGACCACGTCCAGGAACCGGAGCTTGTGCACCACCAGGTCCTCGCCAAGCACGAGGCCAATGCGCTCGTTGAACACCAGGCCCAGCAGGAACACCTGCTTGCCGGTGCGCAGGTGCTGCTTGACCTCGTCGGCCTCCAGGTCCTGCCGCCGGCAGCGCACGACGGCCCCGGTGTTGCTTGCCGGGTCGCGCAATTCGCATTCGTCGCCCAGTTGCAGCCCTGCCGGCAGCTTGCCGCTACTCAGCCACTCGGTCATGAGCAGGCGCGGGCTGTTGGCAGGGGCCAGGGGGACGGCGGGGAAACTGCCCAGCGCCTGGCGGATCTGGGTCAGTGCGTCCTCGGCGGCCTTGCGGCTGGCGGTGTCCAGCACCGCCCAGCCGTGCTGCCGGTCGACATAGGCGGCCAGGCGCGAGCTGCGCACAAACGCACGCGGCAGCAGCTCGGTGAGGACTTCATCCTTGATCCGCTTGCGTTCGCGGCCACCGACTCGGCGACCGTGCTCCTCGGCAATGGCGCGGACCTTGCGCTGCAGCTCCGTGTTGACCACTTGCGCCGGCAGCAGCTTGTCCTCGCTACCCAGCGTCAGCAGCGTGCAGTGCTTGAGGCTGCGCGTCAGCGACTCGTCGTCGGCTGTGGCCATGGGCGGGACGAAGCCGCGGGTGGCCATTTCCAGGGGCCCACAAGCCCGCAGGCGATGGCTGGCAAGTGCCTCCTCGAGGCGCGCCAGGTCGGCGCCGACTGCAGGGGAGAACCGGAACAGGGTGAGATTGCGAAAAAACATGCAACATCCAGATGAGGCCCATGCGGGCGTGATTGGTCTCCGCGCCGGGTCGCGCGCGCGGTGCGGGCGGCGGGCGATCGGCGTCGGTGCGCTTAGGAGTGTGGGCGGTCCCGGCGCGGTTCAGGCGCTGACTGCGGCGATCGCGTCGGCCACCGTGTCGAGCTTTTCCCGGCTCAGCGCAGCCAGGCAGATGCGGCCGTTGTCGACCGCGTAAATGGCGAACTCGTCGCGCAGGCGGTGGACTTGCGCCTTGCTCAATCCCGAGTACGAGAACATGCCGGCCTGCCGGTTGATGAACGCGTATTGGCCGGCGCCGCGTGCGGCCAGGCGCTCGACCAGGCCGGCACGCATGGCATGGATACGCGCGCGCATGTCGCCGAGCTCGTCCTCCCAGCGGGCGCGCAACTCGGCACTGCCGAGCACCCCAGCCACCAGCGCGGCACCATGGGTCGCCGGGCTGGAGTAGATCGAACGGATGGTCTGCTTGATCCTCGAGAGCAGGCGCGCGGCTTCGTCGCGGTCCGCACCGATCATGGACAACGCGCCGACGCGTTCGCCGTACAGCGAAAACGACTTGGAATACGAGTTGCACACCACGAAAGCACGGATTGGCGAGTCCGCCAGCAGCCGCACGGCCAGCCCATCGTCTTCCAGGCCCTGGTCGAAGCCCTGATAGGCCATGTCCACGAAGGGCAGCAGGCCGCGCGCGTCCAGCACCGCGATGACCTGTTGCCATTGCGCCGCGTCCAGGTCTACACCAGTCGGGTTGTGGCAGCAGGCATGCAGCAGCACCACGCTGCCGCGCTCCATGCGGCCCAAGTCCTCCAGCATGCCGGCGAAATTCAGGCCGTGGCTTGCCGGGTCGAAGTAGCGGTATTGATCCACCGTGAAGCCGGCGGCGCGAAACACCACGGCATGATTGCCCCAGCTCGGGTTGCTCAGCGCCACCTTCGCATGCCCGCCAAGCACCTGCTTCAGCACATCCGCGCCCACCCGCAGCGCCGCGCTGCCGCCGATGGTCTGCGCCGTCGCCACGCGTCCGGCGGCGAGGATGTCCGCCTGTGCGCCGAACAGCAATTCCTGGGTCAGGTGGTTGTAGGCGGGCAGCCCATCGATGCCCAGGTAGCCGCGCGATACTGCCGCCTGCGCCAGGCGCAGCTCTACTTCGTGCACGGTGTCGAGCAGCGGGATGCGGCCCTGCTCGTCGTGGTAGACGCCAATGCCGAGATTGACCTTCCCGGGTCGCGGATCAGCGCGAAAGGTCTCCACCAGGCCCAGGATGGGATCATCCGGGGCCATTTCCACCGATGCGAACGCAGACACGGCATATCCTCGGGTTGAGTTGCCACGGACGTGGTCAGCTTCCTATTGTAACCGTGCTGCGTCCGCGCGCCGGCGCGCGGCGCAAACCGCGCTAGACTGAGGTACCGCCATCGCCGGTTAGACCTCATGCAGGTTCAGGATCAAGCCGAGATCGTCCGATTACTGGTCGAATTGCGGGCGGAACACCGTGAGCTGGATACCAGCATCGAGCTCCTTGGCGCAGCCACCGGGCGTGACGAACTGCAACTGACCCGGCTGAAGAAACGCAAGTTGCTGCTGAAGGACCAGATCGCCCGGCTGGAAAGCAAATTGATCCCCGACCTCGATGCCTAGCCTTTCGGTCGGGCGCGTACCGCTGGCCACGCCGCTTACGCTGAGCGCTGCCCAGGTGGCGCTGGAACCGCTGGTTTCGGCTCACGTGCCTGCGCTCGAAGCCGCCGCGGCTGACGGCGAGCTGTGGCAGCTGCGTTACGCCAGCGTGCCCCCGCCCGGCGGCATGGCGGCTTACGTCGACGCCGCGCTGCGGGGCCAGCATGCTGGCGTCATGCTGCCGTTTGCCGTGCGCGAACTGGAGCATGGCGAGATCGTCGGTTCCACGCGCTATTACGACATCGACCCCGGCCTGCCGCGGCTGGCGATCGGCTACACCTGGTACGCCCGGCGCTGGCAACACACCGCCATCAACAGCGCCTGCAAGCTGTTGCTGCTGGAACATGCCTTTGCGACCCTCGGTTGCGTGGCGGTCGCCTGGCATACCGACATCCTCAACCTGCGCTCGCAGCAGGCGATTGCCCGCCTGGGCGCCAGGCATGAGGGGGTGTTGCGCGCGCACAAGCGCCGGGTCGATGGCAGCATCCGCGATACGGTGTGCTTCAGCCTGCTGGCCGCGGAGTGGCCGGTCGCGCGCGAAGCCCTGCGCCAGCGCGTGGGGCGCCTGGCCGCGGCGCCTGCGGCCGGCGCTTGAGCCCCTGCTCCTAGAGCAGGCGGTTGACCAGGCGGTCGAGCCGGGTGCGCCTGAGCCGCTGCAGGTTCTTGCGTACCGCTGGCGGATACTGTGCCGGGCGCTCCAGGGCGGCATCGTCCTCGAGCAGGGTCGCGTGTTTGCGCAGGGCGGCCCACTCGGCTTGGTGCTGCGCATGCAGCAGCCGTTGCGGGTCGCGCAGCACCAGGGCGTTTTCCAGGTCCAGCCGCCAGGCGCGCGGATTGAGGTTGCTGCCGGTCAGCACCGCGATCTCGTCGTCGATGAACAGGCCCTTGGCGTGATAGCTGTTGGCGCCGTGGCGCCACAGATGGATACGTAGCTGGCCGGCGGCGATCTGTCGGCGGTGTCCGCGCATGAAGCGGCGCAGGTTGTTCTCGTAGAGGTAGGGCAGCAGGCCGATCGTCTTGAACGGCTCCCCGGGCGGGATATAGAAATCGTTGGCGGTCTTGTCGCCGACCATGATGTCGATGCGGCAACCCCGGCGCAGCAGGTTGCCCACGGCCGCGCGCAATGGCCTCGGCAGGTTGAAATACGGCGTCAGCAGGATCACCTGTTGGCGTGCCTCGCGCAGCAATTCCAGCACGGCGGCATCCAGCGCGTTGTGCGTGCGACCAAAGCCGGGCAGCGGCGTCACCGCGATCTCGCCCGCGCCGGGTACTTCATGCGGCACGGCGTAGGCTGCTTGGTCCAGGGCCGCGCGCAGCTCGTGGATGGTGCGGCCGAGGCGGCGCGGGCCGGGGGCGCCGGGCAGGTCCAGGCGACAGGCGGCGCCGGCCGGGAGCAGGTGCTGGTGGGCGAAGCCAGCCAAGGCATTGGCCAGGCCGGCATGCCGCAACAGGTGGTAGCGGTCCAGGCGGTAGGCCTCGTGGCGTGCGAGGTAGACGTCGTTCAGGCTGGCGCCGCTGTACAGCACCGTGTCGTCGAAGACGAAACCCTTGACGTGCAGCACGCCAAACAGCTCGCGGTTCTGCACCGGCACGCCATACACCTCGATGCCTGGGCCATGCCGCTCGCGGTAGCGGCGGTACATGGCCGCGTTGCCTTCGCTGTGCTGCTTGCCGATCAGGCCGCGCCGCGCCCGGTGCCAATCCAGGAACAGTGCGACCTGCAAGTCCGGGCGCCGCGCCTTGGCCGCGTACAGCGCGTCCATGATTTCGCGACCGGCATCGTCATCTTGCAGGTACAGGGCGACCAGGACGATGCGCCGCGTGGCGGTGTTTATCAGTTCCAGCAGGACGGCGCGGAACGCGGCTGGATCGGGAAGCGTGGTCACGGCGCTGGCCGGCATGACGAACGCCGGTGTCGGTGGTGCCACCCGCGGGGGCACGACGCGCCCGCGACGTGGCAACCAACGCCGGGCAATCCGTATCGCACTCGGGACCATCAGGTCACGTGCTGCGTTCGAGCCGGCCGCCCAGGCTCTGGGCCACTCAGCCGCCCTGTACCGGGAAGGTCTGCGCGCGGCTCGAAGTCGCGGCGCCTGCAGGTCGCGCTGGTGCGGCCTTCGATACGCGTGAACCGCATGCGTAGACGCCCCAGGCTTGAGCGCCGTCGCGCGCTTCGGCGAGCGGCTTGATCGTGTCGGCGCCTTGCATTTGCGCGGCGGAATTGCGCGCCAGTACTTCGAGTTCGCTCGCCACCTTGATTTCGTTGCGGTCGACGGGGCCGACCCGGTCCATGACCGAGACCGTGACCTTGCCCAGGTCGCGGCAGGCGGAGACATCGTCGTTCCAAGCGGTGCGGATGTTCTTGGCGCCGCTATCAAGTTTGATGCCCCAGTTGCAGCCGGCAAGCAGCAAGGCAGGGATGAGCAACAAGGCTTTGTGCATAAGGGCTCCTGGGTGATGCCGGAAAAATCATGCAGCGCCACGGCGCGCCGCGTCCATCGTAACGCTTGCGGGCGGCTGCGCCACTGCCTGGGGGCGTGGAGTACGCCCACGCCCCAGGCGTTCAGGGTAGCGGCTTGCCGTTGCTGTCGAGGATGTGCACTTCGCCGAGCTGCAGTGCGCGCACTGGTCCCTCGATCTGGCGCAGGTCGCCGACGATCACCCAGGTCAGGGCCCCGGGCTTGATGATCTCCTTGATGGCCGCCTCGGCGGCTGCCGGGGTCACTGCCTGCAGGCGCGCCTGCAGGGTCTGCACGTAGTCGTCCGGACGGTCGTACTGCACGATGCCGCTGACCGCACGCAGCACCGCGCTGGTGGTTTCGTAGCTGCCAGGCAGGGCGCGGATGCGCTGGTCGTTGACCTTGGCGATCTCCGCGGCGGTCAGTGGCCGGTCGCCGACCACGGCGCGCGCCTCCTTCAGCACCTCCAATGCCGACTCGGCGGTCTTGTCGGTCTGCACCGGGGCAAAGAACAGCATGGGGCGCTGGCCTTGCGCGTCGATCAGGAGGCTTTGCGCGCCGTAGGCCCAACGCTTGTCCTCGCGCAGGTTCATGTTCAGGCGCGAGGTGAAGGTGCCGCCAAAGGCCCCGTTGGCCGCCTGGATGGCCAGGTTGTTTTCCGCGCGCGTGGACGGCGCAAGCAGGCCGGCCAGGATCAGCGACTGCGGCGCGTCGTCGCGGTTGATCAGGAACACGCGCGGCTTGGCCTGCGCGTCGACGGCGACGATGTTCTTGGCCGGGACCGGGCTGGCCGGTGCCTGCCAGTCACCAAACACGGCTTCGAGCTGCGGGATGATCTGCGCCAAGGTCGTATCCCCGGCGACCAGGATGCGCAGGTTGTCCGGGCGCAACCAGTCGTGCTGGAAGGCGCGCAGGTCGCCGGCAGTGAGCGCCATGATCCCGGCCTCGGTGCCCGAGCCGCTGAACGGAATGCCATAGGCGTGCTGCGTGCCGTACAGCAAGGGCGGCAGTGTGCGCAGCGCCATGCCCGTGGGCTGGGTCTTTTCCTGGGCGATGCCAGCCAGCCACTGGCCGCGCACGCGCTCGATGTCCGCGGTTTTGAAGGCGGGGTTGCGCACGATGTCGGCAAACAGCGCGAGCGATGGCACGAGCTGCTCGTTCAACGCATTCAGCGAGGCCGAGCAGGCATCGAGGCCGCAACTCACATGCGTGATGGCACCGAGCCGCTGCTTGCGCCGGTCGAGTTCCACCGAGTCCAGGCTGGCCGTGCTCTCGTTCATCAGGGCCGAGGCAAAGCTTGCGGTGCCGAGCTTGTGGCCCTGGTCGGCGGCATAGCCGGCGTCAAACAGCAGTTGTACCTGGGTGACCGGGATGGTGTGGCGCTCGGCCAGGATCACCTCGATGCCGTTGGCCAGCTTGCCGCGTTGCAGGGTCGGGAAGCTCAATGCCGGGAATGCCTCGACGGCAGGCACGCCGAGGCTGCGGTCGAGCGTGCTGGGCGTCGTGCGATAGTCTTGCGCTGGCGGCAATTTCGCCGGCGGCCGTCCGCCGGCCTTGCCGAGCGCAACCACGGCGGCGTCTTCCGCTTCCGGGTCGAACTTCTCGCCGGCCGGCAACACGGTGAGCGCGTAATCGCCCAGGCGCAGCCAGGTGTGCGCCGCGTCCCTGACGCTGGCAATCGTGGCCGCGGCGCTGCGTTCCAGATCCTTGCGGTACGCGCCCGGATCGTCGCGGTAGACCTGGCCTTCGGCCAGGATGACCGCCTTGCCGCCGAAGCCGCCGACCTTTTCCAGGCCGCGGATGAAATGCGCGCGGTCGCCCATGCGCGCACGGTCGAGTTCGTCCTGGGTCGGGCCCGTGGCGAGGAACTTGCGCAGTTCATCGTCAATCGCTGCCTTGACCGTCGCCGGGTCGACGCCGTCCTTCACGTCGGCCTGGATCTGGAACTGGCTGGCCAGGGCAAAGGCGTGCAAGTCGGCGCTGACGTCATCGGCGAGCTTGTCCTGGTACACCAGGCGCTGGTAGAGGCGGGAGGTCTTGCCGTCGCCGAGCACGCTGGCGGCCAGGTCGAGCTGGATCGCGTCGTCGCTGCCAAGCTGCGGCACCACCCAGGTGCGGATCAGCCGCGGCTGCGCCACGTGGTCGTGCTGGATGCCTTGGGTCGGTCGCGCCAGCGGCGTGATCCAGGCCTGCTGGCGCGGCACCGGCGGACCGGCGGGAATGTCGCCGAAATACCGCGCCGCCTTTTCCCTGGCCTGTGCCTCGGTGATGTCGCCGGCCAGCACCAGGGTGGTGTTGGCGGCGCCGTAATTGGCGTTGAACCAGTCGCGCACGTCGTCCAGCGAGGCCGCGTTCAAGTCCGCCATCGAACCGATCGTGTCGTGCTGGTAGGGATGATTGGCGGGATAGGTGTGCGAGAGGATGTTCTGGTCGGTGCGGCCGTAGGGACGGTTCTCACCCTGGCGCTTCTCGTTTTGCACCACGCCGCGCTGGGTATCCAGTTCTTCCTGGCCGATCGCGCCCAGAAGATGGCCCATGCGGTCCGACTCCATCCACAGCGCCATGTCCAGCGCCGTGGTCGGCACGGTCTCGAAGTAATTGGTGCGGTCAAACCAGGTCGTGCCGTTCATGTCGGTGGCGCCGGCCTTCTCGAACGGCTCGAAGTACGTGCCCTTGCGGTTTTCCGATCCGGAGAACATCAGGTGCTCGAACAGGTGGGCAAACCCGGTCTTGCCTGCCGGCTCGTCGGCCGAGCCGATGTGGTACCAGATGCTCACCGCCACCACCGGCGCCTTGTGGTCCTCATGCACCACCACGGTCAGGCCGTTTGGCAGCTTGAAGCGGGTGTAGGGAATATCCGGGATGTCCTGCGCTGGCGTGGCGGCAGGTGCCACCGGTACCGCGGCAATGCCGCCGACGACCATGAGCACATGGGCAATCAGCCTGACGAGTGATTTCTGGGCCACGAAAAACTCCGCATACGGGGGTCAAACGTCCAGGCTACCGGTGACCAGCACTGGCGGCAAATCCTGCGGCAGCGGCATGGAGTCCGATGTAGCCGGCGTGCGGACGCGGCAGCACCGCGCCGGCTATGCTTGCAGCGGTGTCTGGTCAATGGAAGCGGCTTGCGTGAAGACCCCCCGGTCGTGGTCGACGGCTCGGCCTCTGTGGCTCTCGAGCGCGCGCCTGGAAGTGCTGCTGCTCGGTGTTTTTGCCTTGCTGCTGCTTGGGCTGGGCATGGGTTTGCGCGATCCCTGGCCTTCGGACGAACCGCGCTTTGCGCTGGTGGCGCGGGCGATGGTGGAGCACGGGTACTGGCTGTTCCCGCATCGCGGCAGCGAGCTGTATGCCGACAAGCCGCCGCTGTTCATGTGGTTGCAGGCCGGGGCCTACCTCCTGACCCGGGAGTGGCGCGTGGCGTTCCTGCTGCCTTCGCTGCTGGCCGGGTTGGGCACGCTGGCCCTGGTCTACGACCTGGGGCGCCGGCTGTGGAACCACCGCAGCGCCTGGCTGGCCACGGCAGGCTTGCTGCTGACGATCCATTTCACCTACCAGATGCGCAATGCGCAGATCGACCCGCTGCTGGTCGGCTGGATGACGCTGGCCAATTACGGGCTCCTGCGCCACCTGTTGCTTGGCCCGGCATGGCGCTGGTTTGCCGTCGGTTGTCTCGCGGCCGGGCTGGGGGTGATTACCAAGGGCGTTGGCGTGCTGGCGCTGCTGATGCTGGTGCCTTTTGCGCTGGCGCGCTGGCGCGGCACGGCCAACCTGGCATCGTTTCCCGGCGGCTGGCGCTGGGCCCTCGGGCTCGTTGCCTTCCTCCTGCCGGTGCTGGCCTGGTTGCTGCCCATGCTGCTGGTCGCCCGGGCCGATGGTGATCCGCAACACGCCGTCTACGTGCGCGAAATCCTGTTCGGGCAGACGGTCCAGCGCTATGCCGCACCCAGTGGCCATCTGCATTCGCCGCTGTATTTCCTCGGCATCATCATCGTGGACTGGCTCCCGCTCTCGCTGCTCCTGCCCTGGGCCCTGCCGGCCTGGTGGCGGCGACTGCGCCGAGGTGACGGGCGCCAATGGCTGCTGCTGGGTTGGGTGGCGCTGCTGCTCGTGTTCTTCTCGCTCAGCCCGGGCAAGCGCGATGTGTATATCCTGCCGGCCCTGCCGATGCTGGCCCTGGCGCTGACGCCGCTCTTGCCCGGCTTGCTGCGCCGGGTCGGCGTGCGCCGTGCGTTGTTCGCCCTGAGCTTGCTCCTCGGCACGGTACTCACCGCAGCGGCGCTGCTGGCCTTGACGCGCCATCCGCGCTGGGCCGTGCGCATTGGTGAGGCGCTCGATCCACGTGTCTGGTGGCTGTTTTTGGCGATCGGTCTGCTTGGCTTGGGCATCGTGGCCGCGACGCGCATACGCCGTGCCGCGCTGGGCTGGCTGTTGTTTGCCGCTGCGCTCTGGTCGCTGTATGGGTTGTGGGGCTACCCGCTGCTGAATGCCGGGCGCTCGGCCGGTGCCGTGATGGACGAGGCGCGGGCGTTGGCCGGGCCGCACTCGCCGATCGGCCTGGTGGCATGGAAGGAGCAGAACCTGCTGATGCTGGCGGGTCCGAGCGCGGAGTTTGGTTTCCTGCAGCCGTGGCCCGAGCAATATGCGCAGGCGGTGCGGTGGCTCCAGGCCGACCCGGCGCGGCGTTGGGTGTTCATCCGCGCAGCGGCCATGGGCTCGTGTATCGATCGCCGGCAGGCGCGTTTCATCGGCCTCGCCAATCGTCGTGACTGGTGGATGTTCCAGCTGCCGGCCGTGATGCCCGGCTGTGTTCCGCAGGTGGGTGCCCCGGCACAGGTCGAGGACGAGGGCTGAGCCATGCCGTTCATCCTGGATGGAGGCAGCTATCCTTAGACTCACCGCCGCGCGGTGCATCGATCCCGGCCAGCGGTATCGGCAGGTTGCCGCCGGCTTACCCCACTGTCCAAGGCCCACTGTGCAAGCCGTATTGAAGTCGTGGCAACCCGTGGCACTCTCGGTGTTGCTGGCGGGCATCCCGTTGACGGTGTCGATCGATCACCGCCTCAAAGTCCTCGTTCCGGCCATGCTGCTCGGTGCGGGCATCTGGTTCATCGTCAGCAGTGCGTCAACGCGGCGCAGTTATCGGCAGGCCTGGCCGGTGGTGCTGGCGGCGCTGGTGTTCTTTGCCTGCATCGTCGGCAACGTGTTATGGCATCGGCTGGGTTGGCGGCCGGTGGACCGAGCGGCCCACGTGCTGCTGTATCTCTTGATTGCCGCGGCATTTACCCGGGCCTTGAAGCTGCCGCTGTTGTGGGGCGGCTTTGGCGTGTGTGCGCTGGTGCTGGGCGTCGTATGCCTGGACCAGCACTATGTCCAGGGCATCGACCGGACGTATGGATTGAACGGTGGCCCTTCGGCCTCGATTGAATTTGCCACCGTGTTGCTGGGTTTGTCGCTGCTCGCCCTGTCGCGCCTGTTGGGCGCGCGGACCAGCCTGGCCGAGCGCGTCGTGCTGCTGGTGGCTGCGGGCCTGTCCGTGTACGGCGCGTTGCTGACCCAAAGTCGCGGACCGTTGCTGGCGTATATCCCGGCGTTGGTGTTCCTGTTCGTCTGGCATGCGCGACGGACCGGGCGTTGGCGCCTGGTGATGCTGGCCCTCCTCGGCATTGTCGTCGGAGCGACGGTGGCGACCTACGCCACGCATGACGAGCTGTCGGAGCGATTCGCCTCGATCGGACCGGCCGTGGCCACCTATGGTGAGCACCAGCACGACGTGCACACCGCGATCCACGAGCGTCTGGACATGTGGCGCGCTGCCGGGCGCGCCGTGCGCGAGCATCCCTGGGCCGGTATCGGCATCGGCAACTTTCACCAGTATGTCCAACGGGAAATTGCCGCCGGACGCAGCAGCCCAGCGATCGGGCGCTACAACCAGCCGCACAATGGGTACTTGGACGCCGCCGCCAGCGTCGGGGCGCCGGGCCTATTGGGATTGCTGGCGACGTTCCTGCTGCCGCTGGGCTATTTTGCGCGGGGCGTCCGCGATGCCGACCCGGCCGTGCATGTGCCGGCGTGCGCCGGCGTCGCGGTGATCATCCTGTACATGCTGTGCGCACTGACCGAAAGCGTGTTCTACCGGGTCATGCCGTTGTCGTTCTACTTTTTCGTGGTGCTCGGCATGGCGCTGTCGATCGGCCACCGGCGCTCACTGGCGCTCGCCGCCAACTGAGGCGACGCGGGGACGAGGGAGTGCCGTCGCCACCACGTTCCACCCGGACGCCGCTGGCAGTGGCCGGGCAAGCGGCCGCGGCATGATGCCCAGGGCGCGCAGGTCCAGCGGTGGACGGGCGAATTCAGCCAGGTGTTGCGCCACGCCGTCCCGGCAGCGCAGCAGGCCTTGGTCGCGCGTGGCCTGCAGGATGTGGTCGTTTGGATTGCTTGGCCCGCCATGCTTGCGCGTGGGGTGGTACAGGTGCGTGGCCAGCGCGCAGAAACGCACGTCCCGGCGCAACAGTCCGGTATGGAACGCGCGCACGGCCAGCTCGGTGTCCTCGCGGCCCCAGCCGGTCATCGCTTCGTTGAAACCGTTGACGCGCAGCAGATCGTCGCGCCAGAACGCCATATTGCAACTCTTGATGCCGCCTTGGCGCATGCCTGGACGCGTGCTCCAGTAGGCCAGCGGCGGCAGGCGCAAGGTATGGCGGCGGCGTTCGATGCCGTGCGAGAAGAAGTGCGGCATCGAGGGCGAGCGTGCTTGCGCCAGCATCTGCGCGGTGAGCGCTGAACTGCTCAGCACCCGCGAGCCCTGTACGAAATAGCCGCGACGCGCAAATGCCCGGTGGTCGGCAATGAAGTGGCGCTCGACCACCATGTCGCCGTCCAGCAGGATCACGTAGTCGCCCTGTGCCGCGGCAATGGCGCGATTGCGCGCGCGGCTCATGCGCGCTCCCTGGTCAGGCTGCCACAGATGCACCAGGCGCGTCGGATAATCCGGCGCCAGCCGCAGCAGGCAGTCGCGCGTGGCGGCTTGCGAACCATCGTCGGTGACGATCACCTCGAGCGGCAGTTCGGTTTGTGCGGCCAGCGCACGCAGCACCAGCTCCAATGCCTGTGGCCAGTTGTAGGTGATGACCGCGACGCTGATGCGCATGTTGCGCGGCGAGATGCCCGGTTCGAACAACATCACGCGGCCCCCGTGCGGCCAGCCGAAACCCGATGGCGGGTGCCATGCCCGTGCGGCACTGCCGGCAACGTGGCCATCACCTGGACTGCGTACACGTTTGTTCCCCCAAAAGGAACGTTGCCATCCCCAATGTGCGGTTTCGTGACGGGGTATGCACGTACCGTTCACGTCTGTGGCCTAGTATACCTGGTTCACAGTGTTTTTCTCGCATTGTGTCCGTGCAGGGGGACAGGGCCGAAGGCCAAGGCCGGATCGGCCTGATCGGCTAGAATCCTGCGCATGCGCACCCTGCCGTTGAGTCTGGTCGTCATCACCCGCAATGAAGCACCGACCATCGCCCGTTGCCTGGACAGCGTGCCGTTTGCGGCGGAAAAACTGGTGGTGGACAGCGGCAGCGAGGACGCCACGGTGGCTATTGCCGAGGCCCACGGCGCGCGCGTGGTGCACAACCCGTGGCCGGGTTTCGGTGCACAGCGCAATTTCGCCAGTGCCCAGTGCATGCATGACTGGATTCTTGCCCTCG
Source organism: Rhodanobacter sp. FW510-R10 (assembly GCF_058781105.1). Taxonomy (NCBI): domain Bacteria; kingdom Pseudomonadati; phylum Pseudomonadota; class Gammaproteobacteria; order Lysobacterales; family Rhodanobacteraceae; genus Rhodanobacter; species Rhodanobacter sp. FW510-R10. Next base: position 447,901 of record NZ_JBYSWL010000001.1, on the reverse strand, counting down.
ATGCGGACGAATACCTGAGCCCGGGACTCATTGCCGAGCTCGAGGCACGTCTGCCCGCGCTGATGGACAGCGCCATTGCCGCAGCCTGCCTGCGCCGACGCACTATCTTCATGGGCGCGCCCATGCGCTGGTATCGCCCGGCAATGGGTGAAAAGCTGGCCCGCCTCTACCACCGCGGACGGGCCCGCTGGAGCGACGCGCGGGTTCATGAGAGCCTGGTTTTCAGCGGCGCCGCGCCGACGCTGCGGCAACCGTTTGAACACGCCAACAATCCCACCCTGGTGCACAAGCAGCTCAAGGTCCTGCGCTATGCCGAGCTGAAGTGCCTGGACTGGCGCGAGCGGGGCCGGGACGTGCGCATGTGGCAGGCACCGGGGGTGTTTGTCCTGGCGTTCCTTAAGGATTATTTTGTGCGCCTCGCATGCCTGGATGGCTGGCGTGGTTTCATCATTGCCTGGACGGCCGCCAATTACGCGCTGTACAAGCGCCTGCGCTATTACGAGATGGTGCACAACCCGGATTCGGTCGGCGCCGCCGCACGTGCGTTGGAACAGCATGCCATTGAACCTTGAGTGGTCGCCGCGCGCCGCGTGGCTTGCCCCGCGTGCCATAGAGCGGAGGTGGCCGCAAGCCGGATCATGGTGTGCCTCGCGCGCGCCGCATGAGCGGGCGGGTCGCCGGTGACAAACGTGGACAAGCCGCCGCGCTATCTCTTGTACGGCTCAGAGCGTTACGCGCTGGCGATCCTGCGCCCGGTGCAGGCGGCGATCCGCGCACGCGGAGCCGAGGCCGCCTGGTTTTTCGACGGTCCCGGCGCCGAGGACCTGGTGGCGGGCGAACGTCTGCTCAGCGTGGCCGAAGTCCGCGCGTGGAATGCGCGCGCCGTCATCACGCCCAGCAATGCGGTGCCGCATTTTTTCCCCGGGGTGAAGGTCGAGACCTTCCACGGCTTTGATGCCGGGAAGCCGCGGCACATCTATATCCGCGGCTTCTTCGATCTGTATTGCACGACTGGGCCGCGCGATACCGTGCAGTTCCAGGCGCTGGCCGGGCGGCTTGGGCATTTTTCCGTGATCGAGACCGGGTGGCCCAAGCTCGACCCGTTCCTGCGCAGCATCGCCGGGCCGCTGCCCCCGGTGCGCAAGCCGCCGGTGATCCTGTACCACTCGACGTTCTCGCCGGCATGGAGTGCGGCGGAGATTTTGTACGACGAGGTGAAGCGCCTGTCCCGGGACGGCCGCTGGCGCTGGATCGTCACTTTCCACCCCAAGATGAGCCCTGGCACGCGCGCACGCTACGAGGCGTTGCAGAACGAACATCTGCGCTTCGCGCACGACGACAACATCCTCGACCTGTTCGGGCAGGTGGACATGATGTGTTCGGACACCTCGTCGGCCTTGAATGAGTTCCTGCTGACTGGCAAGCCGGTGGTGACGTTCAAGAATCGCCGCCCAGGACCACAACTGATCGACATCCAGGAGCCAGGGCAGTTCGAGGGCGCGATCGAACGCGCGCTGCACCGCCCGCCGGAATTGCTCGAAGCCATTCGTGCCTACGGCGATGCGATTCACCCCTGGCGCGACGGCCGTTCCAGCGAGCGCGTGCTTGACGCCATTGACCGCTTCATTGCCGCCGGCGCCAGGAACAGACGGCGCAAGCCATGGAACCTCTGGCGCAAGTTCAAGATCCGCCGCCGCATCGGCTACTGGGGACCGGTTTAGCGCCTTGGGTGGCCGCAGTCGCCCCGGGGGCGACGAAGATCCGGTCGGCGGGCAGGCGGTTTTGCTTGTGCCGTCTGCGCCCCTGCGGCGTGGGTGCTACGTATTCGGCTAGGCTAGTTCGTCACCAACGCCCGCGGGGGTTTCCGTTTGCCGCTCAGTCCCTACAGCCGCTACCAACACCTGCGCTCGGTCTGGCCGTGGTTGCCACTCTGGATGGGCGTGGCGCTCATCGCGATCTTTTCGCATGGGCCGATGCCGCTGTATTCGACCCGCACCTTGGCCGTGGCCTGGGACATGTGGGCGCATGGCCATTGGCTGGTGCCGCACATCAATGGCGCTCCCTACAGCGAAAAGGCGCCGCTGTTGTTCTGGCTGATCCATGCGGGTTGGCTCGCCTTTGGCGTCAGCGATGTCTGGCCGCGCGTCCTCGAGGTGCTCTTTGGCGCCGCCGAACTCGTGCTGCTGATGGTGTTGGCGCGGCGCCTGTTTCCCGCGCGGCCCTGGGTCGCGCGGGCCGGGCCGTGGATGCTGCTGGCGCTCGGATTCGGATTCCTGTTCGGCCTGCAGATCATGTACGACGTGCTGCTGGCGGTATGGACGCTCGCGGCCCTGCTGTGCCTGGTGCCTCGGGCCGATCGTGCCGAGCCGCGCTGGTGGCTGTTTGGCCTGTGCGTCGGCCTGGGCCTGCTGACCAAGGGCCCGGTGATGCTGCTGCATGTGGCGTTCCCGTGGCTGCTTGGTCCGCTGTGGAGCGACTGGGCGCGGGACCATCGGTTGCGCTGGTATGGGCGCGGTGCGCTGGCCCTGCTCCTGGGCTTCGCGGTCCTGTTGGCCTGGGCGCTGCCGGCTGGCTGGAGTGGGGGCGAAGCGTATCGCCACCGCCTGTTCTTTACCCAGACCGCGGGCCGCGTGGTGACCGCGTTCGTGCACGCCCGGCCATGGTACTGGTATCTGCTGGCATTGCCCGTGCTGCTGTTTCCCTTCAGCGGCTGGCCGCGCGCGTGGGTGGCGCTCGCGGCGCTGCGGCGTCCGCTGGAGCCAGGCCTGCGTTTTGCGTTGTGCTGGGTGGTTCCGGTGTTGCTGGCGTTTTCGCTCATCAGTGGCAAGCAGCTGTATTACCCGTTGCCGGAACTCGGCGGCATGGTGTTGCTCCTGGCCGGAGCCCTGGCCGTGTTGCGCGAACGGCAACTGGCGCTGGCCGGCACCGCCTGGCTGGGTACCTGGCCGCTCGGGGTGGGCGGCATCGGCTTTGGATTGTTCCTGTTCGTCTTGCCGTGGCTCGCCTCCGCCCACCGCGTGCATGGCGAATGGCTGGAGGCCGTCGCGCCCTACAGCCGCAATTTCGGCATGGTGTTCCTGTTGCTCGGCATCCTGCTGCTGTTGCGTGGCCGCGGCGAAATGCGCCGGCTGGCGGTTGCCGGCCTGGTCGGGGCCTTGGCCTTGAACACGCTGTTCACCCTGACCGTGTGGCCGCGCTACAACCTGGCGCCGACATCGCGCCTGGTGCATGAGGCTGATCGGCGCGGCCAGGTCGTTGCCTATCTCGGCAACTACGAGGGGCAGTTCAATTTTGCCGCCCGGCTCACCCATCCAGTCCGCGAGCTGGTCGCGGGCCAGGCCTTGCAGAACTTTGCCCACCGGCATGCGGATGCGTTGGTTATCACCCACCCGGATCGCCTGGGCGCCAATGACCTGCGCTATGCGCTGTTGGTGCAGCCGTTCCGTTCGGGCTGGATCGTGGTGTGGCAAGCGAAGGCCTTGGCCGACCTGCACGCCGGGCGGGCGCCGGACGAGCCGCGACAGCCGACAATCATCTACACCGGCGCGCCGGTCGGTCGCGCGCAGCAATGAGCTCGCCCTCGATCGAGCGCTTGCGCCGGCAGTGCGGTGGGCCGCGCGATGGCGCGCTGCTGCGCTTTGCCCTGGGCGAGGCGCTGCGCAACGCAGGCGAGCTCCCCGCGGCAATCGATGAGCTGCATCGTGCACTGGCGTTCGACCCGATGTATTCCGCCGCCTGGAAGCAGCTGGGTCGTGCCTGCCTGGCTGCGGGCCGGCCGGTCGATGCCGCCGCGGCCTGGCGCCAGGGCGTGGCCGTGGCCGATAGGCGCGGCGACCGCCAGGCGCAAAAGGAAATGACGGTCTTCCTGCGCCGTCTGAAGCCGGAGTCGGAGTGAACTTTCGACGACGGTGCCGGTGGCACATGACGACTGCTCAATCGAAAGTGCACTCTGGCCCCGGTTTCGTGTCGTAGGGGCTGGGTCGGCCCGGCGCCGAATAGCGCTTGTACTGCCACTGGTATTGGGTGAAAGCGAGCTCGACGCAATCCTGCACGCCGCGGTTGAGCGCCGCGCAGGCGCGGTCGAGGTCGGCGTCGGCGATGCCTTCCGGCGCCGGTAGGATATGGATGCGGTAGCCGGCGCCGCGCGGCAGGCGCTCGGCAAACGCGTAGAGCACGGTCGCGCCGGTACGTGCGGCCAGGCGCGGCAGCAACACCATGGTGAGCGCCTCGCGGCCGAAGAATGGCGCAAAGCGGCCTTCGCCCTCGCGTGGCTTCTGGTCCGGGAGGATGCCCACCGTGCCGCCCTGGCCCAGGCGCTTGTAGAGCTGGCGCACCCCGGCGCCGTCGGCACGCACCTGCGCGGGGGCCAGCGCCCCCCGCACCTTGCGCAGCAAGGCCTCGAGCGCGGCAATGCGCGGTGGCCGATACAGGATGGCCATCGGCGTCTTGCGGCACAGCCAGTAGTTGAGTACTTCCCAGCAGCCAAGATGCGGGGCGGCGATGATCACGCCGCTGCCCTTGGCCAGGGCCGCGTCGAGCAGCGGCTCGCCACGGACTTCCCGCACCAGGCGGAGCGCGCGCCCGGCCCCGCCGCCCCAGATCTTGATGATCTCCCATGCCGACTTGCCGCTCTCCCTGGCCACGGCCCGCAGCAGGCGGCGATGTTCCGCGGCAGAGTCATCCGGCCGCACGATGCGCAGGTTGGCAGCCATGTGCCGGGCGGACTTGGACCGGCGCCACAGCATCAGCCCGCCCATGCCGGCCCCCAGGGCCTGCAGCGCGCGCAACGGCAGCCAGGAGAGCAGGCGCATCGACCAATAAAAGAGATAAACGTCAGCGCGCATGGCCGGAAGTGTAAGCGAGTGCCCGACACGGATGCGAAGCGTGCGCCGGGCATGTTGCTGCGACGCGCTTTTCTTGGCCGTACTTCCCGACTTAAGATTTGCGCTTCCCGATCGTGGCCCCCGCATGATTGCCCTGATCCAGCGCGTCACGTCCGCCCGCGTCGAGGTCGACGGCGCCGTCGTCGGCGCGATCGGCCCCGGCCTGTTGGCCCTGGTGGCGGTGGAGCCCGACGACGGCGAGACGCAGACTGCGCGCATGTTGCAGAAACTTCTTGCCTACCGCGTGTTTGCGGATGCGGCAGGGCGCATGAATCGGTCGCTCAAGGATGTCGCCGGGGGGCTGCTGCTGGTCAGCCAGTTCACCTTGGCCGCCGACACCCGCTCCGGCCTGCGCCCAAGCTTCACGTCGGCCGCCAGCCCGGAGTACGCGCGTGTCTGGTTCGGGCGGCTGCTCGAGTTGGCCCGCGCCGAGTACACCCCGGTGGAAACCGGGCGTTTTGGCGCCCATATGACGGTGCACCTGGTGAACGACGGCCCGGTGACCTTCCGCCTGGAGGTGAAATGAACGCTGGCTGGCCGTCGCTGTGGGCGGCAAGGCTGCGTGCCGCGAATCCGTTGCCAGGCATACGTTTACGTATCTTCCAGGCATGGCCTTTTTTCTTGAAAACCGGCCGGCGCGGCTCCACTTCAGCTACACTGCCCGGTTCTTGCACCCTGTGGTGATCGGTTGATGAATAGCAGAGCCCCCAACGAGCAACAGTCCGAGATCAAGGCGCTGATCGCCAAAGGCCTGGAGCAGGGTTACCTCACCTACGCCGAGATCAACGACCACCTGCCTGACGACGTCGTCGACCCCGAGCAGATCGAAGACATCATGGCCGTGCTCAAGGGCGTCGGCATCGAGGTGCAGGATGCTGCGCCTGATGCTGACACGCTGGCCGACGGCGCCGGTGCCGGCGACGACGATGCTGCCGCCGAAGAGGCCGTCGCGCTGCTTTCGGCCGTGGACGCCGAGGTCGGGCGCACCACGGACCCCGTGCGCATGTACATGCGCGAGATGGGCACCGTCGAGTTGCTCACGCGCGAGGGCGAGATCGTCATTGCCAAGCGCATCGAGGAAGGCCTGAGCCAGGTGCAGACCGCGTTGGCCAGCTTCCCGCTGACCATCGAGTTGCTGCTCGAGGAATACGACCAGCACCTGGACGGCAAGCGCCGCCTGAGCGAAATCCTGGCTGGCTTCCTCGACCTGGAGGAAGCCGCGGACCTGGCGCGCAAGGAAGCCGAGATTGCGCGCAAGGAAAAGGAGGCGATTGCGGCGCTGCGTCCCGAAGGGGAAGCCGACGATGAAGACGGCGACGAGGACGAGGGCGAAGAGGACGACAGCTCCGAGGATGAGGAGGCTGCCTCTTCCGGTCCGGATCCGGAGGAAGTCAAGCGCCGCATGGAGCTCCTGCGCGACTACTACGCGAAGTTCCAGAAGGCCGCGCCCAAGGCCACCAGCATTACCGACAAGAAGATCGTCAAGCTGCGCGACCAGATGGCCGAGGAGTTCCTGAAACTCAAGCTGCCGTCGGCGCTGATCGACGGCTTCGTGCGCCGCCTGCGCGAAGTGGTGAACAACATCCGCCACCACGAGCGCGCGCTGATGAACATCTGCGTCAAGCAGGTGAAGATGCCCAAGGCCGAATTCATCAAGAGTTTCCCCAGCAACGAGGGCAACCCGGAATGGGCCGCCGAGCTCAGCCGCAAGCGCCAGAAGTGGACGCCGGCGCTCAAGGCCCACCGCGAGGCGATCGATGCCGAACAGGAGAAGCTCGCCGCGATCGAGCGCAAGCTGTTCCTGCCGCTCACGGACATCAAGGAAATCAACCGCGCCATGGCCAGTGGCGAGGCGCGCGCGCGCCGGGCCAAGAAGGAGATGGTCGAGGCGAACCTGCGCCTGGTGATCTCCATCGCCAAGAAATACACCAACCGTGGCCTGCAGTTCCTGGACCTCATCCAGGAAGGCAACATCGGCCTGATGAAGGCGGTGGACAAGTTCGAATACCGCCGCGGCTACAAGTTCAGCACGTACGCGACCTGGTGGATCCGCCAGGCGATCACGCGCTCGATCGCCGACCAGGCGCGCACCATCCGCATTCCGGTGCACATGATCGAGACAATCAACAAGCTGAACCGGATCAGCCGCCAGATGCTCCAGCAGTACGGGCGCGAGGCGACGCCGGAAGAGCTGGCCAAGGCCATGGAGATGCCCGAGGACAAGATCCGCAAGGTGCTCAAGATCGCCAAGGAGCCGATCTCCATGGAGACCCCGATTGGCGACGACGAGGATTCGCACCTGGGCGATTTCATCGAGGACGGCAATGCCAGCTCGCCGGTGGATTCGGCGACCGACACCGGCCTCATGGAAACCGTGCGCGACGTGCTTGCCGGGCTGACCCCGCGCGAGGCGAAGGTGCTGCGCATGCGCTTCGGCATCGACATGAACACCGACCACACCCTCGAGGAAGTCGGCAAGCAGTTCGACGTCACCCGCGAGCGCATCCGCCAGATCGAGGCCAAGGCCCTGCGCAAGCTGCGCCACCCCAGCCGCTCCGAACAGCTCCGCTCCTTCCTCGACGTCGAATAACGTGGGGTTGCTCTAGTGTCATCTATGACGGCGGTCATGTACTTGGCGGCTGGCTTTTTGGCTCTCGCGCCATTTCGGGGTGATGTGTCTCAGCGTGGCAGTTGGCGCAGAGCAGGGTGCACTTCGCCACTTCACTTTCGATCTCCGCCAGACTCCGATTTGAAAACGCGCGCAGGTCGAGATTGAAGGATTTGCATGACGGATTGCAGTGATGCCAGTTGAGTGCAGCAAGGTTTGCCTCATAGCCGCATCGTGAGCAACGTCCTCCCGCTTTGCCCACGAACTGTCGCTTGCGCATCAAGCCGCGCGATTGCTGGTTGGAATAGTTCTGGTGTCGAACATTGGTGTCCCGGTTTTTGCAAATTCGGGAGCAGAACCTGCGCTGCCTGCCTTCCAGGACGGCGCCACAAACCACGCAAGTCAGTTTGGATTGCATACTTCGAGCATAATCCATAGCGCACGTGCGAGCAGCTTGGGGCGTGCGTGTTGTTACCATGTGCGGACGGGCCTATAGCTCAATGGTTAGAGCAGGGGACTCATCGAAAGGTGCCGCCACGCAGGAATACGTGGACGGGAACGGGATGAATTCAGGGAAACCTCAGCGGCGCGAATGCGGCCGGTGGCAACCCTGAGCCAAGCCGCCGGTACACCGGCGGAAGGTGCAGAGACTACCTGAGGGCTTGAGTGCCCTTCATCACAGGCAAGAGCGTCCCGCACCCCACTCGCACGAACGCCATGCGAAGGGTGAAGAGATAGTCCGCGCCGGGGGGAAATCTCCGGATCACGCGAATCCCTTGGTTCCAGGTTCGAGTCCTGGTGGGCCCACCATTTTCCTTTGCCTGCCCGATCGATGCGGGACAGGTCGAACCGTCCCACGGCCATCAAGAAATCCGAGCTCTACTCGTCCCTCTGGGCCTTGTGCAACGCGCTGCGCGGGGGCATGGACGCCAGCCAGTACAAGGACTACGTGCCGGTGCTGCTGTTCATCAAGTACGTCAGCGACAAGTACGCTGGGGTGTTCGAGCGCGCGGAGCGAGAGCTGCAATCCGGCGTGCGCAAGAGTCTTCGATTCGGGCAGGAAGCCGGTGTGAACGTCGGCGCTTTTTTCGTACTCAGCGGCCAAATGGTGTACGTGGCCGAAAAGGGCGAAGAAACCAAAACCCCCAACGGCACGCCAGACGCCCGCCTGCGGGTGATCTACTCCAATGGCACCGAGAGTGACTTGCTGATGCGCTCACTGCAGCGGGCGCTATACAAGGACGAAACGGGGCGCCGGCTGACGGGCACCGACGAAGGTCCTCTATTTGGCGGCGAAATGGAAGACGGGGATGCGGAAAGTGGCACCATCTATGTGCTGCGCAGCCTGTCGGAAAGCCCCTACGTGGCCGAGCACCGCGACCTGATCCACAAGATCGGCGTAACGGGGGCAAGGTCGAAACGCGAACCGCAAATGCCGAGCACGATGCGACCTATCTGCTGGCTGGCGTCGAGATCGTGGCGACCTACAAGCTGTCGGGGATCAACCGGGTCAAACTGGAAAACCTACTGCATCGCGTCTTCGCGCCCGCCCAACTTGACCTCACCATCCAGGATCGATTCGGTCAGTCGGTCAAACCGCGCGAATGGTTCCTGGTCCCGCTGTCTGCCGTCGACGAAGCTGTCGAACGCATCCGCAACGGCACGATCATCGATGCAACTTACGATCCCAAGATTGCCCGCTTGGTCGTGCGAACCGCGTAGCCAAACCCCGATCAGGCCCGCTGAAGCGCCGTCTACTGAGCGCTCTCCCGCTTGCGCCATGCGCACTCAATAGTGCGCGCAACTTGATGAAGTCGAAGCGCTTGGGAACTAACTTTCGGCGCCAGGATTCGGTGCGCAGGGCGGTCGTTGACCACTCTCATGCGCGGAACTTCAAGTTAGCGCCACCAATCGCGGAAATTGCGCTCCAGCCGGCTGCGGTCTTTTTGCCGTTCACGGCTCTCGTCAGAATGTCCATCCTGAATCGCGCTCACCGACGGATTTCGAGATGGTGTTGACCGCACGAATAACCGTACTATTTGTGGTACGATCATCCGTACGTTGAGAGAGGGCTTTCCGCCATGGGCTCGATCAGTGCCAACAACCTGAAAACGCAGGGTGTCTCCGCGATCGCGGAAGCACTCGGAGACGCACCCGAAGCGATGGTGTCGGTTCGGGGCAAGGACCGCTTCGTGGTGATGGATATCGAGCACTACCGCTACCTGCGCGAGTGCGAGCTGGCGGCCGCGCTGGCCGAAAGCCAGGCGGATATTGCCTCTGGCCGCTTCGTCAAGGAATCGGTGGAAGCGCACATGAAGCGGCTGGCGAAGCTGTGAGCTGGACGCTGGTCTTCACCGACCAGTACAACCGCCGTGCGGCGCAGTTCCTGAAACGCCACCCGCAGCAGCGCGAGCAATACCGCAAGACCCTGTTGCTGTTGCAGGCCAATCCGCATCATCCTTCACTGCGGCTGCACGCGCTGGTCGGTCGGCTCAAGGGCCTGCATTCGGTTTCGATCAACCTCTCGTACCGGATTACCATCGAGATGGTGATACGCGAGAACCAGATCGTGCCGATCAACGTGGGTGACCACGACGTGGTGTATTGAGCGCGGCGCAAGGGGAAGCATGAGCCGGCATACGGAAATCCATTTCAAGGACGACATCCGCACGCCCGTTGGCGTGTAGCGCCGGACGGAGATCTGCACCGGTCGGCCCGATGCGGTCTGGCTGCCCCGGCGCCGCGCCAGGTCCAGCTCAGTTGCCGATGGAGGTGGCGGGCGCGGCGCCAGAAGTGGCGGATGGAGCCGGCTGGACGGCGGCGGCTGGGATGTTCGGGGTCACGCGCCAGATCGTGTTCGACAGGTCGTCGGCGACGATCAGCGCGCCGCGCGGGTCGACGGTGACGCCGACGGGGCGGCCGCGGGTCAGGCCGTCCTCGCCGCGGAAGCCGGTGACGAAGTCGATCGGCCTGCCGGCGGGATGGCCGTCGCGGAACGGCACGAACACCACTTTGTAGCCGACCGGCTCGGGCCGGTTCCAGCTGCCGTGCTCGCCGACGAACACGCCATCGGCAAACTGCGCGCCCATCGTCGGCGCGGAGAAGGCGACACCGAGCGCCGCCACATGCGAGCCGAGGCTGTAGTCCGGGGCGATCGCCTTGGCGACCATGGCCGGATTTTGCGGGCGTACGCGCGGATCGACATGCTGGCCCCAATAGCTCCAGGGCCAGCCGTAGAAACCGCCTTCACGTACCGAGGTGAGGTAGTCGGGGACCAGGTCGGGGCCGAGTTCGTCGCGCTCATTGGCCACGGCCCACAGCGTGCCGGTGCCTGGCTGAACCGCGAGCGCCGTGGGATTGCGCACGCCGGTGGCGTAGGCGCGATGCATGCCGGTCTGCGGGTCGACCTGCCAGATCCTGGCGCGCTCGACTTCGGCAGTCATGCCGCGCTCGGTGATGTTGCTGTTGGAACCAATGCCGACGTAGAGGAAGCGGCCATCAGCACTCGCGGCCAGCGCTTTGGTCCAGTGGTGGTTGATGGCCGAGGGCAGGTCGGTGACCTTGACCGGGGGGCCGTCGGCCTGGGTCTGGCCGACGCGGTAGTGGAATTTCAGCAGCGCATCCTGGTCGGCGACGTACAGCGTGTCCCCGATCAGCGCGAGGCCGTAGGGCGCATTGAGGTCCTTGGCAAAGACCGTCTTCAACTCGTAATTGCCGTCGCCGTCGGCGTCGCGCAACAGGGTCAGGCGATTGCCGCCCTTGACCGGGCTCGTGCCCTTGGCCTTGATGTAGCCGGCAATCACGTCCTTCGGTTTCAGCTTCGCCTCGTTGCCGCCGCGGCCTTCGGCGACCAGGATGTCGCCGTTGGGGAGCACCAGGGTCTGGCGCGGGATGCGCAGGCCGGTGGCAATCGCCTTGATGCTGTAGCCCGCCGGCACCGCCGGCAGCCGGTCGCCCCAGGCGGCCGGCTTGGCAATCACCATGTCGGGCAGCAGGCCGCGTTGCTGGGCCGGAAGCTCAGGATTGGCGCCGTACTGCTCCGGGCTGGGGCTGCCGCCACAACCGCCCAGCACGACCCCGAGCGCAGCGCCTGCCAACAGCTCCAGGCGCTTCACGACACACCTCCGGTGCGCCCACCCACGAGGGTAACCATCAAGGCCGCCCCGGCAAGCACCACCACGATCACGGACAGCACCAGGCTGGTGGGCATGGTAGCGAAGGCATCCCGGGCATGCACCAGTGCGTCAATGAAGCCGAGCACCCAGGCCGCCAGCAGCAACAGCGCGTATAGGGCGGATCGCGCACGCCATCGTGTGCGGAACAGCCGGACGATGGCGGCCAGCAAGGCGAACGCAGCGACGACCAGGCCGCCGGCGAGCAGCCATGACGAGAAGTTGTTCCACTGGATGGCGTAGCTGCGGAAATAGGCGACGTCGCTCAGCAACGCGCCGAGGAAGAGTGCCGTCGTCCCGGCCACGAGCGCCGCGTGGAGGGGATGAAAGAGGTTGGGTGTCCGTTCCACGATGACCGCCATGACATCCTCCCGGAGGCGCGCAAGCGTGTCCCGGCAGGGTACAACAGTGACTATCACCGAAGCGTCAAAAACCTCGGTACTGCGCGCGGCGCCGATCGGCGCCTTCGTGTGTCGCCACCAATCCATCCAGCGGGTGTTACCCGGATCCGAAACCTGATGCGCGGGAGATCAAGGACCATGTGGCGTTCCGGCATGGTGTCCAGGTGTCCGATTGATGAGGCGCCGCCGCAAGAGCGCAGGCACGGCCTGGACAGCCGGCACCCGGGTGACGATCTGCTTGCCGACGCGGTCGCAGGGTCTTCCGTGGCAGGAGCGGTGGTCGACCTCTCGCCAAATGGATGGGCGCGGTCCTTTCGGGCGCCGCGTCAGACCATCGAACTGATGTCCGATGCAAAGCTGGGGTAAGCGAAGATGAGGCCCTTGATCTTGTTCGCGCCAAGGCCAGCGCTCATCGCCATGGCGAAGAGATTGATCTGTTGCTCGGCGCCGGGGCCCAAGAGATGCGCGCCCAGGATTTTGCGGCTGCCTTTTTCGACCAGGACCTTGTAGGCGCTGTACCTGGCGCCGACCCGCAGCGACGAGTACCAGTCCGCTGTTTTTTCAAAATGGGTATCGAAATCGAGTCCCTGGTCACGCGCGGCAGCTTCGGACAATCCAACAGAAGCCAGTGCGGGCAGCGTGAACACGACACTTGGGATCGGCGGGTAGTCCGCCTCGCGCTCGTCCTTGCCGGCGAGCAGGTTCTTGGCCGCGACGTGCCCTTCGTAAGCGGAGACAGGGGTCAGGTTCGGGCCGCTGTCTGCGCAGTCGCCCGCGGCGAAAATCGTCGGGTTGGTGGTGCGCATGAAGCGGCTGACCTTGATGCCCCTGCGGCCATGCTCCACGCCCGCGCGCTCCAGGTTGAGGTGATCGACGTTGGGTACGCGCCCGGTCGCATGGACGACCAAGTCGCAATGGACGGTTTTCACTCCATTTGGCGTCTCGTACGTCACCGTGAAATCCGCTCCCTTCTTCTCGACCCCCAGGACTTTGGCCTCGGTACGCAGATCGATGCCGAGATCCGCAGTTGCATCGACAAGGATCTCGACGAGGTCGGGATCGAAATGGTCAAGCGGCCGTTTCGTCATCTCCAGGACCGTCACTTCGCGTGCGCCCGCACGCTTCGAGACATGGGCAAATTCCATCGCGATGAATCCGCCGCCGACGAACACGACCCTGTCCGGTCGCCCGGGCAGCTCGAGGAAATCGGTACTGGTGGCCAGCAGCTCCTCGCCGGGAATGTCGAGCGTCATCGGCCGGGCACCGGTGGCTAGATGAAAATACCGGGCAGACAAAGGCTCGCCATTCAGCTCGATCGTGTCACGCCCGGTGAAACGCGCCTCACCGTGCAACACGGAAACACCGGCTTTCGCGAGCCCGCCCTCGATGCGGCCCGGCATCACGTCGGTGAACGTACGCTTGAAGGCGAGCATGGCCGGCCAGTCGACGGCGGCTCGGCCATCCAGCCCCTTGCCGCCAAGATTGCGGGCCCATTCGACCCCTTCGGTCACCGCGACCAGCATCTTCTTGGGATCGCAGCCGCGCAACGCGCAGGTGCCGCCGAACGGCAGGCTGTCGATGCTGGCGACCCTCCAGCCGGCGTGGGCGACCGTCCGGGCGACACCGTTTCCACCTGTGCCGCCGCCGATCACGATCAGGTCGAAGCTTTTGCCGTTGCTCATGATTTCCTCACAACAACCCATTGCCGTCATTCGATCTTGATCGCGCCATGGTTGGCCGTCGCACTGTGCAATTCAGCCCACGCCCGATTCAGCCGTGAAAAGGCATCGCCTTGTTTGGCGATACCCTGGAATGTAAAGCGTGCAAGGTGCCGGCGACGTGAGTTTGATCATCCGGCGCAACACGAGAGCTGCCGGACGTCCTTGTGGAAGGTTTGCGCAGCGAGTTTCAGGCCCTCGACCATGGTGAGGTAGGGGAACAACTGGTCGGCCAGATCCTCCGCAGTCATACCGGCGCGGATCGCCAGTGCCGCGGCCTGGATCAGCTCGCCGGCTTGCTCGGCGACCGCCTGCACGCCAAGCAAACGGCCGGAGCGTGCTTCGACGACCAGCTTGATGAAGCCCCGGGTATCGAAGTTGGCGAGGGCGCGCGGTACGTTGTCGAGCGTGAGCGTTCGGCTGTCGGTCTTGAAGCCGGCGCGCTGCGCTGCCTGCTCGCTCAAGCCCACGGTGGCGACCTGCGGGTCGGTGAACACCACCGCCGGCATCGCGGTCAGGTCGAGCGAGGCGTCGCCGCCCGTCATGTTGATGGCGGCGCGGGTGCCGGCGGCCGCTGCAACGTAGACGAACTGCGGCTGGTCGGTACAGTCGCCGGCGGCGTGGATATCAGGGGTGCTGGCGTGCATGCCGGGATCGATTTGGATGGCACCGTGCTCGTTCACCTTCACCCCGGCTGCCTCGAGGTTGAGGTCGCATGTGTTGGGCGTCCGGCCGGTTGCGACAAGCAGCCGGTCGGCGCGCAGCTCGCCTTGTCGGGTCGTCAGCACGAATTCGCCGTCCCGATATGCCACCTTGCTGGCTTGTACCTGCTCCAACACTCGTACCCCTTCGGCACGGAAGGCCGCCGTGATCGCTTCGCCGATGGCGGGATCCTCTCGCGAGAACAGCGTGCTGCGCGCCAAGATCGTCACCCGGCTGCCGAGCCGGGCGAAGGCTTGCGCTAATTCTGCCGAGATGACCGAGGCGCCGATCACCGCCAGCCGGTGCGGAATCGTGGCGCTCGCCAGGGCCTCGGCCGCAGTCCAGTACGGCGTGTCCCGCAGGCCGGGGATCGGCGGCACGGCGGCGTTGGCGCCGGTCGCGACCAGGCAGCGGTCGAACGCCAGCGTGCGCTCGCCGCCGCTGGCGAGCCGTACCGCCAAGGTATTCGTATCCTTGAACCGTGCCATGCCGTGCCATACGGTAATCGCGGAGTTGCCGGCCAGGATGTCTTCGTACTTGGTGTGGCGTAGCTCTTCCACCCGTGCTTGCTGCTGGGCCAGCAGGCGCTCGCGCAGAATGCGGGGTGCTGCAGCGGAAATGCCGTCGTCGAACGGACTCGCCGTCCGCACGTGGGCGACGTGCGCTGCGCGGATCAGGATCTTGGACGGCACGCAGCCGGTATTGACACAGGTGCCGCCAATGGTACTGCGCTCGATGAGTGTCACCCGCGCGCCTTGCTCGGTTGCCTTCAGCGCCGCGGCCATGGCGGCACCACCGCTGCCGATCACTGCGATATGCAACAGATCGCGGGGGCGGCCGGTTTCGCGGTCGTCGACAGCTCGTTCCGGCACGCAGCCGGGACCAGCGCATGGCGGCGCATCGGCCATCGTCATCCGCTCAGCCGCGTTTTCCCGCCGATCCTTGCGCGGTCGGCGTGCCCACGTAGTCCACTCCGGGCGGTGCAAAGGGATCGAGGCAGCACGTGAATGCGCGGGGGGGGCACCAGGCGAGCCGTCATCAACGTGCCGCTATTGCCATCGAGTTTGGTCATGAGTGCCTCTTGCAATTTCCATTCGGCACGACAACCCTACTTCCGTAGTCGACTACGGAGTCAAGCGTCATGCGTGCCTCGTCGCAGGACCTGACCATTGGCGCCTTCGCCAAGGCAGCGGGCGTCAATGTGGAAACGATCCGGTTCTATCAACGCCGGGGACTACTACAGCAGCCGGTCAAGCCCTATGGGGGCATTCGGCGCTACGGCACGGCCGATGTCGCCCGACTCCGTTTCGTGAAGTCGGCCCAATCCCTGGGGTTCAACCTGGACGAGATCGGCGAACTGCTGCGCCTGGAAGACGGTACGCATTGCCGTGAAGCCGGCGTGCTGGGCGAGTTCAAGCTGCGCAGCGTGCGGGAAAAGCTGGCCGGCCTGGCACGCATGGAAACGGCGTTGTCCGGGCTCGTGAAGGCGTGCCATGCGCGCAAGGGAAACGTGTCGTGCCCGCTCATCGCGTCGTTGTTCGATGCGACGCGTCCCATGGCAGCGTCACGCCGGGCCACGTGACGGCTGGAAGAATCCAAGGGCGGCCATGCAGAACCCGCGGTTGTTTTTGTGTCGATTGCGGGCAGCACGGCTTGGCGTCGGTCGGCGTGAACGGGGTCGAAATGGGCGGGCAAATCGAAGCACGCCCGCAACGCCACTGGTGCTTCGGCGAGGTTGCCGTGGAGGTCGAGCGCCAGGTGCTAGGTGCAAGGTGCACCTCACGCCATCGGTCCTGGCGTCGAACGCCGGGGCGCTGCCTGGATCCGCCCGGCGTGGTCGCGCTCCTCCTGCCCGAGGAGCGCTGCGGGCTGCAGCGCCGCGAACTGTTCGCCGCATGCGGCTCAGAAGAACTCGTACTCCAGTTGGAAGCGGATCGTCGTGTCGGGAGTACCGTGCGTCAACCCGGCCAGGATCGCCGCGTTGTAGCGTAGTTTTTTCGCATTGCCGAGATTGGCTACACCGAAGAATGCCGGCCCCACGCTCAACTTGTCGGGCCGCAGGTGGGCTGGGTCGCCCAGCGAGCCGAATACCTGAATCCCTGGCTGAAAAGTGGTGCGGAGGTTGTATTTCCACTGCACCTGGTACTTGACTTCGTTGCGGGCGCTGTCGGCTTCATCTTCGGGCAACGCGCTCAGGCGGCGCTCGAGGAACAGATTGAGGTTGAGTTGCGATCGATCGATTTCCTTCTGGAACATCGGTCCGACGACCAGGGAGTTGGTGTGTTCCAGGCGGTTGTGTGCAAACTCGGCGAAGATGCCGGCATCGAGCCAGTGCGCACCGTGCTCGGTCAACTGGAAGACGTTTTCGAGCTCGTATTCCTCCACGCGGGCGGCGCTGCCTGGCGTCTGCGAATACTCGGCCACCAACTCGGTCTTCCAGCGTGGCGCGATGCCATAGGCCAGTGACAGCTTGGCCGCACGCTCGCCCTCCTCGCCATGGCCCCAATTGAACATGCCGCCCTTCAATTCCAGCTCCCATTCGCGGTAATCGACGATCGGTGAATAGATGACGTCAGCCGGACCCGCGATGGCCGCGGTCGGTGCCGAAACTGCGCCGCCGAAACCGACGAGCGTGGCGATGGACCAGAATGCCAGCCGATTCGCCTTGTATTGCCTCATCTTCGTTCCTTGTGTTTTGAGAAACGGGAAACCCGAACGGGTGACTGGAGGTGTGTCCCGTCACTCGACGCTCGGAGATACCGATGCATTAACCCCTGCGCCGCCTGTCCGGGCACCGAGCCGTTGCCAGGCAGCCGCCAGGTATCCCGGACCGGCTCCCGACCGCTGGTAGCCAGTCGGCCTGGATCAGGTGCCGCGCGGCGCCCGGGATGTGTATGCCGTGGGCGACACCGACCTCCCATTGGTCCGCGACGCCGGGCATGTGCGTCACTCCACGGTCAGGACGCCACGCGCGGTGTCCTGGTGGAAGTCGTCAAAGAATTGGTATTGGCCTTTGCCCAGCGGACCGACGAAGACCATCACGGTGCTGCCGGGCGTGACGATCTTCTCGCGGTTGAAGTCGCTGCTCTCGAACTCGGACGGCGTGGGGTCCTCATTGGTGACCAGGACTTTGAACTTGGTCTTCGCTGGTGCCTTCAGTTCGGACGGCACAAACTGGTGGTTCCGGATCACCAGTTTGTATTCGGGCATGTCGCCGGCGTGGGCGGCGGGCCCCGCCAACAACCCCAACAACGTCAAGCCGACGGCCCAGTACTTGGAGGTCATGCGCCAACCCCTGCATAGTCGGTCAGGGCGCAGATGCTAATCGTTCGCATGCGTATTCGCAAGTGCTGACCACATATGCCGTGGTGACGGCGTGGTTGACTGGCATCGTCATCGAGACCGACTATCGGCGCCCGCCGCGTTGGCTGTGCAGGTGGCGGGCGCGCGACACCTCGACGGTCTGCACCTCGGCGGGTGCATCAGGCGTGGCCGCGACGATGGCGCATCTCCTGCCCACGGCGTGTTCCATCATGTGGCACCGGTATGCGTGGGTGCCGGCAAAGTTCCTCGACCACGCGTTCGCGCGAACGCGCCCTCCCTGACCGCGGGAGCACAGCGTCCTCACAGCCACTGCCGGTGCAACCCACGAGCACTTTGTCGGCCTAGGGGCTCGTGCGAGCTGTCCCGGCAGCCGGAGCGCAAGGATGCGGAGGTGAAATGGCGCCGTCACCCGCGGCGCTGGCTTGAACCGGAGCGCTGGCCGGATGGCTTGGAACGCAGGACTTCGCGGCTTCAGCCGAATTGGATCGACAACATCGAGATCGAGCCGCCGTCCATGCCTTCGGCCGGAAAGCTCACGACGTCGGTTTTGGCGCTGGCGCCGAGGACGTACAGCAGGGGCAGGTAGTGCTCGGGCGTCGGAATCGAGAGCTCCGCGTCCCGACCCAGCGAGAAGTAATCCACCAGTGCACCGTGGTTTTGACCCTCGATCAGCTTGCGCACACGCGCTTCGAATCGCGCAGCCCAGTCGAACGGTTGCACCGGACGCCGGCCCCAGGCATAGGTGTGCAGGTTGTGCACCACGTTGCCGCTGCCGAGGATCAGCACGCCATCGTCGCGCAATGGGGCGAGTTGCTGGCCCAGGGCGAAGTGAAAGCCGGGCGCCTTGCTCTCATCGATGCTCAATTGCACCACCGGCACGTCCGCCGCGGGAAAGATGTGGCGCAGTACGGACCAGGTGCCGTGGTCCAGGCCCCAGGCGAGATCGGCGCGTACCGGCATTGGCGCCAGCAGCTCGCGCAAGCGATGCACGAGCATGGGCTCGCCTGGTGCCGGGTACTGCACCTCGAACAGTTCGCGCGGAAAGCCGCCAAAGTCGTGGATGGTGCGCGGCGAGGCCATCGCCGTGGCTGCGGTGCCCGGCAGATACCAGTGCGCCGACACCGACAGCACCATGCGCGGCTTTGGCAGGCGTTGGCCCAAGGCGGACCAGGCACGTGACCAGGTCGAGTCCTGGATGGCGTTCATCGGGTTGCCGTGGCCGATGAACAAGGTAGGCATGCGCTCAGTCATTCGCGAATCTCCGGATCGGCTCGTGGGGTTTGAGCGCCCGCGTCATTTGACGCCAAGCCTCGGCATGCATTGGTCTGAAACTCTACGCCCTCACGGGGGCGTGTGGCGGAGTATCCAGGCCTGAGTCGCAGTCCATGCCCGGGGTGTGGGGCGCGCGACGGCGTCCCTCACGCGCATGCCGGTATAGTTGCGCGTTCAGTGCCATGCGCGGCGAACCCCCGCTGCGGCGGCACAGCTCGGGAGCAAGCGTTGATGCATGTACCACTCTGGGTTTGGCTGGCGACCGTGGCAGGCATCCTCGCGTTGCTGGCGCTGAGTTTTTTCACCCACATCCGCAACGCGCACGAGCCCTCGACCAGGGAGGCTGGGGCGTGGACCGCGTTTTTCGTCGTGCTCTCGATCCTGTTTGGCATCGGGTTGACGCTGGTCTGGGGTGTCGACCACGGCATTGAATTTTTCGCTGGATACATCACCGAGTACAGCCTGTCGATCGACAACCTGTTCGTGTTCGTGATCATCATGTCGAGCTTCGACGTGCCGCGCGCGTACCAACAACAGGTTTTGCTGGTCGGCATCATCATCGCGCTCATCCTGCGCACCATCTTCATCCTGATCGGCGCCGCGGCGATTGCGCATTTCAGTTGGGTCTTCTACCTGTTCGGCCTGTTCCTGATTTTCACTGGCGTCAAGCTGGGATTTGGCAAGGGCGACGAGAGCGGGGAATTGCAGCCGAACCTCATCGTGCGCCTCGCGCGTCGCGTGCTGCCGGTCACTGGAAAGTACGACGGCACGAAGCTGCTCACACGCATCGACGGCAAACGCCATGTGACGCCGATGCTCCTGGTCATGCTGGCGATCGGCACGACCGACATCCTGTTTGCGCTCGATTCGATTCCGGCGATCTACGGCCTCACCAGCGAGCCGTACATCGTGTTTGCCACCAACGCCTTCGCGCTGCTGGGGCTGATCGAGCTGTATTTCCTGATTGGTGGCTTGCTCACCAAGCTGGTTTACCTGAGTCTGGGGCTGGCGGTGGTGCTCGGCTTCATCGGCGTGAAGCTGGTGCTCGAAGCCATGCATACCAACAGCCTGCCTTTCATCAATGGCGGTGAGCCGATCCAGGCGATACCGGAAATCCCGACCTGGCTGTCGCTGCTCGTCATCGTCGGCATCCTCGCGCTGACGACCATTGCCAGCCTGGTCAAGAGCCGCCGCAGCACGGGCTTTTACCGCCCGAGTCCCTAGTCTTCCACCAGCGATTTCAGCCGTTGCAGCGCCGTATCCCATTGTTGTGCGATCGCATCCAGCGAACGCCGCGCCTCGTC
The DNA here is from genome assembly GCF_058781105.1 of Rhodanobacter sp. FW510-R10. Taxonomy (NCBI): domain Bacteria; kingdom Pseudomonadati; phylum Pseudomonadota; class Gammaproteobacteria; order Lysobacterales; family Rhodanobacteraceae; genus Rhodanobacter; species Rhodanobacter sp. FW510-R10. The sequence continues at coordinate 427,517 of NZ_JBYSWL010000001.1, read as the reverse complement.
GATCCGTGCCGGCTCGAACTCCCACAGCCGTTCGCGCCCCTGCCGGACGTCGCTCACCAGGCCGGCATCGGCCAGGGTCTCCAGGTGCCTGGTGACGGCTTGGCGGGTGACGGCGGTGCCGGCGGTCAGCTCGGCAATCGAGAGTGTGCCGCCGGCGCACAGGGCGGCAACCAGGCGCAAGCGCGTCGGATCGCCGAGCGCCGCAAACACCGGCGCGGTCTGCTGCAAGGTGGTGTGGACCCTTGGTTTGCGCATGGGGGCTCAGGGGCGCGCCAGGTATTGCGCAATCAGGCGCACCTGGTGTGTCCAGCCGCTCTCGTTGGCGGCGAATGCCTGCGCACGGCGCTTCGGCGGCAACTGGTTGAACCCCGATTCGGTGACGGTCAACAGGACGCCACCCGGGGCATCCCGCAGTTCAAACACGATCAGGGTCGTGGGCTCGTTGGCGTAGTCGATGGTCTGGTCGATGGCGTACGGATGCCAGCGGAACGCGATGCGCCGCATCGGTTCGATGCGTTCGACCAGCCACTCGAACGGCGTGCCCGCGTAGGGGGCCTGCATCGCCGCCACTTCCGCGTCGACCTCGGTCGGCGTGATCCTGCCGGTCAGGCGACGGCCCGCGACGAACGGGCCGTCGAAGCGGACGCCGAACCAGACCCCGAATTCCCCGGCCTCGCTGAGCGCGCGCCACACCCGTTCGCGCGGCGCGTTCAGGAGGACCTGTTTTTCGATACGGTCGGTCTGCGCGTTCATGGCGGCTTCCTTTGGCGTCACATGAATAGGCAACTGGCGGGCTGCACATTACGCCGGTGCCGCCTGATGCGCAACATTCCAGTTGCATTATGCCCGAGCCCGGAAACGTGGACTTGCCCTGCACGCAGACCCCGCGGCGCGGTTAGAGTTGGAGCATGGATACCATCGGCATCGGCGAGCTGGCCAGACGCAGCGGCGTGGGCCACGAGACCATTCGCTACTACGAGCGCGAATCCCTGTTGCCGCGTCCGCAACGCACGGCCGCCAATTACCGGCGCTATCCACCTGCGGCAGTCGCCCGTCTCCGGTTCATCCGCATGGCCAAGGACCTGGGCTACACACTGGATGAAATCCGCGAATTGTTGAGCCTGCAGGACGCCAATGGCCATCGTGCCCAGGTGAAAGAGCTGGCCGGACACAAGTTGCGCCAGATCAGGGCGCGCATCGTGGAGCTCCAGCGCATGGAGGCCGCCCTGGCCGACATGTATCGGCGCTGCTCGGGCCGGGGTCCGGTCGAAGGGTGTCCGATCATCGAGACCCTGGCCGGAGCGAACGCCGCCGACTCCACGCCCGTTCAATCGTCGGAGTGCGCCACGATGCTGCCGTCGGTCGGGTCCACCAGCAGATCCACGTCCTGACCGCTGGCGCTGGTCGCATCCGCACTCCACAACCCGTGCTTGTACTCGACGTCGTGGACATTGCGATAGCCCGCCGTGGCGAGGTGCGCCTTGACCTCGTCGGCGGTGATCCGCGAGGGCGCATCACTGACGTAGACCCGGCCATTGGCGGGCCCGACGCTCAAATCCACCCATTGCGCGTTGCCGCCGCGTGCCTTGGTGCGCCATACCCCATCCTTGAACTTCAGGTCCTTCACCTCCTTGAAGCCGGCGTTGGCGATGGCGGTCTTGATGGCGTCCTCGCTGAGGGCGTCCGAAGGCGGCGCCGATTTCCAGGTGCTGGTCGTGGTGGTGGTGATCGTGGTCGAGGACGAAACGGCCGGAGTGGCCTGGCCGAAGGCGACACCGCAGACAGCCAAACCAATCAGCAGTGGCAAGGTGCGCTTGAGCATGGCAATACTCCTTCAGTTGGTCAGGTAGTGCACCCAGCCTGCGCAGGCGCGGTTCAAGCCGGCGTGAAAGCCGGAACGGCCGTTTGCCCGCCGTACACGTTGCGCTGACGCCGCATTGCCGATGGTGCCCGCCAACCCGTGGGCTGCAGGAATACGCCATGCAGGCGCATGCGAAGCACGACCCCCGACGCGAGCGCTGCGGCGGTGCGCGCACGCCCCGTCGGCATGGTGCGGCGAGCGCACCGCGCGGGATTCCGGGGGCAGGATGATGTCCTGGTTCGACATGAGCATGCCGTGGTGGATGTTCGTGCCGCGCGGCGTCACGGTCTACATCGGCGTGCTGGTCCTGGTTCGCCTGGCCGGCAAGGTCACCCTGGGCGACATGTCCACGTTCAACATCCTGATGTTGATCTTCCTGGGCAGCCTGATGCGCACTGCGGTCCTCGGCGAGGACCATTCGCTGCTCGGCCCGTTCATTGCCGTCGCCACCATTCTGATCCTGGACAAGCTACTGGCGGTCGCGGCGACGCGCTGGCCACGTTGCAATCGGCTGCTCGAGGGGGTGCCCACGTTGCTGGCCCGGCGCGGGGTGCCGGATGCGGGCGCGTTGCGCCGCACCGCCGTGCCGCAGGCCGCCTTCGAACGGGCCTTGCGCACGCACGGTTTGCAGCGGGTCGACCAGGTGCAGGAAGCGCGCCTGGAACCCAATGGCAAGATCACGGTCATCAAGCGCGGTACGGATTGATCGGCCAGGGGGAGGAACCTCGCGTCGGACTATCCTCGTCCGGGTAGCGGGTGGTCGCGGGGTGGCGGCGCTCAGCGGGCCGAGCTGGTCGGCCGCTCGAGCAGCTCGTTCACCATCCGCTCCAGCGCCTGGATGCCCAGCGGCTTGGTCGCCACCAGCACTCCGGGAAAGTCGGCCTTGAGCGCTGCCGGATCGGCGCCGGTGACCACCGCGAACGGCGTGCCCCGGGCAGTCAGGCGTTGCACCAGCGGATGCGCGCTTTCACCGCGCAGGCCCATGTCCACGATTGCTGCGTCGAAGTCCGCCAGTTCGAGTTCGTTCAGCGCGTTGGCCAGGGTGTGGTTGACCAGCACTTGAAGCCCCATGCGCAACAGCACGTCCTCCATGACCATGGCGATCAGGGGGTCGTCCTCCACCAGCAAGACTCGTTTCTTTGCGATCGTCGCCACGGCAGCGCGCACAGGGGAAGCATGCCCTGCACGAGTCTACGTTGAAATATGCAGGATGGTGGCGACCATGGCATAGGCTTCACAAGCGCGGTGGCAAGCTTCATCTTTTGGGTATGCAGCCGTTACGCGGGGGCAGCGATGAGCAACGACGAAGCCAAGACCGGTCCCGGCGTGGCGGGCGTGGCGGGCGTGGCGGGCGTGACGCGCGGTGTCGGCGAATGCATCGCCCCCCACGTGACCGACCGATTGCGCCAGGCCATGCCGGCCGCGACGTTCGCCTTGCTGGTCGGCAGCGTGGTCGACTACGCCATCTACATGCTCGACGTCGACGGCTACATCGTCAGCTGGAATGCCGGTGCGGAACGCATCAAGGGCTACGCGGCGCAGGACGTCGTGGGACGTCATTTTTCGCTGTTCTATACGGCCGACGAGCGTGATGCGGGTATTCCCGGGAGGAACCTGCAGATTGCCGCGCAGGACGGGCGTTATGGCGCCGAGGGTTGGCGCGTGCGCAAGGATGGTACGCGCTTCTGGGCCAGTGTGGTCATCGACCCGATCAGGGACGACGGCAAGTTGATCGGCTTTGCCAAGATCACGCGCGACATCACCGTTCGGCGCATCAGCGACCTCGCGTTGCGAGAAAGCGAGCGCATGGCGCGCGGCATCATCGACACCGCGCTCGACGGCTTCGTCCAGGTAGACGAGGCAGGCCTCATCACCGAATGGAATCCGCGCGCCAGCGCCAAGCTTGGCTGGGCGCGCGACGAGGTCGTCGGCCGCCGGCTTGCCGACATCTTCCTGGCCGAGGCCGAGCGCGAAAGCGGCGCAGCGGCGTTGCCGCCAGCCGTTCGCGACACGTCGACCGTGGCCGCCAACCCGACCCTTGACGTGGTTACCCGCGATGGTCGCACGCTGCCCATGGAACTCAGCATCAGCACCTTGCCTTTTGGCGGCTGCGACCGCTACAACGTGTTCTTTCGCGATCTCAGCAGCAAGTTGCTGGCCGAGACCCAGCTGCGCCAGGCGCGCAAGATGGAAGTGGTGGGTCAGCTCACCAGCGGCATAGCGCACGATTTCAATAATCTCTTGCAAGGCGTCATTGGCGCACTCGAACTCATCCAGTTGCGGGTGGCCGCCGGCCGGTCGGGCGAGATCGGGCCCCTCGTCGACGGGGCGATTGCCTCGGCCAATCGCGCCGCGGCGCTCACCCACCGCCTGCTGGCATTCGCACGCCGCCAGCCACTCGATCCCCGGCCGCTCGACGCCAACCCGCTGATCCAGGGCATGGGCGAACTGTTGCAACGTACGCTGGGTGAAAACATCCGGCTCCACTTCGTACTCACGCCGGAGCTCTGGCCCACCTTGTGCGACCCCAACCAGTTGGAGAACGCGCTGCTCAACCTGGCCATCAATGCCGCCGATGGCATGCGCGGCAGCGGCCAGCTCACCGTGCGCTCGCGCAACGTCGACGTCGACGAAGTCAAGGCCCAGCGTTGGCAGGACGTATCGCCGGGGCAATACATCTGCATCGACGTCAGCGATACGGGTGTGGGCATGTCGCCCGAGGTCCTCGAACGCGCCTTTGATCCGTTCTTCACTACCAAGCCGCCCGGGCAGGGGACGGGGCTCGGATTGTCGATGGTGTATGGCTTTGCCCACCAGTCCGGCGGTCATTGCGACATCCACAGCAAGCCTGGCGCAGGCGCGACGGTGCGCATTTTCCTGCCGCGCCACGAGGCGTCAGCCGAGCTGCCAGCGCCGGCGGTCGATCCCCTTCCGGCCACGCGCGCGCAAGCCCATGGCGAACTTGTGCTGGTGGTGGAAGATGAAACAATCGTGCGTGGCATTGTCGTCGAGGTGTTGCAGCAGCTGGGTTACCGGACGCTCGAGGCGGCCGATGCCGAATCGGCGTTGGATGTCCTGCGCGGCGTTGCGGTGCTGGACCTGCTGGTCTCGGACATCGGCTTGCCCGGCATGGACGGCCGGCAACTTGCCGATGCGGCGCGCGAGCACCATCCGCAGCTGCGCGCCCTGCTGATGTCCGGCTACGCCTCGGGCGCGACAGCGGCCAGCGGGTTCCTGGGCCCCGGCATGGAACTCATCACCAAGCCGTTCACGGTCGACGCGCTGGCTGCGCGCGTCGGCCAGATGCTGGTCCCGGCTGCAGGCCTCGCCGCGAGCGTCATTTCGACACCATGAGGCACTCGCGGCCGAGTGCTTGCGCTACGGGCTTCGCTGCTGGCGCGGCTTGAGGTCAGGGCCCGCCCCGGGGCAGCTTGGCCGTCCGTCCGTCGTGAGGGCATCGAACGCGGCATGGTTGTCATCCGCGGCGGTGGCTTGCCCGGAAACCACATGCGTCGCTTGACTCTGCAGCGGACTCCAGGGTTAGAGTTCTGCCATGGATACGACCGATACCAGCAACTTGGCCACGCATGGCGGCCACGCCGATCGCGAACCCGGCTTGAGGGATCCGGTCTGCGGCATGCGCGTCACGCCTCAGGCCAAACACCACAGCGAGTACCGCGGGAAGACCTGGTATTTCTGTGGGCCACGCTGCAAGCAGCGTTTTGACGCTGAGCCCGAGGCAATCCTGGCGGCGACCCATGGCACGGGAGGGGGCCAGGCCTGCGCTGGTCATGCGGCTACACAGGCTGCCCCGCATGCGGCTCACAGCCAAGTCCCTGCCGCGTATACCTGCTCCATGCACCCGGAGGTGGTGCGGGACGAGCCCGGCAGCTGCCCGGAGTGCGGCATGGCGCTGGAACCGGCGCGTCCCATGGTCTCGCGCGTGGAATACACCTGCCCCATGCACCCGGAGGTGGTGCGGGACGGGCCTGGCAGTTGCCCGATATGTGGCATGGCGCTCGAGCCGCGCACCGTGACGGCCGACGCCACGCCGAACGCCGAGCTGGCCGACATGACCCGGCGCTTCTGGGTTGGCGTGGCGCTGTCCGTGCCGCTGCTGGTGCTGGCGATGGGCGACATGCTGCCGGGCCTGGATTTCCACGGCTGGCTGGGTGGTGCGTTCAATTGGATCCAGCTGGCTCTGGCGACGCCCGTCGTGTGGTGGGCAGGTTGGCCGTTCTTCGTGCGCGGCTGGAATTCCCTGCGCGGCTTCAACCTCAACATGTTCACCCTGATCGCGCTGGGCACCGGCGTGGCCTACGCGTTCAGCCTGTTTGCGCTGCTGGTTCCCGACGCGTTGCCGGCCGCGGCCCGCGGCATGGGGGGCGCGGTGCCCGTGTATTTCGAATCGGCCGCGGTCATCGTCACCCTGGTCCTGCTCGGGCAGGTGTTGGAGTTGCGCGCGCGCGACCGTACCTCGGACGCGCTCAAGGCCTTGCTGAACCTGGCGCCGCCGGTCGCGTGGCGCCTGCGCGACGATGGCGGGGAAGAGCAGGTCGACCTGGCCCGGGTCGGCGTCGGCGACCGGCTGCGGGTGAGGCCGGGCGACAAGGTGCCGGTGGATGGCGTGGTGGTGGAAGGTCGCTCGACCGTGGACGAAGCCATGCTCACCGGTGAGGCGTTGCCGGTAGACAAGGCCGTGGGCGATGCGGTGACCGGCGGCACGCTCAACCAGCACGGCAGTTTCATCATGCGCGCCAGCCATATTGGCGCCGACACCTTGCTCGCGCGCATCGTCGCCATGGTGGCGCAGGCCCAGCGCTCACGGGCGCCCATCCAGGGCATGGCCGACCGCGTGGCGGCCTGGTTCGTGCCAGCCGTGGTGCTGGTCGCCGTGGCCAGCTTCGGCGCGTGGTGGCTGATCGGTCCCGCGCCGGCGCTGAGCCACGCGCTGGTGGCGGCGGTGTCGGTGCTGATCATCGCCTGTCCCTGTGCGCTCGGCCTGGCCACGCCGATGGCGATCATGGTCGGCGTGGGCCGGGGCGCCGGCGCCGGCGTGCTGATCAAGAATGCCGAGGCGCTGGAATTGCTGGGCCAGGTCGACACCTTGCTGGTGGACAAGACGGGCACGCTCACCGAGGGCAAGCCGCGCCTGGTGGGCGTGGCGGCCGAAGCGGGCATGGATGAGCGCGAATTGCTGCGCCTGGCGGCAGCGGTGGAGGCCGGCAGCGAGCACCCGCTGGCCGCGGCGATCGTGGCGGGCACGCGAGACCGCGGCATCGAGCCTGCGGCGGCGGAAGGCTTCCACGCCACGGTCGGCCAGGGCGTCAGCGCCACGGTGGGCGGGCGCAGCGTGTTGGTCGGCAACCATCGCTTGCTGGAAGCGGCTGGCGTCGAAGCGGCGGCGCTCGACCAGCGTGCGGAGGCGCGCCGCGCCGAGGGCCAGACGGTGATGCTGGTGGCCGTGGACGGCCAGCCGTCCGGCCTGCTGGCCGTGGCTGATCCAATCAAGGCGACCACGGCCGAAGCCGTGCGCATCCTGCGCGCCGAGGGTATCCGCCTGGTCATGCTCACCGGCGACAACGAGCGTACCGCGCAGGCCGTGGCGAAAAAACTGGGCCTGGACGAAGTGCATGCCGGCGTCCTGCCGGCGGACAAGCACGCCATCGTGGAAGGCCTGCAAAAGGAAGGCCGGGTCGTGGCCATGGCTGGCGACGGCGTCAACGACGCGCCAGCGCTGGCCCAGGCTGACGTCGGCCTGGCCATGGGCACCGGCAGCGACGTCGCGCTGGAAGCGGCCGGGGTGACCCTGGTCAAGGGTGACCTGCGCGGCATCGCCAAGGCGCGTCGCCTGTCGCGGCAGACCATACGCAACGTGCGCCAGAACCTGTTCTTCGCGTTCTTCTACAACGCCGCTGGCATCCCGCTGGCGGCTGGCGTGTTGTATCCCTGGCTGGGCTGGCTGCTCAGCCCGATGTTTGCCGCGGCGGCGATGAGCCTGAGTTCGGTCTCGGTGATTGCCAACGCGCTGCGCCTGCGCCGGGCGCGGCTCTAGGAGCGTGGGCGGTCAGCGCCCGCCCACAGGCGCCAGTTCCAGCACAGTGAAGCTGCCCGGCAGTACTTCGCCACGCGGCCGCGGATGGTCGGCGGTGGGCTTGGGCGCCGGTCCGAACTTGGCGGCCGCGACGAAGACGTGGCCACTGTTCCTGTCCAGCGCCATCGTCCGCGCGCTGGTTTGCGTGGGCACGGTCGCCAGTACGCGATAGTGGTCGGCATCGTCCTGCCGGATCACAGTGAGCGTGCCCGACCCGCCGTTGGAACTGAACACCAGGCCTCGTTGTGCGTCGTAGCGTGCGGCGTCCGCGCCCGCGCCAATCGGGAGCGTGGCGACCGTCTTGCCGGTGATGGCATCGGTGACCACCATCACCGCGTTGTCGCACACGGAAAACAACCGGTGATGTGCAAGGTCGACGGCAAGGCCAGAAGGTTCCTCGCAACCCTTGAGCGGCCACAGCGCAACCACCTGCATGGCCACGGGGTCGAGGACGGCCAGCTGGTGGGTGCTCTCGATGTTGTCGAAGATCCGGCCGTGGCCGTCGCTTACCGCGAACTCCGGTTTGCCGGGCAGGGGAATGTGGCCGAGCAGCTTGCCGGTGGCGGCGTCAATCACGCTGGCATTGTTGCTGCGTCCGTTGAAGGTGAACACGCGTCTGGAATGGGGGTCGTAGAGGATGGCGTCCGGGTTGTGCGCAGCCACCGCTATGGTTTGCGTGACCTGAAGCGTGGCCGGGTCGAACACGCTCACTGAATCGGCCTTGCCATTGCTGATGAAGCCGCGGTGCAGCGCCGGTGCGAAGGCAATGCCGTGTACGCCGGACAGGCCGTCGATCGCGCCGACCTGCTTGCCCGAGGCGGTATCCAACACCAGTACCCGGTCCGCGTGGCTGACGTACAGGCGTGACGAATCGGGCTCGAAGGCGAGGTAGTCCCAGCCGCCGCTGCCACCAAGGACGTGGCGCTGGACCACCTGCCAGTTCGAAGCGGGCGTCGGCGTCGCCGCCCACACGCCGATGCCTGGCGCGATGGCCAGTACGGTGCACAAGATGATGCGGTGGATGGCGGCCATGCGCGTGATCTTCGTATAGAGATGGCGCATGGTGCGCGACGTCGCTTTGCGCTTCCTTATGTCGCGCCACAAAATCCAGAGCCAGCCGGGGGAGCGTGGTTCAGGGCTGCTTGTAGATGACGCCACCCTTCATCACGAAGGGCACGTGCTCGATCGCGCTGATGTCGGCGGTCGGGTCGCCTTGCACGGCAATGATGTCGGCATCCAGGCCGGGTTTGAGCTGGCCGAGATGGTCTTGCTGGCGCAGGATCTGCGCGTCGACCGCGGTGGCGGCCAGCAACGCCTGCGCGGGTGTCATGCCGTCCCGCACCATCCACTCCAGCTCCTTGTAGTTGGTGCCGTGGGTGAAGACACCGACGTCGCTGCCGTTGCCGATGGTCACGCCGGCAGCCAGGGCCAGCTTGAACGCGTGCTCGGCCTGCTGCATCTCCGCGGTGGGCGGCGCGCCCGGCTTCCAGCCGTGGAAGTAGCTGGCGATCGCGGTGACCGCTTCGAGCGTCGGCAGGTAGGCGACGTGGTGCTGTTTCATCAGTGCGAAGATTTCCGCCGTGCCGCCCTGGCCGTGCTCGATCGTATCGACACCGGCGAGGATCGAGCGGCGCATGCCCTCGGCGGTGTGCGCATGCACGGACACCGGCAGGCCGAGCGAGTGGGCCGTCTCGACTCCGGCATTCAATTCCTCCTGGGAGAAAGTCGGCACCGAGCCCGGGGTCTTGCCGCAGTGGTAGTCGGCGTAGATCTTGATCCAGTCCGCGCCGTGGCCGGCCTGGTCGCGCACGGCCGCGATCATCTCCGGCACGCCAGCCACCGGGATGCCGCCTTGCGGCAGCTCCATGTCGGTGCGAAAGCCCAGCGGGCCCGGGCCGTAGCAATCCTTGGCAATCGTGGCGCGGGTAGCGACGAACAGGTGCGGGCCGGGAATCTTGCCCTCGTCGATCGCGCGCTGCACGTCGACGTCGGCGTAGCCGGCGCCTTCCGTGCCGAGGTCACGCAAGGCCGTAAAGCCGGCCAGCAGCGTGGTGCGTACGTGTTTGACTGCCTCGATCGTGCGGTAGGGCAGCGTTTCCTTGAGCACCTGGTCGTTCCACGACGTCTCGTTGTACGGGTGCAGGAAGATGTGTGAGTGCGCGTCGATCAGCCCGGGCAGCAGCGTGGTGCCCGGCAGGTCGATCGTCTGCGTGCCGGGCGGCAGCTGCATCTGGTTGGCCGGCCCCACCGCTGCGATCTTGTCGCCCTGGACCAGGACGGCCCAGCCGGCGTGGGCCTGCGCGCTGCGCGCATCGAACACGCGGTCGGCCTTGAGCAGCCTGGTGGCGGCTTGGCCGTCCGCTGCCGCGGATGCGCCGACTGGCGCGGCCAGGATCAGCAAGCCAAGGCAACCCAAGGCGCCCAGCACCATCAGCCAGCGATGTGCAGCCATGACCCGCTCCCCGTGCCCAAGTGCGCGGAGAATACACCGCATGCCACGACCGGGCGGGTGTGCGGGCACCCCTGCCACTCGGCACCTGGCACGGGCGTCGTGGCAGCCGTACCATCATCGGGCGGGGCGTGCTCCGCGTGTCTCGCGGTTCCGTCACTCGCGGCAGGCTTCGCCACCTTTTGGCATTCCAGGGAGAACACGCATGACCGATCGTTCGTCGTTCTGGACCAGATCCGCCCCGTATCTGTTGAGCCTCCTGCGCTTCTTCGCCGCCTTCCTGTTCATGGAACACGGTGCGCAAAAACTGTTCGGCCTGCTTGGCGGAACGCCGGTGCAGTTGTTTTCGCTGATGGGTCTGGCGGGCATCCTGGAGTTCTTTGGCGGCCTGCTGATCCTGGTTGGCTTGGCTACCCGACCGGTGGCCTTCATCCTGTCTGGGGAGATGGCGTTTGCGTACTTCATGGCGCATGGGCCGGCGGCGTTCTGGCCGATCCTGAACGGGGGCAGCGACGCCATCCTGTTCTGCTTCATCTTTCTCTACCTGTCTGCGGCAGGGGCTGGGCCGTGGAGCGTGGATCGGTTGCTGCGTCGACACTGACCGCGTAAGCGGTCCCGGCGGGGCTGGCGCCGGCTCCGCCGGCGCGGGCGTTCGACGGCGCCGCGTGGTGTTTGTATCATGGGACGCACTCTAGCGTGCGATGGGCCGGTGTGCGCCCCGAAACAGCCGATGTTGCCCCTCGCCCTCGCGGCTGGTGCGGCGTGGCCCTCGGTCGGCGCTTTGCCGGCGGCGCGGGCTGATGTCCAGGGCCAGCACAGTTGCACGCCGGATGTCGTACCGGTCGGCGTTTGCACTGCGGTGGCAGATTCGCACGATCCTCCATTGCAGACAGGCTTTATGACATTACCTTCCTCGTTCAGCTACGAACAATTGCTGGCCTGTGGCCGTGGCGAGTTGTTCGGCGACGCCAACGCGCGCCTGCCCCTCCCGCCCATGCTGATGTTCGACCGCATCACCCTGGTCGATCCCAAGGGCGGCTCACATGGCAAGGGCGTCCTGCGTGCCGAATTGGACATACGTCCGGATCTCTGGTTTTTTGCCTGCCATTTCGAGGGTGATCCAGTGATGCCGGGTTGCCTGGGCATGGACGGCCTGTGGCAGCTCGCTGGCTTCTTCTTGCCCTGGTTGGGCGAACCTGGCCGTGGTCGCGCCCTGGGCGTGGACCAGGTCAAGTTCACCGGCCAAGTGCTGCCGAGCGCGAAACTGCTCAGCTATGAAATCGACGTCCGCCGGGTCATGCGCGGCAAGCTGTCGTTGGTGATTGCCGACGGCCACATGGCGGTGGATGGCCGTCCGATCTACGCGGCGACGGGCTTGCGCTGCGGCCTGTTCAAGTCAACTGAGGGCTTTTGAAATGCGTCGAGTGGTGGTGACTGGCATGGGTGTGGTGTCCTGCCTGGGCAACACGCTGGCTGCCGTTTCCGCGTCATTGCGCGACAGCCGCAGCGGTGTCTGCGCGGTTCCCGAGTTTGCCGAGGTCGGCCTGCGCAGCCAGGTTGCCGGCGTGCCACAGATCGACCTGGTCACGCAGATCGACCGCAAGCTGAAACGCTTCATGGGCGACGCCGCAGGCTATGCCTACGTGGCGATGCGCGACGCGATTGCCGACGCCGGCCTGGAAGGCGAGGCCATCCACGACCCCCGCTTCGGCATCATTGCCGGCTCCGGCGGCGCCTCGACGCGCTGGCAGACCGAGACTGCCGACCTGCTGCGTGCCAAGGGTGTGCGCAAGGTCGGTCCGTACATGGTGCCGCGTACCATGTGCTCCACCGTCTCCGCGAACCTGGCCACCAGCTTCGGCATCCGTGGCCTGAGCTACTCGATTTCCGCCGCCTGTGCCACTTCGGCCCATTGCATTGGCGCGGCCGCCGACCTGATCCGGCTGGGCCGGCAGGACGTGGTGTTTGCCGGCGGCGGCGAGGAGCTGCACTGGGCCATGGCGGCGCAGTTCGATGCCATGGGCGCGCTGTCCACGGCCTACAACGACATCCCGGCAAAGGCCGCGCGCCCGTATGACGTAAGCCGCGACGGTTTCGTCATTGCCGGTGGCGGCGGCATGCTGGTGTTGGAGGACTACGAGCACGCCAAGGCGCGCGGCGCGCGCATCTACGCCGAGCTGGTCGGCTATGGCGTCACTTCGGACGGCGCCGACATGGTCGCGCCCACGGGCGAAGGTGCGGTGCGCTGCATGCAGATGGCGCTGGCGGACGTCAGCGTGCCGGTCGATTACCTAAACACCCACGGCACGGCGACCCAGGCCGGCGACATCGTCGAGCTGGAGGCGGTGCGCGAGGTGTTTGGCCTGGAGATGCCACCGCTGTCCTCGACCAAGGCACTGACCGGGCACTCCCTCGGGGCGGCCAGCGTGCATGAGGCGATCTACTCCCTGCTCATGCTGCGTGACGGCTTCATTGCCGGCTCGGCGAACATCGAGCAGCTCGATCCCCGGGCTGACGGCTATCCCATTGTGCGCGAGAGCCGCGACGCGGCGCTGGTTACGGTGATGTCCAACAGCTTTGGCTTTGGCGGGACCAACGCCTCGCTGGTATTTGCCAGCGTGTGAGGTGCAGGCCAGGGGGCCACATGGGCGCGGCGGGATGCCGCGCCGGCGTCCGGTGGACGGGTTTACGGGTAGATTGGGCTTCAATCCCCCTCTCGTGAGGAGTCCGCCATGAAGCCCTGGTTTTCCGCCCTCGTCGTCATGCTCGGTGCTGGCCTGGCCCTGCCTGCGGTGCATGCCGTGGCGCAGGAACAGCATCAACACGACGCAGCGTCCGCGCCCGCCGCGGCACCCATCCCCGCCACGCTTTATCAACCCGATGCGCCTCTGCGCGCCGGAATGCGCACGGTCCATCGGGCGGTCGCCGAACTTCTCCATGCCGAAAAGGGCCACATGAGCACGGCCATGACCCGCGATCGCGCCAGCACGATCGAAGGCGCGGTGATGGAGATGTTCGCCAACTGCAAGCTTGAACCCACCCCCGATGCTGCGTTGCACGGCATCCTGGTGCCGCTGCTCACGGCCGCGCAGGCGCTCAAGGCAAATCCTGCCGATACGGCACCCGTGACGCGCATGCGCGACATCATTGCCGCGTATCCGCGCTACTTCAATGATCCGGGCTGGGATGCCACACCCGCGGCCGACGGCCTGTAGCACCCCGCGCTCGCCCTCATCCTTGCGCCTGTTCTCGCAGGAGCCCGCTCGCGGGCAACGCTATTGCGGTACTGGCTTGCGCCCGAGCTTGAAGAGCGTTTCGTGCGGCTCCGGCGCACGAAACGCTCTTCAAGCTCTTGATTCAAGGTCGGCCACACGAAGCAGGTGCAGCGGGCGCGGCGTCAGGTCGTGGGTGCGCGCCAGGTTCCATCGCGCATGGCGGTACGCAGGGCAGCGTCCCAGGGCGCGCGCTCGATGCCGTGCTGCATGAGCCAGGCAGGGTCGAAGAGGGTTTCGGCATAGCGCTCGCCGCGGTCGCACAGGAGGGCGACGATGCTGCCGCGTTCGCCGCGCTCCTGCATTGCCGCCGCCAGGCGCAGGCAGGCCACAAAATTCGTTCCCGAGGAGCCGCCATAGCGGTGGCCAAATTGTTCGTCCAGCATCCAGGCCGCGGCAATCGAGGCGCTGTCGGGCACTTCAACCACGTGGTCGACCACCTCGAACAGGAAACACGGCTCCACGCGTGGGCGGCCGATACCCTCGATCAGCGTCGGCTGGCTGGCGCAGACCGTGCGATCGCGCGCGTGCCAACCGTTGGCGAAGGCGCTGCCGGCCGGTTCGGCCACGCAGAGCTGGGTCTCCAGGCCGCGATAACGCAGGTAGCGGCCAATCGTGGCCGAGGTGCCGCCGGTGCCGGCGCCGCAGACGATCCATGCCGGCTGCGCGGAAGGCTCCCGCGAGAGCTGGCCGATGATCGACTCGGCGATGTTGTTGTTGCCGCGCCAGTCGGTGGCGCGCTCGGCCAGGCCGAACTGGTCCAGGTGGCATGCACCATTGGCGGCGTGCTCGGCGGCGCGCGCGTGTACCTGGCCCGGGTCGTCCACCAGGTCACAGGTGCCGCCAAGCGATTGCACGTCGCGGATCTTTGCCGGCGCGGTGGCGGCCGGCATCACCGCCACGAATTGCAGGCCGAGCAGCCGTGCAAACCAGGCCTCGGAAATTGCCGTGCTGCCGGAGGATGCATCCACCACGGTCTGCCCGGCGTGCAGGCGGCCATTGCACAGCGCGTAGAGGAACAGTGAGCGCGCGAGCCGGTGTTTGAGGCTGCCGCTGGGATGGGAGGCTTCGTCCTTGAAATAGAAGTCGATGTCCGGGAAACCCGGGAAGTTCAGCTTCAGCAGATGCGTATCCGCCGAGCGCGCGGACTCCTGCCCCAGCTCGGCAATCGCCTCGTGCAGCCAGGTGTGTCCCTCGGCGCTGGCCAAGGTGGTGGGCGGGACGGCATGGTGCATGATGGTTTTCACGGTGGCGCGGCAGGTGCCCGCAGTACGCGCTGACTGTAAGCAAGCTGGGGTCAAGCCGCAGTGATCTGGCGCAGGCCGGGCGCTCACCATCACGGGCGTGGTGCGGCCGTGGCGCGTCCGCTACTGGCGCGGCGTGCGCAGGTTCCCGGGGGGCACCGCGGACGTGCTGCGGAACGGATTGATGTCCAGTCCGCCGCGACGGGTATAGCGTGCATGGACGCTGAGTTCGCCGGGCGCGCAGCGTTGCATGAGATCGACGAACATGCGCTCCACGCAGTGCTCGTGGAATTCGCTGTGCCGGCGGAAGGAGACGATGTAGCGCAGCAGTCCGGCATGGTCGATCGGCGGCCCGGTGTAGCGGATTTGCACGCTGCCCCAGTCCGGCTGGCCGGTCACCGGGCAATTCGAGCGCAGCAGGTGCGAGACCAGGGTTTCACTAACCGGCGTGGCGTCGACAGCGGTGCGCAGATATTCAGGCCGCGGTGGCCCGTAGCAGTCGATCGCCAGATCCTGCGTGTCCAACGACAGGCCGGCCAATGCGCCTGCCGGGATGGTGGGGGCATCTGCCGCATGCAAGGTGATGGCAACCTCATCGCCGGCCGCAGCCGACAGATCCCGCGCCAGGATGGCCACGAGCGTGGCCGGCTCGTCGATGTGCTCCTGCGCGAAGCCATTGAGATAGAGTTTGAAGGACTTGGATTCGATCAGGTTGGGCGAGGCGGCGGGCACCCGGAATTCGGCAATGGCTACACGCGGCTGGCCACGTGGGCCGAGCCACGACAACTCGTAGGCGTTCCATATGTCCACGCCATGGAACGGCAACGGCGTGCCCAGGCCGAGCTGCATGCGCTGCGCTGCGCGTGGCACCGGCAGCAACACGCTGGGATCGTAGCGGTCGCGATACGTGGTCGCCTTGCCGAGTGTGGATTCGTCGAGCCTGCCCATGCTGTGCAGTTTAATGCGACGCTGTGGCAGGCAGCGGGCAATTACGAACGGCACCCTCGGTTTGCGCGAGCCTGCGGTAGCATGGCGACTCCTTGCGTGCGGCAGGCCTGCCACGCTGGGCTTTTCGGACGACGGGGATGGACATGCATGCGAAATGGGCGGGGCTTCAGTTTGGCATTGCCATCGCGGCGGCATTTTGCTGCGGCAGCGTTGCTGCCCAGGGCAGGACGATGAGTGCCGGCGATTATGCGCAGGCCGCGCGCTTCCTGGTGTACAACACCGCGCCGCTGGTCGACCACGACGTGCAGACGGTGCATTGGCTGGACGATGGCCACTTCTGGTATCGCGACCATGACGGCACCGGCGACCACTATTTGCGGATGGACGTGGCCACCGGCAAGGCGACGCCCTTGTTCGACCAGGAGCAGATGGCCGCCGCCCTGGCCAAGGCCAGTGGCAAGCCGGCCGATGCCGCGAAGCTGTCCATCACGACATACAGTCCGCGCGTGGATGGCCGCGTCGAGGTCACCATCCGCGACAAGCATTACCTGTGCGATGTCGCCGGCGGCACGATCGGCTGCGTCGATCGCGCCAAGGTCGCGGACCGCGGCAAGGAACCCGGCATGCTCTCGCCGGACAAGAAGACCGAGGCCTTCGTCCGCGACTGGAACCTGTGGGTGCGCGACGTGGCCACGGGCAAGGAGACCCAGCTCACCACCGACGGGGTCAAGGACTACGGCTACGCCACGCAGAATGCCGGCTGGACCCACGGCGACGGGCTGATTGCGCGCTGGGCGCCGGACTCGCGCAAGATCGCGACGTATCGCCAGGACCAGCGCCAGGTTGGGGAGATGTACACGGTGAGCTCGCGCGTGGGCCATCCCAAGCTGGAGGCGTGGAAATATCCGCTGCCGGGCGACGAGCACGTATTCATGATCGAGCCCGTCGTGGTCGACGTGGCCAGCCGCCAGCTCGTGCGCCTGCAGCTCGAACCGCAGCAGCGCCTGTCCAGCCTGTGCGACACGCTGGCCTGCGACGAGGGCGAGCGTTACCAGTGGAGCGATGTGAAGTGGGCGCCGGACAGCCGCACGCTGGCCCTCGTCTCCACTTCGCGGGACCGCCAGCACGAATGGTTCCGCGTGGCGAACGCCGACACCGGCGCCGTGCGCACCGTGTTCGAGTTCACCGCCAAGCCCTATTACGAAAGCGGCCACGGCCGCGTCAACTGGCAATACCTGCCGGCCACCGACCAGGCCATCTGGCCGTCCGAGGAAACCGACTGGGCCAACCTGTACCTGTACGACCTGAAGACCGGCAAGCGCCTGCATGCGATCACCGGTGGCGAAGGCAACGTCACCGAGGTGCTGCACGTCGACCGCAAGGCACGCACGTTGTGGTTCGTTGGCGTCGGCCGCACGCGGGGCGTGAACCCGTATTACCGGCAATTCTGGAAGGCCGGCATCGATGGCGGCAAGCCGGTGTTGCTGACGCCCGAAAACGCCGATCACACGATCAGCCTGTCGCCCGATGGCAAGTATTTCGTCGACAGCTATTCAACGCCCACCACGCCGCCGGTGACCGTGCTGCGTGCCGCGAGCGACGGCCGCGTCGTGGCCACCGTGGCCAAGGCCGACATCACGCGGCTCCAGGCGGCCGGCTGGGTGCCGCCGGAGCCGTTCACCGTCACCGCGCGCGATGGCAAGACCAAGCTCTACGGCATGCTGTTCAAGCCGACGCACTTCGATCCGCAGAAGAAATACCCGATCATCGACTACATCTACCCCGGCCCGCAGACCGGCTCGGTGCGCGGGCGCAGCTTCTCGCCGGCGCGCGGCGACCACCAGGCCCTGGCCGAGCTGGGCTTCATCGTGATCGCGCTCGACGGCATGGGCACGCCGTGGCGTTCGGCGAGCTTCCACCACACCTGGTACGGCGAGATGGGCGACAACACGCTGCCCGACCAGGTCGCCGGCATCAAGGAACTGGCGCAGCGCTACCCGTGGATCGACCTCGACCGCGTTGGCATCTGGGGCCATTCGGGCGGCGGCAATGCCACGGCCGATGCGATGTTCCGCTACCCGGATTTCTTCAAGGTCGGCTGGGCCGAGAGCGGCAACCACGACAACCGCAACTATGAGAACGACTGGGGCGAGAAGTACCAGGGCCTGCTGGTGACGAACGAGGATGGCAGCACCAACTACGACAACCAGGCCAACCAGCTCATCGCCAAGAACCTCAAGGGCCATCTGATGCTGGTGCACGGCGAGATCGACGACAACGTGCCGCTCGGCGAGACCATGCTGGTGGCCGAGGCGCTGCTCAAGGCGAACAAGGATTTCGACATGCTGATCGTGCCGAACCAGCACCACGGCTACGCCGCCGCCACGCCCTACGTCACCCGCCGGCGCTGGGACTATTTCGTGCGCCATCTTGCCGGCGACACGCCGCCCAAGGAGTTCGCGCTGCAGCCCTGGCCGTGGGACTGACCGCCCCAGCCTGCCACCCTCGCGTTGTCCTCTCCCCCAAGGAGAGGAGTCCGGCAGCGCTCCGCAGCCGATCAGGACCTGCAGAGGGCGCGGCGCGCATGCGTCAGGCGACGGGATGGCGACCGGGGACGGGATTTGCTCGCGGGTATGCCGCGCACGGCGGTCAAAGTGTGAGCCGGTGGATGACCTGGGTGGGGTCGTGCGGATCCCGTTCGCGGGCAAAGCCGAGGTCGCGAGCGAGGTTGCGCATGCGCGAATTGTTTGCGCTGTCGATCGAGAACATCGAACGGATACCGTGTTGGCGGGCAATCTCGATGAGGTGGCGCATCAACAAGGTCCCCAGTCCCTTGCCTTGCCATTCGTCGCTGACGGCGACGGCGCATTCGCAGGCTTTCCCGTCAGCGGCCAGGTTGTAGCGGCTGACGCCGATCCCGAGCGTTTTTCCAGCTTCCTGCACCAGCGCGACAAACGCCATTTCGTGTCCATAATCGAGATCGGTAAGTTCGTGGATCATGGCTTCGTTCGATTCGCTGACTCCGCCCAGGAAGCGCATGCGGCGCGATTCCGGGCTCAGCCTGGCGATGAGGCCGCGTTCAAGGGCCGCGTCGTCCTTATGCAGCACGCGGATGGTCACCCGGTGGCTATCCTGCAGTGTTTCCGTCCACTCCGGTGCACTCATCGGGGTGTCCAGGGCCGTGACGTCCGTGGCGGCCTTGCGGGCCCTGGTGAAGTGGCGCGTGATGGTGCCGAATGGGGAATTTCTGAACGCGCTCATGATCGGGTACCTTGCAGTCGGACGTAGGCGGAAGCGTCGACCGTCCCATGGACCCCAAAGTGACGAGCATCAACTCGGATGCATTTTCGCGCCCGTGGCCGCATGCGCCGCGGCGTGCCGGTGAAGGTTAGCGACTCGGACGGGCAGCGCACCGAAATCCTGGGCTGGTGTCGCTGGCGGTGGGCACGTTCTTCGGCTTCTATCCTGCGCGTACGGCCTGCCGTCTCGGGCCGATCGAGGCCTTGCGTTACCAGTGAACCGCACGCCGGACAAACGGCTATACGCCCGCCGGGAGCTTCGACGCCATCAGCTTGCGCCGGTCGAGCCTCCTGCCGTCCACGTTGAATGTCCCGTCACCCACCGCGTGCAGCGTGCGGGTTTCCTTGCGGTTCGGATCGAAATGCGCGGCAACGCCTTCGAGCACGATGATGTCGTGCCGCCTGACGATGTCCACGACCCGGCATTCGATGTTGGCCTTGCATTCGGCGATGAGCGGTGCCTCGACCCATTGTGCCGGAACGGGCGTGAGCCTGAACTTGGCGAATTTGTCGGTTTCCGCGCCCGAGCATGTGCCGATGCCCACCACCTGATCCAGCAGGTCCACGGTGGGAATGGCGATGACGCATGCGCCGGTCTTCTCGAGCGCCTTGAACGAGTGGTTCCAGGCTCCGGTGGTGATGGCGAAGCGCGGGATGAAGTCCACCACCATGGTCCATGAAATGGTCATGACGTTGTTGCTGCCGCCGTCGCTGGTGGTGACCAGGACAACGGGCCCCGGCTCGATCAGGGTAAAGGCACGGCTCAATTTCATCGGCCGCATGGGAGGCTCCGTTCGCCGCGGTTGTACCTGCCGCTCGCCGGCTCAAGTCCGCGCCGCGGCCGGCTCGTGGGCATGCCGGTGGCGCGGCTCGGACAGCGGTTCGACCGCCTCGGTTTCATCCAGGTGGAAGACGGCGTCGAACTGTGCCGCCATCGAGGCGTCGAAATAGTGGCTGGCGCGTTCCGTTTGCGGCAGGTAGATCACGCCGATGGCACGTTCCAGCATGGTCTCGTGCAACGGATCGGCCGCCGATTCGCGCAACGGCAGGAAGAAGCGGTCCAGGTGCGTGCTGTGGAACAGGTGCTCCCAACTTCCGGGCAGTGCGGGGCGCACCTGCTTGTACTCCACTTCGCCACCCCATTCCGACGCGGCGGAAACGGAGCCGGTATAGGTGGTGAAACCGACCAGCAAGGCGTCGTCGCCGACTCGCTCGCGAACCAATCGCCCCAGGTTCCATTCACCGCGCGCATGCATCTCCGTGGC
Organism: Rhodanobacter sp. FW510-R10; assembly: GCF_058781105.1. NCBI lineage: Bacteria > Pseudomonadati > Pseudomonadota > Gammaproteobacteria > Lysobacterales > Rhodanobacteraceae > Rhodanobacter > Rhodanobacter sp. FW510-R10. The sequence continues at coordinate 407,085 of NZ_JBYSWL010000001.1, read as the reverse complement.
GCGCGAGTCACCCAGGTGAGAATTGTGTGCCCACACCAGCACCCGGCCCGTGCCGCCGCGCTGCTGCCGGTGGCCGGCCAACGCGAACAACGTATCGTACATGTGCGCATCGCGCAGGTTCCAAGTGTTCACGCGGCGCCCGAACATGGCGCGGTAATAAGCTTCCGCGCTGACCACCAGTGCGGCGTTGCGCTCGGCGAGGAACTGCGCGTCCAGCGCCGCCAATCCGTCTCTCGACAGGTATTCGGCTTCCGCAGCGCGCAGCAGGCGCAGTTGCTCGAGCGCGCCCTCGCGGCCCCCCGGGCGGCTGCCGGCGGCCGCCTGCAAGCCATACAGCTGAGGCTCGCGCACGTGGTCGAGGGCGGCGTAACGCTTGCGCGCCAGTTCGGCTTCCCCGGGGTCGACCTGGTCCAGGTAGGCGATGACGGCATCCGCAGAACGGTACAAGCTGTACATGTCGAGGCCGTAGAATCCTACGTGCGAGGCGGCGGACAGTGCGGCGTTGTGTGCACGCAGCCAGCCGACGAAATCGCGCACCTCGTGGTTGCGCCACATCCATTCCGGGAAGCGCTGGAAATCGGAGAGCGAGGTTTCCGCAGTGTCATCGCTGTCGCCTTGCACGTAGCGGTTCACCCGCCATGCGTCGGGCCAATCGCCTTCCACGGCCACCGCATCGAAGCCCTGTTCCGCGATCAGGCGGCGGCTGATGTCGGCGCGCATGCGGTAGAACTCGCGGGTGCCGTGGGTGGCCTCGCCCAGCAGCACGAACCGCCTGCCTTCCGCGAGCGCCGCGATCCCGTCGTAATCCCCGGCATCGCCGTCCAGCCGTTGCGCGAGTTCGCGCACCGCCAGGAACGGCGTGGATCCAGCGCGACTCACGCGGGCGCCTTCCGCGATCCCTCGAGCAACTCGCGCACTTCCGCGTCGGTAGTCTGCTCGAAGTGTTGGTAAAACTGCCCGACCCCATGGAAGTGCGCCGGGCGGTATACGCAGACGAATTCGTCCACCGCCTCGCCAAGCCGTTCCTCGGCGTCGTGGGGCGCCACGGGAACGGCGACCACGATCCATGCCGGTTGCAACGAACGCACGGCAATTGCGGCGGCCTGCATGGAAGCGCCCGTGGCCATGCCGTCATCGACCACGATGACGGTTTGCCCCCGCACTTGCAACGCGGGACGCGACCCGCGATACAGCTGTTCGCGCCGCTGCAGCTCGGCGCGTTCCTCGGCTTCCACCGCGCGCAGCGTCGCGGCGTCCACGCCTGTATAGCGCAGGACGTCTTCGTTGAGATAGCGGGCGCCCCCCGAGGCAATCGCACCCATCGCGAGTTCGGGTTGTTGCGGCACCCCCAGCTTGCGCACGATCAGCACGTCGAGCTCGATGCCGAGCGCATGTGCCACCTCGAATCCAACCGGCACGCCGCCACGTGGCAAGGCCAGCACCAGCACATTCGGACGGCGGGAGTAGGACAGCAGACGCGTCGCGAGCTGCCTGCCGGCGTCCCGCCGATCCCGGAAATGGTGGGTCATCGTGGCTGCCTCCCGATCCCGGCCCTGGGAACAGGTGGTGGCCGTTGCCTGTCCGATGAAGGCCATGCTCGCCTGTGGCTTGCTGCCAGGCCCACATGGGGTCCGGTCTTGGCCGACTCGCGATGCAGGCAACGGCCACCGTAGCTTGCTGTCATTCCGTTGCCGTCGGTCGAGACGCGTCGACGGACGGCAGCCGGAGAGTCGTAAACAATTTTTCCCCGCGTACCGCCGGCGTTGGTGATGCAGATCAACTCAACGCGTGAAGCCGCGGATTTTCCCGGTGCGCCGGCCCCCTGCATTCACGAGGCCGGCTCCGCCAGGGGTTGCGGCGCGAGCACATGGTGCTGGAACCAGTCCGCGGCCAGCCGTGTCACCTCGTCCAGCGCGCCGGCTTCCTCGAACAGGTGCGTGGCGCCCGGCACGATCGCCAGCTGGTGCACGCAACGAAGCTGCCGTGCCGCCTGCTGGTTGAGCGCGATCACCGGCTCGTCGTCGCCGCCGACGATCAGCAACGTGGGCGCGCGCACCTGCTCGAGCGCCTGGCCGGCGAGGTCGGGGCGGCCGCCGCGCGACACCACCGCCCGCACTTTCCCGGGGCATGTGGCGGCCGCGATGAGTGCCGCGGCCGCGCCGGTGCTGGCCCCGAACAGCCCGATGGGCAGGTCCCACGCGCCTGGATCGGCCGGCAGCCAGTCCAACGCACGGGTCAGCCGCGTCGCCAGCAGCGGAATGTCGAACCGGTATTCCGCCGTCTGTGCATCGCGTACGCTTTCGCCGGCGGTCAGGAGATCGAACAGCAAGGTGGCGAGCCCCACCCCGTTCAGCGACCGCGCGACGTTCCGGTTGCGCGGACTGAAGCGGCTGCTGCCGCTGCCGTGGGCGAACACCACGATGCCGGTGGCGTTCGCGGGAATCGCGAGCGTGCCCCCCAGCGCGGGTCCGTCACCAGCCTGAATCACTACATCCCGGATGTCGCCGATCAACATGGCCTTGGCTCCTGCGCATTCATTCGACGCGGTCGCCGTTGCCATGCCCTGTGCACGCACGGCATTCCGCGGTGGCCGTGCCAGCTTCGGCGGCTGCGCGTCGGCGATGGTGATCTGGATCAACCCCATGTCATTGCCGGATGCGGTGGTGCTGGCGTTCGCCACCTATTGCCGGGGGCCCGACGCGGGCGCCGGCCGGGCGGCGGATGCCGTGGCGGCGGGGGGCGCGGAGCCGGTTTGCGGCGCCATGCAGGGCGCATCGTTCGCCGATCCAGCGGCAGGGCAGTGGTAACCCAGCGTGGCGACCAGTTCCGGGGTGATCGCGTCGAACGTGAGCACCGCACCGCCGTGCGCACGGACGAACGCCCCGGCCGCCGTGCGGTCGGCAAACGGCGCGAAGGTGGGTCCCATCGAACCCGGCAGCGGCTGCCAGGCGACGTATACCGCGCGGCGGGCGTCGATGAAGCTCGCGGCATCGCGGCCGGGATGTGGCCAGTCGATGCGTGCCGTGTCCTGCACGTAGAGTTCCCGCAGGCCGGACCGGTTTTCCGGCTGCAGCACGTAGGCGAAGAAATCGCGGGTCGAATCGAACAGCAGCGGCCGCGCCCGATCCGCCACCCACGCCTGTCCGCGAGGGCCGGGCGAGGCGGACAGCTCCATGCCGCACACCGCGCAGACGTCGTCCGGCTGCACCTCGACCGCTGGCCGCGCAGGTGCTGGCGCGCCGCTGCAACCGGCGACGAGCATCAGCAGCGCCAGCCATGCGCAGCAAAGGCCGAGGCGCGAAAGGGATGGCATGCGCGATCGCATCGTCACACTTCCTTGCCGCGGAACGCGAGCGCGGCCCACGCGAACGGCAGCACCGCCCAGCCCAGCAGCACGGCGTAGAGCAGCGCGGGCGGGTATGCGTGTCCGGCGGTCATCCCGGTCAGCAGCTCGTCGCCGGCGCCGCCGCCCAGCGTGGCGAGGTTGACCAGGCGGAATACGTCTACCGGATTCAGCAACAGCAGGTACGGGTACACCGCGCGCTCGATCGCGTTGCCGCCGCTCACCACCAGCAGCGCCAGCAGCGCGAGGTCGAACAGCACCACGCTGACCAGCCAGCCGATCAGCGCCAGGCCCGCCGCGCGCGACTTGCTGGTGGTGGTGACGCTGATGAGGCAGGCGAGGCCGACGAAACTCGCGCCGAGCAGCGAGGCGCTGAGGATGAAACGGCCGATGTACAGCCACGCCTGCAGCGTCTGCGCGGAGGCTTGCAGCCATTGCATGATGGCCACCGCCAGCGCGAAGCCCGCCAGCGTCGCCACGGCCAGCGCCGCGCAATGGCCGAGGAACTTGCCGCTGACGAGCTGGCCACGCGCCAGCGGATAACTCAGCATCAGGAGCAGCGTGCCGTCGTCGCGTTCGCCGACGATGGTGTCGTAGGCGATCAGCAGGCCGATCAGTGGGATCACGAAGGCGCCGAGCGTGGTCAGGCTGGCCAGCGTGGCGTCGAACGAGGTGAAGCCGATGCGGCCCGCGGCGGCGGCGCCGAACCACGCGATGCCCAGCGCCAGCAGCGCGAACAGCACCGCCAGCGCCACCGTCCAGCGGTTGCGGAAATCGTCGCGGAATTCCTTCCACGCCACCGTCAGCACCGCGCTCATGCGGGTTCCTCCGCCGTGTGCGCCGGCGTGGCGCCGAGCCAGTCGTAGAGTTGCGCCAGGGTCGGTTCGCGCACGTCGAGGTCGGCGACCGCGGGATCGCCGGCGAGTTCGCGCAATGCGTGCAGCTTGGCCGCGCGCGGCAGCTCCAGTTCCAGCCGTCCATCCGGCCGCTGCTGGATCGACAGCTTGCGGTTGGCCAGCCGCGTCAGCAGTTCGTGCGCGGCGCTCGCGTACGGACGCAGCAGCACGCGCGCAGGCAATGCCGCCTGTTCGCCGAGTTCGGCCAGGCTGCCTGCCGCGAGCAGGCGGCCCTGGCGCAGGATCAAGGCGCCGTCGATGTGCGGTTCCAGTTCCGCCAGCAGGTGCGAGGAGATCAGCACGCAGCGGCCGCCCGCGCGCAACTCGGCGACTATGCGGTAGAACTCGCGGCTGGCCTGCGGGTCGAGGCCGGTGGTGGGCTCGTCCAGCAGCAACAGCTCCGGCGTGCCGAGTAGCGCCTGCGCCAGGCCCACGCGCTGGCGCATGCCCTTGGAATACGTGCCGACGCGCCGGTCGGCGGCGTCGGCGAGGCCGACGCGTTCCAGCAACGCGGGCACCTGGCGCCGGTCCGCGCGCTTCAACCGCGCGAGGTAACCCAGCAGTTCCCGCCCGGTGAGGTTGGGATAGAACGCGGCGTTCTCGGGCAGGTAGCCGATGTGGAGCCGCAGCGCCGGCGCGCGCCACGGCGCGTGGCCGAGCACTTCCAGGCGGCCGGCGCTGGGCTGGATCAGGCCGAGGATCAGCTTGATCAGGGTGGACTTGCCCGCGCCGTTGTGGCCAAGCAGGCCGACCACCTGCCCGCGCGGCACGCTGGCACTGACGCCGTCGAGCGCGACCAGCGCGCCGTAGCGCCTGGTCAAACCTTCCAATTCAATGGCGTGCGACATGTTCGGGTCCGGTCGTGGCGGGGACGTGCATCAGCGGGTGGCTGTCCTGCACCGAGGGCGGGGTGAACACGGGAAACGCGCGCTGCACGTAGCGCAGCAGCTGGATCGCCGGGCTCGACATCAGGCTGCGCGCGGCTGGGTATTTCCACAGCAGCACGTCCACGCCGTCGTTGGGGCGGAACGGGATGTCGCCGATGCCGTCGCCGGCGAGATCCCAGCCGAGGTAATCGCTCCAGTAGTTGCCGCGGCCGTGCGCCGACCATTCCTGGGCGAGGTTCTGCACGTACTTCACCTGCACCCGGTTGTCCACGAAGCGGTTGCCCCAGACGCGGTTGTGCTCCGAGCCGGCGGTCATGTGGATGCCGATTTCCGAATCCGCGACCAGGTTGTCGTGGAAATCGTCGAACTGCGAAAGGTATACGAACAGGCCCTTGCCTTCGCCACCTTCGAGCGTCGCGCCCGCACCACTGGGCTGCCCGGTGATGCGGCGCACCTGGTTGCCGCTGAACCCGCTGTACGAGATGTAGTTGAGAAGGAATCCGTAGGACTCGTCGTCCTCGGCGAGGTTGCCGGTGACCTTCAGGTGGTCCGAGGACATCAGCGCAAAACCGGCGACGTTGCCGCGGCTGGTGTTGTCCAGCAGTTCGTTGTGGTTCGAATACATGTAGTGGACGCCGTAGCGCACGCCGTGCACCACGTTGCGCGCAAAGCTGTTGTGGGAGCTTACGTAGACGTAGATGCCGTCGCGCGAGCCGGCGATGTCGTTGTCTTCGATCGTGCAGCCGGTGTCGCTCCACATGTGGATGCCGTCGCCGCGGTCGGCCACGCGCAGCGCGCGCAGGCCGCGGATCACATTGCGGGTGATGCGCACGTTGGCCGGACCGTCGAGGTAGATGCCGAACAGCGTGTCCTCGATGCGGTTGTGGTCGAGCGTCACGTCGTGCGCCTTCTGTTCCACGAAGATGCCGGCGTTCTCGGCGGTGAGGTCGGTGCCGCCGTGCCGGAGCGTGAGGCCGCGCACTGTCACGTGCGCGGCGCCGACGCGCAGCACGTCACCCGTGCCGCCCGCATCGAGGATCGCGCCCGGCACGCCGGTGAGCGTGACCGGCCGGTCCAGGCGCAGGCCGCGCACCGGATGCATGCCTGCGGGCACCGTGACCGTGGCGCCCGGCGGCGCCGCGGCGATGATCGCGGCCAGCGATTCCTGCGCGCGCGCGGGCCATGCCAGCGCCAGCGCCAGCAGCGGGATCACGAGGAACGTCGGTGTGCGCATGGGACACGCATGCCGCCCGCGTGGCACGGCGGCATGTCGGACCTCAGGCCTCGACCAGCATCCGCCCCTTCATCTCCATGTGCAGCGCATGGCAGAAGAAGGTGCAGTAGTACCAGTACACGCCCGCCTTGTCCGCGGTGAACGTGGCCGACGCGGTGGCTCCCGGGCTGATCTCGAAGTTGATGCCGTAGTTCACGATGCAGAACCCGTGGCTCACGTCCTCGATCGGGTCGATGTTGGTCACCACCACCGTCACCTGATCGCCTTTTTTTACCTTGAAGTTGGTGAGGCCGAACACGGGCGCCGCCGAGGTCATGTACACGAACACCTCCTTGCCCTGCCGGATCACCTTGTTGTCGATGCGCAGGTTGATGCCGTGGCTCTTCGCCAACGCGACGGTCTCGGAGAAGAACGGATCGTTCTCGTCCCAGAGCTTCTTGACCTTGTCCACCAGGAAGCGCTTGTGCAGCAGGATGCAGTCGTGCGGCTCGGCATACACCGGGCCGTCGGCCACGAGCCTCATGGTGTCGCCGGAAATGTCGATCAACTGGTCGTTGTCCGGATGCAGCGGTCCGGTGGGCAGGAAGCGGTCCTTCGAGAACTTGTTGAGCGACACCAGCCACTTGCCGTCGGCGTCGCGGGTCTCGCCCATCGAGGAATGGTTGTGGCCGGGCTGGAACGCCACGTCGAGCTTCTGGCGCAGGTAGTTGACCTTCTTGCCGTCGTGCGCGGCGATCGCGTCGGCGATGCTCCACTTCACCACCTGGCTGTCAATGAACAACGTGGTGTAGGCATTGCCGCGGCCGTCGTAGGCCGTGTGCAGCGGCCCCAGCCCGAGCTCGGGTTCGGCGACCACCGCTTCGCGCGGGTCCTTGAACTTGCCGTCGAACCAGTCATCGATCTTCGCCCATTCGATGATCGACACGGTCGGCGAGAGCTTGCCGTTGGCCACCACGTACTTGCCGTCCGGGCTGGCGTTGATGCCGTGCGGGTTCTTCGGGATCGGGATGTACATGGTCAGCGGCGAACCGTGGCGGCCGTCCAGCACCGGCACCTTGGAATTGCCGATGGTCTTGAAGTCGCCCTTCTTCACCGCCGCCTCGATGCGCGCGATGTTGAACACCACCACCCAGTCGCGCTCGGCCTGCATCATTTCCGCGAGCGTCACGCCGCCTTCGCTGTCATAGCAGGTGGAGATCGCATACTTTCCGGCGTAGTCGGCCTCGGTGTTGTCGAGGTTGCCGTCCACCACCACCTGCCAGGCCACCGCCATGCTGTCGCCGTCGATGGCGCTGAACATGGTCTGGTATTTCTTCGGGTCGTCCAGATCGCGGCCGTCGTTCGGGGACGGCACCTGTTCCTCGCCGTTGGCGAACACGTAGCCGGTGCGCGGCGCGCGCTGCACGCGCAGGCCGTGGATCGCCTGCACGTTGGGAATATCGATGATGCGGTCGGTGCGCCACACGTCGCAGCGGATACGCGCCACGCGCGTGTGCGCCTTGTCGTTGATGAAGACGTAGCGGCCATCGTAGTGGCCGTCGGTCTGGCTCATGTGCGGATGATGGCAATCGCCGCCGGGCGGGAAGTTCGGCCCGAGCACGCGTTTGCTCTCGTTGGTGAGGCCCCAGCCGATCGCGAAGTCGGGGTTGAACACCGGGATGCGCATCAGTTCGCGCATCGAGGGCAGGCCGAGCAGGCGCACTTCGCCGGATTGGCCGCCGCTCCAGATGCCGTAGTACTCGTCGAGCTGACCCGGCGGGACGAAGTCTTCCGGCGCGCCTTTCGCTTCCGTGCCCTTGCCGGCGGCAGAGGTGGCGGCATTGCCGGCCGGGCCGCCGGCCTGCTGGCCGCAGGCGGCAAGCGCGAGGCCGGTTGCCCCCGCCAGGCCAACCGTCGCCGCGTCCTTCATGAATTTGCGGCGCGCGGGATCGCCCAGCTGGGTACCGGCGGCATCCGGAGCGGACGGAAGGGTCGGATCGCGGACCTTGCTGGATTCGTCGTTCATGGCGTTGCGTCCTCTTTCGGGGTGGTTGGCCGTGCAGGCGGTCGGAGCGGAACGGGATGGTTGATGCCGGCGCTCGCCCGTGCGGCGGCGACCGCAGCCGATTCCTCGGCACGCTCGTAGATCTTGCGGCGCTGCACCAGCGGCGGGCACTTGTATTCGTCGGCGTAATCGACCTGGCATTCCAGGCAGTACACGCATTCGTTGTAGTTGATCTTGCCGAGCACATCGATGGCCTTGACCGGGCAATCGATTGCGCAGATCTGGCAGGGATGGCCGCACTCCTTGCGCCGGCGCAGCCACTCGAACAGGTGGAACTTGCCGGATACCGCGAGGCCCGCGCCCAGCGGGCACACGTAGCGGCAGTAGAAGCGCTGGTTGAACGCCGACACCGCGACCATGGCGAGCGCGAACAGCACGTAGCCCCAGGAGCGCGCGAAGTGCAGGATGATCGCGGTCTTGAACGGTTCCACCTCGGCATAGCGCTCGGCCAGGCCGACCGACTGCAGCGAGAGCCCGAACAGCCCAAGCAGGATCACGTACTTCACCGCCCACAGGCGCTCGTGGACGAAGGGCGGGAACTCCAGCTGCGGCACCTTCAGGCGCTTCGCGGCGCGGTTGACCAGCTCCTGCAGCGCGCCGAACGGACACAGCCAGCCACAGTAGATGCCGCGCCCGAACAGCAGCAGCATCACCGCGACGAACACCCACAGCAGGAACACCAGCGGATCCATCAGGAAGGTGGACCAGCGGAAGTCGTGCAGCACCGATTGCACGAAGGTGAGGATGTTCACCACCGAGAGCTGCGCCAGGCCATACCAGCCGATGAACACCAGCGTGTAGATGAGGAAGCCGACGCGCAGGCGTTCGAACCGGCGCTTGCGCTTGACGATCCAGTCCTGGAACGTGAGTATCACCATCAGCACCGTGAGCCCCGCGACCAGCAGCGCGATGTCGATGCGGCGGCCGTTCCACACCTTCACCCACAGCGGCGCGTTGGCCGGCACGTCATGCGCGCCGAAGCGGTGCGCGCCGGATCCCGCAACGTAATCCGCGGGCATCCGGTAGGGGCTGGTGAACGTGTGGTAGATGCTGTCGAGCGGACCGACCTGGCGCCTGACCAGCAGCTGCAGCGTCCATGGCTGGGTCGCGTCGAAGCCACCGGTATGGCGCGCGATGAAAACGGCCTGCTCGGCGAACGCGGGCTTGCCCGCGAGCGGGCTGTCGCCCATGGCGACCAGGTCGCTGTCCTTGAACAGCGTGACCTTCCCGTCGTGCAGCAGGTGCACGCGGTCGAACACGCCGCCGCGCACGTAGCCCAGGCCCTTGAACGAATAGATGCCGTTCGCCATCAGCGCGACTGCGCTGTCGCCCGGTTGCAGGCGCCGCATCAACTCGTCGTACGCGGTCCGGCCCAGCAGGTTGCGCCCGACCGTGGGCGGCGTGAGGTCGGCGAAGTACAGGTCGATGAAGGTATCGCTGGCGTGCCCCGCCGGGGGCGGCGCGGTGGGGTCGTCGAGTAGGCTCGCGGCCCGTTCACCCTTGAAGGCATCGGCCACCTGCTGCCGCGTGAGATGCAGATGCGCGATCCCGCCGTTGCGGGTCAGCGTGGTCCAGTCGGCGGACTTGAAATAATCGCTGCGGACCTGGCTCATGGCCGCGCCGGCTTCAGGCTCGCCGGCGACGAGCTTGCGCGACGCGGCGACTTCGAGCGCCGAATCCATGATGGTGTCGTTCGCCACCATCGCGGTCACGGTCGCACCGCTGATCGCGTCGATGTTGACGCTGTCGGCGCCGCCGCCGCCGCCGACCACGATGTGGTCGTCGACGTGATGGCCGATGTAGCGGGCGACGAAGTCGTACAGCTTCTGCACCGGAATCCCGACCAGCAGGATCGGCTCGTCCTGGTACAGCACCTGCGTGTACTTGATGCTGCCGTCGCTGCCGATCGCGACCAGCACGTTGATCGGCTTGCCGGAGTACGCCGGGATCGGCGCCACCATCACCGTCTCGAACGCGTAGCCGATCGCCTGGTCGCCGTGATACACCGTTGCCGCGGGCGGCTTGCCCTCGATGTCGCCGAAACGCGTGGCTTGCGGGAACGCCTGGCGCAGCTCGGGATACTTGCTGTCGATGCCGGCGAACGCCGTGCCGGCCTGGAACAGCGCGAGCAGCACCAGCAGCCAGGGCAGGAACGCGCGGAGACGGGTGGCGCGCATCAGGCCGCCTCCGCCAAGCCTGCGACCAGCGGCAGGTCGCGCGAGCGCCAGCGCCGCCCACCGCTGCGCGCGAACACCAGCCATTGATGATCCTGCGCGCGCATCAACTCCTCCACCTGCGGCAGCGCCATCGAAAACGCGCCGGTGCTGAGGCCGTCCGCCAGCACCGAGCGTTCCGCCACCACGGTGACGCTGGAGTACGCCTGCGGCGAGCCGCCGGTGTACGGATCGACGATGTGGAACAGCCGGCGGTCGGCCGAGAAGTACACGCGATAGTTGCCGGAAGTGGACAGTGCCGCGTTGCGCACCTGTACCACCGCGGCGACGCGACTGACGTCGTCCGGATCGACGATGCCGACGTTCCAGTGCCGGTTTGGATCGCTGCCGCAGATCGTGCGCGTGTCGCCGCCGGCATCGACGATCGCATACTCGATGCCACCCGCGCGCAGCGCGGCGATGCCCTGGTCCACCACGTAGCCCTTGGCGATGCCGTCCAGCGTCACCGCCATGCCGGGCTTGCGCAAGCGCGCGCCGGTGGCATCCAGCGCCAGCCCGCGCCAGCCGACCAGGCGCCCACGCTCCGCGAGCGCGGCCTGCTGGCGTGGATCGAGCGCCGGCGCGCCGCGCAGGCTTTCGAAGTAGCGCAGCTCCGGCAGCACGGTGGCGTCGAACGCGCCCGCGGTGCGCTCCGACAATGCCTGGGCTTCGCGCAGCACCGCGTGCAGGTGCGGCGGCACGATCGAAAGATATGCGTCGCGATTCAGGCGCGACAAGGGACTGGCCGCGTCGAAGCGGGTCAGCTCCGCGGCCGTTGCCACCATGCACGCGAACGCCGCGTCGATCGCGCGCGCGGCGCCCTCGTGGTCGTCGGCGAGGCAGGTGATCGACACCGAGGTCGCCATCAGGCTGCGTTCGCGCTGCACCTGCCACAGGTTCGCGCCGCGCCTGGCGAACGCCCAGCCGCCGCCGGCCAGCACGCCGCCGGCGAGCGCGGCCAGGCCAGCCTGCTTCAGGAATTGCCGCCGGGCGGGCAGGGCAGGCGCAGCGGATGCGGCGCGATGATTCGGGATGGACATGCTGCGTGCTCTTGCTGGCATCGGGTGATGGGCGGCTTCAGGCCACGCGGCGGGTCGTGCGCTCCGCGTCGTCGCCGGTGTCCACGCGCACGCCAAGGCGGCGCTGCAGGCGGGGGCTCGTGGTGGTGTATTGCAGCGGTGCCGGTTCGCCGGGGTTGAGGTGCGCCTGCGCCGCGAACGCGCACAGGGCCGCTTCGTGGAAACCGGACAGGATCAGCTTTTTCTTGCCGGGGTAACGGGCGATGTCGCCGATCGCGAAGATGCCCGGCGTCGAGGTCTGGAACGTCGCCGGGTCCACCACGATCTGCTGGCGGTCGAGCGCGAGGCCCCAGTCGGCGATGGGCCCAAGCTTCGGGTGCAGGCCCCAGAACACCAGCAGCTGCCCGGCCTCGACCCGCCGCACCACGCCGTCGCGTGCGCGCACGCGCACCTGTTGCAGTTGACCCTGCGGCGCTTCCAGCCCGACGATGTCGCCTTCCAGGAATTGCATCCGGCCGGTATCGCACAAGGCCTGCATCTGCGCGACGTGTGCGGGCGCCGCGCGGAACTTGCCGGAGCGGTGCACCAGCACCAGGCTGCGCGCGCGCCCGACCAGCGCCAGCGTCCAATCGATCGCGGCGTCGCCACCACCGGCGATCACCAGGTCGCAGTCGTCGAACAGTGCCGCGTCGCCGACCTTGTAGTGCAGCGAATGGCCGAGCAGCGGCGCGGCTTCGGGCAGGTCGAGGGTACGCGGCGCGAACGCGCCGAGTCCGCCGGCGACGATCACCGTGCCGGCGTCGAAGGCGAGCCCGCCGCTGGTCTCGACGCGGAAGCGGCCATCGGCCACGCGGGTGAGCGAAGTGACGGTCTGGCCCAAATGAAATTCCGGCGCGAACGGCCGGATCTGCTGCTGCAGGCGCTCGACCAGCTCGCGTGCACTGCACACCGGTACCGCCGGGATGTCGTAGATGGGCTTGTCCGGGTACAGCTCGATGCATTGGCCACCGATAACGGGCATGGAATCGATGAGCTGCGCGTGCAGCCCGAGCAGGCCCAGCTCGAACACCTGGAACAAGCCAACCGGTCCTGCACCGATGATGACCGCGTCGCAGCTTTGCATGTCGCGCACCCAGCTCCTGGATGCCGCGAAGCATGCGGGTGCGCACGAAATCCGAATTGACGTGCATCACTTTTTGCTCGGGTTGCCATGCCACGGCATGCGGGCGGCCAGCGGATCGCCCGGGTCGCGTGACGGCACCACATGACCCAGGACGACGATGGTCCTACCATGCGATGTCCGTCGTGCCGGTCGGCACGACGGGGTCGTGTGGTCGGACGGCCGGGAATGCCGGAGCACGAGATGGGCTTGCCGTTCGAAGATCCTGCGTCCACGTCTTTCGCGCGCGAACACCAGCGCCTCGCAGCATATTTCCGGGCCCACTTGCTGGACTTGGCCGGCGGCGACTTCTATCGCGCGCAACGGCATCTGCGCCGATGACGCCGGGAGCTGGCGCGGCACATCGAGATCGAGGAGACCCGGCTGCTGCCGCACGTGCCCGACACTGCTGATATTGCGCCTGTTGTTCCGCGCGCCGCCCATCACCCCACCACCGCCCGCCTGGATGCTTTGGCTGGCGGATGCGATGTACCTGGCGTTGTATGCCTTCCTGATCGGGATGCCGCTGCTGGGCTGGATCACGCTCAGCGCGCAAGGCAAGCCGATTCCCTTGTTCGGGCTGCAGCTGCCCGCGCTGATCGGCCCCGACAAGGTGCTGGGCGGGAATCTCGAAGACATCCACGAGACCATCGGCCCCATCTGCTATTACCTCATTGGCCTGCACGCTGCCGCGGCCTTGTTCCACCACTGCTTCCTGCGCGACGACACCCTGCTGCGGATGCTGCCGTGGCGCCGGACGGGGACCGTGCCGGTACGTGGCGATCGCGGCCTGAAGGCCGGTTGAGGTCAGGACATGAACATCGACAGGATGGTGATGCGTGTGGCGGGCACGATGGTCGTCGGTGGCGTGCTGCTGGCGTACTTGCTCTCGCCGTGGTGGCTGCTGCTGGCGCTGTTTGTCGGCTTGAATCTGCTGCAGTCGTCGTTCACCGGGTTTTGCCCACTGGCGCGCATGCTGCGCCGGCTTGGCATGCAGCCGGGCAGCGCGTTCCCGCCACCGCAGAACCGCGCGTGATCGGTGCGGCGGTCGTCGCTCCACTGCGGCGCCCGCCTCGGCCCTGACCCGGCGCGCCGCCCACTGGCTGGCGTTGCCGGCGCTTCGCGGCGGGCTCGTGGCTTGCGCGACGCATTGATCCGCAAGACCCGGCGTGGCCGAACGCCGGGTTATTCCACAACGAAGCTGACGCGCAAGCACACGCGCCATTCCTCGATTTCGCCGTTGGGCCTGGTACGCACCTTGATGTCGCTGACCCATGCACCGCGGATGCCTTCGATCGATTTGGAGACTTTGCCCAGACCGACCTTGACGGCATCTTCAAGACCCTGGTTCGAGGCGGAATTGATTTCGATGACCTTGGCGACACTGCTCATTGGCGACACTCCTGTGTAGCGGTGGATGGGTACGTTCGGTCGCGTGGCTGCCGGCCTGCACCGGCCTCGCCATGGACTGGCCAACTCCACACCGATACGGCGTCGTGCCATTGATGCAGGTCAACACCTTGCCGCGTCGCGCGTCCGCGGGTGCCTCGCCGTGGACCATGGGCACCACCGCGGCAGCCGCCACGGCTGATGACGCATGCGTTCACCGGCCGCTCCCGCATCGGCTCATCCGGGCGATCGCAGGACGCCCCCGGCCACGAGCCCGGGCGGCTTGAGCAGCGACCGCGGCAGCTCGGCGTGGATGGCTTCCGGTTTGCCGCGCGTCAGGTTCTTGGCGATCCGCAGCACCACGGAGTCGCCCAATGCCTCGCCGAGGGCTGCATTGAGCACGCCGAGGAAGCGCGGTGGTGCGACCAACACCAGGTTCGCGTAGGAGTGCGCGGTCCTGCCGCGTTCGAGCACCGACTTCAGCATGTCCGCGAAGCGTGCCGCAGCCTTGTCCTGCGGCAGCGTTCGTGATTGCATGGCATGCCGGGCTGCGCCAAACCGATCGTGGACCCGCGGTGGCGGCGCACGCTCCTTTTCATGGCCGGGGACGCGCGCCTCGGCGTCGATGAAATCGCTGATCTCACGCAACTGTCCGGCGTCGAGCGAAAACAGCCGCGCCTTGGCATGATCGGCGACGAGGATCCAGGTGGGGCCTGCCATGGCCGTCAGCCGATGACCAGGTGGTCGTCGATAGAGTGCACGCCGGGTGCTGACCAGACTGCCCGCTTGACCGCCTGCAGTTCTCCCCGGTTTTCCACGTGGCCATCCAGCCGCACCAAGCCGTTGTCGAGTACATTCACGCGGACTCCGTCGGCTTCGACTTCGGCGTGCCGCTTCAATGCGTCCTGGATGCGTTGCTTCACGTCGCCAGCCTGCGCGGTGGATTGGAGCTGGATGCTGTTGCTGACGTTCATCGCGATCCTCTGCCCATGACAGGGGGTTGCATTACATGCCCATCGCCGGCCGGCCATGTGACGGAGATCAACAAGTGCGTGAATCGGCCACGCGACCTGCGTCGGCCCATGGCGTGCAGCACGGTGATCATCGTCATGCTGGCGCCGATGCCCAGCCCGATGGCCAGCACCATCAGCGCGGTGAGCACCCTGCTGCGTTGCAGGCTGCGCAGGGCCAGGGTGAAGTAGTAGCCGGGCATGGTGTCCCCCTCGGGTGGATCGGGGCGCGATGGCGCAGCGCTCCTTGCCGCCTGCGTGAAGCAGGCGGTGCATGCATGCGGGACGGCCCGGCGACGCGCGGTGTGCTGCACTGCGCGCCGGGTGTGGCTCAGCGGTGACTGACGTCCTCGGCAAGACCCTTGGCCATGGCCTCGTCGAACACGGCGCGCTGGCGTTGCACACTGGCGTCGAGCCGCGGCTGCAGCGCCGCCAGTTGCCTGCGCAGTGCAGCCATGCGCGTATCGATATCGCGCCGCCGCTGGGCGTCGAGGCTGGCCATGCGCTGCGCGGCAGCCGCTGCCTGCGGACTCGCCTTCAGTTCCTGACGCTGGGCCTCGACGCTGCGCAGCCGGTCCTGCAGGCCTTCGAGCGGGCCCTGCAGTTGCCTCTGTTCGCCTTCCAGCTTGCCGGCGCCGCGCCAGTAGGCGGTCACCGACGCGGCCGTGCGCATAGGTGCGGTCATCGAAACCGGCTGCGCGATGCCCTTGGCCAGCGCCTCCTCCAGCAGCTTGTCGACCTGCTGCTCGGCTTGTGCCGCAGCCGCACGCTGTCGTTCGCCGAGCGCCGCTTGCTGCTTGCCGAGCGCTTCCTGCTTGCGGCCCAGCGCTTCCTGCTGCGAACCCAGCGCTCTTTGCTGTTTGCCGAAGGCGGCCTGCTGATCGTGCAGGGTCTGGCGCTCGACGTCCAGCTTGGCGGTTTCGGCCTGCAGCGCCTTGCGCGCATCGACCGTCGCCTGGGCCGCGTCGTTGCCGCTGTCCAGCACGGCCCTATGGCCGGCTAGCGCCGCCTGCCGTGCGGCCAGCGCGGCCTCGCGCGCGCCGAGCTTGCCTTGCTGGGCGCCGAGGCGTCCTTGTTGCGCACCCAACTGGCCTTGTTGTTTGCCCAGCGCGCCTTGCTGCTTGCCCAGCGCGCCTTGCTGCTTGCCCAGTTCGCCCTGCTGCTTGCCCAGCGCGGTGATGGGCGCGTAGGCGGCCTTGGCGCGCTGGATCGTGGCGGCATCGTGGATCAGCCAGGACTTGTCGCCGCGGCGGAACCACAGCAGGGGCTCGCCCGGCTTGCGCAGGCGTCGGATGGCAGCGAGGTCGCCGTCGGTACCGTTGATGGTGACGGCGTCGCCATCGAGCAACGCGAAGGCGTAACCGTCGTCGTCGTGCGTGCTGATGCTCACGTGGCGGCCACTGAACCCGGCGAGGGCAATGGGTGGCGTCGGTGGTGCGGGCGGGGCCGCGGGCGATGGGGGTGCGCTGGGCAGTGGCGGCGATGCGACGGTAGGCGCGGCCGGCACCGGTGGTGGCGCGGGAGGTGCCGGCGGCGCGGCCGGCAGATAGGTGCCGGTCGCGGTGCCCGGCGACTGCTGTGCGGCGCCGGCCGTCACGCGGTACGGCAATACGCCGATCAGCGCGACAAGTGCGACGAACGGCCAGCCGCGCGTGATCGGCATGGCATCGGCGGCCTGTTGCAGCATCAGCAGCCGCCGCTTGAGGTTGTGGAAGGTGGGAGGCGCGCTGCCAAGGCCCGCGTGCAACGGGCGGGCCACGCCCAGTTCCAGCAGCAGGCAACCATAGTCGTGCGGCGTGGCGCGCTGCTGTGCGAGCGCCAGCGCATCGCAAGCCGCCTCGCGGTGCAGCGCATACTCGTGCATCGCCCAGCGCAGCAGCGGGTGGAAGAAGAACAGTCGCGCCGCCAGCGCGGGAACCCAGCCCAGCAGCAGGTCGTCGCGTTTGAGGTGGGCGAGTTCGTGGGCCAACGCCAGCGAGGCGGCCTCGGGGGCGAGCGGCAACGCAGCCGGCCACAGGATGGCGGGACGGCGCAGCCCGCATACCTGGGGCGAGACGACGGCGGGCGAGGCGAGCAGCGGCGGGCAACGACGCAGGCCGAGGGCGCGCGCCTGCCGGCCGCATTGCGCCTGCAGCGCGGCATCGTCCAGCGGCATCGCGTCGCGGCGCAGGCGGCGCGTGCGGCGATGTTGCAGGAGCAATGCCGGCAACTGCGCCAGCAGCAGGGATAGCCACAGCGCAAGCAGCAGCACGCGCCAATGCGCGGACATCCAGCCGGGAGCGCTCGCTGGCGGCGCGGCGGCAGGTTTGGACATGCCGGTCGACAAGGCAGCGGTCATCGGTGCTGGCGCGGCCTCTCGCGTCGCGACAGTCATCGGCGTGCCCGCCCCGGTGGCGGCGACAGGCGATGCGGCCACGACCACCGGCGACGCCAGCAAAGGCAGGGCGATGGGCGCCTGCCAGGTCAGGCCCAGCAGCACCTGCAGGCCCACCAGCCACCACAGCGCGCAGCGCGCGGCGGCGGGCAGGCGCGGCAGGGCGCGCAGCAGCAGGGCGATGGCGGCGATCAGTAGCGCGGCCTGCAGCGAGGTCCAGGCCAAGCGCGTCAGCAGTTCGGCGGAGATGTGTTCGAGCAGGCCCATGTCAGCTCTCCCGACGCGTGGTTTCGAGTTGGGCCACCAGGGCCTGCAACTCGGACAACTCGGCGTCGCTAACCTCGCCGCGTTCGGCCATCCAAGCCACGAACGGCGACACCGAGCCACTCAGGGTCTTTTCCACGAACTGGCCCACCGCGTTGCGCGTTGCCTCGCCGGGGCCGGTGGTGGTGCTGTAGCGGTACACGCCCTGCGCCTGGCGGCGCTTGAGATAACCCTTGGCGCGCAGCCGCTCCATCATGGTGAGCACGGTGGAGCGGGCCAAGCCGTGCACCTCGCCGAAGCTGGCCGCGACCTCACCCGCGCTGGCGGGCTGGTGTTTGCCGAGGTGGCGCAGCAGGGCGAGTTCCTGGTCGCCGATAGTGGAACGGGACATGGGCGCGACTCCGCATGACTACACGTGTCGCTACGCTACGCCTGGCGACACGTGTAGTCAAGCACATTCCGCCGTGTTGCCTCGGCTGTCTTCATCTGTCTCGCCACCAATGCTGTAGGCCGGCGGGAAGGCTATTCAATCGCATACTCGTAATCGTCGCGTACGTGTTGGTTGACGTAGGTGGCCAGGCCGCGCCCCGCCGTAGCCAGGCGCTGCATCTCGCGCACGTCGGCCATGCCCGGGTGGCTGCGGGTGTAGACGTAGACGGTGGCGCGGTCGACGAAGCGCAGGCGTATCTCGCCCGGCCGGCATTCGTAGGCGGCGACGCCAGAATCGCCAGAGCGGTTTGCGTAGCGCTGCATGGGTATCGCCCCGGAAGCTTGCGCGGTGCGCACAGCGTGCACCGCACAACGTGACGGCGGCGCCATACGGTCATGCTTGTATCGAACGTCCTGCCGCAGATTCCCCGGCGACCCGACCGGGCCCACTGGCGCAGTCGATGCGACCGTCGGCGCGGTCGATCGAAGGCGAAGAAGTACCGTGGGGCGGCTACAACGCGTCGTGGTCCAGTTCGCCGGTGCGGATGCGGATGACCTGATCCAGCTGGCTGACGAAGATCTTGCCGTCACCGATCTTGCCGGTGCGCGCCGATTGCTGGATGGCTTCGATCACGCGCTCCAGCTGGTCGTCGACCACGGCGATCTCGAGCTTGATCTTGGGCAGGAAATCGACCACGTATTCGGCCCCGCGATAGAGCTCGGCATGACCTTTCTGGCGGCCGAAGCCCTTGACTTCCGTCACCGTGATGCCCTGTACGCCGACCTCGGCAAGCGCTTCGCGCACGTCGTCCAGCTTGAATGGCTTGATGATGGCTAGGACCAGTTTCATGGATTTTCCTTGCAAGGTGGCGCCGTCATGCCGCGTCGACACCGTGTATTTTGCCCGCGGCTGCCGCCGCTGTCGCCTGCCGCGCCGTGGTAGGGCAATCCTTACCGCCTTTGCCGCGGCATCCCGATGGCGCCATCACCCGGCGACTGTCTACACTGTGGGTATTGCGAGGACGGGTAAGCAGCATGATCGACAAGCAGGACATCGACAGCCTGGCCGCGCGGCTCGCCGCGCTGGTGCCGGAGGGCTTGGCGCGGGCGCAGCAGGACGTACAGGCCAACATGCGCGACGTGCTGGCGCAGGGCCTGCGCCGCCTGGACCTGGTGACGCGCGAGGAATTCGACGTGCAGACCCAGGTATTGGCGCAGACGCGGGCCAAGCTCGAAGCGCTGGAGCGCACCGTCGGCGAACTGGAAGCCGTGATCGCCGCCCACGACCCCTGATTGGCCGGCCCGCCCGACGGGCGCGGCCAATGGAGGCCACCACGGACATGGCGCGGGACTTCTGGACGGCCGGTCTTGCGTGCCGGACTCGCCAGACATTTGGCGCGCAAGGGGGTGAGGGGTGAGCCTGGCAGTCGCTCTCAGCCGCGCCTCGGTCGGCATCGCAGCGCCACAGGTGGTGGTGGAGGTCAACCTGGCGGGTGGCTTGCCGGCGACAAACATCGTCGGCTTGCCGGAAGCGGCGGTGCGCGAAGCGCGGGACCGGGTGCGGGTGGCGGTGCAGAGCGCCGCGTTCGAATACCCCAATCGCCGGATCACGGTGAACCTGGCCCCGGCCGAGCTGCCGAAGGAGGGTGGCCGCTTCGACCTGCCGATTGCCCTTGGCATCCTTGCCGCGAGCGGCCAGGTGCCACGGCAAAAGCTGGATACCTGCGAATTCCTTGGCGAGCTGGCGCTCACCGGTGCGCTGCGGCCGGTGTCCGGGGTGTTGCCGGCCTTGCTGCGCGCCCGCGCGCTGGGCCGTGGCATGGTCGTGCCGCGCGCCAACGCCGCCGAGGCGGCGCTGGTGGGCGACATGGACGTCCGCGTCGCCGACTCGCTGGCCCAGGTCTGCGCCTGGTTGCATGGCGCAGATGACCTGGCATCGCCGGACCGCATCGCCGCTGCCCCGGCCTGCGCCGGACCGGACCTGCGTGACGTGCGCGGCCAACTGCAGGCGCGGCGTGCCTTGGAGATTGCGGCAGTCGGCGGCCACCATCTGTTGCTGGTCGGACCGCCGGGCACAGGCAAGACCATGCTGGCCGAACGCCTGCCCGGCATCCTGCCGCCGCTGACCGAGGCCGAGGCCCTGGAGACCTGCGCCGTGCTGTCGGTGGCCGGGCAGGCCGGGAACTGCCTCGCGCAGTGGGGCCGGCGGCCGTTCCGCGCCCCGCACCACACTGCCTCCGGCGTGGCCCTGGTGGGTGGCGGTTCGGTGCCGCGGCCGGGAGAAATTTCCCTGGCGCACAACGGCGTGCTGTTTCTCGACGAGCTGCCGGAATTCAGCCGGCAGGTCCTGGAGGTCCTGCGCGAGCCGATGGAATCGGGACATATCGCGATTTCGCGGGCGGCGCGGCAGTCGACCTTTCCGGCGCGGTTCCAGTTGGTGGCGGCAATGAATCCGTGCCCGTGCGGTTATGCCGGTGGGCCGCGTTGCCATTGCACGCCCGACCAGATCCAGCGCTACCGCAGCCGGGTGTCGGGGCCGCTGCTGGACCGCATCGACCTGTGCGTGCAGGTGCCGCAGATGCCCCTGGCCGAGCTGAATGCGAAGCAGCCGCCTGCAGGCGAGGATTCCGCCAGCGTGCGCGCGCGCGTGCTGGCGGCGCGGGCCCGGGGCTGGTCGCGCGCCGGGTGCACGAATGCGCAGCTTGACGTGCGTGAGCTGGAGCGCGCCTGCGCCCTGCCCAGCGCCGAACGGTACTGGTTCGGCAGCGCGCTGGAAAAGTTGGGCTTGTCGGTGCGCGCCTACCATCGCGTGCTGCGCGTGGCGCGCAGCATTGCCGATCTGGATGGCGGCACTCCGGCGCTGGCGCGCGAGCACCTGGCCGAGGCGCTGCAATACCGCAGCGGCTGAGCTCCCGGCCGCGGGTGGACGTCGCGGCGCTGCCGTGTTCCGATAGCGTCTTGGTTTTTTCCGGAAACGTGATGGTTCTCGATCTTGGCTTGACGCTGGCCGGCGTGTTGATGGTCGGCTTCCTGGCGCAGTGGCTGGCCTGGAAACTGAAGTTGCCGGCGATCGTGTTCCTCCTGCTGGCGGGCCTGGTGCTTGGCCCCATGCTTGGCGTGCTGGAACCGGACCGCATGCTGGGCAAGCTGCTGTTCCCGATGGTGTCGCTGGCAGTCGCCCTGATCCTGTTCGAGGGCAGCCTGACCCTGCGCCTCCATGAGCTGCCAGGCATCGGTCGCGCGGTGCGCGGACTGGTCAGCTACGGGGCCATTGCCACGCTGCTGATGCTGGCGCTGGCGGCACGCCTGGTTGCCGGCGTGGACTGGGCCATCGCCTTCCTGTTTGGCGCCCTGGCCTGCGTCACCGGGCCCACCGTGGTGATCCCGATGCTGCGCACGCTGCGGCCGAATGCGCGCATCGCCAACACACTGCGTTGGGAAGGCATCGTCATCGATCCCCTCGGGGCCTTGTTTGCGGTCTTGATTTTCGAGGCCATCGTGTCGCACCAGGAGGGGCACACGCTGACCGTGTTTTCGGCCACGGTGGCCAGCGGCGTGGTCATTGGCGCACTTGCCGCCTGGCTCATGGCGGTGCTGCTGCGCCGGCAGCTGATCCCCGAGTTTCTGCAGAACTTCGCCGTGCTTTCGGCGGTGCTGCTGGCTTTCAGCATTTCCAACACGCTGACCCACGAATCCGGGCTGTTGGCGGTGACCATCATGGGCATCGCGCTGGGCAACGTGCGCGACATTCACATCGACGACATCCTCGACTTCAAGGAAAACCTGACGACGGTGCTGGTGTCCGTGCTCTTCGTCCTGCTCGCCGCACGCCTCCATTGGCCCTTGCCTGGCGGCATGCTGGCGGCGGGCGTGGGCGTGTTCCTGATTGCGCAATTCGTGGTGCGGCCGTTGGCGGTGGCACTGGCGACCTGGGGCAGCGCCTTGTCCTGGCGCGAGCGCGCGCTGATCGGCTGGGTCGCCCCGCGTGGCATCGTGGCCGCCTCGGTGTCGGCCTTGTTTGCGCTGCGCCTGGACGAGCTGGGGGTGGCCGGCGCCGAAGCGCTGGTGCCGCTGGTGTTCATCCTCATCATCGGCACCGTGGTGCTGCAGAGCACGACCGCCCGCCCGCTGGCCCGCTGGCTGCAGGTGGCCGAGCCCGAGCCCAACGGCGTACTGGTGTATGGCTCCGACGAGGTTGCCCGCACGATTGCCGGTGCCCTGCTCGCGGCGGGTTTCCGCGTCACCCTGGCGGACGACGACTGGGACGGGATCCGCGTGGCGCGCATGCAGGGCATGAACACGTTCTTCGGCAACCCCGCGTCGCCGTATGCGGAACGCTATCTCGACCTGTCCGGCCTCGGCTGCTTCCTGGCCATGTCCACCCATCGCGAACGCAACACGCTGGCCAGCGTGCGCTATCGCCAGGAGTTTGGCCGTCGCAACGTCTACCGCCTGCGCCACCTGACCCCGCAGGAAAACACCGAGCGCGCGGCCCTGCCGGGCAGCGTCCTGGCACCGCCGCTGTTCGACGAGGACATGACCCATGCGCGCTTCGCGCACATGCTGGATGAAGGCTGGCGCGTCAAGTCGACCAGGCTGAGCGGCAGCTTCGACTGGCCGCAATTCCTCGCGCAGTACGGCGTCACCTCGGTCCTGCTGTTCGGCGTCGACGAGAAGGGCAGGCTGCACGTCGCCACCTCCAAGCTCGACCTGCAGCCAAGGCCCGGCTGGACCGTGCTGGTGCTGGTATCGCCGCAGGTGGACGCCGCCGAGGCGGATGCGGCCGGGGTGGACACGACTGGAACGGCGGACTCGCGCCGGCCCGATCCCGGCCAAGCGCCGCCGTCGGCATCCACGGCAGCCTGAGCCCCAGGTGCGTGGGTGGTTTCAGACGGTGCGGTGTTTGCCGCGGAACGGTGCGTAGAACGCGCGCAAGCGCGCGAGGTCGGCGTCCAGGTCCGGGCCGGTGGGCATGGGTGTACCGATGATGATGGACTTGCTTGGATAGTCGAAGGCGACCGGCAGCACCGGCACCCCCGCGCCGTGGGCAATGCGCCAGAAACCGGACTTCCAGCGCTGCACCGGCTTGCGTGTGCCCTCGGGGGCGATGCCGAGCCACAGGTACGGCTGCCGCTCGAACTGCGCGAGCAGCTGCCCGACGACGCCGGTGGTCGCACCGCGGTCGACCGCGATGCCGCCGAGCTGCCGCAGCAAGCCTGCTAGCGGGGGCCGGAACAGCTCCTGCTTGGCCATGAAGCGGATGTCGGCGCCGATCGCGACCTTCATCAGCAGGCCCCAGACGCCGTCCCACCACGAGGAGTGGGGTGCGGCAATCAACACCAGCCGGGGCAGGTCGGGAAATTCGCCATCGAGCTTCCAGCCGGCGACGCGCAGGATCAGCCGGCACAGCGCGCGGTGCGGCGTATCGCGCAGCCGGGGCATGCGCGGCGGCAGCTCGCTGGGTTTTGGCACCCGCCTCATTCGTGTTCGGGCCGGCGCGTGCGGCTCTGCTTGAGCGCACCGCGGCGCTGCTTGTCCTGCAGGCGGCGCTCCCTGGAGGCGCGCGTGGGCTGGGTCGGCCGGCGCGGCTTGGGCGGCACCAGAACGTTGCGGATGATGACGGCCAGGCGCTCGCGCACGTCCTCGCGGTTGCGCGCCTGGTCGCGGAAGCGGCGCCCCTGGATCACCAGCACGCCGGCGTCGGTGAGCCGGCGGTCACGCCGCGCCAGCAGGCGCTCGCGCACATCCCCGGGCAACGCGGCGGAGCGGCCGACGTCGAAGCGCAGCTCGACCGCGCTCTCCGTGCGGTTGACGTGCTGGCCGCCGGGGCCGTCGGCGCGCAGGAATCGCTCGATCAGCTCGCTCTCGGGAAGACTGAGGTTGGCGGTGACGATCAACATGCCGTCTGCTCGGGTTTTGCGCTGCCTGGCATGTGGAGCGGTCGCGGACGTCGGCCCCAGCGCGGCCGGCTCAGCGCTGACGCCAGCCGGCGATGAAGGCCAGGACGGCCGCGGTCCCGGCCAGCGCCGGTGGCCAGGGGCCCGCCCAGGGATCCAGGGACCACAGCAGGGTCGCACAAAGTAGCAACGACGCCCCGCCGACACTGTACAGCAGCAGCCGGCGCTGGCGGGCGGCGTCGTCGCGCAGCTGCGCGAGCGCTCGTGCATCGCCCGCCTCCGCCGACCGACCGCTGGCCGCCTGGCGCAGCGCGTCGCGCACCAGTTCGGGCAGCTCCGGGGCGTGGTGCAGCCACTCGGGGAGGCGCCTGCGCATGTCGCGCAGCGCCCGCAGCGGACTGTTGCGCTTGCGCAGGATGCGCTTGAGCACGGGCTCGGCGACCGCCCAGATGTCGATGTCCGGGTCGAGGAAGCGGCCCACGCCCTCGATGTTGAGCAGGGTCTTCTGCAGCAGGATCAGCTGCGGCTGGATCGTCAGCTCGAAGCGGCGGGCGGTCTGGAACAACTTGATCACCAGTTCGGCCAGCGAGATCTGCGCCAGCGGCCGGGTGAAGTACGGCTCGCAGACCGTGCGGATCGCGGCTTCCAGTTCGTCCAGGCGCACGCTGGCCGGCATCCAGCCGGCGGCCACGTGCAGCCGCGCGATGCGCGCGTAGTCGCGCTCGAACAAGGCCACGAAATTCTGCGCCAGCCAATATTGGTCGGCCTCCGGCAGCGAGCCCATGATGCCGAAGTCCAGCGCGATGAAGCGCGGCTCCGCGGTGCGCGTCGTGTCCACCCAGATGTTGCCGGGGTGGGCGTCGGCGTGGAAGAAATTGTCGCGGAACACCTGTTCGTAGAAGATCCTCACGCCCTTGACGGCCAGCGCCTTGCGCTCGATGCCGGCGGCGTCGATCGCGGCAATGTCGTCGCAGCTCACCCCGTGCACGCGCTCCAGGGTCAGGACCCGGGAGGTCGTGAACTCCCAGTGCACGGCCGGCACGTACAGATCCTCGCCGCTGGCAAAGTTGCGCTTGAGCAGGCTGGCGTTCGCGCCTTCGCGTTGCAGGTCGAGTTCGTTTTCCAGCATCTTCTCGACTTCGGCCACGACATCGAGCGGGCGGATCTTGTCGGCGTGCGAGTGCCAGCGCTGCACCAGCTCACCCAGGGTGCGCAGCAGGCGCACGTCACCGGCGATCTGCCCCTCGATATGCGGGCGCAAAACCTTGACCACCACCTCGCGGCCGTCGTGCAGCCTGGCCGCGTGCACCTGGGCAATCGAGGCCGAGGCCAGCGCGGCGTCCTCGAATTGCGCGTACAGCTGGTCCACGGGTTTGTGCAGCTCGCGCTCGACGATGGCGCGCGCCTCACTGCCGGGGAAGGGCGGCACCTGGTCCTGCAGCAAGGAGAGCTCGTCGGCAATGTCGGTCGGGACCAGGTCGCGCCGGGTGGAGAGCACCTGGCCGGCCTTGACGAAGATCGGCCCCAGTTCGACCAGGGCGAGGCGCAGTCGCGCACCGCGCGGCAAGCCAGCCACGTCCTGGCGCCGGCGCGCGAGCAAGGGCCGCAGCAGCTTGAGCGGCCGATACAGGTGGGCCGCGTCGACCAGCTCGTCGAGGCGGTACGCCAGCAGCACGGAGGCCACCCGCAACAGGCGCGGGACGGTCGCAAATGGGGTCATGCCGAGGTTCCGCGCGCGCGCGCGGCCAGCCGCGCCACCCGCGCCTGCAGCCGTTCGCTGCCCTCGCGCAGGGCGTCAACGCCGTCCAGGAAGTCTTCCAGTTCGCCGGGGCCCATGACCAGGCGGGCCTCGTCGCGCAGCCAGTCGGCGCTGTCCTCGCGCAAGTGTGCTGCGCTCTCGCGCACATGCCGCAACGTGGCGCCCGCGGCCCGTGCCACGGGGACGCCGAGCACGTCGCCAAAGAGCCGTGTGGAAGCTTCCTCGACGTCGGGCGCAAAGTCGCGCAGGAGCTTTTCCAGCTGACGGGCCAGGCCGGCGTCGCCGGCAAGCTCAACCTTGCCCGGCGCAATCGACTCGCCCTCGTGCTTGAACGCCAGGCTGAGCAGGGCGCCGGGCGTGGTGCTGATGCGCAGCTTGTCATCGGCCTGTGGCGGACCCATTCGCAATTGGCCACTGGCGACGGTGACGGTGAAGGCGAGCTCCGGCCCGCGCAGGTACAACTGCACACTCTGGCCATCCAGCGCGTGCAGCTCGCGCTGCGCATCCGGGTCGAGCGCCAGCGCATGCGCGAACGCGCCCTGCAGGGTACGCCCGACCAGCTTGCGCAGCGGCTGCGGCAACCAGGCGTTGGCTTCGGCACTCATGCCGGGATTGTAACCGCGCCGTCAAAGCCGAGTTGGCGCCAGGCTTCGTAGACCGCGATGGCCACGCTGTTGGACAAATTCAGGCTGCGGCTGTCCGGGCGCATCGGCAGGCGCAGGCGGGCGGCGGCCGGGACTGCTGCCAGTACCTCGTCGGGCAGACCCGCGCTCTCGCCGCCAAACAGCAAGGCGTCGCCGGCGTGGAAGCGCACCCCGCTGTAGCGCACGCGGCCGCGTGCGCTGAAGGCGAGAAGGCGTGGCGCACCCAGCGTGGCAAGGCAGGCGGCAAGGTCGTTATGCACGGCCACGCTGGCGTATTCGCGGTAGTCCAGCCCGGCCCGGCGCAGGCGTGCATCGTCCATCGAAAAGCCCAGTGGGCGCACCAGGTGCAAATCGGCGCCGGTGTTCGCGCACAGGCGGATCACGTTGCCGGTGTTGGCTGGAATCTCTGGTTGGACCAAGATCACATGGAGCATCGCCCCATTATGCCGTGCGCAAGACGGTGGGTGCCCGACGCTCAGCCTCGATCCTGCTGGGCGACGGCGAGCTGGCCCGGCAACACACGAACTGGGGCCGTGCACTGCGTGGAGCTGGCCAGAACGGTACCCGTAGGCGCCGAGCCGGCCGGCATGCGCGGCGCTCCGGCCAGCAACATGTCGCCAAACGCCACTACGCAGACCAGCAGGCTGCCGGCATATAACACGCGCAACATCAATGCTTCGAATTTCATGGTGTTCTCCTGATCGTTGCGGGGATCCGCAGACCAGGTATCGCAAGCACCATGCCAAACCTTGCGGCACGCGGAAATGGCGCTGTGATGCGCCTGGGGGTGCAAGCGCCGGCAACCGCGAGCGTCCGCGGACATCGCGTCCGTACGCTCGCGGACGGTTGTTCCGCGTGCGCTGGGTGAGCTCAGCCGGCCGGCGAGCCAGCGGCCGCCGGGAGCTTTTCCAGCACCGCGTAATACATGCCATCCAGCCCGTCGTCGCCGGGCAGGATCTGCCAGCCCGGTCCGGCGCGCTGTCCGGCCGGAAGCGTGAAGCTGCGCGCGTGGGCGTCAGGCTGCCCGCGCAGCAGGGTCTCGACGATGGCCTGGTTCTCCTCGCGCAGCACC
This sequence comes from Rhodanobacter sp. FW510-R10, assembly GCF_058781105.1. NCBI lineage: Bacteria > Pseudomonadati > Pseudomonadota > Gammaproteobacteria > Lysobacterales > Rhodanobacteraceae > Rhodanobacter > Rhodanobacter sp. FW510-R10. The sequence goes on along the minus strand of NZ_JBYSWL010000001.1, from coordinate 379,452 downwards.
GAGCAGGTGGCATAGACCAGTACGCCACCTGGGGCGAGCAGGGGCCACAGCGCGGTGACGATGCGAAGCTGTTGCGTGCCCAGGGCCTTGAGGTCGCTGGCGCGCCGATGCAGGCGTACGTCCGGCCGCCGCCGCAGCACGCCGGTGGCCGAGCATGGCGCGTCGACCAGGATGCGCTCGAAGGGCCTGCCGTCCCACCAGTCGTGCGGCTCGCCGGCGTCGCCGATAAGCAAGCGCGCTTCCAGCCCCAGCCGCGCCAGGTTCTCACGCACGCGCTGGGCGCGCTCGGGGTCCCATTCCAGCGCGGTCAGCTCGACCTGTGCGCGCTCCAGGACGTGGCAGGCCTTGCCGCCTGGTGCCGCACAGGCATCCAGCACGCGCATGCCGTCGGCGGCGGCAAGCAGGTCGGCCGCCACTTGCGCCGCACCGTCCTGTACAGCGAAGGCGCCATCGGCAAAGCCGGGCAGGCGGGTGACGTCGACACTGTGCGGCAACACCAGGGCGTCCGCCAGCCAGGGGTGGGTCGTGGCGTCGACGCCGGCTGCGGCCAGCCGCGTCTGCAGCTCCTCGCGTGGGGCGTGGCGCCGATTCGCGCGCAGGGTCAAAGGTGGCTCGTCGTTGTTCGCGGCCATGATGGTTTCGGCCTGGCCTGGCCAGTCGTGTTCGAGGGCGGCGGCTAGCCAGGCTGGGTGCGCATGGCGCGTGCGCGGCTGCGCATCGAGCATGGCGTTGCGGTCGGTGCGCTCGCGCTGCCAGCGCCGCAGCACGGCATTCACCAGGCCGGCAAACTGCGGGCGCCCGAGCGCGCGCGCGGCCTCGACGCTTGCGGCCACGGCGGCATAGGCGCTCAGTTGCATCACCTCCAGTTGCACCAGGCCCAACACCAGCAAGGCGTGGACGGCTGGCTCCTTGTGGCGCAGCGGCTGCGCCAGCAAGCCATCGAGGGCAGCGTCATAGCGCAACCACCAGCGCGCGCCGTGGTGCACCAGGGCGGTCAACAGCGCCCGGTCGCGCGGATCCGCCAGCTTGCCTGCATGCCGGGCGAGCGCATCGCGCAGGGAGGCGCCATGCCAGGCCACCTCGGCCAGCGCCGTGGCCGCGACGGCCCGCGCGTCAGGCTTCATGCGAGCTGGCGCAATTCGGGTCGCCCGTTGAGGTAGTCGGCGGCACTGAGGCGCCGGCCACCGGGACGCTGCAGGGCGGTAATACGCAGGACGCCGTTGCCGCAGGCCAGGTCGATGCCCTCGCTACCGGCCGCCAGCACGCTGCCGGGGGTCGTTGTATGCGACCGCTCAAGCGCCTGGGCTGCCCACACCCGCACCGGCTCGCCGGCAATGCGCGTGCTGGCGACCGGCCAGGGATCGAAGGCGCGCACCTGGCGCTCCAAGGTCACCGCCGCTTGTTGCCAGTCGAGCTCGGCCTCGGATTTTTCCAGCTTATGGGCGTAGCTGATGCCCGCGCCCGCCTGGGCGCGGGCCGTGGGCAGCTTGCCGGCAAGCAGTGCAGCCAGGGCCTCGGCCAGCACTTGCGCACCCAGCCCGGCCAGACGGTCGTGCAGGCTGCCGCCCGTATCGTCGGCATGGATCGGCGTGCTGCGTTCCAGCAGCACCGCTCCGGTATCCAGTCCGGCATCCATCTGCATGAGGGACACACCAGTGGCTTCATCGCCGGCCAGGATGGCGCGCTGGATCGGCGCCGCGCCGCGCCAACGCGGCAGCAGGCTCGCATGCACGTTCCAGCAGCCATGCGCGGGCAACTCCAGCACGGCGGGCGGAAGGATCAGGCCATAGGCCACCACCACCAGCAGGTCCGGCCGCAGCGCGGCCAGCGTCGCCTGTGCGCCGACGGCTTTCAGCGAAACAGGTTGTTCCACGGGAATGCCGGCTGCGAAGGCTGCCTGCTTGACCGGGCTGGGGCTGAGCTTGCGGCCGCGCCCCGCCGGGCGGTCGGGCTGGGTATACACGGCGACCACGTCGGCGCCACTTGCCACGCACACTGCGAGGCTGGGCAAGGCAAACTCGGGGGTACCGGCGAAGACCAGCCGCAGACGCGGCTCAGCGCTGCGCGCCGCGCTCAAGCACTTGCCGCCTGCCGGCGTTGCTTGTCCAGGCGCTTGAGCAACATGGCGCGTTTCAGCGACGACAGATAGTCGACGAACATCTTGCCGTCGAGATGGTCGATCTCGTGCTGGATGCACACCGCCAGCGGACCCTCGAGCTCGAACCGCAAGGGTTTGCCGTCGAGGTCCTGGGCAGTGACGGTGACGCCCAGGGCGCGCGTCACGTCGGCATAGATGCCGGGGAAGGACAGGCAACCCTCCTGGTACACCTGCGAGCCGTGCCGCTCCACGACCTCGGCATTGACCAGCACCAGCGGCTGGTTGCGCTCATCGCTCATGTCCGCCACCAGGACGCGCTGCTGCACGTTGACCTGGATCGCGGCCAGGCCGACGCCGTTGGCGGCATACATAGTTTCCAGCATGTCGGCGCCGAGCTTCTTGAGCTGCGCGTCGAAGACCTGCACCGGGGCAGCATGCAGGCGCAGGCGGGGATCGGGGAACTCCAGGATGGACAACATGCTCAAGGTCTCACCTCTCCTGCCGAAACTGCGGGCAAGTGGGCGAAAACCAAGCCCTGCCGCACCTTACAATCCATATTGTCTCACGGCTTTATGGCCACTGGCGCCGCGACGCTGCCGGCCGCATGGCAGTTGCGCGGGTTAACGGTTCAGTTACACTCGATCGGGCGTCTGGGGAAGGGGGGATTCCTGCCACATGAGCAAGAAAATTCTGATGCTGCTGGCCGGCGTCCTGGCTACCGCCGTGGTCTACGCGGCAGGCGCGCCGTTGCGCAGTGGCCACCCCGACAGCTACACGGTGCGCCGTGGCGACACCTTGTGGGACATCTCCGCGAAATTCCTGGCCAAGCCCTGGCTGTGGCCGGAGATCTGGCAGGCCAATCCGCAGGTGCACAACCCGCATCTGATCTATCCCGGTGACGTGCTCAACCTGTCGTTCATCGGCGGCAATGGCGACGTGCCGGCGCTGACCCTGCGACCGGCCGTGCATCGCGAGGATTCGGCGGTGACCGCGATTCCCCTGGCCGACCTGCGCATGTTCCTCCGCGATTTGCGGGTGATGGACGGGAGCGCGGTCAGCTCTGCGCCATACGTGGTCGGGCTGGAAGAGGCACGCCTGCGCGGTGCGGTTGGCCAGAACCTGTACGTGCGCGGACTGCATGGCGAACCGGGACAACGTTGGGCCATCGTGCGCCCGACCCACTTGTTCCGCGCCTTCCCGCGTGACGTGTCCAAGCCACCCGAGTCGCCGCTGGCCGCCAATCCGCTCGATGCCAACGCGGCCATGGTCGATGCGCCGTGGGATGAGGACACGCGCCACGATGGCCATTGGGAACGGGGCAAGGATATGGGCGTGGAGGTCAGCGTGATCGGCACCGCGGAAACCTTGCGCACGGGTGATCCGGCCACGTTGCTGCTGCTGGACTCGACGCGCGAAATCCGCAGCGGCGACCGCGTCATGCCAATCGACGATACGGCGTACGATCCGTACTATCTGCCGCATCCGCCAAAGTCGGTGCCGGCCACGGCCCGGGTGATCGGCCTCAACGATGCGCTGCATGCAGTGGGCTCGCGGCAGGTGGTGGTGCTCTCGGTGGGCAGCAAGGACGGGATCGACAACGGCACCACGTTCACCATGGATGAACCGGGTGAGACGATCCACGACGACGTCGCCAGCAGCAGCTGGGACCGCGGCGTCGGCCCCAAGGTCACCTTGCCGGACGAATACGTCGGCCATGTGATGGTGTTCCGCACCTTCGAGCGGGTGAGCTACGGGCTGGTGATGGACGGTCTGCGCCCGGTGAATATCGGCGCCAAGCTGCGGATGCCCGAATAAGCAACAACAGGCCATGAGGTAGCTGGCCTACAGGGCGGCGCGGCCAATGCCGCGCCGCCCTGCTGTCGCGTGCTGCCTACACTGCCGGCATGGTTGAAAACGACGAGTTGCGGGCCTGGCTGGTCGCCTTGCGCACGCCGGGGCTGGGGCCGGGCGGGTTGCGCTGGTGGCTCGAGCGCGCTGGCCAGGACGTGCGTCTCGTGCCTGCGCAGTTATGGCGGCATCGAACGGAACTGGGTGCAGCCGCCGGTGCCTGGCTGCGGCATCCGGATGAGGCGCGCCTGATCTCGGACCAGGCCTGGTTGTCGGCTCCGGGCCATCGCCTGCTGCGCTGCACCGACGTGGATTTCCCGCCACAGCTCGAACACATCCCGCAGCCACCGGCCGCGCTGTTCGTCAGCGGCGAAGCCGGTGTGTTGCTCTATCCCCAGGTTGCCGTGGTTGGTGCGCGGGCGGCCAGCGCCGGCGGCCTGGTCCACGCCGAGCGTTTCGCCCGTGGCCTGGTACGCGGCGGGTTCACCATCACCAGTGGGCTCGCCGATGGCGTCGACGCGGCGGCGCACGGCGCGGCGCTGGCCAGTGGCGGCACCACTGTGGCGGTCATGGGCACCGGCCCCGATCTCGTGTATCCGCACAAGCATGAGGCCCTGGCCCGGGCCATTGCGCGGCAGGGCGCGCTGGTCAGCGAGTTTCCCCCAGGCACGCCGGCGCGCGCCGACCATTTTCCGCGGCGCAACCGGCTGATAGCCGGTCTCGCCCTGGGCGCCCTGGTGGTGGAGGCCGGAATGCGCTCAGGCTCACTGATCACCGCCCGCCTGGCGGCCGAGCAGGGCCGGGAAGTGTTTGCCTTGCCCGGGTCCATCGACCATGCACTGGCCCGTGGCTGTCATCGCCTGATCCGCGACGGCGCGCGTCTCGTGGAGGAGGTCGCGGAGCTCGTCGAGCTGTTGGCGCCGGCCGCGCGCATGCTCGGCGCCGAGCTGACTGAGCGGCTGCTGGCGTCCGGCACCGGCGATCCACCCCCCGAGCCTGGAGTACCCGATGGCGCCATTGGCGCTGTCGACCACGGGCCCGGTGACGGGCCTGCGGAGACTGCCGCGTCCGCGGCGGCCGACCCAACCCAGGCTGCACTCCTGCGCCACATTGGCCACGATCCGGTGGGCGTGGACGAATTGGCGCGGCGTACCGGCTGGTCGCCGGCTGCCCTGGGCGCCCAGTTGCTGCTGCTGGAACTCTCGGCCCAGGTGGAGCGCTTGGCTGGCGACCGCTACCGGCGCCAGGCGGTGCGGACTCCCGATTGATCCGCGCGGGTGGAGAGTTTCCGGGGCGGCAGCGAGGGGCCAGCTTGACAGCACCGGTGGTGCATGGTTTCAACTATATAAGCCCGGCGCTGCTAAGGTGCCGTCAGATTTGTTTCACGGAAACCCCGTTTCATGGCAAAAAACCTGCTTGTCGTCGAGTCGCCGGCGAAGGCCAAGACCATCAACAAATATCTTGGCAGCGACTTCCAGGTCCTGGCCTCGTACGGCCACGTGCGTGATCTGCGGCCCAAGGAAGGCGCCGTTGACACCGAGCATGACTTTGCCATGGCCTACGAGCTTATCGAGCGCAACGCCAAGCACGTCGATGCGATTGCCAAGGCGGCCAAGGCAGCTGACACCATCTACCTGGCGACCGACTTGGATCGTGAGGGCGAGGCGATCAGCTGGCACGTCAACGAGATCCTGCGGCAGCGCGGCCTGCTCGAGGGCAAACACGTTTACCGCGTGGTGTTTTCCGAGATCACGCCGAAGGCGATCCAGGCCGCGGTGGCCCACCCGCGCGGTTTGTCATTGGACCTGGTGGATGCGCAGCAGGCGCGCCGGGCGCTGGATTTCCTGGTCGGCTTCAATCTTTCTCCGGTGCTGTGGCGCAAGGTGCAGCGTGGCCTGTCGGCGGGCCGCGTGCAGTCGCCGGCGCTGCGCATGATCGTCGAGCGCGAGGAAGAGATCGAGGCCTTCCAGAAGCGCGAATATTGGACGATCGAGGCTGCATTGGGCCACGCCGAAGGCGACTTCAATGCGCGCCTGAGCAAGCTCAACGGCCGCAAGTTCGAGCAGTTCGACCTGACCAGCGAGGCGGCCGCCCAGGCCGCCCGCCAGGCCCTGCAGCGGGCGGCGCAGGGCCGGCTGACCGTGAGCGACGTTTCCTCCAAGGAGCGCAAGCGCCGGCCGGCGGCGCCGTTCACCACCTCCACGCTGCAGCAGGAGGCCGCGCGCAAGCTCGGCTTCACCACCAGCCGCACGATGAAGGTGGCGCAGAGCCTGTACGAGGGCGTGGCGCTCGGCGCCGAGGGCAACGTCGGCCTGATCACTTACATGCGTACCGATTCGACCATGCTGGGCGTAGACGCAGTGGCCGAGATTCGCAGCTTGATTGCGCGTGACTTTGGCGCCAAGGCCTTGCCGGAACAGCCGCAGGTCTACAAGACCAAATCCAAGAATGCGCAGGAAGCGCACGAGGCCGTGCGCCCGACCTCGGCCCTGCGCACGCCGCAGTCGATCGCCGCGGCGCTCAACGATGACCAGCGCCGGCTGTACGAGCTGATATGGAAGCGTGCGGTCGCCTGCCAGATGATCCACGCCACGCTGAACACCGTGTCGGTGGAATTTGCCCTGCACGACGTGGACGGCTATCCGGTGCCGGGGGAGGCGGCCGCCGCGGGCGGCGACGCCGCGTTCCGCGCCACCGGCACCACGGTGGTCGATCCGGGTTTCCTTGCCGTGTACGAGGAAGGTCGTGACCAGAAGGCCGCCGACGATGATGACGAGGGACGGCGCCTGCCTCGCCTGGCGGTCGGCGAGCAGGTGGCGTTGCGCGATATCCTGGCCGAGCAGCATTTCACCGAGCCGCCGCCGCGCTATTCCGAGGCGAGCCTGGTCAAGGCGCTGGAGGAATATGGCATCGGCCGGCCATCGACCTATGCCAGCATCATCCAGGTGCTGCAGAACCGGGAGTACGTGTTCCTCGACAGCCGCCGCTTCAAGCCCAGCGACGTCGGCCGTGCCGTCAGCCGCTTCCTCACCCAGCATTTCACCCGCTACGTCGATTACGACTTCACCGCCAGGCTCGAGGATGAGTTGGATGCAGTCAGCCGCGGCGAAACCGCCTGGCGCCCGCTCATGGAACGCTTCTGGAGCCCGTTCAAGCGCCTGGTGGAAGAGAAGACCGAGTCGGTGGACCGCAACGAGGCCACCGGCGCGCGCCAACTCGGCGCCGATCCCAAGACCGGCAAGCCGGTGTCGGTGCGCCTCGGCCGCTACGGACCCTACGTCGCGCTCGGCACCAAGGATGACGAGGAAAAGCCGAAATTTGCCAGCCTGCGTCCAGGGCAGAGCATGCATTCGATCAATCTGGCCGAGGCGCTGGAACTGTTCAAGCTGCCGCGCCAGCTCGGCCAGGCGCCAAATGGCGACCCGGTCAGTGTGGGCGTGGGTCGCTTCGGCCCATTCGTGAAGCAGGGCAGCACCTACGCCTCGCTCAAGCCCGAGGACGACCCTTACACGATCGAGTTGCCGCGCGCCCTGCAGATCGTGGCCGAGAAGCTGGAACTGCTGGCCAACCGCCTGATCCAGGATTTCGGTGACGGCGTCCAGGTTTTGAATGGGCGCTACGGCGCCTACATCACCGACGGCGAGAAGAACGCGCGCATCCCGAAGGATCAGGAGCCGAAGCTGCTGACCCATGCCCAATGCCTGGAGTTGCTGGCGGCCGCGCCGGTGCGCAGGTCGCGCGGCACGAAGAAGGGGGGCGCCAGGACGGCGACGAAGAAAACCACGGCTGGTGCCGCGGCTGGCGACGCAGCCAAGACGACACCCAGGGCGGCCACCAAGGCGGCCACCCCCAAGAAAGCTGCGACGAAGAAGGCCGCGACGAAGAAGGCCGCCGCAAAGAAGCCGGCGGCGCGCACCACGGCCGCGGCCAAGGCCAAGGAAACTGCCACGCGCAAGCCGGCGGCGGACAAGACCGCGGGTACCAGGAGCGCCTGAATGCTGCAGCGCTTTTCGGTGGAACACGTGGCTGCAGCCGCGGCCTTGCTGCGTAGTGGCGGCGTGCTGGCCTATCCCACCGAGGCCGTGTTCGGCCTGGGCTGCGACCCGCACGACGAGGTCGCATTCACCCGTTTGTTCGCGCTCAAGCAGCGACCGGCAACCCAGGGCGTGCTGCTGATTGCCGCCGATTTCGCCCAGATCGAGCCGTACATCGACATGGCGGCGGTGCCGTCGGCAGTCATGCACGAGGTGCGGCAGAGCTGGCCTGGCCCGCACACCTGGATCTTCCCCCGCGCTGCCCAGGTGCCACCGTGGATTTGCGGCACGCACGCCGGCATCGCCTTGCGGGTCACGGCGCATGCGCCGGCCGCGGCACTGTGCCGGGCCTTTGGCGCGCCGCTGGTGTCCACCAGCGCCAATCCCCACGATGCGCCGCCGGCCCGCGACGCCGCCACGGTGGCCAGGTATTTCGGCGACGCGCTGGACGGGCTGCTGGATGGTCCGCTGGGCGGCCAGGCGCGGCCGACCACGATCCGCGACGCGCTGTCGGGTGCCACGGTGCGCGCCTGATGCTGCCTGTGCGGCTTCCGCTGCTGGGCGGCGGTGATCCGGGACGTGTGTTGGCATGGCGCGATGGCCGCGCGCTTGGCGTCCGCGAGTTCCTCGGCCACGTGCGGCAGGTGGTGGCGGCGCTTCCGGCCCGGCCGGCGGCGGTCAACCTGTGTGCGGACCGCTACGTCTTCATGGTGGCGTTTTGCGCCGCCATGCTGCGCGGCCAGGTCACCTTGTTGCCACCGTCGCGTGCACCACGCGCGGTCGCGGAAGTACTGGCCATGCATACCGGCGCCTATGCGCTCGGCGAAGAGGAGCCGCCGCCATCCTTGCCCGACTATTGGCGTCTGCCTGCCTTGGTGTCCACGCCATCGCCTGCGGCAGATGGCGCGGCGTATCCGCAGCTGCCGGCTGGGCAAGTGGTGGCAATTGCCTATACCTCGGGCTCGACCGGCAGTCCGCAACCGACGCCAAAGACCTGGGCCAGCTTCCACGCCAGCACCGCGGGTAATCTCGCCATGCTGCACGCCGCGGTCGAAGGCGTGCCGGCCATCCTTGCCACGGTGCCACCCCAGCACATGTACGGAGTGGAAACCTCGGTGCTGCTGCCTTTGCTGGGCGGCTACGCCGTGCACGCCGGCAGGCCGTTCTTCCCCGCCGACGTCGCGCAGGCGCTGGCACAGCTGCCGGCGCCGCGGATCCTGGTGAGCACGCCAGTGCATTTGCGCGCGCTGGTCGCTTCCGGAGTAGAGCTGCCGCCGCTGGCCTTGCTGTTGTCGGCCACGGCACCGCTGCCGCTGGACCTGGCGCGGGCGGCAGAAGACCGCTACGCGGCGCCGCTGCGCGAGGTGTTCGGGTCCACCGAGACCTGCGTGTTCGCCAGCCGTCGTGCCACCGTCAACGCCGAGTGGCAACTGTATCCAGGCGTGCGGCTGGAGCCGCAGGCGGACGGCACCGTGGTGCACGCGCCGCAACTCGCCCATGGCGTGCAGCTCGCCGATCTCATGGTCGTATCGGCCGACGGCGCGCGTTTCCGGCTGCACGGGCGGCATGCCGACCTGCTGGAGATTGCCGGCAAGCGCGCCTCCCTGGGCGACCTCACCCAGCGCCTGCTGGCCGTGCCCGGAGTGCGCGATGCGGTGGTGTTCCAGTTGGATACCCACGACGCGCTCGGCGTGCAGCGTATTGCCGCGCTCGCCGTCGCGCCGGGCCTGACCGAGTCGAGCATCATCGCAACCTTGCGCCAGGCGCTCGATCCGGTATTCCTGCCGCGCCCACTGCGGGTGGTGGCAGCCTTGCCGCGCAACGAGACCGGCAAGCTGCCGCGTGCTGCCTTGCTGGCCGCGCTGCACGCGCGCAGCCCCTGAGCAACGGCGGCGGTTTCCAAGCCGGCTCCGCCGCAAGCCACCTGCGCTGGGTCGTTGCCAGGCGGGACGCTACAATGTCCATTTGCGCCCCCTCGACGCGGCTGAGGTCATGCCCATGCAGGTGCTGGTTGTCGGCCACGGTGCGCGCGAGCACGCCTTGGCCTGGAAGCTGATGCAATCGCCGAAGGTGAGCGGCGTGATTGTCGCGCCTGGCAATGCCGGCACGGCGGTCGAACCCGGCGTGCGCAACGCGGATGTGGCGATCGATGACCTCGACGGGTTGTTGGCCCTGGCGCGTGCCGAGCAGGTGGGGCTCACCATCGTCGGGCCCGAGCTGCCGCTGGCCGCCGGCCTGGTGGACCGCTTCCAGGCCGCCGGCCTGCGCGTCTTCGGACCCAGCGCAAAGGCGGCGCGGCTGGAAAGCTCCAAGGCCTTTGCCAAGGACTTCCTCCTGCGCCACAACATCCCGACCGCCAGCTACGCGGTGTTCGACGAACTCGAGCCGGCGCTTGCCCACGTGCGCCGGCAGGCACAGCACAGCTCCGCACCCATCGTGATCAAGGCTGACGGCCTGGCGGCTGGCAAGGGCGTGGTGGTCGCCCTCACCCTGGCTGACGCCGAGCTTGCGCTGCACGACATGCTTGGCGCTCACCGCTACGGCGCGGCGTCGGCGCGGGTCGTGGTCGAGGAATTCCTCGAGGGCGAGGAGGCGAGCTACATCGTCATGAGCGATGGCAGCGACGTGCTGCCGCTGGCCAGCAGCCAGGACCACAAGCGCCGCGACGAGGGCGACCTGGGACCGAACACGGGCGGCATGGGGGCCTATTCGCCCGCGCCGGTGGTCACCGCGGAGGTCGAGCGGCGCATCCTCGACCAGGTCATCGGGCCGACGATCCGCGGCATGGCGACCGAGGGTGCCCCGTTCGTAGGCTTCCTCTATGCCGGGTTGATGATCGACGCGCTTGGCGTGCCGCGGGTGGTGGAGTTCAACGTGCGCCTGGGTGACCCGGAAGCACAGCCGCTGCTGCTGCGCCTGGACAGCGATTTGCTGGAGTTGGTGCAGGCGGCGCTGGACGGCCAGTTGGCCCACACCCGTGCGAGCTGGGATCCTCGTCCGGCGCTGGGCGTGGTCTTGTCTGCCACCGGTTATCCGGAGCGGCCACGCACCGGTGATCCGATCCAAGGGCTGGATGCCGCGGAAGAGACCGCGGTCAAGGTGTTCCACGCCGGCACCCGTGTGGATCCGGACGGAATCGTGCGGACTGCCGGAGGCCGGGTGCTCACGGTGTGTGCCTTGGGCGAGGACCTGGCGGTGGCGCGCGCGCGCGCGTATCGACGGGTCGACTCGTTGCACTTTGCCGACATGGCGTATCGCCGTGACATTGCTGCCAGGGCCCTGCGGCGCTGAGCCGGCGACGGCGCGAGCGGCATACGGCCGGGTACGGCAAGGTGTTGCCGCGCTTGACTTTTCCCTCGCGGCAATTTTCCGCTATGCTTGCCGCTTCGTCTGCTTCGACACTGCTGCTGAGATGCCCAATTCAGCAGACCCCCGTTTTGTCCCCTGTTTGATTGAGGCCCAGCGATGCGCAAGATGGTTTTGTTGATGTTGTCGGCCGCGGCGCTGACATTGGCCGGCTGCAATGGACAGTCGCCAGCGGCATCCCCCGATGCCACCACCCCGGCCGGTACCAACACGGCGCCGGCGGCCGGTTCCACCGCGCCGATACCGAGCCAGGTCGAGGGCACCGTCAATCTGCAGAACCCCGCCAGCTTGTCCGACCAGGCCAAGCTGGAGATCAGCCTGCTTGACGTCACTGCTGGCGCCACCTCGGCCGGGCAGGCCGTTGCCACCAAGAACGTCAGCCCCGCAACCCAGTTCCCGGTGGACTTCCAACTGACGTTCGACCCGGCCCAGATCAAGCCTGCCGACCTGTACGTGGTCCGCGCGGAGCTCGTGGATGGCGATCGCCACTACACCATGCCGATCCAGGCGCCGGTGCTGACCAATGGTAGCCCTGCCAAGGTATCGATCGAGCTGGTTGCCCAGCAGACTCCGGGCGAGCTGTTGCTGGCCAAGTTCAACACCGAGAAGGCCGACATCGGTGCAATGAAGATCACCAACGGCACGAAGCTCGAGAAGACCGATTCGCGCAGCTGGCAGGTATTCCGCCAGGCCGGCGAGATCAGGATGATCCGTGAGCTCGTGGACTACAACGAGAAGAGCTTCACCGACAGCTATTACGCCTACCAGGATGGCAAGCCCTGGGCTGCGGTGCAGGAGACCAAGGCCTCGCGCGACGGCAAGGCAACCTCGACCGACCGTGCGGGTTGGGACGAGAGCGACGCGCTGGTGCTCAAGCAACACGAGGCGGGCGGCAAGATCACCGAACTGGGTGCCAAGGATGCGCAGGACCTGAAGGACCAGGCCGTGGCCATCCTGTCAGCGGCCACCAACGGCAAGAACAAGTAATCGGAAGAGCTGGCCGCTTCCGCGCCTCCAAAGCCGCCTGCGATTGCAGGCGGCTCTTTTGTGCGGCCCGATATGGCGCAGCAAAGGAAAACCCGCCTTGCGGCGGGTTTTGAGTACCTCACTGGATCCCTGCGTTCGCAGGGATGACGTCCTGGCAAAGGCGCTCGCGCTACGCGCGGGCGCGCCAGGACGTCACTTGATCTTGCCTTCCTTGTAGATGACGTGCTTGCGTACCACCGGATCGTATTTCTTGAACTCGAATTTTTCCGGCGTGTTCTTCTTGTTCTTGCGCGTGGTGTAGAAATGGCCGGTGCCGGCCGAGGAGTTCAGGCGGATTTTGTCTTGTGATTTGCTGGCCATGATTTACCCTCAGACCTTGTTGCCGCGGGCGCGCATCTCGGCGATCACCGCTTCGATGCCATTCTTGTCGATCGTGCGCAGCGCATGGTTGGAAACGCGCAGCTTGATCCAGCGCTTCTCGCTGGGCACCCAGAAGCGTCGCTCATGCAGGTTTGGCAACCAGCGCCGACGGGTATGGTTGTTGGCGTGCGAAACGTTGTTGCCGCTTTGCACACCCTTTCCGGTGACTTGACACACGCGGGCCATGACTTTGCCTCCGTTGAATGGCTCAAGCAGGCCGCAGCCTGATGGAACCTGGTTCGTCGCCCGTTGGCCAGGGCAACATCGGCCCAGCGTCGGACCCGCCTTGGCGGGCCGCATGCGCTGCTGGAGAGGTACAGCGGGCGCTTGATCGTGAGGTCCGCAGTGCACGACGGACTGCCGGTGTCACCCGGTCGATGGCGCAAGTCAGCTATTCTCGCAGGAAATCAGTGTGCTGCGCAATCGTAGTGTTCCTCCAGACGTGCGTCGGCCCTGGAAGTGTGGAACAATCGTCCCCTTTTGACGACGCCCGCGAGGGATACCCGATGGCAGAAGTGACGCCCGCCGACCAGTCCAACGGACAGTTCCAGGGCCAACAGTTGGTGGTGCAGAAGATCTATGTGAAGGACGTTTCGTTCGAAGTCCCCAATGCGCCGCACGTATTCCAGGAAATCGGCAGTGAGGAGCAGCCGCAGGTCCAGCTCAACCTGGCGCAGAAGGCCACGGCAATGGGCAACGACCTGTATGAAGTCGTGCTCAGCCTGACCCTCACCTGCACGGTGGGTCAGCGCACCGCCTACCTGGCCGAGGTGCAGCAGGCCGGCCTGTTCGGCATTGCGGGTTTCGCCGATTCCGATCGCGAGAACATCGTCGGCAGCTATTGCCCGAACCTGCTGTTTCCGTATGCCCGCCAGCTGATTTCCGCGCTGGTGCTGGAAGGCGGCTTCCCGCCCTTCCTGTTGCAGCCGATCAATTTCGACGCTTTGTATGCCGAGCAGCAGCGCCGCCGGCAGGCAGGCGACGACGTGCCGCCGCCTGTACTGAACAGCTGATACGAGTCATGGCGGCACAGCCGATCGTAGCCGTCCTTGGCAGCGGCTCCTGGGGCACGGCGCTGGCCGCGTTGCTGGTGCGCAACGGCATCCCGGCCCGCTTATGGGGGCGCGATGCGCGTGTGCTGGCGGACATCGCCGCCGCGCATCGCAACCAGCGCTACCTGCCGGACGTGGAGTTGCCAGAGGCCCTGCTCTGTACCGGCGACCTGGCCGTGGCGCTGCGCGGCGCCACGATCGCGCTGATCGTGGTACCCAGCCATGCCTTCGCCGCCGTGCTGGCGGCCATGGCCCCGGTGCTGGAGGAGCGCACCGCGGTGGCTTGGGCGACCAAGGGTTTCGAGCCCGGCACCGGGCGTTTCTTGCATGAGCTGGTCGCGGCACAGTTTCCTGGCCGGCGCGCCGCGGTGGTCACTGGCCCCTCGTTTGCGCGGGAAGTGGCGGCCGGCTTGCCCAGTGCCGTGACCGTGCATTCGGACGATGCCGGCTTTGCCGAACACCTGGCCGGCTTGCTGCATGCGCCGAACCTGCGCGCTTATTCCGGAGCCGACGTGCTGGGCGCCGAACTGGGCGGGGCGATGAAGAATGTGTTGGCAGTCGCCACCGGCATTGCCGACGGGATGCAACTGGGATTGAACGCGCGCGCCGGCCTGATCACCCGCGGCATGAACGAGATGCTGCGCCTGGGCATGGCCCTGGGCGCGCAGCCGGAAACCCTGATCGGCCTGTCTGGCCTGGGCGACCTGGTGCTGACCTGCACCGGCGACCTGTCGCGCAACCGCCGTCTCGGGCTGGCCCTGGGCCGGGGTGTGTCCATGGACGAAGCGCTGCGCGAGATTGGCCAAGTCGTGGAAGGCGTGCTCACCACCAACGAGGTCGTGCGCCTGGCCTCGCGGCACGGCCTGGACTTGCCGATCAGTGCCGCCGTGCATGCGGTGCTGCACGGCGCCGCCACTCCAATCGATGCGCTGCATACCTTGATGGCGCGCGAGCGCAAGGCCGAGTATCCACAAGGCCTGTTTTGCCGGCATTGAGCGCTTCGTGTCGCGTGAAGGTGGCGGTGCCGTGGAACATGTTGTCGGCGACGGTTGCCATCATCGAGGCGGCGCGCTGCTAAGCTCAGGCATTTGACTGCGGCCAATCGCGTGTCAATGCATCCAGCGGCGGACGGAAAACCAGACTTCGCGGCCAATCCGGCGCCCGGGCCAGGCGATGAGCGCATGGCTCCGGAGTGGCGTCGACTGCTTGCGCCGGTCGCCGCCGCAGATGCATTGGGTGGCGAACTTGGCTTCTTCGTCGAAATCGTGGCTGCGGACGGAGGCAATTTTGCCCACGTCGATATGGCACCAGTGTGGCTGACGCTGGATGAGCACGGCCACCATGTGCGCGCGCTGGCGCTGGACAGCCGACGTTTGTTGCATACGCCGCTGCGGGCGCGCGAGCAGCGGCTTGCCGCGACCGTGTTGGGCTTGCCGCAAAGCGCGCGCAAGGAGCGCAGCTATGCCCGCTTGCGCGGGCGCGTCGGCGATGCGCTGCTGGGCGAAGTGCTGGACGCGACGCCTTGCTTCCTCGGTGGGCTCGGCGGTTTGCGCCTGGCCCACGGCGGCAACCAGCGGCTCGAGTGGTACTGGCGCATGGAGCCCGACGGCACGCAGCGCCTGTTGCCGGTGCTGCCGGCGAACCAGCGCCTGCTGTGGATCGACGCACTGTGGTACCTCGACGCCGAGCGGGCCACGCTCGGCATGCTTGAAGGCGCAGTGGAGGAATCCCGCTGGCTGGAGTTGCCGCCATTGCGCCACGAGTTTGGCAAGCGCATGCGCAGCCGCCTGTCCGACAGTCCGGTGGGCAAGCGCGTGCCGCCCCCGCAGGTCTTTGCCGAGGTGCAGCACGCCGATTTTGCGCCGCAACCGGTGCTGATCCTGCATGCGCTGACCCGCCATCCGCGGCTGGCCGCCGGGACTCCGCCACTTGGCTATGGCCGGCTCGCATTTGATTACGCCGGCGAGCGCCTGCCAAGCCGTGGCGGCGAGCCGCGGGTACGCCGCGTGCGCGGTGGACAGCTGGTGGAGATCGTGCGCCGCCGCGCCGACGAGCTGGTGGCCATGGAGCAGCTCGAGCGCATCGGCCTGAGCACCGGCGTGGATACCGATGGCCTGCCGTGGGATGTCGCCGACATCCTGCCCGACGACGCGTGGCTGTTTGCGGGTGCCGGCCCCACCGGCGCGCTCGAGGTCAATACGCCCTCCCGGTGGCTGGCCTTGCGTGCGCGCCTGGAAGAGGAGGGCTTCCACGTCGAATATGCGCCGAGTTTTCCCTTCGAGGTGCTCGATGGACCGGTGCGCTGGTACGGCAGTGCGGTCGACGACTGTGACGACCATGCTTTCGACCTGGAGATTGGGATCGAAGTCGGTGGGGTGCGCCACAACCTGCTGCCGGCCGTGGCGCAGGCGCTGGCCGAGCAACAGCTGAGCCTGCAGCCGGCAGCCAACGAGCCGGCCGATGCGGTGTGGTATGCGCCGCTGGATGCGCGGCGCCGGGTGCCAGTATCGGTCGATGAGCTGCGCAGCCTGCTGGCACCGCTGATCGAATATCTGGAAACGCCGCGCCAGAAGCTGCATCTGCCGCGGGTCCAGGCTGGCCGCCTGGACGAGCTGGCCGCAGCCTTGCCAGCCGACAGCGTGCTCGAAGCGCCCAAGCAACTGCGCGGTTTCACCGCCAAGCTGCGCGACGTTGCAGCCCGGGCCAGCGACGTGGTGCCACCCGGGCTGCAGGGCGAATTGCGGCCTTACCAGCGCGAAGGCCTGCGCTGGCTCAATGCCCTAGCCGAAGCCGATGTCGGCGGCGTGCTTGCCGACGACATGGGCCTGGGCAAGACCTTGCAGTTGTTGACCCACCTGCTGGCCTTGAAACACGCCGGCGCGTTGGAATTGCCGGCCCTGGTGGTGGTGCCGACCAGCCTGATCCCGAACTGGCAGGCCGAGGCCGCGCGCTTTGCGCCTACGCTGCGGGTACTGGTAGTGCATGGCCCGCAACGCGCTGACGCCTTTGCGCAAATGGCCGGCGCCGACATCGTGCTGACGACCTACGCGCTGGTGCCGCGCGATGCCGCGCTGCTGCGCAAGCAGTGCTTTTCCGTGATCGTGCTGGACGAGGCG
This sequence comes from Rhodanobacter sp. FW510-R10, assembly GCF_058781105.1. Lineage (NCBI taxonomy): Bacteria > Pseudomonadati > Pseudomonadota > Gammaproteobacteria > Lysobacterales > Rhodanobacteraceae > Rhodanobacter > Rhodanobacter sp. FW510-R10. The sequence goes on along the minus strand of NZ_JBYSWL010000001.1, from coordinate 362,531 downwards.
CAGCAGGTGAAAAACCCGCGCACCCTGGCGCGGCGCGCGCTGCTCGGCCTGTGCACGCGCCGTTACCTGTGCCTCACCGGCACTCCGCTGGAAAACCATCTGGGCGAGCTCTGGGCGCAGATGGACCTGGCGGTGCCCGGCCTGCTGGGCGACGAGGCCTTGTTTCGCCGCCATTATCGCCAGCCGATCGAGAAGCAGCACGACGAGGCCTGCCTGCAGCGGCTGAACCAGCGCATCGCGCCGTTCATCCTGCGCCGCACCAAGTCTCAGGTGGCCACCGAGCTGCCGCCGAAGACCGAGATCACACGCCGCGTCGCCTTGCTCGGTCGGCAGCGCGAGCTGTATGACGGCTTGCGCCTCGCCCTGGCCGACGAACTGCGCGAGATCATCGCCGAACGCGGCATGGCCCACTCCGGCATCGTGGTGCTGGATGCCCTGCTCAAGCTGCGCCAGGTCTGCTGCGACCCGCGCCTGGTCAAGCTCGAGGCGGCGCGTGGGGTACGCGAGTCGGCCAAGCTCGAGTTGCTGATGGAGATGCTGCCGGCCCTGCTCGATGAGGGGCGTCGGGTCCTGTTGTTTTCACAGTTCACCAGCATGCTCAAGCTGCTGGCCGCCGAGCTCGACCGTCGGCGTATCCGCTACGTCACCCTGACCGGCGAAACCCGCGACCGCGGCGATCCGGTGCAGCGTTTCCAGTCCGGCAAGGTGCCGCTGTTCCTGCTCTCGCTGAAGGCCGGCGGCGTGGGCTTGAACCTCACTGCCGCCGACACCGTGATCCACTACGACCCTTGGTGGAATCCGGCCGCCGAGGACCAGGCCAGCGACCGCGCGCACCGCATTGGCCAGGACAAGCCGGTGTTTGTGTTCCGGCTGATTACCGTGGGCACCGTCGAGGAGCGCATCGAGGAGATGAAATCGCGCAAGGCCGAGCTGGCTGCCGCGGTGCTCGATGGCGGCGGCAGCCGCAGCCGGTTCAGCTTCGATGAGGCCGATCTGGCGCGGCTGTTGGCACCGCCGGAGTAGGAGGATTTGCTCCCACAGAAAGTGGATCCCTGCCTTCATCGGCCAGGGGCATCTTCCTGTCGGACGATCGCGGCGACGCCGAGCAGGCCGGGCTCGGCCGCGGTGATGGCGGCGATCGGTACCTTGCGCACGGCCTCGGCGAAGCGTCCTTTGGCTTCGAAGCGGGCGACGAAACTGCCGCGTTGCAGCCAGGGCAACAACACCGGCAGCAGGCCGCCAGTGAGGTACACGCCATCCCACGCGCCAAGCGCGAGCACCAGATCTCCGGCCACGCTGCCGAAGATGCCGACCATGGTTTCCACGGCGCGTACGCAGTACGGGTCGCTGCCGGCATTGGCGCGCGCCGTGACGTCTTCTGGTCGCAGCGGCTCGGCGGCCTGCCCGGCGATGGCACACAGCGTCGTGTACAGATTGACCAGCCCGCTGCCGCACAGCACGCGTTCGTTCGAAATGCGGCCGTAGCGGCTGGCCAGGCGCTGCAGCAGTTCGATTTCCGTGTCTGTCTGCGGCGCGAAGCCGCTGTGGCCGCCTTCGGTTTCCAGCGCCTCCGGGTGGCCCTCGCGTACCAACAAGGCACCGATGCCGAGGCCCGTCCCGGGACCGATGACGGCAAAGGTCTGCGTGCCGTGCGTGGCGGGTGCTGGCAGCGGGTGGCCACCAAGCGCGAGCAGATCGTCCCTGGCGAGCAGGATGGGCGCCATGGACTGGGCGGCGAAATCGTTGACCAGGCGTACCGACTGCAAGGCAAGCTCGCGTTCCAGCACGTGCGCGTCGATGGTCCACGCATGGTTCGTGATCTTGACCGTTTGCTCCGCGCTGACCCGGCCTGCCGCGGCGACCAACATGCGTTGCGGCTGTGCGACGCTGTCGCCGAGGTATCGTCGGGTGGCTGCTTCCAGCGAGGGGAAATCATCGACGCGATAGCGCCGCAGGGTGCCGGGCCGGAGCGGCGCGCTCCGGGTCGGGTCGCACGAGGCGAAACGTACGTTGGTGCCGCCCAGATCGACCAGCAAGGTGCTTGCGCAGGCCTGGTCGCCGGGGGTGGGAGTAGTGGTCGACATATCCCTAGAGTGCCGCTTTGCCCGGCGGCCGTCCATCCTGGGAGCTTGGGGTGCGCAGTACAATCACACCGTATTCCTCATCGAAGTACGGCGCACCCCATGAGCTTCCCCCATACGCGCATGCGGCGCATGCGGCACGACGCCTTTTCCCGCGCCCTGATGCGCGAGCACAGTTTGCTGCCCAGCGACCTGATCATGGTCGCCTTCGTCATCGAGGGCGAGGCGCGCCGCGAGCCCGTGCCCTCCATGCCCGGCGTGGATCGCGTGTCCATCGACGAGTTGCTGAAGCTCGCCGGTGAATGCGTGCGCCTGGACGTGCCGGCGCTGGCCTTGTTTCCCTCGCCGTCGGCCGAGGTGAAGACGCTGGACGCGTGCGAGGCGTGGAACCCCGACAACCTCATGCATCGCGCGACCCGTGCGCTGAAGGCACGCTATCCGGAACTTGGCCTGATCGGCGACGTGGCACTCGACCCGTACACCACGCATGGCCAGGATGGATTGATTGACGCCGATGGCTACGTGATGAACGAGCCGACGGTGGAAGCGCTGGTGAAGATGTCGCTGGCCCAGGCCGCGGCCGGCATGGATTTCGTCGCCCCTTCGGACATGATGGACGGCCGCATCGGCACGATCCGCAGCGCACTGGAGGCGGCCGGCCACATCCACACCCGCATCCTGGCCTATTCGGCGAAGTACGCCTCCGCGTTCTATGGCCCGTTCCGCGACGCCGTGGGCTCGGCAGCCAGCCTCGGCAAGGCCGACAAGCACACCTACCAGATGGATGTCGCCAACAGCGACGAGGCTTTGCGCGAGATCGCGCTCGACCTGGACGAGGGTGCCGACGTCGTGATGGTCAAGCCTGGCCTGCCATATCTGGATATCGTGCGCCGGGTCAAGGACCGCTTTGGCGCGCCGACCTTCGTCTACCAGGTCAGCGGCGAGTACGCGATGCTCAAGGCCGCCGCGCAGAACGGCTGGCTGGACGAGCGCGCGGTGGTGCTGGAGGCGCTGACCAGCATCAAGCGCGCCGGCGCCGACGCGATCCTTACCTATTTCGCGCTGGACGCGGCGCGCTGGCTGCGCGGCGGGTGATTGGCGGTCGCCTCACACCTCGCCTGTAGTTTTTTCCGGGAGGCCTGCATGAAAGCCGTCGGCTTCATCCGTCCCTTGCCGATCGACCAGGCCGGGTCCCTGGTGGACCTCGACTTGCCGGTGCCGGTACCGGGCGCGCACGACCTGCTGGTCGAGGTGAAGGCGGTATCGGTCAACCCGGTGGACACGAAGGTGCGCTGCAGCGCCACGCCGCCGCCGGATGCGCCGCGCGTGCTGGGTTGGGACGCCGCCGGCGTGGTACGGGAGGTGGGCGCCAAGGTCTGCCGTTTCCAGCCTGGCGATCGGGTGTGGTACGCCGGTGAGCTGATGCGCCAAGGCAGCAACGCCGAGTTCCAGGCGGTGGATGAACGCCTCGTAGGACCGATGCCGAAGTCGCTCGACTTTGCGCAGTCCGCGGCGCTGCCCTTGACGGGCCTCACCGCGTGGGAGCTGTTATTTGATCGGCTGGCGGTGCAGCGGGCCGATCCTTGTGCGGACAATCGGTTGCTGGTGATTGGCGCGGGCGGTGGGGTCGGCTCGATCCTCCTGCAACTTGCCCGCGCGCTGACCGGCCTGACTGTGATCGCCACGGCCTCGCGGGCGGAAAGCCGCGCCTGGGTGCGTTCCATGGGCGCCCAACAGGTGATTGACCATGGCCAGCCATGGCGCCCGCAGCTTGCGGCGCTGGGCATCGGGGACGTCACCCACGTGGTTGGCCTCAACCACACCGGCAGTCACCTCACGCAGATCCTGGACGTGCTGCGGGCCGAGGGACAGCTCGCGCTCATTGACGATCCCGGCGCGCTCGACATCGCGCCGTTCAAGCGCAAGTCGCTGTCGGTGCATTGGGAATACATGTTCACGCGCTCGATGTATGCCACCGCCGCCCGGGAGCGCCAGCATGAAATCCTCCGCCGCCTGGCGGCGCTGGTGGACGCGGGCGTCGTCCGCACCACGCTCACGGAGCGCATCGAAGGGATCAATGCCGCTACTCTCCGCCAGGCCCACGTCCGGATCGAGCAGGGCCACGTCTTGGGGAAAATCGTGCTCGAAGCCCGCGCCCAGGCTCCTGCCGCTCAGTAGGCGAACTCCGTAAAGACCGGATCCACGCTGCCGTGCCAAGGGCCGTGGAACAGCTCGAGCTTCTGTTCGGCCGGGGTCTGGTTGGCCTCGACGATTTTCTGCAGCGGGTCGAGGAAGATGGCCTCGTCGTTGCCCAGGGCATTGAGCCGGGCGCGCCGGCGCAGGCCGTGCTTGGCGATTTCCAGCGCCTGCGCGGCCAGCTCGCGCACGCTCGCCTTGCGGAACGGCAGCTTGAGCGCGTGCCTGGGTACGCCATCGCGCAAGGCGTGGCGCTCGTCGCGCGTGAAGTCCTTGACCAGGTCCCAGGCAGCGTCCAGCGCCTCGTCGTCGTAGAGCAGGCCGACCCAGAACGCGGGCAGCGCACACAGGCGGTTCCACGGCCCGCCATCGGCGCCGCGCATCTCCAGGTACTGCTTGAGCCGCACTTCGGGAAACGCGGTGGTGAGATGGTCGGCAAAGTCGGTCATGTTGGCGCGGATGCCGGGCAGCATCGGCAGTTCACCGGCCATGAAGCGCTTGAAGTCCTGGCCGGCCAGGTCGACGTAGCGGCCATGCTGCAGGCTGAAGTACATCGGCACGTCGAGCAGGTAGTCGACATAACGCTCATAGCCGAAGCCGTCCTCGAAGACGAAGTCAAGCATGCCGGTGCGCGCCGCGTCGGTGTCGGTCCAGATATGCGAGCGGTAGGACTGATAGCCGTTTGGACGTCCCTCGGTGAACGGCGAGTCGGCAAACAGCGCGGTCGCCACCGGCTGCAAGGCCAGGCCGACGCGGAACTTCTTGATCATGTCCGCCTGGCTCCCGAAGTCCAGGTTGACCTGCACCGTGCAGGTGCGCGTCATCATGTCCAGGCCGAGCGAGCCGACCTTGGGCATGTAGTCGCGCATGATCTGGTAGCGTCCCTTGGGCATCCACGGCATGTCATCGCGGCGCCACTTGGGCTGGAAACCCATGCCCAGGAAGCCAATGCCGTGCGACTCGGCCACCGAGCGCACCTCCTTCAGATGTCCGTTCACCTCGGCACAGGTCTGGTGCACGTTTTCCAGCGGCGCCCCGGAGAGTTCGAGCTGGCCGGCGGGTTCCAGGGTGATCGCGGCCTTGTCCCGGGACAGCGCGACGGGATTTTCGCCTTCGCGCGCCACATCCCAGCCGTAGCGCGTGGCCAGGGTTTCCAGCAGCAGCTTGATGCCACGCTCGCCCTCGAAGGTTGGCGGGCGGAGCGTATCGGTGAGGAAGCCGAACTTTTCGTGCTCGGTGCCGATGCGCCAGGCCTCGCGCGGCTTTTCGCCGGCAGCCAGGTAGTCCGCCAACTGCTGGCGGCCTCCGCTGATCGGGGTGTGTTTGACCGCACTGGGTATCGACACGCCATCACCTCACTGTGTGCCGACACTATGGGGACGCCATGCAGCCACGAAAAGGCCCCCGCGCGGCATTGAAACCAGCCCTGTCGTGGACGGTACCGGCGGGCCAGGCAATCGACTGCGTGGCTTGGTCCCGTGCCGTCCTCAGCGCTTCATGGCATTGAAGAATTCTTCGTTGGACTTGGTGTTCTTCATCTTGTCGAGCATGAATTCCATGGCCGCCAGCTCGTCCATCGGGTGCAGCAGCTTGCGCAGGATCCAGATCTTGGCCAGCAGATCGGGCTCGATCAACAAATCCTCGCGTCGCGTACCAGAACGGTTGATGTCGATCGCGGGAAAGACGCGCTTCTCGGAGATGCGGCGGGAAAGATGCACTTCCATGTTGCCGGTGCCCTTGAACTCCTCGTAGATGATGTCATCCATCTTCGAGCCGGTCTCGGTCAACGCGGTGGCGATGATGGTCAGGCTGCCGCCTTCCTCGGCATTGCGTGCCGCGCCGAAGAACCGCTTCGGGCGTTGCAGCGCGTTCGCGTCGACGCCGCCAGTCAGCACCTTGCCCGAGCTCGGTACCACGGTGTTGTAGGCGCGCGCCAGGCGGGTGATGGAGTCGAGCAGGATGACCACGTCGCGCTTGTGCTCGACCAGGCGCTTGGCGCGCTCGATCACCATTTCCGCCACCTGCACATGCCGCACCGGCGGCTCGTCGAACGTGGAGCTGATCACCTCGGCGCGCACCGAGCGGGAAATCTCGGTGACTTCCTCCGGGCGCTCGTCGATCAGCAGGATCATCAAGTGCGTATCGGGATCGTTGTGGGTGATCGCCTGGGCGATGTTCTGCAGCATCATCGTCTTGCCGGATTTCGGCTGCGACACGATCAAGCCACGCTGGCCGCGCCCGATGGGCGCAATCAGGTCGAGGATGCGGCCGGTGATGTCCTCGCTGGAGCCGTTGCCGCGCTCCAGGTGGAACATCTTGCGCGGGAACAGCGGCGTCAGGTTCTCGAACAGCATCTTGTTCTTCGACGTCTCCGGCGGGTCGCCGTTGATCGTCTCCAGGCGCAGCATGGCGAAGTAGCGTTCGCCTTCCTTCGGGTGCCGCACGCGGCCGGTGATGTAGTCGCCCGTGCGCAGGTTGAAGCGCCGGATCTGGCTGGGCGAGACGTAGATGTCGTCGGGGCCGGCCAGGTAGGACTCGTCGGCCGAACGCAGGAAACCGAAGCCATCCTGCAGGATTTCCAGCGCGCCTTCGGCCCAGATGCCGCCGCCGGAGCGGGCGTGTGCCTTCAATACGTTGAAGATCACATCCTGGCGGCGTGCGCGGGAGACGCCTTCGGAAACGCCGACGGACTCGGCGAACTCGAGCAGTTGCACGGCGTTCTTGCGCTTGAGCTCGGTGAGGTTGATGACGCGGTCGTTGCTGCCCGGGTCGGCATTGTCGTCGTCGACCGGCAGCCCGCTCGGATTGTTGTGCCGCGGGTTGTTGCCGTGTTGGCGCTGCTGGCCGTTGCCGCCGCGTTCGTTGCGCCGGCGCCGGCCGCGGCCCTCGCGCGGGTTGTTGCCGCCTTGCCGGCCAGTGTTCGGGTTGGGCCCTTCGGCTTGCATCCCGGCCCGCTCCGGCTCCGCATTGGCCGCGGCATCGGTGCTGCCGCGCGGCGTGGCGTTCGCATGCGGTTGCGGGCTCGTGGCGGGTGCCGCATCGGCGCCCTGGCCGGAGGACCAGGACGGCTCGGCGTTCGTGCTGGGGTACCTGGGCTCGGCGCTTTGTGGACGCTGTTCACCGCCATTGGCGGGTTGCGGCGGTACGGAAGATTCCGCGCGTACGGGGGCCTGGACATGGCCTGCCGACACTGCCGGCGCCGCCGCGGCAGGCGTTGCCGGCGTTGGGGTTGGCGCGTGGTCGGCTGCTGCCGTCGTGTCCTGCGTCTTGGGCGCTGCCTTGGCTGCCGTGCTGCGGCGCGGAGCGCGCGCACGTGGCGATTTGCTTTTGGCAGCGCTCGGGCTATCGCCCTCGGGATCGGGGGTATGGTTGTCAGTATCAGACACGGGCAGTCCTGGCGAGGGCCGTTGTGGTGCGGGGGGAGGAAGTGTGTCGCGCGGGGCGCGCGGCGGGATCGAAAGTCCCGACAGACGGGATGAATCTAGCACCCGCCGCACACAGCCGTAAAGGGCGCGGCGGGTGCCGGCAGCTCCGGCAGGGAGCGGATCAGATGGCGTGGTCGATCATTTGCGTGAGCTGGCGCTTGCCGACGGCGCCGATCTGCGTGCCCTCGACCTTGCCGTCCTTGAACAGCATCAACGTGGGGATGCCGCGGACGTTGTAGGTGCGCGGGGTCTGCTGGTTCTCGTCGATGTTCACCTTGACCACGCGCAGGCGCCCGGCGTACTCGGTGGCCACCTCATCGAGCATGGGCGCGATGGATTTGCAGGGGCCACACCATTCAGCCCAGAAGTCGAGCAGGACTGGGGTTTCCGATTTCAACACCTCCTGCTCGAAGGCGGCATCGCTTACGTGGGTAATCAGGTCGTTCACTGGAACCTCCATGCTGCGACGGATGCCGCATTTCGAAAAATACCCGGATCACCCACACGTGGGGCATATTGGCCTGCATTGCAAGCTGGGAGCGTGGGCGGCAGAAGCATCCGGGCTGCAAGGCCCTCCGCGCGGCCCGGTTTCCGCCGCTGCTTGACCCCTAGAAACCACCATGGGCCGGCGCAGCGTCGAAAAAACGGTCCTCGCGCATGGGACTTTTCGCCTCGAACGTTTCCACCGCCCATGCTCCCGGGGCGACTGCCTGGCGGTGATCGGCTACACTCAACCGTCCACGATGCACGGATCGGGCCCGGTAGCGTGTGCAAGGGCCCCATTCCAGCGCAACTGCGGGCGTGATTCAAGGGTGGCGATTTCGCCATCCGACCAGCCAGCCTACGCCGCCAAGCCAAGCGGCGAGCCGTGCTGCCAAGCCGGCCTGTCCGCGCGGCCCGCCATGTTTCCCGTCTTGCTGTCCCGTGGCTCCTCCGGGGGCCGCCTGCTGCAAGGCGTCACGCTGTCGTCCAGCGAGGTTATCCGCTACATGTCCCAAACCGTTCTTACCGATACGCTTTTTTCCTCCTTCCCATTGCACCCCCTCCTGCAACAGGGCATTGCCGACAGCGGTTTCGCGCAGTGCACGCCGATCCAGGACCTGGCCTTGCCCATTGCCTTGTCCGGGCGCGACGTCGCTGGCCAGGCCCAGACGGGCACCGGCAAGACGGCGGCCTTTCTGGTCGCGGTCATGAACCGACTGCTCACCACGACCGCCGTCCCCGAGCGCAAGGACAGCGACCCGCGTGCCCTGATCATCGCCCCCACGCGGGAACTCGCGATCCAGATCGAGAAGGACGCCCTGGCCATTGGCCGCCATACCGGGCTGCGCATGGCCCTGATCTATGGCGGCGTCGACTACGAGCGCCAGCGCCAGGAACTGCGTGACGGCTGCGACATCATCATCGCCACGCCCGGGCGACTGCTCGACTACTACAAGCAGCACGTGTTCGGGCTCAACGGCATCGAGGTGATGGTGATCGACGAGGCCGACCGCATGTTCGACCTCGGCTTCATCAAGGACGTGCGCTACCTGTTCCACCGTCTACCGGCGCGCGAGCGGCGCCAGGTGCTGCTGTTCTCGGCGACGCTGAGCTATCGGGTGCTGGAGCTGGCCTACGAGCACATGCGCGATCCGGCCAAGGTCGTGGTGGAGAGCGAACACGTCACCGCCGACCAGGTGCGTCAGCTGGTGTATTTCCCGGCGCGCGAGGAAAAGCTGCCGCTGCTGTTGAACCTGATGGACAAGCTCAAGCCGGCGCGCAGCATCGTCTTCGTCAACACCAAGGTGGCGGCCGAACAGGTCACCGAGCGCCTGCGGCGGCATGGTTGCCGGGTGGGCGCGGTCTCCGGTGACGTGCCGCAACTCAAGCGGCAGAAATTGCTGCAGCGCTTCAAGGCGGGGCAACTGGACATCCTGGTTGCCACCGACGTGGCGGCGCGCGGCCTGCACATACCGGGCGTCACCCACGTGTTCAACTTCGACCTGCCGCATGAGGCCGAAGACTACGTGCACCGCATTGGGCGCACCGCGCGTCTCGGCGAAGAGGGCGATGCAATCAGCTTTGCCTGCGACCGCTATGCCATCGCGCTGCCGGACATCGAGGCCTATATCGGCCAGAGCATCCCGGTTGCGCACCTAGATCCGGAGCTGCTGGTGATGCCCAAGCCGCGCGCGCCGGATCCCGAATACGTGGCCAATGTGGCGGCTGACAGTGCCTCGTTTGGCGACGTCGTGCAGCCGCATGCCGGACAGCCTCCACACCGGAGTGCGGCGGGTGGCGCGCGCCGGGGGCCGCAGTCGCGTCCCAGCGCCGACCAGGTGGCTGGCGCCAGGCCCGCGCGCAGGCGCGGTCGTGGTGCGGCGGAGCCTGCCGAGCCAGGTAGTGTGCCGGCCCAGGCCGAGGTGGCTGCTGGCGCGCCCGCCGCGAGCCCCTCGGTCGCGGCTGACGCGCCGGCCCGCAAGCCGCGTCGCCACCGCGGCGGCCGCGGACGGCGGCGACCTGTGGAAGAAGGGCAGTCGATGGCGACACCGGCCGGCGACGACAAGGCCGCGGCAGCCGATGGAGGTGCACGCGGCAGCCGGCGGGCGCCGCGGCCGCGCGGCGAGTCTGCGCCGGTGCCGTCCAGCCATCGGCCTTCGCGCCAGGTGGTCGTGACCGAAGGTGCCGGCGGCACGTATCGGGGCAAGAAGCCGGGATTGTTCCGGCGCCTGACCCGCTTGTTTACTCGACATTGAGGGGAGGTGCGCAGTGCGCCCACCCGCGTGCCGGCGCCACAGCTTCAACCCGCTTTGCGGCGGCGGCGCAGTCCGATGCGGCTTTGGCTTATCCTCTGCGCCAGCGCAATCGCCACGGACCTTGAGCCATCGCGATGATTCACTTCGATCGGGTCAGCAAGCGTTATGCCGGGGGCCGCGAGGCGCTGTCCCAACTGTCGTTTGATGTGGCGGCGGGGGAAATGGCCTTCGTCACCGGCCATTCCGGGGCCGGCAAGAGCACCTTGCTCAAATTGCTTGGCGCCATCGAGCGTCCTTCGGGCGGCAACATCATGCTCGGCGGCAAGAACCTCACCCGCCTGCGCCGGCGCGATGTACCCGGCCTGCGGCGCGACATTGGGATGGTGTTCCAGGATCATCGGCTGCTGCTGGAGCGCACGGTGTACGCCAATGTCGAGCTGCCGCTGCTGATTGGGGGCGTTGCCGTGCGCGAACGCCGGCTGCAGGTGCGCCGGGCGCTGGAGAAGGTTGGCCTGCTCGCCTGCGAGCACCAATTGCCGGACAACCTGTCGGCCGGCGAACAGCAGCGCGTGGGCATTGCCCGCGCCATCGTCGCCCAGCCGAGCCTGTTGATTGCCGACGAGCCGACCGGCAACCTCGATCCCCAGCTTGCCGTGGACATCATGGGCTTGTTCGTCGAGGTGCAGACGGCCGGCACCACCGTGTTGATTGCGAGCCACGACCTGCCGCTGATCAAACGCATGAAGAAGCGCGTCATCGTGCTCGATCATGGCCATCTCGTGGCCGACCTCGCTGCCCGGGAGATCCTGTGAGCGCGCCCGAGGGGGAGGTCGCGCCGGCGCCGGCGGCTACGCCGGGTGCCGGCAAGCCACGGCGTCGTCGGCGCCTGGCTGGCTGGTGGGAACATCATCGCTGGAGCGCGTTCACCAGCCTGGGCCGCCTGGCCTCGCGGCCGCTGGGCAGTCTGCTGACCATTGCGGTGATGGGTCTGGCGCTGGCCCTGCCGCTGACCTTCTTCCTGCTGCTGGGTAACGTGCAACGACTGGGGGCGACCCTGGGGCAGACCCAGGCGGTCAACGTGTTCCTGGCCAGCGGCCAGTCCGCGGTGCAGGCGCAGGCGCTGGCCAGCCAGATTGGCACGCTGTCCGGAGTGGCCACGGTGCGCATCAAGACCCCGCAGCAGGGGTTGCGGGAGCTGGCCACCATGCAGGGGTTTTCGAGCGCGCTGGAGCTGCTGGACAACAACCCGTTGCCCTATGTGCTGCAGGTGCTGCCGGGGCCGCAGCAGGACGCGCCAGCGGTTGCACACTTGGTCGGCGAGCTGCGCAGCCTGGCCGGCGTGGCCATGGTGCAGGATGCCGGCGCCTGGCGACAGCGCCTGGACGCCTTGCTCGCGATCGGCAACCGCGCGGTCCTGGTGCTGGCCTCGTTGCTGGCGCTCGCGGCCTTGCTGGTGGTTGGCAACACCGTGCGCGTGGACATCGCCAGCCGCAGCCCGGAGATTGCGGTGCTGGTCCTGCTTGGCGCCAGTCCACGCTTCGTGCGCCGACCCTACATCTATGCCGGGATCTGGTATGGCTTGCTGGGAGGTGCTTTGGCGGCGCTGCTGGCTGCCGCCGTGGAATGGGCGCTACTGGGACCGGCCCGCCAGTTGAATCATGCCTATGCCGGCAAGCTCACGCTCGCCGGCCTGCCGCTGTGGCTGTTGCTGGGCATGCCGCTGGCCACCGCGGTGCTGGGTTGGCTGGCTGCGCGGCTGGTGAGCGGCCGGCAGCTGCGACACCTGCCATGAGCCACGGAGTGCATGCCGCATACCGTGATCGTTGTCACATTGACGGCTGGTGACGTCAGGGCATGATGGCTCCAGGAACGGGCTGCCGCGCGCGGCAGCCCGGGACACGAGAACCGGGGCGCGAGTGGGCAGACATGGGGATGGGCCACTGGGGAATGACGGGTAACGCTGCCAGGCGGGTGCTGGTGGTGGATGGCTCGCGCGTGGCGCGCCAGCTGATCGCCCGCGTCCTGCTTGACGGTTTGCACGGCGTGCAGGTGAGCGCATGTGCGTCGGGCGCCGAGGCCCAGCAGCGGCTGGCCGCGGAGGCGTTCGATTTCATCACCATCGCGCTGCGGCTGCCCGACATGGACGGGCTCGAGCTCGCGCATTGCGTCCGTGCCACCACCACGCAGGCTTACATGCCGGTGATCGTGGTGTCGGGCGACGTCGACGACCGCCTGCGCCGGCGCGCGCTGGGCGATGAGGTGACCGATTATTTCGACAAGAGCCAGGGCTATCCCGCACTGGCCGAATTCGTGCACGGCTATCTCTCGCCGCGCACGACGGCCAGCGGCGAAGTGTTGTACGTGGAGGACAGCCGGGTCGTGGCCCTGGCGACCCGACGCATGCTGGAAAGGAGCGGCATGAGCGTGCGCCATGTCACCAATGGCGAGGATGCGCTGGCGGTGCTGGAGACCGCCAGGGTGCAGGGCAGGATTGGCCCCGACCTGGTGCTCACGGACGTCAACCTCAAAGGCGTGTTGACCGGCGGTGACCTGCTCGCGAGCATCCGCGGTGACCTGGGTTACAGTAAGGGGCGCCTGCCGGTGCTGGTCATGACCGGCGACGCAAACCGGGACAACCAGGCGGCCTTGCTTGCGGGCGGTGCCAACGACCTGGTGGAGAAGCCGGTCGAGGAGCGCCTGCTGATGACCAAATTGTTGTTCCAGGTCCGCGTGGCCCAGCGCTTGCGCGCCAACGTCAACACCCGCGCGGCGTGAGCGGGGCGACGGTTCGGCTCGAGCCGTCGTGGAAGGCGCGGCTCGGTGATTACCTGCAGCGGCCGGATATGCAGGAGCTGGCCCGTTTCCTGCGCGCCCGGCAACAGGCCGGCGTGCGCGTCTATCCGCGTGGCGGGGAAATCTTCAACGCGTTTGCCCACACCCCGTTTGCGGCGGTGCGGGTGGTCATCCTCGGCCAGGATCCCTACCACGGCCCAGGCCAAGCCCATGGCCTGTGTTTTTCCGTCCGCCGCGGCGTCCGCGTACCGCCCTCGCTGCAGAACATTTTTCAGGAACTGCAGCGCGATCTCGGCCTGGCCCCACCCGGCCATGGTTGCCTGGAGGCCTGGGCGGATCGTGGCGTGTTGCTGCTCAACAGCGTGCTCACCGTCGAGGAGGGCCGACCCGGGGCGCACCAGGGCAAGGGTTGGGAGGGTTTCACCGACGCGGCAATTGCCGCGCTTGAACGCGAACGCGAAGGCCTGGTGTTTCTGCTCTGGGGTTCCTATGCGCAGCGCAAGGGCGCCTTGATCGACCGCTCCCGGCACTGCGTGCTGCAGGCGCCCCATCCCTCGCCGCTGTCGGCCCATCGCGGCTTCATCGGGTGCGGGCACTTTTCCGCCGCCAACCGCTATCTTGCTGGTCGCGGCGAGCCGCCCATGGATTGGTCGCTGCCACCCTGAACGTGCTGCCATGCTGGATCGCAGGGGCAAATACGTGTACCATACGGTTTAGTAAATGCCCTGCCGTGGTGAACTAATGCGTGCCTTAGCACTCCAAGAGGCCGAGTGCTAAAATAGCGCGTCGATCATCACCGTTTGATCAAGGAGACACTGTCCATGTCCCAAGCTTTGGTGACTGCGAATTTTCCCTTGCCGAGTGTGGTTGGCAGCCTGGATGCCTATATTTCCGCGGTGCACCGCATTCCGGTGCTGAGCGTCGAGGAAGAACAAGAACTGTCGCGCGAGTACCAGCGTGACGGTGACCTGGCGGCGGCGCGCAAGCTGGTGATGTCGCATCTGCGCTTCGTGGTGCATGTCGCGCGTGGCTACAGCGGCTACGGCCTGCAGCTCGCCGACCTGATCCAGGAGGGCAACATCGGCCTGATGAAGGCGGTCAAGCGTTTTGACCCGGACCATGGCGTGCGCCTGGTCAGCTTTGCGGTGCACTGGATCCGTGCCGAGATGCACGAATTCATCCTGAAGAACTGGCGCATCGTCAAGGTCGCCACCACCAAGGCGCAGCGCAAGCTGTTCTTCAACCTGCGCAAGAGCAAGAAGCGCCTGGGCTGGATGAATGCGGCCGAGGTGCGCGGCGTGGCGAAGGATCTCGGCGTACCGGAGGCGACGGTGCGCGAAATGGAATCGCGCCTGTCCGGCCGCGACGTTGGCTTTGAGCTGCCGGTGGATGCCGATGAGGACACCAAGCCCGCACCGGCCGGATTCCTGGTCGACGATGGCGCCGATCCCTACGAAAGCCTGGCCGACGAGGACTATGCCGACAACCAGTCGCAGCTGCTGACGGACGCGCTCGAACACCTGGACACGCGTTCGCGCGACATCATCCAGCGGCGTTGGCTCGACACCGACAACAAGGCCACGCTGCAGGATCTGGCCGACGAATATGGCGTGTCCGCCGAGCGCATCCGCCAGGTCGAGGCGAATGCGATGAAGAAGATGCGCACCCTGGTTGCCGCCTGAGCAGTGTGATTGCCGGGGCCGGTTCGCCCGGGCTCGATGCCTGAGCCGATGAGCTTGACCGCCGCGCCGCCGATACGAAGTATCGTCGGCGCGGCTTTTGTGAGCTCAGTGCGGCGGTTGGCTGGCGCCCACCGTGCGCGTCGCCGGCCGGCGTTCCAGCACCATGCCCTTGAGCACGTTCAGGCCCTGGGCCAGCACGTAGTCGTGCGTCGCCAGGTCGGCTTCGGCCGCCGCCGCGCCACTTGAGCTTGCTGCGGCGGGCTCGGCGTTTTCGTTCGCCAGATGGTTCGGCAGGTCGGCTTCGGAGCTGACCAGCGTGGGGGCGTCGCGTACGCTGTGCACGGCCAGGGCGTCGACGGCGACGTCGGGCGTAATGCCCTCGGCCTGGATCGAGGTGCCGTTTGGCGTGTAGTAGCGCGCGGTGGTGAGCTTCACCGCGTGGTCGTCGTCCAGCGGCAGCACGGTCTGCACCACGCCCTTGCCGAACGTACGCTGGCCGACGATCAACGCGCGGTGGTTGTCTTTGAGCGCACCGGAGACGATCTCTGCGGCCGACGCGGTGCCGTTGTTGGTCAGCACCACGATCGGGGCGCCGTCCAACTGGTCACCCGGATGCGCGGCAAAGCTCATGTTGGCGTCGCGCAGCCGGCCGCGCGTGGTGACGATCGTGCCGCTGCCGAGGAAGTCGTCGCTCACCGCCACCGCCGCGGTCAGCAGGCCACCTGGGTTGTTGCGCAGATCCAGCACCAGGCCCTTGGGCGCGCCGTGCTTGCGGATCAGCTCGCCGAGCTTGCGCACCAGATCGTCGGCGCTGTCGTCCTGGAACTGGCTGATGCGCACATAGGCGTAGCCGGGCTCGAGCTCGCGCACCTTGACGCTGCTGACGGTGATGTTCTGTCGCACCAGGTGGAGCTCGATCAGCTGGTTGCTGCCCTCATGGGTGATGGTCAGGGCAATCTTGCTGCCGGGCTTGCCGCGCAGTTGCTTGAACATCGCATCGACATTGTTGCCATCGACCAGGGTGCCATTGATCTTGACGATGCGGTCGCCGGGCCGGATGCCGGCGCGGGCTGCCGGCGTGTCGTCGATCGGCGACACGATGCGCAAGCCGTCCTCCGTCTGCAGCACCTCGATGCCGAGGCCGCTGTACTGGCCCGAGGTCTCCTCGCTCAGCTGCTGCAGGCCGGTCTTGTCCAGGTATTCGCTGTGCGGGTCGAGTCCGGCCAGCATGCCGGTGATTGCCGCGTGGAGCAGGGTCTTGCTGGGGACCTTTTCCACGTAGGCTTGGCGCACCACTTCGAAGACGCGGCTGAAGTTGCGGATGTCGTCGAGGTCGACCGCGTCATTGGCGGCTGCTGCGCTCGACGCCTTGGCTGGTGCCGACGTGGAGGCTTGCGCTGCGATGCTGCTTGCCGCGGCCGGCACACTGCCGCCCGGCGCCGGTGCCGATACCTGCGCCCAGGCCAGGGGCGTGACCAGCGCCAGCGCTGTCGGCAGCCAGAAGGCGGGGCGGGGACGAAGCAGTTTACACATGGGACAACTCCAGGGGCGCAGGCCGCTATCTTGGCACGTCGGCTGTCGGCGCCTTGCGCCAGTGGCGACGCGATGTTACGCGGTGTGAACGCAGCCGACCGCGCAGGTTCCTTTCGGAGCGTGGCGGTGGAAGCCGTCCGGGCAGCGAAGCTCCCTGCCCGGTCCACTATCCGCCGCGTCTTGGCCCATGGGACCACTACGGGCCGGCGAAGTGACGAAAAGCTGGCCTCGCGCAGGGGAGTTCCCGCCTCGAACGTTTCTGCCGCCCATGCTCCGAGGTGGCGGCCGGCATCAGTGTTGCCGGCGCAGCCACTGCCGCGGATCCACCGGCTTGCCGTCCTTGCGCATCTCGAAGTATTCACCGGTATTGACGCCCGTGGGCGCACTGGCGGTGGCGATCACCGCGCCGGCAGCGACCTGGGCGCCCACCTCGTGCAGCAGCGCCTCGTTGTTGCCGTACATGCTCATCCAGCCCTTGCCGTGGTTGATGATGAGCAGCAAGCCATAGCCGCGCAGGAAGCCTGCATAAATGATCTTGCCGGCAGCCACGGCATGTACCTCGCTGCCGCCGGTGGCCTTGATCAAGACGCCGTTGCCGTAGCTGTGCACGGCGCCATTGGCCGGCCACGGCAGGTTGCCGCGAATGTTGGCGCTGCCCAGGTCGCCTGGCGCGGCTGCCGCCGTGCGCGACTCCCTGCTTTGACTGCGCGCGGCCTGGTCGATGGCTTTTTGCAGCCGGTTGATCAGCTGGTCGAGTGCCTTGGCGTCGCGCTGCAGCGCGGCGACCTTGTCCGCATCGCTCTTGTATTCGGCGTCGGCTTGCGCGGCCAGCTTCTTCTGCGCGTCGCGCTGTGCCGTCAACACCTCGGCCTGTTTCTCGCGTTCCGCCTTGTCCGCCTGCAGCGCCGCCTGCTGCGCGTTGATCTCGGTCTCGGTCTGCTGCAGGGTGTCCAGGTCGGCGAGCAAGGCGCGTACACGCCGCTCGCGGTCCTGCTGGAAATAGCGCGAATACACCAGCGCCCGCGACATGCGCGCGACATCTTCGTCGTCGAGCAGCAGGCGCAGGTCCGAGCCGTGGTCCAGGGCATAGGTCGCGCGCAGCAGGTCGGCCACTGCCCCGCGCTGCCGGTGCAGGTGTTCCTGCAGTTCGGCACGTCGTTCGCCCAGTTGCTGCAGCTGCTGTTCGCCGGTGGCGATGCGCGCATCGGTGTCGCGCACGGCACGCACCGCGTGGCTGAGCCTGGCGGCCTGTGCGGCCAACTGCGCGTTGAGTTCGGCGCGCCGCGCGGCTGTCGCCGCCTGGCGCTTGCTGGCCGTCTCGATCTGCTGCTGCACGTCCTGCAGCTTCCTGCGTGCCTCGGCCTGCTGGCCTTGTTGCGCTTGGGAGGGCGCGGCCGCGGCCAGGCCCAGCATGGCGGTGAGCAGGCACGTGCGGATGGCGGACGCGGCACATCGCGGGCGAAAAGACATGCGGCGATTATCGCCGAGTCGCCTGCCGCGGGCGAGCAGGGCCTGGGAAGCGATCCCGCGACTGGGGACGTGCCCGGCGTCCCGGTGTGGCGGGTATGCTGGTGGCGCGCCGTCCGTTGGCTGCTGCTGTAACTGCGTGGAGTCACCAGCGAACCGATGTGTCTGATAGCCTTTGCCTGGAACGTACATCCGCGCTGGCGGCTGGTGCTGGCCGGCAACCGCGACGAGCTGCATGCGCGGCCGAGTGCGCCACTGGCGCGCTGGCCCAGCACCCCGATCATGGCCGGTCGCGACCTGCTGGCCGGCGGCACCTGGCTCGGGGTGACCGCCGGTGGACGCTGCGCGGTGGTGACGAATGTGCGCGATCCGCACGCCGCGATGGATGGCGGGTCGCGCGGTCTGCTGGTCAGCAATTTCCTCGCCGGCACCGATGCCGCCGCCGCCCATGCCGGGCGCCTGCGGGCTCGTGCGGCCGGCTACCGGCCGTTCAACCTGTTGTTGTTTGCCGGCGACCAGGCCGCGTTCGTCGGCAATCACCCGGCGTCTCATGGGCGCGTCCTGGAAGCTGGCGTGCACGCGCTGTCGAACGCCGACCTGGACACGCCCTGGCCCAAAGTGCTGGCAATCCGCCAGGCCCTGCAGGCCTGGCTGGCCCAGGCCGACGGCGACCCACAGTCCTTGTTTGCGGCCTTGGCCGACGAGTGCCCAGCGGCAGATGCGGAACTGCCGGATACCGGCATCGGCCTGCCGCAGGAGCGTCGCCTGTCGGCCGCGTTCGTGCGCGGCGAAGCCTACGGCACGCGGGCCAGTACCGTGGTCGCGATCGCCGCCGACGGCAGCGGCTTCATCGTCGAGCGCAACTTTGGCCCGAACGGTGTGGCCGGAATCGAGACCCGCCTGGATTTTCCTTCCGCCTGACCTTGGGCGCCCGCCCGCGAACGGCGGAAGTCCCCCCTGGGCAGACGATCCTTCCGCCGCTACACCGGCCGCCCGCGCAGCACGCGCGCGGGCAGCATCAGCATGGCCGCGAGCAAGGCAAACACGGCGCTGACGGTGATGCCCACCAGCCGGAGCGGCAGCATCAGCAGCCACACGATTGGGTACAGCACGAGCGCGAGCAAGGCGATCGGCCAGCACACCACGAGCAGCAACAGCCAGAGCAGGAACGTGATCATGGGAGAAGCCTCGATGCAGGGGCAGGCAGGCACTGTAGCCTATGTCGCGCCCGAATCCCGCTGCTCCGATTCGTCCACGCTCCTAGCCGAACGGCGGCACACCGATCCACGGCAGATGCAGCCAGTGGGCGAAGGCCGCCCACGCCACGACGCCGATGGCCACGCTGGCGACGTCGCCGGCGAGACGACCGGCTGCCGGCCGCTTGCCGGCAGCGCGGTCGCGCTGGCGCGAGAGCACGAACAGCATCACCGCCCAGCACAGGAAGGCGCCGAACAGCACCACGTCGTGCAGCCGGCCGGTGGCCAGGAGGTGGCCGAGGGCCCACAACGCGACGCCGGCCAGCATGGGATGACCGAGCGCGCTGCGGAAATGGTTGCGTGGCATGTAGGCGGCGACAATCAGCACGAACGCCACCAGGGTAAACAGCGCATTCAGATGGCGCAGCGCGAGCACCGGCACGTAAAGTGGCACCGGTTGCTGCCGTGCCAGGCCAAAGCCCCACACGATCAAGGCCAGGCCGAGCAGCGAGACCAGGGCGTACACGCCCTTCCAGCGCTTTTCACCGAACCGCGCCAGTTGCCGGCTGCGCCAGTCGTCGGCGTAGACCCGCAACGAATGGGTGCCAAGGAAGATCAGCAGGCCGAGGATCAGGATGGACATGATGCGTGTCCCGCGCGGGTGGCGAGCCAGTATAGACGAGCCTCAGCCGGCTCCCGCATGCGGCGCGCAGATGCGCTTGCTGCGGTGGCTGTGAGCTTCCGCCAGACAGGTGTTTACCTGGGGTGCGGCACCACACGCACCGCCAAGGCCACGGCGTCCGCATCCGGCATCACGGCGGCGCCCACCGTCGGCCCGGGCCGCCACGCGTCGCCGGGGGCGAGGACGCCTTCGCTGGTTTCGACGCGCCCGCGCGCGCAGTACACCAGCACCGTGGCCAGATCGGCCTGCCGCGCGTCGGCCCCCTGCCAGACCAGGATTTCGCCGCCGGCGTAGGCCCGCTGGACCATAAGGTTGAAGTCGCGCGTCGGCCCCGCAGCCAGCTCGACCTCCACCTGCGCCTCGCCGGGAAATGCAAACGGCGCATGGGGCGTGGTCAAGGCATGCCGCTGCCGGCCGTCCAGGATCATGTCAAAGCCGGTGCCATCCAGCAGCACAATCACCCGGTCGATGCCGGGAAAACGCGAAAATGGCGCGGCGCTGTCGACCTCGGCGATGCTCACCCGCCAAAGAAATCCAGCGCCGCCGTCGATGGCCGGCTGGGCGGCCAATTCGCGGGTGCGGCCGAGACCGTTCTTCCACGGCTGCAGCGGACATTGGTCGAGTTTGATCAACATGTGTTTGCCGCCTTCGGGTTTTGTCTGCCGCACTCTCTCGCGGCGCGTGATGATTGTAGGACCCCATGGCCGTTTGCCCCGCCTGTCGCTGGACCCCGCTCGCGACCGATGGACGTCCCTTGCGGGTGACCGCCAGCGGTGGTCAGGCGGGCAGGTGCAGAAGGCGCAGGTCGGTGAGCGTCGCCGTGAGCGTGCCGGCATCGAGCCGGAACTCCAGGCGCAGGCCGAGCAATTCCGCCAGGCCCCGTGCGAGAGCCAACCCAAGACCACCATGGTCGCCGGAAGTGCGGTCCGTCGACTTGCGCCAGAAGCGCTCGCCGAAGCGGGCCAGGTCTTCTGGCGCCAGATCGGGAGCCGGATTGCTGACGACGATGCACGCACCTGTCTTGCCCAGGGCGAGCCGGACGGACACCGTGCAATCTGCTGGAGCGTAGGTGGCGGCGTTCAGGAGGACGTTATCGAGGATGCGCTCGAGCAGCGCGGGATCGCTTTCGATCCAGCACTCGGCCGGTGCGCCCAGCGTGAACAAGACGCCCCGTTGCGTGCCGACGCGTTCGGCCGGCCCCAGCATGTGGCGCAGCAGGTCAGCCAGGTCGAGTGGCTCGGTCTGTACCTCCTGCAGACCCGACTCGTAGCGCGACAGCGACAGCAGGCCATCGATGGACCTCGCCATTCGCTCTGCCGATGCCAATGCGCCATCCAGCGCTGGGGATGCAGGGGCGTCGCGGCGCGCCAGTTCCACCGCCGTGCGGATCTCGGCCAGCGGCGTGCGCAGTTCGTGCGCGACGTCGTGGGCGAAGCGGCGTTCGCGCTGCAGGGCCTGGCTCAGGCGTGCGAACGCCGCGTTCAAGGTGTCGGCCAAGGGGCGTAGTTCGCGGGCCAACCGTTGCGTTGGCAGGACCAAGGTCTCGGACGTGTGTTGTACCGTGTCGCCAAATGCCAGGAGCGGCCGCAGGCCGGCGCGGACGCTCAACACGGCGAGCAGCACGGCGACGAGAGCAGTCATCACCGCGGCGGTGGTCAAGGCGACGTGCAGGCCATGCTCGAGCGCGTCGAGTTGCTCGCGCTCTTCGGCCACCGCGAGGATCGCGTCACCCGCACGACCTCGCAGGGTCAGGCGCAGCGCTACTGCCCGCCCGCTGTGCAGGTCGGGGAGTTCGAGGTCATAGAACAACGGCTCGTTGGCCGGAACGCCGGTGGGCCGTGCAAGGTTTGCCGCGTCATTGCTGTCGGAGGCGAGCAGGGTGCGGCCGTGTGCGTCCCATAGCTGCAGGAAATCGGTGTGCTCGCCGCCGCCGTACTCGGGACTCATGGCCTGCAACTGGGCCAGCGCGTCGGCTGGCGGGTGCGACTCAAGCAGCACCGCGATCGCGTGGGCACGGGCCCGCAAGGCATTGTCGAGGTAGCCGTGGGCGCGCCGGTCAATGCCCCGATCGAGCATGACGAACAGCACCATCATCAGCACGGTCAGCCCGACGCCGAGGAACAGCAACAGGCGCACGCGGATCGACAGCGGCTGTGCCTTACGCGACCACATAACCGTAGCCTCGGCGGGTTTCCACCAGGTCGGCGATGCCGGCTTTGGCGAGCTTCGAGCGCAGCGTGCTGATCAGCACCTCGATCACCTTGTCCGAAGCTTCGCTGCGCGCATCGTACAAGTGCTCGAACAAGGTGGTGCGCGCGAACACGCGGCCGCGTTCCGCGCACAAGGTTTCCAGCAGCGCGAATTCCTTCGGGGTGAGCGCCAACGGCTCCCCACCCACGCGCGCCTGGCGTGCGCGCGGATCGATTTCCAGTGCACCCACGCGCAGACTTGGCCCGGCCGATGCCACGCCGCGCCGTGACAGCGCCAGCAGGCGTGCGATCAGCTCGTCATAGGCAAACGGCTTGACCAGGTAGTCGTCGGCACCCAGGTGCAACGCCTCGACACGGTCGCTCACCTGGTCGCGCGCTGAAAGCACCAGTACGCGCGGTCGCGGGTTGCGGCCGTGCAGCCAGCGCAGCACGCTCCAGCCGTCCACGCGTGGCAACATCAAATCCAGTACCACGGCATCATAGGCATAGCCGGCCAGGAATTCCTGCGCCTGCGCACCATCGACTGCCAGGTCGACGGCGTGGCCGTCGCGGGTAAGGGCCTCGCGCAGGTCGCGTCCGAGGTTTGCCGAGTCTTCGACCACCAGCAGCCGCACGGCGGGACTCCGTATGCGTCAACGAATGATGCAACTTAACATCCCGCGAGGCACGCTACCCGCCAGCGGAGGGCGTGCCGTGGGCAGGGAATCCAATGGGGATGGTCGGGATTCCGCCTGCCGTCATGAGCCTGCGGGGGCCGATCCACTGGCCGTGACCAGCGCACGGGCAACGCGGCATTGGAGGTACGGCGAGGTATCCAGCCAGTGCTGGTCGGGATAAAAGGAGAATACATACTGGCCAGTTTTCAGGACGTCGATCAGCGGTCGCGCAACAGCGGTGCGTACGGCCGGACACCCCCAGCTGCGGCCGATCCGCCCTTGTTGGCTGGCTGCGGCCCTGCTTACATAGGATGCACCATGGATGACCAGCGCGCGTTCGCGTGCGCGATCGTTGATTCCCGCTTCGAGCCCATCCATGCGCAGTGAGTAGCCATTGCGGCCGACATAGGCTTCGCGCGTGCGGAACAGGCCTAGACTGGATTCCAGGCTGCCAGCCTGGTTGGAGAATTTTCTGGCGAAGTTTTCGCCCGTGTTGCGGCCGTGCGCAACCAGCTCATGGAACAGCAGCTTCCGCGTGGTCAAGTCGAACACCCACATGCGCGGCTCGGTGGATGGCAGCGAATAATCGATCACTGCCAGGCGGTCGGCTGGCGATTGGCCCTTGGCTGCGGCGCACTCGGTCGCAGCCAGCGCCAAGCCGATGACTTGCATGTTGGCGCGCGGGGCCAGTTTACCCAGCGCCTCGAGCAGCGAAGTGTCGGCAGCATGCACGGGGACGAGGCCGGCGGCGAGCAGTGGCGCCGTGAGGAGGACGTGGCGCAGGTGTCGGTTCATGGAAAGGGTTTGGTTTCCGGCCCGGGCACGGAGTGCCGATCTTAGCGGCGCCCGGTTAACCACGTGTTCGAGATGCCCATCACCTCAGCTGTGTTAGGGAACCTCTGAACAATTCGTTCTTGATCGTCATTCCCGCGAAAGCGGGAATCCAGTGTCTTTGATTTCAACAACTTAACCTCACTGGATCCCCGCTTTCGCGGGGATGACGGCAATTATTCAGACCTTCCTTAGAGATAGCTTGATTTATCGCGGAGGACAGTGCCGTGACATCGACCCAAGGCTTTCGGTTGACCGTGATGCTGATGCTTGCCGTGGCCGTGCCGGCCTGGTCGGCGCCCGCGCTCAGCCTTGATCCGGTGGCCGAGCTCATCCGTGAACGCGTGGAGCCGGCGCTCAACGCGTCCGCCGCCGGGCTGAACAAGGCCGAGGCGGAGTTCTATGCGCAGGGACAGTTTGCTCCGGCATGGACGCGGCCGGCCGACGTCGACCAATTGTTGGCGGCGTTGCGCGGTGTGGCGGCCGATGGACTCGATCCAGAGGACTATGCGCTGACGGAATTGCTGCGGCTGCGCGCGGTGCTGGGCGACCCACGGGCCACGCCGTTGCAGCGCGCGCAGTTCGATCTGCTCGCCACGGACGCCTTCCTCGGCGCATTGACTCATCTGTACCGCGGCAAGGTGGATCCGGCCTCGCTGGACACGCACTGGAATTTCGATGCGCGCCAACCGGATGCCGGGCAGGGTGTGCAATCGGTGCGCGCAGCGCTGGCCCGCGGGCAGGTGGCAGACCTGTTTGTACGTGCCCGGCCGCAGAATGCGCTGTACGGCGAGCTGCGCGCGGCCCTGGCCAAATGGCGGGAGGTGGCAGCGCAGGGTGGTTGGGCGGCGATGGCAGGCGGCCCTACGCTGAAGCCGGGCATGTCCGATCCGCGGGTGCCGGCATTGCGCCGGCGCCTGCAATTGGGGGGTTACCTCGCGGCCACTGCCAATACCGATACTGATACCGCTATCGACGAATTTTATGGCCCCGCACTGGAGCAGGCACTCAAGCAATTCCAGTACGAGCAATACCTCGTCGCGGATGGCTACCTTGGTGTCGCCACGCTGGCCGCGTTGAATGTGCCGGTGGCGGCGCGCATCGATCAACTGCGGGTGAACCTGGAACGCGCGCGCTGGCTGCTGCACCAGTTGCACGGCGAGTTTGTGATGGTGGATATCGCCGGCTACAACATTGCCTATTACCAGGCTGGCAAACCGGTCTGGCGCGCGCGGGTGCAGGTGGGTACGCCGTATCGCAGGACGCCGGCGTTCAAGTCGCAGATCACCCACCTCACGCTCAATCCGACCTGGACGGTGCCGCCGACCATCCTCAGGAACGACATCTTGCCCAAGGTACGCAAGGACCCTGGCTACCTCGCCGCGAACCGTATCCGTGTGCTGGACAGTCAGGGCCGCGTGCTGTCGCCGGCCAGCGTGAACTGGGCCAATCCGCGCGGCATCGTGCTGCGGCAGGATGCCGGGCCGGGCAATTCGTTGGGACGGTTGGTGATACGGTTTCCCAACAATTACGCGGTCTACCTGCACGACACGCCTCATCAGGCAGGGTTCGCCAACCCGCAGCGTGCCAGCAGCTCGGGTTGTATCCGGGTGGAGCGTCCGCGCGAACTGGTCGAGCTACTGCTGGATGATCCCGTGCGCTGGAACCGGGCGGCCATCGACCGTGCCATCGACACCGGCAGGACGCAGACCGTGATGCTGGACAAACCGGTGCCGCTGTTGCTGGCGTACTGGACCGCGGATCTGCGCGATGACGGCCGGATCGGCTTTCGCCCTGATATTTACCAGCGTGACCCGCCGTTGCGTGCGGCGCTGGACCGTCCGCGCGTGTCGCCGTGGCTGCCACCCACCGGCGCGGCGCCGATCGGTTCGCGTGCCGAGCGCTCAGTCGATGCGGTCAGACGAACGCGCGATGAACGCCGCCGGGTTGTTGGTCAGCGTTGGACGGCGGACCGCGGAAACGCGCGGCTATGATGGAGTACGCAGCATCGTTCCAGCCCGGCGCGCCGACGCGTTCCAATGGACTCACCGCCGGTCGCTGGCAACCAGGAGGTCCCAAGCGGCATGAGACGACAAGACGAATCACAGGAATGGATGTGGGCCAAGGCATTGGCCGCCCTGGACCGTGCCGAGCGCCTGCACCGCCAGTTTTTTCGCCCGGGCCGCGCCAGTGAGCCGAGCTGGGAACCCCCGGTGGACGTGCTGGAGAACGACCGCGAGGTGCTGATCTACGTGGCCCTGCCCGGCGTTTCGGTCTCCGAGGTGCGCGCGGTCATCGACGGCATCATGCTGACCGTAAGCGGGCGGCGCGCGCCGCCCGCGTGCATCGGTGAGGCGGTGATCCACCGCCTGGAGCTTCCGCAGGGTCGATTCGAGCGGCGTATCCAATTGCCTCCCGGGCACTATGCGGGTGTGCACGTGGAAACTGATCGCGGATGCCTGGTGATCAGCCTGCAAAAGACCCGAGGGAACGCGTATGAATGAGTTCGAACCACATCCGCCTCGTGCCACTGCCGAATCCGGCGCTGGCGACCTCGTGGGTGCCGAAGGCGCGGCTGCCGACGACCGGCCGGCAGACCCCGCTGCATCCGACGCGACGGCGCCTGCGCAGTCCACCATGCAGGCGCTGCCGCCGGGCGTGTTGCCGGTGGTCGCGGTACGCGATACGGTCCTTTTTCCCGGCACGGTATTTCCGCTGGCGATCGGCCGTGCGGCTTCCGTCCGTGCGGTGCAGCATGCCATGCGCGCGGAAAGTCCCGTCGGCATCCTGCTGCAACGGAACGCGGAAACCGTCGACCCGGCTGCGGACGACCTGCACGGGGTTGGCACCATCGCCAACATCTTGCGCTACGTGAACGCGTCTGATGGCGAGCACCATATCGTCGTGCAGGGACTGCAGCGCTTCCGCGTGCTGGAGTTCGTGGAAGGGCAGCCGTTCCTGGCCGCCCGGGCCGAGCCCGTCGCAGACCCTGAAGAGCAGGGCGCGGAAATCGAGGCCCAGATGTTGTTCCTGCGCCGGCAGGCACTCGAGGCGCTGCAACTTCTACCCAGCGTGCCACAGGAGTTGATCGTCGCCGTGCAATCGGTAGGCAGCGCGGGCACCTTGGCCGACCTCGTTTCTGCCTATCTCGACATCCCCGTCGGCGAAAAGCAGGAGCTGCTGGAAACGGCGGACCTGATCGCACGCATCGAGAAGGTGTCGGCGATCCTCGCCAAGCGCATCGAGGTCATGCGCCTGACGCGGGAGATCGGCCAGCGCACCAAGGCCACGTTCGACGAGCGCCAGCGCGAGGCGATCCTGCGTGAGCAGATGGCATCCATCCAGCGCGAACTTGGCGAGCAGGGCGGCAAGTCGGAGGAAGTCGCCGAGCTCGAGAAGGCCATCGACGCCGCGCAGATGCCGGATGCCGCGCGTGAGATTGCACACAAGGAATTGCGCCGTTATGAACGCATGTCGGAAGGTGCGCCTGAAACGGGCATGGTGCGCAACTACCTGGATTGGCTGACCGCGCTGCCCTGGGCCGAACCGGAGCCGCGGCCCATCGACATTCACGAGGCGCGGCGCGTGCTCGACGAGGACCACTTCGGCCTCGACAAGATCAAGCAGCGCATCGTCGAGTTTCTCGCGGTGAGGAAGCTCGCGCCTCACGGCAAGGCGCCGATCCTCTGTTTCGTCGGACCACCGGGGGTCGGCAAGACCTCACTCGGCCAGTCCATCGCACGCGCCATGGACCGGCCATTCGTGCATGTCAGCCTCGGCGGCGTGCACGACGAGGCGGAAATCCGTGGGCACCGCCGCACCTACATCGGGTCGATGCCGGGCAATATCATCCAGGCTATCCGCAAAGCCAAGGCGCGCGACTGCGTGATGATGCTGGACGAAATCGACAAGATGGGTCGCGGCGTGCAGGGTGATCCTTCCGCGGCGATGCTGGAAGTGCTCGACCCGGCGCAGAACTCGACTTTCCGGGACAACTATCTCGGCGTGGCGTTTGATCTCAGCCGGGTCACCTTCCTGACGACGGCCAACATGCTGGAGACGATTCCGGGTCCGTTGCGCGACCGCATGGAAATCATCCCGCTGGCGGGCTACACCGAAGGCGAGAAGTTCGAGATTGCACGCCGCTACCTGGTCCGCCGCGAGATGGAAGCGAATGGTCTACGCGCCGGGCAGGTGACGGTCACCGACGCGGCGCTGCGCCAGATCATCCGCGACTATACGCGTGAAGCGGGCGTGCGCAATCTGCAGCGGGAGATCGGTCGTGCGCTGCGCCACGCTGCGGTGCGGATCGCGGAAGAGGGTGGGACCGGGCACGTGGACATCGGCGCGGACGCGCTGCACGCAATCCTCGGACCACCGCGCTTCGAAAACGAGACGGCGATGCGTACCAGTACCCCGGGGGTGGCAACCGGGCTCGCGTGGACGCCGGTCGGCGGGGACATCCTGTTCATCGAGGCGACGAGTTTTCCAGGCAAGGGCGGGTTGATCCTGACTGGCCAGCTCGGCGATGTCATGCGCGAAAGCGCCCAGGCGGCACTGTCGATCGTCAAGCATCGCGCCCACGAACTGGGTATCGACGAAAAACATCTCGGTCGCATCGATATCCATATCCACGTGCCGGCAGGAGCCACGCCCAAGGACGGCCCCAGTGCCGGCGTGGCGATGTTCACTGCGCTGGTTTCGCTGCTGACCGCCCGTACCGTGCGCAGCGATACCGCGATGACCGGTGAAATCAGCCTGCGCGGCCTGGTGTTGCCGGTTGGCGGCATCAAGGAGAAGATCGTGGCCGCCGCAGCCGCAGGCATCACGCGGGTCATGCTGCCAGCGAGGAACCGCCGCGATTTCGAGGAAATCCCCGCCGAAGCCCGCGAGCGCGTGGAGTTCATCTGGCTGGAGCGCGTGGACGACGCGGTTGCCGCCGCATTGGAGCCGGCTCCCGGCCGGGCGGAGATGGAGTCACTGCAGTAACAACGACACACGAAGCGTCGACTGCGCGCATCGGAAAAGATCATGCGCAGCGTTGTAGTAGCCTCGGGCCGGTCCATTGCCAACCAAGAACGGCTTGCATGAGCACCTATAATCTCGATGCGTTCTTGAAACCTGCGTCCGTCGCCCTGGTGGGAGCGAGCCGGCGGCCGGGTTCGGTAGGCGCGGTAGCGGCGCAGAACCTGGCCGGCTTCCCCGGCCGCGTCTTTCTGGTCAATCATCATCTTGCCCTCGACACCGCCAGCGGTGTCTATCCACGGGTCGACCAACTGCCGGAAGCACCCGGGCTGGCGATCGTCGCGGTGCCGGCACCGGCGGTTCCGGCCGTCATTGCCGACCTGGGCAAGCTCGGTACCCGCGCCGCGGTGGTGTTGTCGGCTGGGTTTGCCGAAATCCCGGCGGGCAGTGGCGGCAAGACCCTGCAGGCCGAGCTGCTTGCCGCCGCGCACGTCACCGGCATGCGCCTCCTGGGGCCGAACTGCATCGGCATGCTGGCGCCGCACGCCGGTCTCAATGCCGGTTTTGCCCAGGCCCTGCCGCCGCCCGGGCAGCTCGCGTTGCTGTCGCAGTCGGGTGCCGTGCTGACCACGCTGATCGACTGGGCCATCTCCCGCGACGTCGGTTTTTCCGCCTTGGTCTCCTTGGGCGAGATGGCCGAGGTGGACGTCGCCGACTGGCTGGACTACCTGGCCACCGACCCGGGTACGCGGGCCATCCTGCTGTACCTGGAAAGCGTCAACGACGCGCGCAAGTTCATGTCCGCTGCACGGCACGCGGCTAGGCTCAAGCCGGTGATCATCCTGAAGTCCGGACGCACCCCAGCGGCAGCCAAGGCGGCCGCCTCGCACAGCGGTGCGCTGGCGGGCGGCGACAAGGTGTTCGACGCGGCCTGCCGGCGCGCGGGCATCCAGCGCGTGGCGACCTTGCTGCAGATGCTGGACGCGGCCGAGATGCTGGCCAGGCCGCGCATGTTGTCCGGCGATCGCCTGGCCCTGCTCACCAACGGCGGCGGCATGGGCGTGCTCGCGGCCGATCAGTTGTTTGGTTCCGGTGGGCGCCTGGCGACGCTGGGCGAGGCGACGCATGCGGCGCTGGATGCGGTGTTGCCCCCGGCCTGGTCGCACGGCAATCCGGTGGACATCGTCGGCGACGCAGGCCCGGAGCGCTATCGCGCCGCGCTTGGTGCGTTGCTCGCCGCGCCCGAGGTCGATGCCGTGGCTGTGATGTACTGCCCGACCGGCATGGGCGACGCCGCCGCTGCCGCCGATGGTGTGGTGGCCGCACTCGACGCCGGAGCACTGCGCAAGCCGGTGCTGACGGCGTGGCTCGGTCCACTGGCCGACGCGGCGGCGCGGGCCGCGTTTGCGGCTCGTGGCGTTCCCAATTTCGGTACGCCCGAAGCGCTGGTGCGCGGCTTCATGCAGTTGGTGGACCGGCATCGCCAGCAAACCCAGTTGAGCGAAACCGTACCGGCGTTTCCGTTGCGCGGCGTGAGCCAGCGCCAGAAGGTACGCGAGTTGATCGACGGCTGGCTGCGCGATGGCGTGGATTGGCTGGACGAGGCCGATGCCAAGCATCTGCTCGCCACCGCCGGCTTCGAGGTCAATGCGACGCGGCGTGCGGCGACGGCGGACGAGGCAAGGTCGGCGGCGCAGTCCATTCCGGGGCCGTACGCGGTCAAGATTCTGTCCCCGGATCTGCTGCACAAGAGCGACGTGGGCGGCGTCGCGCTCAACGTGGAAAGTGCCGACGAAGTGGCGCGCGTGGCGGCCGGCATGATCGAGCGCCTGCACGCCACCTATCCGCAGGCGCGCCTGTCCGGGGTTTCGGTGCAGTCCATGGTGGCCCGTGCGAATGCCCACGAGCTGATTGCGGGCCTGACCATGGATCCAATCTTTGGCCCGGTGATCGTGTTTGGTGCCGGCGGCGTGGCCGTCGAAGCGATGGACGATACGGCGCTGGCGCTGCCGCCGTTGAACGTGAACCTGGCGCGCGACCTGGTGGCGCAGACGCGCATCCATCGCGTGCTCATCGGTGCCAAGGGGCGCCTGCCACCGGCCGACTTGCCGCGGTTGTACGCGCTCCTGATCCGCCTGAGCGAACTAGTGTGCGAGTTTCCCGAGATCGTGGATCTCGACCTCAATCCCATCCTGCTGAGCCCAGGAGGCTGCATCGCCATCGATGCGCGGGTTCGGCTGCACGCCGTACCTGCCGGTACGCCGAGTCGATTGGCCATCGTGCCCTATCCGCGCGAGCTGGAGCAGCCTTTCGTGTTGCCCGACGGTCGGCGTTGCCTGCTGCGCCCAATCCGCGCCGAAGACGAGCTGCCGATGCGCGAGGCGTTTCGCCAGCTGTCGCCGGAGCGCCGCTACATGCGCATGTTCGCCGCGCTCGACGAACTGCCGCACGAGCTGGCGGCGCGCGCCACGCAGATCGACTATGACCGCGAAATGGCATTTGTCATTGCCGAGGACAAGCCAGCCGGCGAGGCGGCGTTGTACGGCGGCGTGCGCCTGCTCAGCGACGCCAACCGCGAACGCGGCGAATTCGCCATCACCGTCACTGACACGCTGGCCGGCCACGGCATCGGCCGCCGGCTGATGCAGGTGCTGATCGATTACGCCAAGAGCCTCGGCCTGCGCGAGGTGGCCGGCGACGTGTTGGCCAGCAATCAGCCGATGCTGGCCCTCTGTCGCAGCCTGGGTTTCCAGTCGACGCGCATGGAAGGTGACGTCGTGCGGGTGCGCCTTGTCCTCTGAAGGTGGGGTCAGAGGGAGTTGATACGTGTCAACTCGACCCAGGGTGGGCGTGGTTAGTGTCGTAACCGATAGATATCAATGGCCAACTACAGGGAGCCTGACATGTACACGACCTTGATGGTGCACCTCGAACTGGACGCCGACCATGGGCCCCTGCTCACCGTCGCGGGCGACCTGGCCGAACGCTTCGACGCCGACGTGGTCGGCATCGTCGCCTGCCAGCTCGTACGCGTCGTCGTCGGCCATGGCGTGGTCCCGGTCCAGGCGTTCGAGAGCGACCGCGACGAGATCGAAGCGCAGATGGGCCAGGCTGAACAAGTCTTTCGTGCCGCGCTGGCCAAGCGTGCCGATCGCCTGCACTGGCTGGGCCTGATGACCGCAGGGCCGCCGACCGATGCGGTCGTGGCGCAGATGCGTGGCGCCGACCTGCTGATCACGGCGGTCGATGCGCAGGCCAGTTGGGTCGGCCCTGGCCGGCGCGTCGGCGTGGAAGACCTGGTGATGCGCATCGGCCGGCCAGCCCTGGTCATACCGGCGCGCGCGCATAGCCTGGTGCCGGATCGCATCCTGGTGGGCTGGAAGGACACCCGCGAGACCCGGCGGGCCGTCGCCGATGCGTTGCCGCTGCTGCGGCTGGCCAAGCAGGTCGTCGTCGCCGAGGTAGTCACCCAGGAGCCACAGCTGCCGGCAGCGCGCACGCATACCGAAGAGGTATGTACCTGGCTGCAGCGGCATGGCGTCACCGCCGAGCCGCAAGCCTTCGCTACCGGCGACCAGTACGTGGTATCGCTGGACGCGATCGCCGAGCAGGTGGGCGCCGACCTGATCGTCGCCGGCGCCTACGGGCATAGCCGCATGCGCGAGTGGGCGCTGGGCGGCGTGACGCGCGACCTGCTCAAGTACTCCAGGCGCTGCTCGCTGCTCTCGCACTGACGCGGCGCGGGCCCATCGGCTTTGAGGATGCGACAAGCGACCGCGGTCACCGGCCGCCCGGTAACAGCAATTCTTAAGCAACATGCGCAACCGTATGGATGAGCCGGCACGCAGGACGCCCTGCCGGCGCGACCCGCAGTCGTGGGCCGTCCGCAACGAAAGCATGGCGTCCGGTGGTTCCTACGTGGAGTTCAACGACATGACTCAGGATCTCCGTAATGACCGTTATCACGCGCTTTCCATCAGCGTGCACTGGCTCACCGTGGTGCTGCTGGTCGCTGTCTATGCCCTGATCGAACTGCGCGGCATTTACCCCAAGGGCAGCGCAGCGTCCGAGTTGATGAAGACCTGGCATTTCATGCTGGGCCTGACCGTGTTTGGCGTCGTGTTCGTGCGCCTGGCGCTGCGTGCGATCTTTCCCCCACCGGGCATCGAGCCGCCGCCGCCGACCTGGCAACACGCGCTCGCCAAGCTCATGCATCTGCTGCTCTACGCCTTCTTGCTGATCATGCCGATCCTTGGCTGGCTCACGCTCAGCGCCAAGGGCAAGGTGATTCCGTTCTTCGGCCTGGAACTGCCGCCGCTCATTGGTGCCGACAAGGGCTTGGCCGGGTCCCTGGAGGACATCCACGAGACCATTGGCACGCTGGGCTACTACCTGGTCGGCCTGCACACCGCTGCGGCGCTGTTCCATCACTACATCACGCGCGACAACACCCTGCGGCGCATGCTGCCGCGGCGCCAGCGGAGCCTGGCGGGTTGAAGCATTGGCTGGCTGGCGATGCCTTGACGCCCAGTTCGCGCCAAGCGCATCGCCCGCGTCCACTACACATGAGGTTGCGCGGCACCACCGGTTGGGGGATCCAACCCGTGCCTCACGGCCGCACGGTGACGGTTCAGCCGCGCAGGCTGCGCACCAGCATGAATACGGCCACGGCGGCGATGGCCAGCGCGAAGATCAGGTTCAGGGCGCCACGGGTCCGCGCCAGGCGGGTTGCGGCCAGCGCGCCCAGCCAGCCGCCCATGGCGCCGCCGAGGATGAACTCGGCGGTGACCGCCCAGGCGACGAGGCCGGAGCGCGCGTAGTTGACCGCGGCGGTGAGGCCGAAGGCACCCACTGCGAACAGCGAGGTACCGATCGCCTGGATGATCTCCATGCCGCTGGCGAACATCAGTCCCGGCACGATCAGGAAGCCGCCGCCGATGCCAAAAAAGCCGGCCAGGCTGCCGGTACCCAGCCCCACGGCGCCGAGGCGCGGGTACATGCCGGGCAAGGGATAGCGGTCGCCGTGGCCGCGCCGGCCACGCAGCATGAAGCCGGCCACGACCAGCATGAGCAGCGCGAACAGGACCAGCAGGTGGCGGCCGTCGACCGCCTTGCCCAGGCTGGAGCCGGCAAACGCGCCGACGACGCCCGCGGCCGCAAATGCAAACGCCGCCTTCCAGCGCACGTGTCCGGCGCGGGCATGCGGGATCAGGTTGGCAAACGCATTGACCGACACCGCCAAGGCGCTGGTGCCGATCGCCAGGTGCGGGTCGTGGACGCCCACGACGTACAGCAGCAGCGGCACGGCGAGGATCGAACCGCCGCCGCCAATCAAGGCCAGCGAGAACCCCACCAGCGAACCGCAGGCGATGGCAAGCGCGGCCTGCAGGAGCGCTGGCTCAAGCATGCCGATGTCGACCACAGGGGAGGAGGTGCGCGCTCAGAGTGCGTCCAGCGGGATCTTCAGGTAACGCCTGCCATTGTCTTCGGCGGGCGGGAAGTAACCCGCGCGCATGTTCACCTGCACGGCGGGCAACAGCAGTTGCGGCAGCTTCAGGGTGGCGTCGCGGGCGTTGCGCATGGCCACGAACTCGGCCTCGCCAATGCCGTCGCGGGCGTGAATGTTGCCTGCGCGCTCGGCGGCCACCGTGGTTTCGTGTGCATACTCGTCGCGGCCCGGTGCCTTGTAGTCGTGGCACAGGAAGATTCGCGTTGCGCCGGGCAGGGCGAAGATGCGGCGGATCGAGCGGTACAGCGTGGCCGCGTCACCATCGGGGAAATCACAGCGTGCCGTGCCGTAGTCCGGCATGAACAGCGTGTCGCCGACGAACGCGGCGTCGCCGATCACGTGCGTCATGCACGCTGGCGTGTGGCCAGGCGTGTGCAGCGCGGTGGCAGGGATGGAGCCCAACTGGTACTGCTCGCCGTCCATGAACAGGTGGTCGAACTGGCTGCCATCGCGGGCAAAGCCCTCGCCGGCGTTGAACAGCGTGCCAAAGCGGTCCTGCACGCGGCGGATGTGTTCGCCGATCGCAAGCTTGCCCCCAAGCTCACCTTGCACCCAGGGTGCGGCCGAGAGGTGGTCGGCGTGCACGTGGGTTTCGATCACCCAGTCCACCGCCAGCTCCGCGGCCCGTGCGAACGTGACCAGCGCCCTCGCCGATTCGTGGCTGGTGCGCCCGGATGCGGCCTCGTAATCGCGCACCGGATCGATGACGGCCGCCGCGCGCGTGGCTGGATCCCAGACGACGTAACTGAACGTGCTGCTCAGGGGATGGAAGAAGGCCTTGACCTCCGGGCTTGCCATGCGTACGCCCCCTTGGGGAATCCGGCTTTGTCTGCAAGCGCTCAACGCGCGCCCTTGCGTTGCCGGGGCTTTTCCACGGCAGCGCAATAAACATCGTACAGCGCGCCGATGACTCGTTCGGCTGGCCCGGACTCGAGCGCATACCAGATGGTTTGCGCCTCCCGTCGGGTGCGCACCAGCCCCTCGGCCCGCAGCTTGGCCAGATGCTGCGACAGCGCCGACTGGCCCAGGTCGGGCAGGCATTCGTTGATCTGGCCGACGGACATCTCCGCATCCATCAACAGGCACAGGATGCGCAGGCGCTGGGCATTGCCCAGGGCCTTGAGCAGGCTCGAGGCTTCGGTCGCGTGGGCCTGCATCGCGGACAGGTCGGCATTCTCGGGCAAGGACATGCGTTTCATTGGGCGGCTCGGCTGGGGAAGCGTCCGGATGGTTGACTTTACCACGACATGCTAATTAAGCTGTGTCTAATGTAATCGTGCCGGCGTCCCATTGCGGGTTGATTCTGGTCAATCGCCAAGGCGGGTAACCCCCCAGACTGGGTCACCTGGTTTGGTCCATCAAGGCAAGGCGAGCGAGGGCGTGAATCATGGCCAACATTGTCATCCTGGGTGCAGGTATCGGCGGCATGTCGGCCGCTTACGAGATTCGCGAGGCGGTCGGCAGCGGGCATCAGATCACGGTGGTCGGGGACGGCCCGATGTTCAACTTCACGCCGTCCAATCCCTGGCTTGCCGTCGGCTGGCGCCAGGCCGACGACATCCGGCTGGATGTCACCCGTCCCATCGAGTCCCACGGCATGCGTTTCGTGCCGGTCGGGGCACGCAAGGTGATGCCGGAAACCAATCGCGTCGAGCTGGTCGACGGCAACCATCTTGATTACGACTATCTGGTCATTGCCACCGGGCCGCGCCTGGCGTTTGAGCGGGTGCCCGGCAGCGGGCCCGAGGGCTACAGCCAATCGGTTTGCACTGGGCCGCATGCGGAGAAGGCCTGGTCCAACTACCAGGAATTCCTCAAGCACCCGGGCCCGGTGGTGGTGGGCGCAGTGCAGGGTGCGAGCTGCTTTGGTCCGGCCTACGAATTCGCGATGATCCTGGATACCGACTTGCGCCGGCGCAAGCTGCGCGACCGCGTGCCGATGACGTTCGTGACTTCCGAGCCGTACATTGGCCACATGGGCCTGGGCGGCATTGGCGATTCCAAGGGCCTGCTGGAATCGGAGCTGCGCCAGCGCCACATCAAGTGGATTGAAAATGCCCGCGTGACGTCGGTGGAACCGGGCAAGGTCAGTGTCGAGCAGCTCGATGAACGCGGCGCGGTGGCGAAAACGCACGAAGTGCCGTTTGCCTACTCGATGTTGATACCGTCCTTTGCCGGCGTCGATGCCGTGCAGGGCGTCGAAGGCCTGGCCAACCCTGGTGGCTTCATCCTGATCGACGCCTACCAGCGCAATCCCAAGTTCGCCAACGTGTTTGCCGCCGGCGTGTGTGTCGCGATCCCGCCGGTCGAGGCCACGCCGGTGCCGACCGGCGCGCCGAAGACCGGGCTCATGATTGAATCGATGGTGACCGCGATCGCGCGCAACATCCGCGACGACATCGCGCGCAAGCCGGTGCGCGCCCGCGCGACCTGGAACGCGCTGTGCCTGGCCGACATGGGTGACCGCGGCTTCGCGTTCATCGCCTTGCCGCAGATTCCGCCGCGCAATGTGACCAAGGCCATGACCGGCAAGTGGGTGCACTTGGCCAAGGTGGCTTACGAAAAATATTTCCTGCGCAAGATGCGCAAGGGCCAAGCCGACCCCGTATACGAAAAGTACGTCATGAAGGCGTTCGGCATCGAGCGGCTGAAACCGGATGAGAAAAGCGGCGCCTGAAGCGGTGCCGCCGGCGGGGAGTGCGAATGGCGCCACTCCCGGGGTGTCCAGTTGGAGGAAGTCATGTATTACATCGTTGAAACCGAAAAATCGTTCGCACAGGCCGTCGCCGATCTGGACGCTGCGGTCAGGCGGCATCAGTTTGGTGTGCTGCACGTGCATGACTTGGGCGCCACGTTGCGCAGCAAAGGCATCGATTTTGCCCACGAGTGCAAGGTGTTCGAGGTATGCAGCCCAAAGCAGGCTGCTGCCGTGCTGGCGATCGACATGCAAATCAACATGGCCTTGCCCTGTCGCATTTCGGTGTACGCCAAGGACGGCAAGACGCGGATCGGCATGATTCGCCCCGAGCAGATGCTGGCGCAGTTGTCCGACGATCCGCGACTGGCCGCGATTGCCATCGAGGTCGAGCGGGAAACCCGCGCCATGATCGATGAGGCGCGCTGAGTTCCTCACAGGGCTGGATCGACAGATTTCCTTCTCGTTTTCTTGCTGGAGGTCAACATGAACATCGACCGCGCCGTATTTGCCTTTGCCGGCACCATGGTCTTGCTGGGAGTCGCGCTGGGCTACTTTGTCTCGCCGTGGTGGTTGCTGCTGCCGCTGCTCGTCGGCGCCAATCTGCTGCAATCGGCGTTCAGCGGATTCTGCCCGCTGGCGCGAATCCTGGGCCGGCTGGGCCTGAAGCCTGGTTGCGCTTTCCACTCCTGACCTGACGGATTGCGAGTTGCCGTGATGACCTTCGACCTGCGCCAATTCGCGCTGGCGGCCGCCTTCGCTGCGCTTGCGGCTTGTAGTGGCAAACCTCCCGCCACCACTGGGGCGCCCACGCCTGTCGCGCTGGACGGCATCGTCGTACAGACGCAGTCGGTACCGGGCCGGCAGGTCTGGGATGGGGTGGTCGAGGCGGTGCAGCAGGTCACGATCACCGCCCAGACCAACGCCCGCGTCGTCGCGCTGCCACACGAGGTCAACGACCGCGTGGCCAAGGGCGACGTGCTGGTGCGCTTCAGCGATGTCGAACAGGCGTCGGCACGCCGGGCGGCGCAGGCCATGCTTGCGTCGGCACAGGCCGGGTATGACGATGCCCAGTCCAGCTATGCGCGGATCGCGGCAGTCTACGCCAAGGGCTATGTGTCGGCCGCGCAGATGGATCGCGAGCGTGCCGGCCGTGACGCGGCACGCGCGGCGCTCGATGCCGCCCAGGCCCGATTGCGCGAAGTGGCGCAGCAGCTCGACTACACCGTACTGCGCGCCCCGTTTGCCGGCATCGTCACCCACCGCTACGTGCATGTGGGGCAGGCGGTCCAGGCCGGCCCACCGACGCCGCAGCCCCTGATCCAACTGCAGGCGCTGGATGACCTGCGGGTCAACGTCGAGGTTCCGCAAAGTGCGGTCGACCCCATTCGTCGCCAGCGTGCCGCCGAGGTATCCACGGCGGACGGCGGGCAGGTGGCGGCCGCGGGCGTCGAGGTCTTTCCCTATGCCGACCCGTCGACGCATACCTTCAATGTGCGCGTGCTGCTCCCGGCCGGGGCGGCCGGCCTGTATCCAGGCATGACGGTCAAGGTGGCGTTTGCCGCCGATGCAACGCGGCGCATGACGGTACCCGTGTCGGCGCTCGTCCAGCGCGGCGAGCTGGTCGGCGTGTACGTGATTGGCGGGCATGGCGTCACGCTGCGCCAGCTGCGGATTGGTGACCGCAACGACGGTGAGGTGGAGGTGCTGGCCGGGCTGGACGCGGGGGAGCGCGTCGCGCGTGACCCCCAGGCCGCCGTGGCCTGGCTGGTCGCACACCGCAACGCTGGCGCTGCCGGCGATGAGTGAGACGCCAAAGCTGCGCATCGCCGGACGCATAGCCCGCGCGTTCCAGGCCTCGCAGATCACGCCGTTGCTGGCCTTGGCCGGCTTTCTGCTCGGCATTGCCGCGGCCATCGTCACGCCCAAGGAGGAAGACCCGCAGATCGAGGTCACCATGGCGAACGTCATGGTGCCGTATCCCGGCGCGAGCGCGCGCAGTGTCGAGAATCTCGTGAGCTTTCCGCTGGAGCAGAAGCTTTCCGAGATCAAGGGCATCAAGCACACCTATTCGGTAAGTCGCCCCGGCATGGCCGTGGTGACGGTGGAGTTCGACGTGGGCGTGCCACGCCAGCGCGCGCTGGTCGACCTGTACAACCAGCTCTATTCCAATGCCGACTGGATCCCCCGCGGGCTCGGCGTTGGCCAGCCGCTGGTGAAGCCCTATGGCATCGACGACGTGCCGATGATGGCGGTCACGCTGTGGTCGGATCGCCCCGAGACCACGCCCGAGCAACTCGCGCAAGTGGCGCACACGCTGGAGACCGACCTCAAGCGCGTGCCCGGCACGCGCGACGTCTACACCCTGGGAGCGCCCGACCGCGCGGTGCGCGTCGAGCTCGATCCAGCCAAGCTCGCCAGCCATGGCCTGACGGTGGCGGATCTTGCGCGCAGCCTGCGCGCGGCCAATGTGGCGGAAGATATCGGCAGCACGGTTGGCGGGAATCGGGACCAGCCGCTGCAGGCCGGCAGCCTGCTCGTGCACGGGCGCGACGTCGCGCAGCTCGTCATCGGCCTGTCGGGCGGCAAGCCCATCCATCTGGCCGACGTGGCCCGGGTGGTGGCAGGCACGAACTACACGCAACGCCTGGTTTCCTTCGGTGCACCGCCTGGTCGGGCCGGGCCGCGCACCGGGCTCGCCCCGGCGGTGACCCTGGCGATCGCGAAGAAGGCCGGCAGCAACGCGCACGACATTGCCACGGCCATCAGCGATCGGCTGGACGCCTTGCGCGGCGTCGACATTCCCCAGGGGATGCACGCCACCGTGACCCGCGA
Organism: Rhodanobacter sp. FW510-R10; assembly: GCF_058781105.1. Classification (NCBI taxonomy): domain Bacteria; kingdom Pseudomonadati; phylum Pseudomonadota; class Gammaproteobacteria; order Lysobacterales; family Rhodanobacteraceae; genus Rhodanobacter; species Rhodanobacter sp. FW510-R10. Next base: position 323,037 of record NZ_JBYSWL010000001.1, on the reverse strand, counting down.
CTATGGCGAGACCGCCAATGCCAAGGCCGACGAGCTGCTGCTGCACCTGGCCCTGGCCGCGTGTGCGGTCGTACTGCTGGTCCTGCTTGCGCTCGGCTGGCGCGAAGCGGTGACCGTGGGCGTGGCGGTGGTGGTCACGCTGGCGATCACCTTGTTTGCGTCCTGGGCGATTGGCTTCACGATCAACCGCGTGTCGCTGTTTGCGCTGATCTTCTCGATCGGCATCCTGGTCGATGACGCGATCGTGGTGGTCGAAAACATCCACCGGCACATGACACTCGGTCGCAAGCCGCTGCTCGAAGCCATACCGCCGGCGGTCGACGAGGTGGGTGGGCCAACGATCCTGGCCACGTTCACGGTGATTGCCGCGCTGCTGCCGATGGCCTTCGTCGGCGGCTTGATGGGGCCGTATATGCGGCCAATCCCCATCAATGCCTCGGTCGGCATGCTGATTTCGCTCGCGGTGGCATTCGTGGTCACGCCCTGGCTGGCGTTCCATCTGCTGCGTCGGCACCAACCCGCGCTGGGCAACGCGGAAGGCGCGGCGCCGGCGCGCGGGACTTCGCGGCTCGATCGCTTCCTGCAGCGCGTGTTCCAACGGGTCATGGCACCGTTCCTCGGCACGCCAAAGGCTGCGCGCAACCGCCATCGCCTGTTCCTCGGCATGACTGCGCTCGTGCTGCTTGCCGCCGGCCTGGCTGGGGTGAAGCTCGTGATCCTGAAGATGCTGCCCTTCGACAACAAGTCTGAATTCCAGGTGGTGCTCAACATGCCCGAGGGCTCGACCCTGGAGCAGACGAACCGCGTACTGGTGGACATGAGCCAGGTGCTGGATCGCGTGCCCGAGGTCAAGGACTATCAGCTTTACGCCGGCACGTCGGCGCCGATGAATTTCAACGGCCTCGTGCGCCAGTACTACCTGCGCAACCAGCCCTACCAGGGCGACATCCAGGTCAACCTGGTCGACAAGGATGCGCGTGAGCGGCAAAGCCACGATATTGCCCTGGCCGTCCGCCAGGCGCTGGCCGCCGTGGCGCAGCGCCACCGCGCCCACCTGGTGGTGGCCGAGGTGCCACCGGGGCCACCGGTGATGGCACCCATCGTGGCGGAAATCTACGGGCCGGATGAGCAGGGCCGGCGTGAGGTCGCGCGGTCCATGGAGCGCTTGTTCGCGGCGACGCCGGGCATTGCCGATGTCAACCGCAGCGTCGAGGATACGCAGGCGACGCGCCGGGTGCTGGAAGTCGACCGCACGCGTGCCGCGACGCTCGGTGTGAGCCAGGCAGAAATCGTCGACGCCTTGCGCGCGGGGGTGGGCGGGGAACCCGCGGGCTATCTGGGCGACCCGGACGCCAAGTATGCGGTGCCGATCCTCCTGCGCCTGCCGCAGGCCGACCTGGGCTCGGTCGAGGCCATCCTTGCCCTGCGCGTGCGCTCGGCGAGCGGGCAACTCGTGCCGCTGGCCGAGATGGTGAACGTGGTCGGGCAGCCGTGGGCCGATGCGATCTATCACAAGGATCTGCTGCCCTACACTTTCGTCACCGGCGACGACGCGGGCAGCGAGGACAGCCCGGTCTACGGCATGTTCCGGCTGGTGGGAAAGATCGCGCACACCGAGCTGGCCGGTCACCGGCTGCAGCAGGAATTCATCGGGCCACCGCTCGACGATACCGGTTATTCGGTGCGCTGGAGCGGCGAATGGGAAATCACCTATGAGACCTTCCGCGACATGGGCCTGGCCTACTCGATCGGCTTGCTGCTGATCTACCTGCTCGTGGTCGGCCAGTTCAAGAGTTACGTGGTGCCGCTCATCATCATGGCGCCGATTCCGCTCACCGTGATCGGGGTGATGCCCGGCCACTGGCTGCTGGGCGCGCAGTTCACCGCCACCTCGATGATTGGCATGATCGCGCTCGCCGGCATCATCGTGCGCAACTCGATCCTGCTGGTGGATTTCGTCAACCATTCGCTGGCCGCCGGTGCCAGCCTGGAGCAGGCCGTGGTGCAGGCTGGCGCGGTGCGCGCCAAACCCATCATCCTGACGGCCCTCGCCGCGATGCTGGGCGCATTCTTCATCCTCGCCGACCCGATCTTCCAGGGACTGGCGGTATCCCTCATCTTCGGCGTGCTCGTTTCCACCGTGCTCACCTTGCTGGTGATCCCGTTGTTGTATTACGTGTGGCTCAGCCGCGGTGGCGCGCATCGTCCTGCCGACGTGCACGCATGATTTGAGGTCATGGTCCGGGTTCGACGCGGCGGACAGGACGGGTTGGCGTTCGGGTGTTCCCTTTGATGCTGGGGTGCTGGATCACTGCGCAATGGCCAGGGCACCGCCGTCATTGTAACGTGTACGAAGGGCGGTATGCGCCGGGCATGTTCCTTTGGGATACGTCCCGCGCTGGCAATCTGCAACGCTTCCACGGTCCGTTGGCCCGGATGGCCGGCAGGTCGCCGCCAGTCTTCCACGCGCAGGAGGGCATGGCCGCGCGGGGTCGCGGACATGCAGGCACATCGACGCGTCGGCCGCGGCCGACTGACATGCATCCAGGAGTTGACCATGAGTGAGACCGAGGTACTTGGCATCACCTTGACCCAGGAAGCGGATTTCGCATTCCGCATCACCTTCGATGACCCCGGCATGCCGGCGCTGCATACCGATGAGCCCGCACCGCTGGGCAGCGGCAGTGGGCCGAACCCGTCGCGGCTGCTGCTGGCAGCGGTGGCGAACTGCCTGGGCGCCAGCCTGCTGTTTGCACTGCGCAAGTACAAGAACACTCCGGGCACGCTCGTTGCCCACGCCAAGGCGTATCTGGGGCGCAACGAGCAGCAGCGCCTGCGCGTCACCCGCATTGAAGTGACCATCGACTTGCCCGAGGCTGTCGGCGACTACGCGCACGCCGAACGCCTGCTCGGACAGTTCGAGGATTTTTGTGTGGTCACCGAAAGCGTACGCAGCGGAATTGAGGTCGACGTAAGTGTGCGTGACGCCAGCGGCGCCATCGTGCATCACGGTCCGGCTGCCTAGCCGTGATCTCTCGGATGGCGTCGGCGCAGCCCGGTCCTGCGTGGCTCAGCAGAACCGCAAGACATCACCGTTGCGATCGAAGGCGGCAAACTCCGCCACGCGCCCGTTGTTGATCGCATTGACCATGAAGCGCAGCGGCTGGGCGGCCTCGTCGGTCGACGGGGCCACGCCGGCGCGACCGGAGAGGCTGGCGACGAACATGATGTCCCAGTGCTGGCCGGTGGCCATGGACTCCTCGACCAGGGCGGCGAAGCCGGCAACTTCCTCCGGCGCCTTGTCCACGCACAGGCTTGGCGACAAATTGCCGCCCTCGCCGGCCTGCATGCGCGCGCGTTGGGCTTCGGTCGCCGCCTGCGGCAACTCGACGCGGACAAACGTGAAGAGGAGACGTTGCGGCTGGGATTGCCGGCGGCTGGCGTCGAGCAGGTCCTGGAAGCTGGTCAGGGTCATCGCGGCGGCTGGGTCGGGAGGCGCAGGGGAAACTACCATGCGTCGCCAGGCCACGGGGGTATAGTCGTGACAACGTGCCGCACCGGCGGTTGATGTCGGTCAATTGGGCGCGCGCAGGCGCTGCTTAGCCTGATTCCGGCGTGGGATTCCTGCCTCGATCCGACCTGAAGGTGGGTGCTCGTGTCCTGCACCGGAGCGCGGGCGGCGTGCCCCCACACCTGGATTCGATTGGAGGTAGAGATGGCCCTGGCAGCGGAACCCGACAGCGCTTTCCACATGGCCGACATTCGCGACAAGCGGCCGACCCGGCGACGGGCGGTCGCGGTGGGCGAGCTGCTCGCCGGCCCGGTGGCCTGGCCGCTGATTGTCGAGCGCCGCCTGCCGAAAGGCGATGCGCTGGCCATGGCGGAGGTGGCCGGGCTGCAAGGCGCCAAGCAGGCGTCGTCGCTGATGCCCCTATGCCACCCGCTGCCGCTGGAACTCGTGCGCGTGCGCTGCGAGCCGATTGCCGCGCGCCAGTCGGTCCGCGTGTATTGCGAGGTGGCGACCGAGGCCCGCACCGGGGTCGAGATGGAAGCGCTGGCCGGCGTCAGCGCCGCGCTGCTGACCGTGTACGACTTGAGCAAGCCGGTGGAGCCGGCCCTGGCCATGGAGGGCATCCGCCTGTTGTTCAAGGAAGGCGGCAAGAGCGGCCTATGGCGGCACCCCGCGGGTATGAGCGAAGCCGAATGCGCGTATTACCGGCCGCGCGGCACGGCCCGCCTCGACGATGTGCCGTGCGCCGTCATCACGCTCAGCGACCGGGCGCATGCCGGCAGTGCCGAAGATCTTTCCGGACCGCTCCTGGTGCAGCGCCTGGCCGCGCTGGGGGCGCGCGTGGAGCGGGTAGAGCTCCTGCCTGATGGTGTTGAGCCGCTGGCCACGCGGCTGCGCGAGCTGGCGCAAGCGCGGATCCGCCTGTGCCTGTGCACTGGCGGTACCGGTCTCGGGCCGCGCGACTTCACCCCGGAGGCGCTGGCGCAGGTTGCCGACCGCGACGTCTCCGGGCTGGCCGACATGCTCCGCAGCGAGGGCGCGCGCCACACGCCGCTGGCCTGGCTGAGCCGCGGCACGGCGGCACAGGTCGGGGACATGCTGGTGGTGACGCTGCCGGGCAGCCCGCGGGCAGTGCGGCAGGACATCGACATCCTCGCGCCGCTGCTGGCCCACGCGCTGGCGATGCTGCATGGTGGGGGACATCCGTGATCGGATATTACCAGGCCTTGGCGACCATCCTTGCCCGCTCGCGCCGGTTGCAGCGCGAGCGCTGCCCTTGCGATCAGGCATTGGGCCGCATCCTGGCCAGGGCGGTGGTCAGCTCGATCGACCTGCCAGCGCGTGACTGCAGCGCGACCGATGGCTTTGCGCTGCATGCCGCCAGCGGGCCGGCACCAGCCGGGAGCGTGTATGCGCTGCGCGGAAGACCGGTGGCCGGGGACGCATCGGCGCCGGCCACCGGCAGCGCCTGGGAAATCAAGGCCGGTGCGCACCTGCCGGCGGGCACGGACCGTGTGGTCGCCGTGGAGCAGGTCGAGGTCGTGCGTCGCGATGCCGCTGGCCAAGCGCTGGACATCCGCCTGGGTGCCGGGATCGCCCGTGGCCAGCACGTGCATCGCCGCGGCGCGGACGTGGCCCGCGACGCCACAGTGATGGCTGCCGGCGATCTCGTGCAGGCGCAGCACCTGGCCGTGCTTGTCGCGCTCGGGATCAGGCAGGTGGACGTCGTGCGGCGTCCGCGGCTGGCGGTGATCTGCATCGGCCGTGAGCCGGCCAACGATCCACGGCAGCCGGTCCAGGCGGAGTCGACGCGCAACTGCAACGGGTCGTTCTTGGCCGCTCGCGCGGTCCTGGCCGGTGCCGAGGTCGTGTACCGGCAAAGCGTGGTCGACGATCCGGCGACACTGGAGCAGGCACTGTCGCGGGCGCTGCAGGCAGGTGCCGATGTCGTCGTGAGCGTGGATGGGGTTTCCGCGGCGCGCCATGACGGCGTGCCGCAGACGCTGCGTGGGCTCGGGGCCAGCGTGCACTTCCAGGAGGTGCGCATCCGTCCGGGCCAGCCGGTGCTCTTTGCCAGCTTGACTGGAGACGCCCTGTATTTCGGACTGCCGGGCGATCCGGTGGCCAGTGCCGTGGGCATGCGTTTCCTGGTCGAACCCGCCTTGCGCCGCCAGCTTGGCCTGCCGCTGGAGCAGCCGCTGCGCCTGCCGCTCGGGCTGCCGTTCGACAAGCAGGTGCCATTGCGTTGCTTCCTGAAGGGCCGGGCCGAGCTGGACCGGGACGGCCGGCTGTGCGCGGCCGTGCTTCCCGGGCAGGAGTCGTTCCGGGTGCGCCCACTGCTCGACGCCAACACCTGGGTGGTGGCAGCCGAGGACCTCGGCTACAGTGCACCCGGTAGCCTCGTCGACGTGTATGGCCTGGGGCACCTGCAGCCACCGGTGATTGGAGTCACGGGATGAAGGTCGAAGTCAGCTTGTTTGGGGCTTTCCGCGACTACACCACCACGTCCCTGGTCGTCCTGGAAGTTCCCGTCCAGCCGTGCGTGGCCGACCTGCGCCGCGCGCTGTCGGCGCATGGCCAGGCGCACTGGCCAGGGTTCAAGGAAGGCTTGCTGCAGCGGTCGGCCTTTGCCACCGAGAGCAGCGTGCTGCGCGACCACGAGCCCATCCCGCCGGGCGCACGCATCGTGGTGCTCCCACCAGTCGGGGGCGGCTGAAATGGACGGCTTTCACGGTGTCATTGTGGACGTGGCGCAGCGGCGGATTGATCCGGCGGAAGCGCTGGCGTTCGTTTCCCATCCGAGCTGTGGCGGGCTGTCGTTGTTTGTCGGCCAGGTACGTGAACACAACCTGGGTCGCGCGGTGGTTGGCATCAGCTACGACGTCTTCGACCAGCTGGCGCTGACCGGCTTTGCCGAAATCGCCACGCGCGTCCGGGCGCAGTACGGTTCCCAGCTGCGCATCTACATGGCTCATGCCAAGGGACGGCTCGCCGTCGGCGACGTCGCCTTGGCCGTGGCGGTCGGTGCGGTCCACCGCGACGAGGCGTTCCGCGCCTGCCGCGAGGCCGTCGAGGTGCTCAAGCACGGCAGCCCGATCTGGAAGCAGGAGCATTACCCGGACGGCAGCAGCGAGTGGAGCGAGGGCTGTTCGTTGTGCGAGGGCGAACCCTCGCCTGTCGCCGGCGCCGCGCATGTCGCGCATGCTGGACATGTCCACGGCTGAGCCCGGCGACCGGAAGTTCGGCGGCCCCAGCGATACGCCCGGCCTGGCGTGCCTGCGCAACGGCAACACCCCTGACGAGTGGCGGGAGGTGGCGACATGAAACTGCAGATCGATGGCCAGCAATGGCGCCTGCGGGTGGACGAAGATGAATTGCGGCAGCTCCTTGCTGGTCGGCATCTGGCCATCCGCAGCCTGCTGCCTGAGGCGAACGTCCTGGGTGTCGGGCTTGGGTTGACAGCCGAGGCCGCGGCGCGTTTCGAGCAACTTGGCGACGGCTGGCGGATTCTCCTGCCGGCCGCGGCGATCGATGCCTACGTGGCGCGCCTGCCCAGTCGTGACGGTGTGAGCTTCGCGTGTCCGGTACGCCCCGACGACGTGCTCACGCTGAGTTTCCAGGTGGACGTGCGCGACAGCATCCGCAGCCGTCGCCGCGCCCCTCGCCGCGCCTGACCCCTGTTGTCCGCGCCACACCCTGCGGCGTGAAGTCGCAGCCCCATCGTGCCCACGCCGGGCTGGCACGGGCTGAACCTACGCAAGCGTATGTGTGTCGCGGCCTGCGCCGCTCCGACACCTGCCGCCCGTTGCCGGAGAGCTGCCCACGGCCGCCGAGCGTGATTGATTGAAGTCAACCGGTGATGGAAACCGCTCGCCTAGTCTGCGTTGGTCGGGGTGCTGGCGACTCCGCCGGAGCGCCGGCCAGCACTACGCAGGGTCGTACCACCGGGAGGTTTCCGCATGAGCCATTTCCTCGACCGGCTGCAGTTCTTCAAACGCAGCACGAGCACGTTTGCCCAGGGTCACGGCGTCACCCGCAGCGACAACCGCGACTGGGAAAACGCCTATCGTGCGCGCTGGCAATACGACAAGATCGTGCGCTCCACGCACGGCGTGAACTGCACCGGTTCGTGCAGCTGGAAGATCTATGTCAAGAATGGCCTGGTCACCTGGGAAACCCAGCAGACTGACTACCCGCGAACGCGTCCGGACCTGCCGAACCACGAGCCGCGCGGTTGTCCGCGCGGGGCCAGCTATTCCTGGTACCTGTACAGCGCGAATCGGCTGAAGTATCCGCTGGTGCGCGGCGCGCTGCTGCGCATGTGGCGACAGGCGCGCAAGTCCATGACGCCAGTCGAGGCTTGGGCCAGCCTCGTGGAGGACCCGCAGAAAGCCAAGGCCTACAAGAGTCGCCGCGGCATGGGTGGCTTCGTCCGCGTGCACTGGGATGAGGCCAACGAGATCGTCGCCGCGTCGAACCTGTATACGGCGCGCCAGTACGGTCCCGACCGCGTGGTGGGCTTCTCGCCGATCCCAGCCATGTCGATGATTTCCTATGCTGCCGGCGCACGGTACCTCTCGCTCCTGGGTGGCGCCTGCCTGTCGTTCTACGACTGGTATTGCGACCTGCCACCGGCCTCGCCGCAAGTCTGGGGCGAACAGACCGACGTGCCGGAGTCGGCCGACTGGTACAACAGCCGCTACATCATCGCCTGGGGCTCGAACGTGCCGCAGACGCGCACGCCTGACGCGCACTTTTTCACCGAGGCACGCTACAACGGTACCAAGACCGTGGCGATCTGCCCCGACTATTCCGAGCTGGCCAAGCTCACTGACCACTGGCTGCACCCCAAGCAGGGTACCGATGCCGCACTGGCGTTCGCGCTCGGCCACGTCATCCTGAAGGAGTTCCACGTCGAGCGGCCATCGGCGTATTTCACCGACTACTGTCGCCAGTATTCGGACATGCCGCTGCTGGTGCGCCTGGAGCGGCGTGCCGACGGGCGCCTTGTGCCCGAACGCTTCCTGCGCGCCAGCGACCTGGGTGGGCTGGGCGAGGCCAACAACCCGGAATGGAAGACCCTGGCCTACGATGAGGTGAGCGGCGAGCTGGTGGTGCCACACGGCTCGGTCGGCTTCCGCTGGGGCGAGCAAGGCAAGTGGAACATCGAGGAGCGGGACAGTGCCGGCCGCGACACCCGATTGCGCCTGAGCCTGGACAACGTTGCCCAAAGCGTGGAGGCGGTGAGCTTCCCGTACTTCGGGGGCGTCGAGCACGCCCACTGGACCGCGTCGAAGTTTGCCGACGTGCTCGAGCGCAATCTGCCGGTGCGTCGGCTGCAGCTGGCCGACGGCCAGGCATGGGCGGTGGCAACGGTGTACGACCTGTTGCTCGCGCAATACGGCGTCGACCGCGGCTTTGGCGGCGGCAACGTCGCCGCCAGCTTCCAGGACGACGTGCCGGGCACGCCGGCGTGGCAGGAGAAGATCACCGGCGTGCCGCGCGCCGAGGTGATCGAGATTGCCCGCGAGTTTGCGCGCACCGCCGACAAGACCCGTGGCCGCAGCATGATCATCGTCGGCGCCGGCATGAACCACTGGTTCCACAACGACATGAACTACCGCGGCCTGATCAACTTGCTGGTCATGTGCGGTTGCGTCGGCCAGACCGGTGGCGGCTGGGCGCATTACGTGGGCCAGGAAAAGCTGCGGCCGCAGAGCGGATGGCTGCCGCTGGCCTTTGCCCTGGACTGGTCGCGGCCGCCACGGCAGATGAACGGCACCTCGTACTACTACTTCAACACCGACCAGTGGCGCTACGAGAAGGTCAAGGTCGCGGAGCTGCTCTCGCCGCTGGCCGCACCCGAGAAATATTCCGGTTCGCTCGCCGACCTCAACTTGCGCGCCGTGCGCATGGGCTGGCTGCCGTGCGCGCCGCAGCTCAACCGCAACCCGCTGCAGGTGGCGCGCGACGCGACGCAAGCCGGCCAGGCCCCTGCCGACTACGTGGTCGGCCAACTGAAGGAGGGCAAGCTTGATTTCGCCTACGCCGATCCGGACGCGCCGCAGAACTTCCCGCGCGCAATGTTTGTCTGGCGCTCGAACCTGCTGGGTTCTTCCGGCAAGGGTCACGAGTACATGCTGCGCCACATGCTGGGCACCCGGCACGGCCTGCAGGGCAAGGATCTCGGCGCCATGGGCGAGCTCAAGCCCGAGGAGATCAGGTGGCGCGACGAGGCGCCGGAGGGCAAGCTCGACCTGCTGGTCACGCTGGATTTCCGCATGTGCACCACCGCGCTGTATTCAGACGTGGTGCTGCCGACCGCCACCTGGTACGAGAAGAACGACCTCAACACCTCGGACATGCACCCGTTCATCCACCCGCTGACCAAGGCGGTGGACCCGGCGTGGGAGGCGCGCAGCGACTGGGACATCTTCAAGGGCATTGCGCAGGCAGTGAGTGCGATGGCGCCGGGCGTGCTTGGCGTGGAACAGGACGTGGTGCTGGTGCCGACCCTGCACGACACCCCGGGTGAACTGGCCATGCCGTTCGACGTGCGCGACTGGAAGCGTGGCGAATGTGAGCCCATCCCCGGCCGCACCATGCCACAGGTCACCGTGGTCGAGCGCGACTATCCCAACCTGTACCGCAAGTTCACCTCGCTCGGGCCGCTGCTGGACAAGCACGGCAACGGCGGCAAGGGCTTGCAGTGGGACACGAAGGACGAGGTCGGCTTCCTCGGCCAGCTCAATCACCGCGTGGAGGAGCCGGGGGTCAGCCAGGGCCGGCCGCAGATCGATTCGGCGATCGACGCCTGCGAGGTGGTGCTGCACCTGGCGCCGGAGACGAACGGCCACGTCGCGGTCAAGGCCTGGCAGGCGCTGGGCCGCTTCACCGGACGCGAGCACACCCACCTGGCGCGGGGCAAGGAGCACGAGGCAATCCGCTTCCGCGACATCGTCGCCCAGCCGCGCAAGATCATCTCCTCGCCGATCTGGTCCGGGCTGGAGGATGACCACGTCAGTTACAACGCCGGCTACACCAACGTCCACGAGCTGATCCCGTGGCGCACGCTGACCGGACGCCAGCAGTTCTACCAGGACCACCAGTGGATGGTGGCGTTTGGCGAGGGCTTCATGGGCTACCGCCCGCCGGTCGACACCAAGACCATCGCCCCGCTGCTTGGCAAGCGCGGCAACGGCCATCCGGAGGTCGTGCTGAACTTCCTCACGCCGCACCAGAAGTGGGGCATCCACAGCACCTACAGCGACAACCTGATCATGCAGACGCTGTCGCGCGGCGGCCCCATCGTGTGGCTGAGCGAAGACGATGCGCGCACGGCCGGCATCGAGGACAACGACTGGATCGAGCTGTTCAACGTCAACGGCGCGATCACCGCGCGCGCCGTGGTCAGCCAGCGCGTGATGCCGGGCATGGTGATGATGTACCACGCGCAGGAGCGCATCGTGAACATCCCGGGCTCGGAGATCACCGGCACCCGTGGCGGCATACACAACTCGGTCACCCGGGTGGTGTTGAAGCCGACGCACATGATTGGCGGTTACGCCCAGCTGGCGTACGGCTTCAACTACTACGGCACCTGTGGCACGAACCGCGATGAGTTCGTCATCGTACGCAAGATGCACACCGTCGACTGGCTGGACGACGGGCAGCTCGCCGACGGCAACCCGGCGGGAACGATTGGCCTGGAGGGGCACTGAGCATGCGCGACCCGCTGCCTGACCCCAAGCGCGCTGCGACCCCCGCCGCGGTTGCCAAACCCGATTTCCGAGGTAGCCCATGAAAGTACGCGCACAGATCGCGATGGTCCTCAACCTGGACAAGTGCATCGGGTGCCACACCTGCTCGATCACCTGCAAGAACGTCTGGACGTCCCGCGAAGGCGTGGAATATGCCTGGTTCAACAATGTCGAGACCAAGCCCGGCATCGGCTATCCCAAGGAGTGGGAAAACCAGGAGCGCTGGAACGGTGGTTGGGTGCGCACCCGCGCCGGAAAGCTGGTGCCCAAGGCGGGCGGGCGTTGGCGGTTGCTGTCCAAGATCTTCGCCAATCCCGACTTGCCGCAGATCGACGACTACTACGAGCCGTTTGATTTCGACTACCAGCACCTGCACGAGGCGCCGGAGCTCAAGCACCAGCCCACGGCGAGGCCGCGCTCGCTGATCAGCGGCCAGCGCATGCAGAAGATCGAGTGGGGGCCGAACTGGGAGGAAATCCTCGGCACCGAATTCGCCAAGCGTGCCAAGGACCGCAACTTCGAGGGCATCCAGAAGGAGATTTACAGCGCCTTCGAGAAGACCTTCATGATGTACCTGCCGCGGTTGTGCGAACACTGCCTCAACCCGGCTTGCGTCTCGGCGTGCCCGTCGGGCGCGATCTACAAGCGCGAGGAGGACGGCATCGTCCTGATCGACCAGGACAAGTGCCGCGGTTGGCGCATGTGCGTGTCCGCCTGCCCGTACAAGAAGATCTATTACAACTGGAAGAGCGGCAAGTCGGAGAAGTGCATCTTCTGCTATCCGCGCATCGAGATGGGTGAGCCGACGGTGTGCGCGGAAACCTGCGTGGGCCGCATCCGCTATCTCGGCGTGATGCTGTACGACGCCGACCGCATCCAGGAAGCGGCGTCGGTGCCAGCCGAGCAGGACCTGTACCAGGCGCACCTGGATCTCTTCCTCGACCCGTTCGATCCGGCGGTCGTCGAGGCCGCGCGCAAGGAGGGCATTCCCGACAACTGGCTGGAGGCGGCCAAGGCCTCGCCGGTGTACAAGCTCGCGATCGACTGGAAGCTGGCGTTGCCGCTGCATCCCGAGTACCGCACGTTGCCGATGGTCTGGTACGTGCCGCCGCTCTCGCCGATCCAGTCGGCCGCCGAGCGCGGCCGCGTGGGGATGAGCGGCGAGCTGCCGGACATCGCCTCGCTGCGCATCCCGCTGCGCTATCTCGCGAACCTGCTCACCGCAGGCGATGAGGCGCCGGTGGTGCGCGCGCTGGAGCGGATGATGGCGATGCGCGCCTGGCGCCGCGCGCGCAACGTGGATGGCGTGGAGGATCTCGCCGTGCTCGAGCAGGCCGGGATCAGCGTGGCCCAGGCCGAGGCGATGTACCGCTACCTGGCCATTGCCAATTACGAAGATCGCTTCGTCATCCCCACCGCACACCGCGAATACGCCAATGACGCGTTTGGCGAGCGCGGCGGCTGTGGCTTCACGTTTGGCAACGGCTGCAGTGGCGACAGCCCGGCCGACCTGTTTGGCGCCCGCAAGACGACGACCTATGCGGTGCCGCCGAACCGCCAGGAAAAGGCGGAGGTGACGTCATGAGCGTGCTGAAGCTGGTGGGCGTACTGCTCGACTATCCGCAGGATGCCTTGTGGGAGCATGGCGACGAGCTGCTGCGCGCAGCCGATGAGGCAGCGCTGCCCGAGGCGCGGCGGCTCGAGCTCACGCACTTCGTACGCACCCTGCTCGGCACCGACCCGCTCGAGGCGCAGGACGCCTGGCTGCGCACGTTCGACCGCGGGAGGGCCATGAGCCTGCTGCTCTTCGAGCACATCCACGGCGAATCACGCGACCGTGGCCAGGCCATGGTTGACCTGATCGAGGCATATCGACGCCAGGGCTTCGAGCTCGCGGCGCGTGAACTGCCGGATTACCTGCCGCTCGTACTGGAATACCTGGCCCAGCGTCCGGTCGCCGAAGCGCGGGACTGGCTCGGCCATGTCAGCCATATTGTCGGCATGCTGGCAGCCCGCGCCGGCGAGCGGCAAAGTCCCTACCAGGCCTTGTTCGACGCCCTGCTCGAACTGGCCGACAACCGGCCCGACCTCGACACGTTGCGCCGCCGCGCGCGCGAGGAACCGCGCGATGACACCCCGGCGGCCATGGACCGCCTGTGGGAAGAAGAAGTGATCCGCTTCGACGCCAAGGCACCCGACGAGGACTGCGCACTGCCGTCGCGCCGACCGGCGACCACCAACGCCACTCCGCAGGTGCAGCCATGACCTATCTCGATCAGTTCGCGTTCCAGGTCTATCCGTACATCGCGCTGGCAGTGTTCTTCATTGGCAGCTGGGCGCGCTTCGACCGCTCGATGTACACCTGGCGCACCGGCTCCAGCCAGTTGCTGTCCACTCGCGGCATGCGCCTGGGCAGCAACCTGTTCCACATTGGCGTCCTCGCCATCCTGGCCGGCCACGTGGTCGGCCTGCTGACGCCGCATTGGGTCTACGAACCTTTTCTGAGCGTGCCGCACAAGCAGCTGTTGGCGATGGTGGTGGGCGGCGTGTTCGGCGTGGTCTGCCTGGTGGGCATCGTCATCCTGCTGGCGCGCCGCCTGTTCAACCCGCGGGTGCGCGCCACCGGCACGCTGGGCGACACCATGATCCTGGTGGTCCTGCTCATCCAGCTCTTGCTGGGCCTGGGCTCGATCGTGGTGTCCACCCGGCATATGGATGGCGGGGTGATGGTGGCGCTCGCCGAATGGGCGCAGCACATCGTCACCTTCCGTGGCGGCGCCGCCGATTACGTGGCTGGCGTGCACTGGCTCTATAAGGCGCACATCTTTCTTGGCATGACCTTGTTCCTGCTGACCCCATTCAGCCGCCTGGTGCACGTGTGGAGCATCCCGGTGAGTTACCTGTGGCGGCCCTACCAGGTCGTGCGCAGGCGGCAGGCAACGCTGCGCTACGGATCGAGGAGCTGAGCATGGCCCTGCGCAATCCAAACGCACGACGCATCCCGCTACGCGTCGCCAACCCGGCCAAACCGGTGCTGCCTGAGCCAGTCGGCCACCAGCATGGGCCCGCGGACCGCGGGCCGCGCAGCTTTGGCCAGCCCGCGCCGTGCTACCTCTACGTCGCCGAGCAGGCGATCAGCGAGACGGAGATTGCCCGCGAGATGCAGCATCATCGCGCGCTCAGCCCGGCGCATTCGCGCGCCGCTGCGGCCCGTGCGCTGGTGGTGCGCGAGTTGCTGCGCCGCGAGGTGCAGCGCCTCGACTTCGCCGTGCCGGCCCCGACAAGCAGCCAGGAAACGCCGGAGGAAGCCGGCATCCGCCTGCTGCTGGAGCGCGAGATTGCCGATCGCGTGCCCAGCGGCGACGACTGCCGGCGTTATTACGAACAGAACCGTGCGCTGTTTCGTGCGCCCGACCTCATCCGCGTGCGTCACATCCTGCTGGCTGCCGCGGCGGACGATGTCGACGGCCGCATCCGTGCCAGGAGCGAAGCTGAGCGGCTGCTTGCCGAGCTTACGGCGCGGCCGCACCTCTTTGCCGATTTCGCCATGCGGCATTCGGCTTGCCCCTCGAAAGACCAAGGTGGCGAACTTGGCTGGCTGCAACGCGGCCAGACCACGCCAGAATTCGACCGCCAAGTGTTTCGCCTGCACCTTGGGCTGGCCGCGTTCCCGGTCGAGTCGCGCTGGGGCTACCACGTGGTCTGCGTCGACGGGATCCGGCCCGGTGCCGAGCAGGACTTTGCCGTGGTCCGCGCGCGCATTGCCGATTACCTGGAACTGCAGGTACGCCAGCGTGAGCTCCAGATCTACCTGCTCGGCCTGCAGGAACGCTATGGGGTGCGCGGCTTGCGCGAGATCGAGGCGTTTGCCGAACAGGAGCCGGTCACGCCGCCGGCCCAGGCACAGGGAGGGCCTTCCCGGTGAACACCGAGCCTGTCGTCAGCCCGGGGCAACGCTCACGGGCGTTGTGGTTGACCACGTTGGCGTTTGGCGTGTGCTTCGCAGTGTGGGTCATGTATTCGATCGTCGGCGTCGAGCTGAAAAAGGAACTCGGATTCTCCGATTCAGCGTTTGGCCTGCTGGTTGCCACGCCCATCCTGACCGGTTCGCTCAGCCGCCTGCCGCTGGGTATCTGGACGGAGGTGTACGGCGGCCGCATGGTCTGCACCGTGCTGATGCTGGTGGTGGCGGGCTGCGTCGGCCTGCTGCCGCTCGCGGCCTCGTACCCGATGTTGCTGCTGGTCGGGCTGGGCCTCGGGCTGGCCGGTGGTTCCTTTGCCGTGGGCGTGGTCTATGTCGCCGCGTGGTATCCCAAGGAGCGCCAGGGCACGGCACTTGGCCTGTTCGGCATGGGCAACGTGGGAGCAGCGGTGACCAGCTTTGGTGCGCCGCAATTGCTCGCGGTCATGAGCTGGCGCCATGTCGCCCTGGTCTATGCCGCGGCCACGCTGGCCATGGCGTTGATTTTCTGGTTCGGCACGCAGCCTGATCCACTGACCCGCGAGCGCCGGGCCGGCGGTATCCGTCGCGCATCGCTGGGCGAGCGTCTGGAGCCACTGCGCAACCTGCGGGTATGGCGGTTTTCCCTGTATTACTTCCTCGTGTTCGGTGGCTTCGTGGCGCTGACTTCCTGGTTGCCGCGCTACTACATTGGCGCCAGCGGCCTGGACATCCGCACGGCCGGCATCCTGACCGCGAGCTTCGCCTTGCCGGCGGCGGTATTCCGTGCCGTGGGCGGCGTGCTCGCGGACCGCTTTGGCGCGCGGACCATCATGTACGTGGCCTTTGGCGTGTCGCTCGCCTGCCTCTTCCTGTTGTCCTATCCCAACACCCGATACCTGGTGGACGGCATCCACGGCACGATCGATTTCACCATTGCCCCGGCGCTGACCGAGCGCGTGGCGGTGCTGTTCGTCCTCGGCTTCGTAATGTCGCTGGGCATGGCGGCCGTGTTCAAGCACATTCCGACTTATTACCCAAACCACGTGGGCGCCGTGGCCGGCGTGGTCGGCATGATCGGCGGCCTGGGCGGCTTCTTCCTGCCGATTGCCTTTGGCGTGATGAACGACTGGATCGGCATTTGGACCAGCTGTTTCATGCTGCTGTTTGCCATTGCCGCGGTCAACTTGGCCTGGATGCACTTTGCGATACGGCGCATGGAACGCCGGCATTTCCCCGAGGTGACGCGCGAGACCGACCTGCCGGAAATCATGGAGGCCTCGCTGCCGCCCGATGGCCGTTGATCCGCGCGGCCATCGCGGGTATCGCGGCCGGCGTCGCCGGTGCCTCGGAGCTCAGGCCGATGCCGCGCGTGGACGTATGGCCAGGCGCAGCAGGTTGCGCAGCACACCGAGCAGCGCGCCGGCCCAGGCCAACAGCGCGATGCCGAAGAACAGCCGCGGCAGCAGGTGGAGGAAGCCCAGGTCCATCGCCCGGCTCAGCTCCAGCGTGCTGGTGGCATACATGCCGATCGGGAACACCGCGCCCCAGTACAAGGGGTCGTAGCGCAGCGGAAAGCGCTTGTAGACATAGCGCCACACGCCAAGCACCAGCAACATCGGGATCCACCACGTGCCGGTCGCCCAGTAGAAGATCGTGAAGCCTTTGATGAATGGGCGGAGCGAGAGCAGGAACGGCGCATCCACGACGTTTATGCTGAGCAGCGAACCGGCCAGCGTCGAGATCGCCATGGCGCCCATGTTGATCCAGTACGGCGGCGCGAGGTCGTCCGGGCGAAATGGGAAAAAGGTGTAGCGGTAGAAGATCAGCGACATCATCCAGATGTACAGCATGCCGCCCCAGAGCCACATGGACAGGGCAAAGAAGTTCATCTCCAGCTTGTACGGCTGTGCCGTGTGCGCCGCCAGCAGTGCGCTCAGCACGGCGATCGATTGCGTGGCCACCACGGCCAGCAGCCAGCCACCACTGATCCCGCGGTCGAGTGTGGGTTTGCCCTCCTTGATGGTGAAGGCGGCAAAGATCGTGTAGGTGAGCAGCACCCACAGCACCACGGCTGCGCACCACAGGAGCAGGGCGCCGCGAACGTGGTCCGCCTGCAGCAGGAACTCGCTGCCCAGGATGCTGGAGGCGGCCACCATGGTGAAGAATCCAGGGCCTTGCAGGTGGTCGACCAGGTCGCCGAGGAAGCGCCGCGGATAATGCACCAGGCGGGCGATGAAGAGCAGCCAGAGCACGCCATACGCCACCACGTTGAGCGCAAACAAGGCCCACCCCAGCGCGGCGTAGCCCAGGCGCCAGGCGCCGATGGCGACGATGCCGGTGGCCATCACCATGCCGAAATAAGCCGGCGACAGCGTGGCCAGGGCGGAAGGCGGCGTGCGCGATACCTGGTGCATGGGATTCCCCAATCGGTGAGTGGCACGTACTCGCCGGTCGGCCGGTTTCTCCTGCCGGCGTGGCGAGGCGCTTGCCTGCAGCTGGCCGGCGGTGGGTGCGGCGGGAAGCCGCGGGCGGCCAGCCACGGTGCACGCGCGTCCCAGCCTATGGGCAGCGGCCGAGTGGCAATTTGACCGCCGTCAATGCCCGACCTGCAGACGTGGCCCGATTACATCAGCAAGGCCACCGCCTTGATCTGGGCCCATACCGGCAACCCTGGCCGGAGCTGCAGGCGCGCCGCCGAGTGCTGCGAGACCCGCGCCAGCAGCAGTGCCTCGCCGGCCCGCAGGCGCACTTGCATCTGTCCGTTGGGTAGCCGGGATACGGCTTCGACCACGGCCGGCAGGATGTTCAACACGCTGCTGTCGGTGTGTGCGCTCAAGGCCACGCTGATGTCGCGCGCCTGCAGGCGCACGCGCACGTCGCTGCCGGGCGGGCGCACGGCGCCGTGCGCGCGCAGGACGCCCGCTGGGCTTTCCAGCGTGAGCAGGCCGTTGCCATCGTCGCCGCGCACGCGGGCCGCGATCACCGTCGCGGCATCGTCGCGCAGCGCCAGCGGCAGGTCGTCACGGTTGAGTACGTCCAGCGCCGGGCCGGCCACGAGCACCTTGCCGGCCTCCAGCATCACCAGGTGATCGGCCAGGCGGGCCGCCTCATCCACCGCATGCGTGACGTACAACATCGGCAATCCGGCTTGCTGCCGAACCGCTTCCAGATAGGGCAGGATGTCGGCCCGTCGTTCGGCATCCAGTGCGCTGAGTGGCTCGTCCAGCAGCAGACAGCGGGGCTGGCACACCAGGGCGCGGGCGAGCGCGACGCGCTGGCGTTCGCCGCCGGACAAGGTCCGCGGCGAACGCCCGAGCAAGGGCCCCAGGGCCAGCTTGTCGATCCATTCGGACAAGGCCTCTGCCGCAGCGCCGGAGCGGCGCCAGCCGTAGCGCAGGTTCGCGGCCACGCTGAGGTGCGGCAACAGCGCAGCATGCTGGAACACCACCCCCACCGGGCGCCGATGTGCCGGCAGGCGGTGGCCGGCGTCCTGCCAGGTATCAGCACCCATGCGGATCAGGCCGCGTGCCGCGGGTTCGAGCCCGGCAATGGCCCGCAGCAGCGTGCTCTTGCCACTGCCGGAAGGTCCAAACACCACGGTGACACCACGCCCTGGGAGCTGCAGCGCCACCTGCAGGGTGAAGTCCCGACGCTCGAGGCGCAAGTCCAGCGCGATGCCGCGGCCCGGATCAGTCATGACCGCGCGCCGTACGCCGCCCCAGCCACTGCATGACCAGCAGCATGCCGAAGGAAAACACCAGGAGGCCGGCTGCCAGGCGATGCGCATCGCCGTAGGCCAAGGACTCGACCTGGTCGTAGAGCAACACCGAAAGCACCCGGGTCTGGCCGTCGATGTTGCCGCCCACCATCAGCACCACGCCAAACTCGCCCACCGTGTGTGCAAAGCCGAACAACGTGGCCGTGACCAGGGCCGGTCGCGAGAGCGGCAGTACGACGCTGCCGAAGCGGTCGAGGGGACCGGCGCGCAGCGTGGCGGCAGCCTCGAGCAGCGTGGGGTCGATGGCGGTGAAGCCCGATTGCAGCGGATGCACCACGAACGGCAGCGAATACAGCACCGAAGCCAGCACCAGGCCTGGGAAGGTGAAGGCCAAGGTACCCAGCCCCAGGGACGTGGTCAGCCAGCCCAGCGGCCCGTCCGGCCCCATCCCGAGCAACAGGTAAAAGCCCATCACCGTCGGCGGCAGCACCATCGGCAATGCGACCAGCGCGCCGATCGGGATGCGCCAGCTGGAGCGCGTGCGGGCCAGCCACCAGGCCAGCGGCAGGCCGAGCAGCAACAGGATCAGCGTGGTCAGCCCGGCGAGCTTCAGGGTGACGATGATGGCGGCGAGCGTGGGGTTCATGCGCGGGCTTGCCCGCCGATTTCAGTCATAGCCGTGGGCGATGATGATGCGCCGTGCCGCGGCACTGCGCAGGTAGGCGAGGAAACCCCGTGCCGCCGGATTGTCGCGACCGCGTGTGAGCAGGACCGCGCTCTGGATGATCGGCCGATGCCAGTCGGCGGGTACCGGCCAGGCCGAACCGCCGACTTGGCGTTGGACCTCCAGCACCAGTGAGCGCGGCAGCAAGCCCGCGTCGGCGTTTCCGCTCAGCACGAACTGGGCGGCCTGGCCGACGTTTTCACCAAGCACCAGGCGGGGTTGCAAGGCCTGCCAGCGCCCGACATGCCGCAACACGTCACGCGCGGCGGCACCGTAGGGCGCGAGCTCCGGGTTGGCGATGGCGAGCTTGTGGAAATCATGTCGGCGCAGCGTGGCTTCACCGTCGCCGTCGACGATCAGCTTGGCGTCACGGCTCCACAACACCAGGCGGCCGCTGGCGTAGTCATACAGCGACGAGCGCACGGCCAAGCCGTCGTCGACGAGTCGACGGGGTGTGGTCTGGTCTGCGGCCAGCAGCACGTCGAACGGCGCGCCATGGCTGATCTGCGCGTAGAGCTTGCCGGTCGAGGCGGCGCTGAGCGCGATGTGGTTGCCGCTTTGCGCCGCGTATTGCCGTGCCAGCAGTTCGGCCACGGCAGTGAAATTGGCAGCCACGGCCACCCGGGCCTGACTGGCCGGGACGGCCGCTGCAGTGCTGGTTCCAATGGCCGCCCAGCCGATCGCCGCGAGCAGCCATGCCGCGCAAGCGAGGCCGCGGTGGCGCATCCACGCGGCCCGGGTGCAGCTTCGATGCGTGGAAGACGCGGCAGCGCGATGCAGGCGCAAGTCGGGCAGGTTGACGCTGGACTCCAGAGCAACCATGTGTGCCTTGCCAGGATCCTGAAGGGGCGGGACAGTTCAGTCCAGCCGGGAAATTAGCACGCCGCGCTGCGCGGCCGCCGCTGCCTGTCTGCGGCACAACCGCGCAGCTTGGCTGACGCGG
Source organism: Rhodanobacter sp. FW510-R10 (assembly GCF_058781105.1). Lineage (NCBI taxonomy): Bacteria > Pseudomonadati > Pseudomonadota > Gammaproteobacteria > Lysobacterales > Rhodanobacteraceae > Rhodanobacter > Rhodanobacter sp. FW510-R10. The sequence goes on along the minus strand of NZ_JBYSWL010000001.1, from coordinate 302,438 downwards.
CAGCCCAGGCTCCTAGGCCCAGAGTTTCGCGTAGCCCACGAAGACCGTCATCAGCGCCAGCTGGACCAGCGGGTAATGGCTGGCGCGGTTGAACAACTGGGCGGCCTGCCGGCTGGCGCCGGTGCGCAGCAGGCGGACCCCTGGCCACACCAGCAGTGCGAGGCCGGCCAGTGCCGCAAGGAGCGGATACGCCGGGCCCAACTCGAGCGGCGACATCACCGGGAGGAACCAGCCGATGACGACGACCAGGGCCAGGCTGGCCACCACGAGCCAGCCGGCACGGTCGGGACCGAGGACCAGCGGAATCGTGCGGGCGCCGATGCGTCGGTCCTCCTCGATGTCGTTCCAGTCGGCTGGAATGTTCTGGCCGCCGATTTCCCAGAGCATGATCCATGCCACCATCAGCGCGAGGAGCGGCAAGGATGGCGCGGGTTGCACCACGAAGACGGCGGCGACCGGGCCGCAGGATTTCACCAGCCCGCTGACCAGGGTACGCCAGTAGGTCACCTTGAGCAGCGCGCAATAGACGACTTCCAGGATGGCCGCCAGCAGCACCACCAGCACGATAGGTGGATTGATCAGGTAGGCGCCGACCAGGGCGAGTACGTACCACACCGCGAACCAGGCCAGCCCGCTGCGCAGGCTCAGCACGTTCTGCGCCAGCGGATGGCGCAGGGCGCCGGCCTCGACTGCGTAACCAGGATTGATGTCGCCCCCCGCGAACTTTGCCCGGTCGTCGCGGATGCCGACCAGGTCGTTCAGCGCGTAGATCGCCGTATAGCCGGCCACGGCGGTGAACACCGAGAGCAACAGCACCGGCCAGGCCGGCAGGTCGCCCAGCCAGAGCAGGGCGGCAAAGCCGGGCAAGGCCACGTCGAGGATGCCGTGGGTGGAGCGCGAGAGGGCGAGGAAGCGGCGCATCGCGGTCAGCGAGTCTTGGTGAAGGAGGCCATGTAATTGACGTCCTCGCGGTCGGCGGCAACCCGGAACCGCCGGCGCAGCGGGTGATACATGAGGCTCGCGCTGCCGGTCCACGCCAGGCCGCTGGCGCGTGCCCAGCCGCGCAGTTCATCGGGCCGGATCAGCTTGCGGTAATGATGCGTGCCCCGCGGCAGCAGGCGCAGCACATATTCGCCGCCGAGGATCGCAAACAAAAAAGCCTTGGGCGTACGGTTGATTGTCGAGAACACGGCCTGGCCCCCGGGCTTGAGTGCCTGGGCGCAGGCGGCGACCACCCGGGCGGGATCGGGCACATGCTCGAGCATCTCCATGCAGGTCACCACGTCGAAGCTTCCCGCCTGCTCGCGGGCGAGTTGCTCGGCGTCCTGGTAGTGGTAGTCGATCGCGAGCCCCTGCCCGCGCGCGTGGCGCTCGGCCACGGCCAGCGACAACTCGGACAGGTCGATGCCACTCACCCGGGCGCCACTGCGGGCCAGCGCCTCGGTGAGGAGGCCACCGCCGCAGCCGACGTCGACGATGCGCGGCTGTGGCGTCATCACCTGTTGCAGGATGAACTGCAGGCGCAGCGGGTTGATGACGTGCAGCATGCCCATCTTGCCGCCGGCGTCCCACCAGAGCCGCGATACGCGGTCGAACTTCTCGATCTCGGCAGCGTCAACATTCGACGACGGGGTCATGGTGGGTGGATGTCCGTACAGTGAGGGAGGCGATGGCGGCCGTGATCTCGGTCCGGCTGATGTCGTTGACGAAGACGCAGTGGCCCAGTCCGCGCGGCAACGGCACGCGCTGCAGGCCGTTGCGGTGCTCGACGCGGTCGAGCAGCGCCTGCCACATGAGCTCGGCGTCCAGCAAGCCGAGGTCCGGTGCGATGCCGAGGCTGGCAATCAGCGCGAATACCCGCCCGGCCTGCGTCGCGTCCAGCAGGCCGCGGCGCTGGGCGATGAGCACCGAGACGATGATGTCGAGCAGCACCGCTTCCCCGTGCAGCAGCCGATCCTCATGATGGGTCTCCAGGCCATAGCTGAAGGTGTGGCCGAAATCCACGTTGCGCGCGAGTTCGGCCTCGAACAGGTTGGGCTGCAATTCCTGCAACATGCCGGCGATCGCGCGATCGAGGATGCGGCGCCCCTCGTCGTCCTGGAAGCGCTGGGCCACGCTCCACGCACCATGGTGTTCCAGTTGCTCGAACAGTCCGACATCCTTGATCACCGCCAGCTTGATGATCTCGCACACGCCGTTGAGGATGTCCCGCTGCGGCAGCGTGGTCAGGAACGAGTGGTCGAGCAGCACCTGCAGCGGGGGCTCGAAATTGCCGACGCGGTTCTTGTGCCGGTTGAAATTGACGCCGCTCTTGACGCCAATCGCCGCGTCGACGTAGCCCATCAGCGTGGTCGGCACCTTGATGTGCGGTACGCCGCGGCGGTAGCTGCCGGCGACGAAGCCGACCACATCGGTCAGCACGCCGCCACCGATGGCGATGATCGGCTCGTCGCGGCGGTGGATCGGGAAGTCGTCCAGTTGCTGCAGGAGTTGCAGATAGGCGTCCATCGTCTTGCCCGCTTCGCCACCCGGAAATCGCACGATGCGGGCTTCGATGCCGTGGTGCGCGAAATATGCATCCAGGGCCGCCGCATGGTGCCGGGCCACTTGCTCATCGACGACCACGAAGCGCCGCCCTGGGCGCCGCCGACCACACTCCAGCAGCGCGGTGCTGTGCGGATCGAGCACGTTGGCGGCGCTGATGACGTCGTACTCGATCGGGCGCAGGTGGCTGACGTGCCAGCGGGCGGCAGCGTGGGTCATGCCGCCTCCAGCCAGTGCGCCCTGGCTCGCAGCAGGCGCCGCGCCACGGCCTGGGCCTGTTCCAGGCTGTGGTTACGGTACCGGCCACATTGCTCGACGTGCCGATAGGGCACGCCCGTGGCGCCGAGCACCTCGGTGAGGATGTCGGCCAGGACCTTGCACAAGAGTGCCGCACGGCCTTCGTTGAGGAAGATCAGGTAGAAGCCGGTTTGGCAACCCATGATGCCCACCGAGACAAAGCGGCCGGGCAGATGGCGCTGGAAGCCCTCCAGCAGGAAATGCTCCAGCGAGTGCAACTCCATCGTGGACAGATAATGTCCGGCGTTCGGGCGGCATACGCGCAGGTCCACGCAATACACGACGTCGCCATGACTGCCGCTGCGCGCCGAACGCAGTTTGACGCTGGGCGCCTGCAGCCGGCGGTGGTCCAACTCGCCCACCAGCCTGGGATCCCAACCCAGTGCCGCGAGCTCCGTCGACGGCCGGGCTTGCGCCTCCGTGGCGACGGCCGCGCGTGGCGCTGTCGGGGTTTCGAGCAGCGGGCGCAGATACCGGTAGCTGTCATCCAGTGCCTTTTGCCAGGATGCCACGTGGTGATACAGCTCGACGGCGCCGTGCCCGGAGAAACCATGCTCGGCCAGCGCGCGGAAACTCGCCGCGAAGTCCAGCGTGCCTTCGCCAGGAATCTCGTGGAAATGCACGATGCCGGTCAGGGTGTTGGCCACCATGCGCTCGACCAGGGGTGGGTGCCGCACTCCGCGCAAGTAGGCAATGATCGGCCGCGCCCGTTCCAGCACGTCAAAACCAAGGCCTGGCACGGAGATGAGGTAGGTGAAAATCTCATCGTCCAGGGGCGAACTGCCGGTGTACAGGCTGGTGTAGTCCACCCGCCTGGCAGGCTGCGCGATGCCCGCCCGCTGCAGCAACGTGGCGATCCGTCGTCGCTGCGTGGCGCCAGGTGGCTGCTCGCTGAAATACAGCGGATGGTTTGCATCCACCAGCAGGTAGTCGGCCCGGCGCGGGAAGTAGACCAGGGTGCTGGCAAAACCGAGGTCGAAATCGAGCCCGTCGCGGTCGTTGACGATCTTCAGGTTGTAGCCTTGGCGCGCGTCCGAGATATGCAGGTAGCGGGTCAGCGGTGCGGCCCGGGCGAGGGCTGCGAGGTAGTCGGGCTCGGAGCAGTACGCATGGCACAGGTCGACGTGCAGGCGGAAATGCGGCGAGTCGATGTCCTCGATCAGGGCCAGGCCCTGGTCCAGCGTCTCGATCAGCATGCCGGGCTCGGGTTCGATCAGCAGTGTGAGGTCTTCGTCGGCGCGGATGTCCCGCAGGCAATCGCGGATGCTCTCGAGCAGCAAGGCGCGGGCGTCGATGGCCGGGTTGCGGACGTGTTCGGCACGAACGAACCCGCTGCCGAACGTGACCAGCGGTATGCCCAGCCGACGTGCGACGTGGATGCCGCGCTTGACCAGGCCGATGCGACGCTTGCGCCCGGCCAAGTCCGGATCCATCAGTGAAGGTTCGTGCGGCCGCAGCGGGTCGAAGAAGTGCGAGGCGGTGGCCACGCATGCGCCCTCGATGCCGGCCTTGTCCAGGCGCTTGCGCACCGTGTCCAGGTAGTCGTCGTCGACATTGAAGGGATTGAACTGGTCGCGGTGGAAGGAGATTTCGATACCCGCATACGCCGCCGCGGCCACGGCGTCGATCGCCGCCAGGAAATCCAGCTGGGTCAGGCCGAACGTGCTGTAGCTGAGTTTGATGTTGCCCATCGTCGTCGCGCCGGTCGTCGTGAACAGCCGTCTTGCCAAGCGGTGAGGGTGTGGCCGGGGTGCGGCGGCGCGTGCCGTGCCCGCAATGGTCATGACGAGGCGAGCCGCCGCATGAACCCGGCGACCCGCCTCTCCCCCCTGACCGTGGAGCGCGGTGCCGAGGCTCAGATGAGGTTCGGCACCATCGCGTCGTCGGCGGTGACCGGATCATCCGCTGTCGCCATGCGCGCTTCCATGGACGCGAGGAAGCGCCAGACAAACAGCATGGTCACCAGCAGCAATCCCGGATAGCCCACGCCGGCCAACAAATAGGGCAGTGTCGGGTCGCCTTCCACGCGCACCCGCGGCAAGTTGAAGCTGAGCAGGCCGAGCGTGATGAGTGTGCCGAACACCCACATCCCGAGCAGCCAGATTCCGGCCTCGAAACCCGTCAGCGGTCGGTGCCAGCCAGTGTCCCGGCGGTCGGCGGCGCCAGCGGTGAACCCGGTCGGCACCTGCACGCGTTGCCCCAGCGTGATCAGGTCGTAGATCAGGGTCAGCGCACCGGCCATGAAGATGATGGCGAATATCGGCAGCATCAGCTTGAACACGCCCATCGAGCGGTAGACGTCGCCGCCGTACCAGTCCAGACCGAGGATGCGGTAGACGTAGATCTGCACCGTGCCGCCGATCGAGAACGCAAAGGCCAGGCCGAGCACGCTGAGGAACACCAGCCAGAAGCCGAGCTTGCCCAGGCGCTGGTCAAAGTGCGGCGCCTTGCGCATGATCGGGACGGCATAGTACGCCGCCGCCAGGCCGAGCATGCCGAACGTGCCGAACAACGCCAGGTGGGCATGGCCGGCGGTAACCCAGGTGCCGTGCGACCAGACATTGGTCAGCGCGAAGGTCATGACAAAGCCGAGGATGCCGGCCCCGACCAGCTCCAGCACGGTCGAGCCGAGCAGGAAGTAGAAGGCGGGAGCGTTTTCCAGCGGGCGCTTGTTGGTGTGTGCATCCAGGTAGATGTGCCAGAAGCAGAACACCAGCGGCAACGGCTCCAGCGCACTGAACAGCGAGCCCCAGAACTGCCAGAACTCCGGGGTGCCGATCCAGAAATAGTGGTGCGCGTTGCCGATCAGCCCGGACAGCCACACCAACGTGATGCCCCAGAACACCGCGAAGCCGACCGACTTGATGTCCGCCTTGAACATCAGCACGAGGAACGTGCCGATCAGGCTGATGTGGATGACTTCCCACACGCCCTCGACCCAGTAGTGCACGACGAACCAGCGGAAGTATTCCTGCAGGTCCAGGCGCGAGACGTAGAACAAGCCAAACACCCACACCACCATCAGCGCCGTGAAGCCAAGCGCGAGGCCCCAGTGCACTTCATTCCATTGGCGCATCGGCGGGAACGTGCGCAGCACCACAAAGGCAACGATGGAGAAGCCGATGAAGATCAGGACGCCGGCGACACGCCCGGCCTCGAGATATTCCAGCCCCTGCTGCAGCCATGGCTGGTTCAGCCACCATCCGGCAATGCCGCGTTCGGCGAGGAACTGGGTGAAGAAGTTCCACACGACGATGACGATCACCGCGTAGAACAGGAACTTGATCAGCCACGGCGTCACCAGCTCGCGCTTGGAAAGGAGGGGACCGACAAACAGGATGGAACCGATGAAGCCGCACACGATCCACATGATGCCGAGGTTCAAGTGCTCGGCACGCGCGACGTTGAAGTTCAGCACGCCGCTCAGGAAGGTCGGGTCCACCTGCTGGGTTGCCAGGATGAGGCCGTAGACGACCTGGAACCCGAACAACACCAGCATCAACATGAAGAAGCGCAGGCTCAGCCGTTGGGTCTTGTATTGGATTTGCATCAGTGCTTCTCCTGGCTGTGAAGCGAGGCGATGTAGGCGACGATGGCCTTGACCTCGTCTTCCTTCAGCAAGTTTGCATAGGCGGGCATGACACCGGCCGCATAGCCGTCCACGATCTTGGCGTTCGGCTCACGGATGGATTCGACCAGGTAGGCATCATCGGCGAGCACCTGGCTGCCGTCGCTGAGCTTGACCTGCGATCCGTAGACGCCGCCCCAGCCTGGACCAACCAGCTTTTCGGTGCCCGCCGAGTGGCAGGCCACGCAGCCATAGTCCTTGACCAGTTGCGCGCCCAGCACGGCCGGGTCGGCCGGCGCTGCCGTGGCGCTGGGCGCGGCAGCCGCTGCCGGGGTCGCCGCCGCGGCAGGTGGCACGGCACCAGGGCCATGCGCCATGCGCAGGCGCTCGCTCAAGTCAGCCTTGACCTCGATCTTGGCTGGCCAGCCTTCCGTATTCATCGCAGACGTGTACTTGAGATAGGCGATCAACTGGCCAATCTCTTCCTGCGTGAACGGCAGGTTCGGCATATTGGTCGTGCCACCGCCACGGCGCTCGATGCGCGCAGCAGCGCCCGGGAATTTCTGCAGATAGGCCTCGATCGTGTCGACGCCGGCCGCCGCCTGCATGTCGGGATTGGCCAGCTGCGTGCGCACTGCCGCCGCCGTGGGCCAGCCACCCGCCGAAGGCAGGAACGCCGCCAGCCAGGCCGGGCCGGTCAGCTTGTATTCTTCGGTCAGATCCGGGCCGAGATAGGCGCCGTTGCCGACCATGGTATGGCAGCCCATGCAGTTGTAGGCCTGGAAGACGTGCTTGCCCTGGTCCGCGGTATAGGTGCCATACGTGATCTGGTCGGGAACCACCTGGTTCCGCGATTTCATGAACGAGAACACCGAAAGGATGACGAAGATTGCCGTCATCACGCCCAGCATGACGAAGGCGCCGCGCCGGCGCGGTATCTCGCAGCTGCTGTCACCTGATCCGCAACTCATGGACGGGCCCCCCGGTTGGTGGTCGATACGGAATCGGCCGGGTTCGCGGCAGGCGTGTTCTGCTTGTCATGCAGGAACAGGATGTGCAGGCTGCCGATGAAGACATAAAACACGTAGACGGCGAGCACAAAGCCGACCGCGAAATAAATCCACCACGCCATGTGGGATTCCGGCCAGTATTCAAAATCGCGCCAGAAGGGCCAGGACAGCGCAAAGGCGACAATGCTCGCCACTATCGACAACGTGAGATCAATGGATCGTTGCATTGCGTGGCTCCCCAGGACAGGCTCGTTTCGCGAATCCGGCCGAATGCGTCATCCCATGCAGCCGACGCACAGCTCGGGCAGGGCGACTGTACGAGCGCGCGCACATCGTTAACCTGACACAGGTCAAAAGTTGAAGATTTCCGGATGCCCTGCACGGGGCTTCCGTTTGGGCGTCGTGTCCTGATGCCCGCGCTGGCGGTGCGTTGCGCGGCGAGACGCGGGCGATCGCGTGCGCTGCGGCAAACCGTCGCAGCGCACGCGGCAGAGGGTCCATCGTCGAGCCCGGCCAGCCACGTCGCCGGGACAACTGGGCCGCGAAGTTGCTGCTGGTCCGTGCCTGCGCGAGCAAGCGAGGAGTGGCTCGTCATCGTCGCGCGCGTTGACGACTTGCCGCCGCTTGGTGGATCGGGAGGTCGTGGCGGCGAGGAGGCGTGATCCGCGCGTCGCTTACTGGCCCGATGTTGCGCCCAGTTGCAGGATGCGGCGCCGCACGCGTTGTTCCTCGGCCGGACTGATCAAACCTTCATCCAGCAACTCCTGCAAGGTTTGCAATTGGCGCAGACGCCGCTGCGGCAGGGCTTCCGGCGCCGCCGCTCGTGTTGGTGATGCCGCCGCCGGAGAGGTTGTCACCGGCGCTGCGGCCGGCGGCGCGGGCGTCGCGGCCGGCCGCGGCGCCGGCTGTGCCGCCGTGGCGCAGTCCAGGCGCAGGTGCAGGTCCTGTTTGAAGTCGTCCAACGTTACGCGGTGGCGCAGCGGTTCGCAGCCGGCCCGGCGCAGGGTGACTGTGCCGTACAAGTCGGCGCGTGTGTCCGGGTAATTGTTGGGGTAAATATCGCGTTCGCTGACGGTGAGCGGTGTGACCCCGATCTTGCCGCCGATCAGCTCGACCTCGGCGGCCGTTGGCTCTGATTCGATGCGCAGCGTGCCGACCTGCAATGCCTGCGCATGCGTGCTGGCGGTGACGGCGAACAACACCAGGGCGGTCGCGCCGGCGCGCGGCCACGATCGCATCGGGGAGCGGCGGGCATGCATGTCAGAACGCGGTATCAAAGCCGAACAGGATGTAATTCTCGTTGCTCAGATGGCCGGTGAAGTAAGGACCGACGGGCCGGGTCTTGTTCAGAAAGTCGACATTGACCTCGATAATGCCCTTGACGTTGCGCATGAAGTAATACGACGCCGTCAGGCTGAGGCTGTTGATGGCGATGCCTTCGTAAATGGTTCCGGTATGCGCCAGGTCACCCGCGGTGGCGCGGTTGTACAGCGCCGATAATGCCCAGCGATCATTTGGAATCCAGTCGACACCGGCAAACCCGCCATTCCAGCGGTAGTTGCGCGTCGGCGCCGCGTCCAGGAATCCATCCCAACTATTCCACAAGTATTGGGCGTACCAGTGCGTGGTACCGCCGATATCGCCGGACGCATCCAGGCCAATAATGCGTTTGTCGGTATTGCGTGTGCTTTTGCCCATGCCGGCAGGTCCCGTAGCGCCAAGCTGTTTGCCGGAGGCGGCGAACAGGCCAACGGCCACCGGCCCAATATCGGTACCGAGGTGGGCAAACGTGGTCTTGGAGCTGTCGTTGTCAAACATCCGGTCGGGGCGGGCGAAACCGCCGCCGTTGAGGTTGATATTGCCGGTGATGCCGTTGCCGTTGGTGAAGCCAAGGTTGATGCCGAGCGGTCCGACATCGCGATCGAACAACACGCCGCGATCGTAAGTGATGCCAGCCAGGCGATAGACCACGTAGTCCTGGAACGGCAGGCGGACCTCGCGCGGAAACATCGAGTCGGAGAGCGAGAACTGGCCGAGCATCATGCCGATGCCGCTGCCAAGGATATCCGCGTGGCGAAACCACGCGTCCTCGACCACGATCTCGCCGTTGCCGCCTTTCTCCGCCATGATGGCGTAGAAGTAATAGGTGATGTCCTTGCTCAGTGGCGCGCTGGACAGCACCTTGAGCAGGTATGGTGACTGGAAGTCTGTCGCGGCGTGCTGGCTCACGCCCGTGATGGGATCGATCGCCCGCCCTTGGCGGGCCTGCGCGTAAGCCTGCGCGCGGATGGCGAGCGGGACATGATCGGGCAGGGCGAGTCGTTCGTCACCGAGCTGATCGGCCGTCTCCATCCAGTTGGGCAGGCGCATGTTGCTCTTGGCGAAAAGCTCGCCAAACTTGTTCAGGCGCGGGAACGCCGAATGGCAAGCGGCACAGGTCAGGCTGTAGCGGCGGGCAAACTCGGGTATCGCCGAGGCATTCTGGGCTGGCAGCACCGCCAGCCAGGCACCAAGCAACACCAGCAGGGCGCTGCGCGTGAACTTGACCACCCGTCCGGGGATCGCGCCGATACGGGGCGATTGCGCGAACAGGCTGGCATGAGCGCCTGCCGGGGCGGGAACGATGGTGATGATTGTCCGTTTCATCGCGAGCTACCCCCGGGCTGATTGGAACTGCGCTGGCGGACGCTGTCCTTGGCGCCAGCGTCACTCCCGTAGCGGTTTCCACTGTAGGGTTGCGCGGTTCAGCCCATTTGATCCTGATCAATCTCGAGGCTGCTGGCGGCAGGCCACGCGGCAGGCGCCGGGCCGCTTCAGTCCGCAGTTGCCCGCATCGGCGTACCCGGCCGTCGCACATCGACGGGCAGGTGCCACGGGTCAGTCGAGCTTGATGGGTTCGTGCAGCCCGGGTCGTTGGGCGGGGAAGCCACGCCCGCCGAGCACCTCATGCATGACGCGCATGCCACGGTCATATTCGCCGTGCACCACGAACACCTTGCGCCGTGGTGTCTCGCCCAGCCAGGCGAGCAGCGATGGCTGATCGGCGTGCGCGGAAAAGCCGTTGATCGTCCACACCTGTGCGCGTACCGGGATCTCCTCGCTGAACACGCGCACGCTGGCGGCACCATCCACGATCCGCCGCGCCAGCGTACCTTCGGCTGCGTAGCCGACAAACACGACGCTGCTGCGTTCGCGCCACAGGTTGTGCTTCAGGTGATGGCGTACGCGGCCGCCGTTGCACATCCCCGAGCCGGCCAAAATGATGGCGCCGTTGTCGATGCTGTTGATGACCATGGACTCGGCGGTGTCGCGGGTGAAATGCAGGCCAGGCATCGCGAACGGGTCGCCATGCTGCAGTTCGTCGCGGAAGTGCTGGTCGAAGCATTCTGGATGGCGACGGAAGATCTCGGTGGCGGAGATCGCCATCGGCGAATCCAGGAACACGCGCACATGTTGCGGGATCGTGCCCTCGCGGATGCCCCGATGCAGGTAGTACAGGATTTCCTGCGCGCGTTCCAGCGCGAACGTGGGGATCACCACGTTGCCACGTCGCGCCATGGTGACGCGGATCGCCTGGTACATCTCGTCCACGGAGTCGGGCACCGAGCGGTGCGGGCGGTCGCCGTAGGTGCTCTCGATCACCACGTAGTCGGTGGCGGGCGCCGGGGTCGGGTCGCGCAGGATCGGCCGGCCCGGATTGCCCAGGTCGCCGGAGAACAGCATGCTGCGCGGCTGCTTGCCGTCGTCGAGTTGCAGCAGGACCGAGGCGGAGCCGAGGATGTGGCCGGCGTCCAGAAAACGCGCGCTGATGCCCTCGGTGACAGCCACGTTTTCGTCATAGCCGACATCCGTGGCGAAAAAATCCAGCGCATGCAGCGCGTCATCGATGGTGTACAGCGGTGGTGCGGGCACTGCTTCGCGATGGTTGTTGCGTTGCGCCCGGCGCGCATCCTCTTCCTGGAGGCTGGCCGCATCGAGCAGCACCACGCGGGCCAATTCGCGCGTGGCGGCGGTGGTAATGATGCGGCCGCGAAAACCCCGCCGCACCAGCAGCGGGATGCGCCCGCAGTGGTCCAGGTGCGCATGGGTCAGGAGCAGCGCATCGATGCTGGCCGGGTCGAAGCCGAACGGTTCGGCATTCGCCTGCTCGACCTCATCGCTGCCCTGGAACATCCCGCAGTCGACCAGCACGCGTCGATCATTGCAGGTGACCAGGTGGCAGGATCCGGTGACTTGTTTGGCGGCCCCGTGGCAGCTGTAGATGATCATCGACGGCGTCGCCTGTGCTTGCGTATCCCGATCACAGTCGACCGGTCACAGGCATCATGCCAGCAAGCGGGGAGCTTGGGCGGCAAGCCCGGGCGGCTTCCACCGCCCTAGTGTTCCACCAGTACCGGCACTTCGCTGTGCACGATCACGTATTGGGTCGCGCTGCCCAGCAGCAGGCGGTCCAGCCCGCGCCAGCCGTTGCAGCCCATCACGATCAGGTCGCAGCCCAGCGCGCGAGCCTTGGCCACGATCGCGCGTGGTGGCGCGCTATTGGGTTCCAGGCTGCTTTGGCAGGGCACGCCGGCGACCTTCGCACGTTCGCAAACTTCGGCCAGGAAGTGATTTCCGGCGTCCCGGGCGACGTTCTCGTAGCTCAGGTTGCTGGCCGCGATCACGTCGTAGAGGAACGGCACCGGGGGCATTTGCGCCACGACGTGCAGCGCGTGTACCCGGGCGCCCAGGCGGGCGGCCAAGGCGATGCCGGCATCGGCCGCGCGCAGGGAGATTTCCGAGCCGTCGATCGGTAGCAGGATATGCTGGTACATGGATCGTCTCCGTCAGTGTGGGCGCCCATTCGTTTGTTGCCACCCGGTGGTCCCGCGCCAGGGAGATCGAGGGCGCCCGCAGCGTAGGTGGTCCGGCGGGCAGCCCATATGATGCGGATCAAGCAGCGGGGTGGCAGGAACTGCCATGGTGTCCGCGGCACGAGTGCACGGCAGGCCGGGTGACTGGAATCCCCTGTGCGTATGCCGCCGCCGCGGGCGTCCTGTATGGGCGCCGCCGGATGAGGCCCGGATCGACCCGTCGTGGATGGGGCGCGTGGCTTGCAGCGAGTGACGGGAGGCGATGCCGGCATGATCGGTTTCAACCAGTATTTCGACCGCTTCCTCAGCTCGCGGCGAAGCCGCAAACTGTTTCGCCGCCCGGCGCTTGTCGAGTTGCTGACGCGACGGCGGCGCACGGCCCGCCTGTCCGACCACCTCAATCGCCGCCTGGTCGACCAGGCGCAGCGCGATTTACCCAGCCTGCTGGCGCAGTTGGGCACTTCGGCACGGGGGCTCAGTGCGGCGCAAGCCGAGGCATTGCGCGCGCTGCACGGACCCAATGAAGTCGAGCACGAGCGCCCCCTGTCCTGGCGCCGGCAACTGTGGTTGAGCTACGACACCCCGTTCAACTTGTTGCTCAGCTTGCTCGCCGTGGTATCCCTTGCCACCCGCGACCGCCAAGGGGCTGCCGTGATCGGATGCATGGTGCTGCTGGCCACGCTGATCCGTTTTGTCCAGGAGCGGCGGTCCAGCAAGGCTGCGCTGGCGCTCAAGGAGCAGGTTGGCAACACGGCGAGCGTGAGGAGGCCGGCCGCGGCAGGTGGCGCGCAGGATGCTGCCGATACCGGCGACCCGGGCGTCACGGTCGAGATTCCAATCCAGCAACTGGTACCGGGCGACATCGTGCTGCTGTCGGCCGGTGACATGATTCCCGCCGACTGCCGGCTCATGACGGCAACGGATCTCTTCCTCGCCCAGTCGGCGATGACCGGCGAGGCGTTGCCGGTCGAGAAGTTTGCCGATGCCGGCAGCGCATCGGCGTCGGCGCTGGAGATGGACAATCTGGTGTTCATGGGCACCAATATCATTTCCGGTGCGGCCAGCGCCGTGGTGCTTGCGACAGGCAATGACACCTACTTCGGCACCCTGGCGACGCGGGCGATGCACGCCGACGCGCACCCGGGAGCCGATGCCCTGCAGATTGGCGTCAACAAGGTCAGCTGGCTACTGATTCGCTTTGCGCTGGTCATGGTGCCGCTGGTGCTGCTGATCAACGGCATCACCAAGGACGACTGGCCACAGGCCTTCCTGTTTGCCTTGGCGGTGGCCGTCGGCCTGACGCCCGAGATGCTGCCGATGATCGTCACCACGACCCTGGCGCGGGGTGCCGTGCTGTTGTCGCGCCAGCAGGTGATCGTCAAGCGCCTCGATGCGATCCAGAGCTTTGGCGCGATGAACGTGCTGTGCACCGACAAGACCGGCACCTTGACCCAGGACCAGATTGCGCTTGCCCGGCACACCGATGTCGCCGGCGATGAATCCGACGAGGTGCTGGGTTTTGCCTTCCTCAACAGCTACTACCAGACCGGGCTCAAGAACCTGCTCGACCGGGCAGTGCTCGAGCGTGTGGAGGTGCGGACCCAGCTGGATCTGGCGCGCAACTACGCCAAGGTCGACGAGATTCCGTTTGATTTCGAACGACGGCGCATGTCGGTGGTGGTGGCCGAGCGTGCCCATCACCACGAGCTGATCTGCAAGGGCGCGGTGGAGGAGGTGCTCGCCGTGTGTACCCAGGTACGTGACCGCGAACGTGTCTACCCGCTCGACGCCGAGGTGCGGGAGCGCCTGCATGGGGTCACCCGGCGTCTGAACCAGGAAGGCCTGCGTGTCGTGGCCGTGGCCATGAAGGAGTTGCCGCCCGAACAACGCGTTTATGCCAAGGCGGACGAGTCGGCGTTGACCTTGATCGGCTATATCGCGTTCCTCGATCCACCCAAGGAGTCGGCCTCACCCGGCCTAGCGGCGCTGGCGGCCCATGGTGTTGCCGTCAAGGTGCTTACCGGGGACAACGAACTGGTGACCGCGGCGATCTGTCGCCGGGTCGGACTGGCGGCCGATGCGCTGGTGCTTGGGGCGCAGATCGACGCCATGGACGACCAGGCCCTGGCGGATGCCGTCGAGCGGCATACGGTGTTCGCCAAGCTCTCCCCGCTCAACAAGGAACGCATCGTCCACAGCCTGCGCGCCAACGGCCACGTGGTTGGCTTCATGGGCGACGGCATCAATGATGCCCCGGCGTTGCGTGCGGCCGATATCGGCATCTCGGTCAACAACGCCGTGGACATCGCCAGGGAGGCGGCTGACATCATCCTGCTCGATCGCAGCCTGATGGTGCTGGAGCAGGGCGTGATCGAGGGCCGCAAGGCCTTCGGCAACATGCTCAAGTACATCCGCATGGCGGCCAGCTCGAACTTCGGCAACGTGTTTTCCGTGCTGGTGGCGAGCGTGCTGCTGCCATTCCTCCCCATGCTGCCGCTACAGCTGTTGACCCAGAACCTGCTTTATGACGGCTCGCAGGTCGCGATCCCGTTCGACCAGGTGGACAGCGAACTGGTCAGCCAGCCTTTGCGATGGAATCCGGACGGGATCGGTCGCTTCATGCTGTTCTTTGGTCCGCTCAGCTCGGTTTTCGACCTGGTCACGTTTGCCGTGATGTGGTTCGTGTTCAAGGCGGATTCGGTCGCGGGGCAGGCGCTGTTCCAGTCCGGCTGGTTCATCGTCGGCTTGCTCACGCAAACGCTGATCGTGCATATGATTCGCACGCCCAAACTGCCCTTTGTCGAGAGCCGTCCAGCGTGGCCCCTGCTCGGCGCGACCCTGCTGGTCATGGCAATCGGCGTCTTCTTGCCGATGGGGCCGCTGGCCGCCTATTTCAAATTGCAGGCGCTGCCGTGGCCGTATTTCGTGTGGTTGGCCGGCATCCTGGCCGGCTATGTCGCGCTGACGTCGCTGATGAAGCGCTACTACGTCCGGCGCTATGGCTGGAATTGACGGCCACCGGCAGGGGCAAAAATCAGGCGGTGCGCGGCTGCCACTGCCAGTGGCGGATTTCAGGCAGGTCCTCACCGTGCTCCACGATGTATTGCGCATGCGCCGCGAGCTTTTGCGTCATTGCGAAGCGCACGCGCGGCGCCGCTGCGAGCCCTGGGACGCGGTCGATCGCATTCAGCACCAGGTGGTAGCGATCGAGGCCGTTGCGCACCGTCATGTCGAATGGGGTGGTGGTCGTCCCTTCCTCCTGGTAGCCATGGACATGGAAATTGTCGTGGTTGGTACGCCGATAGACGAGCCGGTGGATCAAGCTGGGATAGCCGTGATAAGCGAAGATCACCGGCCGGTCGACCGTGAACATCGCATCGAAGCTGGCGTCGTCCAGCCCGCGCGGGTGCTGGCTGGGCGGCTGCAGTTTCATCAGGTTGACCACGTTCACGACACGCACGCGCAATTGGGGCAGGTGCTGGCGCAGCAGCTCTTCGGCCGCCATCGTTTCCAGGGTAGGCACGTCGCCGCAGCACGCCAGCACGACGTCGGGTTCCGCCCCGTCGTTGCTGCCGGCCCAGGACCACACGCCCAGGCCCGCGGCGCAATGTGCCGCCGCGGCGTCCATGTCCAGCCACTGCGGCGAGGTTTGTTTGCCGGCGATGATGACGTTGACGTAGTTGCGACTGCGCAGGCAATGGTCGGTCACCGAGAGCAGCGTGTTGGCATCCGGCGGCAGGTACGCGCGGATGATGCTGGCCTTCTTGTTCGCCACGTGATCGATGAAGCCCGGATCCTGGTGGCTGAAACCGTTATGGTCCTGGCGCCAGACGTGCGAGCTCAGGAGGTAGTTGAGCGAGGCGATCGGGCGACGCCATGGAATCTCCCCGGATACCTTCAGCCATTTCGCATGCTGGTTGAACATCGAATCGACGATGTGGATGAACGCCTCGTAGCAGGAGAAAAAGCCGTGCCGTCCGGTCAGCAGGTAGCCTTCGAGCCAACCCTCGCACTGGTGCTCGCTGAGCATCTCCATGATCCGGCCGTCGGCTGCGATGTGCTCGTCCTCAGGCAGGATCCGCGCCAGCGAGCGGCGAGCGGTCACCTCGAACACCGCGTTCCAGCGGTTGGAGTTGGTTTCGTCCGGACTGAAGACCAGGAAGTTGTGCGGGTTCTGTTTGAGCACGTCGCGGATGAACTGGCCCTGCGCGCGGGTCGCCTCGGCCGTGGTGGCGCCCGGCGTCGGTACGTCGACGGCGTAGCTGCGAAAGTCGGGCAACTGCAAGGGCTCCAGCAAGAGGCCGCCGTTGGCATGCGGATTGGCGCTCATGCGCCGCTGCCCGCCCGGCGCCAGCGCCGCGATCTCCGGCCGCGGGCGTCCCGTCGCATCAAACAGTTCCCGTGGCCGGTAGCTCTGCATCCAGTTTTCCAGGATGCGCACGTGTTCCGGTCGGTCCATGTCGCCCATCGGCACCTGGTGGGCGCGGAACGTGCCCTCGATGCGCTGCCCGTCGACCTCTTTCGGCCCGGTCCAGCCCTTGGGCGAGCGCAGCACGATCAGTGGCCAGCGCGGGTACCCGCTCGCGCCCCCGGCGCGCGCGGTCCGCTGGATCAGCCGAATCTCCGCCATGACCTCGTCCATGACGGTGGCCATGCGCTGATGCAGCGGGCCCGGATCGTCACCTTCGACGAAATGCGGCACATAGCCGTAGCCGCGTAGCAGGGAATCGAGTTCCCCGTGCGGGATGCGCGCCAGCACCGTGGGGCCGGCGATCTTGTAGCCGTTCAGATGCAGGATCGGCAGCACCGCGCCATCGTGGACCGGATTGAGGAACTTGTTGGAATGCCAGGCGGTGGCGAGCGCCCCGGTCTCGGCCTCGCCGTCGCCAACGACGCAGGCGACCAGCAGGTCAGGATTGTCGAAGGCGGCACCGAACGCATGCGCCAGCGCATAGCCGAGTTCGCCGCCTTCGTGGATCGATCCGGGTGTCTCCGCGGCGACGTGGCTGGGAATGCCACCGGGAAACGAGAACTGCCGGAACAGGCGCCGCATCCCTGCCGTGTCCTGCGATACCCGGGGGTAGATTTCGCTGTAGGTGCCTTCCAGCCACGCATTGGCCACGGGCGACGGCCCGCCGTGCCCAGGGCCGACCACGAAGATCGCGTCGAGATCGTGCTTCTTGATCACGCGATTGAGATGCACGTAGATGAAGTTCAGCCCCGGCGTCGTACCCCAGTGGCCAAGCAGCCGCGGCTTGATGTGCGCTGCCGTGAGCGGCTCGGTGAGCAGTGGATTGTCGAGCAGGTAGATCTGGCCCACCGACAGATAGTTCGCCGCACGCCACCAGGCATCGATGGTTTGCAGTTCGCGTGGTGCAAGCGGTTGGGAAGAGCAAGGTGCCGTGTTCATCGGAACCACCTCCGGGGCAGGTGCTGACCCGTGCAGCGGACCCCAGCTTTCAAGCATCGGTCCGTCCGCGCCAGCATGCTCGCGTACGGG
Organism: Rhodanobacter sp. FW510-R10; assembly: GCF_058781105.1. Classification (NCBI taxonomy): domain Bacteria; kingdom Pseudomonadati; phylum Pseudomonadota; class Gammaproteobacteria; order Lysobacterales; family Rhodanobacteraceae; genus Rhodanobacter; species Rhodanobacter sp. FW510-R10. The sequence continues at coordinate 284,666 of NZ_JBYSWL010000001.1, read as the reverse complement.
GCGATGACCAAGTCCTGGCCCAGGCCTCGCTTGAATCCGGGTCCGGGCACGCTGAACGCAAGCCGGGTACCACCGCACGGCCTTAAGACTCGCATAAGCCACGCCGGTTGCAATGGCCCCCAAGGCAATCCTGCCGAGACCGGAGAAGCACCATGAAACACCTCATCACTGCACCGTTGTTCCTGGCCGCCGCGTTGTTGTCGGTGGCTGCCACAGCTGCCCCGCAGTGCACCACGGCGCCGCGCGCGCAGTGGCTGGCCGAAGCGGCCATGAAGCAGAAAGTCCTCGACCAGGGCTACACCATCAAGGTGTTCCAGGTCACCGGCAACTGCTACGAGATCTACGGCAAGGACAAGGCCGGCAAGAACGTCGAGATCTATTTCGATCCGACTGATGGCCACATCGTGAAGCAAAAGGGCGGTTGACCCGCGAGCTGTGTCCACCTGGGCGAGGAACAAGCCATGTCGACGATGATCAAGATCTGGGATCCGCTGGTCCGCGTGTTTCACTGGTCGCTGGCTGGCTTGTTCTTCGCCAACTTTTTCACCGAGGGCGGCGAGACACTGCACATCTGGTTTGGCTACACCATCCTCGCACTGCTCGCGGTGCGTTTTGTCTGGGGCTGGATCGGTACCCGCCATGCCCGTTTCCGCGACTGGGTGCGTGGCCCACGTGCCACGCGGGCTTATCTGCGTGCCCGGCTGGCTGGCCGCTCCCGGCGCCAGCTTGGCCACAACCCCGGTGCGGCGGCGATGATCCTGGCGCTGCTCACCGGGGTGTTCGCTACCGGTGTCACCGGCTGGTTGCAGACCACCGACCGCTTCTTCGGGGTCATGTGGCTGCAGGACCTGCACGAAGTGTTGGCGTATGGCGTGCTGGTCCTGGTCGGTGGCCATGTGCTTGCCGCGGTGGGCGAAAGCGTCCATTACGGCGAGAACCTGATTGCCGCGATGATCCATGGTCGCAAGCGCGCGCTGGACGAGGGCGATACCGACCACGATTGAGGCAGAGTTGCGTTCGATCAAGGCCTGGGCAGTGACGACGGGTACAGTGAGTCATGCGCATTCTGTTGGCCGAGGATGATCTGGCACTGGGGCAGGCGCTGGCCGACGGCCTGCGCCACCTTGGCTATGCGGTGGACTGGATCACCGACGGCAACCAGGCCGCCGCCACACTGGCCGACACGACCTACGCCGCCGCCGTGCTGGACTGGAACCTGCCACGCAGCACTGGTCCGGCGATCATCGCCGGCATGCGCCGCCGTCAGGATGCCACGCCCGTGTTGTTGCTGACCGCGCGTGACGGCCTCTCCGATCGCGTGGCCGGACTGGATGCCGGCGCCGATGATTACGTGGTCAAGCCGGTGCACCTGGATGAATTGGCCGCCCGCTTGCGTGCGCTGTTGCGGCGTGCCGATGGACAGGTCGAGCCGGCGATCCGCGTGGGTGGGCTCGAGGTCAGTCCGGCGGCACGCGTGGCCACGCTGGATGGTGCCGCGCTGGAGCTCACCGCCCGCGAGTACCAACTGCTGGAAACACTGGTGCGCCACCCCGGCCGCGCCTATTCGCGCGACCAGTTGGAGGAAGCCCTGTATGGCTGGGACCAGGAAGTTGCCAGCAACGCAGTGGAGGTACACATCCACCACCTGCGCCACAAGCTCGGACCGGGTTGGATCCGCACCCTGCGCGGCATTGGTTACGCCATCAACCGGCCCGGCGGGCCGGCCGCGTGATCCGCCCCTCGCTCAACCGGCGGCTGGTGCTGCGGCTGGTGGCTGGCATCGTGCTGGTATGGTGTGCCGCCGCCGGCTGGTTGGCCTGGCGCAGCCTGCACGAGGTCGACGAGATCTTCGACCAGATGCTCGTACGCACCGCCGCCAGCGTGTTCGCGGTGATGCCGGAGGACACGGCCGGCGTCGGCGCGGTGCGCCTGCCGGACAAGCAGCTGGTCGACTCCGATGACAGCGCCCAGCGCCCGGCCATCGTGCTGCGCGATGCGCGCGGCGAGCTGCGCGTCGAGAGCGTCGAGCTGCCGCCGCTGCGCTTCGATCCGCGCGACGCACCCCTCCATTCCATCGTCCACGACGGGCGGCGCTGGCGAGTGTTCCAGCGCTGGGACGCGCACCACCGGTACTGGATCCAGGTTGGCGCACCGTTGGACGAACGCGACGAACTGCTGCGCAAGCTGCTGGCGCCGGCGCTGCTGGCCCTGCTGGCGCTGCTGGTGCTGGTGCCGCCGACCGTGTTTGCCGGCTTGCGCAGCGGGCTGAAACCGCTGCGTCAGCTGGCGCGCAGCCTGTCCGCTGGCGCCGACCCGGCGGCCGCCTCGCTCACCGACGCGCGGGTGCCGGCCGAGCTGGCGCCGTTCACCGAGGCGATCGACAAGCTCGTCGACCGCCTGCGGCTCAGCCTGGAGCACGAGCGCCGCTTCACCGCCGACGCCGCGCACGAACTGCGCCATCCGCTGGCGGCGCTGCGGCTGGAGCTGGATCTCGCCGGACGCGGCGATGACGCTGCCGAGCGCGCGCGGCATTTGCAGCGCGCGCAGGATGCGCTGGACCGCATGCAGCGGCTGGTGACCCAACTGCTGCTGTTGGCGCGGGTCGAGAAGTTGGCCGAGCTGGATGACGCCGGCCCATTGCGCCTGGCGGGCGTGGTCGAAGCGGCCCTGCGCGACGTCAGCGAACGCGCGGCGGCGCGTTCCATCGAGCTGTCGCTGGACCATGACGGCAACGACTTCGTGCTGGGCAGCCGCAGCCTGCTCGGCATCCTGGTGCAGAACCTGCTGGACAACGCGCTGCGCCACGCGCCCGAGCATGGCGCGGTGAACGTACGCGTCGGCGGCCACGACGAACAGGTGATGCTGGAGGTCAACGACAACGGCAGCGGCATCGCGGCGGCCGACGTGGCGCGGCTGGGCGAGCGCTTCCACCGCCCCGAAGGCAGCGTGGGCGAAGGCAGCGGGCTGGGCCTGTCGATTGCGCAGGCGATTGCCCGCCTGCATCACGGCGAGCTGGCCTTCGGCCGTTCCACGCTGGGCGGTGCGCGCGTGAGCTTCAGCTTGCCGCGCGCGGCGACCGATGCGGCACCGAACGTGCCCGGTCACCTGTAGGCCACGCCGTCTGGTGCTACCGGCCGGCGATGCGCGAGCAACCGGGACCGGCCCTCAGGCCGGCGGTTCGCCGCCGTAGAACGCATGGATGGCGGCCACAGCTTGTTCGGCGTCATCGACCACGCTGACCAGCTCGACGTCTTGGGCATCGAGCATGCCCTGCTCGAGCAGGAACCCGAGGTCGCAGGCGCGGCGCCAGAACGCGCTGCCGACCAGCACGATCGGCAGGCGCGGCATCTTGCCGGTCTGCACCAGGGTCAGCACCTCGAACAATTCGTCCAGCGTACCGAAGCCGCCGGGAAAGGCGACGAGCGCCTTGGCGCGCATCATGAAATGCATCTTGCGCACGGCGAAATAATGGAAGCGGAAGGCCAGCTCCGGGGTGATCCAGCTGTTGGGCTGCTGTGCGCGCGGCAGCGTGATGTTGAGCCCGATCGAGCGCGCGCCCACCTCATGGGCGCCGCGATTGGCGGCTTCCATGATGCCTGGGCCGCCGCCGGTCACCACGACGAAATCGCGGCGCCCCTCGCGCTGGAAGCGGCACGAGACGATCTCCGCGAAGCGGCGCGCTTCCTCATAGTAGCGGGCGTTGTCCAGTCGGCGCCGCGCCGCGGCGAGTTCGCGTGCCAGCTCCGGCTGTTCCGGATGGGCCCGCGCGTGCGCCGCCAGTCGCACTATGTCGGCCTGCGCCTGCTCCGGTGCGCAGGTTCGCGCGCTGCCGAGCACCACCACGGTGGAACGGATGGCATGTTCATGCAGCGCGATCTCGGGTTTGAGCAGTTCCAGCTGCAGGCGCACGCCGCGCAGTTCGTCGCTGGCGAGGAACGCGATGTCTTCCTGTGCCAGCCGGTAGGCGTCGCCATGCATGATCGCCTCCTGCCGCCGCTTGCTCTCGTCGCTGCCGTTCATGCCGGGACTCCGCTGCTGACGCCATGCCACTGCACCTGCTGGCCGGCCGCCGGAACGCTCACGTTCCAGCCGGGGCGCGCGCGCAGCCCGCTGGCCAATGCTTGCGCCGCCGTCGCTTCGCCATGCACCACGAAGGTCTGCGCCGGCGGCCGCGCGAAGCCGGCGGTCCACTCCAGCAGCGCCTTCCGGTCGGCATGCGCGGACAAGCCGCCGACGGTGTGGATCGCGGCGTGCACCGGGATTTCCTCGCCGAAGATGCGCACCTGGCTGGCGCCATCCACCAGCCGCCGGCCCAGCGTGCCCTGGGCCTGGAAGCCGGTGATCAGCACGCTGCATTCGGGCCGCCCGAGGTTGTGCCGCAGGTGGTGCCTGATGCGGCCGGCGGTGCACATGCCGCTGGCGGAGATGATGATGGCGCCGGAGCGGATCTGGTTGAGCGCGATGGATTCCTCCACGCTGGCGGTGAAGACGAGATGGGGCGCGTCCCTGCCGAGCGCATGCCAGTGGGCGAGGCGGGTGGCGTTCTCGTCGAACAGGTCCAGGTGCCGCTGCGTGATGCGGGTAGCCGCGGCGGCCATCGGCGAGTCGACGAAGATGCGCAGGTTGCGCAGCCTTCCTTCGTGGCTCAGCCGGTGCAGGTGGTACAGCACCTCCTGGGTGCGGCCTACCGCGAAGGCCGGCACGATCACGTTGCCGCGAGCCAGGGTGCGCTCGACTACCGCGACCAGCTCGTCCTGGGTGGCGGCAAGGTCCTTGTGCAGGCGGTCGCCGTAGGTCGATTCGACGAACAGGATGTCCGCTTCGGCGATCGGCGTCGGGTCGCGCAGGATCGCCCGGCCGGGTTGGCCGAGATCGCCGCTGAACACCAGCTTGGTGGTTCGCTCGCCTTCGCTCACCCAGACCTCGAGGATCGCCGAACCCAGGATGTGGCCGGCGTCGCGGAAGCGGCAGCGGACGTCCGCGTGCGGCTGCAACTCGCGCCCGTAGCCGTGGGGCTGCAGCTGGCGCAGGCAGGCGTCGGCGTCGCGCAAGGTGTACAGCGGCGTGGCTGCGGCATGGTCGTCGCGCGATCTGGCCGCGCCGCGCCGTGCGCGCTGCGCCTCCGTCTCCTGGATGTGGGCGCTGTCCGGCAGCATCACCTGCAGCAGGTCGGCGCTGGCGGCGGTGGTGTGGATCGCGCCGCGAAAACCGGCGCGCGTCAGCTTGGGCAGCAGGCCGCTGTGGTCGATGTGCGCATGCGTGAGCAGCACGAAGTCGAGCGCCGAGGGGTCGAAGCCGAACGGCCGCCGGTTGCGCTGGGCCGCGTCGCGTCCGCCCTGGAACATGCCGCAGTCGACCACGAAACTCGTCGTGGCGGTTTCCACCAGGAAGCATGAGCCGGTGACTTCGCCGGCGGCACCGAGAAAGGTGATCTGCATGGAGGCGTTTCTCCGGGTTCGTTCGGTCGTGCCGGCGGCAAGGGCGGCTGCCCGGCGCCAGCCGGACGGTCAGGGTGGCGTGGTCTGGGTATCGGGCAATCCATGGCCATCGACCGGGTTGGCGGTCAGCGGCTGCCAGTCCGGGTCCGCGAAATAGCGCGGGTACAGTTCGAGCGCGTCGAGCAGTTGCGGCAGTCCGTCGGCGGCCAGCACGCGGCCGAGCAGCAGGCGCAGGTTGGCGTCCATGCCGTCGCCGCGGGGTGGGTGGTCGACGATGGCGGCCACGCTGTCCTCGATCGACGTGGTGGCGGCGCGCGATTGCCGAATCGACAGCGCACCTTCGGCCTGCGCCTGCTGCATCCACAGTGCGACGGCGCGGATGCGGCGCATGCCTTCGCGCAACGCGGGATCGGCAGGCCAGCGCTGGCCGTGGTCGAGCTGGAGCTGGCGTGGGGCGGCGGCACGAGGGCGGTGCGTGTCGCCGGCCGCGGCCTGCGCGCGGGACGATGGCGTTCCGGCCAACGCTGCGATCAGCAGGAACACAAACAGAGCCAAGCGCGAGTATCCGGAACGCGCGCGTCCCACCGCCGTGCCGGCCCGGTGCGCGACGACAGCGCACGGGCGGTGTCCCCGCCGGGGCAGCCTTTCATCCATGGCTCGGCTCCGCGTCTCGTACCGGTGGTTGCGGCCCGGCCGCGCCCCGGCCGCGCGCATCGGTGGCGGAATCCCAGCCGCCGCCCAACGCCTTGTACAGCGCCACCAGGTCGATCGCCGCGGCGGTATGCGTGCGGGCGTAGCCGTCTTCGGCGTCGCGCAGTACGCGCTCTTCGGCCAGCAGGTCGGTCAGCGCGACGTCGCCCACGGCGTAGCGCGCTTGCGCATGGGCGTAGCTGCGCCGGGCAGCTTCCAGTGCGGCCTGCTGGCGGCGCACCGCGTCCAGGCCCAGGCGGTAGTCGCCCAGCGCGCGCTCGGCATCACCCAGCGCCGCCAGCACGGCCTTTTCATAGCCCAGCGCCGCCTGCTGCTCCCGCGCCTCGCTGGCGCGGATCTCGGCGCGCACGCGGCCACCGTCGAACACGCGCCAGGAGATCAGCGGCATGATCGAGAACCGCTGGCTGGCCGATTCGAACAACTGGCTTGCGTCCAGTGCCTGGAAGCCGCCGCTGGCTCCAATCGAAAGCTTCGGGAACAGCTCGGCCGTCGCCACGCCAATGTCGGCGCTGCGTGCCGCCAGGCGGCGCTCGGCTGCGCGCACGTCGGGTCGGCGACGCAGCAGGTCGGCGCGTTGGCCCACCGGGATCGGCGCCAGCGTGACCGGTGCGGCGTTGGTGTCGAGCAAGGCCAGCTCACGCTCGGGCGGCGCGCCCAGCAACACGCCCAGGCCCAACGCCGCGGCGCGCGCTCGTGCCTGGATCGCGGGCAGGCCGGCGGCAGCCGCGTCCCGGCGCGCCTGTGCGGCATCCACATCGGCCTGCGCCGCATCCCCGGCGCGGAAGCGCCTGCTGACGAGGTCGGCTGTATGCGTGAGCGCCGTGACCGCGGCCTCGCGCGCAGCCAGCTCGTGTTGCGCGCCGCGCAGGCTGAGATAGCTGCGCGCCACTTCGGCGGCAATGCTGACGCGCACGCCCGCGGCATCGTCCTGCGCGGCCTGCAGGCGCGCGGCGGCGCCCTGCACGCTGCGCCGGGTACGGCCGAACAAGTCGATTTCCCAGCCGGCGTCGAAGCCGGCATCGTAAATGGTTTGATCCCGTGCCATGCCGGGAATGGCACCGATCGGCAGCGGGCCGTTCTCGCTCTGCCGGCGCCGGGTGACGCTGCCGCCGGTGCCGATCGCGGGTGCCAGCCCGCCGGCGGCGCGATCGCGCAAGGCACGTTCTTCGGCAATGCGAGCCTGTGCCTGGCGCACATCGAGGTTGTCCGCCAACGCCGTCGTGACCAGCCGGTCCAGCGTCGGATCGCCCAGCGTGGTCCACCAGGTCGACAGGCCCACCGGTGCCGGCGCGGCGCGGTCCGGTTGCGTCCAGCCGCTGCCGGTGTCGACCGGAGGCGGCCCGCGGTAGTCGGGACCGGCCGCACAGGCGCCGAGCAGCAGCGCGCCCAGTGCGACCGCGGCCACGCGGGGTACGCAATACCGGTGATTCAATGGGCGGGTCATGGCAACTCCTTCATGCATGGCTGGGTGGCGGTCACTGCAGGCGGCTGCGCACCAGCGCCGTGGCCATGGTCAGCGTCACCAGCGCGATCACGGCCAGTGGCCAGAGGTTGGCGAGGATGTCCACTGCCGGCATCGTCTTCAGGAAGGTGCCTTCGACGATGACCAGGAAGTGGGTGAGCGGTATCGCCTGCGCCAGCCACTGCAGCACCACCGGCATGTTTTCCACCGGCGTCGCGAAGCCCGACATCAGCACTGCCGGCACGCCAATGGCGAAGGCACCGAGGATGGCCTGCTGCTGCGTCGCGCTGACCGCGGAAATCATCAGGCCAATGCCGACCACCGACAGGATGAACAGCATCAGGCTTGCCAGCAGCAGGGCAAACGAACCGGTGAACGGGATGCCGAACAGGAATACGCCGGCGCTGATCATGAACAGGCCCAGCAGGGTGCCGATGGCCAGCGCCGGCAGCGATTTGGAAATGATGATCTCCGGCGTCGAGGTGGGCGACACCAGCAACTGGTCGAAGGTGCCGAGTTCGCGCTCGCGCGCGATCGACAACGAGGTGATGAGCAACGCGCTGAACAGCGCCAGGATGCCGGTCAGGCCGGGCACGATGAACCAGCGGAAAACCAGGTTCGGGTTGAACCAGTGGCGCACGACCACGGGTGTCGGCGCTTGTGCGCCCGGCACGAGCGCGGCGCCGACCTCGGTCGCAATGGTGGAAAGATAGGCCACCGTGATCTGGCCCGAGTTGCTGCGCCGGCCATCGACCAGCACCTGCGCGTGGCCGCTGCCGCCGGCGGCGATCGTGCGCGAGAAGTCAGCCGGAATGGCGAGCGCCGCGATGACTTCGCCACGGTCGATCAGTTCGTGCAGTTGCCGCAGGCTGTCCACGTGCCGCACCTGGGTGATGAAGCGGGCGTTGTCCAGCCGCTGCACCAGCTCATAAGACCAGCGGCCGGCGTCCTGGTTGTAGACGGCAATGTCGACGTTGCGCACTTCGAGCGTGGCAGCGAACGCAAACACCAGCAGCTGCAGGATCGGCGGGACAAACACCACCATGCGGCTGCGCGGGTCACGCAGGATGCTGAGGACTTCCTTGATGAACTGCGCCCGCAGGCGGGTGAAGCTGAGCAGGGAGCCGGGCATGGGCGCTACTCCAGGTTCTTGCGCGTGGCGCGCTTGGCCAGGAGGAAGAACACCATGCCGATCGCCAGCATCGCGAACAGGCTGGGGGTGAATACCGCCCAGATGTCGCCAGCCAGGAACACGGTCTTCAACGATTCGACGAAATAGCGCGCCGGGATCAGGTGGGTCATGATGCGGAGCGGCGCCGGCATGGCATCGATCTCGTACAAGAAGCCTGACAGCATGAAGGCCGGCAGGAAGCCGGTGAACAGCGCAATCTGTGCCGCCAGGAACTGGTTGCGCGCCAGCGAGGAGATCAGGAGGCCCTGGCCGAGCGCGGGCACCATGAACACCGCCGAGAGCAGCAGCAAGGCCGCCAGCGAGCCGTGCAGCGGCACGCCAAACACGAACACCGCCAGTGCCGCGGCGCCCAGCGTGGAGAGCATGCCGAGCACGAAATAGGGCAGCAGCTTGCCGATCAGGATCTCGACCACCGAGGCCGGCGTGGACAGCACTGCTTCCATCGTCCCGCGCTCCCATTCGCGCGCCACCACCAGCGCCGTGAGCATGGTGCCGATGATGGTCATGACGATCGCAATCGCCCCGGGGATCAGCGCGCGGCGGCTTTCCAGCTCGGGGTTGAACCAGTAGCGCGGTTCCAGCACGACGGCCTGCGCCGGGGCGATGCCGAGCCCGGCGCGCCAGGTCTGCACCACGCCGCGGGCATAGTTCTCGACGTAATTGGCGGTATTGGGGTAGGAGCCGTCGGTGATGATCTGCACCAGCGGCTCGCTGCCGCGCCGGGCCAGGCGTTGCTCAAAGTCCTGCGGGATCACGACGTAGCCGCGCAGTTCGCCGGAGACCAGCCGGTCGGCCACCTCGCGCCGGTCGCGGGCGTAGTGCACCTGCAGGAAGCGGGTGCCCGAGAAAGCCGCAGCCAGGGACTGCGCCGAGGCGCCGGGCGAATCCAGCACCACGCCGATGCGCACCGCCTTGGCATCGAGCGACACCGCGTAGGCAAACAGGAACAACAGCACCACCGGCAACACGAACGCGATGAGCAGTGTCGAGGGGTCGCGCAGGGCCTGATGGCTTTCCTTGGTGACCAGGGCCAGGAGGCGGCGCACGTCGAAGCGGCGGAACTGCGCCGGCGGCGCGCCAGCCCCCTGCTTGTGCTTGGCGGGGCTGTTCATGCGGCCGCCCCCAGCTCACGTTCGGCTGATTCCACCAGTTGGATGAAGGCATCCTCCATCGTCGGATCGGGCCGCTGCGGGCCGACGACCATGCGCTTGAGCGCATCGGGCGTGTCCAGCGCAATCAGCCGCGCCCGCGAGAGCATGGCGACCCGGTCGCAGTATTCGGCCTCGTCCATGAAGTGGGTGGTGACCATGATGGTCACGCCCTTGCGCGCCAGGCCGTTGATGTGGGTCCAGAACTCACGGCGGGTGATCGGGTCCACGCCCGAGGTGGGCTCGTCCAGGAACAGCACGGGTGGCCGGTGCATCAGTGAACACGCCAGGGCGAGGCGCTGCTTGTGCCCGAGCGGGAGGGCGTCGGGCGTGGCGGACAACCAGTCGCCCAGGTCGAAGGTCGCGATCATCTCCTCGATGCGCTCGCGTCGCGTGGTGCCTTCCAACCCATACACGCCGGCCGAGAATTCCAGGTTCTGCCGTACCGAAAGCAGGCCGTAGAGCGAGAACTTCTGCGCCATGTAGCCCAGCCGGCTCTTGGCCGCGCCGGTGGCGCGGCGCAGGTCGTGCCCCACCACATGCGCTTCGCCCGCGGTGGGTTTCAGCAGGCCGCAGAGCATCTTGAAGGTGGTGGATTTCCCGGCGCCGTTGGGGCCGAGCAGGCCGAAGATTTCGCCCTTGTGCACCTCGAAGCTGACGCTGTCGGTCGCGGTGAAGGCACCGAAGCGCTTGGTGAGATTGCGGCAGGACACGGCGATGTCGGAACCCAGTTCGACCGGCGGCAGGCGCTCGGCCAGGGCCGAGGTGCCGCCAGGGCCGCCCCCGAGCAGGTCGATGAAGGCGTCCTCGAAGCGCGCGGGCACCGGCGCGAGCTCCACCCGCGCACGCTCGGCCAGGGCCTGGAGCGCCTGCGCACCGGCGCCCGCGCGCAGCACCACGCGCACGCCGGCGCCCTGGATCACGCCATCGCTCACGCTGGGCAGGTCGAGCGCCTCGGTCAGCACCGCCCGCCGCTCGGCGCCGACGTCCTCGAGGCGGAAGCTGCGGCCTTCGAGCTGCGCGGTGAGGTCCTGCGGCGGTCCATCGAACAGGAGCTGCCCCTGGTTCAGCAGCAGCACGCTCGCGCAGCGCTCGGCCTCGTCGAGATAGGCGGTGGACCAGATCACGGCCATGCCCTCGTCGGTCAGCGCCTGCACCATGCGCCACAGATCCTGGCGACTGACCGGGTCGACGCCCACCCCGGGCTCGTCCAGCAGCAGCACCTTGGGCCGCGCCATCAGCGCACAGGCCAGGCCAAGTTTCTGCTTCATGCCGCCGGAGAGCTTGCCGGCCAGACGCGCGGTGAATGGCCCGAGCCGGGTGAAGTCGAGCAGCTCGTCGAACAGGTCGGTGTTGTGCTCCGCGTCCATGCCGCGCAGCCGTGCGTACAGGCGCATGTTCTCCAGCACCGACAGGTCCTCGTACAGGCCGAAGCGCTGCGGCATGTAGCCGCTGGCGACGTGGATGGCGTCGTTGTCCCTGACCACGTCGAAGCCGGCCAGGGTGACGGCGCCGGCGTCGGGGACGAGCAGCCCGGTCATGATCCGCATCAGCGTGGTCTTGCCGGCGCCATCGGGACCGACCAGGCCGGTGAGGCGGCCGTAGCGGATGCTGGCGCTGAGTCCGCGCAGCGCGTGGGTCTTGCCAAAGCGCTTGTCGACGCCGTCAATGAGCACGGCGGCGCCCGCATCGTGCTCGCGCGAGTTGTCACTGGCGGGCGGCGTGTTCAACTCAACTCCTGCGCGCGGGTTTGCCCGCTGCGCCGGCAGTGTCGACGTCGAGCGTCACTGGCATGCCCTGGCGCAAGCCCGCGTCGGCGTCGGACACCACCACGCGCAGGCGATAGACCAGGTCGGTGCGCAAGTCGGCGGTCTCCACCGTCTTTGGCGTGAATTCCGCGCGCGGCGAGATGAAGCCGATCTGCCCGTGATAGACGGTATCCGAGGAATCGGTGTGCACGCGGACCTTGGTGCCCGGGGCGATGCGGCCCAGTTCCGCTTCGCTGACGTACGCGCGCAGGTACACGGGATCGCGCAGGCTCAGGCTGTACACCGGCGTGCCGCTTGCGACCATGCTGCCCGGTTCACGCACGCGGGAAATCACGATGCCGTCGCTCGGAGCGACCAGGGTTGCATCGGCCACGGCGGTGCGCGCCTGGGCCAGGGCGGCTTCGGCCGCGGCGACGCGCGCCTGGCCGGCGGCAATGTCCTCGCGGCGGAAGCCGGCGGTGGCGAGCGAGAGCGATGCCTGCGCGGCGGCCAGGTTGGCGGCCGACTGGTCGCGTGCAGCGCGTGCGGCGTCGGCGGTGCGCTGGCTGCTCGCGCCTGATCTGAGCAAGGTGTCCTGGCGCGCGAAGTTGCGCGCGGCCTCGTCGGCAGCGGCCTGCGCCTGGCGGACCTGCTCGCGGGCCTGGGCGATTTCCTGTGGCCGGTTGCCGCGGTGCAGCTTGTCCAGCTGTGCCTGCGCCGCTGCGAGTTCAGCTTCGGCCGCGGCCAGCTTCTCGCGGTAAGGCGTGGCGTCGAGCTGCGCCATGACCGCGCCCCTGGTGACGGCGTCGCCTTCGTCGAAGGCCATGTCCGTCAGGCGGCCGGGCTGGCGAAACGCCAGCTCCACCTCACGGATGTCGACGTTGCCGTACAGGCGCAGCGCGTCCTGGTTGCCCTGGTCGCGTGACAGCCAGAACGCCAGTGCGCCGCCAACGACGATCACCGCGGCGGCGATCACGATCCGGCGGATCTTGCCGGTGGTCGAGCTCGGAGTTTTCATCGCGACAGGTCCCGCCAGATGGAGGATGGTGCTTGCGCGGGCGCCGCCGGCGCCTCGCGCGCCGTCAGCCGCCAGGCCATGATCGCGATGCCGGTCCACACCAATGTGCGCAAGGTCATGGCAATCGGCGTGCGGCGCTCCCAGGCGCCGCCCAGGTCCACATGCAGGCCGAAGGCGAGGAAGACGAGCGCCGTGGCGACGGCAATGGCCAGCGCCAGCCGGGCCGCCCAGCGCCGGCGCAGCCACAGGCCGACACCGGCGGCGACGTAGGCGAACCCGGCCAGGAAATTGAACCAAAGCACGAGCGGCACGTAGTGGCCGGCGGCCTGGCGCGCCGCGCCATCGACAAACAGGACCGCGCCGCCTTCCCGGAGCGTCAGCAGGCCGAAGGCGATGGCGAACAGGGAAATCAGCCGGATCCAGATGTGGCGTTGCGGGTGGGTGCTCATCTTCGTGGCCCTCGGTTGGTCAGGGGTTCGCTGGTTGCGGGATGGAACGCGCTTCACGGGGCACGTGCGATGCCCCGGCGGTAGATGGCAAATGTGCCCGGGGCCTCCCGGCGCATGCGCCGGGTGTCGCCGGCCAACAAGGCCTGCATCACCAGGCCCTGGATGCTGCCGATGAACAGCGCGGCCGCCGCGGCGGAATCGACCTGCGGATCCACCTCGCCGGCCGCCTTGCCGTCCTCGATCAGCGCGCGCAGGCGCTCGCCGTAGCGGCGGATCATGGTCTGCACCATCCGCTTGGCGGCGGTGTCCTCGGCCCGCTGCAACTCGCCAAACAACATGCGTGGCACGCCGGCGTGTTCGGCGACGAACGCGATGTGCGCCATGAACATCGCCTCCAGCGCGGCCAACGGGCCGGCGGCACTCCGCGCGGCGCGCTCGACCCGCGCCAGCAGGTGGCCGGCCACCCATTCCATCACCGCCTGCCAGATCGCGTCCTTGTTCGGGAAGTGGCGGAACAGTGCGCCCTGGGTCAGGTGCATCGCGCTGGCAATGGCCGCGGTGGTGATCTCGCTCGGGTTTTGCTCGGCCGCGAGCTTGACGACCGCCTCGACCGTGACCGCGCGGCGCTCGTCCGCAGGCAGGTGTTTGCGCTGGATGTGCATCGTGCAGACCCGCTTGAAGTAAGTAAGTGGTTACTATCTTATCTGGCCTTGCACGCTTGTCAACGGATGCCATGGTGCAGCGGGCCGGGTGCCACGCGCCGACCCGGCGTATGCGGTTGCTTCAGCGCGCCGCGGCGGCGGGCGGTCGTGTCGTGCGGCGCAGCAGTTCCAACCAGGCGATGGCGGCTGCCAGCATCCCGGCGCTGGCGAGCAGCATGGCCGTGTCCGGCAGCGCCAAGCTCATGACGCCGCGGAAGAAGGGCACGCCGATGACGACCGCGAGCATCAGCGCCACGGCGCCGAACATCCGCACCAGCCAGGGGTTCTTTGCCGGATGACGGGCCAGCACCGGGCGGGACAAGTCGCGGTTGGCCAGGGTCAGCGCGAACAGGCCGGTCACCAGCGCGATGAACACCGCGCTGCGGCTGGTCGCGGCGTCCAGCCCCTGGCCGAGCAACAGGCCATAGCCGAGCAGCAGGATGCCGGCGAAGCCCAGGCCCTGGATCACCGCGTAGCGCAGGTTGGCAACGACGAACGGGGAAGCCGACGGCGCCCGCGGCTTCCGCCGCATGATGTCCTCATCGGCGGGTTCGGCCTCGAACACCACCGAGCAGGCGGGATCGATCAGCAGTTCCAGCAGCACGATGTGCACTGGTGTCAGCAGCGCTGGCCAATGCAGCAGGGTTGGCACCAGCGCCAGTGCGATGACTGGCACATGCACGGCGAACACAAAGCGGGTGGCCTTGGTGACGTTGTCGTAGATGCGCCGGCCCTGGCGGATCGCGCTGACGATGCTGGCAAAGCTGTCGTCCAGCAACACCAGTGCGGCAGCTTCACGCGCCACATCGGTGCCGCGCTCGCCCATGGCCACGCCGACATCGGCGGCCTTCAGCGCAGGTGCGTCGTTGACGCCATCGCCGGTCATCGCCACCACTTCGCCGTCCCCGCGCAGCAGTTGCACCAGGCGCAGTTTCTGCTCGGGCTTGAGCCGCGCGCACAGGTCGACCTGGCGCAGGCGATCGCGCAGCGCGGCATCGTCCAGTGCGTCGATTTCCGCGCCGGTGACCACCTCGGCGCGTTCGCTCAAGCCCACCTCACGGGCGATGGCACGCGCGGTGACGGGATGGTCGCCGGTCAACATGAGGATGCGCACGCCGGCGCCGCGGCATTCGGCAATCGCTGCCGGTGCCTCCGGGCGCGGCGGGTCGACGAGGCCGACCAGGCCGAGAAAGCGAAAGTCAAAGTCGTGCTGGCCGCGCGGCCAGGCCTCGCCTTGCCACTCGCCGCGGGCCACGCCAAGCACGCGCAGGCCCCGTTCGGCCATGGCCTCGACCTGGTGCAGGATGGCCGCGGCGTCGGCGGCGCCCAGGTGGCACAGGTCGATCACGGCTTCCGGGGCGCCCTTGGTGGCCAGCAGGTGTGCATCGCGGCGCGCGTCGCCATGAAACACGCGGGTCATCGCCAGGATTTCCGGCGACAGCGCGTATTCGAACTCCGGTGCCCACTCGGCGTGCACGTGCCCGGTGCCGGTGAGCCAGCGCAGGCCAAATTGCTGGATGGCCTTTTCCATCGGATCGAACGGATCGGCTGGCGTCGCCAGCATCGCGAACTCGACCAATTCGTGGAACGCTTCGGGCAGTCCGGTCGCCTGCTCATCGTGTGTGCCGCCATCGGCCAGCCGCAACTCGGCGACCTGCATGCGGTTCTGCGTGAGCGTGCCGGTCTTGTCCGCTGCCAGCACCGAGATCGCACCCAGCGCCTCCACCGCGGGCACCCGACGGGTCAGCACCTTGTGCTTTGAAATCCGCCACGCGCCGAGCGCGAGGAACACGGTGAGGATGACCGGGATCTCCTCGGGCAGGATCGCCATGATCAGCGCGATGCCGGCCAACACGCTTTCCAGCAGGCCGCGCCCGTTCCACAGCCAGCCCAGCAGCGTGTACGCCGTCGCCAGCAGGAGGCCACCGATCGTGAGGTTGCGGATCAGCCGACGCGAGGCCCGCTGCAGGCCGGACACCGGCTCGACGGTGTCAGCCAGCGCCTGGCCGATCCGGCCGACCGCGGTGGCACCGGCGATCGCATGGACCTCGGCGACGCCGACGCCCTTGGTCGTCACGGTGCTGGCGAACACTTGGCCGGCCTCTGCGCCCGGCAGCTTGGTGACCGGCACCGCCTCGCCGGTGAGCAGCGATTCGTTGACGTCGAGGTGACCGTCCAGCAACACGGCATCGGCGGCAATGCGATCACCCTCACGCAGCACCAGCAGGTCGCCGACCACCACCTCACGCCCGGGAATCCGCACCTCCTCGCCGCCGCGGATCACCAGCGCGCGCGGCGCCGACAACTCGCGCAACGATTCCAGCGCACGCTGCGTCTTGCGTTCCTGCACCAGGGTGATGCCAATGATCACAAACACGGACGAGAGCAGGAACGCCGCCTCGGCGTGATCGCCCAAAGCGAGGTACAGGCCGCCGGCAACCAGCAACATGAGGAACATCGGCTCGACCAGCACGCCGACGGCGATCGCCAGGAACGTCTTCGGCGTACTGCCGGGCAGCATGTTCGGACCGTGCTTGGCCAGCCGGCGGGCCGCCTCAGCCGGGTCGAGGCCTCGGTGTCTGGTGGCCTGCGTTGTGTGCGCTGCGCTCATGTGGCGGACTCCAGTGCCCGTCGTGCTCGCCTTCGGGGTTCGGCGGCAAGTCGCAGCGTGCCGCTGCCGGCCCATGGTAGCTACCGGGGCGCGTGATGCGACACGGTCCACGACGCTTTCCACACGCCCTCGTCATTCCCGCGAAAGCGGGAATCCAGTGCCTTTGTCGCCAGCAACGGAAGTGCGAGGGCATCTGGGTTCCCGCTTTCGCGGGAATGACGAGGGGAGTTTCGCGGGAATGACGCTGGAGGAGGAGGGTGGTGCGCTCAGCGGGCGGCGGCGCAACTGGCCGTCTGCGCGGCCGTGGCCGGGGCGCCGCGCATGCGGCCCGAATTGGACACCACGATGCTGAGCGCCGGGGTCGTGCTGGCCTGCTGGCAGATCAGCAAGGTGAGGTTGCTGCCGCCGGCCGAGCCGTCGGGCTGGTAGCGCACGATGTGGCGCCCGACACTGCTGCGGATGTGCAACTGGTGGCCGTGGCCGGCGCCGGTGTAGCGGGCGCGGCCGTCCGGCTGGTTGTCGTGGTCGGCATCCAGGCCCACCACCCAGCCGTGCTCCCACTGCGTCGTGGCGGCGCAGTGGCGCTGGTCGACGCTGGGGCAGATCACGGTGCGGATGCCGGTCTCCAGCGCGGTCGAGCGGGCGTATTGCAGCGCCGCCATCACCTCGTCCTGCGCCACGCGGACCTCGTTGCGCCGGATCAGGCGCAGCAGGCCCGGGCTGGCCAAGCTGGCCAGGATGGCGATGATCGACACCACCATGACCTGCTCGATCAGGGTGATGCCGCGTTGCCGGCAGGTGGACATGGGTTTGGTTCCGGTGGCCCCGGAACCGCAAAGCTAGGCTTCCGGCTGCGCTGCCGGCAGCGGCCGCCGCAGGCCGCGGGCGTAGGTTGACCAAGGCGTGTGGTGTCGGGGCGGCCGATTTAAAATGGGCGCCTGCGCCCACATGTGTAGCCGATGACTGATCGATTCGAGCTCGTTGCGCCCTACCGGCCCGCCGGCGACCAGCCGCAGGCGATCGAGCAGCTGACCGCCGGCTTCGAGTCCGGCCTGGCTGCGCAGACCCTGCTCGGCGTGACCGGATCGGGCAAGACCTTCACCGTGGCGAACGTCATCGAGCGGATACAGCGCCCGACCCTGGTGATGGCGCCAAACAAGACCCTGGCCGGGCAGTTGTACGGCGAGTTCAAGACGTTCTTTCCGCACAACGCGGTGGAGTACTTCGTCAGCTACTACGACTATTACCAGCCCGAGGCCTACGTCGTCGCCTCCGACACCTTCATCGAGAAGGATGCCTCGATCAACGAGCACATCGAGCAGATGCGGCTGTCGGCGACCAAGGCGCTGCTGTCGCGGCGCGACGCGATCATCGTCGCCACCGTGTCGGCAATCTACGGCCTGGGCAACCCCGAGGATTACCTCAGCCTGCGCCTGATCCTGGCCGTGGGCGAGCACATGGACCAGCGCAAATTGATCCACCAGTTGACCGAGCTGCAATACACGCGCAACGAGACCGAGCTGCGCCGCGGTACCTATCGCGTGCGCGGCGAAGTGATCGACGTGTTTCCGGCCGAGTCGGAAACCGAGGCGCTGCGCATCGAGCTGTTCGACGGCGACGTCGAGCGCATGGCCTTGTTCGACCCGCTGACCGGGGAGACCATCCGCGGCGTGCCGCGCTACACGGTGTATCCGCGCACGCACTACGCCAGCACGCGGGCCAGCGTCCTGAACGCGATCGAGACCGTCAAGGTCGAGCTCAAGGAGCGGCTGGAAGTCCTGTACAAGGAAAACAAGCTGGTCGAGGCGCAGCGCCTGGACCAGCGCACGCGCTTCGACCTGGAGATGATGGCCGAGGTGGGCTATTGCCAGGGCATCGAGAACTACTCGCGGCACCTGAGCCGGCGCGGCCCCGGCGAGCCGCCGCCGACCCTGTTCGACTACCTCCCCGCCGACGGCCTGCTGGTGGTGGACGAGTCGCACGTCACCGTGCCGCAGCTCGGCGCGATGTACAAGGGCGACCGCTCACGCAAGGAAACCCTGGTCGAGTTCGGCTTCCGCCTGCCCTCGGCGATGGACAACCGGCCGCTGCGCTTCGAGGAGTGGGAGGCGCGCGTGCCGCGCGCGATCTTCATTTCCGCCACGCCACGCACGTACGAGCTGGCCAAGTCCGGCGATGCCGTGGCCGAACTCGTGGTGCGGCCGACCGGCCTGGTCGACCCGCAGGTCGAGGTGCGCCCGGTGCGCACCCAGGTCGACGACCTGCTGAGCGAAATCCACAAGAACGTGGCCGCCGGCGAGCGGGTGCTGGTGACCACGCTCACCAAGCGCATGGCCGAAAACCTCACCGAGTACTTCGACGAGCAGGATGTCCGCGTGCGCTACCTGCATTCGGACATCGGCACGGTCGAGCGCGCCGACATCATCCGCGACCTGCGGCTTGGCGTGTTCGACGTGCTGGTCGGCATCAACCTGCTGCGCGAAGGCCTGGACATGCCCGAGGTCTCGCTGGTGGCGATCCTGGACGCGGACAAGGAAGGCTTCCTGCGTTCCACCGGCTCGCTGATCCAGACCATCGGCCGCGCGGCGCGCAACGTGCACGGCCGCGCGATCCTGTACGCCGACGCGGTCACGCCTTCGATGCGCGCGGCCATGGACGAGACCGCCCGCCGGCGCGAGAAGCAGGTGGCCTACAACCGTGAGCACGACATCACCCCCACCACCATCGTGCGCCGCGTCGCCGACATCATGGAAGGCGCGCATGCCGCCAACGGCGGGCGCCAGCGCCGCGGCGGCACCACGCCATCGCGCCAGCGCGCCGTGGCTGAGGAGCGCGCCGAATACGCTCACCTCAGCGCTTCGGAGGTGACCGCCATGCTGAAGAAGCTGGAGATCCAGATGTACCAGCACGCCAAGAATCTGGAGTTCGAGGACGCCGCCCACGTGCGCGACCAGATTCACGCCCTGCGCGAGCAGGCACTGCGCTGACGTCGCGCCGCGGGGTACGTGGCCGTTCCCCTCTTCCTCCGGCGACCGTCAGGGAGTCCCCTTGCGGGTGAGAGGGCAGGGTGAGGAGGCGGACTGGGGAGGCAAGCCCGACTCTGGCCGCGCCTTCACCCGTTCCTGAGTTAGTCACAGGGCAGGCGCGACCGGTTCAGCCTGCGCCGCCGTCCCGCCAGGCCGGCGTTGTTGCCCGGCCGATGCTCCTTTATACTGCCCCGCTTGCATCGCTCAGCACGGCGATACGGGCGGTTAGCTCAGCGGTAGAGCACTACCTTGACATGGTAGGGGTCACAAGTTCGATCCTTGTACCGCCCACCACATTCAGTAACTCATGAGCGGCCGGTTCCAGTAAACCGGCCGCTTTCGTTTTTCGGTGTCCCGAGCTGTCTCCGGATTTCCGTTCCGTTCCGCACGTTTCCGTGCAGCTACGGGACGCTATCCGAGAATCGCCCCGGATCGCGCTGAACCCACGCGATCAGTCTCTGCCGGACAAGGCGCATGCGGGCCAGAGCGTTCGCGCCATGCCGCGTTCGCCTACTCGTCCGTCAGTCTGTTGCCCGCGAGTCTCACCGGATGAGGCGATATCATGCTTCACTGCGTACAAGCCGGGCATGACGACGCGGCAAACCGCGTCCAGCCCAGGCCATCAGGGGAAGCCGAGTGAAACTCGAAGAGCTTGTCAAAGGAGCGCAGGTCGCTGGCATCGATCCCGCAGGGCCGGTTGCAATCATCTCGGTCGATGCGGTAGGGGACGAAGCGGCGACCGTCGTATACAAGGACGCGAACGGAACACCGGCAGAACGCATGTTGTTTCGCAGCGACGAAGGCTCGCTTGCGCTCGCGTCAACCCAGGCGCATTGGTCCTTCAACGCCAATGGTGCCGACTTCAAGTTGGCGGCCGAGGCGCTCCGGATCGAGCTTGCGCACCTGTTTGACCCGATGATGGCGGTCCACACGTCCAATGTGGAACCCCTGCCCCACCAGATTTCCGCCGTGTACGAGGCGATGCTGCCGCGGCAGCCGCTGCGCTTCGTGCTGGCGGACGATCCCGGCGCAGGCAAGACCATCATGGCTGGTCTCCTGATGCGCGAACTCATCATGCGGGCGGATGCCGCTCGCATCCTCATCGTCGCGCCCGGCTCACTGGCCGGACAGTGGCAAGACGAACTACACGAGAAGTTCGACCTCGACTTCCAGATCTTCAGCCGTGAAATGCAGGGAAGCTCCGTCACCGGCAACTATTTTTCCGAACAGGACAGATTGATCGTTCGGCTGGACCAGCTCGCCCGCAGCGACGACTACTGCGGCAAGCTGGGCGAAACCCACTGGGACCTGATCGTCGTAGATGAGGCGCACAAACTCGCCGCCCACTACTTCGGCAACGAGATCAAGAAGACCCAACGCTTCGCTTTGGGCGAGCAGCTCGGCGGATTGTGCCGGCACTTTCTACTGATGACCGCGACGCCCCACAACGGCAAGGAAGAGGATTTCCAACTGTTCCTCTCGTTGCTGGATGGTGACCGGTTCTTCGGCAAGTTCCGCGAAGGCGCGCACAAAGTGGATGTCAGCGACGTGATGCGCCGGATGGTTAAGGAGAAATTGCTGAAGTTTGATGGCAAACCCCTGTTCCCGGAACGACGCGCGTACACCATCAACTACACGTTGTCGCCGTTGGAAGCCCACTTGTACGAAGCCGTCACCGCCTACGTTCGCGACGAGATGAACCGGGCCGACCAACTCGATGGCAAGCGCAAGGGAACGGTGGGTTTCGCGCTCACCCTGCTGCAGCGCCGCCTCGCTTCCAGCCCCGAAGCCATTTACCAGTCACTGAAACGTCGCCACCGAAAGCTGCAGAACCGGCTGGAGGAAGAAAAGCTGCTGAAACGCGGCCAGCGTGTCGGTGAGGAAGCCGAGCTCTATGTAGCGCGCACTCTCGACGTGCCGGACGATCTGGACGACGCCGAAGACGAACTCAGCCCCGACGACTACGAGCGCTATTCGGAGCAGGTCGTCGATCAGGCCACGGCTGCGCGCACCATTGAAGAACTGCAAGCTGAAATCGAAATCCTCAAAGGGCTTGAGGAGCAAGCGCGCCGTGTCGTCGAGTCACACAGTGACAGCAAATGGAAGCAGTTTTCGCGGCTGCTGCAGGACGATCCCGAGATACGCGATGCCGCAGGCAATCGCCGCAAGCTGATCGTGTTCACCGAGCACAAGGACACGCTCAACTACCTGAGGCAGCGCATCATCGATGTGCTCGGCAGCGCAGAAACGGTGGTCACAATCCACGGCGGCGTAAACCGCGACGACCGTGCGAAGGCGCAAGAGTTGTTCCGTCAGGACAAGGACGTGCTGGTGATGGTCGCCACCGACGCTGCCGGCGAAGGCGTGAACCTGCAGAACGCCAACCTGATGGTGAATTACGACCTGCCTTGGAACCCCAACCGCATCGAACAGCGCTTCGGGCGCATCCATCGCATCGGCCAACGCGAGGTGTGCCACCTCTGGAACCTCGTCGCAAAGGAAACCCGCGAAGGCGCGGTCTTCCAGCGCCTGTTCGACAAGCTGGAGATCGAACGTGACGCGCTGGGCGGGCAGGTGTTCGACATTCTCGGTGAAGCCTTCGACAACGAATCGCTCAAGGATCTTTTGATTCGGGCGATTCGATACGGCGACGATCCCGAGGTCCGCGCGCGCCTGGACCGCGTCATCGATGGCGCTCTGGACACCGAACACCTCAAGGCCATCCAGGAACGCAATGCGCTGGTTGACAACGCCATGTCGATGGACCAGTTGTTCCGGGTGAAAGAAGAAATGGATCACGCACAGGCGCGCAAATTGCAGCCGTGGTTCCTGCGCAGCTTCTTCCTGGAAGCATTCAAGCGCGTTGGCGGCGACGCGCGGCGCCGCGAGGGTGATCGATACGAATTGCCGCATGTACCCGCAGTCCTGCGCGAGGCGGATCGCCGCATCAGCGACACCCGCAAACCGGTGCTACGCCGCTACGACCGTATCTGCTTCGACAAACGCGAAATCCATATCCACGGCGCGCCGGACGCAGACCTCGTGCATCCCGCACACCCGCTCATGGCGGCCCTGATCGACGCCATCCTTATCGACGACCGCGCACTGCTCAAGCAAGGCGCGGTGCTGGTCAATCCGGCCGACCCCGGCGACAAGCCTTCGCTGCTGCTGATCCTGGAGCACACCATCCGTGAGGGTACCGGCGCCGACGCGCGAATCCTCTCGCAACGCTTGCAGTTCGTATGGGCCGACGCGGATGGCACGATGCGGGCCGCCGACGCGGCGCCGCATCTGGGCCTTGAACCGCTGGATGACGCCGACCGTCCACTGCTGGCGCACCTGCTCGACGAACCATGGCTCAAGTCGGACCTGGAACCCCGGGCTATTGCGCACGCCGTGAAGGCGCTGGTACCGCAGCACTACGAAGAAATCAAAACGCGGCGGATCGAGCGACTCGACAAGATCCGCGATGCAGTGCGCGCGCGTCTCACTCACGAGATCAACTATCTCGGCGCCCGCGCTGCCAAGCTGGATGAGCAAGTCGCCGCCGGCAAGCAGCCGCGCATTCAGCCCGACAACCTGCGCAAGCGGGCCGAAGAGTTGGTCGCGCGTCTCGACGCGCGACAACGTGAAATCGAAGCCCACCGTCATATCGTCTCGGCCACGCCAGTCGTGCGCGGCGGCGCATTGGTCATCCCGATGGGTCTGCTCGCCCACCTGCGCGGGCAACCGCTACCCGCCAGCTTCACCGCCGATGCCGCCGCACGCGCAGCGATCGAAAAGCGGGCAATGGACGCGGTGATCGCGGACGAGAAGGGCCGCGGCTGCATCGTCACCGACGTGTCGATGGAAAAATGCGGCTGGGATGTCACCTCGCAACCGCCGATTGCCGACGGCGTGCTCCCCGAATCCCGTCACATCGAGGTCAAGGGTCGGGCCAAGGGCGCGGACGTCATAACCATCACCCGCAACGAAATCTGCACGGCGCTCAACCAAGACGACAAGTTCATCCTCGCCATCGTGCTGGTGGATGGCGACAGCGTCGATGGCCCGCACTATGTGCGTCAGCCCTTCACGCAAGAACCGGAGCTCGGCGTCACCTCGATCAACTACGAGATCGCCAAACTGCTGGCGCGCGCAAAGCCCGAGACCGCGTGATGCTGGCCGGCCCGCATTGGCCGCGCAGCTACCAAACGCGCCATTGAATCGAAACAACTTGCGTATTTTGCATTTTTCATGCATATTTAGCATCCTAATATCTTGTCGGAGGCCATCATGCTGGTTGAATTCAGCGTCGCCAACTTCCGATCCTTCCACGAACGCCAGACCTTGAGCCTGGCCGCGTCCAGCGGGAAGGAACTGCGCGAAACCAATGTCGTGGCCGCACCCGCACCGGCGACCCCGGACTTAGTGCGAACGGCTGTCATGTATGGACCGAACGCCGCCGGCAAGAGCAATGTGTTGCTTGCTCTGCAGACCATGTGGCAGTTGGTGCATGGTTCCGCACAACTTCCTCCGGGCAGCAAATTCACGATCACGCCGTTCGCGTTCGCCGCAGCGGCAGCGGATGAGCCGAGCGAATTTGAGCTTGTATTCGTCCAGAATGGCGTGCGCTTTCAGTACGGGTTCTCGCTGACGCGGGACCGCATCTGCGACGAGTGGCTGTTCGCATGGCCGGAAGGCCGTCAGCAACGATGGTTCGAGCGCCGCTGGAACCGGCAAACCAACAAAACCACCTGGCGCTACGGCACCAGCCTGACCGGGCAGAAAAAGGTCTGGCAGGAGGCGACGCGCGACAACTCTTTGTTCCTGTCCACGGCAGTGCAACTCAATGCCGAGACCCTTCTGGTCCCGTTTGAGTGGATCACCCAGCGGTTGAAGCCAGTGATCCCCTACGCACGCTTCGCGCCGAACTTTTCGCTGGAGCACTGCGAACGCGATACCGAGTGGCAACAGCGTGTCGTGGAATATCTTGCTGCCGCCGATACCGGCATCGCGGGCATGCACATAGAAAAGCGCAAGGTGGAAGCGCCAGTACTGCCGAAATCGCCGGAGCCCTCGATCCCTCCAGCCGTCCAGATCACCATCGGGCCGCCCGAGCTCTACGAAGTGCGCTTCACACATCGCGCGATGGCCGGTACTGAAGCCGAAATCGGCTACAACGATGAATCGGGAGGCACGCAAAAGCTATTCGCCATGGCCGGTCCATGGATCGACGTGCTGCAAAACGGCTATGTGCTCTTAGTGGATGAGTTGGATACCAGCCTTCACCCTTCCCTGCTGCGTCGCCTTGTTGGCATGTTTCACGATCCAGCTATCAATACCAACGGTGCGCAACTCATCTTCACCACGCACGACACCAACATGCTCGACGGCGAACTGTTCCGCCGCGACCAGATCTGGTTTGTGGAGAAAGACCGTGACCTGCAGAGCCACCTGTACCCGTTAACCGATTTCAGTCCACGCAAGGAAGAAAACTTCGAGCGCGGCTACCTGCAGGGCCGTTATGGTGCCCTTCCGTTCGTCGGCGAACTGCGAGCGTGAACCGTGGCTCGACCGAAGAACAGGGGATCTCTGCAAAGGCGCAAGCCACAGCGCGAGGCGTATGACCGCGTCCTAGTCGTGTGTGAAGGCGCCAAGACCGAGCCCAACTACCTGCGCGAACTGCAAGCGCATTACCAGCTGAGCAGCGCCAATCTCCAGATCACGGGAGAAGGCGGTTCCGCGCCAAAGTCGGTCGTCGATCTTGCCATCAGGTTGTTCGAGCAGGACCCGGACTACGACGCGGTGTTCTGCGTTTTCGATCGTGATGGCCATTCGACCTTCGACGAGGCCATCCAGCGCATCCGCGACAAGAAGCTCATTCGCCGGGCCGGAAAGCGCAAGATCGGTGAAGCACGTTTCGAATCCATTGTCTCCGTACCGTGCTTCGAGTACTGGATTCTCCTGCACTACGAGGACACCACGGCGCCGATGCATCGGTACGCCGACCTGCTACACCGGCTGCACCGGGTCCATGGCTTTGAAGCCTACGACAAAGGTGCGCGCGGACTGTTCGCGACGACAAGAGAGCATCTGGGAACTGCGCTCATCCGAGGCGACCGAGCCAATATCGCCGCGCGAGCCGCTGGCACCGACAATCCATCGACGCAGATGGCGGACTTGGTACGGTACCTAATGCAGCTACGTCACCCATGAGTGGGCGAGCTCGCAACTCAGAAAAAAGCATCGTCGCGAGACGGGCAGGCCGGAGATGCTATCTCAGGCTGGGAGTCACATTGTCCCGACGTTGCAGAGCGACTTGGTTTTTTGGCTGTGACCGATCAGAACTCGACAATGACGAAGGATGAAATTTTCAACAACCTGGTCGAAAGCGCGTTCGACTTTATGGGATACGCGCTCGACACCGTCGCGGACAAGCCGAAGTACGCTTTGATGAGTCTCGCATCAGGCATCGAGCTCATTTTCAAGGCCAGACTGGTTTGCGAGGGTGCGCAGTGGGTTGCGAGCGAGCCGACGGAGGCGTCGCTTGGGCGATTCAAGCAAGGTCGCATCAAGACGGTGGGGTTCGATCTGGCGCGCAAGCGGATTGAAGCGCTCTCTGGCACATCGATAGACAAGGCTGCTTGCAACGCGTTTTTTGTCGTCGCCAGTCACCGTAACCGCGTCGTGCATTTCTTCCATGCCGACCTCGACAAGTTGCGCGCGCAGGTGGCATCCGACATCTACGTTGCTTGGCACTTCCTGTACAAACTCATGACTGGCCAGTGGCAGTCGTACTTCGACAACCACCAAAACACTATGCGAGCCCTCGGCACGCGCTTGCAGGGCCTGAAGCCGTTACTGCAGGCCGTCTTTGATCGGGTCGTCTCGGGCTCCGCAGATACCGAATCCCTGGCGCAGTGCCCATGTTGTGACTTCCGGGCACTCGACCCGACCACAAAAGGCGGTCCGTACGTAGGTGCAATCTGCCGCGTGTGCGGTTACC
This sequence comes from Rhodanobacter sp. FW510-R10, assembly GCF_058781105.1. NCBI lineage: Bacteria > Pseudomonadati > Pseudomonadota > Gammaproteobacteria > Lysobacterales > Rhodanobacteraceae > Rhodanobacter > Rhodanobacter sp. FW510-R10. Next base: position 258,174 of record NZ_JBYSWL010000001.1, on the reverse strand, counting down.
AAGCGTTGTCTCACAGGGCAATCAAGCACGGCGAAGAAGTGTTCTGCGGAAGCTGCGGCGAGTGCAACGGTATTCAAACCGTCATCGACACTGGCCTGTGCTTCAAATGCAGAGACTGCGAGGAGACATTCTCCGGTTACACCATGTGCGAGTTCTGCGGTGAACACTGGGTGGGTGTGAGCGGCGACTTTGGCGATTATCTGGAAGGGTGTCCCCATTGTGGCGGCGCGGCGGCGCACTGGAAAGACGAATGAACATTGAAATCAAATCCCCCCGCAAGCTCATCGAAGTGGCGCTGCCGCTGGATGACATCAACACCGCGGCGGCGCGCGAGAAGTCGATCCGGCATGGGCATCCGAGCACGCTGCACCTGTGGTGGGCGCGGCGGCCGCTGGCGGCGGCGCGGGCGGTGCTGTTTGCGCAGCTCGTCAACGATCCCGGCTACCAGACGGGCGAGGGCTTCACTCGCGGCGTCAACAAAAAGGATGCCGCGCGCGAGCGCGAGCGGCTGTTCAACATCATCCGCGAGCTGGTGAAGTGGGAAAACACCAACAACGAGGAGGTGCTTGCCACCGCGCGCGAGGAAATCAAAAAGAGCTGGCGCGAAACCTGCCATCTCAACCGTAACCATCCGCAGGCAGCCGAACTGTTCGATCCGGACAAGCTGCCCGCCTTCCACGATCCCTTCGCCGGCGGCGGCGCGATTCCGCTGGAAGCGCAGCGGCTCGGCCTTGAAAGCTACGCGAGTGATCTGAACCCGGTTGCGGTGCTGATCAACAAGGCGATGATCGAGATTCCGCCGAAGTTTGCCGGCCGCGCGCCCGTCGGCCCGATCCCGGCGGACGAAAAGCAGCCCGACATGCACGCCGACTGGTCGGGCGCCAAGGGCCTGGCCGAAGAAGTGCGCCGCTACGGCCGCTGGATGCGTGAGGAAGCGCAAAAGCACATCGGCCACCTGTACCCGAAGGTGAAAGTCACCGCGGAGATGGCAAAGGCCCGCAAGGACCTGAAGCCCTACGTCGGCAAGGAACTCACCGTGATCGCGTGGCTGTGGGCGCGCACCGTGGCGAGCCCCAACCCCGCGTATGCCCACGTCGAAGTGCCGCTCGCCAGCACCTTCCTGCTCAGCACCAAGCAGGGCAAGGAAGCCTGGGTCGAACCGGTCTTGAATCATTCGCCCGCCGATGCTTCGCTCCCCTCTCCCCCCGGGAGAGGGGCTGGGGGTGAGGGTCCGGACTCGCGCGACGCCTACCACTTCACCGTACGCACCACCGCCGCTGGCGACGGCCACCCGCCCGTCAGCGCGAAGAACGGCACCAAGGCCGCGGGCCGCGGCGCAAACTTCCTGTGCCTGGTGTCGAATACGCCGATCAGCGGCGACTACATCAAGGCCGAAGGCCAAGCCGGACGCATGGGCGCGCGCCTGATGGCGATCGTGGCCGAAGGTGAACGCGGTCGCGTGTACCTGTCGCCCACCGACGAAATGCAGCGCATCGCGGAGTCCGCGCAGCCGACGTGGAAGCCTGACGGCGACGTGCCGGCGCGTCTTACCGGCGGAACCTGTGTACCGTACGGCCTGAAACACTGGGGCGACCTCTTTACTCCGCGCCAGCTCGTCGCGCTGACCACGTTCTCCGACCTCGTGGGCGAAGCACGCGAGCGCATCCGCGCCGACGCCGCGAAGGCCGGTACGCCCGACGATGCCCGCAGCCTCGCCGCCGGCGGCACCGGCGCAACGGCCTACGCCGAAGCGGTGGCGACGTATCTCGGACTGGCATTGAGCCGCTTCGCCGATCGGAACAATGCCCTCTGTACGTGGGACGCGGGTCCCTCTGGCACGAAAGCGTCCACCGGTGGCTCCGCTCGTACCGCATCTATCCGCAATCTGTTCGCGCGCCAAGCAATTCCAATGGCTTGGGATTTCGGCGAGGCAAACCCCTTCAGCGAGTCAGGGGGTAGTTGGGACAGCGCATTCGTCTGGATCATTCCGGCGGTCGAGCGACTGGTTGCGGGCCGCCCCGGCAGTGCGTCGCAGAGTGATGCGCAATCGCAAGCCATCAGCGAAAACAAAGTCGTTTCCACCGATCCGCCGTATTACGACAACATTGGCTACGCGGACCTCTCCGATTTCTTCTACGTCTGGTTGCGACGTTGCCTGCGACCGACATATCCAAAGTTGTTCGCAACCGTCGCGGTGCCCAAAGCCGAAGAACTGGTGGCGACGCCGTACCGTCACGGCGGCAAGGACGAAGCGGAACAATTTTTCGTCGCTGGCATGACCGCGGCCATGCACAACCTCGCCGAGCGCGCGCACGCCGCGTTTCCCGTCAGCATCTACTACGCGTTCAAGCAGTCGGAAACGAAAGAAGCCGGTACCACGTCCACCGGCTGGGAAACCTTCCTCGAAGCAGTATTGCGCGCGGGCTTCGCGATCGGCGGCACCTGGCCCATGCGCACCGAACTCGGCAACCGCATGATCGGCAGCGGCACCAACGCACTCGCCTCCAGCATCATCCTGGTCTGCCGCCGTCGTGCGGCCGATGCGCCATCCATCGCGCGCCGCGAGTTCCTGCGCGAACTGAAATCCGAACTCGCCGAAGCGCTGGAAGCAATGCTGGGCGGCGCGGGCGGCGCTTCGCCCATCGCGCCGGTGGACCTGGCGCAGGCCGCGATCGGCCCCGGCATGGCGGTGTTCTCCAAGTATTCCGGCGTGCTCGAAGCCGACGGCTCGAAGATGAGCGTGCACGTGGCGCTCACCCTCATCAACAAGCAGGTGGACGAAGTGCTGGGCGGCGAGAACTTCGACGCCGACACCAACTTCTGCCTCGGCTGGTTCCAGGAACGCGGCTGGTCCGCCGGCGCCTACGGCGAAGCCGACGTGCTGGCCCGCGCCAAAGGCACCAGCGTCGCGGGCGTGGAAGAAGCCGGCGTCATCGAAGCGCACGGCGGCAGGGTGAAACTGCTGAAACCCGCCGACTACCCGGCCGACTGGGACCCGCGCGAAGACAACCGCACCCCGGTGTGGGAAGCCCTGCATCAACTGGTGCGCGCCCTGAACCAGGGCGGCGAATCGGCCGCCGGTGCGCTGCTGGCCCGCATGCCCGAACGCTCCGCCGACATCCGCCGGCTCGCGTTCTGGCTTTATACCCTGTGCGCCGAACGCAAGAGCCTGCCCGAAGATGCGCGCGCCTACAACGAACTCGTCACCGCCTGGCAGGGCATCGAGATTGCGTCACAATCGGCAGGGGAAATCCATGCGCAAGGCGCGCTGGATGTTTGATTGGGGATGGGGGACTGCTCATGTCAGTTGCATCATGGCCCTATCCAGGGTCGCGCTGGTGGAAGTTTGATTTCCATACACACACGCCGGCGTCGCTTGATACCCGCCCTTGGCAGGAGGCCAAGGGCACAGCAAACGAGATAACACCCGAGAAGTGGTTGCTGCAGTACATGGCCACCGGCATCGATTGTGTCGCGGTGACGGACCACAACACCGGCTCGTGGATTGACGATTTGAAGCGGGCCTACGCTGGCCTAGAACAGGCAAGGCCTGCCGACTTCAGACCATTGACCATCTTTCCGGGTGTGGAAATCTCGACCAATGGCGGGGTGCACATTCTCGCCATTTTCGATACGTCTGCCGCCACGGCCGACATCGACAGCCTGCTCGGTGCCGTTGGCTATCGCGGCACCAAGGGCGACAGCGATGCCGAAACCAGCGAGAGCATCGAGCACGTCCTCGCCAAGGTTCGGGAAGCCGGTGCCATTGCGATTCCCGCTCATGCCGATACGGCCAAAGGCCTGCTGCGGTGTCAATCAGGCACGCAAAGGTCGGAAGTCAGCGCGCACGCGATTGAGCAAGCTCTTTCCGTGGAGGGTTTGCTGGCCATCGAATGGACAGACAATGGAGCGCCTTTCCCCGAGTGCACAAAGCAACACGCTCACTCTCTGGCGCAAGTGCTGGGCAGTGACTGCCACAACTTCCGCGGCGGGAACACGCCGGGCAGCCGCTATACCTGGGTCAAGATGGCCAAACCAGCGCTGGAAGGTTTGCGGCTAGCCTTGCTGGATGGCAACGATATTTCCCTTAAGCGCGTGGAAGATGGTGCCGCCGATCATTTCAAACCGTTCGACGTGCCGAAGCATGTCATCCGCGCCATCGAGGTGGCGGATGCGCGCATCATGGGGCGTGGCAATCCCGCGCGCGTCGCCTGCTCGCCGTTCTTCAATGCGATTGTAGGAGGTCGCGGTACGGGCAAATCGACACTGGTGCACACGCTTCGATTAGCGCTCGGGCGTGCTGATGAGTTGGAGGGCAGCGAGCCAAAGCGGCAGCTTGATGCCTTTCTCACCATTTGCCGTGGGCGCGATGGTGATGGTGCACTGCTCGCAAACACCGAAATCCGCGTCGAGTGGCAGGACGATGGCGAGGACTTCCGACTGTGCTGGCAAGCGGGACCGAGCGCCGTCACGGTAGAACAACGGCAGGGCGGGGCCTGGGTGCAGTCCCCGAGCCAGGCCGTCAACGCCGACCGGTTCCCGGTGCGCATCCTGTCACAGGGGCAGATTGCTGCGATGGCCAGCGGTGCGCGCGGCAGCTTGCTTTCCATCGTGGACGAGGCTGGTCAGGTGAAGGCGCTGAAGGAGGCGTTTACCGAAGCCGGGCGCACCTTTCTCACCCAGCGCGCACGCTTGCGCGAACTGGACGGCCGCTTGGCTGCGATGCCGGAAGTGGAGCGCAAGTTGACTGAGGCTAACCGCAAGCTGGAAACGTTGGCGCAATCCGACCAGGCCCAAGTGCTGCGCGACTATGCGATGACCCAGCGACAGTTACGCACGGTGAAATCCACCTTCGAACAATTGCGCGACAACGCGACGAAAGTTCGGGCACTGTCGAATGATCTGCCACTGGATGACTGGCCACAGAATTACTTTGACGCGACTCAGAACGCCGAAGTGCTCGCGTGGCGACGCGAAATGGAAACAAAGATGGATACCGTGCGCAGTCAGCTGCGCACGGTGGCCACTGAGTTTTCGAGCTTGATTGAGACCGAGAGCAAAGATCCGCGGCTACTCGCCATGTGGGAACGCAGCAAGGCAGCCACGGCAGCTCATGGCGCATTGCAGAAACAGCTGGCCGAACAAGGCGTGGAGGACCCGCAAGCGTTTGCTCGCCTGACCCAGGAGCGGCAGACGTTAGAGGTGCAGCACAAATCATTGGTACAACTGAAACAAGAGCGCTCAAGCCTCGTTCAGCAGATCGCGGCGCAGCAAACACTCATCAAGCAGCGACGAGAGGCCATTACGGCAGCACGCATGGAATTCCTCGGGCAAACCATCAGCAACAACCCCCATGTGCGCATAGATGTGGCCCCGATGGGCTTTGACGCCGAAGTGATCGAACGAGAATTGCGTGAGTTGTTGGATGCACCGGAACATTTCGAGGGTGACATTCTGTCAATGTCGGGCGGCGAGCAGGAACGTGGCCTTGCTTGGGATTTGGCGACAGCCGATCCAGCAATGAAGGACACCGTGTTGGAGGGAGTAAAGAGCCGTCTTTTAAGTCCCGACGACCGAGTCGGCGGGTATTTCCGCAAATTTCTGATCAAGGCTGCGCAGAAGCCCGAGTTTGCCGACCGCATACTTGCTTGGTTCCCCGAAGACGATCTGCGGATCGAATACCAGCGCCAAGGCAAGTGGCATTCGATCCGCGAGGGTTCGCAGGGTCAACGTTCGGCGGCATTACTCGCGTTTCTGCTGGCCTTCGGTAAGGAGCCGATCGTACTCGACCAGCCGGAGGACGATCTCGACAATCATCTGATCTACGAGTTGATCGTGCAGCAGATTCGGCAGAACAAATTGCGCCGTCAGTTGATCGTGGTAACGCACAATGCGAACGTGGTGGTCAACGGTGACGCCGACTTGGTGCACGCGATGGACTTCGGTGGTGGCCAGTGCTTCGTTACGCAGTCCGGTGCCTTGCAGGAAAAGGCGGTGCGAGAGGAGGTTTGTCGGGTAATGGAAGGTGGCCACGAGGCTTTCAAGCGCCGCTGGAAGCGCCTGGGCAAAGAAATCTGATACCTCTGATCCGCGTGTAATGCGCGCTACTCACTTTGTGTTTTGGAGTTGATGATGAATCTTAAACCCTGGCGTGAAGTCGCCGTCCCGCACGAAGACGTGCGCAAGGGCACGTTCGTACAGGCGGAGTTCGCGGCCGACATCAGCCGCGTGCACGATCATTCGGCAACCGACGAATATCAGAATCCGGAACTGTTCTTCCAGCGCACCTACATCACCGAGGGGATGGCGGCGCTGCTGACGTCGGTCGCCAAGCGCCTGGTGCAGGGCGAAGGCGATCCGGTGATCCAGCTGCAGACCGCTTTCGGCGGCGGCAAGACACACACGCTGCTGGCGGTAATGCACATGGCGTCCGGCCTGCGTGCAGAAAAACTGGCGGGAATACCGGAATTGCTGCGCAAGGCGAGACTGGATGCGGTGCCGAAATCCACGATCGCGGTACTGGATGGCATCAAACTCTCGCCCAACCAGCCGCGGCAGGTCGAAGGCGCGACGCTGTGCACGCTGTGGGGCGAACTCGCGTGGCAGCTTGGCGGCGCAAGCGCGTACGCGAAGGTGGCCGATGCTGATGCCAGCGGCACGTCGCCCGGTAAGGTCGTGCTGGCCGACCTGCTTAAAACGCATTCGCCCTGTGTGATCCTGATCGACGAGCTGGTGGCGTACCTGCGCCAGTTCGAGGAAGGCAAGTCATACACCGGCGGCACGTGGGATTCCAACCTCACGTTCGTGCAGGCGCTGACCGAAGCGATGAAAGTCGCGCCGAACGCGGTACTGCTGGCTTCGTTGCCGGAATCGGATCAGGAAGCCGGCAGCGCGCGCGGTATCGCGGCGCTGCACACGCTGGAACATTATTTTGGCCGCGTGCAGGCGATCTGGAAGCCAGTGGGAACCGAGGAATCATTCGAGATCGTGCGCCGCAGGCTGTTCTCGGAAATCCGCGACCGCGCCATGGCCGACGCCGTTTGCCGTGCGTTCTCGGATTGCTACGTCGAGCACGCTGATTCGCTGCCGGGCGAAACGCAGGAAAGTCGCTATCACCAGCGCCTGTGTTCGGCTTACCCGATCCATCCCGAGGTGTTTGCGCGGCTGTACGAGGATTGGTCCTCGTTGCAAAACTTCCAGCGCACCCGCGGCGTGTTGAAGCTCATGGCGCGCGTGATCCATCGCCTGTGGCAGGACAACAACCAGGACCCGCTGCTGATGCCGGGCAGCTTGCCGCTGTACGACGGCGACGTGCGCACCGAGCTGACCACGTATCTGGGTCAGGGCTGGGATCCGGTGCTGGAGCACGACGTGGACGGCGAACGCAGCGAACCGGCCGAGCTCGACGCGCGCGATGCTCGCTTTGGCGCCGTGCAGGCGTGCCGGCGCGTGGCGCGCAGCGTTTTCCTTGGTAGTGCACCGGGCTCGGTGAATCAAACCGCGCGAGGCATCGAAACCTTAAGCGTGGTGCTGGGCTGCCTGCAACCGGGCCAGCAGCCGCACGTCTATCGCGACGCGCTTGGACGGCTGGAAACACGGCTGACTTACCTCAACAAGGGCAATGATCGCTGGTGGCTGGACGTGCGCCCGAACCTGCGCCGCGAGATGGAGGAGCGCAAGAAGCGTTTCGCCGATGCCGACGTGCTGGATGAAATTCGTACCGCCGTGAATCGCGTGATGGGGGCAACGTCGTTCGGTCTGCATGTGTTCACGCCAGCCGCCGATATTCCGGACGAATGGAGCCTGCGCCTGGTGGTGCTGTTGCCGGATCAGGCTTGGTCGCGCTCCGGTGCGAACGCCGCACGCGATGCAGCGGCCTCCATCCTGCGTTCGCGCGGCGACCAGCCGCGCCAGAAACAGAACCGGTTGCTGTTCCTGGCGGCCGACGCCGACCAAGTGCGGCATCTGAAGGACACAGTGCGGGCGCTGCTGTCGTGGCGCAGCATCGAAAACGACGGCCGCGAGTTGCGAATGACGCTGGACAATCTGCAGGCGCGACAGGCGACCCAGTATCGCGAGCAGACGCACGACACTGTGCTGAGGCTGATACGCGAAACGTTCAAGTGGCTGGTCGTGCCGGTACAGTCACCGAAGCGCGGCGGAGGCATCGGCGAGATCGAATGGGAGGCCTATCCGCTGAACCCGGCCAGCGCTGGGCTGGGCAAGGAAATCGACCGTGTCTGCGCCGAGAACGAGCTGGTGGTGACGCAGTGGGCGCCCATCCACCTGCGCAACCTACTGAAGCGCTGGTTCTGGAAGGAGGGCGTGCCGGACGTGGCGGCGCAGGACGTGTGGCAGAAAATCTGCCAATACCTCTATCTTCCGCGCCTCGCCGGATCCAGCGTCATGCGCGACACGATCAGTGAAGGCGCGGCCAGCGAGGAGTACTTCGGGCTGGCAACCGCCAAGGATGGCGACGCGTATCGCGGCTTCTCGTTCGGCAACACGGCAGCGATCTACATGGACGCGCTGTTGCTGATCGAACCATCGGCCGCCGCACAATACGCGGCGAAAGTGAAAGCCGCCGAGCCGGCCACACCTCCTGCCTCGAATAGGGGCGCTACGACTGGAGCGGGAACTGCCGCGGCAACCGGCAACTCCGCTGGGAGCACGGTAACAGCGGGCGGGGCGCGACCGACGCGTTACTTCGGGACTCTGGAACTTGACCCAGTGCGAGCGTCGCTGCAATTTGCGAGCATTCAGAAGGAGTTGATCGGGCTGTTCACTTCCGACGCATCCACCCGCGTCCGCATCAGGGTGGACATCGAGGCCGAACACGCGGCAGGGTTTGACGAGACCACCGTCCGCGCCGGCAAGGAAAACGGCAAGACGCTGGGGCTGCAATCATCGAACTTCGAATAGCGGAGGGCCGACTCCACGGCCACATCCGTGCCGGCGCCGATCGCCACGCCCAGGTCGGCCTGCACCAGCGCCGGCGCATCATTCACGCCGTCACCGACCATCGCGACCGACAGGCCACGTGTCTGCAGTTCCTGGATCTTTTCCGATTTTTGGCTGGGCAGCACTTCGGCGAAGTATTCCGTGATGCCGAGCTCCCCGGATACCGATGCAGCCACGCCGCGTGCATCGCCGGTGAGCATCACCGAACGAATGCCCAGCCGGGTCAGTTCGGCAACGGCGTCTTTCGACTCCGGCCGCACGATGTCCGCCAGTGCGAACAGCGCGCGCGGAACGCCGTCGCGCTCCAGCACGACGACCGTCTTTCCGGCCGATTCGAACTGGTCGAGCTTCCCGTGGGCGACCGGCTGGCCTTGGCGGGCCAAGTGGCCGGGACTGACGATGCGGACTTGCTGGTTGTCGACCCGCGCGGTGATGCCCTCGCCGGTGATGTTGCCGACATCGCTGGCTTTTGGCACGGGAACGTTGCGGTTCTTTGCCTCGGCCACGATGCCCCTGGCGATGGGATGCTCGGACTGGCTCTCGGCAGCGGCCGCGAACGCGAGCTCGTCACGCTCGTCGCCAGCGCCGAGCAGCACGATGTCGCTGACGCCAAAGCGACCCTCGGTCAGCGTGCCGGTTTTGTCGAACACGACTGCATCGAGCTTGCGCGCCCGTTCAAACGCGGCCCGGTCACGGATCAGCAGGCCATGGCGGGCGCTGAGCGATGTGCTTACCGCAACGACCAGCGGCACGGCCAACCCCAGTGCATGGGGGCAGGCCACCACCATGACCGTCACCATGCGCTCGATGGCGAACGTGGTCGGGGCCCCGAGGACCAGCTTCCAGACGATCAGCGTGCCGAAGCCGACGGTCAGCGCGATGTACGTCAGCCAGACGGCGGCGCGGTTCGCGATGTCCTGGGTGCGCGAACGGGTCTGCTGCGCCTTCTTCACCAGTTCGATGACTTGCGAAAGGTAGGTGGCGTCCCCGGTGGCCGAGACGCGGATGGTGACCGCGTTCGCTCCGTTGATTGCCCCGCCGATGGCAGTTGCACCGACGCCCTTCGTCACGGGTCTGGATTCGCCGGTGAGCATCGCTTCGTTGAAGCCCGACGAACCTTCGGTGATTTCACCGTCCACGGGCACCTTGGCGCCGGGCCGGACGATGACGCGGTCACCTGGCTGCAACGAACTGATTGGCACCTCGTACGTGCTGCCGTCGGCCTCGACACGGGTGGCGCTGTCGGGCAGCAGCTTGACGAGCTCTTCCAGGGCGCGGGAGGCGCCCATCACCGAACGCATCTCGACCCAGTGGCCGAGCAGCATGACGACGATCAGCGTCACCAGCTCCCAGTAGAACTCCTGGCCGGGGAAGCCGAAGGTGACGGCTGCCGAGAAGAAATAGGCGGAGGAGATTGCCAGCGCAATCAGGGTCATCATCCCCGGTTGCCGCCTGCGCATTTCGGCGGCGAAGCCGCCCAGGAAAGGCCAGCCGCCGTAGCCGTAGGCGATGGTCGAAAGCACAAACAGCACATGGCGATCACCGGGGAACGCAAGCCCCGTGATGCCCAGCATGTGCTGGATCATTGGCGAGAGCAGCAGGACCGGCGGCGTCAACAGCAGCGTGATCCAGAACCGCTTGCGGAAATCGCCGACCATGGCGGCGTGATCGTGGCCTGCGTGCCCTGCATGTTGGGCATGGGAAACGCTGGCGGCTGCGCCGCTCGGGCCGCCCGGGTGCGGTGCAGGTGGGCCCCCATGAGGGTGGCCGCCGTGGTGCGGAGCGTGTGGATCGTGCATGTTCAGGTCCCTACGTGGGCGAATGCCTGGGCCTCGTCAGGCCACCAGGTAGCGCATTTGCCTTGGGCACGGATTGATCGGGCAACGTGTTTATCGATAGGGCCGATCGTGTCATCCAAGTGCGCATAGGCGTTGAGGCCGGTCAGGCGCCCTCACTTCCCTGTGCCGCCAGCCGCCGCAGGCGCTGCCGCTCCAGGAGGCGAAATGCCGCCGGGATGGCCAGCATCGAGAGGATCGGGGCGATCAACATGCCGCCCACCATGGGCGTGGCAATCGTACGCACCAGGTCCGCACCCGCGCCCTGGCCGAGCATGATGGGCAACAGGCCGCCGAGGATCACGGCCACCGTCATCGCGATCGGGCGCACCCGCATCTGTGCGCCTTCCCGGATCGCCTCTTCCAGCGCGGTTTCGTTGGCGCCATCCGCGGCGGCGCGTCGTTCCCAGGCCTGCCGCAGGAACAGCATCATCACGACCCCGAACTCGGCGGTGACCCCGGCGAGCGCGATGAAGCCAATCACGGTGGCGACCGACACCGATTCGCCGAGCAACCAGACCAGCCACAAGCCGCCTGCCAATGCCGCCGGCACCGTGAACAGCACGATCGCGACCTGTGCGGCATCGCGGAAGATCAGCCAGATCAGCAGGAACACGATCGCGAGCGTCAGCGGCACCACCAGTCGCAGTCGTTGTTCGGCATGCTGCAGGTACTGGAACTGGCCGGCCCAGCCCAAGGTGTACCCCGAGGGCAACTGCACTTGATCCGCGGTCGCGCTTTTCAGCGATGCGACCAGGCCACCCAGGTCGCTCTCCGCGGTATCCACATAGACGTTGGTGACGAGCTGCCCGTCTTCGCCCGTCAGCATCGAGGGACCGCTGGCCAGCGTGACGTCGGCAACCTGGCCTAGTGTGACCTGCGCGCCGCCTGGCGCCAGGATGGGGAGCGCGCGCAACGCGGAGAGCGTGTCGCGCGCGAGGCGCGGATAGCGCAGCACGATGGGATAACGCTCCAAGCCCTCGATCGTCTCGTCGATCGGTTCACCGCCGACCGCGGTGGCAATCAGGGACTGCACGTCCTGCTGGGTCAGGCCGTAACGGGCGGCGGTCTCGCGACGAATCCGCACATTGAGGTAGCGGCCGCTGTTGGCGCGATCGGCGGCGGCCGAACGCACGCCCGGCACCCCTTTTGCGACCGTCTCGATGCGTGCGGCGAGCGCCTGCAGGACGGCCGGGTCGGGGCCGAACACCTTGATGCCGATCGGACCCTTGATCCCGGTGGCGAGCATTTCCTCGCGGTTGCGGATCGGATAGACGAACAGGTTGGTGAGCCCTGGCACCTTGACCGCGTGATCCAGCTCGGCCTTGAGCTTGTCCATGGTCATGCCGGGCCGCCATTGGTCTTTCGGCTTGAACGTGATGATCGTCTCGAACATGTTGAGCGGTGCCGGGTCGGTCGCGGTGTCCGCGCGGCCGGCCTTGCCGAACACATGCGCGACCTCGGGGACGGTCTTCAGCATGCGGTCGGTGAGCTGCAGCAGTTGCGCGGCCTTGCCCGCCGAAAGCTCCGGCAGCGCGGTGGGCATGTACAGCAGGCTGCCTTCGTCCAGGGGCGGCATGAACTGGCTGCCAAGGAACCGCAACGGCACCAGCGCGGTCAGGACGACCAGGGTCGCAACCAGCAGGGTCGCTTTCGGCCAGCGTTGCACTCGCGCGAGCAAAGGCCGGTAGGCGGCGATCAAGGCGCGGTTGATCGGGTTCGCGTGCTCGGCACGGACCCGCCCGCGCACGAGATACCCCATCAGCACCGGCACGAGCGTCACGGACAACGCCGCGGCCGCTGCCATCGAGTAGGTCTTGGTGAACGCCAGTGGCTTGAACAGCCGGCCCTCCTGCGCCTGCAACGCGAACACCGGCAGGAACGAGAACGTGATCACCAGCAGGCTGAGGAACAGCGCCGGTCCCACTTCCGCCATGGCCCCGGCGACCAGACGCCAGCGCTCGGCCGGTGCCGGTTCACGCCCAGGGTGTGCCTGCTGCCAGGTCTCCAGATGCTTGTGGGTGTTCTCGATCATCACCACCGCCGCATCGACCATGGCGCCGATCGCGATCGCGATGCCGCCGAGCGACATCAGGTTGGCCGATACCCCTTGCGCGTGCATCACGATGAAGGCGGCGAGCACCCCGAGCGGCAGCGTCACCACCGCCACCAGCGACGAGCGCAGGTGCCAGAGGAACAGAAGGCACACCAGCGCCACCACCAGGAATTCCTCGATCAGCTTTTCGCTGACGTTTTGGACGGCGGCCTCGATGAGGCGCGACTGGTCGTAGACCGGCACGACCTCGACCCCCGTCGGCAGGCTCTTCTGCAGCTCGGCCAGCCGCGCCTTGACCGCGTTGATCGTGGCGAGCGCGTTTTTGCCGTAGCGCATCACCACCACGCCGCCCACGACCTGGCCGCGGCCGTCCAGTTCGGCGATGCCGGTGCGCAAGGTGGGGCCGCGCCGGATCTGCGCCACCTCGCGCAGCAGCACGGGCGTGCCGTCGGCTCCCGTGGCCACCGGAATCCGCGCGAAGTCCCCGGCGGTCTTGAGATACCCCTCGCTGTTGATCATGAGGTCGGCTTCGCCCTGTTCGATCACCGAGCCGCCGCTGGCGCCGTTGGCGGCGCGGATCGCGTCGGCCAACTGCGCCACGGTCAGGCGGACTGCCGCCAACTTGGCGGGATCGGGCACGACCTGCCACGCGCGCACCTGGCCGCCCACGCTCGCGACCTCGGCGACGTTCGGCACCGCCTTCAGGCGATAGCGCAGGAACCAGTCCTGCAGGGCACGCAACTGGCCAAGGTCGTGCTGCCCGGTCGGATCGACCAGCGCGTACTCGTAAATCCAGCCAACCCCGGTCGCATCCGGCCCGAGGCTCGGCACCACGCCCGCGGGGAGCTTGCCCTGCGCCTGGCTCAGGTATTCGAGCACCCGCGAACGCGCCCAATAGAGGTCCGTGCCGTCGGCGAACAGCACATACACAAACGAATCGCCGAAAAACGAATACCCGCGCACCGTCGTCGCGCCGGGCACCGACATCATCAGCGTCGAGAGCGGGTAGGTCACCTGCTGCTGGACCAGTTGCGGCGATCGGCCCGCCCAAGGAGTGCGGATGATGACCTGGGTGTCCGACAGGTCGGGCAGGGCTTCGAGCGGCGTCCGCAGCAGGGACAGCGTGCCGACCACCGCCAGCACCACCGCGCCCAGCAGCACCAGGAGCCGGTTGCCGATCGACCAGTGGATCAGGCGCGCGATCATGGCTGGTGCTCCTTCGCACCGGAGGTGCTTGCCGGCATCGGCATGTCATGCAGCATGTGGTCTGCCGCTGCCTTCGGGAGATGGTTCGAGTGCCCGGAGGTGGCTGCTGGCGTCGGCACGCCGTGCGTCGGCCCACCCGCGTCCTGCCGGCGGAGAGTGGTTGCAGCGGAGGGTTCGCCCGCGGTGTCCAGGCGCTGCACGGCGCCCGCAAGGCTTGCTTCCGAATCGATCAGGAATTGCCCGGAGGTCACCACGTGTTCGCCCCCCGCCAGGCCGGCGAGGATGGCGGTCTCGCCGTTCGCCGAGCGTCCAGTCTTGACCGGCACCGCGCGAAAACGCCCATCGCCGATCGCGACGATCACCCGGCTGGCGTCGCCGGTCGCGATCAACGCATCGTCCGGGACGAGCGGATGCGGCGCGCCGGGCGGCACATGGATCGCCACTTCCGCGAACAGGCCCGGTGCGAGCCCGCGCTGCGGATTGGGCAGTTCGATGCGCACGCGCTGGGTGCGCGTGGCCGGGTCGACCTGTGGCAAGACCGCCTGCACGGTTCCGGAGAGGGCCTCGTCCGGCGCCGAGCTCACCGTGACCGTCACCGGCGTGCCAGGGGCGACGCCAGCCATCTGGGCCTGGGGCACGTCCGCTTCCACCCAGACGTGATCGAGCGCATTGAGCGTCAGCAGGGGCGAACCCGCGCTGACGTGCGCACCCTGCGCGACCTGCAATTGGGTGACGACGCCGTCGATCGGCGCCCGCAGGGAGATCCGCGGATCGGCCGCGCGCAAGCCCGCGACCGTCGCGGCATCCATGCCGAGCGTGTGCAAACGCTGCAAGGCGGCGCCACGCAGGCTGCGTCCGGCTGCCGAGTCCGCGTGCGCCAGCGCCAGATACTCGGCGGCGGCGGCGCTCCATGCCGGCGCCAGCACTTCCGCCAGTGGCTCACCTTTGCGCACCGTGTCGAACGGTGCGCGCACATACAGGCGATCGACCGTGGCATCGACCCGGGCGCTGACCGTGACCGACTCGCGCGCGTCCCAGGTCACCGTCGCCGGCACGCGGATGGCTTCGTCGAGCGGCGCGACCTTCACGGGAGCCGTGCGGACGCCGAGGTTTTCGGTCACGCTCGGATCGATCCGGACCACGCCGGGTTCTGCCGATCCCGTCTCGTTTGCGTATTTGGGCACCATCTGCATGCCCATGGGTGAGAGGCCCGGCTGGTCGAAGTGCTGCTGCGGCGCCATCGGGTCATACCAGTACAGCACCTCGCGCTCGGGTTCGGCGGTGGCCGGGGTCCGCGCGGGGGCGGCCTGTCGGGCGACGAAATAACCAATCGCACCGGCGATGGCGAGCGCAAGCAGTGCACCGGCCGTCATGAGGATTCGTTTCATTGCGGCAGCTCCTGGGCAGAGTGGTCGGGCAGCAGGTAGGCAAGCGCCACCCAGGCCTTGCCCTGCGCCGACAACGCGTTCGCGTAATCGACGCGGATGCGGATTTCATCGCGGCGTGCGGCCAACCAGGGTTCCAGGGAACCTCCACCGCGGTAAGCGGCGAGTGCGGTGCGCGAGCGGTCGGCGGCCAGCGGCAGCAGCTGCTCGCGGTAGCGGCGCACTTGCCGGTTCCAGCCTTGCCAGGCCGCTACGGCCTGGGCGATCGCTTCGCCCTGGGCCCGACGTGCATCCTCGAATTGCGCGCGCACTGCGGCGTGATCGGCGTAGCGCGCGCTGACGTTGCGATCCTGCCGATTGCCGGAAAACAGCGGCAGGCTCATCCCAAATTCAATGCCGAGCATGTCCGGGCGATGGATGCGCTCGCCGTACATCAGCGACACGCTCCAGTTCGGACGCTGGTCCGCGCGGGCGAGTGCGATTGCCGCCGCGGCCTGGTCCTGGCGCGGGCCCCAGGCCAGCAACGGTCCCTGCCGGTCCAGGCTGTCTTGCAGTTCGGCCTCGGGCACCCGCAGCGACGAAAAATCGGGTGGTTCTCCGAGTGGCCGGTTGGCGGCCTCGCCCAACCAGCGCTCCAGGCCCGCACGCGCTGCGTTGACAGACGCGTCCGCCGCATCGACCTGGTTCGCCAGCGCCTCGGCGTCGGCACGCGCGGCCAGGGCATCCGTGGCCGTGCCAGTGCCGGCGGCAAGCCTCGCCTGGCTGGTCGCGACGGCAAGCTGGGTCGGGTCGCCAAGTTCCTTGAGCAGCGTGTGTTCCCGCTCGGCCGCCCACAGCGTGACCCAGGCACTCGCTGCGACTTCCTTGGTGGCCAGCCGCAGGCTCACTGCATCGGCATTGGCCAGTTGCACGCCGGCCTGGGCGACCTGGGTTTCCGCCACGCGCCTGGCGCGCGAAGGAATTTCCTGCGTCAGGCCGACCTGGCGCATGGTCATGTCGTCAGCTGCCGCATTGAAGGCTCGCGGTCCCGTCGCCGGCAGACTGCTGATGCCCGCGACCAGCATGGGGTCGGGCAGGCGACCGGCGCGGACCGCATCTTGCTGCGCGGCCTCGATGCGGTACTGGCTGGCCTGCACCTGTGGCGCGCGGGATGCGGCGACGCGGATAGCCTCCTCGAGGCTGAGCGGCGTGCCGGTGACGACATCGCGGGTGGTCGCCGGTGCTTGGGGGACGGGTGCGGTTGGCATCAAGCGCAGACGTGGCGACACGACGTCTTGCGCGGCACTGGCGGCGGATGCCGGCAGCAGCGCAAGGAGTGAAAGCAGCACGGTGCAAGGCGCGGGCGCGCGCCATGAGGGCGGAAAAATACGCATATGACCTCCGGAAACAAGCAGACGCAGCCGCGAAACGCGGCTGCGGGCTCACCTGGGGAGGTCTAGATCAGGAGTACGCGAAATTGCAGCGTCGGCGGGATGCCCGATAGTCGCCACGCCGCGGCACGCGCGTGTTGCGTGCTCGCCGCGGGCAGGGCGGTCAGCGCCAACGCAGACGTCGGCGGCAACGCCGGCATCAGCAGCGGCGGCACGACCGGCGCATGCAGGTCTGGCGTGGTCATCGGCTGTTGCGAACAATGCGCCGGGCACAACGCCGGAAGCTGTCCGGTCTGCGTCATCGGCATCCCTTCGCAATGTACCGCCATCGCCGTGTCGTGCGCCGGCATGTCCGCGCTCGAACACACGTAGGCAGCCAGCGCCGTCTGCTGGAACAGCAACGCCAGCACAACCAGCAAAGCCAGTCGCAGGCGGGTGCGTCGCGTCGGTTTCATGCAGGACCGCATGTCGTGAGTGTAGTGCAAGCCTTCGGGACGATTGTTTGATGCCCGTCAACTTGCCCGGTCTTTGCCGGGTGACGATGCCCTGCAGGCGCGGAGTCGAGACGCGGGTTGACCTGTCGTGCACGGCGGCGCTTGCAGTTTGGCGGTTCCATCACGGATAACAGCGGAGAACCATCATGAAAATTGTTTCAGGCAAGACGTTGGCCTCGATGGCGGGTGCGTTGGTGCTCGCCTTCGGGATGGTCGTCACCGGGTCGGCGCAGAACATGATGCCGGCCAGCGGCAGCAGCCAGGGCATGATGGGCGGCATGCACCGCGGCCAAGGTGGCCCGGGCGACATGCGCGGCATGATGTCGTGCATGCACGCGATGCAGGGCATGCAAGGGATGCGCGGGATGCAAGGCGCGGCGGGCGCCCCCTGCGCACGGGTGAAAGGCATGCACGCCATCGAGGCGACCGTGACAGCGGCTGACGCCAAGACCGGCGTCGTGGACGTGCAGTCCGGCGGCAGGGCGCTGAAGCTTCAGTTCCCTGGTCTCACCCAGGACAGCTTGAAGCGTGGCGACAAGATCACGGTGATGATGGCGTACAGCAAACCCTGAATTGGTGACGGGGAGCGGTGGCGGTCGTGCGATGGGGTGCTTGACTCGATTTGCCGCGTCGGTCAGACGAGTACGTCAATCCCGAGGAGGGCAAACCCCGCCACCGCGAGCAGGAAGTGCAGGTTGGCCGCGGCCGCCAGCGCATCGACGGGGTATGGCCGCCAGGCGGGAAGCTCGTCGCATCGGTGCCCCTGGAGCTGCCCGGCATATGCTTGCCCG
This sequence comes from Rhodanobacter sp. FW510-R10, assembly GCF_058781105.1. Lineage (NCBI taxonomy): Bacteria > Pseudomonadati > Pseudomonadota > Gammaproteobacteria > Lysobacterales > Rhodanobacteraceae > Rhodanobacter > Rhodanobacter sp. FW510-R10. Next base: position 240,076 of record NZ_JBYSWL010000001.1, on the reverse strand, counting down.
CATGGGACTGGATCGGCGCACTTTCCTGAGGTGGGCAGTTTGGCGGCGCTCGAAGCGTGCATGCCGGCTGGGTGCAGGCGCGGCCGGCAATTTTCATCGGGCTACCAGGCGTTTGCGATCAATGGCCGCATGCTCGGCTCCGGCGAGCCCCTCCGCGTCAAGCGCGGCGAACGCGTCCTGCTGCACGTGCTCAACGGCAGCGCCACTGAAATCCGCAGCCTCGCGCTGCCGGGGCATGCGTTCCAGGTGGTCGCGTTGGATGGCAATCCGGTCCCGCGGCCGGCGCACGTGCCGGTGTTGTGGATCGGTACCGCCGAGCGCGTCAGCGCGGTCGTCGAAATGGATCATCCCGGCGTCTGGATCCTGGGCGACCTGGACGATGACGATCGCGGACGCGGCATGGGGCTGGTGGTCGAATATGCCGGTGCGGCCGGCAAACCTGCCTGGCAAAAGCCGCCGCCGTTCCGCTGGGATTACCGGCGCTTCGCCCAACCGGATGCGCGGCCCCCACGCGCGCCCGATGAAACCATCGATCTGCTGATTGCCAAGGACAATGCCGCGGCGCACGGCTTCAACCGGTGGATCATCAACGGTGTCGCCTACGACAACGCGGCCATGCCGACAACCCGGACGCTGCGACTCGGCAAGCGCTACCGCCTGCGCCTGCGCAATGTGAGCGACGACATCCACCCGATGCACCTGCATCGCCACAGCTTCGAGATCACGAGCATCGCCGGCGAGGCGACGGCGGGCGTGCGCAAGGACGTGGCGATGCTGGGCGGCTACCAGACCATGGAAGTGGATTTCACCGCCGACCAGCCGGGCCTGTCCCTCCTGCATTGCCATATGCAGTTGCACATGGATTACGGCTTCATGGCCCTGTTCGATTGCGCCTAGCCGATCGCTGGCGAAGTTCGCCTTGATTGCTCGCCACCCTGGTGGACGCCCATGCCGCCCGATGCCGTGGACGCTGCGGCAAGACGGCGTGCAGGCCACACTGCGGCATTCGGAGGACAATGCGCTTGCACGTGCAAGTTTGGCGTGGTCCGCAGGACATGGGAGAGCACACGTTGGCCGGAGACTTTTCGCAGGGACCTGATTCCTTCATGGGCGCAGCTACGTCGGCAGTCGGGCTGCTCGACCGGCCGGTCTGGGCCAGCCTGACATCAAGGCATGCGCATTTGGCCGAGGGCGGCGGGCTGGCGCTGCGCTATGCTCCGGACGTCAACCGGTTTGCTTCCGCGCGGGACGACAGCGGTCCGGCGCTGGCGGCCTTGGCGGGCCTGGTGCGGCCGCGGGATCCGGTCTACATCCTGCAGGTGCCGGAGATCCGCATTCCGCCCGAACTGGTCGCGCTCAAGCAGGCCATGTGCGTGCAGATGGTGGCCGAGGCGCCGATCGCGGCCGAAGAAGCCGGAACCGGAGCCGGGCCCATCGTGCCGCTGGGCGAGGCCGATGCCGAGGAGATGCTGGCCTTGGCCACGCTGACCGAGCCCGGCCCCTTCCTGCGTGGTACCGGCCGCATGGGTAACTTTTTCGGCATCCGCATCGATGGGCGGCTTGCGGCCATGGCCGGCGAGCGCTTCCGCTTTCCTGGCTACGCGGAAGTCAGTGGCGTGTGCACGCATCCGGATTTCCGTGGCCGCGGCTTGGCCTCGCATCTGTCGCGGCACGTCATGGCGGATATTGCCGCGCGCGGCGATACGCCGTTCCTGCATTCCTGGAAAACCAACCACGCGGCCATTGCGCTGTATGAACGCCTGGGCTTCCACTGGCGCTGCGACGTGCACGTTGCCGTACTCGAGCATCGCACGGCCCAACCGGCCTGAATGGCGGCGCTGCGGAACGAGGGTTGGAGCCCGGATCGCTCCGCCGTATTGGTTTCTTCATCGGCGGCTGCTGGACGGATGGGCCAAGCAAAAGCGCCCCCTCACCCCCACCCTCTCCCCTGGCTTTGCCAGGGGGTGAGGGGGCGGCTTTTGGCTTTCGGGCTTATTGCTTGTTGCCGTTCTCGTCGCTGGGCAGCGCGGCGGGCAGGCGTAGCGGCGGCAGCGTCAATGCAGCCTGGCCCTTGCTGGTCAGCGCGGTGTTGAAAGCAGGCAGATACTTGGCCTTCACCTCGTCCCATTTCGCGTTGACCGCCTGCCATTGCTCCTTGGCGCGTAAGGTCGCGGCCGTCTGGGCGGCCGTGGGCGCCGTGTCCGCGGACTGCAGCGAGCGCAGCGCGGCAAGCGCCGCGTCACCCACGCCGTTGAGCGTCGTAGCCACCTGGTAGCCGCGGCCAAAGCCACGGAAGCCGCGGACCTCATCCGGCGCCAGGGCGTCGATCCGTGCCTTGAACGCATCGCGGGTGGCGCGTGGTGCGGCATCGAGCTTCGCCACCATCTGGCCCAGGTCATGGGCTTGCCCGTAGGCCATGCGCGCATCACGCGCCAGCTCGTACATTTCCATGGCGAGCTTGTCGTTCTGCGCCAGATCGGCGGACGAGGTGGTGACGCGCGGGTCCATGTGCAGCGTCAGTGGCTGCGTATAGCTCTGGCCGCCGACCGTGAGGCGCACGGTGTACTCGCCGGCTGGGGCCCAGGCGGAGCTTGGCGCAGGCGAGCTGCGCTTCGGCACCGCGCCGGTGGCTTCGGGTTCGCCGCGCTGGCTGGCGAGCGGTTGGTAGCGCAGGTTCCAGCTGATGCGGTGCATGCCCGCGCTGGTTGGCATGGAGCGGATGCGCGCCGGCCAGTACAGCGGCACGGAGCAGTCCGGGGCATGCGGATTGGCCTGGCACACCTTGTCGTAGGCTGCCGGGTCCACGGCCGGATCGACCTCGCGCTTGAGCTCGCTGGAATAGGTGCGCACCACCTTGCCGGCGCTGTCCACGATGTCGATCGTGAGCGGGCCGGCCATGTCGGCGGCGAGGTAGTAATCGATGAGCGCGCCGTTTGGCGGGTTTTCGCCGGCCGGCAATTCCGGCGCCCACGGCGTCGGATCGTTCGTGCCCATGCGGATGCGCACCGCGGTCTGCGGCTTGAACAGGTAGGCTTCCTTGGCGCTACGTGCTTCGGCCACCTGGCGCAGCGGCGTGACGTTGTCCAGGATGTAGAAACCGCGGCCATGCGTGGCGGCGATCAGGTCCGAGCACAGGCAGCCGGGGTCGTCCTTGAGTTCCAGGTCACGCACCGAGATGGCGGGCATGTCCAGGCGCAGGGATTCCCAGTGGTCGCCATCATCGAACGACACCCACACCTGGGTGTCCGTGCCGGCGTAGAGCAGGCCCGGCTTGCGTGGATCCTCGCGAATGGTGTTGGTGACGGCGCCGGACGCGATGCCGTTGTTGATCTCCGTCCAGGTCTTGCCGCCGTCGCGCGTGCGCCACAGGTGCGGGTTCATGTCGTCGATGCGCATCGTGTTCGCGGCGGCATAGGCGGTCTGCTTGTCGAAATGCCCGGCCTCGATGTTGAAGATGCGCGTCCACGGCTTGATTGCTGGCGGGGTCACGTTGGACCACTTGGCGCCACCGTCGGTCGTGACCTGGATGTTGCCATCGTCGGTGCCGGCCCAGAGCACGCCCGCGTCCAGCGGGGAAGCCGAGAGCGCGGTGATGCTGCCGGCCTGTTCGGACTTGACCTGCTTTCCATACTTGCCGGTCGTGGCCGGCACCTTCCAGGTCTGCCGCGAGAGATCCGGACTGATGCGCGTCCAGCTGTGCGCCCGGTCCGTGGACTTCCACACCACGTTGGAGGTGTAGTACAGCGTGTTGTCATCCACTGGCGACCACAGGATCGGCATGGTGCGCACGTTGCGGTTGAATTCCGTGCCGCGCGCCGCCGCGTCTGGGCCGACCTGGGTGGTCTGGCCGGTCTTGCGGTTGTACAGCGACACGTTGCTGCGCTGGCTGCCGAAGACGAGGTCCGGATCCGTCGGGTCCGGTGCGGCGATGCCGTATTCCTGGATGTTCACCGGGTGCCAGTCGTGGAACGTGATGCGGCCGTCCATCGAGCGGCTGTCGACGCAGGCTGAGCCCGAATCCTGCTGGCCACCGCAGACGCGGTACGGGAACGCGTTGTCGGTGGAGACGTGGTACATCGCGGCGGTCAACTGGTTGTACCAGTTGCTCCACGACGCGCCGCGGTTGCCGGAGACGATCGCGCCCTGGTCGGCGACCACGAAGAGGATGTTGGTGTCGTTCGGGTTGATCCAGATGTTCTGGTAGTCGTCGCCGCCAGGCGCGCCACGTACCGCGCTCCAGGTGACGCCGCCGTCCTCGGTGCGCCAGAACACGGTCGAGCCGCTGTAGACCACGTTCGCGTTTTTCGGGTCGACGGCAATCATCGGCAGGTCGCCGCCGCCAATGCGCACGAGCGGCCGCGGGTCGAGCGTGGCGGTCGGCGAGGAGCCCGGGTTTGCCGGGTCGCGCGCGGCGAGGTGCCAGTGCGCGCCGGCGTCCGTCGACTTGTAGAGGTTGATCGTGCCGCCCGTGCCTTCCTTGGCCGTTGGTACCTTGCCCGCGGTGCCGGCGACCATGGCGTAGACCACGTTCGGCTCGCTCGGGGAGACGCTGAGGTTGGCCTGGATCACGCCGCCGGGCAGGCCGTCGGTGAGCTTGCTCCAGGTGCTGCCGCCATCGGTGGACTTGAAGATGCCACCGTCGGTGCCGCCGAACTCCTTGCCTTCGATGTAGGCCTCCTGCTGCTGCCAGAGCGCGGCGTAGACGACGTTCGGGTTGCTGGGATCGATGCGTACGTCGTTGCCGCGGACGTATTCGTCCTTGTACAGCACCTTCTGGAACGTCTGGCCGCCGTCGGTGGAACGGAAGATGCCGCGCTCGGCGTTCGGGCCGTAGGGATGGCCGAGTGCGGCGACGAACAGGCGGTTTGGATCGTGTGGGTCGACCGCGATGTTCGCGATCATCTGGCTGTCGCGCAGGCCGAGGTGGGTCCAGGTCTTGCCGGCATCGGTGGATTTGTACATGCCGTCCCCCGTGGCCAGGTCCGGGCGGATGATGCCGGCGCCGGTGCCGACGTAGATGACGTTGGGGTCGGACGGCGCGACCGCGATTGCGCCGATCGAGCCGGTCGGCTGGTCGTCGAACAGCGGGACCCAGTTCGAGCCGTAGTCGGTCGAGCGCCAAACGCCGCCGTTGTCGAAGCCGGCGTAGAACACGTTGGGTTGGCTGGGGACGCCGTCCAGCGCCCTGGCGCGGCCGCCGCGGGTCGGGCCGATGCCGCGCCAGTGCATCTCACCGTACGTGCTGGGTGTCGTGGCGCCGGTGTTGGCGGGGGTGGCTTGTGCGTTGGCAACGGTGGGCAGCGTGACCAGGCCAAATGCGGCCGTGGCCAGGCCGATGGCGGCAGCGGAGAGCAGTCGTAGGATCGGCATTGCGGCATACCTTTGGTCGGTTGTAAGGCGCGAAGGACGTCTGTGCAACCCGCGTCAGGCCGCCATTCCAGCAATGCGCTTCACCGTCATGAAGCGCATCGGGCGGAATGACGGCCAGGCCGGCTGGACGTCCCGATTTGGAGAATCCCCAGCTAACCCACCCCAATCCCTGACGTCATTCCCGCGCAGGCGGGGCTCTCGACAGGCGGACGTCCGGTCATCCAGCGCTTTTGTGCTTCAACTGTTTTTTGCAATGAAGCCGCTGGTTGCAATGAGAGCCACTGGATTCCCGCTTGCGCGGGAATGACGATCGGGTAAGGTCGGCCGTGCATCGTAAAGCTCTGGAACTCTAGCATTGAAGTCGCCAGCGGCCAACCGTGTCCGGCGGGAGTGACACCCCCGCCGGATATGCTTGTCGGGGAGCCCGCGAGCGGGCTCCCACCGATCCCACAAGGATGAGTTCGAGTTACTTGAGCTGCTGGTAGAAGTTGCCGTTGGTATCCGCCGGCAACACCTTCGGCAGGCGCGGCGCCGGCAGGCTCAGGGCCGGCTGGCCCTTTGCGGTGAGCTTGGCGTTGAAGGCGGCGAGACCTGCCCCCTTCACCTCGTCCCACTTGGCCAGCACGGTCTTGGCAATCGCGCGTGCCTGGTCGCAGGCCTCGAGCTGTGCCTGGGTCGGGGCGCGGTCTGCCGATTCGAACGCCAGCGAGGCGGCCAGAGCGGCGTTGCTCACGTCCTTCAGCGTGGCCGGGGTCGGATAGGGCAGGCCGAAGCGCCGGGCGCCGCCGGATTCGGCAATGCCATCGAGGCTGGTCTTGAACGACTTGGCGGCCGGATTCGCGCCTTCCAGCTTGGCCACGGCCGCGCCGAGATCATGCGCCTGGCCGTAGGCCATGATCGTGGTGCGCGCGAGCTCGTACATTTCCACCGAGAGCTGGTTCGCCTGGGCGAGCTCAGCCGCCGGCACCGTCACGCGCGGGTCGAGGCGCACGGTCAGCGGCTGGGTCCAGGTCTTGCCCGCGGCCGTGAGGCGCACGGTGTACGTGCCGGGCGGCGCCCAGGGCGAGCTGGGCACGACCGAGCTGCGGTGCGGGATCACGATCGGCCGCCGGATTTCCGAGCGCTCCTGCGCCAGCGGCTGGTAGCGCATGCTCCAGCTGATGCGGTGCATGCCCGCCTTGGTCGACAGGGCCCTGGTCGGTGCCGGCCAGTACAGTGGGATGCTGCAGTCCGGCGCATGTGGGGTCGCGTGGCACACCTTGTTGTAGGCGTCCGGATCGAGCGCGGGATCCACCTCGCGGGTGAGGCCGCTCTCGTAGGTCCGCACCACCTTGCCGGCTGCATCCAGGATGTCGATGGTCAGCGGACCATCCACGTCGGAGGCAAGGTAGTAGTCGATGATGGCGCCGTTTGGCGGGTTCTCGCCCGAGGGGACTTCCGGCGGGAACGGCATCGAATCGTAGGTGACCAGGCGCACGCGCGTCGCCACCTGCGGCTTGAACAGGTAGGCCGGATCGGCCTGGCGTGCCTCGGCAATCTGGCGCAGCGGGGTCACGTCGTCCAGGATGTAGAAGCCGCGGCCATGCGTGCCGGCAATCAGGTCGGAGCAGCCGCACTTCTCGTCGTCCTTGATCTTCAGGTCGCGCACCGAGATCGCCGGCATGTCCAGGCGCAGGGATTGCCAATGGTCGCCATCGTCAAACGAAACCCAGACCTGGGTGTCCGTGCCGGCGTAGAGCAGGCCCGGCTTGCGCGGGTCTTCGCGGATGGTGTTGGTCAGCACGCCGGGATCGATGCCGTTGTTGATCTCGGTCCAGGTCTTGCCGCCATCATGCGTGCGCCACAGGTGCGGGTTCATGTCGTCGATGCGCATGGTGTTGGCGGCGGCATAAGCGGTCAGCTTGTCGAAGTGCCCGGCCTCGATGTTGTAGATGCGCGTCCACGGCTTGATTGCGGGCGGGGTCACGTTGGACCACTTGGCGCCGCCATCCAGGGTGACCTGGATATTGCCGTCGTCGGTGCCGGCCCAGAGCACGTCGGTGTCGAGCGGGGAAGCGGCGAGCGCGGTGATGCTGCCTTCGGCGCCTGGCTTGACCTGCTTGGAATACTTGCCTACGGAAGCCGGCGTCTTCCAGTCCGGCCGGGCCAGGTCGGGGCTGATGCGGGTCCAGCTATGCCCCTGGTCGGTGGTCTTCCACACCACGTTCGAGGCGTAGTAGAGCAGCGTCGGGTCCTTCGGCGACCACAGGAGCGGCATCGTGCGCACGTTGCGGTCGTAGCTCTTGCCGCGCTGCTCGCGCGACGGCCCGACCTGGGTGCTTTGCCCGGTGCGACGGTCATACAGGGTGACGTTGTTGCGGGCACTGCCGAACACCAGGTCCGGATCCTTCGGGTCGGGGGCGGCGATGCCGTACTCCTGGATGCTCACCGAGTGCCAGTCGTGGAACGTGATACGACCGTCCATCGAGCGGCTGTCGACGCAGGCCGAGCCCGAATCCTGCTGCCCGCTGCACACGCGATAGGGGAACGCATCGTCCGCAGTCACGTGGTACATCGCGCCGGTGAGCTGGTTGTACCAGGTGCTCCACGAAGCGCCGCGGTTGGCTGAGACCGTCGCGCCCTGGTCGACCACGACGAAGATGATGTTGGAGTTGTTTGGGTTGACCCAGGGCTTCTGGTAGTCATCCCCGTTCGGCCCGCCGCGGACCGCGTTCCAGGTGACGCCGCCATCCTCGGTGCGCCAGAACACGGTGGAGGCGGCGTAGACCACGTTTGCGTCCTTGCCGTCGACGGCCAGGGTCGGCAGGTCGCCGCCGCCAATGCGCGTCGCCGGCCGCGGGTCGAGCACGGCGTCCGGCGATGCGCCGGGATTGGCCGGGTCACGCGCGGCCAGGGTCCAGTGCTCGCCGCCGTCGCGGGACTTGTAGAACTGCACCGTGCCGGTCGTGCCTTCCTTAGCCGTAGGCACCTTACCGGCCGTGCCGGCCACCATGGCGTAGACGATGTTCGGGTTGCTCGGGGCGATGCTGAGGTTGGCTTCGATCACGCCGGCGGGCAGGCCGTCGGTCAGTTCCTTCCAGGTGCTGCCGCCGTCCGTGGACTTGAAGATGCCGCCCGCGGTGCCGCCGAACTCCTTGCCCTCGATGTAGCTCTGCTGCTGCTGCCACAGCCCGGCGTAGACGATGTCCGGGTTGCTGGGATCGATGCGCACGTCGTTGCCGCTGACGTACTCGTTCTTGTACAGCACTTTCTGGAACGTCTTGCCCCCGTCGGTGGAGCGGAAGATGCCACGCTCCTCGTTCGGGCCGTAGGGATGGCCGAGCGCGGCGACGAACAGGCGGTTTGGATCGCGCGGATCGACCGCGATGTGCGCAATCATCTGTGTGTCGCGCAAGCCGAGGTGGGTCCAGGTCTTGCCGGCGTCGGTGGATTTGTACATGCCATCGCCCACGGCGAGGTCCGGGCGGATGATGCCGGCGCCGGTGCCGACGTAGATGACGTTGGGGTCCGAAGGTGCCACGGCAATGGCACCGATCGAGCCGGTCGGCTCCTTGTCGAACAGCGGCACCCAGTTCGAGCCGTAGTCGGTCGAGCGCCACACGCCGCCGTTGTCGAAGCCGGCGTAGAACACGTTGGGTTGGCTGGGCACGCCATCCAATGCCCTGGCGCGGCCGCCGCGGGTCGGGCCGATGGTGCGCCAGTGCATCTCTGCGTAGTACTGCGTGGACCGGTCGGTTGGCGCCGTGGCGTTCGCTTGCGCCTTGGCCACCGAAGGCGGCGCCACGAGCGTGGTGACAGCCGCGACGAAGCCGGCAATGGTGAGGCCGAGCAGGCGTGAGATCGACATTCGGAGGCTCCGCAGGGAATGGGAAGAGGCGAACCCGGAACAATGACACTTGCTGGAGCGCCGTCACGCCTATGCGGGAATGACGAAATCCACGGAAAGTCTGATCTATCGGCGTCATCCCCGCGAAAGCGGGGATCCAGTGAAGTCAAGTTGTTGAAGTTTAAGGGCACTGGATTCCCGCTTCCGCGGGAATGACGATCAAGAGCATGTTGTTCAGACGATCCTCAAGGACCCCTGCGCTTGAGACAAGTGTTATTTGAACCCGGAACCTTACCAGCGCCCCGTTCCACTGACCAGCGTTTGGCCTCCCAGCCTCACGGTCCGTACCGCCCCACGCAGCGCGAAGACGGCCGGCTGCGCTTCTACCGGCTACCCTAGGCCGCTGGCGGCGACGGAGGTGAGTGTGGCGACGGAATGGGAAGCGTTGGTGGACGACGCGTTTGCGCGGCGCGACGTGCTGGGGGCGGCCGAGGTCGATGGGCGTCTGCGCCCGGCACTCGAGCGGATCCTGGACGAGTTGGAAGCCGGGCGCCTGCGCGTCGCGCAGCCCGATGGCGACGGTGGCTGGAGCGTCAACCAGTGGGTGAAGAAGGCGGTGCTGTTGTATTTCCGTGTCGCTGCCAACGCTGTCGTCGATGGTGGCCCGGCGCTGGCCTACGACAAGGTCCCCTTGCGTTTTGGCCACGGGGACGAGGCCAGCTTGCGCACCCTCGGCGCGCGCGTGGTTCCCGGCGCGCTGGTACGCCGGGGTGCGCATGTCGCGCCGGACGCGGTCCTGATGCCAAGCTACGTCAACATCGGTGCCTACGTGGGCCCCGGCAGCATGGTCGACACCTGGGCGACGGTCGGTTCCTGCGCCCAGATCGGTGCCGGCGTGCACCTCTCCGGCGGCGTCGGCATCGGCGGCGTGCTGGAACCGCTGCAGGCGGCGCCGACGATCATCGAGGACGGTTGTTTCATCGGCGCGCGTTCGGAGGTGGTGGAGGGCGTGGTGGTCGAGCGTGGCAGTGTCATCGGCATGGGCGTCTTCCTCGGCCAGTCGACGCGCATCTACGACCGCGCCAATGGCCAGACCAGTTACGGCCGCGTGCCCGCGGGCAGCGTGGTTGTCGCCGGCAGCCTGCCTGCCGCCGATGGCAGCCACAGTCTGTATGCGGCCATCATCGTCAAGCGGGTGGACGAGCGCACGCGCAGCAAGACCAGCATCAACGAGCTGCTGCGCGAGGCTTAGGGAATCCTGATTTGACGCCAGGTAGAGCTTCGGCGCCCTGGCACGATACCGGATGAGGCAAAGGCGGTTCCGGAAACGTCCACGCGATATGCTTCTGTGCTGATCATCTTCAATGACTTTGCGCCCGTACCCGGTGGATTTCCGGGCCGGCGCGCTCCGGGAATCAACATGGCGACGACCACCCTGTATGGCCTGCCCAACTGCGACACCTGCCGCAAGGCGCGTCGCTGGCTGGAGCGCTTCCACATCGAGCACGCGTTCGTGGACTACCGCGCCAATCCGGTGCCGGCGGCCACGCTGAAGCAATGGGCCGCGGCGCTCGGCGGATGGGAACACCTGGTCAACAAGTCGTCCACCACCTGGCGCCAGTTGTTGCCGCAACGCAAGGACCCGGGGCCGGGCAGCGATCCCGAATGGACGCTGCTGCTCAAGGAATATCCGGCGCTGATTCGCCGTCCAGTGGTCGTGCTGGCCGACGGCACGATCAGCGTGGGCTTCACCGACAACGCGTTCAAGCGCCTGTTTCCATGCTGACGCAGCATGGCCACGGCTTCGTTGCTACGCTGCGCGGTGGCGCCACAGTCCTCCTTCGTCATGCCTGATCGTCAACTCCTCGAGCTGCCCGCGGCACGCTGCGCCCCGCGCCCGCCAAGCGCCGGCGGGGCCGGGGCGTGAGCAGGCGTCCAGCCCAGCGCTATCGCGACAACCTGCGCATCGAACGCGACAACGAGGCGTTGTACGAGCGGCTCGCGGCGCTGGCCGACAGCGCCCGCCTGGGCCAGGCCTACCGGCGCATCGCCGCCGGCGAGCGGGCCAACGCGCAGTTCTGGGAGGAACGCCTGCGCCAGCTGGGCGAGCCGGTTCCGGCACTGCGGATCGGCGTGCGCGTCCGCATCCTGGGCTGGTTTGCGCAGCGCTTCGGCACCGGTTTCGTGATGCCGACCGTGGTGCGCCTGGAGCACGCCGATCATGCCGCCACCCCCGTTGACCGCAGCGGGCATCGCGACCATTTTGCCGACGCGCTTGCCAGCCCGGTCCAGCGCCATCGCCACCGCACCGGCAGCGGCAACACCCTGCGCGCGGCCGTGCTCGGCGCCAACGACGGCCTGGTGTCGAATGTCAGTCTGGTCATGGGCATGGCCGGTGCCGTGGCCGGCGACCACGCCGTGCTGCTGGCCGGCCTGGCTGGCCTGGTGGCAGGCGCCTGTTCAATGGCCATGGGTGAGTGGCTGTCGGTGAACAGCTCGCGCGAGTTCTATCAGGCCCAGATCACCGCGCGCGCCGAACGCTTTGCCGTGGCGCCCGAGGACGGCAAGCGGCACATCGCCGATCTTTATCGCGACAAGGGCCTGCAGCCGGCTGCCGCCGAGCATTTGGCCGGCCATGTCGCCGAGGCGCCGCGCGCGGCGCTGGACATGCTGGTGCGCGAGGAGCTCGGCGTCGACCCGGGTGAACTCGGCGGCTCGGCGTGGAGCGCGGCGGTGTCCTCGTTCTGCATGTTCGCGTGCGGCGCCTGGTTTCCCGTGGCGCCGTATTTTTTCCTGGGCGGGAAAGCCGCGCTGGTCGCCAGTGCCGGCACGACGTTGCTGGGCCTGACCCTGATCGGCCTCGGCACGGCGCTGTTCACCGGCCGCGGCGTGTTGTTCTCGATCGCGCGGCAGGCGGCGATCACCACGGCCGCGGCAACGATCACCTATGCCGTGGGCCATCTGCTGGGCGTGGCACTGGGGACCTGAGGGCTTGCTATGCTGCGGCGTCGCCATTGCGCCAAGCAGGCTGCCCATGTCCGCCGTCCTGGATCTTGCCCGCGAGTTGATCGCCCGCCGGTCGCTGACCCCGGACGACGCCGGTTGCCAGGCGCTGATTGGCACGCGGCTCGCGCGGGCCGGGTTTCGCGTCGAGTACGCGCACCACGGAGCGGTGGACAACCTCTGGGCCACGCATGGCGAAGTTGGTGCCCGGGACGACGCTCCGCTGCTGATGTTCCTCGGCCATACCGACGTGGTGCCGAGCGGGCCCGAGGCCGCCTGGCACAGCCCGCCGTTCGCGCCGACGATCCGCGATGGCCTTCTATACGGTCGCGGTGCCGCCGACATGAAGGGATCGGTGGCGGCCATGGTGGTGGCGCTCGAGCAGTTCGTGGCGGCCTGTCCGGCGCATGCCGGCCGCGTCGGTCTGCTGCTGACCAGCGACGAGGAAGGGCCGACCAACCTGGATGGCGTGCGCAAGCTGGCCGAGCGCTTCCGGGCCATTGGCGAGCGCATCGACTGGTGCGTCGTCGGCGAGCCATCGGCGAGCAGCGTGTTGGGTGACCGCATCCGCGTGGGGCGCCGCGGTTCGCTGTCGGCCACGCTGCGCGTGCGTGGCGTGCAGGGTCACGTGGCTTATCCGGAAAACGCACTGAACCCGATCCACGCCTTCGCGCCGGCGCTGGCCGAGCTGGCCGCCGAGCGCTGGGATGAGGGCGACGCGGACTTCCCGCCCACGTCCATGCAGGTCTCCAACCTGCACGCCGGCACCGGTGCGGGCAACGTCATCCCGGGCGAGCTGACGGCGCTGTTCAATTTCCGCTACGGCACGGCCAGCACGCTGGAGGCCTTGCGCGCGCGCAGCGAGGCGATCCTGTGCCGGCATGACCTGGATTTCCAGATCGAGTGGAGCGCGTCCGGCGCGCCCTTCCTGGCCCCGGCCGGCGGCCGGCTGCGCGGGGTCGTGGTCGACGTCTGCCGCGAGTTGTGCGGCCGCGAGCCGGAGCAGAGCACCGGTGGAGGCACCTCGGATGGCCGCTTCATTGCTCCGCTCGGCGCAGAGGTGGTGGAGCTCGGGCCGGTCAATGCCAGCATCCACAAGGTTGACGAATGCATCGCGCTGGATGAGCTGGAAATGCTTCCGGCCGTCTACCGAGCCATTTGCGAACGCCTGCTGCCCTGATGGTGATTTTCCCTCTCCCCCCACGATGAAGCCGTCGTGGGAGAGGGAGAGTTACCTGAAGCCATCGGCGAGAGAGAGGTTTACGTAAAGCCGGCACGGAAGAGGGAGTTCCAAGCCGAAGCAGTCAGCGATCCATCTCGCGGCGGGCGCGGCGTTCGCGTTTCCAGTGCAGGTAGCGCCGTTCGATGCACAGCGTGCCGCGCCGCGCCGGACGGCGCAGCAGGGGCACGTCCAGCGCGAGCAACAGGACGCCGAGCGGCAGCATCCACAGGCCGAACACGGGCAGGATGGCGAGCAGGCCACCCACGATCAGGAACATGCCGAGTGGCACGCGCACCCAGCGCGACGCGGGCGCGCGCAGCCAGCGCAGGATGCGCATCAGCCATCCCGGCAGCTGCCGCTCCATGCGGTCCAGCAGCCGGTTCAGGCGATACAGGTCGTCGTACTTGCTCATCGTGCGGGGGTCAGCGTCAACGTGTGGCGGACCGGACCGGGCAGCAGGGGCATCGGGTGTCCGTCAGCCCAGGCCGCGTATCCGGCGCCAAAGAACGGCGACAGCGGATTGTCACTCTGTCCGCCGGGCATGCCCAGGCGGCCGTGCGCTTCGTCGCCGGGAGCGACCGCGAGACGTTCGGAGGCGCCAAATCCCGGTGCGGCGACGCGCGGCATGTCGCGGTCGCCGGGCAAGGCTTGATCGGGCATGTCGATGAAACGCGCCAGCCACGCTGGCAGTGCCGGGGCGAGTGGATGGCGGATGGCGCTGCGGTTGTGCTCGCCCCAGGTGCGTGCGGCCAGGCCACCAGGCTGGGTGCCGAGCGTCGCAACGACCTTGCGGGCAGCGGCCAAGAGCAGGGCATGCCAGTCGGCGTACTGACGGTCGAGTAGATGTTCGGGCCGGGCGCGGAGCAGCATCCATACCGCGGCTTCAGCTGGGCTGCCCTGTGGCCAGGTGAAATCCGGATAGCGTTCCCTGACCATGGCCGCGAACGGTGCCAAGGCGGCATCGGTGACCTGGATGCGGAACTCGCGCACCAGCCGGTAATCCACGCTGCGCGTCGCGGCCCGATCCTGCCAGTTGGCGGTGAGCTTGCGCAGCTGTTGCAAGCCGGGATCGGTGGCGTCGGCCAGTGTTCTTTGCAGCAGGCGCTGCCAGCGCGTGAGCAGCACGGCACGGTCGTCGAGCTGGATGTCGGTGAGGTTGCCGGGCACGAAGGACCGGTGTGCGTAGAGGTCGTTGCGGATCTGCTGCGCGCGGGCGCCAAGGTCGTAGCCGCCGTCACCGAGCAGGGCCAGCGCAGTCCCGCCGGTGGTGCGGTTGTTGGCCGTCCACAGCCGACCGGACGCCGGGTCCTCGATGCGCGGGTACTGCGCGGCATCAGCCCAGCCCCGCCAGCCAGCGCCGGCGCTTGACCAGTCGGTCGGCACCAGCGGGTTGGCTGGACCACGCAGCGGCAGGCTGTTGCCGGCAATGGTCCAGCCAATGTGCCCGGCATCATCTGCCACCAGCAGGTTTTGTGCCGGAATGCCGAGTTGTGGTCCAAGATCGAGCGCGGCGTCGACCGTGGCGGCATGCTCCATGCGCACCAGATTCAGGTTGTACGCCCGCGGCTGGGCGCCGACCCAGGACAGCGCCAGCGGCACGCCATCGGTATCCGCGCCCATGATCGGTCCCCAGCGGGTCTGTGCGATGTCCAGCTCGACGTCCGCGCCACCCTTGACTGCAATGTGCTCGACGTGGTGCTCGATCCGCGCCCAGCCATCGGGCACCTTGTAGCGTTCCGGGTCGTCGGGGTCGCGCAGCACGCGCACCCAGTCGGCCCAGTCGCCGGCGCTGTTGGTGAAGCCCCAGGCGACCTGGCCGTTGGAGCCGACGACCAGGGCCGGCATGCCGGGCAGGCTCACGCCATTGAGGTCGCGCTCGCCGCCTGGCGCGGCGGGGTCGGGGTAACGCAGGCGGGTACGGAACCAGATGTTTGGCACGCCGAGGCGCAGGTGCATGTCGTTGGCGAGCAGGGCCGCGCCGTTGGCGGTCAGCTGGCCGGCGACGGCAAAGCTGTTGCTGCCGATATATTTCGACTGGGTGGCCGGCTGCAGTGCCGCGGCGAGGCTGGCGCTGGCCGGGCGCGACGGTTGCGAGCGCAGGTCGATCATCCCGGCGTCCGGCAATACCGGGCGGCGCGACAGGGCACCTTGCAGCGGCGCCTCCCAGTCCGGGTCAGGGGCCAGCAGGAAATCCGCCAACGGCCTGGGCAGGACCGCCCGCATTTGCGCCAGGCGCAATTCGCGCAGGTTGTTGCCGTTGTCCTGCAGCTCCAGGTACATGGCGGCGATCATCAGCATGCTGTCGTCCACCTGCCAGCGCTGCGGCTTGGTCCGCAGCAGCAGATATTCCCAGGGTCGTACGCGCAGCGCGGCGAGCCCGGCGTTGACCCCGTCGCGATAGCGCTGCAATTGCGCCTGCTGCCCGGCCGGCAACTGCAGGTAGGCGGCATGCACCACGGCGCGCAGGCGGTGCCGGCGATGGTCCAGGTCGAGCGGCAAGGCGCGTGGGCCCAGCAGGGCGGCCAGTTCGCCGGCCGCGGCGCGGCGCATCAGGTCCATGGCGAAGAAGCGTTCCTGGGCATGCACGAAACCCAGGGCATAACTGAGATCCGCCCGGTCGGCTCCGGTCACGGTAAGCGTGCCGAGGGCATCGCGCTGCAGCGTGACGCGGTCATGCAGGCCGGGCAGCGCGCGCTGGCCATCCAGCTGGGCGCGGCTGCTCGCCAGCAGCCACCACCCCGCGCCGGCGAGCACGATCGCTGCGGCCAGGAAGGCTGCGCCCGTCCAGCGCAGCAGGTGCCAATGCCGTGCGGTCATGGCTTGGCAAACACGGCAAAGATCCCGGCATAGGGCTTGACCATGAAGTTCGGTGCCCCGGCGTAATCCTGACCGTCCACGTAGAGCTGTGAAATGCTGCCATCCAGGTACAGGGCGTCGCGGCAGCCAAGCTTGTCGCGAAACAGGCTGGCGAAGGCATGGAAGTTCACTGGCACCTCGCTGACCGCAAACACCACCCTGCCCGGCGTCTGGGCGCACACCCCGCTGCGGAATTTCACGCTGCCCGAATCATCGATGAATTGGGCGTTGAGCTTGCCGTCGATGACCAACATGGGCCCCGATTGCGTGGCCCATTGCACAGGCTGATCGGCGGCCTTGAACGCCTCGCTGGTGTGTACCGCGGCGTGCCCATCTGGATAAATGGCGAACACGCCGTTGGGCAGCAGGGAGAAGTTGCCGGAAGCCGGGTTGCCGTGGGTCAGGTTGAGCGGTACCAGGGTCTTGCCGTTTTCCACGTGCAGGCCCAGCGGTGCGGACTGCTTGTCATAGATGCCGGCATTGGCGGCAAACAACAGGCGCTGGCCATGTTCGGCGCCCCAGGCACGCAGCGATTCGATGCTGCCGAAGGCTTGGCCGTTTTGCGGGTTGCGCCAATGCAGCGATAGCACTTCGTGCTTGAGATCGATGCGCACCACACGGTAGTTCAGGCCGGCATAGGTGATCTCCTTGCTGTCCAGCGGAGATGCGGCGCCGGCGCACGCACACAGGCTGGCCAGCAGCGCTGGCAGCAACAGGTTGCGCCACGTGCAGGGGTGACGACGTGACTTGGCAATGGAGGATCGGGTCATCCGGGGATGGTCGCTGCGCACGTGGATGGACGCAAGGGCGTCGGGAAGCTGCGGGCCGGCAACGTTGGTCACCGTTACAATGTCGGTTTTGAATCGTGGGATGGCACCATGCCGTATGCGCCGATCATGGGTACCTTGGGATATGTGTTGTCGCCCGACGGCACGCAAGTCCTGATGATCAACCGCAATGCGCGCCCGGACGACCAACATCTTGGCAAGTACAACGGCCTGGGCGGCAAGCTGGAAGCCAATGAGGACGTGGCGGCGGGCATGCGCCGCGAAATCATGGAAGAGGCCGGCATCACCTGCACCTCGATGCGCCTGCGCGGCACGGTGAACTGGCCGGGATTCGGCATCCACGGTGAGGATTGGTTCGGCTTCATCTTCCTGATCGAAAGCTACGAGGGTACGCCGCTCCCGGGCAACCATGAAGGGACGCTGCAGTGGGTTGCCCGCGAACGCTTGCACGAGCTGCCGATGTGGGATGGCGATCGCTATTTCCTGCCGCTGGTGTTTGACGACGACCCGCGCCCGTTCCACGGCGTGATGCCGTATCACGGTGGGCATGTAGTGTCCTGGTCGATGACCCGCATGTAGCCGGGCCACGCGGCATCAGGGCACGTCGGCGGTCCATGTCGGGTTGGCGAACTTTTCTGCCGCCCGGACCTGGGCGGCGGCGATTTCCTCGCTGCGCAAGGCATCGTCGTGCAGGCCGTGCAGCCTTCGGAACGTACCGATCATGGCCTCGATCACGCTGGCGCGCGACAGGCCGGTTTGGCTGCGCAGCGGATCCACCCGCTTGGCGGCACTCTTGGTGCCCTTGTCGGAGAGTTTTTCCCGCCCGATGCGCAGCACCTCGAGCATCTTGGTGGTGTCGATGTCGTAGGCCATGGTGACGTGATGCAACACGGCGCCACCGCGCCGGACCTGCGCGGCGCCGGCAATCTTGCCGCCGGCCGAGGTGATGTCGTTCAGCGGCTGGTACCACGCCTCGATGCCCAGTTCGCCCAGTGCCGCCAGCACCCATTCGTCCATGTAGGCATAGGCGGCGCTGAAAGGCAGGCCCTGGATCAGCGACTGCGGGGCGTAGATCGAATAGGTGATGGTGTTGCCGGGTTCGATGAACATGGCGCCGCCGCCGCTGATGCGCCGCACCACCTCGATGCCGTGCCGCTCGGCGGCCTCGGCGTCGACTTCGTTGCGCAGCGACTGAAAGCGGCCGATCACCACCGCCGAGGACGCCCACTCCCAGATGCGCAAGGTCGGCTGGCGCCGCCCGCTGCCCACTTCGTCGGTCAGCACCGCATCCAGCGCCATGTGCTGGCTCGGGGTCTGTGCGTCGGTGTGGATTAACTGCCAATCGTGGTCACGCCAGGTCGTGCGGCTCATGCGCCGTGCTCCCCGTGCAGCGCGCGTTGCACCGCGGTGGCCACCGCGTCGGGCGAGATGCCGTAGAGCATCGCCGTGGCGGGAATGGCGGCCTCGATGGCGCGGGTCATGGCGGCTTGCGGGAGGTTCGCCTCCAGCCCGTCGAGTGCGGCGTCGATGACATGCAGCACGCCGTCGGGCTCGAGGAAAAAGTCCCCGCTCAACTGGACATTGGCCAGCCTGCCGGCCCGTACCTCGAGGTCGATCACCACCAGCTTGCCGCCTGGCATCTTGTATTCACCGTGCATGGCTTTCTCATGGGCGTATCGCCCAAGAATACCGGCCCGGCGGCGGCTGGGCCAATGACCGTGGTCATGCGGCGTGCACTCCACTCCCCGGCGATGTGGCCGTCCGGGGAGTGTGCGCGGATAGCGTGCAGGCCTGGACTTCCGGCGCAACTGAAGCCATGACTCCTTCTCCCCCAAACGATGGAGCCGTCAGGGGCAGAGGGAGTGCTACCAGCGACCGCGCGGGCTCAAATGGCCCTGGCCGACGCTGATGGACATGCGCACCCCGCCGGTGGGTTGGTCACAGCTGCCGTAGCGCTTGCTGACGTTGACGGTGCCTGATTCATAGCTGCCGGTGCCGATGCGGCTGCCGCTCATCACCCCCGCGCCGACGCTGCCGTGGACCTGGGGTTCGTTGTAGGTCGAGTCATCGCAGGGCGGCGCGACCGGTGCGTCGGCCACGGTATTGCCCATGCGTCCGCTGGTGTCGCCGTAATACACGCCGGGCGCCGTGTTGGCTGCCGGCACCGCGGTTGGCGATGGTGTCCTGGTGGTGCCGGCCGCTGTTGGCGTCGCCTCGCCAGGCAACTTGAGGTTGAGCGGTGGTGGCGCCTGGGCGCAGGCGGCCGCAGCGATCAGCAGACCGGCGGCGGCAAGGAGGGTAGCGGTGAGGTGGTGCATGGACGTACTCCGCAAGACAGGGATGTAACGCGCCACGGACCACGGCGTGCACACGTCGACTTGGAAACGTGGCGCGACGGTAAGTTCATCTGCTCGCGGGTGGTTCCGGGACTCCAATGCGGGCGGAGCCAGTGTGCCTACCACGCAGGATCGGTGAATGGCGCCACCCGGACGAGCGCACCAACATTGCCCAACCTGGTTTCGGCTAAAGTCTGGGCATGAACAACCGCCTCGACGCCTGGCAACTGTCCGGGCAAACCATCCTAGTCACCGGGGCCAGTCGCGGCATTGGTTACGCCACGGCGAGGGAATTGGCCGGGCTCGGTGCCGACTTGCTGCTGGTCGCACGCGATGCCGACCGCCTGGAGCAGGTCCGTGGCGAGCTCGCTGGCGAATTCGACGCGCGTGAAGTGCTTGCCTTTGCGGCCGACCTCACCGAGGCCGAGGAGCGCCTGGCGGTGTTCGACTGGATCCATGATCTGGGCATGTCGCTGTCAATGCTGGTCAACAATGTCGGCGGCAATCATCCGGCCGCCACGCTCGATTATGCGGATGCCGATGTCCAGGCCATCTTCGAGCAGAACCTGTTCAGCGCATTTGCCATGTGCCGCCTGGCGCACCCGCAACTCGTGCAGCACGCGCACGCGGCCATCGTCAACGTCGGTTCGGTGTCGGGCGTGACCCATGTGCGTACCGGCTCGGCCTATGGCATGAGCAAGGCTGCATTGCACCAGCTCACCCGCAACCTGGCCGTGGAGTGGGCGGTGGATGGCATACGCGTCAATGCCGTGGCGCCCTGGTATATACGTACCCAGCGCTCGGAACCGGCACTCGCCGATGACGATTATCTCGACCAAGTGCTGGAGCGCACGCCGCTGGAGCGAATTGGCGAACCTGAAGAGGTTGCCGCGGCCATCGCCTTCCTGTGTCTTCCGGCAGCCAGCTACATCACAGGCCAGGTGTTGGCCGTGGATGGCGGCTTTCTCGCCTGCGGGTTCTGAGCCGTAACTTGGTTATCTTCCGGGATCCCGCAAGGCCCCACCCGGAATTCCCTGGTAATGAAGGGATGCAAGCCTGAACGAGGTCCCGCGGCCATGGGCTTGGGCTGCCGGATAATGCGCGCGCAGTCAAAACCACGTGATGATATCCGGATATATGTCTATACCGCGTGAAGCCAAATACCTTGCTCTAACTTGTTGATTTGTCGGTAAAGGCATCCATTGGTAAAGTGGCCGTCCTGCATTATCTGAACCTCGCCATGAGGTCAAACTGCGGCGTTTTGCCGCGGGATAGTTGCAGTTGGAACTTTCGTAATTTTTATGTTACGTTGGCCCCATTCCACCCACGCAGCCATGGAAGATACGCGAGTGGTTCGACCGGGGCCAAGGCACTCGGATTGTTCCGCACGCCGCACTATTGCGGGCAAAGCCGCCGACTGTGGCCAAGTACGCGCCATCCCCCCTTACCGAGGGCTACATGATGAATCATCGCAGCAAGCAAACAGTACGCATCGCAAGTCGCCGTACGGCCGTGGCCGTGGCCATGGCATTGGGATTGGGTCTGGCCGGTTCGGTGGCCGCACAATCCACGACCGGACGCATCTTCGGTCAGGCCACCGCCGGCGAAACGGTGACCGTCCAAGGCACGTCCGGTACCACGCGTGAAGTCACGGTCGACAGTTCCGGCCGGTTCGACCTGTCTGCGTTGCCGCCTGGCAATTACACCGTGACCCTGAAGAAGGACGGCGCCGTCGTGGATACACGCGAGAACGTGTTCGTCGTCGTCGGCGCCGGTACTGAAGTGCCATTTGCGGCGGTGACCTCGCTGGCCACGGTCAGCGTTTCGGCCAACGCCTTGCCGGCCATCGACATCAGCGGCGTGGATTCCCGAACCGTCGTGACTTCGCAGCAGTTGGCGGCCTTGCCGATCGTGCGCACCGCCGAGGCAATCGCACTGCTTGCGCCGGGCGTGGTGCCTGGCAGTGCGCTGTTCACCGATGCGAACGGCTTCTCCCGCAACCTGGTGTCGTTTGGCGGTTCATCGGTGGTTGAGAACGCGTATTACCTGAACGGCTACAACACCACCGATCCGCTCAGCGGCATGGGTGGCCTGACTCTGCCGTACGGCGCCATCGACCAGCAGGAAATCCTCTCCGGCGGTTACGGTGCAGCCTACGGCCGTTCCGATGGCGGTGTGATCAGCCAGATCGGCAAGCGCGGCACGAACGAGTGGCACTTTGGCGGCCAGCTGCTGTACACCCCGAAGGAACTGAAGGCGGATCCGCGGAGCTACTACTACGTCAACCCGGATGGTTCACGCGGCAAGATCCGCCAGGACCGTTATGACAACAAGACCTGGAATGCTACGGCGGATGCGTATTTCGGTGGCCCGCTGATCGCCAACAAGCTGTACATCTTTGGCGCCGTGGAAGCCGACCGTGTGCAGGGCCAGTCCACTGGTTCCGACGTGGCGCCTTACGTTACGCATTACCGTACTGACAATCCGAAATGGTACGGTAAATTGGATTGGAACATCACCGACAACAACATCCTGGAAATCACGGGTGCGTCGAACAAATCATCGTACGCAGGCGTCAAGAACAAATACGACTACGCCACCCATACCGAGGGTACGTTCAACAGCTACGACACGTCCACCAAGGTCGGCAGCGACCTGTATACGGCCAAGTTCACCAGTTATATGACGGACAACCTGACCTTCAGTGCGTTGTATGGCCAGATGCGCGGCACGCTGTTCAGTGAAATCCCTGGTTACGATCCCACCTATCCAAACATCATTAACCCGAACCTCGAGAACCCTGCGATAACTGGCGGCAACCAAATCATCAATAGTCAGACAGAGTTGCGCATCACCGACCCGGCGCATACCTCGAAGAACACCAACCTGCGGTTGGATGTGAGCTACAAGCTCGGCAGTCACACCCTTACCGCGGGCATCGACAACCAGAACGTGCGGGATACGCATGATGGTCAGACGACGTCAGGCCCAGGTTATGCGTGGGAATACAGTCATCCGGTTGACAAAGACGGCAACGCCTTGGATCCATCTACATGGATCGTCGGTGGTCCCGCCGCGAGTGCTGACTGGCAGGCATTGCCGTGGGTCCAGGCACCCGGCGGTTATGCCGGCGGCGAGACTGGTTACTACGTCGCAAGATATATCTATCAGGCCAGTGGCTCGGTTCGTACCACCCAGCGTGCGCAGTACCTGGAGGACAGCTGGCAGGTGACGGACCGCTGGCTGGTCAAGCTCGGTCTGCGCAATGACCAGTTCACCAATTTCAACAGCGACAGCATTCCGTACCTGCGCCTGACCAGCCCGCAGTGGGCGCCGCGCGTCGGCTTCAGCTGGGATGTCAATGGCGACTCCAGCTTCAAGATTTACGGTAATGCGGGCCGTTACTACCTGGCCATGCCGGCCAGCGTTGCGCTGCGTGCGGCGGGTGCCTCGCTGTATACCCGTCAGTACTACACCTACACTGGCATCGATGCCCACGGCATCCCCACTGGGCTGACCGAGATCCCGACCAGCACCGGCGGTCCGATCTCGGCCAACCTGGAATACGGCATCCCGCGCGATCCCAGGACTGCGACTTCGACCAACCTCAAGTCGGAGTACCAGGACGAGTACATCCTGGGCTTCGACAAGCAGCTGGGCCCAGCCTGGACCTATGGCGTCAAGGCCACCTACCGCAACCTGCGCAATGCGATCGACGATATCGGTGATGCACCGTCGATCCAGGCCAAGATGGACGCGATGGGCATCGACCCGGCCACCTACGACCCGGACAGCATCCAGGGCAGTTACCTGATCAATCCGGGCCGCACCTCGATCTTCCAGATTCCGAAGCTGGCCGGTGGCTACTATGACGTGCCCATGGACTGGGTGAAGGACTTCCACTTCAACACCACGCTGAAGCGCAAGTACTACGGTGTGAACTTCTACCTGGAGCATCCGTTCGACGGCAAGTGGTTTGGCCGCGTGGACTACCTGTACTCGCGCAGCTACGGCAACAGCGAAGGCCAGGTGCGTACCGACATCGGCCAGACCGACGTCTCGGCCACGGTGGACTGGGACTACGCCGCGGTGATGGACTACGCCAACGGCGACCTGGCCAACAGCCGCCGGCACCAGATCAAGGCGTATGGTTCGTACAAGCTGGCGCCCGAGTGGATGGTTTCCGGCAACGTGTTCATTGCTTCCGGTGCACCGAGGACATGTCTGGCGCGCTACGGCGGTCCAAACGGGACCAACCCAGGCCTCGGCTACGGCCCTTACTATCACTTCTGCAGGGATGGCCAGCCGTATTCGCCGGGCAAGCAGCATGAGCCGTGGACCTACCAGGTCAACCTCGGTGCCGAGTACCGTCCGATGTGGGCGCAGCAGAAGCTGGCGTTCAACGTGAACGTGCTGAACGTGTTCGACAACCAGGCGATCACGCAACGTTATCCGCGGTCCGACAACGTCAATTGGCTGCGGCCGTACTCCTCGCTGACCCCGCGGTCGGTGCGCTTCGGCATCACCTACGACTTCTGATTTTGGAATCGTGTGCTAGAAAAGGCCGCTGGATTCTAACCTAGCGGCCTATTTTTCTATAGCGTGTGAGTGGACCCGGTAGGACAAAATCGACTCTATATTAGTCATGCAGGGTTTACCATCCTATATTGATATTCAGGGGTTCCATCCATTCAGATAGGGATACGAAGACTGCGGAACTTCTGTTGGCGCAGGCAAGCCACACGAAGGATGACCAGCAAACGCCCCATTTATGCCAGAGCTTTGACAGTATTGGGCTTGTGAATATCCCAGTGCCGATCTGAAGTACACTATTTCCGAATAATTCGAACTTTGCCCAGGTTCACAATTAAAGACATATGTGGGTTCATGGGTGACGGTGTCCGTCATCATCTGGCCGCTACATGTAACACTCCGATCGCCACAGCTAAATTCTTCTTCAACCCGATATGCGTTTGATGGGTCTATTTGCCCGCCGTGGTGGCTGATATTGTTACAATAAAGAACCTGTTGTCCGATAATATTGTCATGCGCATCAAAGTAAATGATGCTCCTTGCCGCGAAGGGTAACGCCATGGATGATAAAGGCATCAGGGTGGCCAACACTGCGAAAAGAGGCAGATAACAGGACTTGAAGGTTTTCATCGATTTCCCCTTGATATATGCGTCGCCTATGAGCGGCGATATGGAGCATATAGCTGGACCCGTGAGGTTTTTGGAAGCCCTATCTTAATTTAACCCGTCGATTCGCTTTTCGCGCAGTGCTGCTTTCTACCGTTGGTGACAAGCTGCCGGTGACCGCGGGTTCGGCGACTTTGACTTTGGCGATCATGTCTTAGCCCTCAGCAGATGCGTAGCAACGCATTCAATCCCGCCCTTTTGATCCGGCATCGCTCTCTGTGAGAGGGGAAGAGCCCTCTCACGGTATCTGCGAAACGGACTCGATTAGAAATTGGCTTGATGTTGTCGTGTGGCGAAGCCGACGGTGAGCGCACCCTCACCGACATTGACCATGCCGGTGATGCCCATCGGCGCCTGGAGCAGCGTCACGTTGGTTGCCGCGCAAGCGTCGTGCAACTCGGAGTATCCGGGCAGCCCGTTCAGCGTCGACACGTCGCCGCCATAGCTCAGGCACACCATCGGCACCAGCAGGCCCGCCCGTACCTGGCGTGCGGCATAGGCAAACAAGGTCTTGGCTCCAGAATCGAAGCCGCGGATCTTGCCGACTGGCCCGGTTTCACCGCGATAGCAGCGCAGGAGCGGCTTGACGTCCAGCGCCGAGCCCAGCACGGCGCTCAGCAGGCCCACGCTGCGATCGTTCTTTTTCTTTGCCCTGGCACGCAGGTAATACAGGTCACGCGGCAACATGTAGCCGTAGCTGTTGTCGGCAATGTAGGCGAGCCGCGTGCGGATAGCCGTCGGCGCGTGGGCCTCGGCGATCATGCGCGTGGCCTCGAAAACCGCCGGTGCCGCGCCGGCGAAAATGTTGCGCGTGTCGATGATGCGCATCATGAATGGCCCGGTCAGGCCCGATGCGGCGCGCGCCCTGCGGTAATTCATCAGGATGCGGTAGCTCGCGCGGTGCACGTTGTCGTTGATCGGACTGCGCGTGGCAGTGATCGTGAGACAGAACACGCAGTCGTGTTCCAGCGCCAGTTTGTCGAGGAACAGATGCTCCACTTCCTCGACCGAACACGGCGCGGTCTCCGCCTCGTGGTTGCGCTGGCCAAGTTTGCGTTCAATGAAGCGCCGTATTTCGGCCGGGCTGCGGTCGTCCATGAATACTTCGCCGTCTACCTTCACCGTGATTGGCATCACGGTGATCCCATGCTGCAGCAAATAGTCGTGCGGCAGGTCGCAGGCGGCGTCGATGGTCACGGCGTAACGCATCATGAATTCCGGCTGGGGCGTACTTGGAAACATAGCACGCACGCCCCGCAACCGCCGTCCCAGCAGGTCCTCCGTCACCCCCGCTATCCCGTCATTCCCATGAGGCGCTTCACAACAGCGAAGCTGGTCAAACGGGGATCCGCCGCACTCCCTACCTCGTCATTCCCGCCTGCCGGGAATGACGAGATGTGGGGTGGAGGCCTTTCTCAAAACGTTCCGGACAGCAGTGCGCGGTAGCGGGAATTCAGTGACAACGCCAGGCGCTTGATCGTGTTGCGGGTGCCACCTATCCTGAGCCGACCACCGTGGAAACTCCGTCATGCCATTGACCCGCGCCATGCAGGTGGAGGGCCGCCCGATCCGCGTGTATGACGGACTGGTGCCCTTGCCGCTGATCAAGCAGCTCACCGACGCATTCATGGGCGCGAACTTCGTCAAGGATGAAATTGCCCGCGCCGAAACCTCCCAGTTCCGCCATTGGGAAATGGGCATACCGCTGGAGACTGCCAGGCAGCTCGCGGTGTACCAGCCGACGCTGGAAGCCTTGCGTGATTTCGAGGGCGCCGCCGCCTATCGCGTCGAACGTTGCTACTGCAACCATGCCGCCTACGGCGAGATGCTGTTCATCCATACCGACACCAGGGTGCCCGGGCAGAAGGCGCTGACTGCCTTGTGGTATATCGCGCCGGAGTGGAACCCGGAGTGGGGCGGCGAAACATTGTTCTACAATAGTGAGCTCGACGCGATGGCCGCGGTGACACCACGGCCAGGCCGGCTTGCGGTGTTTGACGGCAACATCCCCCACGTCGGCCGGCCACCCAACCGCATCTGCTACGCCCCGCGTTATACCTTGGCGTTCAAGCTGGAGCCCGCAGCTGGCTGAGCCCCTGGGTACCCGTATGCAGGCCACCTCTTCCGTTTCCAGCGACGCCCGACTTGCCGAGGCGAAAGCGCTGTTCCAGGCCAACGAACCGGTGCAGGCTGAGGCGATGTTGCGCGCATTGCAGCGGGACGATCCAGTCCGGGAAGACGTCGGCATGTTGCTGGCCAACGTGCAGCGCAGCCAAGGCCGCTTCAGCGCTGCCGCCCAGACCCTGTACAGCTTGTGCGAGGCGAGCCGCTTCGACGCAGGGGTGAGCACACGCAGCGTGGGTTTCATCCGCGAATGTGACCGGCACGCAGTGGCTGAGACGATCTGCAAGGCCGCGCTGGCGCGTGGTGCGGCGTCGGCGGAGTTGCTGATGCAGGCGGGCAACGTCGCCCGTGAGTTGGGCCAGTTCGACACGGCACGCACGCGCTACCTGGCAGCGCTGGATGCGGGTATCGACCTCGACCGCCACCACGTGCTGAACGCGCTGGCCAATACCCGGCGTTATGTCGATCCGGCAGATGTCGAGATTGGCTGGTTCGCCCGGCATTTCGCGGCAGGGCGCCTGCCGCCCCGGCCGCTGGCCTCGGCCGGCTTCGCCCTGGCCAAGGCGCAAGGCGACCTTGGCGACCATGCGGCGGCGGGCCGGACCCTGCGTCGGGCCAACACGATCCTGCGTGACGTCTGGCGTTGGGATGCTGCCGCGTGGCAGCAGGCCGTCGCTACCCGGATGCGGGAGGTGGTGGTGCCAGCAGAGGGGGTGTCCAGGCAGGCGTTCGTCCCCGTCTTCGTCATTGGCATGCCGCGTACCGGCACGACCCTGACGGCGACCTTGCTCGCCCGGGCGACCGGGGCGCGGGACCGTGGTGAACTGCGCACCCTGCGCTTCGTCGCAGAGCGTCTGGTCGCCGGTGGCCACCTGGGCCAGGGTGCAGTGATTGCCGAAGCGGCCGGGCTCTATCGCATGCTGGCGGTCCAGGACGATGCACCGGCAAATTGGTACATCGACCAGGACCCGATGAACTTCCGCTACCTGCATGTCGTCGCAGCCATGTTTCCGCAGGCTCGGGTGATCCACCTGCGGCGCGGGCGGGCGGATACCGCCTTGTCCCTGTGGACCCAGGATTTCGCCCACCCCGACCTTGGCTTTGCCTATGACTTTGCCGACATACAGGCGGGGATGGCGGGGCACGATGTGCTGATGCAGCATTGGAAGCGCACCCTCCGCCTGCCCATCTTCGAGCTCGATTACGAGGCCTTGGTCGACGAGCCCGACACCACTGTGGCCCGCTTGGGCGAGTTCATCGGCGCCCCGTCTCGGACTGAGGCTGCAGTTGAGGCGACTCCGGTCCTCTCGGCGAGCGTCTGGCAGGCGCGTCAGCCGGTGTATCGGACCTCGGTGGGGCGTTGGCGCGCGTACGCACCATTCATTCCCGAGCTCGCGCGCTTCGCCGACGCCCCATGACTGGTCAGTGGTGTGCCGTCGCGGCACGTGGCTGCGGATCATGCGCGTACTGGCGCATGGGCTTGTGCCGCTGCGACGCTGCGGGCACGCTTGGCTGATGGCTACGTCCTTGTCCACGCAATCCCTGGCGGTGTTGCAAACCGCTGCCGGCCTGCTGCAAGGCGGCCGCCATGCACAGGCGCGCCCCATGCTGCAGGCGCTGCTGCAGGCCTACCCCAACATGGCGCAGGCCCAGCGGCTGCTGGCCGGGTCGTTTTTCCAGACCGACGAACACGTGCTGGCCTTGCAGGCCGTGCAGGCCTGGCTGGAGCTGCAGCCGGACAATCGCGAGGCCCAGGTCCTGCGCGCGCGGGTGTTGGTGGCGGCTGGGCAGCACGCCGAAGCCGAACGCGCCTTGCGGCAGATGCTGGCCCTGGTGCCCGACGATCTGGCTGCGGCATCCATGCTGGCGCGCCTCCTGCTCGGCGCCAACCGCGCCGCGGAGGTGGGCAGCTTGCTCGAGCCGCTGTTCCGGGGCGGTCGCGCCAATGCTGAAATCCTGATGCTGTATGGCCACGCCTTGATGGCGCAAGGGCAAGCCAACCAGGCCGAGCGGGTGTTCCGTCGCTGGCTCGAGCTCGAGCCCAATGATGGCGACGCGCGCCTGCGCCTGGCTGCGGTGCTGGTCGACACAGGGCGTTACGAGGAGGCGGCGCGCGAAGCACGCGCCGGCATCGCCAAGGTCGGCAAGACGGCTGAGGCTGCGTTCGTGCTGGTGCGTACGCTCCTGGGCCAGAGCAGGTTCGATGAAGCCGAAGCGGAGCTGCGGCAGTTGGTCCGGGCGTGGCCTGGCCATGCCCTGGCGCAGGCCAACCTGGCCGAATTGGTGTGGATGCGCAGTGATGACGCCGAGCTGGCATGCGCCGAATTGGACGCGGCCCTGGCGCGGCAACCGCAGTTGCACGCCTTGCGGGCCAGCAAGGCGCGTCTGCTGCTAAGCGCGCGGCGCGCGCGCGACGCCCTGGCGGTCATCGATGCCGGCTTGGCGCTGGCGGATCGCGATCCTGAGCTGCTGCGCACCGCAAGCGCGATCGCCCTGGAGTTCGATGGGCCGCGTGCGCTGGATTACGCGCAGCGCCTGCTGGCCGTCGCACCGAATGACTATGGTGCCCGGGTCGCGTTCGGCAATGCCTGTCTGGCGGTCGGGCGGGCCCAGGCGGCACTTGAGGCGGCCGATGCATTGCACCGGGCAAACCCCACCGATGGGCAGGCCCTGGCGATGCGGGCCGATGCTTTGCGCATGCTGGGTGACGCACGCTACCGCGAGCTGCTTGATTATCAAGGCCTGGTACGGCCCGCGCTGCTGGACGTGCCGGACGGCTGGCCGAACCTCGCGGCTTACCTCGACGACCTGGTGGCCGATCTCACACGCTCGCATGTCTTGCGTGCGCACCCGGTGATCAACTCGCTGCGCGGCGGCACCCAGGTGCAGCTCATTCCGCAGGATTCGACATATGCGTCGATCCGTGCGTTCCCGCAGGCCATCGATGGGCCCATCCGGCGCTACATGGAGGCGATTGGCCACGGCACCGATCCCATGCGCAGTCGCAACACCGGCCGCTACCGGATCAGCGGCATGTGGTCGGTGCGGCTGCGTCCGCATGGCTTCCACGTCAACCACTATCATCAGGATGGCTGGATTTCCTCGGCGTGCTACCTGCACTTGCCGCCGGCACTGGATCG
The DNA here is from genome assembly GCF_058781105.1 of Rhodanobacter sp. FW510-R10. Lineage (NCBI taxonomy): Bacteria > Pseudomonadati > Pseudomonadota > Gammaproteobacteria > Lysobacterales > Rhodanobacteraceae > Rhodanobacter > Rhodanobacter sp. FW510-R10. The sequence continues at coordinate 210,212 of NZ_JBYSWL010000001.1, read as the reverse complement.
GCATACCGGCGAAGGCTGGATTCAGTTTGGCGAGTCGGCGTTTCCGACCCGGCCGCCGCTGGAACCCGAGTACGCGGTCAAGCCGGAGCCGGGCCTGCTCGTACTGTTTCCTTCCTACATGTGGCATGGCACCGTGCCGTTTTCCGGCGGCGCGGACGAATACCGCATGACTATTGCCTTCGACGTCGTGCCGGTGGCTGCCTGACGCCGCCTCTGCACCACTTCCGCATGCCCAAGGATCCTTTGGAATGGCCGACAACTGGCTGATCGACCCGATCGTCACCGCGCTGCAGGCAGGCGATGCGCCGCTCGCCGAGCAGCACTGCCGCGCCGCGCTCGAACAGATGCCGGATGACATCAACGTGCTCGTGTTGCTGGCCCTGGCCCTGCAGCAGCGTGGGCAGCCGGCGCAGGCGCTCGCGGTGTTCGCCCGGTTGGTCGAGCTGTGCCCGGAGGACAGCCTGCACTGGTCCAATTACGCCTCGGCGCTGGGTCGCGCGGGCGACCTGGAAGGGGCCGAGCGGGCGGCGGAAACCGCGGCCCGCTGCGCGCTGAACGATCCCGAGCGCCTGGACGAGCTGGGCCTGATCCAGCTCGAGAGCGGCAAGCCGGCCATGGCGTTGGCCACCTTGATGCGCGCGTTCGACCTCGCGCCGGATGCCGTGGGCATCCGCCTGCACGCCGTACGGGCGTGCCTCGCCTGCCACGACCATCGCGCCGAGATCCTGCTGCAGCCCTGGCGCAACTGGCTGCCACTCGCGGACGAGGAAATGGCTGAGTTGGCCCAGTTGCTGGTGCAGGTCAATGAACTCGATGATGGCATGGAACTGCTCGAGGACCGGGTGCGCCGCGCGCCGGGCGACTGGTCCGCGCAATTGCTCTTGGCGAAGGTATACGAACGCGTCAACCGGTTGGATCAGGCGCAGGCCAAGCTGCAATGGATCCTCGCGGCCATGCCTGGCGATGCCGATCCCGGTATCCGGCGCGAGGTGGAAAGCCAGGAGGCCCAACTCGCCATGCGCCGGCGCGACTATGCCGCCGCACACGCACTGCTGACGGCGGTCGGCCCCGCCCACGCCGACCACGACGCCTATTACTTTGCGCTGGCGAAGGCCTGCGACCGGCTCGGTGATACGGACGCGGCGATGCAGGCGTTGCAGACGGCACATGCCATCCAGGTCCGGCTGCTGGGCGTGTCCAACCCCCATCTGCTGGAATCCGACGCGCCCCTGCTGCCACACGTCGACGACCGGGTGGACGAAGCGGACTACCGGACCTGGCCGCAGTTGAAGGCGCCCGACGCCAGCCAGTCGCCGGTCTTCGTGGTGGGTTTCCCGCGCTCGGGCACGACACTGCTGGAGCAGATGCTCGATGCGCATCCACGCCTGCAGTCCATGGACGAGCGACCCTTCCTGAACCGGCTGGCCAATCAGCTGGGGGACATCGGCATCGAGGTTCCACGCGACCTCGGCAGGCTGACCCAGCGCGATTGCGACGAGCTGCGCAAGGGTTACCTGATCATGGCCTGCGGCAAGGTACCGCGGCGCTGGGATGCGCGCCTGGTGGACAAGAATCCGCTCAACATGTCATGGCTGCCCATGATCCATCGCATCTTCCCGCGGGCCAAGTTCGTGTTCGTGTTGCGCCATCCGTGTGATGTCCTGCTGAGCTGCTTTCTGCAGAATTTCCAGGCGGCACCGCTGATTGCCGCCTGCCGGTCGCTCGAGCACCTCGCACGTTCCTACGTGGCGACCATGGAGCACTGGCTGCATCACGTGGATGTCTTCCAGCCGGACGTCTTTGTGTCGCGCTACGAGGACCTGGTGGCCGATACCCCGATGCAGACCCGCCGGATCGCGGACTTCCTCGACCTCGGCGCGGCGGAGAACATGCTGCGTTTTGCCGAACGGGCCCGGGAGAAGGGCTATATCCGGACCCCGAGTTATTCGCAGGTGGTCGAGCCGATCAGCGCCAGGGCAGTGGACCACTGGCGGCAGTATGCGGCGTACTTCGAGCCGGTGTTGCCGATCCTCGCGCCCATGCTGGCGCACTGGGGCTACGCCGACACGCCCGGACGACCTCCTGCCGCATGACGCGCACGGCCTGTCGGGTGGCGTGCGGGCCTGCTTGGACTCCAGAGTGGATACCGCGTATCGGGAGCAGACACCGACTCCCGAGAGTCCCAGTGCGCGAAGTTGACCTCAGTCAATTGTGAAACGGAAATTAATGTTTCACTTTTCGGACGTGAAATGGGCGGGAATGAAGGTTAGGGGTGTGGGCGGTGGAAACGTTTGCAGCCCGGACGGCGGCTACCACCCACGCTCCTAAGGGTTTGGTGGAACCGGTGACGGCGGGCAGCCAGGGAGCGCGTCCCGTGTTTGCCGGCAACTGACGCCACCCTCGTTCGCGTGGTGAGTCGCAATGTGCGTCGTTTGCACCGGACCCCAAGCTGGGCCCGGCGGCCTACTGCGGGGCGGCGGTTCGTCCCGGAGGCCGTATCCAAGCGTCAGCTGGCAAAGGGCCTCGCAGCTGCGCGAGGTTCCGAATATTTCTCAACGTGATACCCGGAGAGCGCAATGAAATTCAATCCAAATCGGCTTTCGTTGGCCGTCCGCGCGAGCCTGTCCCTGGGCGCCGTGCTGGCCGTTGGCGGCGTCGGCGGAGTGCACGCCCAGGACCAGGCGGCGGCGCAGGCGGACCAGGGCCAAGCGACGACCCTGAAAACCGTCGTCGTCACCGGCTCGCACATTCGCCGCGTCGACCTGGAGACATCCAACCCCGTCATTTCCGTGTCGTCCGAGCAGATCCAGGCCACCGGCAAGCTGACCTTGGGCGACGTGGTGCAGAACCTGCCGGCGGTCACCGGTGGCCTGCTGACCCCGACCGTCAACAACCAGAACAGCCCGAACGCCAATCCGCGCAGCCGCACCATGGTTGGCCTGCGTGGCGTGGGTTCGGACCGCACCCTGACCCTCGTCGACGGCCAGCGCGTGATCAATGCCGACATGAATGCGATCCCGGCGGCCGCCGTGGAGCGCATCGAGGTCCTGACCGACGGTGCATCGGCTGTCTACGGTTCCGACGCGATCGGCGGCGTGATCAACGTCATCCTGAAGTCCGATTACCAGGGCGCGCAGGTTTCGACCAACTACGGTATCTCCGACCGCGGTGACGGCGAGACGCGCGGCGGCAGCTTTGTGTTTGGCCAGGTATCAGACAACGGCAACCTGATCGCGGGTGTCAGCTACAACAAGATGGACATCATCTTGCAGGGCAACCGCAAGTTTTCCCAGTACGCGCTTTCGCTCACCGCCGACAGCCCGAACGGCCCGCTGTACGTGGTCAAGGGCGGTTCCGGCACCGGCATCTACGGCAACATCCGGCTTCCGCGGGACATCGCGGCGCAGTTTGGCTGCACGACCAAGAACAACCTGGCGGCGAACCACGATGCCATCAAGTCCGGCAAGAGCCCGCTGGGCCCGGGCGACTTCCATTGCTTCGGCAACGACGACCGCTACAACTACGCGACGGTGCAGGCCTTGCGCGCGCCGCAGGAGCGCGTCAACGGCTTCTTCAAGGGCACCTACCACCTGACTGACCACGTCGACGCGTACATGACCACGTACATGAACAAGTCCACGGCCGCGATGCAGTTGGCGCCGAATCCCTGGGGGATCAGCACGAACCAGCCGATTTCGGCGCAGAGCTACTACAACCCGTTCGGCATCGACTTCACCCGCGCCAACGGCAACACCATGGGCTTCCGCCAGGTCGCCGCCGGCAATCGCGTGTATGCCTCCAGCGAGCGCACGAACCAGTTGCAGGCCGGGCTCAAGGGTTCCCTGACCTTGTTTGACAAGGACTGGACCTGGGACGCCGGCGTCAACTACGGCTACTACACGTTCACCACCACCACCGGCGGTTCGCCCAGCGGTTCCTTGCTGGCAGCCGGCCTGGGGCCCTCGTTCATGAACAGTGATGGGGTGGTGCAGTGCGGCACGCCGAGCGCGCCGATCTCGCTCAACTCTTGCGTGCCATGGGACATTTTCAGCGGCCAGTCGGCTTCCGCTGCCGCGGCCTTGAAGAAAGCCTCGGTGCAAACCCTGATGCAGCAGTGGACGCTGCAGCGCCAATACCACGCCGATGTCACGGGCGCCTTGTTCGATCTGCCCGCGGGCACGATGCAGTTGGCGGCTGGTGTTTCCTACCGCAATGAATTCACCAACAACACGATTCCGTATCAGCAGCTGATCGATCCGACCACCGGCAACTGCCCGGGTGCCGGCTGTGCCAGCCCCCTGCGCGGCAGCGACAACGTCAAGGAAGCGTACGCCGAGCTGTTCATTCCGCTGCTCAGCGACCTGCCGTTTGCCAAGTCGCTGAACGTGACCCTGGGTGACCGCTACTCCAAGTACAACATGGCGGGCAGCACGAACAACTGGAAGGTTGCGTTCGAGTGGAAGCCGATCACTGACCTGATGCTGCGCGGCACGGTGGCCTCGGTGTTCCGCGCCCCGAGCATCCAGGACATCTTCGGCATGCCGGCAAACAGCACCTCCAGCCTCGGCAGCGATCCTTGTGATGGCGCCACCACGCCGAATCCGGCCTGCGTGAATGTGCCGCTGGATGGTACGTTCCGCAACCAGACCGTAGCCGAGCACGGCCAGGGCAGTGGCTTGTTCTCGGGTGCCAAGTACCTGAACTTCCCGCTGAAGCCGGAAGAAGGCAAGTCCTTCGACTTCGGCGCGGTGTATTCGCCGGAATTCGTCCCGGGCCTGTCGCTCAGCATCGACTACTGGCGCATCTACCTGAACGATACGATCACGATCCCTGGCGAGCAGACCGTGCTGGATCTTTGCTACAACGGCCTGTCCCAGTACTGCCCGCTGATCCAGCGCTTCCCCGAGGGCGGCAACATCGGACAGATCAAGCAGGTCTACCTGCCCACGACCAACCTCGGGCGGCTCGATGTCAAGGGTACCGACTTCTCGGCCACCTACCGCTTGCCGGAGTTCGGCTTCGGCCAGTTCGTCTTCAGTGTGAACGGGACCTACATGACCCAGTACCAGATCCAGATTGCACCGGGGACGGGGGCAAACCGGGTGTTCCAGGGTGCCGGGGTGATGGGCTCGCAAGGCTCTGGACTTGGGTCGGCGTGTGCGACGAACTCAGGTGGCCTGTGCTTCTTCCCGCGCTGGAGCATCCAGCCGGCGATGAACTGGCAGCTGGGTTCCTGGGACGCAACCTGGCGGATGCGCATCAGCAGCCCATTCAAGATGGGCTCCAAGGACCTGAGCCAGCAGGCGACGGCGTACCCGGGTCGCGATGGCGTGGTGTTCCAGTATGGGAGCCACGCGTACAGTGACGTGAGTCTGGGCTACAACATCAAGCCGATCAACACGCAGGTCAGCATCGGTGTCAACAACCTGTTCGACAAGCAACCGCCGTTGCTTTACACGAACAATTCATTGAACGCGAATACCGACCCGGCGGACTTCGATGTCGTGGGACGCTACTACTGGGGGCGGGTTACCGTGAGCTTCTGAACCCACATTGACGTTTACGTCCAGAGGCCGCGCCGATCCGTGACGCGGCCTTTTTTTGTGCCCGGTGTTCAGGAGGCGCGCGGCTTGGACGCCCGCCGGGGTCGGCGGAACCATGTTGCCATGGTCAGTTTGGCAGGCAAGAACGATGCCATGGACTTGCGAGGACTTGACACTTGTCAAGTCTGCGGAGCGGAAATTTTGACTTGCGTCATTTGTGTGCTTTGCGTTAGCCTTCCGCAAATGTAAGGGAGATGGGACTGTTTTGTAAAAGAATTGGCAAGGCACGCAGTAGATGTTTGCCCGCCTTGTCGATTCGACCTTCTCTCAGCTCACTCGCGGCGGGACCGCGTGGGTGACTTGGCAAGCTGGCCCGCGCGAACGAATCGCGGACAGCACGACACTTGGCAACACTCGCAAGACCCTAGGGCAGAACCTCGACATGGCACGGGGTACTGAAATGTCATTGATACCTCAAATCCGGAGAGCGTAATGAAATCCAATCGAAACAAGCTGTCGCTGGCGGTGCGAACGGCCCTGTCCCTGGGCGCCGTGATGACCGTTGGCGTTGCCGGCAGTGCATTTGCCCAGGATCAGGCCGCATCGCAGCCCCAGGCAAGCCAAGCCACCGAACTCAAGACCGTCGTGGTGACTGGTTCGCACATTCGCCGCGTGGACCTCGAAACATCCAACCCGGTCATTGCGGTCTCCGCCGAGCAGATCAAGGCGACCGGCGCCCTGACCCTTGGCGACGTGGTGCAGAACCTGCCGGCGGTCACCGGTGGCCTGCTGACCCCGACCGTCAACAACCAGAACAGCCCGAACGCCAATCCGCGCAGCCGCACCATGGTTGGCCTGCGTGGCGTGGGTTCGGACCGCACCTTGACCCTGGTCGACGGCCAGCGCGTGGTGAATGCGGACATCAATGCGATCCCGGCGGCCGCCGTGGAGCGCATCGAGGTCCTGACCGACGGTGCATCGGCTGTCTACGGTTCCGACGCGATCGGCGGCGTGATCAACGTCATCCTGAAGTCCGACTACCAGGGGGCCCAGGTCACCACCAACTACGGCATCTCCGATCATGGCGATGGCGAGACGCGTGGCGGTGGCTTTACGTTCGGCCAGAGCTCCGACAAGGGCAGCCTCATCGCCGGCGTCAGCTACAACAAGGCGGACATCATCCTGCAGGGCAACCGCAAGTTCTCCGAGTACGCCCTGTCCCTGACCGCCGACAGCCCGAACGGCCCGCTGTATGCCGCCAAGGGTGGTTCCGGCACGGGCATCTACGGCAATATCCGGCTGCCAAAGGACATCGCGGCCCAGTTTGGTTGCGCCACCAAGAACAACCTGGCAGCCAACCACGATGCCATCAAGTCCGGCAAGAGCCCGCTGGGCCCGGGCGACTTCCATTGCTTCGGCAACGACGACCGTTACAACTATGCGACGGTGCAGGCACTGCGCGCACCCCAGGAGCGCATCAACGGCTTCTTCAAGGGCACCTACCATCTGACCGACCACGTCGATGCGTACATGACCACGTACATGAACAAGTCGACGGCGTCGATGCAGTTGGCGCCGAACCCCTTTGGGATCAACACCAATACGCCAGTTTCGGCACAGAGCTACTACAACCCGTTCGGCATCGATTTTACCCGCGCCAACGGCAACACCGTGGGCTTCCGCCAGGTGGCTGCCGGCAACCGTGTGTATTCCTCCAGCGAGCGCACCAACCAGCTGCAGGCAGGACTGAAGGGATCTCTGACCTTGTTCGACAAGGATTGGACCTGGGATGCCGGCGTGAACTACGGCTACTACTCGTTCACGACGACCACCGGCGGTTCGCCCAGCAGTTCCTTGTTGGCGGCCGGCCTGGGACCCTCGTTCATGAACAGTGACGGGGTGGTGCAGTGCGGTACGCCGAGCGCGCCGATCTCGCTCAACTCTTGCGTGCCGTGGGATATCTTCAGCGGCCAGTCGACCTCCACCGCGGCCGCCTTGAAGAAAGCTTCGGTGCAAACCTTGATGCAGCAGTGGACGCTGCAGCGCCAATATCACGCCGATGTCACAGGCGCCTTGTTTGATCTGCCCGCGGGCACGATGCAGCTGGCGGCTGGTGTTTCCTACCGCAATGAATTCACCAACAACACCATCCCGTTCCAGCAGCTGATCGACCCGACCACCGGCAACTGCCCGGGTGCCGGCTGTGCCAGCCCCCTGCGCGGCAGCGACAACGTCAAGGAAGCTTATGCGGAGTTGTTCATCCCGTTGCTCACCGACATGCCGTTCGCCAAGTCGCTGAACGTGACCTTGGGTGATCGTTATTCCAAGTACAACATGGCGGGCAGCACCAACAACTGGAAGGTCGCCTTCGAGTGGAAGCCGATCACCGACCTGCTGCTGCGCGGCACGGTGGCCTCGGTGTTCCGCGCCCCGAGCATCCAGGACATCTTCGGCATGCCGGCAAGCAGCACTTCGAGCTTGAGCAGTGACCCCTGCGATGGCGCCACCACGCCGAATCCGGCCTGCGTGAACGTGCCGCTGGATGGTTCGTTCCGCAACCAGACGGTGGCCGAGCATGGTCAGGGTGGCGGCTTGTTCTCGGGCGCGAAGTATCTGAACTTCCCGCTCAAGCCGGAGCAGGGCAAGTCCTTCGATTTCGGCGCGGTGTATTCGCCCGAGTTCGTGCCAGGGCTCTCGGTCAGCATCGACTACTGGCGCATCTACCTGAACGACACGATCACGATCCCGGGTGAGCAGACCGTGCTCGACCTTTGCTACAACGGGATTGCCGAGTACTGCCCGCTGATCCAGCGCTTCCCCGCTGGTGGCAATATCGGACAGATCAAGCAGGTCTACCTGCCGACGACCAACCTGGGCCGGCTGGACGTCAAGGGTACGGATTTCTCGGCCACGTACCGCTTGCCGGAGTTCGGCTTCGGCCAGTTCATCTTCAACGTGAACGGGACCTACATGACCCAGTACCAGGTGCAGATCGCACCGGGAACGGCCGCGAACCGGGTGTTCCAGGGTGCCGGCATGATGGGCTCGTTGGGTTCTGGCTTGCAGTCGGCCTGCGCGTCGAACACCGGCGGCTTGTGTTTCTTCCCGCGCTGGAGCATCCAGCCGTCGTTGAACTGGCAGATGGGTTCCTGGGATGCGTCTTGGCGGATGCGCATCAGCAGCCCGTTCAAGATGGGCTCCAAGAACCTGAGCCAGCAGGCGACGGCGTATCCGGGTCGCGATGGCGTGGTGTTCCACTATGGCAGCCACGCCTACAGCGACGTGAGCCTCGGCTACAACATCAAGCCGATCAACACGAAGCTCAGCATCGGTGTCAACAACCTGTTCGACAAGCAGCCGCCAATGCTGTATTCGAACAACTCGTTGAATGCGAACACCGACCCGGCGGACTTCGATGTGGTGGGCCGCTACTACTGGGCTCGCGCCACGGTCAGCTTCTAAGTCCCGAGTCGACTGCTGTAAATCTCAAGGCCGCGCGAGCAATCGCGCGGCCTTTTTTTCATTGTAGAGATCAGTATCCCCGGCGAGCTGCCGCGCGCCAAACCTCTTGTGCTGGCGGATCGTGACGTCGATGCGTCACCGTGCGTTCAGGAAAGGTGTCTATAAGGAACTCGTTAAGAAAGCACGCTGATTTGCCTAGCCCCGCGCGCCAGATCGGACCAGGCGTACCGTCGGGAGGCATTGCCATGACACGTCGTCAGCATCTCATCGAGTTATTTCATCGCCGGGCCGGCACGCTGGTCCGCTCCACCCTGAGTATCGCCATCGCCGGTGCATTCGGCCTGTACGGACTGGGGGCCATGAGCGCGGTGCAGGCACAATCGTCCACCGGCAGCATCTACGGCACGGCGCCTGCGGGCGATACAGTCACGGTACGTGGGCCGAGTGGGGTGACCCGCACGGTGACGGTCAACGCCGCCGGCAGCTTCAGCGCTTCCTCACTGCCGCTGGGCGCTTACACGGTAACCCTGCAGAAGGATGGCGTCACCACCGATACACGCAACAACGTCACCTTCCCGGTGGGCGGCGGTACCCGCGTCGACTTCAACATACCTGCAGCAGTCCAAACGCTGGGAACCCTGACGGTGACCGCGAACAGCCTGCCGCCGATTGACATCAGCCAGGTCGACTCGCGCGTGGTGGTGACGTCGACGCAGCTGGCCAAGCTGCCGTTGCAGCGCAACGCCGAGGCGATCGCGCAGTTGGCGCCGGGCGTCAATGCCGGTACCAGCGCGTACGTTGGTTTGCGTGGCCCTGAAGGCCAGGTGCTCAATTCCTTCGCCGGTTCGAGCATTGCCGAGAACGCGTATTACATCAACGGTTTCAATACCACTGATCCACTGCACAACTTTGGCGGCCTGAGCCTGCCCTACGGCGCGATCGAGCAGGAACAAGTGTTGACCGGTGGCTACAGCGCCATGTACGGCCGTTCGGACGGCGGCGTGATCAATATGGTTGGCAAGCGCGGCACCAACGAGTGGCATTTCGGGGTTGCCGAACTGTGGCAGCCCGATTTCGGCATGGCCAGCCCGGACAACCAACGCTACCCCAGCGGTCCCATATACCTGACTGGCCCCGATGGCGCGCAAGGCAAGCCATACCGCTTCCGCAACGACAACAAGGCTTGGCAGCATACCGAGGATTTCTACCTTGGCGGATCACTGATCCCGGATCGTCTGTTCTTCTTCGGTGCATATGAAGCGAACCGGCAGGTGAGTGGGCAAAATGTCGGCAGCGTGGAAGTAAACCAGGCCACGCGTTATTCATACAATAATCCAAAGTGGTACGGAAAACTGGATTGGAACATTACCGATAATAACATCCTGGAATTGACCGGCGCATCGAACAAGTCATCCTATTCCGGTAACGTCTATGCCTACAATTACGCCACTGATGGCTCAAATCGCGGCACCTATGGCGCATTCAAGGGACCGGATACGCATACCAAGGACGGCGCCGACATGTACAGCCTCAAATATACCGGCTATCTTACGGATAGCCTCACGGTCGATGCACTGTACGGCAAGATGAAGCAGACCAACTATAGCGAAGCGGGCAGCGGCGACGATCCGTTTATCGCCCGGGCCCAGTTCCAGAATCCAGCCTACACTGGTGGCAGCGCCATTGTCGGGCCGCAGACCATCGCCACGGTGAATAACCCGGGTGCTGAGGACAAGACTCGTAACCTGCGCCTGGATATCAATTACAAGATCGGCACCCACTCGATTACCGCCGGCATCGACAACATGGATACCCAGGCCCTGAACATTGGCCAGCAACGCTCGGGAGCCGGGGCTTTCGCCTGGTTTTATGGCAAGGGTGATCCCAGCCTTGCCATCAGCTCGCTGACCGGCCAGGAAGTCGGCGCGCCTGGTGGTCAGGGTTATTACGTTTTCAAGGACATCTTCACCACGGGTGCCAAGAGCGTGCGTGTCAAGCAGCGTGCACAATATATTGAAGACCGCTGGCAGGTCACGAATAACATCCTGCTGTCGATTGGCGTACGCAGCGACCAATTCACCAATTACAACCCCGACGGTCAGGCTTATTTGCGCCTGACCAAGCCAAACTGGTCGCCACGCCTGGGTGCTACTTGGGACGTCTATGGTGATTCCAGCCTCAAGGTCTATGCGAATGCTGGCCGTTATTATTTGGACGAACCAGCCAATGTGGCCATTCGCGGTGCTTCAGGCAGCGTCTTTACCGACCAGTACTTCACCTACACCGGCATCGATCCGACCACCGGCCAACCGACTGGGCTGACCCAGATTCCGCAAGGGCATTATCCAGGCGTGTCCGCAAACAACGAATTTGGAGTGCCGCCAGACCCGCGCCAGGTCACCAGCAAAAACGCCAAGGCCGAGTATCAGGATGAATATATCGCCGGCCTGGACAAGGCATTCGACATGTTCGGCATGCATTGGACCACGGGCGCCAAGGCAACCTATCGCCGCCTGCGCAACATGCTCGATGATGTGTGCGAGACCGATGTATTCGTCAATGCCGGCGTCGCGCAAGGTTTCGATCCGAATGCGGCCGAAGGCCAAGGCTGCTACATCATGAACCCGGGTCGCAATTCCTCGTTCAACGTCCCGTTGGTCTACGGTTCCACCACGAGCGGCTACGGCACCATGACCGTGCCGTGGTCGGCATTTGGCATGCCGGACCTGCTGCGCAAGTACGTTGGCCTGGATCTTTACCTGGAGCATCCGTTTGACGGCAAGTGGTTTGGCCGCCTGGACTACACGATCAGCCACAGCTTCGGCAACTCGGAAGGCTCGGTGCGGTCGGATATCGGCCAGACGGACGTGGCGCAAACCGAGGACTGGGACAACTCGGGCGTGATGACCTACGCGAACGGCGACCAGGCGAACGACCGCCGTCACCAGATCAAGTTGCGCGGCTATTACCAGGTCACCCCGGAATGGCTGCTCGGTGGCACGGCGCAGATCCTCTCCGGCACGCCGCGTACCTGCCTGGGCTACTTCGGGCCGGAACAGACGGACCCGTTTGGCTACGCCGCGGCGTATCACTTCTGCGGGCCGGAGGGCAAGCCGGCGCCGGGTGGCGCCACCGGACGCACGCCGTGGCAGGAAATCGTCAGCCTGAATGCCGAGTACCGGCCGGCGTTCGCCGGGCATAAGCTTGGCTTCAGCGTGCTGGTCTACAACCTGTTCAATCAACAACGGGTGACTCAGTACTATGCGATCTCGGAGTCCGGCCCTGGCGTCCTGTCGAAGGACTTCTGGGTACCGATAAGCCAGGCGACGCCGCGTTACATCCAGCTCGGCGTGACCTACGACTTCTAGCGCGAACGCTGCTGGCCGGGGCGGGCCGCGTGGTGTTCCGCGCGGCCTTTTTGTGCGGGCATCGAAATTCGCCGACAATGGCGTGGCCCTCGATGCCGCGTGCAGCGGCGCACCTGGCGTGGGCGTCGCGCCGCCCTGCCATCGGATAGTGAGATGCCTGTCACCGCCACTGAAATCATCGCCACGGCACTGAATGCCGGACGCTTGGTCGAGGCCGAACGTCTGTCCAGGGCCGGGCTCGACGAGCAGCCCGACGACGGCAACCTGCAGCTGCTGCTGGCTATCAGCCTGCATCTGCAAAAGAAGCTCGACGTCGCGCTTCCGCTTTATGCGCAGCTCACCCGCCGCTATCCGCAATCCGGGGTGCACTGGAGCAACTACGCCACCGCGCTGCGCGAATCCGGTGACCTGGACGCTGCGGCCCAGGCGTATGCCACGGCGTTGCAGTGGGATCCGAAGAACGCCCAGACCCTGCTCAACCTGGGGCTGCTGCAGATGCAGCAGCAGGCCTATCCCGAGGCGCGCGAGACCCTGCTCGATGCGCATCTGCTGGACCCCGAATCCATCCCCATCCGCATCCGCGCGGCCAGCGCCTGCAGCGCATGCCGGGATATGCAGATCGACAAGCTGCTTCAGCCTTGGCGAACCTGGACCGGGCTGGATGACGAGCTGCAGCTCGAGCTTGCCCACCTGCTGATGGCGCAGGGCGATCCCAAGGGCGCCGAAGCGCTGCTGCGCGAAATCCTGCAACGCACACCGGCCTATCTGCCGGCGCAGCTCCAGCTGGCTGTCACCTACGAGCGCATGAACCGGCTCGACGCCGCCGATCAGCTGCTGCGCCGGATCATGGGCGAGCAATTGATATTGGACGAGCCGGCGCGCAAGGAGATCGCGCACCAGCAGGCCAGGCTGGCGCAGCGCCGGGGCGACTGGGCCGGCTCACGTGCGCTGCTGGAGCGTACCGGTCCGGGTACTGATGGCGACTATGTGCACTACTTTGCGCTGGCCGAGAGCTGCGACAAGTTGGGCGACACGGCGGCCGCCATGCAGGCCTTGGCCTTGGCGCATGCGCGCCAGGGCGAGGAGATGCGCCGGGTGGTGCCCTCGCACTTCCTCCCCGACGCGCCGCTGTTGCCGGCGGCCGTCACGCGCCTGAGCGTCGAGGAATTCCGCGCCTGGCCGAAATTGCGCGCGCCGGAAGCCAGCCAGTCCCCGGTGTTCATCGTGGGCTTCCCGCGCTCGGGCACCACCCTGCTGGAGCAGATGCTGGACGCCCATCCGGCCCTGCAGTCGATGGATGAACGCCCGTTCCTCAACACTTTGGCCGACGGCCTTGCCAGCTACGAAGTGCGCGTGCCGCAGGACTTGTACAAATTGAACCAGCGCGACTGCGACGAGCTGCGCAAGCATTACTGGTCATTGGTGTGCGAGAAGATCCCGCGCAACTGGGAGGCGCAACTGGTCGACAAGAACCCGCTCAACATGCTGTGGCTGCCGCTGATCAACCGCATGTTTCCCGAAGCCAGGTTCATCCTGGCGCTGCGTCATCCCTGCGACGTGATCCTCAGTTGCTACATGCAGAATTTCCGTTCCACGGTGCTGGCCACGGCCTGCGCGGACCTGGAGCGGCTGGCCACGGCCTACGTGACGGCGATGGCACATTGGCTGCATCACGTCGAGGTGTTCCAGCCGGCCGTGCTGGTGTCGCGTTACGAGGACCTGGTTGCCGATCTACCCGCGCAGAGCGAGCGCATTGCGGCGTTCCTCGGCCTCGAGGATGCCGCACCGCTGCAGCAATTTGCCGCGCACGCACGCGGCAAGGCATACATCGGCACGCCCAGTTACGACCAGGTCATCCAGCCGGTGAGCACCCGCGCAGTCAATCGTTGGACGCGCTACCAGGCACAACTCGAAGCGGTCTTGCCGATCCTCGCGCCGATGCTGCGCCATTGGGGCTATCCCGACGGGTCCGCAAGCGGCGGATAGCCGAGCGCCGCGCGCAACGGATCGAGCAGGGCGCCGTAGCGCGGCGCGCGCGCAGTGTCGCGCTGCAGCGGTTGGCGGACCTGGGCGGCACTGGGCGAATGGACGTCCCGCTGGGTGGCGTGGAATTGCAGGCAGGCGGCTTCGAACGCCAGGCCGCAAAAGGCCAGCAGGCGGCGGATCGAGGCGTCCGGGTCGGCCAGCAGGTCTTCGTAACCGTGCTCGAGGACGTGGCCGGGGTGCAGCGCCGACCAGTGCCGGACGCTGCGGTCGAAGTCGCGCCAGAAACTCGCCAGGTCCTCGAATGTGCGTGTGTACTCGTTGCCGGCAAAACGTTGCCGGTAGCACGACAGGCAGGTCTCCAACGGATCGCGCCGGCAGGCGATGATGTGGGCGCCCGGCAGCATCGCGCGGATGGCACCAATATAGATCCAGTTGTTCGGCAGCTTGTCGGTGAACCTGGTCCGGCGTCCTTGCCAGCGCTGGCTGCGCTCCAGGTAGCGCCGACCGAGGCGCTCCCAGTCGACTGGCTGCATGGCGGGTACCCAGCGCGGGAACGGCTGGCCGCGGCGCTGCGACTCCTCGGCCAGTACAGCTGGCAGGTCGACCAGTTCCCCGGCGCCTTCGACGGCGCTGTGCGAGGCCAGGATCTGTTCGACCAGGGTGGAGCCCGAGCGCGGCAGGCTGGTGATGAAAATGACTTCATGGCCAAGCGTCGGCGTGCGGGCTGTGGGCGGAGGCGGGGAAAAGGCTGCAACGACGTCGGCGACACTGGCGGAAAAACCGGCGGCATCCCAGGTCTGCCGCCGCCGCGCGACTGCATTGGCTTGCGCGAGCGTGGCGAGGGATTCCGCGTAGCGTCCGGCATCCCCCAGCGCCTTGGCCAGGGCGAAGCCAATCGCGATCAGGTCGTCGTCGCTGGCCTCCGGGCGTCGCATGGCGATCTGCATGCGCTGGATGTCGTCGTCGGCGAAGCGCGTGGTTTTGAGGTCGGCCAGGCCCCACCAGGCCTGGCCGACCCAAGGCTCCCGGGTGATGATTTGGCGGTACTGGGCCGCGGCCTCGCTCACCGCCCCGCGGTTGCGCAACTCGTCGCCGAGCAAGGCGCGCGCCGCGGACTGCCCGGGATCGAGCTCCACCGCCTTGTGCAGCGCGGCCTCAGCCTCCCCATGGCGTACGCCGCGGATCAGCATCACGCCAAGGTTGAACCACGCCAGGGCCAGCGTCGGTTGCAGCTCGCAGGCGCGCTGCAGTGCCTCGACCGCCGCATCGTAGTTGCCGGCGTTGCCATAGATCGTGCCCAGCGTGTTGCAGTACAGCGCGTCGTCCGGACGCTGTGTCACGGCCCGGCGCATCACGGCGACGGCTTCGCGATGTTGCCCCTGCAGGCTGTGGATGCCGGCACGCATGCGCAGCACCTCGGGGTGTCCGGCTTCGGCCGCCGGGATCGCCGCAAGGCTTTGGCTGGCCGCATCGAGCCGACCGGCATCCAGCGCCGCACCTGCGCTCGCCACGTGCCGCCAGCTGGCGTCGCTCAATCCTTGCCGTCGTGAAGTCATCTGCGGGCGTCTATATCATCGGTGAGGGCCGCCGCCGGGCTGCGCGGTGCACGCATATGGTCAGCGGAAGCCTGGCGCAGTGCGGCATCGCGTATTATGCCGGTCAGTCACCAGTTACGCAGTCCATCACGGTATCGCCATGGCCATTGAAGCAAATCCGCAACCGGTCGATTTCCGCGCGCGTGCGCGCTTCGCCGTGCAGCACGGGGACGAAGCCCTGGCGGAGTCCGCGTATGCGCGGGTTCTCGACAGTGAGCCCGGGGACGTCGAAGCGCTGCAATACCTGGCCCATCTGCAACTGGTACGAGGCTTTGCCCATCGCGCGGTCGAGATGTTGCGGGTGGCGGCCAAGGCGCACCCGGACGTGGCTGGGACCTGGCATCAGCTGGGGGCTTCGCAGATGATGGATGGCGACCTGCGCGGGGCCGCGGACAGCTTGCGCCAGGCGTTGCAGCTTGGCCCGCAGATGTTTGTCGCGCGCCTGCGCCTGGGCACGGTGCTCGAACAGTTGGGCGAATCGCACCAGGCGCTGGTGGAGTATTTCGGGGCGATCAACGTGGCCCAGGACCAGGGGCGCTGGTTGAGCGAGGACACGACCGCTCCCGGTATCCGCGAGGCGGTCAAGCACGCCATCCGCTACGTCGATGTCGGGCGCCACGCGTTGTTCGAGCAGACCATGGAGCCGCTGCGCGAGCGCTATGGACGTGCGGAGATGGCGCGCGTCGACCAGGCGCTGGCCATCTATCTCGGCGAGCAGCCGGCGAACATTCCCGATCCGCGGCAAAAGCCGAAGTTCCTGTACTTCCCCGGGGTGCCAAGCCGGACCTATTACGCCCGCGAGAACTTTCCGTGGTACGAGCAACTGGAAGCCAGCACCGACATCGTCCGCGAGGAACTGCGCCGGGTGCTGCTGGAAGGGGAAAACGACCTGGAGTCGTTCCTGGGCGGTCCGGCGGGTGACCTGCCCGGCCTGCTCAAGGGCTCGGGTGGGACGCCGGCTTCGTGGGACGCGTTTTTCTTTTTCCGCCACGGCGAGCGCTTCGACGAGCACCTGCAACGGTGCCCGCACACCGCGGCGCTCCTGCACGATTTGCCGCTGGTGCGCGTCCGCGCGCATGCGCCCGAAGCGCTGTTCTCGGTGCTGCGCCCGGGCTCGCACATCCTGCTGCACCGTGGGGTCACCAATACCCGCCTGGTCACGCATCTACCGCTCATCGTGCCGCCGGATTGTGCCATTCGCGTGGGCGGCGAGATTCACGCCTGGCAAGAGGGACGCGCAGTGACGTTTGACGACACCATGGAGCACGAGGCGTGGAACCGCAGCGGCGAGACCCGCGTGGTGCTGATCCTCGATTGCTGGAACCCGGACATGACGGTGGCCGAGCAAGGCGCGATCACCGAGCTGGTTGGCGCGATAGGCGACTTCAACGCCGCCAGCCGCGTCCCCATGCCAGTGGGCTGAGACGCTCAGTAGCGCGGCACGCTCGGGTCGATCCCGACCGACCACGCATCCATGCCGCCCTCGACGTTCGCCACGTTGCTGAAACCGTGGGCGGCAAAGCGTTGCGCCACGCTCTTGCTTGACACCCCGGTATGGCAGATGAAGGCCAGCGCGGTGTCCTTCGGCAGGCTGGCCAGGCTTTCGTAACCCTCTTCGTCCAGGATGCGTGCCGCCGCCAGGGGGGCGGCCAGGGCGCGGGCGGCGGCGGGCCGCACGTCGATGAGCGTGATGTCCTGGGCGGCCAGCCGGGCTTGCAGTTGTTGCACGCTCATGGCCTTGATCGTTTGCGCGCCAGGGAAGGTCAGGCTGAGGCCCTCCCCCTGCACGGTGGCGACCCAGTCGATGACGATGCCGCGGGCGCGCTTGGCGCTGGCCGGATCGAAGTGCACCTCCAGGCCGTTGGCGTGGGCGACGATGTCGTGCTCGTCAGCCGGCGCAAGCTGGAAGCCCGCGCTGTGGTCCGGGCCGATCTCCAGGTGCAGGGCGGCACCCTCGGCGTTCGTGGTCGCGTCGCGGATGGCTTCGGCGGCGGCATCGGTGATGGTGATTTCCGGCGCGGTGCGGTCCGGCGCGGGCAGGCCAAACAAGGCATGCAGCTCGCCGCTGGTGTACATCTGCTGGATGATGTCCGCGCCGCCGACCAGCTCGCCCCCTACGTAAAGCTGGGGAATCGTGGGCCAGTCGCCGTACTCCTTGATGCCCTGGCGAATCTCGGCATCCTCGAGCACGTTGACGGTGTGGTAGTCGGGCAAGAGTTCATTGAGGGTATTGGTGGCGGCCAGGGAAAAACCGCACATTGGCTGCTGGCGGTCGCCCTTCATGAACAGGACGACCGGGTGTTCATGCAGCAGGGTCTCAATACGTTCGCGCGTGGTGCTATCCAGGGGCATGTCGAGCTCCGGCAAATAAGCTCAATGATACGCTGCCGCCCTGCCGTCTTGCGGCTCCCGCATGAAACGCGGGTTCAGCCGAGCGCGGTGCGGGCGGCAGCCGCAATTGGCGCGGCCCAGGCCGCATACTGCGCGCCCGTCGGATGCAGGCCGTCAGTGCCGATCCAACCAGGCGTG
This sequence comes from Rhodanobacter sp. FW510-R10, assembly GCF_058781105.1. Lineage (NCBI taxonomy): Bacteria > Pseudomonadati > Pseudomonadota > Gammaproteobacteria > Lysobacterales > Rhodanobacteraceae > Rhodanobacter > Rhodanobacter sp. FW510-R10. The sequence goes on along the minus strand of NZ_JBYSWL010000001.1, from coordinate 191,729 downwards.
GCCTGCCGGGACAGCGGCGTGATGTCGATCCATGGCGCGCCGGCGCGTGCGGCCTCATCCCGGGCCACGGCGTTATAGGCGTCCAATTCGCGCGCAACCTGCGCGGGGTCACGTTGTTGCTGGCGGGCATAGGGCGTGTGGCCCCAATCGGGAATCGAGGGCACGATCACCCGGCCGGCATGCCCACCGGCCAGCTCGCGCGCATGCGCGAGCAAGGCGCGCAGCGAAACCCGGTATGACTCCGGGGATTGGCCGCGATACTGGTCGTTCACGCCGATCTGCAGCGAGACCAGGCCGTAGGGTGGTTGCAGGTCCGCCTGCTCGATGCCGGCAGCCAATTCCTGCGTGGTCCAGCCAGTGCGTGCCACGATGCGGACTTCGCTGATCGCCTGCGATTCGGCGCGCAAGCGGCAGGCCAATTGTTCCGGCCACCGCTCGGCGGGGGCTACGCCTTCGCCGCAGGTGTAGGAATCGCCCAAGGCGAGGTAGCGCAGGGCAGTGGGGGTCACGGTCATGCATGCACCAGGCAGGTGAGGGGAGGCTGTAAGTCGCAACTTACAGCCCCGTCCCCTTTTACACCACGCGGCGAGGTCTTACGATCGGGGCTTGGTGTGCGCGCATTGCTTGCACCGCGCCAACTGGTTCGGCTTGAGGGGATTGCCATGCGTTTGACTCGACTTGCGGCAACGGCAGCCAGCGCCGTGGCGCCGTTTGGACTTTCGCTGCTGCTGGCCAGCCCGGTCATCGCGCAGCAGCGGCTCACGCCGGAGGAAGCGCTGATTGCCCAGCGCAACAGCATCGAGCAGCAGCTCGAGCAGGTGGCCGTCATCGACCGCAAGGTCATGGTCAAGATGCGCGACGGCAAGCTGATGGCGGCCGACATCTACCGGCCGAAGAACGCTGCCGGCAGGGTGCCGATCATCTTCGTGCGCACGCCATACAACTTCAATTACTGGGACGTGAAGCTGGGCGCCCCGCGCGACATGAGCCGCGAACTCGAGGCCGTGAAGCGCGGCTACGCCTACGTGCAGATCAACGAGCGTGGGCACTTCTTCTCGCAAGGCGAGTACGACATTCTCGGCCCGCCGCTTTCCGATGGTTCCGATGAGATCAAATGGATGTCCTCGCAGCCCTGGTCGAACGGCAAGGTCGGCACGACCGGCTGTTCCTCCACCGCGGAGTGGCAGTTGGCCGTGGTGGCACAGAATGATCCGGGCTTGGCCACGTTCAACGTGCAGGGCTTTGGCGCCGGCGTGGGCAAGGTCGGCCCGTATTGGGAGCAGGGCAACTGGTATCGCGGCGGCGCGGTGCAGATGCTCTTTATCGACTGGCTGTATGGCCAGCAGAACCAGGTGCGGCCGATGTTTCCCGCCGACGCCTCGCAGGCGCACCTGATCCGGGTGTCCAAGGCATTCGACCTGGCGCCGCAGATGCCGCCGGTGGACTGGGACAAGGCGTTCCGGCATCTGCCGGAAAAAGACATACTGCGCGCGGTCGGCGGTCCGCCGGGCATCTTCGACACGGTCATGCCGGTTGCCACCGGCGGCAACATGATTGCGCGCACACCAAACAGCCCGGCCTGGACCCGTGGCGGGCTGTGGAACGAGAGCATGCGGGTGAGCAAGCCGGGCCTCTGGTTCGTGAGCTGGTTTGACGTCGGTGTGTCGCCGAACCTGGCCGCCTACAACGAGGTGCGACGCACCGCGCCGAAGGCGATCGCCGATCAGCAATACCTCGTCATTTCCCCGGTGCTGCATTGTGCGTATACCCGCGCCACCGAGCACACGATGATCGGCGACCTGGACGTGGGCGATGCGCGCATGGACTTCAACGGACTGATGTACGGCTGGTTCGATCACTTCCTCAAGGGCGAGGACAACGGCATCCTGCAGAAGCAGCCCAAGGTGCTGTACTACGTCATGGGCGAAAACAAGTGGAAGCAGTCGCCGACCTGGCCGCCGGCCGGCGCCACCACGCAGAGCTTCTACTTCACCAGCAAGGGCCACGCAAACACCTTGTACGGCGACGGCGCACTGGCAACGGCGCCAGCGGTGACGGACCAACCCGATTCCTTCATCTACGATCCGGGTAATCCGGTGCCGACGTTCGGTGGCGGTGGCTGCTGCCAGGGCAATGCGGTGAAGTTCGGTTCCTACGACCAGAGCGGGCACGAAACCCGCAACGACATCCTGGTCTACGACAGCGAGCCGTTCAAGCAAGGTGTCGAGGTCAGTGGGCCGATCACGGTGACGCTGTATGTGTCCTCCAGCGCCAAGGACACCGACTTCACGTTCAAGGTGATGGACGTCCATCCGGACGGCAAGGCCTACAACATTACCGAGAACATCCAGCGCATGCGCTACCGCGACGGCTACGACCAGCCGCTGGCGTGGATGTCGCCGGACAAGGTGTACAAGGTGACATTCCAGCCGATTGACACCAGCAACTACTTTGCCGCCGGGCACAAGTTGCGCGTGGCGATCTCCAGCAGCAATTTCCCGCGCTTCGACCGCAACCTCAACACTGGCGGCAACAACTACGACGAGACCAAATGGGTGGTGGCGCACAACGCGGTGCACCACAGCGGCGAGTATCCCTCGAGCATCACCATTACCGTGGTGCCCGGCGGTGGCCAACCTGTGCAGGTGGCCCTTCCCAAACACGACTGAGCGCGACTGGCACGGCTGATCGGCTGTGCCGGCCGGGGCATCACCCGTCGGCTCGGGGATGCCCAGTGGATCCGCCACACCGCCATGCTGCCACGTCTCTACGTCTCTACGTCTCTACGTCGTCATTCCCGCGAAAGCGGCAATCCAGTGCTTTGGCTCTTACGGATCACATGAAAGCACTGGATGACCAGACCTTCGTCTGTTGAAAAGCTCTTCCCGCTTTCGCGGGGATGACGACGGGGAGGGGATGACGACGGGGAGGGGACGACGACGGGGAGGGGACGACGGCGAAGCCGCGGTGTTACACCGTCTCGAACAGCGCCATGAAGCCGTAGTCCATGTGGCTTTGCATGTGGCAGTGAAACAGGCTCAGGCCGGGCTGGTCGGCGGTGAAGTCGACCTCGGTGGTCTGGAAACCAGGTACCAGGACCACGTCCTTCATTACCCCGCCCGTGGGCTGGCCCATCACGCTCACGATCTCGAAGCTGTGGCGGTGCAGGTGCAACGGATGGATGTCGTCGCTGGCATTGCGCAGGCGCAGCCGGTAGCGGCCGCCGAGCCTGAGCCTGCGTGTCACCGGCATGGTTTTCTCGTCGTAGGGCACGCCGTTGATGGACCACAGGTCGAAACCTTCGCCCGCGCTCTGCCGGGCGGTGATCAGCAGGTCGATGATCTCGTCGGGCTTGACTGGCTTGCGGGGTGGACCGGCAAAGCGCCGGTAGTCCCACCTGAACCCCGCCGGGGGCGCCTGCCACTGCGGCTTGCCGCCGGCGCCAGCATATTCGACGACGATACCCATGCCAGCTTCGCGGTTGGCATCGATCGTGTCGCCAAGCACCCACACGCCCGGGCGGTTCATTTCCACGATGGCGGAAACGCGCTCGGCGGTGCCCAGCCACAGTACCGGCACCTCCGCCGGCGTCGGCACCGGATTGCCATCCAGCGCTATCACCTTGAAGGCATGCCCGGGCAGGGCGAGGCTGTAATTTTCGGTGGCGCTCGCGTTGATGACGTGGAGCAGCACGCGCTCGCCGCGCCTGACCTTGATTGGCTCGCCCTCGCCGAGCATCTTGCCGTTAATGGCGAACGCTTCGTAGTTGAGCTCATAGCCCGGTGGCACCGAGCCGGCGTCGGCATCGGCCTTGGCGGCGATGCCGACCAGGTCGATGTCCATGCCGTCCGGCGCCATGAACGGACTGTCCATGTCGACCCGGTTGAGGTAGGGCTGGAATTCCTTGAGGGTCAGGAACACCTCGCGGTCGTAGGCGCCCGGATCGTGCCTCGGCTCGATGTACACGGGGCCGGCGAGGCCCGTGTACAACCCGCGCGCGAGGTCGATGCCCGCGCGCACGTGGGTATGGTAGTAGCGCAGGCCCGAAGGCGTGGGCGTAAAGACCAGGCGGCGATGGCCGTTCGCGGGTACGGGCGGGGTGTGCTCCTCGAACGCGCCGTCCACGCTGTCTGGAAGATGTTGGCCGTGCCAATGCACCTGTTCGGCGATGTCGGTGTCGTTGAAGACGTCGACGATGGCGCGCTGGCCTTCCTTGAAGCGCAGCAGCGGGCCAGGGAAGTCGCCGTTGTACAGGGTGGTGGAGACGAAGCGCTTGGGGCCGAGCTCCAGGATGCCGCTGGCGATGCGCAAGCTGTAGTCGGACTTCGCGGCGCGTTCGGCGGCCGTGAGCGGAATTTCTTTGGGCGCCACCATGCGCCCGGCTGCCGTGGACGACGTCAATGGGACGCCGGCCGCGAGCGCGGCCAACCCGGTGCTTTTGAGGAAATCACGCCGATCCACGATGGCTCCGCCCGGTGGGGAATAGCCCTCAATGGTATGCCCCATTGGCGCCACGGTACACGGCGACCCTGCCGTGCACCGTGGTCGTGGCTGGCCGGCCTATTGGCCCAGCATGGCGTCCACGCGCTGCCTGAGTTCGGCCACGGCGGCAACCTGCTGGGTGGTCGGCGTGGCCGTGGTGGAAGGGTTGTCGCCTTCGCCGCCATAGGCGCCGCCGTACAGCGAGTTGTATTGCGCAATCAACTCGCCGTTCAACTTGCGCAGCTCCGGGTTCTCCTTGCCGTTGGCCTGCTTCAGCGCCGTGTAGGTGCGTGCGATGTCGGCGCTGAGTTGCATGCCGAGCTGGAACTGTTGTTCGAGACCGGCCATGGGCTTGTCGACGCGCGGGTCGGCGCGGACGGTCAGCGAGCGGGTCAAGGTCTGCCCGCCGGCGGTGAGCTTGACCGTGTACTGCCCGGGCAATGCCGGCACGCCGGTGAGCCCCATCGGCGTGTCGCGGTAGATCACACCCATGGGCGCATGCGGCTCCAGCGAGGGCGGCGAGGGATACAGCAGGTCCCACACGAAACGGTGCATGCCCGGCTGCGCCGACAGGATCTGTGGTGCGCGCAGCCAATAGGTGGGGAAGTTGATTTCGTTGGGGTCGACCGTGGGTGGCTGGTCGGTGGAGCTGAAGTGGCGAACGATCTTGCCCCCGGCATCCAGGATGTCCAGAGTCACCGGGCCGGTCGTGCCGGGCTTCAGCAGGTAGTCGATGATGGCACCGCTGGGCGGGTTTTGTCCGGCCGGGAATTCAGGCTCCAGCTGGGTATCGGAATAGGCATTGCGCGGCAGCTGGTAGGCCGCGGCGGGTTGGTACAGGTAGGCCCCCGTGGCCGCCTTCGCGGCGGCGAGCTGGCGCAGCGGACTGATGTCGTCGAGGATCCACAGGGCGCGGCCGTGGGTGCCAAGCACGATGTCGTTGTCGTGGATCACCAGGTCGCGCATGGACGTCTGCGGCAGGTTTTGCTGCAGCGATTGCCAATGCGCGCCATCGTCGGCCGAGAACCACACCGCGCGCTCGGTGCCGGCAAACAGCAGGCCTTTCTGTACCGGATCCTCGCGCACGACGTTGGCCGAGGCATTGTCCGGCAGCCCGTTCACGATCAACTGCCAGGTCTTGCCACCGTCATGCGTGCGGTAGATGTAGGGCTTGAGGTCGTCGAGGCGGAAGCGGCTGACCGAGGCATACGCGGTCTGCTCGTCGTAGTGCGAGGCCACCAGCTGGGTCACCTTGCTCCACGAAGTCATGCCCTTTGGGGTGACGTCCTGCCAATGCTTGCCGCCGTCCCGGGTGAGCCAGATGAGCCCGTCGTCGGTGCCGGCCCAGATCGTATTGGCGTCCTTGAACGAGGGTCCGATGCTGTAGATCACGCCACGGTGGTCGAGCGGGTTCTCGTGCGCGGCAAACGGCTTCAGGTTTGCCGGTATGCCGGGATTGGGCCGGGACAGGTCAGGGCTGATCGTCTGCCAGCTGTGGCCGCCGTCCGTGGTCTTGAACAGGACGTTCGAGCCCAGGTAGAGCACGTGCGGATCGGCCGGCGAGAACAGCAGGGGCGCGGTACGGTTGAAGCGGTACTTGCCGGTGAAGAGCGCCACCTGCGGGCCCACTTGCTGGCTTTCGCCGGTCCGCCAGTCGTAGCGCACCACGCGGCTGGAATAGGTGATGTTGGGGTCGAGCGGGTCGGGGGCGATATAGGCATATTCCTCGCCACCTACCGGATGCCAGTCGCGGAACGTGATCTGGCCGTCATTGCTGCGGCTGGTGATGGCCAACGAGCCGGTGTCCTGCTGCGAGCTGTAGACGCGGTAAGGGAACTGGTTGTCGGTGGCGACGTGGTAGGACTGGGCGAGCGGCTGGTTGTACCAGGTGCTCCAGGTCTTGCCGCCGTTGACGGTGATCGTCGCGCCCTGGTCGACCCCGACCGCCATGATCCCGGGGTTGGCCGGGTTGATCCAGGTGTGGTGGTAGTCGTTGCCGCCGGGGGCGCCGCGCAGCGTGGTGTAGCTCTTGCCGGCGTCGGTCGAGTGGTACCAGGCGGTGGAGCTCACGTAGATCTCGTCGGGATTGTTTGGGGCGACGGTGATCCAGCCGCCGGCATTGCGCGGATCGTGGTTGACGGGACGAAAGCTCAGCCCCGCATCGTCGGAGAGATAGAGCCCACGCTGAGCGGAGGAAGCGCCGACGCTGGCATAAACGCGGCTGGGTGCGCTCGGCGCGATGCCGAGCCAGATCCTCCCCAGCCCCTGGGCGACGGTCGGCAGGCCCTTGCCGACCTGCTTCCAGGTGGCGCCGCCGTCGGTCGACTTGAACACGCCGCTGCCGTCCACGCCCTGGTGAATCTGCCAGCGCCACGGCGAGACCCGGCTCGCCCAGAGCACCGCATACACCGTGTCCGGATCGGCCGGATCCAGCACGACCTGCGCCGCGCCGACGTCCGGGCCCTTGTACAGCACCTTCTGGAAGGTCCTGCCGCCATCGGTGGAGCGGAAGATGCCACGCTCGGCGTTCGGGCCGTAGGGATGGCCGAGCACGGCGACAAACAGCCGGTTTGCGTCATGCGGGTCGACGGCGATCGCCGGGATTTGCTGGCCGTCGCGCAAGCCCAGGTGCTGCCAGGTCTTGCCGGCGTCACCGGATCGGTACAGGCCGTCGCCGGTAGACAGGTCCGGCCGTTGCGTGGCCTCGCCGGAACCGGCGTAGACGACGTTCGGATCGGAGGGCGCAATCGCGATCGAGCCGATGGAGTTGTTCTCGTCGGCGGTGAATGACGCCTTCCAGGTGGCGCCGGCGTCGGTGGTCTTCCATACCCCGCCGTTGTCGGCGCTCATGTAGAACACGTTGGGCTGGTCGGGAATGCCAACGACGGCGCCAATGCGCCCGCCACGAAATGGCCCGATCAGCCGCCAGTCGAGCGCGCTGTACAGCCCGGGGTCCACCTGGGCCATGGCTGGCCATGCCGGGACCACGAGGGTGAGGGCGAGGAACAGGGCGATACGTGCCCGCGTGGCGCGGCCGTGTATGTTCATCTGCTGTCTCCTGCGATGTCGAGGTTCGTGCGCGAGCGCGCGTGCTTCGAGGCCGATCCGGATTGTTCCGATGCTGGCGGCGTGTCCCGGTGCGGTAGTGTCCCTGTCGCCAAAGTATGCCATCGACTGGGCCGCCACATGCGCCCGGAAAGCACCTGCCTTGGAGTTTGCCGCGACCCCGAGGCCGGAGGTTTTGGGCGTCCGGAGGCGAGCCTCGCTACATGGTGCGGCCGCCACGGCCAGTGTACGCGGCGCTGGTTGACACCCTGCCTGCGTTCGAGTTGAATCCAAGGACTACCTGCGCCACTCCATACTGCCATGTGGATTCGACTGCAGGCCCGTGGGGTTTCAATCGTCGATCCAGTGCCTTATCCATCCAGGGGATGTCCATGCGCATATCACTCCGAGCTTCTGCTGTCGTTTTCGGCCTGTTGGCACCATGTGTTCTGTTCGCCCAGGAAACGCCCACCGAACGGATTGCCGCCGCCGATGTGGTGACGAAGCTGGACGCACTGCAGACATCCCTCGACCTGCCGGCGTTGGCAGCCAAGCTCACCGGCCCGAACGTCCAGCGCGACCAAGTGGTGGCGCGCGCCAAGCAACTGATGGATACCGAACTGTTGGCGATGGGCGATGACATCACCAAGCATCCGGAAATCGGCTTCAAGGAAACGCGCTCGGTGAAATTGCTCACCGACTGGCTCAAGAAGCACGGCTTTGAGGTGACCACGGATGTCGCCGGAATGCCAACCGCGTTCGTGGCCCGCTACAAGAAGGGCACGGCCGGACCGAACCTTGGCATCATCGTCGAGTATGACGCCTTGCGTGGCACCAAGGGCGCGTTCCACGGCGACCAGCACAGCACCCAGGGTCCGATTGGGCTGGCCGCGGCCGTGGCGGTGTCCGAGTTCCTGACCAAGTCCGGGACGCCGGGCACGGTGACCGTCTATGGCACGCCGGGCGAGGAAATGATGCCGCCCAATGCCAAGACCGACATGCTGAAGGCCAAGGTCTTCGACGGCGCCGACATCCTGGTGCGCAGCCACTCGACCAGTCGCACCAGCCGTCCGGCGGCCGGCTTCGGCACCTGCTGCATGAACATCAATGGCGTCAAGTACACCTTCAGCGGCGCACCGGCACACCAGCTCGCGGCGTGGAACGGGCGCAACGCCTTGACCGCGGTCATGCAGCTCTTCAGCAACATCGACGGCATGCGCAGCAACATGCGCCCGGAAACGCGCATCCAGGGCGTGATCACCGAAGGTGGCGCGGCACCAAACGTGGTGCCGGACAAGACCGTGGCTGATTTCTACGTGCGCTATCCGGACGAGGTGTACCTGGCCCAGATCCAGGACATCGTCGACAACGCGGCCAAGGCAGCGGCGCTCTCGACCGGCACCAAGGTGAAGATTGACCGATATGGCGAGGACCGCGACGGCATCAGCGTCGGCTCGCTGGCCGAGGTCGCGTTTGCCTATATGAAGAAATACGGCGCAACCGATGTCGAGGCGGCGCCAGGCAAGCCACAGGGCTACGAGGAAACCGGCAGCGTCTCCAGCGCCATCCCGGGCGTGGGCTTCTCGGCCAAGACGTCCAATGCGCCGAACCACACCTACGAGATGGAAGCCGACGCGTTAAGTTCCGTGGGGCATGACGGTTTCGTCGTCGATGCCCAGGCCATGACCGCGCTGCTGTACGACTTTGCCACGCACGCCGATTATCGCGAGACGGTCAAACATGAGTTCCAGACCATCCAGGGCTTGAAGACCGAATACATCGATGCCTTGCACAAGGCTTATATGTTGCCGAAAGTCCCCGACCCGCAATAAGCAGATAAAGGGGACGGTCTGAATAATTGCCGTCATCCCCGCGGAAGCGGGGATCCAGTGAGGTCAGGTGCTGAATTCAAGGACACTGGATGACCAGACGTTCGTCTGTTGAGAGCCCCGCCTTCGCGGGAATGACGATCAAGAGCGAGTTGTTCAGAACTTCCCTTACGCCCACCAGCAGAGGAACGACGCATGGATACGAACGATTCAATACGCCCAAGCCGCCGTAATTTCCTGAAGACTTCCGCGCTTGGCCTGGCCGCGGTGCCCGCGGTCATGCTGGGCGGCAAGCTCATGGCGGCGGAGCCCGCCGGCGCCGGTGCGAAGCTGCCGGCTTCCATCCTTTCGCTCAAGCCGGTCATGGACAAGGCCGTGCCGATCACCGATGCCGAACGCAAGCAGCGCCTGGCGAAGGCGCAACGGCTGATGGCCGGGAACAAGATCGACGCCATGTACGTGGATGGCGGCGCCTCGATGGAATATTTCACCGGCATGCACTGGTTCACCAGCGAGCGCCTCATGGGTTTCGTGCTGCCGAAGTCAGGCGACCCCATCTACATCACGCCGGCGTTCGAAGAGAGCCGCGCCCGCGAGCAGATCAAGTTTGGCCACGACGTACGGGTGTGGCAGGAGCACGAGGATCCGTACCAGCGGCTGGCGCAGGTCATGGCCGACCTGCACGTTTCGACCGGCACGCTGGGCATCGAGGAGCAGGTGCCGTATTTCCGCTCGTCGCGCATCGGCGAGGCGTTGCCGCAGGCGCGCCTGGTCTCCGCCATCCCCGTCACCGCGGGCTGCCGCGCGATCAAGAGCCCTGCCGAACTGGCGTTGATGCAGGTTGCCAACGACGCGACCCTGGCGGCGTACCACGCCATCTATCTGGGCCTGCAACCCGGCATGACCCAGCAGGATGTGGCGGCATGGCTGGCGGCCGCCTACGAGCGCCAGGGCGTCACCGGCGGCGCGGGCATCAACGTCGGCAAGTACACGGCGCTGCCGCATGGCTCGATCATGCCGCAGAAGATCGTCGATGGCACTCCGCTGATGATGGATGGCGGTTGCACTGTGCACGGTTACCAGAGCGACATCACGCGTACGTTTACCCTCGGCAAGCCCAGCGACAAGATGAAGAAGGTGTTCGACATCGTGCACCGGGCCCAGGCTGCTGCGCTGCGGGCCGCGCATCCTGGCGCCACCATGGAATCGGTGGACGCCGCCGCGCGCAAGGTCATCGTCGACGCCGGCTACGGCCCCGACTACAAATACTTCGGCCACCGCCTTGGCCACGGCATCGGCATGCGGGGACACGAGTGGTACTACCTGGTGCGTGGCAACACGCGCAAGATCGAGTCAGGCATGACCTTTAGCGACGAACCGGGCATCTACATTCCGGAGGAATTCGGCGTGCGGCTCGAGGACGACATGTACATCACCGCGGGCGGTGCGCGCCTGTTCACGCCGCAGAGCCCTTCGCTGGAGCACCCGTTCGCATAAGGTATAAAGGGGGCGTGGTAAAAGGGGACGTGGCGAATCTAGAAGCTACTTGATTTGCCACGTCCCCTTTTCCTTATCCATGCGGAGGGTCGGTACCCACATGAACAAGGCGAAAGCAGCGACCAGCTGGATCGCCGCGGCGGTCATCCTGGTGGTGGTCATCGTCGCCGGCGTGTTCCTGGTGCGCCGGGCGCTGCATCCGGCATCCGACCAACAGGCGACTTCGACGGCAACGGCAGATCAGGCCAGCGCATCGTCCTCGCGGCTTCCGCCGGAGGCGTCGCGAGCCGGTGTCGCTGCCGCGTCGACGGCGACGTTGCCTGCGCTGGGTGACAGTGACGCCGAGGCGGCCGCTGCATTGACCGCACTTGCCGGGGGCGAGCTGGGTGGCTTGCTGGTTCCGCGCCAGATCATTCCCCGGATCGTGGCTACCATCGACGCCTTGCCGCGGCATGCAGGCCTCGGCCCGACCATCCTGCCGGCACAGCCGCCGAAGGGTGCGTTCCTCACGACCGAGACGAACGGCGGCAGGGTCATGGCGACGGAAAACGCTGCCCGCTACGCGCCCTACGTAACCCTGGTGGAAAACACCGATGCGCAAGCACTGGTCGACTGGTACCGGCGCGATTATGCGTTGTTCCAGGAAGCCTATCGGCAGTTGGGCTACCCCAAGGCGTCATTCAACGACCGCCTGCTCGCGGCGCTTGACGATTTGCTCGCCGCGCCCGAGCCGGCACAGCCGGCCGTGCTGCGGGCAAGCAAGGCCTACTACGTGTATACCGACGCCGCCCTGGAGTCGCGCTCGACCGGACAAAAGCTGCTGCTGCGGCTTGGGCCGGCCAACGAGGCCAAGGTGAAGGCCAAGCTGCGCTCGATCCGTGCCGCCCTCGTGGCGAAATAAAGGGGGCGGGGCAACAAGTTGCCACGTGTTGCCCGCCCCTTTATTTCCTTTGCCATGTTCCCTTTGTCATGGCCCTGTCACATCCGCATGTTGCAATAATCGTGTCACGTTGCTGCCACAGTCCCGCCCATGCAGAAGCGCATCCTCATCGTTGAAGACGAAGCTTCCATTCGCGAGATGGTGGCGTTCGCCCTGCGCAAGGCGGACATGGCCGTGGCCCAGGCCGCCGATGCCCGCGAGGCGCTGGTCGCGATTGCCGATGCGCCACCCGACCTGATCCTGCTGGACTGGATGCTGCCCGGCATGAGTGGCCTAGATCTGGCCAGGCGCCTGCGCCAGGACGCGGCGAGCGCCGAGGTGCCGATCATCATGCTGACTGCGCGCGGCGAGGAGATCGACCGGGTCAACGGCCTGGAGGCCGGGGTGGACGACTATGTGGTCAAGCCGTTCTCGACCCGCGAGCTCATCGCGCGGATCCGGGCCGTGCTGCGGCGCAGCCAGGGCGACGACGGTACCGGGTCGATCGAGGTTGGTGGCCTGCGCATCGACGCGCCAGGGCAGCGCGTTTACGCTGGGGATGAGCTGGTCTCGATCGGGCCTACTGAATACCGGCTGCTGCATTTCTTCCTGACCCATGCCGAGCGAGTGTATTCCCGCGCGCAGTTGCTCGATCATGTGTGGGGCGGCAATGTCTACGTCGAGGAGCGCACCGTCGACGTGCACGTGCGCCGCCTGCGCAAGACCTTGGAACCGCACGGCCTGGACCACCTGCTGCAGACGGTGCGCGGCACCGGCTACCGGCTGTCAGTCAAGGCATGAAGATGGAACTGCGCGCCCAGCGCCTGTTGGAGGAGCTGCACGACGTGCGCGATGCCGCGGCCAGCTTGCCGGATGCGCTGGTCCTGCTGGATGCCCATGGCGGCGTCCGCTGGTGCAACCGTTCCGCGGAGCGGCTGCTGGCCTTGGCCTGGCCACGCGATCGCGGGGTGATCCTGGCCAGCCATTTTACCGGTCACAAACTTGGCGACTGGCTCGAGGGAGGCGGGGTCGAACCGGTCGAGGACATTCCCGCACCGGCCGACACGACCATGCATCTGCAGGTCACCATGATGCCCTACGGGCGGCACCAGCGCTTGTTGCTGGCCCGTGACATCAGCCGGCTGGCGCGCCTGGAGCAGGTGCGCCGCGACTTCGTGGCCAACGTCTCGCACGAGTTGCGCACACCGCTCACCGTGATCCATGGTTACCTGGAGCTGCTTGATCCCGAGGATGTGCCTGCGCTGGCGCCGGTGCTTGGCGAGATGCGCGCGCAATCGCAGCGTATGCGGCAAATCGTCGAGGACCTGCTGGCCTTGTCGCGGCTGGAGATGGAGCGGCGCCTGCCCGAGGAGCGCGTGGCCATGCAGCCGCTGCTGCTCTCGCTGCGCCGCGAAGCCGAGGCGCTCAGTCATGGCCGCCACCGCATCACGCTGGAGGACGCAGCACACTGCGATCTGCTGGGCTCTTCAAAGGATCTGCACAGCGCCTTCGGCAATCTGGTCAGCAACGCGGTTCGCTACACGCCGGATGGCGGTGCGATCGCCATCCGCTGGCGGCGCACCGCCGCTGGCGCCGAATATTCCGTCACCGACACCGGCTACGGCATTCCGGCTGAGCATCTCTCGCGCCTGACCGAGCGCTTCTACCGGGTGTCGTCGAGCCGCTCTCGCGCCAGCGGCGGTACCGGTCTTGGCCTGTCCATCGTCAAGCACGTGCTGAACCTGCATGGCGCCGAACTGCGCATCGAGAGCGAGGCCGGCGTCGGCTCGACCTTCACCTGCGTCTTCGACCGCTCGCGCCTGCTGAAATAAAGGAGGTGGGGCAATTTAAATCGGGAGCCGGGCTGGTGGCTGCAACGACCGCCTCCCCCCGGTTTAATTTGCCCCGTCCCCTTCATTTCCTTCATTTCATTAGAACGACACCTGACCGAACAGGCCGATTTCGTTGGTCTTTACATTGGTCAGCGGCAAGGGCAGTGGCGTGGTGCCGGAGGCGTCACCCTTCTCCTGCTTGTACACCAGGGCAAGCTGGAAGCCCTTGTTGATGTCGTACTGGACGCCGGTGTGGTAGTAGGTACCCGTCGCCGAGGGATTGAGATCCTTGCTCGGGGAGGTGTGGTCGTAGCGGGCGAATACGCTGAACTTGTTTGGCAGGTTCACACTGCCCCAGAACGAATAGCCATCTGCCTTGTCGCCCAGCGGGGTCAATACGTTGCCCCAGTTCTTGGCGCTGAAGTATTCGCCGCCGACGCGGAACAGTGGGCCGGCATAGGCCAGCATGACGTCGAAGCGCTGGGCGGTGTGCAGGGCGTTGACGTTTTCCAGCTCCTGGCCTCGATGGCCGGTGTAGCCGCCCACCGCCACGACCGTGTTCTTGAATGGCACGAAGCCGACCCGTCCTTCAAAGTCCACGCCATTGCTGCGGCTGGGGTTCTTGTAGCCGTTGCCGTTCACCGCCGAGATCGAGTAGTTGAAGTACTTGCCCTGGCCAATGTCGCCACCGACGTTGACGCCCCAGTCAGCGGAATTGGCGTACTTGAGGCGGTCGGTGATGGTGGGCTCGATGTAGCGGAAGCCATAGTAGTTCTCTACGAACGGGATCCACGGCATGTCGTAGGAGCCGATCCGCAACACCGCGGCCTGGTCGAACTTGCCCTGCACGTAGGCCTTCTTGACGAACAGGTTGGTTTCGCCATCGTTGCTGACGTAGTTGAAGTCGGTGGTCAGGTTAGCCGACCAGACGTCGTCGAACTGGTGCGTGGCGCTGAGGTAGAAGCGCTTAACGTCGAGGCCGGTACCCGAGGCGTTGGTCTTGCCGCTGAGGCTGCTCTTCTGGTCGATGGTGCTGAAGTCGAAGAACATCTTGCCGCCGATCGTCGTGTCGTTCACCACCTTCTCCACCGCCGCAAGGCGCTTGTCGGTGGCAGCGGACGGGGCGGTCGTCGCCTGCGCCTGCGCATCGGCTTGCTGTTGCTGCAACTGGTCGACCCTGGCTTGCAAGGCTTGCAGTTGCGCTTGAAGTTGGGTCAGTTCGGCGTTGCTGCCGCCAGAGGCCTGCGACTGCGCTGCTGCTGCGAGAGGGATGACGCCGCTGCCGAGGCTGGCGGCAATGGCTACCGCAAGGAGTTTCGAATTCATGTAAATCTCCGCGTCATGGTATTGGTCGGCTTGGCCGCTCCCGTTGCTCCGGGAGGGCTCAGCAAAGGAACGGGTGCAGGATGGCGGTGGCTGTTTACCGTTCGATGCCGGTTGCATGACAACTTGGTGACACGCGCATGGGGGGGCGGCATAGGATGATGCTGCCGCCCCTTGTCATCTGGCCGCAACATTCGGTTCATCGTGCTGCAACACATGGGTCATTAAATGGTGTCGTTCATTCGACGACCCCACAGGAGTTACCCGTGTTGAACTCATTCAAGACATTCGCCGCGAGCGCTGCGATCGTCGCGGCCTCCATGTTCGGCCTGGCCGCGCACGCCACCGACGTCACCGGTGCCGGCTCAAGCTTCGTCTATCCCGTGGTTTCCAAGTGGTCGGCGACCTATGCCGAGAAAACCGGAAACCGCATCAACTACCAATCCATCGGCTCGGGTGGCGGCATCGCCCAGATCAAGGCCGGTACGGTCGACTTCGGCGCCACGGACATGCCGCTCGACGAGGCTGAGCTGCAGAAATTCGGCCTGGGCCAGTTCCCCGACGTCATTGGCGGCATCGTGCCGGCGCTCAACGTCGAGGGCATCGCCCCGGGCAAGCTGGTTCTGGACGGACCGACCCTGGCCGGCATCTACCTCGGCAAGATCACCAACTGGAATGATGCCGCCATCGCCGCGCTGAACCCGGGCACGAAGCTGCCGGCGGCGAAGATTACGGTGGTCCATCGTTCGGACGGCTCAGGCACCACGTTCAACTTCAGTAATTACCTATCCAAGGTGAGCCCGGAATGGAAAGCCAAGGTTGGCGAAGGGTCGGCCATCCAATGGCCGACCGGCATTGGCGGCAAGGGCAACCAGGGCGTGTCGGCCTACGTCAAGCAGATCAGGAATTCGATCGGCTACGTCGAGTATGCCTATGCGCTGCAGAACAAGATCGGCTACGCGCTGATGAGGAATGCCGCGGGCAAGGTCGTGGCGCCGACCATGGCCACGTTCCAGGCCGCAGCCGACACGGCCGAATGGAAGAACGCCAAGAACTTCAACTTGCTGATGACCAATGCGCCGGGTGCAGGCGCTTGGCCGATCACCGCGACGTCCTGGGTGATCATGTACAAGCAGCCGCGCAACGCGGCCAACGCGAAGGTCGCGCTGGATTTCTTCAAATGGGCCTACGAGCACGGCCAGGAACAGGCGCGCGCGCTGGACTACGTGCCACTGCCCGATTCCCTGGTCAAGCAGATTGAGACGTACTGGGCGACGGAGTTCAAGCCTTGATCCACACAATCGACCTTGCACTCGAAGGCCGACAGATGAGCCCCTCTCCCTCGGGGAGAGGGGTGGGGGTACGGCGAGCTGGGACCCTGCATGCTCCACGCGCACCCTCATCCGCCCTTTGGGCACCTTCTCACCCGCAAGGGGACTCCCTGCGGTCGCCGGGGGAGAAGGAATAACGTTCCCTGCCACGTGGATGCGACATGTCATCGATTCCAGCCATCATCGACTCGGTCGACACTGATCGGCGCAGCCGCGCCGATGCGCGGAACGACCGGCTCTTCCAGGGCATCCTGAAGTTCTGCGCGCTGCTGGTCCTGGCGGCCCTGCTCGGTGCGGCGCTGTCCACCTTGTGGGGTGGGCGCGAGATCCTGTTCGGCCAGGGGCTGCATTTCCTGACCAGTTCAGCATGGAATCCAGTCGAGGACGACTACGGCGCGCTGTCGCCGGTGTTTGGCACCCTGGTCACCTCGCTGGTCGCGATCGCGCTGGCAGTGCCGGTGAGCTTCGGCGTGGCGATGTTCCTCACCGAAATCTCGCCGAACTGGCTGCGCGCCCCGGCCAGCACGGCGGTGGAATTGCTTGCGGCCATCCCCTCGATCATTTATGGCATGTGGGGCTTGTTCGTGTTCGTGCCGTTCATGGCAAGCATCGAGCCGGCGCTCAGCGACACGCTGGGCCGGATCCCGCTGGTCGGCAAACTGTTCCAGGGTCCACCGCTGGGGCTCGGCCTGCTCACCGCCGGCATCGTGCTGGCGGTGATGATCCTGCCGTTCATCACCTCGGTGATGCGCGAAGTCTTCTTGACCGTCCCCACCCGCCTCAAGGAATCCGCCTACGCACTCGGCTCGACCCGCTGGGAGGTGTTGTGGGACATCGTGCTGCCGTATACGCGTTCGGCAGTCATCGGCGGCGTCATCCTGGGCCTGGGGCGCGCGCTCGGAGAGACCATGGCAGTCACGTTCGTGCTGGGCAATTCCTACAACATCACCTCGTCGCTGCTGATGCCGGGCACCTCGATCTCCTCGAGCATCGCCAACGAATTCAACGAGGCCGTCGGCCTGCACCGCTCGGCATTGATCGCGCTGGGCTTCCTGCTGTTCGTGGTGACCTTCATCGTGCTGCTGATTGCGCGCCTCATGCTGCGCCAGCTGGCCAGACGGGAGGGCAGGTGATGTCCGCTGCCAGCCTGTACGCCCGCCGCCGCATCACCAATGCCGTCGCCATGGGCCTCGGCACCGCGGCCACCGCGCTGGGGCTGTTCTTCCTGGCCTGGATACTCTGGTTGACATTGCGCAGCGGCATCGGCGCCCTGCACGGCAGCCTGTTCACCAGGATCACCGCCTATGGACCCGAAGGCGGCCTCGCCAATGCCATCGTCGGCAGCCTGATGATGGATCTCATCGCGCTGGCGATCTGCGCCCCGATCGGCGTGATGGCCGGCATGTGGCTGGCCGAGTACGCGCGTGTCACCAGGCTGGGCACGGTGATCCGCTTCCTCAACGATATCCTGCTCTCGGCGCCGTCGATCGTATTGGGCCTGTTCGTGTACATGATCATCGTGTTGCCGATGTCGGACCTGACCGACGGCGCCGTGTCCTTCTCAGGCCTGGCCGGCGGCGTGGCGCTTGCGCTTATCGGCCTGCCGGTGATTGTGCGCACCACCGACGAGATGCTGCAACTGGTGCCGGCGACGTTGCGCGAGGCGGCGCTGTCGCTGGGCGTGCCACAGTGGAAGCTCACCGTGCAGCTATTGCTGCGCGCGGCCAGCTCGGGCATCGTCACCGGCGTGCTGCTGGCCCTGGCCCGGCTGGCGGGCGAGACGGCGCCGCTGCTGTTCACTTCCTTCGGCAACAACTTCATGACCGTGCATCCGCTGGACAAGATGGCCAGCGTGCCAGTGGCCATCTACCAATACACCAACGACCCGGACCCGGGCCTGCATGCCATCGCCTGGGCCGGTGCGCTGCTGATTACTCTGTTCGTGCTCGCGCTCAGCCTGCTGACGCGCCTGTTCCTTTCGCGCAAGAAGGCAAGTCATGGATAACCGCACCACCCTCATTGCCGCTGCCGCCGTCACGCCCGTGGCGACCGATGCCTTGCACCGTACGAAGATTCGCGTGCGCGACCTGCATTTCCAGTATCACGACTTCCATGCCCTGAAGGGCATCAGCCTGGACATCCCCGAGCGGCAGGTCACCGCCATCATCGGCCCCTCGGGCTGCGGCAAGTCCACGCTGTTGCGGGTCTTCAACCGCATCTATGCCATCTATCCCGGGCTTGCGGCGCACGGCGAGATCCTGGTGGACGGGGTGGATGTCCTCGATCCTGCCTACCCGGTAAACCGGCTGCGCAGCAAGATCGGCATGGTGTTCCAGAAGCCGGTGCCGTTCCCAATGACGATCTTCGAGAACGTCGCCTACGGTATCCGCCATCACGAGAAGCTGTCCCGGGCGGCGCTGGCCGACCGCGTGGAGCAGGCGCTACGCCGTGCCGCGCTGTGGGACGAGGTGAAGGACAAGCTGAAGCAGAACGCGCTGGGCCTGTCCGGCGGCCAGCAGCAGCGCCTGTGCATTGCGCGCGCCATCGCCCTGAAGCCCGACGTGCTGCTGCTGGATGAACCCACCTCGGCGCTGGATCCGATCGCCACCGGACGGGTGGAGCAGCTCATCGACGAGCTCAAGCGCGACTACACCATCGTCATCGTTACCCACAATATGCAGCAGGCCGCTCGCGTATCCGACTGCACCGCCTTCATGTACCTGGGCGAGCTGGTCGAGTTTGGCGACACGGCGACGCTGTTTACCAAGCCGGCGAAACGGCAGACCGAAGACTACATTTCCGGGAGGTTCGGATGAACACAGGTAGCCATGAGCACATCGTCAGGAGCTTCGACAAGGAAATGTCGCGCCTTACCGGCGAAATCGCCGCGATGGGCCATCTCGCGGTCGCGCAGCTCGAAGCCGCCATGGCTGCGCTGGCCGCCCGCGACAGCGCCGCGGCGCGGGGCGTCGTCGACAACGACGACACCCTGGATGCCCAGGAACGCCGCATCAGCGACGACGTGCTGCGCCTGCTGGCCCTGCGCCAGCCCATGGCGCGCGACCTGCGCGAAATCCTTGCCGCGCTGCGCATTGCCTCCGACATCGAGCGCATTGGCGACTATGCCGCCAACGTGGCCAAGCGCTCGCTGACGTTGAACCTGTCTGATCCGGTGCCCTTGGTGGGCGGCCTGGCGCCGATGGCTGGCATGGCCGGGCGCATGGTGCGCGAGGCGATGCAGGCCTATGTCGCCCACGACGCCCCGATGGCGCACGCGGTGCGCGAGCGCGATGCGGACCTGGACCGGCTCTACACCACGCTGTTCCGCGAGCTGCTGACCTACATGATGGAAGACCCGCGCAGTATCAGCGCCTGCACGCACCTGCTGTTCATCGCCAAGAACATCGAGCGCATCGGCGACCACGCCACGAACATTGCCGAGAACGTCTGGTTCGTGGTGCATGGCGAGCTGCCCGGCGAATCACGGCCCAAGCAGGATCACACCGTGGAGTGAGGAACAAGGTGTCATGGCCGGCTAATCGATTCCAAAGATTTGGGCGTCAGACTGCCGACGTCCCGGAGCGTGCGCACGGATATCGCCGGATTCGCCGCAGGCCAACTCATGAATCGAATGCACAAGGTGCTGGCAGCGTTTTTCGTGTCGGCCATGCCATGGGTGGCCCAGGCGGCGGGCGGCCCGTTCGGCATTGACCATCGGCTGCCCTATGACAACAGCGGTATCTGGGCACGCGGCGACCAACAGGCGTTGATGTACGCCACGGTCGCGACCGTGCTTGGCGGTTCGTTGCTCCTCGGCGACCAGGACAAGCTCGGCGACACGTTCTGGCGGTCACTGGATGCCACGGCGGGTTCGGCCGTACTGGCAGAGGCTGGCAAGCTGGTGTTCCAGCGCGAACGGCCGCGGCAGGATGCAAGTCCCAATGACTTTTTCAAGGGCACGAAATACGCGAGCTTCCCGAGCGGCGAGGTGGCCACGATTGCCGGCGCGGTAACCCCGTTCGTCGTCGCTTACGGCCATGACCATCCCGCGGTGTATGCACTGGAGTTGTTGCCGCTGTACGACGCCGTCTCCCGGGTCAAGGTGCAAGGGCATTGGCAGAGCGACGTGCTGGTTGGTTGGGCGCTGGGGACGGCGGTGGGCATCTGGGCCTCCCATGAAGATTCACCGCTGATCCTGAGCTGGCTGCCCGGCGGCTTCGAAGTCGGTTTCGTGCATCGCTTCAAGCCGTAATTTACGTCCCTTTATTTGCCAAGTGCCGCGGGCTGGCGACGTAGGTGTAGATGACCGGTACCACGTACAGTGAGAACAGCGCGCCAATGGTCAGGCCACTGGCAATCACCAAGCCAATGTCGAAGCGGCTGATCGAGCCCGGGCCGACCGCCAGCAGCAGCGGCACCACGCCGAACACCATGGCGCCGGTCGTCATCAGGATCGGCCGCAGGCGGATGCTGGAGGCCTTCTGCACCGCTGCGCGCCGGTCCAGTCCTTCCTCTTCCTGGATCACGTTGGCGAACTGCACGATCAGGATGCTTTGCTTGGTGATCAGCCCGATCAAGGTGACCAGCCCGACCTCGGTGTAGATGTTGAGCGGCGCCACGTCAAGGAACAGGAACACCAGGGCGCCAAATACCGACATCGGCACCGCCACCAGCACGATCAGCGGGTCGCGGAAGCTCTCGAACTGCGCTGCCAGCAACAGGAACACCAGCAGGATGGAGAGGCCAAACGTCACCATCAGGCTGTTGCCGGCCTCGGCAAACTGGCGCGACTGGCCGACGTAGTCGAAGCTGTAGGTGCTGGGCAGGATCGTGGCGGTCAGGCGCTGCAGCTCCTGCAGGGCCTGGCCGAGCGTCACGCCCTTGGCCATGGTGCCCTGGATGGTGACCGCGTTGAGCTGCTGGAACTCCGGCAGGTACTCGGGCTGCACCGTATGGCCGATGCCCACCAGGGTGGACAAGGGCACCTGCTCGCCGCTGGCGGCGCGGAGGTAATAGCTGCGCAGGGCGTCCGCGTCGGCGCGCAGCGCGTCGGGTACCTGCGGGATGATCTCGTAGCTGTGGCCGGACAAGTCGAAGCGCCCGATGTAGCCGCCGCTCAGCAGCGGGCTCAGGTTCCTGCCGATGTCGTCCATGCTGATGCCGAGGTTCGCGGCCACGTCGCGGTTGATGTCGAGCGTGATCTGCGGCTGGTCGTAGCGCAGGTTGGTGGTGAGGAAGGCAAACAGGCCGCTCTGCATGGCGGCGTCCACCAGGCGGTCGGCGGCGGCATTCATCTGCGCGTAGTCGTTGGTCGAGGTCAGCACGAATCCCACCGGCAAGGTGCCGGTATCGCCGGGCAGGGTCGAGCGTGGGTAGGCGACCACATGCATGCCGGTGATCGCGTTGATCTTGTCCTGCACCAGCGGGATCAATTCCTGCTGGCTGCGCTCGCGCTGGTTCCAGTCCTTGAGGATCATACCGACCAGCACGCCGTTGGCACCGGCGCCGCCGGGGCCGGCGGTGCCGTTCATCTGGAACACGTGCCCGGTCTCCGGGAAACTGTCCATCATGCTGCGGATCTGGCCGCTGTACTTGTTGAGATAGGGCACGGTGGCCGTGGCCGGTCCGGTACCGCCGACGAAGATCTGGCCCTGGTCCTCGACCGGAGCCAGGGCGCTCTTGCTGCCGGCAAACAGGAACGGGATGCTGACCAGCACGCAGGCCGCCGCCACCAGCACCAGCGGACGCTGGTCCAGCGCCGCATGCAGGGTGCGGTCATAGGCCACGCGCAGCCGCGTGTAGCCGCGCTCGAGCGTGTGGCTGAGCCCGCTGGGTGGGGTGGGGCGCAAGATCTTGGAGCTCAGCATCGGGGTAAAGGTGAGCGCCACCACCAGGGACACCACCACGGCCGCCACCAGGGTGAAGGCAAACTCGGTGAACAGGCTGCCGGTCAACCCGCCGACGAAACCTACCGGCAAAAACACGGCGACCAGGGTGGTGGCCATGACGATCAGCGGCACCGCCAGTTCGCGCGCGCCACGGATGGCCGCGGTCACCGGCTCCACGCCCAGGTCGATGTAGCGGTGGATGTTCTCCACCACGATGATCGCATCGTCCACCACCAGGCCGATCGCGAGCACCACTGCCAGCAGGGTCATGAGGTTGACCGTGAAGCCCAGCGCCAGCATCAGCAGCCCGGCGCCGACGATCGACAGCGGGATGGCCAGCGCCGGCAACACCAACGAACGCCACGAGCCAAGGAACAGGAAGATCACCGCCACCACCACCGCCAGGGTGATCAGGATGGTGATCAGCACGTCGCGGATGGCGGCATCGATGTACACGCTGGCGTCGGCCACCACGCTGGCCTGCATGCCGGGCGGGAGATTGGCACGGAGCTTGGCAAACGCATCGCGCACGCCTGCCGCCATGTCCAGGTCGTTGGCGTCGGGCGTCGGATTGATGGTGAGGAACACGGCGGGGATGCCATCGTAGTAGACGTCCTCGTTGTAGTTCTGGCTGCCGAACTCGACCTTGGCCACGTCCTTGAGGCGGATCACCGTGTTGCCCACGGTCTTGACCACCAGGTTGCGAAACTGGCCCAGGTCGTCCAACGAGGTGTTGGCGGTGATGGTGACTTGCCGGCGGGCATTGCGCGTGCTGCCCACCGCGGAGACGAAGTTGTTGGCCTGTAAGGCTGCCGACACGTCCGCCGGGCTGACGCCGTGCGCCGCCATGCTGGTCGGGTTCAACCAGGCGCGCAGCGCAAAGGCATTGCCGCCCTTGCCGGTACCGGCCGGGATGATGCTGGCCTCGCCCACCCCATCCACGCCCTGGACCAGCGGTTGCGCCACGCGCAGCACGTAGTCGTTGAGCTGCTGCTGGGTCAGGTTCTTGCCGGAAAACGCCAGCGCCATGAAGGAGTGCGAGCTGCCGATGGTTTCGGTGATCACCGGCTGCTGGCTGGCGGGCGGCAGCTGGTTCTTCACCTGGTCCACCTTGGACATGATCTGCGAGATCGCGGCGTTGGGGTCGTAATTGAGGCGCATGAACGCGCTGATCGTCGACACCCCGGCCGCGCTGCTGCTGGTCAGGTAATCGATGCCCGGGGCGCTGGCGATCACCTGCTCCAGCGGCGTGGTGATGAAGGCCTTGACCGTGTCCGGGCTCGCGCCCGGATAGGCCGTGCTCACTTTGACCACGGTGGTGATCACCAGCGGGTACTCGCGCACGGCCATGCCTGTCCAGGCGCGTACGCCAAGCAGCAGGATCACCAGGCTCACGGCCGTGGCCAACACTGGGCGGCGGATGAAAATGTCGGTGAAGTTCATGGACCCGTCGGCCTTACGGCTGCACGCTGTTGTTGACCGTGACGCCGGTACCGTCACGCAGTTTCTGCTGGCCGGCGGTCACCACGGTGTCGCCGACCGCGAGGCCGGAGGCGACCAGGGCAAGGCCGTTGCGCTGGTCGGTGATCTGCACCACGCGCTGGTGCGCAATGAGGCCGCGGGCCGCATCACCGGTCACCACGTAAATGTTGTCGCCGAACGTGCTGTAGGTGATGGCCGAGTCGGGCACCACGATGCCGTATTTCGCCTGTCCCACCGTCAAGCGCGCGGAACCGTACATGCCGGGCCGCAGCATCTCGTGCGGATTGGGCAGCGTGGCCTGCAGCGCGACATTGCGGGTAGCCGGATCCACGCGCGAATCCAGCGCGGTGACCTTGCCGACAAAGGCCTGATGCGGATATGCGTTCACGCTGAAGCTGACTTCCTGGCCGACTTTCAGCTCACCGACGGTGCTTTGCGGCAAGGAGAAGTCCAGCAGCATGGGGTCGTAGCGCTGCAAGTCCACGATCGCCGTGCCCGGCGATACATATTGACCGAGGCTCACCGCGCGGATGCCGGCCTTGCCGGCAAACGGCGCGGCGATGTCCAGCTTGCGCAGGATTGCCTGGTCGCCTTCCACCGCGGCCCTGGCGCCGGCCGCGCCGGCTTCGGCCGTCTGCAGGTCGGACTGGCTGGCCGCATGCGCGGCATACAGCTTGCGCGTGCGCTCCAGGGTTGCCTGCGCGAGCGTGAGCCTGGCCTGGTCGGCATGCAATTGCGCCTGCTGGCTGCTGTCGTCGAGGCGCGCCAGCAATTGCCCGCGCTTGACCTGTTCGCCGGAGCGGAAGGCAATCGCAGTGACGTTGCCGGCGATCTGGGCAGTGATCTGCGTGCCCTCCACGGCCTGCAGGCTGCCGACCACGTTCAGCTCCGGGTCCCATGGCATGTTGCGGGCCACGGCCGTAGAGACGGCCACCGCTGGAGCCGCGCGATGCTGGGCGGCCACGGCGGCGCGGTGGGTGGCGTAATACTTCGTGCCGAACAGCCCGCCAAATACCACGATCAGGATCGCCACCACCCAGAGCACTTGCTTGCGCTTGCGCATCACCACCCTCCGCCGGCACGCCCCTCTGGGCTTGCGCCGGCCATTGTCGATCGATCAGTTTCCGGAACCCGCGCCCGCTAGGATGCTGGCCGCACCCCGCGCTGCGCCGTTGCCGTCGCCTGCATCCCAGGGGCCACCGCCCAGCACCAGGTACAACGCCGCGGTGTCGGCGTAGCGCTGTGCCTCGGCCTGCACGAAGGCAATGCGCGCGTTCTGGAACTGGGTTTCGCTGGTCAGCAGGTTGAGGTAATCCACCGCACCGGCCTGGTATTGCGTGCGGACCAGCTCGAACGCGCGCTGCGCCGATTGCAGCGCGCGGGCTTCGGCATCCAGTGCCACGGCGTCATGCTGCAGCGCGCGCAAGACGTCGGCCACTTCGCGGAACGCGGCGAGCACGGTGCCCTGGTAGTCGGCAAACACGGCGCGGTAGGCCGCTTCGCTGGCATGCTTTTGCGCACGCAGCGTGCCGCCCTCGAATACCGGCGCGAGCAGGCTCGCGGCCAGGTCCCAGACGCGGCTGGCTGGATCGAACAGCTTGCCCGCGCGGGTGCTTTCCGCGCCGAAATCACCGTTGAGCTCGAGCGATGGATACATGCGCGCGACCGCCGCGCCTACTTGCGCATTGGCAGCGCGCAGTTGGGCTTCGGCCGCACGGATATCGGGCCTGGCGCGCACCAGGGTGGAGGGCAGGCTGAGAGGCAGTGCCGCGGGCAAGCGCAGCGCCTGCAACGCCGGCACGTCCAGGCTGGCGGCCGTGGACGGGAACTTGCCGAGGTAAGTGGCCAGCAGGTGGCGTGCCTGGTCCTGCGCCTGCTGCAGCCGGGGCAGGCGCGCCTCACTGGAGGCGAGCTGGCTCTGCTGGGTGAGCAGGTCGAATTCCGAGGCGGCGCCCAGCTCGTAGCGGGTGCGGGTGAGCTCGAGGATCTGGCGCTGGTCGTCCAGCGTCTTCCGCGTCGCGGCCACCTCCTCGACCAGGGCCGCAAGATTGAGCGCGGTGTGCACCACGTTGCCGGCGATGGTCAGGCGTGCCGCGGCAAGCTGGTCGCGCGCCAGGTCGACTTGCGCCCGGGCGCTCCGCGCCACGGCATGGTTCAGGCCGAACACGTCGGGGTTGTAGCCCACCGACACCTGGCCGGTGTACAGGTTGTACAGCCGCGCGCCCGGCGTGGCGCTGCCGGCCTTGGCGGAAACCCGCGTGCGTTGCGCGGCCAGTCCCACCGCCACCTGCGGGTAGAACGCGCCACGGGCGGCCTTCAATTGGAATTGGGCCTGTTCCAGCGTGGCCTGCGCGGCGGCAAGATCAGGGTTGTTGGCCAAGGCCTGGGTCACCAGCCCGTCAAGCGCAGGGGAACCGAAACCCTCCCACCAATGGGGTGCCACGGCGGTATCCGGCTGCAGCACTTGGGCCGCGGCGGCGGGGCCGGGCGCCGAGCTGGCGGCCGGAATCGCGGTGGGCTCTTGCGCTGCGCTGTAACCCAGGACTTGCGGCGCCGCCGGCCGCTGGTAGGCAGGACCGGCGGTACACGCCGCGAGCGCCAGGCCGGCGCCGCCCGCGAGCAAGCGGCACGCCCACCTCGCCAGCAGCGCGTGGCCGGGATGCGGTGTGAAGTGCGTGATCACATTTGTTGCTGTCAGCGGGACGTCCCCATACCGGTGTCGCGTGCCAGGCGCCGTGACGCAACCGGGCGGCACCATCGCTCCCCGGATGGTAACAGCCGTCCAGACGCGGGCCACGGGCCATTGGTCATGGATGGGAGTGCGATGAGACTAAGATGGACCGGCAAGATGTGCGGTGATGCAGGAGGCGGACGATGGGCAAGCCGGTATGTGTGGTAACAGGGGTCGGGCCGGGCAACGGAGCGGCAATCGCGCGACGCTTCGCGCACGAGGGCCACGCGTTGGCGCTGCTGGCGCGCTCAAGCGCATACGCCACGGCGCTTGCGGCCGGGCTGGATGAGGCCAGGGCTTACGCCTGCGACGTGGGCGACGGGACTGCCGTGGCGGCGAGCTTCGCACGCATCGCCGAGGAGTTCGGCCCGGTGGAAACCCTGGTCTGCAATGCCGGCTCCGGCATCTGGGGGGACGTCGAGCACATCAGTCCGGCCGACTTCGAGGCTACCTGGCGGGTCAATGCGCTGGGCACCTTGCTCACCGCGCAGCAAGTCATCCCGGGCATGCGGCAACGCGGCGGCGGCAACATCATCGTGATTGGCGCCACCGCATCGCGGCGCGGCGGCGTGCGCAGTGCGGCGTTCGCGCCGGCCAAGGCGGCGCAGCGCAGCCTGGCCGAATCCATGGCGCGCAGCCTGTGGCCCGCCGGCATCCACGTGGCCCTGGTGATCATCGACGGGGTGGTGGATCTCGAGCGCACGCGCCAGGCCATGCCGGACAAGCCGGACAGCTTCTTCGTCCAGCCCGACGCGGTGGCGGCCACGGTGCACTGGCTGAGCCGGCAGGACCGTTCCGCCTGGTCCTTCGAGGTCGAGGCGCGGCCGTTTGCCGAGCATTGGTGAGCATCCCGCATCCTCTGCCCGGTGCCAGCGAGGTCCGTTCCAGGACCAGCTGATACCGGCAATACCGGAGGGGTCGACGATGAGCGAGGTTGATGACGCCGAAGTCCGCACCACCGTGCATCGTGGCCACGACGACTTGCTGAGCGCCGGCCTGGGCCTGGCTGGCCTGGCCGGGGCGCCGTCGGCCTTCGCCAATCCGTTGGCACCAGCCGCGGAAGAGCTGCGCCGCCGCGCCATCCTGGCGGGCTGGAAAGGCATTGCCCAGCTCCGGATCAAACATTCCCCAGCGGACGACGTCCTTGCGGATGCGTGGGTCAGGATGGCGCGGCCCGGCTTCGTCGACCGGCCCACCGATGTTTGACTAGACCACGTGGCGCACCTTGGCGCCGAAGCGCGCGCTGGTGGTCAGCAAATTCGGCCAGTGTTGCAGCACGGGCAGCAGCGGACAGGACAACGCCGGCCGCATCGCCAGGTGGGCGAAAGCGGCCGCCAGGCGGATGCGCGGCGCGAAATTGCGGCGCCAGGCGGCGGCATAATCGCGCCCGACCTCGTTCAGCGAGTCTGTGCGCCGTGCGGATTCGGCGCGCAGGTCCGCTTCCCGCGCCAGCAAGCGTTCGCACAGCAGCCACGCGGACTGGATCGCCATGCTGATGCCCTCGCCCAGGATCGGGTGCGCTTCGCCGGCGGCGTTGCCGATCGCGAACATGCCATTGCCGCGCCAGGGTTCGCGGATGGCCGGACGAATCGGACCCGTGCTGAGCCACGGCGCCACCAGCATGGCCGTCGCCAGCACGCGGCGTACCCCCATGCATTGCGTGTGCACGTGCGCGGCGGCGGCCAGCGCCGCCGGCAAGCCGCGCTGGCGGGCGCGGCAGTCGCGCAGCGCATCACGCCGGATGCAGAACGCGAACGTGGTGCGCCCGTGGTCACCCAGCACCACGCCGCCGTAGCCGCCGGCGAACGCCAGCACGGGCAACACCCCCGCCGCGATGTCGGCGTTGCCAAACGTGGCCTTGAAACCGAACAGGTCGCCGCGGTGTGGCGCGGACGCAA
Source organism: Rhodanobacter sp. FW510-R10 (assembly GCF_058781105.1). NCBI lineage: Bacteria > Pseudomonadati > Pseudomonadota > Gammaproteobacteria > Lysobacterales > Rhodanobacteraceae > Rhodanobacter > Rhodanobacter sp. FW510-R10. The sequence goes on along the minus strand of NZ_JBYSWL010000001.1, from coordinate 163,472 downwards.
CGCTGGCGCCGGCCGGATCGCGCTCCCACGATCCATGGGCCGCGATCAGGATTGGCGCGCTGAGCGTCGCGGTGGCGCCGCGCTGCCCCGCCGACAACTGGCAGATGTGCCGGTCGCCCTCGCGGATGATGCACTTGACCGTCCACGGTTGCCAGAGCGTGGCGCCGACCGCCGCGGCGCGCTGCAGCAGCAGGCTGTCGAGATGCTCGCGTCCGAGCGCCCGTCCCCACGGATGGGTGGAGCCGCCATCGCGCGGCAGCGGCGCCACCAGTTCATGCGAGCCGACAAACAGGCCGACGTGATGCAATTCCGGTCCGGCAAGGGCGGCGAACGCGGCGCCCACGTCCAGCGCATCGAGCAGCGGCAGATTGGTCGCGGCGATGCATTCGCCGCAGACCTTGCGCCGCGGAAACGCATGCTTCTCCACCACTGCCACCGACCAGCCCGCCCGTGCCAGCAGGATGGCGGCGGTCGAACCGGCCGGACCGCCGCCCACGATGATTGCGTCGTAGGCGTTGCTCATGGCGGCTGGCGCTCGGCCGCGAAGTGGTGGCTGAACAGGCCAGCGGTTGTCTCGTGGAGCAACCAGCCGCTGGCATTCGGCCAGCACGACGACAACTCCTGCGAGGCGAAGCCGGCGCGCACGCTGACCACGGCATCGTGCCGGGTGACCGCGTTGCAGCCGATCACGCCGAGCAGCTGGCTGCCCAGCAGGGCGGTCGCCGAGCGACGCGGTTCGAGGCACACGAAGGCTTGTGCACGGTCGGCGATGCCCGCCAGCAGCGCGTGCAACCGTGCACCCTCGAAGTGATGCACGAACAGGTTGGCGAACATGATCGGGCGTGCGGTTGTTTCCGCCATTGACGGCGCCCATCCCAGCCACTCAAGCGCGTCAGCCTGGATCACCTGCACGTCCCAACCCAGCGCATCGAAGCCGTGCCGTTTCGTGTCGCTGATCACTGGATGCAGGTCGAGCAAGCTCAACGTGAGCTTCGGCCAGCGAGGCGACAGGAGTTGGGCCAGATGCAATGCCTGGCTGCCGTCACCGGCGCCGAGTTCGACCAGGGGCGCGCCCGGTGTGCGTGCAAGCAGCGTATCCAGCGAGCGCGCCAGCAAGGGAGACGTACCCATCAAGCGGTTGATGCGGCGCAAGTCGCCACGCGAGCGACGCGCGCGCGGATCATCCGCGGCCAGCGTATCGAGCCATTCCGGCTTGAGCGCTCGCGATTTCAGCATGGCTCGGACCACGGTCGTCTCATGTCACTTCCAGCAACGCGCCATAACTGCTGAAGCCGGCGCCGAAAGCGGCCATCCACCACAGCCCGCCGGGCATCGCATCGGTCAGCGCCGCCTGCAGCACGAAGTAGACGAAAGCGCTACTGAGATTGCCGTACTCGCGCAGCATCGCCGCGCTGTGCCGCTGGTCGGCCTCGGTCAGGTCGAGCCGCTCGCGCAGCGCAGCCAGCACATCGCGGCCACCGGCGTGCAGGATCCAGCCATTGAGGTCCGCGCGCGTGAGGCCCTGGCCGGTCAGCGCCGTGGCCAGCACGCGCGCGGCGTAGTCGCCCGCCATGGCCGGCACTTCGCGGGTCAGGATATTGCGCAGCAGGCCATCGCGTTGTTCGAAGCGCAGGGCGTCGCGCGCCGCCGGATCGATCAGCGAGGCGGCCGCCCGCCAGCGCACTGCGCGCCGGCCGGCCGGCTGCCTTGCGCACAGCACAGCGGCGCCGGCCCCGTCGCCGAACAGGCAGGCGCTGATCAGCACGCCCGGATCGTTGTCCAGATACATCGCCGCACTGCACACTTCCACGCACACCGACAGCACGCGCTCGCAATGGCCTGACGCCAGCAAAGTCGCGGCTATGCGCCAGTTCGGCAACGCCGCGCCGCAGCCTTGCCCGACCAAGTCCAGCGCCTGCACGTCCGGGCGCAACCCCAGCCGCTGGGCGACGTAGCTGGTCAGGCCTGGACACAGATAGCCGGTGCAGGTGCTGATGACCACGGCGTCGATGTCGTCCGTGGTGCATCCGGCATCAGCCAGCGCCCGTTCCGCCGCCTGCGTGGCCAGCGCTGGCGCATGTGCCAGGAAACGCGCGTGCAGCGTGTCCGGATCGATGGCGAACACCTCATGCAGCGAATCGACCGCCAGCCGCCGTGCCTCGATGCCGTTGTCGCGCAACAACACGAACTCCGCGATCGCGCGCGCGCGGCGATCCAGCCGCTCGAACCACGGCGATACCGTGAACGCTGCCCAGCAGTCGGCTTTGGTGTAGCGCTGCGCAGGCGTCGCTGTGCCCAATCCGGCGAGATACATCGGCATCCAGTGCGTGAACGGCAAGTCGCATGGTATGGGCCTAGGCCGTTAACGGCGCGTGTTGTGACCTCCAGCCGTACCGTCGCTGGCGAGGCGGACACGTGACTCTCGGCTGGTCGGCTTGCGTGGCTGCCACGCGGGTGATCGCGCAATGGCGCGGTACCAGACAGCAGGAACGCGGCGCCACCTGCTAGCTTGGCAACTGCCAGCGGATCGTGTCGAAATCGCTGGCGGCGTGGCGCTCACGCAGCGTGGTGCCGTCATCCGCGGTGTGGTTGACGGCGCGCCCGCGCTGCACGGCGGGTCGTGCCGCAACGGTGTCCGCCCAGCGGCAAACGTGCCGGTAATCACGCACGGAGAGGAACTCGGCGGCGTGGTACACCTCGTTGCGCACCAGGCCGCCGTACCACGGCCAGATCGCGACGTCGGCAATCGTGTAGTGCTCGCCGGCCGCGTACTCGTGCTTGGCGAGCTGGCGGTCCAGCACGTCCAGCTGGCGCTTGACTTCCATCGCATAGCGGTCGATCGCGTACTCGATCTTTTCCGGCGCATAGGCGTAAAAATGGCCAAACCCACCACCGACAAACGGTGCGCTGCCGACTTGCCAGAACAACCAGGCCAGGCATTCGGCGCGTGCGGCCGGCGTCGTCGGCAACAGCGTGCCGAATTTCTCGGCGAGGTGGACCAGGATGGCGCCGGATTCAAACACGCGGATCGGTTGTGGGCCGCTGCGGTCGACCAGGGCGGGGATCTTGGAGTTTGGATTGACGGCGACAAAGCCGCTGGAGAACTGGTCGCCGGCACCGATGTCGATCAGCCAGGCGTCATATTCCGCTTCCTTGTGGCCCGCGGCCAGCAACTCCTCGAGCATGATCGTGGCCTTCTGGCCGTTGGGCGTGCCCAGCGAATACAGCTGCAGCGGGTGCTTGCCCACCGGCAAGGCTTGCTCATGCGTCGACCCGGCCACTGGCCGGTTGATGTTGGCGAACTTGCCGCCATTGGGCTTGCCTGGGGTCCAGATTTTCGGCGGTACATAGGCGGAGGTGTCATACATGGGCTTGGCCTCGGGTTCCGGCGTCATGCCGCGCCGATCCCCTGGTAATGCCGTCCGCCGGCGGCGTTTTCAAGGCCGCCCGGCGTGACGGCGCCGCCGGCCGGCTCGGACTCACTTGGCGCCGGGGAGCCCGGCCGCGCGCTTGACCGCGGCCACGAACGCGTTGCGCGCCGCGATCTGCGCCTTGCTCGTGGCGACCGGCCAGGCGGCCACCTGGGCGATGACCAGGTGCCGGTGGGGATCGACATAGACCATCTGCCCGAAGATGCCGATCGCGGCAAAGCTGCCGTCGGCGTCGGTCCACCACAGGTAGCCGTACCCGCGGCCGGGCTCTTCCAGCGCCTGCTGCTGGTCCAGCCCGCCCGCGAGCCAGGCGGCGGCGATCACCGGCTGGCCAGCCACCTTGCCGCCGTCGAGCATGAACTGGCCGAAGCGCGCATAGTCGGCCAGCGTGGCCGACAGGCCGCTGCCGCCGGTGTCGCTGTCGCTGCAGCCGTCCTTGATCCAGTAGGCGTCGGCGGCCATGCCGTAGGGCTTCCAGATCGTCGCCGCCAGCCAGGCGGCCAGCGACCGGCGCGTGGCATGTTGTACCAGGTCGCCCAGCAGGTCGGTCTCGGCGGTGTTGTAGTTGAAGTGGGTCCCCGGTGGCCAGGCGCGCGGCAGTCGCTTCAGGTAGCTCACCGCGGCTGACTCGCCAGGCACGCAGGCGCCGCGGTACATCTGTGCAACGTCCGATTGCGCGTCCGCATAGTCCTCGTTCCAGCGCACGCCCGAGGTCATGGTCATGAGCTGGCGCACGGTCACCTGGGCGTAGGCGCTGCCCTTGAGCGCCGGGATGTAGGTGTCCACCGTGTCGTCGAGCGAACGGATATAGCCCTGTTGCAGGGCGATGCCGGCCAGCACGGAAGTTACCGACTTGGCGACCGAGAATGACGTCCAGCGCTGCTCCGGGCCGAAGTTCGGCGCGTAGCGCGCCAGCCGCACGCGGCCGTCCTGCAGCACCATCACCCCGGCGATGTGGTGGCCCTGCATATAGCCGTCCAACGTCATTGCCGGATCGTTCCACTCCGGGGCGAGCGGCGCGCCCTGGGGCAACGGATGCGGCTTGGCACCATGGGGCACCAGGTCGGCGGGGAAGATCCGGTACATGCGAGGAAAATCCACCTCACGCTTGGCCTGCGACCAGAACAACACGCCCTCGCGCCGTTGGCCGATAGTTTGTGCTGCGTCCTCTTGTGCCGCCGCTACTGATGCCTGCGGCGCCGTTGCCGCGCGGAGATCGGCAGCCGACGTCGGCAGCAGCGGGTTGAGCGCGAACAGGGCGCCAAGCAACAGCACCGCGTGGATCTTCCGGTACATGGCAATAGTCATCGAAGCAGGGATGGGGCCGGCTCACTGCGCGGGACCGACCATGATGCCAGGTTGGGTGCGGCTTGCCGGTACATGCCGTGGCTCTACCGGCGGGCAGTGGGCAGATGCTATCGGGCCGAGCGCCACAGTATGGCCGCTGCCCACACCAGCACCAGCGCGGCGAGCGAGAGCGCGGCAGCCAGGCCGTGGGCGAGATGGGCGACGGCGCTGACCACCAGTGGGCCGAGCACCTGGGTGACGGCAAACGCCGCGGTCATCGCGGCGATGAAGCGGGTGGCGTCGACACCGCCCACGCGGCGCGCCTCGCGCAGGCCGAGCATGGTCACCACCATGAAGGTGCCGCCCACCAGCAGCGCGGCGAGCAGGATCGCGGTGAGCGACGGCCAGACCACCGGCAGCACGACGCCAGCCGCCATCAGGAGGTAGCAATCGGCCCACAGCCGGCGGATGTTGCGCGCCTGCAGCCAGCGCGACACGCCCCAGGTCGACAGCGCCGCCGCCGCGCCGAACACCGGCCACGCCCAGCCGAACACCGCGGGGTTGCTGAGGTGCTGGCGCGCCATCGCCGGCAGGAAGGTGGCCGGGATGATGTAGCCGAAGCCGAAAGCCGCATAGCAAGCGATCAGCCGCCATTGGTCTGCGTGCCATCGGCTGCGGCGTAGCGCAGGCGCGGTGGGCGCCGCTTGCGCATCCTGCGGCAGCCGGCCAAACGCGGCCCAGATCGGCAGCACCAGGACCAGCGACACCGCGCCGAAGATCTGCCAGGTGCGATCCGCGTCGATGCCAGTCCGCATCATCAACATGCACAGCAGGCCAGCGCCGGCGATGCCTATCCCCACTCCGGCAAACACCACGCCGCTGGTTGCCGGCCGTTGCAGCTCGGCCAGCCATCCCAGCGCCCACGCCGACACGTGCACCAGCACCCAGGCGCTGGCGATGCCGGCAATCAGGCGCAACACCGATTGCATGCCCAGTCCGTGCGCGATCCCCATGCCGAAAGTGACCAGCGCAATCAGTACCAGGCCGCCGCGTACGGCCCACGCCGTCGTCAGGCGCGCCGCAGCCAGCGCACCGACCAGGTAACCGAGGTAGTTCGCCGCGGCGAGCCACCCGGCGGCGGCCAACGACAAGCCGGTGTCGGCCTGCATCATCGGCAGGATCGGGGTGAAGGCGAAGCGGCCTACGCCCATGGCCACCGCGAGTGCCAGCAGGCCTGCGCTTGCCACCAATGCGGGCGCGGAGCCGCTCGCCGCCGTCTTGGTCACGCGTGCTTGAAACATCGGGTGAGCTCGCCATAGCCGACCAGGTTGGCCAGGCCATCGAAGCGGCCTTCGGCGAGTGGCTTGGCGGCAGCCATGAAACCGGTCCATGCCGCGCGCGCCAGCGCACCGCCGACGCTGATCCGGCGCACGCCGAGGGCGGCCAGTTCGGCCACGGTGAACGGCGCGGCCGAGCCCATGAGCACGTTCACCGGTTTGGGCGCCACCGCCTCGACCACGGCGGCAATCTGCTCGCGCGTGCGCAGGCCCGGCGCATACAGGCAGTCGGCGCCGGCGCCGGCGTAGGCGACCAGGCGGCGCAGCGCTTCGTCGAGCGGCTGCGGGTGCCCGGTCAGGAAGCATTCGGCGCGACCGACCAGCAGCACGTCCTGGCCGCTGGCATCGATCGCCTGGCGCGCCGCGCGCAGGCGTGCCACGGCATCATCCAACGCATACAACGGCTGCGCGGCATCGCCGGTGGCGTCCTCGATCGACAGCCCGGCGACGCCGGTATCCACGCAGCGGCGCACGTTGGCGGCGAGCTGCCGGAGATCCCGCGCGTGGCCGTCCTCGAAGTCGGCGTTGACCGGCAAGACCGTGGCTTCGACCATCTCCCGGCAGTAGCGCAACACCTCATCCACCGCGATCGCGCCATCGGCTTCGCCGCGCGAAAACGCATAACCCGAACTGGTGGTCGCCAGCGCCTTGAAGCCGAGCTGTGCCAGCCAGCGCGCCGAACCAGGATCCCATGGATTGGGGATGACGAAGCAGCCGCTGGCGTGCAATTGACGGAAGGCGGCGCGACGCTGCCCGATGTCTGGGGTATCCATGGTGACCTCCTGTGGCCGGAAAGCTGTACCGGCATGATGCGCTCTGGCGAACCCGCACCGCGCGTTGGCGCCGGGTGGGGCGCGGTCGTATGCCGCCGTGCGGCCAATGTCGTCCGCGGTTGGCTGGCTGGCGGGCGGGCAGGCTGCCGGCGCATGATGGCACGGCATGCGGCGGTGGCGGAGTGCGTGTCGCGGAGGGCAATTGGCATGGCAGTGGACAATGCGGAAATCGCGCGCCTCATCACGCGCTACGCCGACCTGCTGGAAATCGACGGCGCCAACCCGTTCCGTGTCCGCGCCTACCGAAATGCCGTGCGCTTCCTGACCAGCACCGGCCAGGACATGGCGACCCTGGTCGGCGAAGGGCGTGAGCTCGAAGGCTTGCCCGGCATCGGCAAGATCCTGGCCGATAAGATCACCACCATCGTGCGCACCGGCAGTTTGCCGCAGCTGGAGAAGCTCGAGGAGCGCGTGCCGGCAGGTCTCGCGGATTTGCTGGAACTGCCTGGGCTGGGTGTCAAGCGCGTGGACCTGCTGTACCGCAAGCTCGGCATCGAGGGCCCCGCCGACCTGGAGCGGGCAATCGAGCGGGGCGCGCTCGACGCCCTGCCGGGATTCGGCGGCAAGACGCTCGAGCACCTGCGGGCCGCGCTGGCCAAGCGCGGCGATGCCACGCGTTGACGCGCCAGGCGCTGCACCGCGCCGCGCGCCGGCACCGCGCTTCGACAGCGCGTGGCGACGGTTTAGGCCCCGCGCACAGCCGCTTCGATCGCGGCGACGTCGATCTTCTGCATCTGCATCATGGCCTGCATGGCGCGGCGGGCAGCGGCACGATCGGAGCTGGACAAGGCATCGATCAGCACGCGCGGCGTGATTTGCCAGGACAGGCCGTAGCGGTCCCTGCACCATCCGCACTCGCTGGCCGCGCCGCCATTGCCGATGATCGCGTCCCAGTAGCGGTCGGTCTCGCCCTGGTCGCCGGTGTAGACCTGGAACGAGACGGCTTCGTCGAAATGGAACTGCGGCCCGCCGTTCAAGCCGATAAACGGCATACCCAGCACGGTGAACTCGACGACCAGCACGTCGCCGGAATGGCCTGCCGGGTAATCGGCCGGCGAACGGACGACCGCGTCGACGCGCGAATCGGGAAAAGTCTCGGCATAGAAGCGGGCGGCTTCCTCGGCGTTGCCGTCAAACCACAGGCAGGCGGCGATTTTTCGCTTGGGATGGGACATAGGACAATCCTCGTTGTCGGATGGAAATAAAACACTGGACCCGGCGGGGCTCAGTCGATCGGTGGCGCCGCATCGAAAACCGCCCGCTGGGCGGCAAATGCACGCTGGTAGGCGGGGCGTGCTTCACCGCGGGCGACGTAGGCGGCGAGCTTGGCGTGGGCATCCAACATGCCTGAGGCTTTCAACCTGAGCAGCACCGCCACCATCAGCAGGTCGCCGGCGCTGAAACCACCGTCGAGCCAATCGGCATGGCCGAGTCGGTTCGCGAGCTGGCCCAGCCGGTCGTGCACGCGCCCTTCCACCACTGGCAGGCGCGCCTTGCTCCAGGGCTGCCCGGCTTCCAGCAACCGGGCGTTGGCGAGTTCAAGGATGGGCGGCTCCACCGTATTCAGCGCGGCAAACATCCATGCCAATGCGCGGCCCCGGGCATTGGCGTCCACTGGCAGCAGGCCGGCATGGTGCTCGGCAATATGCAGCACGATCGCACCCGACTCGAACAGGACGAGATCGCCCTCCGTATAGGTGGGGATCTGTCCGAACGGATGCAGGGCAAGGTGCGCCGGCTCCTTCAAGGCCGGGAACGAAAGCAGGCGTACCTGGTAGGGTTGGCCCACTTCCTCGAGCGCCCAGCGCACGCGCATGTCGCGCGCCAGGCCCCTGCCGCGGTCCGGCGAGCGGGCAAAGGCCGTGATCGTGGGCAGTGTGGAGGTGCCCTGGATCCTGGGATGCGGCGGAGCGTTGGTCGCGTGGGGTTGGCTCATGCTGCCGATCCTCGGCCGGCGGGTCTTGCCAAGGCGACGAATGGAGAGGGCCGAAATCGACCATGCGCCGGATCAGGCGGCCGCGGGTTCAGTGTGGCCGCACGCTCGGCCGCAGCGGGCCGGTCAGCCCAGGTAGCAGGGTCCGGTTTCCCGCACCTCGAGCGTGGCCCACTGCGCCGCCGGGCACCTGGCGGCCAATTCCAGGGCCTGCTCCCGCGTTGCACAGTCCACCAGGAAGAATCCGCCGATCATCTCGCCGGCCTCCGTGAATGGCCCGTCGCGTACCGTTTGCTTGCCGCCGCGGACTTGCAGGCGTTGGCCCTCGGCGTCATTGCGCAGGGATGAATACGCACGCAATACGCCGCGCGTCTTGAGTTCGTCGGCATAGGCCTGCATGCGGGCGTAGGCGTCGTGGGCCTCGGCGGTGCGGCGCTGGGCGCGTTGCCCGTGGGGCTCGAGTACCATCAACAGGTAGGACATGCCTGGGCCTCCCTCCGTCATGCGGCGCACGCCGCGGCGCGCTGCTGCAGCAGCGTGGATTCGCGCGTGTTGCCGGTGAGTGTCGCCGCGCGCTCGAACTCGGCCCGCGCCTCGGCGTGCCGGCCCAGCTTGAACAGCAGGTCGCCGCGTACGCTGGCCAGCAGGTGGTAGCGGGCGAGCGCGCCCTCGCGGCACAGTCCGTCGACCAGCACCAGTCCTGCCGCCGGGCCATCGGCCATCGATACCGCGACGGCGCGATTCAATTCGACCACCGGCGAGGGCGCCACGGCGGCCAGGCGGGCGTACAGCGCGGCAATGCTTGGCCAGTCGGTGTCGTCCGCGTGCAGGGCGCGTGCATGGCAGGCGGCGATGGCCGCCTGCAGCGCATAGCTGCCGTCCGCGCCGCCGAGCTTCTGCGCGCGGAGCAGCGCCGCCAATCCGCGCTGGATGAGCAGGCGGTCCCAGCGTGTACGGTCCTGCTCCAGCAGCAGGATGGGCGTGCCGTCGGCGCGGCTGCGCGAATGCAGCCGCGAGGCCTGGATCTCCATCAATGCGACCAGGCCGTGGACCTCGGCTTCGTCCGGCGCCAGCTCGGCCAGGACGCGGCCCAGGCGCAATGCTTCCTCACACAGGTCCGGTCGGGCCCAGGCGTCGCCCGCGGTGGCGGTATAGCCTTCGTTGAAGATCAGGTAGATCACCTCGAGCACGCTGGCCAGGCGGGATGCGAGGTCCTCGCCGCGGGGCACGCAAAAGGGAACCTGCTTCTCCGCCAGCATGCGTTTGGCGCGCACGATGCGCTGGGCGACGGTCGCCTCCGGCACCAGGAACGCGCGGGCGATTTCCCGGGTGGTGAGGCCGCCCAGCATGCGCAAGGTCAGCGCCACTTGCATGTCGCGGCCCAGCGCGGGGTGGCAAGCGGTGAAGATCAGCCGCAGCAGGTCGTCGCCAATGTCGTCGTCCAGCATGTCGGCCTGGTCCGGTGCAGGCGCTATCGGCCCGTTCCCGAGCTCATATTCGAGTGCGGGGCGCTTGGCATCGCGCATCTGCCGGTGGCGCAACATGTCGATGGCGCGGCGCTTGGCCGTCGTCATGAGCCAGGCCCCGGGATTGCCCGGCACGCCGTCGCGCGGCCAGCGCTCGAGGGCGACCAGCAACGCCTCCTGCAGCAAGTCCTCGGCCTGGCCGACATCGCGCAACATGCGCGCCAGGGCAGCAATCAGGCGTGGCGCCTCGATTTTCCACACTGCCTCGATGCTGCGATGGGTATCGGTCGCGGTCATGGTCCCCGATCACACCATTGCCTGGGGCCTCCCGCAAGTGCTGCATCCGGCACGGTTCAGTGCCTGGCTATTTTCTCGCGCACGCGCGCCGCGCGAGCCCGGATTTCCGGTGTGGCGGCGTCGCCGAAATCGTCCACTTCGAACAGCGGCCGGAGCTCGATTTCAGCGCCGCCGTCGAACGGCGCCCGCTTGATCCATTCGATGGCCTCTTCGAGCGAACGCACCTGCCACAGCCAGAAGCCGGCAATCAGGTCCTTGCTTTCCGTGAACGGGCCGTCGATGACCCGGCGTTGCGTGCCGTCGAAGCGTACCCGTGCCCCTTTGGACGTCGGGCGCAGGCCGTCGCCCATCAGCATGATGCCGGCTTCGACCAGTTGTTCGTTGAACTTGCCCATCTCGGCCAAGCCCTTGCTGTCCGGCATGACGCCGGCTTCGGACTCGGCGGTGGCTTTCACGATCACCATGACGCGCATGATTGTCCTCCCGTATCCCGGCACGGCCGGTGGTATGGAGGTGACGAACGGGCGGCCCGGGAATCGACAGCGTCGCTGGTCGATGCCTGGGGTCGGCCGACGAGCAATCCGTACGGGGCGCAGGCCAGTCGCGCAGTCGGGCTGGCGCAGGTGGGCGGTTCTTGCGCGCTGTCGCGGTCCCGGCAAACGGACGCATAATGGTGCGGGCGACAACTGCAAGGAGCGGATGATGCAAAGCAATCCAGTGGCCGGATCACCGGCTGGGGCCGCGGGCGCGGCGACGCAGGTAGCGCGCATGCGCGCGGCGGTCGACCAGGCGGTGGCGGTCGGGCCGGATTTCCTGCACGGCAAAGTCGATGCCGACCACATGGCCCACGCCATGGTCAAGGCCGTGCGTACTTATGCCGAGCAGGAGCGGGCCATGGGCGGCGATGGCCGCGCGCATGGCGCGGACGCCGAACAGCTGCAGGATGTATTGGCTGAGCTGATGGCCTGCGGTTCGGGCTACCTTGCCGGTCGTTGCGACGCCGCCTGCGTCGGTCGCACCATGACCCAGATGGTGCGCGAATTCGGCGCGCACTAGCGTCCCCGCGGTTCCGCTTTTGCTGCTTTAAATCAAGAGCGTTTCGTGCGCCTTTGGCGCGCGAAAGCTCTGAAGCTCTTGGTCCAAACCCGCGGCATGGCCGAACAGCAACAACGAGGTCATCGCATACTGGCGCGCCCCGGCAGGGAACGGGCCGGGACGCGAGGTGGGATCAGGAGGGGAGGTCGAAGACCAATACTTCGGCCTGCGCGCCGTCGGCGATTGTCACGTGCGGTTCGTCGCGGTACAGCAGCGCGTCGCCGGCGCGCAGGCGCTGGCCGTTCACCGTGACCGCGCCGCGCGCCACATGCACATAGGCCAGGCGGCCTGGCGCGAGATCGTGGCTGGCAGCCTCGTCACCATCGAACAGGCCGGCGTACATGCAGGCATCCTGGTGGATGCGCACTGAGCCTTCGCGCCCATCCGGGCTCACCACGAGGCGCAAGCGACCGCGTTTTTCGGATTCCGCATAGGTCTTCTGCTCGTAGCCCGGGGTGAGCCCGGTCTGCGCCGGCAGGAACCAGATCTGCAGGAAGTGGGTGATGGCGTGCTGGTCGTGGTTGAACTCGGAGTGGGTGACGCCGGTGCCGGCAGTCATGCGCTGCACTTCGCCGGGCACGATGCTGGAGCGGTTGCCCATCGAGTCCTGATGCCCGAGCGCGCCTTCCAGCACGTAGCTGACGATCTCCATGTCGCGATGGCTGTGGGTGCCGAAGCCCTGGCCGGGTTGCACGCGATCCTCGTTGATCACGCGCAGCGGTCCCCAATGCATGTGTCGGGGGTCGTGGTAGTCGGCGAAGGAAAAGCTGTGCCAGGAGTCCAGCCAGCCGTGATTGGCGTGGCCGCGCTCGGCGGCCGGGCGAACGATGAGCATGGTTGCTACCTCCTCGCAGTGGACTCGATGCGTGCAGCCGGTACTGTTCGCTCCTGTCGTGCGTGGCGGTACCGGCTTGCGGGTGGATCAGGCGGCAACTTCCTCAGCCGTATCGGCCGGGGCTGCCGCACCGACGACGCGGGACTCGGCCGCCGCGAGCTTGGCCGCGATACGTGCCACGTACTCGCCCTGGGCGCGTGCGATCTCAAGCTCGTTGGCGCTGGGCTGGCGCGAACCATCCCCACCGGCAATCGTGCTCGCGCCATAGGGTGAGCCGCCGCTGACCTCGTCGATCACATGCAGGCCGGGGGTGGTCGGCGGCACGCCGAGCACGATGAAGCCGTGGTGGAACAACAGATTGTGGAACGACTTGATCGTGGTCTCCTGCCCCCAGTGCTGCTGGCCCGAGCTGGTGAAGACGCCGCCCACCTTGCCGGCCAGCTTGGCGGCGGCAAACAGGCCGCCGGTCTGGTCCAGGAAACTGCGCATCTGCGCGGCGACATTGCCGAAGCGCGTGGGCGTGCCGAAGATGATCGCGTCGTACTCGGTCAACTCGGCCACGCTGGCGAGCGGGGCCTGCTGGTCGAGCTTGAAGTGGGCCTGCTTGGCGACGTCCATCGGCACGGTTTCCGGCACGCGGCGAATGGCGACTTCGGCGCCGGCGCGGCGCGCACCCTCAGCCTCGGCCTGGGCCATCTGCTCAATATGGCCGTAACTGCTGTAGTACAGAACCAATACCTTTGCCATGTCGCTTGCTCCTGCGTGCTTGGGCCCGGTGGCCGATGTAGACAATCTACAATTACGTTTGTTGATTGAATAGCGCAAAATTATCGGGCTATACATTGGATAAACTGATAAGTATGACGACGGGCAATCCTCGTGGACCACGCGTCCCGCTGGAGCACTGGCGGGCATTGCGTGCCGTGGTGGAAGCGGGAAGCTACGCGGCCGCGGCTGGGCAGTTGCACAAGAGCCAGTCCGCGATCACCTATGCGGTGCAGAAGTTGGAACAGACCTTGGGCGTCAAGGCGTTCGCGGTGCATGGGCGCAAGGCCGTCCTGACTGCGGCCGGCCAGGTTTTGTACCGTCGTGCCGGTGCCCTGCTGGACGAGGCGGCGGCCCTGGAAAGCGCGGCTGGCGAACTGGCCAAGGGCGGCGCGACCGAAGTACGCCTGGCGGTCGAGACGGTATTTCCGACCTGGCTTTTGCTGCAGGCCCTGCAGCGCTTCGGCGAGGAATGGCCGGCGACGCGTATCGAGTTGTTCGAAACCGTACTGGGGGGTACCGAAGAAGCGCTGAGCGAGCGTCACGCCGATCTCGTGATCACTGGCATCCTACCGCAGGGTTTCCTCGGTGATCCCCTGCTGCGCTTGCGTTTCATTGCCGTGACTGCGCCAGGCCACCCCCTGCAGCACCTGGGCCGCGCGGCGACACAGCGCGATTTGCGCCGCCATCGGCAACTGGTGATCCGCGATTCCGGCGCGACGCGCAAACGCGATGCTGGCTGGCTGGCGGCGGAGGCGCGCTGGACTGTCAGCCACAAGGCCACCTCGATCCGCGCCGTATGCATGGGGCTCGGCTTTGCCTGGTACCCGGAGGATGTGGTACGCGACGAACTGGCGTCAGGTGCGCTCAAGCAATTGCAGCTGGAGACCGGGGCCGAACGTTACGCAGACTTGTACCTGGCCTTTGCCGACCGTGACTGCGCCAACCCTGGCGTGCTGCGCCTGGCCGAGCTGCTGCAGCATGCCGTGGCCGAAAATAAAGAAAAATAAAGGGGCGTGGCCAAATTAAACCAGTGGAGCGGACGCAGCGGATTTGACCGTGACGGGTCATGGATTAATTTGTCACGTCCCCTTTATCGACAATCGCGGCCCAGGCCTTGCTCTCGACTGCCTCGGCCGTGATGCGCAGGTCGATGCGGTCGCTCACCGCCGGCACGTAGGCACCCATGCCGAATTCCGAGCGGTTGATCTGGGTGGTGGCGTCGAAGCCCGCAGCCGGCACGTTGTGCATGCCGTGCATGCCGACCTGGTTGACGTGCACGTCGAGGGTTACCGGCTTGCTGATGCCGCGGATGGTGAGCGTGCCGGTCACCAGCAACTTCCCGGCTGCAGGGCCGCGTTCGACCTTGGTACTCCGGAAATGGATCTCGGGGAACTGCGCCGCGTCGAAGAACTCCACGCTGCGGAAATGCTCGTCCTGCCTGGGTACCGTGGTCCGCACGCTGGCAACCGGGATGGTCACTTCCACCCGCGAGCGCTCGGGTTGGTCGGCAGCATAAGTCAGCGTGCCCCGGATCTGGCAGAACACGGCGGCGGGGGTGGAAAAGCCGAAATGATTCCAGCGCGCAACGACCTCGGTATGTCCCGGATCAAGTGAGTAGGTGACCAGGCCGCTGGGAGTCGAACCGCCGCTCGCCGCATGGGCGTCAGCGGCAAGAACCGCATATGGCAAGAGATGGCGCATCGTATCGTTCCTCGAACTGAAGTTGGACAGCGCTGCCAGGCGGCGCCGTCGCCGCAGTGGCAACACTGGACCACATGCGTCCCTGCCACCTTGAACTCAAGTTGCATCGCGTGTTACGCGCCGAAGCACGAGTGGGGTGCTTGCCCACTCAACCGGGAGCGTCCATGGCGACGTAAGCGCCGGCAAAGCCGCGTACCGGATCGCCATAAATGTCGACGAGGTGTTGCGCTGGCGCCCACGACTGCATGAAGGCGGAGATTTGCCGTGATGAGCCAACCAGGCAACCGATCTTGGTGCGGCCGTCGCGGACCTTCACCGCCGAGAGGCAGCATTGCCCCTCGCGGGCCGCGGCGAGCAGCAGCTCGGGTACTGCCTGTGCACGCATGTCGGCGACCTCGATGCCTGGCGCCAGGGCCATCCGCGGCGCCTCGCGCAAGGCCAGCCGCGAAGCTGCCACGTCGCGCAGCAATGCGACGCTCGAGCGTTGTTCGAAGGCCGCGCGCGAGGCCACGTGCCAGGCGAGCAGCGCGTCCGGCTCGACAGCCGGACACTCACCGCGATAGGCGGCGCCCAGGCAATGATCGGCGGCGGCCACCAGGCGCATGCTCGGCGTCACCACGATGTCGCAGGCCAGTTGCGCGCGCAGCACCGCCACAGTCTGGCCGAGGCTGGAGGCGGCCCAGAACCCGGTGGGTGGCTGCCCGTAGCCAGGGTCGCCCGGGCGGTGGTGGTCGATGCGTCGTGCAGCGCGCGGCGCATCGCCGACGCATTCCACCAGGTAGACGTCCTTGTCCATGTGCAGGGCGGCCATTGCCGCCGGCGGCATGACGGCGCGGTAGGCGTTGCCCGGGTAGACCCGCTTCCTGCCGATGGTGGCGAACACAAACGGCAGGCCGAGTCCGGCGAGCAGCTCCTCGATCGCGTGCATTTCCGGGTCGGCGGCGCCCAGGACGAACAGCGCTGGCCGGTGTCCCCCGGCTGTGGTTGACGCGCTCGAGGTCAATGCGGCGCCGTCGCGCAGACCCAGCCTTCGGGTGCGTTGGCATGGCCGATGGCCGCGGCCAGGGCGGCGTCGTCCAGGCGGTCGGCGGCGGCGTAGACGATTTGTTCTTCCTTGGTGTTGTGGATCTGCAGCAACTGGAACAGCTGGCGCGCCGGCTCGTGCAGTTCCGCCACCGGCGTTGCCGCAGCGCAGGCCGTGGAGAGGCTCGTCAGCAGTGGCCACATCTGGCCGTGTTCGCGTTTCATGACGAAGACCGGCATGGCCAGGCCTGCCTTCATCAGCGGCGGGAACAGCAGCGCCTCTTCCAGGTACAGGTGCCGGCGCAGGAGGTCCATGGTGGCGGCCAGGTTGTCGAGACTGCCATGGCCATCGATGATGCCCTGTACGCCGTCGTCGATCTGGCGGTGCTGGCTGGCCAGCGTTGCGCTGAGTGGAACCGTAGCCATGCGTGGTGCTCCTCTGGTTTCCAGCGACGGCGGATGTCTCAATCGAGGTAGGCGTCGTCGACGTAGCACCATGCCCAGTCGGGGCCGGCCTCGATCGTCTTGATGATCGGGTGGCCGGTGGCGGCATGATGCGCGCTCGCATGGCGGTTCTTTGAGCTGTCGCAGCAACCGACGTGGCCGCAGGTCATGCAGATGCGCAGTTGTACCCAGGTGTCGCCGTTGGCAGCGCATTCTTCGCACACGCGCTTGGCATAGCTCACCTCGAATGCCGCGTCTGTATGCGTGCAGTGCTTGGAAGCGCGCTGCTTCGCAGTCAAATCTACCTTCGGCATGCCAACTCCTCGGCGTGGGATGCATTGGTGCCAGCTTACGCCGGCGTTGTTATCGCCAGGTGCCGTTGCGGAAATGCTCCATCACCTCGCCGTGGTCGGCGTCGGTCGGCGGCGGTGACACCACCACCAGCACGGTGGTGCGCTGGTCGGCGCGGATGCCGCGCGCCTGACCGGCCCCGACGACCAGCATCGCACCCGGTCCGGCTTGCTCCAGTTCCTCGTTGCCGGCCACCAGGGTGGCCTGGCCTTCCAGCACCAGCATGGTGATGTCGCTGCCTGGGTGATGCACCGGGATGGCCTGTCCCGGCTCCAGGCCGACGACCATGGTGCGGCTGTGTGCAGTCTGGGCCAATACATTCGGGGTGAAACGCTGCGGCTGGAACCTGGCCAGCTCCTTGACGGATGCGACGATCATGCTCTCTCCTCGACTCGGATCACGGCGCGGCTGGGTGCGCCGCCGTCCCGGCAGCATCCCGCGCGTCATGCACGCTGTCCATGTCCAGGATCAAGTGCGACGACATCCGCCGCCGCGTGCCGTCAGGCGGCCGCCTGGGTACGGATTGCTACAGCAGCGCCGGAGTGGCGTGGGCGCGGATGACCTCGGTCATGCCCTGCACGATGTGGTGGTTGCCGGCGATCAGGTTGCCACTGGCAGGGATGCCTTCGCGGCCGGCGAAATCCCCGAATTGGCCGCCCGCTTCCTGGACCAGCAGCACGCCTGCGGCGAGGTCCCACGGCTTCAGGCCGGTCTCGAAATAGCCGTCGAAACGCGCTGCCGCGACGTAGGCGAGGTCGAGCGCGGCCGAACCGATGCGGCGGATATCCTCGGCGCGCTCGAGCAGCGCTCGGGTCATGGCGAGCTGGGCGTCCACGTGCTCGCGCTGGCGGAAGGGGAAGCCGGTGGCGATCATTGCGCCGTCCAGGCTTTCGCGGCGGGAAACGCGCAGGCGCCGGTCATTGAGTACCGCGCCATCGCCCTTGCTGGCGGTGTAGAGCTCGTCACGCAACGGATCGAACACCACACCGTGCATCGGGACGCCCTTGTCCAGCAATGCGATGGAGACGCAGAAATGCGGGATGCCACGCAGGTAGTTGTGTGTGCCGTCGAGCGGGTCGATGACCCAGGTCAGCGGGTTCTTGCCGCTCGCGCCGCTCTCCTCGGCCAGGATTGCGTGGTCCGGGTAGGCGCGCCGCAGCTCGCGGATGATTTCCTTCTCGGCCAGCTTGTCGACCTCGGAGACGAAATCGAGCTGGTGCTTCTCGACCACATGCAGCGCATCGATGCGGTTCATGTAGCGCAGGATGATGTTGCCCGCGGCGCGCGCGGCGCGCGCCGCGATCGTGACGGCAGGACGGGACATGGATGGGTGCGAACGTGGTGGGGTGGGGCGTGGATTCTAGCAGAGGCCTGCCTGCGCTCCGGCGCGGGCCGGCCAATGCGCGCGGCCAATGCACTATTCTTGGTGCCTTTCCGCCGCTTGCTGCCGCACATGCCGACGCTTGCCGATGCCACGGTTCCGTTCCGCTTCGTGCTCGTGCGCACGGCGCATCCGGGCAATATCGGCAGCGCCGCGCGGGCCATGCGCACCATGGGTTTCACGCGCCTGGAGCTGGTCGCGCCAACCCGCTTTCCCGATCCGCAAGCGATTGCCATGGCCGCCGGCGCCGATGCCGTGCTGGACTCGGCGGGCGTGCATGCGGACATGATCGCCGGCCTGGCCGGGTGCAGCCTGGCCATTGGCTTGTCGGCGCGACGGCGCGGCGTGGCTTTGCCGGAGTGGTCGCCGCGTGAGGGTGCGCAACAGGCGCTGGCCGCCGCCGTGCGCGGCGAACAGGTGGCTCTGGTGTTTGGCAACGAACGCACTGGCCTGGAAAATTCCGAGCTGGCGCATTGCCATGGCATGGTGCGCATCCCGAGCGTGGACGATTTCAGCTCGCTGAACCTGGCCCAGGCGGTACAGGTGATGGCCTACGAGATGCGCCTGGCCATGCTCGCCGAGGCGCCGCCGGGCGTTCCCGCGAGCGCTGTCGAGCGGCCCGCGGATGCCGTGGAAATGGAACAATTCTTCACGCATTTGGAGCAGACGCTCGACGACATCGATTTCCACAAGGGCCGCACGTCGACGACCGTGGTGTTGCGCCTGCGCAAGCTCTTCCAGCGCGCACAGATGGACGAGCGCGAAGTGCGCATCCTGCATGGCATCCTGGCCGATGCGCAGCGCATGGCCTACCTCGCCGGCGTGGCCGACCGCGACGCTTCCGCGGGCTGAGAGCCGGGGCAGCGAATGGCTATGGGTGAAGTGCACCGTGCAGCGGAAAGGCGGCGGAAAGAGAGCGCGCGTTAGGGTGGCGGTCGATCCCAATAGCGATGCGGCTGACCCCATGTCCTCCTGGACCATCCTGTGCGATTTCGACGGCACGATTGCCGTGGAAGACGTCATTGACTCGCTGCTCGACCGCTACGGCCGACCCGGCTGGGAAAAGCTGGAGCGCGATTGGCGCGCGGGCCGCATCGGTTCGCGCGAATGCATGGGCGCGCAGGTGGCGCTGCTGGACGTGAGCCGCGAGGAACTGGACGAACACCTGGCCGGATTGTGGATTGACCACGCCTTCCCCGCGTTCGTGGCCAAGGCGCGCGCACTTGGCGTGCCAATCCGCGTGGTAAGCGATGGGCTCGATTACGCCATCCAGCAGATCCTTGGCCGTTATGGCCTCGATGACCTGCCCGTCGCGGCCAATCACCTGCAGCCGGCCACGCCGCCGCAGCGCTGGCAGCTGACTTCGCCCTGCCAGGCCGCTGACTGTGCCAGCGGCACCTGCAAATGCGCGTGTGTGGCGCAGGCGCGCAGCAGTGGTGCGCGTACCCTGCTGATTGGTGATGGTGCATCGGATTTCTGCGCCGCGAACCAGGTCGATTTTGTTTTCGCCAAACACCGCCTGATCGAGCACTGTCGCGCCGCCGGCATCCCCTACGTGCCGATTACCGGCTTCAAGGATGCGCTCGAATTCCTGCCGCTCCTGCTCGACGGCCGTCTGGACGCCGAGACGGCTCCCGCCTTCACCGAGGCCGCGGCTGCCTGAAATCCGACCTGAGAGGTCCGCATGAACGTTTTTGACAAGCACGCCAGCCTGGTGATCGATGACGCCGAGCTGCTCGCCGACGAGGCGAAGTACAGCTCCTTCGGCGATACCGTGCATTACGTCGACCCGCCGAAGATCTTCCGCAGTTGCCACGGCAGTTACATGTTCGACACCGCCGGCGTGCCGTTCCTGGACCTGCAGATGTGGTACTCGGCAGTCAATTTCGGTTACGGGAACAAGCGCCTGAACGACGCGCTCAAGGCGCAGATCGACCTGCTGCCGCAGGTGGCCAGCCAGTACCTGCACCAGAGCCGCATCGAGCTGGCCAAGGCCGTGGCACTGGACGCCAAGGCGAAGTTCGGCCTGGACGGCCGCGTGCACTTCAACGTCGGCGGCGCGCAGGCAATCGAGGATTCGCTGAAGCTGGTGCGCAACTACACGCACGGCAAGAGCCTGATGTTCGCGTTCGAGGGCGGCTACCACGGCCGCACCCTGGGCGCCTCGTCGATCACCTCGAGTTACCGCTACCGCCGCCGCTTCGGCCACTTTGGCGAGCGCGCGATGTTCCTGCCGTTCCCGTATCCGTTCCGCCGGCCCAAGGGCATGAGCGCGGAGGAATACTCGGACAGCTGCGTGCGCCAGTTTGCCCGCCTGTTCGAGACCGAATACAACGGCGTATGGGATCCCAAGACCAACCAGTGCGAGTACGCGGCGTTCTACGTCGAGCCGATCCAGGGCACCGGCGGTTATGTGATTCCGCCGCCGAACTTCTTCAAGGATCTGAAGAAAGTACTCGATCAATACGGCGTGTTGCTGGTGGTGGACGAGATCCAGATGGGCTTCTGGCGCACGGGCAAGTTGTGGTCGATCGAGAACTTTGGCGTCAAGCCCGACGTGCTGGTGTTCGGCAAGGCGTTGACCAACGGCCTCAACCCGCTGTCGGGACTGTGGGCGCGCGAGGAGCTGATCAACCCGACGGTGTTTCCGCCCGGCTCGACGCACTCCACGTTCAACTCCAACCCGCTGGGGACTGCGCTTGGCCTCGAAGTGCTGCGCATGGGCAGGGAGATGGACTACGAGGCCAGCGTGCCGCGCAAGGGCGCGCACTTCCTGGATGGCCTGCGCGACCTGCAGAAGCGCCACAAGGAGATCGGCGACGTGGATGGCCTTGGCCTCGCGCTGCGTGCCGAGATCTGCACCGGGGACGGCTACACCCCGAACAAGGCGCTGCTCGACCGCATGGTCGACATCGGCCTGGCCGGCGACCTCACGCACCAGGGCAAGCCGATCGGCCTCGTGCTGGATGTGGGTGGCTGGTACAAGAACGTCATCACGCTGGCGCCCTCGCTGGAAATCAGCGACGAGGAAATCGACCTGGCTATCATGTTGCTGGACCAGCTCATCACCAAGGCGAAGCGGAGCCTGTGAGCTGCCGAGCGGCCGCGGCCGCGCATCGCGCAAAGCGGAGATACCCATGACCGAAACTCTTTCCCCGGACGAAGTCGCCAGCCAGGTGATCGCGATTGTCGCCAAGCAGGCCAAGGTCGACGCGGCGGCGATCAAGCCCGAGTCGACGCTGAAGGATTTCGGCATCGCCTCGCTGGACGCGATCGAGATGATCTTCGACATCGAGGCACACTTCGACATCACGATCCCCGACGAGGGCGCGAACTTCGACACCGATACGGTGCAGAGCCTGATCGATGCGGTGGCCAAGGCGCTGGCGGCAAAAGCCGCCGGCCCGGATGCTGCCGCGTGACCCAGCCGCTTGCTTCGGGTGTCGCGATCACCGGCATGGGCGCGGTCAGCGCGTTCGGCGAGGGCGCCGAACGCCTGTGGCAGGGCTTGCGCGAAGGCCAGTCCGGCATCCGGCCGCTGCGCCATGCACGCGCGGACAAGATGCGCATCCGCGTCGCCGCGCAGGTGCCGGAAAGCTTCGATCCGGCCGAGCACTGCAGCGAGCGGACGCTGCCGCTGCTCGATCGCTGCTCGCAGCTCGCGCTGGCCGCGGCGGGGGAGGCGATCGCCCAGTCCGGACTCGATTTCGGCACCGGTGACCTGGCGCTGCGCACCGGCGTCATCATCGGCACCGGTGTCGGTGGCGAGACCACGCATGACGAACAAAGCCGCCTGATCTACGAGGAGCACACCGGACGTGTGCACCCCTTTACCATCGTGCGGCTGATGGTGAATGCGCCAGCCAGCCAGATCAGCATCGCGCACGGCCTGCATGGCCCGACGTTTGCCGTGGCCAGCGCCTGCGCCTCGGCGAATCATGCGCTGGCCCAAGCGGCCGCCATGATCCGCGCCGGCCTGGTCGACGTGGTCGTCAGCGGCGGCGCCGAGGCCTGCCTGGGCTTCGGTTCGCTCAAGGCCTGGGAGGCCATGCGCGTGGTGGCCGACGACACCTGTCGCCCGTTCAGCAGGGGCCGCCGTGGCCTCGTGCTGGGCGAGGGCGCGGCCATCTTCGTGCTCGAATCCATGACCCACGCGCGCGCGCGTGGCGCGGCGATCCTGGGCGAGCTCGCGGGTGTCGGCATGAGCGCGGACGCAGGCGACATTGCCGCGCCCGATCCAGCCGGCAGTGCGCGTGCCATGGCGCAGGCCCTGGCCGATGCTGGCCTGGCGCCGGAGGATGTCGACTACATCAACGCCCACGGTACCGGCACGCAGGCCAACGACGTGGCCGAGACCGCGGCCATCCACCGCGTGTTTGGCCCGCGTGCCGGCAAGCTCGTGGTGTCCTCGACCAAGTCCATGCACGGCCATGCACTGGGCGCCTCCGGTGCGCTGGAGCTGGTGGCCGTGCTGGGCGCCATGCGCGATGGCGTGGTGCCGCCCACCATGAACTACGTCGCGGCTGATCCGGACTGCGACCTGGACTACGCGCCCAACGCGCCGCGGCCGATGCAGGTGCGGGCGGCCTTGAGCAATTCCTTTGCGTTCGGCGGCCTCAATGCCGTACTGGCGATCCGCGCGCCGAGCTGAGGCGCCGCCGGACGCGTCGCGACCGGGCAGGCCGGGCATGGACTACATCGCGCAACTGGAACCGGGCCAACTGCTGGACCAGTTCCTTGCCCATCCGCCGGTCGGCTTCGAGGCCGCGCGCATGGCTTGCGGCCTGCCCGCGTTCGTGGCGCCGTACGACCTGCTGACCACGCTCGATGACGCCGTGCGCCGCCGCGTGCTGCGCCTGCCCGGTTATCGCCTGTGGGGGCGCGCCCTGCGCTGGCGTACCCGCTTCATCGGCGCCACGGTCACCGAATTCATGCCGCTGCCAGCGGACGTGCCACCGGAGCGGCTGGCCGCGGCGGTGTTCGACACCTGGCGGCGCGAGCGCGCGCTGCTGGTCGTGAAAGACATCAGTGATGCCACGCCGCTCCTCCCCGCCGCCGAGAACGCGCAGGCGCAAGCATTCGCACAGGCCTGCGAGGCGCACGGCTGCGTGCTGCTCGAAGGCATGGCGCTGGCCTGGGTGCCGATCGATTTCGCTTCGGTGGACGATTACCTGGCCAGGCTGTCACGCAGCCGGCGCAAGAACATCCGCCGCAAGCTGCGTGCGCGCGAGGCGCTGGGCATCGACTGCCTGCGCACGGGCGATGCACGGTTCGCAGATCCGTCCGTGCTCGCGGAGTTTTATGCCTTGTACCGCCAGGTCTACGCGCAGAGCGAGATCCACTTCGACCTGCTGAGCGAGGCGTTCTTCCGCGTCGTGTTGGGCGACGTCGGCAGTGGAGGCCTGGTCTTCACCTATCGTGTGGACGGCCAATTGATCGGCTGGAACCTCTGCTACGTGCATCGCGGCATGCTGGTGGACAAGTACATTGGCCTGGCCTATCCGCAGGCGCACGAGTACAACCTCTACGTGGTGAGCTGGATGGAAAACCTGGAATACGCGCGGTGCCATGGCCTCAGCCACTACGTGGCCGGCTGGACCGATGCCGGGATCAAGCGCCAGCTTGGCGCAAGCTTCAGCACCACGCGCCACGCGGTGTATGTACGCAATCCCCTGCTGCGCTTCGTGTTCCGCCGCTGCGCGCACCTCTTCGAAGCCGGGCCCGTGCAGCCGCATGCCGCCGGGGACGCCTCATGACGCGCACCGTGGTGCTCGACCTCGACCACTCCGTCGGCGCGCTGCCGCAGCGGCTGGTGATCCCGCTCGAGCATTGGCAGGAGACGCTGCGCTTCAGTTGTTCGCTTGCCGCGTTGCGGCGCTTCCGCGGCGTGCTGGGCGACACGCTGCCCGCCGATTGCGGCACCGTCATGCTGGGCAGCGGCGACTTTCACCACCTGAGCTGGCCCCTGATCGAGCGCGTGCCGGGCAAGGGCGAATTCCAGGTGGTCGTGCTGGACAACCATCCCGACAACATGCGCTTCCCGCTCGGCGTGCACTGCGGTTCCTGGGTGCGCCGGGTGGCGGCGCTGCCGCGCGTGCGCCATGTGCACGTCGTGGGCATCGGCTCCGCCGACATCGGCCGCGGCCACGCCTGGGAAAACTACCTGACGCCGCTCCGCCGTGGCCGGCTCAGCTACTGGAGCGTTGGCGTGGACGTCGCTTGGGCCGCGCACATGGGCTTGGCGCAGGCGTTCCACGGCTACCCCGACATCGATGCGATGGTCGCGGCGTTCTGCGCCGCGCAGCGCACGCAGCCGCTGCCGACCTATCTGTCGATCGACAAGGACGTCTTCGCTCCGCAGGTGGCGCGCACCAACTGGGACCAGGGCTGCATGCTGCCGGTGCACGCCATGGCGATCATCGAGAGCCTGACGGGCGGCCTCGTCGGCAGCGACATTACCGGCGAGGTTTCCAGCTACCGCTACCGCAGCTGGTGGAAACGCCGCTTGTCGGCGATCGATGAGCAGCCTGAAGTGGACGAGCGCGAACTCGGCCGGTGGCAGGCCCAGCAACACGCGCTCAACCTGCGGCTGCTGCAGGCCATTGACGCCATGCCGCTCGCCGCTGCCTGAGCGGTTCGTTTGGCGCGTGGCGCCTTGGTTTATCCGTTTTGGTGGAGCCGATCGCGGGCGATGCCCTGCCGTAATTCAATTTCACGATTGCACTGCCGACCGCCGCTCCATTAGCCACTGCACCGGTAGCCGCGACGCCAGCTCATCACCCATCGTGCACTCCAGTTGGCTAACTTTAACTGGAGGTCCCCTTTGCCCCATTGCCACGGCTGACTCACCAAGTCTAGGATGAATCCCGACCAGGAAGGTCGTGGCCAGTTTGAGGGCAGCATTATTGAGCGATGTAGCCGCGCTGCCCTGCTCGTTCAGCGGCGCGGATTGCGGACTGTGGGCGATGGAATCGAAGGGGTGCGGTGCGCCTGCAGCGGATACGCAAGTGGGAATGCGGCAACAACAACAGGGGGTCTACAGAGATGAACCACCGTCGCACGCACGCGCTCGCCTTGGCCATCACCACGGCGCTCGTCGCCATGGCGCCCCTCTATCTCGCTGCTTGTGGTGGCGGCGGCAGCGGGGTGAAATCCAGCTCGGCGGCCCCTCCGCCGGTGACCCCAACGACACCGGGAACGGGTGGAACACCAGGGACACCGTACGACCCGGCATATAACCACTTGATCCCGACCGGCGCGCAGGCGGCGCAAGGTCAAGGTTTCACGGGACAAGGCGTCAAAGTCGGCATCCTGGATTCCGGCGTCGATCCGACGCTGCCGCCCATGGTCGGGCGGGTCGCATGGTTCAAAAGCTATCTGCCCGGTGGCTCCCAATCGCCCAACGACATCTCGGGGCACGGCACCGTCGTCGCGGGCATCCTGGGTGGGGTTGCCGCCGGTACCCTGCCCCCGGACAACACAGAGACTTTCCCCGGAGGCGTCGCGCCAGGCACGGATCTCTATTTCGAGCAGGCCTGCATGAGCGCCGGCTCCTCGAGCTGCTTGATCGACAGCACGAATTTCAGCGATTTCGCCGCCCAGCGCGTCAAGATCATCAACGGCTCTGTCGGTTCCGGGAATGTCCAAACCACGTTCACGGGCTCCAGCGATCCCAACATCGCCACGACCCGGGCGATATTCCAGCCTGCGGTGGACGCCGGCATCCTGCTGGTGTGGGCCGCCGGCAGCGGCGGCGCGGCCCAGCCTTGGGACCAGGCGGGTTTGCCGCATTGGATCCCGAGCTTCCAGCCCAACTGGCTGGTGGCGGTCGACATGGCCATCGACAGCAACGGAAAGCCGGCCGGACTCTACACGGGCTCGGACGCCCCTTCCAATGCCTGCGGCGTCGCCATGGCATGGTGCCTGAGCGCGCCGGGGAACGTGAAGTTTCCGGCGGTGGGCAGGTTCACCACCGGGGTCGCCAACGGCACCTCGGCTTCAGCCGCGGTGGTCAGCGGCGTGGCCGCGCAGGCATGGCAGGCGTTTCCTTGGATGACCGCGGCGAACATGAGCGACACCATCCTGACCACTGCGACTCCCTACGACGACGGCAGTCACCAGACCCCGAACCCGACCTATGGCTGGGGCATGATCGATGCCGTCAAGGCGGTGAAGGGTCCCGCACAGTTCGCGTTTGGTAACTTCGACGCAAACGTATCTGCAGGCATTACTTCGACCTTCAGCAACGACATCGGCGGCAGCGGTGGGTTGATCCTGTCCGGCCCCGGCACGCTGGTACTTGCGGGCAACAACACCTACAGCGGCGGCACCACCATCAACGCGGGTACCTTGCAGGCAACGACAACACTGCCAGGAAACGCCACCGTCAACAGTGGCGGCACGTTGAGCGGCATCCTGGGAGTGGGCAACAACCTTTCCAGTTCCGGCAGGGTGGCCGTCCACGGCGGCGACACCACCGTCGGCGGCAACTACACTAACTCTGGCAGCTTGGCCGTCAGCCTCGGCAGCAAGCTCGCGGTGAACGGCATGGCCACGCTCAACGGCGGCACGCTGGAAGTGACCGGGGCCGACAGCGGCTACGTCGCCAGCACCCATACCCAGGTGCTCACCGCGACCGGCGGCGTGACCGGCACGTTCGGCCAGTTGGTCAAGGACAGCGGCGTCGTGTTCACGTCCACGACCATCGGCTATGGCGCGAACGACGTGTATCTGGACACGACCGGCCTCAACATCACCACGGCCGCGATGTCGATGGGCATCATCACGCCGGCCTCGGTGTCCGCGGCACAGCGCGTACAGCTCGGCTTCGAGACACTCAACACCAGCGTGGCCTCCGGAAGCACGCTTGCGCCGGGAGTACTGCAGGGCGCCGGCGCCATCCAGCAAAGCGCCACGCCCGCCATGGCAGAGGCCACGCTCACGAGCCTCTCCGGCCAGTTGCATGCGGCCAGCGTGAGCATGCTGTTCAATGGCATGGACGCTCGCGGCAATGCGTTGTCCGAACATTTCGACGATCTCGTGAGTGGCCGGGCGAACTCCGGCGTCTGGTACAGCGATCTCGGCTGGCAGGGCGACCTGCAGCGCAGCGGTTACGCCAGCGCGACCTACCGGAGCGGCGGCGGCATGGCCGGCGCGGACCTGTACATCGGGTCGCACGCGCTGCTGGGCCTGGCGGCGGGACAGAGCCTTGGCTACGGCCAGCTCGATGCCGCCTGGGACCACGCGCGCATGCGCATGAACAACATCGCCCTGTACGGTGGCCTGGTAGGCGGGTCGTGGTACGCGAACGCGCAGGTCACCGGCGGCTGGTACCACGAGGACATGCAGCGCCTGCTGCAACTTGGCGCGCTGGGGGCGCCGGTAGGCAGCGGGTCCACGGGCCGCTACGTTGCCGGTGCCGTGGAAGGCGGTCATCTGTTCCGGCTCGGTGCCACCCGGGTCGTGCCTTTTGCCGACGTCCGTTACCAGCGCATCGGCTTGGGCAGCTTCGCTGAACAAGGCGGCTTGGGCTTCGGCCTCATGGCCGGGGAGCGTGCCGCCGGGCGTCTCCAGGCGGGGCTGGGCCTGCGCGCCGAGCGCAGCTGGCAATGGACCAACGGCATGCGGATGGAATTTGATGGCAGTGCCGGCTGGCGGCATACGCTGCATCAGTACGGCAGCGTGTTCGACGCGAGCTTTACCGGCTTCAACGAATGGTTGCCCGTGGATGGCATCGGCTTGTCGCGGAACACGGCAATCCTGCGGGCCGGCCTGTCGTTGTGGCCGACCAGCAGCTTCGGGCTGCGCCTGGGCTACACGCGTGAACAAAGCCAGCGCGCGCGGGGCGACAGCGCGATGCTGCAGGGCACCGTGACGTTCTGAGTCGGCGGCAAAGGGAACAGCGACAAGGGACGTGACCAAGTCGCGCCCGGCCTACCCCGGCGCCACCTGGCCTGTCGGGGCACGCAGGCGTGCTCAGGCTCATGACCGACATCGCCCTTTCCCCCTCGGCTCGCCTTGCCGCATGCACTCTCGTCCAGTTTCAATTTGCCACGTCCCCTTTTTGCTGGTCCTGATGCACGTCAGCGCCGACCCGTCGCCACGTGGAGTAGGTTCAAGGCCATCCGCCCTCGAACCAGCATGCTGACCTCAACCGATCTCGATCACCTGCGCCGCTGCGTGCAACTCGCACGGCAGGCGCTTGCCGGCGGCAGTCCGCCGTTCGGTTCGCTGCTGGTCGGTGCCGACGGCACGGTGCTCACCGAGGACTACAACCGGATTGCCACGGGCGACCGCACCTTGCACCCGGAAATCGGCGTGGCGCGCTGGGCGAGCACGCACCTGGCACCGGCGCAGCGCGCCGTGGCGACGGTCTATACCTCGGGGGAACATTGCGCGATGTGCGCGGCGGCCCATGGCTGGGTCGGGCTGGGACGCATCGTGTACGCGACCTCAGCGGCGCAATTGGCGGCTTGGTTGGCGGCCTGGAGCATCCCGCACTCTCGCGTCCGTGACCTGCCGATCCAGCAGGTGCTGAAGGACGTCGAGGTGGATGGCCCGGCGCCCGAACTGGCCGAGGAAATCCATGAGCTGCAGCGGCGCTTCTTCCGTCCGCACCTGCCGCACGATCCCTCGTCTCCGTGATGCCGCGCCAGCCGCGCAGCGTCGACGGGCCGCTGCCGACGGAGTCGGCGCCACCCGCCACCCCGATGCAGCCCGCGACGGCGGGGACTGGCCAGGCCGGGCCGGAGCAGTCACGCCTGCTTGGCCGTCCACGGGTTTGCATCGCCGCGGACATGCCGGATCGCCTGCGGCGCTGGCACGCGCCGCGCATCAACCGCTGGGAACAGCTGCATGTGGTCGCCGGGATGCTGGCGATCGAGTATCTCGACGCCGGTGGCGTGGCGCGCGAGACGCTGGCCGATGACGAGTACCGCTGGCTCGCGCCGGGTACCCGTTGGCGTGTTGCCGCGCTGGCCGCGGGGGCCCGCTTCGAGCTTGGCATGTACGCTGCGGCAAAGGGACAAGCCGAGGCGCCGCAGCCGCTGCGGTCCGACTTGCTCGATGCGGCCAGGCGCGTTGCCGTTGCCGATGCGGCTGGCCTGCTGGAGTCTGCACGTGCACTTGCCGTTGGCGAGCGGTGCATCGTGGAGGGGCCGTTCGCGGCTGACGCGTTGCCCGCAGCGTTGTTGGGCACACACAGTTTCTTCTGGCATCCGCTGGCAGCGACCACCAGGGGCTGCGTCGCCCTGCTCGCACGCAGCTCGCAGCCATTGGATCTCGCCGCCTACCTGGGCCGCGACCACGCCGTGATCGAAGCCGCACTCGGCGGCATGCTCGCCGGCGACCTCGAGCGCGGCCGTTGGCTGCACTCCACGCTGGAGCGGCACCTGCATATCGAGGAGGAGCTCATCTTCCCGGCCTATCTCGAAGCTGGCGGGCAGGATGGCTGGGTGCGCGGGCTGGAGAACGAGCACCGTTATCTGCGCCAGTATCTGGCCACGCTCGACCAGGCGGCCAGCCGGCACAAGCTGCTGCGGCTGCTCGATGGCCACGACGAGAAAGAGGAGTGCATCGTCTATCCGGACATCCTCGCTCGTCTCGATGCGGGCGCCGACACGCTGCTGGTGCGGGCGCTTGGCTACCCGTTGCCGGATGCCGTCGGCCCGGGCGATCCTGGCACCTGCACCGTCGCGAGGCACCCCGGCCAGGCTATGGCCCTGATGGAAGAAACAAGCGGACGAGGTTTGCATATTGCCCGCCATACGAATACGTGACTCCGGGTAAATGGGGCCATGACCAGTTGGCCCGACGGATCGGGATAGTCATTCATTCCGTCCGTGGTTCGACCCATCACGGAGCGCAGCGACCAATTCGCGCACCAGCTTGCGTTGACGCTCGGGCAGCAGCAGGAAGTCCTCGAAAGTCAGGCGATCCCGGCCGCTCAGGTGATCCGGCCAGGCGGTGCGCGCCTCGCGCACGCCGCGGCCGAGCCCGTCATTGCCGTATTGCAACTCCTCCGGCGGCAGGTTCACCATCCTCGCCAGCGCACGCATGTTGCCCTGCTTCGGCATGTGCTTGCCGCTGAGCCAGCCGGAGATCGCCTGGGGAGTCACCGGAGTGCCGCCGTACCGGGCCAGCAAGCGCTCGAGCTCGACGGGGCTGGTCTCGATTTTCGCGTCGGCCAGGGCGGCGGAAAGCCGCTCCGCGAATGCCGCCTGTTCCTTCTTCATGGCCCGGAAGGTAGGGCCGCGCACGGAATAGATCGAAACTATTACTTTCGATATTGATAAAGTATTACTTTCGATCCGACGTGACGCATTCCCATGCCCAAATCCCTGCTCGAACAGCTGCCCGAGATCGTCGCCCGCGGACGCCAGCAGGCCGAGAAGATCCTGGAGAGCCTGGAAGGGCGGCACCGCGTGGGCCTGCAGACGCGCGAGTGGGTGCTGCCGTCGCGGGACACGCGCGACGACGACTGGATCGCCGTCGCGAACCGGCAGTCGCACCTGGATACGGAAGGCGAGGGCGGCTGGACGAACCGGTTGATCTACGGCGACAACCTGCTGGCGATGACCGCGCTGCTGGCCGGCGACGAGCACACGCCCAGCCTGCGCGGCAAGGTGGATCTGATCTACATCGATCCGCCGTTCGACTCGAAGGCCGACTACCGCACCAAGGTCGAGCTGCCCGGCGTGGAGCTGGAGCAGAAGCCCACGGTGATCGAGCAGTTCGCGTATTCCGACACGTGGTCGCATGGAACGGCGTCATATCTGGCGATGATCACGCCGCGGCTGATTTTGATGCGGGAGCTACTGAGAGATGCGGGGTCAATATATGCGCATCTGGACTGGCACGTAGGTCACTACGTTAAGGTTGTGATGGATGAAATTTTTGGCAAGGATTTTTTCGCCAACGAAATCGTATGGCAACGCACCGGCGCTCATAACGATTCGAACAGATATGGCAATATCCACGACACCCTGTTCTTTTACGGGAAAACCGATTCCCGACCATTTTTTCAAACATATACTCCCTACGACGAAGAGTACATACAAGAGCGTTTCAGGAACGCTGAAGAAGGAACAGGCCGACGCTATTGGCTCAACACTGCTACGGCCGCCGGGGCTGGGCCTGCTCGTATCTTCAATGGAGAGCTCAGAGCCCCTCCGCCGGGAACCCATTGGCGATACAGTCAAGAAACCATTGATGAACTGGTAGGAACAGGCAAGATTGTTTTTTCCAAAACTGGAATGCCTTACGTCAAGCAATATCTCGACGAAAGTCCCGGCAGGCCCATCCAGTCAGTATGGGCAGATATAAAAATGACGAAATCCGGTGCGGAAAGGCTGAACTACTCGACACAAAAGCCCGAAGCCTTACTGGACCGAGTCGTTCGCAGTTCATGCCCAGAAGGTGGCCTTGTCGCCGACTTCAACGGTGGTTCCGGAACCACTGCCGCCGTCGCCGAGAGACTTGGCCGCCGCTGGATCACCACCGACCTCGGCAAACCCGCCTGCATGATCATGCGCAAGCGGCTGATCGACCAGGGTGCGAAGCCGTTCCTGTACCAGGCGATCGGCGATTACCAGGTGGAGGCGGCAAAAAGCGAGCTGGGTCGCAGGTTCCGCGTGGGCGACCTGTCGGCCATCGTGCTGTCGCTGTATGGCGCGCAGCCGCTCCATCCTGACGACAATCCGCTGCGCAATCTCGGCAAGGTGGTGTTCAACGGCAAGAAGACGCTGGTGCTGGTCGATTCGCCGAACAAGCTCACCGGTGACGCCACGCTGCGCAAGGCCATCGCCCAACGTGACAACCTTCTTGGCGGCTGGGACCGCGTGGTGGTGCTGGGCTGGAACTTCGAGCCGGCCATTGGCCAAAGCATCGCCGCGCTCAACGACGAGCGGCTTGAAGTGCTGGTGATCCCGCCGGACCTGCTCGACCGCCTGCGCAAGAAAGGCGGTATCGAGAAGCTGCGCGGCCAGGTGCGCTTCTCCAGCCTGCAGTACCTCACCATCAAGCCGGTGCGGCGCCTGCGTAGCGGTGATGGCGAGCAGTTGCAGGTGACGCTGGACAATTACGTCCTGTTGTCGCCGGAGGCGATCAATCTCGACGAGGCCAACCGGGTCAAGCTGCACAAGGTGATGAATGCCGAGCCGCTGGCGTTGATCGAGTACTGGGCCGTGGACCCGGACTACGACGGCACGGTGTTCCGCTCGGTGTGGCAGGACTATCGCGGCAACACCGCCAACGACGACGATCCGCTGCGCGTGGTGACCGAGGCGCGCTTCGACGTGCCGCGCAAGGACGGCGCGCGCCGCGTCTGCGTGCGGGTGGTGGACGTGTTCGGATTCGAGGCCGAGGTGGTGCAGGCCGTGGCGGAGTGCGCGCCATGATCCGCGCTGCATCGCCCGACGACCAGCTCGCGCTGGCGAAGGCGCTGACGCAGCGCGCGCAGTCGCTCTGCCTCGGGCTGGAGCATGGTGAGGCGGATATCCTCGAATTGGTCACTCCGATGACGGCGGAGCTGCTGCGCTGGTGGTTCAGCGAGGATGCCAGCCAGTCGCGTGCCTTCAATTTCCATCCGGGGCAGCGGCAGGCCATCCTCAACACCATCGTGGCACACGAGGTGCTGGACAGCCCAAACCTGGCCGACCTGTACCGGCAGGCGTGCGCGGACGAACTCCTGAAGGGTGAGCGGCTCGCCGAAGTCGTGCTGGGCAAGCACGCGTACCCGAAGTATTGCCTGAAGATGGCCACCGGCACCGGGAAGACCTGGGTGCTGCTGGCGCTGCTGCTCTGGCAGATGCTGAACCGCACGGCCACGCTGGCGGAAGACGTCGACGATCCGCGTTTCACTCGGCACTTCCTGATCGTGGCGCCGGGACTGATCGTGTACGAACGCCTGCTGGATGCGTTCCTGGGCAAGGAAGGTGTCGGCGGGCAGCGGCACTTCGAGACGTCTGACACGGCGGTCTGCCGCGAGCTGTTCGTGCCGCCGGCGTACCGCGAACCGGTCGAGCAGTTCGTGCGCGGCAACGTCTGCACGAAGCAGGAGATCGGGCTGAAGGCAACCGGCAGCGGCATGATCGCCATTACCAACTGGCACCTGCTGGTGGATGCCGAAGCGGAAGAAGAACAAGAGGAAACCGGGGACGCCGCCCTGGCGATGCCGGGCATGGTGGCGGACGCCGCTGCCGTGGCCTACGACGTGCTGCCGTTGACGCCGGGGCGGGCGACTGGCAACAGCCTGGAGGTACTCGATCGACGCTGGGCGCGCGGCAACGTGCTGGCATACCTGGCCGGCCTGCCCAGGCTGATGGTGTTCAACGACGAGGCGCACCACATCCATGAACTGAAGCACGATGGCGAGGCCGGCGAAGTAGAGTGGCAGAAGAGCCTGTCGCGCCTCGCTGCCGGCAAGGGGCGACATTTCGCACAGGTGGATTTTTCGGCCACGCCCTACAACGACGTCGGCGGCGGCAGGAAGAAGCGCAAGCTGTACTTCCCGCACATCGTGGTGGATTTCGATCTGAAGGATGCGATGCGCGCCGGGTTGGTGAAATCGCTGGTGCTGGACAAGCGCAAGGAGATCGGCGCGCTGCCGCTGGAGTTCAAGGCCGAGCGCGACGAGGGCGGCAATCCGCTCCTGTCGGAAGGTCAGCGCGTGATGCTGCGCGCCGGTCTGCAAAAGTTGCGCAAGCTGGAGGCCGATTTCGCCAAGCTCGATCCCCTGCGCAAGCCGAAAATGCTGGTGGTCTGCGAGGACACCAAGGTTTCGCCGTTGGTATCCGATTTCCTGCGCGACCAAGGCTTGCAGGCGGACGACGTGCTCACGGTGGATTCCGGCAAGAAGGAAGCGCTCGGCGAAAAGGAATGGCAGCGTGTCAGGCAGCAGCTGTTCGACGTGGACCGGCGCGTGCAGCCCCGCGTGATCGTCAGCGTGCTGATGCTGCGTGAGGGCTTCGACGTCAACAACATCTGCGTAATCGTCCCGCTGCGTTCGTCGCAGGCGCAGATCCTGCTGGAGCAGACCATCGGGCGCGGCCTGCGGTTGATGTGGCGCGATCCCGAATACGCCGACAGCAAACACGAAAACCGCGAGCGCATCAATCGCGGCGAAGAACCGGAAAGCCTGATCGATATTCTCTCCATCGTCGAGCATCCGGCGTTTCAGAGCTTCTATGACGAGCAGCTCGGCAAGGAACTGGTGGGCGGAACCAGCGACGATCTGGGCAGCAGTGTCGGCGACCTGATCCCGGTGGAGCTGCGGCCGGACTACCAGCAATACGATTTCGCGATTCCCTTCATCCTGCGCGAGGCGGAAGACACGCTGGAACACCTGCCGATCGAGGTTGCCGGCCTGCAGCCGTTTGGTGGCATGACGCGCGGGCAGTTGAGCGAGCTGATGGGCAAGAGCGACGTATTCACCTCGCACGACCTGCAGAGCAGCACCCTGTTTGGCGACTATCGTGTGGACGGCGCGGTAATGAACGTCGGCGGCTACAACGAATGGCTGTCAAGGCTGACGCGCCGGATCACGCACACGTTGAGCCAGCCGCTGTCCGAAGGACGCAAGGTTGCGGCTCACCTCGCCAAGCCGTACACGCAGGTCGGGTCGGTGGTGTTGGCCACGGCCATCGACGACTACATCCGCTCACGGCTGTTCGGCGAGGACTTTGAGCCTTTCGAAAACGAAAACTGGCGTTTGCTGATGTTGCAGCCGGTGGTCGATCACGTGGTCAAGGTGTTCGCGCTGGCGCTGGTGAAGGCAGGGGACCGCAACACGAGCGGCGAGAGCGAGGTGCGCCATCGGCACCTGTCCGAGGTGAGCCGGCTGCCGATGCGCGAGAGCGCGTCGCTGGAGGTGGAGAAATGCATCTACCCACGACTGCCGTATCCCAGCCGCAGCGGCGGCCTCGAACGCGCCTTCATTGAATGGGCGCTGCACGACACGGGCGTGGCGGCGTTCTGCAAGATCAGCGAGACCCGGCACGACTTCGTGCGGCTGCGCTACGTCAAGGACAATGGCATGCCCGCGTTCTATTCGCCGGACTTCCTGGTGCGCACGGC
Source organism: Rhodanobacter sp. FW510-R10 (assembly GCF_058781105.1). NCBI lineage: Bacteria > Pseudomonadati > Pseudomonadota > Gammaproteobacteria > Lysobacterales > Rhodanobacteraceae > Rhodanobacter > Rhodanobacter sp. FW510-R10. The sequence continues at coordinate 128,217 of NZ_JBYSWL010000001.1, read as the reverse complement.
AGAAGCCATCTATCTCGTCGAAACCAAGGCGCAGGATCAGACCAGCCATCCAAACGTGCTGCGCAAGCGCAAGGCCGCGGCGGCCTGGTGCGAGCGCGTCAACGCCTTGCCGCCTGAACTGCGCAGCGGCTTGCTTTGGCACTATGCGCTGGTGGGGGAGTCGATCTTCCACGACTGGCAACAGAACGGGGCGCGGCTGGGTGAGCTGCTCTCATTCTCGAAGGTACGCACCACCCCGTCGGCACAATCACAAGGTGGCCTGGCGTTGGGCGACTAGGTTCGATTCGCACGCGGAGCAGTCCTGCCACTGTGATGCATTAGGGAAGCTCTGAACAATTCGCTCTTGATCGTCATTCCCGCGAAAGCGGGAATCCAGTGTCTTTGATTTCAACAACTTAATCTCACTGGATCCCCGCTTGACCAGCCTTCGGCTGTTGAAGAGCGCCTCGCGGGGATGACGGCAATTATTCAGACCTTCATTAGTGCGGTTCGTTGCGTCGGTTGACCTGGCATTGGCTCATTATGCCGTGCGTGCTTTCATCGGATTTTGATTTGCCACGTTTGCCCTATTGCCGTGTTTCAGCGATTCACAGTGCTTTCCGGAATTCTTCCACGGTCACGCCGGCCTGTTTGAGGATGCTGGTGAGTGTTCCTCTCTTGATTTCGCGGTGTTGTGGAACGACGCAGCCAATGGAACCACGGCGCATCACGGCGTGGCTGCTTTTTGACGCAAGACTTCAAAGCCAAGCTTCTCGAGTGCGCGTACGGTCTCCGCACCTGAAACTTGCGGCAGACTAGGCGGCACGCAATGCCACTTCGAAAGTCGTCAGCAAGGGCTTGCCGTGGAGCTTCAACGGAAACTCTTCCAGATACAGTTCCGTCGCTTCACGCAGATTGGCGAGCGCTTCTTCGACCGATTCGCCCTGTGTCGCCGTGCCGGTCTCGGGGTTGATTGCCGTGAAGCCGCCTTCCTCGGCGGGAATCAGTACGGCGGAAAGCTGCATGGTGGCCGGTCCGGTTGTCATGTGGGCAGTGTATCCGTTGGGCGTGGTGGCAGCCATGGAGGCGCAAGCCGTCTCAAGCCCCTCTCTCGTACGCGGGCGAACTCCCAGCGCCGCAACCATGTCGTCTACGTTTGCGGATGTACCGTTGTGGGAGCCCATTTACAAGCGATGCTCTTCGGCGGATGGTCGGAGAGCATCGCCCGCGAGCGGGCCATCGGACAAAAGCCGCGAAACCTCAGGGTCGGGGCGGACTCTGACCCGGTTGGCCCCGGGTCCGGCTTGCGGACTCGATCTGCCCCGCGCCTGCGGACGTCCCGTTGTGGGAGCCCGTTTACGGGCTATGCTCTCCGGTCATCCGTCCAAAGGCACCGCCCGTAAACGGGCTCCCACAACCAGCGGGGGGTCACTTGGTGGCTCGCTCGAGCACGGTGCAGATGCGCTCGAACGCCGCGTCGTCGAGCCACGGGCTGTTGCTGATGGTGAGCGTGCGGGCGGCGAAGTCGCGGGCGTTCAGCATCGGCGTTTGCGGCACGCGGTCGGCGAGGTAGGCGTAGTCGGGCAGGGCGTGGATGAAGAGGCGGCTGACGCCCAGGCCAGCGGTCCACAGCGCGGCGAGCGCCGCCTCGCAGCGCGCGGCGCTCGGCAGTTGCAGCAGCAGGAACGGCCAACTGGCCTCGGTCTCCGGCGCGGGTTCGAGGACGCGCACGCCGGGCAGGCGTTGCAACTCGGCCACTCGGCGCCTCGCCTGCTCGCGCAGCGTCTGCAGGAATGCCGGCAGGCGTGCTGCGGCGCGTGTCCCGACGCCTTGCCGCCAGCGGCCCACGCGGTGCAGAGGAATCGCCGGCGGGAACGCATCGCCGACGGCGGCGACCGGGTCGCCGCGGCGCAGGGCCCGGCGCAACGGCCGGCCATACGCCAGGCCGAGGCCGGCCGGCCGATAGAGCAGGGCCAGGCCGAGCAGTTCCAGGCTGCGCCGCAGTTCCCAGCCGGACCGCTGTGGCACCATCGCCGCGTGCGTGCGCGTGAGTGCCGCGCGCAGCTCCGGATCGCGTGCGATCAAGAGGCCGCCTTCGTAGATCGACAAGCCCTTGCCGGCGGCCAGGCTGAAGAAGCCGATGTCGCCGCGCAGGCCGACGCTGCGCCCACGATCATGCGCGCCCATGGCTTGTGCGGCATCCTCGATCACCCGGGCGCCGCAACTCCGGGCAACCTCCAGCACGCCGTCCAGGCTGGCGACCAGGCCGCCGAGATGGGCGGGCACGATCGCCAGGGTGCCGCTGCCGCAGATCGGGGCCAGGGCCTGCGCGTCCATCTCGAAGTGGCCAGGGCGTGTGTCGCACAGGCACAGTTCCAGGCCAAGGCTGCGCACGGCGATCGCGACCAGCGGGCAGGTATACGCCGGCACCACCACCACGCGGCGCTGTGGCGCTTGCCGGCTCAGTGTGAGCAAGGCCACGAGCAGCGCGGCCGTGCCTGAGCATTCCAGCAGTGGCGCGGGGAGGTCGAGCTGTGCCGCCAGCGTTGCGGCCAGCGCCGGTCGTGCCGGCCACAGGTCGCTGGCGTGCAGCGGCAGGCCGGCGGTGGGTGGGATTTCGGGGCGATGGCGCCGCGGCACGGCTCAGCCCGCCGCGGTTCCGGACGGCGCGCTCGCGCCTGGCTCGCTGGCGGCCTCCTCGCGTTCGGCCACGGCCAGGCAGGCGATGCCGGCCAGGATCGCCAGCGCGCCAATCACCTTGGCCGCCGTAAGCGGCTCGTGGAAGATCCAGATCGAGAGCAAGGTCACGCTGATTACTTCCAGGTGCGAGGCGGCAAATGCCGGGCCGATGGGCGCGTGCTTGAGCAGGCTCATCCAGGTGAAGAAGGCGCCGATGTAACCAAGCACCGCGCCATATACCCACGGATGGCCAAACAGCCGCAGCAGCCAGGCGGTGCTGGCCTCCACCGGCAGCGCGTGCATGCCGGCCAGCTTGAAGCAGATCGCGCCGAACGTGTCGAACGTCATCAGCAGGCCGAAGCCGATCAGGTAAAACACGGCCCGGTTTTGCCGCCGCGCGCTCATTCGCCCAGCCCCACGATGGTGACGCCGAGCGTGACCAGCAGGATGCCGGCCACCCGCAGCCGGGTCAGGCGCTCGCCGAAGAGCAGGCGCCCGGCGAGCATGATGGCGACGATATTGATTGCGCCGAGCAGGATGGCCCGCGACAGTGGCAACAGCGACAGGAAGGCGATCCAGGCCAGGAATTCGCCGACGTAGCAAGCCACGCCCAGCCAGATCCAGCGCCGCGTCAGCATGTAGCGCCAGCGCGCCAGGCCATCGCCCGCGGCGGGGTCGCCGGCCGCAGCCTTGAAGGCCAGTTGGCCGCTGGTGTCCAGCACGATGTTGGCCAGCCACAGCGCAAGGGCGAGCGGCGACATTGGCCTCCCCTAGGCCGCCGCGCGTTCGGTCGCCTGCGCCGCCACGATGTGGTCGAAAAAGCGCGCCGAGCGCTCGGCCAGCAGATGGCGCTGCCGATCGATGGTGATCATGTGGTAGCTGTCATCGAGCAGCAGCAGCTCGGCCGGGCCGCGCACCTCGCGGAGCACCAGTTTGGCGTTGCCCAGGCTGGCCACGTCGTCCTCGCTCGCGTGCGCCACCAGGCAGGGCGCACCCACCTGAGGCAACTGGCGGCGCACCTGCCGGGAAAGCCGGAACAGCTCGGCCAACGATGGCCAGGGATTGCCGGGCAGGCCGGCGACGCTGCTGTCGGAGCCCTGCATGGCGGCGCTGACGTGCGCGCGCAGGCGCTCGTCACGCAAGCCGTAAGGCGGCCGCTCGAAGAACATCCACCGCCGTCCCAGGCCGAGCTTTGTCGCCAGTGGCAGCATGAATGCCAGGCGCGCAATCCTGGGAATGCTCCAGCCGTCATAGCGGAACGTGGCGCCATACACGCCCACGCCGGCGACCTGGTGCGGGCGGTCGGCGGCCAGCTTGAGCGCGAGCAGTGCACCCATCGACAGGCCGCCGACAAACAAGTGGTCGACCCGTTGCAGCAGCCGGTCGGCGGCTTGTTCCACGCTGGCGTACCAGTCGTGCCAGCCGGTGGCGAGCAGGTCCTCGACGTCGCCGCAGTGCCCGGCCAACTGCATGCAGTACACGGTGAAGCCGGCGCTGTTGAGCCCTTTGGCCAGCAGGCGCATTTCCAGCGGCGTGCCGGTGAGCCCGTGGATCAGGAGCACGCCGCGGCGGTCGCCCTCGAGCATGAAGTCGGTAGGTTTGATCACGTACGCGTTCCGTCCATTACGTGTTCCGTCCCTGCGGGGAGGAATCGTCGGGCGGCCTATGGCTTGCCCATGCCCCCCAGCATGCCAGCGCTACTTTTCAGCCGTCTTTCGCGTGGAAGCAGCGGTGGCCGGCGCGCCGAAGCGCACCAGCACCCGCTGCCCGATGCGCAGCTCCTGGGGCTGGTCGAACGCCAGCACGCAGCTCACCGTGCGATCGTTCGCGCGCTGCTGCGGATCGTCGTCGAGCGTGGAGGCGCCGACCACGTCGCCCAGGCGCAGCACGTGGGCCGCCCAGCTCTGCGCGCCGCCGAGGTCATCGGCAGTCACCGTGGCCGCCATGCCGGGGTGCACCGCGTCCAACATGGACACGCTGAGCTCGGCCCGCACGATCGGCGGGGTACGCGGCAACAGTGTGAACAAGGGACCGGACTGCGGCGCGACGCTGGCGCCCGGCTGGGCCAGGACGTGGACCACGCGGGCGGCGATTGGTGCACGCAGCGTGCGCAGGCCAAGCTCGTAGCGCGCGGCAGCCAGTTTTTGCCGGGCCAGGTCGACGGCCGCCTTGGCCGCGGCCTGGTTTGCCGCGAGTTCGCTGGCGGCGCCGCGCGCCTGCTCGGCATCCTGCACGCCGCCGGCGCCGGCCTTGGCCGCCTGGGTCAGGCGTTCGGCCTGCGTATGGGCGAGAGCCAGCTTGTCGCCGAGCAGCCGACCCTGGGCCTCGGCCTGCTTGAGCTCGGCCTGGGCAGCCTGCAACTGCAGTTTGGCCGGCTCCGGGTCGAGCGTGGCTAGGATATCGCCCTTGGCGACCAGGTCGCCCTCGTGCACGGTGACGCTGGCCAGCGTGCCGGCGCGCGGCGCGTCCAATTGCAGCAATCCCCCTTCGACCGCGATGCGGCCGCGCGCGACCGCGGCATAGGCAGGCTCCACGGCCGAGGCGGTGGGCGCTGCCGGTTGCGTGCAGCCGGCCAGCAGGGCCAGGGCGGCGATCAGGGCAAGCCGGGACGGGTAGATTGAACCATTCATGCAATGGGTCCTGCCAGCGGGACGACCGGGGTTGCCGGTCGCGTGTCGCTCAGTATGCGGCCGTCCTCCATGGCCAGCACGCGATCGGCATGGTGGATCAGGCGCGGATCATGGCTGACGCACAGCACGGTGGTGCCGTGGGTGCGGGCGATACGGTGCAGGATGTCGATCACCATCTGTCCGTTGGCGGCGTCCAGCGCGCTGGTCGGCTCGTCGGCAAACAGCAGGTCCGGTTGCTTGGCCAGGGCCCGGGCAATCGCCACGCGCTGCTTCTCGCCGCCCGAGAGCTCGGCCGGGCGCAGGCGCATGCGGTGCCGCAGGCCCACCTCGTCCAGCGATTGCACCGCGCGATGGCGGGATTCCTTGCGTCCCAGGCCAAGGTAGTCCAGCGGCAGCTCCACCTGTTCCAGCGCACTCAACGCGGGGAAAAGATTGAAGCCCTGGAACACGAAACCGGTGTGCAGCAGGCGGAAACGCTCCAGCGCGCGCAGGTCGAGTCCGGCCAGGTCGCTGTCCAGTGCCGTCACCCGGCCCTGGTCCACCGGCTGCAGGCCGCTCAGGATGGCGAGCAGGGTGCTCTTGCCGCAGCCTGATGGCCCGGAGATCAGGGTCAGCTCCGCCGGCTCGATGCGCAGCGACAAGCCATCCAGCACCTGGATGCGCACCCGCCCGGAAATGAAGGCCTTGCACACGCCCTCGGCCACCAGGGTTGGGCCGTGGTGCGGGCGTGCGGACGCTGGTGCTGCGTTCCTGGCCACGGCGTTCATCGCAGCAGGGTCGCCGGATCGGCGCGGCGCAGGCCGCGCATGGCCACCAGCCCGGAGATTGCCGCCAGGCCCACCGCGAGCACGATGCAGGCCAGGGTGATCGGCACATCGAGCACCACCGGCACGTCCTGGCTGCGCGCCAATACGATGATCACGATACCCAGCACGGTGGCGCCGAGCAGGCCAAGCGCGCTGACCCAGAATGCCTGCTCCAGCACCACCCAGCGCAGCCTGGCGACGCCCACGCCGAGCGCGTTGAGCGTGGCGTATTCGCGCGCCGAGCCGGCCACCGCGCCCATCAGGGTCTGGCTGGTGATCACCGCACCGACCAGGAACACGATGCCCGCCAGGAACAGTACGCCGGCGCCGGCGCCGGTGTCGAGCATCCAGTACAGCACCGAGCGGCGGGCAAAATCCGACGCGGTCCATACCTGGTAGGGCCCAAAGCCGCCATGGTCGCGCAGGCGGGCAGCCACCACTTCGGCCTGGGCCGGATCGCGCAGGCTGGCCACGAGGTAGGTCGGGCGGCCGGCGTCGACGGGGTCGATGTCGAGCTCACGCGCGGTGTCCAGCGAGCTCACCACATTCACCCCGCCCAGGGCGCGCAAGCCCCTGGCCACGCCGACCACGCGCACGCGCTGGCCGTTGATCGCGGCGCTGTCGCCGACCTGCACACCGAGCTTGCCGATGTCGGCGCGGTCGACGATGACCGCGTCCGGTTCACGCAGGCGGGCGCGCAGCGCAGGCGGCAGCGCCTGGGAAAACATCAGCGCATCCGGACGCGGATCGATACCGGAGACAAACACCGATTCGCCACCGGTGCCGCGCGGGCCGCGCCAATCGGCATCCACCCAGTAAAACGGTTCCACCCGGGTCACGGCCGGATCAGTGTGCAGCAGCATGGCCAGGTCGGGGTTGATCGCCCGGCCCAGGTTGACGCTCTGCGTACCGGGATAACCGACCCAGAGATCGGCCGAGGAGCCGGTGATATACACGCTCGCGCTGCCGAAGATGCCCAGCACCAGCCCGGCTTGCAGCAGTTGCAGCAGGCCGGCGAAGCCGATCGCAACCATCGCCGGGAGAAAGCGGCGCCATTCGTAGAGCAGCGTCTTGCGTGCCAGCGCGACCATCAGGGTCGTGGCTCCGCCGCGGGCGCATCATGGGTGTCGCCGGTCGCGGCCGGCAACGGCGCGCCGCCGAGCGCCTTGTACAGGCTGACGAAGGCCAGGCCGTGCGCGGCGCGGGCGTCGATGGCCGCGAGCTGTGCCTGGCGCTCGGCCAGCGCGCTGTCGAGCTCCTGCAGCGGGCTGTCCAGGCCGAGCGCGACGCGCTTGGCCATGGCCACGCGGGTGTGCTTGAGCGCGGCCGCGGCCTGCGCGCTGGCTTGCTCCTGGCCGCGCAGCGTGGCGAGGCGACCCAGCGCGGTCTGCACTTCGGCCACGCCATCGAGCACAGCCTGGCGATAGGCGAAGACCGCGGCCTTGAGTTCGTGGGACTTCGCCTGCGCCTCGGCACGGCGCAGGCCCCAGTCAAACAGCGGAATGTCCAGCAATGGTCCCGTGGAGGCGATGGCGCTGTCGCCCGGCTTGCGATAGGTGGCCAGGTTCGTGGCCCATACGATCGAACCGCCAAGCTTGACGCTGGGGAACATGTCGGCATGGGCCACGCCGGCATCCCCGGCGGCGGTGAGTACCGCGGCTTGCGCCTGGGCAATTTCCGGCCGCGTGCGCAACAGGTCGGCCGGCGCACTGCGCAGGGCCAGGCCTCCCAGGTCGGGCTGGACGCCGGATGCAAGCCAGGCCGGATCGGGCGCGGTCCGCCCCAGCAACGCCGCCAGCGCCTGTGCCGCGTCACGCACGGCTTGCGCGGGTTCGGCTGCGGCAGCGCGTGCCCGGGCCGCTGCAGCCGCGGCCTGTTCGACGGCGCCGGGGTCGGCCAGGTGCAGGCGTTCGCGGGTTTGCCACAGTGCCAATTGCTGGTCGCGCTCGTCGCGCATGGCCTCCAGGGTGTGCTGGCGCTGCTGCGCCGCGCGCAGGTCCAGCCAGTTGCGCACCACTTCGGCCACCAGCGAGACGCGTGCTTGCTGCAGGTTCGCCGATGCCAGGTCGAGATGCCCCTGTGCCTGGCGTGCGGTGGCCTTGCCGCGGCCGAACAGCGGCAGTTCCCACAGCGCGTCGAAGCCGGCGACGAAATACGTGGCGCGCGCATCCGGGTCGATCGCGTCCAGGGTCTTGGCGCGCAGGCCGGGGTAATAGAGGAAACGCGAACTGCGTTCCAGCGCGCGCGCCGCCAGCAGGTGTTCGTGGGCGGCGGCCACATTCAGGTTGTCGCGCAGCGCGGTGTCGACGAGCGCGTCCAGTTGCGGGTCGTGGAAGGCGTGCCACCAGCCGCGCAGGTCGACGGTCCCGGCGTCGGCCTGGGCGGCCTGCCGCCATTGCGCCGGGACGGCTGGCACGAGGGTGGGCAGCGGCGGCGAGATGGCGCACGCCGCCGATGTGGCCACGAAGGCCAGCGTGGCAAGACGCCAGGCAAGTTTGCGTGCCATGTGGACTCAGCTTCCGCCGCGACCGTGCAGGTCATGCTGCCACACTGGTGCCGTCGTGCCACGGGTTGCCGGCAAATGTTGGCGCGGCGGCAAGGAAGCTGGCGAATACGACATGGCGGGAAGTGTGGTCCAGGACACTTTACCTAGGCTTAGGAAAGGCCGGGTCCGGGCCTCATCAGGATGGTGTAGCGATATCGGGATCGGATGCGGTCCCAATGAATTGGTTGCGGCTAGGACGCTTGAGCCTTGCCTGGGCTGAAATCAGCCGCCTCCCAGGCAGGGCGGCTGGATGCTGGCGGGAACTGCACGCTGACGCACAGGCCGCCGCTCTTCGCCGACGAGTATACGAGCTGCGCGTGGTGCTGGCTGGCGATTTGTCCGACGATGGCCAGGCCGAGGCCACTGCCGCCCTCATGCGCGCCCGGTGCGCGGAAGAAGCGTTCGCCCAGGCGCGGCCAGAGCTCCGGCGGCACGCCGGGGCCGTCGTCCTCGACTTGCAGCACCACGCCCTCGCCAGGCGGGCAGCGCACACTCACCGTGACTCGGGCCCCTGGTCCGGCATAGCGCACGGCGTTGTCGATGAGGTTGTCCAGCAGCTCGCGCAGGCTGTCGGCCGCGCCCATGACCATCGCGCGGCCCCGCGGGCCGTGGTAGCCAAGATCGATGTCGGCCTGCAGCGCCTCCTGCACGCGCGCGCCGACGATGTCGGGAACCAGGACGGCAAGGTCCAGCGAGGCGAAGTCATGCAGCTCGCTGCGCGGGTCGCTGGCCCGGGTCAGCGCCAGCAGCTGGGTCGCGGTCCGGGTGGTGCGGCCGGTGAGCTTGTGGATGTGCTCGAGCGCATCATGCAGGGTTTCCGGGGTGGGGTCGGACAAGGCGCGCTCGGTGTGCAGGCTCAGGCCGGCCAACGGCGTGCGCAGTTGGTGCGCGGCGTCGGCCATGAAGCGCTTCTGCGCCTCGAGCACGGCGCCCAGGCGTGCAAACAGCGCGTCGATGGTTTGCGTCAGCGGCAGGATCTCCACCGGCACGTCGGCGCCGCTGATCGGGCCCAATTCGTGCTCGCGCGCCGCCAGGCGTCGGGTCAGTGGTTCCAGGATGCGCAGCCCGCGCGTGACGCCCAGCCACACCAACGAGAGGATGCCGACGATGAGCACGCTCTGCAGCGGGATCGTCAGGAGCAGGATCTGCCGCGCACGCAGGCGCCGGTCGTTGAGCGTCTCGGCGATGGCGATGGTGAGGATGTTCTGTGCATCGCTGGGCGAGCGCAAGCTGAGCTCGGCGGCGCGCAGGCGCTTGCCACCCAGTTTCGAATCGTAAAGGCGGGGCTGGGCGTCAGGTGGCGGCGCCTGCGCTTGCAGGAACGCGCCATTGCCGCTGATCAGCCCATGCTTGCTGCTGCGCACGGCGTAGTAGTTGTGGCCGTCGGGGTCGTATTCGAGCAGGAAGCGCGCTTCCGGGGGAAGCTCGCCCGAGGTCTGGTTCACACGGAACAACTGCGCCAGCGTGGCGAGGTCATCCTCCAGGCCGCTGTCGTGCACCCGGTTTGAGTAGCTCAGGGCCACGAAGTAAGTCACCGCGGCGTCGACCAGCAGCAGCGCAAGCATCGGCACGAGCAGGAACAGCAGCAGGCGGCGCCGCAGGCTGGGCGATTTTCCGTGGCGGCCGGATTCAGTCATGCGGTGCTTCCTCAAGCAGGAAACCCAGGCCACGGATCGTGCGGATTCGCGCGCCGCTGCCCTTGAGCTTGCGGCGCACGCGATGCACGGCGATGTCCAGCCCATTGCCGGTGAGGTTCTGGTCCCACTCGCACAGCGCGTCGACCAGTTGCGCGCGGTTGGTGACCCGGTTTACGCGGGCGGCCAGGGCCTCGAGCAGGCCGAACTCGCGCGCCGTGAGGCCAAGGGCCTCGTCGCCCACCCAGGCGCGACGGCCCGGGAGGTCGAGGCGCAGCCGTCCCAACGTCAGCAGGTTCGTGCCGCCGCTCACGGCGCGGCGCAGGAGCGCACGGACGCGGGCCTCGAACTCCGCCAGCGCAAAGGGTTTCACCAGGTAGTCGTCGGCGCCCAGGTCGAGCACGCGCACCCGCTCGTCCAGTCCGTCGCGTGCGGTGATGACAAGGACCGGGACGGCGGTCTGGCGGCCACGGAGCAGCCGAAGCACTTCGGAGCCGTCCAGCCGCGGCAAGCCGAGGTCCAGGATCACGAGCTCGTAGTCGACCTCCTGCAGCGCTGCATCGGCCGCAACGCCGTCGGCCACCTGGTCCACGGCATGGGCGCGCCCGCGCAGCGTGGCGGCTATGGCCGCCGCGATCGAGGTGTCGTCTTCCACCAGCAAGATGCGCACGAAGTCGAGCCTGTCAGTCACGCGCCGCAAGGCGCCAAGGTCGGGCCGGTCGGCCGCCGCGCTCGCCACCCGCCTTGCGCGTCGGCAACTCGCGTCCTCCACCCGCCATCATCGCTGCTGCAGACAACGCCGGAGGTGGGGAAGTGCCTCACCCGCAAGCATGACGCGGAACAGCGGATGAATGCCACTGCGGCGCGCGTCCGGCGCCGCCAATGACAGATCATTCATCCCGCGTCGGCTATCTTTGCCACTCTTCTCTGCACGGGAGCGGCGCATGTCCTTCAATCACCAGTCTATTGTCTTGTCCGTTGCGGTCGCCGCAGCACTTGGCCTGGCAGCTTGCAGCTCGCCGTCCGCGCCGCCGGCAACCGACACCGTGGCGCCGCCTGCGACCGTTGCCCCGGCCAACCCGCCCGTCGCCACAAGCGGACAGGCAACTGCACCAACGGCGCAAGTCGTGCTCAAGCCCACCCAGGGCAATGATGCCAACGGCACCTTGACCCTGCGTGCCGAGGGCAATGGGGTGCGCATCAGCGGCGAGCTTGCCGGCCTGAAGCCAGGGACCGAACATGGCTTCCATGTCCACGAGAACGGCGATTGCAGCGCGCCGGACGCGACCAGCGCGGGTGGCCATTTCAATCCCGCGGGCCAGGCCCACGGCAGCATGGATGCCGATCCCCATCATGTCGGCGACATGCCCAACCAGACGGCCAACGCCCAGGGTGTGGCGGATGTGAACGTGCTCGTACACGACATGTCGCTCGAACCCGGCAGTGACCACAACGTGATTGGCCGCGCCCTGGTCGTGCACGCGCAGCCGGACGACTACCAGAGCCAGCCCTCAGGCAATGCCGGCGCACGGATCGCGTGCGGCGTCATCGAGGCTGCCGCCGCACCACAGGGCTGATTGCCCGCACGCAGTGACTGGCAAGCGCGTGCGAGTGGCAATGCGCTCCCGTCGCGGGCGGTCGTTCCCAACCAGCCACAGCCGCCCAGACGGCCGCGTACCCAGCCATCTCTCCCGGCTTTCGCGGGGACCGCAGATGTCCGCCTCTCCCCGGCTCTGCTGGGAGAGATGGCTGGGGTGAGGGGCACCATTGCTCTGGAGTTCAACGGGCCATGCAGTGGCCCAGGAGTGGTTTGCTCCCATCCCTCTGACCTGTACGCTAGGCGGCCGCGCGCGGCGCGATGCGAAGTCACCGGTGAAATCGAGACTGGCCCCCACCAGCATGCTGCTTGCTGTCTGCCTAGCCGCGCCGGCTGATGCCCAGGTCGTGCTGGGGCGGCTGGGTGGCACCACGGTCAACACCAGTGGCCTGGTGCAGGCTGATGCTGCCTGGTACCGCAGCGACGGCGTCGCATTGAGCGGCAATCCACAGTCCCCGGACGGGCCGAACCATGACTTGCGCGTGGCCATACTGTTCCTCAACGGCCTGGGGCCAGGTGGGTTCGACTGGCGTGTTGGCTATGAACGCAATACCGCCAAATGGCTGGACATGAACGTGCGCTACCGGTTTGGCGCCGACCGCCGTTCGTTTGTGCGCGCCGGCCAATTCAAGCAGCCGAGCGGTCTGGAACGCCTCTCGTCGCTGACTGCGCGTGAGTTCATGTCCACCGCCATGATGACCAAGACCTTTACCTTGGGTAGCCGCCTCGGCGTGGCCTACGGCCATGAGTTCCGTTACGGGGAGGCCGACCCGGCGGACAACCGCCCGGCGCTGGCGCTCACCGCAACGTATTTCGACCATGAATTGGCCGCCACCAGGCGAATTCCAAATTACGCGCGTGGCGACGGCATGGCGCTGCGTGTCACCTGGGCGCCGGTCAACCACGCAGGCCGGATCGCGCACCTCGGCCTGTCCTGGGCGGATTACGACACGCGCAATGCCGAATTGCGCTGGGGGGTACAGCCAAACATGGAATTGACCCCGGCGCGCTTGCTGGATACCGGCGCCATGCCGGCAACCGACCACGTGTCGGTGCTTGGTGCGGAAGCATTCTGGGTAGCCGGTAGCGTCAAGTTGCAAGGGGAGTACATGTGGGCCAACGCGCATCGCCGGGTGTCCGGCGATACCCGTTTCCAGGGCGCAGGCGGATATGTAAGTGCCCTGTGGAACCTTGGCGGTGAGACCTGGCGTTACGTGGATGGCCTGCCGACAACCCCGGTCGCTGCCGTCACCAGCGCTGGCATGTGGCAACTCGGAGCGCGCTATGACGCGATCGACCTGGACGACGGCCCGGTACACGGCGGTCGCATGCGTACCTGGACGCTTGGCGTCAACTGGTACTGGACCGCGCACCTGAAATTCGTCCTGAACTACGTCGCCGTCCGGAGCCGGCGCGCCGCCGTCACCGATGACCCAGCGATCACCGGCGTGCGCCTGCAGTTCCATTGGTGATGGGATAAACCTTATCCGCGACCACTCGCCCCGCGCGACAGCCGGGCTGTCACCTGCTTCCAGTGCGCCGACCACGCCGCCTGCGCGGGACGCAGGCGGTCGCGTCGCAACTGATGCTCGCGGGTAAACACGACGCGGAAAGCGGACATCACCACGCCAAGCGCACCGAGCGCCGTGGCAGCCGCGATCATGAACATGATCACGATCTGGTAGCGCACGGCCGAGGCGGGTGGGGCGCCCGCCAGCATCTGGCCGGTCATCATGCCCGGCAGGCTCACGATGCCCATCACCATCATCGAATTGACGGTCGGGATCATCCCGGTGTGCAGGCTGGCCGTGACGAGCGGATGTGCGGCTTCCCAACGGCTTGCGCCAAGCGCCAGGTCGGCCTCGATCAGGCCGGCGTCGCGGACCGCGCCGTCCATGAAGCGGTCGAGCGCCAGGGACACGCCGTTCAGGATATTGCCGAGCACCATGCCCAGCAGCGGTATGGCGTATTGCGCGCGATACCATGGCTCGACGTCGATGATGCCGACGAGGGCCGCGCCGGTCACGACATAGGAAGCCGCGAACACACACAGCACGCTGTCAAGGTAGATGCCCGAATAACGGCGCCTGGTGCGGTTGACTGCGGCGATGCCGGCGAGGCTCGCCATGACCAGGCCAATACCGACCACCGGCAGCGGATGGTCGAGCGCGAAGATGTATTCGAGCACCAGCCCGACCAGCAGCAGTTGCACCGACATGCGCACGCTGGCGACGAGCAGGCTGCGCGTGAGCCCGAGTCGCAACCACGTCGACAGTGCGAGGTTGACCATGATCAGCAACGCGGCGAAGGCAAGTTGCCAGTTGCCGATGTCGAGGTACTGCTGGTTCATGGCCCGCTCCCGAGTGGGAGCGCGCGGTCGGTGACCCGCGCCAATTGCGCGGCATCGTGGCTGGTCCAGACACAGGCACGCGCAGCATCACCAGCCATCCAGTCGCGGACGAGCGCTTCGACCGCGGCCGTACGCGCCGGGTCGAGCGACGCGGTCGGTTCGTCGAGCAACAGGATGTCGGGCGCGATCAGGATGGCACGCAGCAGGTTCACGACCTGCGTTTCGCCGCCCGACAAGCGGTCGGTGTCCTGGTCGAGGAAGGCGGCACCGATACCTGCAGCAGCCAGGCAACGGCTGGCGGCGTCGCGTGAATACTTCCTGCCGTGGTGGACGCGGAAGCGGAAGGGTGCTGCCAACGCCGCGTCGACCGTGCCTTCCGGCAGCGCGGGTCGCTGCGCCACGTAGGCGACGCGTGCGCGGTAAGCGGGTCGCCACCAGGCGTCCATCGGCTTGCCATCGAAGCGGATCTCCCCGTCTTGCAATGGCGTGAGCCCGGCCAGGGTCCGCAGCAGTACCGTCTTTCCCGATCCGGACGGTCCGGTGATGGCCCAGCGTTCGCCCGGGCGCACCGACAACGCCAGGTCTCGCCACAGTGCACGACCGGCAACGGAACAGGACAAGCTGCGGGCCACGAGCAAGCCGGCATCGGAGGGGACGCGCATGGACTTCTCGGCGCCTGGCGGGAACGCCTGGATTATGGCAGTCGATATCGCCATCCGAAACCTGCTGCGCGGCCCAGGCAAGGGGGCCGTGCAGGCGCGCCCGCCGGCACGGGTGCGCGCTTGCCTGCGTTGCATTGAGTTCGCTACGATCGGCGGCGGGGAGCGGCCGTCCGGTCGTTACATCACACGCTGCTGGAGCAAAGATAGATGACATCCAAGGTATGCCCGTCACGGGCCCCGTTGGTATGCGCGTGCGCGGCTGCGCTCACGTTGCTTTTCTCTTCGATCGCCACGGCGCAGCAGGCGATCGACCAGGCGTATACGGATCAGGCCAAGAAAGTCCTGCAGGATTCGCGCATCACCACCGAGCTCGTCGATTACCTGCCGGCGTCGGACACGGTGCCTTCGCCGCTCAAGGTCCTGGGCCACGTCATCGGCGAGCCGGGCGTGCTCGACCGCACCACGGACATCTACAAGTATTTCGACGCGCTGGCGGCAGCCTCGCCGCGGGTCAAGGTATGGCGCATCGGCAAGACCGAGGAAGGCCGCGACATGATCATGGTCGCGATTGCCGACGAGGCGACGATCAAGGATCTGGAAAAGTACCGCGACATGGCCGCGGCCCTGGGTGATCCGCGCAAGACCACGCCGGAACAGGCGCAGCAGCTCATCAAGACCGCCAAGCCGATCTACTACATCACCAGCGGCATCCACTCGCCGGAATTCGGCGGCCCGGAGATGCTGATGGAACTGGGCTACCGGCTGGCGGTGGATACCTCGCCGTTCATCGAGAACATCCGCAACCACGTCATCACCCTGATCACCCCGGTGATCGAGCCGGATGGCCGCGACAAGGCCGTCGACACGTATTACTTCAACAAGAAACTAGCCAAGGGCGCGGCCAAGCTGCCGCTGATGTACTGGGGCAAGTACGTGCAGCACGACAACAACCGCGATGGCATGGGCCAGTTCCTGCAGCTGACCCGGCACACCACGCAGGCGGTGCTCGACTGGCACCCGACCGTGCTGCATGACCTGCACGAGGCGCAGACTTACCTGTATTCCTCGACCGGCACGGGCCCGTACAACGAGGCAATCGACCCGATCACGGTCAACGAGTGGTGGAAGCTCGCCACCAACGACGTGCTGCAGATGACCAAGCGCGGCGTGCCGGGCGTATTCACCTACGGCTTCTACGACGGCTGGACGCCGAACTACCTGTTCTTCATCGCCCATACGCACAATGCGATCGGCCGCTTCTACGAGGTGCAGAGCTACGGGCCCGACAACTATGTGGTGCGGCCGCCCAAGACCACCTTGAGCCGCGAGTGGTTCCGCACCAACCCGCCGCTGCCGACCATCAACTGGGGCCCGCGCAACAACACCAACATCCAGGAGTCGGCGATCCTGTTCTCGCTGGCCGACGTGGCCAATGACCGCGAAACGTATATGGATGACTACTGGCGCAAGAACCAGAACGCCGTCAACAAGGGCCACAACGGCCCGATCAACGGTTGGGTCATCCCTGCCCGGCAGCGCCGCAAGGCGGATGCCGCTGCCGCGGTGAACGACTTGCGCCGCCAGGGCCTGGAGGTTTCCGTCGCCAGCAGCGCATTCAATGTGGGCAAGCTCGTGGTGCAGCCTGGCGACTACGTCATTCGCGGCGACCAGCCGTATCGCACCATTGCGGACATGTATTTCGCGGTGCAACGGTTCTCCACCGCCAACCCCACGCCGTATGACGACACCGGCTGGACCTTCCCGCTGATGCGCGACCTCGTCATCGAGCCGGTCGGTGACAAGAGCCTGCTCGACCAGCCGATGACCCTCCTCACCGCTGATGCGGTGGCGGCGGGTGGCATCACCGGTTCCGGCAATGTCATCGTGGTGGACAATACCGCCGACAACAACGTCGCGGCATTCCGCTTCAAGTTCGCCAAGACGAAGATGGAAGCGGCCGAACAGGACTTCACCGCCGCCGGGCACAAGTTCCGCGCCGGCGCGATCGTCATCCGCAACGCAAACCGCGGCGCGCTGGAGCCCGAGCTCAAGCAACTCGGCCTGTCCGCCTGGGCCATGGCGTCGGCGCCCGCGGTGCCGACCCATGACCTGGACGTCCCGCGCATCGGCTACGTGCACAGCTGGCTGCGCACCCAGGACGAGGGTTGGGTGCGTGCGGCGTTGGACACCTATGGCGTGCCCTATACCTACTTCGGCGACATCAAGCTGCGCGAGGGCAAGCTGCGCAGCAAGTACGACGTGATCATCTTCCCGCACGTCGGCGGCACCGTGCAGACCATGGTGGAAGGCATCGCCAAGGTCGGCAACCGCGCCTTGCCGTACCAGAAGAGCAGCGAGTTCAAGTCGCTCGGCACGCCGGATTCCTCGCCAGACATCCGCGGCGGCCTGGGGCTCGACGGCGTGCAGGCGCTGGACGAGTTCGTACGCGCCGGTGGCACGCTGATCGTCGAGGGTGCCACTTCGGCGATCCTGCCGGCCTACAACCTCACTCCGGGGGTGAGCGTCGAGGAGCCGGCAAACCTGTTCGTGCGCGGCAGCGTGATGCGCGGCGTCATTGCCGACGCGCAGAGCCCGATCGTGTACGGCTACGGCACGCCCGAGGTCCCGGTGTATTTCAACCAGGCGCCGGTGATCCGTGCGGTCGATCCGAACAAGGCCACGTCCGGCTTCAGGATGTTCGCCGGTGCCGGCAGGCGCAGCGCCGTGGACGGACAGAACGTCACCCCCATGGCCCAGGGCCAGGAAGTTTCATCCTGGAACGCGGACACGACCGCCGCGGCGGCCGCGGCCGCCAAGCCTGCGGCAGCTTCCGATGAGCCGACGCTGCCACCTTTCATGCGGCCCTCGGGTCCGACGACGACGGATGGCCCGCGCGTCGTGCTGCGCTTCCCGGACAAGGCGGCGGACATGCTGTTGTCCGGCACGCTTTCCGGCGGCGAGGCGCTCTCCGGCCGCGCGCAGGTGGTGGATGAGTCGCTGGGCAAGGGCCACATCGTGATGTTCGCGATCCGTCCGTTCTGGCGCTGGCAGACCCAGGGCACCTACATGCTGGGCTTCAACGCCATCATGAACTGGAACGACCTGAACGCCGGCAAGGCTCCCGGTATTCCGGCCGCCAACTGACGCGAAACAGGCCGACCCACAAGCGACTGCAAGCATCCGCCCGGGCGTCGCGCCACTGACTTCCGGGCGGATTTTTCTGGGTGTACGCAACCTGCCGTGGGTTGCCTTGGCCTGGCGACGCGAGCACGACGTGGTGCTGGAGTCGCCGCGCCGCGCGTCGACCCGGGCGGACGATCTACAGGCCGACCTTTTTCTGCTGCGCTTCGGAGTAGCGCGCGCCCTGGATGTCGATTCCCGAAAGCGCGTCGTCGATTTCGCGCAAGTCCGTCGGCGTGAGTTCGACCTTGGCTGCGCCAGCGTTTTCCTCCAGGCGATGCAATTTCGTGGTGCCGGGTATCGGCACGATCCACGGTTTTTGCGCCAGCAGCCAAGCCAGCGCGATCTGGGCGGGCGTTGCCTGCTTGTGTCCGGCGATGCGGCGTAGCCGATCTACCAAGGCCTGGTTGGCCTCGCGTGCGGCGGGCGTGAAGCGCGGCACGCTATTGCGAAAATCGTTGCTCGCGAACTGCGTGCCGGAACTGATCGTGCCGGTCAGGAAGCCCTTGCCCAGCGGACTGAACGGCACCAACCCGATGCCGAGCTCCTCCAGCGTCGGCAGAATTTCACGCTCGGGTTCGCGCCACCACAGCGAGTATTCGCTTTGCAGAGCTGTGACCGGTTGCACCGCGTGCGCGCGTCGGATCGTCTGCGCGCCGGCTTCGGAGAGGCCGAAATGTTTCACCTTGCCTTGACGGACGAGGTCGTGCACCGTCCCCGCCACGTCTTCGATCGGTACCTTGGGATCGACCCGGTGCTGGTAGAACAAGTCGATGCGGTCGGTCTTGAGGCGCTTCAGCGAAGCCTCGGCCACCGCGCGGATGCGTTCCGGCCGGCTGTCCTGGGCCCTCGTGGAATCGCCGTCCTCGAAACCGAACTTGGTGGCGATCACGACCTGGTCACGGACCGGTGCCAGGGCTGCGCCCACCAGTTCCTCATTGGTAAAGGGCCCGTAGCATTCGGCAGTGTCGAAGAAGGTGAAGCCACGCTCGACGGCTGCGCGGATCAGCTTGATCGCTTCGGGTTTGTCGGCTGGCGGCCCATAACCGTGGGACAGGTTCATGCAGCCCAGGCCAATGGCCGAAACTTCCAGATTGCCAAGCTTGCGTGTTTGCATGTTTGCCCTCTCTTGCAGTTCGGGAATCAAGGCTTGACCATCACCTTGATCGATTCACGCTCGTGCATGGCGCGGTAGCCGTCCGGCACGCCGTCGAGGGTCACCGTGCGGTCGAACACCCGGCCGGGGTCGATGCGGCCTTCGAGCACATCGGGCAACAGTTCGTCGATATAGGCACGCACCGGCGCGGGACCGCCGCCGACGCTGATGTTGCGATAGAACATCGGTTGCGCTTGCGGCACGGTGTCGTAATGCGGTACGCCGACGCGGCCGATGGCGCCGCCGGGGCGGGCGATGCCGACGGCGGTGAGCATGGCCTGACTGCTGCCGACGCATTCGAGCACCGCGTGCACGCCGTGGCCGCCAGTCAACTCGCGTACGCGTTCGATGGCGCCATCGCCGCGTTCGCTCACTACGTCGGTGGCGCCGAACTGTCTGGCCAGCTCGATCCGATCGGGGTGACGGCCCAGGATGATGATTTGTTCGGCGCCCAGGCGCTTTGCCGCGATCACGGCGCATAAGCCGACTGCGCCATCGCCTATCATTGCCGCTGTCTTGCCCTTGCCGACCCTGGCGACGACTGCTGCGTGGTGGCCAGTGCCCAGCACGTCCGACAGCGTCAGCAGCGACGGCATCAGTGCATCGTCTTCGCCGACCGGCAGCGGGAACAAGGTGCCGTCTGCCTGGGGAATGCACAGTGCCTCGGCCTGCGCGCCGCCCACCTCGTTGGAACCGAAGAAGCCGCCATGCACGCACGCGGTCTGCAGGCCTTCTTGGCAAAAGTCGCAGGTGCCGTCCGAATACGCAAACGGCATCACCACCACGTCGCCCGGCTTGATCGTGCGTACGTCCTTGCCGATCGCCTCTACGACGCCGATCGCTTCATGGCCCATACGCCGGCCGTCCTCGCTGGGCGCCATGTCCTGGTAGGGCCACAGATCGCTGCCACAGATGCAGGCGCGGTTCACGCGGATCAGGGCGTCGGTGGTATTCCTGATCGTGGCGTCGGGGACGTGCTCGAGGCGAACGTCGCCGGCGCGATACATCACAGTGGCAAGCATGGGATTAACCTCATGGGGTGGCTGCGGCTTCCTCGAACAAGCGCCTTGCGATCGGCAGGGCGGTGCTCGCCGCCGGCCAGCCGGCGTAGAAGGCGAGGTGGGTGATCGTCTCGATTAGTTCGTCGCGCGTCACGCCATTTTCCAGCGCCCGCTTGAAGTGGAACGGCATCTCGTTGCTCCGGTACATCGATACCAGACAGGCCACCGTGACCAGACTGCGATCACGCGATGAAAGTTGTGGGCGCTTCCACACGTCCCCGAACAATACCTGATCGGTATAGTTGCCGAGCGCCGGCGCGATGTCGGCAAACGGGTTGCGTGGGGCGGGAGTTTCGCTGGACATGCTGTTCACCGGCTGCCCGTGGTGTCGCCGAGATACTCATCGTCGGTGACCTTCTGCAGCCACTCGACGACGCTGCCGGTGGCGTCGGCTTGCTGAATCGCGATGTGGGTCACGGCGGTCGTAGCGGTCGCACCGTGCCAGTGCTTTTTGCCTGGCGGGCAGGTGATCACGTCGCCGGGACGGATTTCTTCGCGCGGTTCGCCTTCGCATTGCGTCCAGCCCAAGCCGGAAGTGACGATCAAGGTCTGGCCGCACGGATGTGTGTGCCATGCCGAGCGCGTACCGGGCTCGAAGGTGACGCTGGCCCCGCTGACCGGTGCGGGGCCGGGGGAGCGGAACAGTGCATCGACCCGCACGCTGCCGGTGAAGTAGTCGGCCGGCCCCGTGCTGGAGGCCTGCGAGCCGTTGCGTTGGATGGGCATGGAAGGGTTCCTCCGTTGACCGGATGCGGTATGGCTTCGGGCCTATCCTCGCACCGCGTCGCCATGCGATTAAGTGGTATAAATCGCATGGACTGATGAATTGAATTCATGCATGCAGTGCACCAACGTCAATGACCTGTTGGCCTTCCTCGCCATCGCACGGGAGCGCAGCTTCACCAGGACGGCAGCCAAGCTGGGGGTGTCGCAGTCGGCGTTGAGCCACAGCCTGAAGCGGTTGGAATCGCAACTGGGATTGCGGCTCTTGAATCGCACCACGCGCAGCGTCTCGCCCACGGAGGCGGGTGACCGTCTGCTGCGGCGGGTCGGTCCGCACTTTGCGGAAATCGACGCCGAACTTGCGGCCTTGAGCGATCTGCGCGACAAGCCCTCAGGCACGTTGCGGATCACCGCCACTGATCATGTCGCCGACACGATCCTGTTGCCTAAGCTCAGGAAATTCCTGGCGGACTACCCGGATGTCAGGGTCGAAATCGTCACCGACATGCAACTGATCGATATCGTCGCGCAGCGTTTCGACGCTGGCGTGCGCGAAGGCGAGCAGGTCGCCAAGGACATGATCGCGGTACCGCTCGGGCCAGCCATGCGCATGGCGGTGGTCGGCGCGCCTGCGTATTTCAAGAAATACCCTGTGCCGAAAACGCCGCGGGAGCTCACCTCCCACCGCTGCATCAACCTGCGCCTGCCGACGCATGGCGGGCTGTATGCGTGGGAGTTCGAAAAGCGCCAGCGCGCCCTCAAGGTGCATGTGGACGGCCAACTGGTCTGCAACCATGCGGCGCAGTTGTTGACCGGCGCGCTGCAAGGATTCGGCCTGGCGTATGTGCTGGAAGACGCGGCGCTGCCCTTTGTAAGCGACGGCAAGCTGATCCGGGTGCTCGCTGATTGGTGCCCGCCGTTTCCAGGCTACCACCTGTATTACCCCAGCCGCCGCCAGCACTCACTGGCATTTGCCCGATTGCTTGACGCGCTCCGTTACCGCACTTGACTGGGTGCCCGCCCGCCGCTCAGCCATCTTCCTCGTCGGGCTCGCCGCGGGGCAGCGCGGTGACCAGGAGCTTGTCGATGCGAGCGCCGTCCAGGTCGACGACCTCGAATCGGTAGTTGCCACCGATGCAGCTCTCGCCAACGTGCGGGATGCGACCGAGCACCGCCATCACCATGCCGGCGGCGGTGTGGTAATCGTGTTCGTCCTCATCCGGCAACTGGTCGATCTGCAGTACCTCGCGCAGGTCCTCGGTGGACACGGCGCCATCGATCAGCCAGCTGCCGTCCTCGCGTTGCACCATCGGCGCTTCGCCACGCTCGCTGCCGGCGTGGCCCACCTGGCTGGCACCGACCACGGCAGCCAGCAGGTCGTTGACCGTGGCCAGGCCTTCGATGTCGCCGTATTCGTCGACGACCAGGGCGAGCGGCGTTTCCGCTTCGCGGAACTCCTCCAGCATGTCAAGTGCGCGTGCCGTGGCCGGGATGAACAGCGGCTTGGCCAGATGATCGAAGAGCTCGGTCTTGCCTTCCGTAAACCCGTACAGCAGGCGCTTGACCTCGACCACGCCGACCACCTCGCTCTCGTCGCCGCGGTAGACCGGGTAGCGCGAATACGGCGTGTCGCGCAGCACCTGGAGGTTTTCTTCGCGTGGCGCGGCAATGTCCAGCCAGGCGATGCGCATGCGCGGGGTCATCACGCTGTCGACATTGCGGTCACCGAGACGCAGCACGCGGTTGACCATGTTGTGCTCCTCGGCGTCGAGCACACCCTGCTCGGCGCTTTCGGCCACCAGCAGGCGGATCTCCTCCTCGGTGACCACGCCGCGGCGTTGCGGCTTGTTGCGCAGCAGCTGCAGCAGCAGGTTGCTGGACGCGTTCAGCAGCCAGACGAACGGTTTGGTGAGACGCGAGAGCAGCAGCATCGGCAGTGCGACCATCACCGCGACTTTTTCCGGCGCGGACAGGGCCAGGCGCTTGGGCACGAGTTCGCCCACCACGATCTGGATGAACGAGATCAGCGCGAAGCCGAGCACCACGCCGATGCCCCGCGTGTACGGCGCCAGCCAGGCCAGCGCGGTGCCCTGCAAGCCCTCGGCGATGTGCCTGCCAAGGGCGTCGCCGGCCACCGCACCGGTGATCAGGGTGACCAGGGTGATGCCGACCTGGATCGTGGACAGGAAGTATTCGGGGGCTTCTGCGTGCCGCAAGGCAATGCCCGCGTAGCGGCTGGTACGCGCCATGTGCTTGAGCCGGCTCTTGCGCGAGGCCACCAGAGCCATTTCGGACAAGGCGAAGAAGCCGTTGCACAGCGTCAACACGAAGACGAGCGCGAGTTGAATCAGCATCGCGGTGGCGCGGATCTTGGGGGCATGGGTTATAGAGTGTAAACGCAGGCGCGGCGCCAAATCGTGTTTTGGCCGTGTCGCGATTGGTGCGAAGCAGCACGCGCGTCCTGTACCATGGCCGACATTCTCGGCTGGCCTGGTCCCAAAGCATGTTCTCCCTGCAGGCAATGTTCGGCAAAGGCGAGCGGTTCTACGAGCTGCTCGAACAGAGTGCCATGGCGGCGTGCGAGAGCGCCGACGCCCTGCAGGCCTTGCTGACGAATGGCACCGGGGCGCCGTTGATGGCCGCGTTCAACGCCAGCCATGTGCGCGAGAAGGAACTGGCGATGCGGATCAGCGAAGAGCTGATGAACACCTTCGTCACCGCGCTCGACCGCGAGGACATCGAAGCGCTGAACTCGGCGCTGTACAAGATTCCCAAGACGATCGAGAAATTTGCCGAGCGCTACGAGATTGTCGCCGAGCGGGTTGCCGGCGTGGACTTTGCGCAGCGCGCGAAGGTCCTCACCCAGTCCACCAAGGTGGTGGCGGAAATGATCGCGCAGCTGCGCCGCAGCCTGCAGATCGACCCGATGAAGAAGCTGCAGGATCGCCTGCAGGCGCTGGAATCGGAAGGCGACCGCATGCTGCTGGCGCCGTATCGCACGCTGTACATGGAGGGTGGCGACGTGATGCGCGCGATGCTGGCCAAGGACCTGTTCGAGCTGATCGAGAAGGCGATCGACAAGTGCCGCGACGTCGGCAACATCGTGTATTCGATCGTGCTGAAGAACTCCTGACCGTGGCGGGTGCTGCCGGGGAACGCGCATGAGCCTCAGCCTGGTCATCGCCGAAGTGCTGTTTGCGCTCGCCTTCACCTACATCAACGGCTTCCACGACACGGCCAACTCCATCGCCACCGTGGTCGCCACCAAGGTGCTCTCGCCGGGACAGGCCGTGCTGCTGGCAGCGGTCACCAACCTGTTTGGCGCGCTCATAGGCACGGCGGTGGCGGCCACGATTGCCTCCGGCCTGCTGAATGCCGGCGTGGTCGACATGGGACCGCAGCTGATCATCTGCGCGCTGTCCTCGGCCATCATCTGGAACCTGGTCACCTGGCGATTGGGCCTGCCGTCGAGCTCCAGCCATGCGTTGATCGGCGCCTTGATTGGCGCGGCGCTGGCAGTCTCCGGCAACCGCATGGAAGCGGTGATCTGGGATGCCGGCGGCTGGTTCACCGGCACCGGGGTCATACCCAAGGTGATCCTGCCGATGGTGTATTCGCCGATCGGCGGTTTCATCATCGGCCTGCTGCTGATGGGGTCGTTGTACGCCTTGCTGGCGTGGTTTGCCGGGCGCCGCGGCTGGCTGCGTCGGTTGGGGCGCACGTCCTTCGTCAATGCATTCTTTGGCAAGGCGCAAATCTTCTCGGCCTCGGCCATGGGCGTGGCCCACGGCATGAACGATGCCCAGAAGAGCATGGGCATCATTGCCCTGGCGCTGGCCGGCGGCACCGCGGCGCACGAGTTCGACCACCTGCCGCAATGGCTCGGCTTCCTGCAGATCACCGAGGACGTGCACGGCGCCTTCATCATCCCCACCTGGGTAAAGGTGGTGGCGGCATTGACGATGGCGGCGGGTACGGCCGGTGGTGGCTGGCGCATCATCAAGACGCTCGGGCACAAGATGGTCAAGCTGCACCCCATCCACGGTTTTGCGGCGGAGACCAGTTCGGCCGCGATCATTTTTGCCGCCTCGGTATTTGGCATGCCCGTGTCGACCACGCACAACGTATCGGCGTCGATCATGGGCGTGGGCGCCGCCAAGCGCTTCAGTGCGGTGCGTTGGACCGTGGTTCAGCGCATGATCTGGGCCTGGGTGTTGACCCTGCCGATCACCGCCGCACTCGCCTATGCGCTCATCGTAGCGGTGTCGTTGATCAAATAAAGGAGACGGGACGGGTCAAGTCGCCACTTGATTTGCCCCGTCCTTTCACGTTCCTTCTACCAGCATGATGCCGGACAGCCATCGGCGTGTGTACGCCGCCATTGCCGCGATCCCGCGTGGTCGCGTCGCCAGCTACGGGGCCATTGCCGTGCGCGCCGGCCTGCCTGGCCGTGCCCGGCTGGTTGGGCACCTGTTGCGGCAGACACCCGATGGCATGCAGCTGCCATGGCACCGTGTGCTGCGCGCCAGCGGCCACATCGCGCTGGCGCCTGGCAGCGCCGGCTTTCGTGCGCAGTGCCGGCTGCTGCGCGCGGAGGGGGTCGAAGTCAAGCATGGACGCGTGGCATTGTGGCGGTTTGGGTTGGACGCGGACCTGGACCGGAAGTTGTGGGGGCTGCCGCCGGAATAAAGGGGCCCGTGGAGCGGAGCAAGGGCGGTGGATGGGAGTGGACTGACGCGGGGAAAGCGGGTGCGCCGGCTTGGCTTCGGGGGGTGGGGTGTCTAGCATGGCGGGGATGGATGCGGCGCTCGAACTGTTGCAACGTGTGTTTGGTTACCCGGCGTTCCGCGGCCAGCAACAGGCGGTGGTGGAGCACGTCAGCGCCGGCGGCGATGCGCTGGTGCTGATGCCTACCGGTGGCGGCAAGTCGCTGTGCTACCAGATTCCCGCCATGCTGCGTGCTGGCACCGGCATCGTGGTATCGCCCTTGATCGCCTTGATGCAGGATCAGGTCGATGCGTTGCGTGCGGCCGGGGTGGCGGCGGCGTACTTGAATTCCAGCCTGGATGCGCGCGAGCAGCGGGAGGTCGAGAGCCAGCTGCTCGCAGGCGGACTCGACCTGTTGTACGTGGCGCCGGAGCGTCTGCTCACCGGGCGCTTCCTCTCACTCCTGGAGCGCACGCCGGTGGCGCTGTTTGCCATCGACGAGGCGCATTGCGTCTCGCAGTGGGGGCATGATTTCCGCCCGGAGTATCGCGAGCTGGCGGTGCTGCCGCAGCGCTTCCCGCAGGTGCCGCGCATTGCGCTGACCGCAACCGCCGACCAGCGTACCCGCGACGAGGTGGTCGAGCGGCTGGCGCTGCAGCAGGCGCGGCGCTTTGTGGCCAGCTTCGATCGGCCCAACATCACCTATCGCGTCGTGCCGCGCACCAATGCCAAGCAGCAGCTGCAGGCGTTTTTGGACGGCCATCGCGGCGAGTCCGGCATCGTGTATTGCCTGAGCCGGCGCAAGGTGGACGACGTGGCGGCCTGGCTGGCCGAATCCGGTGTGGCGGCTTTGCCTTATCACGCCGGGCTGAATGCGGCCACGCGCGCGGCAAACCAGCAGCGCTTCCTGCGTGAGGACGGCGTGGTGATGGTGGCCACGGTGGCGTTCGGCATGGGCATCGACAAGCCGGACGTGCGCTTCGTCGCGCACCTGGACCTGCCGCGCAGCATGGAAGGCTATTACCAGGAGACCGGCCGCGCCGGCCGCGATGGCCTGCCTGCCGAGGCGTGGATGATCTATGGCCTGTCCGACGTGGTGACCATCAGCCAGATGATTGCGCAAGGCGAATCCGGAGACGAGCGCAAGCGCGTGGAGCGGCAGAAGTTGGAGTCCCTGCTGGCCTATGCGGAGGCGACCGGCTGCCGTCGCCAACGGTTGCTGGGCACGTTTGGCGAGACCTATCCCGGATCGTGCGGGCGTTGCGACAACTGCCTGGATCCGCCGCCGACCTGGGACGCCACGCTGGTTGCCCAGCAAGCCATGTCGGCGGTCTACCGCAGCGGTCAGCGCTTCGGGTCCGGCCACGTCATCGACATCCTGCGCGGGGTGGCGAGCGCGCGCGTGCGTGAGCTGGGACATGACCGGCTGGGTGTGTTTGGCATGGGCGCCGAGCTCGACAACCGACGCTGGAGTTCGGTGTTCCGCCAGTTGCTGGCGCTGGGCCTGCTTGAGGCCGATGGTGACGGCTTCGGCACGTTGCGCCTCACCGCGGCAAGTCGGGCCGTGCTTTCCGGCACGCGTCGGGTGCAATTGCGCGAGGACGTCTGCGCGCGGCGCCGCGCGAAGCGTCGCGGAAGCGGGCACGCGACCAGTGCGGCCGGCAACCTCGGTATTGCCGCGCACGAGCAACCGCTGTGGGAGGCACTGCGCGCGCTGCGCCTGAGCCTGGCCAGGCAGCAGGGCGTCCCACCCTACGTGGTGTTCCACGACGCCACGCTGCTCGCGATGCTGCGTGAGCAGCCCAGCAACGCTGGCGAGCTGGCTGCCATCAGTGGCGTCGGTGCCACCAAGTTGGCGCGCTATGGCGAAGACTTCCTCGCCGTACTCAACGCCCCCCACCTCGCCGCGCCTTTTCCTTGAGCTCGGCATCGACTGCGCGTGCGGGCGTATCCACCGGGCAGCCCCAGGGCAGCGGCTTGCCGTCGCGATAGAGCTTGATGCAGGTGGCCACCCCGGGCGCCGAGCCTGCTGCGACCGGCGCCGCCAAGGCCTTTGCCGGGGCCATGTTCAGGCGTTCGTCGCCGACCTTCGGCGAGACCGTGGGCGGCGGGACCATGCAATCGGGCGTAGGGATGCCAAGCACGGTCTTGCACTGCAGGTGGACGCCGCGTGGCAGGCTGACTTCCTTGGTCTTGACCACGGTATCAACCACGCGGCGCACGGCGGCGCCACCTGCCGATTCGTCGAGCGGCGGGAAATACGGTTCGAACGGCGTGGGCTCGTAATGCAGCGGATCATAGCCACGCATGATGTGCGTATCGCCTTGCAGGTTGCCCGCCACCACCGGCTTGCTGCTGGCCGCGGCGGCAGGGAGCAGGATGCGCCCATCGGTTGTGTACAGGCGCAGCGGACGCGGCGAGGCAGGTGCCGCGGCCGTGGCGGCTGGCGCCGGCGCGGCTGCAGGTGCCGCGGCGACGCCGGGGCGTGCCGGTGATTGGGTGCGGACTGGCGGCGTCGGCGGTGGCGGTGGCGGCATGAGTTCGATGGATACGAAGCGCACCTGCAAGGGCGTGTCGGGCGTTGCCGTGAGCTCCGCCCGCGAAGTGTGCAGGCTGCGCTGCGCGATCAGCGCAAACAGCACGTGCAGCAGGACCACGGCTGCCAACAGCCACCAGTGCGGGGCCTCCGGCGCATACCAGCGGTACCGCCAGCGACGGGCCCGCAAGCGTCGGGTCGTGGCTGGATTCCACAGTGCCGCGCCGTCGGCCTCGGCATCCGCGCGGGGCCAATCGTGGTCGGCATTCTCATGTGGCGGGACTTGGGCGATGGTCGGCTCTCGGTGGCGCACACGCCGGTGCAGCATGGCGCAAAGTGCTTGAACTGTGTACGACTGGCGCTGCCGGATGGACTGGACCCGGGACTGCCGGTGCCCAGTTTCGGCTCCTGGGCAGGAGGGATGGCGAGCCGTCCGGCGTACCAGGGCGATGCCGTTGCCTGACGCCGATTGCATTGGCGCCGTGCGCGCATGACACTAGGCAGCCGGGCATCGCCAGGTGCCCGTCCCGTTCCGTACCTCGTGGGTTCCCGTGACTGCAACCGTTGCCGCATCGCTGGCTGGCGATGCTCCGTGGATCGTGATGAAGTTTGGCGGCACCAGCGTCGCCAACGCGGCGTCCTGGGGCCGCATCCGCAGCTTGATGGAAAGTCGCCGGCGCGAGGGCGGACGCGTGCTGGTGGTGGTCTCTGCCGTGTCGGGCGTGACCGATGCGCTGCGCCAGCTCGGCAAGTGCGTCGAACACGGCGACCGCGAGGCGCTGGCTGCGGCCATTGCGCAGCGGCATCGGGATCTGCTGGCGTCCATGCAACTGGCCGAGCCCATCGGCTTGACCAAGCTGTTGGCGGAGCTCGCCGAACTGGCCGCGGGCGGCTCTCCCGCCGCCGAGGCGCGCGCCTACCAGGCGCGGGTCCAGGCCTTTGGCGAACTCCTCTCCAGCACGCTGGGGGCGGCGTTCCTCGACGCCCATGGCTGGCCCACCCGCTGGCTGGATGCGCGGGACTACCTGTGCGCGACCGCGTTGCCAAACCAGAACCTGCGCACACGCATGCTTTCGGCCACGGTGGCCACCGTGCCCGATCCGGCGCTGGCGGCGCAGCTTGCCGCGCAGGGCGATGCATTCATCACCCAAGGCTTCATCGCGCGCGACGAGGAAGGACGTACCGTCCTGCTTGGTCGCGGCGGCTCGGACACCTCGGCGGCATGCTTTGGCGCCCTGCTGGGCGCGCAGCGCGTGGAAATCTGGACCGACGTCGCCGGCATGTTTACCGCCAACCCGCGCCAGGTGCCGGGTGCGCGCCTGCTGCAGCGGTTGGATTACGAGGAGGCGCAGGAGATCGCTTCGACCGGCGCCAAGGTGCTGCATCCGCACTGCCTGCAGCCGCTGCGCGAGCCGCGCGTGCCGTTGCTGATCAAGGACACCAACCGGCCTGAGCTCGAAGGCACGGTGATCGGGCCCGAGGTGCGTACGCATGCGCCCAGCGTCAAGGCGATCAGCGCGCGCAAGGGCATCACCCTGGTGTCGATGGAGTCGGTGGGCATGTGGCAGCAGGTGGGCTTCCTGGCCGACGTGTTCGCCCATTTCAAGACCCATGGCTTGTCGGTGGACTTGATCGGTTCGGCCGAAACCAACGTCACGGTGTCGCTCGACCCCACCGAGAACCTGCTTGATTCCGATGCGATCGCCGCGCTGGCCACCGACCTCGCCAAAGTCTGCCGGGTCAAGGTGATTGCCCCATGTGCAGCGATCACCCTGGTCGGCCGCGGCATCCGCTCGCTGCTGTATACGCTGTCCGACGTGCTGGCCGAATTTGGCCACCTGCGCGTGCACTTGATTTCGCAGTCCTCGAACAACCTCAACCTCACCTTTGTGGTGGACGAGGGCGTGGTCGATACTTTGCTGCCGCACCTGCACGAGTTGCTGATCACCGCCGGCTCGCTGCGCACCGACGACGACGCGTTGTTTGGACCGAGTTGGCAGGCCTTGTACGGCGCGGGCGACACAGCCGCGACGGTGCCGGCGTGGTGGCAGGAGCGTGAGCGCGAACGGCTGCTGGCCCTGGCCCAGGAGTCGACCCCGCGCTACGTGTACCACCTGCCGACCGTACTCTTGCGGGCCCGGGCGTTGCAGGCGCTGGATGTCGTGGATCGCTGGCACTACGCGGTGAAGGCCAACCCCCATCCCGCGATCCTGCAGGCCTTGGCAGCGGCGGGCTGCGGCTTCGAGTGCGGCTCGCCGGGTGAGTTGCGGGCGGTGGCTGCCGCGGTGCCGGACGCGAGCAGCCTGCTGTACATCCCAAGCTTTGCCGCGCGCGCGGAGCTTGCCTTTGCGCTCGGCACCCGCGCCGTGGTCACGCTCGATGCGCTGCACCCGCTGCAGCACTGGGGCGAACTGTTCCGGGACCGGGAGATCATGCTGCGCCTGGATCTCGGCAGCGGCCTGGGCGATCACGGCAGGATCCGCGGCGGTGATTTCGGCAAGTTCGGCCTGCCGCTGGACCAGTTGCCGGCCTTCCTGCAGTTGGCGCAGCGCCATGGTGCCAGGGTGGCGGGCCTGCATGCCCATGCCGGCTCGGGCGTGCTCGATGCGGCACATTGGGGACGGATTTACGCGCAACTGGCCAGCCTGGCCGAGCATGTCGGCAGCGTCAGCGTGCTCGACGTGGGCGGTGGCCTCGGCGTGCCCGCGCATCCGGGCGAGCGCGAGCTCGATCTCGATGCGCTGGGCCGGGCGCTGCGTGAAGTCAAGGACGCCTATCCCCAATACCAGTTGTGGATGGAACCGGGACGCTACCTGGTCGCCGAGGCCGGCGTGTTGCTGGCGCGGGTCACCCAGCTCAAGATCAAGGGCAACCTGCATTACCTTGGCCTGGATGCGGGCATGGACAGCCTGATCCGCCCGACGTTGGACGGTAGCTGGTACCGCATCGTGAATCTGACCCGCCTGGCCGAGCCGGCGGCCATGCAGTACCAGGTGGTGGGGCCGATCTGCGACGGCGGCGACATCCTCGGCAGCGACCGCCGCCTGCCCGCGGCCCGCGAGGGCGATGTGATGCTGGTGGCCCAGGTTGGCGCGTACGGCAAGGCCATGGCCTCGCGCTACAACCTGCGTGACGCTGCCGACGAGATTGTGATCGAGTAGCGCCGTGCCGGAGAAGACCGTGGTGCAAACCCTGCAGCAGCTCCACCAGACCCGCGCCTTCCGCTTCGTGCGCTGCGCCTATGCCGATGGCGTGGCCGAGCTGGTGTACGCGCTCGACGATGGCCCGGAGCTGGTCGAGCGCGTGCGCTTCCCCCAGGCGCCGCTGCCCGCGCCGGAACGCCAGGCCGCGTTCGCCGCGGCGCTGCGCCTGCTGCACCTGGTCGCCGGCATCAGCTACTACAAGACGGCGGTACCGCCAGTCATCGAAATTGCCGACGGCGGCCTGGACGACGCCACCGCGGACTTGGTCGAGGCGTTGTACGTCCATGGCCTGGCCGAGTTCGCCTATCGCAACGGCCTGGACTTGCGCGGCAAGGTGGTCTTCCCGCGGGCGGCAGCTGCGGTTCGCCCGCCCGCCGCGACCGCGCCGGCCTTGCGCTTGCCGCGGCGCGCCCTGGTGCCCATCGGCGGCGGGAAGGATTCGCTGGTGGTGATCGAGGCGCTCAAGTCCATTGGCGCCGACGCCACCGTGGCCTGGGTCGGCACCTCGCCGCTGATTGCCGCCTGCGCCGAGCGCACCGGCCTGCCCCTGCTCAACATCGGGCGCGAGCTGGCGCCGGAGTTGTTCGAGCTCAACCGGCTGGGAGCCTGGAACGGGCATATCCCGGTGACTGCGGTGAATTCGGCCATCCTGGTGCTGGCCGCCATACTCTACGGCTACGACGCGGTGACGTTTGCCAACGAGCGCTCGGCGTCGGCCGCCACGCTCGAGTATGGTGGCCAGCAGGTCAACCACCAGTGGAGCAAGGGCTACGCGTTCGAGCGCTTGCTCGGCGCCTGGGTGCATGCGCAGGTGGCCGCCGACCTGGATTATTGCTCGCTGTTGCGGCCCTTCTCCGAATTGGCGGTCACCCGCGCGTTTGCCCGGCTGACGCCGTACTTCGATGTCTTCTCCAGTTGCAACCGCAATTTCAAGTTGCTTGGACCCAAGCCGGCCGACCGCTGGTGTGGCTGCTGTCCGAAGTGCCAGTTCGTGTTCCTGGCGCTGGCGCCGTTCCTGCCCAAGCCGCGGCTGCTGTCGATCTTTGGCCGCAACCTGCTGGACGATGAGGCCTCGAGTGCGGGCTTCGATGCCCTGCTCGAATTCCACGAACACAAGCCGTTCGAATGCGTGGGCGAGGCAGCCGAGGCACGCGCCGCAATGGCGGCGTTGAGTCGGCGGCCGGAATGGCAGGAGGATGCGCTGGTCGCGCGTTTCCGCCGGCAGATCCTGCCGCAGCTCGACCCGCAGGCGCTCGGCCTGGAGCCTTGGCTCGCCCCTTCCGCCGAGCACCGCGTACCACCCCACCTGCAAGCAGCCTTGACGGCCATCGCCGGATGATCCGCCTTCCGCCCGCGCCCCGTGGGCGCCCGCGCGCGACCGTAGGGAGTCCCTTGTGGGCCAGCGCTGCTCTCGTTTCGGCTGGCGCCCGGTCTTTCAGATCAAGAGCGTTTCGTGCGCCTCCGGCGCGCGAGTTACTTTTCTCTGCTTGGCCAGAGAAAAGTAACCAAAAGAGAGGCCACCCCGCTTGGCGCTTTCCACCCATCCCTGGGTGGAAAGTGCGTGAGCCGGAGCCGGGCTTTTCGGCGGTACGTCCATGTACCGTCGAAAAGGCATCGGCTTCCTGCCGATGCCCGCTACGCGGCCTGATCGTCTCCGTCTCACCGCCGCACAGGGGCCCCGAACAGCGGGCGCGCTCCTGCGCGCACTCCTCGAAAGACCGGCAAGGCTGCGGCATTCGCTCTTTGCGGCGGCGGAGCCGGCGCGCACCGAGTGCGGGCCAGGATGGGCCGCCTGCTTTTCGGGGTCCCCTGTGCGGCGGTGAGGCTGGGACGACAAGGCCCGCAGGGTGCTCGGCAGGCGAGGGCATGGATGCCCGAGTTGAGGCAACGCACGGAGCGGTTGCCCGAGGCCGAGCATTTCTCGACAGTACAGGGATGTG
Source organism: Rhodanobacter sp. FW510-R10 (assembly GCF_058781105.1). NCBI lineage: Bacteria > Pseudomonadati > Pseudomonadota > Gammaproteobacteria > Lysobacterales > Rhodanobacteraceae > Rhodanobacter > Rhodanobacter sp. FW510-R10. The sequence goes on along the minus strand of NZ_JBYSWL010000001.1, from coordinate 94,829 downwards.
CTGCCGAGAAACCCGGCCCAGCCTCACGGACTTTCCGGGCAGGATGCCCGGAAAGCGCCAAGCGGGGTGCCCCTCTCTTTGGTTACTTTCTCTCGGGCAAGCGAGAGAAAGTGACTCGCCCTCCGAAGGAGCACGAAACGCTCTTGATCTGAAAGACCGGGCGCCAGCCGGAACGAGAGCCTCGCCCGTCCGCAAGGGACTCCCTACGGTCGCCAGCGCGCTCCCGCAAAAGGGAGCGAGAGCGATGATTGTGGGGGGATGGAAGGTGGGGAAAGCCGAGGCGGGGGCTGGAGGCGTGAGTGCGCATCGCTGAGTTGACCGGGCGGCGGGTGGCGGTGTGGGGCTTCGGCCGGGAGGGCCGCGCCGTGCTCCACGCGCTGCGTGCGCGCCTGCCGGAGCAGAGAATCACTTTGCTGTGCAGTGCCGCCGAGGCCGAGGCGGCCCACGCGTTCGATCCTGCACTCGAACTCCTGATTGGCGAGCCCGACGCTGCGGCGCTAGGTGCGTTCGACGTGGTGGTGAAGTCGCCTGGTATCTCGGCGTACAAGCCGGCGCTCCTGGAAGCACAGGCGCGTGGCACGCAGTTCACCTCCGGTACGGCGCTGTGGTTTGCGGAGAACCCCGACGCGCGTGTCATTGGCGTCACCGGCACCAAGGGCAAGAGCACCACCAGCGCGTTGATTGCCCATCTGGCCCGCGCCCTTGGCGTGCGCACCGCGCTGGCCGGGAACATCGGCTTGCCGCTGTTGCAGCTGCTTGGGCAACAGGCGGAGTTGTGGGTGCTTGAATTGTCCAGTTTCCAGACCGGTGATGCCGGTCCCATGGAGCTGGGGGTCGTGACCAGCCTGTATGAAGAACACCTGGATTGGCACGGCACGCTGGAGCGCTATATCACCGACAAGCTCAAGCTGGCCGCGGCGTCACGGCGCCTGCTGGTGAACGGTGGACAGGACTGGCTGTTGGAGCGCACGGCCGCCCATCGTGCGCGCAACACGTTTGGTCCGGGTTCGGCCTGGCATGTGCAGGGCGGTTTCATCTGTCGCGACGGGCAGCGCGTGTTTGCCCTGGCACAGTTGCCGATGCCGGGTGCGCACAATGCGGGCAACGCCTGTGCGGCGCTGGCGGCGCTGGAGCTGGTTGGCCTCGACGCGCTTGCCGCGGCGTCCGCACTGGCCAGCTTTCGGCCGCTGCCGCATCGCCTGCACCTGTTGGGCGAGCGGGAAGGTCGTACGTGGATCGATGATTCGATCAGCACCACGCCGCTGGCGACGCTCGCGGCCTTGGAGAGCCTGCACGGTCGCGCGGTCACCGTGCTGGTGGGCGGCTACGACCGCGGCCTGGACTGGGCGCCGTTCGTGGCGCGGGTACGCGCCGCGCCGCCAGCCGCCATCGTGTGCATGGGGGCGAACGGCGCGCGCATTGCGGCAGCCTTGCACGCGGCGCAGGTTTCCTCCCCGATGAGCCAGGCGGCGGACCTGGCCGGTGCGGTGAGGGCCGCCAGCGCCGCCACGCCGCCCGGGGGCGTGATCCTGCTTTCGCCTGGCGCACCGAGCTTCGACCAGTTTCGCAACTATGCCGAGCGTGGCCGGACTTTTGCCAGCCTCGCTGGCTTCAATGGCGAGCTCCTGGCAGACATCCCCGGCCTGGGCATCGCGTGAGGGGACCGCCATCGATCGGCTCAGGGGTCCGAGTCGCGCAGCTACCCCAGGCTCAAGCAGGCGTGCTGGTGGCAGCGTATCCTGAGCGCCCGTGATGCGTGGCCGGCCGCAGCCAACTGCCGGTTGGTCGGGGCGCAATGGTGGCGGACGCCCGAGGTGGCCGGCGGCGGGAATCCCCGCAGGCGCGAACGCCACGCCCGCCAGGGCCGCCAAGGTCGCGGCCCTGACGCAGCTCGCGGCTGGCACTCACGAACCTGGCAACTGGCATGGACGACATGGCATCTAAAGCACGACCCGCGATGACCGGGCCCGACCTGGCGCCCACCCTGGACGCCGCGCCGCCGATCGCTGCGCGACGCTCGCCCACGCGCTACGGCGTGCTCGGCGCGGTCAGCTTCGTGCATGTGCTGAACGACATGATGCAGTCGGTGATCGTCGCGATCTACCCGCTGCTCAAGGGTGAGTTCGACCTGACTTTCTTCCAGATTGGCACGATCACCCTGACCTTCCAGCTCACCGCGTCACTGCTGCAACCGGTGGTCGGCGCCGTCACCGACAAGAAGCAATTGCCGTACTCGCTGCCGGTGGGCATGTTCTTCACCCTTGCTGGCCTGCTGGTGATGTCGGTCGCGCCGACCTATCCCATCCTGCTGCTGTCGGTTGGCTTGATCGGATGTGGCTCGTCCGTGTTCCATCCCGAGTCTTCGCGCGTGGCGCGCATGGCCTCGGGGGGCAAGTATGGGCTGGCCCAATCGGTGTTCCAGATTGGCGGCAACGTGGGCCAGGCGCTGGGCCCCTTGCTCGCGGCCGGCATCGTGCTCAAGTTCGGGCGTGGCCACGTGGGTTGGTTTGGCCTGGCGGCGCTGCTTGCGGTCGTCGTCCTCCTGCAGGTCAGCCGCTGGTACAGCCGGCACATCAATGAGCGCGTGCGCAAGCGCCTGCCCACCGACCAGCCCTTGTATCCCAAGCCCGTGGTGCACCGCACGCTTGGCGTGCTGATGGTGTTGATGTTCTCGAAATTCTTTTACCTGGCCAGCATCAGCAGCTATTACGAGTTCTACCTGATCCACCATTTCGGACTGTCGATGACCGCCGCGACGAACCTGTTGTCGGTGTTCCTGGTCGCCGTGGCCGCCGGCACGCTGATCGGGGGACCGATTGGCGACCGCATCGGGCGCCGGCAGGTCATCTGGTTTTCGATCCTGGGCATTGCCCCGTTCACGCTGCTCCTGCCGCACGTGGGCCTGGCCTGGACCGTAGGCCTGACCGTGATCATTGGCGTGGTGCTGGCCTCGGCATTCCCCGCCATCATCGTCTACGCGCAGGACATGATCCCGCATCGCATCGGGATGGTCTCGGGCATGTTCTATGGCCTGTCGTTTGGCCTGGGCGGCATTGGCGCGGCAGTGCTTGGCCTCGTCGCAGACGCCTACAGCATCGAGTTCGTCTACCAGGTCTGCGCGTTCCTGCCCTTGCTCGGCCTGTTTGCCGTATTCCTGCCGGACATCCGGCCGTCCGAACCCATCTACGTGGTGAAGGGCGCTACACGCACCTGATTCGAGCCGCGGAACTGCGTGCAACCCAGGCTGGCCTGGTGCATGACCTCCTCATTCCAGGGCCACGGGATTGCCCAATCCAACGAGCCCACGCCCTGAGCTCCTCCCTTTCCTTCCGCCGCGGCGCGGTTCCGGGGGGCACCGCGGCGGAAGGATCCATGTCGCGCCTCAGGGGATCGCGATGATGCCGATGTTTGCGGCCTGGGCCTGGCTGTTGAACGCCGGGATCTCGGTGGCAACGAAGGCCTGGTACTGGGCCTGCAAGGGCGCCCAGCGCGCGTCCAGTGCCGCCAGCTGGGCCTTCATGCCGGCTGTCACGTTGGGCGCATTCGTGTCCATCTCACCCTTCAGGAAGATGTAGTCGGCGCTCAGCATGTTCACGTAGTTGATGATGTCGTCATTGCTCTCGGCCTTGCGCTGTACGAGCTGCCCGTCCCAGTCCGAGAGCCGCCTGGCCAGGGCCTTGCCCGCGGTGGCGACATCCGCGGCGGCGGATTTCTCCGCCAGGATGGCAACCAGGCCGTCGATCTGCTCGCGCGCCGAAGCCATCCGGTTGACCGCCGCGTGGATTTCGTTGAGGCGTGCCTCGATCGCCGACATGACGACGTGTTGCTCCTGGTATTCGGCGTCGGTCGCCTTGAGGCCCGGATGCGGGAGGACCGTGAAGGCGACGGTCTTCGCCTGCGCCCCCAACTTCAGGGTGGCGTGATAGACGCCCGGTGCGGCTTTGTGTCCGGCATAGCTGCCCTCGATGAAGACCTTGGGTGCGCCAAGCACGGTGGGCCAACGCATGTCCCAGACGAAGCGGTGCATGCCCTTGGTCTTGGGCAGGAGGGGATCGGCCTTCGGGCCACCCGGATAGGTGACGAAGTGGGCGTCCTCGGCCGCGGTGTAGCTGCGCACGAGCTGGTTTGCCGCATCGAAGATCTGCAGCGTCAGGGTATCGCCAGCCTCGAGGTCCTCCGGCAGGCTGTAATAGATCACCACGCCCGTGGGCGCATTGGTGCCGAACGGGTCGTTCTGCTTGACGTTGCCTTCGTCGAGCACGGCGTCGAACGTGCTGCGCCCGGAAACACGTACGGCGTCATCGGGCTTGAAGAGCTGCAGCCCCGTCGCCGCGGCATCGTATTGCCGCAGTACGTCGAGGTCGTCCAGGATCCAGAAGCCGCGGCCCTGCGTCGAGGCCACGAGATCACCCTGGCGGATCATCAGGTCTGTGATCGTGACGATGGGCAGGTTGAGCTGCAGCGCGCTCCAGCCTTGCCCCCCGTCGTAGGAGATGTAGAAGCCCGTTTCCGTGCCGGCGTAGAGCAGGCCGGGGCGCACATCGTCCTCGCGCACGACGCGCGTCGCGGCGCCGTAGGGAATGCCGCTGGAGATATTGGTCCAGGTCTTGCCGTAGTTGGTTGTCTTGTAGATGGCCGGCGTGAAATCGTTGAACTTGTAGCGCGTCGTCGCGATGTATGCCGTCGCGTTGTCGTGCGGCGACACCTCGATGCTGTCGATCAGGGTTTCCTTGAGCCCTGCCGGGGTGACGTTGGTCCAGGTCTTGCCGCCATCACGGGTCAGGTGCACCAGGCCATCGTCGCTGCCGGTCCAGATGACGCCGGGCTCTTTCGGATTGAGCTTGACGTAGGCCAGCGTGCCGTAGTTTTCACCGCCCGCGCCCTCATTGGTGTACGGCACGCCACTCATGCCCAGCGTGGCCGGATTGTTGCGGGTCAGGTCGGGCGAAACCTCCTGCCAGGTGTGGCCCATGTCGGTGGTCTTCAGCAGGTGGTTGGCGCCGTGGTAGAACGCGTTTTCGGCCGCTGACCACACCACGGGCGCGTTCCATTTGTAGCGGTATTTCATGTTCCTGGGCTGCAGCGCCTGATACTGGATCGGCGCGACCATGACCTTGCGGGTCTCGCCCGTATCGTTGTCGATGATCTCCACCGTGCCCTGGTAGCTGCCGCCCATGACATAGCGCGGATGATCCGGATCGAAAGCCAGGAACGCGCTTTCACCGCCAGCCGAGGGGTGCCAGTTGTGCTCGTCGATGCCGGCGCCGTCGATGTTGCGGCTCTGGATCTTGACCGTGCTGTTGTCCTGCTGGCCGCCGTACACGTTGTACGGGAACAGATTGTCGGTGTTGACGCGATAGAACTGCCCGGTCGGCATGCGGTTCTGGGGCGCCCAGGTGGCGCCCTGGTTGACCGTGATCGCCGCACCGCCATCGTTGGCGATGATCATGTTGCGGTTGTCGCCCGGATTGATCCACAGGTCGTGGTAATCACCGTGCGTGCCGGAGAGGTTGCTCCAGGTCTTGCCGCCGTCGATGGACCGCAGGCCTGGGGAGTTGAGCACGTAGACCGTGTTCTCGTTTTGCGGGTCGGCAAACACCTCGATGTAGTACCAGGCGCGTTGCGTCAGCCGGTGGTCCTTGCTGACGCGCGTCCACTTCCCGCCGCCGTTGTCGGACACGAACAGGCCGCCTTGTTCCTTTTGCGTGTCGCTTTCCACCAGGGCGTAGACTTTCTGCGGATTGCTGCGGCTGACCGATACGCCGATCTTGCCCAGCTCCTTTGGCAGTCCGTCCTGGATCGGGTGCCAGGATGCGCCGCTGTCGGTGGACTTGTACAACCCGCTGCCCTTGCCGCCGCTGATCACCTGCCAGGGCAGGCGCCGGTGGTCCCACATGGCGGCATACAGGACGCGTGGATTGCTCATGTCCATGCTGAGGTCCGCGACGCCGGTGTTTTCGTCCACGTACAGCACTTTCTTCCAGGTGGCGCCGCCGTCGGTGGACTTGTAGACGCCGCGCTCGGCCGTCGCGCCGTGCAGCGCGCCCTGCGCGCCGACGTAGACGATGTCCGGATTGTTGGGATCGATGCGGACGTCGGAAATGTGCCGGGTAAGCTCCAGGCCCATATGCTTCCAGGTCTTGCCCGCGTCAGTGGACTTGTAGACGCCATCGCCATACGAGGTGCTCACGCCGCGCACCGCGTGCTCGCCCATGCCCACGTAGACGACGTTTGGGTCGCTCACCGAGACCGCGACCGCGCCGACCGACCCGGTCTTGAAATAGCCGTCCGAGATGTTGCTCCAGTTCACGCCGGCGTCCGTGGTCTTCCAGACGCCGCCGCCGGTCGTGCCCATGTAGTAGGTCAGGGGGTCGCCGACGACGCCAGTCGCCGTGACCGATCGGCCGCCGCGGAACGGGCCGATGCTGCGCCAGACGACCGGGCGGAAGTGGTTGTCCAGGCTGGCGACCTTGCTGGCCGGCGTCGTGGTGCCCGGCCTTTGCTGGGCTTGCGCGTACGAGACCAGGCCCACGCCGAGGCCAAGGAGGAGGATCAGGGATGGTTTCATGGCCGTCTCTCTTGAGGAAGGTTCGCCTGGGTGCAAGCCAACCGACGTGGATGCACCTGTTGCGCCCTGGCGCAGGCCGCGGCCAGGCGCCGAGGTGGTGGGGTCAGAACTTGACCGTGGCGCGGGCCCAGTAATAGCGGCCCAGCATGTCGTACGTGTTCGTGTCGGTGTTGGTCGTGCTCAGCATGTTGTTCTGGTAGGTCAAGGGTGGCGCCTTGTCCGCCAGATTGTCCACGCCGATGTCGAAGCGCGCATTGATCGCGGGTACGGCATAACCCAGCTGGATCGAGTGGTAGAGCACCGAGGCCATGGTGATGTCCACGCCCGGGAGGACGGCGTCGGCATTGGATTCGGTGACGCGATGGATGTAGCGCGTCTGCGTCTGCGCGTTCCAGTTGCCGCGGGACCAGTTCAGGGTGAGCGTGCCGCGCCAGCGCGCGATGTTGCCGAATTGCTGGGTATAGGTACCGGCGTAGTTGATCGAGCGTGCGCCGGGCAGGCCGGGGGTGGCGCTGTTCTTGTAGGTGGAGGTGTAGCTGGAGTTGAGGCCGAGGCGGAAGTTGCCCGGATCGACGTCGCCCAGGTTGAAGTGCGGAATTGCGTAACGCAGGCTGTAATCGATGCCGCTGGTGCTGAGGTTGCCCAGGTTCACCGCCGGCGTGGCGATGTAGAAGATCTGCCCGGGCTGCCGCGTCGTGGTGTCGTAGCGGTGGATGAAGGGGCAATACGGGCTGGAGTTGTTGTTCCAGCACGCATTCAGCACCGTGCTCGACTGGATCGTGGTCAGCGTATCGAACAGGTAGATGTGCCAGAAATCCACGGTCGTGGACAGGCCCGGCAGCCACTCGGGATCGTAGACCAGCCCGACGTCGATCGATTTGCCTTGCTCCGGCTTCAAAGCGGAACCGGCGGCAATCGCGCCAGAGGTACGGGTCGGCAGCTGGAACACGACGTTGCCACCCCAGTTCACCGGCACGTACTGGCAGGCCGCGGCGTGTTGCGCGAGCTCCGCCGCGGTCCGGTGCGCGCAAGGATCGTTCGCGCTCGGGCTGCTGGTGGCCAGGCCGTCGTACAGCATGTTGAGGTTGGGCGCGCGGAACACCTCGGAGATCGTGCCGCGGACCAGCAGGTCGGCGACCGGCTTCCACTCGATCGCCACCTTCTTGTTGGTGGTGACGCCACTCAGCTCGTAGTCCGAGGTGCGCACACCAAGATCCAGGTTCAGCGAGTGCACGAAGGGCTTGTCGGCCAGCAAGGGAATCAGCGTCTCCGCGTACACCTCCTTGACGTCGGAGCTGCCGCGCCCGGGCGACTGGCAACCGCCGACCGCGCAGGTGAGCGTCACCGGGTCCAGGATGGAGCCCGCGCTCACCGTGTAGTTCATGAGCTCCTTGCGGTACAGGATGCCGGCGGACAATTGCATGGTGCCGGCCGGCAGGCTCCACAAGTCGCCGCTGGTCTCGAACTGGGCCTGCTTGGTGGCGCGGGTCAGGACGTACTTCGGCGTCTTCTTGGTCCCATCGAGCAGCTTGCTGACGGCCGGGTCGCCCTGGTTGAAGATGTTGGCGCCGTTGTTGACCGCAGCCTGGATTTCCTTGGCCACGAGGTTCCCGGGTTCGGTCATGGTCCGGTTGGTGTGGCTGTAGTTGAGCGTCGCATCCCAGATCCAACTGCTCTCGCCAAAGTTGCCGCGCAAGCCGGTGTTGACCTGGCCGGTGTCGGTGGTGAATTTGTGCGTGCGCGGGCCGATACCGGTCAGGCGGGTCTGGAAGCGATAGCCGCTGTTGGCGTCGCCGGGGATTGGATTCAAGCTGAAGGTGACACCAAACGGGTTGATCGGGTTGCTGGCCAGGATGCTGAAATTCGCACTGGTCTGCAACGGCACCGAGGCGTCCTGCCCGGCCGATTCGGTGTGGTTGTAGAACGCATCGACGAACGCCGTCACGTTGTCGGTGATGTTGTAGCTGCCGAGCACGAAGCCGTTGGAGCGCTGCTGGGCGGTCTGCAGGTAGCCTTGCGGCTGGTAGTTGAAGTTGTCCGCGGCCCCCTGGTAGCAGCGGTAGTCATCCAGGCTCTGGCCGTCGCCCCGGAAGCGCGTCACGTAGGTGGTGCCGGTCGAGTTGATCTTGCAGCCATAGCGGCTGGCGACGGCTGCGGGAAGCTGGATGCGGCCGTTGGGAATACTGCTCGAGCCCGATTGAACGACCTTGCCGCCGGAGAGGTAGAGCACCGTGTCGGTGTACGGGCGCCGCGAGTTCATCGACGGCAGGTACTTGTTGTAATCGATGCCGCCGACGATGTTGTACCGGTCGCCGGTCTTGCCCACGGTCAGGTTGGCGCCATGGCGCTGCGAGTCGCCATGGCTGGAGATACCGGTGTCCGCGCTGAGCTGGGCGCCGCTGAAATCCTTGCGCAGGATGAAGTTGACGACGCCGCCGATGGCGTCAGAGCCGTAGACCGTGGAGGCACCTTCGGCCAGCACGTCGGTGCGCTCGATCATGTTTTGCGGAATCATGTTGAGGTCGGCGTTCGCCATGCGCTGGCCGTTGACCAGGACCAGCGTGCGTTCGACGCCCAAGCCGCGCAGGGACACGCGCGAGGCGCCATTGCCGGCTTCGTCGTTCGGTCCGGCGGCGCCGCCGCCATTGCTGTTGTTCTGCGGGTTGGTGGCCTTGCCGGAGATGTTGGGCAGGGCCTGCAGCACGTCGCCCAGGGTCGGCTTGCCGCTTGCGGTGATGCTCGCGCGGTCCAGGGTCACCACCGGACTCGCCGTCTCGATGTCGACGCGTCGGATCAGCGAGCCGGTGACCACCACGCCCTGCAGGTTGCGGGCTTCGGCCGGTGCGGCGGGCTGGCTGGACTGAGGCGCATCCTGCGCAGTCGCGTCCTCCGCTGCGAGGGCGACGCCGGTCATGCCCAGCGCCCCGGCCGACAACGCCAGGCGCACCGCCAGGGAAAGACGCTTCATGTCGTGTTTCATGTGCTTGCCCCTATCTGAGGATGGCTTGGAAAGTGTGGAGTGGTTGGCTCTCTGCCCATGCCGCACGACGACTGCCTCGACCGGCGCCTTCGTCAGGCGTGGTGCGTACCGCCATTGCTGTCTTCGCCGCGTCCGCCTCGCCGGCTCGCCGGTCACGGTGCAGGCTCGCTGGTCGCATGATCATCCCCGTCCTTCAAGTGAACGCCCCGGTCGTTCCACTCGTTTGTACACGATGGGTAGGCGTGATGAAAGGTGCGACGCAGCACTTGTGTGTATACATATGGGGAGGATTGCGCGGGGGCACGTACGGCAGTCTGGACGTCTGGAGCAGACTGGCGGAACTGGGCTTGCGCGTTGGTCCATGACCGGACAGTGGGGTGCCAAACCCGCATGTGGAGGCGGTTTGGCCTGTCAGTCCCGGGCCCGCATGCGGCCTGTTCCGCCGCCGCCAGGCAGTCGTGTATTCCGGGGAAAAGTTACGGCGATGGCGCGTCGACAAGTCCCGCGGCGAGGGCGTGCGTCGCACGAAGGTTGCTGCGGCGTATTGCCGCAGGGTGACTGCTGGCCCTTGCCGGCAAGGCGCGAGCGGGGGCCACGCGCGAATGCCGTGGATCACTTCTCGATACGGTAATTGAAGCTGGCGCGGCTGAATTCGGTGGCTTGCTGCGCCTCGAAATTCCAGCGCTGGCTGAGCCGGTAGCGCAGCGAGATCACCTGGCCGGGCTCGAACAAGCCGACGCCGTAACCAAGGTACAGCCGCGGTGAGAGGAACTTGCCGACGGTGAAGGCCGAGTTGCCGCCCAGCGCCTCGTTGCTGGACACACCGATGTCGTCCACGCCGATCCTGGAGCCCACGCTCTTGGCCAACAGGTCGCCGGCAGCCGAGCCGAGCGCCTGCGCGGCGGCGCCGACCATGTTGCCCTCGCCGCCCTTCACCTGCGACAGGGGCTTGCCGGTGACCAGGTAGGACAGCGCATCGGATTGCTCCATCACCGGGTTGGAAAACACCGTGAGGATCGGCCGCTGCGCGGTGCCCGAGACCAGCAGCCCGACTTCCTGGCCCTCGTCGATGGTGGCGTTTGGATTGAGCTTGCGCACCGCGCGGATGTTGAGTCCGGGGTTGTCGATTGGCGTGCTGGCAAACAGCAGTTGCCCGCGCTGGATGTGCAGGTTCTGTCCGTACGCCTTGTACGTGCCATCCACTCCGATCTGTCCCTGGCCGGTGGTATCACGGCCGGGCCGCTCGCTTACCGTCAGCACACCGCTCAGGCGCCCGTCCAGGCCCATGCCGATCAGGTGCGTGCGGCGGCCGAGCTCGACCTTGACCTGCGCGCTGATCGGCAGCTTGCTGGCCGCCTGCTCCTGCTGCTTCTCGTCGACCACCACCACGTCCGGCGACGCCTTGGTGGAGCCCGCACCCGGCAGCTTTTCCAGGTTTACGTCGGCACTGTCCAGCGCCACCGTGCCGCTGACGCCGATGCCTTCGGCGTCCTGGCGGATGACGAGGTCAGGCGAGATCACCACGTTCGCGGCGGGGATGTCGGCCGCAGTGAAGGCGCTCCCCTTGAGCATGATCGCAGTCTGCGCGCTGGCACCGAGCCCGGTTTCGCCTGTGATCGTAAGCGTGCCCTTGCCCGACTGCACGCTGCCGTCGATGCGGAACTGGCCCGCGTCGCGGGTGGTGACCGCCAGCTGACCCTGGTTCAGCTTGAGGCCGGCGGAAGGTACCTCGGCGGCGAAGCCCTCGACCCGGGCCTGGCCGGTGATGGCCGGCTGGTCCAGGGTACCGGCAAAGTGGAAGTTGCCGTCGAGGTCGCCCTTCACGTTCGCCAGCTCGGCGGTCAACAGTTCCAGCGGCGCCAGGCTGTCCAGCTGCAGCGCGAGCTGGCCGCCCAGTTCGCGCTGCGCTCCGCTGACGCTGACCTGGCCGTCTAGACGGCCGTCGTCGTCGAGACCCGCGTGCACGCTGAGCAGTTGCTGCTGCGGTCCCAGCTCGGCGTTCAGGACGAGATCGCGCCAGCCGAGCAGGGGACGGTCGGCGCGGTCGACATAGGTGATCGTGCCGCGGCTGGAGGTGATCGAGGCCGTGCCGCTGAGCACGCCGGCCGCGCTGCGCCGGATCTGGCCGCTGCCTTCGAGGCTGCCGTCGGCGCGCATCGGCAGGTCGGCGTAGCCGCTGGCATTGAGCAGCAGGGCCAGCGGCATGGCTTGCATGCGGTAACTGGCGTCCAGAGTGCCGGCCCGGTCCCGGGTCGCGGCGACGCACAGCAACGGCTCGCCCGCGCTCAGGCACAGCTCGGACAGTGAAAGCGCGCCGCCGTCGTAGGCCAGTTGCGCCGGCCGCTGCAGGCGCCAGCGCGGCAGCCCCTGCGGTTCCAGATCCAGCGTGGACAAGGTGCCATGCCACGCCTGGCCCTGGCGGCTGCCTTCGAGGGCAAGGTCCCCGGACAGCTGGGTGCCGCGCGCTTCAAGCCGCAGACTGTGCCTGGCCTCGGTGCCGTTGGCATCCAGTCGGATGTGCTGGAACGCCAGGCCGCCGGCGTGGAGGCCCGTGGCTGCCAGGTCGAGTTTCCCTCCAAGCTGGCTGATGTCGGGCACGTTCGCGTCCAGTTGCAGGCTGTCGACCGTGTTGGCCTGGTAGGCCAGCGCCCGGCCACGCAGCTCGCCGTCGACGCTGAGCTTCGGCGGCAGGCCACGCACGTTGAAATGGCCGCCCAGATGGCCGCTGGCGCCCGGCAGCCAATCGCCGAGTGAGGCGATCGCCAGCTCGAGGTCGATGTCGTTGCGCGCACCGGGCCGGGCGGTGAGGTGCACCGTGCTGTCGCCGGAGGCGAGATCGAGCTTGCCGTCGAGTACCTGGTTTGGCGCCAGGTGCAACTTGCCGCTGCCGCGCAGCGTGCGATGGCGCAGGCGGCCGCCGAGCTGGCGGATCTCCAGGCTGGCATCGGGTTGGCCCTGGGGCAGCGTGCCGTGGGTGACGATGTCGGCGTCGAGCGCGCCGTTCCAGCCGGCAAACAACTGGCCTGGATCGAGCCGTTGTGCGGTAGCTTCAAGCTGCCAGCCCAGCACCGGCTGCAGGGTCAGCGTGCCCTGCGCCTGCAGGCTGCCCTGTGGCTGCTGCAACGCCAAGGTGTGCAGGGTGAGCTCTTGCGGCGTGCCGTCGAGCTTCAGCGTGAGCTTGGCCAACTTGCCCGGTGGACCGACACGGACGTTGCCATCGGCATGGAATTGCCCGGTGCTGCCCTTGACCTGCACGCTGCCCTGGCTGGCCAGCGCCTGGCCGGCGAGGTCCGGCGGCAGCAGCAGGTCCTGCCAGCGGATCGCCAGGTCGCCGCTGATCGGCTTGGCGTCAAGCTGCAGCGTGCCGCTGGCCTGCACTTGCCCCTCGATTTGCGGCGAGCCCAGCGCCAGCTCGTCCAGGTGCAGCGTGCCGAAGTCGTCGCTGAAGCGCGCGCGCAGGGGTTGCAGCAGCAATTGGTAGTCGTTGAGGTCGAGTGTGCCATGCAGCTTTCCGCCGTGGCGGTCGCCACTGCCTTGCAGGTCGGCGCCCAGCGCCGTCAGCGCGCTGTCGCCGAGCAGCGGCTGGGGGTCGAACTTTGGCGCCAGCAGTTTGGCCGTCCACGGATACGGCGCGCGCTGGGTGAGGTCCAGTTGCAGCTGGGCGACCATGGGCTGCTTGAGCGCCAGCTCGGCGTGGCTCTGCCGGCCGTCGCTGCGGGCGCTGAGCTTGCCGGCATATTCGGTGTCGCCGAGCTTCCAGGCGAAGTCGATGCCGCCGGTGCCCTGGTTGCGTGTGCCGACCACCAGGCGGCCGTCGAGGTTGGCATGGCCGTTCGGCGCGCGCAGCGCGAGCCGTTCCAGCACGACGCCGTCGGCGGTCCAGCTGCCGGCCAGCACGAGGCTGTCGGAGACAAAGAGCGGCTTGCCATCCTGCACGATCTCGAGCTTGCCGACCTGCCCACGGTCGAGCATCACGTCCACCGGCGCGGCCAGCGAAAAGCCCCCGCCGCCGGATGGCGTGTCCGCGCTGGGTGCAGGCAGGGCCAGGTGCACGTCCTCCGCCTGCAGTGCAAGGATGTGCACGCGCCCGGCCAGCAGCGGCCAGGGGCGCAGGTCCAGGTGCAGCTTGCCGACGCGGACGTCCAGTCCCTTGCCGTCGGCGTAGCGCACGCCGGCAAGATCCAGCGGACCGACCAGCTGTCCCCGTGCTTGCTGCACGCTGAGCGCGCCGTCGGTATAGCCGCTGGCGCGCGCCAGGGCAAAGCGCAATCCGGCGCCGGTACCAAGCAGCCACCATGCGCTGCCGCCGAGCAGGACCAGCAGCACCAGCACGCCAGCGCCGACCCAGCGCAACCAGTGGCGACGGGGGCGGGGTGCCTGGGCGGCAGTGTGGTCGGCGGTGTTCATCGCTCAGAAGTCCGGGCCGATCACGATGTGCAATTGCACGCCGTGCTCGTCCTGGTTGCGGATGGGCGTGCCCAGGTCCACGCGGATCATGCCCACGGGCGAGAGCCAGCGCACGCCGAGACCGGCGCCGATCTTTGGCCGGTAGTCGGTGCCGTTGAAGGCATTGCCGGCGTCGACAAAGGCGGCAATGCCCCAATTGCGCGTGAAGTAGTGCTCCACCTCGGTGCTGGCGACCAGCAGGTTGCGGCCACCAATGACGCGGTCGTAGCGGTTGCGCGGGCCGATCGACTGGTAGCTGTAGCCGCGCACCGACCGGTCGCCGCCGGCGAAGAAGCGCAGCTGCGGCGGCAGCGCTGCGAAATCGTTGGTCCAGGTGGTGGCGGCGCTGCCGCGCAGGATCAGGCGGTTGTTGCCGGCGAACGCACGGATCCATTTCGCATCCCCCAGCACCTGGCTGAAGCTGGCATCGGACAACAGCGTGCCGGCGGTCGTGCGCGCGGCGAGTGTCACCGACCAGCCGCGCCGCACGAAGCTGGGGTTGTCGCCCTGTTTGCGCGACAGCGAGGCCTCGGCAAATACCTCCGTGCTGTTGCCGCGCTCGATACCCAGCGTGTTGTCTGCTTCGCCGCCCCGCTTGCCCACGGTGAAGGTGCCCGAGAGCGCATGCACGCCGAGGGTGCGGGTCCAGCCGTGCCAAAGCCGTGCCTCATTGCCGACCAGCGCCAGCGTGCGCGACTGTGAGGTGGCGGTGTTGGCGTCGCGGAAGTTTGCGCCGAAGTTGTAGCTGCGCTGGTTGTCGCCGGGCATCGGAATCGAGTACAGCGAGGACAGCGTCTTCAGCTTCTGTGCCAGCACCAGCTCGTTCTTCCATTTGTGGCCGCGCTGGTTCACCCAGCGCCGCTCCATGCCGGCGCGCACGCCAAAGCCGGTGTCGGTGCCGATGAACGGACCACCCGTGTAGATCGAGCGCTTGGCCGGCGCGAGCTGGACGTCGACGTCGACCGTGCCATCCTTGGCGTGATCCACGTCGGGCAACACGTTGACCACCGAGAAATAGTCCGCACCGGTCAATGCCAGCTGCAATTGCAGGAGCTGGTTCTGGGTGAAATAGTCGCCCGGCTTGAACGGTACGTAGCGGTCGAGGAAACCGTCGCTGAACTGCGAGCCCGCGAAGTGCACCTGGCCGAAGCGGTAGCGCGGACCCACTTTCCAGGCGAGGTGGATCGCCGCGCTGTGGGCCCCCCGCGTCACTTCCACCCGGTGCGTGGTCAGCCGCGCGTCGAGGTAGCCGTACGCGGTGAGCTGGGCGCTCAGGGTATCGCGGGCGTCCTCGTAGGTGCCGTCGTTCAGGGGCTTGCCGCGCATCTGCTCGATGGCGCGGCGTGCATCCCGGATCCCCGGTATCTTTTCCGCATCGCCATCCAGCGCCACGTCCACCGTGGTGACCAGCACCGCCTCGCCTGCCCGCACATGCAGGGTGACGCGCCAATCATCGCCAGTCTGTTGCAGCTCGCCGGTGGTCTGCGCGTCGTAATAACCATAGGGCCGCAAGGCCTCACGCACCTCGTCCGGGGCGCGCTCGTAGAGGCGACGGACCTGCGCCGCGCTCACCGTGCGCGTGCGGTACGCGGACAGGCTCAGGCCGTCGATTGCGGCGGCATGCAACGGGTCGTCGATGCCGTCCACCACGAGCTGCACGTTGGCGTGGGCCAGGCCCGTCAGCAGGAGCAGTAGCACCAGCAGCAGGCTCCGGCGGCGGTGAAGGCGGTGCATGCGCGGCTTCTGGCCCCTGGCAAGGCGTGTCGACAGAGGCCTTACTTTAGCGGCTCCCCCGTCAATGACATATGACGGCGAAAACCGGGGTCGGAGTGCACTTTCGCCCGCGGGGACGTCGGGTTCCGTGAGCTTCAGAGGCGAAAGTGCACTCTCACCGCGGTTTTCAACCCGCCTTGTCGCCGGAGCGGTGGGCGATCCAGGCGACCGCCACGGCGGAGAGGTAGGGCAGTGACTGCGCGGCGAGGATGAACATCCACAGCGTGCCTTCGACGAAGCGCGTGCCGTAGCTCGTGGCCATGCCGACGATGGCGAGGATCAAGGCCACGGCCATCAGCAGTTCCTCGCGCGCCGGGGCAAACGCGGCGAGGCTGGACTGGCCGAGGCGGCGGCTCTTGGCGGTGACCACGAAGGCGGTCTTCTTGCGCGTCAGCCCATGCAGGATGCCGCGTGCGATTGCGTGCGACAGGCTCATGCTGGCGACCGAGGCCATCAGCGTGTCGCGCCAGCCGCAGGGCACGCGCGCGCGATAGAGCACGATGCCGAAGATCATCTTGGCGAAGAAGAAGCCGATCACCGGGATCAGGAACAACTGCATGGGCAGGCTGAAGAGTGCCGGGAATGCGATCATGCCCGCGGTCCAATACAGCGCCATCAGGGTGAAGATCAGCAGCAGCGCATCGGCAAACCAGCTGAACCAGCCGGTGAGGAAGTGGAAGCGCTGGCCGCTGGAGAGCGGTCCCTTCTGCGTCATCCAGTCCCAGCGGCCCTTCAGGATCTGCATGGCGCCGAACGCCCAGCGGTAGCGCTGGCTCTTGTAGGCCTTGAAGTCGGCAGGGGTGAGGCCCTTGCCCATCAGCTCGTCGACGTAGACGAGCTCGTAGCCGGCGTGCATCAGGCGCAGGCCAAGCTCGGCGTCCTCGCAGATCGTCCACTCCGACCAGCCGCCGGTGCCCTCCAGCGCGCTGCGCCGGACCATGGTCATGGTGCCGTGCTGGATGATCGCGTTGCGCTCATTGCGATGGTGCATGCCGATGCGGAAGAAGCCGTCGTACTCCCAGGCGGTCATGCGCCGGAACGGGTTGTTCTCGAATTCGCGGTGGGCCTGCGGGCACTGCACCACGGCCACCTTGGGGTCGTGGAAATAGCCGGTGAGGCTGGCGAGCCAGTCCTTGCGCACGACGTAGTCGGCGTCGATCACCGCCACCACGTCGGCGCTGGGCTCGGTTTCCTTCAGGCCGAAGTTCAAGGCGCCGGCCTTGTAGCCCGGCCAGGGTTCCAGGTGGAAGAAGCGGAAGCGCTTGCCCAGCTTTTCGCAATGTGCCTGCACGGGCTTCCAGATGTTCGGATCCTTCGTGTTGTTGTCGATCACCAGCACTTCGTAGTTCGCGTAGTCCAGCGCGGCCAGCGAGTCGAGCGTGACGATGACCATTTCCGGCGGCTCGTTGTAGCAGGCCAGGTGAATCGACACGAATGGCTGGTGTTCCGGCGGGTCGGGCTTGAGCATGCCGGCGTCGCGTATCCAGCGGCGCCGCCACAGCACTTCGGTGAACTCGAAACCGTTGATCAGCAGGATCGCGATGATCGCGATGGTCGCCGGGAACAGCAGCGTGAGCATGGTCCAGTCGATCCAGCTCAGGTAGAACGCGAACGGCAGCGTGGCAGCCCACACGACCAGCGCGCAGGCCAGCTGGATCAGCACGGCGAAGAACACCCGGCCCATCAGCTTGAAGCGCGCGAAGCGGCGCGCGAACAGGATCATCGGCAGCAGTGCCAGCAGGCTTGCCGCCAGTGCCTTCCACGGCCAGGCCGTGTCCTCGGTGACCGGGCCGGTGAACGGGAACTTCAATTGCCGGTCGGCG
Organism: Rhodanobacter sp. FW510-R10; assembly: GCF_058781105.1. Lineage (NCBI taxonomy): Bacteria > Pseudomonadati > Pseudomonadota > Gammaproteobacteria > Lysobacterales > Rhodanobacteraceae > Rhodanobacter > Rhodanobacter sp. FW510-R10. The sequence goes on along the minus strand of NZ_JBYSWL010000001.1, from coordinate 77,239 downwards.
TTCCACATGCCCCAATAGGCGCCAGTGCGGCCCTCGCCGAGGTTCTCCTTCCACGGCTGGTCGAACGCCTCCATCACGTAATAGTCGATGTGGCTGCCCTTGGCGACGTTGAACCACTGGCGCAGGAAGATCGCCTCGTTGGATACCGACGGCGTGGCGAAGTGGAAGCGGTCGCCGTTGGACGGCCAGCCAATCTCGCCGACCACGATCAGCTTGTGCGGATACAGTTGCTGCAGGTGGTGATAGCGGGCCAACGCATCGCTGATGGCGTCCTTGCGCGCAATGCCGTTCCAGTACGGGAACAGGTGCACGGTGATGAAGTCCACGTGTTGCACCAGCTCGGGGTACTTCTCCCAGATGTGCCAGGGCTCGGCCGTGGATACCGGCTGGTGCAGGGCCGCGCGCACGCGGTCGAGGTAGGTCATGAGCTTCTGCGGCGTGATGTCCTCACGCAGCAGCACCTCGTTGCCGACGATGGCCCGGTTGATCGTGCCCGGGTAACGGCGCGCCTGGGCAATCAGGGCTGCGATCTCGTCCTCGTTGTTGTCGAGCCTGCGGTCGATCCAGGCCCCGGCCATGACCTTGAGGCCGTAGCGCTCGGCAAGCCGCGGTACCTGCGGGTTCTCCAGCATCGAGTAGGTGCGGATGCGCGGTGAGTAGCGGCTGATCAGGCGCAGGTCGGAATCGATCTGCGCATCGCTGGGAAAGTCACCGGTGAGCGGGTTCTGGTAGCGCCGGAACGGCGAGAACGCAAAGCCGCTGATCGGGCCATGCCAGTCCGCCGGGCCGTGTGGCAGATTGCTCCACCACCACAGGCCCATGTTGAGCGCGGCAATGAGCAGCGCCAGCACGAGCGCGCTGAACAGCGCGTAGCGGCTGGTAGAGGGGGTGGCGCTGACGCTCAACGAGTTTCCCGGACAAAAAAGCCTGCGCAACAGGCGGTACAGCCCCGCGAGCTTACCCAAAGCATGGCATCGGGCTCAATGAATTCCGCCAGCGGCGGTCAGCGCAAGGTCAGCGGACCTGGCGTGCAAATGGGCGACGCGTTGCCGGCAGTCATCCATTGCTCACGCCGCGCGGCGTACGCTACACGCAAGTCGACAATGGTGCCTATGAGACCCGCTCATGCCGGGATGCCTGCACTGGCCTGGGCAGCCTGAATGTACAGGCCTTCTGACCGCGCTTCAGTCCGATCCAGGCAAACTCGAACTCGAACCCAAGCCGTCGGGCACGGGTGGAGGGGGACATGAATGATGTCGACATCATCCAGGCGGCCTATGCCGACGTGCTGGCCCGGCTGTTCTCCGTCTACTTCGATGCACTGGTGATGGCGGCGGGTGATCCGGCCATGCAGGCAAAGGCAGCGAACGCGTTTCAATCCGGCCTGATACTCGCGCGCAAGGCGCGTGATGCGGCTGCTGCCGCAGTCACCCGTCCGGGCGCATCCGGCTGAGCCGTCACTCATCGTGGCGTCGCGAGGCGCCAGTGCGTTGCCGCAAGTCTGGCCAGGACGGCGTGGTCGCGATCCTGCGAGAGGCCGGCTGCGATGACCGGAACCCGCGCGGCGCGGCGGACGGGGGTCGGCAGTCCATCGTTGCCAGGCGCGCCGTGGTAGGCGGCTGGCCCTCAGTGGAAATCCCGTGAGCGCGTATCCAGCGTGCCGAGGAGCAGGCTGAGATCCTGCAGTCGCCGCGCGATCAGGTGGCTGACGCCATCCACGCTTTCCCACTGCCCTTCCACGACCAGCAGGCGCGCCTGCAGCAGGGCGCGGCGCTGCGTCTCGGCCACATGTCGCCACACGATGACGTTGATCGGCCCGTGCTCGTCTTCCAGGGTCACGAAGATGGTGCCGTTGGCCGTCTGTGGTTGTTGCCGCGAGATCACCAGGCCGGCCGCCCGCACGCGGCTCTTGGACGGCTGCCGGCGCAGCACCTGGCCGTCGAGGCAATGGGCCGCCCGCAGGCGCGTCCGCAGCTGCCGCAGCGGATGCGGGCCGAGGCTCAGGCCGAGGTGCGCGTAGTCGGCCTGGGTGTCTTCGGCCTGGGTGGGCAGCGGCAGGTTCACCGCCGGCTCGGCCGGGTTGACCAGGCCGGGTAGCGGCAATTGCGTCTCGACGCCAGCCACCGCCCAGCGGGTGCGGTGGCGATGGCCACTCAGGCCGCGCAGCGCCCCGGCGTCGGCCAGGGCATCGCGCTGCCGGCGCTCGAGGTCGGCCCGCGTGCACAGGTCGGCAAGATCGACGAACGGACGCTGTTGGCGCGCCGCGACCAGGCGTTGCGCCGTAGCCTGGGGACAGCCGGACACCATGCGCAATCCCAGCCGCAGCGCACGTGACCCGGTGTCGTGCGGGTCGGGTTCCAGCGTGCAATCCCAGTCGCTGTAGCGCACGTCCACCGGCCGCACGGTGACGCGGTGGCGCCGTATGTCCTGCACGATCTGGCTTGGCGCATAGAAACCCATCGGCTGCGCATTGAGCAGGGCGCAGGCAAACGCCGCCGGATAGTGGCACTTCAGCCAGGACGAGGCATACGCCAGGTTGGCAAAACTGGCCGCGTGCGACTCGGGAAAGCCGTAGGAGCCGAAGCCCTTGATCTGGTCGAAGAGGTGCGTGGCGAAGTCCAGGGTGTAGCCATTGTCCAGCATGCCCTGCACCAGCTTGTCGCGATGCGCTTCCAGGCCGCCATGGCGCTTCCAGGCCGCCATCGAGCGGCGCAGCTTGTCGGCCTCGGCGGCGGTGAAGCCGGCCGCCTCCATGGCCAGTTGCATCACCTGTTCCTGGAACAGCGGCACGCCCAGCGTGCGGCCCAGCACGGCCTCGAATGCCGGCGACGGATACTCGATGGCCTCTTCGCCGTTGCGTCGCCGCAGGTAGGGATGGACCATGTCGCCCTGGATGGGGCCGGGTCGCACGATCGCCACCTGGATCACCAGGTCGTAGAAATTCGCCGGCCGGTGCCGCGGCAGCATGGCCATCTGCGCGCGGCTCTCGATCTGGAACACGCCGACGGTGTCGGCGGCCTGGATCATGCGGTAGGTGGGTGCGTCGTCCCGATGGAGCGTCGCGATGCCGGCGATCGTTTCGGTCACGCCGTATGCGTCGCGCAGCAAGGTGAAGCATTTGCGCAGGCAGGTCAGCATGCCCAGCGCCAGGCAGTCGACCTTCAGCATGCGCATGTAGTGCAGGTCGTCCTTTTCCCACTGGATGACGGTGCGCCCAGGCATCGCCGCGTTCTCCACCGGCACCATGTCGCCCAGCGCGGTGTTGGAAATCACGAAACCGCCGACGTGCTGCGACAGGTGGCGCGGCATGCCGCGCAGCTCGCCGGTGAGCCTGAGCACGCGGCGGATGACCGGGCTGGCCGGGTCGAAGCCATGCTCGCGCAGGCGTTGCTCCAATCCGGCCTCGCCCCAGCCACGCGCGAAGACATGGCTCAACTGGTCGACCTGGTCCGGTGGCAGGCCCATGGCGCCGGCCACGTCGCGGACCGCGCTGCGGCTGCGGTAGCAGATCACCGTGGCCGCGAGTGCGGCGCGCTCGCGCCCGTACTTGGCGTAGATGTACTGGATGACTTCCTCGCGCCGCTCGTGTTCGAAATCGACGTCGATGTCGGGCGGCTCGTCGCGATCCTCGCTGATGAAACGCGCGACCAGCAGGTGGTTGACCTCCGGGTCCACCTCGGTCACGCCCAGCGCATAGCACACCGCCGAGTTCGCAGCCGAACCACGGCCCTGGCAAAGGATGCCCTGGCTGCGCGCGTAGCGGACGATGTCCCAGACGGTCAGGAAGAACGCTTCGTATTTTTTTGCCGCGACCAGCGCCAGCTCGGCCTCGATGAGCTGGCGCACCCTTGCGCTGGCGCCTTGCGGCCAGCGCCAGCGGATGCCCTCCTCGGCCAGTTGGCGCAGCCAGCTGGTGGGCGTGTGGCCTTGCGGCACCAGTTCGGCCGGATAGTCGTAGCGCAGTTCGCCCAGGTTGAACGTGCAGCGTTTGGCGATGCGCACGCTTTCGCGCAGCGAGGCCGCGGGATAGATCCCGGTCAGGACCTCGCGCCGGCGCAGGTGGCGCTCGCCGTTGCGGAAGAGCAGGGTGCCGGCTTCGGCAACCGGCACGTGGTGGCCGATCGCGGTGAGCGTGTGCTGCAAGGCCAGGCGACGGCGCACGTGCATGTGCACGTCGCCGCTGGCCACCAGCGGCAGGTCCAGCGCCTGGCCGAGCGCCTGCAGCTCGCGCAGGCGCGAGGCGTCGTCAGGTCCGCGGTGCAGTTCCACTGCCAGCCACGCACGCGCGCCAAAGGTCGCCCGCAGCCACCGGCCGTGGGCGGCGTCCAGGTTCGCTGGCGGCGTCCACAAGGCCAGCGTGCCCGGTAGCCCGTCCTGGAAGTCTGCGCGGGTGAGCCGGTAGCTGCCCTTGGCCGAGGCCCGGCGTCCACGCGTGATCAGGCGGCAGAGTGCGGCATAGCCCTGCCGGTTTTCGCAAAGCAGCACCAGCTTCGGGCCGTCCTCGAGCTGGAACTCTGCGCCGACGAGCAGTTGCAGGCCGGTTTCGTTGGCGGCCTGCCAGGCGCGCACGATGCCGGCCAGCGAGCATTCGTCGGTGATGGCCAGCGCGCGGTAGCCGCAGGCCTTGGCGCGCTCAAACAATTCCCTCGCGCTGGAGGCGCCGCGGCCGAAGGAAAAGTCGGACAGGCAGTGCAGCTCGGCGTAGTCACTCATGGCAAGGCGGTTCATGCGAACCAGCCATGCAGCATCCAGCCGGCTTGTTCGCCGGGTTGGCAGTAGGCCCAGGCCCGCTGGCCAAGCGAGGTCTCGATCACGTAGTAGTCGCGGCGCGCCTCGCCGCCATCCCACCAGCCGGTCTCCAGCCGCTCGGGACCGGCGAGGATGCGCGGCGGTGGCCCGCGCAGCGGCAGCGGGTGCTGCAGCAGCCAGGTTGGTCGCGGATGCGGTTCGGCGTGGACGTCGCCGGTTTCGGCAACGACCTGCGCGCGTTCGGGGCGCGGATCGGTGGTGCTGGCCAGCCGGTACACCGCGCGGTCGCCCAGCCGCGCGCGCAGGCGTTCGCGCAGTTGCGCGATGGACAGGGTCTGGGCCGGCCGTTCGTCGAACAGGTCACGGCCGGCAGGCACGAAGGCTGGCAGGTCGCGCGCGAGCAGGCGCAGGGCAAGCGCGGGTGCGGTCAACTGCAGTTGCTCCAGCCGCCCGCGCGCCAGTTCGAACAGCATGCCGGCATCGCGCTCGGGCGCCAGCAGGCCGACCGGCACGTCGGTCGACCCGTTGTCGCGATGCTCCAGGCGCAGGACGAAGCGTTGCACACCGCCATCCCGGGCGGCGAGGTAGGCGGCCAGGTCGCCGCACATGCGGCGCAGCGGAAACAGCAGCGCGGCGAGATCCTCCACCTCGTGGCTGAGCTCGATGCGCAGGTCAAACACATCCGGCGGACGGTAGGGGTCGAGCCCGGCCGGGCCCTCGCCGAGCAGCCGTTCGAGCGCCTGCAACAAGTCGGCACCGAAACGCCGGCGCAGGCCCGCACGCGGCAGCGCCAGCAATTGCCCCAGGGTGCGGATGCCCATGGCCGGCAGGGCCTCGAGCGCCGACGCCGGCAATCGACTCCTGGCGATCGGCACGTCGCGCAAGGCGTGCGCCAATTGCCCGGGCGAGTGCACCGCCAGGCCGTCGCCGATGCCGGCCAGCACGTGGGCGGCGTGGGGCGTGGGGGCCAGCGCAATGCGATGGCGAAATCCCAGCGCGGTGAAATCGGTCCGCAGCATGGCCTCGAAGCGCGGCCAGGGACCAAACAGGCGCAGGCTCCGGCTTGCCTCCAGCACGATGGCCTGCGGCAGCAGGCTGACCTCGGAGCTGTAGCGATAGGCTACCGCCGCCAGGAAGCGTTGCCAGCGGGCGGTCGCGCCGGCGTCATGGGGCAAGGCCTCGAATTGCGCCAGCAGGGCATGGGCTGCCGACAGGCGCTGGCCGACGCGCAAGCCGGCGGCGCGTGCCGCGGCATTGAGCGCCACGATGCTGCGCGCATGGACGGCGCCATCCACCAGCACCAAGGGGCCATCCCCGGTGCGGCGGCGAAGGATGCTGTCCAGCGCGACATGCGGCAGCAGGATGCAGGCCCACAACATTGTCGGCCGCCATCAATGCAGCGGATGCCACAGTGGAAACGGCTGCTCCGGTACGCTGCCGCCGCGACACTTGCGCACCCACACGCGGCCCTGTGGCCGGGCTTCCAGTTCCAGCCGCAAGGCGGCCGGCGAGGCATTGGCCAGGTGGCGGCGATCGCGGAAGGCAAAGGCCAGCGCACGACCGCCATCGGCGGCAACCTGCAGCCGGCGCAGTGCCCGGTCATTGGCTTGTTGTGGCCACGCCAGTACCGCCGCGCAACTGCCCGAGCGCAGGCATTGCTCCATGGCCCACAATCCATCGGCCCCACTGGCGGCGACGATCTCGACCCGTCGCATGTCGACGCCGTGCTGCTGCCAGCCGGCCACGCAGGGCGCATAGGGGGGCGCCACCAGCACCACGGGCCGCGGTCCGCGGGTCAGCCGGGCCAGGGTCGGCAACAGCAGGCGCAGCTCGCCGACGCCATCGGCCGGCAGCAGGATTTCCGACAAGGCGGCGTCGGGCCAGCCGCCGGCCGGCAGGGCAGCATCGAGCGCGGCCCAGCCCGTCGGCTGTTCACCGGCGGGCGGCGGCGCCGCCCGGCCACGCCAGACCTGGCGCGTCTGCAGCAGCGGCGACAAGGCGCCCACGGCAGTCATCAGCCACCCCGCAGCAGGCCTGCAAACAAGCCTTCGATGGCAAAGTCTTCGGTCGGGTCCACGTCGATGGGCGTGAAGCCGGGGCTGTTCGGCAACAGGCGGATCACCCCGCCTTTCCAGTACAGCCGCTTGATGGTGAAGCGGTCGCCCTCCACGCGCGCCGCCACCACCTGGCCGTGGCGGGCCACGGGCGTGGCGTGCACCGCCACCAGGTCGCCATCGAGGATGCCTTCCCCGCGCATCGAATCGCCGACCACCTTGACCAGGTAATCCGGCCGCAGCCGGAACAGCGCACGCGACACGCGCAGGCTGCGCTCGACCCGCGACTCCGAGTACAAGGGTTCGCCGGCGGCAATGCGGCCGATCAGTGGCAGTTCCATCGTCTCCATGTCCACGGGTTCGGACTCGTGCAGCAGGCGGATACTGCGGGCCTGGTTGGGAGCCATGCGCAACCGGCCCTTTGCTTCCAGCGCGCGGACGTGCTTGAGCACCGCGCTGACGCTCTCGATCCGCAATGCCTTGCCGATTTCCTCGAGCGTGGGTGCTTGCCCGTGGCGCCCGATGTGGTTGCGGATGCAGGCCAGGACGTCTGCCTGGCGCTGGGTGGGCTGGATGCTCATGGTCTCTATTTTCACCTGAAATGGTGAAAATGCAATGTGCGGGGCCCTGATGCCCGGGCGCCGCCGTGGATCGTCCATCGGGGTTGGCGAAGGTCGGTGCCGGGATATGCGGGACTGCCGCCCCGGCATCGCCAAAACCGTGCCGGCGATGCCGCAGGGAGGGCAGCGGTACGCACGGCGGCAGGAATGGCGGGACTTTCGGCATATTGTCCGCTACGCCGGCGGACGGCCATCATGCCGTGGACAGGATGACGCGCCTGGCATGCTTGCGGCTCGCGTATCCCGATCCGGGATGCGCCGCATTTGCCGGTTACACTCGCGGCGCTCGATTGCGTCCGTGGCTGTCGCTGGTGGTCACCTCAGCATGCGACAAACGCTGTGGCTTGGAGCGGTGCGCGGAGCATCGTCGCCCCACTGGCATCTACCTTGGCGTTGCAGCACTTCCCATCCATCTGGCAGGAGATCCCCGCCCCATGTCGATCCGAAAGTTTGCGCAGACCTGGTCGTTGACGTCGCTGGCGCTGGTGGCGCTGGCGTTGCCCTTGGTGCCAGTGCAGGCGCAGCAGTCCGATGCCGCGCTCTACAGTGGCGTGCAGTGGCGCATGATTGGCCCATTCCGCGGCGGCCGCACCGTCGGGATGTCCGGCGTGCCGGGCCAGCCCAACGTGTTCTACATGGGCGTGAACAACGGCGGCATCTGGAAGTCCGAGAACTTCGGGCGCACCTGGGAACCGCTGTTCAAGGGCGACGAAAGCAATTCAGTGGGTGACCTGGCGGTGGCCAAGTCCAACCCGAACGTCATTTACGTGGGCTCGGGTGAGGGCCTGATCCGGCCGGACTTGTCCACCGGTGACGGCATGTACAAGTCCACCGACGCCGGCAAGACCTGGCAGCACCTGGGTTTGCGCGACGGCCAGCAGATTGCCTCGATCGTGGTCGATCCGCAGGACGAGAACGAGTTGTTCGTGGCGGTGCTTGGCCATCCATACGGCCCGAACACCGAGCGTGGCGTGTACCGCTCGACCGACGGCGGCAAATCCTTCCAGCAGGTGCTGTACAAGAACCCGGACGTGGGCGCGGTGCAGGTGGCGCTCGACCCGGCCGACCCGCATACGGTGTATGCGGTGCTGTGGGCCACGCGGCATGCACCGTGGACGGGCCAGAGTGCACTCAATGGCGTGCCGGGCAGCGGCTTGTTCAAGTCCACCGATGACGGTGCCACCTGGAAGCAGATTGGCCAGGGCCTGCCCACGGTGGCGCAGGGCCTTGGCCGCATCGGCATTGGCATCGCGCCGAGCGACCCACAGCGCATTTATGCCCAGGTGGAGGCGCCGCCCGCATTTGCCGGCACGTATCGTTCCGACGACGCGGGCCAGAGCTTCCGGCGCGTCAACGATGAGCCGCGCATCCACGGCCGTGGGCAGGATTTTGCCGAGGTCGCGGTGGCGCCGGACAATCCCGACGAGATCTACGTCGCCAACACGTCGTTCTATCGCTCGCTGGACGCCGGCAAGACGTTCGAGGCGATCAAGGGTGCGCCTGGCGGCGACGACTACCACCGCATCTGGATCAATCCGGAAAACCCGAAGATCATCGCGCTCGGCGTGGACCAGGGCGGCACCCTGAGCGTCGATGGCGGCAAGACCTGGAGCTCCTGGTACAACCAGCCGACGGCGGCGGCGTACCACATCATCACCGACAACGAATTCCCCTACAACGTCTACGCCTCGCAGCAGGAAAGCGGCTCGGTCGGCATCACCAGCCGCAGCAATGACGGGCAGATCACGTTGCGCGATTGGCACCCGGTGGGCGTGGAGGAGTACGGCTACGTTGCGCCCGATCCGCTCAACCCCAACATCATCTATGGCGGCAAGGTGACCCGGCACAATCGCATCACCGGGCAGACCCAGTTCGTCGGCCCGCAGATCGGGCGTGGTGGTGAGTACCGCACGAACCGCACGGCACCGCTGCTGTTCTCGCCAGCCGATCCGCACGTGCTGTTCTACGGTACCAACGTGTTGTTCAGGACCAGCAATGGTGGCGAGACCTGGGACAAGATCAGTCCGGATCTCTCGCGTCCGAACGCGGGCAAGCCGGCGAGCCTGGCGCCGTTCAACGCCAAGGTGGACCCGCGTGACCATCGCGGCGTGATCTACAGCATCGGGCCCTCGTTCAAGAACGTGGACACGATCTGGGCTGGCACCGACGACGGCTACATCTGGGTCACCCGCGACGGCGGCAAGCATTGGGACAACGTCACGCCCAAGGGCATGACCGGCTGGAGCAAGGTCACGCAACTGGTGGCCTCGCACTACGACGACCAGACCGCGTATGCCTCGGTCAGCCGCTTCCGCCTGGACGACTTGAAGCCCTACATCTACCGGACGCACGACGGCGGCAAGACCTGGCAGCTCATCGTCAATGGCCTGCCGGACAACGCCTCGGTCAACGTGGTGCGCGAGGACCCGGTGCAAAAGGGATTGCTGGTTGCCGGCACCGAGCGCGCGGTGTGGTTCTCCGCCGACGACGGCGAACATTGGCAGTCGCTGCAGGGCAACCTGCCGCAGACCTCGATGCGCGACCTGGTGATCCACGACGACGACGTGGTGGTGGGCACGCACGGGCGCTCGTTCTGGATCCTGGACGACATCACCCCGCTACGCCAGATCGCCGCGGCCAAGGCGGCGGCGTCGGCCTACCTGTACAAGCCCGCCGCGGCCTACCAGGTGCTGCGCAACACCTATACCGATACGCAGATGCCGAAGGAAACCCCGGCCGGGCAGAATCCGCCCGACGGCGCAATCCTGGATTACTACCTGAAGACGGCCGCGAACGGGCCGGTCACGCTGGAAATCCACGACGCGGCTGGAAGACTCGCCTTCCGGTTGTCCTCGACCGACCAGCCCAGGGCTGTCGATCCCGCGAGCCTGAATTTCCCCACCTATTGGCTGCGTCCCCCGCAGCTGCTGTCGGCCGCCGCCGGCCGGCATCGTATCGTCTGGGATCTGCATTACCCGGCGCCCAAGTCCGACACCCATCGCGCGCCGATCTCCGTGATCCTGCACGACACGCCGCTGGGCCCGCTCGGGCCCACGGCCGTGCCGGGCCAATACACGGTGACCCTGAGCGTGGGCGGCCAGACGTATACGCAGCCGCTCACCTTGCGCATCGACCCGCGGCTCGACACGCCGTTGGCTGGGCTGACCAAGCAGTTCGAGGTGGCGACCCAGCTGGTCGCTGACATGGATCGCGTCTACGCGGCCATGCACCAGGCCGGGGCCGCAAACGCCGATGCGCTGCGCCAGTTGCACACGCAGCTGGGGGGTGTCTACGGCTCGATCTACGGTGGCCAGTACGGCGCAGTCTCCGCCTTGGCCGCACCGACGGCCGTACAGGTATCCACGGCAGCCGAGCTGCACCAGAAGGTCGCCGCTGCCCTGGGGCCCGGCAGCTGATGCATGAGTTTGGTTTGGATGACGGAGATGGAAGCCAGGACCATGACGATCGCGATGCATGAGTGGTACCAGACGGACCCGCAAGCGCATCGCCCGCCCGCAAGGGTCTGTCTGCCTCCGCAGGCAGGCCCGCGCAACGCCGGCGGTGCCGCCGCCGGCCGGCGTGGCGTGGCGCGTGTGGCATGGCTGGCGGCAGCGGCGTGCATGCTGTTCGGCATGGCCCCGCTTGCGGCCGGCGCCCAGCCCTACGACGCCAGCCTGGTCTCCGGCCTGCAGTGGCGGTTGATCGGTCCGTTCCGGGGCGGCCGCACCGTTGGCGTTGCCGGCGTACCGGGCCAGCCGAACGTCTTCTACATGGCCCCGAACAACGGCGGCGTCTGGAAGTCCGAAAACTACGGCGAGACCTGGGAGCCGCTGTTCAAGGGCGATGAAAACAATTCGGTGGGCGATCTCGCCGTGGCGCCGTCGGATCCGAACGTGATCTATGTCGGTTCAGGCGAAGGCTTGCTGCGGCCGGACCTGTCCACCGGCGATGGCATGTACAGGTCCGCCGACGCCGGCAAGACCTGGCAACACCTGGGCCTGCGCGACGGCCAGCAGATCGCCTCGATTGCCGTGGACCCGCACGACGCCGACCGGCTGTTCGTCGCGGTACTGGGGCATCCGTACGGGCCGAACGCCCAACGCGGCGTGTTCCGCTCGATCGACGGCGGCAAATCCTTCCAGAAGGTGCTGTACAAGAGTCCGGACGTCGGGGCGATCCAGGTTGCCCTGGATCCGGCGAATGCCCAGACCGTCTACGCCGTGCTCTGGGCCGGACGCACGCCGCCGTGGTCGATGAAGTCCGAGAACACCTCGATCAACGGCCCCGGCAGCGGCTTGTTCAAGTCCACGGACGGAGGCAATACCTGGCGGCAGATAGGCCAGGGCCTGCCGACGGTGGCGCAGGGCCTGGGTCGCCTCGGTATCGGTATCGCACCCAGCGATCCCAAGCGCATCTATGCGCAGGTCCAGGCATCGCCGGGCCTGGATGGGACCTACCGTTCCGACGACGCGGGCCAGACTTTCCGCCGCGTCAACCATGAGGAGCGCATTTACGGGCGCGGGTCGGACTTCGCCGAAGTGGCGGTCGCTCCCGACAATCCCGATGAGATCTATGTCGCCAGCACCTCGTTTTACCGTTCGCTGGACGCCGGCAAGAGTTTCGAGGCAATCAAGGGCGCGCCCGGCGGTGACGACTACCACCGCATCTGGATCAATCCAGCCAACCCGCAGATCATCGCGCTCGGCGTGGACCAGGGGGCCACCCTGACTGTTGACGGCGGCAAGACCTGGAGCTCCTGGTACAACCAGCCGACCGCGTCCTCCTACCACATCATCACGGACAACCAGTTCCCGTACCGCGTCTACAGCTCGCAGCAGGACAGTGGTTCGGTCGGCATCCTCAGCCGCAGCAACGACGGCCAGATCACGTTCCGCGATTGGCACCCGGTCGGCGCCGGCGAGCACGCCTACCTGGCTCCCGATCCGCTCAACCCGAACATCATCTATGGCGGCGATGTCACCCGCTACGACTGGACCACGGGCCAGGGCCAGTTCGTCGGCCCGCAGCTGGACGGCGAGTACCGCACCAACCGCACGGCCCCCTTGCTGTTCTCGCCGGCCGATCCGCACGTGCTGTATTACGGCACCAACGTGTTGTTCAAGACCATCGACGGCGGACACAGCTGGGAGAAGATCAGTCCCGACCTGTCCCGCGCCGATCCGGGGATTCCCTCCACCCTGGGGGTCTTCGGCAGGCGCGAACGCTCGCTCGACCACCGCGGCGTGATCTACAGCATCGGGCCCTCGTTCAAGACCACGGACACGATCTGGGCCGGCACCGACGACGGCTACATCTGGATCACCCGCGATGGCGGCAAGCAATGGGACAACGTCACGCCCAAGGGCATGACGCCGTGGAGCAAGGTGTCGATGCTGGTCGCCTCGCACTTCGACGACCAGACCGCCTATGCCGCCGTCAACCGCTTCCGCCTGGACGACTTGAAGCCCTACATCTACCGCACCCACGATGGCGGCAAGACCTGGAAGCTGATCGTCAACGGCCTGCCGGACAATGCCTCGACCAACGTGGTGCGCGAAGACCCCGAGCAGAAGGGCCTGCTGATCGCCGGCACGGAGCGCGCCGTGTGGTATTCGGCGGACGACGGCGAGCATTGGCAGCCGCTGCAGCTCAACTTGCCGCAGACCTCGATGCGCGACCTGGTGATCCACGACAACGACGTGGTGCTGGGCACCCATGGCCGCTCGTTCTGGATCCTCGACGACATCACGCCGCTGCGCCAGCTTGCGGCTGCCGCGGCCGCGGACCCGGTCTATCTGTACAAGCCTGCCGCCGCCTACCAGGTATTGCGCAACACCTACGCCGATACGCAGATGCCGAAGGAAACACCGGCCGGGCACAACCCGCCCGACGGAGCGATCCTCGATTACTACCTGAAGACACCGGCCACCGGCGCGGTGACCCTCGAGGTTCGCGATGCGGCCGGGCGACTGGCATTCCGCCTGTCCTCGACCGACCAGCCCGAGCAGGTCGATCCCACCAAGCTGAATTTCCCGACTTATTGGCTGCGGCCGCCGCAGGTGCTCTCGGCAAACGCCGGCATGCACCGGGTGGTCTGGGATCTGCACTATCCGGCACCGCAGTCCGGCAGCCGGCGGGGGCCGATTTCCGTGATCCTGCATGACACGCCGCTGGGCCCGCTCGGACCCTCCGCGGTGCCTGGCGAGTACCAGGTCACGCTGACGGTGGACGGAAAAACCTATACGCAGCCGCTGACCTTGCGCATCGACCCGCGACTCGACACGCCGGTGGCCGGGCTGGCCCGGCAATTCGACGTGGCGACGCAGCTGGTTGATGACATGAACCGGACGCACGCCGCCCTGCAGCAGGCCGGAAAGGAAAAGGTGGACGCCCTGCGGAAATTGCAAGCGCGGCTCGTTGCCGTCTACAGCGCCATTTATGGCGACCAGCATGGCGCGGTGTCGATCCTGGCCGCACCGACGGCCGTGCAGGTCTCCGCGGCAGCCGAGTTGCACCAGCAGGTGGCCGCGCTGGGTGGCGGCGGATGATGGTATGCGTTGAGGGCAGGGTGCTGGTGGCGGAGACCGAACGGGAGTCAAGGTGATGACAGAGCGCGAATGGTGCGGAACGGACGTTGTCGTGCGACATGGTGTGCTGGGTGCGGCATGGCTGGTGGCAGCCGCGATCATGGCGTTTGCCATGGCGCCGATGGCGGCCAGCGCGCAGGCCTACGACGCCAGCCTGCTGTCCGGGCTGCAATGGCGCCTGCTGGGGCCGTTCCGCGCCGGACGCACCGAGCCGGTGACCGGCGTGCGCGGACAACCGAACGTGTTTTATTCCGGCTCCGTGGGCGGCGGCGTGTGGAAGACCGATGATGCCGGGGTCACCTGGCAGCCGATCTTCGACGACGCACCGATCGCGTCGATTGGCGCGATCGCGGTGGCGCCGTCCGACCCGAACGTCATCTACGTCGGTACCGGCGAATCCGATCCGCGCTCGCAGATTTCCTACGGCGATGGCATGTACAAGTCCACCGACGCGGGCAAGACCTGGACCCACATCGGCCTGCCCAAGAGCATGCACATCAGCCACGTCATCGTGGACCCCGCCAATCCGCAGCGCCTGTTCGTTGCCGTGCTCGGCAACCTCTACGCCGCCAATCCGGAGCGCGGCGTCTACCGCTCCACCGATGGCGGCGCCACCTGGCAGAAGGTGCTGTACAAGAACCCCGACGTCGGCGCGATCGACGTGGTCTTTGCGCCCGACGATCCGCAGGTGATCTATGCGGCGTTGTGGGCGACGCGGCGCCCGCCCTGGAACGTGTATCCGCCGTCCAACGGGCCGGGCAGCGGGGTGTACAAGTCCACCGACGGCGGCAACACCTGGACCCATCTCACGCAAGGGCTGCCGACCGCCGGCCTGGGCAAGATTGGCTTGGCCGTGGCGCCGACCGACAGCAACCGCGTGTATGCGATCCTGGATGCCGACCAGGGCGGCCTGTACCGCTCCGACGACGCGGGCGCCACCTGGCACCTCGCCGACGGCGAGGCGCGCATCTGGGGCCGCGGCTGGTATTTCGACCGGGTGACCGTGGATCCGAAGAACGCCGACAAGCTCTACGTGATGAACACCTCGGTGTACCGCTCGACCGATGGCGGCAAGAGTTTCGCGGCGATCAAGGGCACGGCGGGCGGTGACGACTACCGGCGGTTGTGGATCGACCCGGACGACCCCGACCGCATGGTGCTCAGCAGCGACCAGGGCACGATCGTGAGCGTCAACGGCGCGCGCACCTGGAGCTCCTGGGACAACCAGCCGACCGGGCAGTTTTATCACGTGATTGCCGACAACCGCGATCCGTTCTGGGTATATGGCGCGCAGCAGGACAGCGGCCCGCGCGGCGTGGTCACCGATGTGGCTGAGGGGCGCCTGACCTACCGCGAGTGGGCATCGACCTGCACCGGCGGCGAGAGCGACATGCTGGCGGTCGACCCGGACAGCGTGGCCGACCTGTATGCCACCACGCTCCTCTACGACCTCAACGCCAACACACTGACCCGCTGCGACCAGCTCACCGGCGTCAAGAAGGTGATCACTCCGTGGACGGCCTATCCCGGCGAGCAGTTCCGGCACACCTGGACCTTGCCGACGGTGTTTTCGCAGGCGCCCGGGCATGCGCTGTATTTCGCCAACCAGTTCATGTGGAAGAGCACCGACAAGGGCGAGCACTGGCAGCGCATCAGCCAGGACCTCAGCCGCGCCAAGCCCGGCATCCCGGCCAACCTCGACCCCACCACGGCTGCCGATACCACCTACCAGCAAAAGACTGGCGATTCGCACTGGGGCGTAATCTATTCAATCGCGCCCTCGCCGCTGCAGGCGGACACGGTCTGGGCCGGCACGGACGATGGCCTCATTTGGGTGACGCATGATGGCGGCGCGCATTGGCAGGACGTCACGCCCAAGGGCCTGAGTGCGTGGAGCAAGGTCATCATGCTCGATGCCTCGCACACCGATGCCGGAACCGCGTATGCGGCGATCGACCGCCACCGGCTGGACGACTACACGCCGCACGTGCTGCGCACCCGCGACGCCGGCAAGACCTGGCAGGAAGTCATAGAGGGCCTGCCGGGCAATGCCTATGTGCAGGCGATCAAGGAGGATCCGGATCGTCCCGGGCTGCTGTTTGCCGGCACCTCGATTGGCGTCTACGTGTCGTTCGACGCGGGCGACCGGTGGCAGTCCTTGCAGTTGAACCTGCCGGTGACCGAGATCCGCGATTTTGCCTTCCGCGGAAATTCAGTGGCAATCGCCACGTTTGGCCGCTCGCTGTGGATCCTGGACGACCTCTCGCCGCTGCATGAGCTCAGCCCCGCGATCGCGCGCTCTGCCGTGCACCTGTTCAAGCCGGAAGTCGCCGTGCTGCGGCCGGGTGCCGACCACGACCAGCGCGACACCAATCTTGCCGTGGCCACGAACCTGACCCCGATCGAGGTGGCCTCGGGCGCGCCACGAATGAAGGGTGCGCTGCTCGACTATTACCTGAAATCCGCAGCCAGCGGTCCGGTCACACTGGATATCCTCGACGCCAGTGGCAAGGTGATCCGGCATTACTCCAGCGCCACGAAATATCCCGCGACCGATCCCAAGAGCCTGAACGTGCCGGCCGTGTGGATCAGCACCCCGCCGCCGCTGCTGGCCACCGCGGGCATGCACCGCTTCAGCTGGGATCTGCGCGCCATCGCTGCCGACGGTCACGAGTCGACCGCCACCGACGCGTTTGGCGGGCACCGCGTGCTGCCTGGCACGTACACGGTGAAGCTGACCGTGGATGGCCAGGGCTACACCCAGCCGCTGACCGTCGAACAGCACGCCGGCACACGCCAGGATCCGGCGGCGCTGCAGGCGCGCACGACGATGGTGCAGCAGGTCATTGGCCTGCAGACCCAGGTGGCCCAAGCCCAGCGCGACGTGGCGCAGTTGCGCAAGCAACTGGCCGCCTTGCACGGGCAGGCCGGGGCCTCGGCCGCGTTGGCCAAGGCCGTGGCCAAGGTGGATGGCCAGGCGCGCGAGATCGAGGGCCACGCGCCACCGCCGCTGCCGGATACCACCGGCGTCGGCGACGCGGCGCCGGCCTCCGACAGCCTGCTCGGCCTGGCACAGATGCTGGGCGGCTTGTCGCGCACCACGCAGGAGAGCAGCGGCACGCCGACGGCGGCTGGCCTCGCCGGCCTGGACAAGCTGCGCCAGGGCGTCGACGCCGCGCTGTCGCGCTGGAACCGGTTCCAGGACGAGGACGTGGCCCAGCTCAACACGAAATTGCAGAAGGCAGGCCTTCCAGCCGTAAAGACGGCTTTTGGTGGATAGGCAGGAATGGTGAAATGGCGAAATGGTGTCAGGGGCCAATGGCACTTATGTAAACCTGAGACCTTCATTGCCGTCATCCCCGCGAAAGCGGGGATGACGAAAAGTAGGGTCCTGCGCCTGTGTAAGTGCCATTGGCCCCTGACACCATTTCGCGCCCAAGTGTGGATGAGAGCGAGGACTGACCAATGAACAAGTGGATGCCGCGGTTGCTGCTCGCCATCATCGTGATGCTGGCGGCGGGTGGGGCCGCGGCCAGCGTTGGCCCCGGCGCTGGAGTCACGCGGGCGACGCTGGACAACGGCTTGCGCGTGGTCATCGTGCCCAATCGCCTGGCGCCGGTGGTCACCACCGAGATGAATTATCTGGCCGGCTCCGACGAAGTGCCGGCCGCCTTTCCGGGCACGGCGCACGCGGTGGAGCACATGATGTTCCGCGGCAGCCCGGGCCTGTCCAAGGACCAGCTGTCGGCGATCGCCGCCAGCATGGGCGGGGCGTTCAATGCCGACACTACCCAGGGCGTGACCCAGTATTACTTCGTCGCTCCGGCCCAGGACCTGGAGGTGGCGCTGCACATCCAGGCGCTGCGCATGCGTGGCGTGGACATGCGCGAGGACCAGTGGCAAAAGGAGCGTGGCGCGATCGAGCAGGAAGTCGCGCGTGACCTGTCCAACCCGGCGTTCAAGTTCTACGAACAGATGCAGGCGCAGTTGTTTGCCGGCACGCCGTACGCACACACGCCGCTCGGCACGCGCGCGTCCTTCAACCAGACCAGCGCCTCCATGCTCAAGCAGTTCCACGACACCTGGTATGCGCCGAACAACGCGATACTGGTGATTGCCGGCGACGTCGACCCGGCCGCCGCGCTGGCCCAGGTGAAGATGCAATTCGGCGACATCCCGCGCAAGACGATCCCGGCGCGGCCCGCATTTGTGTTCCAGTCGGTGCAGGCCAGGACCATGCAACTGCCGACCGACAGTCCCTACGGCTCGGTGTATATAGTGTGGCGCCTGCCGGGTATGCGCACGGCCGATTACGCGACCGCCATGGTGCTGGGCGATGCCCTGGGTTCGCAACGCGCAGCCTTGTTCGGCATGGGTGCTGACGGCACGGCGCTGTACGGCGGCTTTGGTACCCAGTTCATGCCGCAGGCGGGCTTCGGCCTGGCGGTGGGCATTTTCCCCAAGGGCGCGAATCCGCAACCAGTGTTGGCACGCATGCGCAAGATCATGGCCGACGCAGCGGCCACGGGCATCGATCCGGCCCTGGTCGAGGCGGCCAAGCGCAAGGCCATTGCCGGGCTGGAGTTCCAGAAGAATTCCGTGGCTGGCCTGGCCAATGCGTGGTCGAGCGCGCTGGCGTTCCAGGAGCTCGAATCGCCCGCGGCGATGAAGCAGGCGCTCGAGGCGGTGACGCCGAATGCCGTCAACGCACTGGCCAAGGCGACCTTCGTTCCGGAGCATGCGCTGACCGCGGTGCTCACGCCGGAGAGTTCCGGCAAACCGGTTGCCGGCAAGGGCTTCGGCGGCGCCGAGAGTTTTGCCTCCGCGCCCGACAAGCCGGTGACCCTGCCGGACTGGGCGCGCCAGGCCCTGGCCAAACTCGAGGTGCCGCGCTCCAGCCTGGCGCCGGTGTCCACCACGCTGGCCAACGGCCTGCGCCTGATCGTGCAGCCCGAGACGATCAGCGACACGGTCCAGGTCTATGGCGGAGTGCGCACCAACCAGGACCTGCAGGCGGCATCCGGCGAGGAAGGCGTGGCCGATGTGCTCGATGGCCTGTACCCCTTCGGCACCACCAGCATGGACCGGCTGCAGTTCCAGCAGGCCCTCGACGCGATCAGTGCACAGGAAAGCGCGGGCGCCTCGTTCTCGCTGGCCGTCCCGGCGCAGCATTTTGCCGAGGGCATGCAGCTCCTGGCGGAGAACGAGCTGCACCCGGCGCTGCCGCCCAAGGCGTTTGCCATCGTGCAGAAGCAGGTGGCGGGGATGACCGCCGGCCAGTTGCAGTCACCGGATTTCCTGATGTCGCTGGGCCTGGCCAAGGCGTTGCTGCCGGCCGGTGACCCGGCGCTGCGGCATGCGACGCCGCAAAGCGTGATGGGCCTCAGCCTGGCCAAGGTGCAGGCTTACATGCAGAGCGTCATGCGCCCCGACCTGGCGACCATCGTCATCGTCGGCAAGGTCGACCCGGAGGCGGCCCGGCACGTGGTGGAGCAGACCTTTGGCGGCTGGGCGGCCAGCGGTCCCCAACCGGATGTCGACTATGCCGCCGTGCCGCCAAACCGACCAGGGCAGCTGCACGTGCCGGACAGCAGCGCGGTCCAGGACAGCGTGGAACTGGCGCAGACCGTCGACGTCACCCGCGATGACCCGGAGCGCTTTGCGCTGGACCTGGGCAACGAGGTGCTGGGCGGCAGCATGTACGCGTCGCGCCTGTCCGACGACCTGCGCAAGAACGGCGGACTGGTGTATGGCGTCAACTCCAGCTTCTCCTTCGACAAGCATCGCAGCACCTACACCGTTTCCTATGGCAGCGATCCGGCCAAGGTGGCGGCCGCCCGTGCCATGGTCGTGCGCGACGTGGCGCAGATGCGCTCCGCACCGGTCACGGCCGATGAACTCAAGCGCGCCAAGGGCGTATTGCTGCGGCAGATTCCGCTCGGCGAGTCGAGCTTCGGCATGATCGGCCGGCAACTGTTGCAGCTCGCCCAGGAGGACAAGCCGCTGGACGAGGCGACGATCGCCGGCCGGCATTACCTGCAGCTCACCGCGGCCCAGGTGCAGCAGGCCTTTGCCCGGCACGTGCGCGACGACGCGTTCGTCACCGCAACCAAGGGCCCGGCGCCAAAAGACTGACCCCCTTTCGCCCCGTCGAACTGGCCCGTCGGCAGTCCTGCGAGAGCGCACTGCTGTCTGGAACAATTCCGGGAACCCATGTGCCAAGGTCGTGCCGCTGTCTTTGTTGTCATTCCCGTGGAGCGACCCCTCGGCGTCATTCCCGCTTGCGCGGGAATGACGCCAGGTAGGGTTTCGGCGTCCTGGCACGATACCGTAGATGAAGCAAAGGCGGTTCCGAAAACGTTCCGGACAGCAGTGCGCTTTCGCGGGAATGACGCCAGGTAGGATTTCGGCGTCCTGGCACGATACCGTAGATGAAGCAAAGGCGGTTCCGAAAACGTTCCGGACAGTAGTGCGCTTTCGCGGGAATGACGAGTGAGGGTCGCCGGAAGGCGAGCGCGCAGATGTGCAACAATCGGGGGCGCATGGGGGAGGGGCGGCTGCTCGCCGGCAATGACGGTCGACGGCCATGGGTTTGCAGCCAAGAGGGGATGAGCGATGTCGGCTATGAAGATGAGCGCGAAGGCGCTGGGGATGTTCGTCGTGGCGGCGGCCGCGAGCATGGTCGCGGTTCCTGCCGCGCATGCGCAGACGTCTGACCGCGCGGCCCTGAAGCAGCAGGCGGCGGCGTACGTCGACGCGAACGCCAGGCTGGTGCAGCAGATCGTCGACTCCACCTTCAGCTTCCAGGAGATCGGCTACCACGAGAGCGAGACCCAGAAGTACCTCACCGGCATCCTGCGCAAGCACGGCTTCGAGATCCAGTCCAACATCGCCGGCATGCCGACGGCGTGGCTGGCGACCTGGAGCCACGGCTCGGGCAAGCCCACGATATCGCTGAACAACGACGAGGACGGCCTGCCGGGCCTGTCGCAATGGCCCGGCGTGCTCAAGGAGGATCCCATGATTGTGGGCGGCCCGGGCCAGGCCGAGGGACACAACAGCGGCCTGGGCGGCATGGTCGTGGCGGCCCTCGCGCTCAAGGACGTGATGACGAAGAACAATGTCTCCGGCACGATCCAGGTCTGGCCCGGCATCGCCGAGGAGATCGTCGGCGGCAAGGCGTGGTACGTGCGTGCCGGCGTGTTCAAGGACGTCGACGCCGTACTTTCCACCCACGTCGGTTCGGCCTTGAAGACCGAATACGGGCGTACCGCCGGCACCGGCCTGATCTCCGTGATCTACACCTTCAACGGCAAGTCGGTGCACGCCGCCGGCGCGCCCTGGGAAGGGAAGAGCGCATTGGCTTCGGTCGAGATGATGGACGTCGGCATCAATTTCATGCGGCAGTTCTTCCGGCCGAGCTCGCGCACGCACAACGTGCTGCCGTTCACCGGCGACCAGCCGAACATCGTGCCGCACCTGGCCACCAACTGGTACTACTACCGCGAGGTGACGCCGGAGTGGATCCTGTCCGACTATGCGGCAGGCAACCGGGCGGCGAAGGCGGCGGCGGACATGTTCGGCACCACGTTCACGAGCAAGGTGGTGGGATCGGCCTGGCCGTCCTGGGCCAACAAGCCGTTGGCCGAGGCGGTGTACAAGAACATCCAGGCGGTGGGCTTGCCACAGTGGAGCGAAGCCGACCAAGCCTATGCCAAGGGCGTGCAGAAACTCGTCGGCAAGCCCGAGATTGGCTTGACGACCAAGCTCGATGAGCTTGGCACGGGGACGGAGCATCCGTCGGGTGGCGGCTCCGATGACATCGGCGATGTCATGTGGTCGGTGCCGAGCGTGCGGCTGATCTTCCCCAGCAATATTCCCGGCATTGGCGGGCACAACTGGGCGGCGGCGCTGGCCGGCGCGACACCGATCGCGCACAAGGGATCGGTGGCCGAAGGCAAGGTGCTGGCGATGACCGCGCTGGACCTGTACCTGGATCCCGGGCTCGTCGCGCAAGCCAAGAAGTATTTCGACGAGGAACAACCCAAGCTCGCCGAGAAGGCTTTTGGCGCGGACAAGCCGGTGGTGTACGCGTCATTCCTGCCGGCCGACGCCGCGCCCGCGATCCACATCAACGACGCCTCGATGAAGATCATGCGGCCGCTGATGCAGAAGTTCTATTACAACCCGGCCAAGTACGGCACGTATCTCGAGCAGCTCGGCATCAAATATCCGTGCCTGACCCAGGGTTCCACGTGCGGTGCACCGGCCTCGCTGACCCCCGACGCCTGACGGGATAAAGGGGTCAGAGTCACTTTTCGACGGTGGCGCCACCGGCGTGACTCTGGCCCCCTGGGTCGTGCACCGCATCGTGGCCGCATCAGAACCGCAGCCGCGCGCCGATGTTCAGGCTGTCGACGCGCTGGCTCGAATCCGAGAAGCGGCCGTCGTAGCTGATCCAGCCCGAGAAGTCGGGCGAGAAGTCGGCGGTCAGGCCGGCGCTCACGCTGCCCCAGTTCTTGTCCGGGGCGAAGCCCGGCAGCGTGAAGGTGCCCGACATGCTGACCAGGCCCGCGGTGACATCGGTCGGACCGGCGTCGTCGTGGTTCCACGCCACGCGTGCGAATGGATGCAGCTGCGTGCCGCCGGCCTGCAGGTTGGCCGTCATCTGCCAGCCCAGCGTGCCGATCAGCGAATGCCGATGCTGCCTGCCGAAGGTCATCGCGGCCGCATCGGTGCCGTTCTCACCGAAGCCGTTCACCGCGATGCGCTGCCAGGTCACGTCGGCATACGGGCCGGCCTTCCAGTTGCCGAAGTCTAGCCACCAGCCGCCGGTCAGCGCGAACCCGGCATGCGACCCCGAGGTGTCGCCACTCTCGTTGCGCACCGTGGGGCCGATCGGGATTTTGCGCTGGATGTCGTTGTAGCCAAGGTGCCCGAAGCTGCCGATCGCCCCGAAGTAGGCTCGTTGCCAGCTCCACATCGCGTAGCCGGTCGCCAGCAGGTCCTGCAGCCTGAAGCCGCCGGCATGGCCGGCGAAATCATCGCGCTGCCGGCCGACGCTGAAGGCGAGCCCCGCGGTTAGGGCATTGGACGGATGGACGTCGCCGCCGACGCTCAGGGTGTGGACGTCGTTGCTGCTCTTTGGCGAATCGACCTGCGCATCCAGCCGTTGGCGTGCATAGTCGTAATTGGCCCACACGCGCAGGCCGTTGCCGGGCGCATGCCCAAGGCTGGTCCTGGCCTGGTCGAGCACCGCGCGGTTGACGCTCGCATTCACCTGCAGCGGCGCCTCGCCCAGCAACGATATCTGGCCCGGCGCGATCACGATCGATTCCGCGTACTGCGCCAGCATCGCGTGGGCAGCGCTCGACGGATGCGCGAAGTCTGCGAACAGATGGGAATTTTCGGCACCGGGCGCATACGTGTACGGCGCACCTGAACCCTGCGGCCCGCACTGCAACGACTCGCCGCCGTCACTGCACGCCGCGGTGGTCACGTCGGTGAACCCGTAGCGCGCCGGGTCGGCGACAAATTCGTTGAACAGGACGAAGGTATTGACTGGAATGATGTCGAGGCCGGCATGGGCCAGTCCCGCATCGACCGCCTGGTTGTAAAGGCGGGTCATGTCGCTGAGCTCGGCGGCTATTTCCGGCCCGAACGCAATCACGTCCGGCGAGAGCCCGAGGTCCGGCAACGCAAACACCATCAGGTGGCGTGCGCCGGCCTGCTGCAACCGGCTGATCATCCCGAATTCGGCCTGTGCGGCTGCCTGCAGGTTGGACTCGGCTTCCTGCGGCAGGATCGTACCGTCGCCAACCTGCTCGAAAGCGGTGAACACGTCATTGGCGCCGGCCTCCAGCACATACAGCGCGCGTGGATCGGCTTTGCCCGCGGATGCCTGAAGGTGCGCATCGAGCTGTGCCGGTATCGAAGTCACGAACGACAGGTCATCGGGCTGCTCGAGCAGCACCCCGGCCATCGCGTATGCGTAATTGGTGCCGCCCAGCAGGGAAGGGCGAATGGGTGCGTCGAAATGGTTGGCGATGTGCTCGACGGCGACGAGTCCGGGATTGGTCGTGAAGCGTGACACTTCGGGGAAACCCAGCGCGGTGGAAAAATTGCCGGTGTCGCTGAAGCTGTCGCCGAAGACGACCACCTGCCCGAACAGGCCCGCAGGGGCCGTGGCCGCGGGTTCCGCCGCGGACGCGGCGCCGGTCCCCCACGGGCTCGTGAATCCGGCCATCGCTGCAAGCCCGATGGCGATCGAAAGTGCGATGCGTTGCATGGTGGTTTCCTCTTTTCATGGACGGTCCTGGCCGTCGGCAAAGCGCCGAAGGCATCCCCTTGGGCAAAGGCGCAAACGGTCAACCGATCCGGCCACGTTGTCGCTAGACTCTGCCTTGCGCAGGCAACGGAGTGGGCCGTGAACGCGGTTTCTTCAGACGTCACCAGACTCCTGAAAGCCTGGACCGGGGGCGACGAGGCCGCATTGGCCCAACTGATGGAACAGGTCTACGGGGAGCTGCACCGCATCGCGCACCGTTACATGCGCAATGAGCGCAAGGCCGACACCCTGCAGACGACGGCACTGGTCAACGAGGCGTACCTGCGCCTCACCGATGCCGCGGCGATCGAATGGCGCGACCGCGCGCAGTTTTTCGCCCTCGCCGCCCAGATGATGCGGCGCATCCTGGTGGATGCAGCGCGCGCCCGCGGCGCGCGCAAGCGTGGCGGCGGCGCCGTGCAGGTGGCGCTGGACGAAACGGCGGTCGTTCGCGGCGAACCCGACCAGGACCTGCTGGCGCTGGATGATGCACTCACCGCGTTTTCACGCATGGCCCCGCGCCAGGCCAGGATTGTCGAGTTGCGCTATTTCGGCGGTCTGACCGAGGACGAGATCGCCGCGGCACTGGATGTTTCGCCGCGCACCGTCAGGCGCGACTGGGAGCTCGCGAGGGCATGGCTGTTGCGGGAGCTGAGTCACTGACGGACGCCGGCGCATGATCCCCGATCGTTTCCAGCGGATTGCCGACCTGTACCATTCGGTACGCGAATGTACCGCCGAAGAGCGTCGCGCGATCCTCGAGCGCGTCGAACCCGAGCTGCGAAGTGAAGTGGAATCGTTGCTCGCGCAACCCGCCGGAGGCGGCTTCCTGGAACGCCCACCCGCCCTGCGTGCGCCGGCGTGGGTGGCGGACGCAGTGGACACGACGCTGGCCGAAGGCACCGAACTCGGCCCCTACCGCATCACCCACAAGCTCGGTGCGGGCGGCATGGGGGAGGTCTATCGGGCGGTCGACACGCGCCTGGGCCGTGCCGTGGCCCTCAAGCTCACGCGGGGCCGCTTCAGTGCGAACTTCCAGCGCGAAGCGCGCGCGATTTCTTCGCTCAACCATCCCAACGTCTGCGTGCTCTACGACGTCGGCCCCGACTTCATGGTGATGGAGCTGGTGGAAGGCACCATGCTCGCGGCGCGCATCGCGCAAGGCCCGTTGCCCCTGCACACGGCGCTCGCGTACGCCGCGCAGATCCTGGCCGCGCTGGCGGCAGCGCACGCCAAGGGCATCGTCCATCGCGATCTCAAGCCGGGGAACATCATGCTGGCGGCATCCGGCGTCAAGGTCCTCGACTTCGGGCTGGCGAAATTCGTCACCGACGATACCCTCACCGCGGCCGGCAACGCGATGGGAACGCCCGCGTACGTTTCGCCGGAACAACGGCAGGGCGGCCCCGCCGATCCGCGTTCCGACATCTATTCGTTTGGTTGCGTGCTGTACGAAATGCTGACCGGCAGCCGCGCAGGCGCGCGCCGCGGGCGCATCGCGCCGCGCAAGCTGGAACGCATCGTCGGACGTTGCCTGGAAGATGATCCCGCGCGGCGCTTCCAAACCGTCGCAGACCTGCAACTGGCCCTGTCGGCCCTGGGCGCGGGCGGCACGGCCGTGCTGCGGCCCGGTCGGGCCTGGGCGGTCGCCGCGGCTTGCGCCGCGATGGGTGCGGTGGCCGCCGCCGCGTGGTTGCAGTCCGGGTCGTCCCATGCACTGACCGACAAGGACACCGTCGTACTGGCCGATTTCACCAACCGCACTGGCGATCCGGTGTTCGACGGCGCGCTGCGGCAAGGCCTTTCGGTGCAGCTGGAACAGTCGCCGTTCCTCAGCATCGTCCCGGATGGACTCGTCCGGCAGACGCTGGCGTTCATGGGCAGGAAACCCGATTCGGCGCTTACGCCCACGGTGGCGCTGGATCTGTGCCAACGGGTGGGGAGCGCGGCGGTCATCGAAGGTTCCATCGCGCAGATCGGCACCCCCTATCAGCTTGCGGTCCGCGCCGTGGATTGCGCGAACGGCGAGACCCTGGCGAGCGTGGAGAGCCGGGCCGCGGACAAGGATCACGTCCTTGCCGCGCTGGGCAACGCATCCTCGCGGCTGCGCGCGAGGATCGGCGAATCCATGCGCACGGTGAAGAAATACGATACGCCGCTCGAACAGGCCACCACCGCATCCCTGCAGGCGCTGAAAGCGTACAGCGATGCGATGAAGCTCATTGCGAACGGCACCGATGCCCCGTCCTCCATCCTGCTTCTCCAGCGCGCCATCGAGCTCGATCCGCAATTTGCCCAGGCGTACGGAATGCTCTCCATCGCGTACACGACGCAGGGCGAATCGCGGCTCGCCGCCGACTACGCGCGCAAGGCCTACGCATGGCGCGACAAGGTCAGCGAACCGGAGAGATATTTCATCATTTCGCGTTACGGCAAGTCGGGCAGCGGCGACATCGAGATGGCGATACGCGCCTGCCTCGCCTGGATCCAGGCCTACCCGCGCATGGCCATGCCGCGCATGGAGCTTGGCGGTTCCATATATCCCGTGGCCGGTGAATACGAAAAGGCCGCGGCGCAGCTCATGGAATCGATTCGACTGGTGCCGAGCCAGACCGTTTCATACTCCTTCCTGATGGATGCCTACATCGCGTTGAATCGTTTCGACGACGCCAAAAACGTCCATGAACGGACACGCGAGCTGAACCTGTACTCGGGCTTCTACGTGTTCAATCGGTACCAGCTCGCGTTCCTGCTGCACGATCCTGCCGGGATGGCGCGCCAGCTCGAGGCCATCAAGGGCGAGCAGGGCATGGAAGGCCAATTGCTGGCCTGGGACGCCGAGACCGCCGGTTATTACGGACAGCTCGGGGTGTCACGCGACAGGTCGGATCGGGCAATCGAAGCAGCACGGCACGCAGCCGGGAACGAAAGCGCCGCGGCGTACCTCGCGATGTCGGCGCTGCGCGAGGCGCTGTACGGCAATGCGCAAGAAGCCGAACGTCGCGCTGCATCGGCCCATCGGCAATCGCCGGCCCGCGACGTGCAATTCGGCGCCGCATTGGCGTTCTCATACGCCGGCAACCAAGCGCGGCTCAGGGAGTCCATAGACCGGCTCGCCAACGACTATCCGGAAGACACGCTGGCGCAACGAAATTACCTGCCCGTGCTACGCGCCAGGCTCGCGCTCGGTCGCAGCAAGGCCGCCGAGGCGCTCGCGATCCTGAAGCCTGCCGCGACGTACGAATACGGCATGACCAGGTTCAGCGTATTCGGCTGGACGTCGATGTATCCCATCTACGTGCGCGGCGAGGCTTACCTTGCCATGCATGAATCCCGCAAGGCGGCGGCCGAGTTCCAGAAAATCCTGGATCATCCGGGGCTCGCGCTGAACTACCCGATCGGACCGATGGCGCGGCTGCAAAAGGCGCGGGCCTTGGCCGCTGCCGGCTTGCACACGGATGCCGTCAGTGCCTACGAGGATCTACTCGACCTCTGGAAAGGCGCCGACGCGGATCTGCCGGCGCTGAGGCAGGCCGTGGCCGAATCCGCCCGCCTGGACTGAAGCGGTCCCTTCTTCGGTGCCGGTATCATGTGCGGCCCGATGAAGCATTCACGCGCGCACGACGAACCCGGCCATCGCGATCCGCAGCTGCAGGCCCTGGGCCGACAGCTGGAGGCGGTCTCCAGCCGCGACCTGCACCGCCTGCGGCAGCGCTGGCACCGGCTCGCACGCGAGCCCGATGCGGGCAGGCTCGCGGCCCTGGCGGCGGACATCGAGCGCTCGGCGGCGCGGCGGCGCGGGCGCGTGGCGGCCAAGCCGCGCATCACGCTGGATGTGGCCCTGCCGATCAGCGCGCGCGGCGACGATATCGTCGCCCTGATCCGCAGGCACCAGGTGGTGGTGATCGCCGGCGAAACCGGTTCGGGCAAGACCACGCAGCTGCCCAAGCTGTGCCTTGCCGCCGGGCGTGGCGAGGCCGGCATGATCGGCTGCACCCAGCCACGGCGGCTGGCGGCGCGTTCGATGGCGCGGCGCGTGGCCGAGGAGCTGGGCACCGCGGTCGGCGACCTGGTCGGCTTCCAGGTGCGCTTCACCGACCAGGTGTCCGAGCGCAGCCTGGTCAAGTTCATGACCGACGGCATCCTGCTGGCCGAGACCCAGCATGATCCCTGGCTCGGCGCCTACGACACCCTGATCATCGACGAGGCGCACGAGCGCAGCCTGAACATCGATTTCCTGCTTGGGTATCTCAAGCAGCTGGCTGGCAAGCGGCCGGACCTCAAGATCGTCGTCACCTCCGCGACCATCGACACCGCGCGTTTCGCCGAGCACTTCGGCGGTGCGCCGGTGGTGCAGGTGGAGGGTCGCGCCTACCCGGTCGAGGTGCGCTGGCGGGGAAATGGTGTCAGGGACAATTTTCATCCGATGCGCGCCGAGGAGTCGACGTCTACTGAGACGAAAATTGTCCCTGACACCATTTCGGACACCATTTCGCACGTAGCCGCGGTGCTCGACGAGATCACCCGTTCCGACCCGCGCGGCGACGTGCTGGTCTTCCTGCCCGGCGAGCGCGAGATCCGCGATGCGCACTTGCTGCTCTCGCGCCGCCAGTACCGGGCAACCGAGATCCTGCCGCTGTATGCGCGCCTGTCGACCAAGGACCAGGACCGCGTGTTCAAGCCAGGGGTCCTGCGCCGCATCGTGCTGGCCACGAACGTGGCCGAGACCTCGCTCACCGTGCCGCGCATCCGCTACGTGGTGGACACCGGCACGGCGCGCATCAAGCGCTACAGCCGGCGCAGCCAGATCGAACGCCTGCATGTGGAGCCGATTTCCCAGGCGGCCGCCGAGCAGCGCAAGGGGCGCTGCGGTCGCGTCGGGCCGGGCATCTGCTACCGGCTGTACGACGAGGCTGATTTCGCCGCCCGGCCGGCGTTCACCGACCCGGAACTGCTGCGCTCCTCGCTCGCCAACGTCATCTTGCGCATGCTCGCGCTGAAGCTGGGTGCGGTCGAGGACTTTCCCTTCCTTGACACCCCTGATCCGCGCGTGGTGGCCGATGGCTATCGGCGCCTCGCCGAGGTTTCCGCGATCGATGACGAGCGCCGGCTCACGGCGATCGGCCGCACCCTGGCGCGCTGGCCGATCGACGTGCAGTTGGCGCGCATCCTGGTCGAGGCGCAGCGCCTGCACGGCCTGCGCGAGGCACTGGTGATCGTGGCCTTCCTGAGCGTGCAGGACCCGCGCGAGCGGCCAGCCGAGGCACGCGCGCAGGCCGACACGGCGCACAAGGCGTTTGCCGATACCCAGTCCGATTTCGCGGGGGCGCTGAACCTGTGGCGTGCCTACCGCACGGCGCATGAGGAGCTGACGCAATCGAAGCTGCGTGACTGGTGTTCGCGCCATTTCCTCAGCTTCCTGCGCATGCGCGAATGGAGCGAGCTGCATCGGCAGCTGCTGGCGATGGCGCGGGAGTTGGGCTGGTCCGTCGACCCGGCGACGCCTGCCGCTGACGGGCAGGTTGCCGGTCCAAGGCCAAAGGGGGGACAAAAAAAAGGTCAGAGTCATCTTTCTCCGGATGGGGCGCTGGATACATTGTCACCTCGGGCGAAAAATGACCCGGACCCCCTTTCCCAGGCGCGGGTCTACGAGGCGATCCACCGCAGCATCCTCAGCGGCCTGCCCACCCTGGTCGGGCGCAAGGACGAGCGCGGCGCCTACCTGGGGCCCCGTGAGCGCAAATTCCAGATCTTCCCGGGCTCGGCGCTGGCGAAGACCCCGCCGAACTGGCTGTGCTCCGCGCAGATCCTCGACGTCGGTGGCCGCGTCTGGGCCATGACCAACGCGCGCGTGGACCCACTGTGGATCGAGCAGCAGGCGGCGCACCTGCTGCGCACCAGTTGCCGCGATCCGCATTGGTCAAAGCGCCGCGGCGCCGTGCTCGCGTTCGAGCAGGTCAGCCTGTTTGGCCTGGTCCTGGCCGAGCAGCGGCCGGTCCTGTTCCACCAGGACGCGGCGCTCGCGCACCAGATCTTCGTGCGCGATGCCCTGGTTCGCGGTGAGGTCGCCGAGCATGCGGGGTCACGGGCCACGGGCGGCATGGCCACATTGCTGCGGGCCAACCGGCGCGTATTGCAGCAGGCCGAGGAGCAGGAGGCCAAACAGCGACGTGGCGGCCTCCTTCGGCACGAGGACGATCTGGTCGCGTTCTTTGCCGGCAAGTTGCCTGCCGAGATTTCTTCGGTGCGTGCGTTCGAAGCGTGGTACCGCAAGGCTCCGCCCGCCGCGCAGGCCGCCCTGCACTGGTCGCTCGAGGACGTGCTCGCCGGTGCGGCCGGGCCCGACGCGGCCGCGTTTCCGCCCCAACTGGTGGCGGGCGGACAAGCCTATCGGCTGGAGTACCGTTTTCTGCCCGGCGACCCCGCCGATGGCGTGACCCTGCACGTGCCGCTCGCCTTGCTGAATGCACTGCCGGCGGCGCGCTGTGAATGGCTGGTGCCCGGCCTGCTGGTCGACAAGGTGGCCGAGCTGATCCGCGGGTTGCCCAAGGGCCTGCGCCGCAACTTCGTGCCGGCACCGGATTTTGCCCGCGCCTTCGCCGCCGCCGAGGCGCCGCGTGACGAACCCCTGGCCCGGGTACTCGCGGCGTTCCTTGCGCGCACCACCGGCGTCGCGGTGGGCGCCGTGGATTTCGCCGCGGTGGGCTTGCCGGCGCACCTGCGGATGCGCTTCGAGCTGCATGACGAGGCCGCCCGGGGGCACGCGCCGCGGGTGCTGGCGGATTCCCGCGACCTGGCCGGGTTGCGGGCACGCTGGCAGGCGCGGGCGCGCACGGCGTTTGCCGGCAAGACCGACCTGGAGCTGAGCGGCACCGAGGCCACGAGCTGGGACTTTGCGCACATCCCGGATCAGGTGGCGGCTGCCGGCGGGCTGACCGCGTATCCCGCCCTGGTGGACCTGGGCGATGCCGTGGCCTTGCGGGTGTTCGAAGGCGCCGAGGAGGCGCGTGCCGCGCATCGCGCCGGGGTCAGCCGCCTGTTGCGCCACGCCCTGGCTGGCGCGGCCAAGGCAGCGCGCCGGCGCCTGCCGATCCACCAGTCGCTTGCGCTGCAATACCTGCCGCTCGGCACCCAGGAAAGCTTGCGCCACGACCTGGTCGAAGGCGCATTTGCAGACGTGCTGGCCATCCACGAGCTGGCCGGCGTGCGCGACGCCGATGCGTTTGCCGACTTGTGCGCGCAAGCGCAGCGCGAGCTGGTGGCGGCGGGCATCGAGCGCCTGGAACTCGCTGAGGCCATCATCGGGGCGCATGCACAGTTTCAAGCCTGGCGACGCCCAACGCGGCAGGGGTTTGCCCGCGAGAGCTACGCGGACCTGGAGGAACAGCACGATGCCTTGCTGGCGCCCGGCTTCCTGCGCACCTTGCCGCGCGCGCGCCTGGCCCAGCTGCCACGTTATCTCAAGGCGATGCGCCTGCGTGCCGAGCGCCTGCGCCAGGACCCGGCAAAGGACCGACAGCGCCTGTCCCAGGTCTTGCCGTACTGGCGGGCCTGGCTGCGGCACCAGGCCGCTGGCGCCGATGCCGAGGCGTTGGACGATTTGCGCTGGTTGCTCGAGGAGTGGCGCGTGTCGCTGTTTGCGCAGGAGCTCAAGACTGCCGAGCCGGTGTCGGCCAAGCGCCTGGCGCGCGCCTTGGCGCGGCTTACTTGACGCGTTGCACGTGGACCAGCAGGTTGCAGCTGGGCACGTCCATCAGCCAGTTGCCGAACAAAGTGGGCTTGATCTTGACCTGCGGGCTGTCGGCAGCGTTGCACATGGGCTTGTCATCGCCGACCTGCTGCCATTGCTGACCGTTGTCGAGGCTGAGCAGAGTGTCGCCACTGAAGCCGGTGAAGGAACCGACGACGCGCGCCTGGAAGGCCTGGCGCTTGGTACTGGGCCGCCTGGTTCCGGCTAGCGGCTGGATCGCCGGCTCGGCCGCCGCGGCGCTGCTGACGTCGGCTGCGGCTGCAGCTGGTGAGGCGGCGCCGGCACCGACGCTCGAGCCCTCGTGCGTGGCCAGCCACTGGTTGAGCGTCGCCAGTTCCTGCGCCGACAGTTTGTTCAAGCCCGCGTCATAGAACTCCGCTGCACTCATACGCTCCTGCAGGTTGCCGGCTTGCTGCGCGAAGGCGGGCAGCACGGCGGACGCCAGCAGCAGCGTCGCAATGGCGGTCACCGGGCGGAAACGGATCCTCATGGGCTGGTCCTCGGCAAGGATGGCGTTGGCAATACCGCGAAGTGTGCGCGGTAGCGGGCGTCGTGCCAAGCGCCCGCGCTCCCAGCCCAGCGTGGCATGGCGCGGGCTCATACAATGTCCGGGTGTGGGCAGGCGTCGAGGAGAGGTGGGTCATGGTGCGCGTCGCTATCCCGGCTACGGATCTGGAGCGCTGGCGCGCCAGTGCCGAAGACGGCCTGCCGCCGCTGCTCGCTGCGGCCTGTGACGCGGGCATTGCCGCCGGGACGCTCGACGAGCGTGAATGCTGCGACGTGCAGGAATCCCTGGCACGGCTCGGTTGTGACGAACCGACGCGCGCGGCCGCGCTGTGGTTTGCGCTGGCCCTGGCCGACCCGGTGCGCTGGCAGGCCGAGCGCGCCGCGCTGCCGGCCGAGGTGCAGCGCCTGGTCGACGGCCAGCAGGCGGCCGAGCGGGTGTGGGCGCTGCATGCACAGCAGCGCACGCCGCAGGCCGCGCTCGAGGGCTTGCGTCGCCTGCTGCTCGCCATCGTACGCGACCTGCGCGTGGTGTTTACCCTGCTGGCGCGCCAACTGGCGCAGATGCGCGTGGCGGACCGCCTGTCACCCGACCGCGCCCAGGCGCTGGCACGGCTGACCCGGGACATCCATGCCCCGCTGGCGAACCGCCTCGGCATCTGGCAGCTCAAGTGGGAGCTCGAGGACCTGGCGTTTCGTACCTTGCAGCCGGACATCTATCGGCGCATTGCCGGGCTGCTCGATGAGCGGCGCAGCGACCGCGAGCGCTTCATTCGCGAGGTGATCGCGCAGTTGCAGCAGGCGATGGCGGCCGCCGGGGTGCAGGCCGAGCTGGGCGGCCGGCCGAAACACATCTATTCCATATGGAAGAAGATGCAGCGCAAGGACCTGGGTTTTTCCGAGCTCTATGACATCCGCGCGGTGCGCATCCTGGTGGCCACGGTCACTGACTGCTATGCGGCGCTGGGCGTGGTGCATACACAGTGGCAGCACCTGCCGGCCGAGTTTGACGACTACATTGCCCGGCCGAAGAACAATGGCTACCAGTCGCTGCACACGGCCGTGCTCGGTCCCGGTGGCCGCACCCTGGAAGTGCAGATCCGCACCCATGAGATGCACCGGGCCAACGAGCTCGGCGTGGCTGCGCACTGGCGCTACAAGGAAGGCGGCAGCGGCGACGCCAGCTTCGAGGCCAAGATCGCCTGGATGCGCAAGCTGCTGGAGCCGCACGACGCGGCCGATGGCGAACTCGGCGAGGAACTCGCCACCGAATTGCTGGAAGACCGCGTCTATGTGCTGACCCCGAAGGGCGAAGTGTTCGACATGGCGCGTGGCGCCACCGTGCTGGACTTCGCCTACCTGGTGCACAGCGAGGTCGGCCACCGTTGCCGCGGGGCGAAGGTCAACGGGCGCATCGTGCCGCTGACCTTCCAGCCGCGCAGCGGCGACCGCATCGAAGTCCTCACCGCGAAGGTTGCCGAACCCAGCCGCGACTGGCTCTCCCCGCACCATGGCTACCTCAACACGCCGCGGGCGCGGGCCAAGGTGCGCTCCTGGTTCCGCCACGTGGCCATCGACGCGAATCTCGCCGTGGGCCGCGGCATGCTCGAGCGCGAACTCAAGCGCCTGGGCCTCGGGCACGCCGACATTGCCGGCCTGCCGGCGCAGCTCCGTGTCAGGAACCAGGATGAGCTGCTGGTGGCGCTGGCCTTGGGCGAGATCACCAGCGGGCAGATTGCGCGCGCCATGCAGGACCTGGTCGAGCCGCCAGCGCCTGCGGCGGCTGCCAAGAGCGCGCCCGCCGCGACGCCGGCGCGCAGCACCGCGCCGGAGGCTGCCGCGCTCAGCATCGACGGCATCGGCAACCTGCTGACCGCCCTGGCACGCTGCTGCCAGCCGCTGCCTGGGGATGCGGTCAAGGGCTACATCACGCGCGGTCGCGGGGTGACCGTGCACCGCGCCGGCTGCCGCAGCCTGGCGCGGCTGGCGCTCCGCGAGCCCGATCGGGTGGTCGACGTTACCTGGGGTGCGGTCGGCACGCGCGCCTACGAAGTGGAGATCGTGGTGCGCGGCTACGACCGCCGCAACATGCAGCGCGACGTCACCGATGTGGTCAGCAACTCCGAGGCGCGTATCGTGGCCTCGTCCAGCCGGGTGTTTGCCGACAGCGGCGAGGTCGAAGTGCGCTTTACGCTGCGCGTGCATGATTTCGGCCAGCTCTCGGAGCTGCTGGACAAGCTCGCGGCGCTGCCCAACGTGATCGACGCGCGACGTATCGGCACGGGCTGAAAGCGCGATGTCCGACAGCCCGGCACGGGTCTCGCACAAGCTGAATGGGCGCGTGCAGGCTGCGGTTGCCCTGCGCGGGTCGATGCTAAGCTCACCCGGCACCGTGCAACGAACCACCATGACGCGACGTCGAGATCCCTACGAAGAGCGCCCGGCCGGGCGGACCGAACCGACCCTTGGCGACTTGTCCGGCCTGGATGCAGAGCAAGCCGAGCCGGCGGCCAGCTTTTCCGCCACGGCCGGCGAGCGCCTGGCTCCGGCGCCACCACCGCCGCGGCATCGGCGCACGTGGGTGGTCGTCGTGCTCCTGCTGCTCGCGGCGGTGGTTGCCGTGGCCTGGATCAACCAGGGCCGCCTGCGCGGCATGGTGCCGCGCACCGCACTCAACGATGTGCTCGGCCGCGCCCAGCAGGCACTGCAGCAGGGTCACCTGGTCGGCAGCGACGGCAGCAGTGCGCGCGAATTGTTCCAGGCCGTGCTGGCCATGGAGCCGGACAACGACGCGGCGCTCAAGGGCCTGCAGCAGGTTGGCCGCGACCTGGTGGCCGATGCCGATGCGTCCTTGCGCGCCGGTCAAGTCCAACAGGCCGCGCTCCAGGCTGCGCAAGCCCGCGAGCTGCTGGGCGGCGGCAGCGACCTGGACCAGCTCGACCGCCGCATCCAGGCGGCACGCGCACCGGGCCCGGCAACCCCCGACCTGGTGGCGCGGGCGCAGCAGGCACTGGCGGCCGGCAAGCTCGGTGGGGCTGATGGCGCTGCGGCGCTGTATGCGGAAATTGCCCGTGCCGATCCGGGCAGCGCCGTCGCCCGGCACGGCTTGGACCAGGTTGGCGTCGCGCTGGCGACACGCGCGCAGCAGGCCCTGGACGCGCATGAGCTTGCTGCTGCCGATGCCCTGATCCAGCAACTGGCCACGCTGCAGCCAAGCAACGGCGCCTTGCCTGGGTTGCGGGCGGCGTTGACCCAGGCGCAGGGTGCGGCGCCCGCCGGCGCGACGACCGCGGCGGTAGCCGGTACCGCTGCGGCCACCGCGCCAGCGCCATCTTCGCCCTCCGCACCGCCGGCACCGGCGGTGGATGCGAACGCGCTGGCCGCCGAACTCGACCAGGCCCAGGCGGCCCTGCGCGCCGGCCGCATTGCCGGGGCCGGCGACGATACCGCGCTCGCGCATTACCGCGCCGCGCTCAAGCTCGATCCGGACAACGCGGCGGCCCGTGACGGGTTGCGCCTCGTGGCCAGGGCGCTGACCGTGCAGGCCAATGTAGCCATCGACCTGCATGACGGCGCGCGCGCCGCCAGCCTGCTTGACCAGGCGGCAGCCCTGGATCCGGATTCGGCCCAGGTGGCTGCGGCGCGCGCCCGGCTGGGGCCGCCGCAGCGCGGCGATACAGCGGTAAAGATGGCTGGCGACGACGCCAACGCCGGGCTGGCCATGGCCGCGCCCATGGAGTTGACGCCGCAGCAGCGCGCCGAGATTGCCGACCTGGTGCGCAAGGCCAAGGCCGCGACCCAGCGTGGCGACATCATGATGCCGCCTGGCGACAGCGCCTACGACCTGTATCGCAGCGCGCTCGCCATCAACGGCAATGATCCGTCGGCATTGCAGGGCATGCACGACCTGCCGGATCAGGTGCGGGCGCGCTTCCAGGGCGAGTTGTCGGCCGGCAGGCTGGCCGCGGCCAACAACGCCTTGGCCGATTATGCGGCCCTGAGTCCAAACGATGCGCGGCATGCCGCCATGGCGACGCGGCTGGCTGGTGCCTGGCTCGACCAGGCCCGCCAGCGGCTGGCCCAGGGTGATCGCGCCGGGGCAGCGCAAGCGCTGGATCGGGCGCGGCGGCTGGCGCCCAATGACCCGCGTGTGGCCGAACTGAGCGCGCAACTGGCGAGGTCCTGAAGCGGCATGGCCGTACTGGTGTTTGGGGCAAGCAGCCAGATCGGACATTTCCTGTTGCCGCGCCTGCTGGCCAGCGGCGAGCCGGTGTTGGCTGTCAGCCGCGCGCCGCGGACGTCGTCGGCAGAGCTGACCTGGCTGCAGGGCACGCTCCCGGATCGGGTGCCCGACGTGCCCGTGCTGTCGGCGGTGTTGTGTTGTGGCCCGCTGCCCAACCTGGCGGCCTGGCTGGAGCGCGCGCCGCTGGAGCATGGCCCGCGCGTCGTGGCGCTGAGCTCAATGAGTGCCGAGGCCAAGCGTGGTTCCAGCGTCGCCGCCGAGCGTGCGCTGGCGCAGCAGTTGCTGGCTGGCGAGGCGGCCCTGGCCCGGGCCTGCGACCGCGCCCACTATGCCTGGACCGTGCTGCGGCCGACGCTGGTCTACGGCGCCGGGCTGGACCACAGCTTGACCCCGCTGGCGCAGCGGGCCGCACGCACCCGGGTCTTTCCGCTGCCGGCCGGACGTGGACTGCGTCAGCCGGTGCATGCCGATGACCTGGCCCAGGCCATGTTGGCCGCGCTGGAGTGCCCGGCCGCGGCCGGGCGGGTGCTGGCCATCGGCGGCGGTGAGCGCCTGTCGGCCCGGGACATGCTGGCCCGCGTGCGGGGGAGCGTGCCGCGCCGCAGCGTGCCGTTGCCGCTGCCGCGCTGGCTGTTGCGCTGCGCCGGTGGCGTGATGCCGCGCTGGCGTGGACCGCTCGCCCGCCTGCAACTCGACCAGGTCGCCGACAATACCGAAGTGCAGCAACTGCTCGGCATCCAGCCGCGCCCGTTCCACCCCGACGCCGCCACGTGGGGCCTGCCGCCCTGAGCACTGCGTCATGCTCGACATGGGGGCTCGAAACGCGCAAGGTCACGCTTGGCCGGGTCCTCGAAAAACTTGTCTGCGTGTTACGATGCACGTGTTACGTAACACGAGAGGCGACCATGAATGAAGCAACCTTCACCTTTCGGGTTGACGAGGCGCTGAAAGCCGATTTCACCGACGCGGCGAAAGCGCGCGATCGTACGGGCGCGCAACTGCTGCGTGACTTCATGCGCGTCGTGGTGAGCCAGCAGCAGAATGCCGCTGAATACGACGCCTGGTTTCGGCGCGAGGTAAAGGCCGCCCTGATGGAAGCCGATGACCCGGCCACGCGCTGGATCTCCAACGCGCAAGTAGAACGGGATGGCGCGGCATGGCGCCGCCGCCTGCAGGCCGGCAGCAAGGGCAAGCGTTGAAGCTGGTCTGGCTGCCACTGGCGCAGCAACTGCGGTTTGCGCAACTGGACTACATCGCCGAACAGAATCCGCACGCGGCGTTGCGGGTGGATTCCGAAATCACGCGACAGGTGCGCAGCCTGCAAGACCATCCTGACATGGGCCGCGTGGGGCGGGTCAAGGGTACGCGCGAACTGGTGATCCAGCGCACGCCGCTCATTTTGGTATATCGCGTTCGGCCTGGGGACTCACGCATCGAAGTGCTGCGCGTGCTGCATGGGGCGCAACAATGGCCACCGGTGCGGGATCCAACGCTGTAGCGCAAGAGGCGCCGTTGCGCGCTTTGTCACCGCCGATGCGGCCGTCGGCAATGGCTATATGCAGGCCCCACCTGCGTTCACGGCCCAAATCGGTCGCGTTATTGATCGATCCGCCGTAGCTTGACTATGGCAAAAGTTGTACGCGACCAGCCGGGCGGTGCGCGGCGCAGGTTTCAGGTTGCCCTGGTGGCGAAGTGTGTAGCTCAGGGCAGAAGGTGGTTGCTGCCAGGCAAGGCGCCGTTCATCCGGGCGCGGGGCGGGTGGCCCTATCATTGGCGGCTGGTTTGCCGGGTTTTTCGACGTTGCTGACTCTCGAGCGCATCAGATCGATCGCGTCGCGCTGCTGGCGCTGGCTGCGCATTCCGGCGTGGATTGCGCTGGGCCTCGGTGTCGGCTTCGTGCTGCCGTATGTGCTGGTGCTCAACCAGCGCGTGCAGGATCGCTTCAACGACCTGGTGTTTGCCGTACCGACGCGGGTGTACGCGCGGCCGCTGCTGCTCGCGGCGGACACCCCGATGACGCCGGCGGCATTGAAGCTGGAGCTGACCTTTGCCGGCTACAGCGAGGACGGCCACGGCCAGGTGCCGGGCAGTTGGACTGCCAAGGGCGGGAGCTATCTCATCTCCTCGCGCGGCTTCGCTGGCCCGGACGGAGGCGAGTTGCCGCGGCGCATCCGCGTCGTGCTGGCCAAGGGCGTGGTGCAGTCGGTGCGCGATGCGGCCAATGGCAAGGTGCTGGCCGCCGTCCACCTCGATCCGGCGCGCATCGCCACGCTGTACGGTGCCAAGCAGGAGGAGCGCCGCTTTGTGCGCCTGGCCGACGTGCCGCCGCTGTTGCTCAGCGGCTTGCAGGCAGTGGAAGACCGCAATTTCAAGCACAACATTGGCATCGACTTTGGCGCCATCGCGCGTGCCGCGTTTGCCAACCTGCGCGCCGGACGCACCGTGCAGGGCGGCTCGACGCTGACCCAGCAATTGGTGCGCAACCTGTTCCTGAGCCGTGAGCAGACGCTCACGCGCAAGATCAACGAGGCCTTGATGGCAATCCTGCTCGAGGCCCACTACGACAAGGGGCGCATCCTCGAGGCCTACGTCAACGACGTGTTCCTTGGCCAGCAGGGCGCGCAGGCCGTGCATGGTTTTGCCGCCGCGTCGGAGTTTTATTTCGGGCGTCGGCTGCAGGATCTGCGGCCGCAGGAGATTGCCTTGCTGGTCGGCCTGGTCAAGGGACCGAGCTATTACGATCCGCGTCGTGCCCCGGAGCGCGCGCTGGCACGCCGCAACGTGGTGCTCGGGGAGTTCTCCACCACTGGGCTGCTCGACGCCGCCCAGCTCAAGGTGGCGCAGGCGGCACCGCTGGACATCGTCCGCGATGGCCGCCTGCCGCAGGACCGTTTCCCGGCATTCATGGACCTGGTGCGCAAGCAGATCACGGCGGACTTTGACGACGAGGCGCTGCGCGCCGGCCGGCTGTCGATCTTCACCACGCTGGACCCGGCGGCCCAACTGTATGCCGAGCAGGCGGTGGGCAGTGCGCTGGAAAGCCTCGGCAAGCGCGGCAACGGCATCCAGGCGGCTGGCGTCGTCACCGATGCGCACAGCGGCAGCGTGCTCGCCGTGGTCGGCAGCCGCGTGGCCGCCGATCCGGGTTTCAATCGCGCGCTCGATGCACGGCGACCGATCGGTTCGGCGATCAAGCCGTTCGTCTACCTGGTCGCCTTGACCCAACCGGGGCAGTGGAACCTGGCTAGCCAGCTCGACGATGCCCCGGTCAGCATGCGCCAGCCGGACGGGACGCAGTGGACGCCGCACAACGACGACAACGAGGTGCATGGCCAGGTGCCGATGGTCGATGCGCTGGCGCATTCGTGGAACCTGGCCACGATCCATCTCGGCCTTGCCGTGGGCGTGCCGCGGGTCAAGGCGTTCCTGGAGTCCTTCGGCCTGGCCAACGTCAATCCCAGCCCGTCGCTGCTCATCGGTGCGCTCGACCTGGCGCCGGTGCAGGTGGCGCAGTTGTACCAGTATCTGGCGGCGGATGGCCATGCCTTGCCGCTGTTGGCGGTGCGCGGCGTGCTCGACGGCAGCGGGCGCACCATCAAGCGCTACGAGGTGCAGGGCGGCAAGGGCGAATACCAGGAGGCCGTGCGCCTGGTCACCTGGGCCCTGCAGCAAGTGGCGGTGTACGGCACCGCGCATTCGATCGGCGACAGTGGCCTCGCCTGGCTGCATGCCGCGGGCAAGACCGGCACCACCAACGATATGCGCGACAGCTGGTTTGCCGGCTATACCGCCGATCACCTGGCGGTGTTCTGGATGGGCCGCGACAACAACAAGCCGACCACCTTGTTTGGCGCCACCGGCGCCTTGCGCGCCTGGCGGGAGCTGTTCACCCGGCTGCCCACGCGGCCGTTGCCGAGCGCGCCGGGTGACGGGCTCGAGATGGCCTGGGTCAATCCGGTCGATGGCAAGCGCATCGACCAGCAATGTGCCGGGGCGATCGAGGTGCCGGTGGTGGCCGGGTCCTTGTCGCCGGAGGCCGAGAACTGTTTCTGGCAACAGGTGTTTGGGATTGGTGCGCAGCCGGCAAGCCCCGCGAGCAGCGGGCCTGCGGCGGCGCCCGGCAATGGGGTGGAGCAATGAGCAGTTTGGGAAGGCTGGCGGTGCGCCCGCTGTTGGTCGCATCGATCGTCCTGGGCACGGTGAGC
Organism: Rhodanobacter sp. FW510-R10; assembly: GCF_058781105.1. Taxonomy (NCBI): domain Bacteria; kingdom Pseudomonadati; phylum Pseudomonadota; class Gammaproteobacteria; order Lysobacterales; family Rhodanobacteraceae; genus Rhodanobacter; species Rhodanobacter sp. FW510-R10. The sequence goes on along the minus strand of NZ_JBYSWL010000001.1, from coordinate 36,200 downwards.
GGATGCGGTTGGTTCGCGGCGCAGCCGCCGCCACCCGCTCCGCCGCCGCTGGCGCCGGTGCCGACTTACGACCTGGTCGCCGCGGTGCGCGCGGCGGGTGAGCGCGAAAAATCGGTGATCACGGTCAACGGCCTGGTCGATCCCGGCGTCGCCGCATTGCAGGACACGGCCGCGCGCGAGGAGCAGGCGGGGCACTTCGACCAGGCGGCGGCGACGCTCGACCAGGCGCTCAAATTGAGCCCGGACGCGCCGGATGTGCTGCAGGACCGCGCCGAAGTGGCGATCCGGCAAAAGGAGTTCCCGCAGGCCGAGGCGCTGGCGCGCAAGTCCTGGTCGCTTGGGCCCAAGCTGGGCTCGCTGTGCGCGCGCAACTGGCAGACCGTCGTGGAGGTGCGACTGCAGGCGCGGGATGCCGCCGGCGCCGCTGCGGCGCGCAAGTCCGTCGCGGCGTGCCACAAGCCCGGGGTCACGCGGTACTGACGCGCTGCCGGGGCGATGACCATACGCGATGAGGTCGGCATGCCGGACCCCTGGCAACTGCTCGGGGCCGACGGGCCGTTTGCGCGCGAGCTGCCGAACTTCGTCCCGCGCGCCGCGCAGCAGGAACTGGCGCTTGCCGTGCAGCAGGCGATTGCCGGGCGCGAGATCCTGGTGGCCGAGGCCGGCACCGGCACCGGCAAGACCTTCGCCTACCTGGTGCCGACGCTGCTGGCCGGCGAGCGCGTGATCATCTCCACCGGCACCAAGACCCTGCAGGACCAGTTGTACTTCCGCGACCTGCCGCGGGTGTGCAGCGTGCTGGGGGTCAAGCCGCACACCGCGCTGCTGAAAGGGCGCTCCAACTACCTGTGCCAATACCGCCTGCAGCAGACCGTGGCGGACAGCGCGTCCTTGCCGCCCGAGCAGCTCGGGCAACTTGCGGCCATCCGCGCGTGGGCTGCGCGCACCGTGCGTGGCGAGTGCGCCGAATGCACCGAGGTGCCGGAGTCCTCGCCGCTGTGGCCGCGGGTGACGTCCACCGCGGAAAATTGCCTGGGAGCGGAGTGTCCGTTCTACGACCAATGCCATGTGTTCAAGGCCCGCCGCGAGGCGCAGGAGGCGGACGTGGTGGTGGTGAACCATCACTTGTTGTTTGCCGATCTGGCGCTGAAGCAGGACGGCTTTGGTGAGATCCTGCCCAATGCCGCCGCGTTCATCCTGGACGAGGCGCACCAGTTGCCCGAACTGGCGGCGCAATTTTTTTCGCGCAGTGTGAGCGCGCGGCAGTTGGCCGAGTTGGCGCGCGATGCGCTGGCCGAATGTGCCGGCGTGAGCGGCGCCATCAGCCTGCTGCTCGATCCCATCCAGGCCTTGCAGCTCGCCGAGCGGCGTCTGCGCCTGGCCCTGCGCGGCCTGCCGGCGCGAGGCCCGGTGCCCGCGCTCCTGGCTGACGCGGAGGCGGCGACGGCGCTCTCCACCGTACGCGAGGCGTTGCTGGGCCTGCGTGAGGTGTTGCACACGCAGGCCGAGCGTTCGCGCGGCCTGGCCAATCTCGACGAGCGCGCGACATCCTTTGCCACGCGCCTGGAGCAGGTCGCCGCGACCGCGCCCACAGGCGGCGAGGACGATGACGCGCAGGTCGATCATGGCGGGCAAGCAGCATCGGCCGCGGACGTGCGCTGGTACGAGCAATCGCCGCATGGCTTCGTCCTGCATGTCACGCCGCTGGACCTGGCTGCGCCGATGCGCGCCTTGCGCGAGCGTACGCAGGCGGCGTGGATCCACACCTCGGCGACGCTTGCCATTGGTGGCAGCTTCGAGCACTTCAATCGCCAACTCGGCCTGGATGCGCCGCACACCCTGCTCCTGGAGAGCCCGTTCGACTACGCGCGGCAGGGCCTGTGCTACCTGCCGCCGCAACTGCCTGATCCGCGTGCACCCGACTACACGGCGGCCGTGATTGCCGCCGCGTTGCCGGTGCTCGAGGCTTCCGCCGGGCGCGCCTTCCTCCTCTTCACCTCGCACCGGGCGCTGCGCCAGGCTGCCGAACTTCTGGAAGGCAAGGTGCCATGGCCGCTCTTCGTCCAGGGCAGCGCCCCGCGCTCACGCCTGCTCGAGGCGTTCCGTGCCAGCGGGCATGGCGTGCTGCTTGGCGCGGCGAGTTTCTGGGAAGGCGTGGACGTGGCTGGCGAAGCCTTGAGCGTGGTACTCGTCGACAAATTGCCATTCGCCGCACCGGATGATCCGGTGCTGGCAGCCCGCCTGGCCGCGCTGGAGCAGGCGGGCATCAACCCGTTCATGGGCTGGCAGGTGCCGAGCGCCGTCATCGCGCTCAAGCAGGGCGTCGGCCGCCTGATCCGCGACCGGCACGACCGCGGCGTACTGGTGCTCTGCGATCCGCGCCTGTCCGGCAAGGGCTACGGCAAGCTCTTCCTGGCCAGCCTGCCGCCCATGCCACGTACCCGCGAGCTCACCGACGTGCAGGCCTTCTTCGCCGACGATTCTGTCGCGATCGGCCACGGGCAATCTGACTAGGTCGCCGCCCTGACCCGGGTGACCCGCTGGTGGTGCAAGCCCATTCGCGGGCGACATACTCCGGTGCTTTGCGCGATTCATCTGCAACGGCTGGCCATGGCTACCTGTCCCGGAAAGGTGCGCTGGGACAAGCGCGACCAGTTTTTTCGCCGGCGTGCGCCTGGTCGAGTTTGATGAGTCGCAAGGGTGCTTTCCATTCCAGCGAGACTGGATGGGCCGCATTGGTGGGCTTGCCCGGTCATGCTACAGTGTGCATCGCAAATGCGATACATGAAGTTCCGCCATGAAGACCGCCACCCTGCCGTCACTGCGCGTTGAACCCGAACTGCGCAAGGCCGCCGAAGACGTGCTGCGCGAAGGCGAGAGCCTGTCCAGCTTCATGGAGCAATCCCTGCGCGACGAGGTGAACCGTCGCCGGATGCAGGCCGAGTTCATCGCCCGCGGGCTGGCGGCGCGGAAAGAAGCCAAACGCACGGGCGTGTACTACACCGTCGAAGAGTCGATGGCGGGGCTGGACGCCATCCTTGCCCGGCACAAGCCCCGCAAGTCGTGAGCCACCGCGTTCGGATCAGCAAGGCCGCGCAGGAAGATCTGGAGCGGTTGCTGGACTTTCTTGCGCCGGTGGATTACGCCGCAGCGCTGCGTGCGCGCGTGGCAATCAAACGGGGCTACCGTTTTCTTGCGGAGATGCCATTTGCCTGCCGCAAGGTGGACGTTGCCAATCCCTTGTTGCGCGAGTTGCTGATCCCATTCGGCAACGCCGGCTACGTCGCCCTGTTCGAGATCGAAGATGACACCACCCTCACCATCCTCGCCGTACGCCATCAGCGCGAAGACGACTATCACTGACCGGCGGGTGCAACCCATATCCAACGTTCGCAGAACCATCGTGATGCGGCCTGCGCAACTTCCCCGGCATCTGGAGCCGCCGCACTGCTGAAGCTCCGTCATCCCGCGCAAGTGCACTGCCGTGCGGAATAAGCGCATGGCCGGCAGTTTGCAAGCAGCCTTCATGACGACAGCCGCTCGATTGCCTGGGCGGGCGTGATGATGGCCAAGCCGCGCACTGGGGCAAGCACCAGCAGATCGGCGTCGCCGGTGACCAGCACTGCAGCTTTCGCGGCCAGCGCGAGTTGCAGGAACGACAGGTCCTGTGCATCGCGGCAGGTGGGTGTCCGGGGCGGCGGGTCGGGGACACGGAAGGTTTCCGCCCACGGCAGGTAGTCGGCAAGCAGCTCATGCTGCTCTTCGGGCAGCAGCTTGAACTTGGGGTAGGCGAGCACCCGGATCAATTCAGCCACGGTCGGGTGGCTGGCCAGTGGCATGAAGCGCCGCGCTTGCCATGCAAGCCGCAGTCGTCCACTGACGCCGCCGGGGCGTATCAGCGCCGACAGCACGACGTTGGTGTCGAGAACCCAGTGCAGCGTGCCGCGAACAGGCAGATTCACGGCTTGCGTTGCTTCGCGAGCCTGCGCTTGCGCGCAGGTTCCGCGGCGTATCCGGCTTTGGGTTCGGCGATGCGTGCAGCCTTGTTCGCCGATCCAGTCCCGCGCGCCCACGCCACTGCCGCGGCGAGGTCGGCCTCGCCGAGATCGAGTTTCGCCAGCTTGGCACGCACGGCGTCGGCGCGCTGGATGCGGACGGGCGTCAGCACGAGCTGGCCAGCACGCGCCTCCACTTCAAAATACTCGGGGCTGCCGGCAGCCTCGACGGCGGCCTTGGGCAGCGTCAACTGGTTCTTGCTGGTGAGCTTGGCGAGCATGCTGTAGGCCGCAAGTAAGATATCCTTACTCTATGGTCGTTGGCCGCCAGATGCAAGTCGGGACTGGGAGCGTGTCCGGTAGAAGCCGTCTGGGCTGTGAATCCCACGCCCGAACCCCTCTACCACGTTCCTAATCGAAAACCACAAGGTCGGAGACACTTCACGGGCTGATCCGTCTCTGCTCTTTTGTGCTTTGCCGCTTGGGCGGCCATGGCCTACAAGCGCCGTGGGGCCCGGCGACTGTCTGCGCATGGGGTCGCGCATTACCTTGCCGGCAATCGGTATTGGTGGAGCGCGCGATGTGGCGACGATGGCTGGCTTGGATGGGTATCGGCGGACTGTGCGTCGGCACCGCGTACGCACAGGATTGCCCGCGCTGGTCGTCGACGCGGGCGCGAGAGGAAATGACCGCGCTGGCGGCACGCGTCGATGCCTGGAACCACGCCTACCGCGTCGACGGCCGATCGTCGGTGGACGATGCGGTCTACGACCAGGCCCTGCGCCGGCTTGGCGAGTGGCGTAGCTGCTTTCCGGCACAGGCGCCGGACATGCCGTCCCAGCTCGCCGATGCCGGTGGTGCGACGCTGGCGCCGGTCGTGCAGACCGGCCTGGAGAAGCTCGCCGATGCGGCCGCACTCGATGCGTGGCTGCGCGCCCGCGCCACTGGCGATCTGTGGGTCCAGCCCAAGGTCGATGGCGTGGCCGTGACGCTGTTGTACGTGGATGGCCAACTGCGCCAGGCAACCAGTCGCGGCGACGGCGTCCATGGCAGCGACTGGACGGCCAAGGCCACGCGCATCGAGGCCATTCCACGACGCCTGCCGCACGCACTGCGACGCGTGGTCTTGCAAGGCGAGTTGTACTGGCGCGTGCCCGGGCATGTGCAGGCGCGGGACGGCGGCGCCCACGCGCGCTCCGCGGTGGCTGGTGCCCTGGCGCGGACCACCCTGGATGCGGCCACCGCGCGTCGCGTCGGCCTGTTCGTATGGGATTGGCCTGATGGGCCTCCCGGGATGGCGCAGCGCCTGGCCGGCTTGCGCGCCATGGGACTGGAAGGCAGCGTGGCCTGGACGCAGCGCGTGGCGACGCTGGCCGACGTGCAGCGCTGGCGCGAACGCTGGTACCGCCAGGCGCTGCCATTTGCCGCCGACGGGACGGTCGTGCGCCAGGGGCGCCGCCCGCCGGCGTCCACCTGGCAGGCGCGTCCGCCGACGTGGGCGGTGGCCTGGAAGTATCCAGCCGCGCAAGCGCTGGTCGAGGTGCGCGCGGTGACATTCAACGTGGGCCGCAGCGGTCGCATCACGCCTGTGCTGGAGTTGGTGCCGGTGCGACTGGGGGACCATCGCGTGCAGCGCGTCAGCGTCGGTTCGCTGCAGCGCTGGCAGCAAATGGATATTCGCCCTGGCGACCATGTGGAAGTCGCCCTCGCCGGGCTGACCATTCCGCGCCTGCAGTCAGTCGCATGGCATGCGCGCGAGCGCATGGCGGTGGCGGTGCCCGATCCGCGCACGCACGACGCATGGAGTTGTTGGCAGCACACGCGAGGTTGCGAACGACAGTTCCTCGCACGGCTGCTGTGGCTCGGCGGTGCGCAGGGTTTGCAGCTCGATGGCGTGGGCCGGGGCGCATGGCAGGCGCTGGTCGATGGCGGTGTGATGCATGATCTGCTGGACTGGATCGAGTTGACGCCGGCGCAACTGATGGCCGTCCCCCAACTCACGCCGGCCCAGGCGCAGGCCCTGCATCACGCGTTCGCCAGCGCGCAGCGGAAGCCGTTCGCGCGGTGGCTGCGTGCGTTGGGCGCGCCCGCGGTGGGCGTGCGCGACGGGGAGGACTGGCGCGCGTTGAGCTCACGCGATGTGGGAGCGTGGAAGCGCGTGGATGGCGTTGATGCGACCAAGGCCCGGCGGCTGGTGCAGTTCTTCGCCCAGCCCGCGGTGCGAGCACACGCCGCGCGCCTGCATGCCGCTGGCGTGCCGGGCTTTTAGCTTTACCGCCCGGTGCCCGCGCATCCGGGCCGTCAGCCGCTATCATGGGCAGTCATGAATCTACTTGCGATCGAAACCACGACTGAAGCCTGTTCTGTAGCGCTGGTCCACGGCGACGAGCTCCTGGCGCGCAGCGAGCTGGCGCCGCGGCGCCACACCGAGCTGGCCTTGCCGATGGCCGACGCGCTGCTCGCCGAGGCTGGCCTGGCGCGTACGTCGCTGGATGCGATCGCGGTGGGGCGCGGTCCCGGCGCCTTCACCGGGGTGCGCATCGGCGTGGCGCTGGCGCAAGGCATGGCGCTGGCGCTGGACCTGCCGGTGGTGGCGGTATCGTCGCTGGCGGCGCTGGCCCTCGAGGCCGAAGTCGACGATGCGGCGATCCTGGCCGTGATCGACGCGCGCATGGGTGAAATCTATGCCGGCGCGTACCGGCGCGATGCCGAGGGCGGACTGGTCGAGCTGATGCCCGAGGCCGTGCTCGAACCGGGGCGGTTGCAGTTGCCGGAAGCGCCGGCGTGGCGCGTGGTCGGCAGCGGCTGGGCCACCTATGCCGACGTGTTGCGGCCCTTGCTGGGCGATCGCTTGCGCCAGGCCGATGGCGCGCGCTATCCGCAGGCGGCGCGCGTGGCCGAGTTGGCGCTGCACGAATACCAGGCGGGCCGCGCCGTGGCGCCGGAGCTTGCCTTGCCGGTCTACCTGCGCGACAAGGTGGCCTTGACCCTGGCCGAGCAGCACGCGCACTGAAGCAAGGGCGTGCCCTCACCCCGGCCCTCTCCCCCAACGATGAAGCCGTCGGGAAGAGGGAGTCTACTGTGGCCGTCTGGACGGCTACAGCTGATGGCCCAGCCATTGCACGGCGAGGCTGCTGAGGGCCACCGCGACCCATGTGCCGAGGCCGAGCAGGATGGGCCGCATGCCGCTGGACACCATGCGGCGGATGTCGGCGGACAAGCCCACCGCCGTCAGCGCCACGATGATCAGGAACTCGGCGCCGGCGTGCAACATGGGCTGCATCGCAGCTGGAATCAGCCCGGTCGTGCGGATCGCCGAAGCGACGATGAACCAGAGGATGAACCATGGGAAAATCCTGGCCAGGCTGAAGGTGCTCCCGCTGGCCTGGGAGGTACGGCGCTCGCGCGCGGCGACGACCACGACCAGCACGAGGCATACCGGGATGATCAGCGTCGCCCGCGTCAGCTTGACGATCGTGGCGAAGTCCCCGGCGGCCTTGCTGTAGCTGTAGCCGGCAGCCACCACCGACGAGGTGTCGTTGATGGCCGTGCCGGCCCACAGGCCAAAGCCCAGGTCACTCATCTGCAGCAGGTGGCCGAGCAGCGGAAACAGCAACACCGCAATCACGTTGAACAGGAAGATCGTGGAGATCGCAAACGCGGTGTCGTGGTCGTCGGCGCGAATGATGGGCGTGGCGGCGGCAATCGCCGAGCCACCGCAAATGGCCGTACCTACGCCGATCAGGACCGCGAGCTTGCCGCGCACGTGCAGCCAGCGCCCCAGCAGCCAGGCGGCAAGGAACGCCACGCTCATGGTGACCAGGGTCACCGCCAGCGACTGGAAGCCGGTCTTCGCCACCTGGTCCAGGCTCAGGCCGAAGCCAAGCGCGATGATCGACCATTGCAGGACCTTCTTGCCGGTAAACGCGATGCCAGGAGCGCAGCTGGCGGGCAGGGCAAGCGTGTTGCGCACCACGATGCCGAGCACGATGCCAATCACCGGTCCGCCAATCAGCGGGGCGGCTTTTCCCAGGACCAGCGCCAGCACGCCGATGGCGGTGGCCAGCACGAGTCCCGGGGCAAGCATCCGGCCCGAGGTCTGCTGCACGGAGGTCGCGAGCGTAGGCGAAGCCATGTGTGGGTCCGGCAAAAGCAGGCATTGTGCGCAGCCCGTGGAATAAATAAAAGTTTCAATTAATTATTGGACATATAATTATCGCTGATGAACAGGATCAGCCCGCGCCAGCTCGAAGTCTTTGTCGAAGTGGCCTTGCACGGCAGCGTGCGGCGCGCGGCGGACAACCTTCATCTCAGCCAGCCGGCGGCGAGCATGGCGCTGGCACAGATGGAGCGCCAACTGGGAAGCCCGGTCTTTACCCGCGAGCGTGGCCGCTTGAGCTTGAACGCGCGCGGCCGCGAGCTCCTGCCGCTGGCCCGCGAGCTGCTGGACCGGCATGCCGAATTTGGCCGGCGCGCAGCGCAGGGCAGCCAGGCGCTGGGCGGGGAGCTGCACATTGGCACCAGCAATACCGTGGGCAATTATCGCGTGGGCGAGCTGCTCGGAACTTTCGTGCGCGCGCATCCGCAGGTGGCCGTCCGCCTGCAGGTGGCAAACACCGAGCGCATTGCTGCTGCCGTGCTCGAGCACGCCCTGGACGTCGGTTGCGTCGAGGGCCCGGTGGCGGATCCGTTATTGGAAGTGCGGCCCTGGCGCGATGATGAGCTGGTGGTCTGCGTGGCACCGGACCATCCGCTGGCCCACAGGCGCCGTCTCGCCGCTGCCGATTTTGCCGGCGCGCGCTGGGTGCTGCGCGAGCGTGGCTCGGCCACGCGGGCGATCAGCGAACGGGCGCTGTCCCGGCTGCCCCCGGGCCAGACGGTGTTGGAGCTGGACCAGATCGAGGCGATCAAACAAGTCGTGGTGGCTGGGCTTGGCATCGCCTGCCTGCCCAGGATCGCGGTCGAGGACGCGCTCGCCGCCGGCCGCCTGCGGGCCCTGAAGACGCCGTTCCTCGACCTGCGCCGGCAGTTGGCGCTGCTGCTGCATCGGCAGAAATACCGCGGCGAACTGCTCGACACCTTCCTGCGCAGCCTTGGCGTCTAATCGACGGGTGGCGGTGGCAACGCCTCGGTGGTGATCGCGTCCAGCAATTGCGCCACCGTCTCGTGCGTGGGTGCGCGCAGCAATTGCCCGGCATGGCGGCGCAGGCGCGCCTGGTCCAGCTTGGCCATGCGGTCGCGCACCTGCAGGATCTGCGCCGGGTGCATGCTGAACTCCTCCAGCCCGAGCGCGAGCAGCAGGGCGGTGAAGTCGACGTCGCCGGCAATCTCGCCGCACAGGCTCACCGGCTTGCGCGCGCGCCGCGCGCAGCTGATGACATGCGCGACCAGGCGCAGCAAGGCCGGCTGCAGCGGGTTGTAGATATCGTCCAGGGCATCGTTGTTGCGGTCGGCGGCCAGCACGTATTGGGCCAGGTCATTGGTGCCGATGGCCAGGAAATCGGCGTGTTCCAGCAGCGCGCGCACGTTGATGGCCGCGGCCGGCACCTCGATCATGGCGCCCAGCGGCATGCGTTCGGGAAGGTCGACATTTTCCTGGCGCAGTTCCTCGCGCGCCAGGTTGAACAACGCGCGGACCGCCAGCAGTTCGTCGGGCTGGGTCACCATCGGCACCAGCACGCGTACCGGGCCGTAGCAGCCGGCGCGCAGGATGGCGCGGATCTGGGTGGAAAACACCGCCGGGTAATGCAGCGACAGGCGCACGCCGCGCAACCCAAGCGCCGGGTTGTCCTCGCCGCGCATGGCCAGGCCTGCCGCGTCCGCCTTGTCCGCGCCCAGGTCGAGGGTGCGGATGGTGACCGGCGCGCCGCCCATGCCCAGCACCAGGTCACGGTAGGCGTTGAATTGCTCGTCTTCCGCTGGCGGCCGCTTGTGCTTGAGGAACAGGAACTCGGTGCGGTGCAGGCCGATGCCGTCGCTGCCGCGGGCGCGTGCCATGGCGATGTCGGCTGGGGATTCGGCGTTGGCCAGCAGGCGGATGCTGACGCCATCGCGGGTGCGCGTGGCCTGGTTGGCGAGCCTGGCCAGGCGCCGGCCTTCGGCGGCCAGCCCACGCTGCCAGCTGCGGTAGCGGGTCAGATCCTGCGCCGCCGGGTGGATCACGGCCTCGCCGCGTTCGGCGTCGAGCATGATCAGGTCGTCGTCGTGGATCGACGACAGCGCGTCGCGGGCGCCGACCAGCATCGGCAGCCCCAGGCTGCGCGCCAGGATGGCGCTGTGCGAATAGGCGCTGCCCGCGTTCGCCACCACGCCGAGCAGGCCGCTGCCAGCCAGTTGCGCCATGTCGGCCGGGGCAATGGAATCGGCGACCAGGACCTCGCCGACGCGGGCAGCCAGCTTGCGTTCCTCCGGGCTGGTTTGGCGTTGCAGGGCGGCAATGACGCGATTGATGACCTGCTCGACGTCCTCTTTGCGGCTGCGCAAATAGGGATCGTCCATGGCGGCAAAGGCAGCCGACAAGCGCTCGCGCTGCTTCTTCAGCGCCGCACCGGGGCGATAGCGACCGACCCGCACCATGTCTTCCAGGCCGCGCAGCAGCTCGGCGTCGTCCAGCAGCAGGCTGTGCGCGTCGATGAATTCGTTGACCTCGCGGGCGAGCGTGCCGGTGAGCTTTTCGCGCAGTTCGCGCAGTTCCTGGCGCGCGGTTTCCAGGGCGCGTTCCAGCATGCGCCACTCGGCTTCGATCTCGTCCTCGGCCAGCGGCCGGGTGTCCACGGCGTAGCGGCTGGGTTGCGCGAGCCGCGCGCGCCCAAGCGCCATGCCGCGGGCGGCCACCGTCCCGCTGAGCACCTGCCTCATGGCGCCCCCCATCCGACGCGGCTCGCTTCACCGCGTTCGCCGCCGCTCTCTTGAATCAAGAGCGTTTCGTGCGCCTTCGGCGCGCGAGTTACTTCTCTTTTGCTTGTCCAAAAGAGAAGTAACCAAGAGAAAACGACACCCCGCTTGGCGCTTGCCGCCCATCCCTGGGCGGCAAGTCCGTGAGCCGGAGCCGGGCTTTTCGGCGGCACGTCCATGTACCGTCGAAAAGGCATCGGCTTCCTGCCGATGCCCGCTACGCGGCCTGATCGTCTCCGACTCACCGCCGTGCAGGGGACCCCGAAGAGCGGGCGGGCCCTTCCTGGCCCGCACTCGGTGCGGCGGCTCCGCCGCCGCGAGAGCAAGAAAAGCGAGAAGTGCCGGAGAAACGGGAAGCCGCAGGCTGGCCGGTTGTTCGAGGAGTGCGCGCAAGAGCGCGCCCGCTGTTCGGGGTCCCCTGTGCGGCGGTGAGGGTCGGACGACAAGGCCCGAAGGGGGCTCGACAAGGATGTCGAGCCTTTTTCGACCGGACAGGAGTCCGGCCGAAAAACCCGGCCGGCCCTCACGGACTTTCCGGGCAGGAAGCCCGGAAAGTGCCAAGCGGGGTGGCCTTTCTCTTGGGTTACTTTCTCTTTGGCCACACAAAGAGAAAGTGACTCGGGCACCGAAGGTGCACGAAAGCTCTTGATCGACCACCAAGGTAGAACTCGAACGACGAGAGCATCGCCCACGAGCGGGATCCTGCGAAAGAAAGGGGTGGGGGGCGGGAGGCGAAGCATGTCAGGCACCCTCGTCGAAATTGCGGGTGAACAGCGCGAGCACCGCTTCCATCGCCTGGGCCTCGTCCGGGCCGTCGGCGCGCACGGTCAGCGTCGTGCCTGGCCCGGCCGCCAACAACATCACGCCCATGATGCTTTGCGCATTGACCTCGCGGCTGTCCCCGATCAGCCACACCGTCGAATTGAAGCCGTGTACCAGTTGCACGAGTTTGGCCGATGCGCGCGCGTGCAGGCCAAGCCGGTTGCTGACGGTGATTTGCTGCTCAAGCATGGTCGATCAGGATACCTCCGCGGCCACCGCTGGCGGCGATGTTGGCCAGCTCGTCCAGCGACTTTTCCGCATAGTTCAGTACCCGCAGCAGCATGGGCAGGTTGAGCCCCGACACGCAGCGCAGGTGCACGCCAAGGTCGGCCAGGGATAGGCCGATGTTGCATGGCGTGGCGCCGTACAGGTCGGCCAGCACGAGCACGCCGTCGCCATGGTCGAGCTCGCGCGCGTGCTGGGCGGTGGCGTGGCGCATCACCTCGGGGTCGGCGCCAGGGGCAATCTCCACCGCTTCCACGCGCAATGGCAGGTGCGGCATGACGTGGCGGGCCGCGCCGATCAGCGCCTTGCCCACCGCTTCATGGGTCATGAGCAGCACGCCTACGCTCAAGCCGGCGCACCCGCATCGAGGCCTGCAACTGGTTCACGCCGCATGCGCCCTACTCCAGTTCGCGATGGAAGGTCAGCACGCCTTCGCGCTGGCCACGATAGTGCGCGGCAAGCTTTTCCACCAGATACACCGAGCGGTGCCGACCGCCGGTGCAGCCAATGGCGACGGTCAGGTAGCTGCGGTCGTCCATTTCGAAACGCGGCAGCCATGCGTCGAGCCAGCGCCGTATGTCATCGAAGAATTCCTGCACCAGCGGCTCGCCTTCGAGGTACTCGCGCACCGGCGAGTCTTTGCCCGAGAGTGGGCGCAGCGCCGCTTGCCAATGCGGGTTGGGCAGGCAGCGCGCGTCGAACACGAAATCCGCGTCGGGCGGCAGGCCGCGGCGGAACGCGAAGGACTGGAACATCAAGGTCACGCCCTTGGTGACCTGGGCGTAGCCGGTCGCCACCAGGCGGCGCAGCTGGTGCACGTTGAGCTCGCTGGAGTCGATCACGGTATCGGCGATCGCCATCAGCGGTCGCAGCAACTTGCGCTCGACGGCAATGGCGTCGCCGAGCGACAGGCCGCGCGCGGCCAGGGGATGGCGCCGGCGCGTCTCGGAAAAGCGCTTGATCAGGATCGCGTCGCTGCAGTCGATGAAGATCAGGTGCAGCTTGACGCCGGCGGCAGCAAGAGCCGACAGCACGCTGGGTATTTGCGCCAGGTCGGTGCCGCGGGTGCGCACGTCCATGCCCACGGCGATGCGGCGATGCGCGTCGGCGCCGCCTTGCGCCACGGCGCCGACCAGCTGGGAGAGCAGGGCCGAAGGCAGGTTGTCGACGCAGAAGAACCCGAGGTCCTCCAACGTACGCAGGGCCACCGTCTTGCCGCCGCCGGACATGCCGGTGAGCACCACCAGGTGGGTTTCGTCGGCTCCCGCTGGCGTGAGGCGTGCATTGGGTTCGGTGCTGGACATGGGCGTCACCACGGTGGCAGCCGGCGCAGGTGGCGCGCCTGGCGGTCGATGAAGGATTGCGCCGGGTCGATGCCCTGGCTTTTCAAGGCATGGTTGCGCACGGCCGCCTCGACCAGCACCGCGAGGTTGCGGCCAGAGGCGACCGGGACGGTGATCAGCGGGATGGCGACGTCCAGGATCTCGCGCTGGCCGACGTCGCCGGTGAAGCGGGTCATGGCATCGGCGTCGTCCTCGTCGCCCTCCCGCAGCGGTTTCAGGTGGATGATGAGGCGCAGGTATTTGGACGCCTTGACCGACATGTGGCCGAACATCTGGCGGATGTTGAGCACGCCCAGGCCGCGCACTTCCAGCAGGTCCTGCAGCAGCTCGGGGCAGGCACCGTCGATGAGGTCGGGGGCGATCAGGGTGAATTCGGTGGCGTCGTCGGCGACCAGGCGATGGCCGCGGGTGATCAGTTCCAGCGCCAGTTCGCTCTTGCCCGAGCCGGCTTCGCCGGTGATCAGCACGCCGATGGAAAACACTTCCAGGAACACGCCGTGCAGCGTGGTCTTGGCTGCGAGCTGGCGCGCCAGGTGGTACTGCAGATAGGTCAGCAGCTCGTGGCCGCGCTTTTCGCTCGACCACAGCGGCGTGTCGGTCTCGTCGGCCACGTCGCGCAGGTCCGAGGGAATCGGCTGGTCCTTGGTGATGACCAGGGCCACTGGCTGGTGGGCGACGATCTTGTGCAGCACTTCCCAGCGTTGCCGCGAATCCAGTCCATCCAGGAAGCTCAATTCTTCCGAGCCGATGATCTGGATGTTGTTCGGGTAGATGACGTTGAGGTAACCAATCAACGATGGGCGCCGCTTGCGCGCCACGCCTGGCTCCAGGACCCGGGTTTCGCCGCGCATGCCGGATACCCAACGCAGCGCCATGCGTTCATGGGCGCTGTCAAACAGCTGTCGCGCGCTGATCCGATCCAAACCGGGGTCCTCATGCTGCGCGGTTCGCAGCGTTCCGCGCCGGACCTATTGTGCCAGCTTGCGGTCAGGCACGCCGCCGGGCCGGTCGGTGCCTGCAGACGCGGGCGCTGGAAAGGGTATGGGCGGCGCCCGCGGACAAGCCCGGATCAATCTTTGTGGGAACCCGCCAGCGGGCTCCCACGTTTCCACGCGTGTTTCAGGGAGCCCGCACGTCGGCTCAGCCGTATTCGCGTTCCTGCCGGGCTTCCCGCTGCCGCTTGTCGGCAACCTTGTCCCGGTATTTGCGCAGCTGCGCCGCAAGCTTGTCGAACAGCACGTCGATCGAAGCGTACATGTCGGCCTCCATTGCCGTGGCGTGCACCACCGTGCCAGTGGTGGTAAGCGTGCCGTCAGCGCGTTGGCGACCGCTGTCCATGGTCAGTACGATGGCGAGGCTGAGCAATTTGTCGTCGAGCCGGAGCAGGCGGTCGAGCTTGCTCGTCGCATGCTCACGCAAGGCCGGGGTTACTTCGATCTGCTGGCCGCTAAGCTGGAATTGCATGGAGGCGCCTCCTTTGGTGCTGCACTGCCGCATTGCGCGGCGGGTCTGCAGGCATCGATCAGGTCCATGCCTGCCGTGGTGTCAGCGTACGGTTCTGATCATGAGAACCCCGACAGCGGTGTCAAGTTCCCCGTAAGGGTGGCGGTGCTCAGCGGGCCCGCTGGCGTTCGCTGGAACTGGGGATGCGCAGGCCCTCCCGGTATTTGGCCACGGTGCGGCGTGCCACCTGGATGCCGCGCTTGTGCAGGGTCTTGGACAGGCTCTGGTCGGACAAGGGTTTGCGCGGGTCCTCGGCATCGATGAGCTTGCGCAGCATGGCCTGGATCGCGGTGGCCGAGGCGTTGCCGCCGTCTTCGGTGGAGACTCCGCTGGAGAAGAAGTACTTGAGCTCAAACGTGCCGCGCGGCGTGTGCAGGTATTTGCGCGTGGTGACCCGCGAGATGGTCGATTCGTGCATGCCGACTTCCTCGGCGACCTCGCGCAACACCAGCGGATGCATGGCCTCCGGGCCGTAGTCGAGGAAGGCACTCTGCCGGCGCACGATCGCACTGGCGACCTTGAGCAGGGTCTCCGCGCGCGATTCCAGGCTCTTGATCAGCCAGCGGGCCTCCTGCAGCTGGCCGCGCATCCAACTGGCGTCCTGGCCCCGGGCCTTGGCGATCAGCCCGCAGTAATGCTGGTTCAGGCCAAGCCGGGGCTGGCAATCCGGATTCAGGCTGACCACCCAGCGCGTGCCCTGCTTGCAGGCATACGCATCCGGTGCGACGTATTCCACCGGCACGGCGTCGATGGCCGCACCGGGGCGCGGATTGAGGCTGCGGATCAACCGTGCCGCCGCGGCGGTGTCCTCCTCGCTGGCGTGCAGCTTGCGCGCCAGGCGCGCAATATCGTTGCGGGCCAGCAGCTCCAGTTCGCTGTCGACCAGGCGGATGGCCAGGTCGCGCTGCGGCGTGTCGGCGGCGAATTGCTCGAGCTGCACGCGCAGGCAATCCTGCAGGTCCAGGCTGCCGACGCCCAGCGGGTCGAAGCCCTGCAGGTGGCGGCGTACCGCCTCGATCTCGGCTACGCTGGCCTCGAATTGGGCCGGCAGTGCCGCGAGCACCGGTTCCAGGCCACCTTGCAGGTAGCCATCTGGATTCAGGGCGTCGATCAGCACCGTGGCAATGGCTTGCTGGCGGGCGTCGAACCCGGCCAGGTTGAGCTGCCAGAGCAGGTGCTGCTGCAGCGTTTCGGCCGCGGCGTTTTGCGGCTCGAAATCCTCGTCGGCGTAGTTCCCGCCGCTGGTCGCCACGCCGCCACCGGCAAAGTCGACCGGCATTTCGACCTCGCCGCCGCCATCGGCCCATTCACCGGTGTTGTCGGGTGCGTCGTCGACGTTGGCGCTGCTGGAATTGTCGGCTGCCGGGGTCGCCGCGTACAGCTCGCCGTCATGCTCGCGCTCCACCGCCTCGGCTTCGGACTCGGCATCCTCCTCGTCCTCACCGAGTTCGAGCATGGGGTTGCCTTCGACGATCTGGCGCAGCTCAGCCTCGAGTTCCAGCTGCGACAATTGCAACAGGCGGATTGCCTGTTGCAGTTGCGGCGTCAGGGCCAGCTGCTGATTGATACGAATTTGTATAGCGGGTTTCATGCCAACTTCGTTCCAGGGGCATGGGTAATCCTAACCCGTGCTTCCGGCAGCGGCTACCGGGCCGAATGCGGCCCTAAATGGTGTCAGGGACAATTACGCGGGGAAACGACGAACCACCGTTGCCCAGGGTGTAATTGTCCCTGACACCATTTTCAAAGATGGAATTCGTGGCCGAGGTAGACCTCGCGTACCCGGTCGTCGGCAAGGATGTCCTGCGGCGAGCCGCGTGCCAGCACCGTGCCTTCGTTCAGGATGTAGGCGTGGTCACAGATACCCAGCGTCTCCCGGACGTTGTGGTCGGTAATCAATACGCCGATGCCGCGGTCACGCAGGTGCAGCACGATGCGCTGGATTTCCCCCACCGAGATGGGGTCGACGCCGGCAAAGGGTTCGTCCAGCAGCATGTAGCGGGGACTGGCGGCAAGCGCACGGGCGATTTCCACCCGGCGTCGCTCGCCACCGGACAGGCTGATGCCCTTTTGGCCGGCAATGTGCTCGATCTTGAGCTCGGCAAGCAGGCTGGCCAGTTCCTCGCGCCGCTGCTTGTCGCCCAACCCGCGGCGCAGCTCGAGCACGGCCATGATGTTGTCGGCGACGCTGAGGCGGCGGAACACCGAGGGCTCCTGTGGCAGGTAGCCGATGCCCAGGCGCGCCCGCGTGTGCATCGGCAGCGCGGTGATGTCGCGGTCGTCCAGGGTGATGCTGCCGGCGTCGGCGGCGATCAGGCCCACGACCATGTAGAAGCAGGTGGTCTTGCCCGCGCCATTCGGTCCCAGCAGGCCGACCACCTCGCCCTCGTCGATGGCGAACGCGAAGTCGCGAACCACCTGGCGCGTGCGGTAGCTCTTTTGCAGGCCCTGGGCCGAGAGCATGGCGTCAGCCCCGGCCGCGACCGGCCGGGATACCGGCGGCCGCAGCCGGTGCGGCGCTGCCGGCCGCCGCCGGTGCGGGCGTGGCCGGCGGCTGCACCGAGCCGCTTGGCTTGGGCAGGAAGATCATGTGCACCATGCCGTCGCCCGCGCTGTCGCCGGTCATCTGGCTGGTCTGGGTGTTGTAGGTGAGCTTGTCGCCGCGCGCCGTGCCGCGGCCCTGCTGGCTCACCATGGCGTCGCCGGCGAGCACGGCGATGCCGCGCACGCTGTCGTAGTCGATGCTGGCGGCATGGCCTTGCATCAGGTTGCCGCTGTCGTCGAGCTGTTGGATACGTGCCGGCGCACCGGTGACCAGCACATGGCTGATCTGCGTGTTCGCATCCAGGAACACCTTGGCCTGGTCACCGGTGGCACGCAGCGTGCCCTGGGTGATGACGACGTTGCCGGCCAGGGTGCTGACGCTGTTGGGTTTCTGGTAGCCGTCAAAGTGCCGTGCCTGGACCTGCATCGGCTGGCTCCGGTCGCTTTGCCTGGCAAGTGCCGGCCACATCAGCAACGGGCCCAGGAGCACACACGTGAGCCTAATTCCGACGCTGGCGCGGCGGGAACGTGGCGTGGACATCATCAAGCAGCTCCAGGTGTTGTTGGTTGAGGTCGGCGCGCATGCCGACCCCACGGATTCTAGTGGCGCCCTCGGTCAACTGCGCTGGCGCCGCAGTAGCGAGCTTCTTGTCCTGCGGCCAAAGCTTCACGTCCGCGGTGTGGATTTCGGTCTGTGGGGTGTCGTCGTAGGCAGCGCGCCGCACGACCACGGCTCCGCCCAGCGTGGCCAGGGTGGCGCCCTGGTTGACCCAGCCGCGCTCGGCTTGGCCCTGCCAGTCCGGGATCCCCGGCCGGCCTGCCGGCAACTGGAAAACCGGCGTGTCCAGGTACAGCGAGGCATCGGCCTCGCGCCGCTCGATGCGTGGCGACTGCAGGTGCAGGCTGGGCTGGCCGGTCTTGTCGTAGGTGCTGATGCGCGCCTCGTGCAGGACGTAGCCCGAGCGCGGTGGGCCTTCGAGGGCGGTCCCGGCCGGTGCCGGGCCAAGCCAGTGCAGCAACCATTGGGCGAGCCCGGCCGCCACGGCCAGGCCGAGAGTGGCGGCCGGGATGCGCCGGTCGCGCAGCCACGCGCCCGGCTTCACTGCCACCGGGCCAGCTCGTCGGTCACCTTGCCCTGCGCCTGCAACAGCAGGTCGCACACTTCGCGCGCGGCGCCCATCCCGCCGGGACGGGACGTTTGCCAGTGCGCGTACGCGGCGAGCCACGGGTGCGCATTCGCTACCGCCACCGCGAGTCCAACCGCGCGCATCGGACGCAGGTCGGCCAGGTCGTCGCCGACGTAGCAGGCCTGGGCCGGTTGCAACCGCAGACCGTCGAGCAGTTCCAGCAGGCAGGTACGCTTCTCCGCCTGGGCCTGGAGGACGTGGCGGAGGCCGAGATCGGCTGCGCGCATGGCCACGGCCTCGCTCTGCCGCGCGGTGATCAGCGCCACCTCGATGCCGTGGGCCAGGAGGCACCGCAGTCCAAGGCCGTCGTGGACGTGGAACTGCCTGCCGTCGTGGTCGCCGCCGCCATAGGGCAGCTTGCCGTCGGTCAGGGTGCCGTCGACATCGAAGACGGCCAGACGGACGCGGGCTGCGCGGGCAAGCACGTCAGCGGATACGTCAGCGAGGTAGGGAGGATTGGGCACAGCCTTGGTGTCTGCGGCTTCAGGGGGCGGGAGCGGGCGTGCCTAGACCACGCGCGCACGGAGCAGGTCGTGGATGTTGAGCGCGCCGACCACGCGGTGTTCGGCGTCGACCACCAGCAGGGCGTGGATCTGGTGCTTCTCCATCAGTTGCGCGGCCTCGGAGGCGAGCTTGTCGGCGTTGATGGTCTTTGGCCCGCGGGTCATCAGCTCGGCCACGGTGACCCCACGCAGGTCGATGTCCTTGTCGTCCAGCGCGCGACGCAGGTCGCCGTCGGTGAACACGCCGAGCAGGTGATCCTGCGCGTCGACGACGGCGGTCATGCCCAGGCGCTTGCGGGTCATTTCCATCAGCGCATTGGCCAGGCTGGCATGGGGCGGGACGCTCGGGATGTCGGCGCCGGTATGCATCACGTCGCCGATGCGCAGCAGCAGGCGCCGGCCCAGGGCACCGGCCGGGTGCGAACGCGCGAAATCGTCGGAGGTGAAGCCGCGCGCCTCCAGCAACGCGATCGCCAGGGCATCGCCCAGGGCCAGCGCAACCGTGGTGCTGGTGGTGGGCGCGAGGCCCAGCGGGCAGGCTTCACAGGAAATGCTGCCATCCAGGCAGATGTCGGCCAGGCCGGCAAGCGAGGAGGCCAGGTTGCCGGTGATCACGATGAGCGGAATGCCCTGGCGCTTGATCACCGGCAAGATCACCAGCAGCTCGTCGGTCTCGCCGGAGTAGGACAAGGCCAGCACCACGTCCTGGGGCATGATCATGCCCAGGTCGCCGTGGCTGGCTTCGCCCGGATGCACGAAAAACGCCGGGGTGCCGGTCGAGGCCAGGGTGGCGGCAATCTTGCGCGCAATGTGGCCGGACTTGCCCATGCCGCTGACCACGACCCGGCCCTTGCAGGCCAGGATCAGCCGGCAGGCCTCGACGAACTCCGGGCCGATGCGCGAGCCCAGTGCGACGATGGCGGCCGCCTCGGCTGCAATCACGTCGCGTGCGCTGGCGGCGACGAGCTCGGGGTTCAGCAGGCCGCTGGCCGGGCTGTCGATCACGGGGGTGGCGCGTGCGTTCATGCTGCCTCGGGGTAGGTTGCCTGGTCCGACGTTCCAAGCGCCGGCCAACTCCATTACCATTGGCCGTTGCACATTTTAGCGTCATCGGCACGCACTTTCCGCTTTTGCCGGCGCCGCAAGGGCATCACCGATGGATTCGAAGAGTATCCAGGCAATGATCGAGCGCGGCTTGGCTGGCGCGCAGGTGCAGGTGCACAGCGCCGACGACGTGCATTTCGAAGCCACCGTGGTGTCCAGCCAGTTTGCCGGGAAGCTGCCCCTGGCGCGGCATCGGCTGGTGTATGCCACGCTCGGCCCCCACATGGGAGGTGTGATCCATGCCTTGGCGCTGCGCACCATGACCCCCGAGGAAGCGGCGCGACGCCCTTGATGCGGCCGTGGCGCGCCGATCCCACTGAAGGAACACGATGGCCAAGATCCTGATCAATGGCGGCACGCCGCTGAACGGCGACGTGAATATTTCCGGCGCCAAGAACGCGGTGTTGCCGATCCTCGCCGGCTGCCTGCTGGCCGACGAGCCGGTATGCATCGGCAACGTGCCGCACCTGCATGACGTCACCACGTTCATCGAGCTGCTCGGCCAGATGGGGGTGCAGCTCGAGCTGGACGAGCGCATGGGCATGCACGTCGATCCACGCACCACCAATACCTGCGTGGCGCCGTATGACCTGGTGCGCACGATGCGCGCCTCGATCCTGGTGCTGGGGCCGCTGGTGGCGCGCTTCGGCCAGGCAGAGGTGTCGCTGCCCGGCGGCTGCGCGATCGGCTCGCGCCCGGTCGACCAGCACATCCGCGGCCTGCGGGCGCTCGGCGCGGAGATCAGCGTCGAGGGCGGCTATATCAAGGCCTCGGCGCGACGCCTGCGCGGGGCGCGCATCGTCATGGACCTGGTCACCGTGACCGGGACCGAAAACATCATGATGGCGGCAGCCCTGGCCCAGGGCACCACGATCATCGAGAACGCGGCACAGGAACCCGAAGTGGTGGACCTGGCGCATTGCCTGATGGCCATGGGCGCGCACATCGAGGGCGCCGGCACCTCCACCATCGTGATCGACGGCGTCGAGCGGCTGCATGGCGCGGAGTACGCCGTGCTGCCCGACCGCATCGAGACTGGCACCTTCCTCGCCGCGGCGGCGATGACCGGCGGGCACGTCCGGGCGCGGCACGCGCGCCCAGAAACCCTGTCGGCGGTGCTGGGCAAGCTGGAGGAGGCCGGGGCGCAGATCAACGTTGGCGAGGACTGGATCGACCTGGACATGCAGGACCGCGAGTTGCGCGCGGTGGACATCAGCACGGCGCCGTACCCGGCCTTCCCCACCGACATGCAGGCCCAGTTCACCGCGCTCAACTGCGTGGCCAAGGGCACCGGCGTGGTCACCGAGACCGTGTTCGAAAACCGCTTCATGCATGCCCACGAGCTGCAGCGCCTGGGCGCGGACATCCACCTGGACGGCAATGCCGCCGTGGTCCACGGCGTGCCGCAACTGAGCGGTGCGCCGATCATGGCCACCGACCTGCGCGCCTCGGCCTGCCTGGTGCTGGCCGGGCTGGTGGCGAAGGGCGACACCGTGGTCGACCGCGTCTACCACATCGACCGCGGCTACGAGAACATCGAGGAGAAGCTCGGCGCGCTCGGCGCCCACATCCGCCGCCTCCCGAACTGAGCGGCGACGGCAGCCCGCTGGCCGTGGTTCGTCGCGCCTTTTAGCGGCTGGGTCGCCCCCCCAGGGAAGCTCTGAACAATTCGCTCTTGATCGTCATTACCGCGAAAGCGCACTGCTGTCCGGAACGTTATCGGCACCGCGTTTGTCTTATCCCCGGAATCGCACCGGGACGTCCAAACACCGCCCGTCGTCATTCCCGCGAAAGCGCACTACTGTCCGGAACGTTTTCGGAACCACACTCGCCCCACCACTCCGGCGTCATTCCCGCGAAAGCGGGAATCCAGCGCCTTGGCCCTTACGGACACCTAAGGGCACTGGATCCCCGCTTTCGCGGGGATGACGATGGGGAGGTTGAGGTCCAGGGTAAGACAACAGGGGTGAGCCGTCATTTTTGAGTCCGGGTTGCACGCGACAGCTGTCCAGCCTTGCGTGGCAACGTTTTCGGTGGCGAGGTACGAATTTATTCCGGACAGCAGTGCGCGAAAGCGGGAATCCAGTGTTTTGGCTCTTGCGGGTCGCTTGAAAGCACGGGATCCCCGCTTTCGCGGGGATGGCGCCGGGAGATAACGTTGAGGGCAAGGTGGACGGGTAAGCCAGCGTAGTTTGCCGCCATCAAGCGGTTGACGCGCGGCGACATCAAGATTTCCACCTCGGAACGCAACGCACTGAAATACATGATCGAGAAGATGGCTAAGGCCGGCTTTGAGCTGCCCAAGGCGACCGATCGGTAGAACATCACCTGAGACTCCAGGCGCCCTGGCTTATTGAATCGCCCTGGTAATCCCCCGGAAATTTGCAGAGGCCAGAAGTGGAATTTTCTCGTAGTCTAACCCGAGGGAATTCCTTACGGCCCATGTTCGACCAGATCGGCAATCTCGACCAGCAAAACTAAAACTCGCCCAAGCCCGCCATCTGCTGCTGCCACGGCTGATGAGCGGCGAGCTGACCGTTTGAACGCGGTTGCGGCGCGATGAAAGCGCGGCACAAGCCGTTGCTGCGTGGTGATAAAGTACTTAGGGAAGGTCTGAATAATTGCCGTCATCCCCGCGAAAGCGGGGATCCAGTGAGGTTAAGTTGTTGAAATCAAAGACACTGGATTCCCGCTTTCGCGGGAATGACGATCAAGAACGAATTGTTCAGAGGTTCCTTAGGGGCAGATGCCGCCGGGTGATCCGATGAACCAAGCTGCCAAGAATGTCGAAACCGCCGCGCTGTTGCTGCCGGAACCGCAACGCACGGCGCTGGTATTGAAGCTGCTGGACAGCCTCGAGACCCGGCCGTCGGCGGATGCCGGTCAGGTTGAAACCGCGTGGCTCGAGGAGGCCAATCGACGCTATGCGGCCTATCTGGCGGGGGACGAGCCGGCCATCCCGGCGGAGCAGGTGTTTGCGGAGCTGAAGGCCGAGGACCGTTGAAGCCGGTCGCATTCCTGGCTTCGGCGCGCGCCGACCTTCGCGCTGAACGCAGCCATTACCGACGATCGCCCCGCGCCTGGCGCGCCGCTTCCAGGCGGCGGTGGAGATGGCGGTCAAGCGCATGTCGCGCCAGCCCCTGCTCATGGAAGCAAAGGATCACGATATCCGGCGCTGGCCGGTAGGCGAGGGATTTCCGCATGGCTTGCTTCATCGCGATGGCCGCGAAGTCATCCTTGTGCTCGCGGTGTTTCATCCGCGCCGCAACCCAACGATCTGGAAGGACCATGTCCCTGGCTGAGTCCATCAGGGGCCCATGTTCCCGAGCCCGGCGAGGGCTGAACCACCCCTCCATGTGCAAGCTGCCCCGACCGGCGCGCGCTCAGGAAGACTTGAAGCTCACCAGCACCATGACCAGGTCGCCGCCGTCGTGCTGGGCGAGCTTGACCGGCAGCGGGTAGCGCTTTGGCGCATACCACGCGGTGAAGCCACGGTCGGCATCCGTGCGCTCGACCTGCAGGGCATTGAAATGGCCGGCGGGCACGTCGACGGACTGCGTAGCGGTCACCTTGAACTCCTGGCGCTGCACGGTCTGGCGCACCGCCACCGGCAAGGCCACCTCGCGCTGGCCCTGGCGCAGCGCCAGCCCCAGCGCCAGCGGCAGGGTGTTGCGCTCGACCATGCCGGGTTGCGCGGCGTACCGGGAGTCGCGCTTGCCGTCCTGTACGGTGACCTGGCCGCTGGCCCAGTCCACCTGCAGGTGGCGTTGCTTGCGCTTGACCGCCGCCTGCATCTCGTAGTCGTAGCTCAGCGCCTCGGGCATGCCGTTGCGCCAGCGCAGGCGCGAGCTTTCGTGCACGCTGGCATTGAGCAGGGCGGCCAGGCCGCTGGTGCCGCTGACGTTCTTGCTATAGACCCAACTGCCGTCGTCGGCGGGGCGCAGCGTGACTGTGGCCACGCCCATGTCCTGGCCATCGCGCGAGACCTGGTAGGTGGCGGTGAAGGCTTGCGGCGCCGTGGGTGCGGCGTGCGCGCCGCCAGCCAGCGGGGCGATGCCGAATAGGCCAAGCAGCAGGGCAGGGATTTTCATGCCGCCAGTGTGGCAGTGACCAACTGAACGTCGACGATGTCCACGGCCTCATCCGGCGACATGCAGCCCGTCAGGCCCGAGCAGCAGCGGCGTGGGCAACGCCCTGCCGTCCAGGCACACCTGGCCATCCAGATATTGCAGGCGACCGCTGAGCAGCAGTGCCAGTACCGCCGGCAGCAGCCGGTGTTCCAGGGGCAGCAGGCGCGCGGCCAGCGCGTCCTCGTTGTCGCCGGATTCGACGCGCAGGAGGGCCCGGGCGATCACCGGGCCACCATCGAGCTCGGCGGTGACGAAATGCACGCTGGCGCCGTGTTCGAGATCGCCTGCCTCGAGCACGCGGCGGTGGGTGTGCAGGCCGCGGTACTTGGGCAGCAGCGACGGGTGGATGTTGATCGTGCGGCCGACCCAGGGGCGCAAGGCGTCGCCATCGAGCACGCGCATGTAGCCGGCCAGCACCAGCCATTGCGCGCCGCTGCCGGCGACCTGTTGCAACAACGCGGTGTCGTAGCTGGGGCGGTCGGGATAGCTGGCCGGGCTCAAGGCCACGGTCGGCACGCCGGCGGCTTCGGCCAGGCGCAGCGCGGGCGCGCCGACCTTGTCGCTGCCGACCAGGACGAAATCCGCGGCCAGCTCGCCGCGATCGCGTGCCGCCAGCAGCGCAGCCAGGTTGCTGCCGCGGCCGGAGGCCAGCACGGCGACGCGCGGCCGGGGTTGGCTGTTGTCTGGGGGCATTGCTTCAGTCGATCCGCACGCGTTCGCCACCTTCGCCTACCGGCACCACGCTGCCGATCACCCTGCTGGCGAGCCCGTGCGCCGCAAGCTCCTGGCCGACCCTGGCCACGCTGGTGATGGGAACGATGAGGGTGAAGCCGATGCCGCAGTTGAATGTGCGCCACATCTCCTCGCGCGCCACGTGGCCTTCGCGCTGCAGCCAGTCGAACACCGGCGGCAGCACCAGGGCGGACGCGTCCAGGTGCAATCCGAGCGTGGCCGGTACCACGCGGATGATGTTCTCCTTGAGCCCGCCACCGGTGATGTGGGCCATGCCATGGACGTCGCCGGGGTGGCTGCGCAGGAGCTCCAGCATGGCCTTGACGTAGATCGTGGTCGGCGCCAGCAGGGCCTCGCCCAGGCTCACGCCGCCGAGGTCCAGGTCCAGCCCGCCGCTCGCCGGCGTGCAGCCGGCGCGCTGCAGGATCTTGCGGATCAGCGAGTAGCCGTTGGAATGCGGCCCGGACGAGGCGACGCCGAGCACCACGTCGCCGGCAACGATGGCCGCGCCGGTCAGCATGGCGGATTTCTCCACCGCGCCGACGGTGAAGCCGGCCAGGTCGTACTCGCCGGCGGGGTACATGTCCGGCATCTCCGCGGTCTCGCCGCCGATCAAGGCGCAGCCGGCCAGCTCACAGCCACGCGCGATGCCGGCCACCACGGCCACGGTGGTGTCCACGTCGAGCTTGCCGGTGGCGAAGTAGTCGAGGAAGAACAGCGGCTCGGCGCCCGGCACCAGCACGTCGTTGACGCACATGGCGACCAGGTCGATGCCGATCGTGTCGTGCCGGCCGAGCGCCTGGGCCAGCTTCAGCTTGGTGCCGACGCCATCGGTACCGGACACCAGCACCGGTTCCCGGTAGCGGCCGGAGAGGTCGAACAAGCCGCCGAATCCGCCCAGCCCGCCCATGACCTCGGGGCGCGCGGTGCGCTGCACCAGCGGCTTGATACGTTCGACCACCGCGTTGCCGGCATCGATATCGACGCCGGCCGAGCGGTAGGAGAGGGCATCTGACATGGCAGGCACCGCCAGTGAAGAGCGTGTCAGTTTATCAGGGCCGGGCCGCCGGGCCGCGGCGGTGATGGACGCTGGCGATCCGATTGGGCAGACTGCGGCATGAGTTTTCCTGGAATCCTGCTGCCCATGCGCTGGTCGTGCCTGTTGCTGGTTGCCCTGTTGCTTGGTGGCGGGTGGTCTTCCACCGCCCGCGCCCAGGTCCAGGCTTCGGTTTATTCGGTGGTGGTGCCGGCACTGGATACCAGCGACGCGCAGCGCAACGACGCCTTTGCCAACGCCCTGGCCCAGGTGCTGGCGCGCGTGGCCGGCGGCCAGGACCTGCGCGACCGGCCCGGCTATGCCGAGGCCCTGCAGGACGCTTCGTCCATGGTGCAGAAATACCAGTACCAGCGCGCCAGCGACGGCATCAGCCTGCACGTCGACTTTGCCCCGGCCGCGGTGCAGCGCCTGGTGGCGCAACTTGGCTTTGCCAGCGTCGGCGCGCGGCCACCGGTCTTGCTGCTGGTGCAGGGTACGGGCGGCGCGCTGTTCGACCAGGCGGCGCTGGCAAGCCTCGCCGCGGCGGCTGAAGCCAAGGGCATCACGGTGGCTTACCCGGAAGCGGGGGCGGCGCCGGACCTGGTCAAGCTGGCCGGCGCCGACCCCAAGGCCTTGGCCCAGGTCGACCAGCGCTATCACACGGGCCTGGTGTTGCTGGGCAAGCTGCGCGCCAGCGGCGCGGACTGGACCCTGGTCGCCGGCGGCCAGGTCCAGCGTTGGAGTGACCGGGGCACGACCGAGGATCAGCTGCTGGCGGCGGCCGGCGCGAGCGTGGCTGCGCGCGTGAACGCGCAACTCAACGTGGTCGGGGCCAGCGTGAGCGAGGGCAAGCTGTGGGTGGATGGCCTGCATTCGGCCCTGGATTACGCCAGGTTGCTGGCCGCCCTGCGCGCCGATCCGGCGGTACGTGAGGTCGATACGCTCGGCGCACAGGACGACGGCGTGCTGCTCAAGGTCCAGGCCGCCTTGCCGCTTGACAGCCTTGCCGCCAACCTTGCCGCCAATGGCCATGTCCTGCTGCAGGGGGCGCCACATGCCGGCGCCGACGTGACCGTGCGCTGGCTGCGTTGAGGCATGTCAGCCCATCAGGGATGCTGGCGATGAGTGCCGACCTGCACGTGACAGAGACGCCGGCAGTGCGCCACGCTTTGCGCCATGCCCGCTGCCTGGGCTCGTCCCGCCTGCCTGGAGCGTCAGCATGAATCAAGAAGCCGCCCGCCGTTGGCAACTCCTTGGTATTGCCGCCTGCATCGTGTTCCTGATCTGGCTGCTCGGACCGGTGCTGATGCCGTTTGCCATCGGCGCCATGCTGGGCTACCTGGGCGATCCCCTGGCGGACCGCCTGGAACGCTGGGGCCTGGGCCGCAACTGGGCCGCCACCGTCGTGTTCCTGGTGCTGCTGCTGGTCTTTGCCGGCGTGCTGCTGCTGCTGATCCCGCTGGTGGCGCACCAGATCGAGCGCGTGATCAACAACCTGCCGGCGTATGCGGCGTGGGCGCAGAATACCGCCTGGCCATGGGTGCAGGCCCACTTGCACCTGGATGCCGACGCGCTTAGCGGCGAGCAGCTGCTGGCCTTCCTCAAGGCCCACCTTGGCTCGGCCGGCAACCTGGCCGGTGTCCTGCTCGGCACGGTCACCAGCTCCAGCGTGCACGTGGTGCTATGGCTGACGAACCTGGTGCTGGTGCCGGTGGTGGCGTTCTACCTGTTGCGCGACTGGGATCGGCTGGTCGCCACGATTGACCACATGCTGCCGCGCTCGATGCAGCCGACGGTTGCGCATCTGGCGCGCGAGTCGGATGCGATTCTCGGCGCGTTCGTGCGCGGGCAACTGCTGGTGATGCTGGCACTGGGTGCGTTCTACGGCGCCGGGTTGGCGCTGGTCGGCCTGAGCGTCGGGCCATTGATTGGCATGGTCGCCGGCCTGTTGAGTTTCGTGCCGTACCTGGGCTTCATCATTGGTTTCGTCGCGGCGATCGTGGCCGTGCTGGTGCAATACGGGGACTGGCTGCACGTGTTGCTGGTGTGCGGCGTGTTTGTACTTGGCCAGCTGCTCGAAGGCTACGTGCTGGTGCCGAAGCTGGTCGGCGACAAGATCGGCCTGCATCCAGTGGCGGTGATCTTCGCGGTGATGGCGGGCGGCTACCTGTTCGGCTTCCTCGGCGTGCTGCTGGCCCTGCCGGCGGCCTCGGTGATCATGGTCCTGCTGCGCTACCTGCTGGAGCGCTATCGGCTGAGCAACCTGTATACCGAAAGCGGCCGCGGCGACCCGGTGGTGGCGGAGGTCGATGTCAAGCTGCATGGGGGTGGCAAGGTCGAGGTCGAGGGAACGAACGACCCGGCGACCGGGCCGACGACGCCGTCCACACCGGGGAAACCGGGCACGACGTGACCGCCCAGCTGCCCTTGACCCTGCGCTGGCCACGACGGCAACGCTTCGAGCATTTTTGCCCGGGCCCCAATGCCGCCGCGGTCGCCGCCGTGCGCGCGCTGGCGCTCGGCGAGGGCGCGCCCTGGGTTTACCTGCACGGTTCGTCTGGCAGTGGCCGTAGCCATCTGCTGATGGCTGCCTGCCAGGCGCACATGGACGCCGGCGTTGCGGCCGAGGTGCACCCGGCGGCGGCGACATCGCGCCGCGCGCAATACGTGCCGCTGGCGACGCTCGTCGATCCGGTGGACGCGTTGCAAGCGGTAACCGGGAATACGCTGCTGGCGCTGGACGACCTCGACGCGGTGGCCGGGAACGCCACCGCCGAACATGCCTTGTTCGATCTGTACAACCAGGCCCGGGCCGGCCAGCTCGACTTGCTGTTTGCGGCGTCGGCGGCGCCGGACCAGCTTGGCATCCAGTTGCCCGACCTGCGCTCGCGGCTGGGCGCGTGCACCCGGTTTGCGCTCAAGCCATTGGATACCACCGCACGCCGCGCCGTGCTCAAGCGCTACGCCACCGAGCGCGGTATCCAGCTCGAGGACAGTGTGCTGGATTGGCTGTTCACCCACCATGCCCGCGACCTCGGCGCACTGCTCGACCTGCTCGACCGCCTCGACCGCGCGTCCCTGGCCGCGCAGAGGCGCATCACCGTGCCGTTCCTGCGCGATTTCCTGCGCCAGGAGGCCGCCGCCCCGGACTGATACTTGAGCAAGGCGAAGGCGTTGCCTACTCCCTCTCCTCCGGCAGAGCCGGGGGAGAGGGAGTCAAGGCCGGGCGGCGGCTGGGCTTCCACTCCACCAGCACCATGGCCGCGACGATCAGGCCGCCCCCGGCGAGCATGCGCCAACTGAGCAGGTCGCTGCCGAAGGCCACGGCGAACGCCGCGGCAAACAGGGGCTCGCCGGTCATCATGATGGCGCTGCGCGTGGCCGAGAGGTGGGCCTGCGCCCAGGTCTGCAGGATCATGGCCAGCGCCCCGGCCACCAGCGCCATGTACAACACGGCGAGCCAGGCGCCGGCATCCGGCGGCAGGGCCGGTCCGTGTGGCACGGTGGCGGCGCCGCAAACCACGGCGATCGCCAGCATCTGCACCGCCGACAAGCCCAGGGCATCGCCCGGTCTCGACCAGCGGCTTAGGCCGAGGATCTGCAGCGCATAGAGCACGGCCGCGGCGAGCGTCAACCAAACCCCGAGGCCCACGGAGACGCCGTGCAGGGTGAGCAGGCCCAACCCGGCGGTCGCCATGGCGACCGCCGCCCACACCACGGGTGCCATGCGCTGGCGAAACAGCAGTGTGGCCAGGAGCGGAGTGAAGATCACATACATGCCGGTGGCAAAGCCGCTGACGCTGGGCGCGATCAAGTCCAGCCCCCAGGTCTGGAGCAACTGGCCCAGGCCGTAGATCACGCCCAGCAGCAGGCCCCGCAACCATTGTGTGCGCCCGAGCCGCCACGTCGGACCGGCAAATACCGCCAGCGCCACCGCCGCGCCAATCGCGTAGCGCACGGCGAGGAAGTCGACCACCGCCATGCGTGCCAGCAGATCCTTGATCAGCACGAACGTCGAGCCCCAGACCGCGGTCACCGCGAGCAGGGCGACGGTGGCCAGCAGCGTCGCGCGTTGTGGGTGGGCGGTTGTCATCAGCAGCCGTCCACGCGCATGGCGGCATGCCGCGGCGGCGGCCCGGGTAAACCGGCCGTGCGGGAGCGGGCCTGCGGGCGGGGCGAGGGTTGCGGTGGGTGCTTCATTTGCCGGGGCCGGCGCCACCCTGCTGGTTGCCGAATCGGCGATGCCGCAGTTTGCGTACGAACAGGGCCGGCAGCTGCAGCGTGAAGTGGGTCCAGATGCCCAGCCACACCAGCCCCGCCAGCAGCGGATTGTGCGCGGCCGGATCGAACTTGCGGAACCAGCGCCACATGCCGCGGTGCTTGTGCCGGCTGACGAAGATCGGGCGATGCGCGCTGGAACCACCCTTGGCGTGCAGCACGCGAACATCCGCGGCAAGCATCACGCGCAAGCCCGCATCGCGGACCCGGCGGCACAGGTCAAGATCCTCGCAATGCAGGAAGTATCCAGGATCAAAGCCGCCGACGCGCTCGAATACCCGGCGAGGCAGCAGCATGACCGCACCCGATACCGCGTCGGCATCGACCGGGTGGTCGGGCAGCGGCCGGGTGATGTTGACCCCGGCACGGGCAAGGCCGAGCATGCTTGCCACCGCGCGCCCGAGCAGCGGGTCGCGGCGCCATGACGCCGGGTCGGGCCTGCCGTGGGCATTGCAGGCGACAGCGCCGACCAGGCCGATGTTCGAATCGCCGTTCAGCACCTCAAGCAATCGCGTGGCGCCAGCCGCCTCCAGCATGCAGTCGGGATTGAGCACCAGCAGGGCCTCGCCGTTGGACTGCGCAGCGCCACGATTGACCGCCGCGCCAAAGCCGAGATTTTCGCGGTTGTAGGTCACCCGCAGCCGTGGATCGTGCGCCCAGGCGCGGGCGGCGGCTTGCGGCACACCATCGCTGGAGGCGTTGTCCAGCACCAGCAATTCCAGGTGCAGCGGCCAGCCGAGCACGTGGCGGATGCATTCGCGCAGGGCCGGCCCACTGTCGGCGGCCACCACGATGACGCTGAGCGCGGGAATCGCGTTGAAGGGGGAGGGTGACGGCATGATCAGCGTGGGGCACGCACAGCGTAAAAAAAGCAGCCAGTGTAGTGAGTGTCAGGGAAGCTCTGAACAATTCGCTCTTGATCGTCATCCCCGCTTTCGCGGGGATGACGGCAATTATTCAGACCTTCCTCAGCGTTCGGCATCGGCCACCTCGTCGGTACCCAGTACCTGGTGCAGCGCGCAGGGCGGGGTCTCGGGACGCCGCTGCAGCCAGGGTTGTTCGCGGTACCAGCCGGCCAGCAGCCAGCGGCGCAGGCGATGCTCGCGGTCGTGCCGGCGATCCCACAACAAGACGCCCGGACCGCGCGTGACTTGGGCGGCAAACCAGCGCCCGTCGGGGGAAAAGCAGGCGCGGTCGGCGACGCCCTCGAGCCGTCGCCGACCGGCAAACTCGTAGCCGCCGTCGACGTAGCGTGCGTGCCCGCCCCAGGGATCGGGCAAGTCATCATCCGCATCCTGCCACTGCGGGGCGTCGAGCTCGATGAGTTCCACGGGCGGGCCGAGGGCCGATTGCATGATCCGCGCCGGCCATTCCGCCGCGGTCGCGCCGGTTCCCTGCGTGCCTGGCGGCTGCAGCGGCTCGCGGACCAGGTCACGATCGAGCCACAGCTCCAGGCCGACCACGAGCATGTAGCCGGCGAGCGCCCCGAGCAGCGCGATGGTCCAGGCCAGCGCATCGCCGCCAAGCGCGCGCTGCAGGGACAGCAGCATGCCGGGCAGGCCCCAGCGCAGGCCCCAGCGCAACCAGTGGGCGTGTTCGTCCGACAGGCGCGCGCGCAGCGACAGCAGCATGACGGTCATGGCCAGCAACAGCGACAAGCCCAGCCACCAGGGCAGCAGGGCCAGGACCAGCAGCCAGGCCACCAGCCCGAGCACCACGTTCCACGGCGGCAGGTCCAGCAGGCTCATGGCCGCGTGCGGCGCACAGCCTAGCCACACCAGACGCGGGCATTGCGGAACATGCGCAGCCACGGCGAGTCCTCGCCCCAGCCCTCCGGGTGCCAGCTCATCTGCACGCTGCGGAACACCCGCTCCGGGTGCGGCATCATGATCGTGACCCGGCCGCCGGCCGCGGTGAAGCCGGCCAGGCCACCCGGCGAACCGTTGCTGTTCAGCGGGAAATGTTCGGTCGGCTTGCCGCGATTGTCGACGAAGCGCAGTACCGCCGAGGCCTTGGACGGGCTGCACGCCAGCGGGAAGTTGACCCGTCCCTCGCCATGGGCCACGGCCACCGGCAGGCGCGAACCGGCCATGCCGGTGAACAACATGCTTGGTGAGTCCAGCACTTCCATGGTCACCAGTCGCGATTCGTACTGCTCGGAGGCATTGGTCAGGAACTCCGGCCAATGCTGGGCATCGGGAATGATGTCCTTGAGCTGGGCCAGCATCTGGCAGCCGTTGCATACGCCGACGGCGAATTTGCCCGGGTCGGCAAAGAATGCGGCGAACTGCTCGCGCAGCGCGGGGAGGTAGAGGATCGAGGCGGCCCAGCCGCGTCCGGCGCCGAGCACGTCGCCATAGGAAAACCCGCCGCAGGCGGCAAAGCCGTGGAAGCCAGCCAGCTTTTGCCGACCCTCGATCAGATCCGACATGTGCACGTCGACCGTGTCGAAGCCGGCCCGGGTGAACGCAGCGGCCATTTCCACCTGGCCGTTGACGCCCTGTTCGCGCAGCACGGCCAGTCGCGGCCGCGCGCCACGGGCAATGAACGGCGCGGCGACGTCCGCGGCCGGATCAAAGCCGAGCTTGGCCGTGATGCCCGGATCGGCATCGTCCAGTCGCCAGGCCAGTTCGGCGTCCGTGGTCAACGGGTTGTCGCGCAGCCGCTGCATGGCGTGGCTGGTTTCGGCCCAGGCGGCAAACAGGTCACGCCAGCGCCACTTGAACAACACTTCGTCGCCCAGGAAGAGCTTGATGCCGAGCTTTTCCTTCGGCCGCCCGATGCGGCGGCTCATGGCGCCGAGCTTGTGCCGGTCGAGCAGGACCGCGAACTCCGCACGCCGCTCCGTCGGCACCTGCAGTACTGCGCCGAGTTCCTCATTGAACAGCGCGCGCAGGCTGGCCTCGGCCCAGCCGTCCAAATGGACCTCCAGCCCGCAATGGCCGGCGAACGCCATTTCCAGCAAGGTGGTGATGACGCCGCCGTCGGAGCGGTCGTGGTAGGCGAGCACCAGGCCCGCGGCATTGGCCGCCTGCACCAGGTCGAACAGCGCGCGCAGGCGTGCGGGATCCTCCAGGTCCGGGGCCACGCCACCACCACGGTTGAACACCTGGGTGAGTGCCGAACCGCCCAGACGGTCACGCCCGCCACCCAGGTCGATCAGCCACAGGTCGGACGGACCGCGATCCAGGCGCAGCTGTGGCGTCAGGCTGCGGCGCACGTCCTCGACGCTGGCAAAACCGCTGACCACGAGCGACACCGGTGACACCGTGTGTTGCTCGCCTTCGCCATCGTGCCAACTGGTCTGCATGGACAGCGAGTCCTTGCCGACCGGGATGGAGATGCCCAGTGCCGGGCACAACTCGAGGCCGATCGCCTTGACCGCGTCGAACAGCGCCGCGTCTTCGCCAGGGTGGTTGACCGCGGCCATCCAGTTGGCCGACAGCCGCACGCGACCCAAGTCGGCGATCGGCGCGGCCGCGAGGTTGGTGATCATCTCGCCCACGGCCATGCGTGCGGCACCGGCGCTGGAAAGCAGGGCCACCGGGGAGCGCTCGGCGAGCGCCATGGCCTCGCCGGCATAGCCGTCGAAGTCCGCGAGCATCACCGCGCAATCGGCCACCGGCACCTGCCAGGGGCCGACCATCGGGTCGCGGTGGCTCATGCCACCCACGGTGCGGTCGCCGATGGTGATCAGGAAACTCTTGCTGCCCACGCCGGGCAGGCGCAGCACGCGCAGCAAGGCCTCGTCCATGCCGATGCCGCCGAGGTCCGGCAGCAGCTCCACGCGCTGCGGCACGCGGCGCGCATCGCGGTGCATCTTGGGCGGCTTGCCAAACAGCACGTCCATCGGCAGGTCGATCACGCTCAGCTGGCGTTGCGCATCGGTGACCAACAGGCGCCGGTCCGCGGTGGCTTGGCCGACCACGGCATGCGGGCAGCGTTCACGCTGGCACAGCGCGGCGAAGCGGGCAACGTCCGCGGTACGCACGGCGAGCACGTAGCGTTCCTGCGCCTCGTTGCTCCACACCTGCATGGGCGAGAGCGCCGGATCGTCGCAGGGAATACGCGCGAGGTCGATCTGGCCGCCCACGCCGGCATCGTTGAGCAGCTCGGGAATGGCGTTGGACAGACCGCCGGCGCCGACGTCGTGGATGCTGACGATCGGCGTGTGCTCGCCCAGCGCGCAACAGGCGTCGATGACCTGCTGGCAGCGCCGCTGCATCTCGGCGTTGTCGCGCTGCACCGAGGCGAAATCCAACTCGGCCGTGGAGGCGCCCGAGCCCAGTGACGAGCTGGCGCCGCCGCCCAGCCCGATCAGCATGGCTGGACCGCCGAGCACGATCACGGCGTCGCCCGGCTGCAGCTTGTGCTTCAGCACCAGACCGGGGCGCAGGTTGGCCAGGCCACCGGCCAGCATGATGGGCTTGTCGTAACCGTGGCGCAGGCCAGGCTCGCCGGTTTCCAGCTCGAAGCTGCGGAAATAGCCACCCAGGCATGGACGGCCAAACTCGTTGTTGAACGCGGCTGCGCCAAGCGGGCCGTCGCGCATGATCTCGAACGCGCTGGCCACCCGGGGCGGCAGGGGCCGCGAGAGCTCCCAGGGCTGCGCATGCCCGGGGATACGCAGGTCGGACACGGAAAACCCGGTCAAGCCCGCCTTGGGCTTGCCGCCGCGGCCGGTGGCACCTTCGTCGCGGATTTCGCCGCCGGCGCCGGTGGCCGCACCGGGCCACGGTGCAATCGCGGTGGGATGGTTGTGGGTCTCCACCTTGATGGCGAAATCGATGCGCTCGGCATGGCGGCGCCATACCCCGTCTTCCGGGTCGGCAAAAAAGCGCTGCCCATCCCTGCCCTCGATCACCGCGGCATTGTCGGAATACGCCGAAAGCGTACGCGCCGGTGCCATGTGGTGGGTGTGCTTGATCATGCCAAACAGGGTTTGGTCCTGGTCCACGCCATCGAGCGTCCAGCTGGCGTTGAAGACCTTGTGCCGGCAATGTTCGGAATTCGCCTGCGCGAACATGAACAGCTCGGCATCCGTGGGATCGCGGCCCAGCTCGGCATAGCGGGCCACCAGGTAATCGATCTCGTCCTCGGCCAGCGCCAGACCCAGGTGCCGGTTGGCCTGCGCCAGGGCAGCATGGGCATCACGCCCGAGCGCGATGTGCGCGAGCGGGCCGGGGCTGCCGGCACGAAACAGGTCCTGGGCTTGCTCGATGCGCTCCAGGAGCGATTGGGTCATCGCATCGTGCAGCAGGGCGGCGACTGCGGCCCGCTCGGCCGGGTCATGTCCGTTCCAGCCCACCAGTTGCCACGCCAGGCCACGCTCCACCCGCCCGAAATTCAGCCCGGCGTGGCGCAGGATTTCGGTGGCCTTGCTCGACCATGGCGAAATGGTGCCCAGCCGCGGCACCACCCACAGCGTCGCCGGCGCCGGTGGCCCGCCCTTGGCGCCGAGCAGGTGCAACAGGCGTGCATACGGCTCGGCCGATGGCAAGGTGCCGGTGTCGAGGAAATATACCGCCCACGCCGCCTGCACCTGTGCGCCGTGGTGCAGCGCTTCCAGGCGTTGGTTCAAGCGTTCCAGGCGGAAGGGGGAAAGGGCGCTGCGCCCGTCCAATGCGATCATGCGGGAATAGCGTCTGGCGCGGCCGCGGGAACCCGGTATTGTAGCGGATTGGCTGCGCGCAGGCAGGTGCCGCCAAGTTCAGCGCCCTTCCGGCAGCCATACCCGGAAGCGGCTTGCCTTCACGCGGCGAGGTCCATACTTTGTGTAGCAGTGGGGTGCTTGCGTGCAGTCGCGTAGGAGGCTTGCATGATCCGTGAAATCCTGAAGATGGGCGATCCGCGGCTGTTGCGCATTGCCCCCCCGGTGCCGGAATCCCTGTTGGGCACCGCCGA